>NZ_CP004373.1:0-265000 GCF_000583855.1 Gluconobacter oxydans DSM 3504
CGGAAATTCGCCAGCTTTTCTGCTGCAGATTTCTGTCGAGAGCACAATCGCCCTGCGCGCAGGGAACCACAACTGATACCCGCCCCGTGCGGGAATGGATATGAAAGGGGGTACAATGGTGGAAAACGCTCAGTATCTGGACGCCAGCGCCTCCGCCCCCGGTTCGACGACACCGCTGGAAACCGCCTGGATCCGCGTTCGTGAGAAACTGAAGAGTGAGGTTGGCGAGGTCGAATACCGGACATGGCTCCGGCAGATCGTTCTGGGACCACTCGAAGAAGATGAACTGACCCTCTACCTGCCCACGCGCTTCCTGCGTGACTGGGTCCGCAGCCAGTATGAGGAGCGCCTTCAGACGCTCTGGCGTACCGAGCGCGAGGACATCAAGGGGGTCGAGCTTCAGGTCAAGCGTGGTCTGCCTGAAGTCTCCATGGGTGACGCAGAGGACGGGGAAGACGGCTCAGGCGAGGGGCATGAACTTGCGCCGCAGGCTGCTGCCCCTGAAAGCCGCAGCGATCTGGCGGTGCCGCTTGATCCGCGCTTTACGTTCGATACCTTCATCGTCGGCAAGCCCAATGAGTTTGCCTATGCCTGCGCCCGCCGTGTGGCGGAAAAACCGTCGAGCCCGGGCTTCAATCCGCTGTTCCTGTATGGCGGAGTCGGCCTGGGCAAAACCCATCTGATGCATGCCATCGGAACGGAGTTGACCCGGACCGGCAAGGTCTCCGTGGCTTACATGTCCGCGGAAAAGTTCATGTACCGCTTCATCGCGGCGATCCGTTCGCAGTCCACGATGGAGTTCAAGGAACAGCTCCGTTCCGTTGACGTGCTGATGATCGACGATCTGCAGTTCCTGATCGGCAAGGACAACACGCAGGAAGAGTTCTTCCATACGTTCAACGCCCTCGTCGATGCTGGTCGCCAGATCATCGTCAGTGCCGACAAAAGCCCGTCTGATCTGTCAGGCCTCGAAGACCGTCTGCGGACCCGTCTGGGCTGTGGCATGGTCGCAGACATCCATGCCACGACCTTCGAGCTGCGCATTTCCATTCTGGAAGCCAAGGCCAAGGCCTCGGGGACGCATGTTCCGTCCAAGGTTCTGGAATATCTCGCCCACAAGATCACGACCAATGTCCGTGAGCTTGAAGGCGCTCTGAATCGCCTGATCGCCCATGCTGATCTGGTTGGACGTCCTGTGACGCTTGATACGACGCAGGATGTTCTCAAGGACATGCTGAAGGCCCATGACCGCCGCGTGACCATTGAGGAAATCCAGCGCAAGGTTTCCGAGCACTGGAATATCCGCCTGACGGACATGTCCTCCGCCCGCCGTGCCCGTGCCGTGGCACGTCCGCGTCAGGTTGCCATGTATCTGGCCAAGCAGCTCACAAGCCGGTCTCTTCCTGAAATCGGACGCAAGTTTGGCAACCGCGATCACACGACCGTCATGCACGCCGTCAACCGCGTGACCGAGCTGATGGACCAGGACACATCCTTTGCCGAGGACGTGGAACTGCTGCGCCGGATGCTGGAAGGCTGACCCTTCGCGACCTCCGATCCCTCTCTTTCCCGAGGGACGGGGGTCTGCTAGGTTCTCTCAATTAATTCAAGATCTTCGCCGAGGCTCGGAATGAAATTCAAGGTTGACCGTACCCTGCTGCAACGGGCTCTGGCGCATATTCACGGCGTTGCGGAAAAGCGGAATACCATTCCCATCCTAGCCAACGTTCTGATGAGCTATCAGGATGACGTTCTGCGTCTGACGGCGACGGATATGGAAATCGCCGTTGTGGAAGATGTTCCCGCGACTGGCGAGCGCTCCGGCTCCACGACCGTTCCGGCTGCGGTGCTCTTCGAGATCGTCCGCAAGCTGCCCGATGGGGTTGCTCTGGAGTTCGATCATCAGGACAGTGAGGCTCCGCTCGCCCTGCGTGCCGGCCGTTATGCGACCAGCCTGAACGTCCTTCCGGTTGATGATTTCCCGGCGATGGTTGCTGGCGATCTGCCGCATCGTTTTTCGATCCCGGCTGCAACGCTCCGTGGTCTGATCGATCGTACGAAATTCGCTATTTCCAACGAAGAAACCCGCTATTACCTGAACGGCATCTATCTGCACGTTGCAGAAAATGGCGCCGTTCCGATGCTGCGTGCGGTGGCTACGGACGGCCACCGTCTTGCCCGCGTCGAGACGGATCTTCCCGAAGGCGCACGCGGCATGCCGGGCGTCATCATTCCGCGCAAGACCATCAATGAACTGCGCAAGCTGCTCGATGAAGGGGCGGCCGATCTGGAAGTATCCCTGTCCGATACCCGCATCCAGTTCCAGGCCGGTCCCGTTCTTCTGACCTCCAAGCTGATCGACGGCACCTTCCCGGAATACGAGCGTGTCATTCCCAAGGGCAATGACCGCATCCTGCGCGTTGGAAAGCGCGACTTTGCAGCGGCCGTTGGTCGCGTCGCAGCCATCAGCCAGGAGCGTTCGCGCCCGGTCAAGCTGTCCATCACGCAGAACATGCTGAACCTGTCCGCCACCAGTCCCGATCAGGGCGTGGCGCATGAGGAACTGGACGAAAACGCCGTTTCCTATGACGCCGCACCGATCGAAATCGGCTTTCAGGCCCGTTACCTGACGGACATCACCGATCAGATCGACGTGGAAGTGGAGTTCGCATTTTCCGACAGCTCTGCTCCCACCATCGTCCGTGACACGGCATCGCCTTCGGCGCTGTATGTCCTGATGCCCATGCGGGTCTGAGCACGAGCCACGATTGAAACTGACCCGGCTCGCGCTGACGGATTTCCGGAACTACACCCATACCGTCTGGACCCCGGAAGCCTCCATTCTGGTTCTGACGGGGGAGAACGGGTCCGGGAAGACCAATCTGCTCGAAGCCGTTTCCCTGCTGGCCCCCGGGCGGGGCCTGCGGGGGGCAGCACTTCCCGCCTTGTGCCGTCAGGGCGCAGAACGATGGGGGGTTGCGGCCACGCTCCAGTCCGGACTGGACGAATTCCGGATCGGCACGGGGAGCGATCTGAGCGAAAAACAGCGCCGGACATTCCGCCTTGATGGGGAAAACATCCGCTCGCAGGCTCTGATCGGCCAGAAATTCTCCTGCGTCTGGCTGACCCCCCAGATGGACCGGCTTTTTCAGGAAGGCTCCAGCGGCCGGCGGCGGTTTCTGGACAGGCTGGTCATGGCGCTGTCTCCCGATCACGGACGCCAGATCGCAGCGCATGACCGCTCGGTCGTCAGCAGAAACAGGGTTCTGTCTGAACGTCCGAACGAGGCGGAATGGCTTACTTCCATAGAAGATTCCATCGCCCGTCATGCGGTCGCTGCGTCTGCCGCGCGGTTGGCGCTCATCGAGAGCATGAACGCCCATCCTTTTGAAAATGATGGATTTTCTGCCAGTACGCTGCATCTGGACTGCGCCATCTCACGCCACCTGACAACCCAGCCGGCCCTCGAAGTCGAAGACTGGATCAGGAACAGCCTGCGACAGGCCCGCACAGAAGACCGACAGCGCTCCACGACATCCGTCGGCGCCCATCGGGCCGATTTCACGCTTTCGGACACCGCCACGGGACGTCCTGCCGAGCTTTCGAGCAGCGGCCAGCAGAAGGTCATGCTGACCGGCACGATCCTGTCCCATGCACGGCTGATGACACAGGAACGGGGATATGCCCCGGCCATCCTGCTTGATGAACCCCTGCTTCATCTGGACGAGATGCGACGACATGCGCTCCTCGACAGCCTTGAGGGGCTGCGGGCGCCTGTCCTGATTACGGGCACGGATGCCGAGGCGTTCGCGCCAATCGCAGGCCGCGCCCAGTTTTTTTCCGTCAGGAACGGCACCATATCCCCGTCCTGATACGCCGCCGCCGCTGGCCTAAATGAACGGCAGGGGCTATACTGATCCATCAGTTATTCAGAGTACCACGGAGACCGTCACGCGCATGTCAGAGACCCAGAACCAGCCCGAGATTCCTGGCGCAGACGGTGAAGATTACGGCGCTTCCTCCATCTCGGTCCTGAAGGGGCTGGACGCCGTCCGCAAGCGTCCGGGCATGTATATCGGCGATACCGATGACGGCTCGGGCCTGCATCACATGGTCTTCGAAATTATCGACAATGCGGTGGACGAAGCCCAGGCCGGCCATGCAACCTACTGCATCCTGACCCTGAACGGTGACGGTTCCGTATCGGTGCGAGACGACGGTCGTGGCATTCCGACGGATCTTCATCCGGAAGAAGGCATCAGCGCCGCCGAAGTCGTGCTGACCAAGCTGCATGCCGGCGGCAAGTTCAACCAGAATTCCTACAAGGTTTCCGGCGGTCTGCACGGCGTGGGTGCGGCCGTGGTGAACGCCCTGTCCGAATGGATGGAAGTGCGGATCTGGCGCAACGGACTGGAGCACAAGATCCGCTTCCAGCATGGCGAACGCGACGAGGCCCTGCATGTCATCGGCCCCTCCTCCGAAGACCGGGGCACACTGGTTACGTTCAAGCCCAGCAAGCAGACTTTCACGAAGGTCGATTTCGACATTTCCATTCTTGAGCGCCGCGTCCGCGAGCTCGCATTCCTGAATTCGGGCATGCTGATCATCCTGCGGGACGAGCGTCATGCAGAGCCGAAGGAACTGCGCTTCCACTATGATGGTGGTCTGAGCGCGTTCGCGGAATGGCTTGATTCTTCAAAAACTTCCATCGTCACGCCGCCCATTACGGGCGAGATCGACAATCCCGAAAGCGGCATCCGCGTCGAGTTCGCGCTGACCTGGAACGACAGCTATCACGAGACGATGCTGTGCTTCACCAACAACATCCCGCAGCGCGATGGCGGCACGCATCTGGCCGGTTTCCGTCAGGCCCTGACGCGCGTTGTTGGCAAGTATGCCGAAGGTGTGGCCAAGCGTGAGGCCGGATCGCTGACGGGCGAGGACATGCGCGAAGGCATGACCGCTGTCCTGTCCGTGAAGGTCCCTGATCCCAAATTCTCCTCGCAGACCAAGGACAAGCTCGTCTCGTCCGAAGTCCAGCCGGTCGTTCACGCTGCGGCGTCCGATGCGATCTCCCACTGGTTTGAGACGCATCCCAAGGAAGCGAAGGCCATCGTCGCGAAGATCATCGACGCTGCCAGCGCGCGTGAAGCTGCGCGTCGTGCGCGTGAGCTGACGCGGCGCAAGGGTGTGCTGGATGTCTCCTCGCTTCCGGGCAAGCTTGCGGACTGTCAGGAACGCGATGCGTCCAAGGCTGAAATCTTCATCGTCGAGGGTGATTCCGCAGGTGGCACGGCCAAGCAGGGACGGGACCGTCGCTTCCAGGCCATTCTGCCGCTGCGCGGCAAGATCCTGAACGTCGAGCGTGCCCGGTTCGACCGGATGCTGGGTTCGGCGGAAATCGGAACGCTGATTACGGCGCTTGGCACCGGCATCGGACGCGGCGAAGTCGATCAGGGCGGTTTCTCGGCCGAAAAACTGCGCTACCACAAGATCGTCATCATGACCGATGCTGACGTCGACGGATCGCATATCCGCACGCTGCTGCTGACATTCTTCTTCCGTCAGATGCCGGAGCTGATCGAGCAGGGTTATCTCTACATCGCCCAGCCGCCGCTCTATCGCGCCAAGCGCGGTCAGGAAGAGCGCTATCTCAAGGATGATGCCGCTCTTGAGCAGTATCTGCTGGACAAGGCCCTGGCGAATGCCTCCCTGCGCTTTGCGGATGGCCGGGAACTGACAGGAGAGCCTCTGGCCGAGGAAGTCGCGTTTCTTTCGGCTGCCGCCCGTCGCCTTCAGAGCATTGCTTCCAAGGTTCCCGTCTGGGTCATGGAGCAGGCCGCCATCTCGGGTGTGCTCGACAGCGATATCGCGGTCGCAACCTCGCGGATGGCCGAGTTCCAGCAGCGTCTGGACGGGGCTTCGCTGCCCAACGAGCGCGGCTGGAAGGTCTCCATTTCGGAAACCGGTCTGGAATGTGCCCGCTCCGTTCGTGGCGTGGGCGAAGTCTACCGGATCGAGCCTTCGCTCCTGCGCTCGGCGGAAGCCCGCTGGCTGGTGTCGGAATGGGAGCGTCTGGCCCGCGATTTTGCCAAGCCCGTCACGCTCACGCTCGACCCCACGGCTTATGAACTGTTCGGTCCCGCAGCCGTCATGGAGCGCATCCTGCTTCAGGGCCGTCGCGGCCTGACCATCAACCGCTTCAAGGGGCTGGGCGAAATGAACGACGAGCAGCTGTGGCACACCACGCTCGATCCTTCGACCCGCACCCTGCTGCAGGTCCGGGTCGGGGACGTGGAAGATGCCGGACAGGTGTTCTCCACGCTGATGGGTGACGTCGTGGAGCCCCGCAGGGACTTCATTGTCGGTAATGCCCTGAAAGTCGCCAATCTTGACGTTTAAGGCTCTTGTCGCAGGGACCGCGCTTGCCCTGATGGCTGGACTGGGCTGTAGCCCGGCCCGGGCCGAGGGGCAGGTGAATGCCGCCTATGCCGTTTATCTCAAGGGCTTTCACGTCCTGAACGCGCAGGCATCCTATCAGCTCCAGCCCTGGGGCTATGGGGGCAGCACCCAGATCAAGCCTGCGGGCCTGATCAGCTGGTTCGTAACCATGGACGTGACATCCCGCGTTGAGGGGAAGTTCACGCCCGACGGCAATGTGCAGCCGGTCCTGTTTGACAGTGGGGGTATTTCCCGCGGGAAGCACCGTCATGTCCGGCTGGAATTCTCGAACGATACTCCGAAAGTGGTAGATCTCCAGCCTCCGGAGACTGACCGCGAACCGATCCCCGACAGCTCCCTGCCGCATACGGTCGATACCCTGAGCGGCATGGCGCATCTGCTGCATGCCCTTGCCACGACCGGGAAATGCGACGGAACGCAGATCGTTTTTGACGGGATCCGGCTGAGTGAAATGGTGGTCCATGGTCCGACCATGGCAGACATCCCGCAGGGGCAGGACGAGGCCTATGCCGGACAGGCGCTGCGCTGTGATTTCATAGGGCGCCAGCTGGCAGGCTTTGTGAAAGATTCTCCGAACAGAGCAAAACTGGCCTCTCCCCAACCGGGATCCGTCTGGTTCAGAAAGATTGACGGTCTGGGACTGGTTCCGGTCCGGATCGAGTTTAACCACCCCAAACTCGGGCGTGTCATGGTTGTCATGCAACACGCCGTAGCTCCCTGAACGGAGCACTCGAACGTCTTGCAATAATCGGCAATTCGAAGTGATGACACAGCCTGCGGGCTCCGTTTGACGCGGGCCCGCGGTTTGGATACCCCGGGCGGGACATGACCGACAGCACCCATCGCACCACTGCCATTATCCTTGCTGCGGGCCTCGGCACCCGCATGAAATCCCGTCTGCCAAAGGCGCTGCATCGTCTGGGCAACCAGCCGATGATCAACCATCTCATCACAACTGCCCGGCAGGTCTTTGATGATGTGGTCGTCGTCACCGGGCCGGACATGCCGGACCTTGAAAAGGCCGTCCGTCCTTTCAAAACCGTCACACAGGTCGAGCGGCTTGGCACAGCCCATGCCGCCAACACGGCGCGGGACCTATTCGGCACTGGCGACGTGGCCATTCTGTATGCCGATAATCCGCTGATTACGGCAGAAACGATGCAACGCCTGCTGGCAGCACGCAGGGAAGGTGCCAGTCTGGCGCTTCTCGGAATGCGGCCTGCGGAACCTGGGCGTTATGGCCGGATTGTGGAAGACCACGGCAGGGTCGTGAAGATCGTCGAATTCAAGGATGCCACGGAAGACGAACGCCGCATCACGCTGTGCAATGCGGGCGTCATGTGTGCCGGAGCCGATGATTTCCGCACCTGGCTTGCAGATGTCGGCAACGACAATGCCCAGGGTGAGTATTACCTGACAGACGTGGTTGAAATGGCCGCAAAAGCCGGACCGGTCGTTTGCGTGGAAGCACCGGAAGCCGAACTGGCGGGCGTCAATTCCCGCTCGGAACTGGCTCGTGCAGAAGCGACGCTTCAGACCCGGCTGCGAATTGCAGCCATGGATGCGGGTGTTACGCTTGTTGCTCCTGAAACCGTGTTCTTCAGCACCGACACCGTCATCGAAGCGGATGTAACGGTTGAGCCGAACGTTTTCTTTGGCCCCGGCGTGAAGGTCCGTTCCGGTGCGCTCATTCGTGCCTTTTCCCATCTGGAAGGCTGCGAGGTCGGGGAAAATGCGATGATCGGTCCCTATGCCCGGCTACGCCCAGGCACGCTCTGCGCCGCGCAGACGCATGTCGGCAATTTCGTCGAGCTCAAGAATGTGGAACTGGGCGAGGGTGCGAAGGCCAATCACCTGACCTATCTGGGCGATGCCTCGGTCGGGAGCGGCACGAATGTCGGTGCAGGGACCATCACCTGCAATTACGATGGCGTGTTCAAACACCGGACCACGATCGGCGAGCGCGTATTCGTCGGCTCGGATTCCATCCTCGTGGCTCCTGTGACCGTCGGAAACGATGCCCTTATTGCGGCCGGCAGCGTCATCACCAGTGATGTTCCCCCCGGCGATCTCGCTCTGGGCCGGGCCCGGCAGACGCTGAAAAGCGGGCAGGGCCTTCAGATCAAACAGTCTCTCAAAGCTCGGAAGGAACAGGGCTGATGTGCGGTATCTGCGGTATTGTTGGACACCAGCCTGCCAGCCCGATCGCGTTCGAGGCGCTTCGCCGTCTTGAATATCGCGGATATGATTCCGCAGGCATCGCCACGCTGACGGCATCCGGGGACATTGAGCGCCGTCGTGCTGCCGGCAAGCTCGATAATCTCGAGCATGTCCTGAAGGAACACCCGCTGCCTGGCACGACCGGGATCGGCCATACGCGTTGGGCCACGCATGGCGCGCCCACGGAAAACAATGCCCATCCCCATGAGGCCGGTCGTGTGGCGATCGTCCATAACGGCATCATCGAGAACTTTGCCGAGCTCAAGAAAGAGCTTGAGGCGAAGGGACGCGTGTTCCGGACGGAAACGGATTCAGAGACGGTTGCCCATCTGGTCGATGACTATCTGGAACAGGGACTGGAACCTCGCGATGCAGCCTTTGCCGCGATCAAGCGGCTGGAAGGCGCCTATGCCATTGCCATGATCTTCAAGGATCATGAGGGTCTGCTGATTGGTGCACGCCATGGTGCTCCACTGGCGGTGGGCTATGGCAATGGCGAGATGTTCCTCGGGTCCGACAGCATTGCGCTGGCCCCGATGGCCCGGAAGATGACCTATCTGGAAGACGGCGACTGGTGCGAACTGACACCTGGTCATGTCACGATTTTTGATATGACCGGCTCGGAAGTCACCCGTCCGGTTCAGGACCTGACCTTCATGGCCGGACAGGTCGGCAAGGACGGCTACCGGCATTACATGGAGAAGGAACTCCATGAACACCCCGTCGCCATCGGGCAGACGCTAAAGCGCATTACCGACCCAGCTTCGAAGCGCATCGTCCTTCCGGAAATGCCGTTCGATCCGGCGCAGGTTCCGCGCATTACCATCACAGCCTGCGGCTCGGCCTATTATGCCGGCATGGTCGGGCGGTACTGGCTGGAATCCCTTGCGCGCATTCCGGTGGAGATCGATGTTGCGTCCGAAATGCGCTACCGCGAGCCACCGCAGCCGGACAAGGGCGTGGCGCTGCTGATTTCCCAGTCCGGCGAAACTGCTGATACGCTCGGGGTTCTTCGGAGCCTTAAGAAGGCCGGGCAGAGCATTGTTTCCGTGCTGAATGTCGAGCACTCGACCATGGGACGCGAAAGCGATCTCGTCCTGGGTATGGATGCTGGGCCGGAAATCTCCGTAGCCTCAACCAAGGCTTTCACGGCTCAGCTTTCCGTTCTGGCGGCTCTGGCAATCGACTTCGCGCGGGCCCGCGGCACCATGGATCAGGGCCGTGAAGAACGTCTGACAGCCAGCCTGCTGGATCTGCCGTCCCGCGCTGCAGAAGTCTTTACCCGTACCAAGGATATCCAGGCGATGGCGGCCGTTGTCGCTCAGGCCCGCGATGTCCTGTATCTGGGGCGCGGAATCTGCACGCCAATCGCCTTTGAAGGTGCATTAAAATTAAAAGAAATCAGCTACATCCACGCGGAAGCTTATGCCGCAGGTGAACTGAAGCACGGCCCCATCAGCCTGATCGACCAGACCGTTCCGGTCGTTGCCATCGCACCGTCCACGATCCTGTTCGACAAGACGCTGTCCAATCTGCAGGAAGCGAAAGCGCGTGGCGGGCGCATTCTTGCCTTCACCGATACAGAAGGTGCGAAACGTCTTGAAGGCGTGGCGGAACAGGTTGTCATCATGCCGGATGTGGACGCTTTCGTGGCCCCGATCCTGTATGCCATTCCCGTTCAGATGCTGGCCTATGAAGTCGCCCTGCTGAAAGGCACGGATGTGGATCAGCCCCGGAACCTTGCCAAATCAGTCACGGTTGAATGAAGGATTTTCCTATCGGGGGAAATTTTTTGCAGACATTATAGTAACAACACACATGGCAGCCTGAAGGAGACGCAAATATGGGTGGGGACGCAATATCCGGAATATCGGCCGGAAATTCAGGACTCTCTCCCAGCGCCTCTGAAATCACCATACGCGAAGCTTTTATCAGGCGACTGGATGAGCAGGGATTTGAAGGTGATATCAACCTTCAGGTCTCGTCGCGGCTGGTCTCTTCCACCGATAACAGCATCTATCAGCGCCTTCCGGCCGCCGTCATTCATCCACGCACGCAGGAAGACCTCAACCGGGCCGTCCGCGCTGCCGCTGATGGTGAACTGACCCTTGCAATCCGTGGCGGCGGGACAGGCACCAACGGGCAATCGCTGACGGATGGTATCGTCCTTGATGTCTCCCGCCATCTGGACCGGATCCTGGATTTCGATGCCGAGGCGGGAACGGTCACGGTGGAACCGGGCGTTATTCTGGCTCGGCTTAATGCCTTCCTGAAGCCTCACGGATTTTTCTTCCCCCCTACGGTCTCGACCGCCACGAGAGCCACGATCGGCGGGATGATTGCTACCGACGCGTCCGGCAAGGGGTCGCGCATCTATGGTCGGACTTCCGACTACATAGAAACGATGGACGTCGTGCTCTCGGACGGAACCGACCTGCAGATCGGCCGACTGACAGCACCCCAGCTGGAAGAGGCGATGAGCGGGAAAGGGCTTGCCGCCCAAGCCTATCGCGAAGTCCATCGGGTCGTCACGGAACAGGCCGACGAGATCCGGCGTGTCTTCCCGGACATGAACCGTGGCCTGACGGGATACAATCTTCAGAACGTCCTGCTTGAGGACGGAAGCTTCCATATCGCACGGCTCTTGGCGGGATCGGAAGGCACGCTTGCCCTGATCAAGAAGGTTGTTCTGCGGGTCAGACGTCTGCCGAAATACCGGCAGCTTATCGTCGTTCGCTATGCCAGCTTCAACGATACCCTGCGTGATGTTCAGACGCTTCTGCCAGCCAATCCGTCTGCGGTAGAAGTGCTGGACGACCGCGTCCTTGCCAAGGCCCAGCAGGACGTCACATGGCACGCGCTGGAACGCGTTCTTGGCACTAGGTCTGCGCTCCCGGTCAAGGGTATGAGCTTCGTCGAGTTTGTCGGGGACGATCTGGACGTCCTGCAGGAACAGATGGCCCATGCGGTCACCCTGCTTGCGAACTCTCCGCACAAACCCATTGATCATAAAGCGGTTTCTGATCCGGACATTATCGCTAACCTCTGGACACTGCGGGAAAAATCGGTTGGGCTTCTCGGGCGTCCGGATGGCCACAAGCAGGGCGTTCCGTTCGTCGAGGATACGGCCGTTCCTCCGGAAGTTCTCCCTGAATATGTCAGCGAGTTCCGTGATATTCTGGACGGCTACGGACTGTCCTACGGCATGTTTGGACATGCCGATGTCGGCTGCCTGCATGTCCGCCCGTTTCTGGACATGCTCACACCGCAGGACCGGGCTCTGATCCGTCCGATTTCAGATGCTGTGGCTGCTCTGACGAAACGCCATGGCGGTCTGCTCTGGGGCGAGCATGGGCGGGGATTTCGGGGCGAGTTCTCGCCGCTGTTTTTCGGTGAAACGCTCTTCGCCGAACTCTGCCGGATCAAGGATGTCTTTGATCCCAAAGATATTTTCAACCGCGGCAAGTTGGCACCAAGTGGCGCGGGCTACCCCGTGGACCGCATTGACGGCATCCCGTTCAAGGGCAGCTTCGACGAGGATATTGCTCCCGCACTCCGCGAACCTTATGCGCTTTCCATAAGCTGTAACGGTAATGGCGCCTGTTTCAACCGTGAGCCGGACATGGCCATGTGCCCGTCTTACAAGGCTACGAAAGACAGGTCGCAGTCCCCGAAAGGCCGGGCCCTGCTGCTCCGGAGCTGGGCCCGGCTGCGCTCCCTGCCGGACAACGCACCTGACCGGGGGATGCTCCCGGTTCTGACGGAAGAGCTCAAGGCATCCCTGGACACCTGCCTGTCCTGCAAGGCCTGCGCGACGCAATGTCCGATCCGCGTGGATATTCCGTCCATGCGTTCGAAGTTCCTGGCGACCTACTTCCGCGACAACCGCAGGCCGGTTCGCGACTATCTGGTGTACTGGCTGGAGCCCCTGCTGGCGGTCGGGAGACAGGCCCCGGCGCTGGCCAATCTCCTGATGCATAATCCGGTATCCGAGGCTGTTCTGTCCCGGATCGGGCTGGTGGATCTGCCGTATCTGAAGCCTGCACGACTGGGAGCCGACAGTCGGGTCAGCCGCTCCTGGCTGCGCCGTAACCGTCGTAACCCGCGGGCTGTAATCCTGATCCAGGATTCCTTTACCGGCAGCTTTGACGGCGGCCTCATCGAGAAGGTCCATGCGCTTCTGACGACGCTTGGGCTGGACGTGAAAGTCACACCCGTCTGGGACAACGGCAAGGCCCGGCACGTTCTGGGGTTCCGCAGGGGCTTTGGCGTTACGGCCCGTCAGACATTGCGGAAGCTGCGCGCTCTGGCAGCTTTTGGTATTCCGATCGTTTCGCTGGATGCCGCTACCGGACTCATGTTCACGCAGGAATACAGGGAAGTCGCAGGGGACACACCCGTCCCGGACGTTCTTCCGCTGGAGACCTATCTGCGTGGACAGATAGAGCAGGGGGCGTTCGCGCAGCTACAGACTGCAGGCAAGGGGGAATCCCTGACGGTCATCTCGCATTGCACGGAGCAGGCGGCCCGTCCGGAAAGCGCGGGGGACTGGGCCTTCATCCTCCGGCATTTCGGAGTACCGGTTCAGGCAGGCAAGGCCGGGTGCTGTGGCATGGCCGGACTGTTCGGGCACCAGAAAGAACAGGCGAGCCTCTCCCGCCAGATTTTTGATCAGAACTGGGCGGGGAAAGTGAAGCAGCCGGTGCTGGCGACCGGATTTTCCTGCCGCTGCCAGAGCGAGCGCATGGCCGGTCATCGCCCGCCCCATCCGGCGGAAGCATTGATCTCCGGGTTGCAGGAACGGTCCTGAAAACAGGACGTTGATAAGGATGAAGCGCCTCTGGACGCACCCCGTCCAAGCTGTAACACTGTTACCTGTCCGATGATGCGCGGCTTTTCGTGCAGGCCCTGTGGAGTACGAATGTGATGTCTTCCCTTCCATCAAGGATTTACGCTGTCGTCGACCATCCGCGCTGGGTGGAACGGCTTGGGGGAGCGGGTCTGCGTTTCATCGAACTCTATCTGCGTGATCTGCCGGAAGAAGAGATCAGGGCGCAGGCCCTGCTGGCACAGGAACTGGCCGCACGTTTCAATGTTTCTCTGGCACTGAACCGCTACTGGCAGACAGCCATCGAACTGGGCTATGAATGGCTGCATCTTGGCCCTGAAGATCTGGAGACGGCGGATCTCAACGCGATCCGGACCGCGGGCATCAGATTTGGCATCTCGCCCCATACGCACGAAGAGCTGCAGACGGCACTAGCCTGCAAGCCGGATTATGTGTCCTTCGGCCCGGTCTGGTCCACGCAGCTCCGGGGCGTGCCGCTGACGGGGCGGGGCCTGGAGAAACTGGCAGAATGGCGCGGGCTGTGCGGCAATGTTCCGCTGGTTGCCATTGGTGGCATCACCGTGCCCCGACTGGCGGAATGCCTTGAGGCAGGCGCCGATACGGTTGCCGTCATGAGCGACTTCATCGGTCACGAGGACCCGGAAAGTCAGGTCCGACGCTGGCTTGACGCTGTTTCCCGAGAGACAGCACCAACTTGAAACACGCCAAGTCGTCTGAAGACGACCTCATGAAGGAGCCGAGACAACGATGATGGTGACAGGACTGGCGGCCGTACTCCTAGCGCTTGCGTTCCTGCTCACGCTTGTCAGCATCATCCAGCCACTCGCGAAACGTCTCGAGATTTCCGAAGCTGTCCTGCTGGCATTGACCGGGATCGGGCTGGGCCTCGTCGCGTCCCTCATCGTGCGCTCGTCTGCGACCGATCTGCTGGACGGGGCAGCCGAGGCGCTGATCTATTTCCCGGTCAACAGTGAAGCGTTCCTGCTGATTTTCCTGCCCGTTCTGGTGTTTCAGGGCGCAATGGCCATCGATGTGCGCCGCCTTGCCCATGAAACCGCAACGGTGCTGCTTCTGGCCGTGGTCGCCGTCATTGTCTCGACCGCGACCATCGGCTTTGCGCTTTATCCTTTTGCCCAGCAGAACCTCGTGGTCTGCCTGCTTCTGGGATCGATCGTCGCGACGACTGATCCGTCCGCTGTCGCTGGGATCTTCCGCGAAATTGGCGCGGCATCACGCCTGACACGCCTTGTCGAGGGTGAGGCACTCCTGAACGATGCTGCCGCCATTTCGATCTTTTCGATCCTGCTGGCAGCCGTTACCTCGCATCACCAGATCCATTTGGCCGACGCGCTGATGGACTTCCTGACAGCGTTCATCGGGGCGATTGTGGTCGGCGTCTGTCTGGCGCGCCTCACATTGCTGCTGATTGCCGGACTGGGAGGATCGGCCGCGTCCGAAGTCACGCTGACGCTGGCGCTGCCCTATGCCGTCTATATTCTGTGCGATGAAATGCTGGGCTTTTCGGGCGTGGTCGCAACAGCCGCGGCTGGGCTGACGGTCTCCGCTTACGGGCCGTCCACCTTCCGGCCGCAGGTCTGGCGTTTTCTGAACGAAATGTGGGAACAGCTTGTTTTCTGGGCCGGATCGCTCGTGTTCCTTCTGGCCGCCATGTTGGTGCCCCGTCTGCTGATCGGCATGACGAAATGGGACTTCGTGCTGATCGTGATCGCCAGCGTCGCAGGCCTGATCGCGCGTTCGGCCGTGATCTTCGGGATGCTCCCGCTTCTGGCGATCACGAAGCTCTCGCCGCCCGTTCCCAATCCCTTCAAGGCCACGATGGCCTGGGGTGGCATCCGTGGCGCCATCACGCTGGCGCTGGCGCTGGCCGTGACCGAGAACCAGAGCGTTTCGAGCCCGGTCGCGCATTTCGTCGGCATTATCGCCACCGGTTTCGTGCTCATCACGCTTCTAGTCAACGGGACCACGTTGCGGGCGCTCGTCCTGTTCTTCAAGCTGGATCAGCTTTCGCCCATTGATCAGGCCATCCGACAGCAGATCGTGGGGATTGGCCTGGGTGAGGTTGCGGAGCGCACACGGGAGCTTTCCGAAGAACTGGGCTTCAGCGAGCAGACCCGCGCCGGTGTCATTAGCCGTCTGGAACGGCGCGCGGAAAAGGAGAGGGCGGCCAACAATTTTGAATCCGCCCTGAGCGACCGCAACCGCGTCAATATCGCCCTGATTACCATCGCCAACCAGGAGCGCTCCCTGCTGCTGGACCTGTTCCGCATTCAGGGGCTGTCCCGGCGCGTGATGGAGACATTGCTGCGCACGGCTGAGTCCATGGCCGATGGCGCGCGTCTCGAAGGACGGTATGGCTATGTCCGAGCCCTCAAACGCCGCCTTCAGCCTTCATTGCGCTTCCGGATCGCGCAGGAACTCCACAGCCGCCTTCATATCGACGAGCCGCTGACGAACTGCATGATGGAGCGCTTCGAGATGCTCATCATCGCGCATCTCGTCTCGCTGTCACTTCAGCGCTTCATCCGCCAGCGCATGGAGCCGACACTTGGCCCGCGTATCACGGAAATCGTGTCCGAAGTGCTCGGCCGCCAGCGCAAGCTGCTGGACGATGCGCTGGAGACGCTGCGCCTGCATTATTCCGGCTATTCCGAGGCTCTGGAAAGCCGCATCCTGCGCCAGATTGCCCTGCGTCTGGAGGATGAGGAATATGACGCGCTCGAAGCTGACAACCTGATTTCCGAAGAGTTGCACCGCGAACTGCACCGGGAAATCGAACGCCAGCGCGCCCGGCTGGATGCGCCGCTGCGCTTCAATCTCAAGAGCGGCATCGAGCAGCGTCTCCGGGCCTTTCCGGCCTTCAACGGCGTTCCCGACAGCGTGCTTCAGAAGCTCTCGGGCAAGGTCTCCATGCATTTCGTCTCGCCTGGCGAAATCCTGTTCAAGCGCGGGCAGCGCGTGCGCGTCGTCTATGCACAGGTGGCAGGGCTGGCGGAAGTCAATCTGGCGGAACGGGATCTGCTGTTCGGAAGCGGAGACCTGATCGGCGCGGCCTCCGTCATCCGCAACGAGACCATGCCCGGGACCGTCCGCTCCCTGCAGTTCAGCCATCTGCTCGCCATTCCGCGTCCGGTGTTCGAGAGGCTGCTGAAGGAGTATCCCATCGTTCAGCGCCTCATCATCCAGCGTAGCCAGAAAAGAGCAGACGGCCTGCTGACGCCCGTCACGGTTCGCACGCTGGATGGTGATGCTGTCTCAACCGCATCGGCCCCGGAAATGCGCCGTCTGGTTGCGCCGCCGTCTTAAGGCACGGGCGGCGCGGTCTCTTTGCCGGGAGCCAGAAGGTCACGGAAGTGCACGGCACAGAAGCCAAGGATTGCCGCTGCCACAAGCGCGGCTCCTGAATGCAGCAGCCAGAACGAGACGTCGGAAATCCGTCCCAGCAGCGTCGCCAGCTTTCCGATCAGCAGGTTGGACAGGAACAGGTGAAGCGAGAAGCAGGCAACGAGAATGGTGTTCAGGCTCACGGGGGCGGCGCGTGAGAAAAGCGCCATTCCGATCGCATAATTCATCGAAAAACCGATGTCATTGATGATGTGAAAGGCCAGTCCCCAGAACAGGCTGACCTCATGGGGGCCCGGACTGATCCATGATCCCAGAGCCAGCATCAGCGGCCCGAAAGCCGCAATGTACGTCCCAAGGGCGACCTTGGAGATCTCCGACAGATCGGGCCTGCGACGCGCATAGGCCTTCCAGAACCACAGAACCAGCACGGCGCACAGGGTGCTAATAAATCCATCCAGGGAAATGAGATCGCTCACGGGCATCTCGTATCCCAGAAGATGAAGCTGGAAATGCTCGCGCCCCCAGAGCAGATAGCCGTCGAAGATTTCCGAGTTCGGAACAGCGCCCACCGCCAGAACAGGCACAAGCGCCAGCAGCAGCAGGGTCGTCTTCTTTTCCTGCGATGTCAGGGCAGGGCGTGCGGGCTTTGTGGCTGCGGCCGGGGCCTCAGACCGAAGCACCGCAACAGCAGGAGCGGGGAGCCAGCGCCGCCCCACGAGATAGACCACAAGCCCGATCAGCATGCCCAGGCCCGCTGCCAGAAAGCCCCAGTGCCATTCGATCTGCGCCAGGCTCGCGCACAGGACCGGGGACACGATGACGGCGATCTGAAGCCCCATCATGTAGATCTGATAGGCATCAGAACGCCGCCGGTCACCCAGTTCATACAATGCGCCGACCTGTGCACGCAGACCGCCAGCCATGCCAAGCCCGGCCAGCAGAAAGCCGAGAGCCAGTACAAAGCTCCAGTCAAATGACATCAGGAAATGACCCGCTGTCATCAGAATGGCGCCCAGCAGGATGGTCCGTGTCTGGCCGAGGACGCGATCCGCCAGAAAACCGCCGAGGAGAGGGGTGGCATAAATCAGCGCCAGAAACAGACCTGTAATGGCTGCGCCCATGGCGCGCGGCCCCACAGGCGCATAAAGGGCCGAAACAAACGCCTCAAGCGGGCCGAGACCCACAACGGCTCCTGAATGAGCCGGCTGCAGCAGATGGTCCGTCAGATACAGGGCCAGAATGGCCTGCATCCCGTAGAGCGAGAACCCGACCCAGCCTTCGGTCAGCGTCAGCACCCACAGTCCGATGGGATGCCCCCAGAGTTCCCGCTGTTTTCCGGCGGAAGACGGTTCGACAACAGGGGAAGCAGGAAGGATCTCGGTCATGCGGCCTCATTCGCGCAGGGGCGGGATAACCTGCGTAAAGGGAGAAAGCCGGTGAGGTAAAGGGGGAGATAGGGTAGTGGCAAAATGCCATAGGATGCATTTGTGGCGTTTTGCCATAGCGCCACAACAAGGCGAAGCAGCATTCAACCTATGGCAAAATGGCCCAATTCCTAAAATTGGCATTTTGCCATAGGTGGCAGGTTTGCCGTTACGGGAAAGCCTTGCATCCATCAGAAAGCAGCTGCTGGAAGCCGGAAAATCCAAGGCAAAATGATAATGGCATTTTGCCATAAGTGAAAAATGTCTGAAAACTGCCGATATTATTGCTTCCAGAGCAATCTGACGCAGAGAAATCCGGACGGATGTCAGGGCCGGGATCGCGCTCACATAAATGTCGTATAAGATATATTATGCCAACTAATGGATCCGGAAATCCTGAATTTCTGACGTTTTTGTGAGAACACATCCTATTGTTGCGAAGAATGTCTCCATTCGCGCTAGGAAAAGCATTGTAGTCCATTCTACCGGTGCACGCCCGCATTGCGAGCGCCGGTGTATCCGCGGGAGCGGCTGTTATATGCCATCTATGTCCCTGTGCCGCCTGAGTCTCCTGGGAAGCACATTCTGCATTGCTGCACTTTCCGTCCTTCCGAATGTCGCACGGGCAGATGATTATACGGAGCTGCTCGACATTCTCCGGGCCAAGGGCAGCCTGACCCGCTCGGAATACAATGTTCTGCTGGCCCATCACCAGCATCACTCGCATCCTTCCCTCCAGCGCGATGATGCCAGCGCCCCTGCCGCTCCGTCGCGTCATCGCAACCGCTACATGCGCTATGGACCCCAGAATGAAGGCAGCAGCCTGGAGGCTCCCCCGGATGTCACCACCATTGCGGCTGTTTCCGCAGCGCGCCGTGCTGCCATGGAAGCGTCCGCCAGTGCGCAGGATGCCCGCAATTCGCTTCTGGAAGCACGGCGCACGTACAATCCGGACAGCATCGTGCGCGTGAAGCCCTATGTCGCGGGCAAAGGCGTTACGATCCAGGCCGGCCAGATCGACATCAACATCTCGGGCTTCGTCAACGCTTACTACACCTATAACAGCCCCGCCGGTGGTCGCGCTGTTGCGGGTGGGTGTCTCGACCGGCAGCAGCGGCTTTGATTCCTCGTCCGTTCGTAACGGCCTGCTGCCCGGCGGTCTGATCCTCAAGCTGAACACGGTTCAGGACGGGATCAAGCTTGGCGCCGTCTTCGGTATGTATCCCGGCATCAACAACAACAATCCCAGCACCTTCAACGCCAATTCGGGCGGCAGCCCGGTGGGCCTTGGAACGGCCGGCCTCGATTTCCGTCAGGTTTACATGACCGCTGGGACGGACAAGTTCGGTACGGTCAAGCTGGGCCGCGATATCGCACTGTTTGCATCTGACGCCATCCTGAACGATGCCACACTCCTCAGCGTCGGCAGTACCGGCAGTAACGCCAATCCCGCCAACACGTCACTCGGCCGTATCGGCGTGGGCTATGTCTATACGGACTGGCTGCCGCAGATCACCTATATCTCACCGAAATGGAAGGGTTTTCAGGCTTCCGTCGGCGTCATGACACCGCTGGATGAATACAACTTCGCCGGTGGCGGCCTGTCTGCGACCACGACCCAGCACAGCTCGCCCATGCTTCAGGGCAAAGTCACCTATGATGGCAATATTCTCGGCTTCACGACCCGCTTTTGGAGCAGCTTCCTCGTCCAGCATCAGCAGAACCTGACCAGCTCAACACTGGGCAGCAGCAGCCGGAAAGGCACGACGGTCGAGGCCGGCGACGTTGGTGTGAAGGTCACGCGCGGACCGTTTGAAGGCGTGGCCTATTACTATTATGGCAGTGGTCTCGGCACGACCGGCATCTTCTTTGATGGCGTATCTGCCGATGGGCGCAAGCGTGATTCCGAAGGCTACTACGTTCAGGCAGCCTACAAGATCCTGCCCAAGCTCAAGCTTGTTGGAAGCTACGGCGTCAGCAACCTCTATCAGGCGCCTGGTGAGGACAATCCGGACATGGTCCGGCGCAACCAGTCTGAAGTCGGAGCTATCTATTACAACCTGACGGACTGGTTCACGATCGTCGGCGAATATGCCCACACGGAATCGGATTCCCACAGCAGCGCCCACGAAAGCGACCACACGATGTCCGCAGGTGCCATGATGACCTTCTGATCCTGAAGGACCGGGCACCTCCCTGCCCGGTCTTTCAGCTCACGAGGATATCTCTCGCTCCTGCCCTGTGCGTCCTTCATGGGCAGTCCGCTACAGGCCAGCACCCCGTATTAATCCTGAAGGTCGAGCACCATTCCGTCATAGGCTGGCTCGACGCCAGCAGGCAGTATCTGGCGCAGGGTCTGATAATCCATCTCTGGCCCCATATGGGTCAGGATGACGTGCCCCACACCAAGACGCTCACGCCACTCGAGCACGCGTTCAAGCCAGGCATGGGCTGGATGCGGCTCGTACTGGAAGCAGTCCACGACCCAGGTCTGCACGCCTTCAAGCAGCGACAGGGACACATCCGAAAGCGTCTCGACATCCGTGCTGTAGGCAAAGTTTCCACAACGTACGCCGAGAGACATGATCCGACCGTGTCGCTGCTCGAAAATCCGAGCGGTCAGACCGGGAAACGTGACTGTTTCTCCGGGCTGCACGACATGCTCGTCAAAAACCGGCCGGTAGAACTCTGGTCCTTTCCAGGGCGCGAACGCATAGGCGTAGCGCAGGCGCAGTTCTTCCAGAACATCCGGGGTGGCCAGCAGCGGCAGAGGCGTTTCGATCACGCGGTTGATGGCCCGCAATTCGTCGAGGCCACCGATATGATCGCTATGCGGATGCGTATAGAGAACCGCATGCACGTGGCTCAGGCCACAGCTCAGCATCTGATTGCGAAAATCCGGCCCGGAATCCACCAGAAGCCGGAAACCGCCCTCACCTTCAATCACGACTGAAGAACGTGTGCGCCGGTTACGCGGCTCAGTTGGGTCGCAGGCGCCCCAGATCCCCGTCCGTGGTCCCTCCTCGCCCCCGATCATGGGAACGCCGGCAGAGCCGCCACATCCAAGGATTGTCACTTTCACGCAGCGATCCTCGTGAACAGACGACGGGCGTTTTCAGACGTGATCCGCGCGATCTCGTCCAACGACACACCGCGCTCTTCGGCCAGTCGCGCGGCCGTATGAGCGACGTAACCCGGCGTGTTGGGCTTGCCGCGTTTCGGGACAGGTGCGAGGAACGGGCTGTCCGTCTCGACCAGAATGCGGTCTTCCGGAACCATCCGCGCCACTTCGCGGATTTCCTCGCATTTCGGGAAAGTCAGCAGTCCGGAGAAGCTGATATAGCCCCCCAGTTCCAGAGCCGCTTCCGCCAGTTTCGGGCCTGAAGCGAAGCAGTGGATCAGGAACGGAAACGCGCCCTTGGCGTGTTCGTCACGCAGGATGGCGATCATGTCGTCATCGGCGTTGCGGGTATGGATGACGACCGGCAGTCCCGTCTGACGTGCGGCCGCGATATGGGTGCGAAAAGCAGTGTGCTGCGCTGGCTTGGCCTCGTCTCCGCTATGGAAATAATCCAGCCCCGTCTCTCCGATCGCCACGACGGAAGGCGCTTCGGTCTTGGCGACGAGTTCCTCGACGGAAGGCAGACGCTCCTCGCCTGCATAATCCGGATGAATGCCGATCGCGCACCAGATCCGCAGATCGGGCGTGTCATGCTGCGTCAGAGCGATCTGCGTATCCGCCTGTGAAAAGCGCGTGCCGATCGTGATCATGCCTGACAAACCTGACTCTCGCGCCAGCTCGAAAGCGGGTGCAAGATCGTCAAGCTTGTCCAGATGACAATGGGTGTCGATCAGTCCCGTCATGCCTCTTCCTCGACAAAGCGCGGGAACAGACCTTCCGGCTTGGGAAGCGTGCGACCTGCGGGCAGCGGTGTTTCGAGGGCCGCGAATGTCCGCTCGTCATCCTGCACACCGAGCTGTGTCAGCATCCGGTCCATCGTGTTCGGCATGTAGGGCTGAAGCATGGTTGCAATGCCTCGGATCATGTCCACGAGAACCCGCAGCACATCTGCCATCCGCTCCGGATCGGTCTTTTTCAGAGCCCAGGGCGCCTGACGGTCGATATAGGAATTGGCGGCGCGGATAACCTTCCAGACTTCTTCCAGCGCATCCGTGATCGCCTTGCGTTCGATCTGTTCGGACATGATCGTCGGCAGCAGCGTCACCATTGCGAGCATGGCCTGATCATCTTCGGTCAGCGTGCCACGCTCGGGCAGAATGCCGCCCAGATTGCGGGCCACCTGGCTCAGCGTGCGCTGGCACAGATTGCCGAGATCGTTCGCCAGTTCGACATTCGTGCGCGTGATCATGGAACGGCGGCTGAAATTGGAATCACCCCCGAATGGCACTTCGCGCATCAGGAAGAAGCGCAGCGCATCCAGTCCAAACTCGTCAGCCAGCGCCTTCGGGTCGAGGACGTTGCCGAGCGACTTGCTCATCTTCTCGCCCTCGACCGTCCACCAGCCATGGGCAAACACGCTCTTCGGCAGGTCAATGCCCGCTGCCATCAGGAAGGCAGGCCAGTACACGCAGTGAAAGCGCGCGATTTCCTTGCCCACGATATGGACATCCGCCGGCCAGAACTTGGCCCGCGGGTCATCGAGATCCGGATAGCCCACGGCCGTCAGATAGTTCGCCAGCGCGTCGAACCAGACATACATGACATGGTCCGGATCGTTCGGAACCGGAACGCCCCATTTGAAGCTCGTGCGGCTGACGGACAGGTCGCGCAGGCCCTGGCGGACGAAGCTCTCGATTTCACGACGGGGGCCGACGGGACCGATGAAGTCGGGATTGTCTTCATAGAGTTTCAGAAGCCGGTCCTGAAAATCGGACAGACGGAAGAAATAGGACGGCTCTTTGACGCGCTCGACCGGCGCACCGGACGGCGCCACGAACGTTCCATCAGGCTTCTTGACCAGTTCGTCCTCGCCGATGAACGCTTCGTCGCGCGTCGAGTACCAGCCTTCATAGGCGCCCAGATAGATATGCCCGTTCGCGGCAACCTTCTCCCACAGCGCCTTGGCCGCGCCCTTGTGGCGCTCTTCGGTCGTGCGGATGAACTCGTCGGTCGAGATCGCCATATCCTTCTGCATCTGGCGGAAGGAGGCTGAAACCTCGTCGGCATAGGCCTGCGGGTCCATGCCCTTGGCCACAGCCGTCTGCTCGACCTTCTGGCCGTGCTCGTCGGTGCCGCTGACGAACAGGACCTCTTCGCCGTTCAGGCGATGGAAGCGGGCCAGAACGTCGGCCGCGATGGAGGTGTAGGCATGCCCGATATGCGGAGCGCCGTTCACATAGAAGATCGGGGTCGTGATGGTGAAGCGCCGCGTCATGTCCACTCGTTTCATAACACCCGGACCATCTCAGCTGCCGGAAGCGAGTTCCGCTGCCTGACGGATGGCCTGGGCCTTGTCCAGATTGAAGCCTTCGGTCTGACGCCTCAGCGTGTCCAGTTCGGAACACTGCCGCGCCGCCAGATCGGCCTTTGCAAGATCCCCGCGCCGCGCTGCCGAGCGCGCACGGTCTGCCAGTCCCTCGCCTAGCAAATCGCAGAGCAATGCGAAACCTTCAGCCTCTCTCGCAATACGCTCGCTCAGGGCCATGGTTTCCGACCCGCGCACCTGTCCAGCAAGGATTTCCGCCACAAATGACGCAATCGCCCCGTCCCTGTCATGCGAGAGAAAGAGTGCCCGGCCAAGCGATCCATGCGCGCGCGCCAGCACATCCGCAGAGATGCCGGGCAGTGCAGCCCGCATATCGGCATCGGACAGCGCGGACAGTGTGAGCATCCGGCAGCGGCTGCGGATCGTGGGCAGGAGCGCCCCCGGAGAGGACGTAGTCAGCAGCAGGACACAGCGCGGGGGTGGCTCTTCGAGGATCTTGAGCAGCGCGTTGGCCGCGAACCGGTTCAGATACTCCGCCCCGTCCACGATCACCACGCGCCAGCCGCCTTCGGTCGCTGTGTGATGCAGGAAAGTCTGGACCGGACGAACATCCGCCGCCGTAATTTCACCGCGCAAACGGCCTTTTTTCTCGTCCACGGCCCGCGAGATTTCCAGCAGGTCCCCGTGCGTGCCAGCCGCGATACGCCGTGCCTGCGACGAGTCCGGATTTTCTGCGTTCAGAAGCAGTCGGGCCAGACGGAAGGCCAGCGTTGCCTTGCCGATCCCTGCCGGACCACAGATCAGCCAGGCATGATGCAGCTTGCCACTGGCCAGGGCCTGTCGGAATGTGGCTTCCGCCTCGGCATGGCCATACAGGTTCAGAGTGTGCCGCGGATCGCTCACACGCCCTGAACCGTCAGGCTTTCATGCACGGCCCGCAAAAGCGCCGCACTGACGGCCTCCGGCGTCTGGCCCGCATCCACACGTTTCACCCGCGCCGGATCAGCCGACGCAATTGCATCGAACCCGGCCAGAACGCGTTCGTGAAACGCTTCCGCCTGAGCCTCGTAACGGTCCGTCTGGCCTCCACGCGCCTTCAGACGCGCGAGCGCCTGCGTCCGGGGGAGTTCCAGCATCAGCGTCAGATCCGGCTCGAAGTCCACGAGTTTGCGGGCACCGTTCAGGAACGCCAGAACTTCGGACGTCCCCTGCCCGATGCCATAGCCCTGATAGGCCAGCGTCGAGTCATGGAAGCGGTCACACACCACGATCTCGCCACGCTCCAGCGCCGGCAGAATGGCGTTGTCGAGATGGTCCGACCGGGCGGCCATGTGCATCAGGATTTCCGCCCGCCAGGACAGATCGACCTTCCCGAACAGCAGCAGGTTGCGGATTTCCTCCGCGCCCGGCGTCCCACCGGGCTCCCGCGTCAGAAGGACGTCGTGCCCTTCCGCGCGCAGGGCCTCGGCCAGAAGGCGGGCCTGCGTGGATTTCCCGGCGCCCTCGCCGCCTTCGAGCGTAATAAACAGTCCTTTTCCAGCCATGCCCTTACTGCGCGGGACCATGGCCTAGACGCGTCATGGCGCGGGCGACCAGTCCAAGCTTTGCCACCGTTTCGCCAGCCTCAAGCGGCACGCGGATATCGGCCATATTGGGCGCAGAAATCACCAGCGCCCCGCAGACCTGACCCTTCGTCACCGGCGCAATGACCGGAGAGGCATAATCCACCCCGATATGGGAGCGCTGCTGCCAGCCCACCGGGAGCGTCATGACGATATCGGCACCTGCCACCAGCGAGACCTGACGGTGTTCGCCCATCCAGACCGGCGCGGAATCCACGACCTGCCCGCGACGGAACAGCGTGGCGTTCTCGAAATTGGCGAATGCCCAGGACATCAGACGCTCACCCTCATGGGCGCGCTCGTTGCTCGACGATGTGCCATTGATGACGACGATGACGCGGTTGCCGTTGCGCTTGGAGCTTGCACAGAGGCCGAAACCGCCCGCATCCGTATGGCCGGTCTTCAGGCCGTCAGCGAGCCCCTTGTCCACCAGCACGTTCCGGTTACCCTGACGAATGTGGTTGTAGGTGAACTCGAGCTCGCCGAAATAGTGGTAGTACTGCGGAAAATCGCGGATCAGATGCGAGGCGACCGTCGCGACATCGCGTGCCGTCATGTAGTGGCCGTCTGCTGGCAGCCCCGTCACGTTGACGAAATGCGAGTTCATCATGCCGAGCTTCGGCGCTTCTTCGTTCATCATCGCAACGAAGCGCTCTTCGGAACCCGCAATGCCTTCAGCCAGAACGATACAGGCATCATTGCCGGACTGGATCAGCATGCCCTGGATCAGGTCGGATACCAGAACGCTCTGGCCCAGCGGCACGAACATCTTGGAACCCTGCGTGCGCCAGGCCTTTTCGCTGACCGGCAGGCTCTGCTCCAGACGGATGCGACCCGTCGCCAGCATGCCGAACACGATATAGGCCGTCATCATCTTCGTCAGGGAAGACGGTGCCATGCGCTCGTCGGACGCCTTGTCGAGCAGGACCGCGCCCGTGTCGTAATCCACGACATAAGCCCAGCGCGCCACCGTATCGAACGGTCCGATCGGCGTGTTCGCCGGCGTGCCAACAGGAGCGTCAGCCGAAGGAGCCGCAGCGGCTTTCGCAGCATGGCCTGCATGACGGTGCGGGCGCGCAAACGCCTTCAGGGGCCCCGCAAAAGAAGCACAGGCCGCAATGCCTGCCACCCCACCGAAAAGAGAGCGTCTAGTCCGCACGTTCGTCCCCAGTTCCACGGCCTTCACACAACCGGCCGTCATTCCACAATGATCCGCGCGCCCTCTACCCCGCACAGGCGGGTGCGGTCCAGTGCCGCGTCCGCCTGTGCGATATCGGCATAGGGCCCGCCAACAGCACGCCACTCCAGTCCCGCGCCTTCAGAGGCATGCAGAACCGTACCGCCACAGCGCATGGCGACACTCGCCGCCGTCGCGTGACCGGAAAATATTCCCATCAGGACATACAGCCCCGATGGCCCCGGACTGCCCTGCATCCAGGTCGCGGGCAGCGGCCCCACGGCAACGGAAGACGCCGTCGCGGACGAGTCGTTGCCATAGACCCGCGAAGACCCGTCACTCAGGGACGTCTCGCGGACTTCCCCGACGGGAGCCGCGGAAATGTTCTGGGCCGGCGGCTTGCCCAATCCTTCCGCCAGGGACCGGCTGGCCGCTTCGTCTTCCGTGACCTCAACGGGCGTATCCGCCGTCATGCCCAGCAGATCCGCAGCTTTCGGAGAAAGCGCGATGATGCGCCCCGGATCCGCCGGGCCACGATCGGTCAGCCGGATGCGGACGATCCGCCCGTTCAGCAAATTGCGGACACTGACGATCGCCGGAAGCTGGAGCGTCTGATGCGCGCCGGTCATGCCGTTCGCGGACCAGGCCTCGCCATCCGCCACCAATCCGCCAGCCGGTGCGTGCTGCCGCGTTGCCAGACCTGTGACGTGATAGTCGAACTGCTCGTTGGGATAGAACCAGCCGTGCGTTCCACGCCAGGCACTTCCCAGTTCGTAATGCGGGTGCGCGGCAGGCGTCGGCTCTTCACGGTGACAGGCCGCAAGAAGCGGCAGAAGGGCCAGAGCGGCCCCGTAATTACGCAGAGACAATGCCCGTCCCCAGAAGCCCGACACCGAGCGCATAATAGTCCGAAGGATTATAGCGGCGGATCACGTTGAAGTTGTGATAGACCATGAAAGCCTGCGTCCCCGGACCATCGGGCTGCACGACAGCACCCTGCACGTTCGATTGCGAGAACGCCGTCCCATCCACGCGACGCACGCCCAACGCCATCCACTCGCCCAGCGTCCGCTGCCGGGTCCGGCCGATCTCGGCCTTGTCGAGCACCTTGGTCAGCGTGACTTCCTGCCCCCACGGTTCGTTGACCTGCCAGCCGCATTTACCGAGGTAATTGGCAATGGAGGCGAACACATCCGCTTCAGACGTCCAGATATTGCGCTTGCCGTCCCCGTCTCCGTCCGCTGCGTAGCGCAGATAGGCACTGGGCATGAACTGCGCCTGCCCCATGGCGCCCGCATAGCTGCCGATCATGGCCGCAGGTGCGATAT
Source organism: Gluconobacter oxydans DSM 3504 (assembly GCF_000583855.1). NCBI lineage: Bacteria > Pseudomonadati > Pseudomonadota > Alphaproteobacteria > Acetobacterales > Acetobacteraceae > Gluconobacter > Gluconobacter oxydans. Next base: position 27,893 of record NZ_CP004373.1, read on the forward strand.
CACCGTCATTGAGGATCTGAAGAGCCTTCATGAGCTCGTTGCGGAAGAAGGCAGAACGCCGCCCGTCAAAGGCCAGCGTCGCCAGCGCATCGATGACGGAATACGTCCCGTCATGAGCACCAAATCCCGACTCGAGGCCCCAGATCCCCATGACGGCGCGGTCGTCGCATCCAAAGCGTGCGCTGACGGGAGACATCACAGACTGCTGAGCGGCGTAAACACTCCGCCCTTTCACAAACCGCGACTCCGGCAGAACGCGATCACGATACTGCGCCCAGGTCAGGGTGAACTCCGGCTGGTGACGGTCCAGTTTGAGCACGGAGGCGTTGGGCTGCGTCGTCAGGCTGAGAGCCTGCGAGACGATCGAAGATGAAAGCCCCTGCGCCAGCGCCTGTGCCCGGACACTCTCGAGAAAAGCGCCATAACTCTGCACACGGGCCTGGGCGTTGGCGGATGAAATCCCGACTGCCGCCGAACCGGCAACGGAAGTCAGGGCGGCAAGCAGATGGCGTCTTTGAAGCACGGTCAGGACCAGTCCCTTACGGGTAGAAATGATAGGGCATACGCTAGCAATCCGCAGCACGGACCGCCAGTCTCGGCGGGAGTGTCGCAGGTCATTCGCACCGAAATATGGCACGGCAAGATTGTCGTTGGCGCGCTGGCGTGCGAAACCGGCGCCTCAATGTTCATGGAACCTCCCCACTCGTGATCGCCATCGGCCCCGCCATGGCCTCGCAGCCAGCCTGGCTGAAGGCAGCCACCATCATTGTCGGCACCTTCATTCTCGAAGACGTGGCCACGGTGCTTTCCGCTATCGCCGCCCGCGCCGGAGAAGTCAGCATCCCCCTCGCCTTGGGTGCGCTGTATTTCGGGGTAGCAGTCGGGGATATGGGCCTGTACGGGCTTGGCGCCGCCGGTGCCCGCTGGCCTTACCTCAAGCGGTTCCTGACCCTTCCCAAACGCGAACGTACACAGGACTGGTTCAGCACGAACGTCATCCGCGTGGTGGCCATTTCCCGCTTCGTGCCCGGCGCCAGGCTGCCGCTCTATACGGCCTGCGGTTTCTTCCGCGCGCCGTTCCTTCCCTTTGCCATGACCGCAGTTCTGGCTACGCTGGTCTGGACGACGTGTCTTTTCCTGCTTGCCATGAGAGTCGGGGGCTGGCTGCTCGCCCATCAGGGGGGCTGGCGCTGGGCCGGGCTGGCGGGGTTCGTCCTGTGTATCGTTGTCGTCGGGCGCCTGATCGCCCGTCTCCAGACCGTGAGCCAGTAACAGCAATGTCCAAGTCAGAAGCCGACCAGAACCCCCTCTCCCTTTTCGAATTCTGGCCTGGATCCATCTTCTACACCCCCATCGTCCTGTACTGGATCGCTATGGGGATCAAATACCGCGACCTCAGCATCTCGACCGCCGCCAATCCGCGTATCGAAACCGGCGGCCTGTGCGGCGAGAGCAAGTCCTCCATCCTCGACATGGGCGGTTCCACGGCACAGTCCTATATCGCCCCTTATGTCGTCTTCCGCAGTGGCAAGGGTTCCGTTCGCCGGGCGCTCGACGCCATGGAGCGCAAGGGCCTGTCCTTCCCCGTCGTCATCAAGCCCGATATCGGCTGTAATGGCACGGGTGTGAAGCTCGTCCATAACCGCGAACAGCTCGAAGCCGTCCTGCCGCAGTTCCCTGATGACGTGGACATGCTGGCACAGGACCTCATCACCTATCCCGTCGAGGCTGGGCTGTTCTACATCCGCCATCCCGACGAACCGCGTGGCCGCATCACATCCATCACCTACAAGGAAGCGCCGGTCCTGACAGGCGATGGCGTATCCACCATCGAGGAACTGATCCTGCGCGATCCCCGTATGAGCCTGGTGCCGCAGATCTATCTGCCGCGTCTGGCCGGACGGGAGAAGAACGTCCTCGCCAAGGGTGAGGAAATGCCGCTCGTCTTCGCGGGCAACCACTGCAAGGGTTCCGTCTTCCGCGATGGTCGAGCCGATACGACGGACGCGCTGACCGCACGCCTCGACGCCATCATGAAGGACATCCCGGATTTCCATTTCGGGCGCGTGGACGTGAAAGCCGCTTCCATTGAGGACCTGCGCCGGGGCGAGAACTTCCGGATCATCGAGATCAACGGCGTTGGTTCCGAAGCGACCCATATCTGGGACCGCCGCACCACGCTGTGGGAAGCCTATCGCGCCCAGTTCTCACATTACCGTCAGACGTTCCTGATCGGTGCTGCCAACAGGGCGCGGGGCTGGAAAACGTCGGGCGCGTTCTCGATGCTGCATTCCTGGCGCAAGCAGCGCCGGCTTCTGGCGTCCTATCCGCTGAACGACTGAACCCGGCGCGGCAGACGGGCCTTACTGGCCCAGCTTGCCGCCACCAAAGATGTAATTGCTGACCTGCTGTTCGAGCGAAAGCTGATCCCGCGTGTCGGTGATCTTGCCTTCGCCGGACAGTGTCGTGTGGGAATGACCTGGCTGGATCTGCAGGGCATTGTCCGCCGTCATGGTCGGCGCACCGATGCCCACGGCCGTATCAACGGGAAGATGCAGGCGCTGGTCCACCGTAAAAGCCACATCGGCCATCTGCGTGCGCGGATCGAGTGTGATGGAGACGACGCGTCCCACCGGCACGCCTGCGAGATCGACATTCGCGCCCGTGTGAAGGCCATTCGCGGAATTGAAGGCCGCATGCAGGATCTCACCCTGAAAATCAGGCCCCTTGCGCAGGGCATTGCCGTAAACGAGGAATGTTCCGGCAATCGCCAGAACGAGACCACTGGCCAGGATGGCGCCCCCACGGCCACTCAATGTTGACTGCATGCCAGCCTCGCCTTCCGGAAAATCTTGAACAGAACGGGAGTTAGTCCTCCCTTGACCGCCCGGTCAAGATGGAGACCAGGGTTGCCAGAGAGGTGACCTCCAAGGTTGCGTCCTCTGCCACCATGGGGCAAGTGATCTGCTTTTCCGCCTTTGTGACGAAGGCTTCCACCCGAAACAGGCTCCATGACGCTTCTCCAGGCCCTCATCCTCGCCATCGTTCAGGGAATTACCGAACCCTTCCCGGTCAGCAGCCTCGGTCATGCCGTGCTCCTGCCCGCTCTCCTGCACTGGGATCTGGACGAACACGCGCCCATGTTCCTGCCGTTCCTGACCATGCTGCATGTCGGCACGCTGGTCGCGCTGGCCGGTGTGTTCTGGCGGGACTGGATGGCCATTCTGGGCGGTATGTTCGGTCGCTACGGCAGTTACCGGCAGATGGAAGCGATTCGGATCTTCGGACTGCTGGTCATCGCCACCATTCCCGCTGTTCTGGTCGGATGGCTTCTGGAGCACCGCCTGCGCGCCGTGTTCGGCACGCCCCTCGCCGTTGCGGGGTTCCTGATCCTCAATGGCTTCCTGCTGATGGTCACCGAATGGCTCCGGCGCCAGAAGGGCCACCGCGACCACAAGCCCATTGCAACGCTTGCTCCGAAGGATGCCGTGATCATCGGCATCTGGCAGTGCCTGGCTCTCCTCCCAGGTCTGTCGCGTTCAGGTGCGACCATGAATGGTGGCCTTCTGCGCGGGCTGGACCATGAAACGGCCGCGCGGTTTTCGCTCCTGATGGCCCAGCCTATCGTGCTTGCGGCCACGGTCCGTGAAGCCTGGCAGATGCGTCACATGACAATCTCACACGATATCATGGTGCAGTGCGTCGCCGGTGCCGTCGTTGCCGGGCTGACCGCGCTGATCTGCTCGCTCGTGATGCTGCGCTTCTTTCGCAACCATGATGGCTGGGCCCTGACACCGTTTGGTGTCTACTGCGTTCTGGCCGGCCTTTTCGCCGGTGCCGTCATTCTTCTCTGACCTTTCCAGCCGCCGTTTTTCGCGGCACATTGCGGATCATGCCAGCTTCGATACAATCTCCTCCCGATCTCCCCGGACCAGGCCGCCGAAAGACCCTTGAACAGGTCCTTTTCGAGAACGACACGAACGGTCTCAAGCGCAGCCTGACGGCGACGCAGCTGATCATCCTCGGGGTCGGGTCCACAATCGGCGCTGGCATCTATGTCATGACGGGTACGGCTGCTGCCGAATATGCCGGCCCCTCGGTCCTGATTTCCTTCGTCATCGCTGCCCTCGCCTGCCTGTTCACGGCCTTTTCGTACGGCGAACTTTCCTCGACCCTTCCCGTATCGGGCTCGGCCTATTCCTACGCCTATATCTCAATGGGCGAGAAAGCGGCCTGGATGGTCGGCTGGCTCCTGCTTCTGGAATACGGCATCTCATGCTCCGCCGTCGCAGCGGGCCTGTCGGGTTATGCAAGCTCCCTGCTGGGCGTCACCGGCTTTCACATGCCGTCTGCACTGACCCACGCAACGCTCCAGCCCGTCCCCGGCACAGCCGGGGCACAGATCAGCGCCGACTGGCGGTTCGATCTGATCGGCTTTACCGCGACGCTTCTCGTGACGGCCCTGCTGGTCCGGGGCGTCGAGGAATCCGCCCGCATCAACACCATGATCGTGGCGCTTAAAGTCGGGGTGCTGTTCGTATTCGTGGCGCTGGGCATCGGGACCGTCAATCCGGCGAACTGGCATCCGTTCATTCCCGCCAGTGAAGGCGGTTTCCATTACGGGGTACGCGGCATTTTCCGCGCAGCTTCGGTTATTTTCTTTGCCTATGTCGGCTTCGAGGCCGTTTCCACCGCTTCAGCCGAGGCCCGTAACCCCACCCGCGACGTGCCGATCGGCATCATCGGCAGCCTGCTGATCTGCACCATCGTCTACATGATCGTCGCGACCGTCCTGCTCGGCATCGTGCCCTATCGTGAGCTGGATGTGCCCGACCCGCTCGCCATTGCCGTGAAGATCATGCACACGCCCTGGCTGTCCCTGCTGGTCAATATCGGTGCCACGATCGGCCTGTGCTCGGTCCTGATGGGCCTGATGTACGCGCAGTCCCGCGTCCTGCTGACCATCAGCCGCGACGGTCTGATTCCGCAGATCTTCAGCGTCATCCATCCGAAATTCCGCACACCATGGATCGGGACCATCGTCCTCGGCCTCGTGGTCGCACTCATCACCGCAACCCTGCCGATCGACATCATCAGCGATCTCGTTTCCATCGGGACGGCTGCCGCGTTCGGGATTGTCTGCTTCACGGTCATCTGGCAGCGCAACACGCGACCTGACATCGTGCGTCCCTTCAGCGTCCCGCTGGGCGGTATCCGCATCCGTGGGATCTGGATCGGCACGACACCCGCGCTCGGCATCCTGTTCTGCCTGGTCATGACCATTCCGCTGGTCTCGGACATGGTTCACGCCGTCACCAGCGGTAACCCGGTTCCGCTGATCCTTCTGGTGACCTATCTGGCGCTGGGCATTGCAACTTACGCCTTCTACGGGCGGCGCCATTCAAAAATGCGCGCCGAGCCTCCCTCAGTCTGACGACATCGACGAACTGCCGGGCCCCATGCCCGGGCCCATATAGCTTCCCGGCGGCGGTCGGCTGATCGGGGGCGCCATCCGTTCCCAGGGCTCCTGAGCCCCGGCTGCTGGCGGCATCATGGAGAAGCGCGAACGGGGCAGCGCCTCGGGGCATTCATCGCGGATGCGGGCGATGATCTTCTCGCGGATATCGCACCGCAGATCCCAGCTCTGAAGCGCCGTACGCGCACTGGCGATGATACGGATGGACATGACATGCGCATCGCAATCCGCCACCTGAACGTCGAACACGCGCCCGTCCCAGAGTGGGCATCCCCGCACGATTTCGTTCAACATCTCGCGGATCTTGTCCATCGGCGCCTGATAATCGACCCACAGGAACACAACCCCGATGATGGCCGCGGAATTATGCGTCCAATTCTCGAACTGGTTTTCCAGAAAATACGAGATCGGCACGATATGCCGCCGCCAGTCCCAGACCCGCAGCACCACATAGGTCGCGTTGATTTCCTCAACCCAACACCAGTCGCCATTGATGATGATCAGGTCTTCCATCCGGATCGGCTGGGTCAGCGCGATCTGCACACCTGCGATCAGGTTCGTCAGCAGCCCGCGCGCCGACAGACCGACGATCAGGGACGCCGCCCCCGCAGACGCGAACAGGGACAGCCCGTACTGCTTGACCGACGGAAACAGCATGAGCGCCGAGGCCACGGTCACGATGCCCACCAGGATTTCCGTCAGCCGCCGCAGGACGCGGATCTGCGTCTGGTGCGAGCGGATCATGATGTCGTCGGTCTCCTCGCGCGCCGCAAGGCGGTTGAGATAGACCTCCGTCATGATCCGGAAGACCATGATCGCCGAGAACCCGAAAGTCAGGATCAGCAGGAACAGGAAGAAGAGCTGAAGATCGTCTTCCTGAGCCGCCGTAAATCCCGTTGCCGCCGGCAGCGCGGAGAGCATAGCCAGGAGCGCCACCATCAGCCGCGTGGGCCTGCGCAGGGAGGAGACGATGCGCCGGATCAGCGCAGCCTTGCGCGATCCCGGGATCCGCAGGAGCTGCGTCGTGACCAGATTGCCGCAATAGAACGCCAGCACCCCCACAACCACCAGCATCAGCACCGAAACGACGGAAGCAGGCAGCCAGGTGAAATAGGACCGTATGGCAAACAGGGTGCTGACGAAATGTTGCGTCACCAGATGAAGGACTCCTTGCGTTAAAAGGAATTGCGGGCCTGAAAGAGGCCAAATGGATTGGAAAACCGTGATACCTCAAATGCCACGGGCACCCCGGACAATGCGACCCGTAAAAACATCTTATTTTCCCGGGACTAACGTGTTGACACCCTGAAAGATCCCCCTTAAAACCCCGCGACAACGCCGGTTAACCCCGGCCGGATGGCGGTGTAGCTCAGTGGTAGAGCAGGGGAATCATAATCCCTTGGTCGGCGGTTCAAATCCGTCCACCGCTACCATCCCTTTTCCCGAAAACAGAAAATTCATTGCGGTTATGCCCTGCTGTGCGGGAACGTTTTCTGTATTCTGCCCGGCATGATCAAGAAACCCCTCGCCGTCGTGACGATGGTCTATAACGAGCCGGAACATCTTCAGCTCTGGCGCCGTCATTATGGTGCCCAAGTCGGAGAAGCCGCCTGCTACGTGATCGATCACGGATCGGATGATGGCTCGACAGAACATCTGGGGCAGGTGAACGTCGTGCGGATCCCCCGCTCCCCACAGGACGATGAACGCCGCACCCGCGCCATCGGAAAATTCTGCGACAGCCTGCTCGAATGGTATGACAGCGTCATCTATACGGACGTGGACGAAATCCTGCTCGCGGACCCGGCTTTTGTCCCTTCCCTGACGGAATTCGCGCTCCTGAACCGCTCCCCGGTTGTCACCGCCACAGGCTTTGACGTCATTCATATCCCGGACGAGGAAGCACCGTTCGACTACAGCCGCCCCTTCTCCCTTCAGCGCCGCCATCTCCGCTTTTCCAGTGCGATGTGCAAACCGGTCCTGACCCGCATTCCCATTACATGGGCTCCGGGTTTTCACTGCTGCGAGGAGGCCGTCCCCACTCTTGCGACCCCACTTTTCCTGTTCCATCTCCGCTATGCGGATCTGACATCGGGACTGGAGCGGCTGGAACGCACCCGCAGGCAGCCCTGGATTTCCGAAGAGGTCGGACGCCACCAGCGTCTGGAAAACACGGATTGGGAGAACATGCTGCGCAGCATGGCCGGACTGCCCCGGACGGACTGCACGCTCGATAACCGTGACGAGCGTCTGAGCCAGTGGCGCCAGCAGGTCGAGGACAGCACGCAGACACGGGTACATGACCGCTACCGCCTTGATCTCCATCTGAGCGGCACGGAACTGTGGCGCGTTCCCGAGCGGTTCGTAGGACGGGTCTGAGACACAAAAAAAGCCGGCCCTTTGCGGGGCCGGCTTTTTTTGATCTGTCTGAACCGGGGCTTCAGTCTGCCTCGACCTCAGCCGTGCGATGATCCTGATCATCTTCCGAGGAACGCTCGGCGTTGTGCTCGGCATCCTGTTCCTGCGAGGGCTGCTCCTCTTCAGAACGCTCGCCACGCGGCTCCCGGCGGTCTTCATAAGCGCGCTGGCGCTGCTGCTGACGCTCGGTGCGCTCCTGCTGGCTCTTCTCGGCAGCCTGGTTCATGGCATTGAGAATACGGAAATAATGCTCCGCGTGCTGGAAATAGGCTTCTGCAAGAATGCGGTCGCCAGTTCCGGTCGCGTCGCGGCCCAGCTGGAGATACTTCTCGAACAGCTGCTGCGCCGTACCACGGACCCGCAGATCGGGTCCGTTACTGTCAAACACATGGTTGCGGTTCAGAGGTGTCTGGGCATTGCTGCTGCGTGATGGCCCACTACCCGCACGATGATGCCGGCCTCTTATGCGCTTCATATTCATCGACCCGTGATGCACTTTCATGATGACGTGGACCGTTCTGCAACTGCAGAAAGTCCGACCGCCGCTGTCGAAAAAGACGTCTGTCTGTTCCGCTATGGCTGAACCCAGCTCAGCCAGTCTTCCATCGTCAGTGCATGATGACATGAACGATGGGCAAAGATGCGCCTGACAGTGCTGGCAAAAACACCCTCAATTCGCATGCATTGGCTTTAGCAATACCAAGTTCCGTCAGTCAAGCCAACGGTTTTTCGTCACGATCCGCCCTCACCCGTCCGATCGCAGGACAAGGGCTCGTTCGATGCCGCCCAGATCGGCCTTATGCGCCACGTCCCGCAGCCCGCTCGCCGCTCCCAGCGCGGAGACCGCATCGATCTGCCCGATCCCCATTTCTAGGATCGCGTATCCCCCCGGCACCAGAAGCGCAGGCAACGCAGCACACAGGATGCGATAGGCGTCCAGCCCGTCCGCGCCACCATCCAGAGCCCGCGCTGGCTCATACTGCAGAACTTCGGGCATCAGCCCCGCCAGATCCCCGCTCTCAATATACGGCGGGTTGGACAGGACAACATCGAACCGTCCCGTCAGCGCATCCGCCCAGCTTCCGGCCAGAAAGGCACTGCGTTTCGCCAGTCCGGCCCGGATGGCATTGCGCCTTGCCAGTGCTGCGGCCTGCGGGGACAGATCCACGCCCACACCCGTGGCCTGGGGATATTCGGACAGGGCCGCCAGCAGCAGACATCCTGTTCCGGTTCCAAGATCGAGAATGGAGAGCGGCGCATTGCGGTCCGGACAGACATACAGCAGAGCTTCGATCAGGGCTTCACTGTCGGCACGGGGGATGAGCGTGTCACGTCCCGTCTCCAGATCCAGCGTCCAGAAGCTAGTCTCTCCCGTGATGAACGCCAGAGGCTCCCGGTCCAGACGCCGCTTCAGGGCCTCTGCGAATCGCAGCTCCTGCGCAGGCTCTACACCGTCCAGAGATAGCAGACCGCCCAGATCACGCCCTGTCGCCCAGCACAGCAGGAGCCGGGCTTCACGGCGCGCATCCTCGATCCCGGCCTGCTCCAGCGCCTGTGAGGCCTCGCGCAAAAGATCATCTTTGGCCATCATCATTCAAGCGAACCTGTTATAGTTGGTGTCATGAAGTCCAAACGCGCCTTCCTCTATTCCGCCCTGCTGCTTGGCTGCACGCTCAATCCAGTTCACGCCCAGTCGGAACTGTCCACGGAACTGCCCCCGTCCTTTACCGTGACGGACGAGCGCGCGCCCGAAGAAATTTCGGAAGTCTCGCGCCTCTATCTGGACGGCAATCTGGTGGCGACCTTCAGGCTGGGACTGTCCAAAGCCCATGAGACGCAGACGATCCCGCTTCCGGTCGGCCGCTTCGATGTAGATTATGCCCTGTGTGGCGAAATCACCATCGTCCATAACGGCCATCAGGAAACCCATCAGGTCAGCAGCGAAGGCCAGCTCCACCATCCCGAAGGCCATTCGCTCGACGCGGTGGGGACCAACAACTTCACCGATTTCTTTCTGGTCGACTACGACGATGCCGCTGTTGCCACACACCGCCATGGCCGCGCCGCCGTCTGCGCGACACCCAATACCTGAGGCTCAGAACCCTTCGGCGGCAAGCAGTTCCGTCTGCTCTTCGCGGGTCAGGGCATCAATGATCTCGTCGAACTCGCCGCCCATGATCCGGTCGATCTTGTAGAGCGTCAGATTGATTCGATGATCCGTCACGCGCCCTTGCGGAAAATTATACGTCCGGATGCGCTCTGAACGATCGCCCGTCCCGACCTGTGATTTCCGGTCGGCTGCCCGGGTGGCATGAAGCTGCGCGCGTTCCCGCTCATAGAGCCGGGCACGCAGGATCTTCATGGCCTTGGCCTTGTTCTTGTGCTGGCTTTTCTCTTCCTGCATCGCTACGACAATGCCACTGGGCATGTGTGTAATGCGAACCGCACTTTCCGTCTTGTTGACGTGCTGGCCGCCCGCCCCCGAAGCGCGGTAGACGTCGATCCGCAGATCATCGTCATTGACCGTCACATCGACTTCTTCGGCTTCCGGAAGCACGGCCACGGTCACGGTAGACGTATGAATCCGTCCCTGACTTTCCGTCGCCGGAACACGCTGCACCCGGTGCACACCGGATTCGTATTTCAGCCGCGCGAAAACCGACCGGCCGGAAATGGTCGCCATGCCTTCCTTGAGGCCGGCCACCTCGTTCTCGGCATATTCCATGACTTCAAAACGCCAGCCATTCTGTTCGGAAAAGCGGCGATAGGCATCGAACAGTTCCGCGGCGAACAGTCCCGCCTCATCGCCGCCCGCTGCGGGACGGATTTCAAGGATGGCGCTGCGTTCATCCGCCGCATCTTTCGGCAGAAGCGCCAGACGCAGGGCATGCTGAAGATCGGGCAATGTCGCCTCGATCTCCGCAAGCTCCATCTGGGCCAGTTCACGCATTTCCGGATCATCAAGCAGGGCCTGCGCCCCGGCTTTCTGTTCCTCGGCACTTTTCCAGGCCTGGATGGAGGCGACCACAGGCTCCAGTTCGGCATATTCCTGCGACAGACGGGTGAAGTCCTCACCCGTCAGCTCGCCGGAAGACATCAGGGCCTGGACTTCCTCCGAACGCGCGACAATCCGCTCAAGCCTGTCGTCAAATGCCATGTGTTCAGGTGCGTCCTGCGCTCAGAACCCGCACCAGATCCGCAACCGGCACTTCCTGCTGCTCGCGGCTGGAGAGGTCACGAAGCTGCACGATATTCTTGGCGATTTCCTCATCGCCCAGAACGATCGCATGGGACGCGCCGGACTTCACCACACGCTCCATGCGCTTCTTCATGTTGCCACGGGTCTCGATTTCGGCCCGCAGACCAGCAGAGCGCAGAGCGCGAGCAATAGACGCGGCTTTGAGGACGGCCTCGTCTCCCATCGGCACCAGCGCGATACCGGCCGGAAGTTCCGGGACGGAATCCAGCAGCATCGCCAGACGCTCAATCCCGCCAGCCCAGCCGATCGCGGGAATGGCCGGGCCACCCATCTGCTCCACAAGACCTTCATACCGGCCACCAGCCAGCACCGTGCCCTGAGCGCCAAGCTTCGAGGTCACGAACTCGAACGCCGTGTGGCTGTAGTAATCAAGGCCGCGGACGATGCGGGGGTTTTCAACGAAATCGACGCCGAATGCCTGAAGGCTGGAGCGCAATCCGTCCCAGAACTGACGGGACTCATCGTTCAGATAATCCGCAAATGCGGGAGCATCGTCGAGCAGCTTGCGGTCCTGCTCGGACTTGCTGTCCAGAATCCGCAGCGGATTGGCTTCAAGCCGGACGCGGCTTTCTTCCGACAGCGCATCCGCATGGTCGCGGAAATACGCCACCAGCGCTTCACGCCAGGCCTGACGGCTGGCCAGATCGCCAAGCGTGTTGAGCTCCAGCGTGACATGATCGCCCAGACCCAGCTCGCGCAGGATGTCCTGCGCCATGGCAATCGTCTCGGCATCCCGAAGCGGGCTTTCCGCCCCGATCAGTTCCGCACCGATCTGGTGGAACTGACGGTAACGCCCCTTTTGCGGGCGCTCATAACGGAACATTGGCCCGTGATAGAACACCTTCTGCGGCAGGGACTGCGTCAGGCCATTCGTGACCAGTGCCCGGCAGATCGCCGCCGTGCCTTCGGGGCGCAGGGTGATGCTCTCACCGCCACGATCCTCGAACGTGTACATCTCCTTGGACACGACATCGGACGTCTCGCCGAGCGTGCGCGAAAAGACGCGCGTGTCCTCGAATATAGGTGTGCTCCATTCCTCGAAACCATAGGTCCGCAGCACCCTGCGGGCCGTCTCCACAACATGGTGGTGACGGCGCATGGTCTCGCCAATGAGGTCATGGGTGCCGCGTGGGGGCTGAAGTCCTGACATCAGTTGGCTGCCGGGTCCATCTGCTTGGCCGTGGAGGCCTCGACCTTGCCGGCCTCGATATCCGAAACCTTCTTTTCCACCAGTTCGACGATATGCTCGATCATGTCGCCAGCCGGCATCGTGTGATCCTGACGGCCTGCGGCATAGACCATGTGACGGCCATTACCACCACCGGTCACGCCGATATCGGTCATCAGAGCCTCACCCGGGCCATTCACCACGCAGCCGATGATGGACAGCGTCAGCGGCGTCTTGATGTGCTGCAGGCGATCTTCCAGCGTCTGCACCGTCTCGACGACATTGAAACCCTGACGCGCACAGGACGGGCAGGAAATGATCTTCACGCCGCGATGACGCAGACCGAGGGACTTCAGGATATCCCAGCCGACCAGCACTTCTTCTTCCGGAGCGGCGGAAAGCGAAACACGCATCGTGTCACCCACGCCGGCCCAGAGCAGGTTGCCCAGACCGATGGAGGATTTCACGGTGCCCGCGCGCTTGGAGCCGGCTTCGGTGATGCCGATATGCAGCGGGTGGTCACAGCAATCCGCAAGCTGCTGATAGGCTGCAACAGCCATGAAAACGTCCGAGGCCTTCACGCTGATCTTGAACTCGTGGAAGTCGTGATCCTCGAGGATCTTCGCGTGTTCCAGAGCACTCTCGACCAGAGCTTCCGGGTTGGGCTCACCGTACTTTTCGAGCAGGTGCTTTTCGAGCGAACCGGCATTCACGCCGATACGGATGGAGCAGCCATAATCCTTGGCGGCGTTGACGACTTCACGCACGCGCTCGGCGCTGCCGATATTGCCCGGATTGATTCGCAGGCAGGCCGCACCGGCCTTGGCGGCTTCGATGGCGCGCTTGTAGTGGAAATGGATGTCCGCAACGATGGGGACGTTCACTTCATGCACGATCTCCGCCAGCGCAGCCGTGCTGGCTTCGTCCGGGCAGGACACGCGCACGATATCCACACCAGCCAGCTCGGCCAGGCGGATCTGGTCGATCGTGGCCTGCGCATCGGATGTCAGGGTGTTGGTCATGGTCTGCACGGAGATCGGGGCATCACCACCGACCGCAACCTTGCCGACATGGATCTGGCGCGACTTGCGACGCTCGATGTGCTGATAGGGACGGTAGCTGCTCATGATTTACCTCTTCGTGCCCGGAAAGGACCGGGAGCTCTGACCCAGTGGGCTGTATTCAGGGGCACTGAGCCCCCCTGACGGATATAAGGGTTTAATGCGATGGCGACGATTGTTCCAGCGGCTGATGTTCAAGCTGCCGGGCATTGAGGTCATCGGCCGAGACTTCAGATGCGACCGGCGCCTTCCGGGGAACGGAAACAGGCGGTGCTCTGGGGGGCGCAGGCGCGACTGCCAGCGGCGCAGCGGTTGCTCCCGGTACGGGAACCGGCGCATTGGGCTGCACCGGCAGCGCGATCCCCGATCCGAATGCTCCGGAACGGATGGCATCGGCCGTCACCTCGACATTCCGGCGGACCTGCCCTTCTTTCCCCAGCGGCGCACTGGTTGCCCCGGCCGTGGTCAGGACGATACCGCCAGCATTGCCGAACGACATCCGGAACGGAGCGCCTGCGGGATCGCCCTGCCAGCTTTCACCCGGCTGCATCACACGCGACATGAGAACATGCCCGTCCCGATCCCTGACCTGCGTCCAGACGGGAGCCAGCGCCCGGAGCACAACAGCTCCTTCGGGTACAGCCGGCGGCAGATCCGTGGCAGGCTGACCGATCGCTCCAGTCTGCTGCGAAGGCGGGGCCTCGCCTGCCGGGGGCGTCTCTGAATCGTCATCCGAAGCCGGCGAAGCCACAGATGGTACAACCGTCGAGGGCGTGGGTTGTACCACTGAAGGCGCTGCAGGAACATCCGGCGCCGGAGCATTCTGCGTCGGTGCGGCCGCCGGAGCATTCTGCGTCGGTGCGGCCGCCGGTGCCGGCGCTGCGGGAACAGAGGACGCCGTCACGGGAGCCTGAGGCTCCGGCGTCGGAGCACGTCCGGGCATCACTGAGGCGACCTGCGGAGAGGTCATGGCAGGGGTCGCAGCCCCTGGCATCAGTTCCGCTACAGCCGGGACCTGCCTCTGGGCCGGGTTGTCATGTTCCGTAAAGCGATACCAGCCCACATAGGCTGCGACCACAACCACGAGCCCTGCCCCGACCAGCACACCGACCGGCAACCCGCGATCACCCTCAGGCTGCGGGAAAACCAGCTCCGGCTTGCGGGTTACGGCGCCACGCGTGTCACGGCGGAACCGCTCGACCAGCGCATCCGCATCCAGTTGCATGGCATGAGCATAGGTGCGGAGAAATCCCACCGCATAAGCCACGCCAGGCAGCTTCGACAGATCGTCTGCCTCGAGGGCAGCCAGCAGTTTCGGGCGGATTCGCAGCCATTCCGCGACATCTTCAAGCCGCCAGCCGAGTTCCTCGCGACGCGCACGCAGCACCGTTCCGACACTTGGCTGGTCGGAAGGTTGCGAAAACGGGCGGTTCGAGGACGGTGGGGACATGACCGGACAATCCGTTAGCTTGGCGCGTGGATGCGGGTTTCGCGCTGCTTGATGGCATCCACGGCCTGCTCAACCAGCGTCGCGATGATTTCGGCGACCGGACGGACTTCCTTGACCATGCCCACGGACTGACCAGCCATGACCGAACCCGTCTCCACGTCACCGTCGATGACGGCACGACGCAGGGCACCGGCCCAGTAATGCTCGATCGAGAGCTGGGCTTCTTCCTTGGTCAGCTCGCCACTCTGGAACTTCCGGAGTGCTTCACCCTGAAGACGCGCGAAGTTCCGGCCCCCTTCGTTCGAAAGACCACGCACCGGGATGACCGGGAACAGCTCATCGAGCTGCACGGTCGTCACCGCATCGCGGGCATTGGCGCGCAGGAAGGCCTTCTTGAAGTTCTCATGCGCGATGCTCTCTTCGGACGCCGCAAACAGCGTTCCGAGCTGCGCACCGGCCGCGCCCTGTTCCAGATAGGACAGGATCGCGTCACCACGGCCCAGCCCACCGGCAACAAACACGGGAACATCACGGATATGCGGCAGGATTTCCTGCGCCAGAACCGTCAGCGACACCGGACCGACATGGCCGCCGGCTTCCGAACCTTCGATCACAAGAGCTTCAATGCCCATGCGCACCAGACGCTTGCCAAGAGCCAGAGCCGGAGCGAAACCGATCGCCCTCGCCCCGCCATCGCGCACCTTGCGGATCGTGGCGCTGTTCGGCACGCCGCCTGCGAGCACGATGTGCGAGACATCATGCGCCAGACAGACATCCACCAGCCGGTCCAGCTCGGGGTGCATGGTGATGAGGTTCACGCCGAACGGGCGCTTCGTCATCGCCTGCGTGGCAACGATTTCCTCTTCCAGACGCTCGGGCGACATCGCACCACAGGCAATGACACCGAATCCGCCGGCATTGGAAATCGCGGAAACCAGATGCCGCTCGCTGACCCAGGACATGGCGCCGCCAAGGATGGCGACTTCGCTCCCGAGGAAGTCACAACCCGGCTTCCACAGCCGGTCCAGCGTCGCGCGGGCGTTCAGGGTTTCGCTCACGCGTCGGCTCCCTCTTTGGCATCAAGGCCATAAGCCGTGTGCAGAGCGCGCATGGCCAGTTCGGTATATTCGGAATCGATCAGGACGGAGATCTTGATCTCGCTCGTGGAGATGACCTGCACATTGATGCCGCGGTCGGCCAGCGTGCGGAACATCCGCGCGGCCAGACCGGCATTCGAGCGCATGCCGATACCCACGACGCTGATCTTCACCACGTTGTGTGACGTGATCAGTTCGCCATACTGTACGTATTCGCGGGCCTTCTCCAGCACGGCGCGGGCAGCGGCCTCATCGGCCTTGCTGACCGTGAAGGTCATGTTCGTCATGTTGTCCACGCCGACGCTCTGGACGATCATGTCAACATTGATGTTCGCGGCTGCCAGCGGATCGAAAATCGCGGCGGCAATGCCCGGACGGTCCGGAATGTTCCGCACGGAGATTTTCGCTTCGTCATGCGAGTTTGCAATCCCCGCAACCAGTTCCTTCTCCATGATCTCGTCCTCATCAACCACAATCGAACCGCTGTCGTCATCCGTCTCGGCGAACGAGGACAGCACCCGCACACGGACACCCTCGCGCATGGCGAGACCGACACTGCGGGTCTGAAGTACCTTGGCGCCTACCGAAGCCAGTTCAAGCATCTCCTCATAGGTGATGCGATCCAGCTTCTTGGCGCGTTTCACGATGCGCGGATCGGTCGTGTAGATCCCGTCCACATCGGTATAAATATCACACTGATCAGCATTGATGGCAGCAGCGACGGCCACGGCGGACGTGTCCGATCCTCCGCGTCCCAGCGTCGCGATGCGGCCATCGGGGCCGACGCCCTGGAAGCCGGCCACAACGGGCACGACATCATCATCCAGACAGGCCAGAAGCGCCGTGCCGTCCACGCTCTCGATGGCGGCCTTGCCATGTGCGTCGTCCGTCACGAGCGGGATCTGCCAGCCCTGAAACGACCGCGCTTTCACACCAAGCGCCTGAAGCGCGATGGACACGAGCCCGCTCGTCACCTGCTCGCCGGCGGCCACAACGGCATCGTATTCTTTCGGATCGGCCAGCGGGTCCAACTCGGCGCAGTATCCGACCATCCGGTTCGTGACACCAGCCATGGCGGAGACCACGACGGCCACACGGCGGCCGCGGTCATGTTCCGCTTTCACGCGTTTTGCAACGTTCCGGATGCGCTCGATATTCCCGACGGACGTGCCGCCGAATTTCATGACAACCGTCTTCCGTTTCCCGCTTTCGCCCTTGATGGCGGCATGGGGATCGGCACGACCGGAAACCTGGTCGTGGACGGGAGTATCGGGCATGGACATCGCGGATAAGGCTCCAGTACGTGTCTGGCGTTGCGCGCTCGGGTCTGGCATCGGGTACGGCAAAGACATGCAAACCACCCGGCACCTGGACAGACTCTGCCGGTCCACATACTCGTCTCGCTCCGCCACGTCCAGATGACGTGCGGCAGACAGGCACACAGAAGGAGAATTCTGATGCCCACAGAAACATCCCCGGGACAGGATTCCAGACGCTCATCCGTATCGGAATCCGAAATCGCCCATTTCAGCGCCCTGGCCGAGGACTGGTGGAATCCGCGCGGCCCCATGGCCCCGCTGCACGCCATGAACCCGCTCCGCACCGAATGGGTCAGCCGTCATGTCGCCCCCCTGCGCAAGGCGTCTTCCGGGCCTCTGAGCCTGCTCGATATCGGCTGCGGTGCCGGTCTGGCCAGTGAGGCCTATGCCAAACTCGGCTTCGACACACTTGGAATCGATGCCAGTGCGGCTGGCATCCGCGCGGCTGAAGCGCATCTGGGCGCCCATCCCCTGCCACCAGAGGCAGCCTCCCTGTCCTATCGCAATGGCAGCGCGGAAGATCTCGTTGCGGAAGGCGCGCGCTTTGATGTCGTCAACGCCCTGGAAGTCATCGAACACGTCAATGATCCGCAGGACTTCCTGATCATGCTGGCCACGCTGACAAAACCGGGAGGCATGGTCGCCGTATCCACCCTGAACCGGACACCGCGCTCTTTTGCCGTCGCCAAGCTTGGCGCGGAATATCTGCTGCGGATGTTGCCTGTGGGCACGCATGACTGGAAGAAGTTCATCAAACCCGACGAACTCGCCGCCATGGCCCGTCGCGCAGGCCTGCGCATGCTGGACATCGCGGGAATGAGCTACCTCCCGTTCCAATGGCGCGAAAGCCGCGATACCGGCATCAATTACATCGCGATTTTCCGCAAGGACTGAACAAAAAAAAGGCGGTTGCAGCGCATTATTCTGCTGCAACCGCCCTTTTCGGATTAGTGCTCGATCAGACCTGCGTGTTCATGAACGCAAAGGTCGTCGGGCTGCCGACCGGCGTGAAATTGTTCGTAAACGCAATTTCGCCCGTCTTCTTGTCCACCTTGAAAGAGGTCACGGCATCCGAGCGCTGGTTGGCGCAGAACAGAAACGCTCCGGACGGATCGAACATCAGCGCGCGGCCGTAATCCGCATGCATCCAGACCTCGTCCTGAAGGGTCAGGGTCCCGTCCGCGCCGATGGCGAACACGGCCAGCGAATCACCCAGACGGTTGGAGACATAGACGAACTTGCCACTGGCCGAGATCAGGATTTCCGCTGCAAGCGTCGAACCCCGGAAATGCGACGTCACCGTGCTGACGGTCTGAATGTCGCTGATCGCGCCCGTTGCCGGGTCGAAATTGGAAACGACAACCTTCGAATCTTGCTCGCACAGATTGTACAGGATGCGGCCGGAATGATTGAACTGGAAGTGACGCGGCGCCGAGCCCGGTTCCATATCGTAATAGGGCGTCTTGGCCGGGATCAGCTTGCCGGTGTCGATGTTCAGCGTCCAGACATAGACGCGGTCCAAGCCCGCATCATCCGCCAGCACGAACTTGCCGCTCGGGTCTGAATGGATCATGTGCGGGTGTGAACCCGAATGATCGGACACGGCGAAATTGCCCTGCGGATTGTCCGAAGCCCGCTCCGGCTGGCGCGGCCCCGTATTGTGCACGACGTCCGAGGCCTCACCCAGCGATCCGTCCGAGCGGATCGGCAGAACGGCAACGCAACCACCCACATAGTTGGCAACCAACACGTAGCGACCCGAATGGTGGATGCTCAGATGAGCCGGTACGGCACCTTTCGAGCTGACAACGTTCAGCTTGCGCAGCGAACCTGTTTTGGGATCGATCGCAAATGCCGTGACGGAGCCATCCCCATCCTTGTTGAAATCGTCAATCTCGCTCAGCGCGTACAGGAAGCGCTGGTCCTTCGAAATCGCAAGGAAAGACGGGCTGGCGATATCCGTGAAGGTCGTGATCGGCGTCAGAACGCCCGTATCGCGATCCATATCGAAAACGGAGATCCCCTGCCCGTTCCCGGTTCCACCTCCCGGCGGCCCATGTTTCGTATATCCGCCGACGAAACAGATCGTCTTTGCAACCGGCTTCGGCGGTGGCGGAGGTGTCGGAACTGCCTTTTCAGGGTCAGCGGCCCCGGCGACACCAGTGCCGGCCGCAGCAACGCCGGCAACCAGTCCGACCGCAAAATTACGGCGGGAAACAGGGTGGGACATGATGGATCTGCATTCCTTTCAGTATGGCAGGGATAACGCCCGCTACCAGGAAAAGACGCATTCCCGACCCCGATACCGGTTTCCCGGCCACTGGTTCAGTGGGCGTCCTTCGGCAGTTTGCATTGCGGCCCCACGGGTGGACCAGCATAGCGGGTCCAGGTCTGGGTTTCCCCCAGAAGGGGCATTCCCAGAACGAATCCGCGCAGTTTCAGGACATTGGGCTCAGACACCCATATCCGCGCCTGATAGACCCGTCCGGTCCGCGGATCAAGAATATGACCCTGCCACTTGCGGTCCTCAATTGGGACAAAGTCTGTCAGCATACGGATTCCACACTGCGACCGCCCCCAGACATCCTTTGGAACAGCCCCATCATAAGCCATGCCAATCAGCTGCCCGCAGAGCATGTGACCGCAGGGCTCAATGGAAAACAGGCCGTCATGCTCCTCGGACAGCCACAGCCCCTCTTCGGGAATATCCGAAGGAGCCGCACCTGCTGAAGCGGATGTCTGCGCCTGTGCCGGGACACAGGAAAGTGATGACACAGCCAGCAGGACAGCCGCGAAAAAGCCTGCTCCCCGCATTCAGACCTTGCCCAGCAGGGCATCGAGACGCCCCGCACGATCAAGCGCCATCAGGTCATCACAGCCTCCCAGCCCCTTACCGTCCACAAAGGTCT
Organism: Gluconobacter oxydans DSM 3504; assembly: GCF_000583855.1. NCBI lineage: Bacteria > Pseudomonadati > Pseudomonadota > Alphaproteobacteria > Acetobacterales > Acetobacteraceae > Gluconobacter > Gluconobacter oxydans. The sequence continues at coordinate 48,050 of NZ_CP004373.1, forward strand.
GCGGCACGGTCCGGCGACCGGACCGACGGATGGACTCCTCGCGCTCGGCCGATCCGTGAGGCGCGTTGATTTCCTGAAACTCTATCCCCTTGGAGCGCAGCAGGCTGACGGCATGCACGCAGTAAGGACATCCAGGCTGGGTATAAATCTCGACTTTCGACATAGGATCCTCATTCCTGGACAAAGCGCGGGTTCTGTTCATCCACTCTCCCGGTCCGCGCTGCAACCAAAATATCCACGCTCGCCGCACCGGCCTTCATCAGAGCCATCGTGCAGGCCGATGCCGTAGACCCTGTCGTCAGCACGTCATCCACAAGCAGAATGGCCTGTCCCTCTATCCGCGCTCCACGTCCTTTCCTCACCCGAACAGCATGTTCCATCTCGCGCTCACGCTCCCCGGCAGACAGGCGGGCCAGCGCGCGCGTGGAGCGGACACGCTGAAGAGCATCCACCACACAGGGCAGACCCGCAAGCCGTGAAACGCCCTGCGCCATCAGGGCGGCCTGATTGTAACGCCGTTTCCACAAACGGGTGCGATACAGCGGAACGGGCACAACAAGCGTGACGTTCCGCAGCATATCCTCAGCGGCCGATGCCATCTGGCGGCCTAGAACGGCTGCATTTTCAGTATGATCAGAATATTTCAGCGGCAGGATCAGGCGCCGCGACCACGTATCGTAAACGAAAGCCGCCCGCGCCGAACGCCAGACCGGCGGATGGGCCTGACAGGCCGCACAGCAGCTCTGAGGACCGCCCAGGCCCTCGTTTTCCAATGGAACACCACAACGGTGACAGCTGGGAGAAACAATCCGGTGAGCGGCCTGGAAACACGTGCCGCAGAACGCACCTTCCGTCATGACTTCCGTCCCGCAGGCCGCACAGGTCGGCGGCAGAAGCGTATCCAGAACAACGCGCGCGCTGCGGGTCAGAAGCCGTTTCACCCTGTGCGCGGTATCAGTTTGAGCGTGATTCGGGATGCGTCGATCAGGACCTTGCCCTGATGCTGGAAATTGACGGTCACCCGCTCTCCCACAGCCGACTGGACCTGGCCCCAGCCCCATTCGGGGTGATCGGGATGCTGGACAATCTGTCCTGGCTCAAGAAAGGACTGAAAGGGCCCGGTCACTGACAGACCTGCCAGAAGACCGGAACCCGTTCCATGTCAGTGCCCTGCATTCTCGCCGGAGAAATCAGGCGCCTCGAGACCGGAAGCCTCAAGCTGTGCCGCCAGCGCTGCCTTCAGACGATCAAGCCCGGCGTCGTCACGCGCTTCCGCCCGGGCCACCAGAACGGCCTGGGTGTTGGAAGCACGAAGCAGCCACCAGCCATCGGGCGTATTGACGCGGACACCGTCAATTTCGGACACGTCCGCGCCCTCTTTCCGCAGACGGTCGGCCACTTCCGTGATGACCTCGAACTTGCGTTTGTCATCGCAGTTGAAGCGCAGCTCCGGCGTCGTAACCGTCACCGGCAGACTGTCGCGGAAATCCGAAAGCGGCCCCGGCAGACGCGAGACAATCCCCAGAACCCGCACGGCAGCATAAAGCGCATCATCAAAACCGTACCACTTGTCGGCAAAGAAGATATGCCCGGACATCTCGCCCGCCAGCGGCGAGCCGGTTTCAGCCATCTTGGTCTTGATGAGCGAATGGCCCGTCTTCCACATCAGCGGCTGTCCACCGGCCTTTGCGATCTCGTCGAAGAGGATCTGGCTGGCTTTCACATCCGCGATGATCGTAGCCCCCGGATGACGGCTCAGAACGTCCTGCGCCAGCAGAACCAGCATCTGGTCACCCCAGAAGATCTGGCCGCGATTGTCGACAATACCGATCCGGTCCGCGTCACCATCAAAGGCAATCCCCAGATCGGCCTGCTTTTCGTCCACAACGCGGATCAGGTCCTGAAGATTTTTCTCGACCGTCGGATCGGGATGATGGTTCGGGAAATGCCCGTCGATCTCTCCGAACAAAACCGTATGCTCGCCCGGAAGACGCTCGACCAGACGGCTGAGCACGGCGCCAGCTGCGGAATTACCATTGTCCCAGACGACCCGCAGTGGCCGGATCCCATCGTAATCCTGTACAAGCCGGTCAATATAACGGTCGGAAATATCGATTTTAGTCGCAGTTCCGTTCGTCGCAGGAAGAACGTCGCCGGATGCGGACAGACGGCCCAGTTCGCGGATCTGGTCGCCGTAAAACGGCTTGCCGCCCATCATCATCTTGAAGCCGTTGTAATCGGGTGGATTATGGCTCCCCGTGACCATGACGGCACCATCGGCCCTATCCGCCACGGAGGCGAAATAGAGCATGGGCGTCGGCCCACATCCGATCCGCGTCACCTGCGCTCCGGATTCGACGGCGCCCCGGACCAGCGCCTCCTCCAGCGCCGGCGAAGACAGACGGCCGTCATATCCGACCACAATCCGCTTCCCACCGGCGCGGATCACCATACTCGCAAATGTGCGACCAATGGCGAACGCGTCGGCCGGATGCAGCGTCTTTCCGACGATCCCGCGGATATCATATTCCCGCAGGCTCGTCGGATCGAAATCATGCCGGAATGGCATCAGGGCGCATCCACATACTGCTTGTACTTCTTGAGGAACGCCTTCACGGACCCGCCAAGATCCTCGCGGTCGATCGAGAAGGCGATCTGGGCTTCGAGGAACCCGGCCTTGTCGCCGCAGTCATAGCGCGTACCTTCGTAGCGCAGACCATGGAACGGCACTTCGCCGATCGTCTTGGCCATCGCATCCGTCAGCTGGACTTCATTGCCCGCGCCACGCTCCAGCTTCGCCAGATACTTCATGACGTCCGGCGTCAGCACATAGCGACCGATGATGGACAGGTTCGAAGGGGCATCTTCCGGAGCCGGCTTTTCAACCAGCCCCTTGACTTCGACCAGCTTGCCGTCATCGCTGCCGACGTCGAGGATGCCGTAGCGGTTCGTATGCTCGGACGGAACTTCCGTGACTGCCACGACATTGCCGCCGGTCTGGTTGTAGGCCTCGACCAGCTGACCGATGCAGCTGCGTCCCTTGACGATATCGTCCGGCAGGAGAATGGCGAACGGATCATCTCCGATGAACGAACGTGCACACCAGATCGCATGACCCAGACCCAGCGGCTCCTGCTGTCGCACAGCCACGAGGGAACCTGCCTGCACACTGCTGGGTGCAAGCGCATCAAGTGCGCTCTTCTTGCCCCGCTCCTTGAGCGTTGCTTCAAGTTCGTAGGCAATGTCGAAATAATCGATCAGGCTGTCTTTGCCACGACCGGTCACCAGACAGAATTCTTCAATCCCGGCTTCGCGGGCTTCATCGATCGCGTACTGGATCAGCGGCTTATCGACGACAGGAAGCATTTCCTTCGGCATGGCCTTGGTCGCAGGCAGGAACCGCGTTCCGAGACCGGCAACAGGAAGGACAGCTTTTTTCAGTGGCTTGATCACGAAACCTCACACATCAGCCGAAATAACGCCCGACCGCCGAACCACAAGGTCAGACGCTCTCAAGGACGCAACAAGGAATAACCCTGTCTCAGCAGTCTGGCAACAAAATGGCACAGACCGGAGACCAGTAGGGAAACGCTTCGCTCCCCTGCGGGGTTTATTTCATGATGTCTGATTTTTACTGGGATACACCGACATCTGAATGTCAGTGGTGCGGCCGAGAAGACTCGAACTTCCACGGGGTTGCCCCCACAAGCACCTCAAGCTTGCGCGTCTACCATTCCGCCACGGCCGCCCCGTGACAAACGACCCTGCTTCGTGCATGACCGTCCGGTGTGGAAGGGGCTATAGCTGATGCCGAAAACGAGGGCAATGACCCGAAATGAGATTTGTGAAGAAATTTTGTGGAAATCCTCCCCGGGACTGACCCCCTACCCCGAGGCCCTGACCTTCATGGAGGAGCGTGCGCGGGCCATTCATCAGGGCACAGCAGAACCGCTGGTCTGGCTTGTCGAGCATCCTCCCGTCTTTACGGCAGGCACCTCCGCCAAAGACGCGGACCTCTATAATCCTCACGGCTACCCGACCTATTCCGCCGGACGCGGCGGCCAGTGGACCTATCACGGACCGGGACAGAGGCTCGGTTATGTCATGATGGATCTGACGAAGCCCAACGGCACCGTCCCGCCCCGCGACCTGCGCGCTTTTGTCGCGGGACTGGAAGGCTGGATGACTGACGCCCTCGCCCGGCTCGGCGTCACGGCCTTTACCCGCGAAGGCCGGATCGGCGTCTGGACGATCGATCCCCTCACAGGGCTGGAAGCCAAGATCGGGGCGCTGGGCATCCGCGTCAGCCGGTGGGTCAGCTGGCATGGCGTTTCGATCAATGTCAGTCCCGATCTGACCGATTTCGATGGAATCGTGCCCTGCGGCATCCGCGAATTCGGCGTCACCAGTCTCCAGCGATTCGACAGCAGCCTGACGATGGCGGATCTCGATGACGCCCTCGCCGCTGCATGGCCAGGACGGTTCAGCTCTATCCCGCGGGCGGCGTGAAGACGGACGGGGCGATCGCCACGCCCTGCTGCACAGCGGAAAGCTCCACCCCGAAATGATGCTGTCGGGCATCCACGCCCTGCAACCCGATCAAACCGAGCTGACCGTTCACGTCCGAAAACTGGATCGTCAGCAGCCCCTGGGACGGATTATCCGCCTGCGCGACCGAAATCTGCAGCGATCCGTCCCCATGCCGCACATCCGTAACCTGCACGTCACCATCGAACCGGATCGGATATTTCAGCAGCAGGCCGAGCGGATTGTGACGCAGCGACAGATGCGTGACAGCGCCCGTTGCCCGATCGTCGAGCACAAGGTGCCCGTCACCCGCGACGAGTTCCATCGGATGCGGCGCCACATAATCCAGCCTCAGATGCCCGGGAATATAGGAAAAACGCCCCGCGCTCTCCCCGGCATCCGGCCCATGTTGCAGGAAGGCGGCCTGTAGTCCCTGAACACCGTTCAGATAGGCCTCGATACGATGCACGTCGTCCTGCTCGGCCGCAGGCAGGTGGCCATAGCCACCCGTCGCACAGCCTGACAGCAGAAGGAGGGCCAGCAGAGCACGTTTCATGGGGTTTTCTCTCCCTGCAGAACCAGGGACAGCGCATGCAGTCCGGAGCTGAACTCCTCAGCCAGCAGACCATTGACCAGCCGATGGCGCGCCACCCGGTTCAGTCCATCAAACCGCGCACTGGTGATGGCGACATTGAAATGCGTCTCCCCACCGCCCCCAAGAGCCTTCGCACCAGCATGATGCGCATGACGGGCGCTGTCATCCTGGATCTCGAGCGTCGTGGGCAACAGTTCCCGTCGAAGGATCGCCTCGATCCGTTCCCGTCGGGTGGAGTGCGGCGTGGAAGAGCGTGAAGCTGTTTCAGACATGATGAAAATCGTCCAGCTGGAGGAATGGCCGCTTGCATCGTGCGGCTGTGATTGCCCATATCAGACACCATGCAGCGCAAATCCACCAGACACCGGGCCTTCGATCCCGATCCTGACGCGCCGGAACAGGTCTGCGACCATCCGGGCTGCAACGAACCTGCGGGCTACCGTGCGCCGCGCGGGCGCGATGCCCTGCGCTCGTATTTCTGGTTCTGCCTTGAGCATGTCCGCGAATACAATTCCCGCTGGGATTTCTATCGCGGCATGACGCCGGGCCAGATCGAAGCGCATCTGCGGGCTGACGTCTCATGGCAGCGTCCGTCCTGGAAGCTCGGCACCGGCACGGCCAACAAGGCCGAGTTCAACGAGGATGACATCCTCGACCCGCTCGACATTCTCGGCGCGACCCGTCACAGCCGGGCCGAGCGGGCGAAAGATGCGGCCCGCCAGCGCGCGTCCGCCCAAGCCGCCGGAATCCCCGAGCCCCTGCGTCAGCCCCTTGCGACCCTGGATCTGACATGGCCTGTCTCTTTCGATGACGTGAAAACCCGCTATCGCGCCCTCGCCCGCCAGCATCACCCCGATGCCAATATCGGCGATGCGAAATCCGAAGAGCGTTTTAAAGCCATCGGCTCGGCCTATGCCGTGCTGAAAGTCCATTTCACCCGGCAGGATGATTTCGTTTCCTGAATTTTTAGACTGGAACACAGGACGCCGAGGCTCCATCTTCTCCAGAACGTCCTGATCCAAGAGCCAGAGAAAGCCCAAGAGTCCCATGAGTGATTTCGCGACGATTGACACCCCGGAAGCCGTGACCACCGCTGAAAATGCTGCGGTCCCGACCAGCGTTCTCGGCGCTCCCGATCTCATGGTCTCCTCGGCAGAACTCTTCGGCATCCGCACGGACATGCAGGTTCCGGCCTATTCCGTACGCACGGAACATGTCCCCGACATCGACCCGTCCTACAAGTTCGACGAGGACACCACCCGGGCCATTCTCGCGGGATTCGCCTTCAACCGGCGCGTCATGGTCCAGGGCTTCCACGGCACCGGCAAGTCTTCCCATATCGAGCAGATCGCCGCGCGCCTGAACTGGCCCTGCGTCCGGATTAACCTCGACAGCCATGTGTCGCGGATCGACCTGATCGGCAAGGACGCGATCGTGCTCAAGGACGGCAAGCAGATCACGGAATTTCGCGAAGGCCTGCTTCCCTGGTGCCTCCAGCATCCCTGCGCCCTGATCTTCGACGAATACGATGCAGGCCGCCCGGATGTGATGTTCGTTATCCAGCGCGTGCTGGAAGCCGAAGGGCACCTGACGCTTCTGGACCAGAACCGCGTCATCCGTCCCAATCCGGCCTTCCGCCTGTTCGCCACAGCCAACACGGTGGGTCTGGGTGATACGACCGGCCTGTATCACGGCACCCAGCAGATCAATCAGGGCCAGATGGACCGCTGGAACATCGTCGCCACCCTGAACTACCTGCCGCTGGAGCAGGAAGTCGGCATCGTCACGTCCAAGCTGAAGATCCCCTCAGAAGACAAGGATGCCACGACGCTGGTCGAGCGGATGGTCGCGCTGGCGAACCTCACGCGGTCCGGCTTCATGGCTGGTGACATCTCCACAGTCATGTCCCCACGCGCCGTCATCGCCTGGGCTGAGAACAACCGCATCTTCAACGACGTGGCGTTTTCCTTCCGCCTCACCTTCCTCAACAAATGCGATGAGGCCGAGCGCGGAATCGTGGCGGAATACTACCAGCGCTGCTTCAACGCCTCACCGCTGGCCTGATCCCTTGTCTGCTCCCAAGACTTCCCTCACCGACGAGGAACGGCAGGAACGCTTCCGTCAGGCCACCATCGCCACCCTGCGCGCCATGGGGGGCGCGCCGGAACAGGGCGTGGATTTTCAGGGGGCCGTCAACGGCAGCCGTCAGAACGCCGCCGCTGCCGGCAATGTGGAATTGCCCTATCTGTCGCGCCACATGCACGACTGGGAAATCCGCAAGATCCGGGGGGCCGCGGATTCCGCTGCCCTGCGGATGCGGTACCATGCCCAGAAAGACGCAGGCGCCCCGGCTGAACCCGTAGCCCGCCAGGCGTTCGATGCGCTGGAACAGGCCCGGTGCGAGGTCTACGGCTCACGCCACATGGCAGGCGTACGCGCCAATCTGGAACAGCGCGTCGCCCAGCATTGCGCCGAACTTGGCTGCAACCGGATGAAAACGCGCGAGGACATGCCGGCTCCCGTCGCGCTGGATCTCCTTGCCCGAGAAGCCATGAGCGGCCATCCCATGCCTGTTCAGGCCGGAGCGGCTCTGGATGAATGGCGCGCGTCCCTGACGCCCGCAGCAAAAGCCGCACTCGCCGACATGGCCCGCACCCAGAGCGACCAGACGGCCTTCGCCCGCGCAACAACCCGCTTCCTTGGCGCCTGCAAGCTCACAACCGTCCCCGATGAGGACGAAGAGCAGATGGCCCCGTCTGATCTGCCTTCCGACGAAGAGGAAACAACGGACAGCGACGCGCCTGAGGCAGAAGGTCAGGACCAGCAGGCCCCTGCCGCCACCGACGAGGAAGAAGACGGCTATCAGCCCGAGAGCGGCGAAACCGGCCTTTCCGGCGAAAGCGAAGCCACGGAATCCACTGAAATGTCGGAAGACGGCACCGAAGAAGCTGCCGGACCTTCAGACCAGCAGGCCGACACCGGACCTTCCGAAGCCCCCAATACCTACAAGGCGTACACCACCGATTTCGATGAGGAAGTGAACGCGTCCGATCTGTGTGACGCCGACGAACTGGACCGTCTGCGCCAGAAACTCGACCAGCAGATGTCCCAGCTCCATGGCCTGGTCTCACGCCTTGCGCACCGGCTGCAACGCCGCCTCATGGCGCAGCAGCAGCGCCGCTGGGAATTCGAGCAGGAAGAAGGCATTCTCGACGCCGGGCGCCTGTCCCGCGTCGTGACCAATCCGACCCTTCCGCTCTCGTGCAAGCATGAATGCGAGACGGAGTTTCGCGACACGGTCGTCACTCTCCTGATCGACAATTCAGGCTCCATGCGTGGCCGCCCGATCGGCACGGCCGCCATCTGCGGCGACATTCTGGCCCGCACGCTCGAACGCTGCGGCGTGAAGGTCGAAGTTCTCGGGTTCACGACCCGCCAGTGGAAAGGTGGCCAAAGCCGTGAGCGCTGGCTCAAGAACGGACGCACACCCCAGCCGGGCCGCCTGAACGATCTGCGCCACATCATCTACAAGGATGCGGACACGCCCCTGCGGCGCGCCCGGCGCAATCTGGGCCTGATGCTGCGCGACGGTCTGCTCAAGGAAAACATCGACGGCGAAGCCCTGCTCTGGGCCTGGAAACGGCTGCGCCGCCGGCCGGAACACCGCCATATCCTGATGGTGATTTCTGACGGCGCGCCTGTGGATGACAGCACGTTCTCCGCCAATCCGCACAACTATCTGGAAGACCATCTGCGCAAGGTGATCGCCCGGATCGAGGCGGATCGCGGGACCGAGCTGCTGGCCATCGGCATCGGCCATGACGTCACGCGCTATTATCGCAACAGCGTCACCATCAGCTCCGCCGAAGACCTCGGCGGAACCATGATGGCCCAGCTCAGCGCCCTGTTCGCGCCTGCAGGCGCTCGTCGCGCAGCGCAATAACGGCGTCCAGCATCCGGTCGGTATGGACGGTCGTAGTCCGGTGATTGACGATCGCCGCCCGCACCGCCAGCCGACCGTTGATCTTCGTCGTGGACGGCGCGGCGATCCCGCTTTCATGCAGATCCTGCACCAGTTCCGAGACTTCGGCATCTTCAAGACCGTCGATCCCGAAGCAGACGATATTCAGCGTCACCGGCGCCAGCAAAGTCAGCCCGTCCGTTCGTTCCACACGCCGCGCCAGATCGGCGGCCACGTCACAGCATGTTTCGACCATTTCTCCCATGCGCTCAGATCCGTAATGGCCCAGCGTCATCCAGACCTTGAGCGCCCGGAAGCCGCGTGACAGATCCGGCCCGAAATCACAGAACCAGGGCGCCCCGGCCGCAAGCCCGCGCTCTTCACGCACGAGATAATCCAGAGACTGCGCAAAAGCTGCCGCATGTTTACGGCTGTCGCGCACCAGCACGCAGCCCGCGTCATACGGAACCTGCGCCCATTTATGGAAATCAAAAGCCAGACTGTCTGCTTTCCCGATCCCCTCAAGCTGCGGCTGAAAGCGAGATGAAAGACAGGCCAGCGCCCCGAATGCCGCGTCCACATGGAACCAGAGCCCAGCCTCACGAGCGACCGCCTCGATCGCCACCAGATCGTCAATCGCCCCGCAGTCAACGGTTCCAGCCGTGCCCGCAACCATGAACGGCACGAAACCGTCCTTCCGGTCCTCTGCGATCATGTCCCGCAAGGCGCTGACATCCATACGATGATCCGCCAGAACGGGGACACGCCGCAGCGCCTCGCTTCCCAGCCCTGCCAGATCAAATGCCCGCGGCAGACATCCGTGAGCGGTCGTCGCGGCATAACCCACGAGCCTGCGGCCCCCGATACCTTCCTTCCGGATGGACAGGTCCTGCGCCCGGCTTGCCGTGATCACGCTGATGAAGTTGGCCATGGACGAGCCAGTTACCAGACAGCCCGAGCCATCCTGCGGCATGCCGACCATCTGCAGGGCCCAGCGGATCACCTCGCGCTCGACCTCGATCGGCGCGTGATCGCGTCCACCACAATTCGCATTCAGGCCACCGGCAAGCATTTCCGCCAGCATCCCGACCGGTGTTCCCGCCCCATGCACCCATCCCATGAAACCGGGATGGGTATTCCCCACGCCATAAGGCACGACCAGATCAAGATAACGCCCGTACAGATCGTCGAGGGAATGTCCCTTTTCCGGCAGTCCTTCCTTCAGGGCCTGCCGGGCAGAAGATGGCATGGGTCTCCAGACGGACCCCTCTCCCACATGCTCCATGCGGTCAAAGACCTCGTCCAGCATCCGGTGTCCGATGTCACGAATGCCGCGCCAGTCGGTGGGGTCCAGTCCGGCCATGATTATCCCTTCCCCTGAAATCCGTCAGGTGTCTGCGATACAGGGCCGCCCGGTCGATGTCACGTCAGGAAAAACGCTCAGAACAGCGCAGAATACAGTGACGAACTGCTGTCGCTGCTCGAGTTTCCGGTAAAAAGGGAAAGAATGCTCGTGCTGGAGCCGCTCCCGCCATAAAGGGTCAGCATGCTTGCTGGCGTCGTGCTCGTAACGGGATGGATCTGCAGCAGGGCAAGATATTGCTGCGCGAACTGCTGGATTCCCTGCTTCGTACTGAGTTTGGACATATCCAGCTTCGATCCAAGCAGACGGACCTGCTGATCGTAATCCAGCGCACCGAACTGTGTCGTGTCAAAACCGGAAACAACCTCAGCCACTTTCAGAAGCTTCGGATCTGCCATCACATTGGCAAGAGTCATGTCCGTCGTGGCTGTCCGGGTGAAATACAGCGCATCCCCAAGACCCGGCGTCTCTGTCTGCAGACTGTCTTCGTAACTGTTGGTCAGGTAACTCTGCGTGATGCTCTGCACGGTGTCGGAAGACGCCAGAGGCGAGGTCGACCAGTCGGAAAAGGCATTCGCAAACGCCTTCCAGGCCGAATTTCCGCTGGTCTGGGCCAGGGATTTGGACGAGGTCGGATCCTGCGTCATGAGATCCTTGATGACCGCCGTCTGACCAATGACCGAGGACATTCCATAGGCCCCGAGCACCACCGTGAGGGCCTTGTAGTTTTTCAGAAGCTGCTCCGGCGTCTTGATCGAAGCGGCATCCTTCTGGAAGGCCGTGACGGCCTGCTGGGCGGAGACGCTTGTTTTTTCCCACTTGTTCGCCGAAGAGTCTTCATCCTTGATGATGGAGACATACTGCGGAATGGCGGGCATGGCGGAAATGGAGGAAGACACGCGCGTTTCTCCGAAAAAGGAGTAGGTCCGTCACTCTATCTCCCCATTCCCTAATACAGTCTTAACGTCTCCTGTCCTTCTCCACAGTCCGGAACCCCCTCATGTCCCTTCGCCTGTCCCTGCTCGCCGCCACTGCCGCGCTTCTGATTCCGGTTATGGCCAGTGCCTCCACCCTGTCCGGTCTGCCGGAATCCTGCTTCACCTACGAACTTGCCGGCACAAAGGCCGCCACGCATGGCCTGACGGCTAAAACCCTGCATGCGACCCTGACCGGCACCGACATCACGCTCGACATCCGCGGCGTGAACCTGTCCGATCCATCCGGTCACGTTGAAAGCGCCACCCTGGAGCGCTTCAACGCCGTGGCAGCCTATGCCGCACTCAGCGCCTTCCGTGGCGGGATCAGCGCGGCCTGCAAGGAGCAGAGCCTGACGATCAACAGCAGCGATATCCGTAGCGGAACCCCGCAGGCCGCCTGGACAGACGTCACGCTGGGCCGCCCCGGCCACAACATGACCATCCGTAAGGCTTCAATCCAAGCTGTCCAGACCACGCCGGACCTTCGACTGAAGGTCGAGGGCACGGGCATCCATGATACCAAACAGCCCCTCATGCCCACGCAGCTTTCAGCCGATCTGACGGTCCAGGGCCTCGATACGGCACGCCAGCAGATCACGATCAACGCCCTGCACGCCGTCTCCGGCAGCAGCGCCATCGACGGCAAGGGCAGCATCGAGCCCGGCGCAACAGCTTCTACTTCGGCCGCAGACCTGCATGTCAGCGTCACGAATGTCGACACCCTGATCGGCCAGATCCGCGACACGGCTCCCAAAAAGGTCGTGGCCGCCCTGACGATCGCCCGGCTGATGGGACGTCAGAGCGGTGATGCGACCCTGTGGGACATCGGGCTGAGTGGCGGTGTCGTGACCGTCAACCGCATCCCGCTGCCGTTCTCAGTCCCCTGATTTCGATGCCTCAAGCTTGCGGATCATCTTGCACAGAACGGTCGTGACCTTCTTGGCATAGCCAATGCGGGTCGCATTCGTCATTTCGCGGATGACCGCAAGCTTGTGATCGGGACGGATTTTCACGCCCGATTCCTTCTTGCGCGTTACCCAGTCGATCAGCGCGGCCGGATTGCGGAAACGGTTCCGGCGGAACTGGATCACCATGCCCTTCGGCCCGGTTTCCAGACGTTCCACACCAGCCTCACGGCACAGGCGCTTGATCAGGACCACATCGAGCAGATTGCCCACTTCCGGCGGAAGCGATCCGAAACGGTCCACGAGTTCGGCGCGCATGGCCTCGACCTCGGCCTCGTTCGTCAGTGACGCAATGCGCCGGTACAGTCCGAGACGCACCGGCAGATCCGGCACATAGGTTTCGGGGATCAGTACCGGCAGGCCGAGAATGATGGTCGGGGTCCAGCTGTCCTCGTCGTCCTGACGCTTGCCGCGCTCACGGCGCATATCGATCACGGCATCTTCGAGCATCTGCTGGTACAGCTCGATCCCGACTTCCTTGATATGCCCGGACTGCTCATCACCCAGCAGGTTGCCAGCGCCACGCAGGTCCAGATCGTGGGACGCCAGCGTGAAGCCCGCCCCGAGCGAGTCCAGCGTCTGCATGACCTCAAGCCGCTTTTCCGATGACGGAGACAGCGGACGCGTCTGTGGCCAGGTCAGATACGCGTAACCGCGCTGCTTGCCACGCCCGACACGTCCGCGAAGCTGGTAGAGCTGCCCCAGACCGAACATGTCCGCGCGGTGAATGATGATCGTGTTCACACTCGGCATATCCAGCCCGCTTTCCACGATGTTTGTGGAGAGCAGGATGTCGTATTTTCCGTCTGCGAATTCCGTCATGACGCGTTCGAGTTCCGTGGGCGTCAGGCGTCCATGAGCCTGCACGGTCTTGGCGTCCGGGACGATTTCCGTCAGGCGCTCGGCCATCCGGTCCATATCCGCCAGACGCGGCACGACGCAGAAAATCTGGCCGCCGCGGAATCGCTCACGCTGGATCGCCTCGCGGATCATGACGCTGTCGAACGGCGTGATGAATGTGCGCACCGCCAGACGGTCTGTCGGCGGGGTCGCGATCAGGCTCATTTCACGCACGCCGGACAGCGAAAGCTGAAGCGTTCTGGGCAGCGGCGTGGCTGACAGGGTCAGGACATGCACGTCCTCACGCAGCGCCTTCAGACGTTCCTTGTGCGCCACACCGAAATGCTGCTCCTCGTCGATGATCAGCAGGCCCAGACGCTCGAAGGACACGGTCTTGGCCAGCAGCGCATGGGTGCCGACCACAATATCCACCGTGCCATCCGCCATACCTTCGCGGACTTTCGTGGCTTCTTTCGGCGTGATCAGGCGTGAAAGCTGCGCCACACTGACCGGGAAGCCCTCGAACCGCGTCGAGAAGCTGCGGAAGTGCTGACGGGCCAGCAACGTCGTCGGCACCACAACCGCGACCTGCATCCCGGAAAGTGCGGCCACGAACGCTGCCCGCAGCGCCACTTCCGTCTTGCCGAAACCCACATCGCCACAGACCAGCCGATCCATCGGCCGCCCGGCGCTCATGTCTTCCAGCACGTCTGCAATCGCACGGGACTGGTCTTCCGTCTCCACGAAGGGGAAGCGCGCGCAGAACTCGTCCCACAACCCTTCGGCCGGTGCGAGCGTCGGCGCATCCTTGAGCGCACGGGCCGCGGCTGTCTTGATCAACTCCCCCGCCATGACGCGGATGCGGGACTTCATCTTGGCTTTACGCGCCTGCCAGGCCGTGCCGCCCAGCTTGTCGAGCTGAACACCCGCCTGTTCGGAGCCAAAACGGCTCAGAAGTTCGATATTCTCAACCGGAAGAAGAAGCCGCTGTTCCCCATCATAGAGGATCGACAGGTAGTCGTGTGCAACGCGGCCTTCGACGACCGTCTCAAGCCCCACATATCGCCCGATTCCGTAATCGGAATGAACAACCAGATCCCCTTCCGCGATCTCGCCGACCTGCGAGATGAACTGCTCGCCACGCTTGCGGCGACGGGGGGGACGGGAAATCCGCTCGCCCAGAAGATCCTGCTCGGAGACAAAGCACAGACGATCCGAGACGAATCCGCGCTCCAGACCCAGCGTCAGCAGGCCGGTCGTGCCCTTCGGCATCCCCGCAGCATCCGGCCAGTCTTCATAGGACGTCGTCGTGACACCATGCTCGGCTAGAAGATGCGAAATCCGCTCGCGCGATCCGCGGCTCCAGGCCGTGACATAGGTCCTGCGTCCTGCCTCGGCCCAGGTTTTCACCTGCTGTCCGAAGGCTTCGAACATCCCGGCCCGGCTTCCGTCCTTGGCGCGCGCGAACAGCGGTCCGGGGCGATAGCCTGCATCCACGCCCTGAGCCGTATCCGGCATGGCAAATGCATTGAGGATGACGGAAGGCACATCCGCCAGCATCGACTCCCAGCCGTGAGCATCCAGATACAGCCTGTGCGGCGGCAGCGGACGATACGGAATTTCGCCCTCACGCGTCGGCACACGGCGGGCCTGATAATGATCGGCTATCATGTCCAGCCGCGCCTTGAGGATTTCCGGCGCATGATGGTCAAAGCTGACCGCACCACCCGGTAGATAATCCAGCAGCGTTTCCATCTGGTGTCCGTCACCGTCATGAAACAGCGGCAGATAATGCTCCAACCCCGGATAGCGCCGCCCGTCGGAAACGTTCTCGTAGATCGTATCGGATGTCGCGGCTGAGCCGAACGAATCGCGCCAGCCTGTCCGGAAGCAGCTGATACTGTCAGGACCCAGCGAGAACTCGGACACCGGCCGCAGTTCGAAACGCTTCAGGGTTTCGGTGGAACGCTGCGTTCCAACGTCGAACGCGCGGATGTTCTCGACCTCATCCCCGAACAGGTCCAGACGGATCGGATCGCTCTCGCCGGCTGGGAACAGATCGAAAATCCCGCCCCGTGTCGCGAACTCGCCCGCTTCCATGACCGTATCGGTCCGGGTGTAGCCGTTGGCGATCAGCAGTTCGATCAGCATGGCCTGATCGAGGCTCTCACCCGTCTTCACGCTGATGGACTGCCCACGGAATGCCGAGCGCGGGGGCACGCGCTGTACCAGACTGTGCACGGTCGTCAGAACGATCCGCCGCGCCTTGGTGGGCTCCAGCAGACGGCACAGCGTCCCGGCCCGTTCGGCGATCAGAACCGGATTGGGCGAGACGCGGTCGTAAGGCAGGCAGTCCCAGGCCGGCAGACGCAGAACCTCCACTTCCGGCATGAGCCAAGCCAGCATGTCGGCCAGCGCGGCCACGGCAGCGTCATCACGCGCAACATGCAGCAGAGGTCCGTCATGCTCGGCAAGGCGCTGGCGGAGAAGAAAGGCCACACTGCCATCCGGCACGCCCCAGACGGTTGGTCCGAAAGACCTGCCGAAGGACGCTGTGGACATTTCACGGGTCATGGTTTCGTTTTGTTCCATCCTGCTAATGCCCTATACCTGCCGTTCCATCGCCTGTCAGCCCGAGGAGCACGGGAAGCGCCCGTTGTCACGATGCCGTCCGAACAGTTCCCGCAGTCTCTTCCATCCCATTCCGACCAAGAACAGCGCAACGAAGCCTGGGACGACCGTCTCGCTCCCCTCTTCGCACCGCTGACGAGCCTGCCCGGCATCGGCCCCCGGCACGCCAGCCTGCTGGAAAAAATCGCGGGCGGCCGCCGCGTGCTGGACCTGCTGTTCACCCTGCCCGAACGGGTGGTTGACCGGCGCATTCTGCGCACAGTCGCGGACGGACACAATCTCGCCCCCGGCGAAATCCTGACAGCGCATGTGCGGGTCCTCTCCCTGCGCAAAGCCGCTCGCCCCGGTCAGCCCTCCATCATCCGCACCGAAGACGACACCGGAAAGCTTGATCTGGTCTTCTTCCAGACACGCAACATGCCCAGCCCGACCGTGGGGACCGAACTTCTCGTCTCCGGCAAGACGGGCAGCTTTCAGGGCGAGCTGACGATGCCACAGCCCGACCATGTCGTGAGCTGGGCCAAACGCGACGGCTTCCCCTCGCTCGAACCCGTCTGGCCCCTGACCGCAGGCCTGTTTCCCTATACGGTCCGCAAGGCCATGCGTGCGGCTCTGGCGCTCCTGCCTGACTTGCCGGAATGGCTGGACCCGTCCCTCGTCACCCAGCGGAAATGGCCTTCCTTCACACAGGCCCTGCGCCTGATGCAGTCCCCCGAGATCATCCCGCCGGAAGTCGCCTGGGAGCCTGTCCGCAACCGCGCCCTGTCCCGCCTTGCCGCCGACGAACTTCTGGCCGACCAGCTCTGTTTCGGTCTTGCCCGCCTCAAGGCCCGTGAGCGGCCCGGACGCAGCTTTCCCGGAACCGGCGAACTTCAGGCGGAGATGCTGCGCCGCTTCGGCCATAAGCCCACCCACGCCCAGACACTGGCCATTGCCGAAATCGCTGCCGATCTTGCGGCCTCAACGCCCATGATGCGTCTGCTTCAGGGCGATGTCGGGGCGGGCAAGACCTTCGTCGCCATGAACGCCATGCTCCAGACTGTCGAGTCCGGTGCGCAGGCCGCTCTGATGGCGCCCACAGAAATCCTCGCCCGCCAGCATTTCGAAACGCTCTCCCGTCTCTGCCCCACGGAATGCGTCTATCTGAGCGGCACCATCAAGGGTGCAGCCCGGCGCAAGACCCTCGCCGCCATCGCGGATGGAACTGCAAAGATTGTCGTCGGCACCCACGCCCTGTTTCAGGACGGCGTGACTTTCCACGACCTCGGCCTTGCCGTCATCGACGAGCAGCACCGATTCGGCGTCCGCCAGCGCATGAATCTGAGCGCCAAGGGCGAAGCGACCGACATTCTCGTCATGACCGCGACCCCCATCCCCCGCACGCTCCAGCTTATGGAGTGGGGCGAAATGAGCGTCAGCCGTCTGGACTCGAAACCGCCGGGGCGACAGCCAATCCGCACGACCCTGCACAGTATGGACTCGCTCGACAGTGTGCTCGCCGGCATCAGTCGTGCCCTGCGCGATGGTGTGCAGGTTTTCTGGGTCTGCCCGCTCATTGAAAACAGCGAGACACAGGCCGCAGCAGCGGCGGAAGAACGATGGGCGTCGCTGGAGCAGCGCTTTGAAGGGCTCGTCGGCCTTGCTCACGGCAAACAGGACATTACCGTCCGTCAGGAGGCGCTGGACACGTTCCGTCTGGGTAAAACACGCCTTCTTGTCGCTACCACCGTCATTGAAGTGGGCGTGGACATCCCGGCGGCTTCGGTCATGGTCATCGAACAGGCCGAGCGCTTCGGTCTGGCCCAGCTTCACCAGCTTCGCGGGCGCGTCGGGCGTGGCTCGAAACAGTCCTTCTGTCTCCTCCTCCATGACCGCGCTGCAACACCAACTGCCGTCCGCCGTCTGAGCCTTCTGCGCGACACGAATGACGGCTTCCTGATCGCCGACGAGGACTACAGAATCCGTGGCGGCGGCGACATCGCGGGAGACAGACAGTCCGGACTTCCCGGCTTCCGTCTGGCGCAGGGCGCGCGTCTCAGCCTGCTGCTGACCGCCATGCAGCAGGACAGCGAGCGTGAAATCGCCCGCAATCCACATCTGGAAGGTCCCCGCGGTCACGCACTCAGACTTCTTCTGGAAATATTTGACCGGAATGATCCGGACAGACTTCTGATTTCCGGTTAGACAGAAAAGTTCATGCGGATATAATGCCGCTACTTGATCAGTAATGCATTCAACTGAATTTCATGGAGTACACGCGTGATGAGCAGTCCTGCCAGAGACGCTCAGAAAGAGACTTCACACGAATACTCTGGCACCTCTTCGGATCGCCGATCCCTGCTTTTTCGTCTGCTTCTGCCCGCGACGGGCGGGTCGGCAGTCGCGTTGCTGGACCTCTCCGCAAGCGGCACCCCGGATATTCTCCATGCCATCGGCCCCCTTCCGCCAGCACTGCAGAAAGCAGCCACAGGAAGGATCATTCTTTCATCGGAACAGAATCGGAATGGCGACACTCCGTTTTCCTGCCCGTTACCCGATGACTTTTCCCTGATCGGATACCCTGTCCCCACCCGTTCGAGTGACGGCAAGTCTGGACTGTTTCTGGTTGCGCTCTGCCCACCGGGCGGACGTCTCTCGGCCACGGCTGGCCGCGCCCTGCAGGACGTCGCAGGCGAGCTTGCCAACGAGACTGCGGATCATCCGGGAAAATCCTCCCTGCCGGACCGCGAGGAAAGCCTCCGCGTCCTGCACCAGTTCATTGAACGGACAGGCAAGCTCTCACGCCGCGCCGTGTTCAGCCTGATCCATCTCAACCTGGATCATCTCTCGCTGATCAACGACCGCTATGGATGGGACACGGCTGACCTGATCCTCGCGGAAATGATCCGCCGCCTCAGAGCCGTTCTGCCGGAAGGCTGTTTCCTCAGCTCGATCGGCGGCGGCCATTTCATGGTCCTGACACCGCCGGGCACCACAGCCGTCACGACCCGTTCCCTGGTCAATGCGATCCTGCAGATCTCAAGCGCGCCCGTGTCGCTGGATATGGGCGCAATTCCGTTCTCGATCTCGGCAGGATGGAGCGTTTATCCGCAGGATGCAGGAGACGCGAACCAGCTGATCCTCGCTGCCCGCGCAGCCCTGACCGAAGCCAATCGCACGGGAGGTGGTCATGAGCGCCGCGCCAATGCGGAACTGACGAACACCTATGCCATCACGTCGAATCTTGAGAAGGATCTGCTCAAGGCGGTCGAAGACGATGCCCTTTTCCTGAAATGGATGCCCATCGTCGATACGGCGTCCCAGAAAATCGTCGGACATGAGGCTCTTCTGCGCTGGACACGCCCGGGCCATGGTGAAGTAGCCCCCAATCTCTTCATCCGCTATGCCGAGGAAGTCGGCATGATCGAGGCACTCGACAGCTGGAGCCTGCGCAATGCCTGCCTGGCCGCTCTGCGCTGGCCGACTCCGCTGCGGGTGTGTGTGAATGTCTCGCCCGTCTGGCTGGTCAATGAACGGCTCGCACCGCTCGTCGATACCGTCCTGACCGAGACCGGCCTTCCGCCCGGAAGACTGCAGGTCGAACTGTCCGAATGCCGTCCTTTCGGTCCTTCCGACATCGCCTTTCGCGAGCTCTCCCGCGTCCGCGCGCTGGGTGTGCGCCTTGCCATCGACGATTTCGGGGCCGGCTATTCCTCACTGGAGAGGCTGCGGATCTATCCGCTGGACCAGATCAAGCTCGACCGTGCCTTCGTCCAGTATCTGGGTGAGGACATGCGTGCCGACGAGATCATGTACGCCATTCTCTCCCTTGCCCGCTCCCTGAACATCACCTGCTGCGCGAAAGGTGTTGAAACCGAACACCAGATGGCGCTGCTCGATGCCAATGGCTGCGAGGAAGTCCAGGGTTACCTGCTGGGAGCCCCGGTCCGGGACAGCCACGTCCCGCATCTCGCCCAGGCATGAAAAAAGGCCGCTTCCCGTAAGGAAAGCGGCCTTTTCAGTCCCCGGTCTGGAAACGTCAGAACTTGACCGAAAGCTTGAGCGATCCGTAGTTGAATAGACCCGCCTTCTGCGTCTCGAACTGTGCCGTCTGCCAGTTCTGGCTGTAGGACAGGCGCACACCGTGCCACATAACAGCCACACCGGCATGGATCTCACCCACATCCCAGACCTTCTCGACGTGAGGCGCATTGGGGCGGACCGTGCTGCCCTGAAGCGTCACGTCATAGCCCACGGCCTGGCCTTCGACCCCGCCGTAGAAATACCAGGCAAAAGGACGGGTCGCGCGGAACGCATCAGTGCCGTCGAGTCCCGGTCCGATCGTCGCATTGCCGAAGTCACTGTCCAGACCCTGACCGATGCGGAACGTCGTCGCTACATCAGCATAGGTTCGGTAATCACCCGCCGCACCCGAGATCGCCGGCAGCACGTCGGCATGAATGCCATAGACATTCAGGACAGGCACGCGCCAGATCCGGCCGGCCTGAACCTGAAAGATCGGCTGATTCGCGAGCTGGTGTGACCAGCCGGTGCTCGGCGTATCGCTGATGGCCTTGTGAAAGCCGTTCTGGACCTGACGCCCGAGTCCCGACGGACCAAGCATGCCGAACTGGATTCCCATTACGGTCCGGGAAAGATCCGTATCGTTGATGAGGTTCACGGTTCCCAGCAGCAGCCCGGCATAAGGGCGGTCACCCTGCGGCGGATTGTCAGCCTGGGTGTCGCGCGGCGTGTCGATGATCTGCTGCAGACCGATGCTGATACGCTGTACGCCATCGCCCATCAGGATATGGTTCAGCTTCGCGATAGGCCGCGGAAGATTGTCCGTTCCCGATGTCCAGTTGATGCGCAGACCGGACGTATAATACTGATCCGACGTCCCTTTCAGCGTGGAAATCGCGTCATTTTCACCCTGGACGGTCCAGGTTCCGTACGGATCCTGCAACGGCGTGGCCATGGCGGTGGAAGACAGCGCCAGCACGGCAGTGGCTCCAATGGAAAAAGTCAGTCGGCTTCGCATGGGCACCTCTGTTACGCGCGGGATCGGGAACCACCAAGTACTGGGAAACGTGTGTATGTCATTTTCACGACCGGAATCAAAGTGTCGACGGGTCTCATCCCAATCTTAAAATTAGCGCGAGTTATGTTTCAGCCCCATATTCCCTGTGGCAGAGAAGGAAAAAAGCGTGCTAGGGATTGCTGCAGGAGAGAAACAGCGTCGTTTTTTTCCAAATTTTTGAAATTACGTCACGGCAGGGTCCGCCCTATCATGACACCCCAGTCTCGGGATTAGACCGTTGAGAAACAACAGAACCGACCGCAGCAGCTTCAACTCACCTCGCCGCGGCGGGTTTGACGACACATACTCGTCCCAGCCGTCCTATGGCGATCGTGGAGGCTTTGGTGGTGGAAATGGTGGTGGCGGCTACGGCGCGCCCCGTCGTAACAGCTTCGTCGCAGCTTCAGGCCCGGAAATCAGCTCCCGCGTGAAGTGGTTCAACACCGAGAAGGGTTTCGGTTTCGTTGAACTGTCCGATGGCTCGGGCGACATCTTCCTGCACGCCAACGCCCTCACCAATGCTGGTGTCAGCAACGTGAACCCGGGCGCGACCGTTGTGGTCCGCATCGGCCAGGGCCCGAAGGGCCGTCAGGTCGCTGAAGTCCTCTCCGTTGACGAGAGCACGGCAGAAGCACCGCGTCCCCGCGCTGCTTTCGGTGATCAGCCCCGCTTCGGTGGTGCACGTCCGGGCCGTCCGGCTCCGGACCTGTCCCGCGCTGAAGACATGCGTGGCACGGTCAAGTGGTACAACGCCACGAAGGGCTTTGGCTTCATCACGCCGGAATCCGGCGGCAAGGACATCTTCGTCCACGCCTCCGCTCTCGAGCGTTCGGGCCTGCCGACGCTTGACGAAGGCCAGACGATCAACGTCAAGGTTGTTCAGGGCCAGAAGGGTCCGGAAGCTGCTGAAATCAGCGCTGACTGAACGACCCGGACTTCGGTCTGAGTAAAAAAGCCGCTGCCAGCTTCTGCTGCAGCGGCTTTTTTCATGTCTGCCTTGCGGCCCAGGCAATAAAAAAGGCCGGAAGAATCCGACCTTTTTTCAATCTTTATCCCCAGAGCAAACCGGCTCAGTAGTCCTTGCCGCTGCTCCGAACCAGTCGCGCCTTGTCCCGCTTCCAGTCACGCTCGGCAATGGCATGCCGCTTGTCTTCCTTGCGGCGTCCCTGACCCAGGCCCAGCGTCACTTTCGCCATGCCACGGGCATTGAAATGAATATCAAGCGGCACCAGACTGGCGCCCGCACGGCTGACAGCACCCAGAAAATGCGCGATCTGCTTGCGGTGCATCAGCAGCTTGCGCGGAGCACGCGGCTCAAACCGGGAGAGAACGCCGCCCTGATATTCCGGAATATAGGAGTTGAAGAGCCAGATCTCGCCGTCCCGCTCGGCAGCATAGGCTTCCGTAATCGTCGCCCGGCCGAGACGCAGGCTTTTCACTTCCGGCCCCTTCAGGACGATTCCGGCTTCGGTCGTTTCCAGAATCGTATAGTCAAACCGACCCTTGCGGTTCTGTGCGGCCATGCCATGGGAAATCATGCCGCTCTTGGTTTTCTTTCCGGCCATAGCTGTGATCAGTCCAGAAGCTCAAGCGAGCGGAGGGCAGCGTCAACGGCCCGACGCGTCTCTTCCTGCGGCTCTACGAGGGGCAGGCGCAGCGTCGCATTGCACAGTCCGAGTCTGGACAGTGCATATTTCACCGGACCGGGATTGCTTTCCATGAACATGGCATCATGGAGCGGCGTCAGGTGATCCTGAATAGCGATTGCATCCTCGATCCGTCCTTCCTGCCATGCCAGATGCATATCCGCGCACAGATGCGGCACGACATTGGACGTCACGCCAATGCAGCCGTCACCACCTGCGGCAAGAAAGGACAGAACGCTGTTATCGTCACCAGAAAGCTGGTTGAACGGCTTGTCCACGGCACGACGCACAGCGATCGGCCGGGCCATATTGGCGGTCGCATCCTTGGTCCCGACGATATTGGGGTGTTCGCCCAGACGCGCCATGGTCGCTATCGAGATGTCTACGACTGACCGGCCCGGGATGCAGTACAGGAACATCGGCAGAGGCGTCGCATCGGCAATCGTCATGAAATGGCGATATAGCCCTTCCTGTGACGGCTTGTTGTAATACGGCACAACCACCAGCAGACTGTCTGCCCCGACGGAATGGGCATGCTTTGCCATGAGAACGGCTTCAGACGTGCTGTTGGAACCCGCACCGGCCATGACGCGCACGCGTCCGTTCGCCGTCTCAACGCAATGCGCCACGACGCGACCATGCTCCTCATGCGACAGCGTCGGGCTTTCGCCTGTCGTACCAGCCGGGATCAGTGCCGTGGTGCCTGCTTCGATCTGACGCTCGATCAGCTTTGCCGAAACGTCGAAATCGATCCGTCCATCCGTATGCATCGGAGTGACCAGAGCCGTCAGCGACCCCTGATACATGCTCGTGTCAGCCATTGTTCCGCCTTCTGTCATGGGCTCTGCCTGTCCTGCCCTCACGCCCGGCGTGAGAGACTGCTTGGGTAAACACCCAGAATTCTCAGATCGTCGCTGACCTGCTCCAGTTCCGCGAGCGCCGCCGCCAGAGGGGCCTGTTCCGGATGTCCCTCGACATCCATCAGGAACTGCGTCGCTGCAAACGAGCCGTCCAGCATGTAGCTTTCGATCCGCGTCATGTTGATACCATGCCGGGAAAATCCACCCAATGCCGCATAGAGCGCCCCCGGGCAGTTCCCGACCCGCATCAGCAGCGTCGTCAGCACATCTGTGCGCTCGGGCGAGGGAATGCAAGGCTTGCGGGCCACACGATAAAAGCGCGTCGTGTTGTGCGAAGCGTCCTCGACATTGCTCCGAAGCACCGTCAGTCCGTTCAGCTCGGCCGCCAGGGAAGACGCAATCGCCGCATCTTCCTTCCGTCCCCACTGCGCCACCATCTCGGCCGCACCGGCGGTATCGAACTGCGTTACTGGCTCCACACCCAGTTCACTGATCAGTTTGCGAACCTGTCCCAATGCAACGGGATGTGTGTGAATCCGGCGGACATCTTCGATCTTCGCACCCGGCACGCCCAGAAGGCAGTGCTCGACGCGCTGGAAATATTCCCCGACGATGTGAAGCCCGGCGTCCGGCAGAAGCGAATGAATGTCCGGCACACGCCCGGCCAGCGTATTTTCACACGCCAGAAGCGCTTCGTCCGCCCGACCGTCATGCACGGCGTCGATCGCATCGGCAAATGTCGGACAGGGCAGCGTGGTCCAGCCCGGACGCGCCTGACGGCAGGCCAGATCGGAATAGGCGCCGGGACGGCCCTGAAATGCAATAACCGGCATCAGACCAATCCTCTCACATGCTCAAGATCAGCAGGCGTATCCACGCCCTGAGGCGCGTGGTCAATCCTCGCACAGCCGATCGTCATGCCGGCTTCAAGCGCCCGCAGCTGTTCCAGACTTTCCCGACGCTCCAGCGCGGAGGGCGGCAGCGTCACGAAACGCTCCAGCGCCGCACGACGCCAGGCATAGATCCCGACATGATGCCAGTGCGGCCCCTCGCCCCACGGAATGGGCAGACGGGAGAAATACAGCGCACGCGCCACATCCGTCTCGCCAAACGCGCAGGCAATCTTCACAACCTGTGAGGCCTCGCGCTCAACGTCGCTGGTCACGGAGGCCGCCAGGGTTCCAATATCGAAAGCAGGATTTTCCAGCGGTTTCAGGACTGCAATCAGACTGGACGGCTCGATCAGGGGCAGATCCCCCTGAAGATTGATGACAACATCATGTACCCCATCGGGATCGACCTGCGCGAGGGCGGCATGAACACGGTCGGACCCACTGGCCAGACCCGAGTCGGTCAGCACTCCCCGAACGCCGGGAATATCCGCGATGGCTTCAAGGATTTCCCGATCCCCCGCCGCCACGACAACCGGGCCGGCCTTCGCGGCCAGGGCACGCCGGACCACCCGGACGATCATGGGCACGCCACCAATGTCAGCGAGGGGCTTGCGCGGCAGGCGGGTCGAAGCAAGTCTGGAGGGGATAACGATGATCGGATGCATGGCCCCTCTGATGCCGCCCCCCAGAACGGGCGTCAATCTCATGCCACGCTCCTGGGACGGGAATAGACGAAAATCATGAGTGAAACGGTTCTGCAGACCGCCATTGAAGCCGCCACGGCCTGCGCCGACATCGCCCGCAGGACCGTCCTGCCCCATTTCCGGACGTCCCTTCGTGCCGACGCCAAATCCGACGACAGCCCCGTCACCATCGCGGACCGTCAGGCCGAACAGGCCATGCGCAGCATTCTCGAAGAACGCCTTCCGGAGCACGCCATCCTTGGCGAGGAAAACGGCATAAGCGGCGCCAGCAGCGACTGGCTCTGGGTTCTCGATCCCATTGATGGCACCCGCGCTTTCCTGACCGGCCGCCCCACTTTCGGGACGCTCATTGCACTCTTTCACAAGGGCCGCCCCGTCCTCGGGCTGATTGACCAGCCCGTTACAGGGGAGCGCTGGCTCGGCGTTACGGGGAGACCAACCACCTTCCTGTCCGACCGCCTGCCCGGCACCATCGGCACGCGCCGCTGCCCGGAAGCGGCGGAAGCTGAACTGTCCTGCACGGCCCCAGAAATCATGACAGACGCGCATGCCCCGCGTTTTGCCAACCTGAAAAAACATACCCGGCGCACGTCATGGGGTGGAGACTGCTACGCGTACGGACTGCTTGCCCTGGGCCAGATCGACGTCATTGCCGAATGCACCATGAAGCCCTGGGACTGGGGCGCGCTCGTTCCCGTAGTGGAAGGCGCGGGTGGCTGCATCACGGACTGGCAGGGGAAGCCTCTTACGCTCGAAAGCGACGGCACCGTTCTGGCCTGCGGAGACGCAACCCTGCTTCCCGAACTCGTCCGCCACCTTTCCTGAATCCCGCCAATCGGCTAGGGAGAGGACCCCGGCGAACGTGGCGGCAGACATGAGCCGGGACCGGTCTGGTCACGGCCAGACCTGATGGAAGCAGTTTGAATTGAAACCGGAGCCTTCCGGTTCATGACCGGGACGGATTTATGGAAACGCAGTTCTCTCTCCCCAAGAACAAGATCCGCATTCTTCTTCTGGAAGGCATTCACGAAAGCGCCGCAGCCCATTTCGCCGCAGAGGGCTACACCGAAGTGACGCGCGTCAAGGGCGCACTCGAAGGTGATGCGCTGAAGGAAGCCCTTCAGGGTGTGCACATGGTCGGCATCCGCAGCCGGACGCAGCTGACCCGCGAAGTCCTCGAAGGCGCAGACCGCCTCATGGCCATTGGCTGCTTCTGCATTGGCACGAACCAGGTCGATCTGAACGCCGCACGCATGCTCGGCATTCCCGTCTTCAATGCACCGTTCAGCAACACCCGTTCCGTGGCTGAACTGGTCATGGGCGAGATCGTCATGCTCCTCCGCCGCATTCCATCGCGTTCGGAAGCCTGCCACAAAGGCGGCTGGGACAAGTCCGCCACCAACGCCTGGGAAGTCCGCGGCAAAACGCTCGGCATTGTCGGCTATGGCTCCATCGGCTCCCAGCTTTCGGTCCTGGCCGAGGCATTCGGCATGCGCGTGCTGTATTTCGACGTGATGCCGCGCCTGCCGCATGGCAATGCCATCGCCGTGTCCACCCTGCATGACCTGCTCGCACAGTCCGACATCGTCAGCCTCCATGTTCCGCAGACACCGGAGACCGATCTGCTGATCGGAGAGACGGAAATCCGGGCCATGAAGCCCAATTCCATCCTGCTCAACAACGCGCGCGGCAACGTCGTGGACCTTGAGGCCCTCGCAGCTGCGCTGAAGGACGGACACCTGATGGGCGCGGGCGTGGACGTGTTCCCGGTCGAACCCAAGAAAGCCGGCGAAGAGTTCAAAACGCCGCTTCAGGGCCTCGAGAACGTCATCCTCACCCCGCATATCGGCGGCTCCACGATGGAAGCGCAGGAGCGCATCGGCGTCGAAGTCGCCCGTAAGCTGGTCGATTATTCCGACGTCGGCTCCACGATCGGATCCGTCAATTTTCCCAGCGTCCAGCTCCCCGAGCGTCCCCGGGGCACGCGCTTCATGCATGTCCATGCCAACCGGCCGGGCATCATGCGCCAGATCAATGACCTGTTCGCCTCGCAGAACTGCAACGTAACGGCCCAGTACCTCCAGACGGATGGCGAAGTCGGCTACGTCGTTGTCGAAGCCGAGTCGGAAGGCCCTGACATGGACACGAAGCTGCTGGACGGCCTCAAGGCCCTCGATGGCACACTGCGTGCCCGCCTGCTGTACCAGCGCGCCTGATACTCTTGCCGTTAACCAACGGTAAATAATTTCGGGCTAGGATTTGTCTCATGACGAGTCCCAGCCCGCATACACCTGCCCTCGCCCGCATCCAGAGCTTCGCCTTCTCGGGTATCGAAGCCGTTCCGGTCACGGTCGAGGTCCAGGTCTCCAGCGGCCTGCCCGCATTTCTCGTTGTGGGACTGGCGGACAAATCTGTCGGCGAAGCCCGCGAACGTGTCCGCGCTGCCCTGACAGCCATGGGACTGGCGCTTCCGCCCAAACGCATCCTCGTCAATCTCGTGCCGGCCGACCTTCTCAAGGAAGGCGCACATTTCGATCTTCCCATAGCCCTTGGCCTGCTCTGCGCCATGGGGATTCTGTCATTTGAAGCCGTTTCGGCCTATGCGGCTGTGGGTGAACTGTCGCTGGACGGACGCATCAATCCCGTCGCAGGCGTTCTGTCCGCTGCCATTGGGGCCGTCCAGGATGAGCTCGGACTGATCTGTCCGGCAGCCCAGGCGCTTGAAGCACGCTGGGGCAATGACAGCACGGATGTTCTCGGCGCCCCCACACTCGCAGCCCTTGTTTCCCATTTTCAAGGACAGCAGATCCTGTCGCCGGCCCCGCTCCCGACCGAACATGTCATTGAGTACGGGCCCGATCTTGCGGACGTCAAAGGGATGGCAATCGGACGGCGCGCTCTGGAAATTGCCGCTGCCGGGGCTCATTCGATGCTCATGAGTGGACCGCCGGGTGCTGGAAAATCCATGCTCGCCAGCCGGCTGCCCGGAATTCTACCCAACCTGACACGGGAAGAAGCGCTGGAGACCAGCCGGATCCACAGCGTCTCCGGCATTCTGCAGAACGGCAGACTGGTTGTCCGACCGCCCTATCGTGCCCCGCATCACAGCGCGAGCCTTCCGGCCATCGTCGGTGGGGGTGCAAAAGCGCGGCCCGGCGAAGTCAGCCTTGCCAATAATGGCGTGCTGTTTCTCGACGAGCTGCCTGAATTTTCACGATCCTGTCTGGAATCCCTGCGCCAGCCGATTGAAACCGGCAGCATTTCCATCGTCCGTGCGGCCCATCACACGACCTATCCGGCCCGTTTCCAGTTCATCGGCGCCATGAATCCCTGCCGTTGCGGCTATCTGGGTGACCCGGAACGGAGCTGTCGCAAGGCTCCCCGCTGCGGCGAGGACTACACGGCCAAGATTTCCGGCCCGATGCTTGATCGGATGGATCTGTGCGTGCAGATCGAGCCGTTATCTCCCATCGACATCAGCCGCGCGCCGAAAGGAGAGAGCAGCGCCAAGGTTCGTGCTCGCGTGGAAATTGCCCGCCAACGCCAAATCGACCGTCAGGACGTTCCCAACTCGCAGGTCTCTCCGGACCAACTCGATATGGACGACGATGCCCGCTCTCTCGCCGAACAGGCCGCTGAAAAACTGCGCCTGTCCAATCGGGGCATCACCCGCCTGATCCGCGTCTCCCGCACCATCGCGGATCTGGAAGGCACCCAGAGCATCCAGCGCCATCACGTCGCTGAAGCCCTGACTTTTCGTCGCCGTTAAGGTTCAGAACTGAAGGCTGTCCAGACCTCGTGCCAAATCGGTCTTCAGATCCTCGACGTCTTCCAGCCCGATATGCAGACGGAATGTCGCGGATGTCGGACCACCCTCACCCGTCACGCGCCGGATATGCCCCGTGGTCGGCAGGACCAGACTTTCATACCCACCCCAGGAGGCTCCGATCCCGAACATCCCAAGCCCGTCGATCATCCGCTCGGCGGCCTCAACGGAAATTTCTGGCTGAAGCTCCACCCCGAACAGGCCGCACGCTCCGGTAAAGTCGCGCTTCCAGAACTCATGCCCCGGACAGTCTTCCAGCGCGGGATGCAGGACCCGTGCGACCTCGGGCCGCGTCTTGAGCCACTGCGCGATTTCCAGTGCCGAACGGGACTGATGCGCCAGCCGCACACCCATCGTCCGCAGACCCCGCAGCGTCAGCCAGCAGTCATCCGGCCCGGCGCACAGTCCAAGCTGGATTGCGGCATCCCTTAGCGTTTTCCAGTGCGCTTCATCATTGACCGTGACCGACCCCATAATGACGTCAGAATGCCCGGCGGGATATTTCGACAGGGCCTGGATCGACACGTCCACACCATGAGTGAAGGGCTGAAAGACGCCGATCCCCCAGGTGTTGTCCAGCATCAGGAGCGCTCCGGCCTCATGCGCGATTCCGGCCAGCATAGGTACGTCCTGCACCTCGAAAGTGTGACTGCCGGGACTTTCCGCAAACAGCACCTTCGTCTCCGGTCGCATGAGCGCCAGAACTTCGTCTCGCGATGCCGTGGGCGGATAATAGGTCGTCGTCACGCCCATGCGCTGGAGCATGGTTCCTGCAAAGCGCCGCGTCGGTCCGTAAACCGAATCGGGCAGCAGAAGATGGTCTCCACAACCCAGAAACGCCAGAAGCGGCAATGCGCAGGCAGCGAGCCCTGAGCCGACAACCTGTGTATGGGTTCCGCCCTCGATCCGGCTGAGCATTTCCTCAAGCTGGTGCTGGATCGGCGATCCCATGGCCCCGTAGACCACCTTGTGGGCATGGCTGCGACCATCCGTCCGGTTCATGGCTTCCAGCGACGGGAACAGGACCGTCGATCCGCGGCTCACCGGCGCATTCACGAATGTTCCCGATTCCGGAAGCTCGTGTGGACGTCCCTCGCGCACCAGCATGGAGGCCATCCGGCTCCACCCCGCGCTGACCTGCTTTTCCAGATCGCTCATGCTCATCCCTCTCCCGTCACAACCGGGGCATCGGGGTCACTGCCCCATTCCGCCCAGGATCCATCATACAAAGCCGCATCGCCATATCCCGCGATGGCGATAGCCGCCACAATTGTCGCGGCTGTCAGCCCGGAACCGCAGGTTGCGATCACCGATCGCCCCGCTGCCGCACTCAGAATCTGCTTCAGTTCGGGAGCCGGCAGAAAACAGCCGCTTTCATCCACAAGACGCGTCCAGTCCATGCTCATTGCGCCGGGCATGTGGCCGCTCCGCACCCCGGGACGCGGCTCCGGAACTGTCGCCGCAAACCGTCCTGCACTTCGGGCATCGAGAACGAGACTGCCCTCCCGCTCCAGCGCAAGCCGCACATCCTCCGAACCCGCCAGAAGCCCGTAGCGGGGACGGGGCTGGAAAAGGACTGGCTCCTTTGCGGACGGAGCACCTGCTTCCACCGGACCGCCTGCCTTCAGCCAGGCCTCCAGTCCACCCTCGAGTATCCGTGCGTTCCGGTGGCCGAACAGCCGCGCAAGCCACCAGCCTCGGCACGCGCCCACACTCCCGCGCCCGTCATAAAACACGACCGGCACATCCTCGCTTACTCCAAGCGCCCCCATCAGCCTCGCAAACCGCGCGGCACCCGGAACCGTGTGCGGAAGCGGGCTATCCGGGTCCGCAAAGACATCAATATCGAATCGCTGTGCATCGGGCAGATGGCGCTGGGCAAACGCGGCGTCGGGGTCGCCTTTCTGCCCCGGCAAAAGCACGCTGGCATCAAGGGGAATGAACCGGCCAACCTCGGAGATCAGGGTCGCGGCATCAACAAGTGGCGAGATCGTCATACCCGCACCATAGGTCGAGGGATGCGTCCGACGCCAGAGCGTGCCAATGTGTCACTCCATGAACACGCAGCCCACAGAGTCATGCCGGTCCGTTCTCCCGTCCGGCTCCAGTCAGGAGAGCGGCACCGCATGACGACCGAGCGGATTCTCCTTGGCCTCATCCTGGCCGGAATTGCCTATGGATGCGGCATCATCCTGTGGCCTTTCCTCTCGGCCATCCTGTGGGCTGCAATCCTCGCCTTCACGACCTGGCCCATCTACCGCCGCATGCGTCGGCATGTCCGCCCTGCGCTGGCGGCTCTCGCCATGATGGCATTGAGCGCGCTCTTTATCGTTGTCCCTCTGGCTGTCCTGACCAGCGCGGGCATCAGCGATATCCCCGGCACGATCTCGGAAATCGACACCCTGATCCTGCATGTCACCAGCGCGAACCCACCTCCCGCCTGGCTGAACCGTATTCCGATGGCCGGTCCTCATCTCGTGAATGCCTGGCATCATTTCAGCCATGACGTCGGCGCCTTCGCGACCGAGGTTCTGCGCCCCTATGCCGGGCAGATCGCCCATCTGACGCTGACGGTCCTGCTGCGTCTGGCAGGCGGCCTCGCCGAACTGGTCATGGCGCTGTTCGTGGCGTTCTTCCTGTGGCTCAACGGCGATACACTCGGCAACACCATCACGGCCCTGATCGACCGCATCGCCGGCCCCCACACCACGCCGCGCCTCATCAATATCATCGGCCGCACAGTCCGAGGCACGGTTTACGGCATCCTTGGCACTGCCCTGATCCAGGGCGTCCTTACAGGGATCGGCCTCATGCTGGCGGGCGTGCCCTCTCCCGTTCTGCTGGCCGGTATTACCGCCTTCGTGGCCGTCTTTCCCATCGGCGCTCCGCTCGTCTGGGTCCCGGCTGCAATCTGGCTGGGCATGACCCATCATTTCGGGCACGGACTGTTCCTGGCCATCTACGGCATCCTGATCATCTCGGGTGCCGATCACGTCATCCGCCCGGCCTTCATCGCCCGCGGTGCCCAACTGCCCTATCTGCTGACCGTCCTGGGCGTTCTCGGCGGCATCGTGACCTTTGGCGGCGTAGGCATCTTCCTCGGGCCCGTCCTGCTGGCTGTTGGCTATACCCTGACCAGCGAGTTCGCCGCCGGCCCCCATCATCGCGAACGCAATCCCCTCTATCTGCCGGAGCCTCCGAAATGACGACGTCCCTTCAGTCCGGAGCCTCTTTCAAGATCCTGAGCTGGAACCTTTACCGCTGGGAAGGCGCGTCCCTCGAAGACGTCCTGACAGTTATCCGTGCGGAAGATCCCGATATCGTCGTCATGCAGGAAGCGCAGACAGCGGTGGACGAACTTCCCGAGATCCTCGGCGGCTATTATGACCGCATCCCACTTCCCGGGCGCCCACATGGAACAGCCTGCTGGAGCCGCCTGCCGTTTACGCGCCCTCCCTCATTCTGCCGCCTGCCGCGTGGTCTGCTGGTCAAGCGCACAGCCCAGCTCATCGATTTCGGCAGCTTCTCGCTCGCCAACGTGCATTTGTCCCACGGTCAGATCCTCAACCGGCGCCAGCTTCGCAGCATCAGCGCCAACATGCGCCACCGCGCCGTCATCATGGGTGATTTCAACCTTGTCGGTCCCGTCCTGCTTCCGGGCTTTCTGGATGTCGGACCCAAGGAAAAGACCCACCGGATGCTGAACCATGTTCCGCTCAGGCTGGACCGCTGTCTCGTACGGGGCCTGTCCCGCTTGGAAGCGCGTGCCCTGCCGCGCTTCGGCTCCGATCACCGCCCCATCTCCGTCACGCTGCGACTGGGCGCGTAAGACCCTTACAGATAGGGCAACAGCAGCCTGATCGCCGAATTGCGCATCCGGATCAGGAACGGCAGGCTGTCCAGATCATGATGCGTCAGCCTGTTGCGGCGATGCGTCTGCATGAAGGTGGACAGATCCTTCGCCACGCCGGTGTCATAGATTTCCAGATTGATCTCGAAGTTCAGCCGCAGGGAGCGCATGTCGATATTGGCACTCCCCACAAAGCTCCATTCATCATCCACGACCATCAGCTTGGAATGATTGAACGGCGGATCGGCCATCCACACCCGGCAACCCGCATCCAGAAATGGCCGCAGATTGGCATCCCGCGCATGGTCGATCAGCGCGTGATTACTGCTTTTAGGCACGACGATATCGATCACCACGCCTCGCAAGGCCGCAAGAATAAGCTCCGTCGAGAAGCGGTCATCCGGCAGGAAGTATGGCGTCATGACCCAGATATGACTCCGGGCCAGCGCAAAAGCCTGCAACATCCCGTATTCGATCTTTTCCAGATCCGTATCCGGCCCGGACGTCACGATGCGCATCGGCACATCCCCCACCGGGGACGGTTCGGGCAGATAACGCTCGCCTTCGAGTTCCTCACCCGTCGTGAACGACCAGTCCCAGGCAAACGCCACGGCAAGCTGATGCACGATCGGCCCCTGAAGGCGGAAATGCGTATCCGCCACCGGCAGCTTCGTCCGCAGCCGGAGCATGTTCTCCTCGCCGATGTTCAGACCGCCCATGAAGCCGATGGTCCCGTCCACCACGAGGATCTTGCGGTGATTGCGCAGATTGATGAACGGCATGCGCCAGGGCCAGACCGAGTGCATGAACCGTGCGCAGGCCACCCCCTCACGCCGCAGCCGGCGCTCGATACCGCAGCGGAAATATCCGCTCCCGATCCCGTCCACCAGAACCCGGACCTCGACCCCGCGCTGCTTTGCCGCCACCAGAGCCTCGGCAAAACGCTGCCCCACCTCATCATCGCGGAAAATATAGGAGCACAGGATGACCGATTTTTTGGCCTGACCGATTGCCTCCAGCATGACCGGATAGGCATTGTCCCCATCATGAAGGCAGGTGATCGAATTGCCCCGCATCAGGGGCCGTTCCGTCAGACGCCCCAGCATCTTTGAAAGCGGCGCCAGATCGCCATCCACGGTCTGGCGGTACTGCGCCAGTGGGTCGCGCCCTTCCCACAGATGCCGGTTGACCATTTTCTGCGCCCGGCGCCGGACACGGTTAATCCCGAACATCAGATACAGCACCGTCCCCAGAACGGGCGCAATCCAGCAGATGCCGATCCAGCCCGTGCAGGACGCCGTATCGCGCTTGTGCACCAGCGCATGGACCGTGACGAGCAGGGGCAGCGTCCAGCGCAGGATCTGCATGAGAAGGTGGAAAACGGTCCAGTGCGTCATAAATCTCCCTGCGGCGGACATCCTGTGCTGCAAACAGCACATCAGCCCCCGGATCTTCTTCCGTCATCCTTTCGCAAAGATGGAGGATGCGCCAGCCCCCGTCCTTGCGATAGGATCATCTTCCGGCCCCGTCTTTCGAAAAAGGAGAGCGTTCCATGCAGCATCGCCCACAGCTCTTCTACACGACGGCTCCGGCCCCGTGCCCCTACCTGCCCGACCGGACCGAACGCAAGGTCCTAACCGAACTCGCGGGCCCTGACGCCGTAGCCCTGCACAACCGCCTGTCCCAGGCCGGCTTCCGCCGCAGCCATGCGATCGCCTACGCGCCCGTCTGCGTCGGCTGCCGCGCCTGCACCCCCATGCGCATCCCGGCCGCGACCTTCGCCCCGACCCGCACCCAGAAGAAAATCCGCAGCCGCCACGCAGACCTCGTGGTGAACATCGTCCCGCCGGTCCCCACCGACGAGCAGTTCCGCCTGTTCGAAATGTATCAGGCCGTCCGCCATCCCGATGGTGACATGGCCCACATGTGCTGGCGCGACTACGCGGAACTGATCGCCAATACGCCGGTCGAGACCTTTCTGGCCGAATTCCGGCGCCCGGATGGCACGCTCGTCTGCGTCAGCCTGATCGATCGTCTGTCGGACGGACTGTCCGCCGTCTATACGTTCTATGACGTCAACGACCTGACGGCCTCATGGGGCACGTTCTCGATCCTGTGGCTGATCGAAGAGACCGCCCGCATGGGGCTGGAACATCTCTATCTAGGCTATTACGTCCCCGGCAGCCCGAAGATGGCCTACAAGGCCGCCTTCGGCCCCGCTGAAGTCTTCCGGGACGGCCAATGGAGCCTGCTGGCGGCATTATCCCCCGCCTGAATGGGGGATGATCCCGCTTCAGCTCTTACGGAGCATCCACTGCGGCGCCGCACGCCCTACGGCACCGCGGCGCCCCTCAAGCGGGGCCAGATCCGCCGTCGCGCGGACACGCTGGCCTTCCTGCCACAACAGTCCTTCGGACAGGGTGAGCGTCCGGATATCCCGCAGTGTGCTATCGCCCAGCTTCTGGAACGCCACACCGCCGCCACGCGTCATTTCCGGCACCTGCTCCAGCGGGAAGATCAGCGCCCGCTTGTTCTGCCCCAGGGTCAGAACATGGGTTCCACCCACCGGAATACAGGCAAAGACCTCGTCACCGTCCTTGACGTTGAAGACCTGTTTGCCCGTCCGTTTCTCGGCCACAAGCCCCGCTTCGGACACGATCATGCCCCGCCCGGCCGCTGAAGCGATCAGACGACGCCCCTCATCCGAAACCGGGAACAGCGTCACCACACGGTCTTCCTGAGGCACATCCACCACAGTACGGAACGGCTGTCCGAACCCGCGTCCCCGCGGCAGATCCGCCGCCTTGATGGTATAGGCCTTGCCGCTGCTGGAAATCAGGCACAGACGGTCCGTGCTCTGGCACTCCACGGAGAGCCAGCCTTCGTCGCCTTCCTTGAAGCGGTGCCCCTGCGGATCGAGCCCATGGCCCTTCATGGCCCGGATCCACCCCTCACGGGACAGCAGAACCGTCAGCGGCTCGCGGTCGATTTCCAGTGCCGCAGAAATGTCGATGGGCTCAGGCGCGGCCGCAATCAGCGTCCGGCGGTCCCCAAGCGGACCGGAACCGAACTTTTTGATCGTGCCGTCCAGATCCTTGCCAATCCGGGTCCAGCGGCGACGCTCCGAACCGAGCAACGTCTCAAGAGCTTTCTGCTCATCCGCAAGCTTGTCCCGCTCACGCCGGATTTCCATTTCCTCAAGCCGACGCAGGGAGCGCAGCCGCATGTTCAGAACAGCTTCGGCCTGAACATCCGTCAGGCTGAACGTCGCCATCAGGCTGACCTTGGGCTCGTCCTCTTCGCGGATGATCCGGATCACCTCATCAAGGTTCAGATAGACCGCAAGAAAGCCCTCAAGGATCTCCAGCCGCCGCAGCACCGCTGCGAGACGATGGTTCGAGCGCCGCACCAGCACTTCATGCACATGGTCCAGCCACGCCCGCAGAACCTGCTTCAGCGACAGCACACCCGGAACACGGTCCCCACCCAGAACATTCATGTTCAGGCTGAAACGGTTCTCAAGCGCCGTGTTGCGGAACAGCGTCTCCATCAGGACTTCAGGCTCGACCCCCTTGGTCTTGGGCTCCAGCACAAGGCGGATGTCGGTCGTACTCTCATCGCGCACATCGCCAAGAAGCGGCAGTTTGCGCTGTTCCATCAGGTCCGCAAT
The DNA here is from genome assembly GCF_000583855.1 of Gluconobacter oxydans DSM 3504. Classification (NCBI taxonomy): domain Bacteria; kingdom Pseudomonadati; phylum Pseudomonadota; class Alphaproteobacteria; order Acetobacterales; family Acetobacteraceae; genus Gluconobacter; species Gluconobacter oxydans. Next base: position 84,417 of record NZ_CP004373.1, read on the forward strand.
CTGCTCGATCAGACGTGACTTCTGCACCTGATACGGGATTTCGGTGACAATAATCACCCAGGTGCCAAACCGCCCCTGCTCGACTTCCCAGCGTGCCCGCGTCCGGAAACTGCCACGTCCGGTCTCGTAGGAACGGATGATGGAGTCGCGCTCTTCCACCAGAATGCCGCCCGTCGGGAAATCCGGCCCCGGCATCAGATCCACCAGTTCGGCGATCGTCACATCCGGTTTTTCAATCAGAAGCTTGGCGGCCCGGCAGATCTCGGCGGCATTATGCGGCGGGATGCTCGTCGCCATACCCACGGCAATGCCTGCCGCACCATTGGCCAGCAGATTCGGGAATGTACCCGGCAGCACGATCGGTTCGTGATCTTCATTGTCGTAGGTCGCGCGGAAATCGACGGCGTCGTCCTGAATCCCGTCCAGCAGCGCCTGCGCCACTTCCGTCAGGCGGCTTTCGGTATACCGCATGGCGGCCGCGCCATCGCCGTCGATGGAGCCGAAATTGCCCTGTCCCTCAACCAGCGGATAACGGACCGCAAAATCCTGCGCCAGACGCACCAGCGCCTCGTACACGGAGGCATCGCCATGCGGATGGAACTTACCGATCACATCACCGACGACACGTGCACACTTTTTAAACCCTGATGTGGGATCAAGGCGGAGCTGCTGCATCGCGTAAAGGAGGCGGCGGTGTACCGGCTTCAGGCCATCACGCACGTCCGGAAGGGACCGCGACATGATTGTCGACATCGCATACGCAATATATCGCTCGCTCAGAGCCTCAGCGAGCTTGGTATCCTCGATATGACCAGCCAGATCCGTTCCCATGCATCTCCCCTCTTTCGTGCAGGACTTAGACACTGGCGTGCCATCCTGTCCAGCGCTCTCCTCATCGGCACGGCCGCCTGCTCACCCTACCGCCCGGTCCAGAAGGCGGAAGTGTCGTTCGCGCTGGCTGGTTTCAAGGCGCACCCTGCCGATACGACTGCACGCTGGGCCATGATGAACCTCCTGCCCCCCAATACCCTGACCTACCGCATGCAGAACGGACAGCCGGTCCTGCTCTACGCCGATCCCATCGCCTGCGGCTGCGTCTATATGGGCGACAAGACGGCCTATGCTGCCTACAAGGCCAGCCATCCGATCGATGCCGCGCAGGAACAGCGCATGACGGCCGAGATCAACCAGCATCCCGGCTGGGACTGGTCCGTCTGGGACAGCACGGCCGATGTGGACGTCGTCAACGGTCTGCGCCCTGGCCCCAGCCACGTTTTCTACTGATCGGACTCCGCGTCAGCATCCATCGCAGGCTGAAGCCGCTGCACATACTCCACCAGCCGCTCCCGCGCCGCCGGCAGCGGCTGGTGCCGCACGCCGAATACCCAGCGTGACAGGAAATGTCCCGTCAGCGCCAGACCATCTTTCCAGTCTTCGGGTGTTCCGTCCTGTGTTTCATCCGTCATCAGCGCGGGTAACGGAAGGAGCCTGTCCCGCCATTCGCCGGCACCTTCCCGGCTCACCGCCCGTCCCGAGCGTGGCGACACATAGTCCAGATCCTCCCGCGCGCCCGTCACCGCACATTCCGACAGGTCCAGCCCATAGCCGAGCCCGGCCAGAAGCTGGGCTTCCCAGCGCAGATAGGCCCCCATCGGCGCAGGATCGGGTGCCACGCTGATCAGCGTCAGAAGGCGGACCAGCCGCATGAAAAGCTCCGGATGCGGCTCTCCCTGCGGCAAAGCTCCGTCGACCAGCGCGCAGGCACTGCTCACCATCTCAAGCTGCAAAGGCGCATCCAGAATGCGCCCCGCCACACACTGAACCGGCTCGGCCGTCAGAGTCCCGAGTTGATCTGCGAGGCGCGCCCGCCAGCGCGCCATGACCAGATTGCCGGTCTGCCACAGGGAGGCCTGACGTCGGGACGCGCCCCCGCGCGCCATGCCATGCGAAACCCCGTGCTCTTCGCTGAACAGATGGACGAGCGCACTTCCTTCACCGTAAGGCCGGACTGACAGAACCAGCGCCGCCGCTTCCCATTCCATCGTCCATCCTCCCCGATCCGTACGCCAAAACGCAGAAAGCCCCCGCACGCCGGAGCGCACAAGGGCCTTTCTACAGACTTTCGAGCCCGACCTGAACCGGACAGACCCGGATCAGGACAGGAACGGAAAACCTTACTTGGTGCCGGCAGCAGCGGCGACTTCAGCAGCGAAGTCGCTCTCTTCCTTCTCGATGCCTTCACCGAGCTGGAAGCGCTCGAAACCGACCAGCTTCGCGCCAGCCTTCTCGACAACCTTGGCCACGCGGCTTTCACCGTCCAGAACCCATACCTGCTCCAGAAGAACGACTTCTTCGTAGAACTTGCGGATACGGCCTTCGACCATCTTCTCGATGATGGCTTCCGGCTTGCCGGACTCACGGGCCTGCTCGATCAGAACGGAGCGCTCGCGCTCCAGGGCTTCCGGATCAACGCTGGCAACGTCCAGGGCAGCCGGACGGGTTGCAGCAACATGCATGCCGATCTGACGACCCAGCGTCAGCAGGGCGTCGGACTCGGACGGAGCTTCCAGAGCAGCCAGAACGCCGATCTTGCCAATGCCCGGACGCAGTGCGCTGTGGACGTAGCTGGCAACAACGCCGGACTCGACCGACAGGACCTTGGCGCGACGGATGGCCATGTTCTCGCCGATCGTGGCGATCAGGTGCGTCAGCTCGTCAGCAACCGTGCGGCCCGACGGAACCTTGCCAGCCTTGATGGCGTCCAGATCGTCGCCGACTTCCAGAGCAACGTGAGCGACCTGCTCGACGAATGCCTGGAATGCCTCGTTACGGCCTACGAAGTCCGTCTCGGCGTTCACTTCGACCATGGCAGCGCGGTTCTTGGCGGACGCAACACCGACCAGACCTTCAGCCGTCGTGCGGCCGGACTTCTTCGCAGCCTGGGACAGACCCTTCGTACGCAGCCAGTCGATGGCGGCTTCCATGTCGCCGGCAGCTTCCGTCAGGGCCTTCTTGCAATCCATCATGCCTGCGCCAGTGGCTTCGCGCAGTTCGCGAACCAGGGCTGCTGTGATTTCTGCCATTTATCTCATCCCTCAAAAAAGATCATGCGGCCGGACGAATTCGCCCGGCCGCATGCCATGTTTCAGTTGCCGTTTTCCATGACCGGACCCCGGCAGTCTGTTCAGCCAGCGGAAGCGGGAGCTTCTGCGCCTTCAGCAGCGGCGGCTTCCAGAACAGCCGTCTCAGCCGGCAGTTCTTCAGCAGCACCGATGTCCTGACCCGAAGCAGCCAGCTCGGCGGAAATACCGTCGAGAACCGCACCGGAGACCAGGTCGCAATACAGGGTGATGGCGCGGATGGCGTCATCGTTGCCCGGGATCGGATAGGTCACGCCAGCAGGGTTGGAGTTGCTGTCCAGAACGCCGATGACCGGAATGCCAAGCTTCGTGGCTTCTTCGATCGCCAGCTTTTCCTTGTTCGTGTCGATCACGAACAGCAGGTCGGGCAGGCCACCCATTTCCTTGATGCCGCCGAGGGAGCGCTCGAGCTTCTCGCGGTCACGCGTGATGTCGAGAACTTCCTTCTTCGTCAGACCCGTCGTGTCACCCGACAGCATCTCGTCGATCTGGCGCAGACGCTTGATGGAACCCGTGATGGTCTTCCAGTTGGTCAGCATGCCGCCGAGCCAGCGGTGGTTGACGTAGTACTGGCCGCAACGCTGTGCAGCTTCAGCAACATGGTCAGCCGCGGCGCGCTTGGTGCCGACGAACAGGACGCGACCACCGTTGGCGACCGTGTCACGGACAACCTTCAGGGCGCGGTCCAGCATCGGAACCGTCTGCTGCAGATCGATGATGTGAACCTGGTTACGCACACCGAACAGGTACGGCGCCATGGCCGGGTTCCAGCGACGGGTGTGGTGACCGAAATGAACGCCGGCTTCAAGAAGCTGGCGCATGGTGAAATCAGGCATTGCCATGATTCGAAAATTCCTTGCGTCTGGTTGAACCTCCGCATGGCAACGTCCCCGAAGGGACACCAGAAAACCCAGAGCCATGCGTGCGGATTGTTCTCATTCGGAAAAATCCGGAGAAGAACGGTCGCGATATGGCGGAAAATGCCCACAGACGCAAGACCTGTCAGCAGAGTTTCACACAATACTGCCCCCGTCAGACCTGTAAGGCCTTCTCAACCCCCCGCAATGTCCGCAGCCGCTCCGCAAGACGTGGCGTCACCCGGTAATGTCCCGGAATGGAGATTTCGACATCCTGCGTCTCCTCGACGGAAGGCAGCAGTTTCACACGCCCGAAGCCGCCCTGAACCTCTTCCAGCAAAGAGGCCAGATCCGGCAGGGACGCATCCTCCTTCAGCCAGACGCGGATTTCCGAACGCTCGGCCGCAGCGGCGACCTCCAGATCCATGACATTCTGCGCCGTGATCCGCAGCGCATCGCCATCCACCTTGAGTTCCGCCGTCACCAGAATGGCCTGTCCCGCCACCAGCAGATCCCGGCAGGACGTCAGCGTTTCGGAAAACAGCGTGACCTCACATCCGCCACCGCTATCGGACAGATTGACCCAGGCCATTTTCTTGCCGGTCCGTGTCGGCCGCTCCTTACGATCCACAACACAACCGGCGATCTTGACGCGCGTCGTCCCTGTTTTTGCAGCATTTTCCAGAGCGTTGGATGGCGTCACACCCAGCCGCCTCAGAACACTACGATACGCATCCAGCGGATGCGCGCTCATGTGGAACCCGATAGCCGAAGCTTCCAGAGACAGACGCTCAAAGTCGGGCCATGGGCGGCCTTCGTTCAGGCGCAGAATCTCACGCTCCTGCCCCGCACCTCCGAACAGTCCGGCCTGACCCATTTGCTGCTCCTGCGCCCGCGCCTGAGCCCGCCGCAACAGAATGTCGGCACTCGAGAAAACGATATGCCGTTCCTTGAGAAGACTGTCGAAAGCCCCTGCTTTTGCAAGACTTTCCAGCTGTATCTTGTTCAGGCTCTTCGGATCACAGCGCTCCGCAAAATCCGTGAGATCCTGAAACGGCCTGTCCCCACGGCACGCCACGACACTCTGCATCGCGGCCGCGCCCACACGTTTGATAGCCGACAACGCATAACGGATTCCCTGACGCCCGTCTTCCAGTGTTTCAATGGAAAAATCTGCCAGAGATTTATTAATATCAACGGGTAACACGGGAATCTTCATTCGCCGTGCTTCCTGACACAGAGCCGCCAGTTTGTCCGTTTTTTCCCGTGCCAGAGACATGCAGCCCGCGAGAAACGCGACCGGATGGTTCGCCTTCATCCAAGCCGTCTGATAGGACACCAGCGCATAGGCTGCGGCGTGCGACTTGTTAAAGCCGTAATCCGCAAAACGAGCCATAAGATCAAAGACTTCGACCGCTTTTTCCTGAGGAATACCACGTGCCGTTGCACCCTCAGTGAAGATCGCGCGCTGCTTTTCCATTTCCGCGGCGATCTTCTTGCCCATCGCACGCCGCAGCAGATCCGCGCCACCCAGACTGTAGCCCGCCATCTTCTGGGCGATCTGCATGACCTGTTCCTGATAGACCATGATCCCATAGGTCTCTTCAAGAATATCGCGGATTTCCTCGTGAGGCGGCTCCCAAGGCTCGCCATGCTTGCGGCGACAGTAATCCGGGATGTTTGCCATCGGCCCGGGACGATACAGCGACACGCCCGCAATCAGATCCTCCAGCCGACTGGCCGCCATCTGCTTGAGCATGTCCCGCATACCCGCGCCTTCGAACTGGAACACGCCGGCCGTATCGCCTTTGGCCAGCATCTCGAACGTCTTCGCGTCATCCAGCGGAATACGTGAGAGATCGACCGTAATCCCCTGTTCTTTAAGAAAATCCAGACCTCGCTTGAGAATGGTGAGCGTTGTCAGGCCAAGGAAGTCAAACTTCACCAGACCAGCTTGCTCGACATATTTCATATTGTACTGCGTCACGAGCATGTCGCTCTTCGGATCGCGATACAGCGGCACCAGTTCCACCAGCTCGCGATCACCGATCACCACACCCGCGGCATGGGTGGATGCATGACGGTACAGGCCCTCGAGCTGCAACGCGATTTCCATGAGTCTTTTGAGCGATTCATCGCTGTCCCGCATTTCCTGAAGACGGGGCTCACCCTCAATCGCATCCGACAGCGAAACAGGCTTGGCCGGATTGTTCGGGATCAGCTCGGCAACGCGGTTGACCATGCCGTAAGGCAGCCCCAGCACACGCCCGACATCGCGCACCGCCGCCTTGGCTTGAAGCTTTCCGAACGTGATGATCTGCGCCACACGGCTTCCACCATATTCCTCGCGCACATACCGGATCACTTCATCGCGGCGGTCCTGACAGAAGTCGATATCGAAATCCGGCATGGAAACACGCTCAGGATTCAGAAAGCGCTCGAACAGCAGTCCGAACGGAATGGGATCGATATCCGTAATCGTCAGTGCATACGCCACCAGCGAACCTGCGCCCGAGCCACGCCCCGGGCCGACGGGAATATCATGTGCCTTGGCCCATTGAATAAAGTCGGCAACGATTAGGAAGTAGCCCGGGAAGCCCATCCGCGCGATGATATCGAGCTCCACCTGAAGGCGCTCGGAGTAAAGTTTCCGCTTCTCTTCATCCGCATTGATCGCTTCAAGACGCTTTTCCAGCCCTTCCCAAGCCATGGCCCGAAGCGTTTCTTCTTCCGTCGAGCCTTCGCGGACCTTGGGACAAATCGGCAGTAGCGGCTTGCGCGTGCAGGCCGCCACCGCACATTTTTGCGCAATGATCAGCGTGTTGTCACAGGCTTCCGGAAGATCATGAAAGACAGCCCGCATTTCCGCAGGCGTCTTGAACCAGGCCTGTGGAGACACATGCCAGCGGTCTTCTTCCGCAATGGTCCGGCCCTGCGCGATACACAGCAGCGCATCATGGGCCTCATGCATTTCAGGCTTGGGAAAGAAGCATTCATTGGTGGCGACCAAGGGAATATCCATCTGGTCCGCCATCGGGATCAGGACGCTTTCGACTTCCTGCTCCCCCACCTCTCCAAGCCGGTTCAGCTCGACGGCGATATTTCCCCGGAAAGCTTCTTCCAAACGGCTCAGAAGAGCCTGCGCGTCGGATTTCTGTTCTTCAAGAATCAGCTTGTTGATCGGCCCGCGATTGCCGCCCGTCAGCAGAAACAGTCCCGCCGCATGCTGACACAGAAAGTCGACCGCAACCGAAGGATCAGCCGGATCGCCGTTCAGAAATCCTTCAGACGACAGAATCTGGAGATTTGCCAGTCCTTCCTCATTCCGCGCCAGAACCACCAGCGGCTCGGACATTGCTCCGGGTTTTGTGCTGCGGGGGGGGAGTGAAATCTGGCAGCCGACAATCGGCTGAACACCGTTGCTGCGACAGTACAGCGAGAACTCAAGCGCACCGAACAGATTGCCGCTATCCGTCAGGGCGACAGCCGGCATGCCATTCTTGGCTGCCAGGCTCACAAGCTCCGGAATCCGGATTGCGCCCTGGCTCAGGGAGTACGCGGAATGATTTCTGAGATGAACAAAATCGGCATGAGACATGCCGTCATTCTATCAGGGACGGGCAGCGGATACAGGAGATTTTGATATCCCCTGCTCCACATCCTTCTTCAGAACGGCACGAGCTTTCCATCCCGCAGCGTCACGGTCCGGTCCATGCGGGAGGCCAGTTCGTCATTATGCGTGGCGATCAGGGCCGCCGCGCCCTCTTCCCGCACCACACGCAGAAGCTCGCCGAACACATGATCAGCCGTACCGATATCCAGATTGCCGGTTGGTTCGTCCGCCAGAAGCAGCTTGGGCTGATTGGCCAACGCACGCGCAATTGCTGTCCGCTGCTGCTCGCCACCCGACAACCGTCCCGGTAGCGAATCAAGACGATGCGAAAGTCCGAAGCGGCCCAGCAGATCCCTTGCCCGCTCCCGCGCCTTGCGCGGTGATACACCTGCGATCAACTGCGGCAGCATGACATTCTCGCACGCCGTGAACTCGCCCAGCAGATGATGGAACTGGTACACGAACCCGATCTGATCGCGCCGGATCGCCGTCCGGACGGTATCGCTCAAGCCGCTCGCTGGACGATCCGCCACGAAGACCGTGCCCGCCGACGGTGCTTCCAGCAGACCCGCCAGATGCAGAAGCGTGGATTTCCCGGTTCCGCTCGGCGCCACCAGCGCCACGATCTCGCCGGAGCGGAGCTCGAACTCCGCTCCGCTCAGGATTTCGAGCGTTTCTTCGCCCGACCGGAAACGGCGCGTCAGACCTTCAAGACGCAGGGCGCTTGCACCCATTGAAACTTCATTCATGACGGAGCGCCTCGATCGGATCGGTTCTGGCCGCCCGCCAGGACGGATACAACGTCGCCAGCAGCGACAGGACCAGTGACATTCCGATCACTTCCCAGACCTGTGACCACACCAGCTTCGCTGGCAGGCGCTCCAGAAAATAGACTTCCGGATTAAACAGGTTGGTCCCCGTGAGCGACTGGAGCCATTGGCGGATCCGCTCGATGTTCAGCGCAAACGCAATCCCGAGCGCCGAGCCCGCCACAGTCCCGACAATCCCGACAGACGCGCCGCACATGAGGAAAATCCGCATGATCGCGCCCCGGCTTGCACCAAGCGTTCGCAGCACGGCGATATCCCGCGTCTTGTCCTTCACCATCATGATGAGCGACGAAATGACGTTGAATGCCGCCACAAGGATGATCAGCGTCAGGATCAGGAACATCACGTTCTGCTCGACCGTCACAGCGTCCAGAAAGCCGTTTGCGCTCTGCGTCCAGTCGAGAACCCGCAGGCGCGGGTCTTCCAGACGTGCGGCAATGGCCTTGCGCGTCGGCTGCACATTCGACGGATCAGCCGTCGAGACCTGAATAAGCGAAACGGCGGACGAACCCAGCATCAGGAACTTCTGCGCTGCAGGCAGCGGCATCAGAACAATGCTGGAATTGTAATCATTCCAGTTGGCGTCAAAAATGACCGCAACATGATAGGTCTTCACCCGCGGCATCGTCCCGAACGGCGTCGCCTGGCCGTCCGGAGACAGCAGCGTGATCGGAGACCCGATTGTCAGTCCGGCCCGGTCCGCCATCGTGGTGCCGATCGCAACCGCATTATCGCCGGTAAAATCGTTCAGACTTCCCGCGATGATCCCGCTGCTCAGCGCCGTCCAGTCCCGGAGCGACTGCTGGGACACGCCCTGCATTTCTGCCCCGGAAGAGAAACGTCCCGCCTCCACCAGCACAGTGCCCTGCGCCATGGGGATGACGGATTTTACCCCTGGAACCTGCCGGATTGCTGCAACATCGTTTTCGTAAGCCTCAATGGGTCGCCCGTAGCCATACACGGTCAGATCGCCGTGCAGCCCCAGGATGCGTCCCATCAGATCGGCCTTGAACCCGTTCATCACCGACATGACGATGATGAGCGTCGCCACTCCAAGCGCAATCCCGATCAGGGAAAAGATGGCAATGATCGAGGCGAAACGTTCGCCACGGCGGGCGCGGAGATACCGCCCCGCCACCATGCGCTCAAAGCGGCCAAACATCAGGCTGCTCCGATTTTCGCCAGAACGTCCTCGACCGACAGCTCGAACCGCTCGCCCGTGGCGCGCTGCTTGAGCTCGACCTTACCTTCCTTGGCGCCACGCGGTCCGACGATGATCTGCCAGGGATGACCCATCAGATCCGCATCGTTGAACTTCACGCCGGCCCTCTCGGAACGATCATCATACAGCAGGTTCTCTGGATCGGTCCCGTAGATGCGGTCACAGATCGCGTCGCATGCCTCATCACCCTGACGCAGGTTCAGGATTGCAGCGCGATAAGGGGCCACGGACGCCGGCCAGATGATGCCAGCATCGTCATGCGACGCTTCAATGATGGCACCGACCAGACGCGACACGCCCACACCATAAGAGCCCATATGCGGATGGAACGGCGCACCGTCCGGACCGCTCACTTCGATCCCCATGGAGGCGGTGTATTTGGTTCCGAAATAGAAGATGTGACCGACTTCGATGCCACGCCCTTCACGCTTGCGCTCGGCCGGAACCTTGGCCCATTCGGCCTCGTCGTGCTTCTCATCCGTTGCCGCATAGTGATCGGTCACGGTCGCAAAGAACGTGGCCAGGCTCTCGGCGTCATCACAATCGACCGGACGGCTCAGCCAGTCCTGCTCCTCAAGCGCTGCATCGAAGAACACGGCGCTCTCACCCGTGGGCGCCAGCACCAGGAATTCGTGGCTCAGGTCGCCGCCGATCGGACCGGTATCGGCCACCATCGGCACAGCCCGCACGCCCAGACGCTGGAATATGCGCAGATAGGACAGCATCATCCGGCGGTAGCTGGCGACCGCACCTTCATAGGACGCATCGAAGGAATAAGCATCCTTCATCAGGAATTCACGTCCACGCATCACACCGAAACGGGGACGTACCTCATCACGGAACTTCCACTGGATGTGATAGAGCGCCTTGGGCAGTTCCTTGTAGGACTTCACGGACGATCCGAAGATATCCGTGATCATTTCCTCGTTCGTCGGCCCGTAAAGCAGATCACGGCCATGACGGTCCTGGATCCGGAGCATCTCCGGACCATAGGCGTCATAGCGGCCCGACCGGCGCCACAGTTCGGCCGACTGAAGCGTCGGCATCAGGACTTCCTGCGCCCCGATCGCGTCCTGCTCTTCACGGATGATCTGCTCGATATTGCGCAGAACCCTCAGCCCGGCCGGCAGCCAGGCATAGATGCCCGAGGCAGTCTGGCGCACAAGGCCAGCCCGAAGCATCAGACGGTGAGACGCAATCTGCGCCTCGGCCGGAACTTCCTTCAGCGTCGGCTGGAAGGCTTTCGTCAAACGCATGTGTATTTCTCTCAGACGCGCAGCAAATGGACATCAACAAGCGGACGCTTCTGGAGCTTGCGCCCCAGAGCACGGCGCAGGGCCGTCTTGGCCGCATCCCGGAAGGCCGCATCGTCCTGACGTAGTTCATCGGGGATCTGGTCGATGGCATCGGCGAATTCTTCCTGAATCCGCACGCTTTCCGGATCATCAGATTCCAGCAGACCCGGCGCACTGATCTTTGGATCGCCGATGACATAGCCTTCGTCATCAACGGCAAAGCTCGCCAGCACGATACCATTGAACAGCATCTTGCGACGGGCCGCGAGAACACCGCCCGTCATCGGCAGCAGACGACCACCATCCAGAGCCAGACGGCCCGTCGGCGCCGTATCCACGACCTTCACCTCACCCGGAGACAGGTTCAGGATATCGCCATCTTCCAGCAGGATCGGCTCGGCACCCATCTCATGCGCCAGCGCGGCATGCGCCGTCAGGTGACGCCATTCGCCATGGGTCGGGATGCTGTATTTCGGACGGACGATCCGGTATAGCGTCCGAATGTCCTCGCTGGTCGCATGACCGGACGTGTGGACCTTCGCATCCTTGTCCGTCAGGACCGTCACGCCACGACGCGACAGGTTGTCCTGCACGGCCATGACAGCCTGTTCGTTGCCCGGGATCATCCGCGAGCTGTAGATCACCGTATCCCCCTCGCCGAGGGCAATGTTCGGATGTGTATCGGACGCAATGCGCGACAAAGCCGAACGCGGCTCACCCTGGCTGCCGGTGATGATCATCAGCAGGTTGTCGTCTTCGACATCCCGGGCATCCTGCTCGGTCAGGAACGGCGGCAGATCCTGGAAGTAGCCGCACTCACGGGCCGCCGTCTCGAGATTACGCAGCGAACGGCCAACGATCATGACCACACGACCGGAGGCCTGGGCCGCCTTCGCGATGCTTTCAACGCGCGCCACGTTACTGGCAAAGCACGTCACGGCAATCCGGCCTTCCAGCCCCGCGATCAGCTCCGTCAGGCCCTTGCGCACATCGGCTTCGGACTCGGACTTGCCCGGCTTGAGCACGTTCGTGCTGTCGCCGACCATAGCGAGCACGCCCTCGTCGCCCAGCTTGCCGAACGTCTCCAGATCCGTAACCGGGCCGACCAGCGGGTTCTCGTCAAGCTTCCAGTCGCCCGTATGCACGATCAGACCATGCGGCGTCCGCAGAGCCACGGCCTGTGCTTCGGCAACGGAATGCGTCACGGACACGAACTGCAGATCGAACGGCCCCACATCAAAGCGCGAGCCCGGGCGGATGACGTGGATCTTCACCTGGTTGTTCAGATGGGCTTCCTGCAGCTTGCGACGCAGAACCGCAGCCGCAAACGGCGTGGCGTAGACCGGGCAGCGCAGATACGGCCACAGATGCGCCACCGCACCCAGATGATCTTCATGCGCATGCGTGATCACGAGACCGCACAGGTCCCGCGCACGATCGGCGATGAAGGTCGGGTCCGGCATGAGCACTTCGGCTTCAGGGGTGTCGTTGCCCGAGAACCCGATGCCGCAGTCAATGGCAAGCCAGGTGTCGTGACCGTTCTTCGTCAGGCAGTAGAGGTTGAAATTCATGCCGATCTCGCCCGTCCCGCCCAAGGGCAGGAAGGACAGACCGTCCTGTTTTTCTGTCATGATTGTTCCTTGCAGATATGATGCATAATCAGAGTGATATTCATTGCCCGATGCCCTGAGAGCGTTCGGGGGAATAGGAAAGCGGCGGACCTGTATTGCGGTCCGCCAGAAGGCGCAGGCCATCCAGCGTCAGATCGGGCGCCAGCACATCAAAAAGCGGCGTTCCCTCAGAGAACAGCGGAGCCAGACCGCCTGTTGCGATCACAGTCGGCTTTGCGTCCATTTCATCGGAAATTCGGTGGATCAGTCCCTCGACGAGACCGACATAGCCCCAGAACAGGCCCGAGCGCATCGCCACGCTCGTATTGCGGCCAATCGCCGCCGTAGGGCGGCCGATACTCATGCGCGGCAGGCGAGCGGCTGCACGGTGCAGCGCATCGATCGACAGGTTCACACCCGGAGCAATCGCACCGCCACAGAACTGCCCCGCACTGTTGACGACATCAAAGGTCGTCGCGGTCCCGAAATCGACCACGATCAGCGGGGCGCCAAAAAGCTCGCGACCGGCCAGACCGTTCAGGCGACGGTCCGCGCCAAGTTCATTCGGATTGTCGACAAGAACGTCGATACCCCAATCCAGCCTTGCATTGGCGACCAGGGGCACGACATCCAGCCATTCACGGCAGAAACGGCGCAGTTCGTAAAGCGCTACAGGCACAACCGTCCCGATAATGGCCCGCGTAATGGCCTTGGCGTTCACCCCCACCCGATCAAAGAGTGTCAGAAGCCAGGCCGCATATTCATCCGCCGTTCGTGCTTCATTCGTCGAAATACGCCATTGCCCCAGCCACGACTCTCCATCGTGTACAGCAAACACGATGTTGGTGTTTCCAGCATCAATGACGAGAAGCACGTTGCGGTCCGGTCCTTCAGTCCAGCAGGATATCGCCGGTTACAACCGGAATGGTTTCACCGTGGGGCAAGGCAAGCAGCAGGCGTCCCTGCGCATCGAGCCCTGAAAACGAACCTGTAATATAGGTTTCACAACGCTGAACCGCAAGCGGGGTGCCAACCGGGTGCGCCCGCGCCAGCCACGCGGCCCGAACCGGTGCGAACCCTTCCCGCTCCCGGAGGGCGGTCCAGTGTTCGATCTGTGCCACCAGCACCTTTCCGAAAGCTTCAGCAGACGGCGGATCAGTCGCTTCGGCGAGCGCCGCCAGACGACGACCCGGAATCTCAGGGGCCTGCCGCAGATTGGCCCCGATTCCCACGACGACCCAGGGATTGCCCTGTGGACCGCCCGTCTCGATCAGCACGCCCGCCATCTTTCGGCCATCCATCAGAAGATCGTTGGGCCATTTAAGCATGAAGCGGGACGGCCCCGTCACAACCGGGCAGAAATGCGTGACTGTCTCGAAGAGGGCCACAGCGACAACAAACGGAAGAGCCGCGATGAAAGCCGCGGGATCAGCCGGACGAAACAGCAGCGAAATGGCAAGATTGCCACCCGGGTCAGTCCAGGTCCGTCCGCGCGTGCCGCGCCCTGATGTCTGGGAAAAAGCCTGAACGGCAAGATGTTCGGGTTCACCGGCTTCGGCTCTGGCTTTGCACAGATCGGAAGTGGACCCGAGCGTTTCATGGTATTCGAAACGCCAGCTCATGGCTGCATGATGTTCTTTATGGTGGGCGATGACGGGATTGAACCGCCGACCCTCTCGGTGTAAACGAGACGCTCTACCGCTGAGCTAATCGCCCTCAGACTGTGTGTGCGGTCTATATACACGGTTCCGGATGGCGGTAAAGCCACCCGGAACCGTTTTGTGAGCTTTCTCAGCTCACGGCGTCCTTCAGCCCCTTGCCCGGCTTGAAGCGGACAGAGGTGGATGCCGGAATGTCGATCTCTTCGCCCGTGCGCGGGTTGCGGCCCTTGGCGGCCTTGCGCGTGGCAGTCACGAAGCTGCCGAAACCGACGAGACGGACTTCCTGCTTCTTGGCAAGCGTCGCCTCGATCGTGCTGAACACCGCATCGACAACTTCGCTGGCCTTGGCCTTCGGAAGATCGGCAGCGTCTGCAACGGCGGCGATCAGTTCCTGCTTGTTGAGGGGCTTCTCCATGATGTGCCTTTCTGGTGTTAGAGCGCCTGAGCCGGGCTCTGGTGAGTCCCTTCTGGCTCAGGCGCCTTGTTCGATCTGCGGCCGCACTATGAAGCGGATTTTGCCCGCGTCAACTGCTAGAATCGCAGAAGCGTGTCAGTGTCAGTGTGGAAGTGCCTGCGGAGCCGTCTTATCCACCGTTATTTCACCCATCGGGTCGACATTTTCGTCCCATTCGATGGCTTCCGGCATACGAGTCAGGGCGATCTTGAGCACCTCATCCACATGGCTCACGGGAATGATCTTGAGCGCGTGACGGACATTGTCCGGCACCTCCGCGAGATCCTTCTCGTTGTCCTTGGGAATCAGGACCGTCTTGATGCCGGCCCGCAGAGCCGCCAGCAGCTTCTCCTTAAGCCCCCCGATCTCCAGAACGCGGCCACGCAGGGTGATCTCACCCGTCATGGCCACATCCTTGCGGATGGGGATCTGGGTCATGATGCTCACCAGAGACGTCGCAAGCGCGATACCGGCGGACGGACCATCCTTGGGCGTCGCACCTTCGGGAAGATGGATATGGATATCCCGCTTTTCGAACAGCGGCGGCCGGATCCCGAAGTCCTGCGCCCGCGAGCGCACATAGGACAGCGCGGCCGAAATGCTCTCCTGCATGACTTCACCGAGCTTGCCGGTCTGCTTGACCTGCCCTTTGCCCGGAACCATCACGCTCTCGATCGTCAGGATCTCGCCGCCGACCGAAGTCCAGGCAAGCCCCGTCACCACACCGACCATGTCCTCCGTCTCGGTCTCGCCATGACGGTAGCGGCGGACACCCGCATACTTCTCAAGGTTTTCGGGCGTGATTTCGACATGCTTGACGCCGGTCGTGATGATTTCCTTGACCGTCTTGCGTGCAAGCTTGGCCAGTTCACGCTCAAGGTTCCGGACGCCAGCCTCGCGGGTATAGGAGCGGATCAGTTCGCGGATCGTATCATCCGTGACCGTCCATTCATCCGGCTTCAGATTATGCGCCTCCGCCTGCTTGCCCAGAAGATGACGGCGCGCGATCTGTACCTTCTCGTCTTCCGTATAGCCGGACAGGTTGATGATCTCCATGCGGTCCAGCAGCGGCTGGGGCATGTTGAGGCTGTTGGCCGTCGTGACGAACATCACATCCGAAAGATCATAATCTACTTCCAGATAATGATCGGCAAACGTGGAGTTCTGCTCTGGATCCAGCACTTCGAGCAGCGCAGACGACGGATCGCCGCGCCAGTCGGCACCCAGCTTGTCGATCTCGTCGAGCAGGAACAGCGGGTTGGATGTCCGCGCCTTCTTCATGCCCTGGATGATCTTGCCCGGCATGGAGCCGATATAGGTCCGGCGATGGCCTCGGATCTCCGATTCATCGCGCACGCCACCCAGCGACATGCGGATGTAGTTCCGCCCCGTCGCCTTGGCGATGGACCGCGCCAGAGAGGTCTTGCCCACACCCGGCGGCCCGACAAGGCACAGGATCGGTCCCTTGAGCTTCTGCGAGCGCGTCTGCACCGCCAGATACTCGAGGATCCGCTCCTTGACCTTCTCCAGACCGTAATGCTCGGCTTCGAGAACGTCCTCGGCGTGCTGGAACTCCCGCGTGATCTTGGAGCGCTTCTTCCAAGGGATTCCCAGCAGCCAGTCGAGATAGTTGCGCACAACCGTGCTCTCGGCCGACATCGGGCTCATACCACGCAGCTTCTTCAGCTCGGCATGGGCCTTTTCCTTGGCTTCACGGCTCAGACGGGTCTTGTTGATCTTCTCTTCAAGCTCGGAGTTCTCGTCCTTGCCGTCTTCGCCCTCGCCGAGCTCTTTCTGGATCGCCTTGAGCTGCTCGTTCAGATAGTACTCGCGCTGGGTCTTCTCCATCTGCCGCTTGACGCGGTTACGGATGCGCTTTTCGACCTGAAGAACACCGATTTCCGTCTCGATATGCGCGAAAACCTGTTCCAGGCGACGCGCAGCCGAGGCCGTCTCCAGAATTTCCTGCTTTTCGGAAATCTTGAGGTTCAGATGGCTCGCAATCGTATCGGCCAGCTTGGAAATACCCTCGATCTGGTTGATCGAGACCATGACTTCCGGCGGGATCTTCTTGTTGAGCTTGATATACTGTTCGAACTGCGAAACCGTCGAACGGCTCAGCGCCTCGATCTCACTTCCCGGAGCAGCATCCACAGGCTCCTCGGGAATTTCCTCGATTTCAGCCTCGAAATGCCCGTCCACATCGAACAGACGCGTGATGTGCACACGCCGCGTCCCTTCGACCAGAACCTTCACGGTCCCGTCAGGCAGTTTCAGGAGCTGAAGGATCGTCGAAACCGTACCGTAGCGATAGATGTCATCGACGGACGGATCGTCCAGCGAGACATCCTTCTGCGCCACGAGCAGGATCTGCTTGCTCTCGCGCGTTACGGTCTCCAGTGCCTTCACCGACTTCTCGCGCCCAACAAACAGCGGCACGATCATATGCGGGAACACAACAATGTTCCGAAGCGGCAGAACGGCCATCACGTCATGACGTACGGGCTGCTGTACCACAGGGGTTTCAGCTTCGGGCTCCGCCTTGCGCGCTGCAGCACGTGGCTTGCGCGTTACCTTCTTCGGAGCCGCAGCAACTTTTTCGGGAACGGCCACATCGTCTGTCTTCTTTGTGCGGCGGCGGGTTTTCGGCTTGGTATCGTCAGTCATTCACTTGATCTCCAGAGGGACGATCTTGCGATACCGGCCTGCCATGCAGCGCCGGGATCGCATTTCTTTCATGCTTGAGCGGCATGAATTCGGACAACCTCAGTCAGTTATGTCGAAAGCCGATGGGGCCAGCACAAGAGCCGGAACCATTTTTACGCAGACTGCTCGGCGGGTTCGGACTTGCCCTTCCCGTAGACATAGACTGGCTGGGCCTTGTTTTCCGCCACTTCCCGGTTGATGACGACTTCTTCCACGCCTTCAAGTCCGGGAAGGTCGAACATCGTACCAAGCAGGATGCTTTCCAGGATCGAACGCAGGCCACGCGCACCGGTCTTGCGCTCGATGGCGCGTTTGGCGATCGCTGCCAAGGCATCTTCCGTGAAGGTCAGCTTGACGCCTTCCATCTCGAAGAGACGGCCATACTGCTTGATCAGCGCGTTCTTGGGCTTGCTGAGGATCTGGATCAGGGCGGATTCATCCAGATCGTTCAGCGCCGCGATAACCGGCAGACGGCCAATGAATTCGGGGATGAGACCGAACTTCAGCAGATCTTCCGGCTCCACGCTCTGCAGGATCGCACCGAGACGACGCTCGTCATCAGAACGCACATCCGCACCAAAGCCGATGCCCGATCCCTTGCCACGCGCCGAAATGATCTTGTCCAGACCGGCAAAGGCGCCACCGCAGATGAAGAGCATGTTGGTCGTATCGACCTGCAGGAATTCCTGCTGCGGATGCTTGCGGCCACCCTGCGGCGGTACGGAGGCCACAGTGCCTTCCATGAGCTTCAGCAGGGCCTGCTGCACGCCCTCGCCCGAGACATCACGCGTGATGGACGGGTTGTCGGACTTGCGGGAAATCTTGTCGATCTCGTCGATGTAGACGATGCCGCGCTGGGCCCGGTCGACATTGTAGTCGGCGGACTGGAGCAGCTTGAGGATGATGTTCTCCACGTCCTCGCCGACATAGCCGGCTTCGGTCAGGGTCGTGGCATCGGCCATCGTGAAGGGAACGTCCAGGATACGGGCCAGCGTCTGGGCAAGCAGGGTCTTGCCCGAACCCGTCGGACCGATCAGCAGAATGTTGGATTTCGCAATCTCGATGTCGCTGCTCTTCGCGGCATGGGCGAGGCGCTTGTAGTGGTTGTGAACCGCCACAGAGAGCGCACGCTTGGCCTCGAACTGACCGATCACGTAATCGTCAAGAACCTTGCAGATTTCCTTGGGGGTCGGAACTCCGTCGCGGGACTTCACGAGATGGGTCTTATGCTCTTCACGGATGATATCCATGCAGAGCTCGACGCATTCATCGCAGATGAAGACCGTGGGACCAGCAATCAGTTTGCGGACTTCGTGCTGGGATTTCCCACAGAACGAGCAATACAGGGTGTTCTTGGAATCGCCGGATTTGTTGCTCATTGCTGTTCCCTTTCCCTTGCGCACGACCTGACCACATTCACGCAGCAGACATGCGAAAGAACTTTAACTTTAGGCCGAGGTCAGAGCCTTCGGCAACCCCGGAGCCCAAATGCCCCAAGACACGAAAAGCGGCATATCGGAATGCCGCTTTTCTGTTCCGGAAGGAACGTCAGGCTCCTCAGGTCCGGAAATACCTCAACTCGGGTCGGGCGTGGTCTCATGCGGATTGCGTTCGACAACCTTGTCGATCAGGCCGAATTCGCGGGCCTCATTGGCCGAAAGATAGCTGTCACGCTCGAGCTTCTGCTCGATCTGCTCCAGCGTCTGGCCGGTATGTTCGCGATAGATCTCGTTCAGCCGCTGACGGATGATGAGGATTTCGCGAGCCTGGATCTCGATGTCCGAAGCCTGACCCTGCGCACCGCCGGAAGGCTGGTGAACCATCACGCGGGCATTCGGAAGGGCGTAGCGATGCCCCTTCTCGCCACCTGCCAGAAGCAGGGAACCCATGGATGCGGCCTGACCGATGCAGACCGTGCTCACGGGGCAGCGGATGTACTGCATGGTGTCATAGATCGCGAGACCAGCGGAAACGACACCGCCCGGGCTGTTGATGTAGAACGAGATTTCCTTGGTGGGATTCACGCTCTCCAGATAGAGGAGCTGCGCGCAGATCAGGGACGAAACCTGATCGTAGACGGGTCCGGTCAGGAAGATGATGCGCTCCTGAAGGAGACGCGAAAAGATGTCGAAAGAGCGCTCTCCGCGGGCAGTCTGCTCGACCACCATCGGCACCAGAGAGTTGCTGAACACCTCGAGGGGATCACGATCCCGAATGGTCATGCTGTCTGTTCCTCAATGCCCGATGGGCTTTCTTCTGCTCCCTAACATGGACCCGGCATGCCGTTCCGTCAAAGGGAGCAGGCAGGAAAAAACGGGCACCCCGAAGAGTGCCCGCCGGTTCCCGCGCCGAAAGATCAGAGTTCGGCGGGCGGGATCTCGGCCAGTTCTTCCGGCGTCACTTCCTTGTCGGTGACGTCGGCCAGCTCGATCAGGTAATCGACGACCTTGTTTTCCAGGATCGGGCCACGGAGCCCTTCAACGGCCTGCGGGTTCTTGGAGAAGAACTCGAAAACCATCTGTTCCTGGCCCGGATAACGACGGGCTTCCTGCTGCATCGCACCGAGGAGTTCCTCGCGGGACACCTGGATTTCCTGCTTGCGGCCGATTTCAGCCAGCAGCAGACCCAGCTTCACGCGACGTTCTGCAATGCGACGGTAGTCAGCCTTGAGGGTCTCTTCGTCCTTGCCGGCATCTTCCTCGTCCAGACGACCGGCCTTGCGGTCTTCCTCGACGCGGGCCCAGATCTGGTTGAACTCGGCGTCAACCATGCTGGACGGAGCTTCGAAGTCCGTCTTCTCGGACAGGGCGTCCAGAAGGTCGCGCTTGATGCGCAGACGCGAAAGCTGCTGGTATTCGCCCTCAGCCTGCTCGGTGATGATCTTGCGGATCTGCTCGAGGTTCTCGAAACCGATCGTCTTGGCAAGCTCGTCATCGATGGCCGGATCAACAGCCTTCTTCAGGGACTTCGCCTTGATGTCGAAGGTCACGGCCTTGCCGGCCAGCTCTTCAGCCTGGTAGTCGGCCGGGAACGTCACGTTGATGACGCGCTCTTCGCCAGCCTTCATGCCTTCCATCTGCTCGGCAAAGCCGGGGATGAAGCCTTCGCCGCCGATTTCGACGTTCACATCGTCAGCCGTGCCACCATCGAACGGCGTGCCGTCCAGCTTGCCCACGAAATCGACGCACAGGACATCACCCTTGGCGGCCGGACGGTCTTCTTCGATCGTCTCGAACTTGCGGCTGCGACGGGCGACGTCGTTCAGGGCCTTGTCGACGGTCTCTTCGCTGACCTTGGCGCCAAGGCGCGTCAGCTTCAGGCCGGACAGGTCGGGAACTTCGATTTCCGGGAGAACTTCGGTCTCAACCTTGAATTCGAGATCCTTGCCGTCTTCGATGGCGGAAACCACCTCGACCTTCGGCTGCATGGCCGGACGGATCTTCTGCTCTTCGAACAGCTTGGCGGTCGCGTCGTTGACGGCTTCCTCAAGCAGTTCGGCGTTCACGGACTCGCCATAGCGCTGCTTGACGAGGGAAGCCGGCACCTTGCCCGGACGGAAGCCCGGAAGCTTGATCGTCTTGGCAACTTCGGCGAGTCGTGCATCGCGGCGGGCCTGCAGGTCGGCAGACGGGACAACGACGGTGAAGGCGCGCTTAAGTCCTTCGTTGAGCGTGGGCGTAACCTGCATGAGCCAGGCGATCCTCTCGGTCGGTAGGTTGGTCAAATCTCTTTCTCGGGAAGCCGGGCTTGGTGCGGGCGGAGGGACTTGAACCCCCACGACTTGCGCCACCAGAACCTAAATCTGGCGTGTCTACCAATTTCACCACGCCCGCAGCGCTCGGCCTCCAGGCTCGTGTTACCGAACCTCGGAAGCGCGGCCTTTAGCGCATGAAACGCGACTTCACAACAGGGAGCCGGTCGCCTTTTTGTCTCCCGCCTCCCGCGCCAGACGCGTGGCAGTCGCCCGTGCCGGCCCCAGAGGCAGATCCAGATCCTCGGCCAGGGGCCAGCCGCCATGGACTTTCCCCGCCTCGATTCCGGCTTCCCCGTGCAGCCAGACACCTGCGCAACAGCCTTCCCAGACGTCCATCCCCGCGGCAAGCAGGGCTGCGATCACACCCGTGAGGGTATCCCCCGAACCTGCTGTCGCCAGAGCGGACGACGCATGCGTATTGATGGCAAGGCGACCATCCGGAGCAGCAATGATCGTGTCAGGCCCCTTCATGACGACAACAGCATTGATGCGCTTTGCAGCCGCCAGCGCGGCATCCAGACGGCTGCCTTCGACGGGCCCGAAGAGTTTGCGGAACTCTCCGATATGGGGCGTGACGGCAGCGACCCCTTTCAGCCGCGACAGATCCTGCGCGCCCCACGCCAGTGCACCGGCATCCGCCAGCACGATCCGGTCAGCCTTGAGGAGCTGCGGAAGGGTCGCAGCAACTTCGTCTTCAGTCAGCCCAGGCCCGCAGATCCAGACCTTACGTCGCGCATCCTCCAGCAATTCGGAAAGCGGCGCATCGTCCACGATCAGACCGGGATCACCGAGTCGGTAGGCAGGAGCCCCCTCGCCTGCCGAGATCCGCACAAGACCGGCCCCGCTGCGGCGCGCCCCGCGAGCCGAGAGCCGGGTCGCGCCAGGCATTTCAGCCCCACCGCACAGACTGACCACGCCACGGCGGTATTTATAGTCCCCGTCCCCCGAGACCGGCAGGCTCCACAGGCCAGGCCCGTTATGCTGCACAACCGGTGTGATGCCCTCCCATGCCGCGTCAGGCATGCCGATATCGGCGCAGATCACTTCACCACACAGATCAGAACCGGGTTGCAGAACATGCCCGGGACGCGGACGGACAAAGGTGACCGTGAGCGTACAGTCGCGGGCCTTGCCAAGGATTTCACCCGAGGCTCCGGCCACGCCGCTCGGCATATCGATGGCAACGACCTCCCGGGCGGCCGCAAGAACAGCCGCAACATCATCCGCAACAGGACGCTTCAACCCCGAACCGAAAACCGCATCCACGACCAGATCGGCCCCCGCCAGTTCCTCAGCCGTGAACGGCACCATGGGGCCGGTCCAGCAAGCAGCCATTTCAGCAGCAGGCGTCCCGGGTTTGGGAGCAGCAAGCGCGGCAACGCGGACTGACCACCCCCACCGCGCGAGATTACGGGCCACGACATAGCCGTCCCCGCCGTTGTTTCCCGGCCCACAGGCAACCGTGACACGGCGCGGCGAAAAGCGGTTACGGATGACGCGCGCCACGGCCCATCCGGCATTTTCCATCAGACGTGTGGATGGAAGAAGGGCAGCAGCCGCATGATCCATGCGGTCGCTCTCCTCGGGCAGCAGCAATGCGAAAGGATGGCGGGATACAGGGCTGGATATTTCAGGGCTGGGCATCTCGGGGCGTTCTCCTGCTGGACTCATGACAGCAAAGCATGACCGGCTGTTGCGTTGCCTCTTTCGGGGTCCCTCAATTCCGCTTCCCTCTGGCGCTGAGGGGCTTGCGTCGGATATTCAGGGAAATGCTTCGGGAATGTTCTTCCCCCTTTTTTCCATTTTCAACCATGACGAGGATCAATGACAGGGTCGATCATCTGGAGCCTCGTGCTCGCAATCCATCTGCTGTGCATGACCTACTGGGTCGGCGGCTCGATCTATTCGACGCTCGTTGTCCGCTCCACGGTCGGACTGCTGGATCCGGGACCGCGTAACTCCGTCCTGCTTCAGGGTTACACGCGCTTTTTCCGCGGCCTCTATCAGGTTGTCCCGTTCTCGCTTCTGAGCGGCTGGGGCCTGATTTTCCATGAAGGCGGATTTGCAGCCGTGCCCTGGCCGGTCAATGCGATGCAGCTTCTGGGCCTCGCCATGGCAGTCATTTTCATCCTGACCGTCCAGGGCCCCTTCCGCCGGGCCCGACGCGCCATGCGTCCCCAGCCTGCGCTGTTCGACACCCTGCGCAGCCGCACCGCCATGATGGCGGGACTGGGTGTCCTGACCATTCTTGTCGCCGCAATGGCACGCGGCATCTGAAATCGTATGCGATACGGCGCCAGAAGGGCCGTATCGCTTGCCATTCCTGCCATTTATCGATAACGCACCAGTTATAGCTGCGGGCAATTGCCCCGCCCTCAACTCCGGCCCTCATCCATTTGGGTGTGCGCCGTCAAAGAGAGTCTCGAGAGTCATTTGAGCGCGAAAACGACCTCCGGTCCTTCCAAGCCCCGTACGACTGCAACGCCCAGACGCGGACGCCCCTCTGCTTCGCGTGCTGCCGCAGCCGCAACTTCCCCGACTGTTGCCGATGAAGGCGAAACGTCTCCGGTAACGGAAACTCCCGCTGCCAAGGCACCCCGTACGCGTCGCACGAAGACTGCGGCTGCCGCGACGGAAAAGACGGCGGAAGTGAAGACACCAGCACGCCGGACCCGCAAGGCAGCCACGCCTGCTGCCGAGTCCGCGACTGAAAGCGAAGCTCCTGCTCCGAAAACGACAGGACGCCGGAAGAAGGCTGTTACAGAACCGGAAGCCGTGACCGAGCCTGCCGAGGCGGCTGCAGCCGCACCTGCTTCGCGTCGTCGCCGCTCCATAAAAGCAGCCGAGACCGTGACGGAAGAAGTCGAAGCAGCCCCCAAACGCCGTGGCCGTCCGCGCAAGACGCCGGTTGTGGAACAACCCGCCGCCGAAGTCGTGACCGAAGAAAGCGTGGAAGCTCCTGCCGCGCCGCGCCGTCGTGGCCGTCCCCGCAAGGTGGATGTCGCAGCTGCCGCAGAGGCCGCGGCAGAAGCACCCGTCGAAAAGAAGGCGCGTCCGTCCCGTCGCAAGGCCTCCGCCCCTGTCGTGGAAGCCCCGGAACCCGCTGCCGAAGAAACCCCTGCCGTTCAGGCCGAGCCCACGAAGAGCGAAAAGCCTGCACGCCGCCGCCGCACCAAAGCGGCTGCTGCAACACCGGCTGTCGTTGAAGAAACCGTTGAGGCACCCGCCGTCGTTGAGACCGTCGTGGTTGCCGAGGACGTTTCCGACAGGCCGCGCTTTGCCGATCTGGGACTGGGCGAGCCGATCATGCGGGCCATCGAGGAGCTGGGTTATGAACACCCCACTCCCATTCAGGCCCAGGCCATTCCCGAAGTCCTGAAGGGCCATGACGTTCTGGGTGTCGCCCAGACCGGAACCGGCAAGACGGCCTCTTTCACGCTGCCGATGCTCCAGAAGTTGGCTGGCTCCCGCGCCCGCGCCCGGATGCCGCGCTCGCTGATCCTGGAGCCCACGCGTGAACTGGCATTGCAGGTTGCCGAGAACTTCAAGCTCTATGGCAAGTATCTGCGTCTGACCCATGCGCTGCTGATTGGTGGCGAGAGCATGGCCGAACAGCGCGATGTGCTGAATCGCGGCGTGGATGTGCTGATCGCGACTCCGGGTCGCCTGCTCGACCTGTTCGGACGTGGCGGCCTGTTGCTTACGCAGACCAGCACGCTCGTGATCGACGAAGCCGATCGCATGCTGGACATGGGCTTCATCCCCGATATCGAAAAAATCGTGGCACTGCTGCCCGCCCATCGCCAGACCCTGTTCTTCTCCGCCACGATGGCGCCGGAAATCCGCCGTCTGGCCGATGCTTTCCTCCGGCACCCGGTGGAAATCACGGTATCGCGCCAGTCCTCCGTGGCCACGACGATCGAGGAAGCCCTGGTCATCGTGCCGGAGGACGAGAAGCGTCGCACGCTCAAGAAACTGCTGCGTCGTGAGAACGTCCAGAGCGCCATCGTGTTCTGCAATCGCAAGCGCGATGTGGACATGATCCAGCAGTATCTGACCAAGCATGGCATCGAAGCCGGCCATCTTCACGGAGATCTGGCCCAGTCCCTGCGCTTCTCGACGCTGGAGCGTTTCCGCTCTGGTGACCTGAAGTTCCTGGTATGCTCGGATGTGGCAGCACGTGGCATCGATATCGGCGGCCTGTCGCATGTCTTCAACTATGACCTGCCGTTCAATGCGGAAGATTATGTGCATCGTATCGGACGGACCGGTCGTGCAGGCAACGAAGGCCATGCCTTCAGCTTGGCGACTCCGCGCGATCGCAGACTGCTGGAAGCCATCGAGACCCTGACAGGCAAGGTGATTGCCCGCCCGGTTCTTGAAGGCATCATGACCGTTGACTGGGCGCCCGAAGAGGGTGAACGCCGTCCGGCCGAAACCGCGACTCCTGCACCGCAGGACGTGGCGGAAGAAGGAGAGCAGCGTCCCCGCAAGCGCCGTCGTGGCGGTCGCAAGCGCAATCGTGGCGATCGCGACGAGAGCGAGACCGTTCAGCAGGTTGCTCCCACAGCCGTCGCTTCTGTCGCGGTGATCGAGGCCCCTGTCAGCCACCGTTCGGTTGAACTGGCCCCCGCTTTCGAGAACGATGGGCCAAAGACGGGCTTTGGTGGTGATACGCCCGCTTTCATGCTGCTCCCGCGCCGCAGGAAAGTCACGGTTTCCGGTAGCACCGATCCTGCTGCTCCTGTTCAGCATGATGGGCGCCATTACGGTAATGAATGATACCTTGACCGGGGTTGCAGAACTCCGGATTGAAGGACTGGGTGCGGCAGGCGACGGCGTTGCGCATCTTGATGGCCAGACCGTTTTCATCCCGGGCACTCTGCCCGGGGAAGACGTCCGGGTCCGCCTTGCCCCCGCTCATCCCGAACTCATTGACATCGTTCACGCATCGGCTGACCGCGTCCCCCCCCCGTGCGACCTGTTTGGCGAATGCGGCGGCTGTGCGTTGCAGCACCTCTCCCTGCCAGCCCTGTTGGACTGGAAGGCGCAGCGCGTCACACAGGCTCTCACGGCAGCGGGTTTCACGGATCTGCCGCCTGCACGGATGTTCCAGACAACGCCAAAAACCCGGCGCCGCATGGATTTTGCCGTCCAGCGCGTGCCAGGCGGCGTGATCATCGGGCTGCATCGCCGCAATGGCGATCCCGTGGACATGACGGAATGTCACGTCCTGCATCCCGCGATTTTCGGGCTTCTCGCCCCTCTGCGTGAGGTTCTGGGAAGTCTGGGCGCACTGACGGGCCGCGGGAGCCTGATGGTCAACCTGCTCGATAGCGGGCCGGACCTGACACTGCAGACCCCGGCTCCCCTGACGAGTGCCGACCGCCTCAAGCTGGCAGCCTTTGCCCGCGAGCATGATCTGTCGCGGATCTCCTGGCAGGATCCGAAAGATCTGGGCATCGAGACTGTGGCCCAGTCCGGCCCGGTCCGGGAAGATTTCGGTGGCGTGATCGTCTCCCCGCCCCCTTCCGCCTTTCTTCAGGCGACCGCTGATGCCGAGAAGGCCATTGTCACGGCTGTCGTGGACGGGTTGCCGTCGCTCAACAAGAAGGACGTAACGGTCGAACTGTTTGCCGGATGTGGCACCCTGACCTTTCCGATGTCCGAAAAAGGTCGGGTCATGGCCTATGAAGGCAATCTAGCGGCCGCAAACTGCCTGAAAGCTGCCTCCGGTGGACGCCGCGTTGATGGATTTCATCGGGATCTGGGGCGCCAGCCGCTTCTGCCGCATGATCTGAAATCGACACGGGCCGTAGTCCTCGATCCGCCTTATGCGGGCGCAGGCGCACAGACGATGCCTCTGGCCAAGTCAGCCGTGCCCGACATCGTTTACGTAAGCTGCAACCCTGCTGCACTTGAAAAAGACGGCAAGGCTCTGTGGAATGCAGGTTTCTCGGTCATCGGCCTGACGATCGTGGACCAGTTCCTGTGGTCCACGGAAGTCGAAGCCGTGGTCGTGCTGTCACGTGACGTGAAGCGAATCAGACGTGAAAACTCTCGCCGCAGCCGCAGCGACCTTTCTCGTTCGGATTCCTGAACGTAAAACCGGATTCGAGGTCCTTGACCTCGTAATCCATGACAGTACCGGTCAGGAACAGGGTCGCCTTGCGATCCACCAGCAGGGTCACGCCCTGATCCTCGACGCGCTCATCGGTCGGCTCCGGGGCTGTCACGAAGTTCATTTCGTAAGACAGTCCCGAGCACCCACGCGTTCCCACGCTGATGCGCAGGAGTTGACCCTGATGGGAGCCGGCGTAAAGAGCTTTCAGGCGCTTGGCCGCCTGATCGGACAGGGTCATGAGAGCGGGCAGCGGGCGGCGCGTTGCAACGTCGGACATGATGGTTCTTTCCGGATCAGAACATGTTGAGGGCAAGACGGGCATCGTCACTCATGCGGCTCATATCCCACGGCGGATCCCAGACGATTTCGACAGTGGCCTGACTGACACCCGGAACATGGGACACAGCATCGCGCACCATCTCCGGCAGTTCTTGCGCACTGGGGCAATTGGGCGCCGTCAGCGTCATCTCGATATGCACGCGGCCGTCATCATGCAGGTCGATCGCATAGATCAGACCTAGCTCGTAGATGTTGACCGGGATCTCCGGGTCATACACCGTCGCGATGGCCGCGATGACCGCTTCCTGATCGGGCGCCGTCCCTGTTGCGGGGACAGCAGCTGTATCTTCACTGGTTGTGATATCGGTCATGGCTTCACTCATGTGAGCATCATCCGGGCCCGTTCAAGGCCTTCGATCAGCGCATCGATCTCTTCAGTCGTGGTGTAAATGCCAAAACTGGCGCGCGCGGTGGCATGAACGCCGAGACGACGCACCAGAGGTTCAGCACAATGCTGCCCGGCGCGGATGGCAATTCCGAGCTGATCCAGCAGTGTTGCCAGATCATGCGGATGCGCACCGTCCATGACGAAGGAGATTACACCCCCGCGCTCTTCAGGCTCGCCCAAAATGCGCAGGCTGTTGATCCCACGCATCTTTTCCAGAGCATAAGCGGTCAGCTCAGCTTCATGGCGCGAAATGGCGTCATAACCGATCTCTTCCACAAAACGGACAGCCGCCCCCAGACCGATCGTCTCCAGAATTGCGGGCGTACCGGCCTCGAACTTGTGCGGAACATGCGCCCAGGTCGCACGCTCGAAAGACACGTTCTGGATCATGTCACCACCGCCCATGAAAGGCGGCATGATGTCCAGCAGCTCCATCTTCCCCCAGAGCGCCCCGATCCCCGTGGGGCCGTAGAGCTTGTGACCGGTGAAAGTGAAGAAATCCGCTCCGAGAGCCTGCACGTCGATCTTGCGGTGCACCACCGACTGAGACCCATCCAGCAGGATGCGCGCGCCATAAGCGTGGGCGATTTCCGTCAGTTTCCTGGCGGGAGTGATCGTTCCCAGCACATTGGACATGTGCGTGACGGCAACAAGCGCCACCTTGCCATCCGACAGAAGCGCTTCATAAGCATCCAGATCAATATCGCCGGCGTCATTGATGGGAGCGACACGCAGTTCGATACCCGCACGATCCCGCAGCATGAGCCAGGGCACGATATTGGCGTGATGCTCAAGCTCGGAAATCAGGACTGCCTGCCCCGGCTTCAGCATACTGCCGAAACTGTGCGCCACGAGGTTGATGGCCTCGGTGCTGTTGCGGGTGAAGACAATTTCCCGATGATCGGGCGCATTCAGCAGACGGGCCACATCATGACGGGCGCGCTCATAGGCTTCCGTCGTGCGCTCGCTCATCCAGTGCAGGCCACGATGAATATTGGCATACTGGTGATACGCCGCATCCCGCATGGCCTCGATCACGACATCCGGCTTCTGGGACGAAGCTGCGCTGTCGAGAAAGACCAGAGGCCGACCATGAACAGTCTCGTTCAGGATCGGAAAATGGGCGCGGATCTCCGACAGATCCATCCCGGTACGGCTGTCAGCGAGGGTCATGACGTCATGCTCCGCAGCAGCAGATCACGCAGACCTTCGTCGGAAACCAGATCCAGCGCATCAATCAGGAAAGCACGCACAAGCATATCCCGCGCATCCGCTTCCGCAATACCGCGGGAGCGCAGATAGAAAAGCTGCTCGTCATCAAGTGCGCCGACAGTAGCGCCATGGCTGCACTTGACGTCGTCAGCGTAGATTTCCAGCTCGGGCTTACTGTTGATCTGTGCCTTTTCAGACAGCAGAAGCGCCTGGTTCATCTGGTAGCCGTCAGTTTTCTGGGCCACGCGATCAACAAGGATCTTGCCCTGGAAAACACCCTGCCCGGCGTCGGACAGCACTGTCTTGACGGTCTGGCGCGAGCTCCCATCAGGAGCGGCATGATGGATCATGGACGTCAGGTCGTTCAGACGCTGACCATCAACGATCTGTACGCCATTCACATGCGCCATGGCGTGAGGTGCGCCCAGTGTCACGACAGCTTCGTGACGCGCAAGACTGCTGCCCTGGTTCAGGGTAAAGCTGTCATATTCGCCCTTCTCCGCCACATCGGCCGAGACAATGGCGAGATGCGTACCGGTCAGGCTCTCGCGCTGCACCTTGACGTGACGCAGGGTCGCCCCCTTGCCTACGACGATATCGAAACGCGGATTGGCGATATAACGCCCCTCACCTGCGCTGACATCGTACAGTGTCAGGGACGCGCCGTCTTCCAGTACGATGCGGTGCTGAAGATGCGTCGAAGCATCCTGCCCATCGGACAGGCTGACGAGCGTCAGAAGACCGGCATCCGTTCCAGCAGGAACACGAATGTCGAGACCTCTTTCGCCGAGCGCCGTATTCAGCGTCGCGGAAAACACTCCCTTAAGCGGAGAGACATTTTCCGAAGCCTGCCGAACTGTTTCCGGCAGGGCCGACAACGCGTTCAGAAGCTGGCCATTGCCATAGACCATGCGGGCGCCCGTTTCAGGCAGAACCAGACGGTCCAGCAGCGCAGTGGCGGTTTCGGTCGTCAGGGATGCAGCCTTCTGCCACGCTGTATCCGCGATCGAACGCAGCGGCGTATAACGCCAGGCTTCGACGCGACGCGTCGGCAGTCCCGTGTCGGCCAGAGCCGCACCCTGCCCGGCGGCACGCGCAACAAACGCCTCCAGAGCCGGAGCAGCGTTCTGCGTCACGGTTGGCGCTCCGCTCACGCTGCCGCCTCGAGGAACTGGGTATAACCCTGCTTCTCAAGGGTCTTGGCGATATCGGGGCCGCCGCTATGGATGATGCGACCATGCGCCATGACATGCACGCGATCTGGCACGATATAATCGAGCAGGCGCTGGTGATGGGTGATGACCAGAGCGGAGAAATCCGGGCTGCGCAGGGAGTTCACGCCTTCAGCGACAATACGCAGAGCATCGATATCCAGACCGCTGTCCGTCTCGTCAAGAATGGCGAAAGACGGCTGGAGCAGACGCATCTGGAGCACTTCGTTGCGCTTCTTCTCACCGCCCGAGAAACCGACATTAACCGCACGCTTGAGCATGTCGTCGGACATGGACAGGTGCTTGGTCTCGGCACGGACAGCCTTGAGGAAAGCCACGGCATCCAGCTCGGCTTCACCACGCGCCCGGCGAACAGCGTTGACGGCCGTGCGCAGGAAGTTCGCGTTGTTCACACCCGGCAGTTCGACCGGCGACTGGAACGCCAGAAACAGGCCAAGCGCAGCACGCTCTTCGGGTTCGAGCGCCAGCAGGTCCTGCCCCTTGAACGTGGCGGAACCACCCATGACTTCATAGTCCTCGCGACCGGCGAGCACGTAGGACAGCGTGGATTTACCCGAACCGTTCGGCCCCATGATGGCGTGGACTTCGCCCTTGGGCACCTCGAGATCGAGGCCCTTGAGGATGTCCTTGGGCGTGCCGTCGGCGTCGATGCGGGCCTGAAGACCCTGAATTTTCAGAAAATCGCTCATATTAACCCACACTTCCTTCGAGGCTGATCTGCAGAAGCTTCTGCGCCTCGACCGCGAATTCCATCGGGAGCTCCTTGAGCACCTCGCGGCAGAAACCATTGACGATCAGACCGACTGCATCTTCTTCCGACAGGCCGCGCGAACGGCAGTAGAAGAGCTGGTCTTCAGAGATTTTGGACGTGGTCGCTTCATGCTCCACGCGCGCCGTCATGTTGCGGCTTTCGATATAGGGCACCGTATGCGCGCCGCACTGGTCGCCGATCAGGAGACTGTCGCACTGCGTAAAATTGCGTGCGTTGCGCGCCTTTGGCTGCATGCGGACCAGACCGCGATACGTGCTGTCGGAGTGCCCGGCGGAAATGGTCTTGGCGATAATCGTCGAGCGCGTGTTCGGCGCCAGATGGATCATCTTCGTGCCCGTATCGGCCTGCTGGTGATTGTTGGTCACCGCAACCGAATAGAACTCGCCAACCGATCCTTCACCGGCCAGCACGCAGGACGGATATTTCCACGTAATGGCGGACCCGGTCTCAACCTGCGTCCAGGAAATCTTGGACCGCGCGCCACGGCAGATGCCACGCTTGGTGACGAAATTGTAGATGCCGCCACGGCCTTCATCGTCGCCCGGATACCAGTTCTGGACGGTGGAATACTTGATCGAGGCGTCTTCCATCGCGACAAGCTCGACCACGGCCGCATGAAGCTGGTTTTCGTCACGCTGCGGTGCCGTGCAGCCTTCCAGATAGGAGACAGTGGCGCGATCTTCCGCGATGATGAGCGTACGCTCGAACTGCCCTGTATTGCGCGCATTGATGCGGAAATAGGTGGACAGCTCCATCGGGCAGCGAACGCCCTCGGGGATGTAGACGAACGAGCCATCCGTGAAGACGGCAGAGTTCAGGGCCGCAAAGAAGTTGTCCGCCACCGGAACCACCGTGCCCAGATATTTCTGGACCAGTTCGGGATGTTCACGGATTGCGTCGGAAATCGGGCAGAAGATTACCCCGGCTTCGGCAAGCGTCTTGCGGAAGGTCGTCGCGACGGACACGCTGTCAAAAACGGCATCCACGGCAACGGGCAGACGCTCCTCAGCACCTTCGACACCGGCAAGCAAAGCCTGCTCATGCAAGGGAATACCCAGCTTGGCATAAGTCTTGAGCAACTCGGGATCGACTTCGTCGAGGCTCTTGGGGCCGGGCTTCTTCTTCGGCTGCGCGAAATAATGCGCGTCCTGATAGTCGATCGGCGGATGATGGATATGGGCCCAGGTCGGCTCTTCCATTTCCAGCCACGCGCGAAAGGCCTTCAGGCGCCAGTCCAGCATCCACTGCGGCTCACCCTTGCGCTCGGAGATCAGGCGAACCGTCTCCTCGTTGAGGCCCTTGGGCGCGATATCCATCTCGATATCGGTCTCGAAACCCCATTCGTAGCTGGATTTCGCGAGCTTTTCGACTGTCTCGCGGGTTTCCGTCACGGCTGGCATGGTGTGTTGTCCTTAACTGACCGCGTCGGTCACGGAAGAAGTCTCCGCTCCGGCGGGGGCGACAGGTGCAGACGCGGGGCTGCGCCTTGGCAGGCGCTCCGCGTGACGGCCCATATCTGCCAGTGTGATGCTGTTGAGCGTTTTGAGGATGGCGTCATTCACGACATCCCACTGTCCGGACAGGCCGCACAGCGAACTGTGCTCGCACTCGCGTCCGTCACAGCAGGCCGTGATGGCGATTGGACCATCCACAGCAGCAATAACGGTTGCGACCGTCACGGTTTCAAGTGCGCTGGAAAGACGGTATCCGCCACGGGCGCCACGATGGGACAGAACCAGGCCACTGGAGGCCAGCCCTTTGAGAAGCTTGGCGACGGTCGGTTCGGGGACGCCGGTTTCCACCGCAAGGGCTGCTGCTGTTGCCAGTCCTTCGTGACGACCGAGATGGACCAGAAGGACAGTGGCGTAATCGGCCAGTTTTGACAGCCTCAGCATCGCTTGCACACTCACATCTTGTTCTAATTCAAGACTTGCTAAGTCCTGATTTGTTCCAAATGACCCAATCCCGGGCAAAGGTCAAGACTTCTGTATCCCCCCGTCTCCGGACATGGAATGTTACACACCAAAAAACAGTCGGGAAACGCCGTCGAGCGCCGCTCCGGCAAGAAAACCGACAACGGTGCCATTTATACGAATATAGGCCAGATCACGACCCACCCGCGACTCCAGCCGGGCCGCCAGATCGTTTCCGTCCCACCCCGCCATGACGGCCGCGATAAACCCCGAGAGCTTTTCACGCAGGCCGGGCAGGATCCGCTGGACAGTACTTTCGACAGCCTGATTGACCTTCAGCCGCAGGGATTCATTGGAGCGCAGGGCACTGGCGAGCTGGACGATGGCCGCATCAATGACGGTGGCGCTCCAGCCGTCCTCGCGTCCGCTGTCCTCCTCGACCATGCGCCGCAGACGCTCCCACAGCTCCGAACTCCATCCCTTGAGACTGGTATGCGTCAGGACAGACGTGATCGTATCGGCCATGTCCTTGCGCCGGGCAGGATCGTTTTCAATACGGTCGATCTCACCCCGGACCCAGGTGGTAAAACCGTGTCGCAGATCCGAGTCCATCGGATCGACCCGCTCAAACTCGGCATGAAGCGCCATGAGGACGCGGCTGGCGACGGAACCGCCAATGGCCCAGCCCAGAAAACGTCCCCCCTGCTCGCGCACACGCTCTTCCACGAAATGACGCAGATCGGACTCACGGGAGGTCACGGTCGTCTTGATGCGCTCCAGCAGGAAGGACAGGACCTCCTGATGCATCTCGCTGTCCACCATCGCCCGCATCCCACGCGAAACGAGGGGAGCCATTTCCTCACCATTCAGCAGAACCGGAAGCGCGCGAGAAATGGCGGTCTTGGCGCGCCCGTCTTCCATCCGGTCGAACATCAGCGGAATGGCAGAACGCATGCTGGTGACGAGCGTCTGGCGGTTCGCCGGATCGTTCAGCATGTCGGCAATCAGGCCGGAGAGGTCGATTTTCGACAGGGCGCGGCGAACGTCGTCCTCCGTGAAGAACTGACCGGAAATGAAGCGTCCCAGCGCCTGGCCGAGCCGTTCTTTCTGCCGCGGCAGAATGGCCGTATGGGGAATGGGCAGACCCAGCGGATGACGGAACAGGGCCGTAACCGCAAACCAGTCAGCAAGACCACCCACAACGCCTGCCCGCGATCCGGCACGCAACAGGCCGAACGCAAGACTGCCGTCCCCGATATGACGGGCGGCTGCAAGTGTCGTTCCCGCAGCGAGAACACCCATGCCGACGAGCAGGCCGCCGGCCATGAACCTGGGCGAGAAACCTGTGGGGCTGGATTTCCGGGAAACGGGTGGGGTCGTGTCCGCGTGCATGAGCGCACCGATAGCATCATCCTGCCGTGCTGTCGCGCCCAGAGCAAGGTTGCGCTTGATGACAGGGCATGAAAAGTATTGCGCCCCGTCTTCGTCCCATTTTTTCCGCAGAAGCGAGACTGCTCCCGATGTCTGACTGCGCCTCCCGGCTCGATCCGTCCCTCCATGACCGTATTGACGCAATGACGTCACGGCTTCTCCATGAGCGCGATGGCCTCGCAGACCTGATTGCATCCATTGGACAGGGCCTGTCGGACGACGACCGGAGCGAGAGCAGGACGCAGCTGGACGAAATCGAGAATGTCGTCCGCGCCCTGCGTGACGAGCATTTCGTGGAACGGGCCGCCCATCTGCGCTCCTATGTCGGGCTCGATACCGCTGCTCCCCAGGGCCGCCTCGAAGCCGTGGCGAAACGCCTTGTCGATCAGGCCCCGGATGCCGTCTCCCTGACGGTGCCGCAGATTGCCGCCGTCTTTACCGCCCACCCGACCTTCGCACTGGCGGACGGCGTCTATGAAATCCTGACGCAGCGTGCTGAAAATCCGGAACTGCCGGTGCCCTGCCTCAAGACGCATCGCCGTCCGGCCCCTCCCACACTGGCGCAGGAACAGGCGCTGGCTCTGGCCGCCATCCTGCGGGGACGTGATGCGCTCGACGATCTGACCGAAGCGCTGCTACAGGAAATGTCCCAGCGCTGGTCCGGCGAGGCCGGTCAGGTCGATCCCTCGCCCGTCATCCTCGCAAGCTGGGTCGGGTTCGATACCGACGGCCGGAACGACATCGGCTGGTGGGACACGCTGCGGATCCGGCTTGAGCTGAAATCCTCCCAGCTTCATCGCCTCACGGACGGACTGGAGCGTCTGGGTCTGCAGGACAGCGCGCTGGCCATGCGCGCGCGCCGGGCGATCGAGGCGGTCAAGACGCAGCACGCCGCCTGCCCGACCGGCAAGGACGCGGCTCCGGAAATCATCAAGGATTTTGCCCAGACACTGATCGCCTGCCGGGACAAGGCGCTCCTCGACGCCACCGAGCTTCTGCCGCTGTTCCAGGACGCGGCGGTCGGACTGGATGACGAAGCCAGACTGCACCTGCGGACCATCCGTGCCGGCTTCATGAACCACGGCCTTGGGATCGCGCGGATCCATACAAGGCTGAATGCCGCACAGATCTACAACGTGGCCCGCACCCGTCTTGGCCTGACCGATGATCCCGCCCTGCCCTCGCGTCGGCGCGTTCTGCTGGCCAGGATCGACGAGGCCCTTTCGGACCTGAAACCCCGCGCCGTGGATTTCGGAGCCCTGTTGGTCGAGCCGGCCTCAGCCGCCCGGCTGATGATGACGATGGCGCAGATCCTCAAGCACATCGATTCCGGCTCGCCCATCCGCTTCCTCATTGCCGAGACCGAAAGCGGCTATACGCTGCTCGCCACCCTCTGGCTGGCACGCCTGTTCGGGATCAAGGACCACCAGATCGAGATCTCGCCGCTGTTCGAGACGGAAAGCGCGCTTGAAAACGGCGAGACCATTCTGGAAGAGGCTTTCCGCTCCAGCCACTGGCGCGATTACCTGCGGGCGAACGGCCGCCTGTCGCTTCAGTTCGGATATTCCGACTCGGGTCGTTATGTCGGACAGCTCGCAGCCACCAACCTGGTCGAACGCCTGCGCATGCGGACCCTTTCCCTGCTGGCAGAGCACGGCCTTGAGGACGTCTCCCTGACGCTGTTCGACACGCATGGCGAAAGCATCGGACGGGGGGCGCATCCGTTCAGCCTGCGTCAGCGTCTGGACTATTTCTCCCCTGCCCGCACGCGCCTTGCCATGCGTGAGGCTGGAATCGGCTGCCGGGTCGAAACCGCATTCCAGGGCGGAGACGGCTACACGCTGTTCGGCACGAAAGCAATTGCGGCCTCCACCATCGCAACGCTGGCGGAACATGTGGCCGATATCCCGCTGGACACGAAAGATCCGGTTTATACGCGGCCTGACTTCGCATCGGATTTCTTCTCCACCATCGCGCTCGACATGGGCGCACTGGTCGACGATCCGGGCTATGCGGCGCTGCTGAGCGCATTCGGCCCCGCTCTGATCGACAAGACGGGATCCCGTCCTTCCGCGCGCCAGTCGGACGCGGCGACGGTCACACGCATCACCCATCCGGGACAGCTCCGCGCCATTCCCAACAACGCCATTCTCCAGCAGCTGGGCTGGTGGGCGAATGTGCTGCATGGCCTGGGCAACGCGGCGCAGCGTCATCCCGAAACGTTCGAGCAGTTCGCCACGGAATCCTCGCGTTTCCGCGAAGCCATGGATTTCGCCCGTCAGGCCCTGGCCCACTCGGATCTGGACGTACTGCGGACGACGATCCACCAGCTCGATCCCGGAACTTGGCTGGACCGTGCCGCGAAAGCCCGGAGCGATGAAGAACGTCAGAGCCTGCTGTGCATTTCGCACGGTCTGGAACTGCTGCGCTTCTGGGCGAGTGGCCCGGCCATGTTCCGGCGCATCCAGGCGGATCATATCGCCCTGCGCGCAGCCTGGCCGGATGCACCCCGCATGGAAGCCCGCGAGAAGCTGCTTCATGCGATCCGCTTTGCCCTCATCGACCGGCTGTGGGCGCTTTCAACCCGCATCCCCTATTTCGGGCCGCGCAACAGCCTGACACGCGAAGCGATCACGAACCTGATCCTCTGCCTGGATGTGCCGCGCGCGCTGCATCTGCTGGAAGATCTGTTCCCGGTTACCGCTCCCAGCGTTGCCAATCTCGACTTCGGGGAGCCGGGGGACGCCGCTGAAGCCGCCGGTTTCGCGCGGGAGCATGAGGAAATCTTCGCGCCGCTGTCACGCTGCTTTGCACTGCTGCGTGAGATCGGCGTGGCGATCATGCACGCCAACCGGGCTTTCGGCTGAGGAATGATCCGCGGCCGCAACTCTTGTCCAGTGCGGCCGCCTGCGGTTAGAAAGCTCGCGTCATAACATCCAACGGAAAGTTCCTCTGCATGCTTCGCAAGGCCCTTCTTCTGGGTGCAGCCATGATGGCTGTGCCTGCTCTGGCGGCAGGTCCTGCCACACCGGCGCCCAATGCTGACAGCGTGACGAACGGAACCGTAACGGTCAATGGCGCGACCATCCCCTACCGGGCAGTTGCAGGCACCATTCTGGTTCATGGCGCCGACTACAACGATTCCGGCGATATCCTGGCCAAGCGTGGCACCAAGCTCGATGGCGGCAAGGATGACGACAGCAAGAACGCGCCCGTCGCCTCCATGTTCTACACCGCCTATTTCAAGGAAGGTGTTCCCGCCGAAAAGCGCCCGATCACCTTCCTCTATAACGGCGGCCCGGGTTCGGCCTCCGTCTGGGTACACATGGGCACCTTCGGCCCACGCCGCGTGAACACGCCGGGTGACACCCATCTGCCGGCCGCTCCGTATGCGCTCATCAACAACCCGCAGTCCCTGCTGGACGTCTCGGACGTCGTCTTCATCGACGCGCCGGGCACGGGTTTCTCGCGGATTGCCGGCAAGGACGCTGACAAGGAATTCCTTGGCGTCGATGGTGACGGTGAAGCCTTCACCCACTTCATCTCGAAGTTCCTGGCCAAGTATCACCGCTACAACTCGCCCAAATACCTGTTCGGCGAGAGCTATGGCACGATGCGCTCGGCCGTGGTCATCAACGACCTTGAGCAGGACGAGAACATCGACTTCAACGGCGTGATCCTGCTGTCGCAGATCCTGAACTACGACAACAGCGATGACAGCCCGCAGTTCAATGCCGGCATGGACGATCCGTATGTGCTCGCCCTGCCCACCTACGCCGCCACGGCCTGGTACCATCACTGCCTGCCGGCCGAACATCCGGACCTGAAGGCTTTCCTGCATGAGGTCGAGCATTTCGCAATGACCGACTACACGCTGGCCCTGCGTCAGGGTGCGGATCTGCCGGAAGACCAGCGTCAGGCCATTGCGGCAAAGCTGCATGACTACACGGGCCTGCCGGTCGACTACATTCTGCGGGCGGATCTGCGCGTCAATGGCGGCGAATTCGACCAGCAGCTTCAGGCGAAGACCGGGATGGCGACGGGCCGTCTGGACACCCGCTATTCAAGCCCGACGATCGATCCGATGAGCCAGGAAGTGGATTACGATCCGCAGTCCAGCGCCATCAGCTCGGCTTATGTCACGGTCTTCAACGACTACGTCCGCAACACGCTCAAATACGGCACGGACGAGGATTATCGCCTCTATAACAGCCAGGGCCACTGGGACAGCCATCACCGTCAGCCCGGCCACGGCTACCAGCCCAAGGGCGAGCCGAACGTCATGACGGATCTGGCCATGGCGATGAAGACCAATCCGAACCTGCATGTCATGCTCAACGCCGGCTACTACGATCTCGCAACGCCTTATTTTGAAGGCGTGTACGAGATGAAGCATCTGCCGATGCCGAACAGCCTGCAGAAGAACATCGAATATGCGCAGTACACGTCCGGCCACATGGTCTATGTGGACCCGGCGACGCTGCAGCAGCTCCATGACAACGTGGCAGCCTTCATCCGTCGGACAGACAATCTGCACTGATCCCTGACGGGACCGGACAAGGCGGCGAAGGGGAAACCTTTCGCCGCTTTTTTTGTGCTCAGCCCTTCCGGACAGGCCAGCCGATCCGCACAAGGACGCAGTCAGGCCCGTTGACCGCAAACTCGTACATGCCCCAGGGCCTGACCGACGGCCCTTCCTTTTCAAGGACCCGTCCCGCGAAGGCCTGCGCCAGCGCATCCACATCCGGACGACGGAAATAAAGACCGAACGGATTGCGCCCGGCCTCAACCCAGCCGGGAATAGCCTGCGTCAGATGGAGTTCCTCACCGTCCGCCGTTTCCAGAAGCCTGTATTCGGCTGAACTTCCGTTGCGGGACGAGAAGCCGAGGACCGCAAAAAACTGCTCTGCCTGCGCGAGATCGTTCACCGGCAGAATGGCAATGACGGATCTCCGGGGTTCAGACTGGGACATCGGGTCTTTCCTTGAAAGGGGAATACAAAAAACCCCGCCAGATTGCTCTGGCGGGGTCTGATGTTTCACCGGAGTGAAGAAATCAGGCGGACTTCGCGATGATTTCTTCAGCCACGTTGCGCGGCACCGGATCGTAGTGATGGAACTGCATAGTGAAGGATGCACGACCCTTCGTTGCAGAACGCAGGTGCGAGATGTAGCCGAACATTTCCTTCAGCGGCACCTGTGCACGGATCATGACGGTCGAACCAGCGGTTTCCTGGTTCTGGATGATGCCACGGCGACGGTTGAGATCGCCCACGACGTCACCGACGTGATCGTTCGGCGTGGTGATTTCCACGTCCATGATCGGCTCGAGGATCACCGGACCGGCGTTCTTCATGCCTTCACGGAAGCAGGCCTTGGCGGCGATTTCGAAGGCCAGAGCCGACGAGTCAACGTCATGGTACTTACCGTCGAGCAGCGTGAACTTGAAGTCCACGGTCGGGAAGCCGGCGAGAACACCCGTGGTGCTCTGCATGCGGATGCCCTTTTCGACAGCCGGGATGTATTCCTTCGGAACCGTACCACCGACGACCTTGTTCTCGAAGATGATCTCATCCGGCTTCTCGGAAGGAGCGAACTCGATCTTGACTTCAGCGAACTGACCCGAACCACCAGACTGCTTCTTGTGGGTGTAGGTCTCGACATGCGGCTTCGTGATCGTCTCACGATAGGCCACCTGCGGTGCACCGATGTTGGCATCGACGCCGTATTCACGACGCAGACGGTCAACGATGATGTCCAGGTGAAGCTCGCCCATGCCGGACAGGATGGTCTGACCCGTTTCCTGATCGGTCTTGAGGTGCAGGGACGGATCTTCGGCCGTCAGCTTCTGCAGGGCCAGCGTCATCTTCTCGACGGCGTCCTTGGTCTTCGGCTCGACGGAGATGTCGATGACCGGGACCGGGAACTGCATACGCTCCAGAACCACCGGATCGGCGGCATCGGCAAGCGTGTCACCCGTGACGGTGTCCTTGAGGCCCACGAATGCGGCGATGTCACCGGCACCGACGGACTTCACTTCCTGACGCTTGTCGGCGTGCATCTGGAACATGCGGCCGACGCGTTCCTTGTGACCCTTCGTCGTGTTCAGGATGGTGTCACCGGAGTTCAGGACGCCACGATAGACGCGGACGAAGGTCAGCGTGCCGTACTTGTCGGAGATGATCTTGAACGCAAGGCCAGCGAACTTGCCGTCCGGATCAACCGGGACGATCGGCAGGAAGTCCTCGTCGACCTCTTCGCCTTCCGGCGGAGCGATGCGGATGCCTTCGACTTCGTCAGGAGCCGGCAGGTAGTCGATGACGGCGTCGAGCAGGGGCTGCACGCCCTTGTTCTTGAAGGCCGTACCGCACATGACGGGACGGAATTCGCCGGAGATCGCACCCTTCTTGATGCACTTCTTCAGGGTTGCGACGTCCACGTCACCCTTCTCGAAGTACTCTTCCATGGCAGCGTCGTCCATGGCGAGAGCCGTGTCGAGCAGCGTCTGGCGGGCTTCGGCAGCCTTTTCCTTCAGATCGTCAGGGATCTCTTCGTAGTGGAACTTGGCGCCGAGTTCGCCGCCTTCCCACACGATGGCGCGCATCTCGACCAGGTCGACCACACCGATGAAGTTTTCTTCGGCGCCGATCGGGAGCTGCAGCGGCACTGCAACGATGTCGAGCTTCTCCTTCAGCGTGCTGAAGGCGTAGTAGAAGTCCGCACCGGTACGGTCGAGCTTGTTGATAAAGATGATGCGCGGAACGTTGTAACGGTCAGCAAGGCGCCAGTTCGTTTCGGACTGCGGCTGCACGCCGGCCACGCCTTCGATCACGAAGATCGCGCCATCGAGCACGCGGAGCGAACGGTTGACTTCGATGTTGAAGTCGATGTGGCCCGGGGTGTCGATGATGTTGATGCGGTGGTCGTTCCACTCACACGTCACGGCTGCCGAGGTGATCGTGATGCCACGCTCACGTTCCTGCGCCATGTAGTCGGTGGTGGTGTTGCCTTCGTGGACCTCACCGATCTTGTGAGAGACACCCGTGTAATACAGGATACGCTCGGTCGTCGTGGTCTTACCGGCATCGATATGCGCGGTAATACCGATGTTGCGAATCTTCGAGAGAGCCGACTTGGCTTCCTGAACGCTTTCGGACACGGAGAACCTCCAAAATACAATGAAAGGTGTTTCAGCCTGAACCGAAACACCTCCGCTGCGGTCCTATTGAAAGGACCGAACCTGATTTATCCCAGTGGCGGCTGAATGACGCAGACCGCCATGGTTTTCAAGAGCAATCTTGTTACCAAACAAAGTCCGGCAAAGATTTCTCAGGCGGTCTGGGCAGCCTTGCGTTCCTGAACGCGCAGGATACGGCGCTTGATGACCTGGGCTTCCGTCGGAAGCTTGCGGTTCGGCGTACCCAGCAGGAACGAATCCAGCCCACCGTTGTGCTCGACCGTGCGGATACCGTTGGTGGACAGGCGCATACGCACCGAAGCACCGAGAATATCGGAGATCAGCGTGGTCTCCTGCAGGTTCGGGAGAAAACGACGGCGGGACTTGTTATTGGCGTGGCTGACGTTGTTGCCCGTCAGCACGCCCTTGCCCGTGATCTGGCAACGGCGAGACATGGTGGTACTTTCCTCGATGCTGGATGACGCAGGACAGCGAGGTCCGGCGTGTTCCGTAAATCAGGCGCGGCTTATGACGTATGCTTGGGGGCTTCGTCAACCCCCGAGAGCTGTCCAGCGACGTTTTCACCGGCCTGTGCGGCCCACATTGCGGCATAATGGCCACCTGCGGACAGCAGTTTCGTGTGGCTTCCCTGCTCCACCACGCGCCCCGCGTCAAGCACCACGATGCGATCGGCATCCTGAACCGTGGAAAGACGGTGCGCGACAATGACCGTGGTGCGCGCCTGCGACAGGACGGCCAGCTCCTTCTGGATGGCGACTTCCGTGCGGGTATCGAGCGCGCTCGTGGCCTCGTCCAGCAGAAGGATGCGCGGGTCCTTGAGGATGACGCGCGCAATAGCTACGCGCTGCTTCTCGCCACCGGAAAGCTTGAGCCCCCTCTCACCGACAACAGTGTCATACCCATCGGGAAGTTCACGGATGAAGGCATCGATCTGCGCACTCCGGGCCGCCTTCTCGATCTCCTCACGAGACGCTGACAGATCTCCATAGGCAATGTTTTCGCCAATGCTGGAATTGAAGAGCACCGTATCCTGCGGAACCGTCCCGATGATGTTCTGGATGTCGGTCGGCGCAATATCGCGCAGGTCATGACCGTCGATGCAGACCGAGCCTTCGGTCGGATCATAGGCCCGGGTCAGCAGACGCCCCAGGGTGGATTTGCCTGACCCGGTATGCCCGACAATCGCCAGAGACGTACCTGCGGGAATATTGATGGAAACATCATGCAGGATCTGCCGCGCAGGGCTGTAGCCAAAGGAAACATGCCGGAACGCAACGGACGCCGCCCCCGCTTCCGACAGCTTTCCCGGCAGACGAACCGGCTGGACGGCATGGGTGATCTCGGAGCGCACGGCAAGCAGTTCGAGATAGTTCTCCAGATCAACGCGCGCATTGCGCCAGCCTGCACTGACGTAATTCAGGGCGCCCACCGAAGAATAGAGACCACTCAGATAGCTGCCGATCAACACGAACTGCGCAACCGCCAACCGGTGCGCCACGATATCATGAGCCGCCATCGCGAGAAGGGTCGTCGTCGTGACCGCAATCAGAATGCCGCGGCTGATCTGGGAGAGGCTGACATAACGCTGAAGGCTGATTTCAGCCTGCCGGAGATCCTTCCTAGCCGCGTCGTACCGGGCAATTTCATGCGGTTCGTTGGCGAAACTGCGGACCGTCTCGAAATTCAGAATGCTGTCGACCAGCTGATGCTGGGCCTCGTTACTGGCACGGTTCCGGGCCCGTCTCGCCGTCATTCTCAGACGGGTAAAGACATAAGAGACAGAAGAATACAGCCCGAGCGCCAGCAGAAGCAGCCCGACGTAACGCCAGTCGAAGATCTTCAGAATGACGGTCAGCGTCATGAGGAGTTCGATGACATTAGGCAACACGTTGAACAGCGCCAGGGACAGCAGCGTCCCGACCGCATCCGCCCCCCGATCAAGCGTGCGTGTCAGGGAACCGGTCTGCCGGTCCAGATGGAAACGCACGCTCAGATCATGCAGATGGCGCAGCCCAAGCACCGCCACACGACGCTGAAGATCCGTTTCGACAGGTTTGACCAGAAGCTCCCGCAGCGGGGTCGCCAGCCCCGAAATGATCCGGATGACCGCATACTGGGCGATCAGCCAGAGCGGAACAGCCAGCAGGGTCTCGGGACGCGACAGGCTGCTGACCATGCGGCTGAAGAGCCAGGGCGTGGCGACGGCCGTGCCGCTTTCCACCAGAAGAATGATGAGTGCAAAACCGATGCGTGTCGCGTCGGGCCAGAGTTTTTCGGGCCGGAT
The DNA here is from genome assembly GCF_000583855.1 of Gluconobacter oxydans DSM 3504. NCBI lineage: Bacteria > Pseudomonadati > Pseudomonadota > Alphaproteobacteria > Acetobacterales > Acetobacteraceae > Gluconobacter > Gluconobacter oxydans. The sequence continues at coordinate 128,451 of NZ_CP004373.1, forward strand.
CATGGGCCACAGCACCCGCAGGGAGAGCGCTTCAGATGTCGAATCGGTTTTCTTGAGCATCGGCAGACTATGGGAAGTGCAGGCGATGCTTTGCAAATGCCTGTCTGCATGCGACATATCGCTCTGTGTCTGACAAATCCTTCCCCCCTGCCCTCGAACCCTTTCTTCGGCATATTGCAGCCTGCAACAGCGCAGTCCTGCCAGGTGGCCGCCTTCCGTTTTTCTGCGGATCAGAACAGATCGGCTGGGTCAGCCCCACAACCGCACAGACGCTTCAATCACTTGGCCTTCAGAAGGACCAGGGTTTCGGCGTAAACGCCGGCACGGAGCTTCTGCCGTTCTCCCAAGCCCTATGCGACATGGGGCTCTACGCGTCGCATGAGGAAGCCTTCGATGTCCGTAATGACAGCGGCATCGTTCTGGGCCAAGTGGATCGCGGCGCCATACCGGTTCTGGGACTGGCCGCCGAAGGCGTGCATCTGAACGGACTGGTCGAACGTGAGGACGGACTTTTCCTTTGGGTAGCCCGTCGCAGCATGAGCAAGCGTCTGGATCCGGGAAAACTGGACCATCTGGTCGCAGGCGGCATGAGCGCAGGCCTCGATCCGCAGACAACAGTCATCAAGGAAGCGCAGGAAGAAGCCGGCATCCCGGCGGAACTGGCAGCAACCGCCCGCGCCGTCAGCCGGATCGAATACGCACTTGAGCGCCCCGAAGGGCTGCGACGCGACGTGCTGCACTGCTATGACCTGCTCCTTCCGCAGGGTTTCACGCCCATAGCGGAGGATGGCGAGGTAGAGAGCTTTCACCTTCTGCCCATTCAGGAAGTCGTCGCGCTGGTCCGGGACACCGATGCGTTCAAGTTCAACGTCAATCTTGTCCTGATCGACCTGTTCATTCGCCGCAGCCTGTTCGCCCCTGCTGAAGCCGCGATCCTGCGAGACGCCCTGACGGGTCGGACTGCGTGAAGAAAACGCTGCTTCTGCTGACCCTGACAGCTCCGCTGCTCGGCGGCTGTATCGTGCCCGTCAGCGTCACACCCAATCTGTGCCGCGAAATCCAGACCCGCGACAGTCTGCAGATCAGACTGATGTTTGGCCTGAGCCGCCCCGATGGCAGCATCATCGATGGCGATGACTGGCAGAATTTCGTGGACAGCGAAATCACGCCACGCTTTCCCGCAGGTTTCACCGTGATTGACGCGCAGGGACAGTGGTATGATGCAGCAGGCCACCGGATCATCCGCGAAGCATCGCGAATCGTCTGGATCGTGGCTCCGTCTTCGGATCGCAACCTGCAGCCTTATCTGAAAGCCATTCGTCAGGCGTATCAGAAACGTTTCAGTCAGCAGGCCGTCGGACTGGCCATCCAGTCCGGCTGCTCTTCATTCGAAAACGTGCCCGTGGAATAGTTCCATGATGCGGAACAGTGTTACTCAGGTTCCTGCATCTTTCTTCATCCGGACTTCTCTCGTCGGAGCAGGTCTCTCTGCACAGGACGACAGTTCAGACATATTTTCATTCCGGAATTCTCATGACCGATTTTTCTCCGCCCCCTTCTCCCGACACCATCACGGTCGAGGCCTCCGCCTCAACCGGAACGATCCAGCGGCGTGCACGGGGCTTCCTGGCGCTCTTCTTCGTGGCGATCGGCCTTTACACGCTCAAGGGCTTCCTGCCCGCGCTGCTGTGGGGCTGCGTGTTCGCCATTTCGATCTGGCCCCTCTACCGCAGAGCCGAGCTGCGCTTCGGCCGCAGCGACTGGCTGCCGATGGTCTTTACACTGGCGGTGGCTCTGATCTTCCTGGTGCCCGTCTCGCTGGTCGGTGTGAAGGTCGCGGATGAGGCGCGGAGTGCGCTGGAATGGATTGATGACGTGCGGAACAACGGCATCCCGATGCCGGAATGGGTTCCGCACCTGCCGTTCCTGTCCGCACAGGCCACCAACTGGTGGCAGAACCACATGACGAGCCCGCAGCGCCTGTCCCATCTGCTTCATTCGGTGGATGTGGGACATGGCATGCAGATGACCAAACAGGTCGGATCGCAGCTTGCACGCCGCGGCACGCTGTTCGCCTTCTCGCTCCTGACGCTGTTCTTCCTGCTCAAGGATGGAGACAGCGTGATCCGCAAATGCCTGCTCGGATCGCAGCGCCTGTTCGGCGAACAGGGTGAAAGCCTGGCCAAGCAGATGATCTCGTCCGTGCACGGCACGCTGGCAGGGCTTGTTCTGGTGGGTCTGGGCGAAGGGGCGATCATGGGCATCGTCTACATGGCAACAGGCGCGCCCCAGCCCCTGCTGTTTGCGATGGTGACGGCCGTGGCGGCCATGATCCCGTTCCTGGCCTGGCCGACGGTCGGACTGGTGGCCCTGCTTCTGCTGGCAAAGAGCAGCATGATCGGTGCAATCGTCGTCTCGGCCATCGGCTCAGTCGTGATCTTCATCGCAGACCACTTCATCCGCCCCGCCCTGATTGGCGGCAGCACGAAAATGCCGTTCCTGTGGGTTCTACTTGGAATTCTGGGAGGCGCCGAGACCTGGGGTCTGCTGGGCCTGTTCCTTGGACCGGCCATCATGGCCGCGCTGCATCTGCTGTGGACACTCTGGACGGAAGTCAATCCGCGCAAGGGCGTCTATGCAGAAGACAAAGGATCTTAAGAAAGGGAAATTACCGCAGGAGTGGTCGGGCAGGCGGGATTCGAACCCACGACCCCCAGTCCCCCAGACTGGTGCGCTACCAGGCTGCGCTACTGCCCGTCGTCCTGCGGTGGCGGTGGTTTAGCAGTGTCCCGCCGTCACCGCAATGGGGCATTGTGACTAGACGGGCAGAAGATTTCGCAAATTGCGAAGCTCTTCCAGAATTTCGCGCAGTTCCGAACGCAGCAGGCTGTTTTCAGCCTCGGTCTTTTCCAGCGTATTGAAAAGAAGTTCGTTTTCGTCACGCAGGGTCACGAGCAGAGCAGAATCGGGAGCTTCGGCTTCGGCTTCGGCTTCGGCTTCGGCTTCGGCTTCGGCTTCGGCTTCGGGGCTCTCATTTTCCGCCGTGCTGTCAACCGTTTCCGTCACAACGACCTCATGGGCCGCGGCAGGAACTTCCGGAAAAACAATGTCGTCAACGCTGGCTTCTATCGGCGTCACCGGAGTATCTTCATTCTCGACAGGCTCGGCCACCGGTGTTGCATCCACAACAGACGCAGGACTTTCTTCAGTCGCCTCAACCGTGACAACCGGAACATGAACCGCTTCCACAGATGCTGCCGAAACCTCCTGCACCGTTTCAGGCACTGCCTCCGGAACAGCCTTCTGGGCGGCCGCGCGCGCCTTCTCGGCACGGCGCTCTCTCAGAACCCGCAGAACCCCCTGCCCCTTGTACCCCTGCACATAAAGTAGATCCGAAATCAGCCGTAGCGTCTCGATATGCTCGGGGCTGTAATAGCGGCGGCCACTTTCCCCGCGAAAAGGCTTTACGCCCGGATAAATGGTTTCCCAGGACCGCAGACGGTGCTGAGGAATATGCAGCTCTTCAGCGACTTCGCTGATGGTGCGGTACGCCTCGGGCGCCTTCCTGACCTTTTCCGGAGCGGAAGCAAGGTCATCGTTCGGCGAAACCATGACGGCCTGGGATGCGGAATTATCTGTCATGGGAGGAAGCCTCGGCCGCTGCGCCATTCTCGGAACCGTTCATACGGTCCCTCAGCAGTTGGGAAGGTCTGAACACCAGCACGGCCCGCGGCAGAATGGGAACTTCCACACCCGTCTTGGGATTGCGGCCGATACGCTCGCCCTTCTGGCGGACAGAGAATGTTCCGAATCCGCTCAGTTTCACGGATTCGCCTGCTTCAAGGCGGTCTGAGATCACACCCAGCAGGCTTTCAAGAATCATGGAGGAGTCATGCCGGGAAAGACCGACACGACTATAGAGATGCTCGACAAGATTCGCGCGCGTGACTGTGCTCATGTCACTTGCGTATCATGACGTTCAGAACAGTCAAAGGAATCAATCATTAACCTGCCCATTGTCAGGGCACAGGCTTACATCCGGATGAGAGCGGATCCCCAGGTCAGACCACCACCCAGCGCTTCCATCAGCACCAGATCACCCTTCCTGACCCGTCCATCCCGCACAGCTTCGTTCAGAGCAAGCGGAATCGACGCCGCAGACGTATTGGCATGACGGTCCACGGTCACGACCACCCGGTCCGCCGGAAGCGCCAGCTTCTTGGCCATTCCGTCAATGATGCGCAGATTCGCCTGATGGGGGACCATCCACTGGATATCCTGCCCGGTCAGACCATTGGCCTCGAGGGCCTCATCGACAGCCTGCGAAAGCTTGACGACGGCATGACGGAAAACCTCACGGCCCTGCATCCGCAGATGCTGCGATGTGGACGGGCAGCCCGCCGCACCATCCACATACAGGATATCACCGGTCCGACCGTCCGAATGCAGATGCGTGGACAGAACGCCCTCGCCTTCCCCTGCACCGGTTTCCAGAAGAACCGCACCTGCACCATCGCCAAACAGGACGCAGGTGGACCGGTCGGTCCAGTCCAGCAGACGCGAGAAGACTTCGCTGCCGATCACCAGGACCTTTTTGGCCTGTCCGGACTGCATCAGGGCCGTTGCCGTCGCGAGGGCATAGACAAAACCCGAGCAGGCCGCGCTGATGTCAAAGCCAAACCCGGCAGTCATGCCAAGACGCGCCTGCACCTGCACAGCCACGGCCGGAAAGACCTGATCCGGTGTCGCTGTGGCGACCAGAACAGCATCGACCTGTGACGCATCCACGCCGGCATATTCCAGCGCCTGACGCGCAGCCTCGGCCGCCATGCTGGCCGTCGTCTCGTCACCGGAGGCGATATGCCTCTGGCCAATGCCGGTCCGGGTTCTGATCCATTCGTCCGAAGTCTCGATACCGAATTTCCGGGCAAGATCATCGTTGGTTACGACGTCACGCGGAAGATAGCCCCCGACACCCGTCAGGCGGACACGAATGGGATCGGACATGTTTTTCAGCTCACAGGTTCAGGGGCAGCCTTGGCAGCGGCGGGAGCGACAGGCTCGGGAGTCCCCATTCCAAGCTGCTCCAGGCGGGCGCGGATCTTGTCGTTCAGATGGTGCGTGACGGCATCCATGGCAACATCGACGGCCGCGGCAAAGCTCTCACCATCCGCACCGCCATGCGACTTCACGACAATACCGTTCAGGCCGACAAACAGGGCGCCGTTATAGCGACGCGGATCGATCCATTCCCGCATCCGCTCCAGACCCGGCTTGACCAGAAGATACCCCAGACGGGTCAGAAGATTGGTCTGGAACACGCGCTTCAGAAGGCTGAAGGCCAGCTTGAGAGCCCCTTCACCGGTTTTCAGGGCAACATTCCCCGTAAAACCATCCGTCACCACCACATCGGTCGTCCCGGCGGTGATGTCATGACCTTCCACAAAGCCGTGGAACTGGGGAGCCAGCGGGCTAGCCCGCAACCGTTCAGACGCCTGACGCAGACGGTCATCGCCCTTCAGTTCTTCCGAACCGACATTGAGAAGACCAATCGTGGGAGACGGAAGACCAAGGGCCGCCTGTGCAAAGGCTTCACCCATGATGGCAAATTCGACCAGGTTACGCGCATCGCAGGCGATGTTCGCCCCGAGATCCAGCATCACGATATCACCGCGCGCGGAAGGCTCGACAGCAATCATGGCCGGACGGGAAATGCCTGGCAGGGCTTTGACGATGATCTTGGCCAGCGCAAGCATGGCACCGCTGTTGCCAGCCGACACCACACCGCAGGCTTCCCCGGCGGCGACGGCTTCCATGGCCATGCGCATGGACGAGCCCCGCACGCGGAGCGCCGCAGTCGGTTTCATGTCCATGGAGATACTTGCCGCAGCATGGCGGATATCACACAGACGGGCAGCTTTGGGATATTTTGCCAGAGCCGGTCTGAGAAGGGCCTCATCCCCGATCAGGAGAATACGGGCCTTCGGGTGCCGGTCGGCGGCCAGATCGAGTCCGGCAAGGACGATATCCGGGGCCCTGTCACCACCCATTGCATCGACGGCGAGGGCGTAAGGCCCGGAGGCCGCGATGTCACGTTCGGGCGTGACAGGCGCTTTGGTCATTGAGACAGTTTCCCGGACAGCATCACAGATGCGGGCCGCGCTCTCTGGAAGCTACGGACCCGCAGGTAGGGATCAGGCGCGGACGGCGGTCTTCAGGCCCTTGCCGCTGTTTCCAGCAGCGACCACTTCGCGGCCGTCATAATGACCACAGTGGCTGCAAACGTGATGCGGACGCTTCATCTCGCCGCAGTTCGAGCACTCTGCATGAGCCTCAACACCCAGGGCTTGGTGGCTGCGACGCATGCCACGACGGGACGGCGTAGTCTTTCTTTTAGGGACGGCCATGGCTTTTATGCCTCTTTCTGCTTCAGTGTCGGCACCCCTGCTCCGCTCCCCGCGGCATCCGGTGCCCTGTTGTTCGTCGTCTCGTAATTACGTCGAGTTCAGGCGGGCGGCTCTAGCAGAGCCCGGGGCAACCCGCAAGTCAGACGTGGGATTTTATTCTTTCCTGTCCCCGTTTTTCAGCACGGAAAGCGCCGAAAACGGATTGGGACGGCGCGGACCATCCGGCCCCTCGCCAGACAGATGTGCCCCTTCTTCCCCTTCTGCAGGCGCCACGTCAACTGCATTTTCCAGACCGGCGCCGGGTTTACGCGGATACGGGTCCAGCATCAGGGCCAGCTGCTCGGCCGCCGCCTCACCGATATCGACGGCCTTTCCGTCATGCGGAACCTCGTCCGGTCCATCCAGATCGATGGAATCGATATCGAATTCGTCTTCCGGCATGTCGGCTGCAGGAATGAACTTCAGGAAGAAGGTCTCGGCCAGCACGTCCTCGAAAGGCTCGGACGTAATGACACAGATCTGCGTAACTTTCGCCGAAAGATGCCCTTCCGCCAGAACACTCCGGTTCTCCGAAGGCGTCAGGCGGAACCGGCAGACCAGGGTTTCGATCTCAGGGATTCCGAGCCGGGCGGCGAGAGCCTTGCGCTCGGCGGCCGAGGCCTCGATCGTCTCGTCCAGTCCCGATCCCAGCCGATTGAAGGGGATGCGTCGGGAAAATTCGGGTGAATGGGACATTCAGGCACTCCAGCCCCCGGAATATGGGGGAAATCGTTGACATGCAGGCGCCGTTCGGGCACGCGCTCATTTGAGCGGTTCTCTTGCACAGGATAGTTTCCGGATCCATGAATAACGCATCTTCCCCGACGCCCCAAAGCAGAACACGCCTCCTTCGCCGTTTCGCACAGGCCGGAGTGGCATGTGTCCCGCTGCTGCTCGGCGGATGCTCGTTCTTTTCCCCGATTCCCGAGCCGCGCGGCTCCCTGATCGAAAAGACCGACTACGCGCAGCTCGTTCCCGGAACGAGCACACGCACGGATGTTCTGGATCTGCTGGGCTCGCCGACCGCCCACGCGACCTTCGACGACAACACATGGATCTACGTGTCCATGATCACGTCCCCGACGCCACTGACCTTCCCGAGCGTGAAGAAGCAGCAGGTCGTGGTCCTGAACTTCGATAACGGCGGCGTCCTGCGCAAGATGGACACGCTCAACAAGAAGAACGCGATGTATGTCGGCATGGTCGGCGCCAAGACCCCCACGCCGGGCACCAGTTCGTCCATCCTGCAGGAGCTGCTGGGCAATGTCGGCCGCTACAACCCGATGAGCGGCATGAGCAGCCAGTTCGGTGGCAGCACCGGCCCGATGGGCGGTCAGGGCACCGGCAATGGCGGCGCTGGCAATACGCTGCCCTGAGCCTGACTATTTCGGGAGGCTGAGCACTACGCCCAGACCTCCCAGCGGGCTCTCCACCAGACGGATCGATCCGCCATGGGCATGAATGATGTCCCGCACGATCGTCAGCCCCAGCCCGCTGTTCCCATCCTGACTGGCCGTCGTGCCATTAAGCTCCGAAATTGCCGCCCGGCGACTGGCCGACAGACCCGGACCGTTGTCCTCAACCGTGATTTCAACGTTCCGCTCTCCCTCACGCAGGGAAAAGCGCATGGCACCCCCGTGACGGCGGGCATTTTCCGCAAGATTTGTCAGCACACGCCGCAGGGCATCGGGGCGCACCGTAGCTTCCACGCCCTCACGCCCTTCCACGCCCAGAACCTGCCCCCCGGCCCTCACCGTGGCCGCCGCGACATCATCCAGCATGGCCCTCAGTTCAGTCAGAACGGGCTCTTCCGCACCTTCCCCCCGGGCAAATGACAGATAGCTGCCGATCAGACGCTCCATGTCCTCAATATCTGCAACCATATCCGCGAGATCCGGCTTCAGGGTCTCGGCGCGGATCGGTCCAAAGGTCGGGATCATGGCGACGGTCAGACGCAGGCGGGTCAGAGGCGTCCGCAGATCGTGCGACACCCCGGCGAGAACCGCCGTCCTCTGCGCCACGAAACGATTGACGCGCGCCTGCATGCGGTTGAAGGCAATGGCAGCCTGACGGACTTCCCGCGCGCCCTGCGGACGGATCGGCCCCTGATCCCGCCCCATACCGAACAGTTCGGCCGCATGGCCCAGCCTGCGAATGGCCCGCACCTGATTGCGCATGAACAGGCCTGCGATCAGGAACAGCACGATGGAACTGCTGACAGCCCAGACGACGAACAGCCAGATCGGCCCGATATTCAGACGCTTCACCGGCACCATGACGACCATTACACCCTGAGGAAGCTGAATGGATGCCCGGACGGTCTGCGGAGACTCCGACCAGTCCACATCATAGGGCCGGCCAAGATTCTGCCGGATGGAACGCGCGAAATCGTCATCCATCGGGCCGAGAACATGATTGGTGCCATACCGGGAAAGCATTTCGCCGGGCTGGAATGAAAATCCGAGCTGGGTCCGGGACGACGCATCCTGAAGAACGAGCGTCCGCTCGGCCTCTGAAGAGGTGTGCTCGATCATGGCGATAACGAGCGAGACCTCACCCGTCACACCGTCCGAGAGGCGCCTGGAGACCACATTCAGGTAGGTGCCATAAAACAGGCCCAGCGCAATGGCTTGCGTAACCAGCAGCGGAATGAGAACGATCAGCATGGATCGCCCCATCAGGGAACGCGGCAGGATACGCCTCAGCGGGCGGTCCAGCTTCTGCCAGGCGTCGTCCCGCTCCCCCACAGGCTCAGCGTCCCGGCTTGAGAACATAGCCCTTTCCCCGGACGGTATGAAGGAAACGCGGCTCCTTGGGATCAGCCTCGATCCGGCGACGCAGACGCGTAACCTGCACATCGACGGCCCGCTCGCCGATTTCATCCATTTCAAGAGCACGGGCGATGGCTTCACGGGAGAGTACCGTCCCGGGCTGACGGGTCAGCACCCCAAGAAGAGCGGACTCACCGCCCGTCAGATGGACCGCTCCCTGCGGCCCACTGAGAAGGCCTCGTTTGACGTCAAATTCCAGCTCCCCCAGACGCAGGACATCCGGAACCTCATCCACAGCCGGGAGGGACGGTACCATCCTGCGCAGATGCGCCCGCAGACGGAGCAGAAGCTCCCGCGGCTCGAAAGGCTTGCCCAGATAATCGTCCGCCCCCGCTTCCAGCCCACCAATCCGGTCCGCCGGTTCGCCACGCGCCGTCAGAAGCAGGATCGGCAGCGACAGACCGTCCCTGCGCAGACTGTTCGTCAGGGACAGACCGTCCTCGCCCGGCATCGTCACATCCAGGACAAGAGCATCCGGCTGAATGCGCTGCAGGACTTCCCGTGCCGTCTGCGCATCCAGCGCCGTACTGACACGATAGCCGTTTTCCGACAGGTAACGCTGAAGCAACCGCAGCAGACGCGGGTCGTCATCGACCACCAGGATATGTTCATCGCTCATCGTGCGCGACTTTCCGCCGGAACCTGAAGGGGCGCCAGAACCCGCCGGAACCCCTCGACAGCCGTCATGCCGGCTTCGCGATATGCCCGGGTCATAACTTCGCGGATCATGAGAAAGAGTTCGCGCTCCAGCGCTTCTCCGCTCGCCGTCAGTCGCAGAGGCCGTTTGCGGCGATCATGACGGTCTTCTTCCTGAATAAGCAGTTTGCGCTCCCGCAGATCTCCCAGAGCACGCCCCAGAGACTGCTTGGTAATGCCCAGACTGTTCAGCAGTACACCAGGCGTGATCCCCGGATGGGCGGCGGTCAGGAACAGGATGCGATGATGCGCAGGCCCCAGCCCTTTTTCACGCAAAAGCGCCTCGCAATCGGCATTCAGGGTCCGCCAGGCCAGCATCATGGCTTCGTAGGACTGACGGATACGGTCTTCGCGCAGATAGAGATGCGCCGTGGCAGATGACGGAACGTCCATGAGACGGGAACTCACCGGAGAATTTCTTCCACATATCCGAATCGCTCGAAATCAGTAATGCGCTGCGGATAGAGAATGCCGTTCAGATGATCGTTCTCGTGTTGCAGGACATTGGCGTGAAAACCTGTCGCCTCACCTTCGAGCAGCGCACCATTCTCATCCAGCCCTGAATACCGGACCTTCGCATGGCGCGGCACATCGGCCCGCAGCCCCGGAATCGACAGGCAGCCTTCGCTGCAGATCATCATTTCATCACCGACAGGCGTGATTTCGGGGTTGATGAGAACGCGGGGCAGCAATGCCTCTTCGGGATTCGCCACGCGGTTCGTGGGAACGTGATAGACGAAAATCCGCAGGGGCTGATGAACCTGCGGCGCGGCCAGTCCGGCACCCCGGGCATCGGCCATCGTTTCCAGCATATCTGCGATGAGCGACTGGATTTCCGGGGCTTTCGGGTCGGAAACGGCCTGTGCTACCTGATGCAGGACGGGGTTGCCCATGCGGGCAATCTTGAGCAGGGCCATGAAAACGTCTGTCCTTCAAACGGGAGTGGCATCCGGGTGTCCCAGAGTGCGCGTTGGGAATAATCCATTCAAGCGTTCCTGAATGAATTGCGTTCCCCGCGAAAGATGTGTTAAGGGCACCATCCTTAGTTGGAATGCCATATCACGGGTGGCGCTGAAGAGCGGGCCCATAAGGAGTTGACGGCACCGTGCAGGTTCTCGTTCGTGACAACAATGTTGACCAGGCGCTTAAGGCGCTCAAGAAGAAGATGCAGCGCGAAGGCGTGTTTCGTGAGATGAAGCTGCGTCGCCACTTCGAAAAGCCCTCCGAGAAGCGCGCCCGCGAAGCAGCCGAAGCTGTTCGTCGCGCCCGCAAGATGGAGCGTAAGCGTCTGGAGCGTGAAGGCTTCTGAGCCTTCCCGTCCTCCGAACGGAAAAAGAGCCGCGTCCTTCGGGATAGCGGCTTTTTTTTGTGCCTGAAATCCGGCCCTCTCCCCTGCCCGTTCCTTTGAACGGACAGGGGCGTGACGTGACTTATTGCGCGTCCATCAGCTTGTGGCTGAGATAGATCGCTTCCAGAGCCCGCTCATGCGCGATCTCAGCAGCATTGACCGTACCCGCATGGCCACCTTCCACATCTTCATAATACAGGAAAGGCAGCTTCAGGCTTTCCAGCCGGGCCGCAAACCGGCGCGCATGGATCGGACCAACCCGGTCATCCCGCGTTGACGTGAAGATGAACGGCTCAGGATAGGACACACCGGCCTTCAGGTTCTGCAGGGGCGACATCTTTTCCCAGAAGGCGCGCGGCCCCGGCTCGGAAATGCTGCCATATTCCGCAGCCCAGGACGCACCAGCCGCCATCTGCTCGTAATTCATCATGTCCAGCAGCGGAACACCAATGATCGCCGCATTCCACAGGTCGGGATGCTGGGTAAACTCCACACCCGCCAGTAGGCCACCATTGGACCGCCCCCGCAGCCCCAGATGCTTCGGGGACGTGATATGCCGGGCGATCAGATCGCGGGCCACAGCCGCAAAGTCATCATAGGCTTTCTGCCGCCCTTCGCGCCGTGCAACATCATGCCAGGCCGGGCCGAATTCTCCGCCACCACGGATATTGGCCATGACGTAAACGCCACCACGGTCAAACCACGTGATCCCCAGATCGGGATGATAGACGGGCAGATACGAAAGCCCAAACCCGCCATAAGCCGTCATCAGGGTCGGGCGGGCGCCATCCTTCTGCCAGTCTCGGGCATGAACGATGAAATAGGGAATGCCCGTGCCATCCGTGCTGGTCGCCGACATCTGCTCCACGACCAGACCGGACGTATCGAACAGGTCCGGCTGACGATACAGCGGCTGCGCGGTCTGTGACGTCGTATTCAGGCTCCACAGCTGCGGCGGCTGAATGAATCCTTCAAGTTGAAGATAGGCCTGCGGAAGCTTCGGATCTGACGAGACGATTTCCGCCGCCATGTTTTTGGGGAGCGCAATGGAACGCGCGGTCCATGCCCCGCTCGCCTCATGGCGGAAAAGCTTCAGGACAGGCTGGACGTTGTCATACACCACAACCACCAGACCATCCCTGGTCACCGCCACAGCGTCACCCATACCATCCCCGATGGTCTGACGGGACGTCGGCGACAGGATCAGCCGGGGTTCAGACGGCTTTGCCGGATCCAGGGCAACAATGCTGTCCGCACGGAATGTCCGTCCGGGCAGGACCCAGTCCTGAAGCAGATGCAGGACAAGCTGACCATCCAGATAGGAGAGGCTGTCGTATTTCTCTGGAAGGGGCAGCCGACTCAGCTGATGCGTGACAGGATTGAAAAGGCTGACTTCCGTGTGAAAGAAATCCCGGTGACGGCTGACAAGGAAAAGCTTCCGCCCCTTCTCATCACGCAGCCTCTCCGGCGAAACATCCATGTCCGTGGTCTGCCCACGATAGACTTCGACAGCCTGAGCCAGTGTCTGACCCCGCCGCAGCAGCCGGACCGAATAGGGATAACCTGACTTGGTCAGCCCCGCATCGCCCGTACCCCAGTCCCGCGAAACCAGAAGCGTATCGGCATCCACCCAGGTGACAGTCTGTTTTCCGGACGGCAGAGCGAAACCGTCTTTTACGAAACTGTCCGTCTGCGTGTCGTATTCCCGGACCACATGCGCATCTTCCCCCGCCTGGGACAGGGACATGAGACAGAAGCGATCCTGCGGTGCAAGACACTCAAGACCCTCCATAACCCAGTTGGCATGTTCGGTGCGGGCCAGAGCATCGAGGTCGAAGCGCGTTTTCCATTCCGGATGACCGGAATTGAAGGATGCGACCGAAGCGCTACGCCAGATCCCACGGACATGAACATCGTCCTGCCAGAAGTTCCAGATTTCCCCGCCCTGCTGCGTGGGAACGGCAAGACGGACCGGAGACTGCTGGGCCGTCAGGATTTTCTGATACAGGGGTTTATAGCGGGGATCAGATGTGAGGACCGCCTCTGTATGGGCATTCTGTGCCCTCACCCAGTCCAGCGCCTTCGCCCCGTCCGTCTGGCTCAGTTCGGCAGGAGACGGGAGAGAGGGCGAACCTGCATAGGCTGCCAGAGGCAGGATGGAGAGAGACAGGCACAGTGCTCTCGCAAGAACAGGAAACATGGAAAGCCTTTACGATACCGACAATATCGACATCGTAAAGACATCCGGCCGATCAGGCCACAGCCGCTGCGCTAACCGCTTCCTCGACTTCCTGAAAGCTCGGCATCAGGTCTGAAGGGATGCTTTTGCGCCCGATCTCAACGCTGACCTGCGGCGCATTACCCTGAAGATGCGCAACGATGACGGAGCGAACGAGGTCGAGGTAGGACGACTCTTCCTCAACCACGCCTCCCAGCCGGCTCGCGATCGGAGCCACAATTCCATAGGCCAGAAGAATACCCAGGAATGTGCCCACCAGCGCGCCGGCAATCATTTCGCCGAGCACGATCGGCGGCTTGCTGATGGACGCCATGGTCTTGATGACGCCCAGAACGGCCGCCACAATTCCCAGAGCAGGCAACGCATCGGAGACGGACTGAAGCGCATGGGGGAGATGCATTTCCTCGCGCATGTTCTTCTTGAGCTCGTTCCCCATCACTTCATCCATCTGGTACGGATCAGTGGCATTCATGCCCGCCATGCGCAGATAGTCACAAATGAACGAACAGACATGGGGGTTGTCGCGGATCTTCGGAAAGGCACCGAAAACCGTACTGCCCTGCGGGTCCTCGATATGGGATTCCAGCGCCATGAACCCCTTGGAAGATGCCAGCTTCGCGATGTGGAACAGCAGGCTCAGAAGATCGACGTAATCTGCCCGGCCGTACTGGGAGCCTTTCATGGCCTTCTTGATTCCGGCGGGAAGATGTTTGACGGCGCCGAGGGAGTTGGCCATCAGAAAGGTTCCAACCGCCGCTCCCAGAATGGTCAGAAGCTCGAACGGCATTGACGAAACGAGCGGACCGATAGCACCGCCGGACGCTACGAACGATCCGAAAACACAGCCCAGAACAACGACCAGACCGATAATGATGAACATCCGAAAATTTCCTGACTGACTTGAATTTATTGAGAAATATCGGGCGACAGCACCAGGACGATGCGACGGTTCCGGGGATTGAGAGGCTGGGTGGGGTCAAAAAGATTGCGGTCGGCATATCCGCTGACGGATTTCAGCCGCCGGTCCGGAAAGCCGCTCTGGACAACGAGATCCCGCACAGCGACCGCACGCGCGCTCGACAGGCTCCAGTTGCTCAGCTGTCCGGGGCGATAGGGAGCGGCATCGGTGTATCCGGCAATGGAGAGCTTGCCGTGGAGCTTCTCAAGATACGGCACAATGGCCTTGATCAGCTGGACGGCATGAGGATTGGGCGAGGACTGCCCCATGGCAAACATCGGCTGGTGATCGGAATCCGCGATCTGGACATGCAGCCCGTCATCACCGACCGTGACCGAGACCTGGGAACGGACATCCGCCAGTTCGGGCGTATTGCTGATGAGCGCCTGGATCTTCTGGGCCGCCTCAGCCCTGGCCTCCTGCTCGGCCTTCTGGGCCGAAGGCGTAACGGGGGGCTCGCCGGGCTGGATCTGGCTGTCATGCAGAACGACGATCTGCGCCGTATGCACGCCCGGCGCGGTCTGGTCCTTCCCCTGCTGGGAGCCTGCTGCTCCCTGGGGCGCCTTGCCGTACTGGTCTTTTCCGGGCTTCAGGGCAACCGGCTTCGTCTCCAGAGACACTGGCTCCGGTGCCGCGGGCAGGACATTGTCCACCGGCGGCGGCATATCCTTCCAGACCGCCATCGGATTGAAGAAGTTGGCGATACCCTTGCGCTGCTCTTCCGTCGTGGCATTGATGAGCCACATGACAAGGAAGAACGCCATCATGGCCGTTACGAAATCGGCATAGGCAATTTTCCACGCCCCGCCATGATGACCGCCTTCGACCACATCAAAACGCTTGATGATGATCTTTCGAGCTTCTTTGCCGTTCTGGTTGGACATCCCACCTCCTGAATGTGTCCAGTATGGCGGGCAAGGTCTTAAGGAGAGGTTTAAGAACGCTCGGGAAGCTGCACACCGGTCGTGAAACCTGGCGGGCTTACGGTGTAGCAGCGGATGGGTTGAGCGCGGACTTCCCGGCACAGTGTTGCGGATTTTTCGGGAACCGCGCCGTGCCGCTGCTCCTCGACCATGACGGCTTTTGCGCTTTCCGCTGCGGGAAGACGGAAAAGGTGCCAGCGTGGATCCGTCCCGATTACGGGCAGGATGTCCTGCGTGAATGCCAGTCTTGAGGCGAGAGCGTAATCCTCGGCGGCGAGCGCGGTTGCGCCTTCGGCTTTGGCCTTCAGGGCGAGCTGTCGGGAAAATGTTTCCCAGCCGCCGGTCAGGCGCAGCACCGGATCCCGATGCGGCACAAGATGCAGCGGTGAAAAAACAGCCTGAATGCAGACAATGAGGGTCAGGGCCAGCCCGCTGATGACGGGCCAGCGGATGCGCCAGCCTGTTTCAAGAGCAGCCAGGGCAAAGACCGGATAGATGACGGCCGGCCAGTTTGGCTGGACCCGGTCCCCGAAGGCATGCGTGACGAACACGGCCATTGGAACAAGAGCCAGCCAGGCCAGAAGGCGGTTACGTTTGAGACAGCCCCAGAGCCCGACCACGAACAGAACGAAAATGAGCGGCGTGGCGAGACCGATCTGCCCTCCGATCAGCTCGCCCATGAACTGGACGGCACGGGCCGGATGCCAGTCTCCTGCCCTGCCTCCCTGTCTGAGGAAGCTGGCCCAGTGGTGATGCGCATTCCACAGGATAACGGGCGACATCGCCACGAACAGGGCCGGAATGGCCAGCCAGGGACCAGGCTGACGGCTCAGGCGTCCCGTCGTGAGGACAGCGCCTCCCAGTCCGGCCCCGATCAGAACGGCAGTGTATTTTGAATCGAAAGCCAGCCCCAGAAGAACAGCCGAACCGATCCACCACGGAAGAGCGGCGCGCGGTTTGAGCTCCGGATCGACAGCGCGGCTGAGCGTGTAGAGAAACAGCGTGATGAAGAACAGCAGCGGGGTGTCTGGCGTCATGGTGGCGGCGCCCAGACCCAGCATGAGCGTAGCATTGAGCAGCAGCGCTGCCTTAAGGCCGGAGGCCGGCCATGGGCAGGACGGCAGCAGACGACGGGCAGCGTGATAAAGCGCCCAGCTGCCGGGCAGAACGGAGAGCGGCCCCAGCAGACGGACACCCAACGGTGTCTCCCCGGCGATCCATGTCCCGACACGGATCCAGAGGGCAACCATGAAGGGGTGATCCAGATAGCCCGGCTGAAGATTGCGGGACCAGACCCAGTAATAGGCCTCGTCGGGCGTCAGCGGGACATTGGCGGCCAGACACAGCCGGATGATGGTCAGGAGGGCAAGAAGCGCCCAGAACAGCCGGATTTGGCGAGGCGTATCACTCAAGATGTCAGCGCCAGACGAGCGTGGAAGAGACCGCGTAGTTCCAGACAACGCCGACGACGGCTCCGGCAGCGGAGGAACGGTCCCAGTGGCCATGGCCGGCGCTGTCCAGCATCATGCGGGCAATACCGATATTGGCGATCGCACCCAGCGAGCAGACGGCAATGAAAATGACCAGTCCGCGCCAGAGCTTCACCCCTTTCAGACGACGGTCATGATAGGTGAAGCGGTTGTTGAGCATGAAGTTCGTCAGGATGGCGACGGCGGTTCCGGCCAGCTGGGCCCAGGAAAAACCCAGACCGCAGGCGCCTGCCAGATTCAGGACGGCTACATTGACGGCCACGCCAATCAGCCCGACCAGCGCAAAAGCCATGAAGCGCGTCGGCAGCCAGCCGCGGGTCAGCTTGTCGAGCAGCATGGTCGCGAACTGGATCAGGACAACGATATCGAGCTTGCTCTCGCCGGCCAGTCGCGGACGGAAGACGAAGGGCACCTCGACGATGCGCACGGTCCGGGGTGCGGACATCACCAGATCGAGCAGGATCTTGAAACCGGTGCCCGACAGTCGGGGCAGCAGGGTGTCAAAGAGATCCCGGCGCATGGCGAAAAAGCCGCTCATCGGATCACTGAGCGGGTGCGGCATGATGGCCTGTGCGGCCCGGATGCCCGCATCCGAGAGCATGTGCCGCCAGTGTCCTGCCAGTCCGGCGCTGTCTCCGCCTTCGACATGTCGACTCGCCACGACGATATCCGCGCCCGACTGCAGTTCGGCCAGCATGGTGCGCAGGACGGATTCATCATGCTGCAGATCACCGTCCATGACCGCGACCCAGGGGGCACTTGATGAGAGAATTCCCTCGATCACGGCAGATGACAGGCCACGACGCCCCACCCGGCACAGCACCCGGACCCGCGGGTCCAGACGGGCAATGCGGGAGACTTCGGCTGCCGTGCCGTCCGGAGAGCTGTCATCGACGAAGATGACTTCCCATTTCCGGCCTTCGAGCGCGCTGTCCAGTGCGGCGACCATGGGCGCCACATTGGCGACCTCGTTGTAACACGGGACGATGACGCTCAGTTCGGCCGGAAGAGGCAGCAGCCGCGAGGCGGTCATGGGGTCAGCCGTCAGATCGGCACGCCGGCGAGATCACGGCTTGTATGGATGGTCTGGAGGGTCTGGACGCGGACGACATGCGGGCTGTCGGTCAGCAGGCGCGTCAGGGCGTTCTGGTGGGCGGCGTCGCGGGCGACAAGGCGCACGAGGAAATCGCCGCCGCCACGGATCATGTGGCATTCCCGCGTTTCGGGCCAGGCGCCGACCTGCGCCTCAAAGGCTTCCAGCACGCTGCCTTTCTGGCTCTCGAGGCCGATCAGGGCATAGAAATTCAGGGACCAGCCCAGCAGGGCCGCGTCCACTTCCGCGTGGTAGCCCTTGATGATCCCCAGTTCTTCGAGCCGCCGGACACGTCGCAGGCAGGGCGGCGCGGAAATGCCGGTCCGACGGGCGAGTTCCACGTTGGTCATGCGTCCATCGGCCTGGAGTTCGGCAATGATCTGCCGGTCGATGGCGTCCAGTTCAATCGGTGCGGGGTGTGGCGGTACGTTCATTTCACTCTGACGTATATGGCAGGTGACATGATCCGCAAAGATGGCAGATGCGTCGGAAGTCTTTATATGGGGGACCAGATACCCATTGAGGACCCATCATGCCTGAAATCCATCATACGGATCTGCTGGTCGTTGGCGCCGGCCCTGCTGGTTACACCGCTGCGATCTACGCGGCCCGCGCGAGCCTCAAGCCGATTCTCGTCACCGGGATGCAGCCCGGCGGCCAGCTCACCATCACGACGGATGTTGAAAACTATCCCGGCTTTGCGACTCCTGTGCAGGGTCCCTGGCTGATGGAGCAGATGCGCGCGCAGGCCGAGCACGTCGGGACGCAGCTGGTTTATGACCTGATCGTACAGGCCGATCTGAAGAACGGTCCTGGGCCGGACGGATATTTCCGGCTGGTCGGAGACTCGGGAGACGAGTTCCGGGCCCGCACGGTTGTGATCGCCACGGGGGCCCAGGCCAAATGGCTCGGTCTCGAATCGGAAAAGCGTCTTCAGCGCGGCGGTGTTTCGGCCTGCGCGACCTGTGACGGCTTCTTCTATCGCGGCAAGACGGTCGCCGTGATCGGCGGCGGCAATACGGCGGTCGAGGAAGCGCTGTACCTGACGCATCATGCGGACAAGGTGCATCTGATCCATCGCCGCGACAGCCTGCGGGCCGAGCGCATCCTGCAGGAGCGCCTGTTCTCCAATCCGAAGGTTGAAGTTCACTGGAACCAGGCTGTGGAGGAAATCCTGGGCACGGGTGAGCCGGAAGTCGTCTGCGGCGTGGCCCTGAAGGACACGCAGACGGGCGCTCTCTCCAGGCTGGACGTGGACGGTGTGTTCGTGGCCATCGGTCACACGCCCAATGCCGGTCCGTTCCGGCATGAAGTGGCCTGTGACAGCGACGGGTATATCCTGACGGAAAGCGACGGCACGGGAACGTCCGTCAAAGGCGTGTTCGCTGCCGGTGACATCCAGGACCGGATTTTCCGGCAGGCCGTGACGGCAGCCGGAACGGGCTGCATGGCGGCGCTGGAGGCGGAACGATATCTTTCTGGCATACCTGCCATGACAAAAACTTGACCCTCGCCTGCGGTTCAGACAGTTTCGTCCATTCAACGACATATCTTGACGGATAACGCCGGGACGTATGGGCAAGAAGGACGAAGACCGTCGCATCGGCGAACGGGGAGAAAACCAGATGGACTGGGACAAGCTGCGGATTTTTCACGCCGTGGCGGAAGCCGGGTCCTTCACCCATGCCGGTGACCGGCTGGGGCTGAGTCAGTCGGCAGTATCGCGCCAGATTTCCGCGCTTGAAGATGTTCTGCGCGTGCCGCTGTTCCATCGGCATGCGCGTGGACTGATCCTGACGGAACAGGGTGATGTCCTGAACCGTACGGTGCGGGAAGTCTTCTCGAAACTGGCCCTCACCCAGGCTTTCCTGAGCGAAAGCAAGGAACGGGCGGCCGGCAAGATCAAGATCACCACGACGACCGGCTTTGGTCTGTCCTGGCTTTCTCCGCGTCTGAACCGGTTTCTGGAACTGCATCCCGATATCGAAGTCACGCTTCTGCTCGAGGATGCGGATCTGGATCTGGGAATGCGGGAGGCCGATGTTGCGATCAGGCTCCATCCGCCGACACAGCCGGATCTGGTCCAGCGTCATCTCGCGAACTTTCCCATGCCGATCTATGCCAGCGCCGAGTATCTTGAGCGCAACGGCACGCCGCATTCGCTGGAAGACCTCGCCAATCACCAGATCATAAGCTTTGCGGGCTGGCATCTGCCGCTTCCCAACGTGAACTGGCTGCTGGATCTGCTGCGGCAGGAAGGCGTTGCCCGTCAGGGAAGCCGGCGACTGGCGATCAATAATATTTCCGCGGTTGCAAATGCCATTGCGGCCGGAACCGGGATCGGCTCCCTGCCCCTTTATGCCGCAACGGGCTATCCGGAGCTTGTCAGGATCCTGCCGAACCAGCAGGTCCCGCTGGTGGAAGCCTATTTCGTCTATCCGGAAGAACTGCGGACATCCAAGCGGATCGCGGTGTTCCGGGATTTCCTGCTTTCAGAAATCAGCAACCTCAAGGGACACGACTAGGGCGAATACGGGAGACGGTCCCGTCTCCCTATCCCCGGCGTCCGTGCGCCCCGGGACAGGCATGAAGCCGGTTGCTGGAGCGGAAGACCGCTTCCCCGATCGGGGCAAACCCGCTTCCACGTCCGAGATGCTTGGCGCTGTTGGGCATCTGTTCCAACACAATGACGCCGGATGCCATCCGGTAACAGATTCTCGCCTGCGCCGAGCGCGATCTGGCCGTGTGATGCAGCGATGCCCTGGCTGGAGATTTCAATACTCCGTGAGCCAGAGCGACTGACGGAGCCAGAAGAGATCCTCCCGCCAGGCACAGGCTGACAGCCCAGGCAGACACAACCAGAAAATGCGGGACAGGTTTCATGGCCCTACAATACTGCAGAAGCGGTCCTTCAAACCAGCCCCGGGCTTGACGCATGGCGTTCCTTGAACACGCCTGATGCAGCACGGACACAGCCCGTTCAGTCACCGTTTTTGCGGGTAGGCAGGCGCTGGTTGACGCGTTCCCTGAGTTCCTTGCCCACCTTGAAGAAGGGGACGCTTTTTTCCTCCACCGGCACGACATCGCCGGTCCGGGGATTGCGCCCCGTCCTGGCCGCCCGTTCGCGGGGCAGAAAGGCTCCGAAGCCCCGCAGTTCGACCCGGTCTCCCCGCGCAAGCGCCGCCCCGATCTCGTCAAAGACCGCGTGGACGATACGTTCGATATCGCGGGTAAGAAGATGTGGGTATGCGGCCGCCAGTTCGGCGATAAGTTCGGATCGGGTCATGACAGCTGTTCCACCTGACTCCGCCTTCTGAAACGGGTCATCAGAGTTGCAAAATCGCAACGGCTCCGTCAAGGCCTTCGCGATCGATCACACTTGAGAAAGTTCCACCCAGCAGGCCCTTCAGAAGCGCCTTTTTGCCAGGCCATTGATACCAGTACCGTGAATGCTCGGGGATCAGCGGGACCACGGGATAAGAGGCATTGCCGATCTTCAGCTGTTCCCGGAGCCAGAGCCGGGCTGCATCTTCATCGCCAAGCTCGTCCACCAGTCCCAGGGCAATCGCCTGACGGCCCGTATAGGCCCGGCCGTCCGCCAGGGAGCGGACTTTTTCCTCGGTCAGATGGCGCCCTTCGGCGACCATCGAAACAAACTGGCCGAACAGGTCATTCACAAGGCCCTGAAGCATCTGGCGGCCTTCGGGCGTCAGGGCACTGGTGGGATCGGTCTGGTCCTTCATGGCGCCGGATGTGATGGCATCCATGCCAATGCCCAGACGCCCCAGCCCTGCCGAGACATCGGGACGCTGGAAAAGAACGCCGATCGAACCGGTCAGCGTAGAGGGCAAAGCCACGATATGCTGGGCCGGCACGGACAGCATGTAAGCGGCAGAGGCGCCCATATCGCCCATGGAAACGGAAACGGGTTTGACGGCGGCAAAGCGTTTGACGGCTTCGTGCAGGCGCTCCCCTCCCGTCACACCACCGCCGGGGCTGTCCACCACGAGCAGAAGTCCGGTCACATCCGACGCATCGCGGGCCTGCTTCAGGGCACGCACGGTCTGGGAGACGTCATTTTTGATAATGCCGCTGATGGCCAGCCGGACGATATGCGGCCGGTGAATGGAATTCGCACTGACGGCACCGCCATGACCGGCCATCGAAATGACCACGGTGCCGAAAAATGCAACAAGAGCCCCGACCCGCCAGACCAGCAGTTGCCGGTGTTTGACCTGCCCCGCCAGAAAGGCATTCAGTTCAGCGTTAATGAAACCGCTCCCGTCCCTGTCGTCTCAAGAGAGCCGGCTGGCGATACGTCTCCCCTTTGGAAGAGTCCCACCAGCCTGCCCTGACGATACTCAGTCTTCCTTCTTGGTACGACGTCCGCGGGCACTCTCTTTCTTGCCTTCGCCGGTTGCGGCACTGATCTTGCGTCCAAGACCGATCTCGCGCGCCAGGGCAGAACGGCGCTGGGCATAGTTGGGGGCGACCAGCGGGTAGTCCGAGGGGAGACCCCACCGCTCACGATACTGTTCCGGCGTCATATCATAAGCGCTCTGAAGGTGGCGCTTGAGCATTTTCAGTTTCTTGCCGTCTTCGAGACAGATGATGTAGTCCGGAAAAACAGAGCGTTTGATGGGGACTGCCGGCTGCGGGCGCTCGGACTGGGGCTCTTCCTCGGGAACTCCGGCCTTGGCAAGGGCGTCGTATACCTGGCGGATCAGGGCGGGCAGTGCTTCTGCTTCAAGTGTTCCACGGGATGCCTGGGCAGCAACGATCTTGGCAGTAAGTTCCAGGAGACCTGTACTGGAAGTGTTTTCGGACATGATATTTCACCCCTCTGCTCTAATGTTTTTTTCAGTTCCATAACGCCTGTAAAGGGTCAGGTAAATGCGGCATTTAAATATTTGGCGCACGCCTTTGCCGACTCAGGAATATCATCATATCAAAATAACCCGCAAACAAAAAAGCAAGCACCTTTTCCGGAGTATTCAGTCTTGCAGCTTACAACTGGGATGATGACATGAACCGCGAAACTGTTGTGCTCTCAACGACAAGTGATTTTTCCGGCTGGCACGCCTGGTCACGAAAACTGCTTCACGAGAGAGTACCAGCCGAGTCTGTACGATGGGTCATAAAGACTCCGGCAGACCTTTACGCCCCTTCTGCCACGCGCGTTCTTCCCAGCGCCCCTTCGACAACCAGCGTTCCCCGGTCTCTCGCGTCTCTATTCCCTGCTGTTTTCGTATCCGAGGCACCCGAGCGGTTCCAGTTACTTTATATTACGCTTCAGACCCTGCGTGATGACCACTCTGTCCCGGATGAACTTGTAGAACAGCTCACGAGACTCGCAATCGAGAGTCGGGAGCGTATTCTTGACCTGCGTTGCCAGATGCCGGACGCCCGCAATCCTGACTGGCAGGTAGTCCGCACCTCCCATGCTTCCGCCCTTATCGACAGTCAGGCAGCCGCGCTTGCAGACCTGCGCCCCGCGCCCTGGGTCGTGATGGCTCCGGAGCGGACACTCTTCTGGAATGGTCAGGAGTACCGTTTCGGCCCGGGACTGGAAGACGATAGTGCTGACCCTGCCGAAATCGTCGCGGCCGCACGCAGTATTGCAACAGCCGGTGCCGGCAATGAGTGGTGGGATGGAATTGCTCCGGTGCGCCTGCATCCTGACGCCGCCGATGTTGCCTCCTCTCCTTCCCTGGCCAGCCTTCGCGGAAAAGCGATCGACTGCCGGATGTGCGACATCTGCGGGCCCGCAACACGGACCGTTTCGGGAGAAGGCAATCCGGAGGCCAGAATCATTTTTGTCGGCGAACAGCCGGGAGATCAGGAGGATCTTCAGGGACGGCCATTCGTGGGGCCGGCGGGGCAACTGTTCGACCGCGCCCTGAAAGAAGCAGGGGGAAACCGGGCGCAGGCGTGGATCACCAATACCGTCAAACATTTCAAGTTTGTGCCAAGGGGAAACCGTCGTATTCACCAGAAACCGGACGCGACAGAAATAACCGCCTGTTCTCCGTGGCTGGCAACAGAGCGCAAGGTTCTGGCTCCCAAAGTGACCGTGATGCTGGGCGTTACAGGTGCGAGCGCTGTTCTGGGGCGTCAGGTGACAGTGTCGCGTGAACGTTCAAGACCTATTCCGCTCGCAGATGGAAGTATCGGACTGGTAACCGTACACCCGTCTTATCTGCTGCGCCTCCCCGATGAGGAGTCGAAGACACGCGAATATACAAAATTTGTAACCGATCTCAGAATGGCAATTTCCGCTCTCGCCGGATAATGCTGTTAGGGCTAAGAAACTCACGCAATGAGTGGCAGCACCATATCCTCGGGACAACCGACTCCGGATAATACGACCACACGGCCTGCACCTCTGCGGCCGCGCGCGCGTCCCTTTCTCTCGTGGCTGTATGCACCCAGCCCCTCCTCCGTCACATTTGCCCTGCGCAACACCATTGCGGCCTGTCTGGCGGTCGGGATTGCGTTCTGGATGGAGCTGGACGATCCGGCATGGGCTGCCATGACCGTCTGGGCTGTCGCGCAGACCAGCCGTGGGGAAAGCCAGTCAAAAGCGAAATGGCGTATCGTCGGCACCATCAGTGGCGCCATCGCTGCCATTACCATCATGGCAGCCGCCCCGCAGGCTCCATGGATGTTCTTTCCCATGATTGCCCTGTGGATCGGCCTGTGCAGCGGATTTGCGACATTCGTCAGTAACTTCCGCTCCTATGCCCTTGTTCTTGCAGGATATACCTGTTCGATCATCTGCATGGGCGCTGCGTCCAATCCTGACAATGTCTTCATGGTCGCTATGTCGCGCGGCACATACATCGTGCTTGGCGTGCTGTGCGAAGCCTTCATGGGGCTCATTTTCGCGACAAGCCAGGAAAGACATGCCAGGGCGCAGCTTCGGCAGAAGCTTGAATCCGCCCTGGTCCTCGTCACCACCACATTGTGCAGCCTTCTGGGCGAGGAGCGCGGCGCACTGAATGCCGCACGGCGGCAGTTCGGCACGATTCTGACGATCAATGACCAGATCGAGTTCGCTGAAGTCGAGATGGGACCGCACGGCCATGAAGGCGATCACGCCCGTGCGGCGCTCGCAGCAGTTTCGGCCCTTCTGTCCCGCGGCTTCGGCATGGCCATGCGCCTTCAGGTGCTCAACCACAATCATCCGGCGTTCACGAAAACCGCTGACGAGATCCTCGCCTTCCTCAAGCAGTTCCCGCAGCGCCTGCCGGACCAGAACGCCGTCCCTGCCCTGCTTGCGGATCTTCAGCACTTTCGCGACATCTGCCGCCTTTATGCCGCGCCACACCGCGAAAGCGACGTCCGCTCGGACCTTGAACCCATTCCCGGCCTCGAACCCTTTGACCAGACCGATGAAGGTCAGGAAATGCAGGAAGACAGGCTGGATGAACGCATCCTGTTCGTCTCCCTGGGCGAGCTTCTGGGAGATCTGGAGCAGGCCATCAAGGAATACGAGGCCAGTACGCATCGCATCAAAGGCGATCATTTCCATTTCCAGCTTGAAACCCATCGTGACACCCGTGAAGCAGTCCATAACGGTCTGCGCGGTGCCTGCGCTGTTCTGATCACGGCCTATATCTATGAAGTAACCGCCTGACCGAACGGACTTGGCTTTATCGCCATTACGACGCTGGTCTGCGGCCTGTTTGCGACCAAGGAAAACCCGGTCCTTGGCACAACCGAATTCCTCAAGGGAGCCGTCGCAGCCTGTATCGTGGCGTGGATCCTGGTTTTCGTACTCATGCCGAAAGTCACGACCTTCGAGACGCTGGCGCTCTTTCTGGGGCCGGCAATGTTTCTGGGCGGCCTGGCGAAGGGCAATCCTGCGACGGCCGGTGGCTCAGCGGCTTACGGGCTCCTGCTTCCAGCCATGCTGGGGCTTGAGAACCATCACGTCATGAATGAAATCGCCTTTTACAATGGGAATATGGCGACTGTTCTGGCGGTGGCTGTCAGTGTCATCGTGTTCCGCAGCGTCCTGCCGTTCAGCAGCGATGCCGAGCGCTTCCGTCTGCGACGGATCATGCTCGGAGAACTGCAGCATCTGGCCCATCCTGGCTTCACGCCACGCATCAGCGTCTGGATCGGCCGCAATACAGATCGCTTTGCCCGGCTGATCCGTCATGCCGGTCCCACCCCGGCTCCGCTGATCGAAGCCTGTATTCTGGGCACGCTGGCAACATTGACGCTGGGCCTGAACGTCATCAGGCTCCGCGCCCTGCTGGACCGTGAATACCTGCCCGAAAGCGCGCGACGTCCGATCCTGCTGGTTCTGCATTATGTGGAACAATCCACGAAGCGGCATGACAAGGCGGCCCGTATTGCGGAAGCGGCTGTCAGGCGACTGCGCGTTCTCGATGCCCAGGAGACGGATCTGGTGACGCGCCTCGAACTGACACGTGCCATCACCTATCTCGTCGTCATTGCCTACACGATGCGGACGAACGAGGACTTCCTCGATGCCAGCAAGCCTTTCCGGGGCGAGAGAAACAGTCGCCTGCTCAATTCCGGTCAGGGCTGATAGTTTTTAGTGATTGAAAGTCGGATGGCGGAGAGGGTGTCCGCCGACCTGGGGCGTCACGGAAAAGCAGATCAGCGCAATAACCGTTGTTTTTCATGGCTTTACAGAAATACATGCCATCCTGAAGAAGCAGATAGACGCATTGAAACCCATCCCGTAAGGTGGGACGGAAGATGGGACTGAAAAGCCATGAGCAAGCTGCCGCCGAGCCAGCTGACTGTCCGCAAGGTCGCCTCCCTCAAAGACGGGGTTCACGGCGATGGCGGAAATTTATGGATCACCGTCCGGGGCGACACCCGGGCCTGGACCTTCCGCTACAAAAGCCCAAAGACCGGCAAAAGACGGGAGATGGGACTCGGTCCCGCCCGGGATATTTCTCTGGCCGATGCCCGGCTCCGGGCGACCGAGAACCGGCGCCTGCTTCTGGAGGGGATCGACCCCCTGGAAGAGAAAGCCCGGCAGAAGGGAGAAACCGTTCAGGAGCGCACCTTCGCGCAGGTTGCCGAGCAGTACATCACCGAGCAGGCTCCCGGCTGGAAAGACCCGCGTTCGGCGCCCATGTGGCGCAGTTCTCTGGAGCGGCATGTCTCTCCCATCCTCGGCCAGAAACCGATTGGCAGCGTCCAGACAGAGGACGTGCTCGCTGTCCTGCGACCAATCTGGGAGAGCACGACCGAAACTGCAACACGCCTGCGTGGACGGATGGAGCGTATTCTGGACTATGCGCAGAGCCATCACTGGCGTGAGGGTGAGAACCCGGCCCGCTGGCGGGGGCACCTGGCGAACATCCTCCCCAAACCCACGGCCGTCACCAAGGTGGTGCACCATGCTGCCTTGCCCTATCGCGACCTCCCGCCGGTCTACAGCCGGCTCGGCGCCGAGCATGGTGTAGGAGCTCTGGCCGCACGGTTCGTCTGCCTGACCGCCACCCGGTCTGGCGAGGTCCGCAAGGCCCTGTGGTCGGAGATCGATCTGAAGAAAAAGATCTGGACCATCCCGGCCGAGCGGATGAAGGCCGGGCGGGAGCATCGTGTGCCCCTGACGAACGGAGCGATGGCCCTGCTATATAAAGTCCAGACTCTGAGATCCAGTTCCGGTGAGGACAGTTTCGTGTTTCCCGGTGGCCGGGTCGGATCACCGCTAAGCGATGTCGCCGTCTCGAAGGCCCTCCATCAGGCCGCAGGCACGAAGGATGTGACGATCCATGGTTTGCGTTCCAGCTTCCGGGACTGGGCGGCCGAGGAAACCGACTTTCCACGCGAGGTCGCCGAAATGGCTTTGGCCCATGCCATCGGTGACAAGGTCGAGGCGGCCTATCGCCGGGGGGATCTCTTCAACAGGCGTGCTGAGATGATGCATGCCTGGGAACGCTTCTGTGCCGGGCAATCCAGTGAGGCGGTCGCAAAGCCTTCGCGTCCCAATCCTGACAGCGCCCCGCTCTTCACCTGGAAAGACTCTGACATCGGGGATTCAGACGCCTGACCGGGTCTCAAACTTCAGAAAACCTTTCCGGATAAGGAATGGTTTCAGCGCCTTCAGAATCCCGTCTCCGCGTCTGTGGCAAAATGCATGAACTCTGCCGATCGCACTGAAGGCCCCTCAAACGCCCGATGATGCGTCACACATGCGTCATTCATGCGTCATGCTGGTTCAAACACTCTCCGTGACGCGTCATTCAAGCGTCACACGCCGAGAGCGGATCAGAGCGATACCCGATCAGGAACTGCAGACCATGGCAATGCGCCATGAAATTGTACTGCCAGATTGTCCGAAATGGCACGATACCGGGTTTTTGGAGCAAAGCTCCGAAAACCCTTTCAAAACAGTCCCTTAAAACCGTTTCATTTTCGTGCCCTGCTAGGGGCGTCCGCATCACGCTGTGACGCGTCATCCGGACCTGCACGCGCCCCCGTTCCGGGGTCGCGCCGCCCCTGGGGGCGGCGGTGCAGAACTCAACCTCTCTCCCTCTCTCACGACGGAAAATGATCAGAGGGGTTCTGTCGTTTTTTTTGGCTTCGCAAGGGAGACCGGGCTGGTCCTCCCCCCAGAGGGCTCACGCGGAGCGTGAGCTGGAATGGTCGCCGTGCGACCAGAGCTAGGGTTTTCTCTCTGGGGCTCTCTTCTCTTTGGAGCCTTTCGCAATGACCAGATCATTCACCGAACTCGACACGCTTTTTGATGCCCACGCCGTGCTTGCGGGCGTCGTTCTTCCCACACTGCGCGATGTGATCGCACAGCCCGGAGCCTTCACCAGCGACACGCGGCTTGAGGGCACGCTGATCGTTTTGGCGCAGACAGTCCGCTCACTGAACCGGGCTCTGACGGAGAACGCAGGAGACCGGACATGACGTACTTCCTGTGCACGGACCTGGCTGTCCGCCTGATGGGTCTTGTCTCCTCCCGCGATCGCCCGGACGCTCCGCTCGGGCCGACCGGGACAGCGATCTGTCTGTACGATCTTGTTCTGTCCCGCGCAGAACCCGTGCCCGTGGCTGAACGGTTGGGCCTGTGGTTCCCCTGTCGGGAGGCCGATCAGGATCCGGCACACAGACAGGCTCTGCGGGACCAGATCCTGCAGCAGCCCATGCCGTCCCCAGCCGGTGCAGCGGAGCACACTGAAGATGGCGCTTTTCTCTCTCCTGGCCTGCTTCCAGATATCGTTCTGCTTATCGGGGAACGAGAGATGACCTGGCTCGGGCCCTGGTCGTCAGAGAAGCCACAGGTCATGACCCTGGACGATCTGATGCATCAGCTTGCGCCAGAGCTGGTGGAAACCGGGAACACGACCGAAGCCCTTCTGGCCCGGTTTGCAGCGGAAGACCGGTCAGGCGTTCACCCGGCTTCCGATCTCGTCCGCATTCATGCCGCGGCCCGACTGATCGAAACCCTTTGGACCGGACAGGTGCCTGGGAGCGGCCTCAAGTATCGCCCGTAACACCTGACACCGACAGGCCGGACAACTCCGGCCTCTCATTTTCTCCCCACAAAAATCTGGAGGCTTCATGCTTCTTACAAAAACCCCGGTCGCTGCGGCGACCGTGTCCCGTCACGCGCGCTCTTTCTTCGAGCCCACGGATGACGATCTCGATCTGTATCGCGACATCAGCGTCAGACTGAAGGCGCAACCGCCCTCAAGCCTGTTCCGCTACCTTCAGCCGGCGGGGCGTCATCTCATGCAACTCGGTGATGAACGACCTAGTGTCTGGGCCTGTCTCCTGCGCAGGGTCGAGCAGCGCTGGCCGGATCTGCCCAGCCAGGGCTCTGTTGCGTCTGATGGAACCCGGCTGAATTCCGTCCCGGAGCGGATTGCCTATGAGGCGATCAAACCCATTGTTCCGCGGGATGTTGCGCTGGATCTGGAAATTGCCCTCGACCCGTTGCAGCAGCCGCGGTTCTATTCCGATTTCGCCATCCGTTACGGCTCGCGTGTGATGCATATCGAGATCGTGGGCGCCTGCGGTGCGGACCGCGTGACGCGCAATGACTGGGAAGCGCATCTGCTGGCGCAGTTTGACCGGCGGCTGGAGGTCTACCGGCAGAAGTGCCTTACGCCCGAGATCTGGTATCTCAACGATCTGCTTGAGCCCGCGCAGTTACAGAAGCGTTTCCTCGCCCTGGTAGCGCAGCTTCGCGCGGGAGGCAGGTCATGACTCCTGGTCCGATCCGGCTGCCGCGCTGGCCCGTCACGCGCCTGAAACTGCTCGATATCACGCCGGATCAGAAAGGAGCGCCCTATGCGGGCGCTCCCGTCACGCTGCTGCAGAGGGACGGCTTTGTCGAAGGGCGAAGCCTGCTCTGGCTCAGCGCCCCCCGGCGTTCCTCGGGTCGTCTGGAGGAAAGTCTCGATGAGCATGGGCAGCCTGCCCTGACCATCAGCGATCCCCTGTTCCGGGCCGTGATGCCGGTGGATGCCCCGCGACCCTTTGTTCTGGCGGGATTTCACATGTCCTTCCTGCGCCGCGTGCTGGGCGGACCGCTGGATCGACCACCGTATGATCTCTGTCTGTACCGGCTCGCACGACAGCGTGCGTCCTGGTTGCGGCCGTGTGGGCTGCAGGAATCCGTTCTCGAACTGCGGACAGACCTGATGACAGAATTGACGCAGGACAGCCCTTTTCTGCGTCTGAACTGCGCAACTGCTTTGCTTGAAACACTTCTTGAGTGGGAGCCGCTGAACCGGCTGCTGGTGCTGTCAGGCAATGTCGTCTCTCCACCGCCTGGCGAGGAGGAACCTTTCGGTCAGGCCGCAGAGTGGGGCTGTCTGCCTCAAGGCCCCGCCATGTTGGAAGAGTAAGTTGCCAGCGGATGCGTCGATCTTGGTGCAGGACTGTTCCACGATGCCCTCAGACCCCGACGATGTATCCCGGTTTTCAGCGATGTAGGTTACCCCCTCTGCTTGTAACGGCAGAGGGGGCTCTCTCCTGTAACCTCAGAACAATCTGCTGCCGGTTTTGACAGCAGAGGCATTCATGGTGTGATGCCAGACGGCATCAAACACTGCGCTGATAAATACAGCTTATTTTATACGCTATGTTCTGATGTGCCATAAAGAAAGCATAAGAACCGTTTTTCCGGACAGGCATGGACTTTTCCACACAGCCCATTCAGAAAATCCTTCTTTGCATAAGTCTATTGAAGCGCATCTTTCCAGACTGCTGTCTGGAGAAGAGAGGATAGCTTTGGCAGGGTCTCTTTCCGGCTGGAAGTCCCTTCTCGTCAGGCGACAGGAGCGTCTGATTTACAGGATTGTGAAAAACAGGACGGACCCACTCTGGAAATAGCAGCCTGTGGGCTTTGGATCTGAAACAGGAACAGCTTTGTATCTGAGGAGAAGGGAAGAAAAATGAAACGCTGGATGATCATTGCCGAGGACGGCCGCCATACAACGCTTGGCCAGCATCGTTCGCCCACTGAGGAAGAAATCGGTCAGGTAACGGCCTCCCTGTCTGCACATGGACTGGGTGGATGGCTCGTTCTGGGGGACGGAGACTATTACCAGATCCGTAAACCTTTCGATCTGGAGAAGGTCCGGCAGGTTTCCAAAAGCCAGGTTCCCTGGGAGGTGGCTGAAACCCGGTTTCGGGATCTCAGAAGCCGGAGTGACTCTCCCGCCGGGTAGCTTTCTCCTGAAGAGAGTACAGTTTCCGGTCAGACCGGATCCAGGAAACGGTTTCCGCCAGAAGCGTTTCCCACGGAAGACGGCCGGGTCCCCGCATGGCGCATTCCCAGACTTCAAGGACCCGCCATCCCTGGTCAAGCAGGGCTTGGCGGTTTCTATCATCCCGCTCCCTGTTTCCGGAGATTTTGGCCCGCCAGAACTCTGTCCGGGTTCCGGGCAGCCGGAACAGACGACAGTGATGGCCATGCCAGAAACAGCCCTGAACCAGAATAACAGCCTTCCAGCGGGGCAGAACGATGTCGGGCCGTCCTGGCAGCGTCCTGTCATGAAGACGGTATCGGAATCCTTCTGCATGCAGGGCTTTGCGGAGTAGGATCTCGGGTTTCGTATCCTTGCCCCGGATCCCGGACATCATACGGCTGCGGACAGCCGGAGAGACAATGTCAGCCAATGGGAACTTCCACGCTGGCTGATGAAAGCTCCTTTCTGCGCTCCGGGTCTTCGGAGGTCTGCATGACGGTCTGAATATAGGGAGCCATGGCTTCTGCCAGATGCTCGATGACAGGAACGACAACGGCATTGCCGAACTGGCGGTAGGCCTGTGTGTCGGATACGCCGATCCGGAAAGGACGTCCCGGTCTTTCAAAACCCATCAGGCGTGCACATTCCTGTGGTGTCAGGCGACGTGGCCGCTTCCCATCCTGACGGATCAGGATCTCGGAACCGTCCTTGTGGTAACGGGCGGAGAGGGTTCTCGCCACATCATCCGGACCGAAGAGTCCGTAACCAAAACCGTTGCCCTTGGCTTCATGCTTGGCCTTGTAGTTCTGAAGGTAGTTCCACAGATGCTCGGTCAGGGTGTACTTGGGGTCCACACTTTCGTTCGGATCCAGAATGCTGCCGAGTTTCGGGCCATGCTCGACCGAAGGGATTTCGAGCTTGTCCAGATCAAAATCCGTTTTTTCCCGAAAGCCGACAATGAAAATCCGTTCCCGCTTCTGGGGCACCCAGGGAGCGGAACTGATGACACGGGCCTGAACATGGTAGCCGAGTTTGTCCCGCAGCGTTGCCATGATGACCGCAAAAGTCCGGCCTTTATCGTGACGCTGCAGGTTTTTGACATTTTCCAGAAGGAAGGCAGCAGGACGGTGATGGGCGATGATGCGCGCCGTATCGAAGAAAAGGGTTCCCTGCATGTCGCAGAGGAAGCCATGAGGACGCCCTAGGGAGTTTTTCTTTGAGACCCCGGCAAGGGAAAAAGGCTGGCAAGGGAAGCCGGCCAGAAGGACGTCGTGTTCCGGGACCAGGGAAGGATCTTCCGAAAAAGGACGGATATCGCCACTGATTTCATGATTGTCCGGATAGTTGAGGGCATAGGTCTGTTTTGAAAACCTGTCCCATTCGGACGTGAAAACACAGTGACCGCCAATGCTTTCGAAACCGATACGCAGCCCACCAATACCGGCGAACAGATCAACAAACCGGAAACCGGGCTGGCTGACCGCTCTGCTCTGCCGACGTTCTTCAATCAGTCTGTCCAGAAGCTTCATTACCGGAGGAGCGATGTTCAGCTTGCCGTTTTCATAACGTGAGGCTGTAGATTCACTGATGCCCAAGCTTTCCGCCGCCTCTTTCAGGGTCAGTCCAGCCTGTTCCCGTAGGCGGCTGAAAGAAGAGGAAATTTTCGGGGAACGTGCCATGCCTGAGAGACCTCTGGGAAATTTCCAAGCATATGGACACTTTATCACCCAGAAATCAAGAATGGTTCTCGAAATGTTCTTCCAAGGAAAGGAGGAGATTTAATAGGGGGCAGCGATACGCTTCGCGTTTTAAGTGCTGGGAACTGCAGGTGCGGGAGCAGATAGGGAGAAGTGTATGTACCAGAACCCGGGACGGGTTGTTAGGGAGCCTATACCGTGGCTTTCTGTGATTCCGTTCGTTCATGAGATTAAAGGTATCGATGTCATCCCAGACTGAAATGGCTCTTGAACAGGCAGCTCCGGATGCCGGCCTGCTATCCCGCCTGTTCGCGACAGCCGACCGGATCATGGTCAAAAAGCTTCGGAATAATGACCGTGACTGGGCCCATAACCGCAGCAAACATCAGGCCGGGGTCTTTATCCCTGTGGAAACACGGGACAGCGGGTTCTTTCCGGAGCTGACAGTCAAGAAGCGCAAACAGGCTGGTGCTGCCGAAATCCGTGAGGCTTTTTTTCTGACCGTCTGGCCACAGGTGGGCGAAGAACGCACAAGCCACATTGTCCACTATACCAGCAAAGGCAACGAAACCCACCTGACGGTGCTGCCAAAGGCAGCTTTTGCAGATCTGCTACCGGCCTCCTTTCTTGTTATGGGGCGCCAGAAAAAACGCGATGGTTGGCGATACGAATGTCTGACCATTGATTCCGGTGGTGACGAATTCGAACTGCTGCGTGACCTGTTCGGGCTGCAGGCCGATTTTGTATCCGGCGTTTTCGAGCCTGCCGTGATCCGCTCGGAGGAGCAGGAAAAGGTTCTCGACTTTGCCGGAGAGGTTATTGCGGCCTGGATGCAGGGTGAAATCGGATTTTTCGCTGACGGGCGGGCTGCCATGCCGACTACCCTCGATCTGGCGCGTGAGGCTCAGGCTGTCTTTATGCGGGAACGGGGCCTGACGAAGATCGACCCGTTTGCCCTTGAGGCTCCTGGTGACGATCTGAGGACACTCAGCCGAACGATCGAATGGAATCTCTTTCGCGAACATCAGCACCGCAAATACGCAGTAGAACTGGTTCGGCTTGTGATGGGTGAAACGCCGTATACCCCGTCTCCTGCTGATATCATTCGGAGGCTGATTGATACCCGGCAGGAAATTGATGCGCTTATGTTATCAGCTGGCCAGCAGCGGAAATCCAGAGCAGGTTATTCCTACGAGCATCATATTGAAGTCATGTTGCGGGATGGTGGTATTCCCTTTGAAAAACAGGTTGTTCTTGAATCAAAGAAACGACCGGACTTTATTCTTCCCAGCCTGAGTTTCGTTGATAGCGATCGCTTCGATGCCAAGACCGGTTTGATCCTGAGTGCCAAGACAACCCTGCGGGAGCGATGGAAACAGGTGGAACGGGAGATGGGCGGACGACCTCTGTTCCTGACAACTGTTGATGAGAACATCGCTGGCAGTGTCATTGAGGATATGGCGTCTATCGGCGTAAGGCTGGTGATCCCGGAAAGTCTTTTGAAAGCGAAAGAGGCCGAGTATGCAGGTCACGCCAATGTGGTGGGATTTGGACAGTTCTGCAGGGATTTCATCAAGCCGCATCTGGCGGCATGGTGATAAATCTCCTTCTCGGCACATGCCTGAACCTTGCCGGGATTAGCTGAAACCAACTGGGACAAACCCAGTGTATATTCAACACTGAGTAGGAAAAGGAGAGTAGCCGGACGTTTCTTTATGACGCTTCCCCCTGTTCGTAAAGGCAAAGGGGGGAGCGGTCAGGCTGCTTTGGAACGCTCAGACGACGTTTTCTGCCGTTCATTCAACTGCGTGTGACGGTCGCTATGCGCCTCTACCCGGTCATAGGCCGGCGCTAGCGTCGTTTCTAATTGCTGCCAGTCCGCTTTGCGCGGGATGACGCATCGTCCGTCCCTCCGGAAAGGCCGTGCTTGGTGGAAAGATGATGTATCGCGGCGGCAGCTACCAAACGCCACCTCTCGCGGTCGCCGTAAGGTCGATTCTGGGCTTTACGCACTCACGGCTTGCGGCAGGTTCAGCCCCATTTCCAGCAGGAAGCGCGAAGGCTGCTTTGACCACCCCCGGTAGCGATCAGCATAGGAGAGGCAGAGCCACTCCCGCGCCCGCGTGATCGCCACAAAGCAGTTGCGCCGCTCCTCTTCCATTTCGGCGCTTTGTTCCCCGGCCTTCACGCTCTGAAAACTGGGTAAAACGTCTTCGGACAGGCCGATCACATAGACGTGGTCGAATTCCTTCCCCTTGGCGCTGTGAATGGTCATGAGCGTGACCGCATTGTCGGGAACCGGCGGTTCTTTCGAACGCAGCGCCAGTTCCTGTAGAAATTGATCGAGTCCCGCGTCGCGCCCGATGGCCTGACCAATACTCCGAACGAGTGACACCCAAGCCGTCCGGTCCTCGTCGATATCAGTCGCGTCCTCGCTTCCCTCGGCGGGAAGTTTTTCGAGAACTTGGTCGATGAACGCGCGAAACGTCGTCGGCTGGGCGCTCAGCGCCGTCGCCATGCCGGTCAGGGCGTTTGCTTGGTCGTCTTCCCTAGATCCAACGGCCCCGGCCCATTCGGCGAGCAGCGAACGGCCGCTGATTTCCGCGCCTGCGGCGATGTCGTCGGACGAAACGCCAAGGTCGAACCAGCGATTGAACGCGCCGGTCAACGTATCGAGGGCGCGCCGATCGGCGGGGCGTGCCGCCAGCCGCAACGCAGCGGCCAGCCACAAAAATTGTGCAGACCGGAAGTCGTCCCGGCGCTGTGCAATAGCGGCGGCGACCCCGGCATTCGCGAGCGCGGTGTTCATTCGTTCGAGCAGCGCCCGGGTCCGCGCCAGCACCGCGATCTGGCCACGCTTGCCTTCGGGCATCCCGGCGATACCAGCCGCTATCGACGTCGCCTCTGCCTCCTCCGTCGAATAGCGCAAGAGGTTAATGTGCTGTCCGTCCGGGTAACGCAGCGTCGTCTTACCCGCTTCCAGCGGCTGCTTGGCAGCCGTGCGCTGCGTGTTGTGAACGACGAGCCGATTGGCGGCGGCGACGATGCTCGGCGGGCAGCGATAGTTGGTGGGGAGCTGGATTTCAGTCGGGTTGAAGTCAGCCCGAAACCGCTGGATCTGCTTATAGCTCGCGCCGTTCCACTGATAGATAATTTGGTCGTCATCTGCGACCGCGAACACGTTGCGGAAGCCGTCTCCGGCGAGGGCTTTGATGAGCTTGTATTGCCCATCCGTCGTGTCCTGAAACTCATCAAACATCCAATAAGCGTAGGCGCGGCGATAGTGGAGCGCGACGCCCGGGTATGTGGAAATCAGGCGGTAGGACTGCGCGATGAGCGATCCGAAATCGAGCGCGTTAGCCGATCGGAGCGCCGCTTCATAGGCGCTATAGACCAGCTCGACGCGCTGCCCGACGCCGCTGTCCTTGAATAGCTTCGCGCAGCCATCCGGCTGGATCAACCGTGCCTTCAGCTTGTCGATCATACCCAGGAACCGATCGTCGTCGCTGTCCAGCCCGTTCGCCCGGATTGCTTCCTTGAGAAGGTCCGCCCGATCCGACTCCAGCGAATAGATCGCGAAATTCGGATTTATGCCGATATGCGAGCCGTGCTGCTGCAACATCTGCATGCAGAAAGAGTGGAACGTACCGATGGTCGCCCGCTGCTGCTGGTCGGGCACGACCGCCTCGATGCGGCTGGCCATTTCGTCGGCCGCCTTGTTAGTGAAAGTCAATGCCATGACGCGGAACGATTTGTCCGGCGTTTCCGCGAGGAGCTTCGCGACGCGCGTGGTCAGGACGCGCGTCTTGCCTGATCCCGGCCCGGCTAGCACGAAGAGAGGGCCATCGACCCAGTTTGTCGCTGCCGCTTGCGCCGGTGTCAGCTCGCTTAGCGCCTTTTCCAATTCAGTCATGGCAGCCCTCTGAGAGTCTCGATCGCTTCCCGGATAGCCAATGGCATCCGCTGGGTCAGCGGCAAGCTGGTCGCGCATTGCGCCGCCAGTTCGGCGGCATAGCCGCATTTGTCGCTTGACAATGTGGCGATCAGCGCCGCGTCGTCCATCGCTGCGACCCCGGGCATACCTTGGTTGATCAGGATAGCTTTCAGTTCCGGTTGCAGGCCATCGGCGACGAGCTGATGCTCCAGTGTCTGCCCGGCGATCTGATGTGTGAGCTGCGCCACTTCGGCGGGTGTGAAATTGCGCGCTTGGACAGACCCTATGTATTGATTGCCAGCCAAGTCGCCATCGACGATCATAGTCCAAGGAAATCCGAGCGCCCGCGCCAGCGCAGTAAACATGCCGCAGTTGCCATTATTGGCAAAATCGATCACGGCAACGCCATGCTCGTCCAGATCGAAATTCATCGCCTTGGCCATGCCGTGGACCAAATGATACTCGGATTGCCCCTCCACCAATAGCCACTTGTTGGCGAAGAATATCTCGCCTCGTATTCTTCGCGCAAAGGTTTCGAGCTTCTGCAAATCCTCATCGGGTATAAATTCGAGCGATGCGTCTCGCGCCGCCTTCAATCGGGCGTGGATTGCAGCCATTTCGGCCTGCCCCTGACAGGCGCCGAGCAATTTTTTGTAGGTGGGCATCGCCAAGCTGCCTTTAATGACCAGCTCGGACAGGCCGCCGTCATATTCGAGGAGCCCGCCGGATGCGGCTATGACGGGCGCAAAAGTAGGCAGATTCGGTACCCGGCAGCGAAACTCGCGCGGCAGCGATTTAATGATCGTGCCGTCCGGGCCAGCGCGGACCACACGCAGGTCGCGAAACGGCACATGCTGAAGGAAATAAGGAGAGTGCGTCGAGATAATTTTCTGGCCCTGAAGCTGCGCGACGTGGCCAAAAAGTGTGCGGGCGGCTTGTGGATGTAGGTGGGTTTCCGGCTCCTCCAAGGCCAGCACGGGGGTGCTCTCGGCGCGATAAAGCTCACCAAGCAACAGCTCGACGAACGAGCGGAACAGGAACATCACGGACAGGCTTTGTACGCCTTGCCCGTGCCGCATGAGCGGCAGCCACGGCTTCGTCCCGTCATTTTGATAAATGACCTCTGCCTTCGACAATAAATCCCATGTGTTCAACGGCAGCACGCGAAGGTTCGCCTGCCCGGGCGTGCCCGTTGTCGCCACGCGGCTGATGTCGGAGAGCGAGGTTGCCAAATCGCCCAGCAACGGGTCGGCGGCAAGCAACTTGGCGTTCAAGAGATTGAAAATGCGAACCGACTTTTGCTCAAGCAGTTCGGGGATTTGAACGGTCCGGAGCAATCGTCCCCAGAACTGGCTGCGCGGGGCAAATTCGTCGCCAGCGTCGCGCAGTGCGTCGAGATAGAAGACGGGCAAGAACGAAAAAAACTCCTGAAAGTTCGTTGCCCGTGCGCCCTTTCCAGCCAGCGGGTTGCGGTCGGTGTTGAGAAATTCCCATTTGGGAATGTAGCTTTGTTCTCCGTCGTCCCATGCGCAACTCACGCGCATGATGATCGAAGCCTGCCCGGACATGGGATTGAGCTGGATGATGTCGGCCAGTGTTTCGTGTAGCTCCTCGGGCCACTCGGCGACCACCGACTCTTGAATTTCGATTTCTATGACGACCGGGTCGCCGACCTTGGGGTCGGTGCGTGCCGCGCACAGATGCACGTCGTACTCGGTAAATCCGGTGCCGCGCTGTCCCCACCGGCGCGTCAGGGCAATGCGGATGGCTTCGAGAATGGCCGTTTTGCCCGCGTTGTTCGGGCCGATCAGCACGGTCGTCGCCCCAAGCTCTATCTCGGCCCGCTTGATCGACCGGAAATTCGCTATAGTGACACGTTTGATCTGCAAAGAAATCTGCCCCTCTCTTTGAAGCAATCGTACCCCTTCCATGCTGGCGGCGGCAACAGCCGTTTGATCCAATTTGCCAGTCGCCCAGGTATTGGCTCAAGCGCCATCGGCGGTAGAGTGAGGGGGCCTCTCGGGACACCACAGCACGATCATGCGGATGCAACGTCGCTCCGTCCAGCGTGTACCATCATATCAATGTACGGCGAAGGAAAGCTAACCAGTTCTGAATAAAACGGCCGTTTCCAAGACGCTGCGAACCACCACTGAGTGGCTGATTATGGGTCATACGTCTGCGGCAGGCTTGCGTGGTGCCGAACTGAAATCGCATCCTCAGCGGTTGCACGAACGACTGCTATTGTCGATTGTCATCCCCAGAGCTGTCAGCCTTCAAACAGCCAAACTCGCCCACGAGAGATCGTGCTGCTCGTGTCCGCTATGTGGAAAGCGATGAAACGTCCTGAACGTCTTCATGGCAGACATCCAGCATATTTCGAGATTGTCAAATGCGGACATTAATCATGACGAAAATTTAGTATTCCCCAAAAAAATAATAGACAGATAATTGTTTATGTAAAACAAATGCCTCATGAACGGAAACACAAATAAGAGAGAAACAAATGCGTCATTTATTAAGGCGAGCCTTGGGTCAAATGACACGTGGCGAATTTTTTACAAATCTCCCAGATGGAAGTAGAGTCATTGAGAGGAATGTTCATCCAAATATATATTTTCATCTCAGAACTATTTATGAAAGAATTCAGGCTGAGGGGCAGAATCAAAATATAGAAGGCCTGCAATTCCATGGAGACCATGTAAAAACTGAAGGTGCGTTTCAGCGCGCAATGCCACTCGAACAATGGAATCAGGTTAAACGGAGATTTCCCGATTTATTTTCACAAGATGGAAATGGATCGGTAATCCCAGACATATGCCTTCATCGTCCTGATAATATAACAAGAAATTCTCTCGCTATTGAAATAAAATGCGGAAATCCATCCAATTATAGTGTGTATCATGACTTTAGAAAACTTAGATTGTACACCGATCCTCAAGCACTTAATTTCCACACAGGTATATTCTTGTATCTTAACTGTTCGGAAACCAGCCCTATCACTTCCTTAACCCGATGGGGGCAGGACCAGGAACGCTCTGCCAGCGGAGCATCTTCGGCGGGGAAACGGAACGCACTCCGGCCACGAATAGCAACACCTAGTCCGGTCGCAGGTAGATGTTTTTACATATGGCAAGTGTCAGATATTCAATTTCTTGAAAATGGAAAATTTAATATTGGTTGTATTAATGAAACAATAGTCTTTAACAATACATTTGGAGACAATATTTTCATTGAAGATTATTGATCTGTGTTTTTTTATAAACTTGCAGCCATTTCTCAAAAATTTAGCTTGAGAGCGGACTGACCGGTTTCCCTCCATAGCTGACAACTTGAGGGTGTCAGATTTGCTTCAACGGCGGCCGCCAAGGTGCGGCTCTCCACTGCGACTCAAAGGGGCTTCACCTGTGATGCCATCGGGGCTTGTTTCGGTCTCGCGATGGAAGATCAGGGGGTGCTATCCAAAGCCGGGCTTTAGCAGTGCGATGCTGTGTCCAACCAAGATCCCTCAAAGCGCGAGCAACATCGCGCTGCTCATCGGACCGGATTGGTCTTTTATAAAAGAGAACGTGTTCTGCAATCACATTGAGTGGCAGACCTGCCTTCCGGTATTCGTCATGAACCTGGATCATCCGGCCTGATGTCAGCTGCGGAAGAAGGTCATCCAGTGTCAAGGCATCAGACCAGAAGGATGTCCGGGCAAACAGCAATTCCATGAGCGCATCTATCTGTGTCCAAAAGTCCGGGCCCCTGGTTGTTGAATGGGGCTGTCGCAGTGTCAGCCTCTCTATGATCTCGTCTGTTTTCCTGTTTGAGAAATTTGGGTTTTTGAAATAAACGGGGGACCATCTTACGCTGATATCGCGCGGTAAAGAGCGCCCGACGATTTTGGAAATGTCCAACAGTGTCCAACTGGCTTGCGGGTGATCAGGATCTGTATAAGTGCCTTCCATGGGGCCTTTGAAGACATTCGTGAGATGCCAGTAGAAAAAATCCTGGGCAAAATTTTTTTCTTCAAGAGAGCTCCATGGAGCTTCCCATGAAAATTCTATTTCAGCGACATCAAACATCGGTTCGACTTTCAGTATTGAGGCGGGATTTGCAGAGGTCTGCCCTGAAGGGGCGAGATGACTAGAAATCCGGTCTCAAGGGCACCGGCGCAGGTGCCTGAAAGCCGACATCGTCACGACGGACGAGATGCTCGACGTCGCGTAGCCGGAAAAGCGTCCGGCGTGGTCCGATCTTGTAGCGTTGCAGAACCCCGGCCGCGACGTACCGATCAATTGTCGAGAGAGAGACACAGAGCCGTGTCGCGGCTTCGCGGCGGCTTATAAAAAAGTCACCCGAGGGACGACTTGGTAGTGTAGAATCCATGATACGCTCATCCAACCATGCCCCTTGCGGGGCTCACGATGACACCTGGTTCGCTGGTTTTTTGGGCGTTCAAGATTCTGCAAAATTGCTGCTTCGATCAGAGGCAGGTCGTGCACTTCCCTTGTGGAAGTCTTCTGTAACGTGGTGTCAACTAACCCAAGAACGTTAGCTGAACACGGGCGACGATTTCAAGACATTTCTGAGCGAATTTTCGCGGATCGCTGCTTCAGTTGCGTCCTCAGAGCATCTGGATGCCTTTGAAAAACACAGGATTTCAGTCAGCAGGTCACTTCGGGAAATTTACAGGACGACGCATATCGCGTCCGGACGCTGCACGATGACGCATTTTTTAAGATGGGACCCAAGATGGGATGGATTTTGATAAATCAAATAACTGCCTGAAGAATCTGGGAATTTTTGATTTATCTGGCGGAGAGGGTGGGATTCGAACCCACGGTACCCGCGAAGGCACAACGGTTTTCGAGACGGAATTTTGAGCCGCAGAAAACTGCCACTTTTCCAATGTTTCCCATATATTCAATGACTTACTCTCGGCATAAATTGGCATGGGCTGGCAGGAATTGGCACAACCCGGACTCCCATTGCCACAAATTGCCACAAGGATTGCCACAGATATTGGCCCTCCTCACTTTCCCGTGAACTCTTCTCCCCATTGACGACCTGCGCCGGTTGTGGCAGGCAAAAAGGACAAGAGCGCGGTTTGTCGTGGGGCGCATCAGTAGCCCAGAGACCCCAATGGGGTGCCCATGGCAAATAAGTTCCGGGGTCCGCCAGCCCGGAAGAACGGCCAGGCAAATCCCTTCGCATGGGAGCCTCGCCATATGTCCGCCCTCATTACTCCCCTCGTCCTCACGGAACGTCAAGCCGCTCACCGCTTGGGACTTTCGACTGATTACCTGTATCGACTGCGTACAGATGGCCCGCGTCGGCGCTCATCGACAGAGCGCCCCCTCCCCCCTGGACCTACTGTCCTGCGTATCGGTCGCCGCATTTTCTATCGGCCCGCCGACCTGGACGCTTGGCTTGCTGCTCTGGCTGACGGTTCCGTCTATGCCCGCCAGGCCAGAGGCCGGGGCAGACCTCGCAAAATCGCCGCATGAACGCACCTCACGGAATGTTTCATTAGTGAGTATGGACTGAAACAGTTCGTGAACACCCGAGCATGTCTGGAAAACTGGAAATCCAGGACTCCGGCACTGTTCAATTATGAAAAAGCCCGCCGCCTTCAGGTCATCGGTCTTGCAGGACCTAACTGAAAGCGAACGGGCTTAGTGCGGATTGGCTTCAATATATCGCAGTAAACTGCCGTTTTCAAGCCATTCCGCCAGGACGTGCGGATGATTTTTTATGCCAGGACAGCGGCACAGGACCGACAGACCTATACAGCTCCTCACAGCCATCAGCCGTGGGTGTGGCCTGACGTCTGACGATTTCGACAGCTATGCCGCGAGCCGCGAGGCAATCATCTCGCAGACAGAGAGAATAGCCGCCACTCTGGAAGAGGCTGGCATCCAGGCCAGGGACAACACCCGGGATATCACTCTTGTAGGTGAGCTGACGGGAGAGTGTGAGAGAATCACGGGATTCCGCCGCCTGCATCTTCTGCCGGAGTTTGCCCAGAGGCACAGGCACCGCATGATTCGGCGTCTGTCCTTCTTCCTGGAGCACTGCGTCAACCGAGGCCGAACTTGCCGGTATGCCGTGGCGACATCCGGCCAGCGCGTCCCTTGGGGCGCAGACCTGAAGGCTCGACGCGCCGAGTTCTTGAACCGTATCAATAGGTGGTCGTCAGAGGCCAGGCGGAGATACGGCATCGAGGTCATCTATAGAGGCGATAACGATACTTTCTGCCGAGCCGAGGGGACAACAGCAGACGGCGTGAATCTCCACGCCGACTTGGTTTATCGTCCGATGCGCCGCCTCACCCCCGAGGACTGGGACCGGTTCCTGAGATGGAGCCGGGAGCGTCTCGGCGGCGTCCACTGGCGTGATTGCGGAGCCCTGCGGAACGCGTCGGCAGTTGTCCGTTACGTCCTCAAGTTGTCCTGGGGCCGCGAGGGCCTGACCGCAGACGATAAAGCTGACGGACTGGTCGGCATCGACGAACTGACGCCCGATGAGCTGGCCTGGTACTATCGCGCTACCTTGGGTGTCACCCGCGTGAAGCCGCTCCGTTCATTCCAGGTTTTCTGCAAATCGCTGAGCGACAACCGTGAGGAAATCCGCTGGGTGCCAGGCCCAGGCGGCAAACGTGAGCTCAGGAGGGTGCAGCGCCCACGCCTGGAACCCCGCCCGCCCGTTGTCGCCAGGGACGGCCAGCCTGCTCCTCGCATGGAAAACATTGTGCTGGGCCGGACCGCAGCACACCCACGGTTTTCCAGCACATGTGAGCCGTGTTCTATCGTTCTGAGATTCACGGGAACTCCCACCACCGAAATCGGTCGTTCTGGTCTCGACATGATTATGGCCAGGTGCGACCAGGCTGCCAGATGGGCTGAGAGGAACGTCCAGAGGGCTCGGGGGGTGGGCGGCATTAAGGTCCACAGTAAGGCATCAGATAGTCCAACCCAGATTTCATCATGTCAGTCATCGCCTAAGCGTGAAGACCTAAATCACCTGCCGTCAGTCCCATCCCTGCCATCTGACACGCCTGCCCAAGCCATTCAGCATGAAGGCCAGGCTCCTGAGGTCTACAAGCCGACCATGCAAGACTTCGAGCAGCTCTCCGCCTTCTATCGTGAACTGAATCCACGTCTGAATGATGCTCAGGTCAGGGCGTCAGTGATGGCATGTGGTCCCTTCTGGGAAGGCCCGATTGGCCCAGTAGTCGAGAAGATGCGGACCAATCTCAATAGGAACCGGAAGACCGAC
Source organism: Gluconobacter oxydans DSM 3504 (assembly GCF_000583855.1). NCBI lineage: Bacteria > Pseudomonadati > Pseudomonadota > Alphaproteobacteria > Acetobacterales > Acetobacteraceae > Gluconobacter > Gluconobacter oxydans. The sequence goes on from NZ_CP004373.1 coordinate 173,075, forward strand.
CCGGCCACCACGACGGCAGCACGTCCGCGCCGTATGCGTTTAGCAGACCCCGTGAACGACAATGCTTTCATGGCCTTCTATTCAGCGGCCTAACATCACGCGATACAAAACGGCTTAGCTAAGAAGAAGGGTAGAGCATTATAGGGTTAAAGTTCCCCTTCCTTGTGCATGATACCGCAACGCTTCAAGCAAGCGGGGTGTCATTTTATCAATATCATCTAGGTATCCAACCATGGCATGGAGGGATAAGACAGTGCTGGAATCATAAACTTTAGGGTGGATATTTATCACCTGCTCCCAGCTAAGAGTATAAGAAATTAATTCTTTTGCAAGGTCAGGCGGCAGCAGCCCCAACTCGTCAAAACGGTCCTGAATAATCTTATATGTTGGCGTGCCATCCTCGTTTTGCGGCAAGACCCCCACCTTCTTCCCAGATACAATTCTCTCAATGATGGCTCTGGTGCGTTTGCTTAATTCACCTGGACCAACACCATTACCGGCATTGATTACTGCAATGAACAAGCGACAGAGGTCTTGGCTTCTGAGATTACGCTTTCGGTTTTCCGTTCGAGCAGCTCCATACAACGCGGCCCACGCACCAATAGATGCACCACCCAATCCTGATAATGCCGAGATAATGCTCGGTGCCATATCGGTCATTCTACCACCTATCACTTCTACTGAAATCTTTAATGGCCGGAAGACCACTACCGTATCAAAACTTCGCAGATGTTAGAGCGCTCAAATCCTCTCAATTTTCTGGGTGCATAAACCATTTCTTTTATGCACCCGCCCGACTCTATAATGATTCCAAGGGGTTTTGTGGTGTCAAAACCCTGGTGTCAAAAGTCGGCGGGAGGATTGTTGCTATGAGATACGGATATGCCAGGGTATCGACTTCGAAACAGTCAATCGACAGTCAACTTCCTGACCTGTTTGCTCAGGGGGTAGAGAGGCCGAACATTTTCAGCGACACCGGTGTGTCGGGGGCGACCAAAGCCTTGGACCGTCCAGGTTTCTCTGAGATGGTCCAGAGCTTGAAGCCAGGCGACGAGGTGGTCGTCACGAAAATCGACCGCCTCGGGCGCTCGACCGCTGATGTGCTCAGGACGCTCGACCACCTGGACAGCCTGGGGGTCGAGGTGGTGGTCGTTCAGCTTGGAGGGAGAATCTCCGGGCCTATCGGTCGCCTGCTCCGCACTGTCCTCGCTGCTGTTGGAGAGTTCGAGAGAGACCTGATTACCGAGCGTGTCCTTGCCGGTCTCGAAAATGCCCGCCAGCACGGCACCAAATCCGGCAAGGCCATTGGCCGCCCTCGGAAAACTGGCCGCGCCGTGGGCCTGGCTCTCAAATTGATTGAAGATGGCCACTCTCACAGAAACGCGGCACAGATTGCCAGGGTCTCGAAATCTTCTATCGTCCGAGCTCTACAGCGTGAGAAAGCGGCAGCAGCGTGACACTCAAATGGGAAGTTCCGGACCAGCCCGACGACTGCTTTATCCAAGAGTACCGCCAGCCATTCGGGCAATTTGATAGACGCACATACAACCTGCCCGGCTTCGACCACCTGCGCCACGCCCTGCTTCATGATTTCCTTAATGGCGCATCATTAGAAGACGTTGCGGCTCAGGCCAGCCAGGCCATCGGTCGCCGGTGCGATGCGTACGTCAGTTATGGATTTCTGTGTGTAGTTGCAGAGTACACAGAGTGACCGCGTTGACCACGCTTGCCACACCTTTTCCCCAGGCTCCTCAGCTAGACCCTGAAGTCGCTCTCCGCCTGGGGAAAAGGTGCTCCGGCTGCGCCTACGGTCAGCCAGGCTGACTGGAAATCGTGGACAACGCTAGGTTGGATTTGTCTGGGTGGTCGAGGGCAAACAGGACTTGTTCAGCGACGAACGCAGACCAACGGTGCAGAGACAGCAACGGCTCAGGCACTGACGTGTCGAGACCGATGCGGTCGCCCTCAGGAAGAAGCGTACTGTGACCGGGCATAAGCCGGGGCGGATTGTGGTGACAGAAAAAACTTTGGACTAGGATGGCCGGAAGAACCGGGGCTTCTGGGTCAGCTTTGATAGCGCTGGGACTCAGCAAGATACCGAGCTCACGGATGCCCCCGACCTCACGCGGCAGAGGCATTTCACAGCGGATTTGTTCCGTGAGTTCCCGGAAATATCCATGCGCCTCTGGCTTCCAGAGGTCGGGTAGCGTCAGACGATATCTGCGACAGTTCGCAAGGAAAATCGGCTCTGGTAGCACACTGATATCTATCATGATGGCCCCCTCCTCTGGGGCCATCAATCTTCCCATCTGGCCATGCAATCCAGACTCTCCATCAGGCATTACACGTCTTGTCTGCCTGCTCGCACTTCAGAAACCACAGCAAGACAACATTGAAAGCGGTCGCGGCAGTGCGAGTGTCAGTAGAATTAGACAGCAAACGAAGGGCGTGCCTCAGCGCAGATGCGGGGCCTTCCAGCAGGCGCGAGCACGGGTCCGTCAGCAACCACGTGGAAATCGCCGCTCCGTAATCTACGCCGTTGATTTCAAGTCCAACGACCCCAAACGGTGCAGTCGTGATGAGTGCCTCAAGCGTGTACCGCTTATTATAGCTCAGCCTGACAAATCTGTCGCCGGGGTGCTCCTGTTCTACAGAGAACCGGCCATCCATCCGGTGCCAGGCCGCTAGGGCTCTCTCAATCTCAATGAGCTCTGCCATCACCCCGTCTCCTCTCGATATTCCAAGAGAATTATACTCCGAGGGCTGAACATCCGGATGGGAAATCGTCTTATCAGCTCCCCTGTCCGCCTTGGTCTATCGACCAGGGCGGCAGCCTCGCCAGGGGCGGCAGGTCTCGGCTACGCCTCACCAGTCGCCAGCCGCCGGTCACATTCCCAAGGACGCCAGGTCATCAAGACCCATCCCCGCTGCCTGCTCCCACACCGCCGCAACCACATCAGCAGGCTCCGGGTCCGACTGGTCCGGCTCCGGCTGCATCGTATCTTTCGGACCCCCGCTCTTTCCGACAGCCCCTGAGACAGCGGCAGCAATGGCCACCCGTCGCCTCAGCAGCGCCAGGCCAGCAGGAGCATTGACGCGCAACAGTGTCCCGTCTTGGGCAACGACAGGAGCCAAGACAGCATGGAGCTCTTTGTCTGGCTCTAGCTCCGCCAGGCCTTCCGCCATCCGCAGCACCCCAGGCAAATCGTCAAGCCGCCTGACCGCCTGGACAACATCCGGACGGGCATCGAAATCCCGGATTTTCTTATCCTGCCGAAGCCGCGCCCGCTCCATCTTTGCTGCCTCGGCCTGAATGAAGCTTATCGTCCCACGGCCTTGCCACTCCGCCAGGGCTGCCGTCGCCTCATCTATGGCCGCCTTTCTCTCCCGCGCGGTCCGGGTCCATGAGAACCAGCCTTTCGGAAGCCCCTCAGCCCGGTCACGCGCTTCTTTCAAGTCCGCAGTGCGCTCACGCAGGGCACACTGAAGCGCATCTCTTCCCGGTCGTGTGTCGAACCTGTGCGGTCTCGCCGCCAAGAGCCGCCGGTCTGCCTCACCCTGGGTCTCCAAATCGTCCATCAGCTTTTCCATCAGCACACGCCACAGCTCCACCGTGACAGCGACGAAAGGAAGCAAATGCTCAAAGATACCGCCAACATGGGCGGCTGGTGACGGTTCTTTCATGTGGATATGCTCCCGGAAACTGTGCGGTTTTCTGCCAGTTTCTCACGCTCGTATGCAAGCCAAGGCAACAGAATGGAGGGCCACATTAGACGGGAGACGGCGGCATGAAGGAAATCATCCAGGGGCGCAGGCTGGGAACCAGTGAGCAAGTGAAGTTCGAGTACGACCCGACCAGAGGCAACAGTTACGGCGTGCCGAGTGCAGACTGTGAGAGTAATCTGGTCAGCCACCACGAGCGCATTGCGCCGGAGGCCGAGGTCATCATTGCTCCCCCGACTTCCCACGCGAGCGGCGTGCATTCCCATGGGCGGTGCACACTTTTTTACAGCAGCGTCGGCACCTACGCACAGAGCACGCTCTTCCATGAATTGTGGCATTACGCTGAGAACTACACGCTCACACCTGATGACCGCGAAACCGTCTATGCCGAGTGCCGCAGCCAGGGCGACACTTGGGAGTCTCCATATCTCGACAGTGATTGTGAGCGTGCCGCCAGAGCGTTCCAGCACTATGCAGCCGCACGGGCCAGCGGTCTTCAGCTCACGCCAGCACGCCGGGGCACAGCTCAACACGTTTTCGAGCGGCTGTATGAAGGCACGGAGCACGCCGCCCTGATGAAGCGCCGCCGCCAAGAGCGGTGGGAGCCTGTCATGTCGTGGGTCCGTCCGCTGGCCGCGCTGGCCGCGATGGCCGGGGTGTTCATCGGCATCCCTCACTTCCTTTTCTGACCTCTGAAATCCATCTGGTTTGCGTGCCTCTCTTCTAATGTCTGCGACATAGCCAGGCGTGTTCATTGTGGCCCTTCGGACCCCATGAACAGGCTGGCCAAGGGGGCGCTCCGCTCCCCCTGTGGAACCCCCAGGAGGCAGGCATGGCCACGACTGACAGACTTCATAGCTTCCGCGTCCGCGCATCACGGGCTGACCTCGCAGCCTGGGAACAGGCAGCCCATGCGGCCGGGACTAACCGCACCGCCTGGCTCCGGGCGCTCGCAGCAGACGCCTCGGCAGGCACCCGACACCCTGGGCAACTCGCTGATGAAATCCGCTCATTGAGGCGTGAGCTCTCAGCCTGCGGAAACAATCTGAATCAGATTGCCCACCGCCTCAACGGTGGCGGCCATGCGGACCCATCGGCGGCACTCGACCGTCTGGGCAACCTCATGTCGGAAGTCTCGGATTTTCTTCATGATGCCCACGCCCCGAGACGCAAGGGCGGCAGCCGGACCAGGCGGCAGAGTCAGTGATTATCGGTGCGACAAGAATTCGGGTCAGCTCGAAGAAAGGGCCTTGGGCACTCATCAAGCATGTCTTCCATGGCGCTGATAATGAATCAATGACCATTATACAGGGCGGCAGGCACATGGTCCAGGCAGCTCATGAGGATGCAAAGGCGGCTGGTCGGACATACAGCAATCGCCATTTTTCAGTGTCCCCGGAAGAGGCCACGACGCGAGACCAGGCCCAGCAGGTCTTCCGGTCTATCGCTGATGAGTTTGGGTTTGACCTGGCTGACGCAACAGTCGTGGAGCATCAGAAATCACGCCAGGGCGGTCAGGGATATGAACGACACTGGCATGTGATTGTCCCAGAACTCCGCCCCGATGGCAGCGCACTGGACAGCAAGTTCACGCGTGCCAGGCAGGAGAAATTGGGGCGCATTGCAGAAATCCGTCTGGGCCATCCAGTGACCCACGGCAAACACGATAAAGCCGTGCTTGCGGCGATGCAGCGTGAAGGTCTGCCTGAGGCTGTCAGGTTTGCTGAGTTGGTGCGCTGGCGTGAGTTCGGACCAGGCGCAGGCGAGCCGAGAGCGGCGTACAGTGCCGAGACGCACCAGATACTCCGCAGGAACGGCCTCAAAACCCCCGCCATCAAGTCCGCCATCGTGCAGGCATGGGCGACGAGAGACCCGGAAAACTGCCTCTCTTTCAAAGATACACTGCATCATGTCGGAATCGACCTGGTGCCTGGAAAGCGTCCAGGGGCCTGGGTCGCGTCAGTTGAGGGTGTAGAGGTCACGGCTCTGCATCGGCTCCTGAAAATCCCAGCGCAGGAGGTATCGGCAGAAATGACACAGGCACGGAAATCACCAGCGTGGACCAGAGCCCAGGGCGGATATGAGGCTCTCAGCCCTCAGAACCAGAAGCGGGCCGAAGGGGCGTTTCGGGCCTTCGAGGTCATTTACCAGAAGCGCCACGGGACCGAATACCCATATGGGCTTTCTGAGTACGTTTCGTGGGTACAGGAGCAGGAAGCGCAGCGTCAGCGTCAGCAGGCCATCCTTGAGACGCCCTCGGCATCACGCAGGCCCAGGGCCTTCAGTGATACCGACCGGCCAGCTCCTACCCCGGAGACACCAGCAGCACAGGCCGTTCCATCACGACCGAAATCGCTACCTCTCCCGGACGACAAGGACGCCCTTCGTCGCGTCATCGGTGAATCCCCATGGTCAGACGCAAACCGGGACCCTGCCCGTATCGCTGACGAGTACCGCAGGCGGGTGCAATCGGTCCGGGAGAAGGCCGAAAAACGCCTGGAAACCGCCGAAAAAGCTATCGAGAGGACAGCTCCACGGGACGAGATTGCGGAGGGCAAGGCCATCGAGAAGCTGGCGGACATCGCCGCCGGGCTGGCTCTCAAGCTCATCAATACTGTCCTGAAAGTGCTGGGAATCCCAGAAATCCCCCACCCGAATTTCGGTGGTCCTCGGGTTGTCGGTCAGCTTCCTGGCAACCCGAAGGAGCACGAAGCTGCCCATCAGGAAGCCGAGAAGTTGAAGGAATATATCGGCAACCTTCCTGATGACAACGCCATCACGCAGAAAGGGGAGCGGGTCGCCCTGGCCCGCCAGGCGGAACACGATGGCTGGCTTGACCAAACGGCCCCGGCACGTCTCAAGCTCACGGAAATCGAGGCAAGAGAGAAAGCCGAACGGGAAGAAGCGGAACGCCGTGCCCGTGTCGAAGAAGCCCGCCAGGCGCAGGCCCTGGCAGCGAAGGAGCGTGTGGAGATTGATGCGCCCGAGTTGGGGCCAGAGGTCCATTTGGATGACGAAATCGAGCGCCTGAAGTTCTGATTTATTGAAACAAAATGTGACAGTAAGGGCCGCCATTCGTCATGAACTGGTGGCCCTTTTTCATGAAGCGCCATCACACGTCATGGGTGCCATCATGAATTGATGAGCGCCTCATAAACGGCTGTTTTCTGCCGGTTATTGCGTGTTTTCTCATTCCGTGATTCTGTGTTTCCAGCTTAACAGAAGGAGATTGAGTGATGGTGGATGTGGTGATTTGGGTGGGAACACCAGGAGCGGAAACGGCAGGAGTTCGGGACATTGACGATGGGCCGCTTGTCGATGCCCTGGCCCGATGCAGGAGCATGACGGACCACATCATCATTGAAAGGATGGCCGGGATGCTGGACATGCCCGCATGTGCGCTGTCAGTTCACCGGATGGATGGCGTGCTTGCCCTGGGCGTTGGGCTGGAGGTCATTTAGTAATCCCAGCCCTCTTGGCCATCAGAGCGCGCTCACGTTCTCTGATGGCAGCGGCCCTGTTCTCGGGCTTCTCATTGTCATATCGGGCCAGGACCGTGAGCGTTTTGTGTCCCGTTGTTTTGCTCAGGTCCATCGCATCAAGATGAACATATCGCAGTCGTGTGATAGCGACGTGCCGCAGGTCATGGAAAGTCAGCCGGGGCATCCCCGTGCGGCGGACGGCCTCTTTCATGGCTTTGACATAGTGATAGGCAACCTGGTCGATTGTAAATCCGCCGTCAGCCACTGGGAGGTCAGGATGGCCGAACACATAGCCACCTCTCTCTGCCGACAGGTGGCCCAGGGCGTGTCTCATTTCGCTGATGGTCCGTCGCCCGGCTTCCGTAACTGCAACGTCACGCGGTTCGCTGTTCTTCGTCTCGGGCAAGTGAATCCCCCAGTCATGAACATCTTCCCAACGGACGCGCCGGATTTCCCCTTGGCGCATCGCGGTCTCGATAGCCAGCTTGACGACCCACAGGAGCCATGCCGGGCGTCCAGGCTCCCGGCATACTTCCAAGAGGGCGGTCTCATGCTCGGCTGTTAGATATGCGGACCGAGGGGGCTTCGGCGTCGGGCGCCTGACCCCAGTGCAAGGGTTCGTGAGATTGTAACCCCACTCTGTGACTGCCGTCTTGAACACCGCAGAGAGTGAATTCATTGGGTTGCTGATGGTCGATGGAGCCCTGCCAGCCCTGACCCGCTCATTTCTCCACTTGGCGATGTGACGGGGCGTGATAGATGCAACGGGGAGCCGTGCTAGGTCGCTCCTGAGCCAGGCTTTGACCACATTGGTCTCCTGTTTGGCCCCTTTTTTTTTGGGCGTCTCTTCCTCAAGGTACCGTTCGAGTAGCACTGACAGAGGAGTATCTTGTTCATGGCGGCGGTCTGCGTACCTGCCCCCGGTCATCTCGGCTTTCACGCGAGCCTCTTCCCGCTCAGCTTCTTCGTATGTGCTGTATGTCTGAGCGAACGAGTGGCCCTTGCGTCGGAGCCTGACGAGCCACTGACCTGGCCCTCGCTTTGTGATGCTCACCTTGTGTCAATCCTGCCCCATTCCAAAACCGTTGGAAAAAGCCATTGCCACAGATTGCCACAAATAATCAGGGGTATTTTTCGGAGGACTGCTCAGGAATGGGAGTTTTTGGCGGAGAGGGTGGGATTCGAACCCACGGTACCCGCGAAGGCACAACGGTTTTCGAGACCGCCCCAATCGACCACTCTGGCACCTCTCCGTACGGCTCTGCTTTTGCGCTGAACCTGATCGACGGAGGGGCTTATGACGGGGTTTTTCGGACATTGCAAGAGGGCCAGAGGCTGTTCCTGAGAGAAAGATGCTCTGGAAAGGGTTTTTTCGCCGTTTCTGATTGACTGGAAGCCTTCGTATCTGTATCGACCGCGGCTGTTCCGTGTTCCAATTCTGATTGGGCAGCATGGAGCCAACGACAAAAAGCGACTGGGTCGCGCCAGATCGGGTCAACCCGGCAAAAGCGGCCACGAGATCGGAACAGAGAGAGTTTCCAGAATGTACGCAGTCATCCGCACCGGCGGCAAGCAGTATCGCGTTGCTCCCGAGAGCATCCTCAAGGTCGAGAAGCTCGAAGCTGAAGCCGGCAGCACCATCACCTTCACCGACGTCCTGATGGTTGGCGGCGAAGGCACCCTGACCGTTGGCGCACCGCTGGTCGCTGGCGCAACCGTGACGGCAACCGTGGTTGCTCAGGATCGTCTGCCGAAGGTGATCATCTTCAAGAAGCGTCGCCGTCAGAACAGCCGCCGCAAGAACGGCCACCGCCAGCCGGTGACCGTCCTGCGCATCAACGCGATCAACGCGGCCTGATCGGCCCGACACTCCAGGTAAGGATAAACAGCCATGGCACAAAAAAAGGCAGGCGGTTCGAGCCGTAACGGACGCGACAGTGCAGGTCGTCGTCTGGGCGTGAAGAAGTTCGGTGGCGAAAGCGTCATCGCAGGCAACATCATCGTCCGCCAGCGCGGCACGAAGATGAAGGCTGGCGCCAATGTCGGTATCGGCCGCGACCACACGCTGTTCGCTCTCGTGGACGGTCATGTGAAGTTCCAGCGCCGCGCAGAAGGCCGTGTCCACGTTTCCGTGGCACTGCCGGAAGCTGCTGAATAAGCAGCCCGCGTTTTCCAGCGCGAGCGGAAGGGGCCGGTCCTGTTCGGGACCGGCCTTTTTGCGTATAAAGCGCCCCTCACCTTTTCTTGCGGACAATACGATGAAGTTTCTCGACCAGGCCAAGATCTATGTACGTTCCGGTGACGGTGGGGACGGCGTGATCGCATTCCGGCGCGAGAAATACATCGAGTTCGGCGGGCCGGACGGCGGTGATGGCGGCCGTGGTGGTGACATCATTTTCCGCGCGGTTCCCGGCCTGAACACGCTGATCGATTTCCGCTACACGCAGCATTTCAAGGCCCGCAAGGGCGGCAATGGCGCAGGTTCCAACCGGACCGGTGCCGCTGCGGCCAATGTCACCATCAACGTGCCGGTCGGCACGCAGATCTTTGACGAAGACCGTGAGACCCTGCTGGCCGATCTCGACGCCGAGGGCAAGGAAGTCCTGCTGTGCCGCGGTGGCGATGGCGGCCTTGGCAACACCCATTTCAAGAGCAGCACCAACCGTGCGCCACGCCGGGCCGACAAGGGCTGGCCGGGCGAAGAGCGCTGGGTGTGGCTGCGTCTGAAGCTGATCGCTGATATCGGCCTCGTGGGTCTGCCCAATGCAGGCAAGTCCACCCTCCTCTCCGTCGCGTCCCGGGCACGTCCCAAGATTGCCGATTATCCGTTCACGACCCTGCATCCGCAGCTCGGCGTGGTGCGGCTGAACAATACGGAAGAGTTCGTGATCGCCGATATTCCCGGCCTGATCGAAGGGGCCAGCGAAGGCGCTGGTCTTGGGGACCGCTTCCTCGGGCATGTGGAGCGTTGCGCGACACTGCTGCATCTGATCGACGGCACGGAAAGCCAGATCGTCAAGCACTGGCGCCTGATCCGCAAGGAGCTTGAGGCCTATGATCCCGAGCTGGCGGCCAAGCCAGAAATCATCGTCCTGAACAAGTGCGATTCCCTGACACCAACCCAGCGTTCCGCCAAGAAGCGGGCTCTGGCAAAGGCTTCTGGCGCGGAAGTGATGATGTTGTCCGGCGCGACACAGGAAGGCCTGCCCGAACTGCTCCGGCTGCTTCAGGATCGCGTGACCGCTGCCAAAAAGGATCGGCAGGGATGACCGCTCCGGCTTCTGCTCCTCGTCTGGCGCAGGCCCGCCGGATCGTCATCAAGATCGGAAGTGCGCTTCTGGTCGATTCCGCGAACGCAAGCCTTCGTCTTGAATGGCTGCAGAGCGTCTGTGCGGATATTGCCGACCTGCGTTCCCGGGGCGCGGAAGTCATCGTCGTGTCCTCGGGCGCGATTTCCCTGGCGCGACATCGCCTCGGCCTGACATCCCGCCGCCTGCGGCTGGACGAAAAGCAGGCCATGGCCAGTGTCGGCCAGATCGGACTGGCACAGGGCTGGAGCGCGGCCCTCGCCGGCCATGATCTGGTCGCCGCCCAGCTTCTGCTGACCCCGGACGATACGGAAAACCGTGAGCGCCACCTCAACGCGCGCGCCACGCTTCAGACCCTGCTCGATCTGGGCTGTGTTCCCGTCATCAACGAAAACGATGCCATCGCGACCGGCGAGATCCGCTTCGGCGACAATGACCGCCTGGGCGCCCGTGTGGCCCAGATGACCGGAGCCGACTGTCTGGTCCTGCTGTCCGACATCGACGGGCTTTATACGGCGGACCCGCGACAGGATCCGTCCGCGCGGCATATTCCCGTTGTCGAACAGATGACGGACGAGATCATGGCGATGGGGGGCGAACCGCCGCCGGGTTATTCCTCTGGCGGAATGCGCACGAAGCTCCTTGCGGCCCGGATTGCGACGCGCGCGGGTGCAAACATGGTGATCGCGGCCGGCCAGGAGCATCATCCGCTCCGCAGGCTGCAGAATGGCGGTCTGTGCACATGGTTCATGGCGCAGACCGATGCCGGCTCCGCCCGCAAGCGCTGGATCGGTGGCAGCCTTCAGCCCAAGGGGACACTTACGATCGATGCCGGCGCCCGTCGTGCTCTTGAAGAGGGCGCGTCTCTCCTGCCAGCAGGCGTGACCGGCCTTGAGGGCAGCTTTGGGCGCGGCGATCTGGTACTCATCCGTGATGCTGACGGAAGCATTATCGGGCGCGGTCTGATTGCTTATGATTCCGAAGAGAGCCAGAAGCTGATCGGCCATCGCTCCGGCGAGATGGAACAGCTTCTGGGATATCGCGGACGTGATGCCCTGATCCATCGGGATGATCTGGCGCTCGATCTTCCCTGACGGGTCGGCCCTGCGCGCCGCTGGCTAGTCTCTGGGCGGCCAGCGGAGCTTGGGCTCCGAGCGGGGCCGGTAGGCGTCTTCCTCGACGACCGGTCTGTTGCCCTGTTTCCTGTCCATGCTGCGACCAAGGGGCTGGCGACCCGTCGTCGAAACATCCTTTTCCCATGGCGCCCGGGCCCAGGCGCGTTCGGAGACGTCGGACATCTCCGCCCGCAGGGCGGATTGGGAGGACTGACCGCGACGCGGCAGGGTTTCGGGATCCCCTGCTCCCGGCCCATCCTCATAGGACGGCAGATCGGAACGCAGGCTTCGCACCGGCATGAGATAATCCTCATCCGGCAGGGTCGGGGCTGAATGAGCCGCACGCGGTTCAACAGCCGCAACGGTCTGTCTGTCGGGTCCGGCAGGCAGACTGTCAGGCCGTGTCGAAACGGCCAGCCGCATGTTGAGCGCCCGCAGTTCCGCCCGCAGTTCCGCGATCTGGAACTCCAGTTCCTGCAACCGCGGCTTGGTACCGAAGACGGCGAAGGGCATGCAGAGCAGCGCCAGCGCAAACAGGGCGGCCACCACGGCCAGGCACCCGAAGGCCCAGCCCGGCAGCCATGAAAAATCAGACATCATAAGGAGGCCTGGTCCAGTCTGAAGGTGGCGCGTTCGGGTATCCGGAGGCCGGAATTACATGTCCCGCAATTACATACCAAGGGCACGGCGATAGATATCAAGCAGGGTCTCCTGCTCCTCGATCTCGGCCGGCTCCTGCTTGCGCAGACGGATGATCTGCTTGATGACTTTTACGTCAAATCCGGCGGACTTGGCTTCGGAAAAAATATCCTTGATGTCCCCGGCCAGAGCCTTGCGCTCCTCTTCCAGACGCTCGACGCGCTCGATGATGGAGCGCAGACGGTCCGCAGCGATCCCGCCTGTGGCAGCGCCTTCGCTTTTGCTTTCTGCATCCATGTCCGGTTTCCTTCCTGAGGCGTAAGTCTTGGCTGTATTTTCCGGCGCTGCACGAACACAGCATCCGCCGCGCGGCTTATCGTGATGAGGGCCGGACGGTCAACGGAATTATGTGCACGTTTCATGAACGCGTGAAGATGACGAAGCTTTTCTCCCGAGGTCGTGCAGGGCCCGTCCCTTGACAGGAAGGGCCCTGACAGGGAACTAGACGGTGCCTGAAAAGGCCTGAACCCTAACCCTTTTTTCCCGGTCTGCGGGTTCGAGAGGTCAGAGAGTCTTCCATGGAACATTTCCAGCAGGTCGAGCCTTTCGACTATGTCATCTTCGGCGCCACTGGCGATCTCACGATGCGCAAGCTGCTGCCCGCGCTCTACAACCGCCTTCGGATGGGCCAGATTCCGGATGATGCGTGCATCATCGGAGCCGCCCGTACGGAGCTGGACCGGGAGGCCTATGTCGCGCGGGCCCGAGACGCCCTTGAGCGGTTTCTTCCCTCAGACATCCTGAGCCCGGGGCTGGTCGAGCGTTTCCTCGCCCGTCTCGATTACGTGACGCTGGACAGCAGCCGCGAGGGCCCGCAGTGGGACGCCCTGAAGTCCCTGCTGGCCAAGGCACAGCCTGACCGGGTGCGCGTCTATTATTTCGCAACCGCACCGCAGCTTTACGGCAGCATCTGCGAGAACCTGAACCGCTACGGGCTGATCACCCCCACGTCGCGGGTCGTTCTCGAAAAGCCGATCGGCACGAACATGGCCACCGCCACCGCCATCAATGACGGGGTGGGCCAGTATTTTCCGGAAAAGCAGATCTACCGGATCGATCATTATCTCGGGAAAGAGACGGTCCAGAACGTTCTCGCCCTGCGTTTTGCAAACCCGCTCATGAACGCTGCCTGGTCCGGCGAGCATATCGAGAGCGTGCAGATCACGGCGGTCGAGACCGTGGGCGTCGAAGGTCGCGCGGCCTATTACGACACGTCCGGCGCGCTTCGCGACATGATCCAGAACCACCTGCTCCAGGTGCTGTGTCTGGTCGCGATGGAAGCCCCCGATTCCCTTGAGGCCGATGCCGTCCGCAACGCCAAGCTGGCCGTCCTGAACGCCCTGCGCCCCATCACGGATGCCACAGCCGCCACCGAGACGGTGCGTGCGCAGTACACGGCAGGCGTGGTCGATGGCGAGAATGTTCCGGGTTATCTTGAAGAGCTCGGCAAGCCCAGCGCGACGGAAACCTATGCCGCAATCCGCGCCTGGGTGGACACGCCGCGCTGGAAGAACGTGCCGTTCTACATCCGCACGGCCAAGCGTTCCGGCAAGAAGGTCAGCGAGATCGTCGCGACGTTCCGCCCGGCTGCGACCACCATGTTCGGCGCCACCCCGGCCAGCAACAGGCTGGTCCTGCGCATCCAGCCCAATGAAGGCGTGGACCTGCGTCTGAACGTCAAGAACCCTGCGCTGGATGTCTTCAACCTGCGGACGGCGGATCTTGATACCTCCATCCGCATGGAAGGGGGCCTTCCCTTCCCGGATTCCTATGAGCGGCTTCTTCTGGATGCCGTACGGGGTGATCCGGTGCTGTTCATCCGCCGTGACGAGGTCGAGGCCGCATGGCGCTGGGCCGAGCCCATCCTCGAAGCCTGGAAGCATGACAAGGCGCCCATGCAGACCTACAGTGCGGGTTCCTATGGGCCGGAACAGGCGACACAACTGCTCGCCAGCCATGGCGACACCTGGCATGAAGCGTCGGAGTAACCGCATTTGAGCGACGATAAAAGCGCAACACCCCGCCTGGGCCGCACTCCAGGCCGGGGCACGCGCCGGCAGCCCCGCAGCTTCAAACAGCTCCTGCTGCGTCGGCTTCTGGTCGTCATCCCGGCTTTTCTGCTGATGTTCATCGCGGTCCGGACCGGCCTGCTGGACATGTCCTATGACAAGATCACGTTCAGCAAGCTGAGCTGGTTCGACAACACGGCCCTGGTGGAGCATCTCCGCCTGGCGGTCGTGAGAGACAACCTGACGGACCTGCCGCGCAACTGCCTCGTTTTCGTGGTCAACGGCAATGCGGCGGACAATACGCCGACGATGGATGTCCTGGGACGGCACGGTAATGGCTGCCCCGGCACGACACCTTCGGCGGACAAGCTGTTCAGCCTGAAGATCAACCGCTCGGAGCGGACCGTGCAGACAGATGCGGGAACGCCCGGCGCGTTCCACGACCTGCCTCTTTAAGACACTTCAAGAAGGCGGAGCCTGTCAGCAGGCTCCGCCGTTTTTCTGTGCAAAGACTTCGCGCAGGAACATCCCCCCTTCCCGCAACGCCTGACGTCCGTCCCGGAACAGCGCATAGCCATTCAGGAAACCATGAATCATGCGCGGAAAGTTCTTCAGCCGAACCGGCACGCCTGCCTCATCGAGGCACCGGGCATAGAGTTCGCCCTCTCCCCTGAGCGGATCAAAACCCGCGGTCACGATCATGGCCGGCGGAAGGTCCTGGAAGTCCTCCGCCAGAAGGGGCGAAAATGCCGGATCGAAAAGCTGCTCGGGGCTGCGCAGCGTCTGGCCGCAATACCAGTACAGAAGTTCCGCACTCAGCATGTAGCCCTCGGCATAGGCCTGACGTGAAGGCGGAACGAACGGACCGCTCAGAGCCGGGTAATAAAGAAGCTGTGCGCTCAGGGGGCGAAGACCCTTTTCCCGCACCCATTGCGTGAGCGCCGCGGACATGTTGCCCCCTGCACTGTCTCCCGCAACCGCGACTGGCACATCCTCGTCAACGGTCCGGAAAATCCAGTCCAGCGCCGCCTTGGCATCCTCCAGCCCTGCCGGAAAGCGGTGCTCGGGCGCGAGACGGTAATCCAGCGAAACCACCATCGCGCCGGACGCAGCCGCAAGACGGCAGCAGATCCCGTGATGGGAGACCAGATCGCAATGAACGAATCCGCCACCGTGCAGAAAGAGAACGACCCCCCGGACTTTTCCGCGCGGCCGGTAAAGGCGCGCGGTGCGGAAGCCATCGGCTCCGGGCACACGGATCTCACGCCATCGGCGGATCCGCAGCGAGGACAGGGCCACAGGAAAACTCGGGCGCCCCGTGACACGCCGGATCTGCTTCAGGATCGGTGCGGCGGGTGGCGCGGCGGGAATGGGCGGGATCTCGTCCAGGGCGATCATACGCGGCGTAACGCCACGTCTGCGGCTCTGCCAGGCCAGCCAGGACAGGAAGATCCGTAATGTCAGGGTCGGGCGCATTTCACCATTATGCCGGGGTCACGCCCAAAAGTCTGCCCTTGACCCCGCAGGCGTCCCGGAGCAGTGTCTGCGCCGCCAGACGGCTGGACGATCGCTGTGTGTGCGATGAGGATCGCATACAGGGAGGAAAGTCCGGGCTCCATGGGAAGACGGTACCGGTTAATTGCCGGCGGGGGCGACCCCAGGGACAGTGCCACAGAAAACAGACCGCCCGCCGGACTGTGCCTCATGCGTTCATTCGCGGGGGAACATGTTGCGGGTAAGGGCGAAACGGTGCGGCAAGAGCGCACCGCATCTCCGGCAACGGCGATGGTCATGGTAAACCCTACCGGGAGCAAGACCGAATAGGAACGGCAGGTTTCCGCAAGGAAACCGGGGGTTTCTCGCCCCGTCGTTCGGGTTGGTTGCGTGAGGCCTGCAGCAATGCAGGTCCCAGAGGAATGATCGTCCCGCCTTCGGGCGGACAGAACCCGGCTTACAGGCCGTCTGGCACCCTTTGGAAAAATCTGTTCTTCCCAGTAATTGTTCCCCTTCCCGAAGAAGAACAAAAACAGAACAAATAACGGCAGGTATAGATCCGCCTGTGCGATTATCCCTGATAATCCCTAACAAAAAGCAAAAAATTCCGTCACATTTCAGATTTTGAAAATGTCGCAGTTTTCTGCGGTTTTCGGACGATATCTGTTTGACGTCCCATGAAATCCCATGATATCCCAGTCAAGACCAAGCCAAATAACCAGCAACCGCATGACCGGTTCTGACGCAGGAAGGAGGCACATCATCCATGAGCATGTTCCTCGGCACGCATCAGAACCGTTTCGATGCCAAGGGACGTGTCTCCATTCCCGCATCTTTCCGCGCCGCCCTGAAATCACAGGCCCAGCCGGGAGATCCACTGGTCATCCTGCGTCCGTCCCATCTCCATCCCTGCATCGAAGGCTGGACAGTCGGCGCTTTCGCGTCACTTGCGACACCGCTCGACGAATACGATCCCTTTTCGGAAGATCATGAAGATCTGGCCGCCAGCCTCTATGCGGACGCCTATCCGCTGGACAGCGACAAGGAAGGCCGCATCATTCTTCCCGAAAACCTGCGCACCCACGCAGCCCTGACCGACGAAGTCTCCTTCATGGGGCTTGGCCGCACATTCCAGATCTGGAACCCCGAAGCTGCGGCAGAACGGCGTCAGGCCGCCCGCAGCCGTGCCAGAACCCTCGCAACCAGCCGCCGCCCCGCCAGCGCGCCAGCCGCCGGCAACACAGCGGGAGCAGCGGAATGAACGCGATCACCCTGGTCCATTCCGGCCATGTTCCGGTCATGCTGCACGAGGTTCTCGAAGCGCTCTCCCCGCGCGCTGGCGGACGCTATCTGGACGGCACGTTCGGTGGCGGCGGCTATGCCCGCGCCATCCTGAATGCGGCCGACTGCACACTTGATGCGATCGACCGCGACCCTGCCGCCATCGAGCGCGGAAACGCCATGGCCGTTCAGGCCAACGGACGGCTTCGGATGCATCAAGGCACGTTCGGCGACATGGAAACCCTTGTCGGAGCAGAAGGACCGTTCGACGGCATCGTTCTGGATCTGGGCGTCTCGTCCTTTCAGATCGACCAGGCCGAGCGTGGTTTCTCGTTCCGCAATGACGGCCCGCTGGACATGCGGATGGGCTCGGATGGCCCCTCGGCGGCTGATCTGGTCAATACGTGCAAGGAAGCGGAGCTCGCGGACATCCTTTACCGCTACGGCGAGGAAAAGCTCTCCCGCCGCATTGCGCGCGCCATCGTGGCTGCCCGCGCCGAGGCCCCGATCACGACGACCGGCCAGCTCGCGCATATCATCCGCTGCTGCGTCCCCCGCGACCGCGCCAATATCGATCCGGCCACCCGCAGCTTCCAGGGGCTGCGGATTGCCGTGAACGACGAGCTGGGCGAACTGGAGCGGGCGCTGGAAGCCGCGCCGCGCCTTCTGGCTCCCGGCGGCATTTTCGTTGTCGTAACATTCCATTCCCTGGAAGATCGCCTGGCGAAACGTGCCATGGCCGTCCTTGCAGGCCGGACGGGAAATCCTTCCCGTTACGAACCGGCGCCGCTCCGTCAGGAAGCACCGGCTTTTTCCCTTCTTTATTCCCGTCCCCTCTCCGCCACGGATGAGGAATCCCGGGAAAACCCCCGCGCCCGCAGCGCCCGCCTGCGTGCCCTGGTTCGCAACCCCGCCCCCAAGATGCCCGTCTCAGGAATGCCCTCATGATCCGGCCCTTCACCGTCGCCTGCGCTGTCCTCGCCGCAGGATCCGGCCTGTTTCTCTATACCAAGAAGCATGAGACCACGGTTCTGGACCAGAAGATCACCAAGATCGTGCAGGAGACGCAGCGCGTGCGCGGCCAGACCGCCATGCTGCGCACGGAATGGGCCCTGCTGAACCAGCCGGACCGCCTGAAAACCCTGGCGGCCCGCTTTGTTCCCGCCCTGCATCCGATGGAGCCGGACCAGTTCATCCGTATGGCCTCGCTCGAAGCACGCCTTCCCGCTCCGGGCTCGAAGGCGCAGCCGGCCGATCCGCGCGAGGGACTGCATGAGGTCGTGAACCGCGCTGCCGAAGCCGCTCACCTGCCCCTGCCCGCTCCGCAGGCTGTCGTACATGCTCCTGCCCCCGCCCAGCCGACGCCGGCTCCGCGTCCGGTGGCTGTCGCCATGGCATCACATCCCGCTGCGGCACCGAAGCCGGCCGCCGCCCCTGCGCATGTCTCCCATGCCCGCAGCGCGGATATGCAGATCGCGTCTGCTGCGCCGCGCACAGTTTCGGGGCCGGTTCACGCCCATGCCGACAGCGCGCCCAGTGTCCGGCTGGTCAACTATCGTGAGAGCCACCCTGCCCCGCTCATGGTTGCCGCCTGGCACCCCCAGACCGTGCATGTCAGCCACAGCGCAGCCTCGACCCGCGTGGCCGAAGAACAGCCCCGCACGCATCACACACAACTTTCCGCTCTGGGAAATGCGAATGACGCATTGCCCGCGCCGGTGCCGTTGGCTAACTGAAAGCCTTCTCATCGTTAACCGCTCGTTCAGCATTCTCGGATAGCTTAGGGCGAGCCCTTCAACAGGACGCACCCCCGCACGATGCCCCAGGACGTGCCACCTTCTTCCGGTTCACAGCGCCCCGAGCGTCCGGATGTGCCGTCAGGGCGTTTCCGGCGGGGCGGCACGCCGCGGGGGTTCCGCAGGCTGAATCTTGACCAGATGCACGGACGCCTGCTCGGCGTCGGGATGGGATTTCTCGCGATTTATGGCGCCGTGGCGCTCAAGGCGACCGTCGCCACCGTCCTGATGCCGATGGAGCCGGAAAAGCGCCAGATCGCGCCTCAGGTTCCGGAAATCCCCAAGAGCGATCCGCGCGGGGAAATGTCGGGCGATTTCGTTCTGCCAACCGTCAAGCGCGCGACCATTACCGATCGCACGGGTCAGGTTCTGGCGCTCTCGCTGCCTGTCGCGCAGGTCTATGCCAACCCGATGGAGCTGATTGACCCGGCGGATGCCGCCGACAAGCTCCGCAAGGTCCTGCCGCAGCTCGACCGGGACGAGACGATCCGCCGCCTGTCGCTGAAAAAGCAGTTCGTCTATCTGGCGCGCGACATTTCGCCTGTTCAGGAAATCGCCATCAACAATCTGGGCATTCCGGGCATTTATTTCGAAGCAGGCGAACGCCGCCATTATCCGCTGGGCCGCACGGCCGCGCAGATCATGGGCAGCGTCGATATCGACGATCACGGCATTGCAGGCGTGGAGCGGTATTTCGACAAGCGCCTGAACTCCGACCGCACACCGCTGCGCCTGTCGCTGGACGTGCGCGTGCAGACCGTGGCGCATGACGAGCTTCAGGCGGCGAAGGACGAGTTCTCGGCGATCGGTGCCAGCGCCATCGTCATGGACGTCCGCACGGGCGAGATCCTGGCCATGGTCAGCCTGCCCGATTACGACGCCAACGATTTTGGCCACGCGCCCAACGACGCCCGCTTCAACCGGGCCGTTACCGGCATGTACGAACCGGGTTCGACCTTCAAGCTTCAGACGGCGGCAATGGGCCTGCAACTCGGGATCGTCCATCTGTGGGACCGCTTCTCGACCATTCCCATCAAGGTCGGCCGCTTCACCATCCGCGACATGAAGACCGACCATTTCGCTCCCTGGCTCTCCCTGCCCGGCGTTCTGGCCTATTCGTCCAACCCGGCAGCGGCGCATATCGCGCTTGATGTCGGCGCGACACGTCAGCAGGACTGGCTGCGGAACATGGGCTTTTTCAACCGTGTTCCGGTCGAACTGCCCGAAGCCGGTCGCCCGCTCGTTCCCGCCTCGCGCAACTGGGGCATTTCCACGGTCATGACGGTCGGGTTCGGTCACGGTGTTGCCGAACCGCCGCTGGCCATCGTGCGCGGCACGGCAGCGACCGTGAACGGTGGTATCCTGCTCAAGCCGACCCTCGTGGCACGCGATACCGAGGACGACAGCAAACCGGCACCGGACGCCGATGCGGCCCAGGTCCGACCCGTAGCCTATCGGCCGGGCGCTGACAGTGACGAGATCGGAGCCGAAACGCCGGTGGGTACGCGCGTCCTGTCCGAGCAGACCTCAGCGCTTCTGCGTAAACTGCTGCGCCTCGACGTCACGATGGGCAGCGGCAAATCCGCCGAAGTGCCGGGCTATTATGTCGGCGGCAAGACCGGCACGGCAGAAAAGATCGGCGCGCATGGCGGCTACCTGAAGCACGTCAACGTCTCGGCCTTCACCAGCGTGTTCCCGATGAACAACCCGCATTACGCCGTCTATGTGATGCTCGACAGCCCGCAGGGCACGGCCGCGACGCATGGCTGGACGACGGCTGCCTGGAACGCCGCGCCGACCGTCAAGAAGATCATTTCGCGTGTCGGCCCGATCCTGAACCAGTTCCCCGATCTGGCGAACAAGGATGCGATTGACGCGTCGCTGGCCATTCCGATGAACCCGCCCGTTCCCCCCGGATACCGTGCCCTTGGCCCCGGCAACGATCCAGGCGATCCGCGCAATCAGGCCCATGCCTCCAAGACCCCGACCTCCCGAACACAGCACTGAACCGTTTGATGCGCCTCTCCCAGCTCTTCGCCCTTTGCGGCACGTCGCAGTCCCTGACAGACGATCCCGACATTCTGGCCGTGACCGCCGACAGCCGCCGGGCCGGCCCGGGGACGCTCTTCTTTGCCCTGCGCGGCGCAAAACAGGACGGAAGCGCCTTCATCCCGCAGGCCGTATCGCAGGGGGCCCCAGCCGTGATCGTGGATCAGGAAACCGCGCACCCGGATAGCGCAGTTCCCGTGATCGTACGGCCCGATGCCAAGCATCTGCTCGCCTGCATGGCGTCCGCACTTGCCGGTCCGCAGCCCTCCTGCATCGCGGCGATCACGGGGACGAACGGCAAAAGCAGCACGGCCGATTTCCTGCGCCAGCTCTGGATCCTTCAGGGAAACCGGGCGGCAAGCCTTGGAACGCTGGGTCTCATTTCCGATACGGATGTCCCGGCTCCGCCAAGCCTGACGACGCCGGACCCCGTATCGCTGTCCCAGACCCTGGCCGCGCTGGCCCGCAACGGCGTGGAGCATGTCGCCCTCGAAGCCTCGTCGCACGGACTGGAGCAGCATCGGCTGGACGGCGTCACTTTGACGGCGGCAGGTTTCTCCAATCTGACGCGCGACCATCTCGATTATCACCTGACGCTGGAAGCCTATCGCACGGCAAAATTGCGCCTGTTTGATGAGGTGCTTCCCACGGGGGGCATCGCGGCGGTCAATGCAGACATGGACAGCGAGACGTTTTCGGCTCTTCAGAACATTGCAGCCCGTCGGAGCCTGAAACTCCGCAGCGTCGGGCGCAATGGCACCACGCTGCGACTGATCGAAGCCCGTCCCACGCCGTCAGGGCAGATCCTGCGTCTCGCACTGCATGGTGAGGAACTGCCCGAAATCTCCCTTTCGCTTCCCGGGCGCTTCCAGGCCGACAACGTGATGCTGGCAGCAGCCATGTGCTGGAAAGATGACGCCGATGCCCGGCAGGTTGTAGCCCTTCTGCCGCGCCTGACGGGTGTACACGGCCGGTGCGAGCGGGCTGTTGCATTGCCCAACGGTGCTGCCGCCTATGTCGATTATGCCCACACCCCCGATGCGCTCGACTGCGTCCTCTCCAGCCTGCGACCGCATACGGCAGGGCGTCTGGTCGTGGTCTTCGGCGCGGGTGGGGACCGTGACCGCGGCAAGCGCCCGCTCATGGGGGCCGTTGCTGCGCGGATGGCTGATCTGGCGATCGTGACGGACGACAATCCCCGCACGGAAGAGCCCGCTTCCATCCGCTCCGAAATTAAGGCTGCTTGTCCGGACGCGCTCGAAATCGCGGATCGTCGCAGCGCCATCGCAGCGGGACTTGAGGCCCTGAAGCCCGGCGATATCCTTGTCGTGGCCGGCAAGGGACATGAGCAGGGTCAGATCGTTGGCACGGAAATTCTTCCCTTCGATGACCGTCTCGTTATTCGTGAACTGGCAGGTGTGGCATGAGCGTTCTGTGGAACAGTGCGGACCTTCGGGCCGCGACAGGCGGAACACTGAACGCGGACGTTCAAGTCACAGGCATCTCAATCGACACCCGAACGCTGGCCCCGGGCGACCTCTTCATCGCGCTGCGAGGCGAGACGAGCGACGGTCACGCCCATGTGCAGCAGGCTCTGGAGAAGGGCGCAGCCTGCGCCCTTGTGCATGACACGGCTGGTCTGGACGATCCGCGTCTCCTGATCGTCCCTGACACCATGACTGCCCTTGTGGATCTGGGCCGTTATGCGCGCACGCGCTTTCGCGGAAAAGTCATCGCCATCACCGGAAGTGTCGGCAAGACGACGACCAAGGACATGCTGAAAGTCGCACTGTCCGCCATCGGCCCGACGCACGCTGCGGTCGCCTCCTACAACAATCACTGGGGCGTGCCCCTGACGCTGGCCCGGCTGCCGCAGGACGCCCGGTTCTGCATCAGCGAAATCGGCATGAACCATATCGGGGAAATTGCTCCTCTCGCTGCTCAGGTCCGGCCCGATGTGGCTATCATCACCACGATCGGCACAGCACATCTCGGCCATATGGGCAGCATCGAGGCGATTGCGCAGGAAAAATCCGACCTGTTCGGCGCGCTTGCGGACAAGGGGACCGCCATCGTCCCCGACGACGCAGCCGGTCAGGAGCATTTCCAGACAGCCCTACCCGCAGGATGTGCCCTGTGGCGTTCGGGCTTCTCCGAGACGGCACAGCTCCAGATCGAAAATCTGTACTGCTCGGCAGAAGGCAGCCATTTTGCGCTACATCTGCCATCTGGCATCCAAAATGTGACGCTGACGGCGCCGGGAGAGCATCTCGCCCGCAATGCCG
Source organism: Gluconobacter oxydans DSM 3504 (assembly GCF_000583855.1). Lineage (NCBI taxonomy): Bacteria > Pseudomonadati > Pseudomonadota > Alphaproteobacteria > Acetobacterales > Acetobacteraceae > Gluconobacter > Gluconobacter oxydans. Next base: position 196,316 of record NZ_CP004373.1, read on the forward strand.
CTCTGGCCCTCGGCGCAGTTGCGGCCCTTGGCGAAGACGTCGCTGTCGCAGCCACCGCACTCCAGAACTTCGTGCCGGGTGCAGGACGTGGACAGATGCGCACGATCCTGAACGACGTGCGCCTTCTGGACGAAAGCTATAATGCGTCCACGCCCAGCGTCCGCGCGGCACTGGCAACCCTCGCGCTGCTTCCGGCCCAGCGGCACATCGCGGCCCTCGGGGACATCCGCGAACTCGGCACCTTCGCCGATGCCGAACACCGTTCGCTCGCAGACGCCGTTCAGAACGCCAAAGCCATCGCCTTCTGCTGCGGCCCCCATATGCGCGCACTCTATGATGCGCTCCCATCGGAGCTTCAGGGAGGATACGCCGCTGATGCCGCGTCTCTGGCTCCGCTGCTCCTCAAAGCCCTTCGCCCCGGTGATCTCCTGCTCGTGAAAGGCAGCTTCGGCAGCCGGATGCGTGACGTGATCTCAGTCCTCGACAACGCTTCCAGCCCGGTTTCTGCCTGATGCTTTTCAATCTCATCGCCGCCCATGACACGTCCCATGGCGGGTTCTTCAACCTGTTCCATTACCTGACGTTCCGTTCGGGCTGCGCCTGCCTGACGGCGCTGGTCATCTCCCTGGCACTGGGCAACCCCTTCATCGCGCAGCTCAAGCGCATCCAGCGCGAAGGCCAGCCGATCCGCACCGTCGGCCCCGAACGGCACATTCTGGAAAAGGCTGGCACCCCCACGATGGGCGGGATGCTGATCCTGATTGCGCTGTTCTCCGCCACGCTGCTCTGGGCAGACCTGACAAACGGGTTTGTCTGGGCGGTCATGCTGACGACGGCAGCCTTTGGGGCCGTCGGTTTTGCCGATGATTACCTGAAGCTCTCCAAACGCAACACGACCGGCGTGTCCAAGCGCACCCGGCTGGGCTGCGAGTTTCTGGCGTCGCTGATCGCCGGCATCTGGCTCCAGTCCCTGACGCCGCCGGAACTGCGCAATATGGTCGCCTTTCCGTTCGTCAAGGATGTGCTCCTTCCGCTGGGCTATGCCTTCCCGATCTTTGCGATGATCACCATCACGGGCTTCGGCAACGCCGTGAACTTCACGGACGGCCTTGACGGTCTGGCTATCGTCCCAGTCGTGATCGCGGCACTGGTCTTCGCCCTGATCTCCTATCTGGTCGGCAATCACGTCTTCGCCGATTACCTGCAGCTCCATCCCGTTCCGGGTACGGGCGAACTCGCAGTGTTCTGCGCGGCCCTGATCGGCGCAGGCCTCGGATTCCTGTGGTTCAACGCTCCGCCAGCCGCCGTCTTCATGGGCGATACCGGCTCCCTGTCCCTCGGCGGGGCTCTCGGAGCCGTGGCCGTCGCCACCAAGCATGAACTCGTCCTGTGCATCGTGGGCGGCGTTTTCGTTGCCGAAACCCTGTCGGTCGTGATCCAGATCTTCTGGTTCAAGCGGACGGGCCGGCGCGTGTTCCTGATGGCACCGCTGCACCACCACTTTGAGAAAAAGGGATGGCAGGAGCCGAAAATCGTGATCCGGTTCTGGATCGTCTCCATCGTGCTGGGCCTGTGCGGTCTGGCGACGCTGAAACTGCGATGAGCGGCTTTCCGTCCGACCTCCTCGCAGGCGAGCGTTATGCCGTCTGCGGTCTGGGGCGCAATGGCACAGCCGTTGTGCAGGCGCTGCTCGGGATGGGCGCAGAGGTTCAGGCCTGGGATGACCGCAATGCCGATCTTCCCGCGCAGCCGAACCTGACGGTTGCTCCTCTGACCGACCTGTCCGGCATGACAGCCCTGATTTTGTCCCCCGGCATTCCTCATCTGCTCCCCAAGGTCCATCCCGTCGCGGACCTCGCCCGGGCACAGGGGATCCAGATCCTGTCCGATGCCGAGATCCTGTATCGCGCCGTCCGTAAGTCTGGCTCAAAAGCCGCGTTCATCGCCGTCACCGGAACGAACGGAAAATCGACGACGACGGCGCTGATCGCCCATCTTTTTACGACGGCCGGACGTCCCTGCGCGGCGGGTGGCAATCTGGGCACGGCATCGCTGGCATTGCCGCTCCTGCCCGATGACGGCGTCTACGTCATCGAAATGTCGTCCTACATGCTCGAACGGCTGGATCGCTTCCACGCGAACGCCGCCTGCCTGCTGAACCTGACCCCCGACCATCTGGACCGGCATGGCGACATGGCGGGCTATGCCGCCGCCAAAGCGCATGTCTTCGATAATATGGGCCCGGACGATCTGGCCGTGATCGGTATGGATGATGACTGGTGCCGCGCCATCGCCTCACAGGTCGCATCACGCGGCGTACAGGTCGTTGAACTGGACGCAGACGCCCTGCCACCTTACGACGGCCCGGCTCTTCCCGGACGGCATAATGCCCAGAATGTCGGCGCGGCCCTGGTCATCGCGAGCCATCTCGGCCTTGATGAGGCGGCAATCCGGACCGGCCTGAAATCATTCCCCGGCCTGGAGCATCGCCTGCAGAAAGTGGCGGAATACGATGGCGTCTCTTTCATCAACGACAGCAAGGCCACGAACGCCGAGGCCGTCTCCAAGGCTCTCGCCGCCTACGACAAAGTCATGTGGATTGCGGGCGGCGTTGCAAAAGCCGGCGGTATCGAAAGCCTCGCGCCCTTTTTCGGGCACATCGCACAGGTTTTTCTGATCGGACAGGATGCGAACGTTCTGGCCGCAACACTGGAAACGCATGGCGTACCCTTTCAGCAGTGCGGAACGCTGGAAAAGGCTGTTCCGGCAGCGTTCGAAGCCGCTCTCGACGAAAACATTCCCGTCGTCCTGCTGTCACCGGCCTGTGCAAGTTTTGATCAATTTCGCAGTTTCGAGGATCGAGGTTCACACTTCCTTCAGATTTGCGATAATATCGTAAAATCAGGCCATTCGGGCACCAACCCCACGCAGAAACAGGAGGATTGACACCATGTCGGGACTGTCCCGTGTCGATACTTCTGCGGTGGCCCGCTGGTGGCGGAACCTGGACCGTGTGACGCTGGCCTGCGTCGGCCTGCTGATCGGTCTGGGCTATGTCCTGATGCTGGCGGCCAGTCCTGCGGTAGCCTCGCGTATCGGCGCCTCGCGCAACATGTTCATTCTCAAGCAGGTAATCTTTCTGGCGCTGGCCGGAGCGATCGTGCTTGGAACGTCCTATCTGTCCCGACAGGCCATCAAGAAACTCGCGATTATCGGCGGCATCATAGCGCTCGGTGCCACGGCCATGACGCTGGTGCACGGCATGGAAATCAAGGGCGCGCGCCGCTGGATTGCGCTGCCGATGATGTCTGTCCAGCCTTCGGAGTTCCTCAAACCCTGCTTTGCGGTCGTGACCGGCTGGCTGCTCTCGGCACGGCGTTCCGTCGTGATGTGGGGCAATATCGCGTTCCCCGGCATGCTGATTGCCTTCCTGTGCTTCGGGGTCATTCTGGTCCTGCTGAAATCCCAGCCCGACATCGGAATGCTGTCCGTCATCACGATGGTCTTCATGACACAGTTGTTCGTGGACGGTCTCAAACTCTACTGGGTTGGCCTGTGCGTTGCGGGCATGGCGGGTGCCTTTGCGGTCGCCTATATCGTCTTTCCGCACGTGCAGTCCCGCGTGCAGCGCTTCCTGCATCCTGATGTCGGTGACCACTACCAGATTGACACCGCATTGCGGGCGTTCGGAAATGGCGGCCTGCTGGGCCGCGGGCCTGGCGAAGGCCGAGTGAAGGATCTGCTGCCTGACGCCCATGCCGACTTCGTCTTTGCGGTCGCAGGAGAGGAATATGGCCTGATCCTGTGCATCGGGATCATCCTGCTGTTCGGGATCATCGTCCTGCGCACCCTGCTCAAGCTGATGCACGAGGATGACCCGTTCGTTATCGTGTCCGCTGCAGGGCTGGTGACGGGGTTTGGCCTTCAGGCCTTCGTCAACATGGGTTCGACATTGCATCTGATCCCGACAAAGGGCATGACCCTGCCCTTCATTTCCTATGGCGGCAGTTCGGCAATGTCGGTGGCCCTGACCATGGGTATGGTTCTGGCGCTGACACGTCATCACGTCGGCCAGAGCCGGATTGGTCAGAGAACCTCTGCGCCTTACGGCCAGGGACCACTGTTTGAGAGGAACGCGCCGTGAGCCGCCCCATCGTTATCGCCGCCGGTGGCACGGGCGGACATTTCTTCCCGGCCGAAGCCGTCGCAACCGTGCTTGCGGAACGGGGTCACGACCTTGTCCTGATGACGGACGCCCGGCATGGACGCCGCGAAACCGGCCTGTTCAAGGACCGCCCGCAATATGTGCTGGACGGCGCGGGCGTTGCTGGCAAGGGTCTTGGCGGGAAAGTCCGTGGCGTGCTGGCCCTGCTGCGTGGCATGATGGACGCGCGCCGTATCCTCGCTTCGCTTGATGCCGCGGCGGTGGTAGGTTTCGGCGGCTATCCGTCCATCCCGCCCCTGACCGCGTCACGCCTTCTGCCTTCCGCAAAGCGCCCGCAGATGGTCATTCATGAAGGCAACGCCGTGCTTGGGCAGGCCAATGCCTTCCTGTCCCGCTTTTCTCCGCTGATCGCCACGTCCTACGCGAAGGTCGCCCGTCTTCCTGAGAATGCCCGGACAACCCTGACCGGCATGCCCGTCCGTGAAGGCATCGAGGCCCTGTTCGGTCATGTCTATGCCCCGCCCGAAGACAGGATCAATCTTCTGGTCTGGGGTGGCTCCCTGGGCGCACGCGTATTCTCCGACATCGTGCCACAGGCGCTGGCCGCCCTTCCCGAAGAAGTCCGCAAACGCCTGAAAGTCACGCAGCAGATCAAGGCCGATGATCTGGAGCGCGTCCGCGCCATCTACGAAAATGCGAGGATCGAAGTCGAGGCTGCCCCCTTCTTCACGGATGTCCCGGCCTGTCTGAAAAACGCCCATCTCGTGATCGGACGCGCAGGCGGTTCTTCGGTTGCGGAACTGGCGATGGCCGGTCTGCCGTCCATTCTGGTGCCGCTGCCCATCGCCGCGTCCGATGAACAGGGTGCTAATGGTCAGGCGCTCGTGGATGCCGGTGCAGCCTGGATGATCCGACAGCCCGATTTCACGTCCGCAGCCCTGACGGCTCTGCTGACAGACCTGTTTTCCCATCCAGAAAAGCTCGAAAACGCAGCAAAAGCCGCTCATCTGTGTGCGCGCCCTCATGCTGCCGCAAAAGTCGCTGATCTGATTGAATCCGCCCTGCGGTCCTGATCCCTGTTTTCTCGTTCCTGCCCAAGAGTACCTGCCCCATGCGCGCCCTGCCCCTGAACATCGGAACCATTCACTTCGTCGGTATCGGCGGCATCGGCATGTCCGGCATCGCCGAGGTCCTGCACATGCTGGGCTACAAGGTGCAGGGTTCCGATATCGCCGAGGGCGCCAATGTGCAGCGCCTGCGCCAGTCGGGGATTGTCGTGCATATTGGCCATGACGCCTCCAATCTGGGCGATGCACAGGTTGTCGTGACCTCCACGGCCGTGAAAAAAGACAACCCGGAAGTCGTGGCCGCCCGCGCCAAGCTCATTCCGGTCGTGCGACGCGCGGAAATGCTGGCCGAACTGATGCGCCTGCGCTGGTCCGTCGCCATCGGTGGCACGCATGGCAAGACGACGACCACCAGCCTCGTGGCCTGCGTGCTCGAGCATGCGCGTCTGGACCCGACCGTCATCAATGGTGGCATCATCGAGGCTTACGGTACCAATACGCGTATGGGCTCGGGCGACTGGATGGTCGTAGAGGCTGATGAAAGCGACGGCTCCTTCCTGCGCCTGCCAGCCGTCATCGCAGTCGTGACGAACATGGATCCGGAGCATCTGGATCACTGGGGCACGGAAGAGGCCATGCAGGCTGGCTACGACCAGTTCGTCTCGAACATTCCGTTCTACGGTTTTGCGGTCCTGTGCGTGGATCACCCACAGGTGCAGCAGATGATCCCGCGCCTGTCCGATCATCGCGTCATCACCTACGGTTTCAGCCCGCAGGCCGATATCCGCGCCGAGAAAGTCGTCATGGATAAGCGGGGGGCCACGTTCGAAGTCGTGGTCACCAATCGCCAGCGCAACCGCTCGCGCCGCGCGGGGCCGTTCCGCCTGCCGATGCTCGGACACCACAACGTCCTGAACTCGCTCGCGGCCATCGCCGTCGCACTTGAAATGGAAATCAGTGATTCCGTAATCGCGTCCGCGCTGACGACGTTCAAGGGCGTCAAACGCCGCTTCACCCGCACGGGAGAATATAACGGCATTTCCATCATCGACGATTATGGCCATCACCCGGTTGAAATCGCCGCCGTGCTCAAAGCCGCGCGTCAGGCCGGTGCGCGCAACGTCATCGCCGTCATGCAGCCGCACCGCTATTCGCGCCTGAAAGTCCTGTTCAACGAGTTCTGCACCTGCATGAACGATGCCGACACGGTCATCGTGGCCGACGTCTATGCCGCGGGCGAAACGCCGATCGAGGGTGCGGGCCGCGATGCGCTCGTTGAAGGCCTGCGCGACCGCGGTCACCGCTCCGTCGTGCCGCTCCCCGATCCGGCTCATCTGGCGGAAATGATCAACGCCATCGCCAAGCCGGGCGATTACGTCGTCTGCCTCGGCGCCGGCACCATCACCCAGTGGGCGCAGGCCCTCCCTGCCCAGCTCGAAGCCCTGAACCGCCAGCCCGCAACCGAAGGCGCGGCATGACGGGTAGCAGCGATTTTCCCGTCAGAGGCCTGCGCGGCAGACTGACCCCGAACGCCCCGCTCGGTCCCCGCGCCTGGTTCCGCGTGGGCGGCCCGGCGGACTGGCTGTTCGTCCCCGAAGACCAGGATGATCTGGCCCTTTTCCTGCGCGAAAAGCCAGCCACCATGCCGGTTACGGTTCTGGGCGCGTGCTCGAACGTCATCATCCGCGACGGTGGCATTGCCGGTACGGTCATCCGTCTGGCGCGCGGCTTCGCGGACATCACCGTTCAGGACAACAGCCTGATCGTGGGCGCGGCAGCCCTCGACATCACCGTGGCCGAACATGCCGCCGCTGCCGGTCTGGCAGGGCTGGAGTTCCTGGCTGGCATTCCGGGCTCGATCGGCGGCGCCGTCCGCATGAACGCTGGCGCCTACGGATCGGATATCAATGCCGTTCTCGAATGGGCAGACATCCTGACGGCTGAAGGCGAACTCCGTCGCCTGTCCCATGACGAGCTCGGTTTTGCCTATCGTCATTCGGCGCTTCCCGAAGGCAGCGTGGTGATCCGCGCCAGCCTGCGCGGCACACCGGACAACGCAGAAGCCATCCGCAGCCGCATCGCGGACATCAGGGCCTCGCGTGAGGCCTCGCAGCCCGTGCGGGCACGAACCGGAGGCTCCACCTTCCGCAACCCCGATGGCCACAAGGCGTGGCAGCTCATTGACGAAGCCGGATGCCGTGGTCTTCAGATCGGGGATGCGCAGGTCAGCGAAAAACACTGCAATTTCCTGCTCAATCTGGGACAGGCCAGCAGCACGGATCTGGAAACGCTGGGCGAAACCGTACGCGAAAAAGTGCTGGCACAGAGCGGCGTGGACCTGCATTGGGAAATCAAACGGATCGGACGTCAGTCCGAAGGAGAACAGACGGTATGAAGGTCGCAGTCCTGTTGGGGGGAACATCCAGTGAGCGGCCTGTCAGTCTCGTCAGTGGCGAGGCCGCGATCGAGGCGCTGCGCGAAAAGGGACATGACGTCACCCCGATCGATGTCGGCCCGGATATCGCAATGACCATCGCCAGCCTGAAAGCCGCCGCACCGGACGTCGTTTTCAATGCCCTGCATGGCCCGCGCGGCGAAGACGGTGCCATTCAGGGCGTTCTGGAATGGCTTGGGCTGCCCTATACCCATTCCGGCATCCGCGCTTCGGCCGTGGCAATGGACAAGGGTGCGACCCGTATCCTTCTGGCCGCCGCCGGTCTGCCCGTGGCGCAGGGACGCGTCGTAACGGTGGATGAACTGGCCGAAGCCGATCCGCTCCCCACACCTTACGTCATCAAGCCCGTCGCCGAAGGCTCCTCCGTCGGTGTGGAGATCGTGCGGACGGGAGACAACCGTCGCGCCGAAATCGCGCGGACCTGGCGTTTCGGTAAAGACGCGCTGGTCGAGAGCTTCATTCCCGGCCGCGAGCTGACCGCAGGCGTCATGGGAGACCGGGCTCTGGCCGTTACGGACATCCTGCCCAGCGAAACGGCCGCGTTTTATGATTTCGAGGCCAAATATAAGGCTGGCGGCTCGCGGCACGTGGTCCCTGCGGAGCTTCCGCAGGCCGTGACGGACCGTGCACTCGATTACGCCCTGCGCGCCCATCAGACGCTGGGCTGTCAGGGGGCCAGCCGCACGGATTTCCGCTACGATGAGGACACCGACACGCTGGTCATCCTTGAGGTCAACACACAGCCCGGCATGACGCCGACATCCCTGCTGCCGGAGCAGGCCGCCTATTGCGGGATTTCCTATCCGGAACTGTGTGACTGGATGGTCCGGGAGGCACTGGCGCGCTGATGCGGGAGGATCCGTCCTTTCAGAGAGACGATTTTGTCCGGGAGCGTTTTTCCGGGGCCCTCCCGCCCCAGGAAGACCGCCCCTCGCGGGCAAAGCTGTTCTGGCGCCGGCAACGGCGGCTGGTCCGGCCTGCGATCGTATTTCTGGTTGTGATGGGAATTGCCGGAGCGGGCATTCGCCTTCTGTATGACGCGGCCTCCGAAGAGCGCTTCGCCCCGCTACGGGCACGGCTGGTCGAAATGGAGCCGCTGCCCATCCGCCACATCGTCATCAACGGTCGCGGCATGACCAGCGAAGCCTCGATCCAGGAAGCGCTGGGCACATCCGTCGGGCGTCCCATTTTCGGATTTTCTGTTGAAGCCGCCCGTCAACGGCTGGATGAACTGCCGTTCATCGACCACGCAACGGTCGAACGGCACATGCCCGATACCGTCATCATCACGCTTGTGGAGCGCACGCCGATCGCCGTCTGGCAGGATCGCGGGCATTTCATGCTCATCAACCGGGCGGGAGAGGAAGTCTCCGATCAGGGCCTGACCGGGAAAAATGCACAGGCTTTTCTGCAACTGCCCCTCGTGGTGGGGGAAGGTGCAAATACGGCAGCCGCCAGTGTGATCGACGCCCTGAACAAGGAGCCGCTGGTCAAAAGCCAGGTCACGGCCCTGATCCGCGTGGGCAACCGGCGCTGGAATGCCACGCTCAAGGATGGAACGACCGTCATGCTGCCTGAAGGCGAGGAAGCCGCGGCATTCACCCGTCTGGCCCGCTACCAGCAGAGCATGCGCCTGCTGGAACGGCCGGTCCAGTCGATCGATCTGCGCCTTCCGGACCGGATGGTCGTCCACCAGCCGCCTCAGGCAGCTCCGCCCCCGGATGGCGCAAAACCTGATCCCTCCTCACCGACACCACCAGCAGACAGCACGAAGCAGCCATGAACGACCACAACTCCATGTCAGATCTTCCGGCATTCCGGCGCCGGGGCGGTCTCAGGGGCCGGTCCCTCATCCCTGTCGGTGGCGAACGTGACGTCAGCGTCAACCGCGTCCCGCGTGACATCCTGCCGCTTCCCCCCGAAGACACCCAGCGGAACATCAGCTGGCGTCCGGGCATTTTCGGTGCGCTGGACATCGGCACGACGAAAATGACCTGCCTGATCGGCAAGGGCGAACCGGACGGATCCATTCAGGTTCTGGGTCATGGTTGGCGCCGTTCCCACGGCATCCGTTCGGGCTCGATCGTTGATATCCGCGAGGCCGAAGCTGCAATTCGTGCCACCGTCGGACAGGCTGAGGAAGCTGCCGAGCGGCGCATGGACTCGCTCGTCGTCAACCTGTCCTGCGGCCGCCCGCTGAGCCGTCTGGTTGACGCGCAGATCCCCATCGGGGGCCGCGAAGTTACCGCCGGTGACGTGCAGCGCCTGATCGCCGAAGGACAGGCCCGTGCCTGGATGGAAGGCCGCGAAGTCATCCATACGCTCCCCATCGGATATGTTGTGGATTCCATTCCCGGAATCGCAGACCCGATCGGGCATCAGTGCGAAGAACTGGCCACCCGGATGCATGTCGTGGACATGAATTCCAGCGCCTTGCGCACTCTGGATGCCGTCCTGCAGCACGCCGAACTGAAGCTGGACGGGCTGGTCGCGAGTCCCTTTGCCTCCGGCGTGTCAGTTCTGGCCGCCGAAGAGCGCGAACTGGGTGTGACCGTCGTGGAAATGGGTGGCGGCACGACGTCACTGGCCGTTTTCTGTGAAGGTAAGCTGCTCCACACGGCCCAGATCCGGGTTGGCGGCCTGCATGTCACGCGCGACATTGCCGGCGTGCTCTCAACCTCTCTGGAAACGGCCGAACGCCTCAAGACAATGTATGGCGCCGCCCAGATGGGGTCGGACGACCAGCGGGAAATCCTTTCGGTGCCGCTGATCGGCGAGAACAGCGACCGGCTGGTCCGCCTTCAGCGCTCCAAGGTCATTTCCGTCATCCAGCCCCGGATCGAGGAAACGCTCGAACTCGTGCGGCAGTCGCTCGATAATGCGGGACTGGGGCGCCTCGCCAATGGTCGGGTCGTGCTGACCGGTGGTGCATCGCTGCTTGAGGGAATCGTGCCCGTCGCAACGCGTATTCTTGGCCGGCCTGTCCGGATGGGAAAACCCCAGAACATTTACGGCCTGCCCGAGACAGCCGCGGCTTCGGCAGGATTTTCAACCGCTGCGGGGCTTCTGGCCTGGGCAGCGGGTGCGGATCGGGATTTCGGAGATATTTCCATTCCTGAACCCAAACCTCGCGGACTTGTTAAACGTCTCGTAGGCTTCATACGCAACAATGTGTAGTCTACTACAGATCACAACGCCCACACCTGTCGCTTTCATGAAGTTCCGGACCAGATCATGACGCTGAACCTTACTCCTACTCCCAATTCCCACGTTGAGCTGGCGCCACGGATTACCGTGATCGGCGTTGGTGGCGGCGGCACGAATGCCGTCGACAACATGATCGCGTCTGAACTCAAGGGCGTGGAATTCGTCGTTGCCAACACCGACGCCCAGCAGCTTGCCCACTCCAAGGCCGAACGCCGCGTCCAGCTTGGCCCCCATCTGACGCGCGGTCTGGGTGCAGGTGCAAAGCCGGAAATCGGTCGCGAAGCTGCCGAAGAAGCCGCACAGGAAATCGACCGTCAGCTCGAAGGCGCGAATCTGGTCTTCATCACGGCTGGCATGGGCGGCGGTACTGGCACGGGTGCGGCTCCGGTCATCGCGCGTATGGCGCGTGAGCGCGGCGTCCTGACGGTCGGCGTTGTTTCCAAGCCCTTCAATTTTGAAGGCCGCCGTCGTACGACTGCCGCAGAGAACGGCATTGCCGAACTGCAGAAACACGTCGATACGCTGATCGTCATCCCGAACCAGAACCTGTTCAATTCGGCAACGCAGAACACGACGTTCCGCGAAGCCTTCCGGATGGCCGACAATGTCCTGAACATGGGCGTGCGCGGCATTACGGACCTCATGGTCTCCCCGGGCCTCATCAATCTCGACTTCGCGGACGTCAAGGCCGTGATGGAAGAGATGGGCAAAGCCATGATGGGGACAGGCGAAGCCTCCAGCGAGGAAGATGCGGAAGACCGTGCCGTGCTCGCAGCCGAGCGCGCGATCTCCAACCCGCTGCTGGAAGACGCGTCCATGGCGGGTGCGCGTGGCCTGCTCATCAACATCACCGGCGGCGAAGACCTGACGCTGTACGAAGTCAACGCTGCTGCGGACCGTATCCGTGAGGAAGTGGCCGACGACGCCAACATCATCTTCGGCGCGCTGATCGACGAAAAGCTGAACGGTCGTGTCCGCGTGTCCGTCGTTGCAACCGGCATCGACACACAGCCGCGTCAGGATCCTTCGGCTCCGAGCGCGGAAACCCGTCAGGCCGCTGCGCCGCAGACGAACGCCGGAACGGCAGCTCCGCGCGAAAACGCCGGGACCCGCGCGGCAGCGTCCTCGTTCCAGCCGGGTTCAACCTATGCCGGGGGACCGCCGCGCCCGAATTTCGCGATTGATCCCCAGCAGCAGCCGGCCCAGAACACAGCCCCGCAGCCGCAGCAGGAAGCCCCGGCGACCCAGCCTGCGGCCACTGAAACCCAAGCGCCCCGTCAGGAAAACACCCACCAGCCTTCCCCCCGGGCCGGTCTGTTCTCCGATCCGTCCCGCCATGCCCCGCCGCCGCAGCACGAAGCGCCGCGGAGCCTGTTCGGCATGGTCACAGGCGCTTTCCGCAGCCGCCCGCCCCAGCCGCAGCAGCCCCCGCAGACCACCCAGCGGACGGAGCCCAGCACCCGCGACGGATACCCCCAGCAGGCACCGCAGCAGCAGGAACAGCCTTCCGGTAATGCTGACGATTCCAACCTGGATATTCCGACCTACCTGCGCCGCTGATCGTCTTTCCCCCTCATGCACACCATGAGGGGGAAATATCCGGCAACAATCGTTGACTGGAACTGACGCCCGGTATCTGTTTTCTAGTCCCCGGAATCAGATTTTTCGGAGGCTTTATGCAGGTTACGCCAACGCATGGCGGCAGCACGGCGAAAGGCGTTGAGGCAGGACAGCCGGAAACGGTTTCTGCCCTCGATGGAACGCCTTCCCGCCCGGAGCGCGGCAGCTCGAAAAACCTGCAGACAACCCTTGCCAACCCCATTCACTGTCAGGGCATCGCCCTGCACAGTGGCGTAACCGTCGATCTGGTTCTCTCCCCCGCCCCCGCGGATACCGGCGTCAGGTTCCAGCGTTCAGACATCGAGGGCTCCCCCTCCTTTCCCGCGCTCTACGACCATATCGTGGACACCCGCCTCTCAACGGTTGTCGGCTGCCCCACCGATCCCTCCCTGCGTGTTGCCACGATCGAGCACCTCATGGCGGCCCTCAACGCCTGCGAGATCGACAATATCCTCGTGACGGTCAGTGGCCCCGAACTGCCCGTTCTCGACGGTGCGTCAGATGCTTTTGCCTTCCTGATCCGCTGCGCCGGCCGCAAAACGCTGGACAAGCCCCGTCAGGTCATCGAGATCCTGCGCAATGTCCGGGTCGAAGGCGAGAACGGTGCCTTCGCCGAACTGCGCCCCGCCCAGCGCGGACTCTCCCTGGCCATTTCACTGAGCTTCCCTGCGCAGGCCATCGGAAACCAGCGCTACGCCATCCAGCTTGATGAACGTCGCTTCATGGAAGAACTTGCGTTCTGCCGCACCTTCGTCAACCGCAAGGACATCGAGTATCTGCAGAGTATCGGACTGGCACGCGGTGGCTCCCTGGAAACGGCGGTCGTCGTGGATGGAGAAAATATCCTCAATCCGGCAGGCCTGAAAATCGAGCGCGAGTTCGCCCGCCACAAACTACTTGATGCGATTGGCGATCTCTATTGCGCCGGCCACCGGATGCAGGCCGGATTTATTGGTCACAAATCCGGTCATGCGCTCAATAACAGGCTTCTGCGGGCAGTTTTTTCCGATACTGCCAACTGGCGTTTCGTCCCAACGGGCTCGTCGCGAGCCGTCCCCAAGGCCCTGCGCGCGCGCGTTGCTGCCTGAGACACATGGCAGGTCTTTCGTCAGCGCGTTCCCGTGATATAAGACGGGCTTCCACGGGAAGAGCAGGTATGACAAGCAGCACTCAGCGTCATTTTGAAGCATCGGTCATGAATGGTGGTTTCATTCTGAGAGCTGCGGCTGTCAGCGGGTTTCTGCTGCTTTCCGGCTGTTCGCTGTTCTCGCACCAGCATGAAAAGCCCGCGATTCCCAAAACTGCCGATGCCGAGACCCTGTACAATTACGGGATCGATGCCCTGCACACGGGCCATTACGAGCTGGCCGGCGGCGAATTCGAACTGCTGCAGCAGAACTACCCCTATTCCGGCTTCACGGGTAATGCCGAGCTGATGGAAGGGTATGCCTACTACCTTCAGGGCGAATACGCGCTTTCGGTCCAGCAGCTCGAACGCTATCTCCAGCTGCACCCGACCAGCCCGGACGCGGCTTACGCCTTCTATCTGCGCGCGCTCTGCTATTACGAGCAGATCGCAAACGTCGAGCGTGACCAGCAGGGCACCGTTGAAGCCCTTGATGCGCTGGAAGAGGTCATCACCCGCTTCCCGCAGACATCCTACGCCCGTGACGCCCAGCTGAAGATCGATCTGTGCCGTGACCATCTGGCCGGCAAGGAAATGCTGGTCGGCCGCTGGTACCAGCAGCAGCGCAACTATGAAGCCGCCATGACCCGCTACCAGCGCGTCGTGCAGGACTACCAGACGACCAACCACGTCGCTGAAGCGCTCGAGCGTCTCGTGGAGGTCTATCTGGCTCTTGGCCTAAAGGATCAGGCGCACCAGACGGCCGCCGTTCTGGGCTATAACTATCCCGACAGCCAGTGGTATCGTTATGCCTATAATGATCTTCGGGAAAACCACCTGCTCAAGAGCGACCTCAAAAAGCCGGTCATTCACCCGGAACAGCAGGCTCACCGTGGCTTCTTCTCCCGCGTCTGGCACAGCGTCTTCTGATATCGTCCCTTTGAAACGGGACGACATGCTCCCAACATTGCTGTCATGCTGACACATCTCTCGATCCGCGACGTCGTTCTGATCGAAAAGCTCGATCTTGGTCTCGCCCCCGGTCTGACGGTCCTGACCGGCGAGACCGGAGCCGGCAAGTCCATCCTGCTCGACAGTCTGGGACTGGCCCTCGGGGAGCGTGCCAGCGGTGGTCTCGTCCGCTCGGGAGCCACCCAGGCCAGCGTGTCGGCCATTTTCGAAATCGCCGCCGACCACCCCGTTTTCGCCCTGCTCGACGAACACGGCATCGTTCGCGAAGACCCGTCAGATCCTGTCGTCCTGCGACGCATCGTCACCCCCGATGCCCGTTCCCGCGCCTATATCTGCGACCAGCCGGTCGGCGTCGGCCTGCTCCGGCGTATCGGTGCCCATCTCGTGGAAATCCAGGGCCAGCACGAACAGATGGGCCTGGCCGACCAGAGTACCCATCTCGATCTGCTGGATGCCTTCGGGATCGCCCCCTCCCTGCGGGAAAAAACGGCTCAAACCTTCCGGCAGTGGGCCGCAGCCCGCAGCGCCCTGAAAGCGGCGCGGAACGACATGGAAGCCGCAGCCCGCGAGGAAGAATGGCTGCGTCAGACAGTCGATGATCTGGAGCGTCTGGCCCCTCAGGAAGGCGAAGAGGATACTCTCGCGGCAACACGCGTCAGTCTCCAGCGCGATGAGCGGCGCGGCGAAGCCGTTGCCGCCGCACTCTCGGAACTGACCCCGCGAGACCGCCGCTCTTCCGCCCCTGCTGCTGCCCTGCGCTCGGCCAGCCGCGCCCTTGCCCGACTTCTGCCCGCCCCTACGGAGACGGAAACGCTTTCCGACAGCCACCAGACACAGGCGCAGGACGCGCTCGACGCCCTCGGAAAAGCTGAAGAAGCCCTGGCCGAAGCTGAAATGCTGCTGAGCCGTCTGGCTGCCGATACGGAAGGTGACCCCCGCCTTCTGGAAGAAACGGAAGAGCGGCTTTTCGCGCTTCGTGCCGAGGCCCGCAAACACAACGTCTCCGTTGCAGAACTTCCCGGTTTTCTTGCCGAGCTGAAAAGACGGCTCGCGGCCCTCGATTCCGGCAATGCTGAACTGGCGCGTCTGGAAACGGCCCTGACCGAAGCGCGCCTCGCTTATGAAGATGCGGCCCGCACGCTTTCTGCGGCCCGGAAAAAAGCCGCCGAGAAGCTGGAAAAGGCCGTCAGTGCCGAGCTGCGCCCCGTCAAGCTGGAGCGCGCCCGCTTCATCGTCTCGCTCCTGCCGCTTGAGCCCGACCACTGGAACAGTCAGGGCATGGAACAGGCCTCCTTCCTGATCGCCGCCAACCCCGGACAGTCTCCCGGCCCTCTCGCCAAGGTGGCCTCCGGCGGTGAGCTGTCGCGTCTCATGCTTGCGCTGAAAGTGGTGCTGGCGGAACGCTCCGATGTCGGGACGCTGGTGTTCGATGAAGTCGATTCCGGCGTTGGTGGTGCCACGGCATCCTCGATCGGGGACCGGCTGCACAAGGTTGCGCAGGACGTACAGGTTCTGGTCGTCACCCACAGTCCGCAGGTCGCGGCGCGCGGCGACCATCATCTGCGCATCGCCAAACGCGTCCGCAATGACCGCACCGAGACCCTGGCCGAACCCCTGCCCCATGACGCCCGGCGCGAGGAAATCGCCCGGATGCTTGCGGGCGACATCATTACAGACGCAGCCCGAGGGGCTGCCGACAGCCTTCTGGGACATCAGATTTCATGACAACCGCCCCTGTTTCTGCCGCCGAGCGTCACGCTGCACTCGAAGCGGACCTCGCGCGGTGGGACGAGGCGTATCACGGACGCGACGAGCCGGAAGTTTCCGATGCCGTCTATGATGCTGCACGTCGTGAGCTTCTGGCGCTGGAAGAAGCATATCCGGATCTCCGCTCCCAAGAGGGAGCCAGCCAGCGCGTCGGCGCCACACCCGATTCCGCTTTCGGCAAATATCGCCATCTCGTCCCCATGCTGTCGCTCGACAATGTCTTCGATCCGGAAGGATTCGATGGCTTTGTCTCGCGTGTGGGCCGCTTTCTCGGCCTGGACGAGGACGGACTTCAGGCGCTCCAGTTCGTGGCCGAGCCCAAGATCGACGGACTCTCCATCAGCCTGACCTACGAGCACGGGCGTTTCGTGCGCGGGACCACGCGCGGAGACGGCATCGAAGGCGAAGACGTCACGGCCAACCTGCTGACCCTGAAGGATATTCCACGCGAACTGCGCGGCGAAGCACCCGAACGGATTGAAATCCGTGGCGAAGTCTTCCTCTCCAAAAGCAGCTTCCTGACCCTCAACGAGCAGCAGGTCGCACGCGGAGCAAAGCCTTTCGCCAATCCCCGCAACGCCGCAGCGGGGTCCCTGCGCCAGCTTGATGCTGAAATCACCCGCAGCCGTCCGCTGTCCCTCTTCGCCTATGCGCAGGGGTACACGTCCTCGCCGGTTGCAACGACACACTGGGACTATCTGGAAAAACTGCGAAACTGGGGGTTCACGGTCAATCCGCTCTCCCAGATGATTGCCCATGCCCGCGACATCCCGGCCTATGTGGAGAAGCTGGCACGCGAACGCTCGGAGCTGGACTATGACATCGACGGCATCGTCTTCAAACTGGACGATCTGAGCCTTCAGGATCGTCTCGGCTTTGCCGGCCGTGCCCCCCGCTGGGCCATTGCGTGGAAGTTTCCGGCAGAACAGGCCATCACGCGCCTGCGGGAAATCGAGATTCAGGTTGGCCGCACGGGTGCGCTGACACCCGTCGCGCATCTTGAGCCCGTGAATGTCGGCGGCGTCATCGTCTCGCGCGCGACCCTGCACAACGAAGATGAAATCGCCCGCAAGGACGTGCGCGTCGGGGATCTGGTCCGCCTGCAGCGCGCCGGAGACGTGATCCCGCAGATCCTCGGTCCCGTCCCAAGCGAAGAGCCCCGCTCGGAGCCTTTCGTCTATCCCGACCACTGCCCTATCTGCGGATCGCTCGCCGAGCGCGTGCATGGCGAGGCCGTCCGCCGCTGCACAGGTGGCCTGACCTGCGAAGCGCAGATCGTGGAACGCCTGATCCACATGGTGTCACGCAATGCGTTCGACATCGACGGGCTGGGCGAACGCAGCATCCGTGAGTTCTACGACGCGGGCTACATCCGCAGGCCCGGCGACATTTTCCGCCTGCGCCAGCACGAAGAGGCCCTGCTCCAGCGTGACGGCTGGGGACGGCTGTCAGTAGACAACCTCTTCCGCGCCATCGAGGACCGCCGCACCATTCCTCTGTCCCGTCTGATTTTCGGGCTTGGCATCCGGCGGATCGGAGAGCGCAACGCCCAGCTTCTGGCGCGGCATTACCAGACCTTCGAAAACTGGCGCATCGCCATGCTGGCCGCCCGACCGGACTCCGAAGAACGCGCCTCCCTGGGCGCCATCATGGGCGTGGGCGATGCGATCGCCGATGAACTCTCCGCCTTTTTCTCCGAGAGCCACAATATCGAGACACTCGATGATCTGGCGTCGGAGCTGAAAGACATCATTGCCGAAGAGGCCCCCTCGGAAGGGCATCTTTCCGGCAAGGTCATTGTCTTCACCGGCACCCTGACCACCATGAGCCGCCCGGAAGCCAAGGCTATTGCCGAGCGTCTGGGCGCACAGGTGACGGATAGCGTGTCGAAAAAGACCTCTCTGGTCGTGCTGGGCGAAAAGGCTGGTTCCAAGGCCAAAAAAGCCGCTGAACTCGGGATCGAGACTGTTGATGAAAGCGGGTGGCGCGTGCTGGCGGGGCTGTAACAGAACTGCAAAACCGGAACCGTGAGAAAGTTGGTAACATCCCACTTTTTCAGGGTATAACGCCTTCCGCATGTCAGTCTCCCCTTCCTCCCAGCACCAGATCGTTCTTCTCCTGCTGGGCCTTGTCGCCACGGTCGCGCTGATTGGCGTCTCCGTGCTGATCTCGCTGTCCGAAATCTCCTTTGCCGCAGCGCGCGACGTGCGGCTGCGCTCACGGGCGGAAGCGGGCGACCCACGGGCCGTTGCGTTCCTGAAGCTGCGCCGCAACAGCGGTCAGGTCATCACGGTCCTTCAGATCTGCCTCAATGCCGTCGGTGTTCTGGGCGGTATCATCAGCGAATCCATGCTGAGTGACCCCATTGCGGAAGGCTTCCGGGCCTTGGGCACGGGTCCGTCACTTGCCAACAAGCTCGGCTCCGCCTGCTCGTTCATCCTGATCACCGGCCTGTTCGTCCTGTTTGCCGATCTGCTCCCCAAGCGCATCGCGATGAACGCGCCGGACCGGATCGCGCTCAAGGTCGGCTGGTTCCCCGCCGTCGCCCTCAAGGTTCTCTATCCGGCCGTTCTGGTCTTCTCAAAGATTTCCGACTGGCTTCTCAAGCTCCTCAAGATCCCGGCTGCGGCCACCGTAGAGCCCGTAACGCCCGAAGATCTGCGGGCCATTCTTGCGGCAGGAACAGCGTCCGGTGTGCTTCTGGAAGAAGAACACCAGATGATCCAGAACGTTCTGGGCCTTCAGGACCGCGCCGTGACGTCCGCCATGACCCCGCGCGATGAAATCGTGTTCCTCGACGTTCAGGAAAGCCCGGAAAGCCAGCGCGACAAGGTCCGGGTCCGTCCCTATTCGCGCTATCCGCTCTGCGACGGCGGCCTGGACAAGGTCATCGGCTCCATCCGTGCCGAAGACGTGCTGGTCGCTGTCGTGGACGAACCGCAGCCCAAAAGCACCGGTCTGGCCCCCGTGGCCAGCCAGATTTTCAAGATGCGGCGTGACGTTCTGTCCCTGCCCGACACGCTGAACCTGTGGGAAACCCTGGCCCAATTCGAAGCCCACTCCGCCGGCTTCGCGCTGATCGTCAATGAATATGGTCTGGTTGTGGGTCTCATCACCTACAAGGACATCATGGGCGCGCTGATGGACGGTCTGGTCAGCCCGTTCGAAGAGCAGGCCATCGTCCGCCGCGATGATAAATCCTGGCTGATCGACGGCGCCGCCCCCATCGGCGACGTCATCCGCGAACTGGACATTCCCATGTTCGACGATGCCCAGAACTTCGACACGGTTGGCGGCTTCGTCATGAACCGTCTGCGCCGCATGGCCCGCAAGGCGGACAGTGTGCAGTCTTCGGGCTTCCGCTTCGAAGTCGTTGACGTGGAAGGCTTCAGAATCAACCAGTTGCTGGTCACACGACTGAACTGACTTCCAGTCCTTAGCGGAGACTGCTTAGATCATCCCATGACCGATCTCAGCCGCTCCGCTCTCATCCTTGTCGATATCCAGAATGACTTCCTGCCCGGCGGGGCTCTGGCCGTTCCGGACGGAGACGGTATTCTTGAAGCCGTCAATGCGCTTGCCAGACATTCGTTCAGGGCAGTCATTGCGACACAGGACTGGCATCCTCCCCGGCACTGTTCCTTCAGCACGCAGGGCGGCCGCTGGCCCGTTCACTGTGTTGCCGGAACTCATGGCGCGGATTTCCCGCAAACGCTCCTGCCGGAGCCGGTGACGCATATCATCCGCAAGGGCGTGCTCCAGGAACGGGACAGCTATTCAGGCTTTCTCGATAATGACCGTGCAACCTCGACCGGGCTGGATGGGTTATTGAAGGGGCTGGACATAGAGCACGTCGTGATCTGCGGCCTCGCCCTTGATTACTGCGTGACGGCCACTGTGCTGGATGCCGTGCAGTGCGGCTATCGCACAGAAGTGGTTCCACAAGCCTGCCGGGGTATCGCACCAGACCCCGGCGATGCTCTGAAAAAACTTGAAAAACAGGGTGTTCTGCTCAAAAGCCTGAACACTTTCTGAAGGTCGGAATAATGCGGATAACCAGACTGCTTCCTGTCATTCTCGCACTTGCGACACTCCGGACAGTCTCGGCTGCGACACCACCGACAACGGCTGAGCTGGCGACCGAAAACGGGTTCAGGCAGGCTTATCAGACCATGTTGACCCTTCCGACATGGGTGACGACAGCCCAGGCGACGTCCGTACCCGTCAGCATTTTCAGCCTGGCGGGCAAGCCCTACATTCTGGGCCATATGTGTCGCCCACATGACTGTGCCGCGGAGCAACTGGAAGTCGTATTCGCGAAGGATCATTCAGCAGCCTGGGGCCTTCTGAGCCTCAAGGACGAGAGATCGCTCAGGCAGAACTTTCTGGGCGCACCGGACGCAGCCATGCAGAAAGTTCTTCTCAAAGCCTATCAGGATAATAATCCATCAGACTGAAATTAAAGGAAATCAGGCGCCAGTTGAGCCTGGGGAATGGCTGGCGCGCCCTACTGGATTCGAACCAGTGACCCACAGCTTAGAAGGCTGTTGCTCTATCCAGCTGAGCTAAGGGCGCATCAATGAAGCCATTAACTGGTCGGGGCGCCCGGACTCGAACCGGGGGCCTCTTGTACCCAAAACAAGCGCGCTACCAGGCTGCGCCACGCCCCGAACCGGCCGGAACCTAGGATGTCTGACCGGTCGAGGCAAGGGGGTTTTTTATTCGCCTTCACTTCTCACGAGCGGAGGCACGAAAAGCGGCGCCGTATCCCACGGGAACAGGACCCAGGTGTCCTGAGCGACTTCCGTCACGTAATGATCGGTGAAAGGCTTGCCTTCGGGCTTGGCGTAGAGGCAGGCGAACACGGCCTTGGGCAGCAGTTCACGCACGATACGGGCGGTTACACCCGAATCCACGAGATCGTCCACGATCAGGAAGCCTTCACCATCGCCGGCGGCAACAGGCGGCTTGACGACCTTCGGCTCGTGCTGCGTGCCTTCCTCGCCGGCATAGCTGATGACCGAGACGCTCTCGATCAGGCGGCAGCCCATTTCGCGCCCGAGAATGGCGGCGGGGATCAGGCCACCACGGGTAATGGCGACGATTCCACGGAAAGGACCATGCTTCTGCATGAGGGTTGCGGCCAGAAGGCGCGCGTCACGATGGAGCTGGTCCCAGGTGACGGTCGCATAATGAACGGTTTGGGGGGTCTGATTGGCTGTCATGGTCTTCCTCTGCCTTCCGTCTCGTAATTTTGCAATAAACTTGAGCGACGGAAATGCCTAAAGTGCCGCAATGATCGATCCGGCCCTGCGCTCTCTCCCCGGCCTTCCGTCCCTGATTGTCGGAAGAATTTTCTCACAGCTCTCAGCGACCACCATGACGATCGCCATCGGATGGCAGGTCTACGCGCTGACGCATGATGTAGCGTCTCTGGGCTATCTGGGTCTGGCGCAGTTCCTGCCCATGGTACCGCTGACCTTTGTCGCCGGTCATGTCGCGGACCGCTTCAACCGGCGCAGCATCGTCCTGATCTGTCAGGTCTGCGAAATCCTGGCCACTGCGACACTGGCCTTCGGGGCCGCGTTTCATCTGCTGACAACAGGCGCCATTTATACGTTCGCGGCGTTCTACGGTGTTCTGAGAAGCTTCGAGATGCCGTGCCAGCAGGCTTTCCTGCCCGCAATCGCCCCGCCCGCCCTTCTGCCCCGGGCACAGGCCATGCTTTCGTCGCTGTTCATGACTTCCTCCATTGTCGGGCCAAGTCTGGGGGGTCTGCTCTACGGCATTGGACCGGTCGTCTGCTACGGGCTCTCCACGGCCGGATTCACAGTGGCTTTTGCCGGAACATTCTCGCTCAGACTGCTTCATACCGTTCCGGCCAAGGAACCGATCACGTTCGCTTCGGTCTTTGCGGGTCTGTCCTTCCTCAATCGCCGCCGGGACCTTCTGGGAGCCATCACCCTCGACCTCTTTGCCGTACTGCTGGGGGGCGCGACAGCCATGCTGCCAGTCTATGCAGACGGTATCCTGCATGTCGGACCCATCGGTCTGGGGCTGCTGCGTGCGGCTCCAGCCGTTGGGGCGCTTCTGATGTCCTGGGGCCTGTCACGCTATCCGCTGAAGGGGCGCACCGGCCTCATCATGTTCATGGCTGTCATCATGTTCGGCATTGCGACGATCGTCTTTGGTGCATCCCATACGGTGTGGCTCTCGATCGTGGCCCTGATGGTTCTTGGAGCCTCCGACGTCATCAGCGTGGTGATCCGCTCCTCGCTGATCCAGCTGGCCACACCGGATTCGATGCGCGGACGGGTTTCGGCGGTGAACACGCTGTTCATCGGCTCCAGCAATCAGCTCGGCGAATTCGAGAGCGGCATGCTCGGAACCGCGATCGGACCGGAAGCCGCCGTCATCGTCGGTGGCATTGGGACTATTCTGGTGGCGGCTGTCTGGGCCCGCTTCTTCCCGCGCCTGTGGGCGCTCGACCGCCTGGAAGACATCTTTCCGGAGGAGCAGTAAGCCCAGAAATGCAAAAAGCTCCCGAGAGGGAGCTTTGTTTGCGGCCGGAGCAGCTTTCCGAAGGAAAGGCTGGCTCCCGAAGTAGGACTCGAACCTACGACCCAGCGATTAACAGTCGCTTGCTCTACCAACTGAGCTATTCGGGACCGGCGAGGTGGTATGTAGCCAAATGGTCGGGGTCGGTAAAGCCCCTAAATGAACTTTTTTTGTCGATTTTTTCGTTTCTCTTCAAAGACCTGAGAAAAACCGTCATTTTTCAGAGTTCTTCACGCCCCCGGGTGGCGAGTTGATCCACGCGTTCGTTGTTCTCGTCGCCCGAATGACCCTTGACCCAGAGCCAGTCGATCTCATGCGGTTTCGCGGCTTCCAGGATCCGCTGCCACAGATCCATATTGGCCACGGGATCGCCTGCCGCATTGCGCCACTTCCGGCGCACCCAGCCCGTATGCCAGCGGGTGATGCCGTTGCGCAAATACTCGCTGTCCGTATGCAGCGTCACGATGCAGGGACGTTTGAGCGCTTCGAGCGCCTCGGCCGCAGCTGTCAGTTCCATGCGGTTGTTGGTGGTTTCCGGGTCGCCGCCCAGAAGTTCCTTTTCCTGACCGCGGCAGACCAGAAGCGCCCCCCATCCACCGGGGCCCGGATTGGGTTTGCATCCCCCATCCGTCCAGATTTCAACCCGGGGACGTTCTCCGGGCGCCTCAGACATGAGACGCGCCTTGGAAATGACGCAGGCGCCGCAGATAGGCCAGCGGATCCTTGCGGGTCACCAAGGCATCAGCGGGGGTGTTGATCCAGTCGTAAAGCCGTGTCAGCAGAAAGCGGATCGCAGCGCCCTGACACAGGATCGGTAGCGCGGCTTTTTCTGCGTCACTCAAGGGACGAACGCTCTCGTACCCCTGCATGATGGCGGCGGCGAAAGACGGCTCGAATGTCTTTTCGTCCCGGAAACACCAAGCATTCAGGCAGATCGCCAGATCGTAGGCCAGAAAATCCGTGCAGGCGAAATAGAAATCGATCAGCCCCGAGACCTGCCCGTTCTGGAAAAAAACGTTGTCCGGAAACAGGTCCGCATGGATCTGCCCGCGCGGCAGATCGGCTGTTGCCGGCCATGCAGCCTCGACGTTCTGAAGCACCTTGCGGACTTCAGCAGTCAAACCGGGTGAAAGCGCGTCTCCGCTGTCACCGCAACTGTCGAGCAGCGGCCCCCAGGCTGCCGGAGACAGGGCATTCGGCCGGACGGCATCATACCCTTCGCCAGCGATGTGCAGCCGGGCCAGCACCTTGCCGAGTTCGAGACACAGGTTCGCGTCAAGCTGCGTTGCGGAAACGCCGGGAAGAAATGTCGTAATGGCGGCCGGGCGGTCTGCAAGGCTGCGCAGGGCAGTCCCGCTCCGGTCCGATACGGGAAGCGGGCAGTTCAGCCCCCTGCCCGCCAGATACTGCATGAGCCCCAGAAACCATGGAAGTTCACGGGCATTCACACGCCGTTCGAACAGCGTGAGAATGAAATCCCCCTCCGTCGTCCGGAGGAGGAAGTTGCTGTTTTCGACACCCTCGGCGATGCCATGAAACGAGACCAGCGTCCCGATATCGTAAGTGCCAAGAAACGCCTCGAGCGTCTCGGCCGCCAGTTCCGTATAGACGGCCATGAGAAATCAGTCGTCCTCGCCAGCCAGCGGACCGGGCAGACGGAAGTTGATGTTCTCTTCCTTGACGATCCGCTCTTCGATCTTGAGCGTGTATTTCTCGGCCAGAGCCGTCACCATTTCCTGCACGAGGCTCTCGGGAGCGGACGCACCGGCACTGATGCCCAGCGTCTCCACGCCTTCAAGGACGCTCCAGTCAAGGTTTTCGAGCTTCGGCACCAGTAGCGCACGACGCGCGCCGGAACGTTCGGCCACTTCCCGCAGACGCTGCGAGTTGGACGAGTTCGGCGAGCCGATCACGATCACAAGATCGCTCTCGGGCGCGATGGCCTTCACGGCTTCCTGACGGTTGGTCGTGGCGTAGCAGATGTCTTCGCGCTTCGGCCCTTCGATGAGCGGGAAACGCGAACGCAGGATGTCCACGATCTCGGCCGTGTCATCGACCGAAAGCGTCGTCTGCGTGATGAAGGCGAGCTTCGTCGGGTCTTCCGGCTGGATCGTGCGGGCTTCTTCCGCATCGTTGATCAGCGTGACAGCGCCCGGCGGAAGCTGGCCCATCGTGCCCACGACTTCCGGATGGCCGGCATGACCGATCATCAGGATGTGACGCTGGTCCGGGCCACCGCCTGCGAAATGACGCTCTGCCTCACGATGCACCTTCGAGACCAGCGGGCAGGTCGCGTCCAGATAGAGCAGGTTGCGGCGCTGGGCCTCTGCCGGGACAGCCTTGGGAACGCCATGAGCGGAGAAAACGACATGTCCGTCTTCGGGAACTTCATCCAGTTCCTCGACGAAAATGGCGCCCTTGGCTTCCAGTCCTTCAACAACGGTCCGGTTATGGACGATTTCGTGGCGGACATAGACCGGAGCGCCATAACGGCGCAGCGCCTCTTCCACGACACGGATGGCGCGGTCCACACCGGCACAGAATCCACGCGGACCGGCGAGCAGGACGCGAAGGGTTTTATGGGCTTCCACACCATCGGTGCGGGAAGGAGCGAAAGTCGTCTGTTCTGACATGGTGTTCCCCAAGCGGGCGGAGTTCGATATGTAGGACCAGTATCGACCGGATTGCCTCTCGTCGCAACGTCCGGGCCGCTTTGTTGGGAGTTTCTTCAGCTGATGCCAGCCATCCGGCGCCTCGCCTCGCCCCTGTTTGCTCCGGCTTTTGCCCTTGTGGCGCTTTCGAGTCTGGCCGGCTGCGACGAATCCAACCCGAGTTTCTTCGCACCTGCCTGCCCGACGCTCGATATCCCGGGTTCGGCAGCGGACCAGTTCGTCTATGACGGCAAGAGCGCGGATATCGGCAGTCTCGTCAGCCATGCCCAGATCGCTTCCCTCTCCGGGGACTGCGAACGTGGTCCGGATGGTCCGCATGGCCACCAGACGGTCCGCACCCGACTGAGCCTTGCGATGAACCTGACCCGTGGTCCGGCTGCGACCAGCAGCACGATCGACGTGCCGTATTTCATCGTCATCATGCGTGACGGCAAAATCGTGGACAAGAAGGTCTTCACCGACAGCTTCCGCTTCCCGGCCAATGTCAGCACGCAATCGGTGCGGACGAACCTGCGCCTGATCGATCTTCCTGCCACGGACAACATGACGCAGGAAAATCCCTATACGCTTGAGATCGGCTACCAGCTGACGCATGGCGAACTCGGGTATAACCGCGAGCATCTCGCACCGGTCTCCTTCCACAGCCACACACAGTAACCAGAGCGCCGGGTCAGCCCTTCAGACACAGGCGGCAGCCCGTTATTTCATGATAACGGACTGCCGCGAATGGCCCGGCATACGGACACGGCGGAATGTTCCGTGCCGGCTATCATTTCGGAACAGAAACACATGGACAGTCGCGAACTGACCCTCCGCGGGATTATTCTCGGAGCCCTCATCACGGTCGTCTTTACGGCAGCGAACGTCTATCTGGGCCTCAAGATCGGCCTGACTTTCGGCTCGTCCATTCCCGCCACGATCATCTCGATGGCCGTTCTGCGCCTTATGGGCGGCGGGACCATGCTGGAAAACAACATGGTCCAGACCCAGGCTTCCGCGGCCGGAACCCTGTCCTGTGTGTTCGCCGCACTCCCGGCCCTGATCATGGTCGGATACTGGCATGAATTTCCCTATGTCATCACGCTTCTGCTGACGATGGCGGGCGGTATGACGGGCGTTGTCTTTACCATTCCGCTGCGACGCGCGCTCGTGAGCAACTCCGATCTGCCCTACCCCGAAGGCACGGCCTGCGCGGAAATCCTGCGCGCCTCCTCTCCCGAAGGTGATGCCCGGAGCCTGAGATCCCTCACCCTCGGCACCATCGTTTCAGGTGCCGTTGCCTTCGCAACCTCGGGACTACGTCTTCTGTCAGACGGGTTCTCTGCCGCAACCGTCGTGGGATCGTCCGCTTTCCGTCTGAATGGCAGCTTTTCGCTGGCCCTTCTGGGAACGGGCTATCTGGTCGGGATCGGTGGCGGGATTGCCATGCTGCTCGGTGTGTTTCTGGCATGGGGCATCATGGTGCCGGTTCTGGGCCATCTCGCCCCTTCAGCCACCCCACTGGCAGACGCAACGGGCCTCTGGCTGCACAAGGTGCGGTTCATCGGCGCTGGCACCATTGCCGTTGCCGCGATCTGGACCCTGCTGGCCCTCGCGAAGCCCGTGGCCCAAGGGCTGAAAGAAGCGCTCTCCGTCACTCATCTGGCAACGGGAGATGACAGTGACCGCGATCTGACGTCCCGGACGCTGATTGCCCTGTGTGCAGGCCTCGCAGTGCTGCTGGCAGGACTGTTCGCCTATTTCCTGTGGCCTGTCATACCGCATGGGGGTGCGCTGGCCACCCTGATCCTGCTGGGACTGATCGCCTGCTTCGGGCTGGGCTTTCTGGTCGCCAGCGCCTGCGGCTACATGGCCGGGATCATCGGGTCTTCGTCCTCGCCGATTTCTGGCGTAGGGATCATTGCCATCATTGCCATTTCGGTCGCCCTGTGGGGGCTGGAAAGCACTGGACTGCTGAGTGTCGAACAGCGCCCCATAGCCATTGCTTTCGGACTTTTCGTGCTGTCTGCCATTACGGCCTCTGCAGCTGTTTCCAATGACAACCTGCAGGACCTCAAGACCGGTCAGCTTGTTGGAGCGGCGCCCTGGCGGCAGGAAGTTGCCCTGCTGATCGGCTGTGTGGTTGGGGCGATCGTCATCCCCTGGGTGCTTCAGGTCCTGTATCAGGCCTACGGATTTGCCGGAGCCATGCCACGAGA
The DNA here is from genome assembly GCF_000583855.1 of Gluconobacter oxydans DSM 3504. Lineage (NCBI taxonomy): Bacteria > Pseudomonadati > Pseudomonadota > Alphaproteobacteria > Acetobacterales > Acetobacteraceae > Gluconobacter > Gluconobacter oxydans. The sequence continues at coordinate 224,123 of NZ_CP004373.1, forward strand.
GGGTATGGACCCGTCGCGCGCGCTTGCCGCGCCGCAGCCTGCGCTGATGGCCGCCATCGCCACCGGTATCCTGACCCACCAGCTTGACTGGCTCATGCTGGAAATCGGAGCGGCCCTTGGCGTGCTTCTGGTCGTTCTGGATGTCGTGCTGCACCGGCGCAATCTGGCCCTTCCGCCGCTGGCGGTCGGGATGGGCATCTATCTTCCGGCAGATGTCTCGGTCACGATCGGAATTGGTGCGGGGCTGGGATGGCTGCTGCGTCGCTTCCCCAAGGAACAGGGAACGATGATCGCGTCAGGCTTCATTGTGGGAGAGAGCCTGATCGGCGTGGCGCTCGCCGCCATGGCGGGAGCGACGGGAAGCGCCGATACACTGGCGCTTCCTGTTCCGACCCTGCTGAATGCAGGGCTGGGTTGGGCAGTTTTCTGTGGCGTCCTGCTCTGGTTCGGGCGGCAGGTCCGACAGTCAGACTGAGCCCGGCTGGGTGAAGCCCGGGATCAGGCCTTCACCCACCACTGTACCGGCTCCTGCTCGACCACTTCCGTCTCTGCCATTTCCGCTGCTGCGGGAGCAGCTTCCTTGCGGGGGCGGCCGACAGGACGGGGCGCACGACGTGCAGCCTCGGCAGCCTGTTCGCGGGCCTGATGCAGACACGCCTTCAGCGTCTGGATCGCATCCTGGTTTTCACGCAGTTCGCGGTTCAGTTCGGTGATCTGGATTTTCGCATGGGCTTCGCGCGTCTCGAACGCCTTGAGCTGTGAGCGGACTTCCATCAGGCTCCGCTCGGCTTCTTCCCAGCGGCGCTGCTCGCGCTTGACCGACTGGCGCAGGCGCTCGATTTCTTCCTGGTCTTCCTGACTGGGATTGCGCGCGGCAATTCCGCGGCCTCCCTGATGTTCGACCACAACCTGCCCGTCACGGACGAAACGCCGGCGACGTTCGGGAGTGGGTGTAAGAGGCCGGGGCTTGGAAGAGCGGGAGGAGGCTCCTGCCCCCAGACGGGCCAGAGCCTGTCGCAGCTTGTCTTCTTCGTTAACCTGATGCTCGTCCTGCATTCTGTATTCTTCAACCAATATGATATTTGTAGATTTCGTCCCTGCCGGACAGGCCTGCCAAAAAGACAGAAAAGCTGACCGGACCTCGGCCCACCCAGCAACGACTTGCCCTGACAAGGATATGAAAAGTCGACTCGTCTGGAGGAACTCCAGCGTTCTGACGCGAGTTTCCTAGCACTTCACCGGCATTCTGTCATCAGGACAATAAGCGAAGGCTTATATTTTCTTCTGGTGCCAGCGTCCCGGAGACCAGAGAATATCCGTTTCACCATGATTATTGGCGTGACGGGCAAGAACAAAGAAGTAATCGGACAGTCTGTTCAGGAAACGAAGTGTTTCTGCAGGCACCTGTTCGAGCACGGCCACCCGGCGTTCGGCCCGTCGCGCGACGGTTCTGGCCAGATGCGCGTGCGCTGCGACGAGGCTCCCGCCGGGCAGGACAAAGCTTCTGAGCTCCTGCTGGGACTGGCGCATCTCCTCCAGCCGGTCTTCAAGCCAGAGACTGGCTTCCGCAGTCAGGCTGGGAGCGCGGTCCGGATCGGGCAGACAGAGATCCGCGCCGAGATCGAACAGACAGGACTGGATCTGCCGGACTTCGTCTTCAAGACCGGCACTCCGGGTGTCCTGTGCCATGTAACAGCACAGGACACCCAGCTGGGCATTGAGTTCATCAACAGTCCCCATCGCTTCGATACGGTCAGACGACTTGGAAACGCGTGTCCCGTCTCCAAGTGACGTCTGTCCCCCGTCTCCGCCACGGGTCACGATCCTGTCGATGCGGATGCTCATGCCCTGATCCTGCTGCTTAGCGGCTTCTTTTATGCTTGGCGTGATGGCTGATCGTGCGATCGCCCATCAGGTCATGCGCACGGGACGTGTGATCCGTCAGCATCTTGTCCGTATCCGAAGCAAGGGTCTTCACATCCGCCGTACCGCCCGAAGCCTTGGCCGTCGTAATCGCCTTGGTCAGGTCTGCCGTGCGGGTGCTCACGACATCACGCAGGAACATGCGATCAAACGCTGCCCCATAGAGATGCGAGAACGAATCGACATGCTCCTGATCGGCCGCATCGATCTTGGCAGCCACGGTCAGGTTGCCATCCGAGGCAATCTTGGCGACGGCCTTCTGATTGGTCGTGTGATCCGCCTGAACGGTTGACGCGAATGCCTTGATCACGTCGCTGTTGCTGTGCGTGGCGGCGAGTGTCGCAATGGCGATCTGCGTCTGGTCCATCTCATCGATCTGCTGGATGAAGGCCGCGTCCGCCGTGGTCAGCTTGTAGGTGGATGCCACGCTCGAAAGAGCAGGAGCCGGCGGCGCATCCGGAGCATTACAGGCGGCCAGACCGGCAAGAAGGCCGGCGGACAGGCACAGACGGAGATACGAAACAGTCATCGAAGCTTCCTTTTTCAAACGCACCTGACCTCAAAAGGACAGGCCGCGACAGACTGACACTCCACTCATGACAGTCTCTCATTCGCTGTTCAGACAACACATGATACATTCACGGCATGTCCGCAAATCCTGTCCGCGCCAGTCTGCCCGATCCGATCCGGGGAAGTTTCATTTTCGCCACCCTTTTGGCGGCTTCCGGCGTCATGCTCGGCGCATTGTCCGCCCATCTTCCGGACAGGCTTTTTGCCGTTCCGGGTGGACGGGCCATGCTGCATTCCGCAGTCGAGATCCAGATGTGGCATGCGCTGGGCCTTTGCGTACTGTCCCTGAACGCCTCCCGTCTCTCGCCGAAACTGATCCGTCTGTCCTGTCTGTGCATGGCGGTGGGCATGGTGCTGTTCTGCGTGCCGGTCACACTGCTCGCCCTGTTCAATCTCAGACTGGGCCCCATGTCCGTAGGACGGATCGCCCCTTATGGCGGGACGATGCTCATGATTGCCTGGTGCCTGGCCGCGGCATCCGCCCTGCGGCGCCCGTTCCGGGACTGAGTCCCGTCAGACGCGGGTTTTTCTGATTCGCTGAAAAATCAGCAGACCAATTGCCTGCACGCCAAGCGCCAGAAGGAAGCAGGCAATCATGATCCCCGTCAGGATCAGCTGTTCGCGTCCAAGACCGGATTCAATATGAAACAGGCTGTAGAGCTCCTGCCAGGCGGGTGTTCCCGCCACATGCTGCGCAAGCTTGATCGCCGGCTGCCAGAAGCGGAACACCGATGCGAAGGCGAGCGTCAAACCCACGAGAATTACGGTCCGGATCAGGGTTTCCGCAACGCTGATCTCGCGCGGCGACGTCACGTCCGGGCGTGATGGTGTTTTTTTCAAACGCATGACCTTTCGTCAAAACTGGGCTTTAATCATCTGTTCCCGTCGTTCTGCGTTATGGCATGCAGAGGACAACATCAATGAAAGCCTTTTTCATGCGCCGCTCCCTTCTTGCCGCTGCCGGCCTCGGTCTGGCGCTTACCGCAACCCTTCCCGCTCATGCCGCGTCCACGGAAGTGACCCCGACACCTGCTCCGCAACTGGCTGAAACGTCCGCGCCACCCGTCGCCACGCCCTATCCGGACACGACAGTCGCCCATGATCAAGTGGCGCAGGCCTTCGCTCTGGCGGAGAAGACCCATCGCAAGGTTCTGCTCGATTTCGGTGGCAACTGGTGCCCGGACTGCAAGATGCTCAGCGGCATTTTTGCCCTGCCCGACGCGGCGCAATGGCTGGACAGCCAGTTCGTCGTCGTCCCGGTCAATGTGGGGCGCATCAATACCAATCTTGATCTGGCCGCACGCTATGGCGTGACCATCAAGGCCGTCCCCACCGTCATCATCGTGACACCGGACGGCCACGCCCTGAACGGCGACGGCTCCACAGCTCTGGGCAATGCCCGCAGCATGTCACCACAGGCTGTTCTGGACCTCATTTCCAGCTGGAACAAACGCGGCTAAGCCCCTGAGGCTCCGGCTTTTTCCGGAGCCTCAAGTTCCCACTCAGAGAGCAAGCACCTGCTCGGCCTCATGCACGACTTCCGCCAGGACATCCGCCTCGAACGGAGAGGTCAGCCCGGCCTCAGAGACAAGCTGCGCGAAGGGCTTCGAGCCACCTTCAGCGCAAAGCTTTCGGTAAGTTTCCAGCGTCCCTTCGCGATCAAGACGCGAGCCCAGCCAGAGCTGCAATGCGCAACACTGCGCCAGCGCGTAGTCGATGTAATAGAACGGCAGCCGGTAGATATGCAGCTGCGCCTGCCAGCGTCCGCCCTTCGCCGGATAGGCCAGATCGCCCCAGTCCCGCCACGGCATATAAAGCTTCTCCAGCCGCTGCCAGGTCTGATGACGCTCTTCCGGTGTCATTTCCGGACGGGCGTAGACTTCATGCTGGAAGTGATCCACGCAAACGCCATACGGGAAGAACGACAGCGCGTCGATCAGATGCATCCGACGGTACCGGTCCGCCGCACCATCCTCGACCAGAGCGCCAATCTGCGGCCAGGTCAGGAACTCCAGCCCCATGGAATGGATTTCAGCCGCTTCCATGGTCGGCCAGAGCTGATCGATCCACGGCAGGTCACGGCTTTTCCAGTTCTGGAAAGCGTGGCCCATTTCATGGGTGAAAACGCCGATATCATTATGGGTGCCATTGAAATTGGCGAAGATGTAAGGCGTTCCAACTGTCGGAAAAGAGGTGCAGAACCCGCCCCCGGCCTTGCCCTCACGGTTCTTCAGATCAAGATAATCCAGATCCCGCATCTGGGCGTAGAAATCGGCCATCTCGCCTGACGGATCGAGATCGCGGAACATACCTTCCGCACGCGCGACAAGAAGATCATGATCGCCCGCAGGTCCAGGATTACCCTGAAGGTCGATGAGCGCCTCATCCCACGCCATCACCTTGTCCCAGCCCATTTTCAGGCGCCGGCGTTCGATCAGCGAACTGATCAGTGGCGTGACATAGGCCAGGACTTTCTCACGGAAAGCCGCGACCTGCTCGGGCCCATAATCCGTCCGCCGCATCCGGCGATACCCAAGTTCGATATAGTTCTCGAAACCGAGCGTCTTTGCCATCCGGTCACGCAGGGCGACGAGCTTGCCGTAAAGAGCATCGAGTTCGGCACCGTTTTCCTCAAAGAAGGCCCAACGCGCCGCCTCGGCAGCATGACGGACATCCCGGTCCATTCCCTGAAGATACGGCACCAGTCCCGACAGGTTGAGCGTCTTGCCGTCGAAAGGGATTTTCGCGGCTGCCAGAAGGGCCGTGTATTCCCCCGCAAGCCGTGCCTCTTCCTCAAGATCCGTGCTGATGCGCGGATCGAAGGTCGTCGTGTCAGATTCCCAGAGCCGCACCACATGCGGCGTCACGATGGCTTCAAGTCCCTCGCGGTCAGGATCGGCCAGAAGGCGCTTCTTGACCGTCACCTCATGATCGGTCGCGACCGGAGACAGCCGGTCGGCATAGTCACGATCAGCCTTCGCCGCTTCATCCTGCGTATTGCGCGAAAACTGCAGATGCACATGCGACGCCCATGACTCATACTCGCGCCGGACTGCATCAAACGCGTGCAGGGCTTCCACACGGTCGCCTGCATCAAGCAGGGACGCGATGGCATCATAACGGGCCTTGAGAGACTGTTCGTCAGGCCGGAGGAAAGACAGTTCGGAAAAGGGAGGGATTGTCTTCGTCATGGCATAATTCTGCCATTCCCCGGCCCTTGCGTCCATGCCTGTCAGACGGTCCGGATATCGCCCACAAACTGCGCGATACGACGGCAGGCTTCGACCAGTTGCTCATCCGAAGCAGCAAAGGAGAGGCGCAGATACGGGCTGTATCCGAACGCCGAGCCCGGCACGGTCGCGACATGCGCCTCGTCCAGAAGTGCCTCCGCAAAAGCCACATCCGTGTCGAGCAACCGTCCCTGCCCCGATGTGCCACCAATCAGGGCCGCAACCCCCGGATAGGCATAGAACGCACCATCCGGCATCACACAGGTCAGACCCGGGACCTGCTGCAAGGCCCCCACGACCAGACCGCGTCGGCGCTCATAGGTTTCCAGCATCCGGGCGATCCCGTCAGCGTCTCCATCCAGTGCTGCGACTGATCCGGCCTGTGCGAGCGTGCACACGCCGGACGTGGAATTGCCCTGCACCGCGATCATGGCCTGAATCAGCGGGACCGGGCCACAGGCGAACCCCACGCGCCAGCCCGTCATGGCATAGGCCTTGGCCATCCCGTTTACGATCAGGATACGGTCCGCCAGATCCGGCGCGACACTTAGCAGGGAGAGGTGTTTCTTCCCGTCAAACGTCAGATGCTCATAGATCTCGTCGCTCATCACGAGGACATGCGGCGCCTCGCGCAGGACATCTGCGATGGCTTCAAGATCCTGACGCTCAAGAATTGCACCGGTCGGATTGTTCGGGAAATTCAGAACCAGCCATTTCGTCCGCGGCGTAATGGCCTCACGGATCGCTTCAGGGTCAGGGCGGAAGCCATTTTCTTCCCGACAGCGGATCTCGACCGGAACCCCGCCCAGCATCCGGGTAATCAGCGGATAGCTGACCCAGTACGGCGCGGGCACAATGACTTCGTCCCCGACTTCCAGCGATGCCATCAGCGCGTTGAAAATGACCTGCTTGCCACCATTCGCAACCATGATCCGGTCAGACGTAACGTCCAGAGCGTTATCACGACGGAACTTCCGGATAATGGCGTCAATCAGCGGCTTCTGACCGGGGATCGGCGGGTAACCGGTATCCCCAGCCTTTGCTGCGGCATAAGCGGCTTCGATCGCTTCGGGCGGCGACGGAAAATCCGGCTGCCCGAGTGCAAGCGAAATGACATCCGCCCCCTGTGCCTTCAGTTCACGCGCGCGTGCTGCCATTGCGATGGTTGCGGGACGGGGAAGATCAGCCAGGCGGGATGCGATGGTGAAACTCATGAAAGCCCTCGGCAGAAATTCTGGATCCGGGTGCAGGCTTCCTTCAGAAGCTCCGTGCTGGTCGCATAAGAGATCCGGAAATAACCCGGCGTCAGGAACGCCGTGCCATGCACGGCAGCAACACCGGTTTCCTCAAGCAGAGCCGTCACGAAGGCTTCGTCACCATCAATGAGGCGGCCGCCTTTGCTCGTCTTGCCCAATGTTCCGGCGATGGACGGAAACGCATAGAAAGCGCCTTCTGGAAGAGCGCAGGACAAACCCGGAGCCTCATTCAGCATCCCGATCACGAGATTGCGCCGCTCCTGATAAACCGCGACCATTTCGGAAATAAAGTCCTGCGGTCCGGAGACAGCTTCCTGTGCGGCAGCCTGGGCAATGGAGCACGGATTGCTCGTGCTCTGCCCCTGGAGCTTGATGAGCTGTCGCGTCAGCTCGACGGGCGCTGCCGAAAATCCGATGCGCCAGCCTGTCATGGCATAGGCCTTGGACACACCGTTCATGGTCACGGTACGCGAGCGCAGACGCGGCTCGACCTGAACCACGGTCTTAGCAACAGCCCCGTCGTACAGGAGCTTGGCGTACATATCGTCTGTGAGGATCCAGATATCCGGATAGTCCAACAGCACATCCGTCAGCGCCTTGAGAGCCTCGGTATCGTAAGCCGCGCCTGTCGGATTGCAGGGCGAATTGAGACAGAGCCACTTTGTCCGGGGCGTAATCGCGGCGCGAAGCTGTTCGGCCGTCAGACGGAAGCCGTTTTCCGGGTCGGTCTGGACAATGACGGGCGTACCATCGGCCAGCGTCACGATGTCGGGATAGGAGACCCAGGCAGGAGCCGGAATGATGACCTCATCCCCTGCATTCAGGGTCGAGACCATGACATTGTAAATGACCTGCTTTCCGCCCGTGGAGACGCAGATTTCCTCGGCCTTATAATCAAGATCGAAATCAGCGTTCAGACGCGCCGCCACGGCCTTGCGCAGTTCGAGTGTGCCTGCCACGTCCGTGTATTTGGTCTTGCCGGCCTCAATGGCCCGGATCGCTGCCCGCTTGATGAAGTCAGGCGTATCGAAATCCGGCTCGCCTGCGGAAAGGCTGATGACATCGCGGCCCTCGGCCTTCAGGGCACGGGCTTTCTGGGTCACGGCAATCGTCTGGCTGGGCAGAATACGGTTCAGACGGTCGGCAATAAAGGACATGACAGGCTTCCGGATCATTTTGGCGGCACGATCCTAGACGCGTTCCAGCCGCTTTGACCACAGGGGGCCCGGCTCCAATCAACAAAAAAAGGCGCCTTCCCTTTCGGAAGACGCCTTGAGGCCGACAATGCGGGAAAGCCTGTCGTGGAAAAATCAGGCCAGCTTTTCCATTTCGCGAAGCACCGCCTGCCCCATCATTTCGGTGCCGACTCGAGCCATTCCCGGTGACATGATGTCGCCGGTCCGCAGACCCGAAGCCAGGACATTCGAAACCGCCGTCTCGATCAGGTCGGCATCCTCGGTACGATTGAGCGAGTAACGCAGCAGCATGGCGAACGAAAGGATCTGGGCCAGCGGATTGGCGATCCCCTTGCCTGCAATGTCCGGTGCGCTGCCATGGATCGGTTCGTACAGGGCATTGCGCTTGCCATCCGCGCGAACCGGGCCAAGCGTGGCCGAAGGCAGCATGCCAAGCGAGCCCGTCAGCATGGAGGCCAGATCGGACAGGATGTCGCCGAACAGGTTGCCTGTGACGATAACGTCGAACTGGTTCGGGTCGCGGACCAGCTGCATCGCGCAGTTATCCGCCAGCATGTGGGACAGCTGGACGTCCGGATATTCACGCTTGTGGACGTCTGTCACGACCTCCTTCCACAGGAGGCCGCTTTCCATGACATTGCACTTCTCAACCGAGCAGACACGGTTGTCGCGCTTGCGGGCAAGATCGAAAGCCACACGGGCCACGCGCTCGATTTCAGACGTCGTGTAGACTTCCGTATTGATACCGCGGCGCGAGCCATCGGGCAGCGTCTCGATCCCGCGCGGCTCACCGAAATAGATGCCCCCGACCGTCTCACGGACGATCATCAGGTCCAGTCCGCGCACGACTTCAGGCTTCAGCGCGGACGCATCAATCAGGGCATCGAACAGCTTGGCGGGACGCAGATTGGCAAACAGTTCAAGTTCCTTGCGGAGCTTGAGGATCGCCACTTCGGGGCGCTTGTCGAAGCCCACATGGCTCCAGGCCGGATCGCCCACCGAGCCGAACAGCACCGCGTCAGACTGACGGGCCAGTTCAATGACCTCATCACGGATCGGCACGCCATGTACGGCAAGAGATGCGGCGCCGACGAGCTCTTCCGTGATGTCCAGTTTCAGGCCGCGATGTGCGCTCATCCAGTGCACGATCCGTGCGACTTCGCGCATGACTTCCGGGCCGATCCCGTCTCCGGCCAGAACCAGAAGCTTGTATGCGTCGCTCATTTCACAGTCCCTATGGTAATTGACGGCACCCAGGCACGGCTCGGACGATGCTCGAAACTGGTGATCTCGGCATCATGCGCCATGGTCTGCCCGATATCGTCCAGACCTTCGAGCAGCATGTGACGGCGGAAAGGATCGACATCGAACGGAATGCTCTCCCCGTTGGGGCGTACGATCACCTGACGCTCCAGATCCACCGTCAGGCGCGAATTCGCTCCCTGACGGGCATCATCCATCAGTTCGTCACAGATCTCGCGCGGCAGACGGATCGGGAGAATGCCGTTCTTGAAGCAGTTATTGAAAAAGATGTCGGCAAAGCTGGGCGCAATAACGCAGCGGATTCCGAAATCCAGCAGCGCCCAGGGCGCATGCTCACGCGAGGATCCGCATCCCAGATTATCGTACGTGATCAGGATTTCAGCGTGCCGGTAAGGCTCCTGATTGAGCACGAAATCCGGCTTTTCGTTGCCATCTGCGTCATAGCGCTGGGCCGCGAAAGCGTTCTTGCCCAGACCTGTCCGCTGGATGGTCTTGAGAAAGCGCGCCGGAATGATCTGATCCGTATCGATATTCTCGGTCGGCATCGGCGCCGCAATGGCGGTCAGTTCCGTGAACTTGTCCATCAGACGGTCTCCTTCACCAGTTCACGCACATCGCACAGACGTCCCGTGACAGCGGCTGCGGCAGCCATGGCGGGCGAACACAGATGTGTCCGGCCATCCGGGCCCTGACGTCCTTCAAAGTTACGGTTGGAGGTCGAGGCGCAGCGCTGACCCGGCGTCAAACGGTCCGGGTTCATCCCCAGACACATCGAGCATCCCGCCTCACGCCATTCGAACCCGGCATCCAGAAAGACCTTGTCCAACCCTTCAGCCTCAGCCGCATGCTTCACCAGACCGGAGCCCGGCACGATCATGGCGCGAACACCTTCCGCGACATGCCGTCCGCGGACCACGTCCGCAGCAGCGCGCAGGTCTTCCAGACGGCTGTTCGTGCAGGAGCCGATGAACACAACATCCACCGGCGTCCCGGCGATCTTCTGCCCCGCTTCAAGACCCATATAATCCAGGGCGCGCTGGATCTGGGCTGCACGGGCCGGATCGGGCTCATCAGACGGAGACGGCACCGAACCATCGATCGGCAGCACGTCCTGCGGGCTGGTACCCCACGTCACGGACGGGATGATTTCTTCAGCGGCGAGCGTGACTTCCGTATCGAAATAGGCGCCATCGTCAGAGGCAAGGCTGCGCCAGTAGTCGCAGGCCTGCTCGAACGCTTCGCCCTTCGGTGCAAACGGACGGCCCTTCACATAGGCGAAGGTCGTTTCGTCGGGTGCCACCAGACCGGCACGCGCGCCGGCTTCGATGGACATGTTGCACAGCGTCATACGGCCGGCCATGTCCAGATCGCGGATTGCGGATCCCGCAAATTCAATGACATGACCGGTGCCACCAGCGGTACCGATCCGGCCGATGATGGCCAGCATGATGTCTTTCGCCGTCACGCCGGGGCCGACCTTGCCCTCGACGGAGACGCGCATGTTCTTCGCCGGCTTTTGCAGGATTGTCTGGGTCGCCAGCACGTGTTCGACTTCGGACGTACCAATGCCAAACGCCAGCGAGCCGAGCGCGCCATGCGTGGAGGTGTGGCTGTCGCCACAGACGATCGTCATGCCTGGCAGGGAAATGCCCTGCTCCGGCCCGACAACATGCACGATGCCCTGAGAGGCGGAGCGCAGCGGGAAATAGGGGACGCCGAATTCGGCGACATTCTTCTCAAGCGTTTCGATCTGGAGGCGGCTCTGCGGCTCCTCGATCGGCTTGGAACGGTCGGACGTGGGGACATTGTGGTCCGCCACGGCCACCGTGGCATCCGGACGACGCACGCGGCGCCCGGACATCCGCAGGCCTTCGAAAGCCTGCGGACTTGTCACCTCGTGGACGAGGTGCCGGTCGATGTAGAGGATGCACGTCCCGTCCTCGAGACGTTCGACGACATGATCGTCCCAGATCTTGTCAAAAAGGGTTCTGGGCGAATTGGTAACGGGCATCCTGTCTCTACTCCGGACGGTTTAGGAAGCGGCCTTGCTGTCAGCCTTCGGCAGATCGCGCGGACGCTCTGCGATACGGGCAGACTTACCCGAACGGCCACGCAGGTAATACAGCTTCGCGCGACGGACCTTACCGCGACGCACGACTTCGATGCTGGCGATCGACGGTGCGTACAGCGGGAACACGCGCTCCACGCCTTCACCGTTGGAGATCTTGCGAACCGTGAAGTTGCTGTTCAGACCCTTGTTGGAACGGGCGATGACAACGCCTTCGAAGCTCTGCACACGCTCACGCGTGCCTTCGACAACGCGGACGCCAACGCGGACCGTGTCACCTGCAATGAACTCGGGAACAGCGCGGACGCCGGAAAGACGCTCGATCTCGCGCGCCTCATACTGCTGGATAATGTTCATGACCAAACTCCTGAAAACAAAACTTCAATGGACCTGCTGTCGTGCCAGATACGCATCCCAGAGGTCCGGGCGGCGCGCCTTCGTGACGGCGATTGACTGTTCATGGCGCCAGCGGGCGATGGCACCATGGTTGCCGGAGAGAAGAATGTCGGGCACGTCCCGCCCGTCCCACACTGCCGGCTTGGTGTACTGTGGATATTCAAGAAGCCCGTCGGCGAAGCTCTCGTCCTGACCGCTGACGTCCGACCCCATGACGCCGGGAAGAAGACGGACGCAGGCATCCAGAAGCGTCAGGGCGGGAATTTCCCCTCCCGACAGTACGACATCGCCCATGCAGAGCTGTTCGATATCGTGCTTTTCCAGAACGCGTTCGTCCACCCCTTCGAAGCGACCGCAGAGAACGACGACCCCCGGACCGGACGACAGGCGCTCCGCATCTTCATGCGACATGCGCCGTCCCCGCGGTGTCGGATAGACGACCGGGCGGCCATCCAACGCAGGAAGCGCTGAGAGGGCTGTATCCAGAACGTCTGCCCGCATCACCATACCGGCCCCACCACCGAACGGCGTGTCATCCACGGCCCGGTGACGTCCCAGCCCGTGCTGGCGCAGGTCATGCGCCTCACAGGACCAGATCCCCCGCTCCAGCGCCCGGCCCGCGAGGGAAAACCCAAGCGGCCCCGGGAACATGTCCGGGAAAAGGGTCAGGATGTCCGCGCGCCAGCTCATGCCCGCACCTGGACCTCGCCAGCCAGATCCCCCTCGACCTCGACTTCAACGGGCGGGATGAGAACCACTTCCCGTTTCGCAAGGTCTACGCGGGGCACACAGGCCAGCGTGAACGGCACGATCAGACCACGATCCACTTCGAGGCTGACGCCTGCGCCGTAATCGTGAACGACCGAAACCGTTCCCAGAACATCTCCGTCTTCGGAGACCGCCGTCATGCCGATCAGGTCAGCATGATAGAACTCGTCATCTCCAGTCTCGGGCAGGACCGCACGCGGGACATACAGCTTGACGTTGACCAGTCGCTCGGCGGCCGTACGGTCAGGAAGGTCCTGACCATCGGCATCCGTGAGCGCCGCCACGCCCGCTGAAATCCAGCGTGCCGTCCATGCCCTGCCCTGTTCGTCATGCAGCGCACCCAGCGTCTCGACCGAGGCCGGATCGTCGGTGGCAGCATGAAGATGCACCAGACCGCGAACACCGTGCGGGCGACCGACGGTAGCAATCAGGACATCACTGTCAGGGTTGAAGCGGGGCACGTCTCGGGCTTCCTGAAAAGCGGCTCAATCAGGCCGCGGCAGCAGCGTCAGCAGCGGCCTTGGCGCGCTCCTGAGCCTTCGCCTTCGGAGCGGACTTCTTCGGCTGCTCGTTGTAGGTCGGCTTCGGAGCCAGACCTGCATTGCCGAGGAAACGGGCAACACGGTCCGTGGCGAGGGCGCCGTTGGACAGCCAGTGCTTGATGCGCTCGTCAACCAGACGGATACGGTCGGCATGGTCAGCCGGCAGCATCGGGTTGTAGGAACCGACCTTCTCGATGAAACGGCCGTCGCGCGGGCTGCGGCTGTCGGCAACAACGATGTGGTAGTAAGGACGCTTCTTGGCACCTGCACGTGCAAGGCGGATCTTGAGGCTCATGAAATACTCCTGAGAGACAGACTTGTAAAAACGGGACGGATCAGGCGAAAGGCGGGCGTCCACCGGGTTTACCCCCGGGGCCGCCCATGCCCTTCATCAGATCCGCCAGACCTCCTGCACCACCCATGCCGCGCATCAGGCCACCAAGGCCCATCTTGCTGATGCGTTTCATCATGGTGGACATGTCGTTGAACTGCTTGAGCAGACGGTTGATCTCCGGAACCGTGGTTCCCGAGCCCGCCGCGATGCGCTTCTTGCGGGACGCCTTGATGATCTCGGGCGTCTTGCGCTCCTGCTTCGTCATCGAGGAAATGATGGCCTTGTGACGCTTGAAGATCGACGTATCGAGCTCCTTGTCACCCAGCATATCCTTGATCTTTCCCATCCCCGGCATCATGCCGAGAATACCGGAAATCGAGCCCATGCGGTTGATCTGGTCGATCTGGGAAACGTAGTCGTCCAGGTCAAACTTGCCCGCGAGCATCTTCTTGGCGACGCGCTCGCCTTCCTCGTGATCGAGGGTTTCGGCTGCACGTTCCACCAGCCCGGCCACGTCACCCAGGCCGAGAATACGGCCGGCAACACGCTCGGGATGGAATTCTTCAAGCGCTTCGAGGTTTTCACCCGAACCCGTCAGCTTGATCGGCGCGCCGGTGATGGCCTTCATGGACAGGGCCGCGCCACCGCGGGCATCGCCATCCATACGGCTCATGACAACGCCGGTAATGCCGACAGCCTCGTTGAAGGCCTTGGCCGTATTCACAGCGTCCTGACCGGTCATCGCATCGACGACCAGCAGCGTCTCGGCCGGCTTGGTGAGCGTGCGGATTTCCCGCACTTCATCCATCAGCGCCTCGTCGATCGACAGACGGCCTGCCGTATCGAGGATGACGACGTCATAGCCTTCAAGACGGCCCGTCTCGAGCGCACGCTTTGCGATCTGAACGGGAGACTGCCCGGCGATGATCGGCAGAGCCTGAACGCGGCCCGTCTTGGCGTTGACGCGCTCGGCTAGCTGCTGGAGCTGGAGCTGCGCGGCCGGACGCTGGACGTCGAGGCTGGCCAGAAGAACTTTCTTGTTCTCGCGACCGGACAGACGCAGGGCGATCTTGCCGGACGTCGTGGTTTTGCCCGAACCCTGCAAACCCACCATCAGCACCGGGACCGGCGGATTGGCGGACAGGTTCAGCGGTACCGCCCCTGCCCCGCCAAGCGCGTCAATCAGTGCATCATTGACGATCTTGGCGACGGCCTGACCGGGAGAAACGCTTTCCAGCACTTCCTGCCCGACAGAACGCTCGCGGACCTTGTTGACGAAGTCCCGCACCACAGGCAGCGCAACGTCCGCCTCCAGCATGGCGAGACGCACTTCACGCATGGCCTCGGTGACATCAGCCTCCGAAAGCTTCCCGTTCTTGGAAAGCCCATCGAGGACACCGGACATCTTGCCTGAGAGTTGTTCGAACAACGGGTCACCTTAAAGCAAACAGAAACACGCCACTGCGCGAGTCTTCGCGAGGTGGCGTGTCCGGAAACAGGACCGCTCTATCGTCTTGGTGCCGAAGCGTCAAGCGATAGAGGCAGAATCAGCAGTCTTCAGGGCATATCGTCCGGGTCGCCTTCCGGCGGCGGACCCATCAGGGCTTTCATCTGCTCATGGAGCGCCTTGATCTTGTCCATGGTCTCCTTGGCCTGCTGGCGCTGAGCCGGGGTCAGCAGATCGTGAAGCTGCTCCATGGTGTCGAGATGAAGCGCGGAGACCTTGGCTTTGACCTCGTCTTCCTGCTTACCCAGATCCGCCAGCGCGGCGCGATCCAGATCACCAGCCACACTGAGAGCATCGTGAATCTTGCCCTCGATGGCACGCCCTTCAAGACGCAGCGCACGCTCGTCCTGATGAGCCTTCTCAAAAATGGTCTTGAGCTTTGCCTTTTGCGCCGTGGTCAGCGTGATGCCAGGCGGGATGGGCGGCATCATGAAACCCGGGCCGCCATAGGGCGCGCCGCCCGGCGGGGGGCGATGGCCATCAGACCCATGATGCCCCTCGGCAGAAGCCGCTAGAGGAGCCACCACTAGGCCGAGGGCAGCGATGACAGGAAGAAAAGCAGCGGGACGAAAGATCGTCATGGACGTCATATCCTTGGAGGTTATGGCAGCCGGAGACGCACAAAACGCCTCCATACGTTTCTAGATGGCACGTTTCAATGTTGCTGACCGCCCCCTTCTGCGTTTCAAAAAGTAAGCCCCCCACCCCTATGTAACACGGCCCCTTGACGGCAGAAGTTTCCCGTCGCATGAAGCATCCGATCCAGGCAGAATCCTTCAGAAATGAAGCCGGCCGGATGGAGAGGTGGCCGAGTGGTTTAAGGCAGCGGTCTTGAAAACCGCCATACGTGAGAGCGTATCGTGGGTTCGAATCCCACCCTCTCCGCCACATTCCCCGTAAAAAATTCCGAACACGCCACCGCGCTTGGGGCGCATGATTTTGCTGCGCGCTGTCAGTCTGGAATGCAAAAAGCCCGCCCCTGCATTTGCAGAGGCGGGCTTTTCAGTATGCGTTTGAATGAGATCAGCGCGCGCCTGGGCGAGGACCACCACGACCCGGGGCGCCACCACGGCCGCCACCTGGACGACCACCCGAGGGCGGTCCCGAGCGACGACGTCCGCCACCGCCGCCACCACGACCACCGCCCAGAACCGGCGGACGCTGCGTGGACAGTCGCGCCTCTTCGGAATGGAAGGGGTGATCCGTCACAACCGGAATGGGCTTGCCGATCTTCTTCTCAATATCCTTGAGCCATGCGCGCTGTTCAGCGTCACACAGGGAGACTGCGCAACCCTCACGCCCTGCCCGGGCCGTCCGGCCGATACGATGGACATAGGATTCCGGCACATTCGGCAGATCGTAATTGAAGACGTGGCTGACCTCGTCCACGTCGATACCGCGGGCCGCGATGTCGGTTGCCACCAGAGCCTTGATGGCGCCACTGCGGAAACCGGCCATAGCGCGCTCACGGGCACCCTGGGACTTGTTGCCGTGGATGGCTTCCGCGCGGATCCCGTTCTTGTTCAGGAACTCGGCAACCTTGTTGGCTTCATGCTTCATCAGCGTGAATACCACAGCACGGGCTACGCTCGGGCTTTCCAGCAGCATGAGAGCCGCATCTTTCTTGCTGCCCGAGTCAACGAACATGACAGCCTGATTGATACGATCAACCGTGCTCGATTCAGGCGTGACCTGAACCGTTGCCGGGTTCTTCAGAAGCGAATGGGCCAGATCGCTGATGGACGGCGGCATGGTTGCCGAGAACAGCAGGGTCTGACGCTGCTTGGGAAGCAGGGCCATGATGCGCTGGATATCGCGCACGAAGCCCATGTCCAGCATCCGGTCGGCCTCATCGAGAACGAGGATTTCCAAAGTAGAGAGATCGATATGCTTCTGCCCGATCAGATCAAGCAGACGGCCGGGCGCGGCCACAAGGACATCCACACCGCGACGGGTGGCCTCGATCTGGCGTCCCTGCCCGACCCCACCGAACACGACGGCATAGGAGAACTTCATGTGTCGCGCATAAGCGGCAAAGCTCTCACCGATCTGCGACGCCAGTTCACGCGTGGGCGCAAGAACCAGGGCACGGACGCCCTTCGGCGGCGCAGGGCGACGATTCGTGAAGATATGGTTCAGGATGGGAAGCGCGAATGCTGCCGTCTTGCCGGTTCCGGTCTGGGCCAGCCCCAGAAGATCGCGACCTTCGAGCAGATAAGGGATGGCACCGGCCTGAATCGGGGTCGGCGTGGTGTAGCCTTCTTCCGCGAGAGCCTTCTGAATTGGCTCGGCAAGCTTGAGTTCGGCGAAACTGGTCATGGACCTCTCCTTTGAGACGGCAAGGTCATGCTCAGGCAACCGCACCGTTATATCCCCTGCCTGACCAACTGGCCGCAGGCATTTATGGCAAGCGACCCCATTTCCACCCTGCCTCACCTGCAAAACCGGGCCTGAAACAGGCCCGGACAGAACAGAACCGGCGGGTTATGAAGTCATCATCACACTTCAGCAGACTGGCCCTGAAGTGCCCGTGGGATGTAGGACAACACTTGTCCCATTGCAAGGAGACAGGGACCCTTAGCTGAAAAAAGCCATTGGTATTTCTTGAAATTTTGCAATCAAGAGAAGCAGTCGTACTGAACCACTGCATCAAGAGGCAAAAACCCGCCACGGGGTCGAGGCGATGATGCCTCACGTCCAAGCGCGACGAACATCACAATTTCATGATCCGCTGGAAGATTGATGATCTCCCCAACCTGACCGAAGTCGAAACCATCCATGGGACAGGTCTGAAGGCCATGCGCCGATGCCGCCATCATGAGCGCATAGGCCGCAAGACCACAGGAACGGATCCCCTCGTCCCGCTGCACCTGCTCCCGTCCTTCGTAATAGGAGCGGATCATGCCGACATAGCCCTCGCGCACGGACTCGGGCGCATCTTTCCAGTAGCGGGCCGGATCTTTCTCCCAGGCCTTGATATCAGCACACATGACAATCAGCGCGGCACAGTCCTCGACCTGTGGCTGATCCCAGGCTGCGGCACGGATACGACGGCGCTGCTCCCGGTCCCGTACGACCAGAAAGCGATAATTCTGGATATTGAATGCAGTGGGGGCATGACGGGCGGCTTCGAGGATGGCCGTCAGTTCGGCTTCGGGTATCTGATATTCCGGATCAAAATGCTTGGTCGCGCGCCGGGATGCGATGGCCTGAAGAATTTCGCTCATGAATCGGCAACTCCACTCTGACGGTTATCAACCCGGACCCTGCGAAAAGCATACCCCGGCTTCAAGGTTTAACCGTACCGCAGAGCGAAGGTTGCGAAATATGAAAACGAGCCCATCAAAATAGTGCTGTCAGTGTCCCGCACGCTTGAGCAGGAACATGGCCTGTTCACCGAACAGGTTGGCCAGCCGGATGGAACGACGCCACGGGGCACGGGCACCATCCTCATCGATCGCCAGCCACTGCTGAATGACATAACCCTCTTCCTCGCAGAGCAGGAGAAAGTCCCGGATCGTGCACGGATGAATATTCGGTGTGGAATACCAGGGAGTATTCCACACGGGCGTCATCGGCATCCGCCCGGTCGTCAGAAGCTGAAGCCTCAGCCGCCAGTGACCGAAATTGGGAAAGGATACAATGGCATGACGCCCGATCCTGAGCATCTGCCTCAGGACTTCGCGCGGGCGTTCGACGGCCTGCAGCGTTCTTTGCAGCACGACGTAATCAAACGTGTCATCAGGATAGTCCGCCAGATCGTGATCCGCGTCTCCATGCATGACGGGCAGGCCATGCGCGACGGACTGCGTCACGTTCTGCATGTCGATCTCGATCCCCCGCGCATCGCAGGACCGCGTACGGTACAGGTAATCGATCAGCGTGCCATCCCCGCTTCCGACATCGAGGACACGGGCACGGGGCGCAATCATTTCGGCAATGAGCCGCTGGTCCACGCGCATCAGCGTTCTCCCGCCTTAAGGGCCGCATGTTCGGCGGCGCCCGCGACAAAACCCCGGATGGTCCGGTCGAAATCCGGCTCCTCCAACAGAAAGGCGTCATGCCCGCGGTCGCTCTCGATTTCCACGAAAGAGACGTTCGCCCCTGCCCGGTTGAGTGCCCGCACCAGAAGGCGGGACTGGGACGTCGGGAACAGCCAGTCCGAACTGAACGACACAACACAGAAACGGGTCGGCGATTTCCGGAACGGGTTGGCCAGATCGCCGTCATGTTCTGCGGCCAGATCGAAATAATCCATCGCCCGGGTGATCGTCAGATACGAATTGGCATCAAAGCGCCGCACGAACGATGAGCCCTGGTGACGCAGATAGCTCTCCACTTCGAACATTTCCCCGAACAGCGACGGACTGCTGGACGCGGGCACCGCTGTTGCCGCGTCATGCCGGACCCGCCGTCCGAATTTGCGGCTGAGAGCTTCCTCGGACAGATAGGTGATATGCGCCATCATGCGCGCCACCCCCAGTCCGCGGGCAGGAATAGCACCGAAATCCCTGTAATGGCCGTCATGCCAGTCCGGATCGGCAAAGATGGCCTGCCGGCTGACTTCATTGAATGCGATGTTCTGGGCCGAATGGAAGGGCGACGTTGCGATCGGCATAGCGGCGAACACGCGGTCCGGGAAATCCGCCGCCCAGGTCAGCGCCTGCATTCCGCCCATCGAACCGCCAATGACCGCAAAAAGACGATCTATGCCCAGATGATCGATCAGTTTCGCCTGCGCGGCCACGATGTCATGCATCGTGATTGGCGGAAACTCACTGTCCCACGCCTTTCCCGTCTCAGCACAGATCGATCTCGGTCCCGTCGTGCCCATGCAGCCGCCAAGGACGTTGGAGCACACGACGAAATAACGATCCGTATCAATCGGAAGCCCCGGCCCCACCATTCGGCTCCACCAGCCGGGCTTGCCGGTCAGGGGATTGCGTTCCGCCAGGTACTGGTCCCCCGTCAGGGCATGACAGACCAGGATCGCATTATCCCGTGCTGGCGAGAGCGTGCCGTAGGTGCAGTAGGCGACCTCCAGCGGCGCCAGATGCACGCCACATTCCAGATCGAGACCGCTGTCCAGCCGCACGGTCTGATGTGTGTAGACCGGCCCATCCGCGATACTCGGTGACGCGCTGATGTCCATCCCAGATACACCCCTGATGCCACACTGAGGCCTCATGCCTCCCGGGCGCCACGGTATGGCACTGCCTGCCGATACGATCAAATCCCTTTTGGATTGACGATGAATTAACACCTTGAATAAAGTTAAAAAAACGTAAAAAAGTTATACATGCCGCATCCGTTCTCACATTCCTCTGTTGAAGATTCACGGATATCGCCGTTTCCGGTTGACGCATCTCCCCTGCAGATTCTCGGGCATTCCGGCATTTTTGACGCATTTTATTATCTGAAATCCAACCCGGACCTGCACACGCTCGGAACCGCCGTTCTTCGGCATTACCATCAGCATGGATGGCGGGAGGGCCGTAAACCCAATCCCTTCTTTGACCCGCACTGGTATCTCAGCCAGAACCGCGACGTCATCGGTGATCCGTTGCTGCATTATATCCTGCACGGGGAACGCGAGGGGCGCCGTCCGATCGCGTGGTTCGATCCGGTGTGGTACGCGCGGACCTACCACGTCCCGGAACGGATGCTGGCCCTCGCCCATTACCTGAAGAACCGTCACAACACACCGCTGCGCCCGATCCCGGAGTTCGATCCGGACTTCTATCTGCGCGCCTATCCCGATGTTGCCAAAGCCGGCCTCGATGCGCTTGAGCATTACATGGTTCAGGGGTTTCGCGAGGCCCGCAAACCTTTCGACGGGTTTGATCCCCTTTATTACAGGCGGAAATACCTTCGGCACTCTCCGGACAGCAATCCGCTGCTGCATTATCTGGAAAACCGTAACCGGCCGGATATCCATCCGTGCAGTCCCGAAACCGAGATATCGGTTTTTGGTGAAATCAAGCGTCGGAGCAAGCCAGGGCCGCTTTTTGAAAAAGCACGCCCGTTACCCCGAAGCGCCATCCGCCGCGCCCGTATTCTGGCCTATTATCTGCCGCAGTTTCATACCATTCCCGAAAATGACGCCTGGTGGGGCGAAGGTTTCACGGAATGGACCAACCTGCCCCGAGGGATTCCGCGCTTTTCGGACCATTACCAGCCCCGTATTCCACGCGATCTGGGGCATTATACCCTGAACACACCCGAAATCCTCGAGCGACAGGCTGCGATGGCCCAGGCCGCGGGGATCGAAGGCTTCATTTTCTATTTCTACTGGTTCAACCGCAAACGCCTTCTGGACCAGCCTCTGGAAATTCTGCTGTCCAACCCGCAGATCGATCTTCCATTCTGCCTCATGTGGGCCAACGAGAACTGGAGCCGCCGCTGGGATGGCTCAGACGATGATCTGCTGATCGCGCAGGATTACCGTTCCGAGGACGACGAAGCCCTCGTGGACTGCTTTGCCCGGTATCTGCGTGATGCACGCTACATCCATTTTGATGGCCGACCAGTGCTTATGGTCTATCGGCCCGGAACCATCCCCGATGCTCCGGCCGCCTTCGTGCGGTGGCGTACGCTGTTCCGCACCCGCCATGGGCTGGATCCGCTTTTTGTCATGGGACAGGCCTTCGGTGACGAGAACCCCGATCTCTTCGGTCTGGACGGCGCCATTGAGTTTCCCCCCCACAAGGTTGTCTCGAACTGCAACCTGATCAATGACGAAATCACGCTGTTCGATAATGACTTCAGCGGTCAGGTCTATGACTACGGCGAAGTGGTGGATAAAGCCCTCGCCCAGCCCAGAACACCGTTCCCCCTGATCAGGACCGCAGCACCTTCGTGGGATAATGATGCACGACGGCAGGGCAAAGGCCTTGTCCTTCATGGATCAACGCCGGAACTCTATGAACGCTGGCTCAGCGGCCTGATCGAACAGGCTCAGTCCCGCACGTTTTTCGGAGACCCGGTCGTCTGCATCAACGCCTGGAATGAATGGGCCGAAGGCGCCTATCTGGAGCCGGACCAGCATTTCGGAAGCGCCTATCTCAACGCAACGGCACGCGCCTGTACCGGCGCCGGGAAAAACCGCTCGCGATCAGGAATCCTTCTGATTGGACATGACGCGTTTCCCGCAGGCGCACAGCGGCTCCTGCTCGAAACCGGCCGCACGCTGAAGCACTGTTTTGGCGCTGAAGTCCAGTTTCTCCTCCTCGACGGAGGCGCCCTTCTCGACGAATATCGTAACGTGGCACCCACAGAGATCGTTACGGGGGACTCAAAAACCACCACGGCGCGTCTGGAGTATCTCCGCAGGCAGGGATTTCAGTCGGCAATCCTCAACAGTGCGGCCAGTTCAGCCCTGGCGCCCCACCTTGCGGAAGCAGATATCGGCTTTCTGTTCCTCATTCATGAGCTTCCCGCGCTCCTGCGCAGTCGTAACCTGCACGCTCCCATGGAAAAGGCCTGTACGCTGGCACGCCATGTCATTGCACCGGCGCAAAGTGTAGCGAAAAGACTTGGTCTGGAAACCCTGAACAACCTGAAGATCCTGCCGCAGGGTCTCTACACGGAGGCGCCCTTTTCACTGCAGGAACGACTGACAATCCGCAGGGGAATGGGTCTTGGGACAGCTGACCGGATCATTATCGGTGCCGGCTATGCAGACCTGCGTAAAGGCTTTGACCTTTTCCTTCAGCTCTGGCGCAAAATGCAGGGCGCAGTCCACTGTGTCTGGCTGGGCGATATCGACCCGTCCCTGAAGAACAACCTGCATGTCGAACTGAACAGTGCCCTCTCCAGTGGCACATTCCACATGCCTGGCAGGGTCGACAATGTGCCGGCATGGCTGGCTGCAGCAGACGTCTTTGCTCTCACGTCACGCGAAGATCCGTATCCATCAGTCGTTCTGGAAGCTTTGGCGGCCGGGCTACCGTGTGCTGCGTTCGAGGAAACCGGCGGAATTCCGGAGCTCCTGCAACAGATCGATTCCGAAACAGACCATCGCAACAGTATTGTTCCCTTTGCGGATATACCCGCGATGGCGAACGCGGCAAACAAACTGGCGTCATGGTCCGCAGAACGCTCGAGCCGCGAGCGACAGAAAGCTGCTCGCGCCGCAGCTCAACGCTTCAGCTTCAGACATTATGCCCAGAAACTTCTGAGCCTCGCCCTTCCCGCGATCCCGAAAATTTCCGTTGTCATCCCCTCACACAACTACGCTCACTATATGAGCCGCCGCCTTTCTTCGATTTTTGCGCAGACGATACCGGTCTTTGAGATTATCGTGCTCGACGACGCCTCAGACGATAACAGCCTCGACATTGCCCGACAGACGGCGAAAGACTGGGATAGGGAAATCATTTGCATCGAGAATACCATCCCCTCAGGCTCGGTCTTCAAGCAGTGGCACAAAGCCGTCAGGATCGCACGTGGCGACTGGATCTGGATTGCCGAAGCGGACGATTTCTGCGAACCGGAATTTCTTGAACGTATTCTTGACGGTATCAAGAACAAGCCCGCTGTCGTCATGGCATTTACGGACAGCCGGGCCGTCGACGAAGACGGCGCTCCAATTTTTCCATCCTATCGGGCTTATTACGCTGAGAGCGCAGGATTACTGATGGAAAATGACAGTCATTTTACGGGAGAAAGTTTTCTCCGGGGCTGCCTGTCGGAACGCAATCTTGTCCTCAACGTCAGTAGTGCACTTTTTCGAAAAAAACATTTACTGACAGCGATCAATGGTTGTCAGACAGACCTGAAAACCCTCCGTGTTGCAGGCGACTGGCGCATTTACCTTGAACTGCTCACGCAGAAAAACGTCGAGGTCATCTATCTGGCTCAACCACTCAATGTACACCGGAGACATGGGGATTCAGTCACCCATACACTTAGCCGGCGTAACCACATCGACGAAGTCGCCTACATGCATCGCCTTCTGGCAAGTCGCCTGGCACTTCCAGAAACACATATCAGCCGCCAGAAACACTACTGTGCAATGCTGGAACAGCAGTTCGGGCTGGTTCCTCACCATGCTTCAGAAAAGGCATTACCGCTTTCCTAAGCTCCCCCCGGCCTCCATACAAACACCCCCACGAACCTGTTGATTTCGCGGGGGTTTCGGAAACTGTGATTTGGATGGTTGCGGGGGCAGGATACCAACTTTGGCGAACTCGCTACCTACCACCGCTCTACAATTCTGTATTCCCTTACCGAAGTTTCATCCTGTGCTCACGCAAATGAGCCTTCTGCTGCGAGTTCAAGGCTTTAAGCAGACGAGCATCAGGTGAAACACCAAGCAAGGCATAGCCACCAGTCCCAAGCCTCTCAGACAGCAACATTTCTCCATCATCTGAAAAGGAAATGAGATGCTTGTCGAAAGCTGCATCAAGTGTCGCAATTAATAAGAGGCCATTATTAGGATCCAGACGTTCATTATCGCTGGCAATCGCCCAAGGCTTGATGTGAGAGGCCCGCAGCAATTCAAGAACCGATACCCCCGTCACGGCGCATTTACCCCCCCAATGTTCAATCAACTCCTCTCGAAAGATGCCCTGCCCTATGCGGGCGTTTATTAAAGCTTGCTTTTGGGTCGGAGTAAGCCGTGGTGAGTTATTGATATCCTCAATATCCAGACTTCCTGCATCTTCATGTGCTTCCTGCCCACTCACAACGTCTAAGAATTTCTCAAAGGCCGGAAGAGTTTCGAAATTTACATAGAAGCCCACGTAACTACCGGTGGCATTTTTCTCTTCGAATTTTCTGAAATCAGCATTTTTAATTTCTTTATCAAGAAGAACACCACTTATTTCTCTCTGAAAAAGAACCCCATAAGTTGGGCGATCCACAACAAGAAACGTATGTTTTCTTTTGATGCTAGCAATATAAATATATCTTACGCCAACTTTATATTCATCTGCATAAGCCCAAGAATCATGAGCACGAGCATAGCCCTTTTCCCGCAGACGATCTTGTATTTCCTCTCTTGATAACATCAAACTTCACTCACTCTGAATATTATTGTCAAAATCATATAATATTTTTTTTAAATCTAAGAAATATTACTTGGGTTGCGCTTATTGGGACCTAGGTCAGGAAGATCCACTTTCAGAAGGATCCTCCCCTATGCTTGTTCAAGCGCATCGTTTCATCAGCCTTAACCAACGCCTGGGAGATGCCAGCACTCTCACACCAGGCGACATTGTCGATCTCGCAGCCTTCTACCAGGCGGGCTTCCCAGGCGAGAAAGCACAGAACGCCGCTCTTCGCAAAGTCCTGCGACAGATGAACTTTCCTGTGAAGGAGTTTGCTCGGGACCTTCATCGCGTCAAGGCCCTGTATTCCCTACAACATAGCAGCATCGCCGCCACCGACGGGATTGGTAAAACAGCCGCACGATTGCGCTACATCTGTTGTAACCGCCAAGACCTCATCCTGCTCGGAGAACGTCATGGCCTGTCGGCCTATGACACGACCAACCTTCGTACCCTGGCCGAACGCCATGAAACGATGGCAGGCCAAAACGGCCGGATTGCCGAATGCTTCATTATCGCTCTTCCTCGCGAAGGAACGCCGGAGCATCACCAGCATCTCGTCTGCGACTTTGCAGAAAAAGTCACGCATGGTGCTGCCCCCTGGATCGCAGCCATCCATTACGACCGACCAGGCAATCCCCATGTCCATCTGATCGCGCTGGAACAAAACAAACCCCGTACCGGAGGAAAAGGACGGCCCAGCAAGGTCATCGGACTGTCCCGCAAAGGGGCATTGGAACGGGTGCGCGAAGAATGGGCCGAAACGCATAACCGCATCATGGCCGGAACTGGGCCACCGATTGATCACCGTTCTCTTGAAGATCAGGGGAAAGGCCACCTCCTCCCCACACTCCATTAAGGGCCAACTGCCCGGATCATGCAGGCGCAAGGCAAACGTCCTGTCAGCCAGCCCCAAACCAGAAGAAACGGCCAAACCATTGACTGGCCCCAAATCGATGAGGGCCGCACACGCAGCGAAACAAACACCACCGTGCGACGCATTAATGCGCTCGCAAGCCAATTGAAGGAACAGGGATATGAGCGACGATCCGACCGAGTTTTTTCTGCGCCTTCAAGAGAGCGTGGACCATGCCCGACAGAACACCGAGCGCGCAGCGTTTCAACTCCGAGAGCGCCTCACGGCACAATGCCAGCGCCTTCTGGGACAGACAGAGAACCTTCTGGACAGTGCACAGACCCAACTGTCCCAGCCCCGAATGGAACAAACACCATCGCCCTCTTCCCAACCGTGGAAGAGGCACACACTGATGGGCGCCTCATTATTCCTCACGGGGATGATGTTCGGGTGGCTGATGCCTTGAATTCCACCCCATGGCGTTACTCCACCCAAGCCTTGCATGAACATGAGCTCCGCCTGATCGCGCTTCTGCGTAAGGGTTGGGACACTATGCGCAGTCGAGTGCGCCACATGATCAATACCGTAGATTGGGCACGCCTTGCGCCACACAGCCCACCACGCCCCCAGAAAACGTCAACTCCCAGCCTATGGCCTAGTTTCCCACAACATCATCAGCCGCGCAAAGAACGCACAGACATGCAGCGGGGCCGCTAGAAAGGCACTTACGGGGGGAAAGCCGACTTGCGCCACAGCGGCATGGCGGTAGCAGCATTTAAGCCAGAGCCAGACGTGCTTGTCATTCGATCAACCTGCCGACCAACAATATCAAACTGGCAGACCTTGGTTATGATCGAGGGACAATCGGTGGAAGAGGTCAATTCGAGTTCATTGGACGAATTCATCGTTTCCGAAGTCTGGGCGGGCACGCTTCAATTCATTGTCAGCGCGGGCTCTGTGTCAGCGCCTCCTTGACGCTTAGGTATAGCGCAGATCTGAACGCCTCGTCCTGGTTGTGAAGCTTGTAGAGTTCCAACTCCTCTTTCCGGCGTTGTAGCATGACTTCTTTCATAATTTTTTCAAATGCCAAGTTACGGCTGTAGGGATCAGAATTTTCATCAAATTTCTTTTCGAAGTCGGGGTGGGCCTGAACACTTTCAACGATGTTCAGAAACTTGATCCGTTGTTCTTCCGGGGTGGCGCTCCAGCCTTGGAACCAACGTTCGTTGAAGCTGCGGATGATCTCTTCCAACGGGTCTTCCTGCACCTCTCCTTCGCGATAGCCGCGAGGGGTGGGGTTCTGTGGATCTAGCTCTGCTTCTGAAGTGTCCAGGCCGATGGTCTGGTTTAGCTTTGTCCGCTCTAGCCCATATGATGAAAGGTCAACGGCCTCGAGAAGATCATCCAACGCATCCTGATTCGGGTCCTTGATGTTTAGCTTCGGGACCAGGAACTTCAGGAACCAGAAGAGCTTCTCCCAAGCCTCCACTTCGAACGGCATGATTGCAGCCATCTGGCCGTAGATCTTCACGAACTGCTTCGCTTTGATCTTAAAGTCGATCTTCTCCTGGTCTTCCAGTTCCAGGCCGGTGTTGAAACGTTCGGCAGCCACGTCAATCGGGGGGCTGAGTTTCTCGGAATCTTCGCCGTCAAAGAACCTTTTGCAGAATTCCTCTACCTCTGACCATTCGTAGACGCCGACATCATCCAAAGATGCTTTCAGCTCGTGTAAGACGTTTACGTCCGTCGCCTCGGATAGGGTCGTCACCGTGAAGAACGGGTCGAAGGCAGCCTTGATGTCCTCGATCGAGTTGAAGAAGTCGAGAACGAACAGATCCTCGGTCCGTTTGCCGAGCTTGGGGGAGGACCGGTTCAAACGGGACAGGGCCTGGACTGCCAGAACTGACTGCAGCTTTTTGTCGACGTACATCGCACAGAGCTTCGGCTGGTCGAAACCGGTGAGATACTTGTTTGCGACGATCAGCAGGCGGAATTCATCCTTGTCAAACTCGCTGCGGGTCTTGTCCTCAGGTACGCCATTCATCTCGCTCTCGGTGTACTTGACCCCATCGACCTCCTTCTCGCCCGAGAAGGCGATTAGCGCCTTGAACGGGTTACCGCGTTTGGCAAGCTCTGCCTGTACGGCCTTGTAGTAGCGGATCGCCACCTCAATATTTTGGGTTACGATCATCCCTTTGCCTTTGCCGCGCAATTTCTTGGGGTTGACCACCTTGTCGATGAAATTCTCGACCATGATCTCGGCCTTGGTGTTGATCGTCTGCTGGCTCCGCTCGACATAGGCGCGCAGCTTCTTCTGCGCCTTGGATGTGTCGAACAGGGGATTGTCCTCAATAGACTTCTGGATCTCGTAATAGCCCTTGTAGGTCGTGTAATTCGCCAACACGTCGAGGATGAAGCCCTCCTCGATCGCCTGCTTCATGCTGTACAGGTGGAACGGGCGGAAGCGGCCGTCCGGCTGCTGCTCACCGAACTTCTCTAGGGTGATCGGCTTCGGCGTCGCGGTGAAGGCAAAGTAGGACGCATTGCCGCGCATCTTGCGGGCCTGCATGGCCGCCACGATCTTGTCCTGCGCGTCATCTTCGTCTGGGTCGCCGCCCATTGCCTGATTCATCTTGTCACTGGCGATGCCGCTCTGACCGCTATGCGCCTCGTCGATGATCACTGCGAAACGCTTGTCGCCCAAATCCTCTATACCGTCGATGATGAAGGGGAACTTCTGGATGGTCGTAATGATGATCTTCTTGCCGTTCTCCAGCGCTGCTTTCAGGTCCGAGGACTTCAGCGCCGGGGCCACGATATTCTTGACCTCGGAGAAATCCTTGATGTTGTCGCGTAGCTGCTTGTCCAGCAGGCGGCGGTCGGTCACGACGATCACGCTGTCGAACAGCGGGGCGTCCAGCGCTCTGGCGCCGGGCAGGTCTAGCTTCGCCGGATAGGTCTCGATCAGCTGGTAGGCGGCCCAGGTGATGCTGTTGGATTTTCCCGAGCCGGCAGAATGCTGGATCAGGTATTTGTGCCCTACGCCCGTCTGAGCGGCGTAGGACAGCAGCTTTCGGACCACATTCAGCTGGTGATATCGCGGGAAGATCAGCGTCTTCTTCGCCAACGGGTCGGTCTTCTTGCCCTCCAGCAGGACGAAATGCTGGATGATCCCGGCAAGGCTCTCCGGTTGCAGAACCTCTTCCCACAGGTAGGCCGTCTTGTGGCCCTTCGGGTTCGGCGGGTTGCCCGCGCCCTCGTTGTGCCCCTTGTTGAATGGCAGGAAGAAGGTCGAGGCTCCCGCCAGCTTCGTCGCCATCCACACCTCGTCGGTGTCGGCGGTCATGTGGACCAGCACGCGGCCAAAGCGCAGCAGGGTCTGGTTTGCATCACGCTCACGGTACTGCTTCTGGCCGTGGTAGCGGGCGGTCTGGTGGGTCCAGGCGTTCTTCAGCTCCAGCGTCACCAGCGGCAGCCCGTTCAAAAACACTACCATGTCCACCGATTCATTCGGGTTGGCGGTGCTGTGATGGACCTGCCGCGTCACGCTCCAGATATTGGCGGCGAAGTTGTCCTGGACCTTTTGCGCCGAACTGGCCAGCGGAGCGGGATACATCAGGTGGAAATGCGCGTTGTCGACGGGCAGGCCCTTTTTCAGGACATGCACCAGGCCCTTGGACTTGATTAGCTTGTCGAGCTGGCCGGTGATCTTGGCCTGCCAGTCGGCGGGGTTGTGCTGCTTTAGCTTGTCGAGGTCTTTGGATTGGGTGGCTTCGAGGAACTCCCAGAACTTCGCACGGTCGAGCGCGAGGGGCGCGTCGAAATCAGCGGGCTGGCCGATACGGAAAGGGCCAGAGGCGATGGCCCCGGCGGCCAGCTCTTCGGAGTTCGCGCCGCAAAGCCATCTCTCGATGGCCTGTTCGAGGGCGATTTCCTTGGTGTTGCTGACCGCGACATTCATGGCGTTGCTTTCAAATGAGTTTCTACCCCGCCCCGTTGAGGTGCCGGGCGCTTACAATACCTTGATCTTTCCAGTCACCGCCGCGTTGATCAAGCTCGTCTTGTATTCCCGTAATGCGGTGATCTGGGATTCTTTGAGGGCAATGGCCGCGTTAATTTTTGCTCCCCTGTCCCTCAGAGTTCTGAGAATTTCTTCCTGCTCGCCCAAGGACGGTACAGGAAGTGGAATGCGCTTCGTCTTTGCCTGGTTCATGATCGGCATTGTCGTGTAGTCAGTCTGGTTGAAAACCACGTCGCGGGAAACGTTGAGCCAGACCAAGAGCCAATCCGGGACGATATCCTTGTTCGGTTCGATTACGTTAAACTGCTGGTTGCAACTGGCGGGTACGCGGCTGATGTTCGCTTTTCCAAGTGTTCCACCGATCCCGATGAAGAAAATGCAATTTTCAGGGAACATATCTACATGCCCGTGAGAAATAGCGCTTGGGGACAGGCGTTTTTCGCTCGCGTCGAAAACGCCGCCGTCCTGAACGTCACCGGGAGTATACCACGGAATGGTGCCGCCCTCGAAGTAATCCATAGCTGAGCTTGAAGGAGGTGTCCTCCCCGTTTTGACTGAGCGAGATACATCCTTTAGGCGCTTCATCTCCCAATGTGCGGGGATCTGGCCGATCCAGTCGATGCCGCTATCCTTCATGGGGGCGTCGGCGCTCAGGCCGCGGGTGACGGCCTGCTGGATCAGGATTTGCCTCCGCTCGGCCAAGAGCCTGATCTGCTCCTCCTTGATCCGCACCGCTTCGTCAATCGTCGCGCATTTCCCATCCAGAAATGCCGCGATGGCGCGTTGTTCCTGGGGGGTTGGAATCGGCAGACGAAGATATTTGAAATCCTCGTATGAGAGGTTCTGCCGCAAGCCGGAGCCAAGCGCGTAGAAAACCTTCTTCACGTCATAGGAATGCAGGAGGTAGTGCAGGAACTTCGGGTCGATATCAGCCTTTGGGCGAAGGTTGATGTAGGCCGAGGTGATGATCCCTGTATCGCGCGCCAGACCAGTGCGGAGGCTGGTCATATCGTTCTGAAGATCTGTTCCTCGGATGATGATGTCACCGGGCTGCACGACTTGGTAGGTCTCGAAGCTTTCAGGGACGAGGCCGGTCAGCTTGTCTTCATCCTTCACGATCACGCGGCCATAGCTGAGGGAAAGCACGGTGCTCTCCTTCATGCCGATATTCTTTTCCTTGCTTTCGTAGAGGCACTGGCGGCCGGGTTCGATCGACCATGTCGATGGGACCTCGCCAATCCAGTCAATGCCGCAGTCAGTGTAGCTCTCATGTTTGGGATATGCCGCGATGGTCATTCCGCTGGCTCCAGCGTGGTCGCAACCTCGACACCAAGGATATCGGCAATCAGCCCGTCGGCCTTTGCTTCCAGGGCCAAAATGTCCTGCGTCACCTCTTCAAGGCTGCGCAGGGGCTTGTGACGGTAGAAGTACTTGTTGAAGCTGATCTCGTAGCCGATCTTCACGCTGTCGAGGTTGATCCAGGCTTCTTCCACATGCGGCTTCACCTCTGCTAGGAAGTAGCGGTGAATGTCGTCTTTCAGGGCCACGCTTTCGGCATCGCGCAGCTCTGCGGTGCTCTCATAGGCCAGGTAGCTGCCATCCTTCTGCCGATACCAACCGAAATCGGCCAGATCTTTCGCCGCACATCCAAGATGCGTGGTCAGCGCCTCAACCTCGGCGCCGGTCAGCTTGTGCTTCTTGGCGATGACCTTCTGGGCGGTCTCGTCGTACCAGCTGACGGCGTTCAGAATGGCGTTCTTCTCGGTCACGCCCAGCTGGATCTTACGCGCCTTGAGCGCGGCGTTAACTGCCTTGCGGAAGGCGTTGAAGTCGTCGGTCTCCTCAAGGCCCACATCGCCCATGATCTGGGTCGCCGTGGCCAGCAGGTCGCGCAGCTTGACCCAGTACTTGGTGTCGAGCAGCTTGGCCTTCGCCTTGGCGTTCAGGGTTAGCCCAGCCTCCTCACACCACGCGATGATCTGCTTGGCCTGCTCCTTCAGAAAGCCCGGCCGGTAGACCTGATCCCCGTGTTCGTCGTAGAGCCATTCCATCGGCTCGCGCAGGGACTTGTCAAAGCGCAGGGGGGCAAGGCGTTCGGCGCTGAAACCCGCGCGGCGGCGGTCCGGTCGTTCGATGGTGACTTTGTGATAGCCGAAATCCGCGTTGTCGAAGACTTGCACGGCGATGCCCTGCGGATCGCCCGCCGCGTCGATCTGGCGCTCGACAGGGGCGAAGTTCAGGAACGCCTCGGTGATCTGCTGGATATGTTCGTCCGAGAACTCGCAGTTCTTGTCGCCAAGGTTCTTGCGCAGCTTGCGGAACATGAGGTTGGCGTCAATCAGTTGGACCCGTCCGCGCCGTGCCTCGGGCTTGGCGTTGGACAGGAGCCAGATGTAGGTGGTGATGCCGGTGTTGTAGAACAGGTTGTTGGGCAGCTGGATGATGGTATCCAGCATATCATTTTCGATGATAAAGCGGCGGATGTTGGATTCCCCGCTGCCCGCATCCCCAGTGAACAGGCTGGAGCCGTTATGGACTGACGCGATGCGCGAGCCCAGTGGGCTGGCGCTGGTTGGCTTCATTTTACTGATCATCTCCATCAGGAACAGCAGCTGGCCATCCGATGAGCGCGGGGTGGCATCCATCGTTTCGACATTGCCCCAGTAGTCGGCCAGCTTGACCTGAAAACGGGGATCAATGACGTCCTTGCCGTCTTTGATGTACTTCACCTCGCTGTTCCAGCTTTTGCCATAGGGCGGGTTGGACAGCATGAAGTCGAAGCGGTTGGCGGAGAATTCATCGGTGGAGAGCGTGGAGCCTACGCGGATGTTTTCAGGGTTATTGCCCTTGATCATCATGTCGGATTTGCAGATCGCGTAGGTTTCGTCGTTGATCTCTTTGCCATAGAGGTAAACGTCCCCGTGGGCATGGAAAGGGCCATCTGCGTCCGTGATATAGTTCTGAGCCTCGGTCAGCATGCCGCCCGACCCGCAAGCCGGATCGTAAATCGTCAGGATCCGGGGCAGACGGTCCTTTATCGGGTCGAAAACCAGGTGTGTCATGAGGTGGATCACCTCGCGCGGGGTGAAGTGTTCCCCTGCCTCTTCGTTGTTCTCTTCGTTAAACTTACGGATCAGCTCCTCAAAGACGTATCCCATACCCAGGTTAGAGAGGCCCGGAAGCGTGTTGCCTTCCGGATCCTCAATGTCATTCGGGGTCAGGTTGACCCAGGGGGAGACGAATTTCTCAATGACGTCCAAAAGCACCTGCTTCTCCGCCATATGGCGCATCTGTTCGAACAGGTTGAAGCGACCGATGATCTCTTTGACGTTGTCGCTGAAGCCGTCGAGGTAATCCTCAATATTGGCTAGGAGGATCTGCTGGTTGTTGGTGGCAGTGTTGTACAGCTTCTTTAAGGTCCAGTGGCTGGTGTTGAAGAAGACGTAACCAGAGGCATCCTTGAGCGGTTCATCGTCCAACTCCGTCGCGCCAATGTCTTCTTTTTGGTACCGAACCTCTTTCAGAACGGCGTCCTTGGTCGGCTCGAGCAACGTGTCAAGGCGGCGCAGCACAACCATCGGCAGGATCACATCGCGATACTTGCCCCGTACGTACACATCGCGGAGGCAATCGTCGGCAATGCGCCAGATGAAGGAAACAAGGCTGCTGTGGGACGTCTGGTTCAATGTGGGCCTCAAAAGTTGATGCGAGGGCAATAGTCCTTTGACGACTACTCTTCAGGACTTGGTTCTGCAATCAGCCTTGGGATAGGCTCTGTTGCCAGTTGCTCCGGTGCGAAGGCAAAAACGGCCATATATTCGTGCCTATCGGCCAACGTTCCTCGTATCTGGAACAATAGCAACCGCCGTTCGGCAAGTGCCATGCTCTGCCCCAGCGATAAGCCAGCGCCCTTTTTGCAGACGCGTTGCTGACGCGTTTTTTGGCCGATAATCCGCAGCAGACCGGCACTTTCTTGAATATGCAGACGCTGACGGGGGCCCTATCGTCGCGGGCATTATTCCCTATTCAGAATAAAAATCGCTCAGCTGGCATTTTTTTGGCGCCATCAGCTTCCCTCGCCCCCGTTCTGGACCCAGGTGTCCTGTACGGCGCATGCGTCGCCGTATCGCCCCCCATCCAGCATAAGGAGCGCCTAAGATGGCCCGTCATCCCTCTCGCAAAAAGAAAGCCCGACGATCACCCACATCTGCACAAATCTCGATCTTCGATCAGATTCCAAGAAACCTCACGCAAGCCCAACAAGAAACACTCCGGGGCTTCCTCAATTTTAAAACGACCAACACCAAATGGCGTGGCCGTGACATTGTCCCACCTGATACATTCCTGGCGACAGTCATTGATCGCTTTCAACACGGCTGCGATGTGCCCCTGGAAATTCCGGCCTTTACAGCCCTGCACGGCATTGCGGCCTGGCTTCTCGACCAAAATGTCCAAATCTCCGTTGCCGGAAGCACGGTCCGTCCAGACCTCTGGACCACTGTTCTAGCCGAAAGCGGCGCGAGTAAAACCTATGCCACCCGCGTCCTGCAAAATGTTATGGCGCTCCGACGTTTCCCTGAGGTCACAACAGCCGCACAGTTCGTCGCAGACCTCCAAGAGCACAACCATGCAGCCTGGTTCCAAGATGAGTGGGGCCAGTTGATCAAACGGATCAACAGCCAAACCTACGCGGATGAAATCCGCGATTACCTGCTGCGGCTCTATGACAACCAAACCATTTCACGCCGCACCCGAAGCCAGACCATTGAGGTTGAAGATCCGGCCCTGGTGATTTTGGGAACAACGGTCACAGATACATTCCTGCAAAATGTCACACTGGAAAGTATGTTGGATGGCTTCATGCAGCGTTTTCAATATGTCATTGCCGAACGCAGGCCTGAGCCGCCCATGCCGCTCTACACCATGGACGATGCCCCCACATCCAGAGCCTTAACGGAGGCCTGGGACAGGGTGAGCAACACGACCATTCACTCGCTCTATACCGCCTCCCCCGAGGCCATAGAGGTCTATTGCACGCAGTTTCGGAGGCTCTTTCGAGACCATACCACCGTCCCCTCCAGTTTCTTCCGTCGGATCCTGTGGCGGAGCTTCAAATATGCTCTCGTCTACCATGTGCTCCTAGGGAAGGAGACACCAGAAATCGATGCCGGGGATTTAGGCTGGGCTATCCGTGTCGCCGAACTGCACCTTCAAGACGCCCGCAACCTCCTAGACCGCTATAATATGTCGTATCTGGAAAAAGTAGTGTGCAAGGCCGAAGCCCTCGCACAGCGCCTGAGGCGCGCGCCTTCTCCACGGGAGCTCATTGCGGGTGTCCGAGACATTAAAAATGCCCCGATGGCGCGCTTTGTTCAGGAACTCATGCGCCCCCAGGGTCCGCAGCGTGATGCAAACGCGTCATCACGCCCGATGGCCGCCTAAGGCGGCGGGGCCTTTCTTCCCCGCCCAGTTGTCAGTGCTTGTAGACCTCAGCCTGTCCGATGATTTTAGCCTTTTGTTCGACCGAAATCGCGCCTTCGGCATGCATGACCGTTGCGAGACGGCACAAGAAGCGCTGCATCTTCATCCCCCTCCCGAAGACGACGATTTGGTTATTCCTAATCGTTTCGATGGACGAACTCTTTACTTTGTAGAACGGCAATTGCCGCTCCAACGTGATTCGACACGCATAGCGATCGTAGAGCGGTGCTGCATGAGGCCCACAGTTGTCGTCTGGCCCCAGCGTCACGACGAGCTTACGCCCATCTCGCTCCACTTCCCGATGAGCATGTTCCATGAAACACGCCCAAAGCCGTTGGGTATACGGTGGGTTGATCCAGAAGAGCGTTCCCTTCCAGGGACGCATGAGGGACCCGAACGGCCCTTCTTCCGTATAGCGATCATTCGCTGGGACCGGAGCCAATTGCGCTGCGATATCATGATGGTACTGCGCAGGGATAGCGCTCCATGGAATCTTCCGGCGCGCAGCCGGGGACAGAGGCGCTGCGTAACGGCCTGTGTTGCTCATCGAGCAGGCATCAAGGTCATACATTGACCTCTCTGCAGCTTTCAGTCCCCATTGGTAGATGAAAGCGAGCGTGTAGCATTCATCCCCCGCTCCTTTCGCCTTGGGGACTGTCCATTTTGCGAGCAGGAGGCGTCGTGCGAGCCCCGTCTGGGTACGGTGGTCCAGCGTTTGGAGGTCGTCCAAGGCCAGCGGCCCGTCACGCCAAGGCATGAAGAGGTCCACCGCCTTTTCATTTTTCTTCGGTTGATACCGGACGGGGCTCAGGTAAACGGACTTTTGCGAACAGAGGCTGGCATGTGCATCCCGCACGCGAATACGGTAGCCCTCCCCATTTGCTTCAACCTGCACAGCTCCCTGCGTCCCGCGCCGGACCCGACGTACACTGATGGCCTTCACGATCTTCGCGAAGTAAGGATCGGTGACCACTATGACGGAGGCCAGGACATACTGCCCTGCCTTAATGTTGAGGGCGCTCGCATCAGCCTTAGCAATGGACAGGATGACGCGTGGTGACCCTTGCTCTTCCTGTACGACCGACAGGAGCGAGCCCCATGAAGTGGGTCACACTGGATCTACACGAGCCCCCCGCGACCTGCTGGCTGGTTGAAAATCTCATCCCAGAACAAGCACTCGTCTGCCTGTATGGCGCACCCAATACCGGCAAAACCTTTATTGCCTTGGATATTGGCTTGTCCGTCGCATTCGGACAGCAGGCGTTCACCGAGGTTTCGCCCGAGAATGAGAAAGTCCCCCCACGCCCCGTGGTCTTCGTTCTGCGCGAAGCATTGCATAATATCCACCGACGCATTGCTGCCTGGTGCGACTTTCACGGCATCCCTCGCGAGACTGCGCAAAAGCACTTAGCCGAGACCTTCTTAATCCCCGACACATCCGATGATGCCGATATTCGGATTGATCGCATGCGTTCACGTCGCAAACTCATCACGGCCATCAAACAACGCTGTCCCAACCCGGCCCTCATCGTGCTGGATCCACTGGTTGATATGATGGATGGTGACGAAAATAGCGCCCGGGACATGAGTCGTTTCGTTAATGGGCTCAACGAGCTTCGGACTCAACTTGGCGCATGCGTGCTGGTTATCCATCATCAAGGAAAGTACTGGCGCCCCATTGAGCGCGGAAGCTCTGTCCTTCAAGCGGCCGTCGACACCCATATCCACTTGCTGGATCCCAGCAAAACGACGCGTGCACGCAAAAAAGCTTCCAGCGGCGGTACGGACGATCTGCACCAAAAAATTGAGCTCGATATTCACAAACAGAGAGATGCAGCCCGCGCACCCAACATTCATATCGAACTTCGCACTGTCCCAGAACGGGGGAGCACCACTGCTGCACAGGCTCTTGGAAAGGTCCCCGTTAGGATTCAACCATCCGATGAGAGCACGCCCCCCGAAATACAAAGGACTTCGAACGGCCGCACCACAGTCCGGGCACCTTATGAGCGCAAACCGTCCCCGCGCAAACAACAAGAAGCAAAGAGACGGCAAGACATTCTTGCGTTTTTGACCACGGAGTGGAGCACAAAGGGGGATACCCCCATTTTGCGTCAAGAGATTGAAGCCTACTTCTCCCAAACACCGCGCACTACACTGCACCGCGATCTCGAGTTCTTAGCCAAAGACAGCAATGCTATTAAAATTGAGAAGAGCGGCAAAAAAGTGACTGTGAAGCGCAAAGAAGCACAATATGAGATCGCACAGCAGGATTGGGACAATCCTTTTTAAATACAACACATCTGCCCGCTTGGTCTGGACATGTAGCGGAAGATCGCGCTGAGTGAGTTTGAGCGGATTAAGTTGACGAGACAGAACGATGACGGAACGTGTTGCCCTGTATGGCCGATTTTCAGATGACCGGCAGAATGCTTCGAGTGCACAGGATCAAATCCGTCATTGCCGGCGCCGCGCAGAGGCTGAAGGCTGGGCCGTCATCGCCAGCTATACCGATGAGGCCATCTCAGGCGCAGTCAGAAACCGCCCGCAATATCAAAAGCTACGACACGCCATCGACGATGGCGAGTTTACGATCGTTATGGCGGAATCTTTAGACCGCCTATCCCGCTCCCAAGAGGACACAGCCAATCTCTATGAGATGTGCCAATACCGAAAGGTGCGCCTCTTCACGCTATCAGAAGGCTGGATCAGCGAACTGCAAATCGGGCTTTCGTCCACGATCAACGCGGTCTATCTGCGACAACTGGCCGAGAAAACCCATCGTGGCCTGAGCAGCCGTATTGAGTCGGGACGTTCAGCAGGGGGATTATCTTACGGCTATCGGGTTCCCATCCAACCCAACGGCCTCCCACAAACCGGACAGCTTGAAATTGTCCCAGAACAGGCCGTGGTGATCCGACGCATTTTCGCGGAGTATGGGCGCGGTGTCTCTCCCCGCAGCATCGCCGCGGCCCTGAACGCCGAAGGGATCCCTGTGCCCCAACACGGAGCGCGTCGTGGGGATGGGACCTGGCGGGCCAATGCGATCCAGGGCAACAGAAAACGTGGCACCGGCATTCTCAATAACGAACTCTATATCGGCCGACGCGTCTGGAACCGCCTGCGCTATGTCCATCCCCCAGGCGAGAGCAAACGCATCTTCCGTCTCAATCCCGAAAGCGAATGGAAAATAGAAGAGGTCCCTGCCCTGCGCATCGTGGACCAAGACGCCTGGGACACGGCACGCGAGCGCCAAAGACGGATTGATGCCGCCCGTGCAGAAAAAGATACTGGCGATGCCACCCATCTGAGTGGAACCCATGTCAGCCGCCGTCCCACTTACCTCCTCTCGGGCCTGGTCCGCTGCGGAGCTTGTGGTGGCACGATGAACATCGCGGGCAGCGGCGTGCGCCGCTTTTATTGTGCCAACGCGAGAGAAAAAGGCCGCACGGTCTGTCAGGGGATCAAAGGCCTGCGCAAGGATGTGTTGGAACACACCATCGTCCATGGCCTCAAAGAGCATTTGATGCAGCCCGAAGCAGTCCAGGAATTTTCTGACCGCTATGCCGCGCATCAACGGAGTTTAGACGCAGGCCGAGAAGAGAGCGTGCGTCACCTCCGAGCCTCACTTTTGCGGACGGAAAAAGAAATTGCGAATGTGATGACCGCCATTAAGGCAGGAATTTTCACGGAAACCACAAAGGCCGAACTGGAAGCTTTGGAAGCACGTCGGAAACATCAAAGTGACGCCGTGGCTCAGGCTCAGACGACAGCACCTGCCCTGCCTCCAAATCTGGCAGAGATCTACTGCGCAACGATTATGAATCTCACCGAGAGCCTAACCCATCCTGACACAGTCTTGGAATCGTCTGAAGCCATGCGCAGCCTTATCGACCGCATTATCGTCTCTTGGGACGCAGAGCGGGCGGAGCACAGGATTGAGTTGGAAGGTAAGCTGATTGCGCTTTTAAACGCGGGCCGAACGACAAAAGCCCAGAACGCAAAAAACGCCTCAGGCAACGAAGCTGAGGCGTGGGATGAGAGTTCGTTAAAGTTGGTTGCGGGGGCAGGATTTGAACCTGCGGCCTTCAGGTTATGAGCCTGACGAGCTACCGGGCTGCTCCACCCCGCGGTGGTGTTTGGTTGATGTTGGGGGATTTGGTGTGGTGTTGGGTAGGCTGGGGGACCTGGCGGCGACCGACTTTTCCGCACCTTAAGGTGCAGTATCATAGGCGCTGAGGGATTTCACGGCCGAGTTCGGGATGGGATCGGGTGTAGGGCCCTCGCAATGGCCACCAGGTCTTCCAGCCCACCCTGTCTTTTGAGAGAGGGTGGTGGTTGGTGCGTTTGAAGTGTGTGGCTGATTTCTGTGCATGTGTTTTGGAGTGAGAAGTATGAGCGATTAGGACCGGTTAGCTGCATGCATTACTGCACTTTCACACCCGGCCTATCAACGTGATGGTCTGTCACGGCTCTATGAGACCTCGTTTTGAGGTGGGTTTCCCGCTTAGATGCTTTCAGCGGTTATCCCGTCCATACTTAGCTACCCGGCTGTGCCACTGGCGTGACAACCGGTGCACCAGAGGTATGTTCATCCCGGTCCTCTCGTACTAGGGACAAATCCTCTCAAGTCTCTTACACCCACGGCAGATAGGGACCGAACTGTCTCACGACGTTCTAAACCCAGCTCACGTACCACTTTAATCGGCGAACAGCCGAACCCTTGGGACCTGCTCCAGCCCCAGGATGTGATGAGCCGACATCGAGGTGCCAAACCTCCCCGTCGATGTGGACTCTTGGGGGAGATCAGCCTGTTATCCCTAGAGTACCTTTTATCCGTTGAGCGATGGCCCGTCCACGTGGGACCACCGGATCACTATGGCCGACTTTCGTCTCTGATCGAGCTGTCACTCTCACAGTCAGGCGGGCTTATGCCATTGCACTCGACAGCCGGTTTCCGACCGGCCTGAGCCCACCATCGCGCGCCTCCGTTACACTTTGGGAGGCGACCGCCCCAGTCAAACTGCCCACCATGCAGGGTCCCGGACCAGGCTTACTGGTCTCGGTTAGACATCAGAAAAATTCAGGGTCGTATTTCAAGGATGGCTCCACCCAAGCTGGCGCCTGGGTTTCAAAGCCTCCGACCTATCCTACACAGAATGTCTCTGATGCCACTGCAAAGCTGCAGTAAAGGTTCATAGGGTCTTTCCGTCTGACCGCGGGTACCCCGCATCTTCACGGGGAATTCAATTTCGCTGAGTCGATGCTGGAGACAGTGGGGAAGTCGTTACGCCATTCGTGCAGGTCGGAACTTACCCGACAAGGAATTTCGCTACCTTAGGACCGTTATAGTTACGGCCGCCGTTTACCGGGGCTTCAATTCAGTGCTTGCACACCTCCTCTTAACCTTCCGGC
>NZ_CP004373.1:270000-1377500 GCF_000583855.1 Gluconobacter oxydans DSM 3504
TTCACGCCCGCTACGCCCGATAATGTCGCCAAGAAACAGCAGTCTCAACAGTCAGTCTTTCATAGTGATTTTGGAAGGATCGGTCCTGATGATCCCGCGCTCGGTCACGATCGCCGGGATCGGAATATCGTAAGGACCTCTGGGAACACGATCGATCTGCTGTCCGGCGAAGCCGAAACCGATTGCCGGTACATCCAACATGGCCAGAGTACGATCGTAGTAGCCACCGCCATATCCGAGCCGATAGCCGGAAGCATCGAAGGCCAGAAACGGCACCAGAACCAGATCCGGAATATCGATTTCACCCTCGGGATGCGATGTCCCAAAGCGGCCGGCCGTCATGAGGCTGGCAGGCGTCCATCGCCGGAAGATCAGGGGAGAGCCTTTGGGCGTGGTTTCCGGCAGCAGAACCTGCCGTCCGGACGCCGAAAGAGCGTGGCAGAGAGGTCGGAGATCCACTTCTCCGGCCAGTGGCCAGACCGCAGCGATCCTGTGAGCCGGTCGTGCCAGAATTTCTTTCAGGAGAAATTTTCGCAACGCCGCCTCGTCATCAGGAGAAGCGGCCTGCCGCAGCTGGGCCATTTTCAGGCGCAGGTCTTTTTTCAGAAGGTCGAGGTCGGAAATCTGTGGAGCCGCCAAAGCCGTTGGTCTTTTCAGCCCTCCTAGACCTGCAAGTGCAGGTGGGCACCGGTTAACGTGACCAGGGCCACGACAGAGCCAGTTCCCTAAGGAATGCTTATCGGCCCGGGGGATGATTTGCCTGACGCACCAGGCAGCTCCATGACCTATATTAGACTGTCCGGCCCGATGTTCAATGTAAACGTTGCAGAATCAGGACGCGCGCTCGAGTTCCGCAGCCAGAAGCTCCGCCTGCCCCGCCAGACGCGCCAGGCGGTCCTGCCGTGCACCCTCAAGCCGAAGGAGCTGCTCGGCCTGCTGGATCTGCGTTTCGGCCTGGGGTGAGAT
The DNA here is from genome assembly GCF_000583855.1 of Gluconobacter oxydans DSM 3504. Lineage (NCBI taxonomy): Bacteria > Pseudomonadati > Pseudomonadota > Alphaproteobacteria > Acetobacterales > Acetobacteraceae > Gluconobacter > Gluconobacter oxydans. Next base: position 270,967 of record NZ_CP004373.1, read on the forward strand.
CTGCCGGCGTTTCAGCTCGAAAATCTCATCGGCCATCAGCAGGGCGGCCATCATGAGCGTCTTGGATTCGCTTGCGGCCCCACCCAGGGTCCGCGCCCGCTGGAGCCAGCCTTCCACATGACGGGCCATGTCATAGAGATGGGCTTCTTCGCCATCCTGACACCCGACATTGTAGACGTAACCATTGAGACGAATGGATACCTGTCCCATCGGTCAGCCCTCCTTCCTGTCAAGAACGCCCTGAATGCGGGCGCACAGCGCGTCGATATTGGCCGCGAATTCCGAAAGATCAGGAGCGGAATGGAGCGCACGCTCGCAGGCTTCCTTCGCCAGCAGATGACGCTCGGACGCAGCAGCAATCCGCATCATCGCTTCCTCAAGACGTTCAACCGCCTTATCGTCCTGCCCATTACCTGTCTCGTTTACCGCCACGATCTTTCCGTTCATGCACTCATTCTGCCAGTAAATGCCCGATTAAAATGCCCAATACAGACCCGCTCCGGCAAGACCATCAGGAAAGACCCGATCCCGGCATGGGGTCAAGGACATCCCTGCCCGTTCACTACCCTGTTTTTATGATTCCGTCCCGTCAGGAGATGGATCAGCTGCTTCTGTCCTGGGATAAACCGTTTCTTGCCCTCTCCGCCGAAAGTGCGGGAAACGCGTTCGGCGTCCCATGGTGGCTCGAAGTCGTGGGATCACGAGCAGGACAATCCATTCTGGACTGCGGCGCATCGCCCGCAATCGCCCGGCAGGCGCTGGACGCCGGGATCGGCTGGGCCATCTGCCGGGTCAACCCTGCCCAGTTCCGCGCCCTGGAAACATATAACGATTATCGCGGACGTATCCTGACTTTCCGTCCGCCTAGCTCCCGCCGCCACAATCTGCGAGAACGTCCCCATGACAGCCTGTGATCTCTACCCCGTTCTGCCCGCCGGTTTTAAGACGGACGCTGCCCTTGAGGTGCTCCGCGACATCCTCGTACTGCCCGAAATAACGGCTCTTCGCATCCCCGCCGGATGGACCCCGGAGGCAACGCAGCTTTCACAGCTCGTGGACCTGCTGCATGCCAATGGTGTCGCCATGATCCTGGAAGTCGCAGGATCGCTGGCTGACACGCCGAAATCCCTTCTGGGGATCTGTGACGGACTTCACGTGGCCAACGTCGAGGACCTTGTAAGCCTGCGCAAAACGGTTGGAAGCGACATGCCGGTCGGCTGTCTGTGCACCAATCGCGACGACGCCATGAAGTCTGGCGAATCGGGTGCCGATTACGTCGCGTTTCCGCCCGGCGATCTGGAGCTCGTGAAATGGTGGAGTTCCGTCATGGAACTGCCAGGCGTCGCCGAAAACATCCGGAACACGGAAGACGCCTCGTCCGCCATCACGGCAGGCGCCGACTTCCTTGCCATCCCACTTCAGTTCGATGGCAAGGATGCGGAGCGGTTTTCAGCGATGGCCGTTCTTGCTGCCGGCTGACCCCGGTTTCAGCACCGGCACGGGCAGAAGCGTATCCTGCGTGAAGTAGAGAACGCCGTTGGACTGGGGGAAAGACCTGCTCCCCAGACGATTGGTCTGACCCGCCGTATTCTCCAGGATCAGTTCGCCCGTCTGCGGGGAAAGCTGCACACCCAGAAGATCCCCGTACAGGGTCTTCAGCCCGATGGCGCGACCATGATTGCGCTGGATGGCCTTGCGCAGAGCCGCCTCATCCCATTTCCCGTATGCAATCGTGTAGCCCAGAATATGAGTGAGCTGCCCGCGATTGGCCGGAGCGAGAAGTCCACCCGGCCAGCGGGCGCTCAGGCGCTCCATGGCGGCATTGGGAATGGCAAAGAGCGTATAGGGACCCGGACCACTGATCCAGGGATCCAGTTTCGCAACCTGAATGGCTTTGACGTAATCGGCGAGTTCCAGCGATCCCGCAATGTTCTCATTGAGCGGATGGTCTTCGTAAGACAGCATCGGCGGCGCATGATAGGCCACCGGACTGTTGGGCGTGCCGTCCGGGCTGGGCTGATAGGCCTGGTCGGTGCTTCCGGGCATGAGGGCTGCGCGGGCGCTGATCTGGGTCTCGAAGTTGTCCTGGTAGTTCTTCGTCCAGTCGGTGCCCTGCCAGTCAGGATCGCCACAGGCGGAGAGCGAGGCCCCCAGAAGAAGCCCCACGCCGAGTTTCAGTCCCTTCCCCCAGCGTGGAAACCGTCCTGAAGAGAAAACATCGAGTCGCACATCCATGCCTGATCGCACCATCCTGTGAGCGGGAGAAACGACCATAGAGCAGGTTGACCGAATCAGCACCCGTCCCCGCGCATGGTCCATCCGACGACCTTGCCGCTGACCAGCTCGAATGTCGTCTGACAGCTGGTGTTGTAATAGGTCGACGGGAAACCGCCACCCCATCCACCCATGCCGCCCCAGCCGCCACCCCAGCCGCCCATACCACCCCAGCCGCCGCCCCAGCCGCCCATACCGCCGCCCCAGCCATCCCAGCCCCAGCCACCGCCGGGAGAATACTGCGTTTCGTTATCGATATAGGCGAGGAACGTATGGCCCTGGGCATCGTAGTTACGGGTCGGAACGCCGAACTGACGCAGCACGTCCACTTCGGACTTGCCAACCATGGAATCCAGAACCTTGCGCTGCTGAAGGGTGGGGACTTCGCAGGCTGAAAGGCCCAGCAGCGCCAGGACAGACAGCAATCCAACTTTTTTCATCATCATCTTCCCCGACTGTGCCGCGGCAATGCGGTCATGTTCCTCTTTCGACACGTTCTAGCCCTTCTGACGCAAAAGAAGGATTAAAACTCCTGCAAGTTCCGAAAAGATCAGGCCAACCACAAAATGTCACTGATCCGCGGTGCTCCGGTTGCCAGCATGACCAGCCGGTCGAACCCGAGCGCAATTCCTGAACAGAGCGGCAGATCCGGCAAAGCCGCCAGAAACGCCTCGTCCACTGCCCAGTCCTGATCCGGCGACAGTTCCATACGACGCTTACGATCCGTTGCAAAACGCTCGCGTTGCTCCACCGGATCGGTGAGCTCTTCAAAGGCGTTCGCCAATTCCAGCCCGCCCACATACAGCTCGAACCGCAGCGCCGCGCGCCCGTCTTCGGGGTCCCGGCGTGCGAGTGCCGCCTGTTCCGCCGGCCAGTGCGTCAGGAATGTGGGACGCTCACGCCCGATTACGGGCTCGACACGCTCCAGAAGAAGCCGGAAAAACAGATCCTCCCAGCTCTCCCCGTTCCGCAGGCCAACATGCGCCTGCCTGGCGAGGGCTTCGGCATTTCCCGCCGTCCCCAGCAGATCTGCCCCCACATAGCGCGCAAATGCAGCCTGCATCGTCAGCCGCTCGAAGGGTAGTGACAGATCAATGACATCCATCCCCCGATGCACCACAGGCGGCAGAAGCGCGCGCAGGAAGGCTTCGGTTTCATCCATGAGCGACGACAGATCCGCGCCCGGACGATACCATTCGAGCATCGTGAACTCCGGGGCATGCGTATTGCTGGCCTCACCATTGCGCCAGACACGCGCCATCTGGAACACCGGCCGCCCCGTCGCCGCGACAATCCGCTTCATCGCGAATTCCGGACTCGTATGCAGGAAACGCGCCTCACGGGAGCCGTCCGGCCGCTCAAGCTCCGTCCTGAAACAGCGCAGATGGACTTCTTCACCCGGAACAGGAACCGCGAATGGCGTTTCGACTTCCAGATATCCGCGCTCTTCAAAGAAGGTCCGGACCGATCGGACCATCTGCGTACGCCGCTCAAGCAGAGGCAGGCGCTCGGCGATCCGGCCCGGATCAGCAGACAATACGGTCATGACGTCTCTCGCTCCTGTTGCAAAACCGGGACCCGCACCGCTAGAGGCATCACATGGATGATATGGTCAAGACAGCCCCGCAACATTCCGCGGGACCTTCTGCAAAACGTCACACGCTTCGTACACCGTCCGACCTGATCGACGCAGGTCTGGCGACGGAAGCCGACCGCGCAACGCTCGAAGCGGTGGGCGAGCGCTTCACGATGGCCATTCCCCCCGCCTTCCGGGATCTGATCACACATCCGGACGACCCCATCGCCCGACAGGTCATTCCCGATAGCCGCGAACTGGTCACGCTGCCCCACGAAGATGCGGACCCGATCGGCGATGATGCCCTGTCCCCCGTCCCCGGCATCGTGCACCGCTATGCAGATCGTGCCCTGCTCAAGCCGTTGCTGGTCTGCCCGCTTTACTGTCGGTTCTGTTTCAGGCGCGAACATGTCGGCCCGGGTGGTGGTCTTCTCAGCGATGCACAGCTTGAAACCGCGCTCGGCTGGGTGCGACAGCATCCGGATATCCGCGAAATCATCCTGACAGGTGGCGATCCCCTCATGCTGGCTCCGCGCCGGCTGAAGCATATCGTGCAGTCCCTGTCCGGCATCCCGCATATCGAGACCATCCGCATCCATTCCCGCGTGCCGGTCGCCGACCCGGCCCGTATGACGGAAGAGCTTCTGGATGCCATGGAAACGGACCGAGCCATGTGGTTGGTCGTTCACGCCAACCATGCCAGCGAACTGACCCCGCAGGCCACAAAAGCCATCCGCGCCGTTCTGTCCCGCGCCATTCCGGTGCTCTCGCAGTCCGTCCTGCTGCGCGGGGTCAATGATACGGTTGAAAGTCTGGAAGCCCTGCTGCGGGCGCTCATCAAGGCACGGGTCAAACCCTATTACCTGCACCATCTCGATGCCGCCGCCGGAACGGGGCATTTCCACGTCCCGGTCGCGGAGGGTCAGGCCCTGCTGAGACAGCTACGCGGGCGCGTCACGGGACTGGCCTGGCCGACCTATGTTCTTGATATCCCGGGCGGTCGGGGCAAAGTCCCGATCGGGCCGGAATATCTGGACCCTGCGTCTCCTGGCACCGTCTCAACGCCCGACGGAGAGGCGTGCAGCTTCACCTGACACGCCCCATAAAACTGAAGCCGCTTTATTTGGCGTCGAACATGTGAGTGGCATGGGTGATGGCCCCGCCCGCACGGATGGCGGCGGCCACAAGGGCGATCTCGGAGAGCTGCGCATCCGTCGCGCCGGCCTCGCGGGCAGCCTTGACGTGAAGCTCGATACAGTACGGGCACTGCGTCGTCAGCGCGACAGCCACGGCGGCGAGCTGCTTGGTCAGGGCGCTGACTTCGCCTTCCTCGAATGCGGCACGGTCGAACTGCCAGAAGGCGTCCATGCCCTTGGAGGCATTGGCTTCAAGATGGGAAATGCGCGAGAGGTTCTTCATATCGTACATGCGGCTTCTCCTTGCGGTTCGCCCTGACCTTCAGGACAGACACACACTCTGACATGACCTGTCCGCCGTCATGTCCCAAGCCCCCTGCCCTTCACAGTTTCCTGAAGCTGCAAAGCGTCACGCGCCCCTTGGCCTTGCTTCCAGCCCCTGTGCGGCGCTAGAAGCCCACAAGACGTGACAGAAAATCCCTACCCCAGGGTCATCAGGACACAAGCATGAAACAGCAAGCCAACCTTATCCGGGCCGGCCAGGTCATCGAGCACGATGGCCGCCGCTGGACGGTTCTCAAGCAGCAGATCATCACCCCGGGCAAGGGTGGCGCCTTCATCCAGGTCGAAATGCGCGACCTCAAGACGGGCAACAAGACCAACGAGCGCTGGAGAACGGCGGATTCCGTCGAGCGTCTGGTCACGGAAGACAAGGACTACACCTATTCCTACATGGACGGTGACAATGTCGTCCTGATGGACCCGGAAACGTTCGAACAGCTGATCCTCGCCAAGGACATCTTCGGCGACCAGTTCGCCTTCCTGCAGGACAACATGCCGCTGAACGTCAAGCTGGTCGAAGGCGACCCGGTGGGCGTGGAACTGCCGCCGCACGTGACGCTGGAAGTCACGGAAGCCGACCCGGTGGTCAAGGGCCAGACGGCCAGCTCCTCCTACAAGCCCGCCATGCTGTCCAATGGCGTCAAAACGCTGGTCCCGCCGTTCATCGAAGCCGGTGAGCGCATCGTTGTCCGCACGGAAGACGGATCCTACGTCGAACGCGCGAAGGACTGATCCAGCATGCGTCTTTCCCCGCACATGGCCGTCATGCAGGGCGCGGCACAGAAGGCCTCACGCCGTCTGCTCCGTGACTTTGCAGAGGTCGAACAGCTTCAGGTCAGCATCAAGGGGCCCGGAGATTTCGTTTCCCAGGCAGACCTGCGCGCCGAAACCATCCTTCGCGAGGAACTGAGCCGCGCCCGTCCCGGCTACGCCTTCCTGATGGAAGAAAGCGGTGCTTCGGGCGGGGACAACTGGACCTGGCGCTGGATCGTCGATCCGCTGGACGGCACGACGAACTTCCTGCACGGCATCCCGCACTGGGCCATTTCCATCGGCCTTCAGCGCAAACTGCCGGACGGAACGATCGAAATGGCTGCCGCGGTTGTCTACAACCCCGCTGCCAACGAGATGTTCTGGGCCGAAAAAGGCGTGGGCGCATTCCTCAACGAACGCCGCCTTCGTGTCTCCGGTCGCCGCAACATGCACGAAGCCCTGTTCGCAACCGGCATTCCGTTTGCGAAGGTGCCGAGCAGCAGCCGTCTGCCGTTCGCGCGCGTCCTCGGCGCCCTGATGCCTCAGGTTGCCGGGATTCGCCGCTTCGGTGCCGCAGCCCTGGATCTCGCCTGGGTCGCAGCCGGCCGTTACGACGGTTACTGGGAATTCGGCATCAAGCCCTGGGACTGCGCAGCCGGTCTGCTTCTCGTCCGCGAAGCCGGTGGTTATGCGACCGATCCGGACGGAACCGAACTCCATGACCTTCCCGACGACGTCAATGTCGTTGCCGGAAACACCAACCTTCACGGCCCCCTGCGCGCCCTTGTGCACGAGGCCCTGAACCGGAGCTGACGAAACTGCCCTCACTTCCCATTGCGGGAGTCGTGAGGCCTCGTCTAGGATCGGCCTGACATGTACAGGCCGATCCCCTTCTCCCTTCCTCTGGCGGCCTTTCTGGCCTGCCTTCCGCTGTCCGCCGCACAGGCGCAGGTCACCAGCAATCTGGATGATCTGCCTCAGGCCAAGACCGCCCCCTCCGCGAAAAAACCAGCCCCGACGCCGCATCCGGCAGGACACGCCGTCCAGAAATCCGCGGCAAAGGCCCCGGCCCCCGTGGCAGCACCGCTCGCCGCGGCAACATCCTCTCCGGCAGAGCCCGTCCGGAGCACGCCGACGCACACGACCGTTCCCGGTGTTCCTCCCGCTCCACCGCCGCCGGTCGTCCTGCCCCCACCTTTCGTCCCCGTCCAGATTCATCCCCCCGTCCCGCCTGCCGAAGTCACGGCCGTTGCCGACGCGGCCAGCCACACAGCGCCGCTTCCTGAGGGCGGGATGCGGATCCTGTTCCCGAGCGGAAGCGAAGCGCTGAACGCAGACAGCCTCAAGGCGCTTCAGGACTACGGGACCGGGCTTTCCCACCATCCCGAGCAGCGCGTCGTGCTGATGGCTTACGCGGCGCTGCCCGGCGATGACGTGTCCATGCCGCGCCGCATCGCCCTGGCACGGGCGCTCGCTGTCCGCTCGATCTTCATTCACGCAGGTGTCGCCACGACCCGCCTCTACCCCCGCGCGCTGGGGCGTCCGGATGCGGGAGACACTGCACCTGCTGACCGGCTGGATGTTGTCATCGAGACAAATCCCACCGACACCCCCGCCTCTTCCGCAAACGGCATGCCATAATAAAATCAGGAAAGACACGCCGTGACACGTCCTACGACCTACCTGCTGCGAATGGCCGTTTTCCTTGTCGCGGTCGGCCTTCTGGCCGCGACAATGGGCACGACCCTGCTCCATGCTTTCAACGCGAACCCCAAGCTCGACGCCATCATCCTGGGCGTGCTCCTGCTGGGGATCCTGTGGAACCTTCATGTCGTCCAGCGCCTGATGCCGGAAGTACAGTGGGTTGAACTCCTGCGTCAGCCCCGCGCCGGTCTGGCCGCGCCCAAGGCCCCGCGCCTTCTCGCTCCCATGGCCAGTATGCTGGCGGCCCGCAACCGCACGGATCGCCTGACGCTCTCGACCCAGACGACACAGGCCATGCTCGACAGCCTGTCCTCGCGTCTGGATGAAAGCCGGGAAATCTCCCGCTACATGACGCAGCTCCTGATCTTCCTGGGTCTGCTGGGCACGTTCTACGGGCTTCTGCTGACGGTCAGTTCCATTGCGTCCGTCATCGGCGGCATGTCCGCAGGCGGCGGAGACATGGACGTCATGTTCAACCAGCTCAAGACCGGACTGGCCGGACCGCTGGCTGGCATGTCCACGGCGTTCTCTGGCTCGATGTTCGGTCTGGCCGGCGCACTGGTTCTCGGCTTTCTGGATCTCACAGCTGGACAGGCCCAGACCCGTTTCTTCAACGAACTCGAAGAATGGCTGGCTGGTGTCACGCGTGTCAGCGGCAGCACGTCCATCGACAGCGACGGCGCACCCGTTCCGGCCTATGTTCAGGCCCTGCTCGAACAGACGGCCGAAAATCTGGAAACGCTACAGAACGCCGTCTCCCGCAGTGAGGAAAACCGCGTCCGCGAACTGCACATGCTCGACAGCCTTCAGGAGCGCCTGCGTGGCATGACGGATCTGCTTGCCGCCAACCAGACGCTCATGACCCGCACGGCCGAAACCCAGACCGCTCTTCTGCGTCACATGGGCGATGAAGGCCCGGGTTCGCAGGGCACGGCGCTTCTGCGGATCGAGACGCATCTCAGCCGCCTGATCCAGGAACTGCATGAAGGCCGCGCCCAGACGATCGGAGAGCTTCGCAACGATCTCCGCGTTCTGGCCCGCACGATTGCGGCGGCCTCCGGCAGCACGACGCCCCCTCCCGGCAGGCAGGGCTGATCCATGGCCCGGCGCAGACGCGGATCCCACAACGCCCTCGATGCCTGGCCCGGCTATGTGGACGCCCTGTCCACCCTGCTGATGGTCGTCACCTTCGTCCTGCTGGTGTTCGTCGTGGGGCAGCAGTTCCTCTCGGTGTCGCTGTCCCGACGCGAGCATACGCTCGATGCCCTGCAAAAGCAGCTGGCCGAACTGTCGCACATGCTGTCGATGACGGAAGACAAGAACAAAAGCCTGTCTTCCACCGTGGCCACACTGGCAGACGAAAAGCAGCATAACCAGGCCCAGCTCCAGACCCTTTCGACCCAGATCGCCGCCCTGACAGGGCAGCTTCAGTCAAAGGATCAGGCTCTGGCTTCGGCTGATGACACCCGCAAACAGCAGAACAGCAAGATCTCGGACCTTCAGGCCCAGATCGAGGAACTGACCCGCCAGCTTCAGGCGATCAGCAACGCCCTCGACATTGAAAAGAAGGCCGAACAGGGCAAGGACGCCCAGATTGCGGACCTTGGCAGCAAGCTCAATCTGGCGCTGGCGGACAAGGTCAATCAGCTCAAACGCTATCGCTCGGAGTTCTTCGGACGCCTGCGCGACCTGCTGAAAGACCAGAAGGGGGTAAACGTCGTGGGAGACCGCTTCGTCTTCCAGTCGGAAATCCTGTTCCCGCAGGGGAGTGCCGACCTGACACCGGAAGGCCGCAAGGAAATCACGACCCTTGCGCATACCTTCAAGCAGGTCGCCTCAACGATCCCGACGGATCTTCCATGGATCCTTCGGGTGGATGGCCATGCTGACCGCCAGCCCATCCACAGCGCCTTTCCCAGCAACTGGGAACTGTCATCCGAACGTGCCATCACCGTGGTCAAGCTGCTCATTGCCGAAGGTGTGGACCCGCACCATCTGGCGGCGACAGGCTTTGCCGACTACCAGCCTCTGGACGCTGCCAGCACACCGGCGGCCTATGCCAGAAACCGCAGGATCGAGTTCCGTCTGACGGACCGCTGATCCTTCTTCCGCCTGCCTTTTCACAAAGGCAGGCTTTTGCGCAGATCTACTGACATTTCTGCGATAATCCCTTATGTAGCAGCCATGACCGATACCCCGCTCTCCCTTATCCGCAATTTCTCGATCATCGCTCATATCGATCACGGCAAATCGACGCTGGCCGATCGCCTGATCCAGGCCTGTGGCGCGCTGACCGCGCGTGAGATGAAAAACCAGGTCCTCGATTCGATGGAGCTCGAGCAGGAGCGCGGGATCACCATCAAGGCGCAGACCGTCCGCCTGACCTATCCGGCCAAGGACGGCAAGGTTTACACGCTGAACCTGATGGACACGCCGGGCCATGTCGACTTCGCCTATGAAGTCAGCCGCTCACTCGCCGCCTGTGAAGGCTCGCTGCTGGTGGTGGACGCCTCGCAGGGTGTGGAAGCCCAGACGCTGGCAAACGTCTATCAGGCGCTCGATGCCAATCACGAGATCGTCCCGGTCCTGAACAAGATCGATCTGCCGGCTGCCGAACCCGAGCGCGTCCGCGCCCAGATCGAAGACGTGGTCGGCATTCCGGCCGATGACGCCGTCGAGATCAGCGCCAAGACCGGCATCAATATCGAAGGCGTGCTCGAAGCCCTCGTCCAGCGTCTCCCCGCTCCCACCGGCGATGCCGAAGCCCCACTTCAGGCCCTGCTGGTAGACAGCTGGTACGATGCCTATCTCGGCGTCATTATTCTCGTCCGCATCAAGGACGGCCGTCTCAAGCGCGGTGACCGCATCCGCATGATGCAGACCGGCGCGACCTATCATGTCGATCAGGTCGGCGTGTTCCTGCCCAAGATGCAGTCGGTCGAGAGCCTCGGCCCGGGCGAGATGGGCTACATCAACGCCGCCATCAAGACCGTCGCGGACTGCAATGTCGGTGACACCGTCACGCTCGACAAGCGCCCTGCCGAGAAGGCCCTGCCGGGCTTCAAACCCTCCATTCCCGTGGTGTGGTGCGGCCTCTTCCCGATCGACGCCGACGATTTTGAAAAGCTGCGTGACAGCCTTGGCAAGCTGCGCCTGAACGACGCCTCGTTCCACTTCGAGGCCGAGACTTCCGCTGCGCTGGGTTTCGGTTTCCGCTGCGGCTTCCTCGGCCTGCTGCATCTGGAAATCATTCAGGAGCGTCTGTCCCGCGAGTTCAATCTGGACCTGATCGCAACCGCACCGTCCGTGGTCTACAAGATGCACATGACGGACGGCACGGTCGAGGAGCTGCACAACCCGGCCGACATGCCCGAGCTCAGCAAGATCGAGATGATCGAAGAGCCGTGGATCAAGGCCACGATCATGGTGCAGGACGAGTATCTCGGCCCTGTTCTCACGTTGTGCTCCGAGCGTCGCGGCATTCAGGTCGATCTGACCTATGTCGGCAACCGCGCGATGGCTGTCTACCGCCTGCCGCTGAACGAAGTGGTGTTCGATTTCTACGACCGCCTGAAATCCATCAGCCGCGGCTACGCCTCGTTCGACTACCAGATGGACGGCTACGAAGAGAGCGATCTCGTCCGCATCTCCATTCTCGTGAATCACGAGCCAGTCGATGCGCTGTCCTTCATCTCGCACCGCACCGTCGCCGAACAGCGGGGCCGCTCGATCTGTGCCAAGCTCAAGGACCTGATCCCCAAGCAGCTGTTCAAGATCGCCATTCAGGCGGCCATCGGCTCCAAGGTCATCGCCCGTGAAACGATCGGCGCGCTGTCCAAGGACGTGACGGCCAAGTGTTATGGCGGTGACATTTCCCGCAAGCGCAAGCTTCTGGACAAGCAGAAGGAAGGCAAGAAGCGCATGCGGCAGTTCGGCAAGGTCGAAATCCCCCAGAGCGCCTTCCTCGCTGCCCTGAAGATGGACTGATCCCTGCCTTATGTCGAAAAGCGCTGCCATCCTGTTCGTTCACAATGAAGTCGACACGATCGGATGGTGGCTCGCGCATCATGCGACCATCGGGTTTTCAACCCTGATCGTCTGTGATGATCATTCGACTGACGGAACAGCCGCGGTTCTCTCCAACGCGGCCACGCTTTACGACATCCGCGTCCACTCTTCCGATACGACCCTGACCGAACGGCTGGACCGTCAGACCCGCTTCCACGAAATGGCTCTGGAGCAGGGCAAAAACGAATTCGACTGGATGATGATCCTGGCAGTAGATGAGTATCTGCATTTTGAATCCGCCCGGTCCGTCGCCGAGTTCACTGCCGCCGCATCTGCCTCCATACTTCCGGTAAACTGGTGCCTGTTTGGCTCGTCAGGCCGCACGGTTCCGTCCCCCTTCTCTCCGGTCGAGACCTTCACGCGGCACGGTCTGCTGAGCCTGCCGGATCATCGCGTCGTCCGCCATCTCGTCCAGCCCCGCCGAATCGGCAGCACTCTGCCCGATCCGTTTTCCGCGCTTGAGAGAAACGCGACCTGGTCCGACAGCCGTATCCTTCATTTCGCCGCCGGCGATCATGAAAGCTTCCTGCGGCGCAACTCCAGCGCCACGCCGGACAAGGCCTGGCAGAACTTCGACCGCAACGACGCCGAATATACAGGCGCGAGCCGCTGGCTGCCCGAAAGCCGCCGGATTGCCTCTTCCATCGTACAGGCGTCGCTGACGGATCTGTACTGGCGCCTCAAGGCCACTGTCACCCATGCAGACCGGACCGTTCTGCAGGATCTCGACCTGACACCCGCACAGCTTTCCGCGCCGTCATCCCGCCGGACACCCCCGCAGTTCCATTTCTGCATGCTCGGCCAGACGAAGCAGCTGATGAGGGACATGCAGACGGGCTCTCTCGTGTCGGTCGGGGCGGGAGAGATGAACTTTGGCCGTTACAATCCCCTGATCATGGCACTCGAGGTGTCGGACGGGGATGTCTGGAACGCCTGCCTCTTCACGGAAAACCCCCTCCCAGGGCGCTACCTTTCCCTTCCCGGTTCGCCCACGCTTCTGCCGATGGTGCCGCTTCATGTCATGATCGCGGAAAATACGGTCCTGTCGCCCGTCAGTGGCGAAGAAATCCGGATCGCCATTCCCGACCATGCCCTGACCAAGATCGACGCCACTCCGGCACTCTACACGCGGATGACATCATTCATGGTACTGACGGCGGAAGGCCATGGTCTTGCCGATCTCCTGCGGGGGATCGACCGGCTGCCGGCGCCAGACGCCAGCGCACTGGGCTGTGCCATTGCGATGCTTGACCCCGAAGACGCAGAACGCCTTGCACAGACCTTTCCCGGCCTGATCCCGCGAAGCCTCATGCCGGTGCGTCCGCATCAGTCCTGACGTTCGGCACTCTTGCGGAACAGCGCAAACGTCGCGACCGCGCCCTCCGTCACAGCCTGCCGGCGCACCGCATCACTTTCATCCAGATACTGCCCGAGCCGCTCAAGAAACGCCGGCCATTCTCCCTTCTGGTGAAACGCCGACAGATAGGTCCGGGGCAGCCCTTCTGCCACGCGCGCGGACAGAACACGCCCGCCAAGCCGCGAGCCCTCCAGCACATACAGAACACCCATCGCCGTGCCCTCACGTCCCGGCAGGCACTCCGCATGCACGGCAGGGACAGGCAGCCCCATCTGAAGCAGATCATTCTTCAGAAGCGCCGCCCGCGGACGCCAGACCGGCAGTGACGCCGCATGTCGGCTAAGATACGCCTCCGCAGCCCCAAGCACACGCGCATGGGCCGTCAGAAAATCCCCATAGGATTGCGGATCCGCAAGCTCGAACCGGGAAAATGCCTCATCGACCGCCTCATGGGCCTTCCGGCTGACACGCCGCAGTTCCACCAGACCAGAGTTCTTCTGCTCATCGGCGCCTCCAACTGTCTCCATTCGTGCTGATCTTCCCATGCGCTGTGAAACCGTTCCCGGTTCTGTCCGTAATTAGAGTGACTTGCAACGACCAGATTCTTTCTGACACGCCCCCGGATTTCGGAGAATACCCCGTTGAGCAGCACCCCACCCCGACCCGCTTCCCCTCCAGATGGCCACGCTACCCGCCCGGGAAAGCGGCATCTGATCCTGAAAACCGTCGGGGGGGTGCTGGGAACACTGGTGGCTGCCATCGTCATCCTGATCCTGGTCTGGCAGTGGGACTGGTTCGTTCCCTATATCGATCGCAAGGGCACCGCAGCCCTGCACCGTCCCGTCAGCATCGCGCATCTGCATGTCGGCCTCGGTTTCAAAACCACCGTCACTGTCGATGACCTGAAAATCGGTCAGCCGGAAGGTTTCGAGAAAGAGAAGGACGATTTCGCCTCCGCCAAGGCGATCACAGTTACTGTCGATGTCTGGCGTTACCTGACGGGTGGTGGTCTCTCCCTGCCGCTGATCCGCGCCGACACCCCAAAAGGCGATATCGTCTCGCTGCTCAACGGCACGAACAACTACAGTTTCGCATCCTCTTCCGATCCATCGTCGCAGACATCCTCATCGTCCACCACGACCCTGCCGAAGCTCGGCAAGATCGAAATCAATGACGGCGATATCCGCCTGGCTCTGGCGAAGCTCAAGACGGACATGCATGTCCTCATCCATACCGAAGAGCCGAAAAACGGAGATGACGGACATCTCGTCATCGACCTCAAGGGCCGATACGCGCAGGCCCCGATCACAGGCCATATCGTCGGCGGTGCCCTGCTCGGCCTGACAGATGCAACACACCCCTATCCGATCGACGGACGCCTCGCCAACGGCCCGACCTATGTCACGCTGCGCGGCACGGTTGACGATCCGATCCACTTCCAGGGCACCAATCTGGCACTGCATTTTGCCGGCCCTGACATGGCGCTCCTCTACCCGCTGACAGGCGTCCCCATACCTCAAACCCCGGCCTACAGCGTGACCGGCAATCTGGCCTATTCCGACCGCGCAATCCGTTTCCAGAAATTTGAAGGGCACATGGGCTCTTCGGATATCGGCGGAGACATCAACGTCGATCCGCATCAGAAGCCGATCTTCGTGGAAGCAGCGCTTCATTCGCACTCAGTTGATCTGGCGGATCTGGGCGGCTTCATCGGTGCGCAGCCCGGCGAGGCAAAGAAAGCCGAACCGGCCAGCGCACGCGTCCTGCCTGACAAGAAGATCAATGTCCCCAAACTCAATGCCGCCAACGTCCATCTGACCTATCACGGCGATCACATCCGCAACAAAAACTGGCCGCTGGACAATATTGACGCGGAGCTGAACGTTCGCGACGGCGCCATTGACCTCAAACACCTGACCTTCGCAACCGGAACAGGCACCATCTCCGCGAATGCCACGCTGGAGCCAACGAAAAACGAGCAGTTCCACACCCGCTTCCGCCTCGATGTCTCGCGCCTGCCACTGTCCCGCGTCATGACGTCGAAGGACATGTTCCAGGGCGAAGGCACCATCGGCGGTCACGTGACCCTCACCTCGACCGGCAATTCGGTCGCAACCCTCGTCGAAAATGGCGACGGCGGCACGACCCTCGTTCTGGATCGCGGCGGCGATGTTACGGCACTGCTGCCAGATCTTCTGGGCCTCAAACTGGGCTCTGCCGTCCTCTCCGCCCTCGGCATCCCGGACCGCTCCAAGCTGGAATGCCTCGTGGCCGATCTGCCGCTGAAAGACGGCATCGTCCACACCAACTCCATGCTCCTGCAGACCGGCACCACCCGGACGATGGGCACGGGAACCGTCAATTTCCACAAGGACACGCTGGACTACGCGGTCACGACACGCTCGATCGGACCTCAGATCCTGTCCCTGCCCGGCGCCGTCCATATCTTTGGTTCCATGAAAAGCCCGACGATCCTGCCTGGCGCGGAACTGCTCGGGCGCGTCGCGGCCTCCGTGGGCCTGGGGATCGTCTTCCCGCCCGCAGCCCTGATCCCGACGATCCAGCTTGGCGTCGGCAAAGGCTCGGCTTGTGAAAAAGCCATTCTGGAAGCCAACGAGCATCCGGCTGCCGGTATTGCTCCCGGCAAAACCACAGGTGCTGGCCCTAGCAGCGTTCCGCACCCGGCACAGGCACAGGCACAGGCACAGGCACAGGCACAGGCACAGGCACGGAGTGGAACCCACACCGCTGGAAAAGCTGCAAAAACCCCGCACCGCCGCCTGTCACCAGCTGAAGTCCGCAAGGCCTGGGAGAAAAAATCGAACCCGAAATGAAAAGATATGATCCGGCCCGTGGCAGGAACGGCTTTTTTGACTATAGCTTGGCCCAGCCATTCCCTGCCCCCGGAGCGTCCGCTTGCTGCTATCCAGACTCGACCGCTGGTTCCATATCACGGCCCGCGGTTCAACGATCCCGCGTGAGATCATTGCCGGACTGACGGTTTTCGGGGCCATGGCCTATATCGTGGCCGTCAATCCCGCCATTCTCTCGGCGGCGGGTCTGGACCGCCATGACATGGTCATGACGACCATCGCCGGTGCAGTCGCCGGCACATTGCTCATGGCGCTCTGGGCCAGACTACCCATCGCCTTGGCTCCCGCCATGAGCAGCAACGTCCTGTTCGCGCAGGTCGTCGTCCAGCAGGCCCATGTCAGCCCGCGCACGGCCTTCACGGTCGTTCTGTTCAGCGGCCTGTGCTTTACGGCTCTTTCCCTCAGCCAGATCCGCCAGCGCATCATCCGCGGCTTTCCGCCTTCGATCGTCCTCGGCATCCAGATCGCCCTCGGTGCCTTCATTGCCCGGATCGGCCTGACAACAGGCGGGATCGCCGTCCCCTCATCCGAAGGTCTGACGTTTGGATCCCTGAGCAACCCGTCCGTTCTGCTCAGCATGGCAGGTGTCGTCCTGAGCGCCATCCTCGTGGTGCTACGCGTCCCCGCAGGTCTGCTCATCGCCATTCTGGCCATCACCATGGCCGGCCTTTTCATCCAGACGCCTTCCGGCCCGATCACGCATCTGCCCGCGCAGCTTCTGGACTGGCCGCACTACCCGACCAACCTCTTCCTGCCCTTCGATTTCCACGAATATTTTTCCCA
Organism: Gluconobacter oxydans DSM 3504; assembly: GCF_000583855.1. Lineage (NCBI taxonomy): Bacteria > Pseudomonadati > Pseudomonadota > Alphaproteobacteria > Acetobacterales > Acetobacteraceae > Gluconobacter > Gluconobacter oxydans. The sequence goes on from NZ_CP004373.1 coordinate 287,833, forward strand.
TCTCGGACTGCTCGTCCCCATCACCCTGTACTTCCTGCTAAGTGATTTCTTCGACGCGACCGCAACAATGATGAGCGTCGCCCACCGTGCCGGTCTGGACGGAACGGTCGAGAAACCCGCTCTCGATCATCGTGCCTTCGGTTCCGACGGTGCCGCGAGCATCATTGGCGCCTCGCTCGGAACCTGCACGGTCTCCGCCTATGTCGAGAGCCTTGCAGGGGTTGAAGCCGGTGGTCGCACAGGCCTGAGCGCGCTGGTCGTCGCCGTCCTGTTCGCCCTGTCCTCGGTGTTCTGGCCGCTCATCACCGCCATTCCGGCCATTGCCACAGCCCCCGTGCTCATTCTCGTGGGACTGAACATGCTCGGCAGCCTCAGCCGGGTCGCGGAAACACCCGCAGAAGCCATCCCGCCCCTGACAATGCTGCTCATCGCAGGTGTAACGGGAAATTTCATGCTGAGCCTGTCGTGCGGCCTGCTGATCTACACCGCCATCGCCATCGCCATGCGCCAGTTCCAGCGCCTGACACCCATCGTTCTCGGTCTGGATGCCGCCTTCGTCTTTTACATGATCCTTCAGGCCCATATGGGCGCATGATTACTTTCCAGACGCAGTTTTAATCCTTTTTTCATGCCTTCCGGGCAGGCTGTCTTGCATGACTTCCTGCTCCGCCACACCCCGCCACGTCTTCATTGCCACGCCCTGCTTCGGTGGCACCGTCACACTGAGCTACATGCAGTCCCTCATCGGCTGCATGGCCGCCGCCCCGACCCATAACCTGCAACTGACGCTCTCGACCATCGGAAGCGATGCCCTCATCACCCGGGCACGGAACACGCTGCTGCATCAGTTCGTGACCATGACCGATGCGTCCCATCTTCTCTTCATCGACAGCGACATTGGCTTTTCCGTCACCGATATTCTCGCCCTTCTGGATGCAGATCGTCCCCTGATCGGCGGGACTTACCCTCTGAAATCCCATTATTGGGACCATGATACGGACCGTTTCATCGCCGCAGGCGAACCCGCCGCCACGGCCAGCCTGCGCTATGTCGGCGACTGCACCGCACTTCACGATGGCAGCGCACCGGGCGGAATCGCGACCGTCTCCTATATTGGCACCGGCTTCATGCTCATGACGCGCCAGATGGTGCTCGACATGATCGCCCATTATCCGGAAACGCGTTACAGCCGCATCGACGCCAGAACCGAAGGCAGCAGCCCAGGCGCCCCGTCCTCAGACGCCTACGCTCTTTTCGACTGCCTGATCGATCCCGAAACCCGTACCTATCTTTCCGAAGATTTCGCGTTCTGCCGCCGCTGGATCGCAATCGGCGGAAGCGTCTCGCTGCACCGCGGCCTCTCCCTGACACATACCGGCAGCACGACATTCAAAGGCGACCTGGCCATCCGGACCCTGCCCCTTTCCTGATCCCCAAACCGGCCCGATCCGATTTCCGACGCCACTTGCCACTATTCGGTCATATTGAAACGGTTTAAGCACTCATGCGGTGTCGGGAGCGTGATGCATACATTCCCCGACACCGCTCCCCCATATTCAGACCATGACCGCCTGCCGGAAATACGGAATATTACTTAACGGGTCCGCCGCACCCGCAGCCGTATTGTAATACTGCTTGTGAAAACGGCTGAGAGCGGCCGGATCACTCGTCGCCGGCAAGGGTGCCGAAACCCGGTAATACCGGATACGCGCCATCGCGGACGCATATCTCAGGTTTGAAACCAGCTGCGCGCTCCTGGGCAGATCCTGCGAAAGCATCCCCTGCAGAATCCGCTCAAACCGCTTTCCAACCGGATAACACAGAAAATTGACCCAGCAGTCGTCATGCGTCGCAGGCTCCATCTGCCACAGCCCCAGAGCCGGTCCCCCACCGATCTGCCTGACATAAGTCCCCCGGCTCTCCGCCAGAGCCGTTCCCGTCACCAGATTGACCGCAACATCCCCATCAAGTCCCAGCGCCGCCAGCGCCGGAGCAACCACCAGATGCTTGAGCTGGCCCGCATCAATTCCGCTCATGCCGCCCCCTCACTTCGTGCTCAGGGACAGGGCAAAATGCACCATTCCCGTCCCAAGAATGGATGTTGCCAGCGTGATGATCCCGGTAATGACCGCCCGCCCCCCGATCAGGCGATCCAGCTTGCCGTTGACGACACGATTCCCCTCGTCAACCTTCGCTTCCAGCAGCTTCATCTGATCCCGCAGAGACGAAATTTCCTGCCGCATCTCGGTACGCAGTTCCTCGTATCGATCAGACAGTCCACCTGCGATCGTCTCCAGCCGCAGAACCCGGTCCTCAAGCATCCGAAGCGTATAAGCGCGTCTCTCATTTCCATCAGCCAGACTGATTGTCAGGCCTTCCCTGTCCGACATGCCGTCCCCCAAATAAAAAAAGCGCTCCCCGAGGGGAACGCTTTTTGTGGCATTAAGCCATTAATATAGAAACAAACACGCCGTTTTTCAACGAAAACCTGAAAACCACCATCTGGCACAGGAAAACCCGCCTTGGCCCTCCTGCCGGATAGGCGCATAATAGTGCCCCATGAGCGCTCCCCCGACAGAAACACTCCTTGACCTGCGTGGCCTGGCCTGTCCGATGCCTGTTCTCAAAGCCAACCGCGCCCTTCGCGACATGCCGCCCGGTGCCAGACTGCGCATCCTCGCGACGGACCGCGCATCGGTGGCCGATTTCCAGTCTTACTGCCGCGAAACCGGCCATGCGCTCATTGCGTTTACGGACACCGCAGGCGTTCTTTCCTTCATGATCCGGCGACGTGCAGAAACGTCACCGTCCTGAAGAAACTCCAGCGTTCCCATGCTCGGGGCTGGCAAAACCTGTCTTCTGCCTGTAATCCCCTCGCTACCTTGTTCCAAAGTGTGCCTTGAGGCTTTTCATGCCCGAACCCATTGATGCCATGTCTTTCGAGGATGCCCTCTCCGAACTGGAGCGGATCGTCCGCGGCCTTGAAGGCGGCCAGATGAAGCTCGAGGACGCTATTTCCGCCTATGAACGCGGTGCTGCTCTGCGCAGGCACTGTGATGCGAAGCTGGGAGAGGCCGAGATGCGTGTCCGCGCCATCGTGCAGAACGATGACGGCACGACAGGCACGGAGCCTCTTGCCGATACCGGAGAGTCCGGCCGATGAATGCCCCTACCACGTCTGTTTCCCTGAAGGACGCGCTCGCCCGCGCCTGTTCCGAGATCGAAAACACGATCGACACCCTGCTGCCCATGGTGCCGGGAGACGAGTCCGTTCTTATTGAAGCCATGCGTTACGCAGCCCTCGGTGGCGGCAAGCGTCTGCGTGGCTTCCTGGCTGTCGAAGTGGCAACGCTGTTCGGCGCAGACCGCAAGGCCGCCCTGCGTGTCGCCGCATCGGTTGAACTGCTTCACGCCTATTCGCTGGTGCATGACGATCTGCCGTCCATGGATGATGACGATCTGCGGCGCGGCCAGCCGTCCACGCATAAGCAGTTTGACGAAGCCATCGCGATTCTGGCCGGTGACGCTCTTCAGACCCGCGCTTTCGAAATTCTCGTCGAGCCTGAAACCAGCCCCAACGCGACCGTCCGCGCCAATCTGGCCCTTGCGCTTGCACAGGCTTCCGGATCAGCCGGCATGGTCGGCGGTCAGGTCATCGACATTCGCGGCGAAGGCCGCGCCCTCCCGCTGGACCAGGTCCGTCGTCTGCACGCCCTGAAAACCGGTGCCCTCATCCGCTATGCCGCCGAGTCCGGCGCCATTCTCGCCGATGTGGACGACGCCCGCCGTGCCGCCATCGTCGCCTATGGCCGCGATCTCGGTACCGCCTTCCAGGTTGCGGACGACGTTCTGGACTCCACAGCAACCGCCGAGGAACTCGGCAAAACCGCAGGCAAAGATGAAGCCAGCGGTAAGTCAACCTATGTCTCCCTGCTTGGCATTGACGGTGCCCGCGCCGAAGCCCGTCGCCTGAGCGACCGGGCCCGGGAGGCCCTTTCATCTTTCGGTGCACAGGCCGACGCCCTCAGGGCTCTGGCAGATTATGTCGTCGAGCGCAGGAACTGATCCCATGAGCAAGAAGTCCTCCACGATTCCCACCTATGGCCGCTATCCGGAGCTGGATCGCGTCCGCTTCCCTGCCGACATGCGGAACCTGTCCGTCGACCAGCTCAAGCAGCTTGCCGACGAACTGCGCTCTGAAACCGTTGATGCCGTCTCCACCACGGGCGGCCATCTCGGCGCGTCTCTCGGCGTGGTCGAACTGACCGTCGCCCTGCACGCCGTCTTCAACACGCCGGATGACCGCATCATCTGGGACGTCGGACACCAGGCCTACCCGCACAAGATCCTGACGGGCCGCCGCGACCGCATCCGTACCCTGCGCCAGCCCGAAGGCCTGTCCGGCTTCACCCGCCGCGCAGAAAGCGAATACGACCCGTTCGGCGCTGCCCATTCCTCCACGTCGATCTCGGCTGGCCTCGGCATGGCCGTGGCGCACCACCTGCGCGCGGAAGAAGACCCGAGCTATCATGAGCGCAACGTCATCGCCGTGATCGGCGACGGCTCGATCTCTGCTGGCATGGCCTATGAAGCCATGAACAACGCGGCTGTCGCAGGCCCCGGCGCAAACCGCCTGATCGTGGTGCTGAACGACAACGAAATGTCGATCGCACCGCCGGTCGGTTCGATGTCGGACTACCTGTCCCGCCTGATGTCCTCGCGCCAGTTCTTCAGCCTGCGCGATCTGGCCGGCAAGGTCGCCAAGCGTCTTCCGGGCAAGATCGAGCGCACCGCCAAGCGCGCCGAGGAATATGCCCGCGGCATGATCACGGGCGGCACGCTGTTCGAAGAACTCGGCTTCTACTATGTCGGTCCGGTCAACGGTCACGACATGAGCCAGCTCGTGCCGATCCTGCGCAACCTGCGCGATGCCGACGATCAGGGCCCGATCCTGCTGCACATCATCACCGAGAAGGGCCGCGGCTACAAACCCGCAGAAGCCGCCGGTGACAAGTACCACGCCGTCAGCAAGTTCAACGTGGTTACGGGCGAGCAGAAGAAGGCTCCCGCCGGTCCGCCGAGCTACACGTCCATCTTCAGCCGCGAACTGATGCGTCGCGCCAAGACCGACGACAAGCTGATCACCATCACGGCCGCCATGCCGTCCGGCACGGGCCTGAACGCTTTCGCCAAGGCCTATCCGGACCGCTTCTTCGACGTCGGCATTGCCGAGCAGCACGCCGTCACCTTCGCCGCCGGTATCGCGTCCGAAGGTCTGCGCCCGTTCTGCGCGATCTATTCGACCTTCCTGCAGCGCGCCTACGACCAGGTCGTCCATGACGTTGCCCTGCAGAACCTGCCGGTCCGCTTCGCCATTGACCGTGCCGGTCTGGTCGGTGCCGATGGCGCCACCCATGCCGGTGCCTTCGACCTGAACTATCTGTGCTGCCTGCCGAACATGGTGGTCATGGCACCATCCGACGAAGTCGAACTGCTGCACGCCACAGCCACGGCCTGCGAATACGATGCTGGCCCGATCGCTTTCCGCTACCCGCGTGGCAGCGGCATTGGTCTGGATCTTCCGGAAAAAGGCGAAGTTCTGGAAATCGGCAAGGGCCGCATCGTGCGTGAAGCACGCCGGGCCCCGAATGCCCGCGGTGGCGTTGCCATCCTGTCGCTTGGCCCCCGCATGCACGAATCCCTGCGCGCAGCCGATCAGCTTGCCGCACAGGGCGTTCCTGTCACTGTTGCCGATGCCCGCTTTGCCAAGCCGATCGACAAGGCACTCGTCGAGGATCTCGCGCGCCAGCACGAAGTCTTCATCACGATTGAAGAAGGCGCCATTGGCGGCTTCAGCAGCCTCGTCGTGCAGCACCTCGCCGAGACCGGCCTGCTGGACAAGGTGAAGTTCCGTCCGATGGCCCTGCCGGATCGCTACATCGATCACAACACGCAGGACGCCCAGTACGAAGACGCAGGCCTGACCGCACCGCATATCGTACGCACCGCGGCAGACGCCCTTGGCGTCGAAGTCGCCCAGCAGTCCGCCTGAACGACTGATGGCCAAACGCCGTGCCGACCAGCTCCTCGTTGACCGGGGGCTGGTTGAAAGCCGGACACGGGCGCAGGCCCTGATCATGGCGGGCCTCGTCTATACGAGTGACCGCCGGATCGCGAAGGCCGGCGACCAGCTCCCCGAAGACGCGCCCCTCGCCCTCAAGGGGCAGGATCATCCCTGGGTGTCACGTGGCGGCCTCAAGCTGATCCACGCCATCGAGCATTTCGGGCTGGACCCGAAAGGCCGCATCGCAATCGATGTTGGCGCCTCAACAGGCGGCTTCACGGACGTCCTGCTGACCCATGGGGCCGAGAAGGTCTATGCCGTGGATGTCGGACACGGTCAGCTTGCCTGGAAAATCCGCTCGGACGAACGCGTCGTCGTCCTGGAAAAGACGAACGCCCGCGCCCTGACGGCCGAGCAGATCCCCGAACCCGCCGGGATCGTGGTCTGTGATGCCAGCTTCATCGGCCTGCGCACCGTCCTGCCTGCCGCCCTTGAACTCACGACGCCGGATGCCTGGACCGTCGCGCTCATCAAGCCCCAGTTCGAAGCAGGCCGTGGGGAAGTCGGCGCAAAAGGCGTCGTCCGGGACCCGGCCGTTCACGACCGTGTCTGCGAAGAAATCCGGGAATGGTTCGCAGCCCTCCCCGGCTGGGAGATCCTCGGGATCGAGGCCAGCCCCATTACTGGCCCCGAAGGCAATCGCGAGTTCCTGATCGCAGCCAGAAAAATCGGCACGGCACAGGCCACTGCGGAATAGTTTTCTAAAATAGTTTTACGGGGAAGACCGCGCTTTTCCTTTGGAACTGCGGGTCTTCCCCGTGCTATGGCTCCGCCGCCATGACAGCCGTAATCCATCCCGATATCCGCCCCCGAATCAATTCCGTCGCCTCTGACGACCTGAACGCTGCCGAGCGCGAGCGCATCCACGCGAAATCCGCCCTGTTCGCGCCGCCCGAGGCACGCCTTGCGGACGGACGGCGCGATCTGGTGGGCCTGTCACGCGAAGAGCTGGCCACACTCATGACGGAAATCGGCGAGAAGCCCTTCCGCGCCAAGCAGCTCTGGCACTGGATCTACCATCAGGGCGCGACCGATTTCTCGGCCATGACGACCATCGCCAAGCCCATGCAGGCCAAACTGGCCGAGCATTTCGTCGTCAGCCGCCCCACGACCGCGACCGAACAGACCTCCGTGGACGAGACGCGCAAGTTCCTCTTCCGCTTCCGCGACGGTCAGGAAGCCGAAACCGTCTACATCCCAGACCGTCGGGAAGACCGTGGCGCCGTCTGCATTTCCTCACAGGTCGGCTGCACGCTGTCCTGCACCTTCTGCCACACCGGGACGCAGAAGCTCGTCCGCAACCTCGGCCCGGCCGAGATCGTCGGCCAGTTCATGGCAGCCCGCGACAGCTACGGCGAATGGCCCAGCCCCAGCGCAGACATGCCGCGCTACCTGTCCACCATCGTCCTGATGGGTATGGGCGAACCGCTCTACAATTACGAAAATGTCGCCAAGGCCATGCGGATCATTATGGATGGCGAAGGCATCGCCCTGTCCCGCCGCCGCATCACGCTCTCGACGTCCGGTGTGGTCCCGATGATGGACCGTTGCGGCGATGAGCTTGGCATCAACCTCGCGATCTCGCTGCATGCCGTCACCAACGAATTGCGCGACCAGATCGTGCCGCTCAACCGCAAATACCCGATCGAAGAGCTGATTGCCGCCTGCCGCCGCTATCCGGCCGCGTCCAACTCCCGGCGCATCACCTTCGAATACATCATGCTCCGTGGCGTGAATGACAGCGAAGCCGATGCCCGCGAGCTCGTGCGTCTGATCCGTGACCTGCCTGCCAAGGTGAACCTGATCCCGTTCAACCCTTGGCCCGGCTCGGATTTCCAGCCTTCGACCCGCCAGCAGCTCGCGAAATTCGCCAACATCGTGATGGATGCCGGCTTCGCTTCTCCCATCCGCACGCCGCGCGGTCAGGACATCCTCGCGGCCTGCGGTCAGCTCAAGACCGAAAGCGAGCGCCAGCGCCGGTCCGCCACCCCCGACGCCTGACATTCGCCCGGTTTCCCTCTTCCCCCCGAGATGCTAGAAACGCTTCTCAAACGAAACACACCAAGGACCACGCAGTTATGAGCGCCCACCAGGACGTCAAGAAAGTTGTGCTCGCCTATTCTGGCGGCCTGGACACTTCGGTAATCCTCCGCTGGCTCCAGAAGACCTATAACTGCGAGGTCGTCACCTTCACCGCCGATCTCGGCCAGGGTGAAGAGCTCGAACCCGCCCGCAAGAAGGCTGAGATGTTCGGCGTCAAGGAGATCTTCGTTGAGGATCTGCGCGAGACCTTCGTCAAGGATTTCGTGTTCCCGATGTTCCGGGCCAATACGCTTTACGAAGGCCAGTACCTGCTGGGCACGTCCATCGCCCGCCCGCTGATCGCACAGCGCCAGATCGAGATCGCCGAAGCCGTCGGCGCCGATGCCGTGGCCCATGGCGCAACCGGCAAGGGCAACGATCAGGTCCGCTTCGAACTCGGCTATTATTCGCTCAAGCCGGATGTGAAGGTCATTGCCCCGTGGCGTGAGTGGGACCTGACGTCCCGCACAAAGCTGCTCGCCTTCGCCGAGGAGAACCAGATCCCGGTCACGAAGGACAAGCGCGGCGAAGCCCCGTTCTCCGTGGACGCGAACCTCCTGCACTCCTCCTCCGAAGGTAAGCTGCTCGAAGACCCGTCGATCGGTGCCGAGGAAATCGTCTTCCAGCGCACGATCTCGCCGGAAGCCGCACCCGACGTCGCAACCGAAATCACCATCGATTTCGTCAGCGGTGACCCGGTCGCCATCAACGGCGTCGAGATGACCCCGGCAACCCTGTTGACCCGTCTGAACGAACTGGGCCGTGACAACGGTATCGGCCGTCTCGACATCGTGGAGAACCGCTTCGTGGGCATGAAGTCCCGCGGCATCTACGAGACGCCGGGCGGCACGATCCTGCTGGCGGCCCACCGCTCGATCGAAAGCATCACGCTCGACCGCGAAGCTGCCCATCTGAAGGACAGCATCATGCCGCGCTATGCCGAGATCATCTATAACGGCTTCTGGTTCTCGCCCGAGCGCCGGATGCTTCAGGCCCTGATCGACACCAGCCAGCATTCCGTGACCGGCCGTGTCCGCATGCGCCTGTACAAGGGCAATGTGACCTGCGTGGGTCGTGAAAGCCCGCACAGCCTGTATGATACCCGCGTCGTGACTTTCGAGGACGACGAAGGCGCCTATAATCAGCAGGACGCCCAGGGCTTCATCAAGCTCAACGCCCTGCGCCTGCGGCTTGGCGGCCAGATCGGCCGTCGCGGCGGTACGCTCTGATTTCTCAACAGACTCCCCGGGGGACCATGACCAGTCTGATCCGTCTTACATCCGCTTTCGCCCTGTGTGGCGCCCTCGCCCTGACAGGGTGCGCCGGTGGCCACAAGCAGGTGGATGATTCCGACCTGACGCCCGAGCAGTTCATGGCGAAAATCCATGCTGAACCCGGCGTCAAGACCCTGCCGGACGGCCTGTCCTACAAGGTTCTCCAGTCGGGTCCCAAGGATGGTGAAAGCCCGCATCATGGCTCCACCATCATGGTCATCTACGAAGGCCGCCTCCCCGATGGCGGCATCTTCGACAGCTCTGACCAGCATGGCAGCGGCGCCTATATGGAAATGCCGCTCGACGGCCTCGTGCAGGGCTGGCTCGAAGCGCTGCCCATGATGCATGTCGGTGACGAATGGATGCTCTACCTTCCGCCGAATCTCGGCTACGGCAAGCGCTCCATGGGCATTATCCCGCCCAACAGCCCGCTGATCTTCAAGATCCGTCTCCTGGGCGTCAATAACGGCGGCCAGCAGTAACAGCCGTCTTCCTTCCGGATCAGGCCTCAGGGTCTGTCCGGAAGGGTCCAGTGCGCATCACAACGCGCCTCATAAAGTTCCTGATCGCCCGTCTCCAGCAGATGCCCGGTCTCGTGGGTCTTCGCGGTCCAGGCCGCAGGCGCTCCACAGACATGGCAGCGCGCCGTCAGGGCAATGACCTCATCCGCCTCATCCATCAGGCGTGTCATGACGTCGAACGGCACACGCCGGTAATCGGTATCCAGTCCCCCGACCGTCACATCCGCACCCCGCGCACGCGCAGCCCGGATATCCTCAACGATATCGCCATGATAGTGCGGCGCCACCCAGAACTGCCCCTCATCCAGAACGATATGACTGTAGCGGTCCGCATCCTCGGGCCAGGCATTCGCGGAAACAGCCGCAAGATGCGACCCGTCCCGACTCACCAGTTCCGAACCATCGCGCGTATCAAACCCGGGCTTGAGCGCCAGAACATCCGTCTGCCGCTTTGCCGCGGCAATCAGATGCGCGGATTTGCCCGCAAACATGGGCCCCACATACAGTACAAGACGTCCTCTGACGGTCATGATTGCTCCTTCCGATAGCGCCATGAGCCCTATTCCGACCGTTTTGCCAAGCCCGCCCTTGCTGAAACGCCTCTGAAAATGCCACAACGACAGTGTGATCAGAATTGACCCCGCTGTCCGGCTTCCCCTGTTTCTCGCCATTTCCATGGTGATAGTCTTCGTGATCGGCCATGCCTGGGAAAATCGTATCCAGGCCCCGCGCGAATACTCCAATGAATGCAGTATCTGCCATCATGGCGGCCATGGTCAGGTCTCTGAAATCGCCCCAATTTTCGGACGCGTCGGCCCGATTGCGCAAACGCCTGCGGGTCATCACTATCTCGTCGATGTCCTGCTTTACGGACTGGATGGCTCCATCACAGCCGGTGGCGGCCATTACAACGGTGCCATGCCGTCTTTCCAGCGCCTGCCTGATGACGAAATCGCCCGTATCCTGACCTTCGTCGCGAGCCAGGAAATGTCCGGCAGTGCTCCAACATTCACTGCTGCGGACATTGCCTCCGCCCGCACACATCCGATGTCGGCATCCGAGGTTCTGCAGGAACGCCAGAAGCTGGACCTGCAGACGCCCGTTCGATGAAACGCATCACCCCTTCCCTGATTTTTTCAGAAACTGAAGACTGAATTCATGCAGCGCGTATTTTCCGGCATCCAGCCAACCGGCATTCCCCATCTGGGCAACTATCTCGGAGCGATCCGCAACTGGGTCACGCTGCAGGCAGATCATGACTGCGTCTTCTGTCTGGTGGACCTGCATTCCATCACCATGCCCTGGGACCCGCAGACCCTGCGCGAGCAGACGCTGGGTTCAACAGCCTGCCTTCTCGCCGCCGGCATCGAACCCACCCGTCTGTACAACCAGTCTGCCGTCAGTGCCCATGCCCGCCTCGGCTGGATCTTCAACTGCGTCTCCCGCCTCGGCTGGCTCAACCGCATGACGCAGTTCAAGGACAAGGCCGGCAAGAACCGCGAGAACCACTCGGCCGGACTGTATGTCTATCCGAACCTGATGGCTGCCGACATTCTGGCCTTCCACGCGACCCGCGTGCCCGTGGGCGAAGACCAGCGTCAGCATATCGAACTCACCAACGATATTGCCCAGAAATTCAATCACGACATGGGCGTGGAATTCTTCCCGCAGGTCGAGGCATTCATTCCTCCTGCCGCAGCCCGCGTCATGAGCCTGCGTGACGGCAGCAAGAAGATGTCCAAGTCTGACCCGTCTGAACAAAGCCGGATCGTCCTGACCGACACGGCGGACGACATTGCCCTGAAAATCCGCCGCGCCAAGACCGATTCCGAACCGCTTCCCAGCGAAATGGAAGGCCTGAGCGAGCGTCCGGAAGCCCGCAATCTCGTCTCGATCTATGCCGCAATGTCGGATGAAACGCCGGCTGCTGTTCTCAGCCGTTTCAGCGGTCAGGGTTTTGGCCCGTTCAAGAACGCCCTCGCCGATCTTCTGGTCGAACGTCTGGCGCCGGTTGCCAGCGAAACACAGCGCCTGCTTCAGGACGAGGCACATCTTCTGTCGGTTCTGCGCGCTGGCGCCGAACGCGCCAACAGCATCTCAGAACCGATCGTTCAGGAAGCCGAACGTCTCGTCGGCTTCCTGCGCTAAAATCTCAGCTTCTGGACGACCGGGAAACCGGTTCGTTCAGAAGGTCCATGATCTCGGCCGCCGCCGCATCCGCAGGCGTCCCCACAGGCGGCGAGAGCTTATCGAGCACATCGGCAAACGCCATACGCTGCTTTTCCACCATCTGCGGATCGCTCAGCAGCTTCGAGACCGTCTCGGCCAGTTTCTTTGGCGTACAGTTTTCCTGAAGCAGTTCAGGCACGACCTCCCGCCCTGCCAGCAGATTGACCATCGCCACATGCGGCACCTTGATCAGACGCCGCGCAATCGTCGCCGTCACCGGGTTGACGCGATACGTCACCGCCATCGGCACATTGCCCATCGCAAGCTCAAGCGTGGACGTCCCTGACTTGGTCAGGGCGCACTGTGCCGCTGCAAACGCATCATGCTTGTCATGAATGTCAGTGACGATATGCGGCTGGATCGGCCATTTGCGGATTAGCTGGCGGATCGTCGGCGCAATCACGGGCGCCACCGGAATAACCGGACAGATATCCGGATACTGCACCCGCAGGATATCCAGCATCTTGCGGAACACTGGCAGAAGCCGGGGCGCTTCCGAACGCCGGCTGCCTGGCATCAGGATCACGACCGGCGCATGAGCCGGAATATTGTGCCGCAGCCGGAAACGCTGGGCATTCCCCTGCCGCACACCGGACTGAAGCACCGGATGCCCGACAAACCGCCCTTCCAGCCCACGCTGTGCAAACCACTCCGGTTCGAACGGCAGGAGGCAAAGCAGCCTGTCCCAGAGCCCCGGAAACTCCTTGACCCGGTTTTCGCGCCAGGCCCAGACCTGCGGCGCGACATAGTGCACGCGCTTGATACCTGAGCGCTCGATTTTCTGAAGCAGACGCAGGGTAAAGCCCGGGCTGTCGATTGTTACAACCAGATCCGGCTTGCGCAGCTCGATATCCTGCACGGCTTCGAGCAGACGCTGAGAGAGCTGCCGCAGACGGGGCACGACCTCAACCAGTCCCATGACGGCCAGATCGCTCATGGGAAACAGGCTGTGCAGCCCGAGCGCTTCCATGCGCCCGCCCCCGACACCGGCAAACACCAGCGACGGGTCCTGCGCATGGAGTGCCTGCATGAGACGCGCGCCAATAACGTCCCCGCTGGCCTCACCCGCCAGAATCCAGATCACCCGCCCGTAACGGGGCAAAGGCGTGGCCTTTTGGGAAGGGTCCGCCGAGGACTGTCCGTCAGATCCGGATTCTGGAAGAGAGTTCATCGACGCAGCACAGCCCCTGTTGCCTTGAGAACCGCAGCTTCCACCGATTTGGAAACCGCTTCAAGCTGCGTATCCGTAAGACTCTCGCTCTGTGGCTGCAAGACCACTTCCACGCCGAGCGAACGATGTCCTTCCGGCAGACTGCCACCCTCGAACACGTCAAACAGTCGGACATCCTGCACCAGATTGCGATCCGCCATCCGCGCGGCCTTCAGAACCGCCTGGATTTCCACATCCGGCCCCGCCACGAAAGCGAAGTCACGCCGGACAGGCTGCAACGGCGACAGAACAGGCGCAGCTTTGCGCTTGGCCTTCGGCAGCGGCACCTGATCCAGATAGACCTCGAACGCCACCACGGTTCCGCTCAGTCCCAGCGCCCGCGCAACACGCGGATGCAGTTCGCCGAACGTCCCCAGAACCATCTTCGGCCCCTGCCGTACCTGACCCGAGCGGCCCGGATGATAGAATCGCGGGGCATCAGCCGTGACCGACAGCGCCGCTTCCGGCACTCCCAGTGCCACCAGAGCGGCGGTCAGATCCGCCTTCGCCTCCCAGAGCGTCGCTTCATGCGCCGCAACACCCGGCTCACGCGCCGTCAGACCGGCCCGCAGACCCGCCAGACGCAGATGCTGCCCGGTCGCATCGAAGCTCGGCCCAACCTCGAACAGCGCACCCTCGCCCGACAGACCCAGGCCACGGGCCAGATTGCGTGACAGGGCCCGTGCCAGATTGATCAGTGGCGTCGGACGGAGCTGATCCAGATCAGTGGCAATCGGGTTCAGCAGATGCTGCGTTTCCGGCACATCGCCGAACAGGGCCGCATCATCCTGCGCCACGAACGAGAACCCGACCGTCTCGGTCAGCCCGCGTGCCGCACAGACACGACGCAGCAGAGCCGCACGCGCCTGAAGCGGCGTGACGGCCGGAGCCGGCACAACCGTCGTCTGCGGCAACGCAACCGCCGGAACATTGTCCAGCCCGTAAAGCCGCAGCACTTCCTCAAGCAGATCGCATTCCGCTTCCATCGCCTGAACGTGGCTGGCAGCGCGAATGGCCACGTCTTCATCCAGCGTCGGGGCCTGCGCCAGCACCTGTCCCGAGGCAATGTCATTACGCCAGGACGGCACCAGGAACGTCGCGGCGTCTTCCGTCCGTTCCGTGACCTCAAAGCCCAGATGCTCAAGGGAGCGCACGGCAGCGTCAGCCGCGATATCCACACCACCCAGCGTCTTCAGGCGCTCGAACCGCAGCCTCGCCGTCCGTTTCCAGTCCGGCAGGGCGCCAGCCTCGGTGATCTCGCTGACTTCACCGCCACACAGATCGCGGATCATGACCGTCGCGGCTTCAAGTCCGTTGAGAACCTGCGCCGGATCAATCCCGCGCTCGAAACGCTGCCGCGCATCGGTGTGAATGGCCAGACGACGTCCCGTCAGGGCAATCCGCACAGGATCAAAGAGGGCTGATTCCACGAACACATCCGTCGTGTTCTCATCCACGCCACTGCTCTCGCCGCCGATCAGACCGGCAAGCGACTGCACACCGGCTTCATCGACAATGACCATGTCCTCGGTGCCGAGCACATATTCGCGCCCATCAAGCCCCGTAAAGGTCTCACGGGCCGCATGCGTCACCGTCAGTGTATCGCCTTTAAGTTTTGCAACATCAAAGACATGCAGCGGACGGCCGAGATCATAAGTGAGGTAGTTCGTCACATCGACAAGCGCCGAGATCGGCTTGACCCCGACCGATTCCAGACGACGCTGCAGCCAGTCCGGGCTCGGCCCGTTCTTCACACCCCGGATCACACGTCCGACGATATACGGGCAGGCCGGGTGCTCGGTCTTCCACGTCAGCGGCGAGGGGAAATCGCCTTCCACCGCTTCCGTCAGCCAGGGCTTCAGATGCCCGATCCCGCCAGCAGCCAGATCCCGCGCAATGCCCCGGATGCTGAGCGCGTCACCACGGTTGGGCGTAATGGCGATTTCGATGACCGGATCATCCAGCTCAGCATAAGCGGCGTAGGACTCTCCGATCGGCGCCGTTTCGGAAAGTTCGGCAATGCCATTGCTTTCCTCGCCGATCCCGAGCTCACGGAGCGAACACAGCATGCCGCCGCTGTCCTGCCCGCGGATCTTGCCCTTCTTGATGGTAATATCGAGCCCCGGAACATACGTCCCCGGCGTCGCAAAGATCACATGCAGACCGGCCCGCGCATTCGGCGCACCGCAAACGACCTGCACATCTTCAAAGCCGGCGCCCGCAGCAACCCGGCAGACCTGAAGCCGGTCCGCATCCGGATGGCGGTGCGCTTCGACGATCTTGGCGGTCCGGAAACCCACCAGACGGTCAGCAGGGTTCTCAACACCCTCGACCTCAAGCCCGATGACATTCAGCCGGGCACAGATTTCTTCAACAGAAGCCGTAAAATCAAGATGTTCGCGCAGCCAGGAAAGAGAGAACTTCATGTCACACGCCCTCCGTCAGCGTGGCAGGCGAGAACGCCGAAAATCCGTAATGACGCAGCCAGCGCAGATCGCTTTCATAGAAAGACCGCAGATCGGGAATGCCATTCTTCAGCATCGCCAGACGCTCAATGCCCATCCCGAACGCAAAACCCTGCCATTCGGCCGGATCAAGCCCACAGTTCGCCAGAACGCGCGGATGGATCATCCCCGATCCCAGAACTTCAAGCCAGTCGGACCCACCACCGATCTCGCCACTCGCCTTCGACCAGCCGATATCGACTTCCATGGAAGGCTCGGTGAACGGGAAATAGGACGCCCGGAAACGGACAGGCAGGTTCGGCTTGTCAAAATAGACGCGCAGGAACTCGATCAGACAGCCCTTGAGATGGCCAAGCGTAATATTGCGATCAACCACAAGACCTTCGCACTGATGGAACATCGGCGAATGGGTCGCGTCATGATCGGCACGATAGGTACGGCCCGGGGCGATGATCCGGATCGGCGGCTTTGAGCCGAGCATGGTGCGGATCTGCACACCAGAGGTCTGCGTGCGCAGAACCCGCGGCTCTCCGTCCTCATTCTTCGGCGGCAGATAGAACGTGTCGTGCTCGGTCCGGGCAGGATGATGCTCGGGCGTATTGAGGGCCGAGAAATTATGCCACTGGCTCTCGATGTCCGGCCCTTCGGCGACGGAGAACCCCATCGCGCCGAAAATGGCCGTCATTTCCTCAATGGTCCGGCTGATGGGATGGATGGTGCCCGTCACGACCGCAGGCGCCGGCATCGTCACGTCCACACGCTCGGAGCGCAGACGGGCCTGAAGCGCCTCTTCCTCGATATCGCGGCCACGGGCCTCGATAGCAGCCGTCAGCTCGTCGCGCAGACGGTTCAGCGCCTGACCGCGCTCCTTGCGCTCCTGCGGCTCCAGCCTGCCCAGCTGTTTGAGCAGACCGGTCAGCGCACCGGACTTGCCCAGCGTTCCGACGCGGATCGCATCCCACTGGGCGCGGTCCTGCGCTCCGGCCAGCGCAGCCAGCGTGTCATTCCTGAGTATATCGAGATCGTCAGCCATACCGCCCATCCCCTGCAGCACAAAACAAAACGGGCCGTCCTGATAACAGGACGGCCCGCCAGTCACCAGACCCCCGGAGGGATCAAGCCGGAAAAGCTCAGCCGAGAGCGGCCTGGGCCTTCTTCACGATTTCACCGAAAGCGGCGCTATCGTCAAAAGCGATGGCAGCGAGGACCTTACGGTCGATCTCGATGCCAGCCTTGTCCAGACCATTGATGAAGCGGCTGTACGTCAGACCATGCTCGCGGACGGCAGCGTTGATACGCTGGATCCACAGGGCGCGGAAATCACGCTTCTTGTTGCGACGGTCACGATACGCATAACGCAGCGCCTTCTCGACGCGCTCCAGGGCAATGCGATAGTTCGTGGACGAACGGCCGCGATAGCCCTTGGCGAGCTCGAGAACCTTCTTGTGACGGGCGTGCGACGTTACGCCCCGCTTGACACGTGCCATTTACCTTATCTCCTTACGAAAGCCCGTAGGGCGCCCACTGCTTGATTGTCTTCGCATCCATGTCCGTCATGGTCTGGGGACCACGGTTGGTGCGCTTCATCTTCTGCGGACGGTTGATAAGGCCATGGCGCTTGTTGCCCGGGCCGCACATCACTTTGCCGGTCGCGGTGATCTTGAACCGCTTCTTGACCGACGACTTGGTCTTCATCTTGGGCATTTCGGTCTCCCTCGCCGTAAACGATTGGTCCTGCATCCTGCAGAGACTCTGCACGGCCGGGCATGCCACTCGTGGCCCGGACGCGTGCGCGGAAGCGGTGTCCTTATCGTAAGCCCAAGTGGCCTGCAAGCGCATTATTTTCTTGAACGCTCAATCATAAGTCCTTCCTTTCCTCAAGTCACGACGACGTGAAAGTCCTCACAGTGACGTGAGCAAGATGAACCTTCTGACATCTTGACCCTTGACGCCCATCCATGTGCTTTGTCCGGAAGTCACCGTGATGCATCAGAACAACAGATCCAGGAACATCATGAGCACAACATCCCGGCCAGGGCTCTGGGCCCTGATAACGGCCGCGGTATTCGCGCTTTGCGGCGCGATCCTTACCGTAGGCGGCGCATGGGTCGCTGCCATCGGCGGCCCTCTCTATTATGTCATCCTTGGCTTGGCACTTCTCGCCACGGCTTTCCTCTCATTCCGGCGCAACCCGGCTGCCCTCTACCTGTTCGCAGTCGTCGTCTTCGGAACGGTCATCTGGGAACTCACCGTTGTCGGTCTCGACATCTGGGCCCTGATCCCGCGCTCGGACATCGTCATCATCCTCGGCATCTGGCTGCTGCTGCCGTTCGTCTCCCGCCAGATCGGCGGCACGCGGACGACCGTCCTGCCGCTCGCCGGCGCCGTTGGCGTTGCTGTACTCGCCCTGCTCGCCAGCCTCTTCACCGACCCGCATGACATCAGCGGCGAACTGCCGACGCAGATCGCAAATGCCTCCCCCGCCGACCCGGACAACGTCCCGGCCAGCGAGTGGCACGCCTATGGCCGTACGCAGGCCGGTGACCGCTGGTCCCCGCTGAACCAGATCAACGCGTCCAACGTCAGCAACCTCAAGGTCGCATGGCATATCCACACCAAGGATATGATGAACTCCAACGACCCCGGCGAAGCGACGAACGAAGCGACCCCGATCGAGTTCAACAACACGCTTTATATGTGCTCGCTGCACCAGAAGCTGTTTGCAGTTGATGGTGCCACCGGCAACGTCAAGTGGGTCTACGATCCGAAGCTCCAGATCAACCCCGGCTTCCAGCATCTGACCTGCCGTGGCGTCAGCTTCCACGAAACGCCGGCCAATGCCACGGATTCCGATGGCAATCCCGCTCCGACGGACTGCGCCAAGCGCATCATCCTGCCGGTCAACGATGGCCGTCTGGTTGAAGTCGATGCCGACACGGGCAAGACCTGCTCCGGCTTCGGCAACAATGGCGAGATCGACCTGCGCGTTCCGAACCAGCCTTACACGACGCCCGGCCAATATGAGCCGACGTCCCCGCCGGTCATCACGGACAAGCTGATCATCGCCAACAGCGCCATCACCGATAACGGTTCGGTCAAGCAGGCTTCGGGCGCCACGCAGGCATTCGACGTCTACACTGGCAAGCGCGTCTGGGTGTTCGATGCGTCCAACCCGGATCCGAACCAGCTTCCGGATGACAGCCACCCTGTCTTCCACCCGAACTCCCCGAACTCCTGGATCGTGTCGTCTTACGACAGGAATCTGAACCTCGTGTACATCCCGATGGGCGTGGGTACTCCCGACCAGTGGGGCGGTGACCGCACGAAGGATTCCGAGCGTTTCGCTCCGGGTATCGTTGCTCTGAACGCAGACACGGGCAAGCTCGCCTGGTTCTACCAGACCGTTCATCACGATCTGTGGGACATGGACGTTCCGTCCCAGCCGAGCCTCGTGGACGTAACGCAGAAGGACGGCACGCTTGTTCCGGCCATCTACGCTCCGACCAAGACCGGCGACATTTTCGTCCTCGACCGTCGTACCGGCAAGGAAATCGTCCCGGCTCCGGAAACCCCGGTTCCCCAGGGCGCCGCTCCGGGCGATCACACCAGCCCGACGCAGCCGATGTCGCAGTTGACCCTGCGTCCGAAGAACCCGCTGAACGACTCCGATATCTGGGGCGGCACGATCTTCGACCAGATGTTCTGCAGCATCTATTTCCACAGACTGCGCTACGAAGGCCCCTTCACGCCGCCGTCGCTCAATGGTTCGCTCATCTTCCCGGGCGATCTGGGAATGTTCGAATGGGGTGGTCTGGCCGTCGATCCGCAGCGTCAGGTGGCTTTTGCCAACCCGATCTCCCTGCCGTTCGTCTCCCAGCTTGTTCCCCGTGGACCGGGCAACCCGCTCTGGCCTGAAAAGGACGCCAAGGGCACGGGTGGTGAAACCGGCCTGCAGCACAACTATGGCATTCCGTATGCCGTCAACCTGCATCCGTTCCTGGATCCGGTGCTGCTGCCGTTCGGCATCAAGATGCCGTGCCGCACGCCGCCCTGGGGCTATGTCGCCGGTATTGACCTGAAGACCAACAAGGTCGTCTGGCAGCACCGTAACGGCACCCTGCGTGATTCGATGTATGGCAGCTCCCTGCCGATCCCGCTGCCGCCGATCAAGATCGGTGTCCCGAGCCTCGGTGGCCCGCTCTCCACGGCTGGCAACCTCGGCTTCCTGACGGCGTCCATGGATTACTACATCCGTGCGTACAACCTGACGACGGGCAAGGTGCTGTGGCAGGACCGTCTGCCGGCTGGTGCCCAGGCAACGCCGATCACCTATGCCATCAACGGCAAGCAGTACATCGTGACCTATGCAGGCGGACACAACTCGTTCCCGACCCGCATGGGCGACGACATCATCGCCTACGCCTTGCCCGATCAGAAATGATCTGACAGGACCCTCGGGGCCATGAAAAAGGGGAGATGCCATCAGGCATCTCCCCTTTTTTCGTTCCGGCAGACTGGCGGAAGATACAATCGTTACATAGGGTAACAAATTCATTTCCCGATGAGAGACACATCATGAGACGGTCCGTCATCCGCCCGCTTCTGGCCCTGACCCTTTTTCTTGCGGGCGGCAGCCTGTCCGCGCAGGCCGAAGACCATCCTCTCGGCGCGATGCTGGATCCCCATCATCACAGCCCTCTCATCTACCCGCCCGCTGAACTTGAGTTTCACAAAAGCGGAACGGCCCATGTCCGCTGCACCATCAGCGCTGCCGGAATAGCCACCGACTGCCAGTCTTCCGCCTCACAACCGGATTTCGGCCTCGCAGCCGAGCAGATGGCCTACAGCTCGACATTCCTGCCCGCCTACCAGAACAGCGTGGCCGTGCCCGGCACCTGGGAGAAGACCTACACCTTCCATGCCTCGCCCGACCTGACGACGCCGATGCTCGACAAGGCCCATACGCCCCCACCCCATTATCCCGAAGCCGCCGACGCTGCCGGAATTGGCGGTCACATCACTGTCCTCTGTCAGATCGACCCAATGGGCGCCGCGCATGACTGCACCGTCAGTGACGGTCCGCCCATCCTGCAACGCGCTTCGCTCGCCTATTTCAGCCTTGCCAGATACTACCCGGCTCTTAAGGACGGACAGCCCGTCGCGGCACAGTACCGGGGGAACATCACCTGGGACACGACCCATCCCGTGGACCAGCAGGGTTTCCGCTAGTCTCCAGCTACAAGACAGCTTGCACGCCGCTCACAACGTATTGCATTCTTTTCTGAAAGCCGGGACGCGTTCCCCGTAACCCGGCACCGCTCTGGAGATCATATCCCATGCCGTTCCGCCGCCTCTCCGTTGCCGCCCTCGCCGTTCTGGCGCTCGGTACCCAGATGGCCCACGCCAAGCCCTGTCGCGACGACAAGGGCAAGTTCACGAAATGCGAAGCTCCCCAGAAGCCGAAGCCCTGCCGGGACGCAAAAGGGAAGTTCACGAAGTGCCCGACAACCGCCAGCGGCACGACAGCTGCGACCAGCGCCACTCCGTCGGCAAGTCACCCGCAGTAAGATTATAATCTCTGCAATAAAAACCCCCGCCGGCTTTGAGCCTGCGGGGGTTTTTCATTTCTAGTGTGACGCACGCTTCTGAATGGCCTGCGCCATGGCCTCGACCCCGTTGCCACGGTTCGTCGAAAGCGCCTTGACCAGTCCCATGTCATGCAGAAACACAGGGCTTGTTCCCAGAATTTCCGATTTCGGACGGCCGGAATAAACCCTCAGCAGAAGCGCCACGAGCCCCTGGACGATCGCGGCATCCGACGCCCCGGCGAAAAACAGCTTTCCATCCCGTTCGACCGCTTCAAGCCAGACCTGGCTCTGACAGCCCGGAACCCGATGGGCATCATCCTGCCACTCTTCCGGAAATGGCGGCAGCTTGCGTCCCATCTCGATGATGTACTGATACCGCTCCATCCAGTCATCAAACAGACCCAGCTCGGCCTCGATCTCCTCGATAGCCGCAGCGGCCGTGTCCTCCTGGGGAACAAGATAGGCATCACTCACGTGTCACAATCTCCAATTCACAGGCCCAATGCCGCCAGCCGGCGCAGAACCGGCTTCTTATGACGCACCACCGTCAACAGAACGCATGGTTTCGGCAACGGCCCTCTGCAGGCTTTCCTGCGTAAAGGGCTTCGGCAGAAGAAGCCCGTTTCCAGGGGCCGGCATATCATCTGTGTGCCCACTGATAAACAGCACCCTCAATCCGGGTATGGCCTTCAGCAATGCTTCCGCACAGGCCAGACCATCATGATCCGGCATCCTCATATCAATGATCGCAAGCTCGAAGGGGGACGCCGGATCAACACGCTTCAGCGCATCTGCCAGTGAGGCCACAGCCGTCACCTCATGGCCATCCTGGGCCAGAAATCCGGCCGTCACCATCCGGACCGGCGCTTCATCATCCAGCACCAGAACCTTCAGGCGCCGTTCAAGCTTCGCACCCTGAAGCTCCGGCACAGCAACCCGTTCCTGACTGCCCCGCGCCACGGGAAGCAGCAGCGTCATACGCGTCCCCCTGCCCACGACACTGTCAACAACGATTTCGCCATAACTCCGGCTCAGAAAACCATATACGCTGGACAGACCCAACCCGGTCCCACGCCCGACATCCTTGGTCGTAAAGAAGGGATCAAAAATCCTTGCCGCCACCTCCGGCGGCATGCCTTCGCCTTCATCCACGACCTCCAGCGCCACGGCCCGGTCAGGACAGCACTCCGCGGGAAGACCCGTCCGCTTCTGCTCGACGACATGCGCGCTGATCCGCACCGTCCCACCATCCGCCATGGCATCCCGCGCATTCACACACAGGTTCAGGAGCGCCATTTCAAGCTGGTCCGCATCCGACCAGACCAGCGGCAGATCCGGCGGCACGTCTTCCACACACAGCGCGCACGGAGCCGCCGATGCCGGGACACCCCGCTTTTTGAGGCTCTGACGCAGAAGATCCGTCAGCCCCGGCAGCAACTGCCCCAGCGACACAGCCGACAGACGCGCCTCGCGCGGACGTCCGAACTGAAGCAGCCGCCGCGTCAGAACGGCCCCGCGCTGGGCGGAATCTGCTGCATTGCGAAGCAGCGCCAGAGAGGCCTCATCAAACTCCGCGATATCCTCCAGAAGCTCGAGAGACCCTGAAATCGCCGCCAGCAGATTATTGAAATCATGCGCGATACCGCCAGCCAGCGTCCCGAGCGACTGAAGCTTTTCAGCCTGACGCAGCCGTGATTCCATAACGACACGGGACGTCACATCCCGGTCCATGCTGACCTGCCAGGCATCTGCCCTGGAGGCGCCTTCCGGCCAGGCAAGAGCCAGCCGCGTCAGCTCATGCCAGCGCGTGACAGAACGGCCCTCTCCTTCCGTAAGAACTTCTCCGACCAGACGCTCTTCCTGCCCCGAAACGCGCACATCCTCGCGCATGGCCGTGATTTCGGGCCAGAGATTCTCGGGAAAATGGGCCTGCTCGTTCTCGGCCCCGCTTTCGGATTCATCCCGGACATTGCTGCGGATGCACCGCCCGTTCCGGTCCGAAAAGACGAGCCCGATCGGAAGCGCTTCCATCAGCCCCCGCAAAAGCGCCTGCTCCGTCCTCAGGGCACGCTGCGCCAGACAGTGCTGCGTGACTTCCCCGACCAGCGAACGCAGGGCATCCGAATCCCACGGTTTGTGCACATAGGCCTGCACCTGCCCCTGGTTCAGCGCGGAGACGACAGCCTCCAGATCGGCATATCCCGTGAGTAGAATACTGCGGGCATCCGAAAACGCCCGGGCTTGCATCAGCAACTGGTCTCCGGTCAGACCGGGCATCCGCTGATCGGAAATGATGGTCGCGACATCCCTGTGCGCCCGCAGCAGATCCAGCGCCTTCAGCGGGTCCGTGGTGGACAGGATTTCATACTGGTCTTCCAGCAAATCCGTCAGGGCGACGAGGATCTCCTCCTCATCGTCAACCAGCAGGATCAGCGGGCGCGACGGCCCCTTGGCACTCCAGAAAGTCATGCAGCACGACCAGTCGCCACCGGCCCCTCCTCGGTCATGCGAACGGGCAGACTCATCCGGAAACACGCTCCGATCCCGCGCCCGTCCGGCAGATTGGCGTCCGTTACCTCAATCACCCCGTCATGCGCCTCCATGACGCTATAGGCAATGGCCAGCCCCAGACCTGTCCCGGTTCCCACGGGCTTGGTCGTGAAAAACGGATCGAAGATCCGCGTCCGCAGGTCAGGCGGCAGCCCCGGTCCGTCGTCACTCACACTCATTTCGTAGCGCCCGTTTTCCAGACGCGAGGCAATGACGATCCTGCCGCGCACGATATCTCCGTCCGTGGACATGTCCGCCAGCGCATCGGCCGCATTGGAAATGATGTTCATGACAACCTGATTGAGAAACGCTGGCTGACAGACCAGTTCGGCCGGCGCTTGAAGATCCTTCTGCACGATGATCCCCGGCCCCAGCTTGTGCGCCAGAAGAGCCAGCGCCGTTTCCAGCGCTGCCGGAACATCAACCTTCTGGAACGAGCTCTCATCCAGTCGTGAAAACCGCCGCAGGCTCAGCACCAGATTCTGGATCCGCTGCAAACCGAGCTTCATGGACTCCAGCCGCGACATCCCTTTTTTCGTCAGAGACATCGCCTCGTCGGAGGCATTCACACCCTGCAACCGCTTGAGGGTCCGCGTCACCGTATCCGCATGTGCGATCGTAAAGGCCAGCGGGTTGTTGATTTCATGCGCAATGCCCGCCACCAGCTCACCCAGCGACGCCATTTTCGCCGTTTGCACGAGCTTGGACTGCGCCTGGAGAAGCCGCTCGTTCGTCCGCGCCAGCTCCATATTGGCCTGGGCCAGTGCCTCGGCCATTTCCGCCTTGGCGCGCGCGGCTTCAAGCGTCAAGGCATTCTGCTGACGCTCGATTTCCTGCTGACGGAACTCGTCCTGCGCCATCCTCCGCTGCGCCAGCGTCCGGATCCGCATGGCCAGCGCCTCAAGCGCAATATCGCTTGGCACAAGATCATCAATCCCGGCCTCGAAGAACTCACCGGAAGACTGCCTTCGGAAACGCGACGCCTCCACAATGCCCAGCGTCCGAAACGGAATCCCGCCCGCTTCCAGTACCGCCTGCCGACGCGCATCCAGAAGACGGCAGAATTTCAGATCCTCGTCCCCGCTGCCCAGTTCCAACACCAGACAGTCCGGACTGTCCGCCCCACGAAGCCAGCCGCCCTCGATCAGATCATCGGACCGCTCGATGGAGGTGACGGTATGCCCGTCACGCCAGAGCAGTTCTCCCAGAGTGGTTTCGGGGACATCCTCGACAACTTCTTCCTCGTCTTCATCCTCACGCGGAGAATTGACGATCACGATCCGGGCCCGGCGCAAACGGGATGCCTCATCGACCTGAAGGAGTTCCGGCCCTTCCCGCAGCAGAGCCCGCATCCGCAGCACCATGAGATCCGGATGGGCCGACTTGGAAATATAGGCGTCCGCGCCGCTCTCCAGCCCCTCACGCTCCACCCCCGGCGACGCATCCTCCGTCAGCATCAGGATCGGGATGTTCCGGGTCAGCGCATCCAGCCGCAGCCGCCGCGCCAGCTGGCCACCACTCATGCCCGGCAGTTCGGTACAGGCGACCACCAGATCCGGCATGGTCTCCTCGATCGTGCCCAGCGCCTCCTCGCCACTCGTGGCGCAGGTCAGGGCAAACCCCTCCTTGACCAGAACCTGGGCAATCTGCCGGGCATGGTCGCAATCGGGCTCCACAAGGACCACCCGGGGCATGTTGGACGTCACCATAGGCATCTCGAACTCAGGAAAAGGCATGACAGCACGGGAAAGTTTGCATTGGCGTTCTCTTGCAGCTAGTCCGAGGTGAACCATTCGTCCGTTTTCAGGGGCGAAGACTAACTCCCGTTGCCGGACCACTGGAAGCCATATCTATGGACATGCAGCCCCCATCCCATATCACGGACCGCCTTCTGGGCCGCAGCAGCCGCAGCGATTCATCGCTCACCACGTCCTCCATGATCCGGACGGGTATCTGGTCGGTCTGCTATTTCGCCTTCTATCTGGCCCAGCAGATCGCCGAGCTTCTGGCGCCTCTCCTGCTGATTCTGGGAGTAGGCTGGTACATCCTGCCACATATCGTCAACGCGATCACCACGAGCGCCGCCACGGCCGATCCGCAGGCCCGTGACATCATGAACCATGTTGCCGGGACTCTCCCGAACCATCTGCAGATCGGTTCTCACCTCATCACGCCGGGCTCCCTGATTTTCGACGGTATCCTGCTCATGGCCATCGCCGCGATCGGAGCCACGGTCTCGGCCCTCGCCGCCCGCAACATGTAAAATGCGCAGGGGTCAGGAGAAATGCCCGGCCCCAGGCAGAAACCCGAAAACGCCAGCGCCCTTGCAATACCACAGCGCGGCAACCCCGCCCCCCGCCAGAACCAGACTGGCGCCCCAAGCTGCAATCCAGGCTCCGGTAGACCCGATCATCGACGGACCAGCCGTATCTGCGGGCGCCTGTACCTCTCCGGCCGAGCGCGAATGCAGAACCGCGGAACGGCGGGCATTGCTGCGGCTGGCCATGGCCCCGGTCGCCCGGAACGCCCCTTCTGTTCCGGAAACCGGCGACTCCGCAACGACAGGCGCAGCCTCCTCTTCCGGGACCTCGAAAACTTCAGGCGTGGCGACAGCCCCCTCGGACGCCTCCTCCGGTTTCGAAGCTGCAGGCGCGCCCAGCTCCCAGCTGTCTCCGCAGTTGGCGCAGCGCAGACGCTTGACCCCTTTTGCCAACGCCTCCGGGACCTCAAAGACTGCATGACAGTGGGGGCATTCAATGCGCATTCAATCAATCCCTTCGACAGCCGGCTCCGATCCGGCCTAGCCTGATCCGTGTGCTTGCCTGTTATGACGAAATGATCGTTATTAAATGGTTAATAGATTGGCCGCCTTTTCAATGAAAGCCTCATGATCCGCCTCCTGAATGTCTCGATGATGCCCCCCGACGTGGGACAGCCCGTTCTGCGGAATCTGACGCTCACCGTCCCGCAGGGGGAGTTCCGCTGGCTGCTCGGCCCCTCCGGAGCCGGCAAATCGAGTCTGCTGCGCCTCCTGACGCTCGAAACACGTCCCTCGGCCGGTCAGATGGACCTGCTTGGCGTATCCGTCAGTCAGGCCAGCCGGGCCACGCTACGGAACCTGCGGCGAAGGATCGGGTTTGTTCCCCAGGACTATCGCCTGATCGGGGAATGGACTGTGTTCGACAATGTGGCTCTCCCGCTGAGACTGCGCGGCGCCTCCGAACGCGACACCAGACGTGAGGCCTTCGCCGTTCTGGAATGGCTGGACGTCGCGCATCTCGCTGACAAGCGCCCCGGAACCCTTTCCGGCGGTGAACAGCAGCGCGCCGCCATTGCCCGCGCCTTGATCGGCCGTCCGGAAGTCCTGCTGGCCGACGAACCCACCAACGCCCTCGAGGACGCTCAGGCCCGTCGCCTGCTGGCCACGTTTCAGGAACTGGTGGAAATGGGCACGACCGTCATCGTCGCCACCCATAATGAAGCGCTGGTTCGCGAAGCTCCGGCCGCGTCCATCGTCCTTCAGGACGGCACACTCTCGGGGGCCGATCCTCAGGACGGAATCGCCGCACGCGGGAGCAACAGAGCATGAGCGCGCCTGTCTCCCCCGGCCTGCGCTCCGGCAGCCTGCCGCTTCTGGTCGCACTCATGACCCTGCTGGCCGGGCTCTCGCTCGCCGGGCTGACAGGCGTTCAAACCCTGGCCGAAGGCTGGGCCGGTGCTGCACGCAACGCCACTACGATCGAGATCCCGTCCGACACGCCCCAGCTTGAAGACCGCACCCGCACGCTCATCCAGACGCTCCATAAAACGCCCGATGTCACCACCGTCCGGGAACTTTCCCCGCAGCAGGTACAGACCCTTCTCGCCCCCTGGCTCGGACAGGTCTCGGACAGCGGGCATCTCCCCGGCCTTTCCCTGCCCGTCGTTCTGATCGTCGCCCATACCGGAACACCTGATCTGGGCAAGGTCGTCCATGAAGCCCTGCCGGAAGCCGTCGTGGAAGAGGACCGCCGCTGGGGAGAGCGCCTCAACGGTCTGGGGAGCAGCCTCGTCGCCTGCGCCTGGCTTGCGGTCAGTCTTATCGCTGCCATCGCGGTCCTGTCGGTTGGCATGACCGTCCGCCGCTCCGTAATGGCCCAGCGCAAGGCCGTCGAGATCGTCCATTTCCTCGGTGCCGGAGATGTGACGATCTCCAGTCGCATTGCTAGCAGGGCCGCCCTTCTGAGCCTCGCCGGCGGCCTCGCCGGACTGTTCTTCCTGAGCCCGGTCATCACCATGCTCGCGCGGAAACTGGCACCCTTCTCACATGATGCAGGGCCGGCCGCACTGCCTGCGACCACATGGCAGACCATGCTGGCCAGCTGGTGGAACACCCTGCATGTCCTGCCCCGTCTCCTTCTCGAAGAGCTTGGCGCCCTGCCTCTGATTGCCGCCTGCCTGGGCTGGCTCACCGCACAGACCGTCGTGCTCGTTTGGCTCCGGCGGCTGCCATGAAGCGACTGTTCCTGACATCTCTGGCTCTGGGCGGGCTCTGGCTGGCGGGATTCGCATGGTTCATTCAGGACGCGAGCAAGGCTTCCGTCACGGCCCCCGTCTGCGACGGCATCGTCGCCCTGACCGGCGGAGAACAGCGCGTCGATACGGGCATCACGCTTCTGCGGGGCGGATACGGGCACCTGCTCCTGATCTCGGGGGTCGGCCCGCATGTCACGCTGCAGCACATCCTGCATCTCCAGCAGGAGTCCCTGTCCTCCCCCTTGGCAGAACGCATCACGCTCGGCCGACGCGCCACCAGCACGATCGGTAACGCCCACGAAACCGCCCAGTGGGCCCGTGACAATCACCTCCACCGCCTTCTGGTCGTCACAGCCGGCTACCATATCCGCCGGGCGGTTCTCGAAATCCATCGCGTGGCTCCGGATCTGGCTCTCGTCCCCTATCCGGTCGTGCCCCTCGCCCTTCAGGCGCCCCTTTCCCGCCGGACCCTGTTCCTGATGTTCCGCGAGTACAACAAGTTCCTCGGCGCGGAAATCTGCATCCTCACCGGCCTTCCGGATGGCCGGGAAGGACTAGACGGCGCCTGACAGCCCTTGTGTCCGGACCGCTTTTCTGGTGTGCAGAACAGCATGATGAGCATTCTGCGCGGCGTCCTTTTCAATCTCTATCTTTTCTGGATCACCCTGTTCATGGGCCTCGGAACCATTCCGATCCGCCTGATGAAAAACCAGGATCTGGCCCTGTCCTACGCGAAGCTCTGGGCACGGGCCGTCCTGGCCGGCTTCACCCGGATCTGCTCGGTCCGCATCGAAGTCACGGGGCGTGAGAACCTGCCTCCCGGTCCGCTGCTGATCGCCTCGCAGCACCAGTCCTTCTTCGACGGCTTCATCTGGATGACCCTCGTTGACCGGCCCGACTACATCATCAAGTCCGAACTGACCCGTATTCCCGTCGTCGGCCCGATGCTGCTCCTGACCGGCATGATCGCCATCGACAGGAAGGCCGGATCGAAAGCCCTGCGCAACATGATGCGGGACACCAAGGCGGCCCATGCCGATGATCGCCAGATCATCATTTTCCCCGAAGGCACCCGTACCCTTCCCGGAGAGCGCCACCCGATCCAGCCCGGCATCGTCGCCCTGGCACGACAGACAGACGTTCCCATCGTGCCCGTCGCCACCGATTCAGGCCTGTTCTGGGACCGCAATGCGTGGCTCAAACGTCCGGGAACCCTGCACGTCGTCATCGGCCAACCTCTGCCGCCCCAGCAGGAGCGCAAGGCCTTCACACAGGCTCTGGAGAGCGCGTGGGATGAACTGTGCACAACCCATACCCTTCCCCGCGATCCTGTGGATAACTCTGTGGACCCGGAAAACGCATGACCGGACTGCAAAAAACTGAAATCTTTCAGGACTATTCCAGACCCGACGTGTTCCTGACGTCCCACCTCTGACAGAATCTTCGTATCTCTTGGTTTTCTGCCATTTTCAGCGTTTCACACTTCCAGAAGCTCCACTTAAGATCACACGTTCGTGAGCGCTTTCCAACGTTTTGGAGCTTCTTTCAATGGCTGGGGATAAAACAGATGGGACTTGACCAATCCCGCAGCCACACCTGAAAAGACATGCTCAATGGCTCGTCCATTCTTTACTGTGCGTTACGGCCGATCTGCTCTGGTATTGATTGCCGTCCTCGCAATATCCACGGCGCTGGATACAGTCTTCTGGCTCCGCACAGTCCACAGGCTGGACGCCACGGCCCGAACCGCCCTCACCGCCGCGCACGAAAATGGCTGGAGGGTTGAGACGACTCCGCTGCACAAGGGCGGCTGGCCCTTCGGGGCCTGGGTGGAACTTGACCGCCTGAACGGCACACACCCTGCCTCGGCGGCGTCGCCTTATGATGCGGGATGGGCCGGCGAGAAAATCCGTCTGGGCGGATCATGGCTCTCCCTGCTCCAGGCAGGGCTTCCACTCTCCCTGACAGGACATCAAGCCACCCGCCTCGTCGTAAATGACAATGTTCTGACCATGCTGGCTTCCGGCGTGCAGATCCGCTTCCGCAATCCGGAAAACCTGGTCTTTTCGGCGCCCCGGCTTCAACTGGCTTTCTCCGGCAGATGGCCGAACAGACAGTTCTCCACCCAAACCCTGTCCGGACGCCTCATCCGTTTTCCCGCTGCCAGCCCGGACGCCACACGCCTCGGCCTCATCGCGCATGCCGCCACAGTCAATGGCTTTCCGCTGCCCTACGGCCTCTTCAGCGACCTGCGCAACGCACGCCTGGCAATCGCCCTGACAGCATCGCAGTCATCGCAGGGACTTTCGCTGCTCGACCCCACCTCCTACGGACGCCTCATTCTGCAGGATGCCTCAGCCACTCCTGTCCCGGCCTCTCCAGACAACCGGATCACCCTGACAGGCGCCCTCGCCCTGCCGGAACAGAACGGCACGCTCACCCTCACCATGACCCACTGGCAGGAACTGGCTTCCCGTCTGCTCGATCGTCCGGAAATAGAGTCGCATCTCGCTCCCGACCTTCAGGCCGCGCTGCAGAAACTGCTGCAGAAAGCATCCAGCATCCCGGCCATAAAGGAGCGCCCCTTTTCGCTCTCCATGCCCGTCGTCAATGGCCAGATCCTCCCGGATGCGCAGGCGGTTTCAGCACTTGTCAGCCAGGGTTTCAGAACCCCCTGAACGCCCGGAAAAATCCCGGATGCCGCATTGATTTTTGTCAAAATCATGTCCGGAGTATCAAACTTTTTCTGGCAAAATACGTTTAGAGGGTTCAAAAGACGGCAACACGCGAAGAGATCACAACTTCGTTACCCTGTTGTGCGTGCGTGAGGCCCCCGGGGAGCCGACATCCTTCCTGCCGGTCTCTGCGTTTCGCCATCTACCCAGAAGGCAATCGACATGTTTGGCTTGTCGGCTCTATTCTTGGCGCGTTTCCAGTTCGCGTTTACGGTCGGGTTCCACATCGTGTTCCCGGCATTCTCGATCGGTCTCGCAGCCTATCTCGCAGTCCTCGAAGGCCTGTGGCTCAAAACGGGTCGCAGCGCCTATCTCGACCTTTTCAAATACTGGCTGAAAGTTTTCTCCGTCGTCTTCGGCATGGGCGTGGTCTCCGGCCTCGTCATGTCCTACGAGTTCGGAACCAACTGGTCGTCGTTCTCCCAGAAAGCCGGTCCGATCCTCGGTCCGATGCTGGCCTACGAGGTCATGACGGCCTTCTTCCTGGAAGCCGGCTTCCTCGGCGTCATGATGTTCGGCCTCAACCGCGTCGGCAAAGGCCTGCACTTCGCAGCCACCTGCATGGTCTCGATCGGCACGCTGATCTCCATGAGCTGGATCCTGTCGTCCAATTCCTGGATGCAGACCCCGCGCGGCTACCGCATCGACGAGGCCACCGGTCGCTTCCTGCCGGTTGACTGGTGGCAGATCGTCTTCAACCCCTCCTTCCCGTACCGCATCGTGCACATGGGCCTCGCAGCCTTCCTGTGCGTGGCGTTCATCGTCGCGGGCGTTGCCGGATGGCATCTGCTCAAGGCCCGTCGTGAAGGCCGTCAGGCGTCCGAACAGGTCCGCCTGATGTTCTCCATGGCCATGTGGATGGCTGCCATCGTCTCCCCGATCCAGGTTCTGGCCGGCGATACGCAGGGCCTGAACACGCTGGAATACCAGCCGGCCAAGATCGCAGCCCTCGAAGGCGACTGGGAGTCCGAAAGCCGTGCGCCCGAGCTTCTGTTCGGTATTCCGGACATGAAGAACGAGACGACGCATTTCAAGATCGCCATCCCCTATCTGGGTTCGCTGATCCTGACGCACAGCCTCGATGGCAAGGTGCCGGGCCTGAAGGACTATCCAAAAGAAGACCGCCCCTACTCCCCGCTGCTGTTCTTCTCCTTCCGCATCATGATCGCACTTGGCATGCTGATGGTGCTGGTCGGACTGTGGTCGCTGTATCTGCGCTGGAAGGGCAAGCTTTACGATACGCCGCTTCTGCACCGTATCGCGCTGTTCATGTCGCCTGCGGGCTTCCTGGCCCTGCTCTGCGGCTGGATCACGACTGAAGTCGGCCGTCAGCCCTTCACGGTCTATGGCCTGCTGCGGACCTCCGACAGCGTCTCGCCGATCGCCCTGCCGAACATCGCGACGTCGATGATCGCTTTTGTCATCGTCTATTTCATCGTGTTCACGGGCGGCATCACCATCCTGCTGCGGACCTTCGCCGAAGAGCCCCATCCGGATCAGCATGGCCCGGCCGAAGATCAGCCCCAGCGCGCTGCGGGTACAACACAGGTCTCCCATCAGCCCCAGCCTGACGCTGGCATGGCGGAGTAAGAACCATGACAGAAACAGCCGGCTTCTGGCTCCCGGTGGTCTGGGCGCTGCTCGCAGCAACAGCCATCTTCCTCTATATCTGCCTCGATGGCTTCGACCTCGGGATCGGCATCCTCTTCCTCAAGGAAAAGGACCACGATCACCGCAACCTCATGGTCAACACCGTCGCCCCTGTCTGGGACGGCAACGAGACCTGGATGATCTTCGGTGGCGCCGCGCTCTACGGCGTCTTCCCCGTGGCTTACGGCACGATCCTTCCGGCGCTCTACCTGCCGGTCCTGTTCATGCTGCTGGCCCTGATCCTGCGTGGCGTGTCCTTCGAGTTCCGCTTCAAGTCGGAATCGCCCATGAGCCAGTTCTTCTGGGACACGGCCTTCTGCGGCGGCTCCTTCGTGGCGGCCTTCATGCAGGGCGTCATCCTCGGAACGCTCGTCCAGGGCATCAAGGTCGAGAACAACGTGTTCGTCGGGTCCAGCTTCGACTGGCTCTCCCCGTTCGCCCTGTTCTGTGGCCTTGCCGTGGTCATCGGTTACGCGCTTCTCGGCGCAACCTGGCTCCTGTGGCGCTGTGAGGGTGAACTGCACGACACGATGCGCAGGGTTTCCTTCGGTCTCGGCGCGCTGATGCTGATCACGATCGCACTGGTCTCCATCTGGACGCCCATGCTGCACACCACCTATATGCAGCACTGGCTCGCCATGCCGCAGTTTGCCCTGGTCGCTCCGGTGCCCGTCGCTGTCATCGTGCTGACGGGCGTCCTGTTCATGGGACTGCGCAACCCGCGCTCGCACCTGCTGCCGTTCGTCGCAACGCTGGGCCTGTTCTTCCTGTGCTTCAGCGGCCTTGGCATCAATGTGTGGCCCTACATCGTGCCCCCGACCATCACCATCTGGCAGGCTTCCTCTCCGCCGGAGAGCCAGACCTTCCTGCTGGTCGGCACGATGTTCCTGCTGCCGCTGATCCTCTCCTACACGGCCTATTCGTACTACGTGTTCCGCGGAAAGATGTCCGCCGGACATCACTACCACTGAGAACAGGGAGGCCGGCCCATGCGGATCGAATACGGACAGCCCGAACAGAAACCGGGTTTCCTGAACTGGATGAAACGTGTGGGCTGGTTCGTGGCGATTTGGGCCGGCGGCGTTGTCGTCGTCGGCCTCGGCGCCGAACTGCTCAAGAAGATCATCTTCGGTTGGTAACGGCCTGACGATCCTTCACAAGGAAAGCCCCGCCTCTTTCGAGCGGGGCTTTTTTTTGTGCCTTCAGAACGTATCCTTTTCCCTGCGCAGCCGCGCAAACGTCGCGACATCCGGCGCCAGCAGGAAAGGATTGGTCCTGCGCTCCACACCCAAGCTGACCGGGAGCGTCGGCCGCCCTGCTTCCAGCAACCGCTCGACTTCCCCGGCCCGAGCCTTCAAAGCCGCATTGTCCGGATCGACATGCAGCGCGAAAGCCAGATTGGAGCGGGTATATTCATGCCCCGCACAGACAAGCGTCTGGTCCGGCAGGCTGTCATAGCGATGCAGACTGTCGAACAGCTCCTGCGCCGTCCCTTCCAGCAGCCGCCCGCATCCCAGGCTGAATAGCACATCCCCGCAGAACAGCGCCGGAACCTCGGGCACGACATACGACACATGCCCTACCGCATGGCCCGGCGTGGACAGAACCCGGATCTGCGCGCTGCCCAGCGAGAAGCTGTCCCCGTCCTCGACGTCGTGATCCAGCCGGGGCAGCCATTCCCTTTTCTGCCGCGGTCCATACACCTTCGCGCCATAGCGCTCCCGCAGCGCATCCGTCCCTGCTGTATGATCGGCATGATGATGGGTCAGCAGGATCATGTCGAGCCGCCCTTCCCCGATTTCGTCCATGATCGGCCCCGCTTCACCGGGGTCCACGACGGCGCGCTGCCCCTCCGTCGCGGTCAGCAGCCAAGCATAATTGTCGGAGAGAACCGGAATCGGCTTGATATCGAGTGGCATGACTGTTCCCCTTGGAGTGTCCTGCTGATGAGGTAGCTGCATGCTGACGTCCCTGGCCCGCATCCGTTCCGATGATGCCGCCACTTTCTATGAAAGCCGACAGGGCCAGCGTACGGCGCTGCTTCTCAACGACCGCCTGCAGAGCATCATGCCCCCCATGCGCGGCCGAAGGATCCTCGGGATAGGCTATACAGCCCCCTATCTTCCGGAAAGTGCGGAATTCGCCGTTTCGGGCCGCCTCCTGCACCCACAGACGCAGCGAACCACCCGAAGCCAGACCCGGAACATCCCCTGGGCGGACTGCATCGTCAGCAGCGGACGCCTGCCCTTCGACGACCTCTCGATGAACGCCGTCCTCGTGGTCCACGGCCTCGAATTCACCCGTTTCGCTCCGGATTTCCTCCGCGCCATCTGGCGCACTCTCAGCGATGACGGCGTCCTGACGCTGGTCGTTCCCAACCGCTCCGGCTACTGGGCCCACACGGATGCCACACCCTTTGGCCACGGCATCCCCTACAGCAGCGGCCAGCTGACGCGCCTGCTCGATCAGGCCCTGTTCCGGATCGAACATCATTCCAGCGCCCTGATGACCCCACCCGCCGCGCTGTCAGTCACGCAGGGCCGCCTGATGGAACGGGCAGGCCGCACACTACGCCTGCCTTGCGGCGGAGTGCATGTCGTCACGGCCCGCAAGAACGTCTATGCAGGAACGCCCCTGATCGACGAAAAACTGTGCGTCCCGCTCCCCCGACAGGTGGCCGAGCCCGCCTGAAGGCGGCGGAAGCAGAAAACCTGCCCGAAAAACGCCTTCTTTGTGGCGAATTCTTGACCCTCCCGCCGTGTGCCGTAAGAGTGCGTTCCATGTCGCTGATCCAGTCCCTCAAGCTTGTCCTGTCGCCGCCGCATCGCGCCGCGACTCCCTTCCTCCTCGCGGGTTCGCTCGTCGGGCTGCTCGGACGGGCCACGCCCTGGCGTCCCACGCGCCTGCTGGGCAATGCGGGCATCGCCTTTACGGCGTTCTGCCTCTACTTCTTCCGCGACCCCAAGCGCGTCCCGCCGCCGCGCGCCGATCTGGTTCTGGCCTCCGCTGATGGCCGCGTGACCTCGGTCGCGCTCGTCACCCCACCTGCCGCTCTGGAAATGGGCCACACCCCGGTCTGGCGCGTCTCGACGTTCCTGTCCGTGCTGAACGTCCACATCAACCGCATGCCAGCGGCCGGTGAAGTGACGAAGATCGCCTATCACGCCGGCAAGTTCCTCAATGCCAGCCTCGACAAGGCCTCCGAGCATAACGAGCGCAACGAACTGCGTCTGACGCTGCCGGACGGTCGCAACATCGGCGTTGTCCAGATCGCCGGGCTGATCGCCCGCCGCATCCTGTGTTTCGTCGAGGAAGGCGACCGCGTGGAAGCCGGCGAGCGTTTCGGACTGATCCGCTTCGGCTCCCGCACCGATGTCTATCTGCCGCCCGGCGTTGAACCTCTGGTTGTGGAAGGGCAGACCATGGTTGGTGGCGAAACTGTCCTGGCGAAGCTCTGAGCCAGACGCCTTTCATGACCACACCGCCAACGGTTGAACCCATCCGCCCCGCCAAAAGACGCCGCATCCGACGCAGGCTCCGACGCATGGGGCGCAATCCCCGCACCCGCGTGCGGGGGCCGTCGTTCAACCGCCTCATCCCCAACATCATGACGATGCTCGGCCTCTGCGCTGGGCTCAGCGGCATGCGGTTTGCGCTCGAACACCAGTTCGAGCCCGCGGCCGTGGCCCTGCTGATCGCCGCCTGTATCGACGGCCTGGACGGGCGGATCGCCCGCCTGCTCAAGGGCGCCACCCGCTTCGGCGCGGAATTCGACAGCCTGTCGGACTTCGTGTGCTTCGGTGTGGCACCATCCTTCGTGCTGCTGATGTGGTCGCTCGAACATGCCGGCCGCTACGCGTTCGTCCCCTGCATCCTGTTCACGGTCTGCATGGCGCTGCGTCTCGCCCGCTTCAATGCGAGCCTCGATGACGACGACAAGCCGGAATATTCCTACAGCTTCTTCACGGGTGTTCCCGCCCCTGCCGGAGCTGGACTGGTCCTGTTCCCGGTTTTTCTGGGCCTTGAAGCCGACCGCCTTCATGCCGAGGGACTGGCTGCCTTCGCCCGTCTGCCCATCGTCTCGGCCGTCTGCCTGATCTTCACGGGCCTGCTTCTGGTCTCGACCCTGCCGGTCTGGTCCTTCAAGAACTTCAAGGTCCCGGCGCGCTACGTTCTGCCCCTGATGCTGGGAACCGGCCTCTACGCCGCCCTTATGGTCGCGGACCCCTGGGGCGCTCTTGCGGGAGCCGGACTGCTCTATATTGCGATCCTGCCCTTCTCCCGCCGCTCCTATCACCGCCTGAAACAGGCGGCGGAAGAAATGTCGGAAACGGTGGAAGAAGAGCCCGCCTGAACCAAAACGAACCAACAAAAAAGGCCGCCCGGTCATCCGGGCGGCCTTTTTCATATCCAGTGCGCGACGGACTTATTCCGTCACGTCCCACAGCCATGCCGCACCACGCACGCCGGAGCTGTCACCATGCTTGTTGCGCACGATCGGCGTCGTGCAGACCGGCGTGATGACATGCTTGGCCAGAAGCGGCGGCACGCGCTCATACAGCGTATGCAGGTTGGACACGCCACCACCGAGGACGATCACATCCGGGTCAAGGAAGTTGATGACCATCGCGCAGGCCCGGGCGAAACGCTCGGTATAACGGCCCAAAGCTGCGATGGCAGCCTGATCGCCATTGGCAGCCGCATCCTCGATCCCGGCCGTATTGCGATGCCCCGGACCTTTCCAGTCTGCCGCCAGCGCCGGACCGCACAGATAGCGCTCCATGCAGCCCTTGTTGCCACAGAAGCACTCACGCGCGGGCATATCTTCTTCCGTCGGCCAGGGCAGAGGCAGATGCCCCCACTCGCCCGCAATATGATGACGGCCTTCAAGGACGCGGCCGTTATTGACGATGCCCGCACCCATGCCCGTGCCGATGATGACACCAAAGACCGTCAGCATGCCCTTGGCCGCACCATCAGCCGCCTCGGACAGGGCAAAACAGTTCGCGTCATTTTCCGTCCGGACCGGACGCGCCAGCGCGGATTCCAGATCATGACCGAAAGGCTGGTTGTTCAGCCAGGTCGCATTGGCGTTCTTGATCAGCCCGGTCTCAGGGGAGATCGATCCCGGAATGCCGATGCCCAGCGTGGACGTATGCTGCCCCGCCGATACACGGTGGCTCGGCACCGCACCCAGACGGCGGTCCACATCCGTCACCAGATCACGAATGGCCAGAACGGCTTCATTATAGATACCGGGATTGGGAATGCGTTCACGCAGGACGAGATCGCCCGAACGGTTCAGAACGGCAATTTCGATCTTCGTGCCACCAAGATCAATTCCAAGGCGATAATCAGCCATCTCTAGCCCTGTGCTCTATACGGTGACCTGAAAGACAGGCGACCGAACCTCATGGAAAACGCATCCAGTGCGTCCATCTGCTTTAACGCGAAACCGTGTCACGGCAAGCCGTCGGGGGACAAAACTTCGTTGTTTCAGGAAAATTCCCACGCCCGGCCAAACCGTTCAGACCTGCGCCAGTTCCTGCAAGGCCCGCAGAATATCGTCCGGCGACGGCGGACATCCCGCAATCGAACGCCGCACCAGCGTCAGCGCCTCCAGCCCCCCCAGCATCGCATAACCGGCCGGAAAAGGCCCGCCATCCACCGCGCAGGCGCCCACAGCAATCAGGCTCCGGCCCGGCGGCATCGCCCGCCACACCCGGTCCACCATTTCGGCGCAGACCCGCGTCACCGCCCCGGTCAGCAGCAGCCAGTCCGCATCCGCCGGATCGCTCACACAGACAAAACCCGCCTGCTCCAGCGCGAACGCACTGCCATTGAGGGACTCGATCTCCATGAAGCATCCCTCACAACCACCGGTCTCAAGGACATACAGCCCGATCGGCCGCTCCCGGCGCGGAACTTCTCCTTCCACGAACGCCCGCCCGCGCGTTGCATCCATGAAAGCGTAAAGCAGGCTCAAAGGCCCCGTCCGTTGCACAGTCTTCACAGCGCAATCCCCGCCGGTGAAATCCCGATCGAGCCCAGAGCAGCCGGCACCCGGCTGACGGGATAGCCCCGCAGCATCGCGCCCAGAACCGGCAGAAGCGATACGCCCGGGTCCCGCACATGCAGGCTCTCGATCCGCCCGTCTTTCAAGCGCACCCAGTACCACACGTCTCCGCGCGCGCCCTCGGCCACGCCAATGCCCTCATCCGTCCGATCCGGCGCGGGCTCGTCGTCTTCCAGACCGATACTCCCCAGAATCCGCTCCAGCAGCTTCAGGGAGTCGCGGATTTCCGCAAGCCGCAGCCCTTCACGCGCCCGGGCATCGCCCTGACTCGATCCTGTCGCCCGCAACGCCTCCAGCCGCATCCCGGCCTCCCGCCGCCGCATGTCCATGCTGCGACCGCTCGCACGCCCGGTCACGCCGCCCACGGCAAAACGCTCGGCCAGCCGCACATCCAGAACCGCAAACCCGTCCAGACGCGGTGCAAAAACCCGGTGAAGCTCTTCCAGCGCCGCAAGACGCGGCTGCATCGCCGCATGAACGGCCTGAGCCAGCGGCACGATCTCGAGCCCATCCCGAAACCCGTCACAGGCCACCATATCCATCAGACGGCGCGAAACGCCCTGCTCCGCACAGGCCCGCGCGATGGCTTCCCGCGCATGATCGCAATGCGTCGCGAGCAGCTCCGCATCCACGCCCCGCGCCGTCCGGGCCATGTCGAACAGATGGAGCGACATCCGCTCGATCTCCAGCAGCACCATCCAGACATCCCGGATCCCGGGCCCCGGAACCAGTCCGCGCGCCTGCGCCACAGCACGCGCAAAAGCCAGCGGATGCGCCACGAACCCACCTGCCGTCATCCGCGACACCAGCGGCATGGCCTCTTCCGGCGTCTGTCCCAGCAGGCGCGACACGACCCCGCGATGCGCGCCGCCCGCACAGACCTCCACACTCCGGACCTTGCCCTTCAGAACCTCGAAGGAGAGTTCCAGCGGTCCGCTCAGCCCCGTCTGCTCGGGACGCAGCAGATGGCTTCCCGCCAGCGGCCGCAATCCTCCCGCCGCCGGCCCCGGACGGGACGACAGCGGCCAGGTGGACGTCCAGCCGCCCTCATCCAGCGCCGGTGCTCCGTTCCCGCGGGCATCCATCGCTTCCACGCCGTAGAGGTCATACGCCACGCGCTCACCCCACTCGGCCCCCGCAAAACGCGAGGACGGCGCAAGATAACGCCGCTCTTCCACTGCCGTACTCGCCAGAAGCGGACGATCCCCCTCCAGCAGGAGCACATAGGCACGGGCATCATCCGCCCAGCAGGATATCAGCGGCAGCGTCGCACCCGGCGCGGACAGCATCGCGCTCCACTGTTCGGCATCGAGATGATAATGCGACAGAGCAACCCGCTCGCCGCTGCGGATGATCCGACCCATCCCCATCATGGCCGCCATCCCGTCACCGGATGCCAGGCCAGAAACAGCGGACCACACAGCCCACCCAGCAGCAGAACCGCCTGCATCACGGCCACCATGCCCCGCTCTCCCCGCGCAAACGCCGGCAGAAGCGTCCTGTGCCGCACAGACCACAGAGCAGGCAGCAGACACACCACCAGCAGAACAAGCTGCCCGGTTTCAAGCGAACGCCCGATCCCGACAAGCGCACAGAACACCGGCCAGGGCGCGACTCCGGCCGCGATCCCGTCCTCGCCCTCTGCGCCGCGCAGGTCCAGAACCGCAAGCCCGAGCGCCGCAAGTAGCAGCAGCACCAGCGCCGTGCCCTCACCGGTCGCAGCCGCCAGGGCCCCGAAGGCAGACAGCATCGGCAGCGACATGCTCCGGCCCGAAGAACGTGACGAGACGAGCATGATGATCGTCCCGAACCCCGCAATCAGCATCAGCAGATGAACCAGCGGATACGCACTCAGCCGGAACATCAGCATGAGCGCCGAAAACCGCAGCCCCGTATCCAGAAGTGCTGCCTCAGGCGCCGGAGCCGGCGAAGGCCCAAGCCCCGCCACCATGCACAGCCCCACCGTCAGCAGCACCGCACCAAGCGACGACTGCTGCATCGGCAGAAGCGACGCCCCCAGAAGCCCCAGCACCACACCGCCCAGCCGGCTGCGCGCCATATCCCAGACAACAAGCGCCTTGCGCGGCCCACGCCCTTCGCGCCAGGCCAGCAGAACCGTTCCCGCGCCACACAGGACCGTCACGGCAAAAGCCGAGTGAATGTTCAGCGCCAGAAGCGCACAGCCCGTGACCAGAAACGGCAGGATCCGCCCGGTCCGGTCCTGAGCCTGCGGCAGAAGCAGCGGAATGGCCGTCACGATACACGAGCACGCTGCCGCCAGCGCATCCGTTCCCGGCATGAGCCAGACAGCCAGCGGCGTAATGACGAGCCCCGCCACAGCGAAGGTCAGACTGCTGGCGGACTGGCGGTTTTCCGGCGTCAG
This sequence comes from Gluconobacter oxydans DSM 3504, assembly GCF_000583855.1. Classification (NCBI taxonomy): domain Bacteria; kingdom Pseudomonadati; phylum Pseudomonadota; class Alphaproteobacteria; order Acetobacterales; family Acetobacteraceae; genus Gluconobacter; species Gluconobacter oxydans. The sequence continues at coordinate 329,235 of NZ_CP004373.1, forward strand.
AAGAAGCAGGAATGCCGCCAGAAGCGGCCACACCGTCACCGCAAACAGCGTTCCAACAGGAGCAAGCGGATGCATCAGACGTCCTCCACCCTGCGCCACGCCAGACGCGGCAGAAGCGTCACGCCGAGCGCCGCCAGAACGCCCCACAGGCTCAGCGCCGCCGCAAAAAGCGGCCATGAATGCAGCACGCAGGCCACGACAACCAGCCCATCCGCGGCCCTTAGAAGCCCCGTGAACTGAACCAGCGGCGTCCCCCACGCAGCACCGCAAAGACCAGCCAAAACCGCTCCGGCCCCCAGAACAGGCGCGAGACCCAGCCCCGCACCGGACAGTCCGAGCGCGAGCAGCAGCACAAGCGTCCCGACAACCGGCAGAACAGCCGCACGGTCCGGCGCTTCAGGCGCAAACCGCCGCAGCCAGGCCCAGGCCAGTACATTCAGCCCGACCAGAGCCGCGGACGTCAGCAGCGCCATCAGCCCCGAACAGACCGTCGCTCCCGCAAAGGCACAGACCGCCCCGTAAAGCGGCAGCCCGCGCCCGTCCTTGCCCAGCCCAGCAAGCGCCAGAAGCAGCAGTAATCCAAATCCGACGATCATGTGCCGAACCTCCCCGCCAGAGCCAGAAGAAGCGCCACACCCGCAAACAGCGCCGTCAGCCGTGCGCTCCGTTCCTGCGCCATCAGACGCAGCCCGACCGCCACAGCCACGGTCAGCGCCAGCCGTCCGCCCAGCGCCAGCAGCCCGAGCCACCAGCCCTGCACACCACCCTGCGCCAGACCGACACTCACCGGCAGCGCCAGGTCCCCCAGCAGCAACAGCCAGCCACAGTTCAGCACATCGGCAATACTACGCGCGGCCTCACGTTCATGCCGGTCCCGCAGTCCGGACAGCATCTGCGTCACATCATCCGAGCGCAAAGGCGGACAGGCAATTCCCAGTGCCAGCGCACAGGCCGCAAGCGCACCCTCCAGGCCCGGTTCCGGCTCGATATGCAGCATCGCGCACAGACCAGACAGCCCGTCCGTTCCCGGCGCGGCCAGGGCAATCAGGGCCTCGGTCAGACACAGGAGCAGCACCGCAGGCACCAGACGCGCTGCCTCACCCGGCACCAGGCCCGGCCCCAGAAATCCGCGCCCCAGCAGCACGACCAGTCCGATAACAAGCGGATCAGCCAGCGACGACAGCACCGATCCCGTCGTAACCGCCGGCAGACACACAAGCGTCAGCACACCCGCCGTCAGCGCCAGCGCCGGACGCCCGCCCAGCGGCACCTGAACCAGCGATCTCCAGAAACGAGCCGTCTGCAACAGACGGAACCGCACTGTCCCGACCGAGCGTCCCGCCAGCCAGAACGGCAGACTGTCCAGACACCAGCCCATTACGGACGCCAGAACGAGCAGCAGCCCGAGCTGAAACAGCGATTCCAGCACGGACATCAGGATCAGCCCGATCTCATGCCCCATCACGCCATCACTCCCAGCACCGCCAGAACGAGACCTAGAAGCACAAGCCAGAGCCCCACCGCGCCCTGACGCAGATCGGGAAGAACAGGAGCCTTCATGCCTTGGAGCACTCTGAGACGACGACGCCCCGCCACAATAACGCAGCGCATTTTCCATCCCAGAGACGGCGCTTCCTCAAACAGGCCGTTCCCGACCGAAAGCAGGTTTCCCAGTGCGGGAAGAAGCGTGGAGGCCGTCTGCACGATCCCTCCGACAATCCGCCATGGACGCACCAGCACACACCACAGAACCGCCCCCGTCAGTACGAAAGCCGGCAACCGCAGAGAGGCACCATCGCCGCCGCCCATACGCCAGACAGGCCAGACCCACTCTCCACCCACGAAATGCAGGACCGGACTGACCATTCCGAACACCAGAGCGGGCAGCAGCAGACTTCCAGCCCCCACCAACAGGACGGAAACGCCCGAGACACGTCCCTGCCACGCACGGAACAGCCGCCCCACGACAAGAATATCCGACAGACCCAGCAGGCCGAGCAGCAGGGCAACCGCCACCCCAAGCACGCTCCACCCCTCAACGCCCGCCGCCATACCAAGCGCAGCATGAATCCCGAGCCACAGGACAACCAGCCCCGGCAAGGACGGAAACGGCAGCCGCAACACCGACAGCACCGGAAACACGCGTCCCAGTGCGGCCGTCAGAACCAGCAGTGACAGATCGAGAAGTGTGGCTTCCAGTGCAATCCGGGCACAGACCGCAAGGCCTTCCGCCTGCGCCGCCACGACCAGAACCATCAGAAGAACAGGCCGCAAAAGCCCCAGATCTCCCGGACGGCAGGCCCCGAGAACAGACCGGCCCAGCAGCCCGATCACAGCGGCCCCAAGCCCCGCAACGAGTTCTGCTGAAACCGCCGTCGGCGCATGCCAGACCAGCGATACGCCCAGAATACCCATCACGGCGGAAAATGCCCCGCCCTCCTGCCCCCCGTCAGGCCGGCGCACCAGCGCGGACCAGAACAGGACCGGCAGCACTGCCAGCACAACGAATGTCTGGGCAGGAAACAGCACGGACAACAGCAGAGCCGGAACGCTCCAGACTGCCGGACAGGCCTCCCGGTCCTGCGCCGCAATCACGCCCAGCGCGACAGCCTGAACGGCTGGCGACAGGCCCAGAACCGCAGCCAGAGCCGCCACACAGAGAACCATGGCTCTCCCTGCCTGCCCCGGCTGCATCGCCTGCACACAGGCAGGAACGACCAGAAACGCCAGGCAGAGAGAAACCGGATCAACGTGGAAAAGGGAGGCGAAAATATGCAGGGCGCGGTCCGGACAAGAGGTGGAAACGGACCGCAATCATCACGACCGTCAGATCATGGCGAGAGATACCTTGCGTTTCGGCGGAGGGAAAGCACTGTCCAGCGTTTTGAGATCCGCATCCGTCAGACTGATCTCCAGACTGGCCAGATTTCCGGCAACATGCTTCGGAGAACCCGCCTTCGGAATGGCCATCACATTCGGCCGGCGCAGCACCCAAGCCAGCGCGATCTGTGCCGGATCAGCAGGCCCCTGCGACGTCTCATGCCGCGACGCGACGTCTTTAAGGGCCGGATGTTCCAGAAGCTCCCCGCCCTGTCCGAGCGGCGAATACGCCATCGTGACCGTGTCGGTGCTCAGATCATGATCCAGAAGATCGAATTCTGTCCCACGATGCTCAAGATTATACAGAACCTGATTGACCAGACAGTTTCCGGACAGGCTTTCAATTTCTTCCATGTCATCGACATCAAAGTTCGAAACACCCCAGCCCCGGATCAGCCCGTCATCCTTCAGATCCTCGAACGCGCGGATCGTCTCCTCAAGCGGCGTACCCCCGCGCCAGTGCAGCAGGTACAGATCAAGCCAGTCCGTATCGAGATGCTTCAGTGAACGCCGGCACGCCTTGCGCACCCCATCATACGACGCATTGGACGGCACGACCTTGCTGACAAGATAAACGTCATCGCGCACATCCGCGATGGCTTCCCCCACCAGTTCTTCCGACCGGCCGTTGCCATACATCTCGGCAGTATCAACAACCCGCAGTCCGGCCTCCAGCCCCTGACGCAGGCTCTCGATCTCGTCAGAACGCCGCGCGGCACTGTCGCCGATATTCCAGGTTCCCATGCCCAGCGCGGGAACCGTGACACCATTCCTGAGTGTGACTGTTTTCATGACCGTTTCCTGTCTGTGTCTTCAGACAACGACAGGATCAGCCGGCTGTTCCCTCGAAACTTCAGTCTGCGCCACCGTATCCGTCCCCGGCGCGACACCGTTCTGCGCCAGAAGATCCCGCAGTTTGCGCACGATCGGGAAGACCTCGACGTTATGATCGCCGCCCAGTTCGCGCCAGGCGTTCTGCTCCAGTTCCATGATTTCGCGGTCTTCTTCAAATATCCGGTGCGTGAAGATACCCAGCGCAGGCCAGATCATGTCGATCAGGAACGGCGTCTTGGGCCGCAGCACCGACAGCAGGCCGAAGCACTGCGTACTCATGCCATCCGCCGTATTCGGCACATAAACGCTGAACAGTTCCATGATCAGATCGCCGTCCTTGTCATGGATTTTCAGGCTCTGATACGGATAGGTCGTGCGGATGCTGACGATTTCCTCGACCGGCTGCTCCCGGTTCGGATCATCATGATGCTTGCCGAAGATCAGACGTTCCGCCAGCGGCTGCTGGTTTCCCGTCCGCGCGAAGCTGTAGCGCGCCTCGATGAAGTTATCGCCCGCGTCCTGCCCCAGAAAACGCGCCCTGATCTGCCCCATCTGGCGGCGGTGCAGGAACTGATGGTTCATGTCCATCAGGTTCTCATGCATGAACGTGTAGTGGCACTTCACGACCGGGCTGAAACGCCGCGTCTTGAACGCCGGATTGTCCACCTGGGCCAGAGGCGGCAGCGGCACGCTCTCCGCTTTTTCCGCATCGCCGGGGAAAATGAAGATCATCCCGCCCGCCTCACGACAGGGATACGTCTTCACACCATTCGGCAGCTTGCCCTTGCCCAGATACGGCACATCAATGCACCGCCCGGACCGGCCATAAGCCCAGCCGTGATAGCAGCACTGCACTGCCTCACCGCTGACCTTCCCCAGACTGAGCGGAACCTGACGGTGCGCACAACGGTCTTCGAGCGCAAAGACACTTCCTTCTTCAGGCCGCACCAGAGCAATGGGAAAGCGCCCGAACCGTCGCCCGATCGTCTTGCCGCGCTTGAGATCCTTCGACCAGGCCAGCGGATACCAGAAGTCGGGATTGATATCGACGCGGCGAAGATCAGTTTTCAAAGGCGCGGGGGAAGAATTCGTGGGCTCTGGCACAGTCAGGCGTCCTCTCCAGTGGAATGAACGGCACCCCGGTTACGGAGCGTCTTCCATCAAGGGTCTCAGACACAATTTGAAACCTTACCCCGCCTTTTTCCAGCCCCGCTCTTCCTGTTTCCAGTACACGAGATTGTGACCGGAAGATTTCATCGCGACCCAGCGTTCTCTTGCCCGCTGAACGGATTGCGGATTTCCGCCATCGAACAGATCGAAAATCCGCGTAAAGGGCGCGAACTCATCGCTTCCCGCGCCATCCACGCGGAAGAGAAACCGCGCCTCGTTCGGCACGTCCTCGCCCTCGGTCAGCCAGATCGGCTGCCGGGCCGCATGGCCGCTCTTTGCAGTGCCATGCGGCAGCCAGACCGGGTCCCGGCACGCCCATAGCGCCGCATCCAGCGCCATGACCGCAGCCGCATCGGGACAGCGCACGACCGCACGCTCCCCCGCATCCAGCGTCCGGCCCAGCAAGGCCGGAAGCGCTTCTTCAAGCGGCGTGCGCGTCAGATGATAGAACCCGACATCCACGGCGTGATTCCGCTCCTCAGGCGCTGGCTTCGTGCGCCTTCACGAAGCAGTCCAGCAGACGCACACCAAAGCCCGTCGCACCCTTCGGCGCGATAGCGGACGCCTTGGTCTTCCAGGCTGTTCCCGCGATATCCAGATGCGCCCAGTCCGTGTCGCCCACGAAGCGCTTGAGGAACTCCGCCGCCAGGATCGCACTGCCCGGACGACCGCCGATGTTCTTCATGTCGGCGATATCGGAGTCGAGTTCGCGGTTATAGGCCTCGCCCATCGGCATCCGCCACAGCCCTTCGCCAACCTGCGCACCGGCCTCGGCCAGCCCCTTGGCCAGCGTATCGCTGTTGCTGAACAGACCGGCATTCTCGTAGCCAAGGCTGACCACGATCGCGCCCGTCAGCGTCGCCAGATTGACCATCAGCTTCGGGCTGAAGCGCTTGCGCGTATAGGACAGCACATCTGCCAGAACGAGGCGGCCTTCCGCGTCGGTGTTCAGCACCTCGATCGTCTGACCGTCATAGGCCCGCACGATATCGCCCGGACGCTGGGCCCCCCCAGACACCATGTTCTCGACAAGACCAACCACACCGATCGCATTGACCGGCGCCTTCCGACGGGCCAGCGCACTCATCAGGCCGATCACGGTCGCCGCACCGCCCATATCGGTCTTCATCTCGTCCATGCCAGCCGCAGGCTTGATGGAAATGCCGCCGCTATCGAAGGTCACGCCCTTGCCGATGAACGCCAGAGGAGCCTCGCTGCCACCACCATTATGACGAACGATCACCGTCCGCGGCTTGTGCACACTGCCCTGGGCCACGCCCAGAAGCGCGCCAAAGCCCAGCTCTGTCATGGCACTTTCGTCGAGCACTTCAACCGTCAGGCCAAGCTCACGCAGTTCTTCGATACGCTGCGTAAAGGTCTGAGGATAAAGCACATTCGGCGGCTCGCTCACCAGGTTCCGCGTCAAGATCACACCCTGCGAGACCGCATCCAGAGCCGCCCACCGCGTCTGCGCTGCCGCAACATCGGAAACCGCAACATGCAGCGTTTTCAGAACCGGACGGGTGTCGGATTTTTTCGTGCGGTACACATCGAAATCATAGGACGCCAGACGCGCGCCCAGAGCCGCCTCCGGAGCAAACTGCTCCAGCCCTTCGGAAAACGCCAGAACCGCGCTCTCAACACCATCCACCAGACGAACCGCCCGACCGGCCGCGTTCTCGATGGCCACGGCATCTACAGCAGCCCCACCCTTGGGTTTCACGCCGGCAAGCACGACCTGCGACAGCCCTTCGGCCGGTGCCGGAAGCACCACGCTCTGCCCGGCCTCACCCTTGAAGCCCTTCAGCGCAACGGCGCGCGAAACGGCCCCGGCGGAAGCCTTGTCCAGCGCGGCAAATGTCTCGCCGGACGCCGCATCGCACAGCAGGACAACAGCCCTGGGCGCATCCGCAGAAAAGGCTGGAAAGGAATCGAAAATCACTGAAAGCATGATGGTCCTGCCGTCTGGAACATGAAGTCGTTGCCTCCGTTATCGGGAACACCGACCGCCCCGGCAAGTCCTCCCCTCATCCGGCATGAAGAAAGACCGCCCGATGCGCCGTTCTCTTCTGACGCTTCTGCTCTGCTCCGGCCTCACCTGCACTGCCCCGCACGCACAGACCACCTCACGGCTCACCGACATCAAGCCTATCCCGCTCGGCAACAGCCCCGTCACGTTTCATCCATCGGGCTTCCCGGACGTGACCATCACCCCTCTGTGGCGTGAAAACGGAAACGCATGGAGCCATCATCTTTATGCCGTCACCACCCGCGACCCAGAGCAGCCCGGCCGCACAAACCTCGTCGATACGGAAAACCCGGACCATGCCGGCCAGCTTCTCGATATGCTGCAGGACAGTCCCCACACCGGCGAAGACGCGGTCCAGACCATCCATTTCGCCTCCGGCCGCGTAAACGGCGCCCCGGCTCTTCTGCTGTTCGTAACAACCCGCGACACCGGCACCAACCCAGTCCCGCAGCCCAACCCCGCACATATCCGCGTGTACCAGCTGACCCAAGGGGACGGAGAACCGGGCAGCACACCGTTCTATTTCGCGCTTCGCACCACGCTCGCATCTCCGGTCACGACCTGCCACGCGGACATCGCCCTGAGCGCTGCGACAAAGATCCCGTTTGCCCGGTGGAACGCAGATCAGGCGCCTGTCCCGACCTGCCCGCAATAACGGGCGCATCAGCACATGACGCAAAAGCCATCTTGGAGTAGTCTGGGCGAATGACTTCTGCCTCCCCCATCACCGTCCCTGCGGACGATGACCGCGCCCTTCTGGCCCTGGCGTTCCGGCTCGCGTCCGAAGCCTCGGACATCATCAACGCCATCCGCGAACGCGGCTTCCGGACGGACATCAAGGACGATGCCTCCCCCGTCACGGAAGCGGACCACGCCTCCGAACAGCACATCCTGTCGGGCCTGCGCGCGGCCTGCCCGTCCATTCCCGCCATCGGCGAGGAAGAAATGTCGGCCGGGATCCGGGTGAACGCGGAAGACGCCTACTGGCTGGTCGATCCCCTCGACGGGACACGTGGCTTTGCCTCGGGCGGAAAAGACTTCACCGTCAATATCGGCCTGGTCCGCCATGACCGTCCGGTTCTGGGCGTGGTTGCCCTGCCAGGTTACGGCCTGATCTACAGCGGCGGACAGGGCCTCGGCGCCCACCGCTCGGACGGCACAAACAGCACACCGATCCATACCGCCACGCCTCCTGCAGAAGGCCTGCGCGTTCTGGCCTCGAGCCATCACGGCAACCCCGAACTTCTGGAACGCTGGCTCGCCGGCCGACAGGTCGCCTCTGTCGAGAAGCTGTCATCCTCGGTCAAATTCATGCGGGTGGCCGAAGGTGCTGCGGATTTCTATCCCCGTTTCGGACCTACGATGGAATGGGACACGGCCGCCCCCCAGGCCATTCTGGAAGCCGCAGGTGGCGCCCTGCTCGACGAGACCGGCGCGCCCCTGCGCTATGGCAAGCCGGACCGGCTAAACGGCTCATTCTACTGCACCGGAGGCGCATCTTGAGCGACACGCTTCACACCGAGCGTCTGACAGCCACCCCCGAAGGCATCCGCCGCGCCGCCGAACTCCTCAAGGCCGGAAAGCTGGTCGCATTCGGAACCGAGACCGTCTACGGCCTTGGCGCAATCGCCTCGTCCGATACGGCTGTTGCAAAGATCTTCGCCGCCAAGGGGCGCCCGCGCTTCAACCCGCTCATCAGCCATCTCCCCGATGCCGAAAGCGCCTTCGCGCAGGCATCGCTGAGCGGCAGGATGGAAGAAATCGCCCATGCGCTGGCCGAGCGTTTCTGGCCCGGCCCGCTGACAATGGTGCTGCCCCGCTCCCCGAATTCAACCGTCTCCGACCTCGCGGCGGCCGGCCTCTCCACGCTGGCGCTGCGTGTTCCGCGCGGCAAGACGGCCCTGGCCCTGCTCCGCGAAGTCGGTGCTCCCGTCGCCGCGCCGTCTGCGAATGTCTCAGGCACGGTCAGCCCGTCAGATGCGTTCCACGTCCTGCGCTCACTGGATGGACGGATCGACGCGGTTCTGGATTCCGGCCCCTGCTCGATCGGCGTGGAAAGCACCGTGCTCGACCTGACCCGGGAGGTGCCCGTTCTCCTGCGCCCCGGCGGTGTAACGCTTGAAGACCTCACCGAACTGTGCGGCCCCATCCGCCATCCGGACGATTTTTCCGAAATCGCCCCGGCCTCGCCCGGTCGGCTGGCCTCGCATTATGCCCCGAGCCTGCCTGTCAGGCTGGACGCGACCTCCATCGCGCCCGACGAAGCCCAGCTTGCCTTCGGCACGCCCCTGCCCGGCGCCGGACTGACATGGAACCTGAGCGAAAGCGGCAATCTTGAAGAAGCCGCGGCCCGTCTCTTCGCCGGACTGCGCTTTCTGGATGCGGAAGGCACCCGTCGCGGCCTGAAGACCATCGCCGCACAGCCGATCCCCCGCCACGGGCTCGGCCTCGCCATCCGGGACCGTCTTCGCCGCGCCGCCGAACCGCGCACCCATGCCGCGACCCTGACCTGAGCATGGCCCGCGCCCCGGACCCCAGGGAAATCAAGATCCTGTCGGACATTCTGGCGCTGGTGCTGGATGAACAGCCGGGGCATGCAGCGACCGCTCTGGAACGGATCCGCCAAATGGCCCGGCGCGACGGCGTCACGGGTGGCGCGCTGAAAAACCTCTTCACCACCCGCATCGGAACCATATCCGGCAAAGACGAGACCGAGCGCGAAAAACGTCTCCGGGAGCAGATCTCCGGACTGGAGCGCCGCCTCGGCCAGAGCGAGTCCGACACCCGCACGGCACAGACGCGCCTGGGACGTTGCCAGACGGATCTGGGGCTGATCCAGCTGGAACTGGCAACCCTGCGCATGCAGAGACCCTGGCGCTACATCGCCATCGTCTTCGCCGCCGGTGCGGGTCTTCTGGTCGGCATTGCCGGAACACAATTCTATCACAGCCTGTCCGTCACAAGGGCGCCCATCGACCGGGCCTCCTATCTGCGATAGAAACTGTTTCGTTTTTTCGCCTTCCTCCCGCCACGCGCTAGGGATAGATGAAGGGCCATGGCCTCATCCTCCGGAACCTCCGGGCGGCAGATCCTGCCTCTGCTCGACCGCTACATTCTCCGCCAGCTTCTCATCGCCCTGCTGGCGCTGACGGGAGGGGCGACGGCACTGATCTGGCTGACCCAGTCGCTGCACTTCGTCTCGATGGTGGTCCAGCACGGCCTTTCACTGCGGGTTTTCATCCAGCTCACCTCGCTGATGCTGCCATCCTTCATCGCCGTGATTTTGCCGATCACGACGTTTCTTGTGGTACTTTTCACCTATCAGCGGATGGTCGGCGACCGGGAACTCACGGTCATGCGCGCAGCCGGCCGCTCCCCGCTGGAACTTGCGAGGCCAGGGCTGCTCTGCGCGTTTTTCTCGGTGATCCTGTGCTACGTCCTGACCCTGTGGCTCGCGCCCGTTTCGTACCATGCGTTCCATCGCTACGAGTTCCAGATCCGCAACCGCATGGCGGCCTTCCTGCTTCAGGACGGCGTGTTCACCAGCCTGTCCAATGACATGACGGTCTATGTGCGCGGCCGCACCAGTGACGGCCAGTTGCACGGCGTGCTGGTCGAAGACGACCGCGACCCCGATTCCCACACCACCATCCTGGCGGAACGCGGCACCATGGTCGTGGTCAACGACCAGCCGCGCGTCGTGCTGTATGATGGTTCCCGCGAGGAAATCGACCGCCATACCGGACGGCTGAATGTCCTGACATTCGGACGCAACACGATCGATCTCACCTCGTCGCGCCAGCACAACCACGAAGACCGGGACCCGGACGAAATGTCCCTGCGCGAGCTGTTCCATCCCGATCCCCACGAAGTCTCAGAGCGCGACCGCGGCAAGAACATCGTGGTGGGATGGCGCCGGCTCACCTCACCGCTGACGGCCCTGTCCTTTGCAATGATCGGTCTGGTCACCGTGCTCCGGGGGGCCTTCTCCCGTCACGGCAATATCACACGCCCCCTGATCGCCATCCTTACGGTCGTCGGACTGCTGGCCATCTCGCTCATGCTCCAGAACCTCGCCGGGCGGCACCTCGCCCTGGTGCCTCTCATCTGGCTTGAGGCCATTCTCCCGGCCGTCGTCTGCGCCGCCATGCTGTTCCTTGAACAATGGACCGGAACCGTGCGCCAGACCGCCCCGGCCTCCGTGCCCTCCGCAGGGGCCGCCCGATGAGAGCCATCCCGTCCCCCCGCCTGGGCCCCTGGCTGACATCCCTGTTCCAGGCGATCAGCACCCGCGACGAACATGCCGGGTTCTCCACGACCCTGGCGATCTACATCGCGCGGCAGTTCATGCTCAGCACCCTGTCCATGGTGCTGGCCCTGACCGGACTTGTCTCCCTGTTCGACTTCATCGACCTGCTGCGCCGCGCGGCAACACGGCCCAACGTCCCGGCCAGCCTCATCGTCAAGATCGCGGCCCTGCATGTTCCCTATTACATCATCTACGTCCTGCCCTTCGGCATCCTGCTGGGCGGGATCGTATGCTTCTCCCGCCTGACACGCTCCTCCGAACTCATCGTGGCGCGTGCTGCCGGCATTTCCGCCTGGCAGTTCCTCGCCAGCCCGCTGGCCTGCGCCCTGCTGACCGGCCTGCTGACGACAACCGGCATCTCGGCCCTGTCCTCGACCATGTTCCGCAGCGCCGAAATGCTCGACCAGACCTATCTGCGCACCGGCGGCGGTCCCCTGACGCTCAATGGAGGTGCGCTCTGGCTCAGACAGTCCGATGACGGTCTGGTTCCGCACGGCGTTGCGATCCTGCATGCCCAGGACGTTCATCTCATTGACGGCGCGCTGAAGGTTTCGGGCGTCTCGATCTTCCGCCTCGATGACCGGGACCGCCTGATCGTCCGCGTCGAAGCCCCCCAGGGCGCGCTGGGCGATCACCAGTGGATCCTGCACGGAACCTCGGTGCTCCACCCCGACCACCTGCCGCAGCAGATTGGGGACATGACCCTGCCATCCGATCTGACGGTCGGCCGCGTGCAGGAAAGTTTCGCATCGCCGGATACGCTGTCCGTCTTCGCTCTTCCGGGCTTCATCAGCCTTCTAGAGCGCTCGGGATTCCCCTCGATCCGGCACAGACTTCATTTCCAGTCGCTACTGGCCCTTCCCATTCTGGCCGGGACCATGGCATTGGTATCCGCAGGCTTCTCGATGCGCCCCACACGGCGCGGCGGCGTAGCCCGGATGCTGGGATCGGGAATCGCCGCAGGCTTTGCGCTGTTCACCATCTCGAAAGTGGCCGAACAGTTTGGTGAATCCGGCGCCCTGCCGCCGGTTCTTGCCGCATGGGCGCCGACAGGTGCGGGGCTCTGCCTCGCGGTGGCCCTTTTGCTGCACATGGAGGATGGTTGATGACGGTGCCCCTGTGGCTCCCAACACGCGCCCGCAGACGCGCTTCGTTCGTCGGTGCCACGCTGATGGCTGGAACCGCGCTCGTGGCGCCGCAGAAGATGTCTGCCAACACGATGCAGCGCGACAATTCCCACGTCATCGTCATCGGAAAGCCAACATCCCAGACCGATCCCCTGACCTATCTTGCGGATAGCGAAAGCTATGCCAAGAACGGCCTGATCACATGGGAAGGGAATGTCCGCGTCTGGCAGGGCGATCACGCCATGCGCGCCGACCGCGTGACCTATGACCGCAGCACCGGCATCCTGTCGGCCAAGGGCCATGTCGCCGTCGTGGAACCCGATGGCAGCACGACCTATGCCGATTACGTTGAGTTCAGCCATGGCATGCATGACGGCATCGGCAGCGGCATCTACATCCGCATGGAAGACAACGCCAAGCTTGCCGGCAACGGCATGCGCCGCACGAACGGGATGCTCAACGACCTGACGCACGCCGTCTATACGGCCTGCAAGATCTGCGAGAAAAATCCCGACCTGCCCCCCTTCTGGCAGTTCCAGGCTTTTGATGCGACGCAGGACGTGCAGCACAAGCGCCTCGAATTCGATCATGCCTGGCTGAAAATGCTCGGCCTGCCGGTTTTCTATTTCCCGTTCTTCTCCATGACCGATCCGTCCGTCAAACGGCAGAGCGGCTTCCTGATGCCCGGCATCAGCCCGCATGACCGCTATCTCGGCACCTATTTCACCCTCCCCTATTTCTGGGCCATTGACGAGCAGCAGGACCTGACGGTCCGCGGCCTCGTCTCCACCAAGACCGGCCCCGAACTGACGGCGCAGTACCGCAACCGCATGAACTTCGGCTCCGTCGATGTCACGGGCGGCGTGGCCTACGACACCCATAACGAAAGCGAGTACACCAACACCTTCGGTAACAATGTGGGCTCATCCAGCGAATATGGCGTGCAGGGCTATGTGTTCGGTCGCGCCAATTTCGCCCTGGACCGCAACTGGCAGCTTGGCGCCAACATCAACGTCGCCAGTTCCGCCAACTACATGCGTGACTACCGCGTCCCCGGCTACGGTCAGGAAATGCTGAATTCCAACCTGTTCCTCGAAGGATACGGCATTGGCTCCTATATGCGTCTCGACGGACAGGCCTATCAGGGCCTGAACCAGGGCACCATCCGCAACTCGGACCTGCCCTGGGCGCTTCCGCGGCTGACCTATGCCTTCCAGGGACAGCCCGACATGTTCGGCGGCCGTCTCAGCGTCCAGACGACAGACTTCAACCTGTACCGCAAGAACGGCATCAACGATCAGCGCGGCGAAGCGGCCATCCAGTGGGACCGCCCGTTCCACAACAAGCTTGGCCAGCAGTTCCTGCTGACGGCCCGGCTTGATTCCATGGTCTATCACGCCACCCAGGCCTACCAGCAGCCGACCTACTACACGAACGCCGGCGGCAACCATCTCGTCGGGCAGGTCCAGCCGACCATCGCCCTGAAGATGAACTGGCCGTTCCTGCGCAGCTTCGCCAAGGGACACGGCTCGCAGATCCTGGAGCCGATCGCCCAGATCATTGCTGCCCCCAACACCGGCAACTCGCAGAACCGCAACATCCCCAACGAAGACAGCCTGTCCTACGAGTTCACCGACACCACGCTGTTTTCCCTCAACCGCTATCTCGGCACCGATCGTCTCGACGGCGGCCTCCGCGCGAATGTGGGTATCCATCAGAACTGGTCCTGGAACGGCCACGCCATCGACATGCTCGTCGGCGAAAGCTTCCAGGAACATATCGACCACAACCGCCTGCCCTATTCCGGCCTCGACCATCACCTGTCGGACCCGGTGGGCCGCCTGCGCGTCAGCCCGAACCAGTATGTGGATGTCACGGCGCGCGGCCGTTTCAACCCGTGGACCCATCAGTTCGATTACGGCGAAGGCCTCATCAGCACCGGCGTCCCCATGTTCCGCCTGACCGGTGGCTACATCTATGCGCCCGTGACACCGTATTATTACTATGCGACGAACTTCCGCGAATCCGGCCCGAACGCGCCGTATCTGGTCAAGACCAGCGAAGTGACAGGCGGATTTTCAGCCCACTGGCGCAATTACCATGCGTCCGGCTTCTTCCGTCGCAGCCTGTCCAGGAAACAGTTCGTCGCAAACGGTGGCACGATCGGCTATTCCAATGACTGTTTCGGGCTGGATATCATGTATATCAAGCAATACACCCGTATCGGCGGCGAACAGCGTAACGAGACCGTCCTGTTCAACTTCACGTTCAAGACGATCGGCACCTTCGGAATCAACGGTTGAGCATGTCCAAGACCCACTGCATCGCCTCTACGGCCCTGGCTGCCCTTCTCGCCTTCTCGGCAGCCCTCCCCGCCACGGCCGCCCCGCATCACAAGGCGGACCCGAAAGCGGCTTCGAAAACTGCGGCGACCAAGCAGGACGCTCCTCCGGCCAAGCCGCCCGAGGACCAGATCCTGGCTGTCATCAACGGACAGGTCCTCACGCAGCGTGACGTGGACAACCGCGCAAAGCTCTTCGTGCTCTCGACCGGCCTGCCCATCAGCCCGGAAATCATGAACCGCATGCGTGGCCAGATCATCCACCAGCTGATCGACGAGCGCCTGAAAACGCAGGAAATCCTGAAGCTCCACATCAACGTGGAGCCGGACCAGATCGCCGGCGCCATCTCGAATATCGAACAGCGCAACGGCATGCCCAAGAACGCCCTGCGGGACCGTCTGGCCTCGGATGGCGTGTCACTGACGACGCTGATCGACCAGATCCGCGTGCAGATCGGCTGGATGCAGGTCCTGCGTGAAAAGCTGGGCGAAGAAGGCCGGATCACCGCCACCCAGATCAGCCAGCGCGAGCAGGCCCTTCAGGCCGAGCAGGGTCGCCCCCAGTATTTCATGAGCGAGATCTTCGTCCCCGTGGCCGACCCGCGTCATGACGAAAACGAACTCGCCTTCACCAAGACGATCATTTCCCAGCTCCGCGAAGGCGCGCCCTTCCCGATCGTGGCCGCCCAGTTCTCGCAGGCCCAGTCGGCCCTCGATGGCGGCTCCATGGGCTGGGTGCAGGAAGACAACCTCGATCCGCAGGTCGTCAACATCGTCCGCCAGATGCCGATCGGCGCCATTTCCAACCCGATCCAGGTTGCAGGTGGCTTCGTGATCGCCACCGTTCAGTCAAAGCGCGTGGTCGGCAAGCAGATGGGCACCCTGCTCGACCTGCGACAGGCCTTCTTCCCGTTCGATGCGCCCCTGAACCCGCAGAACCCGACCGAACAGCAGCGTGCCGCCCTGCAGAAGGCCACGACGGCCGTGCAGACGGTCCATAGCTGTGACGCCATGGAAGCGCTCAACAAATCCCTTGGGGAAAAGCGTCCCAGCAATCCGGGCTCGCAGATCCTCGAGCGCTTGATGCCCCAGATGAAGGCCGTTCTCGAAGCCCTCCCTCCCAACAAGGTCAGCCGTCCGCTGGTCTCGATGGACGGTATTGCCCTGCTCATGGTCTGCAACCGCCAGCAGAAAAACCTGGCCCAGCAGAGCCCGAGCGAAATCGCCGATCAGCTTATGAACGAGCGTGTCGAGCAGGCCTCCCGCCAGCTTCAGCGCGACCTTCAGCGCCGCGCGATCATCGAAATGCGTCCCGCCGCCAAGACGGCCTTCAACTGACGTGTCCCTTCCCTCACTGCGTGACACCATCCAGGCCCATGGTCTGGATGCGAAAAAATCCCTCGGCCAGCACTTCCTTCTCGATCCGGGCATCTGCGCCCGGATCGCAGCCCTTGGCGGCGATCTGACAGGACGCAGCGTCGTCGAAATCGGCCCTGGCCCTGGCGGCCTGACCCGCGCCCTGCTGGACACCCCTGCCAGCCGCGTCGATGTCGTGGAAATCGACGAACGTGCCTGGCCCCTGCTGGACGAACTGGCCACTTACTACCCGGACCGCCTGCACGTCGTCCGTCAGGACGCCCTGAAACTGGACGCGGCCACTCTGGCTCCTGCCCCACGCCAGATCATTGCGAACCTGCCCTATAACGTCGCCACCCCCCTGCTCGTGGGCTGGTTGCGTCAGGCATCGCAGTGGGAACGCCTGTCGCTGATGTTCCAGCTGGAAGTCGCGGAACGTATCTGCGCGGCTCCGGGAAGCTCGGCTTACGGACGCCTCGCGGTGCTCTCGCAATGGTGCGCCTCATGCTCGGTTGCCCTGCGCATCCCGCCGGCCGCGTTCTCACCGCCACCCAAGGTCCATTCCGCAGTGGCCGTCATCATCCCCCATGCCGAACAGCCTTCTCCGCAGCTGTTCCGCGCCATGGAGCAGGTCACCGCAGCCGCCTTCGGCCAACGCCGCAAGATGCTGCGCTCCTCGCTGAAATCCATCGGCGGCGAGCGTCTGCTGGAACAGGCTGAAATCGAGCCGACCCGCCGGGCCGAAACACTGTCGGTCGCCGAATTCGCGCGGCTGGCGGAATTGAATCTCGCCAGCCGCTGAGGCCCCTTACGACGTCGCGCTTTCCCGTTCACGCTCGAACATGTAGTCGCGCGTGAACGGCACAGCGTCGATCGACCGCGTCAGCTGAAGCTGGAAGTTCATGTGCCCCTGCACGCGGAACGCCAGCTCGGCCCCCACGAGATAGAACTCAAACATCCGGACAAACCGCTCATCATAAAGCGCCCGGATCTTGTCGCGATTGGCGTCGAAACGCTTGCGCCATTCCGCCAGCGTGCGCGCGTAATGAAGACGCAGCACTTCGCAGTCCGTCATCCACAGCCCCGACCTCTCAATCGCCGTCAGCGTCTCGCTCAGCGCAGGGGAGTATCCACCCGGGAAAATATATTTCTGGATCCAGGGATTGGTCGTCCCCGGCCCGTCCATACGCCCGATGGAATGGATCAGCGCTACGCCATCAGGCTTGAGGCAGGCTTTCAGCTGCTTGAAAAATGCCTCGAACTGTGGCGGCCCGACATGCTCGAACATGCCCACAGAGACGATCCGGTCGAACTGCTGATGCAGGTTGCGGTAGTCGATCAGCTCGAAGCGCACCTGGCCTTCAAGCCCCTCCTCCTTCGCCCGCTTCCGAGCCACCTCAAGCTGCTCGCGTGACAGCGTGATACCAAGGACCTTCGCCCCATAATCCTTCGCCAGCGTCAGGGCCATGCCACCCCATCCACAGCCGATATCGAGTACCTCAAGCCCCGGACGATCCAGATTGAGCTTGGACGCAATATGCCGCTTCTTGGCGATCTGCGCTTCTTCCAGCGTCATGTCCTCGCGTGCGAAATAAGCGCAGGAATACTGCCGGTCCTTGTCCAGGAACAGATCGTACAGCGTGCCGTTCAGATCATAGTGATGGGCAACATTGCTGCGGGATTTCTTGAGGGAATTGAGTGTCTTCCACGCCCGCGTCACATAGCGCAGACGATCCTCGATCTCTTCGAAGACATGCCCATGCCCGTTGATGTTCTCCATCAGAACCGTCAGCAGCGTCTCGAGCGTACAGCCGTCGGGCACGATGCTGCCCGCCATGTATTCCTCGCCGAACGCCAGACCGGAATTGATGATCAGGGCCCGCTCTGCCTGTTTGTTGAGCAGATGAAGTCCGGCTTCCAGTCCCGGCTTGCGGCCACGATAGGTGCGCACAGTCCCATCACTGAACGTGACCCTCAGGCTTCCTGTCTGGATGAACTTCCTCAAGACAAAATCCAGAATCCGTTTCATTCCGATCTCCTGTTTCCAATACCGGGAAAAAGCCCGAACAGGTCTGGAGTTGTACTCCTCCGGAAGAACAGACACAAAAAAACCCGGCCGGGGATAATCCCGGCCGGGTTTTTCAGGACAAGGTCCTCGGTAAAAGCCTCAGGCTTCTTCCGATGCCTCGGCAGCTTCGGCAGCAGCCTCTTCGGCGGCGTTCTCAGCCTGCAGTTCGCCAAGGATGTTCTCATCCTCGTCCTGCACGCCGATGGCTTCGCCACGAGCCTGACGCTCTGCTTCTTCAGCGGAACGGGCAACGTTGACCGTCAGCGGGATGGACACTTCCGGATGCAGCACGATGCGTGCTTCCGTCAGGCCAAGCTGCTTGATCGGGTGTGCCAGGACAACCTGCTGACGCGAAATCGTCAGACCGGCTTCCGTAGCGGCAGCCGCGATGTCGCGGGTGCTGACGGAGCCGTACAGGCTTCCGCTGTCACCAGCCTGACGGATGATGACGACGGACAGTTCGTGCATGCGCTCGGCAAGACGCTCGGCCTCTTCACGCTTCTTGAGGTTCTGGGCCTCAAGCTGTGCGCGCTCGGTCTCGAAACGCTTCTTGTTGGCAGCCGTGGCGCGCATGGCCTTGGCCTGGGGCAGCAGGAAGTTACGGGCATAACCCGGCTTCACGTGCACCAGGTCGCCCATCTGGCCGAGATGCTCGACCCGCTGCAGCAGGATCAGTGCGGTCTGGGACATGATGCTCTCCTCAGTTCACGACGTAGGGGAGCAGGGCGAGGAAACGGGCGCGCTTGATCGCCTGTGCCAGCTCACGCTGCTTCTTGGCCGAAACGGCCGTGATGCGGCTCGGCACGATCTTGCCGCGCTCCGAAAGGAAGCGGCTCAGCAGACGCACGTCCTTGTAGTCGATCTTCGGCGCGTTGGGGCCGGAGAACGGGCAGGACTTGCGACGACGGTAGAACGGACGACGTGCGCCAACTGCCGTACGACGGGCAGCCGGGTTCACTTCGTTGACGTCGGGAGTGATGGTCTCGGACATGTTTCTTACTCCGCTCCGGCCGTCTCACGAGCATCGTCCTGCTCGCCACGTGCACGATATTCCTCACGGTCTTCGCTGCTGCGACGGGGACCGCCACGGCCGCTCTCGAAACGACCGGCCGGCTTGGAGCCGCCACGGAAGTTGCCGCGATCGCCACGGTCGTCGCTCTTGCGAGCCAGAACCGGAGACGGGTTCTCGTCAATCTCGTCAACGCGCAGCGTCAGAACGCGCAGCACGTCTTCGTTCAGGCCCAGCTGACGCTCCAGCTCGCGCAGCGTGTCAGGGGTGCAGTCAAGGCCCAGCAGGACGTAATGGCCCTTGCGGTTCTTCTTGATGCGGTATGCGAGCGAACGCAGGCCCCAGAACTCGCGCTTCTGGATGGAGCCGCCGTTGTCCTTGAGCAGGGTTTCGATGGTCTCGACCAGGGTTTCCACCTGAGCCTGCGACACATCATTACGTGCGATGAGCACGCTTTCATACAATGGCATGAATACTCCCTTCGGATGAGGTCAACCCGCGACTGGCTCCGGCCCATGCCGGAAACAGGGCCCATGTTTCAGGGCACGGGTATAGCCGGTGCGATGCCACATCGCCCGGCAGGGAAAGGCGGCATTAATCACACCATGCGCCTCAAGGCAAGTCCTGCCTCAGAGTCGCTTCAGCCTTTGCGGCACATATTCGTCGGGAACATCCCAGCTTTCCGGCACGACATAGCGGAGTTCAAATCCCGCCCGGCGGTAATTCGGCAACGCATGGGGATGATCGAGCGTGCAGGTATTGACCCGCAGGCGCCAGCTTCCGGCCCCGAAGGCCCGGGCCACCGCATGATCCAGAAG
Source organism: Gluconobacter oxydans DSM 3504 (assembly GCF_000583855.1). Taxonomy (NCBI): domain Bacteria; kingdom Pseudomonadati; phylum Pseudomonadota; class Alphaproteobacteria; order Acetobacterales; family Acetobacteraceae; genus Gluconobacter; species Gluconobacter oxydans. The sequence continues at coordinate 349,176 of NZ_CP004373.1, forward strand.
CGCACGCCCCAGACCGCGCCCCATCCCCTGCGACAGAAGGCCAAAATAGGCCAGATTGGCATCCCCGCCCTGCCTCAGATCCAGTTCGTAGAACCCGAGCGGCTCACCGGAGCCGTCACGCAGGACCATGAAATGAACGGCAGGATCATGAAGAATGCCCGCCAGTTCCGCATCCGGCATCGACCGGCGCATCCACCAGCAGTAGTCCTGCCCCACCCCCGCATACAGGAGGCGATAAAGCGGCACAGCCTCATCCCCCGTCACACGGGACAGGGAATATCCTTCCGGCAGAACGGGAAACGGACGGGGAGAGCGTGTCTCCAGAAAGATGACATCCACCGCAAGACGGGTGGATGCCCCTTTCGGCTTAAGCCAGTCCGGCAGCATCGCCCCGGTTCCGCGCCCGACGATCAGTTGTCGTCGAGGAAGGAACGCAGCTTGCGCGAGCGGCTCGGGTGCTTGAGCTTGCGCAGCGCCTTCGCCTCGATCTGACGGATACGCTCACGCGTGACGTTGAACTGCTGGCCCACTTCCTCAAGGGTGTGGTCCGTGTTCATGCCAATGCCAAAGCGCATCCGCAGCACGCGCTCTTCACGCGGCGTCAGAGACGCCAGAACGCGCGTCGTGGCTTCACGCAGGTTCGTCTGGATCGCGGCATCCAGCGGAATGACGGCCGTCTTGTCCTCGATGAAGTCACCGAGATGGCTGTCTTCCTCGTCACCGATCGGCGTTTCGAGCGAGATCGGCTCCTTGGCGATCTTCAGGACCTTGCGGACCTTCTCCAGCGGCATGCCGAGCTTCTCAGCCAGCTCTTCCGGAGCCGGCTCACGCCCGATCTCATGCAGCATCTGGCGCGACGTCCGGACGAGCTTGTTGATCGTCTCGATCATGTGGACCGGAATACGGATCGTCTTGGCCTGATCCGCGATGGAGCGCGTGATCGCCTGACGGATCCACCAGGTCGCATAGGTCGAGAACTTGTAACCGCGACGATACTCGAACTTGTCCACGGCCTTCATCAGACCGATATTGCCTTCCTGAATCAGATCCAGGAACTGCAGGCCACGGTTCGTGTATTTCTTGGCGATCGAAATCACCAGACGCAGGTTCGCCTCGATCATTTCCTTCTTGGCACGCGTGGAATCACGCTCGCCACGGGAAATGGTGGCATAGACCCGGCGGAACTCACCTACCGGCAGACCCGTCTCATGCGACAGGGCCGCAATCTCGCCACGCAGGTTGCGCAACTGGTCCATGTGCTTGGTCGTCAGGTTCTTCCAGCCCTTGCCCGGCAGCGCGGAAATGCTGTCCAGCCAGGTCGGGTCAAGTTCGCGGCTGCGATACTTGATGAGGAAGTCGTCACGCGAGATCTTGCAGCTCTCGGCCAGACGCATCATCCGGCCTTCGACATTGTTCAGCTTCTGAACCTGCATCTTGATCTGCGCAACCAGCTCTTCGATCCGGTTGTTGTGCAGATGCACCTGCTCGACAAGGCTGACCAGTTCATGGCGCAGCTTCTCGTAGGTCTGTTCGGACTTGTCCGAATGGTCCTCACCACCCGTCAGGGCCTCGATGCGCTTGATCTGGAGCTTGCGCAGCTTGTGATACAGCGGCTCGATGGCTTCGAAGCGTGCCAGGATTTCCGGCTTCAGCTTCTCTTCCAGAGCGGACAGGGACAGACCGCTGCCTTCCTGCTGGTCGCCTTCACCTTCTTCGTTCTCGTCCTCGGCAGAGTCATCTTCTTCGGACGCCTCGTCACCTTCCTCGCCTTCGACTGCCTCGGGGTCCGGACCACCGCCCTGACTGGCCTCGAGATCCACGATGTCACGCAGGAGCATCTCGCCGTCCTTGAGGCGCTCATGCCAGGAGATGATGGCGCGAATCGTCAGCGGGCTCTCGCACAGACCGCCGATCATCTCGTCGCGGCCAGCCTCGATCCGCTTGGCGATCGCAATCTCGCCCTCGCGCGACAGCAGCTCGACCGAGCCCATCTCGCGCAGATACATGCGGACCGGATCATCCGTACGGCTGGCAGCCTCGGCATCGACGTTACCGCCCTGCGGGCCCTCGGCTTCCTCGCCGTCGCCCTCGGCTTCCTTTTCCGCAGGAGCCTCGGCTTCGTCCTGGTCCTCGTTCTCGATGACCTGGATGCCCATTTCGGACAGCGCCGCCATCACGTCCTCGATCTGCTCCGAAGACATCTGGTCCTGCGGCAGGACAGCGTTCAGCTCGTCAAAGGTGATGTGTCCGCGTTCACGCCCTTTGGCGATCAGCCGCTTGACGGCAGCGGACTGCGTATCGAGGAGAGTGGTATCCCCCTCCTGTTCCTGCGCGTTCCGATCCGTTCCAGAGGCTGTTTTCGTCGCCATTCGTCTCTCCGTCAACTCCGCCGCGAGTTAGCAATCCGGCAGCGTGCAGGTGGTCGATCCTGCGCCCGAAGTCAAGATTGGCACCCCAAAGAATGCAACCTTTCGGGAATAAAATTCGTTCCGGAAGCATTTCTTCCGCTGTGGCGGAGCAATCTCCGCCACCCCTTACTCTCCGACCCTCTCTCCGCTTTTCAGGGCATCGCGAACCCGCAGACGGGTCATGAGTGCATTGGGAAAGCGAAGCCCGCTCTGCCCGTTCTCATCCACGAAAGGCTCCATGTCCCCTTCAATTACGGCCCGGGTCACGTCCTCTTCCAAGGTCCGCTCGAAGGTCTGGAAATTGACCAGGGCATAAAAATGCCACCAGCTTTCAATGACATCCACTTTCAGGATCTCATCCTTGACCTTCCCGTCGCCCACACTGCGCGGCAACGGGCCGCCTTTCACCCTTCCCGCCAGATCCGCCAGCCCATGCTCCTCGAGCCAGGCCATGCAGCTCTCTTCCGTCAGGCCATCCCGCTCCTCTTCCTGACAGGACCAGTCCAGCAGGGCCGAGCGCAGACGATCCAGTTCAGACGGCAGATGCAGACCACTATACGCCTGTTCCACCTCCGGAAGGATATCGGGATGGTGAAGCAGCATCGCCGTCATGATGTTAAGCCGCTCCAGATTTCCCGACTCCACATCGCGCATTGCCCCGGGCGCCTGCGTGGAGAGCGGCAGACTCTCGCCCCCCTTGCGCTGGAAGGTTTTCTTCCGCCGGAAGCGCGCAAAGAACATGTCCAGCAGCGTACTGCGATATTCCGATGCCAGAGCCTTGTCCGGAATAAGCCGCGACAGCGCCACCAGCTTTTCGCGCAAAGCCGCCCGCTGGTCCGGCCCCGGATCCACCAGCCCCGCCGTCAGCAGCCCGAACAGTTCTTCCGCCATCGACGTCGCGCCGGACAGTGCCTCCTGCATAGCCCGCGGCCCCCGGCTGCGGATCAGGCTGTCCGGATCATCTTTCGGATCCAGCCGGCAGAACCGGATCGTCCGCTCGGGCGACAGAAGCGGCAGCGAAACCTCACAGACCCGCAGGGCCGCCCGCGCACCTGCTGCGTCACCATCGAGACACAGGATCGGTGACGGTGACATGCGCCACAGCAGTTCAAGCTGCTCCTCGCCCATCGCCGTGCCCAGAGGCGCCACAGCTCCGCCGAACCCCGCCTGATCCATGGCGATGACGTCCATGTACCCTTCGACCACCACGAGATCCGCCCCGCGATGCACGGCCTCCCGCGCCAGGTCGAGATTGAACAGCGTCCGCCGCTTGGAGAACAGGGCCGTCTCCGGGCCATTGAGATATTTGGGCTGCCCGTCCCCGAGCGTCCGGGCGCCGAAGGACATCATGCGCCCCCGCCGGTCCCGGATCGGGAACGTCACGCGATTGAAGAACAGCTCCCCCTTCGGAGCGCCCTGCTCATCCACGCGCATGACCCCGGCGCGGATCAGCATCTCGACCGTCACGCCATGCGGCCGCAATTCGTCCAGCAGTTGCCGCCCATCGCCGGACCAGCCCAGACCGAACCGCTCGATCGTCTCTTCCGTCAGCCCCCGTCCCCGCAGATAGGCCAGCCCCTCGCGTCCCTCCGGACGGTAAAGTCGGCGGCGATAGCTCTCCTGCACGAGATTAAGCACGTCACCGAGCGACTGTGCTTCCCGGGCACGGGCTTCCGTCCGCGGGTCGGCTTTCGGAACCTCGAGTCCCGCCTCAGAGGCAAGCTGTTCGACGGCTTCAGGGAAGCTGCGCCCCTCGCTCTGCATCACATAGCTGATGGCATCGCCATGGACGCCGCAGCCGAAGCAGTGGAAATGGTCGTCATAAATGTAGAAGGATGGCGTTTTCTCGCCATGGAACGGACAGCAGGTTTTCCAGTTCCGACCGGACCTCACCAGCTTGTTACGCCGCCCGATCAGCGACGGTAACGGCGTCCGGTTCCGCAGTTCGTCGAGAAAAGCAGCATCAATTGCCATGGGCAGGAAGAGCCTTTCATGCGGGTTGGGAAACTGGTTTCCACGCAGGAACCAGATAAGCCCCTCTCTACAGGAACTTTTTTACCAGCGTCCATAACGACACGAGGCCATCCAGAAAATCCCGGGAAACTGACCGATCGGTCAGTGCTGTCACAGAATCATAATGACCGATCGGTCATTTCGAATAATTTCCATGCAGATATAATTTCTCCCTTTTGATATCCATCAATGGTTTCCACCCCGAAGAAGCGTCATGGTGGCGCTGAACGGGGCGCGGGTTCTCTTTGCTCAGCCTGCCCTTCGGCGACAGCCCGCGCCCGACGACAGACACAGGATCGCAGCCAATGACTGTCAAGATTTCAGTCCTGAAAGAACGCGACGAAGGCGGGGAACGCCGCGTCGCCCTCATCCCTCAGGTCGCCGAGAAACTGGCCCCGCTGGGGATCACCTTCGCCATGGAAACGGGCGCAGGCGTCGCATCGTCCTACCCCGACAGCACCTACAAGGACGTCACCTTCTCGCCGGACCGCAACGCCCTTGTCGCCGATGCCGACATCGTCCTCGCCGTCCAGCCGCCGACGCTGGAAACGGTGAAGGCCATGAAGCCCGGTGCCATCCTCATTGCCTTCATCTACGGCCGCAACAATCCGGATCTGGTGAAGGCCCTGCGGGACGGGAAGATCACCTGTTTCGCCATGGAGCTGGTGCCCCGCATTTCCCGCGCACAGGCCATGGACGCCCTCTCCAGCCAGGCCACGCTGGCCGGGTATTACGCCGTCCTGATGGGCGCGGTACACATGCCCAAGATCCTGCCCATGATGACCACCGCCGTCGGCTCCCTGCGCGCCGCACAGGTTTTGGTCATGGGCCTCGGCGTGGCCGGGCTTCAGTCCCTGGCCACCGCCAAGCGCCTCGGTGCCATCACCGAAGGCTATGACGTCCGCCCCGAGACCAAGGAAGAGGCGCAGTCGCTGGGTGCGAAATTCGTCGATACCGGCGTCGATGCCACCGGTCAGGGCGGCTATGCCCGCGAACTGACGGATGACGAAAAACAGAAGGTCCGCAAGGCACTGAGCGACCATATCGCCCGCTCGGACCTGATCGTCACAACGGCCGCCGTCCCCGGCAAGCGCGCACCGCGTCTGATCGACGCCGAACAGATCAAGGCCATGAAGCCCGGCGCCGTCATCATCGACCTCGGCGCCGAAGGCGGCGGCAACTGCGAAGGCACACAGGCCGGGCAGACCGTGCAGGTCGGCCCCACGACCATCGTCGGCCCCGTCAACGTCCCGTCCATGCTCGCCGAGCAGGCCAGCGAACTCTACTCCAAGAACATCATGCATCTGCTCCAGCAGATCATCACCAAGGACAAGGGTCTGGCGCCGGACTTCACGGACGAAGTCATCTCCGGCACCGCGCTCACGCATGACGGCTACATCACGAATGACGGCATCCGCAAAGCCGTGGATCCGAATTCGCCAGCCCCGCCCGCGCCAGCCCCTGCTCCCGCCGCCACTCCCGCGCCCCCAACTCCCGCCGCAAACGACGCGGGCAAGGAGACCGCAAAATGATTACCGCAATGACGTTCGTCATCGCCCTGTACATCTTCATGCTCGCGGCTTTCACGGGCTATGAGGTCATCAGCCGCGTCCCCTCCATCCTGCACACGCCGCTCATGTCCGGCTCGAACTTCGTGCACGGCATCGTGGTCGTCGGCGCTCTCGGCGCACTGTTCAACGCCTCCTCCGTTCTGGAGCAGGTCGTGGGCTTTCTGGGCGTCATGCTTGGCGCCGGTAACGTAGTCGGCGGCTATGTCGTGACCGACCGGATGCTGGCCATGTTCAAACCCAGCACAAAACCCGCAGCATCGGCTCCGGCATCAGGAGCCAAGTCATGATCCTGCTCGCCTATATCGTGGCCCTCAGCGGCCTGATCGCTTCCGGCCTGCTGGTCTATGGCCTCAAGCGCATGTCCTCCCCCGTCACGGCCGTCTCCGGCATCGTGACCGCAGGCTGGGGCATGCTGTTCGTCGTCGCGGCCAGCTTCCTGCAGATCTTCAGCGTTTCCGACGCGGCCCAGCCCCATATCGTCGTGAACGTCATCCTGGCCGTGCTCGCCCTGCTGATCGGTGGCGGCTGGGCCGGCTGGAAAGGCCGCAGCGTCGCCATGACGGCGATGCCGCAGATGGTCGCACTCTTCAACGGCATGGGCGGTGGTGCGGCCGCAGCCGTATCCGTCATCGCCCTCACCGGCCCGAAAGACACAGGCATCGGCCAGCTTCTCGTCACCGTCGCCGGCGGCCTGATCGGCAGCATGTCGCTTTCCGGCTCCCTGATTGCCTGGGCCAAGCTCGATGGCCGCATGAACAAGCCGATCCGCTTCGGCGGACAGCGCATCGTCAACGCCGCCGTGTTCATGCTGACGGTCCTGCTCGGCGTCATGGCCGTCGCCCTGTACCATCAGCCCGGCGGCGGACTGCTTGCCCTGCTGTTCTTCATCGGCGCGCTGCTCTGCGGCATCTGCATGACCGTTCCCATCGGCGGTGCGGACATGCCGGTCGTAATCTCGCTGTACAACGCCTTCACGGGCCTTGCCGTGGGTCTTGAAGGCTATGTCATGGCCGATCCGGCTCTGATGATCGCCGGCATGGTCGTGGGTTCGGCCGGTACGCTGCTGACGGTCATGATGGCCAAGGGCATGAACCGCTCCATCACCAACGTCCTGTTCAGCAATTTCGGTGAAGCCACCGCTGCCGCCGCCAGCGGCCCGCAGAAGGAAGCCAAATCCGTCAGCGCCAGCGATGCCGCGACCACGATGCGCTATGCCTCCACGGTCATCATCGTTCCGGGCTACGGCCTCGCCGTCGCACAGGCCCAGGGCAAGCTCTACGAGTTCGTCAAACTGCTCCAGGCCGCGGGCGTGGACGTGAAATTCGCGATCCACCCGGTCGCCGGTCGTATGCCGGGCCACATGAACGTGCTGCTCGCCGAAGCCGGCGTGCCGTACGACATGATCTACGACATGGACGACATCAACGACAGCTTCGCCGACACCGACGTCGCCCTCGTCATCGGCGCGAACGACGTGGTGAACCCCTCCGCCCGGACGGACAAGTCCTCCCCGATCTACGGCATGCCGATCCTGAATGCCGACAAGGCCCGTCAGGTCTTCGTCATCAAGCGCGGCATGGGCATGGGCTATTCGGCAGTCCAGAACCCGCTGTTCTTCCAGGACAACTGCGCCATGGTCTTCGGCGATGCGCAGGCCGTGCTCTCCAAGATGGTGGAGGCCGTCAAGGGCCTCTCCGCCTCCTAACACCCGCCAGAAGGAGCCTTTCCCATGGCTGATACAATGCTCGCCGCCGTCGTCCGTGAATTCGGCAAGCCGCTCTCCATCGAGCGGCTGCCCATCCCGGACATCCAGCCCCACCAGATCCTCGTGAAGGTCGATACCTGCGGCGTCTGCCACACCGACCTGCACGCCGCACGCGGGGACTGGCCCTCCAAGCCCAACCCCCCGTTCATTCCCGGCCATGAAGGCGTCGGACACATCGTCGCCGTCGGCAGTCAGGTCGGCGATTTCGTCAAGACCGGCGATGTTGTGGGTGTGCCCTGGCTCTATTCCGCCTGCGGTCACTGCGAACACTGTCTGGGCGGCTGGGAAACACTCTGCGAAAAGCAGGACGACACCGGCTACACCGTCAATGGCTGCTTCGCCGAATACGTCGTGGCAGACCCGAACTACGTCGCGCATCTGCCCTCGACCATCGACCCGCTTCAGGCCTCTCCGGTCCTGTGCGCGGGGCTGACGGTCTATAAGGGCCTGAAAATGACGGAGGCCCGCCCCGGCCAGTGGGTCGCAGTCTCGGGCGTTGGCGGCCTCGGCCAGATGGCCGTGCAGTACGCCGTCGCCATGGGCATGAATGTCGTCGCCGTGGACATCGACGACGAAAAACTCGCCACAGCCAAGAAGCTCGGCGCATCCCTGACCGTCAACGCCAAGGACACGGACCCGGCCGAATTCATCCAGCAGCAGATCGGCGGCGCACATGGCGCCCTCGTCACCGCTGTCGGACGGACGGCGTTTTCGCAGGCCATGGGCTATGCCCGGCGCGGCGGCACCATCGTCCTGAACGGATTACCGCCCGGAGATTTCCCGGTCTCGATCTTCGACATGGTCATGAACGGCACCACCATCCGCGGCTCCATTGTCGGAACACGGCTGGACATGATCGAGGCCATGGATTTCTTCGCCCGCGGCAAGGTCAAATCCGTCGTCACCCCCGGAAAACTTGAAAACATCAATACGATCTTCGACGATCTGCAGAATGGTCGCCTCGAAGGCCGGACAGTGCTCGACTTCCGGTCCTGAACCATAAGCCACAGGAGAACACGCCATGTTCGCCATGCAGCTCAAAGCCCATCACACCCCTCTGGAATGGGTCGAACTCCCCGATCCCGAACCCGGCCCCGATGAAATCCGCATCCGGATCGGCGCCTGCGGCGTGTGCCGGACAGACCTGCATGTCGTGGATGGCGAGCTCCCTCATGCCACTCTTCCCATCATCCCCGGCCATGAAATCGTTGGCCGGATCGACAAGCTCGGCAGCAATGTCACGGGCCTGTCGCTTGGCGAGAGGGTCGGCGTGCCCTGGCTCGGACATACCTGCGGGCACTGCTATTACTGCACGCACGGAATGGAAAATCTCTGCGACCACCCTCTCTTCACGGGCTTCACCCGCAATGGCGGCTACGCGACCATGACGGTCGCCGATGCCCGCTACGCTTTCCCGATGGGCGACAAGGGCGAGGACAAGGATCTCGCGCCCCTGCTCTGCGCCGGACTGATTGGCTGGCGCTGCCTGAACAAGGCCGGGGAGGGCAAGAAGATCGGCCTCTACGGTTTCGGCGCGGCCGCCCATATCATCACGCAGGTCCTGCGCTGGCAGGGCCGCGAGGTCTACGCCTTCACATCCCCCGGCGATACGCAGAAACAGGATTTCGCCCGCTCCCTCGGCGCCGTCTGGGCTGGTGGCTCGGACGAACTCCCGCCCGAACCACTGGACGCCGTGATCCTGTTTGCCCCCGTCGGCGCCCTGCTTCCTGCGGGTCTCAAGGCCATTCGCAAGGGTGGTAAAGTCGTGTGCGGCGGCATCCACATGAGCGAAATCCCGGCCTTTTCCTACGACACATTATGGGAAGAGCGCGAAATCGTTTCCGTCGCCAACCTGACCCGTCAGGACGGTCTGGAATTCCTGAAAATCGCCCCGGAAGTCGGCATCAAGGTCACCAACACGCCCTATGCCCTGAAGGACGCCAATCAGGCCCTCGATGACCTCCGGCACGGCCGTTTCGACGGTGCCGCCGTATTGCTGCCCTGATCCGCGCCAAAAGCAGGTTTCGGAAAGATGAATTTTCGGGATAAACATCTCAAAGCGCGACAGAAAGTATCGCGCATGGATCCTGAAACCATCGCAATACTGCGCGCTACCGTCAGAAAGAGATATGGGACAGACACAGACCGCCCCACCCGACATTTCCTGTCCCGCCTTCGACCTGCTGCCTGATCTGATCTGCATGGAGCCTGCCGGCAACGCAGGCGCCATGCACTTCAACACGGCCTGGAAGCAGCAGGCCGCAGCCCTTGGCGTCCCGCTCCCTTTTTCAGAGTGGCTCCCGATCATTGTCCCCGCCGATCAGGCCGAGATCACCCGTATCCTCCGCGACACCACACCCTCAGACCAGCTCCGGAGCACAAACTTCCGCATCCTGAACCCTGACGGCCACACCCGCTGGTTCCTCCTGCGCCTCGTCCAGCGCCCGGCCGCCAACGGCGAAAACACGGTCCGCCTCCTCATCCTGACCGACATTCATGAGCAGAAACGTCACGAGGAAGCCCTGCTTCAGAAGGCCGACATCCGCGACCGGATGCTCAATGTCAGCGTGGACTGCATCAAGGAAATCGCGAAAGACGGCACGCTGGTTCACATGAACACCGCAGGCTGCGAGGCCCTCGGCGTGGACAGCACCTCAGGCTTCGGCATGCGCTGGCTCGGCCTGCTCCCGCCGGAAGCGCATGTTCCCGGCGGCGAGGCCCTGAAGGACGCCGCCGAAGGACAGAACGCCCGCTTCATGGGTGTCAGCCAGCTCCCCGGTCAGCCCACCCGGCACTGGGACAACATGCTGACCCCGCTCCTGAACCCCGATCAGAGCGTCGAAGCCATTCTCTGCGTCTCGCGCGACGTGACGATCCAGCGCGAACACGAACAGCGGATCGCCCTGCTGCTCAACGAGCTGAACCACCGCTCCAAGAACATGCTCGCCATCTTCCAGGCCCTGATCCGGCGGACCGTCCCCGATCCCACGGCCCCCTTCGTCAAGGTTCTGGAAGAGCGCATCACCTCCATCGCCCGCAGTCAGGACCTTCTGATCCACGGCGAATGGACGGGCGCCACGGTCCACAATGTCGTCACATCCCAGACTGCCGTGGCCGGCGATTTCCCCGCCACGCGCCTGCGGATCGAAGGCGATCCGGAGCTTCAGTTCGTCCCCGACACTGCCGACCGCATCGGCCTGGCCATCTACGAGCTGACCACCAACGCCATCAAATACGGAGCCCTGTCGAACGACACCGGAACGGTAACCGTCACTTGGGATCTGCACGACGAAGAGGGCAAACCCGTCTTCCTGATGTGCTGGAAAGAGACCGGCGGCCCCACCGTCGCCAGACCCGAGCGGCGCGGCTTCGGATCGATCGTCATCGAACACAATCCCCGCTCGATCCCAGGCGCCAGCAGTTCCTGCTCCCATGAACCGGACGGCACCGTCTGGACTTTCAGCGCGCCGGCCGAAAACGTGGTCCGCTGCCCCTCCCGGTTGTTCTGAACGCCGGGTTGGGGCATGCTGGCAGCCGTCTCTGTGCTGCCGGGTGACCCGACAGCTTTGGAAAAACAGGAAGCACTCATGAAAAAGTACCTGATGCTTGCCGCCGCAGCCGGTCTGCTGGCAACGTCGATCACGACGGCCGAAGCAGAACCGGGTGGCTGCCTCAAATACGGCGCTGCCGGCGCTGTTGGTGGACATGTCGCCAACCATCATGGCGTCCTGGGCGCCATGGGCGGCTGTGCAACCGGCATGTATGTGCGTCACCGTTACCGCAAGGAAGCCCGCGCAAAGGCCGCCCTGTACGACAAGGAACATCCGGGCGCGAAGGGCACCTACATCGAGAAGGCCACCGCCTACGATGTCGAGCACTCCACCTCCCCCGGCCAGATGAACAGCACGACCCAGCCGGGCGCTGCCGCTCCGGCTCCGGGAGCACCTGCGGCTCCGGCCACTCAGCCGCAGCAGTAAGATCCTGCCAGTCCGTTACGGCTGACGGTGTCGGGCTCCCGAAAGGGGGCCCGATCTGCGTTCAGGGGTGCTGCACGGCAATATCCGGAGCACTGTCGCGCTTGTCCTGCGCCTCGACATACATCCGCAGCACCGACGGATACCGCGCCCGCGTCACCCGCTCCAACGCCGAAACTCCCTGCTCCACCTGCCCGGCCGTCAGCGTGTCGTCCCAGTCCAGCGACAGCAGGACGATGATGCTCCCCGGCCCCCGCGTCTCGGTCACAACCTCGTTGACCCCGACCACACCCGGCAGCTTCGCCGCCTGCGCCCGCACGAACGCATCGATTTCCGGGCTGCTCTCCCCGACCAGCAGAGAGCGCGTCTCATTCGTCAGCAGCACCGCAACAATCACCAGAACCACCCCGATGAGCAGCGACGCCACCCCATCGAGCACATGCCACCCCGTCACGACGGACAGCACGGTGAAGACCAGCGCGATCGTCAGACTGACCAGCGCCGCCCCATCTTCGAACAGCACGACAAACAGCCCCGGATCGGTACTGCGGCGGATCATGGTCCACAGGGAGCCTTTCCCGGACGGCAGGGACTTCATGGCCGCCAGAAACCCGTAGCCTTCCATGCTACCCGAAATCCCGAGAATGGCGACATTCAGCCACCAGCCGGGAAAGACATGCCCCAACACACGGACCTGATCCATCGCAGCGGGATGCCAGACCTTCTCCCAGCCCTCATGCAGGGATGCGACCCCGCCGCCAATGAACAGCGCCCCCGCCACCACCAGCGTCCAGAAATAAAGCTCCCGGTGATGCCCCAGCGGATGCTCCTTCGTCGCCGGAGCCGCCGCACGCTTCATGCCCACCAGCAGCAGAAGCTGATTGCCGCAGTCGACAAAGGAATGAACCGTCTCCGCCAGCATCGCGGCCGACCCGGTCAGCAGAGCCGCCACACCCTTCACGCAGGCAATCGCAAGATTGACCCCCAGCGCAATGAAAACGACCTTCGTTGAACCACCTGCCGACATTCTGGCCTCATCCACAAAACAGGATTTCAGAGTGAGGACCTCGCCGCCACGCTGTCAAACCCGGCCCCACCCTATTGCAGGCTTCCCAGCGCATCATCACCGTCATGACCCTGCTGGACACGCGTCAGTTCATCCACAAGACAGAGCCGCCCGTCCCGGAACTGATAGAACGCAACCACCCGGATCACGCTCCGCACTCCGGAAGGGCGGGTCGCCGAAGCCAGATGAACCGTCGCCGCCCGATCCGCCTCACAGACCAGATGCAGGATCTCGATTTCCAGAGACGAAAGCCCCTCACGCAGAGCCAGCGCATGAGCGCGAAAATCCGCCAGCGTCATTTCCCGCCCATCCACAAGCTGCCGATAATCAGGCGTCATGAATGCCGTCAGCGCGTCCAGATCGGACCCGAAATCCGTAAACATGGCGAACATGTCCCGAATGATCTTTTCCGGAGCACAGTTGGGCGCCTCAATATGTCCTGACATTATTCCAGCCCGCTGTCCTGCCGCGCCCGCTCCAGCAGCACGACAAAATCCCGCCCGGCATCCCCGGCACTGATCGCGCTCAGCAACCGGTCCCGCACCACCGAGGCATAAGGCAGCGGAACAGCATGCTCTCCCCCGGCCTTGAGGAACATCTCCATGTCCTTGAGTCCCAGCGTTACCGGCGCACCCGGATGGTCGTATTCATGATCGACCATCAGCTTTCCGTAATTCTTATGAACCGGCGCATTGTAGAAACTGCCCGTCATGATCTCGAAAATCTTATGCGGATCCGTCCCGGCCTTTTCATTCAGCGCAAAGACTTCCGCCATCTGCTCGATCGTCGAATAAATCATGAAGTTCAGAGACAGCTTGGCCAGATTGGCCTGAACCGGATCCTGCCCCACTTCAAAAATCTTCGACCCGAAACACTCCAGCAAAGGCCGCAGACGCGTCAGCGCCTCCTCCGCACCCGCCGTCACGACGAACAGCTCACCCGCCTTTGCGGCTGGCGGGCGCCCCAGCACATTCGCACTGACATAAACCTGCCCATGTTCCGCATGCCCGTCCCGCAGACGGCGCGCCTGCTCCAGGGACAGCGTACTGCTGCACGCATGAATACCGCCCGGCGCCAGAGCCTTGGCAATTCCGTGCTTTCCGAAAACAGCCTCTTCCGTGCTGGCATCATCGAACAACATGGAGAACACGACCTCCACCTGCCGCGCCACATCCGCAGGCGTTTCGGCAAAAACAGCACCCTGCGCCACCAGATCATCCGCCTTCGCGCGCGTCCTGTTGGTCACGACAAGCTCATGCCCTCCCTTGAGAAGACGCTCCGCCATCGCATGTCCCATGGCCCCAAGGCCCACAAAACCGACTTTCATGATCCTGATCTCCCGCTGAACACTCCGTTCAGGTTTCAAACCCGCCCGGACACCACAGTTCTAGCGAAAGTCATTTTGGCGTTCTCACGCTCTCAGGCCATAGTTCGACTCATGTGCGCCAATTCCTTCATGCCCCCCGCCGCCGCAGACCGCCCAGACGCCGGAACGCCATGGCTTCTCGGCGGCCACATGAAGCAGGACACACGCCGGATCGCCGAACGCCACGCCCATGCACGCGGCCAGATCTTCGGTATCGAAAGCGGCATCATGGCCATCCGCACCGAGCACGCCTATTGGCTGATCGGCCCCGGCCAGTGCCTCTGGCTCCCGCCACACATTCCGCACGACGCCCGCTCCCACGGCGCCGTCGCAGGCTGGAGCCTGTATGTCAGCGCAGCAAAATGCTCTGAACTCCCGGACAAACCCTTTCTCGCAGGCGGCACACGCCTCCTCACCGCCCTGGCGGACCGCCTCTCCCACGACGCAGACGAAGCACGATGGGACGCACATATCAGCCGCCTCGCGGAATGCTTCTGGCACGAATTCCTCGCGGCACCCCGCGCCGCCGTATCCCTGCCTTTTCCGAAAAGCGAACAGCTCTGCCGCGTCGCCAATACCCTGAGTGACAACCCCGCAGACCCACGGGACCAGAAAGACTGGGCCGAACTGGCCGCCATGTCGCTCCGCTCCTTCGTCCGCCATTTCACGCTTGAGACGGGCCTGCCGTTCTCCGTATGGCGGCAACGCCTGCGCATCCTGAACGCTCAGGAAAAACTGGCACGCGGTGAAAGCGTGGCCAGCGTGGCACTGGACGTCGGCTATGAAAGCCTCGGCGCCTTCGCCACGGTCTTCCACAAAAACACAGGCTATCGCCCCAGCGATTACGCCAGGCTCTGCCGGACACCCTGAAAACAGAAAAGCCGCCCCCGAAGGAGCGGCTTTCCATCGTGCGACTGATCGACGGATCAGGCCGAAAGATGCGCCTTCACCAGCGCACTGGCCTTCGCCGGGTCCAGATCCGCGCCAAAACGCTCCTTCAGCGCGGCCATGACCTTGCCCATGTCCTTCATGCCGGCCGCTTCCGTCTTCTTCACGGCGTCTTCAATCCCGGCCTTCAGCGTGGCTTCATCCAGCTCCGGCGGCAGGTAGGACTTGATCGTCGCGATCTCGCCCTCTTCCTTTTCCGCCAGCTCCGGACGGCCACCCTCACGATACATCGTGGCGGACTCAGTGCGGGACTTGATCATGGAGCGCAGGGCGGAAATGATGTCCGTATCCGTCACCTCGGCGCTCTTGGCGCGGGCGGCAACGTCCAGATCCTTGATCTTGGCCGTGATCCCACGGATCTGGGCCACCGTCTCGGACTGACCGGCCTTCATGGCTGTCTTGAGGTCGTCCATGATCTGCTTGCGAAGCGACATCGCCGTTCTCCTTCATCGGACAGCCCGCAGGAAACTCCCTCGGCGAGCCGTCCCTCATTCCTTGAATGGCGGCAAAATCGCACAAAAGCCGGTTTGCAACAATCCGGCACCCCCTGTGGCCACAAAACAAGCCATTCGGAAAAAATTTCCCACCATTGCCTGAAGCGTAAAACAGGCAGTGGGAAAAAACTTCCCATTCCGTTTCCGATCCCTTATTCAGAGGCCCCAGAAGTACATCCGGCAGCCAGCAACGGGGCGACCATGGACATCGACAGAATCATCGAAAAAGCCGGAGGCGCGGACGAGATCGCCGCTCTTGCCGGCGTCGGACTGGAAGCCGTCCGTAAATGGCGCCAGTCCCGCATGGTCCCGACCAAGCACTGGCCAGCCCTGCTGCGCGTGCCGGGAATCGCCCTTCAGGATCTGACAGCAGACCTCACCACGACTGAAACCCAGCAAGAACAAGAAAGAGAGACGGACGTGTCCAATCCCTGCCCTCCCGGCGCCAACGCCGCCCTTGTCCTTGCCGATGGGACGGTCCTGTGGGGCCGTGGCTTCGGTGCCCATACGGAAGGCGCCGTCGGAGAACTCTGCTTCTCCACCGGCATGACCGGCTATCAGGAAACCCTGACCGACCCGTCCTTCGCCGGACAGATCGTGACCTTCACCTTCCCGCATATCGGCAATGTCGGCACGAACGCCGATGACAACGAGGCCCCGAAAATGGCGGCCCTCGGCGCCGTCGTGAAGGAAGACATCACCGCCCCGGCAAGCTGGCGCTCCCACGAGCCCTTCGCTGCATGGCTCCGCGATCATGGCCGTGCCGGCATCAGTGGCATCGACACCCGCGCCATCACCCGTACCCTGCGCGACAACGGCCCGCAGACCGCCATCCTCGCCTTCCCGGAAAACGGCCGTATCGACACAGACAGCCTGCTGAACCGCGCCTGCCAGTGGCCCGGCCTCGAAGGCATGGACCTCGCCAAGGAAGTGACACGCCCCAAGCGCGTCTGGACCGAAGGCGTGTGGCACTCCACGAAGCCCGTGCGCGAAAACCGCCGCCGCGTCGTCGCCATGGATTACGGTGCCAAGGACAACATCCTGCGCTGCCTCGTGACCGCTGGCTGTGACGTTACCGTCCTGCCCGCCACGGCTACCGCAGAAGAGATCCTGGAACTCAAGCCCGAAGGCGTGTTCCTCTCCAACGGCCCCGGCGATCCGGCCGCAACCGGCACCTATGCCGTCCCCGCCATCCGCAAGGTTCTGGACGCGAACGTCCCCGTCTTCGGCATCTGCCTCGGCCACCAGCTTCTCGCACAGGCGCTGGGCGGCAAGACCTACAAGCTGGAGCGCGGCCATCGCGGCGCCAACCAGCCGGTCAAGGACGTCGAGACCGGCCGCGTGGAAATCACCAGCCAGAACCACGGTTTCGCCGTGGACGAAAAGTCCCTTCCGGCTGATGTAAAGGTGACGCATGTGAGCCTGTTCGACGGCTCCAACGAAGGCATCGCCTCGACCACGAAGGACGCCTTCTCCGTCCAGTACCATCCCGAGGCGAGCCCCGGCCCGTCCGACAGTTTCTATCTTTTCGAGCGTTTCGTCGCGGTCATGGACCGTCGCGCCAAAGCAGGAGCCTGAGCCATGCCAAAACGGACAGACATCTCGTCCATCCTGATCATCGGCGCTGGCCCGATCGTCATCGGACAGGCCTGCGAATTCGACTATTCCGGCGCACAGGCCTGCAAGGCCCTGCGTGAGGAAGGCTATCGCGTCATTCTGATCAACTCGAACCCCGCCACCATCATGACCGATCCCGGTCTGGCAGATGCGACCTATATCGAGCCGATCACCCCGGAATTCGTCGAGCGCATCATCCTCAAGGAAAAGCCCGACGCCGTCCTGCCGACGATGGGTGGCCAGACAGCCCTGAACGCCGCCATGGCGCTCGACAAGTCCGGCTTCCTCAAAAAGCACAATGTGGAACTGATCGGCGCGGACGCGGAAGTCATCGACCGCGCGGAAGACCGCCAGAAGTTCCGTGAAGCCATGGACGAGATCGGGATCGAAAGCCCCCGCAGCACCATCGCCCATACGCTGGAAGAAGCCCGCACGGCACTGGCCGATGTCGGCCTGCCCGCCATCATCCGCCCGTCCTTCACCATGGGCGGCGCTGGCGGCGGCATTGCCTATAACCGTGAAGAGTTCGACCAGATCGTCACGGGCGGCCTCGACGCCTCACCCACGACCGAAGTCCTGATCGAAGAGTCCGTTCTCGGCTGGAAAGAATACGAGATGGAAGTCGTCCGCGACACCGCGGATAACTGCATCATCATCTGCTCCATCGAGAACATCGACCCGATGGGTGTCCATACTGGTGACTCCATCACCGTCGCCCCTGCGCTCACGCTGACCGACAAGGAATACCAGCGCATGCGGGACGCCTCGATCGCGTGCCTGCGCAAGATCGGCGTCGAGACCGGCGGTTCCAACGTGCAGTTCGGCGTCAATCCGAAGGATGGCCGTCTGGTCGTCATCGAGATGAACCCGCGCGTGTCGCGTTCCTCCGCACTGGCCTCGAAGGCAACCGGCTTCCCGATCGCCAAGATCGCCGCCAAGCTGGCCGTCGGCTACACGCTGGACGAACTCAAGAACGACATCACCAAAACAACCCCGGCCTCCTTCGAGCCGACGATCGACTATGTTGTCGCCAAGATCCCCCGCTTCACCTTCGAGAAGTTCCCCGGCTCCCCGGCCCTGCTCTCGACGTCCATGAAGTCGGTCGGTGAAGCCATGTCGGTCGGCCGCTCCTTCGCCGAAGCCATCCAGAAGGGACTGCGCTCGATGGAAACGGGCCTCACCGGCCTCGATCCGGTCGAAGCTCCCGGCGATGGTTCGCACAACGCCTATCTCGCCGCTCTGGCCGAGCCGCGCCCCGAGCGCATCCTGATGGCCGCACAGGCCCTGCGCGCCGGGCTGAGCGTCGAGCAGATCAACGAAGCCTGCAAATTCGAGCCCTGGTTCCTCCGCCAGCTCGAAGACATCGTGACGTCCGAGCGCGACATCGAAAAGAACGGCCTGCCGCAGGACGCCTACAACCTGCGCCGCCTCAAGGCCCAGGGCTTCTCCGACGCCCAGCTCGCCCGTCTCTCGGGCCAGAACGTCAAGGATGTCGCAGCTCTGCGCGAAAAACTGGCTGTTACCCCGGTCTATCGCCGCATCGACACCTGCGCCGCCGAATTCGCCTCCGACACGCCCTATCTGTATTCCACCTATGAAGGTGGCTTCAGCACGCCGGACTGCGAAAGCCGTCCGACGAACCGCGACAAGATCGTCATCCTTGGCGGCGGCCCGAACCGTATCGGTCAGGGCATCGAGTTCGACTATTGCTGTGTTCACGCCGCCTACGCCCTGCGCGAAGCCGGTTTCGAGACGGTCATGGTCAACTGCAACCCGGAGACGGTCTCCACCGACTATGACACTTCGGACCGCCTGTATTTCGAGCCCCTGACTGCCGAGGACGTGATCGCCCTGATCCGCACCGAAGCAAAGGGCGGCAAGGTGCTGGGCTGCATCGTACAGTATGGCGGCCAGACCCCGCTCAAGCTGTCCCGCGCGCTTGAAGAAGCTGGCATCCCGCTGCTCGGCACCCCGGCCGACGCGATCGACCGCGCCGAAGATCGCGAGCGCTTCCAGGCCATGCTCCGCAAGCTCGGCCTGCGCCAGCCGCGCAACGGCATCGCCCGCAGCCCGGCGGAAGCCGAGAAGATCGCCGAAGAGGTCGGCTACCCGGTCGTCGCCCGTCCGTCCTACGTTCTGGGCGGCCGTGCGATGGAAATCGTCTATGACAAGCCCGGCCTCAAGCGCTACCTCAACGAAGTCCTGCGCGCCGCCGGTCCTGAAGTCTCGACCGGCCCCGTCCTGCTCGACCACTACCTTAACGACGCCATCGAAGCGGACGTGGACTGCATCTGCGACG
Organism: Gluconobacter oxydans DSM 3504; assembly: GCF_000583855.1. NCBI lineage: Bacteria > Pseudomonadati > Pseudomonadota > Alphaproteobacteria > Acetobacterales > Acetobacteraceae > Gluconobacter > Gluconobacter oxydans. Next base: position 368,697 of record NZ_CP004373.1, read on the forward strand.
GCGAGAACGTCTATGTCGCAGGCGTCATGGAGCACATCGAAGAAGCCGGCATCCATTCCGGTGACTCCGCCTGCTCCCTGCCGCCCTACACGCTCTCTCCCGCACTGGTAACGGAACTGCGCTCGCAGACCGAAGCCATGGCCCGCGAACTGGGCATCCGCGGCCTGATGAACGTCCAGTACGCCATCAAGGATCAGGAAGTCTTCGTGCTCGAAGTGAACCCGCGTGCTTCCCGGACCGTGCCGTTCGTCGCCAAGGCTACTGGCGTTCCGGTTGCCAAGATTGGTGCCCGCGTCATGGCCGGTGCGAAGCTGACCGAGTTCCAGCTCGATGGCGGTGCGGTCTCTCCGCATGTCGCGGTCAAGGAAGCCGTGTTCCCGTTCCATCGCTTTGCCAATGCCGACACGATCCTCGGTCCGGAAATGCGCTCCACGGGCGAAGTCATGGGGCTGGATTCCAGCTTCGAGCGCGCCTTTGCCAAGTCGCAGCTTGCAGCCGGCGTGACGCTGCCACTTTCGGGCACGGTGTTCCTCTCTGTTCGCGACAGCGACAAGGCGCATGTTCAGCCGCTCGCCCGCAAACTGGTCGCCATGGGCTTTACCATCCTTGCCACCAGCGGCACGGCGTCCCGTCTGGAAGCCGCGGACATTCCCGTCCGACGCGTGAACAAGGTGATGCAGGGCCGTCCAAACTGCGTGGATTCCATCCGCTCAGGGGACGTGCAGATGGTCATCAACACCTCGCAGGGTGGTCAGGCCGCACAGGACAGCTATGAGATCCGTCGTAGCGCCCTGACCATGGGCGTCCCGCACTACACCACGATCGCCGGTGCCCGTGCCGCGACCTATGCCATCGCAGTCCTGAAGGAAGACAATCTGGGCGTCGCCCCGCTCCAGTCCTACTTCAAGGGTAAGTTCTGACCGTATCGACACCCTTCCGGCCCGGCTGCCCCACAAGAGGATCACAGCCTTTCCGGAAGGGGGCATCGGGCTTGTCGCGCAAAGGAGGGAGCGGATAGTCTGGACGTCCCGAAACTCCACTCTCCATGCAGGACATCACGATGCTCAGGCGCGCCATCAGCGGTTTTCCGCTTCGGACCGATTTTATGGTCTATCTAGCGGTTGCGGCCCTGGCGGCCATCGAGATCGGGCTGTGGCTGACGCTGCCCACACCGATGCTCTGGATCTTCTTTATCGGCGTGCTCTTCATCCAGTTCAGACTGCTGAAGCGCTGCCTTGCAGGCGACCATTTCATCGCCGGTCCCGCCGGACTGTCATTTCTGGTCATCGTCCTGATCCTCGATCATTTTCATCAGGGCGTGATTTCGTCGCATGAACTGATGCGACACTACCTGTCCCATGGCGTCATCCACAGCAACAATCCCCATGCCTATGGCGTTCCCGACCTGTGGGATACCAATGAGACATCCGTGCATATCGGGATGGGACAGCGGTTTCTCATCAGCGTGAAAATGGCCATTTTCTTTGCAGCCGGGCTCACAGCCTGCTTTGGCTGGCTGGTCCTGAGCGAACGCCAGAAGAAAGCCTGATCTTACACAGACTGCCTCACACCGGGCCTGCACTTTCACGCAGTTCAGCCCATGAGCCACCCCGGCCTGTGGGAACAGCATCAGGCCTGACATACACAGGCATCATACCGCCCCACCTTGCAAAAAACCCCGGCAAACCCTAGGTTGTCTGGCTTCATCATAATTTCAGTCACGCTTTTTCGAGGATTTCAGAGTGCAGAAGATCCCCATGACCGCGAAGGGACAGCAGCGTCTCGAAGACGAGCTGCGGACCCTCAAGAGCGTTGACCGCCCGGCCGTCATCCGTGCCATTGCAGAAGCCCGCGAACATGGTGACCTGTCCGAAAACGCCGAGTACCACGCCGCCCGTGACCGCCAGTCCTTCATCGAAGGCCGGGTTCTGGAGCTGGAAGGCATCATCTCCAATGCCGAGGTAATCGACCCTTCGACGCTGACCGGAACGCGCGTCCGTTTTGGCGCGCATATCGAACTCGTCGACGAAGAGACCGACAAGGAAGCCCTGTACCAGATCGTTGGCGTTCATGAGGCCGACATCAAGCAGGGCCTGATCTCGATTTCCTCGCCTCTGGCCAAGGCCCTGATCGGCAAGGATGTCGGTGACTCCGTTTCCGTCCCCGCCCCTGGCGGAGACCGGACCTATGAAATCCTCAAGGTCACATATCGCTGATGTCTGACGTCCTGACGTCCACCACCCCTGTCGTGACCATCGCGGACATCGAGAGCGCGCATGAGCGCATCGCGTCCACGGTGGTCCGCACGCCGACCATCGCCTGCCCGGCCCTTTCCCGGCTGACAGGCGCGGAGATTACGCTCAAGCTCGAAAACCTTCAGGCGATCGGCTCCTTCAAGGAGCGCGGAGCGGCCAACAAGATGGCCCTCCTGACGCCGGAAGAGCGGGCGCGCGGCGTCATTACCGTCTCGGCAGGCAATCACGCACAGGGTGTGGCCCGTCAGGCCAGCCTTCTCGGCATTGATGCGACCATCGTTATGCCGCGCTTCACGCCGGCCACCAAGGTCGCGGCAACGCAGGCCTGGGGCGCGAATGTCGTGCTCGCGGGGGACGATTTCGCGCAGGCCAGCGAGACCGCTGCCGAGCTCCAGAAGCAGGACGGTCGTGTCCTCGTTCATCCGTTCAATGATCCGGCCGTCATCGCCGGTCAGGGCACTGCGGCGCTGGAGCTTCTGGAAGATGCTCCGGATATCGATACGGTTGTCGTGCCCGTGGGCGGCGGTGGCCTGATCGGTGGATTTGCGACCGTCATGGCCGCACTTCGCCCGGATGTCGAGGTCATTGGCGTGCAGGTCGAGGCCTATGCTTCGCTATCCAACTATCCGCAGGAAGACGGCCCGACGCAGGGCGGCTCGACCATCGCAGAAGGTATCGCCGTCACAAGGCTCGGCGATCACTGCCTGAACGCCTTTCGCAACAAGATCTCGAAGATCCTCGTTGTCAGCGAGCTTCAGGTCGAAAGCGCCATCACGACGCTGGCCGAAAAGGCCAAGCAGGTCTGTGAAGGTGCGGGCGCCACGGGTCTCGCGGCTGTTCTGGCCTATCCGGAGCTGTTCAAGGGACGCCGCGTTGCCCTGCCCCTGTCTGGCGGCAACATCAACGCCCGTATCCTTGCCAACACGATCCTGCGCTCCCTGCTCCGGGACGGACGGATCCTGCGTCTGATCTTCCAGATCCCCGACCGTCCAGGCATGCTGGCGGATATCTCGGCCCGCATCGGCAATTACGGCGGAAACATCATTGAAGTTTCCCATCACCGCCTGTTCGCGTCCCCGTCCGTTCAGACGGCCGAACTGCTGGTGATGGTGGAAGCCCGCGACACCGAACATGCCCACCAGATCGAGACCGATCTGGCACGGCATTACATCGTCCGGCGCGACTGATTTTCAGAGACCGTCCACGATAACGACGTTATAGGGCCCGGCCTTCCAGCGATGCTCGGCGGCCTTCTGGTAGGCCGGGCTTTCATACCAGGCCCGGGCCGAGGCCGCGTCCGGAAATTCGATGATCACGACCCCATCAGGCTCGGTGCCTTCGAGTTTTTCCTGCTTGCCGTAAGCAGCAAGGATCTTGGCCGGAAAACCCTTGAAGGTTTCACCCACCACTTCCGAATATTTCTGGAATTCGGCCGGGTCAGTCAGCTTTTCACGAATGAATACAGCATAGGCAGGCATGGAACGCTCCCTTCTGGATGAGCCTCCATACCCGCCACAAAACCGCGGAAGTTTCAGCACACAAGAGCGTGTGCCAAAGCCTCAGCGCGTGCCGAACAGACGGTCACCCGCATCACCGAGACCCGGGACGATATAGCCGTGCTCGTCCAGATGACTGTCGATCGAGCAGGTCACGATCTGAACATCCGGATGCAGTTCCGCCATGTGGGCAATGCCCTCGGGAACCGCCAGCAGGCAGGCGAAGATCGGGTTCGTTGCACCGGCCGCTTTTACACGCGTCAGCGCAGCAGCAGCGGAGTGCCCTGTTGCCAGCATCGGGTCGAGCACGATGCAGGTCCGTCCCGGAACGTCGCTCGGCATATTGAAATAGTATTCGCTGACTTCCAGCGTCTCGTGATCGCGGCGCAGACCGATATGGCCGACACGCGCGGACGGCACCAGATCCAGCATGCCATCCAGCAGACCATTACCAGCGCGCAGGATGGAGACGAAACACAGCTTCTTGCCGTCCAGTTCCTCGCCTTCCATCGGGCCGCTCGGCGCCTCGATATGCCGCGGCGCCAGCGACAGATTGCGCGTGGCTTCATAGGCCAGCAGCAGGCTGAGCTCGCGCGTCAGGCGGCGGAAACCGGCCGTGGAAGTATTGCGGTCACGCAGACGGGTCAGCTTGTGGCGCACCAGCGGGTGGTCGAGAACGATAGGCGGCAGCGCCTGACTCATGCTTTTTCTCCTTCGGTCGGGCGGAAATCGAGCGCCAGACCGTTCATGCAGTAACGAAGTCCCGTAGGCGGCGGACCATCGGGAAAGACATGCCCCAGATGGCCCTTGCAGTTCGCGCAGTGGACTTCGGTGCGGACCATGCCATAGCGGCTGTCCTGCGTGGTTTCGACGCCATCCGGCAGAGCCTGGAAGAACGAGGGCCAGCCACTGCCGCTATCATATTTCGTTTCCGAAGCAAAAAGCGGGCGCCCGCAGGCCGCACAGGCATAAATCCCCGTGCGCTTCTCGTCATTGAGAGGACTGGAGCCGGGACGTTCCGTTCCGTGTTCGTGAAGGATACGCCGCTGTTCCGGCGTCAGGCCAACACCGCAGCCACTGCCGGTCTGCCCGTTCGGGCCGCAACTCTGGGTCATGCAGGTTCTCCGGAAAATCTGAAAGGCGTCTTCTGACGATGTATGAAAGCGCGGCCGTATTTTGTCACGCATCTTAAGCTGTCATGACGCAACCCGACACGAAGACGCCCGTTAAGGATTGTACAACATCAAGACGGAAGGATCCGGTCATGAGTTCCATCGAAGACAAGATCAAGGGCGTTGCCAATCAGGTGACCGGCAAGGTCAAGGAAGAAGTCGGTCACATGACGAACGACAAGGAACTTGAAGGCGAAGGCGTGGCCCAGAACCTCAAGGGCAAGGTCCAGAAGACCACGGGCGACGCCAAGGATGCGGTCAAGAGCGGCATCGACAAGCTCTGAAGCCTGCCCTCCCGATCACAATGCAACGCCCGCCCTCATGGCGGGCGTTCGCATTTGTGGGGAATGATGGCATGATGGGCAACAGTCCCATTCCTCCTTTCCTGCAGGAGACATCCCATGTCCGCATCCTCGACACCCCGCCCCGTCATGCTCGTCATTCTCGACGGCTTCGGCTGGCGCGAGGATGAGTCCGACAATGCGGTCCGTCTCGCAAACACTCCGACTTTCGACACCCTCTGGGCCACAAGCCCTCACGCCTTCCTGAAAACCTCGGGCGAGGATGTCGGCCTGCCGGACGGGCAGATGGGCAATTCCGAAGTCGGACATCTGAATATCGGCGCCGGCCGTGTCGTGATGCAGGAACTCCCCCGCATCTCCCGCAGCGCCCGGGACGGCTCCCTGGCGCAGAACCCCGCTCTGCTGGAGTTCATCGCAGCCCTGAAGGCGTCAGGTGGCACCTGCCACCTCATGGGCCTGATCTCGCCCGGCGGTGTGCATGCCCATCAGGATCATGTGGTCGCACTGGCAAAAATCGTCAGCGCGGCGGGTGTGCCCGTGGCCGTCCACATCTTCAGCGATGGCCGCGATACGGCGCCGCGCTCGGGTGAGGACTTCATCGGGAAATTCCTAAAGGACCTGCCTGACAGCGTGCAGATCGCAACGCTGAGCGGCCGCTATTACGCCATGGACCGCGATCGCCGCTGGGAGCGCGTCGCCCTCGCCGTCGAGGCCATCCGGGACGCGAAAGGTCCCCACGCGAAGGATGCGCTCTCGGCCCTTCAGGACAGCTACGCCAGCGACAAGGGAGACGAGTTCGTTCTTCCCACCGTTCTGGGCGATTATGCCGGCATGAAGGACGGAGACGGTATTCTGGCCTGTAATTTCCGCGCAGACCGTATCCGCCAGCTGCTGGACGTCCTCGTCCTGCCGGATTTCGCGGAGTATGACAGCGGCCGGAAGGTGAAATTCGCAGCCGTCTGCGGCATGTCGCGCTATTCCGATCATCTGGCACCTTACATGAGCATCCTGTTTCCCAAGGTGCCGCTCGATGATCTGCTGGGAGACGTGGTCGCCAAGGCCGGCAGAACCCAGCTCCGTATGGCCGAAACGGAGAAATATCCGCACGTCACCTACTTCCTGAACGGTGGCCGCGAAGTCCAGTTCGATGGTGAAGAGCGCATTCTGGTCCCCTCCCCCAAAGTCGCGACCTACGATCTTCAGCCCGAAATGTCCGCCCCCGAACTGACGGACAAGGCCGTTGCCGCCATCGAAAGCGGCAAATTCGACATGATCGTCCTGAACTTCGCCAATCCGGACATGGTCGGTCATACCGGCTCCCTGTCCGCCGCCATCAAGGCCTGCGAGACAGTCGATCAGGGGCTGGGCCGCATCAATGACGCCATCGTCAAAGCAGGCGGCGTTCTGCTCGTCACCGCCGATCACGGCAACTGCGAAACCATGCGGGACCCCGTGACAGGCGGCGCACACACGTCCCACACGCTCAACGTGGTGCCCGTCATCCTGGCGCATGCGAACGGCCAGACCATCCATGACGGCCGTCTGGCCGATCTGGCACCGACCATGCTGGCACTGATGGGCGTGAAACAGCCTGACGCGATGACGGGTGTCTCCCTGCTTGAAAGCGCCTGATCCGCGATATCTCCTGCCGCTCGCCCTGCTCCTGTCGCCTGCCTGGGCGACAGCACGGCATGCGTCTCATCATCACCTCCAGCATACGGGAAAACCGGCGGCAGCCGCCCCCAGCGAGGGCCAGCGAGCCCTCGCCCGCGCCCAGGCCGCGCGACGCGCTCTGGAAAAACGGCAGGCGGATGAAGCAGCAGCCCTGAAGGCAAAACAGATTGCCTCGGCACAGGCTGAAGCAAAGGCGAAACAGGACAGTGCACGCACTCTCGCCTTCACGGCCCAGACCCACACGGCACAGTCTGCCGTAGACACGACCCAGAGCCGCATTCTTGCACTCAAGGCCAGTATTGCGGAACTGATGGACAAGCGGACGGCTGTCGAAGCGGATATCCGCCAGCAGAATGCCGCCCTGCAACCGCTGCTTCCCGTCGCAGCACGCCTGTCCATCGCACCGGATGCCGCACTGCTGGCCTCTCCGGAAACAGCGTCGGAAAGCGTCACCGCGCTCTCCGTCCTCGGTGGCTTCTCCCGCCTGACGCAGCAACGTGCCCAGGCGCTTCAGTCCCGCGAAGACGAACTCCATGCAATCGGCATCGATCTGGACAACCGGCAAAAGGAACTCGCGGACCTGCTCACGCAACAGACCCGGGAGCGCAATGCCGCCGCCGCCCGGACCCGGATTGCAGCACGGCAGGAAGCCGTCGCGGATCAGGGCGCCCAGAAGGCCCGCAAGGCCGTGGCCGACGCCATGCAGGCCGCAGCCGATCTGTCTGCCGAAATCGACGCGCTTGTCCGGCAGGAAGCCCAGGCCCGCGCCGAGCTGGAAAAGGAAGCCGCCGCCCTGACACGTCAGCACCAGCTCGAACGCGCCCGCCATGCACGGTCGCAGGCCCAGGCGCTCTCTTCGGCCGGACAGGGCGTTTCCAGCGGCAGTGGTCACGCCCCCGTCTCAGGCCGTGTTGCCGTCCGCTGGGGCCAGACGACCGAAGCCGGTCCCGCAACCGGCATCACCTACGCCGCCTTCTCTTCTGCGCCCGTACAGGCCCCCTGCACGGGTCGAGTCGAATTTGCCGGCCCCTTCCGCTCCTTCGGACAGATGCTGATCCTCGACTGCGGACGGAATTACCGCTTCGTGCTTTCCGGACTGGGACAGCTGAATGTTTCGGGTGGCCAAAGCATCAGGAAAGCTGCCACACTGGGCCAGATGCCTGCTTCCGACGGAATGCTTTTTGTCCAGCTCCGGCATGGTACGCAGGTTGTCAGTCCCGCTCCTTTCCTCTGATCCGGTTTGCCGAGCGCGTCTGACCTTGTAGGATCGTTTCTTAATAATTTGGCAACCCGAACCGGCCTAGTCTGCCTCCGAGGCGACGACGGTCAGTACGTTCCTTCGTTCCCGAGGATGGAGATCACATGAAGTTTCGCAGTGGCCTGTTGCTGGGCACCGCCTTTCTGGCCGGACTGGCCGTCGGACCGGGAGCCCTGCGTCTTGCTGGCTCCGGCGACTTTCCGGGCGCAGCCCTCGCCCGTGAAATCTCCCATGACAACAGCGCGGAAACCGTCCGTCTGCTGACGCTGCTGGGAACGGTCATGGACGTGGTGAAGGCGGAATATGTCCACCCCGTCTCCGACAAGGACCTGATCAATAACGCGCTTGATGGAATGGTGGGCAATCTCGATCCCCATTCGTCCTACATGACGGCGGCCCAGTTCCACGACATGCAGACCGAAATTTCGGGCAAGTTCGGCGGTCTGGGCCTTCAGGTTCAGGGTGAGTCCGGGCATGTCCGCGTGGTCTCCCCGATCGACGGCACCCCCGCCGCGCGCGCTGGCATCCAGCCCGGCGACTTCATCACGATGGTGGACCACAAGAGCATCGATGACCTGACGCTCGATCAGGCCGTCCGCAAGATGCGTGGTGATCCGGGGACGAAAATCAGCCTGACGATCGTCCGCCCCAAAACCGGCAAGACCCTCACCTTCGACATGACGCGTGAGATCGTGCACGTCCAGATCGTGAAGTCCGCGCTGTATGGCAGCACGGGCTATATCCGCCTGACCGAGTTCGATGATGATCTCGAAAGCGCCATGCATGCCGCCTTTGACAAGCTCAAGGCACAGGCCACCAAAGCGCCGGGCGGCAAGCTGACCGGTATCATCCTTGACCTGCGCTCCAATCCGGGCGGCAAGCTCGATCAGGCCATTGCCGTTTCGGACGACTTCATCAAGGACGGTGAAATCGTCTCGATCCGTGGCCGTCATGCCGAGAACAACCAGCGCTGGGATGCCAAGGGCACGGACATCACCAATGGCCTGCCGATCGTCGTCCTGACGAATGGCGGTTCGGCCTCGGCCAGTGAAATCGTGGCTGGGGCCCTGAAGGATCATCACCGCGCCATCATTCTTGGCGAAAAGACCTTCGGCAAAGGCTCGGTCCAAACTCTCATCCCCATCGGCGACCAGGGTGCCGTACGTCTGACGACAGCGCGCTATTACACGCCGTCCGGCCGCTCCATTCAGGGACTTGGTATCACGCCGGATATCCCTGTGGCCGAGACCAAGGACGACGATGCCTATGGTTATCGTGAGGCCGACCTGTCCCACATCCTGACGAATATCGGCGGTAACCGGACCAACGAAACCCCGCGCACCGATATTCCGCCGATCGCGAAATCCATTCCAAAGATGCCGGATGCCAGCTGGCCCGCATTCGATGCCACGAAGCCTGCAACCGATTTCCAGCTTCAGCAGGCGATCAAAGTGATCAATGCCATGGCGGGCCTCTCAAATCCTGCACCAGCCACCGCACCGGCAACAGAGGTCAAGGCTGCCACGCCGACCGCCCCCAAACCGCCTGAAGCCCACCACTGACAAGGACATCCCGGATCGTGCAGAACCGTCCCGCCTCCAGCCGACCAGGGCTCTGGCAACGACTTCCCGTTATTGGACGCCTTCTGATCGCGTTCTGGGCCGTTCTTCTGGCCGGTGGAGCCGGGGCGGCGGCGTTTCTGTGGCACCAGCAGAAACCCGCTGTCCTCGCCAAGGTCACTCCGCAGTCCAAACCGCTTCTGCCTGCGCAGCCCACCTCCCCGGCCAATTCTTCGATTGTTTCCACTCCGGCCCCAAAAGAAACAACCGTGGCAGCCGCTGGAGCGCAGGCATCCGCCGCGCTGGTTGTGGCAAAGCCGGCTGACATGGCGTTGCCGACGGCGGCGCCCACCATTCCGGCCAAGGCTGTCCCGCCTTCACCAGCGGGATCTTCGACCGCTGTGACACAACAGGCCCTGCCCCCGGTAGGGTCGTCTATCGCTTCCCCTTCTCCACAAGCATCGGCCCCCCTCCCGACCGACAAAACCGCCATCGCAATCGTGCTGCAGGGGTTTGGCTATTCCGATGCCCTGACCTACGACCTTCTTTCGCGTATTCCCGCGCCTGTGGCAGTTGGGATTTCGCCTTATGTCAGCAATATCAGGGACATCATTGCGCGGGCTCATGCCAGCCACAGGGAAGTCTATGTCACCCTTCCCATGCAGAGCGCCCATCCCGAGCGGGTCGATGAAGGCCCACATGCGTTGGGATATGGAAACTCCGCTGCTGATGATCAGCGCGAACTGGAATGGTGCCTCTCCCGTGCCGCAGGCGCGGAAGGACTGACGGATGCGTCTGAAAACGGAGACGATCAGCCGGGCGGAGGCTATGCGACTTCGCCCGATTTCTCCCCGATTGCCAGTGCCATCAGCAGCAAGGGCCTGCTCTATCTGGCGGGATCCGCGCAGGATGGCCGTCGCACGCGCGGGATGACGGCAACTGCCTGGATCGACGGGGATACGGACGCCGCCACTCTGGACAGCCGTCTGGCCGCACTGCTGCCTCAGGACGGAAAGCCGGCAAAGATCCTGCTGATGGTCGGGCCGATCACACCTGTCATGATCGACCGTCTCGCAAACTGGCTTAAAGCTCCGGCCGCGCAGAACTTCGTCGTTGTACCGCCATCGGCTTTCGCGGATAGCGGCATCAGCAACGATCAGGCCGCCAATCTTTCACCTTCCAATCCGGTAGCGCCGCTATGACCGACCCCATGACCCTTCCCTACCGCCCGAATGTGGGAATTGCGCTCTTCAACCGTGACGGCAAGCTGTTCATCGCCCGGCGCACAGACCTTCCGGGAGACGTCTGGCAGTGCCCACAGGGCGGTATTGATGAAGGTGAGACACCACAGGTCGCTGCCCTGCGGGAAATGGGAGAAGAAATCGGAACCCAGAACGCGCGCATTCTGGCCGAACGGAGTGGCTGGCTTTCCTATGATCTGCCGTCCGATCTGATCGGAAAGGCCCTGGGAGGACGTTTCCGGGGGCAGACCCAGAAATGGTTCGTGATGGGTTACGAAGGACAGGATTCCGATATCCGTCTGGACCTTCAGGACCCGCCTGAATTCGACGCCTGGGAGTGGGTCGAGCCGCAGGCGGTTCTGAAACGCAATCTGGGCTTCAAGAAAGCCCTCTATACCGATCTGATTCCTGAGCTGGCAGCGCTTTTTCAGGCTGCTGCCAGGGACTGGGTCCGCACCAGCCGCGCATAAAGGCCGTCCTTGCGGAGAAGTTCGGCATGGGTGCCCGCTTCGGCAACGGCACCCTGATCCATCACAACGATCAGATCGGCAGCCTGCACGGTGGAAAGCCGGTGCGCGACAATCACTGTCGTGCGGCCTGAACGCAGGTTTGCCAGAGCATTCTGCACCCGCGCCTCGCTTTCGGAATCAAGCGCACTCGTCGCTTCATCCAGCAGCAGAATGCGCGGGTTACGAAGCAGGGCGCGGGCCAGAGCCACGCGCTGACGCTGGCCACCGGACAGTCGGCGTCCACCCGGCCCGACGCGTGTTTCCAGACCCGCCGGCAGGTTATCGAGGAAATCGACCGCCGCCATGGCGCAGGCCTTTTCGACCTCGCTGCGTGAGGCGGAAGGCCGCCCGATCCAGATATTTTCAAGCACGGACATGTCAAACAGGGTCGTATCCTGACTGACATACGCGATGGCGTCCCGAAGGGAGGACAGGGTCAGATCCCGCAGATCCACGCCTTCAAGACGGATGCTGCCCGCGCTGACATCGTGCAGACGCGGGATCAGGGAAAGCGCCGTAGATTTTCCGGCGCCGCTCGGCCCTACGAGCGCAACGGTTTTCCCAGGCTGAACCTCGAAGGTCAGGTTCTGCAGACCGACCCTCCCATCCTCGTAACGATAACTGGCCTGCTGGAACGCCAGATGGCCTTTTCCGGACGGCAGGGGTTTCGCGTTCGGGCGCTCCACAACAGCCGGAGGTTCATCGATCACGGCAAAAACCCGCGACAGACCGGCCAGCCCTTCCTGAAGAGCCGTATTGAGCGAACCCAGCGCCCGGATCGGCCGGGCGGCAGTCAGGAGAGCGGCAATAAAGGCGGTGAAGTCCCCCAGTGTCGCACCGCCCTGGGCCGCACGCCAGCCCGCGAAGCCCAGCACGGCAGCCACAGCGGCACCGCCCAGAACCTCCAGAACCGGATCAACACGCGCACGCCCTTTTGCAATCCGCAGGAAGGCCGAGTGCAGCAGATCAAGCGAGTGATCGACGCGCGTACTTTCCCGCTCTTCCATCCGGTAGATGCGGACCTGCCGGGCCAGGGCAAAACTTTCGTTGAGCAGGGCCGAGGTCTCGCCGATCTGCTCCTGCATGCCGCCCGAGGCCCGGCGCACTTTTTTGCCCAGCTTCTGGATAGGCACGGCCGCGACCGGGTAGAGCACGAGCGCAATCAGGCTCAGTTCCCAGTCCGTGACGATCATGGAAATGACGAGCCCCACCACCGTCACCGCATCACCGAGCGCGTTGACCACACGGATCATGGCCTCGCGGATCGAAATGGCATCCGTGGTGAAACGGGCAGCCCATTTGGCGGGGGCATCCTTTTCGATGGTCGAGACGTCCGCCTGAAGTGCATGGGCGAACATGCGCGACTGCAACCCGCGGATTACGGCCAGAACCAGTCCCTGCACGGCGATCGTCTGCCCGTACTGGGACGCGGCTTTCAGTCCAGTCACGATCACGACCAGAGCCGGCACCTGATAGAGGATCCTAGAATCATGCGCCGCGAACATGTCCACGGCGCGCTTGATGACCGCGGGGTAAAGCGCGGTCAGCCCTGCCATCAGGACCGTCAGAACAATGACGGAGATGATCCGTCCCACATGCTGGCGCATTTCCTCACGCCAGATGCGTTTCATCAGGACGCGGCTGTCCGTATCAAGAGCTGTCGTTTTCGTCATATCGGGGGGTTTAGCAGGCCTTGCGAAAAGGGCGAAACCGCCGCTTCATTTCTGCGTGGCAAGATAGGCCAGACACGCGCTCCGGTCCGGCAGGCATCCCTGCGCCATCCACCAGTCCCGGCCCGTTTTCAGCCATTGCCCCATACCCGGCCCCGGGCGAACCCCCTGCGTGATGGCATCCTTGCCCGATAGCGGGAATTCGGGCTGCGGCATGGCCTGCAACCGTGAACGGAACTGCTCCCATGCGCTGTCAGGCGCGCCCACAAGACGGGCCTGCAGCAACCAGCTCCGCTCTACAAGCCGTTCCAGATCCTGCAGTACCCGCAGACGACGAAGGTCGTCATCGGACAGTTCCGGGTGCAAGGCCGGTTGAGCTGACGCCCAGGCCTCGATTTTCGCGCTATCCGCGTTGGACAGTTTCAGGCGCCTAGCCAGCTCCGGACTGTTCCGGTGACACAGCGCAAACAACCTGAGCAAGGAAGATACCGGCGCCTCACAGGCCAGCAGACGGTTCAGGAAATGCTGGTCCGGCTCTGGCAGAAGTACCTGAAGCAGGCCGACCGATGCCATTGCCCCTATCGTTTCGTTTAGGCGCGGACCAGACAGAATTCTCAGCAGTTCCGAGGCCACCCGTTCAGCCGAGAGCGTGCCAATCAGTCCAAGCTGCTCCGAAACGGCCTGACATGCCTCCCGGTCAGGAACGCCATGCCCGTATCGCGCATCGAACCGGAAGAAACGAAGGGCTCTCAGCGCATCTTCCGCGATCCGGCGCGAGGCGTCTCCGACGAACCGCACGCGGTGGTTCTGAAGATCCTCCCGGCCACCGAAATAATCATGGAGCCGGTCGTAACGGTCCAGCGACATGGCATTGATCGTAAAATCCCGCCGGGCCGCGTCTTCCGCCCAGTCCTGCGTCCAGGCCACGATCGCGTGGCGCCCGTCCGTTTCCTCGTCGCGACGCAGCGTCGTGATTTCGTAGGGCACATTATCCAGCAAAGCCGTGACGGTCCCATGAGCAAGCCCGGTGGGAATCACGCGAATGCCGGCCTGTTCCAGCCGGCGCTGCACATCGTCTGGCGGTTCCGGAGTCGCGAGATCCAGATCATGGACGGCAACACTGGCGAGCAGATCTCGCACCGATCCGCCGACGAGGCGAGCCTCAGGCAGAACCGACCAGATGCGATCCAGTCCCGTACGATCTGGCAGCCGCTCCAGCAGGGCGGAGGTCTGCGTCATGCAGGACGCGAAAGCGGGAAGAAACAGTCCTGGCTCCAGACACCGAGACAGGGCTCACCCTTCACATGTCCGGGAACCGCAAGGGCCGCGAGTTCGTAATGAACCGCACGTGTCACCCGCGCGAGGATGGGGAAAGCCCCCTCGCCGTCACGGATATGGACATAGGGTACGCTGGCGCACTCGTCCGACGGGCGGTCCCAGTCACAGGAGAGCGGATGTTCGGGGCCGACACAGATCAACTCATCCATGTTGGTGCGGAAACAGAGATTCTGCTGCCGGCCGCAGGTACCGCGGAAGTCCAGCTCGACCGCCACGAACGGCACATCCTCGACCTGGATGATTCCCTGTTCCATCGGCGTTTTCAGCCAGTAGGTTCCCTCAGGATCGCGGGTGAGCATCGAAGAGAACATGCACAGCATGGCTTTGCGTTTGATCGCCGAGCCCCGGTAAAGCCAGGTGCCATCGCGCTGGATGAGAAAAGGCAGCAGCCGGGGGCCTGTACCAGGCGTTCCGGGAAAGGAAGACGGAGGCATCAGGGGATCTGGAGACAGGGCGGCGTCAGGTCGGGCCGCCTGCCGGAACTGATGATCGCTCAATTTTCCCTCCAACTGCATAAAAACTCTCTTCTCACACCAACTTGGGTGCAATCGAGCCTTGATGAAACCCCCACACCTGTCAGACTGGCGTCATGAGCGAGCAGCAATATTCTTCCGGCGTTTCCGCCGGCACCCTGCAGGGCGAGGCGGACGTGGCTGAAGCCGACCGTCTGGCCCCGGTTCTCCGTCATGTCCGTCAGGCCATCGGCGGCATTGTTCTGGGCCAGGACAGCGTCATTGAACAGGTGCTTGTCACGATCCTGTCCGGTGGTCACGCGCTTCTGATGGGCGCGCCGGGTCTGGGCAAGACGCTTCTGGTCAATACGGCGTCGCGCGTGCTGGGTCTGGACGCAACGCGCATCCAGTTCACGCCCGACCTGATGCCGTCGGATATCACGGGTGCGGAAATCCTCGATCAGGATGCCGACGGGCGTCGCGCCTTCCGCTTCCTACCCGGCCCGATTTTCGGTCAGCTCGTTCTGGCTGATGAAATCAACCGTGCCAGCCCGCGCACCCAGTCTGCCCTGCTTCAGGCGATGGCAGAACGACGCGTGACGCAGGGCGGCAAGGATTACGCCCTTCCGCGTCCTTTCCACGTTCTCGCGACCCAGAACCCGATCGAGCAGGAAGGCACCTATCCGCTTCCCGAAGCCCAACTCGACCGTTTCATGCTTCAGATCAGCCTCGGATTTCCGGGTCGGGACGCGGAACGTCAGATGCTGCTTCAGACCACGGGCGCCACGACGCCGACGGCTTCTGCCCTGATGAATGCTGAAAGTCTTCTCGCGGCCCAGAACCTCGTTCGCCGCCTGCCGGTTGGCGATCAGGTCGTGGATGCAATCCTAACACTTACGCGCTCCCTGCGTCCGGAAGATCCGTCCTCTCCGCAGGACGTGCGTGATGCCGTCTCCTACGGTCCCGGCCCCCGTGCGGCACAGGCCTTGATGATCGCAACCCGCGCCCGCGCACTGCTCGACGGCCGTCTGGCGCCGAGCCTCGATGACGTCGTGGCCCTTGCAAGCCCGGTGCTGTCGCATCGTATCGGGCTGGGCTTTGGCGCGCGCGCATCGGGGACGGATCGCGAAGCCCTGATCCGCAAGCAGGCACAGGCCCTCCTCTGATCGCCGTGAAAAGTCCGTCCGATACCCTGCGCAGTTTCTTCCGCCGCAACCGGGGCGCTGCTTCCAGCGCTCCGGCCGTGCAGGCGGAAAGCCTCGCCCTGCCCGCGCTCGTTCTTGAAGCCGAAAAGATTGCCGCGAGCCTGCAAAGCGGTGTTCATGGCCGCAGGCGTTCGGGCGCGGGTGAGGATTTCTGGCAGTTCCGCCCCTATCACGCTGGCGAGCCCGCAACGTCCATCGACTGGCGGCAGTCAGCCCGCTCTCCGGTCGAGGACACGTTCTGGGTCCGTGAGCGCGAGCGGGAAAATGCCCAGTCGCTGATGCTGTGGTGCGACCCGTCGCCGTCCATGCAGTGGCGCTCGTCCGAGGCCCTGCCGACCAAGGCGGAGCGGGCGCAGCTCTGCACGCTGGCTCTGGCTTCCGCGTCCCTGCGCGGTGGCGAACGCGCTGGCCTTCTGACCGGGATTGAGGCGGGACGCGCTCTGGCTGGTCGGCAGGTCCTGCCGCGGCTGGCCGCCTCCCTTCTGCATCCGGATGCGGACGAGCCAGAGTTCCCGCGCATGGCACTCATTCCCGCCCGGTCCGATCTGGTCGTGATCAGCGATTTCCTGTGGGACGAAGACCGGATCGACACATTTCTCAAGACCTGCGCCAGCCGCCCCGTGCGTACCCATCTTCTCTGCGTTCTCGATCCTGCGGAGCGGGAACTGAAACGCTCCGGACGAATCCGGTTTGAAGGGCTGGAAGGCGGCGTTCTGACGCTTCCGGCGATGGAAAGCCTTGGCCCGGCCTATGAACAGGCCATGAATGCGCATCTGGCAGCGCTGAAGCAGAGTGCGGCCTCGCTTCATGCCGACTGCATCCTGCATGACACATCGCAGAATCCGCTTCCGGCCCTGCTGGCGCTTCACATGGCATTGGGAGGTGGCCGATGATTCTTCTCGCCCCACTCCTGCTGCTCGGCCTCCTCACGCTGCCTGCTTTGTGGTGGCTGGTCCGCGCCACGCCGCCCGCACCGCAGGATCAGCGCTTTCCGTCCCTGCTCATCCTGCACCGGCTGACGGCACGGCGCGAAGATGCGGCCCGTTCGCCGCTCTGGCTCCTGCTTCTGCGCATGGCCGCCGTGGCCCTCATCATTTTCGGACTAGCCCGTCCTGTCCTGACCCCGCATCAGGCTGAAACCGGAAACGGCCCGCTCACACTCATTCTCGATGATGGCTGGGCCGCCATTCCGCACTGGAACGAACGTATTTCCGCGGCTCTGGCGCTTGGTGAAACTGCGATCCGCAACGGTCAGGACGTAACGCTCCTGCACGCCGCCCGCGCGCCTGATGGCGCGATGCCCGAAGCATTCACGACGCATGACGCGCATGCCCTGTCCGAACATCTTTCCCGCCTGCGGCCTCAGCCCTGGCCAACGGACCGTCAGGCTCTGGCGTCCCTGCTCCAGCACCGGGACCTGTCCGGCCAGCGCGTGATGGTCCTTTCGGACGGGCTGGCGGCGGACGGAGACAACGCCCTGCATGACGCACTTGCAAAGGCCCATTCGGTGCAGGACATGCGCTGGAATGGCTGCGATATCTTGCGTCTTGCTGCGTCCACCGGTCAGGACGGTGCCCTTCATGCCAGAGTGGACACACTGTCCTGCCACACGCGGACCGTGACGCTCCATGCTGCCAATGCCAATGGTGGAACGCTTGCCGCCTATCCTGTCAGAACCGGGCAGGATCAGACCATTTCGCTCCCGCCTCTCCTGCGGAACCAGCTTGATCATCTGACGCTGGAAGGCGCGACCGGCCCGGCTGCAGTGCATCTGATGGGACAGGCGGATCATCGCCGCCCCGTCGGTATCCTCCAGACGCCCGGCGATGCCACACCGCTTGTCGGTTCGGCGTTCTTCCTGAACCGCGCCTTGCAGCCGATTTCAGATCTGCATAGCGGGGATGCGACGGCGCTGCTGGGTGCGCCCCTGTCTGTCCTGATTGCGACCGATGGCGCGCTTTCCGGCGACCAGACGCGCAGCCGTGTCCTGAACTGGGTCCGTCATGGCGGCATGCTCGTCCGCTTTGCCGGTCCCGGCCTCGCTGCCGATCAGGGCGCTGCTTCCGACGCCACGTCAGACGCGCTTTTACCCGTCCACCTCATGAGCGGCATGCGGCAGCTTGGCGGTCCCATGTCCTGGGGCAAGCCGCAGACACTGGCGCCCTTCCCCGAGACCTCGCCGTTCTCTGACCTCACGATCCCACCCGATGTCACCGTCTCCCGGCAGGTTCTGGCCAAGCCTGAAACAGGCCTGACGGATCACGTCTGGGCGGCCCTGAGCGACGGAACGCCTCTCGTGACCGCGCGGGCGGAAGGCAATGGCGAGATCGTCCTGTTCCATGTCACGGCCTCGCCGGACTGGTCCAATGTGCCGCTGTCGGGGCTGTTCCCCGACATGCTGGAGCGCCTGATCGAGCGTTCGGCCGGCGTTGCGGGCGGGGGACCTTCGGAGCTTGCGCCCTGGCGTATTATCGGAAGTGACGGTGGGCTCATCATGCCGCCACAGGCCGCACGCTCCATCCGCGTCGCGGATCTGGCGCATACGCCTGTCTCCGTTACTCATCCCGCCGGACTTTACGGTCCGGCCCATGGAACGCATGCCCTGAACCTTTCCGACTCTGCGCCCGCAATGAAGGAAGAAGCCCTGCTTGGGTCCCGCATTTCACCGGATGGTGCCCATGCGGACCGTCCTCTTGGCCCGGCGCTGATGACAGCGGGCCTGCTGCTTCTGCTGCTGGACCTGCTCCTGTCCCTGCGGCGTCGCGGGCTGCTGGGCGCTCTGGGCGTGGCCTGTCTGCTGATCCTGCCCGTGGCCCATGCCCAGACCCCGACGCAGATGCCGCCCCTGCCGACAACAGTGCCACAGGCTGCGCTTGATACACGGCTGGCTTATGTCATCACCGGCCATGACGATATCGACACTGTCTCCCGCGAAGGGCTTCAGGGCCTCTCCGACTTCACGACTGCACGCAGTTCCGCAACGCTCGGCCATCCGGATGGCGTCGTTCCTGGCAAGGACGATCTGGCGTTCTATCCGCTCCTGTACTGGCCGGTCACACCCGATGCCCAGCCCGACCCCGAGCGCACGAAAGCCCTCAATGCCTTCATGGATCATGGCGGCATCCTGCTGATTGACGAACAGGGCGCGGGGACCGATACGGATTCCGGAACCAGTTCTGCCGCCCGGGCTGCGCTTCAGCGCGTCACCGACGGTCTTGTCGTGCCGCCCCTCGCCAAGCTGACGGAAAAGCATGTTCTGGCCCATACCTTCTATCTGCTGCACAGCGGCTTTCCCGGCCGCGTTGCCGGGCAGCCGGTCTATGTCGCGCGTAACGGCGATGAAGCGAATGATGACGTCAGCCCGGTCATCATCGGCAATGGCGACTGGGCGCATGCCTGGGCCGTGGATGGTTCGGGCAACCATCCCTTTGCCGTCATTCCCGGTGGCGAGGACCAGCGGACGCAGGCCTATCGTTTCGGCATGAATATGGTGCTGTACGCCCTGACCGGAAACTACAAGAACGATCAGGCCCAGTATCCTGAAATGCTCCGCCGCCTCGGCACACCCGACAATGGAGCCGCCGCAACCAGCCCCGACAGCGTTGACGAGGAGGACGCACCATGATGTTCGACCTTTCTCCCATGCTGCCGGTCTGGCTTCTGGCAACGCTGGCAGTCCTGACCGTTGCGGGCGCAGTCTACGGTGCCATCCGTGGCGCACGCGGCATGCTTTGGCGGGCTCTCGCTGTGCTGGCACTTCTGGGCTGGCTGTCCGGACCGCGCTCGCTCCATCCGGTGCTGCGACCCGTGCCGCAGGATGCGCTTCTGGTTGTGGACCGCTCGGCCTCCATGCAGGTTGGTCACCGGACTGCCATCGCAGATCATGCCGCCGAACAGATCATGCAGGACGCGGCCCATCTTCCGGGCCTGACGCTGCATCGCGTCGATGTGCCGGGCGGGACCGGTCACGGAACGCGCCTGTTCGAGGCTCTCGACCATGCGGATCTGCCGCAGGGCCGTTTCGCGGGCGCCATTGTCGTGACCGATGGCATGGATCATGACGTGCCACCCCATCTGCCACCCCGCTTTCATGGCGCGAATGGACAAACGCTTCCTCTGCATCTTCTGCTGACGGCGCATGGCGAGGAACAGGACCGGCGCCTGCGTATCCTGAGCACGCCGCCCTATGCGATCGTCGGCCAGAACGCCACGATCCGCGTTCAGGTGGACGATCTGGGAGCGCCCAGCGCTTCGGACGCCATTCTCACGATCCGCTCCGGCGACGCCCCGTCGCAGACACGCCCCATCCAGACCGGTACGCCGCAGGACATCACGCTGCCCGTCCAGCATCCCGGCGAGACGCTGGTTGGGCTGTCCGTGTCCCCTCTGGCCGGGGAAGCGTCCACCGAGAACAACAGTGAAGTCGTCCGTATCCGTGGCGTTCGGGACCGGCTGCGCGTGCTGCTGGTCTCAGGTGTGCCCAATCAGGGAGAGCGGGTCTGGCGCCGGCTGCTGAAGGCCGATCCGTCCGTCGATCTCGTGCACTTCACCATCCTGCGCTCCCCCAATACCGATGACGGCACACCGCTGTCGGATCTGGCGCTGATCCCGTTCCCGATCCGCGAACTGTTTCAGGAAAAGATCCGCAGCTTCGACCTCATCATTCTGGACGGCTTTCGCAACAGCAACATCCTGCCCGACGAATACCTGACCAATATCGCCGATTACGTGCGCAATGGCGGCGGGCTGCTGGTGACGGCCGGACCTGAATTCACGCAGGACGGCACGCTTCAGGACACAAGCCTCGCGCAGGTTCTCCCCGCGCATGTCAGCACGGACGGAATCGTTACTCGCGCCTTCCGTCCTTCCCTGACCGATCTCGGCAAGACCCATCCGGTCACCGCTGGCCTGACGGAAGACTGGGGGCCCTGGTATCGCGCCCTTCATCCGGACCAGTCACACGGCGAAGACCTGATGCACGGTCCCGATGGTGCGCCGCTTCTCCTGCTGGACCGCGTGGATCGCGGGCGCGTGGCCATGCTGTTGTCGGATCAACTCTGGCTCTGGTCACGCGGTGAAGGTGGCGGCGGACCGCAGGCCGAACTTCTGCGCCGCCTGTCACACTGGCTGATGAAGGAACCGGACCTTGAGGAAAACCGCCTCACGGCCCGGATCGAGAACGGCCAGCTTGAAATCGAACGTCATGCCGCCGGCCAGCCCGTTTCGCCGGAAGCTTTCGTGACCGCCCCGGACGGAAAGCGCCAGCCCCTGACGCTGACCCGGACGAATGGCGTCTGGCATGCTACGGCCCCCGCCACGATGCCCGGAATCTGGAGCGTCCGGCAGGATGGTCTCGTCGCCTTTGCCAGCCCGGTCTCGCATGATCCGATCGAGCGGCAGGATCTGCGCGCCACCGCGACCGTCATGGGCGCCAGCGCCAAAGCCTCCGGCGGGTCGGTCTCCTGGATCGCGGATCACACGCCGCATCTGCGACAGGTTTCCACCGGTTCGGCCATGAGCGGTTCGGACTGGATGGGCCTGCCCGTCACGACCGCCGCCGTCGCGGGTGAGACACGCACGAAAGACCTCATTCCCGCCTGGGCGGCCCTGCTTGCGGCGCTGATTTTCCTCGCAATCGGCTGGTGGCGGGAAGGTCATTGAAAAAATGTCACATTCCGGCACGCCTGAGAGGCATCTGCAGACTCGCACAGGACGATCGATCACAGTATATTGGCATCATGCGACTGCTCCCCACCCTGCCCCGCCTGCTGCTCGTTGCTGCTCTGGCAATGACGCCGACGATTCTCGTACCCTGGCATCACGCCCAGGCTCAGGATGCCGACGACGCCGAGGCTGAACAGGAAGCCGAAGCCGCCCAGAAGAAGGCCGAGGCCCGCAAGGCCGCCCAGCGCGCCGCGCCGCCTTCCGCCCTGCCCGGAGCAGAAGCATCCGATGACGATGCCGGTCATGCCCGTTCGGACGTGAACCCGACCACCGCCCTGTTCGATGCCATCAACCGTGGCTCGCTCAACGCTGCGAAAGAAGCCCTCAACCGCGGTGCCGATATGGGCGGTCACAACGTTCTGGACCAGACGCCGCTGGACATGGCCATCGACCTGAACCGCAAGGACATCATGTTCCTGCTCCTGTCGATGCGGACCTACAACCCGGATGGCAAGATCGAGAACAGCGTCTCTGACGAGGGCGTCGAGATGAAGAACGGCAGCGGCCATCTCACGATCGGCGGCAAATCCGTTACCCCGAAACGCTCTCTCGTCGCAGCATCGCCGCATTTCGATACGAGCGGCGGAAAACCGGACCCGTCAGTCGGCTTCCTTGGTTTTGCAGGCCACTGATATTTCTGCACCAGACACGAAAAAAGCCGGAGACTGATCTCCGGCTTTTTTTATGAGCACTGCCCCGGGCGTCAGCCGACGTTACGGAGCGCCTGGCTTTCCTGACGCAGCACATCAATCTGGACGTACTGGCCGTCCCGCTCGAAATACCAGAACGTCCAGCCATTGCAGGACGGTGCATTGGTCAGCATCGCACCCAGCTTGTGGATCGAGCCACGCTGATTGCCCGACACGAGCGTGCCATCGGGCGTGACGGTTGCTTTCAGCCGCTTCTGCCGGTCGTAAAGCAGCGTCCCGGCCGGAAGGACACCGGTTTCCACGAAACTGCCGAACGGAATGCGCGGCATTTCGCGCTTGGCAGGCGTCGTCGCAAGCTGCTCGGAAGTCAGGCGCTCTTCACGCGCCACGCGTTCCCGGGCGGCTTTGACGTAGTCCGGGTGGCGTTCAATAGCGATGTAATGGCGACCAAGGCGCTTCGCCATCGCAGGGGTGGTGCCACTTCCGCAGAACGGATCGAGCACCACGTCATTGGCATTGGTCGAGGCCACCAGCACACGATGCAGCAGGCTTTCCGGCTTCTGCGTCGGATGCAGTTTCAGACCATGTTCGTTCTTCAGACGCTCATTGCCCGTGCACAGCGGCAGGTACCAGTCCGAACGCATCTGAAGATCGTCATTCAGCGCCTTCATGGCCTGATAGTTGAAGCGATACTTGCTTTGCGGACCGCGCGCGGCCCAGATCAGCGTTTCATGCGCGTTGGTAAAACGACGTCCGCGGAAATTCGGCATCGGGTTGGACTTGCGCCAGACGATGTCGTTCAGGATCCAGAACCCCAGATCCTGCATGATCGCGCCCAGCCGGAAGACGTTGTGATACGACCCGATAACCCAGATCGTGCCGTCCTTGTGCAGGATACGACGCGCTTCACTCAGCCATTCGCGCGTAAAATTGTCGTAGGTCGCGTAATCCGCGAACTTGTCCCAGTCATCATCCACGCCATCCACGACGGTTTCGTCTGGACGACGCAACTCACCGCGCAGCTGAAGGTTGTACGGTGGGTCGGCGAAAATGCAGTCCACGCTCCCATCGGGCAGCGTCTTCATCGTCTCGATGCATTCTCCACGCAGGATCTGGTCGACGGGAAATTCACCGCTCATGCTGCGTGTGCCTCTGCTTCAATCATGTTTCGTATCGGCGCGAACCCGCGCCTGTGATGGGGTGTCACCCCCCGGAGCTTCAGTCCCTGCATATGCGCGGCCGTACCGTAACCGGCATTGCGCTCCCATCCATAAGCATCATGACGCACAGCCAGACGCGCCATCAGGCGGTCCCGCGTCACTTTTGCAATGATGGAGGCTGCGGCGATGGACAGGCTGATCCCGTCCCCGCCGATCACCATTTTGATGGGGCATGGCAGCTTCGGGGCATGTTTGCCGTCCACAAGCGCCAGATCGGGAGTGCGTCCCAGACGGGACAGGGCCCGCCGCATGGCCAGATAGCAGGCCTGGGCAATATTGATCTGCTCGATTTCCGCAACCGATGCCGCGCCGATACCGATCAGCGCCTGCTCATCGGCCATCAGGGCCTCATAGGCCAGCATCCGGCGACGGGCCGTCAGTTTCTTGGAATCATCGAGGAGGGAAGACAGGGTTTCTGAGGGGGGAGCCGTGAATGCTACGGCAGAAGCCACTACCGGCCCTGCCAGAGGACCACGCCCGACTTCGTCGATCCCGACGACCAGCCCCCCATGGGCAGCTTCCAGGGCGTAATCCGGCATTTCTGAGCATTCTCCCCGACAGACACCCCGAAATCAGGTGACCGAATCGGTTTTGAATCATGGCGACTCGAAAGGGAAGCCCAAAAATGCATGTTCTCTAAGTTTAATCTGTCAAGTGTGGTGGGAAAGACTCTTTCCCACCACCGTCAGAGTTCTTCCTGCTCGTTGTCCTGACCCGAGGCTGGCGGGGTTGAGGGAGCGGGCTGATTCAGCTCTCCCTGCCGGGTCTGAAGCTCGGTTTCGATCTGTGGCAGCTGATAGATTTTTTCCGTCACATTGGCCGCCAGCAGCACGAGACTGACGATAAGGAGCGACAATCCGCGCCCAACAATCTGCCGGCGCCGCCAGAAATATCCGGGCAGGAACAGCCACCACCAGAAGCCCGGCGGCGTCTGTCCACTTTCGCGGATGGAGTTCCGGTCCAGCATGAAAGCCGTAAAGAACAGGGCCAGCGACATCATTCCGACGATGGAGAAAGTCCCCATCCGTTCGCTGTCAGGGATCTGCCGCCAGTCCAGAACAAGAAGCGCCAGACGCTGGATCAGCCATGGCCCGACCAGCAGCACCCAGGCCCAGTGCTCCGAGATCCCGGCCGACATGCGCAGCAGCCCCGTCAGCGGAGACACCAGCCCCGCCGCGCTGGCCGGCTTCCAGACGTCTCCGAATTCCGACGTCCAGACAAGCGTCTCAGGTCTGATGCGCTGCTGCATGATCAGACGCAGAATTTCTTCACGGGAGACGGGACCGGCCTGCTGCCCGTTATTCTCGTAAAACCATTCCATGCAAAAAGCCTCCCGGATTACTCCGGGAGGCTTCTAGCACAAAGACGCCGCTGTGGTCGAAGCGCCTCTTGCTCCCTCAGGAGCTTTTGCGACCGAACATCAGTCCGCCCACGATCATTCCCACGACCGTCGCGATCACCAGCGAGATCAGCGGGCGATCCTGAACGAATGCCGTCGCGGCTTCGAGCTTGGTTTCACCCTCGTCGTACAGGTCCGCGAAGTCCTGCTGCGCCATGCCGGAAAGCTGGTCGAACTTGCCTTCGGCCTGGAGCTTCGCATCGCCCGTCAGACCGCCGAAACCGTCCTTGACCTTGCCCTTGGCTTCGTCCAGGAGGCCCTCGGCCTTCGTCTCAGTTGTATCAGCCATCTTGTTCTCCTCTGTCCGGATAGACCTGTGTCTGCATTCAAACGCGCGACGGGAGCATCCGGTTCCTGTCCGATATGATCCCTGAGCGCAGAAGAGACAAGCCCCGGGAAAAGGTAACGAAGCGTATCATTTGCGCTCTTTTTGATTTTCATTGTCAAAACTGAACAGGATTTAAGGTCGCGTCATGGCAGGCGCTGGCCTCCTGCCTTATAGGTATGAAAACACACAGCATCGCCGCCTGAGAGCCCTGTGCTCTGGTATACGGGAAAGACAGAACCACCATGGATCAGCAGACGGCCGGCTCAAACGACCGCCTTACGAACAGCACAGCCCAGTCCTCCCCCCCACCCGCACGCTCCCGTCGGCGCTGGATCCTGTGGGGAATTGTCCTTCTGGTCGCTCTTCTGATCCTGTTCGCAGTTTTCCGCCCCCATGGCGCAACGCACAAGCATGCCCGCGGAGCAACCGCCGATGGAAGCGTGCAGCCCGTCGCTGTCGCAACCGCCCATATCGGTGACATGCCCGTCATTTTCCAGGAAATCGGCACGGTCGTCCCGGTCACCAACGTGACGATCACACCGCGCGTCAACGGCCATATCGCGGCTGTCTATTACCAGGAAGGCCAGCACGTCCATAAAGGTGACGAGCTCGAACTGATCGATCCGCGTCCTTATGAGGCCACGCTCGAGCAGTATCGCGGCACGCTTGCGGCCGATATTGCGCAGCTTGAAAAAGCCCGTGTGGACAATGCCCGTTACCAGCGCCTGATCAAGCAGAACTCGACCTCGGCCATGACCGCCCGGGATCAGGAATTCACGGTGCAGCAGCTTGAAGGACAGGTCGAATACGATCGCGCCAATGTCCGCAATGCCGAACTGAACGTGATGTACTGCCATATCGTCGCGCCGGTCGAAGGTCGCGTCGGTATCCGCGTGCTCGACGTGGGCAACTATGTCACCGCGGGCCAGTCCGGCGGCCTGACGATCCTGACGCAGATGCAGCCGATCTCCGTGATTTTCACGGTCCCGCAGAACCAGCTGGGCGAAGTCGCGACCCATCTGCGTGAATCCGGCGAACTGACGGTCGAAGCCTGGAACAGCGACAACACCCAGAAACTCGCCACCGGCACGGTAAAAGCCCTCGACAGCCAGATCGACACCTCGACCGGAACGGTCCGGATGCGTGGCATTTTCCCGAACGAGGATGAACGCCTCTTCCCGAACCAGTTCGTCAATCCGCATCTGCTGGTTACGACGCTGCATAATGTCCTGCTCGTCCCCGGCAATGCCCTGCAGACCGGTCCGGACGGACGCTTCGTCTACCGCGTGAAATCCGATATGACCGTGGAAACCGTCCCCGTCACGGTGGGCGCCACTGACAGCACGAATGCCGTGATCCAGAAAGGCCTGAACGACGGTGACCGTGTTGTGACGGACGGCGTCAGCCATCTGCGCCCCGGCCAGAAGGTCTCGATCCCCGACACGT
Organism: Gluconobacter oxydans DSM 3504; assembly: GCF_000583855.1. Lineage (NCBI taxonomy): Bacteria > Pseudomonadati > Pseudomonadota > Alphaproteobacteria > Acetobacterales > Acetobacteraceae > Gluconobacter > Gluconobacter oxydans. The sequence continues at coordinate 395,595 of NZ_CP004373.1, forward strand.
CTTCGGCAGCCAAGCAGACCTCGGAAGCCGAGCAGCAGACCGCCGGTCAGCACCGCCGGCACCGCAACGGACAGCAGAGCTCCGACGCCCCGCAGAAAACCAACGATCCGTCCTCGCCCGCCGATACTGGCAACCACTGATCGCCGCCCAGAACAGCAAGATTAGGGAACAGCAAGACCGTGAATCCGTCCCGCCTGTTCATCGAGCGCCCGGTTGCCACCAGCCTCCTGATGTTCGCCATCCTGCTGAGCGGTCTGCTCGGCTATCACTTCCTGGCCGTGTCAGCCCTGCCGCAGGTCGAATACCCGACGATCACGGTCTCGACCTTCTATCCGGGCGCCGGGCCGGACGTGATGAGCACGTCCGTCACCGCCCCTCTGGAAACCCAGCTCGGCCAGATGGCGGGTCTGGACCAGATGACGTCCCAGTCTTCGGGCGGTGCCTCGGTCGTGACCCTGCGCTTCGGGCTCGACATGTCGATGGACGTGGCCGAGCAGGAAGTCCAGGCGGCGATCAACAATGCCACCTCCCTGCTTCCCAGTGATCTGCCCGCACCCCCGATCTATGCGAAGGTCAATCCGGCTGACACCCCCGTCCTGACGCTCGGCATCACGTCCAAGACGCTGCCGCTTCCGGAAGTCGAGGATTACGTCAACACACGTCTTGAGCAGAAGATCAGCCAGATTTCCGGCGTTGGTCTCGTCACCCTGTCGGGCGGCAACCGCAAGGCGTACCGGATCCAGGTCAACATCCCGAAGCTGACATCCTACGGCATCGCGATTGATACGCTGCGCACCATTATCAGCACGGTGAACGTCAACTCCCCGACCGGTACGTTCGACGGTCCCAAGCGCTCCACCTCCCTGCGCATCGACGGTCAGATCCAGTCCGTCGAACAGCTCATGAATCAGGTGATCGCGTATCAGAACAACGGTCCGATCCGCGTGCGGGACATCGCAACCGTCGTCGAAGGTGCGGAAAACGCACAGCTCGCCGCCTGGGCCAACCGCACGCCTGCGCTGATCCTGAACGTGCAGCGCCAGCCCGGCGCGAATGTCATTGGCGTCGTGGACAACGTGCTGCGCGTCCTGCCGCAGCTCAAACTCGACCTGCCGCCCGGCATTGACGTCACGCCCCTGACCGACCGGACCACCACCATCCGCGCCTCGGTCAATGACGTGGAATACGAACTCGCACTGGCCATGCTGCTGGTCGTGGGCGTGATCTTCGTATTCCTGCGAAACGTTCCGGCGACGATCATTCCCAGCCTCTCCGTTCCGCTGTCGCTGATCGGCACGCTGGCGGCGATGTATCTGCTGGGCTTCTCGCTCGACAACCTTTCGCTGATGTCCCTGACCATCGCGACCGGCTTTGTCGTCGATGACGCCATCGTGGTGATCGAGAACATCGCGCGTTACGTCGAAGCCGGCGAGGACCGCTACACTGCTGCGCTGAAGGGTGCGGGCGAAATCGGCTTCACCATCATCTCGCTGACGGTCTCGCTGATCGCCGTGCTGATCCCGCTGCTGTTCATGAAGGATGTCGTCGGGCGTCTCTTCCATGAATTCGCGATGACGCTTTCCATCACGATCATCATTTCCGCCGTCGTCGCCCTGACGCTGGTGCCGATGATGTGCGCGCGCCTGCTCTCCGATACGCATGCGCCGTCCACGAAAAACACGGTCTGGAGCCGTCTGTCCAACAGCACAGAACGCGGCATCAATGCCCTGATCGCTGGCTATGGCCGCTGGCTTGATGTGGTGCTGCGCTTCCGTGTCACGACCCTTCTGGTCACGGTCGGCACGATCATCCTGACAGGCGTTCTGGCCTGGACCATTCCCAAGGGCTTCTTCCCGACACAGGACACCGGCGTCATCCAGGGCATCTCCGTGATGTCGCAGGCCATTTCGTTCGAAGGCATGAAGGAGCGTCAGGCCGCCCTTGGAGACGTGATCCTCAAGGACCCGGACGTCGCCAGCATCTCGTCCTTCGTCGGCATCGACGGCCAGAACATGACGCTGAATGTCGGCCGCTTCCTCATCAACCTCAAGCCGCGTGAACAGCGGACGAGCGACCTTCAGACGATCCTGCGCCGCCTCTCTTCCGTCGGGCAGCAGGTGACCGGCGCCGAACTCTATGTCCAGCCGATCCAGGATCTGTCGCTGGATTCCTCGATTTCCGCTACGCAGTACCAGTTCATGCTGGAAAACCCGGATTACGACACCTTCAAGACCTGGGTGCCGAAATTCGTGGATGCGCTGCGCAAGGAGCCGTCCCTGACGGATGTGACGTCCGATCTTCAGGCCGAGGGGCTGGTCGCCCAGCTCTCGCTCGACCGTCCGACCGGCGCGCGTTACTCCATCACGCCCCAGACGATCGACAACCTTCTGTATGACAGCTACGGCCAGCGCCAGATCACCACGATCTACACGCAATCCAACCAGTACCGCGTCATTCTGGAAGCCGATCCGAAGCTCCAGACGGACCTGACGTCCCTGAGCCAGCTTTACCTGCCGGGCATCTCGTCCGAAGCCGGCGCCAGCACGTCTGGCCCGACCCGCCAGCCGACATCCGGTCTCGTGCCGCTGTCGCAGGTGACGACGATCACCCATGCGCTCTCGCCGCTGCTGATCAGCCATTACGGGCAGTTCCCCGCCACGACCGTCTCGTTCAACGTGGCCAATGGCTATTCGCTGGGCACCGCGACCGACGCCATCGAGCGCGTGGAAAAGCAGATCGGCCTGCCGCCCGAGTTCCAGACCGCCTTCCAGGGCACGGCCGCGGCGTTCCGCTCGTCGCTGTCCAACGAGGTCTGGCTGGTCATGGCGGCCGTGATCGCGGTCTATATCGTGCTGGGCATTCTCTATGAGAGCTATGTCCATCCGATCACGATCCTCTCCACCCTGCCTTCGGCCGCCATTGGTGCACTGATCGGGCTCTATCTGTTCGGGATGGATCTCGACATCATGGGCATCATCGGCATCGTGCTGCTGATCGGCATCGTGAAGAAGAACGCCATCATGATGATCGACTTCGCGCTCGAAGCCGAACGTCTGGAAGGCCATACGCCCCTTGAGTCCATCAAGCGCGCGGCCATGCTCCGTTTCCGTCCGATCCTGATGACCACGCTGGCCGCCCTGTTCGGCGCCCTGCCCCTGCTGCTTGGCACGGGTGTCGGTTCCGAACTGCGTCGTCCGCTGGGTGTGGCCATCGTCTTCGGCCTGATGATGTCGCAGCTTCTGACCCTGTTCACCACGCCCGTCATCTATCTGTTCATGGATGAACTCGGCACGAAAACCCGTGCCTTCATCAAGCGCCACCGTCGCAGCAGCCCGCCTTCGAAGCCCCAGACCTCCAATCCCCAGACAGGCGCTCCGTGAATCTGGTCCGCCTCTTCGTCCTGAGGCCCGTCGGCACGACGCTGCTGGCCGTTGCTCTCGTGATGGGCGGCATCATGGGGTATTTTACCCTGCCGGTCGCCGATCTGCCGGACGTGGATTTCCCGGTCATCATGGTGACCGCGAACCAGCCCGGCGGCTCCCCGTCCGAAATCGCGAGCACGATCGCCGGACCTCTGGAACGGCATCTGGGCGCGATTTCCGGCGTGACCGAGATGACGTCGGAATCCACGGTCAACCAGACGCGCATCACGCTGCAGTTCGACCTGTCGCGGGATATCAACGGCGCGGCGCGTGACGTGGAAGCAGCGTTGCAGGGTGCGCGGCAGGATCTGCCCACGACCCTGCGCAGCAACCCGACCTATATGAAGGCGAACTCGAATGGTCCGCCCGTCCTCGCGCTGACGCTGACGTCCAGCACCCGGACCCCACAGGAACTCTACGACTTCGCCAGCAATATCCTGATCCCACAGCTCAGCCAGATCGAAGGCGTGGGCGATGTGGACATCCGGGGCGCCTCCCTGCCGGCCGTGCGTGTCGAGATCAATCCGCTACGGCTGTTCCGTTACGGGATCGGGTTCGAGGATCTTCGCGCTGCCCTGGCCTCCGCCAATGCGCACACGCCCAAGGGCTTTCTGGACGCCAATGGCGAGCGCATGATGCTCTCCACCAACGATCAGGCCACGAAGGCCGAGGAATACCGTGACCTGATCATCGCCTACCGTGACAGCCAGCCCGTCCGTCTCACGGACGTGGCGGAGGTCAATGACAGCGTCGAGGATCTCCGCCAGGCTGGCTACCTGAATGGTCAGGCCGCCATCATCTGCACCGTGTTCACCCAGGGTGGGGCCAACGTCATCAAGACGATCGACGGCATCCGCAGCCGCCTGCCTGTCCTGCAGTCCGCCCTGCCTGGCAACACCGATATCTCGATCCTGATCGATCGCTCCAAAACGATCCGGGCCTCGCTGGACGATACGAAACAGACGCTCATCATCGCCGTCGTGCTTGTGGTGGCCGTGGTTCTGCTGTTCCTGCGCAGTCTGTCGGCCATCATGGTTCCGGCCATCGTGGTTCCGGTCTCGATCATTGGCACCTTCGGCGCGATGTCGCTGATGGGATACCAGCTCGACAACATGTCGCTGATGGCCCTGACGATCTCGACCGGCTTCGTGGTCGATGACGCCATCGTCGTTCTGGAAAACATCGCCCGCTACATGGAGATGGGTTACGAACGGCAGGAAGCCGCCATCAAGGGCACGACGGAAGTGGCTTTCACCGTCGTCTCGATCACCGTCTCGCTGATCGTCGTCTTCGCACCGATCATGCTGATGGGCGGCATTGCCGGGCGCCTGTTCCACGAGTTCGCGATGACCATGGTCATCACGCTCTGCATCTCGCTGGTCCTGTCCCTGACGCTGACGCCCATGATCAGCGCCCAGCTCCTGACCCATACGGACGATCAGGGGCCTGGCCTGTGGAAGAAGATCGGCCGCTTCCTCGAACGTTCGATCAACGGCATTACCGCGGGTTACGGGCGCTCCCTCGACTGGGCGCTGGGGCATCAGTTCCTGATTGCGATGTCCCTGCCCGCCACGCTGGTTCTTGCGGGTGTGCTGTATGTGAAGATGCCCAAGGGCTTTTTCCCGTCCGAGGATACCGGACAGATCATGGGCCGCGTCGTCGCCGACCAGTCGATCTCGTTCCAGGCGCTCCAGAAAATCGTGGTCAAGGCCATGAAAGCCGTCGCATCCGATCGCGACGTCGTGGGCGTCATGGGCGGTGTTGGCGGACGTTCGGCCAATTCCGCCAACATGTTCGTCGCCCTCAAGCCCAAATCCGAGCGCACGGACGATCTCGCCACGACCATTCAGCGCCTGACCCGCCGGTTCTCCCACATCCCCGGGGCTCAGCTTCGCCTGATGGCGCCGGGCAGCGTCCGGATGGGTGCGCGTCCCGGCGATGCCGCCTATCAGTATTCGCTGGAAGGGCCTTCCGCCGAGGACCTGTTTGAATGGACGCCCAAGATCGTGGCCGCGCTCTCCAAGCTGCCGGAACTCATGGACGTCACCTCGGACGTGGAACAGGGCGGACAGGGCATCAACATCGCGATCAACCGCGATACGGAGGCCCGCTACTCCGTCACGCCGCAGCTGATTTCCAACACGCTCTATGATGCGTTCGGCCAGCGCTCGGCATCCATCATCTACGGCAATCTCAACCAGTACCGCGTTGTCATGGAAGCGGCCCCCCGCTACTGGCAGGATCCGTCGATGCTGGATCAGATGTGGGTCAGTATCTCGGGCGGGACAGCCGCAGGCGGAACGGCGTCCAACAACATCCGCGTCAAGGCCACAACCACGACGACCACCCTGTCCGAGAGTGAAATCTCCTATCAGAACTCAGTGGCCAACGCCCTCGCCGGCGGCAAGTCAGCCTCAAGCGGTTCCGCGGTGGCCACGAGCGCATCCACGATGGTGCCGCTCTCCGTCGTCTCGCGCCAGCGCAACACCAACACGGCCCTGACCGTCAGCCATGACGGACAGTCCGTCGCGACGACCATCTCCTTCAACCTTGCCCCGGGCGTCTCGCTTGGTCCGGCTGTCGATGCCGTTCAGGCCGCCATGGTCAAGCTGCATGTCCCTGCGGATATTCACGGCGGGTTTGCCGGCAATGCGGCGGCCTTCCAGAAGTCGGTTGGCAACGAGGCCCTGCTGATCCTCGCGGCACTCGCGGCCGTCTATATCGTGCTCGGCATCCTGTATGAGAGCCTGATCCATCCCCTGACGATCCTCTCGACCCTGCCGTCTGCGGGTGTGGGCGCTATCCTGGCCCTTCAGGTCTGCGGTGAGGAGTTTTCCCTCATGGCGATGATCGGCGTGATCCTGCTGATCGGTATCGTCAAGAAGAATGCCATCATGCTGATCGACTTCGCCCTGGTGGCGCAGCGTGAGGGCCTGTCCCCCACGGATGCCATCCGTCAGGCGAGCCATCTGCGCTTCCGCCCGATCCTCATGACATCGCTGGCAGCCGCATTCGGCGCCGTGCCCCTGATCATCGGCAACGGATATGGCTGTGAACTGCGGCGTCCGCTGGGTATCGCCATCCTTGGCGGTCTCGTGGTCAGCCAGCTTCTGACGCTCTACAGCACCCCCGTCATTTTCCTGTATCTCGACCGGTTCGGGCGCGCCATGGGCCGTCTGCGGGCCCATATCGCCTCCTTCTTCCATCTTTCTTCCCGGGAAACACAGTCCTGATGACCGCCCTCCGTAAGTCTACCCTGCGCACTGCCCTGCTGGGGGCAGCGACCCTGCCTTTCCTGAGCGGCTGCATCGGCGGCATGGTCGGACCGAACTATCATCGTCCGAAGGCCATCATCTCTGCCAAGTTCAAGGAAGCGCCCCCGCCCCCCGGCTGGCAGGTTGCCGCCCCGGATCTTGCAAAGATGCCCAAGGGAGACTGGTGGACGATCTTCAACGATCCCATCCTGAACGATCTTGAAGAGCGGGTTGCCACATCCAATCAGAGCCTGAAGGAATACGAGGCGCAGTACCGCAAGGCTGCCGCCACGATTGACTCGATCCGCGCGCAGCTCTTCCCGACCCTGAGCGGCAAGTTCAGCTTCAACCGCAACTCGGAGGGCGGCAGCACCTCGAATGCCAGCAACGGCATTCCCTACACGTCCAGCCAGTCCTACACGTCCAACACATGGACCACCGGCCCCTCGGCAAGCTGGACCGTGGACGTCTGGGGCATGATCCGCCGTCAGGTGCAGGAGCAGGTCGCTGCAACCCAGGCCGACGCCGCGCTGGTTGCCAACATGCGCCTGTCCTATCAGCTCCAGCTGGCTCAGGATTATTTCGATCTGCGTTATCAGGACAGCCTGATTGCGCTCTATGCCCGCAACGTGGACCTGTATCGCCACAACCTGGAGATCCTCCAGAACCAGCTCGAAGCCGGTGTCGCCGATCCCGCAAGCGTGCTCCAGGCCCGATATCTCCTGCAATCGACACAGGCCAGCCTCTCCAACGCACATATTGCCCGCTCGCAGTATGAGCATGCCATCGCGATGCTGACGGGCCGCGCTCCGGCAGAGCTTACTCTAGCGCCCTCTCCCCTGCCCGAGACGATCCCCCCGGCGCCTGTTGCGGTCCCGTCCATGCTGCTCCAGCGCCGTCCGGACGTGGCGCAGGCCGAGCGGAACATGGAAGCCTATAATGCCGAAATCGGATACGAGATCGGGGCCTTCTTCCCGCAGGTCACGCTCTCCGCATCCTACGGCTACAGCGGTAATCCGCTCCAGCAGCTGATCCAGACCGCTACCCGGACCTGGAGCCTTGGTGCAGCAGCAACGGAGACCATCTTCGAGGGCGGCTCGCGCTCCGCTGCGGTTCGCAGTGCAGAAGCCGATTACGACAACGCTGTCGCCACCTACCGTCAGACAGTCCTGGCCGCGCTGCAGGACACCGAGGATCAGATGTCAGGTCTGCATTATCTCGATCAGCAGCTGGCCCTGCAGAATGCTGCCGTAAAATCCGCCGAGGCCGCGGTTCAGGTTTCGATGAACGAATATCTTGCCGGAACGCAGATCTATACGACGGTCATCACGGCCGAGCAGAATGCCCTGCAATATCAGGAAACCCAGCTCAGCGTGCGGCAGCAGCAGTTCCTTGCCGAAGTAAAGCTGATAACGGATCTTGGCGGCGGCTGGACCACGCAGCAGCTTCCCAGCAAAAACTCGCTCCAGACGGACAATCCGCTGCTTCCGTCCTTCATCCAGAGGGACAAGAACGGAAACTGAAGCACAGAAAAAGGGCGGGGCCATCGGCACCCGCCCTTTTCATATCCGCCCCGCCTCCCGGAATCAGAGAGCGTGCAGCCCCGCGACACCTGCGAGAATGGCCAGCACTGCCAGCACCAGGAAGACGATAAAGAACAGCTTGGCGATTCCAGCCGTTGCGGCCGAAATACCGGAAAAGCCGAAAACACCGGCAATGATGGAAATGATAAAGAAAACAATCGCATAGTGCAGCATGACGCAGGCTCCTCGCCCAAGAGTTCGTGGTCATGTCGTAACGTGACGAGCCTGCGGAAGTTTAACTTTTCCGAAAAAGACCTTTTCCCAACAAAATCCCGATGAAAAACGAGGTCAGCAACCAGAACAGTGGCTGATCCACCATCAAATCGCTGACAAGTGCCTCAGTTTCTCTTGCAGCACTGGAAACTTTTTTCTCAAGACCGTTCATCCAGGGACAGGCGCTGGCATCGTCCTGCAATCGCCCTACCCCTGCCTCCAGATACTGTTCCAGATCGGCGTCCATAGCTCTTCTCCTTGACATGACTGCCTCCCAACGCGGAAGGGGGCAGCCCGATCCCGGACTGCCCCCTTCTTTTACAGTGTCAGGGCGATGACGGAATGCCCTGAACTCAGTGCCCAACCACTGGAGCGCTCTCGCCCCGTGCTGCAGCTTCTTCGCTGTAGCGACGTGCTTCCGGCGAGATGGTCAGAGCCATCGTCATGCCGGCAGAGGCCAGATAGATCACGGCAAAGGTCCAGATCACATACTGCATGCCCGGACCGAAGACAGCTTCACAGCCTGCCACGACTGCCGGACCAACCCAGGTGGATGCACCTGCACCCAGACCCAGAATGGACAGCGCAGCAGCTTTCTCACGCGGGCAGATCTGCGGCATCAGGCCGGACAGCGGAACGAATGCTGCCACGGTCGCGCCATAGAAAATGCCTGCGGCGGCCACGGCCCAGAAGTTTCCGGGGAACCACAGCGGCACATAATAAAACAGCGGAATGGCGATGAAGCCGCCAATGCCACCGAACACGGCGACAACGAACCGGTGCCCAAGGCTATCGGCAACCATACCCGAGACAAGGTTGAACAGGATGTTGCTCAGGAAGATGAGAGACAGCAGGTTCAGCCACTGGCCGAGGGAAAAGCCGAGATGGTCGACGAAGAACGCCGGCATGATCGCCAGGAATGCATATTCCGAAGACGTGTCGATCACACGGACGATACCGGCAATCAGCGTCTTGGGCTCACGCCACATGATGCTCATGGAACCAAAGAAAATGTCCTTGGTCGGAACATGGTCCGGGAGAAGGCGCTTCTTGCCGGTCGGCTCATGCGTAAACAGCAGAGCGACAAGACCACCGATGATCACCAGTCCGAGGGAGCACCAGAAGGTCCGAAGCTCGCCAATCTGGGGAATGGCAAAACGTGCAAACTGCGAGCCAAGCGTCGGCAGGCCGGCAGAGAAGGAAAACCAGAACCAGCCCGCAGCCGAACCCAGCATGGCGGTCGGCGTGGCGGCGGCAATCCAGACAAGGAAGCCATACGCAAAGAGCGGATAGGCAAAACCGCGAAGCGTATAGAAAAGCAGGATCATCGGTCCGCTGTTGGGTCCAAGACCCAGGGACAGGAAGCCCACTTCAAGAATGGCCCACAGGACGAGACCAAGCCACATGACTTTCTTCGGCCCCATGAGATCCGACAGCGGCCCGGAGAACCAGGCGGCGATCATCACGGTGATGCCGTAGAAAGTGAACATTTCGTTCACGAAACCCTGCGTATGGCCGTGATGAAGCATGTAGGTATCGAGATACCCCGCCTCCACACCATCACCGACCATGAACAGGAGCTGTCCCACAAATGCCCAGAACAGGGCTCTGGGTATCCCAAGGGCTTCCGCAAGCCCGTGCTTGGGGGGGGAAGATTCGGACATTATAACGCTCTCCAAACGCTAGACGCATCACGAACCCATCCGGGCCTCATTGCCGGGATACATATTCGATGCGTCGTGGCAGGCCCTACGAGAGTGCTCGGACCTGTTTCTCAGAATTGTGCAGACCCACCGCGAAGAACGGCGGAACGTTCTCCAAAAAGGGCGGGAACCGCTCCCGTGAGGAAACGGAATTTCACGCTGTCCCGACACAGGACAGGAATGGGTCTGCAAAGAGTGGGGACTGCATATCACACAACATCGTGGCAAAGAAACCACGAATCAAAAAAGGCCGGGGCATTCCTGCCCCGGCCTTTCTCAAAGCTTTGAAAACAGGAGCCTCAGGCGGCTTCCTGCTCCTCTGCAACGTTTTGCTTCGGTCCGCTGTCCTGGCCCTTTGCAGCGACATCACGATCGACCAGCTCGATCACGGCCATATCGGCATTGTCGCCATAACGGACGCCAGCCTTCAGGACGCGGGAGTAGCCACCGGCACGTCCCTTGTAGCGCTCGGCAACAGCCGAGAACAGCTTCGTCACGACGGCGTCGTCACGCAGCTGTGCGAAAGCCTGACGACGGGCGTGCAGATCGCCACGCTTTCCGAGCGTGATCAGCTTCTCGACCACCGGGCGAAGTTCCTTCGCCTTCGGCAGCGTCGTCGTGATCTGCTCGTGCTTGATGAGAGCCACGGCCATGTTGCGGAACATGGCAGCGCGGTGAGAAGAGGTGACGTTGAGCTTACGCCCGCTCACACCATGACGCATTGCTAGTTTTCCTTACCTTGAAAGTTCTCAGAACGTCTCGTCGAGACGCTTGGCCAGATCCTCGATGTTCTCGGGCGGCCAGGCCGGGACGCTCATGCCGAGCGACAGCCCCATACCGGTGAGAACTTCCTTGATCTCGTTGAGCGACTTGCGCCCGAAATTGGGCGTACGGAGCATTTCCTGTTCGGACTTCTGCACCAGATCGCCAATATAGACAATGTTGTCGTTCTTGAGGCAGTTGGCGCTACGCACCGACAGCTCGAGCTCGTCAACCTTGCGGAGAAGATTGCGGTTGAACGGCAGGTCATCCTGCGGCTCTTCATGCTGGACCGGACGCGGCTCATCAAAGTTGATGAACAGCTGCAGCTGATCCTGAAGAATCCGGGCTGCAAGAGCCAGACTGTCTTCCGGTGTCACCGCACCGTTGGTCTCGACCGTCAGCAGCAGCTTGTCATAGTCAGTGACCTGACCGACACGCGTCTGCTCGATCTTGTAGGAAACCCGACGCACCGGCGAATAGATCGCGTCAATGGGAATCAGGCCAATCGGGGCATCTTCCGGACGGTTTGCTGCTGCTGCAACATAGCCCTTGCCCATATTGACGGTGAATTCCATGCCGAGCTTCACGCCGTCATCGAGCGTGCAGATCACGAGATCAGGATTCATGATCTCGATGTCATGACCCGCCTGGATCTGGCCAGCCGTCACTTCACCCGGGCCCGTGGCCGTCAGGATCATGCGCTTGGGGCCTTCACCATGCATGCGCAGGGCAAGCTGCTTGACGTTCAGGACGATGTCCGTGACGTCTTCGCGAACACCCGGCACGGCGGAGAACTCGTGCAGCACGCCATCGATCTGGATGGCGGTCACGGCAGCGCCCTGCAGCGACGACAGGAGAATACGACGCAGTGCGTTACCGAGCGTCATGCCGAAGCCGCGTTCCAGAGGCTCGGCCACGACAGTGGCGATGCGCGAGGCAACCGGTCCGGGCTCGACTTCAAGCTTCTCCGGCTTGATGAGGGACTGCCAGTTTTTCTGGAGAACCAAGGTCGTGGCCTTTCAAACAACGAAGCACGCCAAGGGAAATTGGCGGCACCTGGGCCCGCACCGAAGGTGCGGCAAAAGATGCAATCACTTACAGATGCTGCGTATCGCGCACGATACGCAGCAAAGCATCACTCAGACGCGACGACGCTTCCGGGGACGGCAGCCATTGTGCGGCACGGGCGTCATGTCGCGGATGGACGTAATGTTGAACCCTACGGCCTGAAGAGCACGGAGAGCGCTTTCACGCCCCGAACCCGGACCGGAGACCTCGATCTCAAGCGTTTCCATGCCATGCTCGCGTGCCTTGCGGCCGGCATCTTCTGCAGCGACCTGAGCAGCATACGGCGTGGACTTACGGGAGCCTTTGAAGCCCTGCGCACCCGACGACGACCAGGCAATCGCGTTGCCCTGTGCGTCAGAAATGGTGATCATGGTGTTGTTGAACGTGGAAAGCACGTGAGCAACACCGGAAATGATATTCTTGCGTTCCTTTTTACGGATACGCGGAGCAGCGGCCTTGGCCATGAGAGAGGTCGTCCTAAAAGTTTAACGAAAAACGTCGATGAAGATGTCAGGCGCGGATTAGCGCGTGACCTTCTTCTTGCCGGCAATCGCCACGGCCTTGCCCTTGCGGGTACGGGCGTTCGTGTGCGTGCGCTGACCGCGGACCGGCAGGCCACGACGGTGACGAAGGCCACGGTAGCAACCGAGGTCCATCAGACGCTTGATGTTCATTGCGGTCTCGCGACGGAGGTCGCCTTCAACGCGCAGTTCGGAATCGATCAGCTCGCGGATCTTCACGATTTCATCGTCAGACAGCTCGTTGACGCGCTTGGCATCGGGGATTTCGAGCTTGTTGCAGATGGACTGCGCCGTCGACGGGCCGATGCCGTAGACATAACGCAGGGCAATGACGACCCGCTTGTTGGTCGGAATGTTTACGCCGGCAATACGTGCCACGCCTGTTACTCCCATTGGAACGGCTCAGGGCCGTACCAGACTGTTACGTGCCCGGCCGTGGCCAGGTCGATTATCTCGCAGCCGGACCTGTCACCTGCCGATTCCGGCATGCGCATACACGGTCTGACTGCAGCTGTGTCGAGGGCGCGCAATATACTGCCCACCCTACCTGAGTCAAATGATAGAGATCACTTTTTCGTGATTCTATCAGAATGCTCAGTGTTTCTTCGCTGCCGCAACGATGGCATCGATCTCTTTGCCAACGCTCTCAACGTCTTTCATGCCATCAACATGCAGCAGACGCCCGGCCCTCTCATAATAAGGAAGGATGGGCGCGGTCTGCTTGCGATAGACATCCAGACGGGCACGGACCACATCGGGATTGTCATCCGGACGCCGCGTACCATCTTCGCCGCGGCGACTGGCGATCCGCTCAACGAGTTCTTCTTCGTTGACGTCCAGAAGGATAACGGCATCGATCGTCAGGCCACGAGCGGATAGCATGGTGTCCAGCGCCTCAGCCTGACTTTCGGTCCGCGGGAAGCCATCAAGAATGAAGCCCCGCTCGCAGTCCGGCTGTGCAATCCGGTTCTGGATCATGGCAACAATGATCGGATCAGGAACAAACTGTCCCTTCTCCATGATCGCCTTGGCTTCGTTGCCAATCGCCGAACCAGCAGCGACTTCCGCCCGCAGCATGTCGCCGGTAGAAATCTGCTTGAAGCCATAGAGAGCTTCAAGACGTTTGGCTTGGGTTCCCTTGCCTGCCCCCGGGGGGCCAAGAAGAATGATGTTCATCGACGCTTCGAGCCTCCCGGAATACCACCACGGGAACCGCGGCTACGCTGTTTGCGGATCAGGCCCGAATACTGATGCGCCACCAGATGGGACTGAACCTGTGTCACCGTATCAATCGTGACCGACACGATGATGATCAGACTGGTGCCCCCGAAATAGAACGGCACGTTATATTTGCTGATCAGGATCTGCGGCAACAGGCAGACCACCACGAGGTACATCGCACCGATCGCCGTCAGACGGGACAAGATCTTGTCGAAATACGTGGCGGTGCTTGCCCCCGGACGAATACCCGGGATGAAGCCCCCCTGCTTGCGCAGGTTCTCTGCCGTTTCCTCGGGATTGAACGTGATCGCCGCATAGAAATAGGAGAAGAACAGGATCATCGCTGCATAGAACAGCATGTACAGCGGCTGTCCCTGCCCCAGCTGCTGGCCCAGAACCGAGAGCCATCCCGGCATCGAATGCCCGTTCATGAAGCCGGAGATGGTCACCGGAATCAGAAGAACAGAGGATGCAAAGATCGGCGGAATGACACCGGCCGTATTGACCTTTAGCGGCATGTGGGTGGAGTCACCGCCAAAAATGCGGTTTCCAACCTGGCGCTTCGGATACTGAATCACGACGCGGCGCTGTGCCTGTTCCATAAAGACGATGAAGCCAATGACGGCAATCGCCAGAACAAGGAAGATCACAACGAAAATGGGCGAAAGAGCCCCCGTCCGTCCTAGTTCGAAAAGACTGGCCAGAGCATGCGGCAGGTTCGCCACGATACCCGCGAAAATGATGAGGGAAATCCCGTTCCCAACACCTCGGGACGTGATCTGCTCTCCAAGCCACATCAGGAACATCGTGCCGCCCACAAGCGTCACGACGCAGGATGCAATGAAGAACATCCCAGGGGCCACCACAGCATTCGCACCATGCGCCGTCATGTTCTCAAGCCCGACAGCAATGCCATAGGCCTGAAAAAGGGCGATGAAAACCGTAAGATAGCGCGTGTACTGATTGAGCTTCTTACGACCCGCCTCACCTTCCTTCTTCATTGCTTCCATGGACGGAAGCGCCGTGGAAAGAAGCTGGATGATGATCGAGGCACTGATATACGGCATGATGTTCAGCGCGAACACGGTCATACGCCCAAGCGCACCACCCGTGAACATGTCGAACATCCCTAGGATACCACCCTGATGCTGGGCAAGAAGCTGCCCCATCACGGTCGCGTCCACGCCGGGAACCGGAATATACGTGCCAAGCCGATAGACGATCAGCGCACCCAAGGTGAACCAGATGCGCTTCTTGAGTTCGGTCGCCTTGGAAAACGAACTCATATTGAGATTGGCGGCGAGCTGCTCTGCTGCGGAAGCCATCCACCTGTCCTTTCATGAAAACAGCGTCGCCGCACGAGAGCACGGGACGCTGTTCACTATCCAACCCTATACCGGGCCGAAGCCCGGAGAAGAAATATCAGGCGTCAGCCTGAGCTTCCTTCTTGGTTTCGAGCACCTTGACGGTGCCGCCAGCCTTCTCAACCGCAGCCAGAGCTGCAGCGGAAGCGCCAGCCACTTCGATGGTCACACCATGCGAAAGCTCACCATGGGCAAGAAGACGGACACCGGCCAGCTTGCTACCGTTGACGAGACCAGCCTTGCGGAGGGCCTCCTCATTGACGGTTGCAGCCTTGTCCAGCTTTCCGCTTTCGATGGCCTTGGAGATCGCACCGAGGTTCACCGGAGCATATTCCTTGCGGAAAATGTTCACGAAGCCACGCTTCGGCATACGACGGTACAGCGGAAGCTGGCCACCCTCGAAGCCGTTGAGGGACACGCCCTCACGAGCCTTCTGACCCTTGACGCCACGACCCGACGTCTTGCCCTTGCCGGACCCGATGCCGCGTCCGAGACGCTTCTTGCGATAACGAGAGCCCTCGTTATCGCGCAGTTCGTTGAGGTTCATTTCAACCCTCCACCTTGATGAGGTGGGCAACCTTGCGGATCATTCCACGCACGGCCGGAGTATCCTCCAGCGTACGCGTGGAACCAATTCCACGCAGACCAAGACCGGTGATGGTCTCAGCCTGGCCCGGTTTACGACCGATGACCGATGCGATCTGCGTAACCTGGACGGTCTTGCCGTTCTCAGCCATTTGTCACCTCCGCTTCCGTCTGGCCCTGCTCGCGCTTGCCAAACAGTTCTGCAGCCTTCTTGCCGCGACGGGAAGCAACATGACGCGGGCTGCTGGCCTTCTCAAGCGCAGCAAAGGTCGCCTTGATCATGTTGTGCGGGTTCCGCGTGCCGAGGCTCTTGGCCACAACGTCATTGACGCCGAGGCTTTCGAATA
Source organism: Gluconobacter oxydans DSM 3504 (assembly GCF_000583855.1). NCBI lineage: Bacteria > Pseudomonadati > Pseudomonadota > Alphaproteobacteria > Acetobacterales > Acetobacteraceae > Gluconobacter > Gluconobacter oxydans. Next base: position 411,638 of record NZ_CP004373.1, read on the forward strand.
CTGCACGCATCGGACCACCGGCGATGATACCCGTACCGGCTTCAGCCGCACGGACAACAACCTTGCCGGCACCGTAGTGACCGAACGTATCGTGATGAAGGGTACGACCCTCCTTCATCGGTACGCGGATCATCGTGCGCTTCGCGCGCTCGGTTGCCTTGCGGATCGCCTCGGGAACTTCACGGGCCTTGCCCGCACCGTAACCAACGCGCCCCTTCTGGTCACCAACAACCACGAGGGCAGCGAACGCAAAACGCCGACCACCCTTCACGACCTTGGCGACACGGTTGATGGTTACGAGCTTGTCGACCAGATCATCGCCCTGCTCGCGCTCACGACCACCACGGCCGCCTTCTCTTGGCTCACGTGCCATGTGTGATCCTCCTTAGAACGAGAGTCCGCCCTCACGGGCAGCCTCTGCCAGGGCTTTGACCCGGCCATGATACAGATAAGAGCCGCGGTCGAACACGACGGTCTTGACGCCAGCTGCAACACCGCGCTCGGCAATCAGCTTGCCGATAACCGTAGCCGCAGACACGTCGGCGCCGGTCTTGCCAGCGTCGCGGAGCGTCTTTTCCAGCGTGGAAGCGCTGGCAAGTGTGCGGCCCTGTGCATCGTCGATGATCTGGGCGTGAATGTGCTTGCTGGAACGGAAGACCGACAAACGCGGCCGGCCGCCGCTCTTGCGACGAAGCTGGAAACGCAGCCGCTGACGGCGACGTTCCTGCAATCCTTGCTGCGATGCCATTACTTCTTCTTACCTTCCTTACGACGCAGAACCTCGGTCTCGTACCGAACACCCTTGCCCTTGTAAGGCTCAGGCTTGCGGAAGCTGCGAATATCGAGCGCAACCTGACCAACACGCTGCTTGTCGTTACCTTCAACGACAATCGCGGTCGGACGCGGAGTGGTGATCTTGATGCCTTCCGGAATCGGATAGACAACATCGTGCGAGAAACCGAGGTTCATCACCAGGTTGGAGCCCTGAACAGCAGCACGGAAACCCGTACCCTGAATTTCAAGCCCCTTGGAGAAGCCGTCGGACACGCCCTTGACCGTATTGGCGATCAGAGCGCGAGTCGTTCCCCACATGGTCCAGTTTTCACGGGAGCGACGACCGACAGGAGCGACGGAAACGTTGCTGCCCTCAATCTTGACTTCCACGTGACGGGACACCGGAACGGTCAGTTCACCGAGCTTGCCCTTGGCCTTGAAGAAGCCATCAGCAACGGAAACCTGCACGCCAGCCGGAACTTCGACGGGATATTTACCTACGCGAGACATGCGATCCTCCTTAGAAGACGCGGCAGAGGACCTCGCCGCCAACGTTGGCAGCGCGAGCCTCGACGTCCGACAGGACGCCACGCGGGGTGGACAGGATCGACACACCAAGGCCGGCATAAACGCGCGGAAGTTCCTTGATCTTCGAGTAGACGCGACGGCCGGGCTTGGAAACGCGATGGATTTCCTTGATGACCGGCTGGCCTTCTACATACTTCAGCTCGATGCGGAGCTGTGCAACACCCTTGCGGAGTTCCTCGGCTGCGAAGCCACGGATGTAGCCTTCACGCTTCAGAGCTTCCAGAACGCTTGCGCGCAGCTTGGATGCAGGCGCAACGCAGACAGCATGACGGGCACGCTGCGCATTGCGGATCCGGGTCAGCATATCGCCCAGTGGATCAGACAAAGACATTCGATCTACCCTTTACCAGCTCGACTTGACCATGCCAGGAATCTGGCCGGCGGAGGCAAGATCACGCAGAGCGATACGGCTCAGCTCGAACTTGCGATAGTTGGCACGGGGGCGACCAGAAAGCTTGCAACGCAGACGGACACGCGTGGCGGATCCATTGCGCGGCATCTGGGCCAACTTGAGGGTCGCATCAAAGCGGTCTTCAACCGACAGTGTGCGATCCTTGATGATGTTCTTGAGAGCGGTCCGCTTTTCCTTGTCGCGCTTCACCAGGGCAGCGCGATGGTTATTACGGTTTACCGCTGAGACCTTCGCCATCTCGAATTTTCTCCCGGAACCTGTCAGGCCTATCCCGACGGTTTTCCAATCAGCGTGTCTATAAAGGAAAGCGGCCTTCCAATGGAAGGCCGAATCCTGATTTTAACCGTGATCGGTCTGAAAAATTATGGATCAGCCGTTGAACGGCAGATCAAAGGCCTTCAGCAGGGCCTTTGCTTCAGCATCAGACTTGGCGCTGGTCACGAAAATGATGTCCATGCCGCGGACGGCATCGATCTTGTCATATTCGATCTCAGGAAACACGATCTGTTCCTTGATGCCCATGGCGAAGTTGCCGTGTCCATCAAAGCCCTTGTTTGCCGGCAGACCGCGGAAATCGCGGATACGCGGCATGGCGATCGTCACCAGACGGTCAAGAAACTCGTACATGCGGGCACGACGGAGCGTGACCTTGCAGCCGATGGGCAGACCTTCACGGATCTTGAAGCCGGCAATAGCCTTGCGAGCAAGGGTCTTGACGGGCTTCTGACCGGAAATGACGGTCATTTCCGCAACAGCGGCATCAAGCTTCTTCTGGTCGCCGGCGGCTTCACCAACACCCATGTTCAGCACGATCTTCTCGAGCTTGGGAACCTGGAGTTCGTTGGCGTAACCGAACTGCTCACGCAGCTGCTTCTTCAGAACGTCTTCGTAGCGCTGGTGCAGACGCGGCAAAGCGTTTTTATATTCGCTCATTGTTGCGCTCCTCAGCCTTCGATCACTTCGCCGGTTGCCTTGGCAACGCGAACCTTGCGACCGTCTTCCAGAATACGGAAACCAACGCGCGTCGGCTTACCGCTCTTCGGATCAACCAGCTTCAGGTTGGAGAGGTGGATCGGCATTTCGCGCTCGATGATGCCACCTTCTCCGCCCATGCGGTTGGGCTTCGTGTGACGCTTGGCAACTGCCACGCCACGCACAACAGCCTTTTCGGCCTTCGGCATCACGGCGAGAACTTCGCCACGAACGCCACGGGACTTGCCGGAGAGGACCAGAACCTGGTCACCCTTCTTGATACGAGCAGCCATTACAGCACCTCCGGAGCCAGCGAGATGATCTTCATGAACTTGCGCGCACGCAGTTCACGAACCACCGGGCCAAAGATACGCGTACCAATCGGCTCCTGCTGCTTGTTCAGCAGAACGGCAGCATTCTTGTCGAAGCGGATGGCGGAGCCATCTGCACGACGGACCGGGTAGGAGGTGCGAACGATAACGGCCTGATGGACGTCACCCTTCTTCACCTTGCCGCGGGGAATTGCTTCCTTGACGGACACGACAATGACGTCGCCGACCGAGGCGGTCTTCCGCTTGGAACCGCCCAGCACCTTGATGCACTGCACCCGACGTGCGCCGGAGTTGTCGGCGACGTCCAGGTTGGTCTCGGGATGAATCATGTGCCTACCCCCTTATGCGCTGACGGAAGAGGAGGCAGCAGCCAAGTCCTCTCCGTTGCGCGACACGACAGACCACGTCTTGCGCTTGGAGATCGGTGCGCATTCTTCAATGCGGACCAGATCACCCGTCTGGCAGACGTTCTCTTCGTCATGAGCCGCATACTTCTTGGAGCGGCGAATAAACTTCTTGTAGAGCGGATGCATGATGCGACGATCGACAAGAACGGTAACCGTCTTGTCCATCTTGTCGCTCGTGACCCTACCCGTCAGGACGCGCCTTGGCATCGTCCGTCTCCTCTCAGGACTTAGCGGCGGACGTTTTGGCGCCCGCACGGTTCTTCGATTGATGAGCCAGTGTCTTGATACGTGCTACTGCACGGCGCACGACCTTGACGCGGCTTGTGTTCTCCGACTGCCCGGTGGCAGCCGAAAAACGGTGGTTGATCTGTTCGCGCTTGAGATCGAGCAGAAGAGCGTTCAGCTCGTCCTCGCTCTTCGCGCGCAGATCGGCAGGCTTGTACGTGTCGGCCATTACGCGTCTCCGATACGCTGAACGAACTTGGTCTTGATCGGAAGCTTTGCAGCACCCAGGCTCAGGGCCAGCTTGGCAACCTCAGGCGGAACGCCTTCGATCTCGAACAGGATACGACCCGGCTTGACACGTGCTGCCCAGTACTCGGGGTTACCCTTACCGGAGCCCATACGCACTTCTGCAGGCTTTGTCGAGACCGGAGTGTCCGGAAAGATACGAATCCACACACGACCGGCACGCTTCATGGCACGCGTGATCGCACGACGGGAGGCTTCGATCTGGCGAGCGGTGATCCGCTCCGGCTCCAGCGCCTTCAGGCCGAAGGCACCGAAGTTAAGCTGGGTTCCGCTTTTCGCCAGACCGTGAATGCGGCCCTTGTGGGCCTTACGAAACTTTGTCCGCTTCGGGGAAAGCATGTTGTTAAATCCTCAAATCAGCACCAGCAATGGAACTGTGAGCTTGCGCTCACAGTCTTAGCGCTGGGGAGCCTGCTCCGCAGCACGACGATCCTGTGCCAGCGGGTCATGAGCCAGGATCTCGCCCTTGAAGATCCATACCTTCACACCGCAGGTGCCATACGTTGTCTTGGCGGTTGCCGTACCGTAATCGATGTCGGCGCGAAGCGTATGCAGGGGAACGCGTCCCTCACGATACTTTTCGGCACGAGCGATTTCAGCACCACCCAGACGACCACCGCAGGTGATCCGGATGCCCTGGGCACCAAGACGCATTGCGGACTGAATTGCGCGCTTCATGGCACGACGGAAAGCAACACGACGTTCCAGCTGCTGAGCAATGTTCTCGGCAACGAGGGTCGCATCGATTTCCGGCTTGCGGATCTCGACGATGTTCAGCGCCACGTCGGTCTTCGCCATACGGCTCAGTTCCTTGCGGAGCGCGTCGATGTCCTGGCCCTTCTTGCCGATCACGACGCCCGGACGGGCGGCATAAATCGTCACGCGGGGCTTCTTGGCCGGACGCTCGATAACAACGCGGGACACGCCTGCGCCGGACAGCTTGCGACGCAGGAATGCACGAAGCTTCAGGTCTTCATGCAGCAGACGTGCGTAGTCTTGACCGGCGTACCAGCGGCTGTCCCAGGTACGGTTGACGCCGAGCCGAAGCCCGATCGGATTGACCTTGTGTCCCATGGATCAGGCTGCCTTCTGCTCTTTGTTGGTTCCGCGAGACGGCTTCGTCTCTTCCGGTGCTTCTGCACGCTCGGCAACAACAATCTTCAGGTGGCTGAAGAACTTCTCGACGCGAGCGGAACGGCCACGACCACGAGCGTGGAAACGCTTCATGACGATGGACTTGCCCACTTCTGCCGTCTTGACCACCAGCTGATCGACATCGAGCTGGTGATTGTTCTCAGCGTTGGCCACGGCGCTCTCAAGAGTCTTCTTGACCTGCTGCGCGATACGACGACGCGAGAAGGTCAGAGCGGCGATAGCCTTGTCAGCCGGCTGGTTGCGGATCATTGCCGCGACCAGGTTCAGCTTGCGCGGGCTGACGCGGATGTTGCGGGCAACTGCCTGCGCTTCCGTGTCAGCGAGCGTGCGGATGTGCTTCGGCTTGCTCATTTTCAGCCCCGCTTCGACTTCTTGTCAGAGCCATGACCGGTGTAGGTCCGCGTCGGCGAGAACTCACCGAACTTGTGACCGACCATGTTCTCCGTGACCTGCACAGGCAGGAACTTGTGACCATTATAGACGCCGAACGTAAGCCCGACGAACTGCGGAAGGATCGTCGAACGACGCGACCAGATCTTGATCACTTCATTACGACCCGAAGCGCGTGACGCTTCAGCCTTACCGAACAGATACCCGTCAACGAACGGGCCCTTCCAGACGGAACGTGCCATCTCTGTTTGCCCCCTCTTACTTGCCGGACTTACGGCGACGGATGATCAGGCTATCCGTCTTCTTGTTAACACGCGTCTTGTAACCCTTGGTCGGAACACCCCACGGCGTAACCGGATGACGGCCACCAGAGGTCCGGCCTTCACCACCACCATGCGGATGGTCAACCGGGTTCATGACAACGCCACGGTTGTGCGGGCGACGTCCGAGCCAGCGGGAACGGCCGGCCTTGCCCATGTGCTGGTTCATGTTGTCCGGGTTGGACACGGCACCAACGGTTGCCATGCATTCACCGCGAACAAGACGCAGCTCACCGGACTGCAGCTTGACCTGTGCATAGCCGGCATCCTTGCCAACCAGCTGGGCATATGTGCCAGCGGAGCGGGCCAGCTTGCCACCGGCGCCCTGCTTCAGCTCGATGTTATGCACGATCGTTCCGACCGGCATTGCACCCAGCGGCATGGCGTTGCCAGGCTTGACGTCCGTGTGGGCGCCGGAGATGACGCGATCGCCAACCTTCACGCGCTGCGGAGCAAGGATGTAGGCGAGCTCGCCATCTTCATACTTGATCAGCGCAATGAATGCCGTGCGGTTCGGATCGTATTCGAGACGCTCGACCGTTGCGGCCACATCGAACTTGCGACGCTTGAAGTCGACATAACGATAGGACTGCTTGTGCCCGCCGCCACGGAAGCGAACCGTGGTGCGACCGTGATTGTTACGGCCGCCCGACTTGTTCTTGCCTTCCGTCAGCTGCTTGACCGGCTTGCCCTTGAAGAGCTCGCTGCGGTCAATCAGCACGGTGCCGCGTGTGCTCGGCGTCGTGGGATTAAAGTGCTTGAGTGCCATGGTATCCTACCCCGCGTCAGCCCAGCTTGGCTGTAAGGTCAATGGACTGACCTTCAGCAAGCTGTACATACGCCTTCTTGATGTCCGAGCGACGGCCGGGACGACCCTTGACGCGCTTGACCTTGCCCTTCTGGACCAGCGTGTTCACGCCGGTAACCTTCACGTTGAAGAGCTTCTCAACCGCAGCCTTGATCTGAGGCTTCGTCGCACCGGGAGCGACCTTGAACACCACCTGGTTACGCTCGGAAAGAAGCGTAGCCTTTTCGGTGATCAGCGGTGCACGGACCACGTCGTACAGGGCTTCCTGCGACATGTTCTGTGCCGTCTTGTGTGCGTTCATGACGGTATTGGTGGTCATGCCAGACGCTCCTTAAGACCCTCAAGACCGGCGCGGGTGATGACCAGCACGTCGTGGTTGAGGATGTCATAGACGTTTGCACCAATGGTCGGCAGAACGTCGATCTTCGGCAGATTGGCGATTGCGCGAGCGAACTGCTCGTCAACAGCGCCATCAACGATCAGCGCGGACGTCCAGCCCAGGGCCTTGATCTTCGCTGCGGCTTCACGGGTCTTGGTGACACCGTTGGCTGCATCGAGAACGATCAGCTTGCCCTCGGCTGCCTTCTGCGACAGGGCGCAGATCAGGCCGAGACGACGGACCTTCTTGGGAAGATCATAGCCGTGGTCGCGAACGACCGGACCATGGACAACGCCACCCGTACGGAACTGCGGTGCACGCAGGGAGCCCTGACGGGCAGAACCCGTGCCCTTCTGGCGGTAAGGCTTCTTGGTCGTGCCAGAAATCTCACCCATGCCCTTCGTACGGTGCGTACCGGCACGGCGCTTTGCGAGCTGCCAGTGCACAACACGTGCCATGATGTCAGAGCGCGGAGTGACCGCGAAAATCTCTTCAGGAAGCGCGACAGAGCCTGCGCTACCGTTATCGAGGGTCTTGATATCGTATTCCATGCCCCTCGTCCTCAACCGGCGGCCGCCACTGTTGCTGCCGGATACGGCGCATCAGCATGGCGAGCCTTCTTGATTGCATCGCGAATCAGCACAAGGCCGTTCTTCGCACCAGGAATTGCACCCCTGACCATGATCAGGTTGCGCTCTTCATCCACGGCAGCGATCTCAAGGTTCAGCGTGGTAACACGCTCGTCACCCATGTGACCTGCCATCTTCTTTCCCTTGAAGACCTTGCCAGGATCCTGGCGCTGGCCCGTAGAACCATGGGAACGGTGGCTGATGGAGACGCCGTGGGACGCTTCGAGACCTGCGAAGTTATGACGCTTCATAACACCCGCAAAACCCTTGCCCTTGCTCTGGCCCGTGACGTCAACTTTCTGTCCCACAACGAAGTGAGCAGCGGACAGCTTGGTTCCAGCTTCCAGCAGGGCGTCTTCAGAGACGCGGAACTCTGCCAGATGCTTCTTTGGCTCGACCTTGGTCCGGGCGAAATGGCCACGGTTCGCCTTGGTGACATTCTTCACCTTGGCATTACCAAGTCCGAGCTGAATGGCGGTATAGCCATCGCGCTCGTTCGTGCGGGCATCCACAACCTCGACATTGTCAAGGTGAAGGACCGTCACAGGCACATGCGTGCCATCTTCCTTAAACAGCCGGGTCATTCCCAGCTTCTTTGCAATCAATCCGGTTCGCATCGTCTGGACCTTAGAGTTTGATCTCGACGTCCACGCCAGCGGCGAGGTCGAGCTTCATGAGGGCGTCCACGGTCTGCGGGGTCGGCTCGACAATGTCGAGCAGCCGGCGGTGAGTCCGAATTTCGAACTGTTCGCGGCTTTTCTTATCCACGTGTGGCGAGCGGTTCACCGTGAACCGTTCGATATGCGTCGGCAGCGGGATCGGACCCCGAACCCGCGCACCCGTACGCTTCGCCGTGTTTACGATCTCCTTGGTGCTGTTGTCCAGCACGCGATGATCGTACGCCTTAAGGCGAATGCGGATGTTCTGGTTGTCCATGTTCTTGTTCGTCCAACTCAAAAATTCGGGTGTCGTCCTACTGCCATTGCCCCTGAAAGGGAACCCCGGTCAGAAAAAATCTGACCGGGGCTGTCAAAGCCAACGGCTAAACGCAGGACTTAGGCGGTGATGGAAGAAACCACACCGGCACCCACGGTACGGCCACCTTCGCGCATAGCGAAGCGCAGGCCTTCGTCCATGGCGATCGGAGCGATCAGCTCCACATCCATGGCAACGTTGTCACCCGGCATGACCATTTCCGTGCCTTCCGGCAGCGTCACGACGCCCGTGACGTCGGTCGTACGAAAATAGAACTGCGGGCGGTAGTTCGTGAAGAACGGCGTGTGACGGCCACCCTCTTCCTTCGTGAGGATGTAAGCCTCAGCCTTGAACTTCTTGTGCGGCGTGATGGAGCCGGGCTTTGCCAGAACCTGGCCACGCTCGACGTCTTCACGCTTCGTGCCACGAACCAGCGCACCGATGTTGTCACCGGCTTCACCGCGATCGAGCAGCTTGCGGAACATCTCGACGCCCGTAACGGTCGTCTTGACGGTGTCCTTCAGGCCGACGATTTCGACTTCGTCACCCACGTTGACAACGCCGCGCTCGACACGACCCGTGACAACCGTACCACGACCCGAGATCGAGAACACGTCTTCGATCGGCATCAGGAACGGACGGTCAACCGGACGCTCCGGCTGCGGGATGTAGGCGTCAACCTGCGTCATCAGCTCGAGAACGCGGTCTTCACCGATGGACGGATCGCCATCTTCCAGCGTCACAAGAGCGGAGCCCTTGACGATGGGGATATCGTCGCCCGGGAACTGGTAGGAAGACAGAAGCTCACGAACTTCCATTTCCACGAGCTCGAGCAGCTCCGGATCATCAACCTGGTCAACCTTGTTCAGGAACACGACCAGTGCCGGCACGCCAACCTGACGGGCAAGCAGGATGTGCTCGCGGGTCTGCGGCATCGGACCATCAGCAGCGGACACGACGAGGATCGCGCCGTCCATCTGAGCTGCACCCGTGATCATGTTCTTCACGTAGTCAGCATGGCCCGGGCAGTCGACGTGAGCGTAGTGACGGTCAGCCGTCTCGTACTCAACGTGAGCCGTGGAAATGGTGATACCACGGGCGCGCTCTTCCGGAGCCTTGTCGATCTGGTCGTACGCGCTGTAGGTGGCGCCGCCGGTCTTAGCCAGCGTCTTGGTGATTGCAGCAGTCAGCGAGGTCTTGCCGTGATCGACGTGACCGATGGTGCCGATGTTGCAGTGCGGCTTCGTCCGCTCGAATTTAGCCTTTGCCATCGTCTTTCTCCAAAACCCCGCTCCACCTGGAACGGGAGTAAGACTGAAAGTTCAAACCAGTCAGTGCACGATCCTGAGATCGACACACTGCCGGAAGCCCTTTAACCGGTTCTGATTACCAGCGATAGTGGCTGAATGCCTTGTTGGCTTCAGCCATGCGGTGCGTGTCTTCGCGCTTCTTGACAGCGGAGCCACGGTTGTTGACCGCATCCATCAGTTCGTTGGACAGACGCTCCTGCATCGTGTTCTCGCCACGCTTGCGGGAGGCATCGATCAGCCAGCGGATCGCGAGAGCCTGACGGCGCTCGGCGCGGACTTCAACCGGAACCTGATAGGTTGCGCCACCGACGCGACGCGAGCGGACTTCAACCGCAGGCTTCACGTTGTCCAGAGCCGAGTGGAACATGGCCACCGGATCTGCAGTCGTGCCGCCGCGACGGCGCATGACTTCGAGAGCACCGTAAACGATGCCTTCGGCAGTGGATTTCTTACCATCGTACATCAGCGCATTCATGAAGCGCGTAATGACGACGTCTCCGAACTTCGGATCGGGAAGGATCTCGCGCTTTACAGCGCGGTGACGGCGACTCATTCCAAATACCTCTTACTTCGGACGCTTCGCGCCATACAGCGAACGACGCTGACGACGCTTGGCGAGACCCTGTGTATCAAGCACACCACGCAGGATGTGATAACGGACGCCAGGAAGATCCTTCACGCGGCCACCACGGATCAGAACAACACTGTGTTCCTGAAGGTTGTGGCCTTCACCCGGAATGTAGCTCACGACCTCATACCCGTTGGTCAGACGCACCTTGGCGACCTTACGCAGAGCGGAGTTCGGCTTCTTCGGCGTTACGGTATACACACGCGTGCAAACGCCGCGCTTCTGCGGGCAGCCCTGCAGTGCGGGGACCTTGTTCCGCTTTGCGGCCGGCTCACGGCCGTTCGCGATCAACTGGTTGATGGTCGGCATGCGCCCTTCCCAATCCTTGTCCTATTTCAGACAGCAACATTGCTGTTTCTGTCGTGACATTTGTTCCAACCGACATGCGGTAGGACCGCCTGCCATTTCCACATCGTGAAAAGGAAACAGCCTGAGCTGTTCCCTTCTCTCTTTAGCGTGCGGCCTTGGCATTTCCTCCTGAGAGAATAGCGGCACCGCATGCGATTCTTTAAACTTCGTCGGCTTTTTCAGCCTTCCGGGAAGGCAGTAGCCGAGGGCGCGGAACCTACGAAGGGTTCGACGCCAAGTCAAGTGGTTCAGCCGAAATGGCCCGATTCTGCAAAGAAAGTTTCCGGAATCGGGCGAGCCGGATCCCCGCCTCATTCAAAAGCGGGGATCCGGCTCTCATTCCGCTGCGTCTTCGACGGCCTTCGGAGACGTTCCACCGACACGCTGACGGTCCTGGCTGGCAGCGATACCCCGCAGGCGGTTCATCACACTGCCCGTTCCTGCCGGGATCAGACGCCCGACAATCACGTTCTCCTTCAGACCGTTGAGGGTATCCACCTTGCCCGACGTCGCCGCATCCGTGAGGACACGTGTGGTCTCCTGGAAGGAGGCCGCCGAGATAAAGGACTGCGTCTGCAGAGACGCCTTGGTGATGCCCTGCAGAACCGGCATGGCCTTTGCAGGCGTATCCCCGTTCTCCATGAGACGCTGGTTTTCACCCTCGTACTCGATACGATCCACCGTCTCGCCGATCAGGTAGGTCGAGTCACCCGGCTCAAGGATTTCCACCTTCTGCAGCATCTGACGAACAATGACTTCGATATGCTTGTCATTGATCTTCACGCCCTGCAGTCGATAGACGTCCTGAATCTCATTGACGAGATAGTCGGACAGGGCCTCGACACCCATGACCTTGAGAATGTCATGCGGCACGCGCGGACCGTCGACCAGCGGATCGCCCTTCTGGACAAAGTCGCCTTCCTGAACGGAAACGTGCTTGCCCTTCGGGATGAGGTACTGGGTCTCTTCACCCGTATCGTCGTTCTTGACGATGACGCAGCGCTTGGACTTGTAGTCCTTCCCGAACTCGATACGGCCCTCGCCTTCGGCAATGATCGCATGATCCTTCGGACGACGTGCCTCGAACAGTTCTGCCACACGCGGCAGACCACCCGTAATGTCACGCGTCTTGGACCCTTCGCGAGGAATACGGGCCAGCACGTCACCGGCATTGACCTCCGCTCCGTTCTCCACCGACAGAATACTGTCCGGAGAGAGGAAGTAGCGGGCGTCATTGCCATTGGCGAGCTTGACGACGTTGCCGGAAGCATCCTTGAGCTGCAGGCGCGGACGCAGATCCACACCCTTGGCTGCCTGCTTGTAATCAACGACGACCTTCGAGCTCAGACCTGTGACTTCATCCATGCGCTCAACGAGCGTGATGCTGTCGATCAGGTCGAGATACTCGACGGTACCAGCCTGCTCGGTGATGATCGGCAGGGTGTACGGATCCCACTCGGCCATCTTCTGGGTCCGCGTCACCGCTTCGCCTTCCGAGACCATCAGACGTGCACCGTAAGGCACACGGTAGCGGGCACGTTCCACACCGTTTTCGTCGGTCAGCAGGATCTCGCAGTTACGCGACATCACGACCAGAACCTTCTGCGAGTTCTCGACGACGTTGCGGTTCTTGATCGTCACGATACCGTCGCGGGACGCTTCGACCATGGACTGCTCGGCACCACGCGTTGCCGCACCGCCAATATGGAAGGTACGCATCGTCAGCTGGGTGCCCGGTTCACCGATGGACTGGGCAGCGATAACGCCGACAGCCTCACCGATATTGACCGGCGTACCGCGGGCCAGATCACGGCCATAGCAGTGAGCGCAGATACCGACGCGGCTGTCACAGGTCAGAACAGAGCGGATGTCGACGCTTTCCACACCAGCCTTCTCGATGAGCTCGGCCTCGGCTTCTTCGATCAGCGTGTTGCGCGGCAGAATGACATCCTGCGTCACCGGATGGATCACATCCTTGGACAGGGTACGACCCAGGATACGCTCGGACAGGGAGGCAACGACTTCGCCGCTATCCATGACCGCACGGACCGTCAGGCCGCGCTCCGTACCGCAATCCGGCTCGACAATGATGCAGTCCTGCGCCACGTCGACGAGACGACGCGTCAGGTAACCCGAGTTCGCGGTCTTCAGCGCCGTATCCGCGAGGCCCTTACGGGCACCGTGGCTGGAGGTGAAGTAATCAAGAACCGACAGGCCTTCCTTGAAGTTCGCGATGATCGGCTGTTCGATGATCTCGCCCGAAGGCTTCACCATCAGACCGCGCATACCGGCGAGCTGCTTCATCTGGGCCGGCGACCCACGGGCACCGGAGTGGCTCATCATCCAGACCGAGTTCGTCGGCTTGCCGATAACCTGCTTGGAGATCTCCTTGAGCATCGCAGCCTGGACTTCGTCCGTGCAGCGTGACCAAGCATCAACTACCTTGTTGTAGCGCTCGCCAGCCGTGATCAGACCGTCCTGATACTGCTGCTCGAATTCCTTGACCTCTTCCGACGTCTTGCCAACCAGCGTTGCCTTGGCTTCCGGAATGATCATGTCATCCTTGCCGAAGGAAATGCCGGCGCGGGCTGCATGACGGAAACCAAGCCCCATCAGGCGGTCACAGAAGATCACGGCTTCCTTCTGACCACAGTGACGATAGACCGTGTCGATCACGTCGGACACGTTCTTCTTCGTCAGCTGCTTGTTGATCAGGCTGAACGGAATGGCCTGGTGCTTCGGCAGAATCTGCGCAATCAGCGCACGACCCGGCGTCGTCACGATCGTCTGACGGACCGACTTGCCCTCTGCATCGATCGTCGGCAGACGCAGACGGATCTTGTCATGCAGCTTCAGCGAACCCGAAAGCATGGCGCTCTCGATTTCGGCGACATCCGAATAGGCTGGCGGAGCTGCCGTGACGATCTTGCCATCCTTGATGACGGCTTCGTCAGGCGTCTCGCGGTATTCCGGCACTTCGAGGCTCAGGTAATACAGACCCAGAACGATATCCTGGGACGGCACGATGATCGGCTTGCCGTTCGCGGGGCTGAGAATGTTGTTCGTGGACATCATCAGCACGCGGGCTTCAAGCTGGGCTTCAAGCGACAGCGGCACGTGAACGGCCATCTGGTCACCGTCGAAGTCGGCGTTGAATGCGGTGCAGACCAGCGGATGAAGCTGGATGGCCTTGCCTTCGATCAGCGTCGGCTCGAACGCCTGGATGCCCAGACGGTGAAGCGTCGGCGCACGGTTCAGCATCACCGGGTGCTCGCGGATCACCTCTTCCAGGATATCCCAGACTTCCGGACGCTCCTTCTCCACCATGCGCTTTGCAGCCTTGATGGTGGTGGCGTGACCGTACTTCTCGAGCTTCGAGTAGATGAACGGCTTGAACAGCTCGAGCGCCATCTTCTTCGGAAGACCGCACTGATGCAGCTTCAGCTCCGGACCGACCACGATGACCGAACGGCCGGAATAGTCGACGCGCTTTCCGAGCAGGTTCTGACGGAAGCGGCCCTGCTTGCCCTTCAGCATGTCAGACAGCGACTTCAGCGGACGCTTGTTGGCACCCGTGATGGCACGACCACGACGGCCGTTGTCGAACAGGGCGTCAACAGCTTCCTGCAGCATGCGCTTTTCGTTGCGGACAATGATGTCCGGCGCACGTAGCTCGATCAGCCGCTTCAGACGGTTGTTACGGTTGATGACGCGGCGATACAGGTCGTTCAGATCCGACGTCGCGAAACGGCCGCCATCCAGCGGCACCAGCGGACGCAGTTCCGGCGGAATGACCGGAACGATGTCCATGATCATCCAGTCCGGACGCGAGCCGCTTTCCACGAAGGCTTCGACCAGCTTCAGACGCTTGACGAGCTTCTTGCGCGCGGCTTCCGAGGTCGCCTTGCGCAGCTTCTTGCGCATCATGGTCTTCTCGGAATCGCCTTCCATGACGTCAGCGTCATAGTCGAACGGATCCGGCAGGCCCTTTTCCTTTGCCGCGAGGCTCAGCTCACGTTCCTGGTCGTTCGGAATACCCCAGTCATAGCTGGACAGCGCGCGCTTGATGGCTTCCGCACCGATTCCGACGTCGATGCCTGCATCCGGATATTCGTCCAGCAGGTCTTCGCAGCGGATTTCGTCCAGCAGGTACTGGTCGCGCTTCTTGCCGTTCTTGTACGAGTCGATCTGATCGGATTCACAGACGCCCTTGTCGAGCACCAGGAACTTCTCGAAATACAGAACCGGCTCGACGTCCTTGAGCGGCAGATCCAGCATCGTGGCGATGCGGCTCGGCAGGGACTTCAGGAACCAGATATGTGCAACCGGAGAAGCCAGTTCGATGTGACCCATGCGCTCACGGCGCACCTTGGCCAGCGTGACTTCCACACCGCATTTTTCGCAGACAATACCGCGGAACTTCATCCGCTTGTACTTGCCGCAGAGGCACTCGTAATCCTTGATCGGGCCAAAGATACGAGCACAGAACAGACCGTCACGCTCAGGCTTGAACGTCCGGTAGTTGATGGTCTCCGGCTTCTTGATTTCGCCGTAAGACCACGACCGCACCTGCTCGCTGGAAGCGAGCTGGATCTTGATCTGGTCGAAGGTCACCGACTGGCCGGTCTGACCTAGGATCTTCATGAGTTCGTTCATGCGCCGAAACCCCAATGTGTACCGCGGCGTCCCGCGGACACCTTAAAAATGAACCGTGGCGAGAAGGAGGGAGCGGGCAATTAAAGCCCGCTCTGCTCGAGTTCGACGTTCAGGCCGAGCGACTTCAGTTCCTTGATCAGAACGTTGAAGCTCTCCGGAATGCCGGCTTCGAAATCGTCCTGCTCGCGAACGATTGCCTCGTAGACCTTGGTACGGCCGGACACGTCATCCGACTTCACCGTCAGCATTTCCTGCAGCGTGTAGGCTGCACCGTATGCCTCAAGGGCCCACACTTCCATTTCACCAAAGCGCTGACCACCGAACTGCGCCTTACCACCCAGCGGCTGCTGCGTGACAAGCGAGTAAGGACCGATCGAACGGGCATGGATCTTGTCATCGACAAGGTGATGCAGCTTCAGCATGTAGATGTAGCCAACCGTCGTCTGACGCTCGAACGGCTCACCCGTACGACCATCGATCAACTGCGACTGGCCCGACTTGTTGACGCCGGCCTTCTCGAGCATCTCTTCGATGTCCGGGATGGAGGCACCGTCGAACACCGGCGTTGCGATCGGCAGACCCTTGCGAAGGTTGTTCGCAAGCTCGATCAGCTGTTCGTTCGGCAGGGTCGCCACATCTTCGTTGAAGATGACATCGCCATAGACTTCGTGCAGACGGTCCAGCAGTTCCTGCTTGCGCTCACCGGTCCGCTGATACTCGTCCACCATATCGCCGATGCTTGCGCCGATATTGGCACAGGCCCAGCCCAGATGGGTCTCAAGGATCTGACCGATGTTCATGCGCGACGGCACACCCAGCGGGTTCAGCACGATGTCGACAGCCTGACCGTTCTCAAGGAACGGCATGTCCTCGACCGGAACAACGCGGGAGACGACACCCTTGTTACCGTGACGGCCGGCCATCTTGTCACCTGGCTGAAGCTTGCGCTTCACGGCAACGAAGACCTTGACCATCTTCATCACGCCAGGCGGCAGCTCGTCACCGCGCTGCAGCTTCTCGACCTTGCTGTCGAAACGCGCATCGATGCGACGGGTCGCTTCCTTGAACTCACCGCGCAGCTTTTCAAGCTCTGCCATGACTTCGTCGGACGTGACCGTGATGCTGGCCCAGGTTGCGCGGTGATGCTCGTCCAGAACCTCTTCCGTGATCGGGGTACCGGAGCGGATGCCCTTGAAGCCGGCACCGGCCGTCTGGCCAACCAGACGCTCACGCAGACGGTTGTAGAAGCTGCGCTCCTGGATGCCACGCTCGTCGTCGCGGTCCTTGGTGAGACGCTCGATTTCGGCGCGCTCGATAGCCATCGCGCGCTCGTCCTTGTCCACGCCGCGGCGGGAGAAGACGCGAACGTCGACAATCGTACCCGTCGTGCCAGGCGGTAGCTTCAGGGACGTATCACGGACATCGGAGGCCTTTTCACCGAAGATGGCGCGCAGAAGCTTCTCTTCCGGCGTCATCGGGCTTTCACCCTTCGGCGTCACCTTACCAACGAGAATGTCCCCCGGATTCACTTCGGCGCCGACATAGACGATACCGGCTTCGTCGAGGTTGCGCAGGGCTTCCTCACCGACATTCGGAATGTCACGCGTGATTTCTTCCTGACCCAGCTTCGTATCGCGGGCCATGACTTCGAACTCTTCGATATGGATCGAAGTGAAGACGTCATCGCGGGCAATACGCTCGGAGATCAGGATGGAATCTTCGAAGTTGTAACCGTTCCAGGGCATGAACGCGACGAGCACGTTGCGGCCCAGAGCCAGTTCGCCCAGCTCGGTGGACGGACCGTCAGCGATGATGTCGCCGGCATGAACCGTATCACCGACCTTCACCAGCGGACGCTGGTTGATGCAGGTGGACTGGTTGGAGCGCATGTACTTGCGCAGACGGTAGATATCCACACCCTGCGTGGCACCAGCCTCGTCCGTCGCACGCACCACGATACGGGCACCATCGATCTGGTCGATGACACCACGACGCTTGGCAACGATGGTCGCACCGGAGTCATGCGCAACAGCAGCTTCCATGCCGGTACCAACCAGTGGGGCATCAGCCTTCACCAGCGGCACAGCCTGACGCTGCATGTTCGCGCCCATCAGGGCACGGTTGGCGTCATCGTTCTCAAGGAACGGAATAAGCGCGGCAGCAACAGAAACAAGCTGCTTGGGCGAAACGTCGCAGGCTGTGACCTGATCCGGCGGCACAACGCGGAAGTCACCGGAACGACGGACGGAAACGAGTTCGTCCGTCAGACGCCCCTGATCATCCTGCTTGGCATCAGCCTGAGCAACAACGAGCTTCTCTTCTTCCATGGCGGAAAGATATTTCCAGCCATCCTGAAGAACGCCCTCTTCCACCAGACGATACGGCGTCTCGATGAAGCCGTACTTGTTCACCTTGGCATAGGTCGACAGCGAGTTGATCAGACCGATGTTCGGGCCTTCCGGCGTCTCGATCGGGCAGATACGGCCGTAATGCGTCGGATGAACGTCACGAACTTCGAAGCCTGCACGCTCACGGGTCAGACCGCCCGGACCAAGCGCCGAAAGACGACGCTTGTGCGTCACTTCGGAGAGCGGGTTGGTCTGATCCATGAACTGGCTGAGCTGCGAGGATCCGAAGAACTCACGCACGGCAGCGGCAGCCGGCTTCGCGTTGATCAGGTCATGCGGCATGACCGTGTCGATGTCGACGGAACCCATACGCTCGCGGATGGCGCGCTCCATGCGGAGGAGACCGACGCGATACTGGTTTTCCATCAGCTCGCCGACAGAGCGGACACGACGGTTACCGAGGTTGTCGATATCGTCGATCTGGCCGCGACCGTCCTTGAGTTCGCACATGATCTTGATCGTGCGCAGGATGTCTTCCTTGCGCAGGACGCGCAGGGTATCCGGTGCGTCAACATCAAGACGCATATTCATCTTCACACGACCGACCGCAGAGAGATCGTAGCGACCCTGGTCGAAGAACAGACCATGGAACATGGCTTCCGCCGTTTCCTTGGTCGGCGGCTCGCCCGGGCGCATGATGCGATAGATATCGATCAGGGCTTCGTCACGGCAGCTGTTTTTGTCGGCAGCCAGCGTGTTGCGGATCCAGGGACCGTGCGAACCGTCCACGGACAGCAGCGGAAGCTCCGTAATCCCCATCTCTTCAAGCGCGGCCAGACGGTCTTCCGTCAGCTCTTCGCCGGCTTCACCGTAGATCTCGCCCGTGTTCTCGTTCACGAGATCATAGGCCAGGAAGCGTCCGAGAATATCGAGGCGACCAACCTGCACGACGCGGGTCTTTTCCGCAATCTTGCGGACCATACGCGCGGTCAGCTTGGCATCGGCCTCGGCGACCACTTCACCCGTGTCAGCATCCACCAGCGGGCTGAGCAGCTTCAGACCACGGAAGGCATCCGGATCGAACGGACGCGCCCATTCGCCACCCAGCCGAGTGAACGGCACGGCCTCGTAGAAGTAGGACAGGATTTCGTCCTGATCCATGCCGCGAATATCGAGACCCTCGACATCGCCACCTTCCGCAATCTTCTGCTCACGCTGCGCGAGGTAGTTTGCACCCTCAAGCGCATACAGAAGCGTGGTGACCGGCAGCTTGCGCTTGCGGTCGATGCGGACATAGATCAGGTCCTTGGCGTCGAATTCGAAATCGAGCCAGGAACCACGATAAGGAATGACACGGGCAGCAAAGAGGTATTTGCCCGAAGAATGCGTCTTGCCCTTGTCGTGATCGAAGAACACGCCCGGGCTACGATGCATTTGCGAGACGATGACACGCTCGGTGCCATTGATGATGAAGGTGCCGTTATCGGTCATGAGCGGCATGTCGCCCATGTAAACCGGCTGTTCCTTCATGTCGTGGATCGAGCGCGAGCCCGTATCCTCGTCAATATCCCATGTCGTCAGACGAAGAATGACCTTCAGCGGCGCCGCATAGGTCAGACCGCGCTGAATGCACTCTTCGACGTCATATTTCGGATCTTCGAATTCGTAGGACATGAAGTCCAGACGACCGCGACCCGCAAAATCGTTGATCGGAAAAACCGAACGGAAGACTTCCTGAAGCCCGGCATCCTGCCGGCTGTCAGGGCTCACGTTCATCTGCAGGAATGCCTCGTAGGAGGCGCGCTGCACGTCGATCAAATTGGGCATCGGCGCAATTTCGGGAATACGCCCGAAACTTTTGCGGATCCTTTTGCGTCCCGTGAACGATTTGGTGATCGCGTTCATCTCTTCTGCCCTCTGCACCAGACCTTCGAGTCGCCCGTAAACGGCACTGGGAAACTGGCCCCAGCATTGCGGACGACCGGAACGACCGGCCATTATGAAATTTTCAGTACGTGGCGAGCCGCGCACTATACGCCCGTTTTGCTCCAACGGCAAATCGGGCGGGAACCGCATGCGATCCCCGCCCCATCTGTCTGCCAGGCAGAGACTGCTCCGCGAACGGAGCAGCCTGAAGTCAGTGAATTACTTGACTTCGACCTTGGCGCCGGCGTCTTCAAGAGCCTTCTTGATCTTAGCAGCTTCGTCCTTGGACGCGCCTTCCTTGACGGTCTTCGGTGCGCCTTCGACCAGGTCCTTGGCTTCCTTCAGACCCAGGCCCGTGATGCCACGGACTTCCTTAATCACGTTGATCTTCTTGTCGCCGGCGTCAGCCAGGACAACCGTGAATTCGGTCTGCTCTTCAGCAGGTGCAGCAGCAGCGCCACCAGCAGCAGCAGCAACTGCAACCGGAGCAGCAGCGGAAACGCCCCACTTCTCTTCGAGCATCTTGGAGAGTTCTGCAGCTTCCAGAACGGTCAGAGCGGACAGCTCTTCAACAATCTTTGCCAGATCGGCCATGGTCTTATCCTAAATTGATGTACTGTTGATCAGGTTCAAGGCCTACGCCGCAGCGCGGACCTTTATTCTCAGGCGGCTTCTGCTTCGCCGGCCTTGGCATAGGCACCAAAGACGCGAGCAAGCTGGCCAGCCGGCGCCTGGACAACACCTGCGATACGCGTGGCCGGGGTATTGATCATACCCACCAGCTTTGCGCGCAGCTCGTCCAGCGACGGCAGCTCGGCAAGGGCCTTGATTCCATCGACGCCAAGCGTCTGGGAACCGAGGGCGCCACCAAGCACCACCAGTTTGTCGTTCGTCTTGGCGAACTCGACGATCACCTTTGCCACCGATGCCGGGTCTTCAGACCACGCAAGCGCGGTCGGCCCCTTGAGCAGCGGCGCGATGCCGTCGAATTGGGTCCCATCCAGAGCACGGCTGGCCAGCCGGTTCTTCGCAACCTTGTATGTCGCCCCTGCCGCACGAATGCGTCGACGCAGTTCCGTCACATCGGCAACCGTCAGACCCTTGTTCTGGGTGACGACAACCATGGACGTGCTGCCAAACACATCGGCGAGGAACTCAACAAAGGCCCGTTTTTCCGTACGGTCCAAAACCTGTCTCCTCGTCAGTCCGGCTTTCACCGAACCAGGTTACCCATGGAACCGCCTCTTTCGAAGCAGTCCCGCTCGCCTGTCCACAGAAGTGAGCGAACCCAGCACATCGCAGCAGAGCCACAAAAATACCGTCGCCCCGTCTGACGCCCGCGATCCCGAAAGATCCTTAAGGCCCCGAAGGTCCACGTGCGGTCTTGGACAGGTTTGGAAGCAGCCCGCCGAAGCGGGCCACCCCTTAGCCATCACACCCGAAGGCGTGACGTCATTTCGTGGTGGTCTTTCCCAGAAGGAAGACCACCTGTCAATCAGGCTTCGAAGCTCGCAACGTCAACGCGAACGCCCGGACCCATCGTGGAAGACAGGGCTGCCTTCTTCAGATACGTACCCTTGGCACCCGTCGGACGAGCCTTCTGAACGGCATCGACCAGAGCGTTGATGTTCTCGACCAGCTTGGCTTCATCGAAGGAAGCCTTGCCGACGCCAGCATGAATGATACCGGCCTTCTCGGCGCGGTATTCGACCTGACCGGACTTGGCTGCCGTGATGGCACCCTTGACGTCCATGGTCACCGTGCCGAGACGCGGGTTCGGCATCAGACCACGCGGGCCGAGGATCTTACCAAGACGACCCACGAGAGCCATCATGTCCGGCGTTGCGATGCAGCGGTCGAAATCGATTTCGCCAGCCTGGATTTTTTCAGCCAGATCTTCCGCACCGACAACTTCCGCACCGGCAGCCAGGGCTTCTTCAGCCTTCGGGCCGCGGGCGAAAACGCCAACGCGAAGGGTCTTGCCCGTGCCGTTCGGCAGGGAGATCAGACCACGGACCATCTGGTCAGCATGACGCGGGTCAATGCCGAGGTTCAGCGAGATTTCGATCGTCTCGTCGAACTTTGCCTTGGCGTTGCTCTTCACCAGAGCGACGGCCTCGGACAGACCATACGGCTTGTTACGCTCGACAGTTGCCTGTGCGGCGGTCAGACGCTTGTTCTTGGCCATGATATCAGCCCTCCACCACGTTCAGGCCCATCGACTTGGCAGAACCGGCGAGCATGCGCACGGCACCGTCAATGTCGTTGGCGTTCATGTCCTTGAACTTCGTCTCAGCGATCTCGCGAAGCTGAGCCGTCGTCACGGAACCAACCGCAGCGGACTTGCCGACCGTCTGGCTGCCCTTGGAAATCTTGGCAGCCTTCAGCAGGAAGTACGTGTTCGGCGGCGTCTTCGTGATGAAGGAGAACGTGCGATCCGCATAGGCGGTGATGACCACCGGGATCGGCATGCCGGGCTCGAGCTGCTGCGTCTTGGCGTTGAACTCCTTGCAGAACTGCATGATGTTCAGGCCGCGCTGACCCAGAGCCGGACCAACCGGCGGAGAAGGATTGGCTTTACCAGCCGGGATCTGAAGCTTGATGTAGCCAACAACTTTTTTGGCCATATCCGGGACTCCCCTGTTTGTCGTTCCCGAACCGCGGTTCAACGGAGTCGGCCACGCCTCCTCCTCCCGCGTTCGAAGTGAGGCGGACCCCTAGACCAGTCAGGGCCGTCCCGTCAAGCCTTGCGGGACATTTGCCGACACCTGATCGCCGCGCAGATCATTGTCCAGCGGGGACGCATGACTGTCGATACCGTTCACAGGCTTCGGCGTCCGCAGGTCCTTGTACTGGAGCGGGCCAAACGGATCGATCTGCTTGATGCCTGGCAGATCACTGGCACTCCAGCCACCGCCCAGGGCACGGACCAGACGCACGGAGGACTGGACCTGCGCCGTCTGGACCTCGACCTCGGCCAGACGCGCCTGAAGGGCATCCTGCTGGGCCACAAGGGCATCAAGATAGTTCGACAGGCCGCCCGTATAGAGCGCCATGGTCATGCTCTGCGTGCGCAGGGCCGCATCCACGGCCTTCTGCTGCTGATCCTGTGCGATCTTGAACTGGCGTGTCTGCGTCAGGCCATCTTCGACATCCTGGAATGCGGACAGGACGACGGACCGATAGTTGTCCACCATGCTCCGGTACTGCGACCAGGAGCGCTGAAGCGCTGCACGCCGCAGACCACCGGTAAAGGCCGGCTCGACCGCCTGAACCGCGATCTTCCAGAATGCCCGGGAGATGCTGGCGAGATCGAAACCGCCATCCTCGAAACCGCCTTCGGCACTGAACGTGATATGCGGGTAGAACGCGGCGCGCGACACACCGATGGCCCGGGCCGACGCGGCCATCTGCCGTTCTGCAATGGCGATATCAGGACGACGTTCCAGAAGCGACGCAGGCAGCCCCGCATTGATCTTCACGACCCCGAAATGCATTTTCACGTCCTTGACGGGCGCGATATGGAAACCTGCGGGGGCCGTGTTGAGCAGGACCGCAATCGCATGCTCCATGATGTTGCGTCTGGCGATCAGATTGCTCTTGCCTGCCTGCGCGGAATAGAGCTGGGTCTCCGCACGCGAAACATCCAGGCCGGCACCGATCGAACCCGCCTGACGCAGTTCCGTGATCTCGACCGCAGCACGGAAGTAGCGGATGGAGTCATCATAAACCGCGTTCTGGGCATCAAGCCCGCGCAGGGCGATATAGTCAGACGCCAGTTCCGCTTCCAGACTCAGCCTGGCGAGCGCGTACTGGCCTGCCGAAGCCTGCGCCAGGTTTTTCTGCATCCGCGTGGTGTTACGGATCGAGTTCCAGAAATCCGGCTCCCAGGTCGCAGCACCGCTATAGGCCTGATTGGACTCATAAACGAGACTGCTGCTCGTGGCCGGGTTGTTATACAGCCGGCCGAGGGAGCCCTTGTTGTCGCTCATGTGAGCCGCGCCGGTGACCTGCGGATACAGACGGCTTTCCGTCTCGCGGGCTACATCGCGGGCCTGCGTAAAGGCTTCCGCCGCGGCCTGCAGATCGGGATTGACGGCCAGCATACGCTTTTCGAGCCCATCGAGAATGGGATCGTTGAACATGGTCCACCAGTCACTGCGGACAACGCCATCCGCGGGCTGCGCATTGCCCATCAGCCCCTTCCCTTCCCATCCTTCGGGATAGAGGAATTTCTGGGGATGATATTCAGGCGACAGATCACACGACGCCAGTCCGATGGAGAACACGCCAGCCAGAGCCGTCGTGATTCGCCATCTGGAGCGGTTACGTCTGGAAGAAGCCGTGGCGGACGGAGATGACTGGAGCGGGGATGACTGGGAACATTCCGGTTTCATCAGCGAGATCCGGCCTCCTCAGGGTTTGCATCATGCTGACGGACAGGCTGCTGATCCGCATCCTGCTGCGCTTTGCTCGGCGTGTTGTATCCCGGTGTGGTCGGGACGATCTTGACTTCATCCCCTTCCAGCAGATCAGCAGTAGGGTTGGCAACCACACGGTCGTCTTTTGTAATACCGCTGAGGACCTGGACTGTCGTGCCAAAGTTGATACCGACGGTCACATTCACCAGATGGGCGTGATTATTGATGACCTTGGCCACCTGTGTTCCCTCGGCCCTGAAGATGATCGCGCCTTCCGGCAGGATCAGAATGTTCGGATTGCCGGGAGCCGAAATATGTGCCGTCGCATAGGAGTTCGGCCACAGCAGATTATCGCTGTTATCCAGCGTCAGCTCGGTCGTGACCGTACGGGTCGCGGCATTGAAGGCGTTGGCCGTTGCAAGGAACGTCGCCCGGAAGCGGCTTCCCGGATACTGCGGCACCGTCAGCTCGGCTTCGATCTTCGGCGAAATGACGCTGGCGAAATCCTGCGGGACCGACACGAACACGCGCATGCGGTGCACATCAGCCACAGAGAACAGTTCGGACGCCGTGCCCCGTGAATTGAGATTGCCACCGCCTGCGTTCACGTAGTCACCCACGTTCACCAGACGCGACGTCACGATCCCGTCGAACGGCGCGACGATCTTCTTGAAGTCCTCAAGAGCCTGGAAGCGGTCCACATCATGACGCGCGGCTTCAAGCTCGGCTTTCTGTGCGGCGGCATTGGCGGCCTGCACGTCCACTTCCTGACGCGACACGGCCTGTGTTCCCTTCAGGGCCGTCCAGCGCTTGGTCGTGATCAGGGCCAGATTGTACCGCGCCAGAATGACGTTGTAATGCGCCTTGGCCGCCTCGAACTGGGCGTCGATGCTCGGGGTGCTGATTTCAGCCAGAACATCGCCGCGTTTCACATGCGCGCCATAGTCCTTGTACCACATTTTCACATAGCCCGAGACCTGCGCGTAGATCGGCGCCTCATACCAGGCCGCGAGATTGGCGGGCAGATCGACCTGCCGCGTCTTCGGACCCGGCTGTGGCGCAATCAGGGTGACGGGCGGAATGGCCGCGTCTTCTGTCGCGCCGGTCAGGGAATGATAATGCGTTCCCCGCTGCACGATCCCCCAGGCCGCCAGGGCGATCGCCAGCAGGATCACCACCAGCAGGACGAGCTTGCCGCGTGTTCCAGAACCCGTGCGTGCCGGATGGTTTGTCGGAGGCACCTGCCCCTGATCCGCAGAATGGCTCACGCGCGGTCTCCTTCAGGCCCAGCAGGCCGCTTGTAATGAATAAGGGCAAAAACGCAGGGAACAAAAAGCAGGGTGGCAACGGTTGCCACGAGAAGTCCGCCGATCACCGCCTTGCCCAGCGGCGCATTGTCGGAATTGCTGATGGACATCGGGATCATGCCGATCATCATCGCCAGCGCTGTCATCAGAACCGGGCGGATACGTTCATAACCCGCTTCCAGCGCCGCCGTGATGGCATCACCGTGATGATCCATCCGCTCACGGGCAAACGACACCACGAGGATGGCGTTGGCCGTAGCCGTTCCCATGCACATGATCGCCCCCGTCAGGGCCGGAACCGACATGGCGGTATGGGTCAGGAACAGGCTCCAGGAGATACCACCCAGAGCGCCCGGCAGAGCGGTGATGATGACAAACGGATCGAGCCAGGACTGGAAGTTCACGACGATGATCAGATAGACCAGCACGATCGAGAGCGCGAGGCCGCCAATCAGCTGGACATAGGCGTCATTCATCGTCACGGCCTGACCGCGGACCACCATGCTCGACCCATGCGGCAGCAGCTTGCGCTCGTTGTCCACGATCCGGTTCACCGCCCGCGAGACAGTTCCCAGATCCATGTCTTCAGGCGCCGCATAGATATCGAAGACCGGCATGATGTTGTAATGCGCGATTTCCGCCGGTGTTCCGGTCTGCACCAGTTCACTCAGGCCACCCAGAAGCTGCGGCGTCTGGTTGGTCGGGTTGCCGTCTCCCTTGTCGATCGGGAGGATTTCCAGATCGTTCATGGTCTGCAGATAGTTCGCAGGCGCCTGAACGTCGATCAACTGCGATGTACCCTGCGCATTCAGGTAATAGGTCTGACCGACCTGCCCACTCCCCGACAGCGTGACCAGCGCGTTCAGCGCCACGTCCCGCTCGGTGATGCCCGTTCCCAGCGCAAAGCTGCGGCGGTTGTTCACCATGATGGTCGGCTGCGTCATCGGCTCCTGAATGGAGACATCCGTAATACCCGGAATATGGCGCAGTTTCTTGGCGAGCTGCGTAGCAAAGCGGAAGTTGTCGCTCAGATCACGCCCCACCACCTGCACATCAATCGGTGACGGCAGACCGAAGTTCAGGATCTTGGCCGTGAGATCACCCGGCTGGAACGTGAAGATGGTTCCCGGGAAATCATTGGTCAGCCCCTTGCGGAGCGTCCTGCGGTATTCGGCGATCGGACTTTCGGAATTGCGAAGCTGGATCGTGATGTCGCAGTCCTGTGAGCCCACGGTCGGAGACGGGATCATGGCCTGGTTCAGCTGACTGAACGGCAGGCCGCAGTTGTTCACGACATTGACCACCTGGCCCGGCAGCAGGCTGCGGATCCGGCGCTCGGCCAGTCCGGCAATCTTGCCGGTTTCTTCAAGCCGGCTGCCGATCGGCGCACGCATGTGCATCTGCAGCGTGCCGGATTTGATCTCGGGGAAGAAATCCTGCCCGATGAACAGCAGCAGCGCCATGGACGAGACCGCCGCCAGCAGGAACAGCGTCACGAAACGGCCACGGATCGAGATCAGGGTCTCGAGGATCGTCTTGTAATGCTCGCGGAAGCTGGTGAACCGCGCCTCGAAACCACGCTGGAAGCGGCCAAAAATACTCAGCTTGCGATTATGCCATTCCGGGTCACGATGCATCCGGACCTGTGCCGCCAGCATCCAGTTCGCCATGGTCGGAACCAGTGTTCGTGACAGGATGAAGGACGCGATCATTGCGAAGATGATGGCCTCGGCCATCGGCATGAACAGCCAGCCGGAAATGCCCGTCAATTCGAACAGCGGCAGCCACACGATGCAGATACAGGTCGTCGACACGAAAGTCGGAATGACGATCTGGTTCGCCGCATCGATAATGGCGTCCTCGAGTTCCTTGCCGGTCTCGAGATGCGCATCGATGTTCTCAATCATGACGGTCGCGTCATCCACGAGAATACCGACCGCCAGCGCCAGACCGCCCAGCGTCATCACGTTGATGGACTGCCCGGCAATACTCAGCCCGATGATCGAGCACAGCATCGCCAGCGGAATGGACGTCGCCACGATCACGGTGGAGCGCCACGAACCCAGGAACAGCATGACCGTCAGACTGGTCAGGATCGCGGCGGTGATCATTTCACGCACCACGTCCACGACCGATTCCTTCACGAAGCTCGACGCATCGGTCAGGATGTTCACCGTCGTCCCGGCCGGAAGCGTTGCCTGGACCTGCGGCAGAAGCTTCTTGATTCCGCTCACGACAGACAGCGTGGATGCATCACCGCTCTTGAGGATGACGATCAGAACTGCCTGCTGGCCCTTCACAAGGACCGCATTGATCTGCGGTGGCCCCCCTCGATGGACCCACGCGACATCGCGCAGATAAATCACGGAATTGCCGACCTGCTTGACCGGCATCTTGTTGAACACCGCCAGATCAAGGGGCGTCGAGTTCGTCTTCACCATCCAGTCGAGCTGGCCGATCCGCTGGTCACCGGCCGGAAGAACGATGTTCTGCAGGTTCAGCGCCGCGGCCACGTCCTCAGGCGAGAGCCTGTGGGCCAGCAGCTTGATCGGATCGATATCCACCATGATGTCCGGGGCCAGACCACCATAGGGATTGGGAATGGCCGCCCCGGGCACGGAAATCAGCTCCGGCCGGATCAGGTTGGACGCCATATTGTAGATTTCCGACCCGGACATGGTCGGATTGTTCACCTGCAGGGTGAGGACCGGAACGGAAGACGCATCCATCGCCAGAATCAGCGGTGGCGTGGAGCCGTTCGGCAGCTGCTTGATAACCGTCTGGGAGACCGACGTGATCTGCGTCTGCGCCACCGCCGTATTGGTCCCCGGCTGGAAGAACACCTTCACGATACCGCGCCCGTAATAGGACGAGCTTTCGATATGTTCGATGTTGCTGACGGTCGCTGTCAGGGCGCGCTCGTAATAATAGACGATACGTCCGGACATGTCGTCGGGCATCAGACCCGTATAGGACCAGATAACGGCCACGATCGGGATCTTGATCGAAGGAAAGACATCCGTCGGCGTGGAAACGATGGCCCTGACCCCGAAGATCAGGATCATGATCGACAGAACAACGAAGGTATAAGGCCGCTTCAGCGCGGTAACGACAATGGCATTCATGCGGTCAGACAACCCCTTGGGGCTCTTCCTGGTCCGGTCATTCTCAACGGGTGTCCCCTTGCAAATTGATCCGAGTCATATCCATCGAGACTCAGACGACAAGGAAAATTCTGTTTAAATATCAAGACACACGGCAAACATTGACATAGTAAGACACATTCAGGCGCTTTTCAGACAGAGGCCGGCGGCGCGAAATGAATGGTGAAAACCGCTCCGGGCAGCGGCTGGCCGGGATGGGCGGACACGATATCCACTGAAGCTCCGTGCAGCCGCAGGATCGCCGAGACCAGACTCAGCCCCAGCCCGCTTCCCGGAACATGCCGGCTTTTATCCGAACGATAGAACCGGCCCATGACGGCCTTGCGCTCGTCCTCAGCAATACCGATCCCCGTATCGGCAACCTGAAGCCAGGTCGCCCCGTCAGGCCCCTGCCCCGCACTCAGCCGGACCGTTCCCGGCTCAGGCGTAAACTTGATCGCATTATCCACGAGATTGGCCAGAACCTCGTTCAGCAGGTCCTTGTCTCCGAAAAGCGGCACCGGCTCATCCGAATCCACCACTTCCAGCATGACGCCTTCGGTCTCGGCGATGGGCTCATACAGATCCACCACCCCGGCCATGAGTTCGCGCAGGTCCAGCATGGCAAATCCCGCCCGGCGGCGACCGTTCTCGATTTCGCCGATCCGCAGCAGGGCCGTGATGACGGAAAAACACTGTTCCAGATCCAAAGCCGCCCGCTCGATCGCCCCCTGAAGCGCCGCCGGGTCATTCGTGATGGCCGAAACACGCTCCAGCCGGGCTTTCACCCGCGCCAGAGGGGTCCGCAGATCATGGGCGATGTCATTACCCACATCCCGGATCTCGTCGAGCAGATGTTCCAACCGGTCCAGCATCCGGTTGACCGAGACCGCCAGCCGCTCGATGTCGTCACGCTCGCGACCGGTCGGCAGACGTTCATGCAGATCACCATCCATGATGCGGTCGATCGCCTCATGCATGTCCTTGATCCGCCCCAGCGCACGATGGCTCAGGAAAATCCCGGCCATCAGGGCAAACGCCACGACCGGGACGACGGACATCAGCGCCGCACGCTTGGTGATGTAACGCAGTTCATTGGCCATGTGCAGCGAGCGGGCCAGAACGAGAATACGGTCGCGGTTGCCGTTCGTCCCCTCGACCTCGACGGCCAGATACCGCATTTCGTAGGGCGTATCTCCCGGCGGCGCATCCCACAGACGCTGCGTCCTGGGAGAGACCTCAAGCCCGACCGGCCATTTCTTGATGTCACCCGCAATCCGGTTGCGGCTCATGTCGAACAGGGCCGCCCCGTTGAGGATCACGCGCAGATCGGTCTTGCTGCGCTCGCGGACTTCATATTCAAGTTGGGCCGGTGTTTCGTGAACCAGCAGCGCCGCCTCACGCTGGAGCAGATCGGTCGAGCGCTGCTGCTCGTATCCGCTCATCTGGCCGTAAACAAGCCCGAACTGCAGCGCCATCCCCGCAATGATCGCCACAACAAAGGCCAGTGTCAGCCGGAACGTGGCCGTCCGGAAAAGATCAGCCCGGAAAAGTTCGGAAAGGCGCAGGTCAGCCCGGGACACGCAGACTGAACCCGGCACCGCGGATGCTGTGAATGAGCGGCGGCTCGCCGGGCACATCGATCTTGCGACGCAGCTTCCCGATATGGACATCCACCAGGTTCGTCTGCGGAACGAACCGGTAATTCCACACATCCTCAAGCAGCATGGTACGCGTCAGCACGGTGTCGGGACGGCGCATCATGTATTCCAGCAGCCGGAACTCGCGCGGCAGAAGATCGATTTCCTGCCCGTTGCGGAACACCCGGCGCTCGATCAGATCCATTTCAAGCGGACCGACCCGGAGCATCGTCACACGACTGTCCGTCGGACGGCGCAGCAATGCCTCCAGGCGGGCGGCAAGCTCTTCCATGGCAAAGGGCTTGGTGAGGTAGTCGTCTCCGCCGGCCTTGAGACCGCTCACCCGGTCATCCACCGCCGAAAGCGCAGAGAGCACCAGAACGGGAATGTTGATCCGCTGGGCCCGGACGCTTTCAATGACGGTCAAGCCGTCCAGCTCCGGCAGCATGCGGTCCACGATCATTAGATCGAACTGGCCCGTGCAGGCATGATCCAGCCCTTCGACACCTGTCGCGGCACGCGTGACCTCATAGCCACGGGTCGTGAGTTCCTCGGCGACCTCGGCCGCAATGCTGTCGTCATCCTCGATCAGCAGGAGCCGGGGAGAGGATCCGACAGTGCGCTCGGGCGCCCCATGTTCTTGTACGGACGTCATGGTCATGATCCTCACATGAGGCACTCCCCCATGTCATCCAATTAAAATCGGTCTTAAAGGGGTAAAATGTTCAGGGAGCGGCCGGTTCGTCCAGGGCTTCTTCCATTTCATCGGCCGTACCGTCCAGCGCCCGAAGCCGCCGCCCGAGCACACGCGTCCGGCGGCGGGCCTCTTCGATCGTGTTACCCATGGTCCCGGCATTGCGATGCAGCTTTTCCAGAACCTGATCCATCCGCAGCATCTCCTGCCGCGTCGCCCCCAGAAGCCCGGCGATCGCCTCCGTCCGCTCTTCAAGAGTCAGCGTGACATATCCCAGATGCACGGTCCGCAGCATCGCAGGCAAAAGCGACGGCCCCATCACCATCACCCGATACAACCGGCCGATCTCGTCAATCACGCCGGGCATGCGGGCGATTTCGGCATAAAGCCCGTCCGTCGGCAGATAGAGTACGGCAAATTCGACCGTCACTGGCGGCAGGATGTATTTGGAGGCGATCTTCTTCGCTTCAAAGCGGATGACGTTTTCAAGCTCCCGCCGGGCCTGACGTTCGGCCAGTGCATCGCCTGCTTCCGCGGCATTCAACAGCCGCTCATAGGCTTCGGTCGGGAACTTGCTGTCGATCGCAAGCCGCGGCGGCGTCTCCGTTCCACGCACCGGCATCTTCACCGCAAATTCCACATTCTCGCCCGCGGTTCCGAGGCGGAAATTCGTGTCGTAGCTGCCTTCGGGGAGAATATCGTCCAGAATGGCCCGGCACTGCGCTTCGCCCCAGCCACCACGCGTCTTCACATTCGAAAACAGCCGCTTCAGATCACCAATCTGCGCCGTGACACTCGTGACCTCGCCCAGTGCCTTCTGCATAGCGCTGAACTGCTCCACCACACGCTGGAAGCTGGTCTGCATCTGCTTTTCGACAGCGCCATGAAGCTGTTCGTTCACGGTCGCACGAATGCGCTCGATCTGTTCGTTCTGGCTCTGCGCCATTTCGCGCAGCGCATCGGACAGCAGGAGCCGTCCTTCGGCCTGATCCTGCCCCAGATTACGCGCCAGCGTACTCAGACGCTCACTGGTCTCCAGCCGGAACTGGTCCAGCCGCCCGGACAGCACCCGCTCGACTTCCGACAGATGCGCCCGGTGATATTCGACGTCCTGTGAGCGCTCCTGCGCCTCACGCTCCAGCAGGCGCTCGAACCGGCCACCGCCATTGCCGCCCCGCAGAACAGCCAGAAATGCGACCAGCAGCGCTACAGCCGCCACGATCCAAGGAAGAAACTGCGCCATTCCGGAAATATTCTCCTGCATGGCGCAGTCCTACCCCCTCAGCACAACGGGGCCAATGGTCGGCGTCTTAGGGCTGATGGATATTCCCGTAAGATGCGGCACCAAGACCCGGGCACGAGCACGGCGCGCCCAGCGGAACCTGCGTCGGCATCTTGCAGGTGTAGATCCCCGCCTTGCAGGTATAGCCATACCCCGCGATCGGCGTGCCCGGCGCGACGGGACCGGACGCCGCCGTGCCGACACAGGCGCCAAGCCCCAGAAAGGACAGACCGGCAGCAGCACGCAGAACATGACGGAAAACGGAACGAGACATTTCGATGTGTCCTTGATCGGCCAGTTTCAGAAAACCGGAATTGGAAAAGCGGAAACGGATCGCCACCTCATCGGTTGCCGCGTGATCGGACGTCAGGATGGCAATCCTGTGGCAAAGACATGCTGACGCCCCCGACGGGTGAACGACTAGCGATGTCCGGCCGCCGCCTGGCCTGCCGCAACACCACTCGCCCAGGCCCACTGGAAGTTGTGACCGCCCAGCCAGCCAGTCACGTCCACGGCCTCACCGATCGCATAAAGTCCCGGAACATCACGGGATTCGAGTGTCTGGGATGACAGGTCCCGCGTATCGATCCCGCCCCGCATGACTTCCGCCTTGGCGTAACCTTCCGTACCAGCCGGGCGAAGCTGCCAGTTTGACACACGCTCGGCCAGTGCCTTGATCGCACGGTCCGGCTGGTTCGCCAGCATCGTGTCCCCCAGCCCGGCAGCCAGAACGCGGGCCAGCCGCTGAGGCAGTGCTTCCAGCAGACTCGGCGGCAGGGCTTTCGGACGGTCTTTCTTGACCTTCAGCAGCACGTTCAATGCATTCTGCCCGGGCAGAAGATCGATCTGCGCCGCCTCCCCGGCTTCAAGATAGGATGAAATCTGCAGGATCGCCGGGCCGGACACACCCCGATGGGTGAAGACCATTCCGTCTTCAAACCGCGGGCCCTTCTTACCCACCCGCGCCACGATCGGCAGCGACACACCCGCAAGCTCCGGATCGGCATCCGCCAGAACCAGTGGCACGAGGGCGGGTGCCGGCGACACAATCCGCAGACCAAATTTCCGCGCCAGCCGCAGCGACAGGTCAGACGCTCCGAGCTTGGGAATGGACAAACCACCCGTCGCGAGGATCACCGCCCCGGTCCGGATCTCGCCCCCATCCGTGACAACGATGAAGCCGTGCTCCGCCTGCCGCACGTCGAGAATGCGGGTCTGCATCCGCAATTCACACCTGGCGGTTCGGCACTCCGAAACCAGCATGTCCACGATCTGTCCGGCCGACCCATCGCAGAACAGTTGACCCCGCGCCTTCTCATGCCAGGCAATGCCGTAGCGGTTCACCAGCTTGAGAAAATCCTGCGGCGTGTATCGCGCCAGTGCGGAACGCGCGAAATGGCGATTCTGTGAGATGAAGCAGTTGGGCCCGGTCTCAAGATGCGTGAAATTGCATCGGCCGCCGCCCGAAATCAGGATCTTGCGCCCCGGCTCCGGCCCGTGATCCAGAACAAGGACCCGCGCCCCGTTCTGACCGGCCGTTGCCGCAGCCATCAGCCCCGCTGCACCGGCTCCGAGCACAATCACATCGGGGTTCATCATGGCGGCTCTCAGAAATCCAGATTGGCGTAATGCGCCGGCGGCGTGATGCCACTGACCTTGTCAGACAGCAGCCCCCGGAAACAGGGCCGCGACTTCACCCGCGCATACCAGTCCTTCGCGGCAGGGGCCTTGGACCAGTTTACATCTCCGATGAAATCCAGCGCCGACAGATGGGCCGCAGCCGCGAAATCGGCGAGCGACAGCGCAGGTCCCGCAAGCCAGGACCGCGTCTCCGCAAGCCACCCGATATAATCAAGGTGAAAGCGCATGTTCGCATAGCCGGCCCGCAGCGCATTGCCGTCCGGGTGGCCGCGTCCGAACTGCCGCTTGTCGACCTTTTCGCCGAGCAGGTTGCGGGTGACCTCCTGCGCGAAGCGGGTGTCGAACCAGTCCACGAGCCGCCGCGTCTCGACGCGATCGGCGAAAGTACGCCCCAGAAGCGGCGTGTCGGGATAGGCGTCTTCGAGATATTCGCAGATGACACGCCCGCCCGGCACGGCCAGACCATTTTCCTCAACCAGCACGGGAACCTCGCCCGCGGGATTGAGATGCAGGAATTCCTCACGCTGTTCCCAGACCCGCTCGATGACGGGTTCGAACGGGAGTCGCTTCTCACTGAGGGCGAGCCTCACGAGACGGCATTGCGGAGAAAGTGGAAGGTGATGCAGGATACGCATTGCCACTTTCTAAGTCAGCCGATACCCGCTCACAAGAGCCTCACCGACTGCCCGACACAGGTCCGACGATTTTCACGATGCCCGATCCCGTTTCCGCTACCTCTTCGAACACCCCCATGCGCATCCGTGCGCGCGGCCGCTCCTTCCTGGCGCTCGTCCTGTCCCCCGAGGCGCCCCTTCCCCTCTGGCTGGAAGGTCTCGACTATCAGATCGCCCGTTCAGGCGGCCTTTTCACCGGAAAACCGGTCATTCTGGACCTCGGTCTCCTCAGCGAAACCACGCCGGGCCTGGCGACGCTGCTGGACGATATCCGCAGAAGAGGTGTCCGGATCATCGGCATCGAAGGCGGCAGCCGTCACTGGCCGGCCGTTGCGCACTGGGACTGGCCGGAGACGCTCGACGGTGGCCGCCCGGCCGGGGAAGTCGAGATCCCGGAAGATCCTGCTGCCAGTGCGGCGGGGCCGGTGTCCGGTGGCGGGACGCTCATCATCGAACAGACCGTCCGTTCGGGGCAGAGCATCCAGCACATGCAGGGCGACGTGATCATCCTCGGATCGGTCTCGTCCGGCGCGGAGATCGTGGCCGCGGGGTCCATTCACGTGTACGGAACGTTGCGGGGCCGGGCGATCGCCGGAGTGGGAGGACAGTCCCAGAGCCGGATTTTCGCAAGCCGGATGCTGGCTGAACTGCTGGCCCTGGACGGGTATTATGCGGTGACGGAAGACATCGATCCCGCGATCCTCGGGCAGGCCGCGCAGGCCACCCTAGACGAGGACCGCGTCCGGGTCCTGCCTCTGACGCCGTGAACTGAACTGCGAATTGATGGGGTCTGCCACGAAAGCGCCCCTATTCGCAGGTTGCCGCGGGGTATAAAACTTTCATAGAATGGGAAACCGGTTGCGGTAACCCGTCACAGGCAGACGCCGACCGCAGAGACGTTTTTTTGGAGTATTCATGGCCAAGGTTCTGGTTGTCACTTCCGGCAAGGGTGGCGTCGGCAAGACGACATCGACCGCCGCACTCGGCGCCGCTCTCGCCCAGAGTGGGCAGAATGTGGTGGTGGTTGATTTCGATGTCGGGCTGCGGAACCTCGACCTGGTCATGGGTGCCGAACGCCGGGTGGTCTTCGATCTCATCAACGTCGTGCAGGGCGATGCCCGCCTGTCACAGGCCCTGATCCGGGACAAGCGCTGCGAAACGCTGTCCATCCTCCCGGCATCCCAGACCCGTGACAAGGACGCGCTGACCTCCGAGGGCGTCGCCCGCGTGATGGACGAGCTTCGTGAGAAGTTCGACTGGGTTATCTGCGACAGCCCGGCCGGCATCGAGCGTGGCGCACAGCTCGCCATGTATCACGCCGACATGGCCGTGATCGTGACCAATCCGGAAGTCAGCTCGGTCCGTGACTCCGACCGGATCATCGGCCTGCTCGACAGCAAGACCCAGAAGGCCGAACAGGGCGAGAAGGTCGAAAAGCATCTGCTTCTGACGCGCTACGACCCTGCCCGCGCCGCGCGCAAGGAAATGCTGAGCGTCGAGGACGTTCTCGAAATCCTGTCCATCCCGCTGCTCGGCATCGTGCCCGAAAGCGAGGATGTGCTGAAGTCCTCCAATGTCGGTGCGCCCGTCACGCTGGCTGCGCCTACGAGCCTTCCTGCCCGCGCCTATTTCGAAGCAGCCCGTCGCCTGAGCGGCGAGAAGCTCGAGGTCTCGGTTCCAGTCGAGAAGCGCGGTTTCTTTGACTGGCTCTTCAAGAGGGACGCATGAGTTCATGAGTTTTCTCTCAAACATCTTCGCCCGGCGCCAGCAGTCCAGCAGCGTCGCCAAGGACCGTCTGCAGATCCTGCTTGCGCATGAGCGCGGTGCGGGTGAGGCCGGTGAGTCTGATCTGATCCGCCAGCTTCACAAGGAAATCATGGAAGTGATCGCGCGCCATGTCGCCGTTGATCAGGACAAGGTCCAGATCAAGGTCGACCGTGGCAGCGGCTGCTCCATGCTCGAAATCGACGTCGAGGTTCCGCAGGAACTCAGCGGCAAGCGGGGTTCGTGATCCGGAGCCTTCCGGACATAACCCAGTTTTAGAGATACCGGCTGCGGCCCTGATGCCGCATCTGCAAGAGACGGAACAATACGGATGAGCGGCTTTCTCGGAAACCTCATGAATCAGGCTGTCGGCGCCATTGGCGGACAGCTGGGCGAAAAGTTTGGCGGCAGCATTGGCGATTTCCTCAAGGGAGATGGCCTGAACATGCTCATCAGCCAGGCCCAGAGCGCTGGCCTGACGGACAAGATCCATTCCTGGATCGGTAATGGCGAGAACCTGCCCATCACGGCGGATGAACTGCGCAGCCTCCTGACGGATCAGCAGATCCAGATGATCGTCAGTAAGACGGGTCTGCCCGCCAACACAATCCTGCCGGCACTGGCACAGCTTCTTCCCGCCGCCGTGGACAAGCACACGCCGGACGGTCAGGCACCGTCCACGACGGCCTGAAGCAAAACTTCTACAAAGAAGCTGCAGAAAGCCCCGATGGATTGCTCCATCGGGGCTTTTTCGTATTCGGGGTCAGGTTTTCTGCCCCTGCGGCAGGGCGTTGTAAGGCCGCGGCTGTTCGATCGGAAAGCGGATCAGAAGATAGGGCGTGACCCTGCGATCGGTCCCCTCATTGAACGACGCCAGCCGGTTCCACTGCCCGAACGTGCAATAGACATGATCTGCTGTCGCAAAGATCCCGTCCGGCGAGAGGGCACGAGGATCGCGGAGCATCATTTTGAACGATCCATCCTGATCGCGCCGCAGAATGCAGTCATGCTCGTAATTCGTCGTATAGAGCCGGTTCTGGTCATCCAGGGCCAGACCATCCGCCACTCCCTTTTCGCCTTCATCGCGGATTGCAGGGCCGAGAACAGCATCATCCGACGCCGGATCTGCGAGAAGATCCACCGACAGGCTGTAAAGCCGGCGGCTGGTCAGGGGCGCGAAATAGAGACGTTTTTCGTCCTTCGTCAGCGCGATCCCATCCACGCCGCCTGAGACCAGCTGCGGATGACCAGGGATATAGCGGCGGGGTTCGCCTTCCACGATGGCCAGAAATCCGGTTTCCGGAAGGATTGCGGGATGCGTCGTCAGCACGCGACGGGCCTGCTGGGTCGCGACATCAACAATCACCAGTCCGGGGCTTGTTCCGAACGATGAGTCGGTCACGAAGACCGTCCCCTGCGCCCCATGGGACAGCGACACCCGCAGATCGTTCATGTGACTGTCCGGTAGAAGCACCGGCGCCTTGAGGATGATCTTGTGCGCGACCCGGTTCGTTGCCGGATCAATGCAGACGATCTTCGCTGCCCCCGGCTGCAGGGGATGCCCGGCGCGCTTGCCGTCATCGATCACCCACAGCCTGCCGCTCCGGTCCATGGTCATGCCGTGAACGGAAACAAGACACTCTGCCGGAACATTCCCGGGTAGACTCATTTCGGCACTGGGATAAGGTACAACCTTCCCACCTACCAGTTCGCCAAGAGTTGCTCCCTTATGATCCACGGCATGACGTGGAAAACCGACAAAGGTTCTGCCATTCGGAAGAACCACGATCCCCGAGGGGCCAGGTCCATTGAATTCGGCAACAATATCGAGCTCCCCGTAAGGACCCGTGCCATTATCCTCGTTTCCGGCTGCACGCGCCTGGGCAACCGGCAGCGCTGCAGAAACCGCGAAAGAGGCTGGGGCCGCCGAGGCCGCCCGCAGGAAATGACGTCGCTTCATGCACAAACTCCCGAGATCCATTTGCAAGACACACCGTTTCCATAACGCCCCAACCGTGTAAGGAACGCCACAGCCCCTCCAAAATGTGATCAGAATTTTTCCGGAACCGGAAAATTATGTTGACGTTCCGCAAATACGAAACGACTTTGTATTTCGTATAAATTACTAACTTATCGCGTGGTAAAAGTGCTGACCCAGCTTTCCCTTCGTCATGTGACCCTTCTGGGGACTTCCCTTCTTGGCTCTGCATTTGTCCTGATGATGGACGAGGGCCGGGCTGCGACAACGCAATCCGTTCCGGTTCAGCACAAACAGGCCCATGCAACCCCGACGTCCCGGAAGGCCACTTCCCGGCCGGCTCCGAAGACACCAGTGGAAGTGTCGGGAGGCAGTGAAGCGGTCGTTGTGACGGGGACGCGTGAGTTCGGAAAGAAGGCGCGGGATTCGATTGCTCCTGTCGACATCGTGACGAATCGCCAGTTGACAGGCACCGGCCAGCCCACGCTCCGTGACTCCCTGGCGCTGCTGTTGCCGTCCCTCACCGTTCCCACAGGCGGTTTTGATGCGGGCGCCCTGACCGACACCATTTCACTCCGCGGGCTCAACCCCAACGAAACGCTCGTTCTGGTCGACGGCAAGCGGCGCCATACCACGGCAAACATCTATGCGGATGGCGGCCCGGCGCAGGGGTCCACGCCTGTCGATATCGACATGATCCCCATGTCCATGATCGACCATATCGAGGTCCTGCGTGATGGTGCGTCCGCCCAGTACGGTTCGGACGCCATTGCAGGCGTCGTCAACATCATCCTGAAGAAGCAGAACCATGGTCTGACCATGCGTTCGAACACGGGGATCACGAGCGAAGGCGACGGTTTCCAGCAGGGCGTGTTCATCGACGGCGGCCTGAACCTGAACAATCGCGGTTTCGTTCATATCGGCGGCGATTTCGTGCATCAGGACCATACGGTCCGGTCCGGAGCGGACAACCGGACCAACACCTATGTCAATCAGCTTCTCGGACAGCCCGAACAGACCCGTGAGAGCGTCGCCATCAATGCCGGCTACGACATCACCGATAATGTGCAGGCCTATGCCAGCGCGACCTATGCGCACCGGCATGCGGAATCGTATCAGAACTACCGACTGGCCTCCACGCTCGCCAAGTATCCCGGCTATGCCGCGATCTATCCTTACGGCTACGCCCCCATCGAGGCCCTGAACGAGGACGACTACGAACTGACTGCCGGTTTCAAGGGAACGCTGGCGGGCTGGCACTGGGATGTATCGTCGGTTTTCGGGCGGGATTACGATGCCTTCGATACCGAGAGCTCAACGAATGTGGGCCTGTACACGGCCACGGGGCAGACGCCGACATCCTTCGCCGCGCAGTCCTATAACGACACGCAGTGGACGAACAGCGTCGACCTGAGCCGCAAGTTCCAGACGTCCTTCTGGCCCTATGCCATCAATGTCGCTGGTGGTGCGTCCTATCGTTACGAGGCCTATGCCATCGGCACCGGCTCTCCGGCGAGCTACACCTATTCCAGCTCGGACGGCTTTCCGGGCACCAACCCGGCCAATGCGGGCAAATGGTCCCGTGACGTTGCGGCGGGCTATCTCGACATCTCCACGAACCTGATGAAGCACTGGCAGATCGATCTGGCAGGCCGCGTCGAGCATTACACGGATGTCGGCAACACCAAGACCGGCAAGATCTCGACCCGTTACGATTTCAGCCCGCGCTTTGCCATCCGCGGTACGTTCAGCAATGGCTTCCATGCGCCGACGCTGGCGCAGGAGCATTATTCCGCACTCTCCGTCTCTCCGACGGCGGCCAGCGGCATCATTGCGGCGAACTCCGCCGGCGCACTTGCCAACGGCGCCTCGGCCCTGAAACCGGAATCTTCCACGAGTGCGGAAGGTGGCATCATCGTCGAGCCGATCAAGAAGCTGCACGTCACCGTCGACGTATATCAGATCGACCTGCGCGACCGGATCATGCCCGGGGGTACGATCTACGGATCGCAGGCCTACAGTGCGCTCCAGGCTGATGGTTTCAACCTGCCTGCAGGATCTGAAAACTGGACTGGAAGCCAGCTCGCCACGCACTGGTTTGCCAATGTCGCTAACACCCGCACGCAGGGCCTCGATCTGACGGCGACCTATCCGACTGATTTCGGTCGCTATGGTCATGCGGACTGGGATGTTGCGATCAACCTGAACCGTACGCGTCTGCGCCATCAGGCAACCAGCACGACCGGCGCGGCCCTCCTGAACGCCCAGTATGTCGCCTACCTCACTACAGCGTATCCGCGCAGCAAGATCATCTTCGGTGGGACCTGGCGCTCTGCCCGCAACAAGTGGGCCGTCTCCGTCCATGAGATCCGTTATGGCGAGACAACGTCCCAGCTCACCTACTACACCGGACCTTATACCTACTCCACGAGCCACTTCCTGGAGTTCCAGAATGTGCCGAAATGGACGACGAACGCCTCCGTTACCTACAACATCACGCCCAAGTGGAGCGCTACGATCGGCGGGAACAACATCTTCGCCAAATTCCCGTCCGTCGTACCGGAAGGAAACCGCTATCTGGGCGTACCCAAATATTACATGAGCACGTCCCAGCTCGGCATGAATGGCGGGTATTACTATCTGGATGTTTCAGCCCGCTTCTGAGCGAGCTGCGTACGGCGAGGTGATGGATGCATTACCTCGCTTCAGACTGGAATCTGCGCGGGCGCTCGCCAGACAGGATCGCTTGTAGGAAGAACCCATGCCCCTGACCTGAGGGGATAGAAAATATAGCTCGGGAAATATTATGTTTGTTGGTGTCCGCGAGAGGATTCGAACCTCCGGCCCCAGGATTCATACCACTTCGGTTTTCACCGCCATGCCCGGAAGCATGTTCGTGGTCTGGACTGTCTCTTCACCATGGCCAGAAAGCCAAGGTGTCGCCCGTACAGTCTCTACACCTTCTTGCCGGCACGCCGGAAAGCTTGGCTCGGGATTGGCACGATCGAGATGATCAGAGCGTTCCCCGAATTTGAGCGAATCCACCATGCGGTTTCCCATCATGGCGCCCAATTCAAAACCTTAGGAATCCTGTGCTCTATCCTGCTGAGCTACGCGGACAAACAAGCTGACCGTATCTCAGTTACGGTGCCGCTGCAACCGTACCCTTG
This sequence comes from Gluconobacter oxydans DSM 3504, assembly GCF_000583855.1. NCBI lineage: Bacteria > Pseudomonadati > Pseudomonadota > Alphaproteobacteria > Acetobacterales > Acetobacteraceae > Gluconobacter > Gluconobacter oxydans. Next base: position 453,240 of record NZ_CP004373.1, read on the forward strand.
CCACATCGGGCAGTGGAAGACGTCGGGAACTCTCCATCCAAGCCAGAGTACCCGGGGAAAAATCAGGGAAACGGGAAGCCTCGACGGGCATATCATCGGGGATGAAGATTACCTGCTCTGTTTATGCTATCTCAACTTTTTCTGGTTAGTCTTTTAAGCGAGGCTTCTGCTACGGCCTTGCATGACACCTCTTTTCCATCAAAAAGGTGATCTGTTTTTCTGGTAGTACCAAATCCTGAGTAGGATAGAGCGCGTTCGCAGCTGGCATCCTACACAATACCTCTTTGTGGGGGTTTTGCAGGTTTGACTGGGTTGAGAATTGCCATGATCTGCGTTGCTGACAACGATTTACTGAAACAGTCTGGAATTTCCGTGCCTTTCGGCAAGGGATCCTGATCGTGGAGGCGGCGAAGATGGTGGACAGTTCATCCCGTCATATCCGCGAGACTGATCCCACCCTTCTGCGCGTGCGACTGATCGGGCAGATGGAAGCAAGAACCCTCACAGGCGAAAGCGTGCTTCCGGTGGGGGGAAAGACACGGGCCCTTCTGGCTATTCTGGCTCTTTCTGACCGGAAACCTGTCCTGCGATCCCGGCTGGCGGAATTGCTGTGGAGCCAGCGGCCTGAAGAAATGGCACGCGCGTCCCTGCGGCAGGAAATCCACCGCCTTCTGGATGCGCTCAGTCCGCTGGGCGTGGACGTCATCGATGTTCAGCGGCACTCGCTGGCCCTGAAGCCAGCCCTTACTTCGGTGGACGCCGAGAGGCTGCTTACAGTCAGTGTGCGAACGATCGACAGCGTGACGCTGCCTGACGAACCGCTGCTCGGCGAGTTGGCAGGTGTGGATCCGGCGCTGGACGAATGGCTTGTCCAGCAGAGAGAGCGCCTCTCAACACATCTCCAGCAGGTTTATGAAAGTGCCGTCCGGGAATTGACCGACCCGGACCAGGTCGAGGACGTGGCCGAACGTCTGTTGAAGTTTGACGGCCTGAACGAGGTTGCCTGGCGGGCCAGGGTTCAGATGGCCCTGCATCGTGGTGACAAGGGTCGGGCAGCCGCACTCGCTGACCAGATGACACATCTTTTCGGAGACGCCGAAGGGCATAATCTTACGCCGGCCACACAGGCGCTGATCAGGAGTATTCCGACTGAAAGCAGCGGCAAGGATCTGGTTCAGGACTTGTCCCAGGCGGCGCTGGCTGCGGGAACTCCTGAAGCATCTTTCACAGCGCCAGTACCGCGCCCGGATCCGATGCTTGCCCTGCCGCTTCATTACGCGTCGCAACATCCGGCTGCGGCAGAACCGCGGAAGATCTCGCTGGTTTTTATGATCCCGTCGTCCACGGATAAAACGCTTGCCGAACAGGGCCAGCGCCTGCGGGATCAACTGGAACTCATGTTCGTCAACATGGGAACTTTCGACATTCTTGCACTCCCCGAAGCCTCCCTGCCCGACCCTGTAGGTGCGGCTGCGGCCTACCGGGCCTGGGGCATGGATTACATCATTTCCGGCAATCTACGGGCAGGCCCTGAGGGAGCTGAAAACCGGCTGATCCTCAGGGTGCTGGACGCCCGGCGCGGGGGCGTCATCATCTGGGGGACGCATTACGATTTCCCACGCTCCGGTCCGAATACGGCAAAAAACAGCCTTCTGGCGCCTGCCCAGGCGATGCAGTGGAGCATCTTCGTCACCGAAGCCCGGCGCATTGCAGCCCGACCCGATGCAGAACTTTCAGCACTCGGAATGGCGCTACGGGCTTTCATGCTGCTCCTGCGGCATGATTCTTCACTTTTCGACAGAATTGGATTTCTGCTGGAACGCGCCGGCGAGCAGGACGGCGACGACGGTGCCATTGCGCTCATTGATGCCCTGCACTGCTATATCCGCTTCCTGAATGAATGGAGCCCTGAAACCGAGGCTGTTTTCGCCCGAGGTCTTCGCAGCGTTCGAACCGCCATTTCGCTGATGCCGGATCTGCATGCAGTCGAAGTTCTTCTCGCCGCGTATCTGATGCACGAGCCTGCCATGCACAGCACGGCTCTTTCGGTTGTCCAGTCCGCGGCTGAGGGAATCTTGCGGATCGAAGGACATCACAAGGATTCTCCTGATCTTCTGATGGCAGAGATTGTCCTGGCCCTGCTGGGGGGGAAGATGAAGGTAGCAGCGGGAAAGGTGAAGCTGCTGCTGAAAAACGGGTATCGCTCACAGTTGCTTGAACTCCTGCGCCCGGTTTTCATGATGGTCCTGCTCCTAGGGGAAGACTATCAGGAAGTAATCTCGATGGGTCGGTTGATATCCGGTCTTTATCCGTCCTGCCCGAGTTCGCTGGTTTATTATCTCATTGCCCTGGTTGAAGTGGGTGACTGCGCCGAAGAGATGCATCAGGTCTGTCGCCACCTCCTTCGTCTGGTGCCGGATCTGACCATTTCCAGAGCTGTCAGCCGGTTTCCTTGTACGGGAAAGACACGACTGACGAGGCTGGCTGAAGCATTAGGCAAGGCCGGCGTGGCTGAAGGATAAGAACATCTTCCTTCTGGTGCTTGGCCTCTTGCCGCCGGCACGATATGAACACTCAAACAGAAGTTGCCGGCTGCAGGCCTCGCCAGTCTGCATCCTTGCTTGTGACCGGCCCTGGCGCGGCCCGCAGGACCACACATGATGTCTCGCATCCAGTTGACCGTTCTTCGCCCCCTTCACCGACCGACAACCCGGCTTGCCTTGGGATTTCTGGCGCTCGGCGCTCTTGCCGCCTGTGGCAGCGGGCGTGACCCCAGCACCCTGACCGCACCTCGCAATCATCTTCTCGGAGTGGATCGCGGTGCCGAAGGTGGCGCTGACGAGCTTCGCGGCGGTGTGAACGCATATCTGTGGCGTGGAGCGATCGACACCCTGTCCTTCATGCCGCTGGCCTCTGCCGATGCCGTGGGCGGTGTCATTCTGACGGACTGGTATCAGCCGTCCGCCAGCCAGAACGAGCGGTTCAAGATTGCAGCCTATGTGCTGGACCGTCGCCTGCGTTCGGACGCCCTGCGGGTTTCCGTGTTCCGTCAGGTTCTGCAGGACGGCCAGTGGGAAGACACTCCCGTTTCCGCCACCACCACTTCCGATATCACCACCCGTATCCTGACACGCGCACGTCAGCTGCGTGCCGAAAATGGCGAGCGGGACAACTGAGTCAGACATGAGCGATACCACAGCCCCCGCATTCGATTTCCAGAACCGCGAACCGTTCTGGCAGAACGAATGGAAGCGGCGGAATACCTTTGCGGTTCCGGATATTCCCCCGGCCGACCGTCCGAAATACTATGTGCTGGAGATGTTCCCGTACCCGTCGGGGCAGCTTCATGTCGGGCATGTCCGAAACTATACGCTCGGGGATGTGGTCGCGCGCTACAAGCGGGCCCGTGGTTTCGCTGTCATGCACCCCATGGGATGGGACGCGTTCGGTCTGCCGGCGGAAAATGCCGCCCGTGAACGCAATGTCCATCCTGGCAAGTGGACGATGGACAACATTGCCACCATGCGGGGCACGCTGCAGCGTCTGGGCTTCTCGCTGGACTGGGACCGTGAGATCGCGACCTGTCTGCCGGAATATTACGGCAAGCAGCAGAAGCTGTTCACCGACATGCTGGCCGCCGGTCTGGTTGAGCGGCGTGATTCTCTGGTCAACTGGGATCCGGTCGATGAGACGGTTCTTGCAAACGAGCAGGTCGTGGACGGGCGCGGCTGGCGCTCGGGAGCGCTGATCGAGAAGAAGAAGCTCTCCCAGTGGTTCCTGAAAATCACGAAATTCGCTCAGCCCCTGCTTGATGATCTGAAGACGCTTGATCGCTGGCCCGAACGCGTCCGGACGATGCAGGAGCGCTGGATCGGCCGTTCGGAAGGTGCGCGGGTCCGCTTTGCGCTGCATCAGCCGCCCGCAGGTTATGACGAGGATCTCGATAGCGTCGAAGTCTTCACGACGCGTCCCGATACCCTGTTCGGCCTGAGCTTCATCGGAATTTCGGCAGAACATCCGCTGGCCCGCAAGGTTGCGGAAAACAACCCGCAGGCCGCTGCCTTCATTGAGGAATGCCGCCGTCTCGGGACGTCCGAGGAAGTGATCGAAGCTGCCGAAAAGCGCGGGTTCGACACGGGGCTGCGGGTGGCCAATCCGCTTGATCCCGAAAAGACGGCGCCTGTGTGGATCGCCAATTTCGTCCTGATGGACTATGGCACCGGCGCTGTTTTCGGCTGCCCGTGCGGCGATCAGCGCGATCTCGACTTTGCCCGCAAGTACGACCTGCCGGTTCCGCAGGTTCTGCTGCCCCCCGGCCAGGATGCCGAGACCTTTGTCCTGGGCAAGAAGGCGGTTTCGGGTGATGCGACCCTGTTCAATTCGGGTTTCCTGGATGGGCTGGATCCTGCTACTGCGCGGACGAAAGTCATTGAGCGCCTTGAAGGTCTGGGGGCTGGCAAGGGCGTCGTGAACTGGCGCCTGCGCGACTGGGGCATTTCCCGGCAGCGCTACTGGGGCTGCCCCATTCCCATCATCCACTGCGACACCTGCGGCCCGGTTCCGGTGCCGGATGACCAGCTTCCCGTCATCCTGCCGGAAGACGTGACATTTGATCGTCCCGGCAATCCGCTCGATCACCATCCGACCTGGAAGCACGTCAACTGCCCGCATTGCGGCAAGCCTGCGGTTCGTGAGACCGATACGTTCGACACGTTCGTTGACAGTTCCTGGTATTTCGCCCGCTTCACCAGCCCGCATGCCGAGACCCCGACGGTTCCGGCGGCGGCGAATGGCTGGCTGCCGGTGGACCAGTATATCGGCGGCATCGAGCATGCGATCCTGCATCTGCTCTATGCGCGTTTCTTCACCCGCGCGATGCATGAAACCGGGCATCTGGATGTGGACGAGCCGTTTGCCGGCCTCTTCACCCAGGGCATGGTGACGCATGAGAGCTACCGCGACGACAGCGGCTGGCTGTATCCCGAAGAGGTCGAGCGGCAGGGCGATCAGGTCGTGCGCCGTGAGACGGGAACGCCGGTTCAGGTCGGCCGCTCGGAAAAGATGTCCAAGTCCAAGCGCAACACGGTGTCTCCGGTCGACATCATCGAGCGTTATGGTGCGGATACGGCCCGCTGGTTCGTTCTCTCCGACAGCCCGCCCGAGAGGGACATGGAATGGACGGCCGCAGGCGTTGCCGCTGCTGCCCGCTTTGGCCAGAGACTGCATCGTCTCGTGGCATCCGTGGCCGCACGGGATGCAGTCGACAGTGCGCATGGTGCGGCGGGAGATGACCTGCGTCGTGTCACGCACCGGACCATTGCCGCCGTCGGTGAAGCTCTCGAAGCCTTTACGCCGAATGTTGCCGTGGCCCGTCTGCATGAACTGACCTCGGCTCTGGCGGATGCCGAACGCATCGAAGGCGCTGGTATTGCCGCTGCGCGCCGTGAGGCGGCCCGCGTGCTGTGTCTGCTGACGGCTCCGATGATGCCCCATCTTGCGGAAGACATGATGGCGGTTCTGGAACCGGGCAGTGCGCTGGTTGTGGAGCGTCCCTGGCCGGAAGCCGAAGAAAAATGGCTGGCCGTGCAGAGTGTGACGATCGGTGTGCAGATCCTTGGCAAGCTGCGCGGAACCATCGAGGTTCCGCCCAATGCGCCGAAGGAAGAGGTGCTGGCCGCAGCGAAGAGCGAGCCGAACGTGGCCCGTCTGCTTGAAGGAAAACGGCTGGTGAAGGAAATCCATGTTCCGAACCGGATCGTCAATTTCGTGGTGGCGGGCTGATGTCTGACCGGCGCGGCGCCTTTCTGCTCACGGCTTTCCTTATGCTGGGGGGGTGTGGTTTTTCCCCCCTCTATGGCAAGCTGACCCCGAAAACCGACATGTCGGAAGAGTTGGCACAGATTTATGTGGACAACATTCCGGGGCGTTATGGCCAGGAACTCCGTCTGGCCCTGCAGAAAAACCTGGCTGGCGCCGGGCCGGAAGATCCTCATAAATACATGCTGAAAGTCTCGTCCGGCATGAATGAGGAAGCGGTCGACATCCATCAGGACAATACATCCGGCCGCACCCGGAGCACGGGCTCGGCACACTGGATGCTCATCACGGTCGAGCAGAATCCGCGCCTGCTGGCGCAGGGGGATGCCACGACACTCGATGGTTTCAACACCACGTTCGAGCAGTATTTTGCCCAGACGCTAAATGATGAAACGCTTCAGGCACGCGTCTCGGACACGCTGGCGCAGACCATGACGCAGCAGATCGCGATCTGGTTCCGCAATCACAACATGCCCGAGAAAGCCGCCCCGGATGAACTGCCGCGCTACCTGAACACGGACCGCATGCCGGATGACAACGGCAATGCCGCCACCGACCGGACGGGTGTCGATGGCTTCCCGGCTTCCGCAACGGGCCGTCTGTCCAGAAGCACGACCAGCACGTCTGCGCAGTAAGTGGTGAAGATCGACGCACGAAGCATCAGTCGGACACTGGCCGATGCCGGGTCCTGGCGGGCCATCGTGCTTCATGGCGAAGATACCGGTCTTATTCGCGAGCGTGCCGCGCAGGCAGTCAGGCTGGTGGCCGGGACGACGGATGATCCGTTCCAGGTGGCGCAACTGGATCGGGAAACACAGGACCGGCTTGAAGAAGAGGCCACGGCGCTTTCCCTGATCGGCGGGCGACGGGTGGTCTGGGTGCGTGAGGGGCAGGACAGTCTGGCCCCTCTGTTCAAGCGGGTGCTTGAAACCGACACGGAAACGCTGATCGTTATCGAGGCTCCGGGAATTACGGCGCGCTCGAAACTGCGTGCGCTCGCCGAAGCCCACAAGCAGGTCGCGTCCATCGCCTGTTATCCCGAAGAAGGACGCGCCCTCTCCCAGACCGTGACGGATGCTCTCGGTCAGGCCGGTGTGACGATCGACCGCGATGCCCTGAGCTGGCTGATGGGCGTGCTTGGCTCCGACCGCAGTGGCGTGCGGGGCGAAATCGAAAAACTTGTTCTGTATGCGGGCGAAAATGGCCGTCTCGATCTGCAGGCCGTTCAGGACTGTGTCGGCGATGCAGGCGGCAATTCTTTGGAAGACGCCGCTTTTTCCGCGCTGTGCGGAAACCGCATGATGGCCGATCAGGCTCTTGAACGGGCGCTGGCCGATGGTGCCAACCCCGTAGCCGTTGCGCGGACCGTTCTGGGCGTTCTGGTGCGGCTTCAGAAGGTTGCGCAGGGCGTGCAGGATGGTCAGGGGCGGGCCGAGTCCATGAAGGCTCTCAAACCGCCCGTATTCTTCAAGCGGACGGCGGCTTTCAATCAGGCGCTTGACCGGTGGCCTCTTGCGGCACTGGCCGCGGCAGCCCGGGAAACGCAGGCGTTCGAACTGGCCTGCAAGCAGAGCGCATCCCCCGACATGGCGCTGTGCAGGCGGCACATCGCTTCTCTGTGCACCGTCAGGAAGGCCTGAACCGTTCGGGCAAGAATGGGGATGAGTAATTTTCCTCTATTTCCGATCCTGCAAGCCAAATATAACGATGCGCCCGCTATATGGCGTTCGTCTTTCGTGCGTAAGGTTTCAGGTCCATGTCTCTTTCCTCCCAACCTCATACATTCCGCCTGACTCCGGCGGACTATGGCCATCTGGTGGAGCAGGCCACTGTCGCGCCTGAACATTACTGGGAGCGTGAGAGCACACGGCTGAACTGGAGCGCCACGCCCACTCAGGCCCATTGCACCGAACGCGGCTGGTTTCCGGATGGGGTGCTCAATGCGAGCGTCAACTGCCTGGACCGGCATCTTGAGACGCGCGGTGATCAGAACGCCCTTGTCTGGCAGGCCGAAGAAACCGACCGGGTTGTGACCTTCACCTACCGGACACTCCACGAGCGCGTCTGCCGCATGGCGAACGTGCTGCGTGAACAGGGCGTACAGACCGGGGACCGGGTTGCCATTCACCTGCCGTCCGTGCCTGAAGGCCTGATCGCCATGCTTGCCTGCGCGCGGATCGGCGCCATCCACGTGGTTCTTTTCGGCGGGTTCTCTCCGGAAGCGATCGCCGACCGGCTGGCTGACAGTGGCGCAGTGCTGGTCATTACCGCCAATATGGGACGCCGCGGTCCCAAGCGGATCCCGTTCAAGACGACGCTGGACGCCGCTCTGGACCTCCGTCCGGAAGCTCTCGCCGTCAGGCATGTTCTGGTCGTGAGCGTGACGCAGGACGACGTTGATCTGACGGCGGGACGGGACCTGTGGCTGACGCCCCTTCTGGATGAGGCATCGGCCGACTGCGCTGCGCAGGACATGCCGGCCTCAGCCCCGCTGTTCCTGCTGTACACATCGGGCAGCACCGGAAAGCCCAAGGGGATCGTGCATGGCACGGGCGGCTATCTGGTCTGGGCATCCTACACCCATGAATTGGTTTTCGATCATCAGGAAGGCGACACCTTCTGGTGCACCGCCGATATCGGCTGGATCACCGGGCATACCTATGGCGTTTACGGCCCGCTGCTGAATGGTGGGACGATTCTGCTGTTTGAAGGCATGCCGTCCTATCCTGGGCCGGGCCGCTGGTGGAGCGTCATTCAGGACCATAAGGTCACGACATTCTATACGTCTCCCACCGCCATCCGCGCCCTCATGCGCGAAGGCGACGAGGTCGTGCAGCGCCATGATCTCTCTTCCCTGCGCGTTCTGGGGACTGTCGGCGAGCCTATCAGCCAGGAAGCCTGGTCCTGGTTCAATGACCATGTCGGCGGCGGCCGCTGCGCTTTCGTCGATACCTGGTGGCAGACGGAAAGCGGCGGGATCATGATTTCGCCCGTTCCGGGCGCCGTCCGGGAGAAGCCCGCTTCCGCCACGCTGCCTCTGCCCGGCGTCCATCCGGTTCTTCTGGACGAACGCGGCGCTCCGAAAGAAGGCGCAACGGAAGGTGTGCTCTGCCTCAGAGGTTCCTGGCCAGGCCGGGCGCTCACGATCTGGAATGATGCGGCCCTTTTCGAGCGCACCTATCTTCAGCCCTATCCCGGCTATTATTTCACGGGTGACGGCGCGCGGCGTGACGAGGACGGTTATTACTGGATCACCGGACGCGTTGACGACGTGATCAACGTCTCGGGTCACCGGATCGGCTCTGCCGAAATTGAAGACGCTCTGGCGACTGAGCTGGCCATTGCGGAGAGTGCAGCGATCGGCGTGCCGCATGACCTCAAGGGACAGGGGATCGTCGTCTATGTCGTCCCGCGCGATAACGCGCCCGAGGATCTTCACGTCCGGGCAGCGAAGGCCATTACGTCAAAAGTGGGCCGCTATGCGGCACCGGAGCGCATTCATGTCGTGCCGGACCTTCCCAAGACACGCTCGGGGAAAAGCGTTCGTCGCCTGCTTCGCAAGATTGCGTGCGGAGAGACCGAAGGATTTGGTGATCTCTCCACGCTCGCCGATCCTGAGATCGTTGCAACGCTGATCGCGCTGATCCAAGTGCCAAAAGGCTGATCTGTCAGCCCTGACAGGGTTCAGACATCGGTCGTGCCGCCCGATGTCTGAACCGGGATGAGCGCATCGCTCAGGAACCCGAAGACGACATGCATGAAATAGACGGAAAAAGCCGCGACCAGCAGCACGGCAAACAGCCGTCCGAAAATCCTGAACGACGCCACGATCAGCGCTCCCAGGAGCAGGAACAGCAGCACCGTCTGTGAGTTTCCCTGTATCCCGAGACTGGCCAGGACGGTGCGGGCCATGACCTCGATGATCGCCACACCGGCCACAACCACGCCCAGCAGTCCGAGGATCAGACCCCACAACGTATCGAGTATGGATTGCATCACGTGATCTGGCACCGATTAAAAGAGGACAAGATCACTCCACAAAGCCATTCTCCGCGGCTCCGGTCAACTGTCATCTGCCATGGGGATAGACGAATGTTGGAGCGACCGTTACGAAAGGTGATCCTTTCCTGACCGGATTTTCTGACATGGATCATCGATGACGAATTCGCCTGCCCTGCTGCTGACGATCGTTCAGTCCATTCTCCCGATTCTCGTAACGCTGGGATTTGGATATTTCGCGGCATACCGAAAGGATTTCGATGCCCAGCAGGCTGGTGTTCTGACACGTCTGGTCATGCTCTACGCGCTTCCGCTGGAACTGCTGGCATCCATTCTCAGTACGCCCCGCAACCAGGTTCTGGCAGCCGGTCCGGTCGCAGCGCTGATCCTGCTGGCCATGATCGGCGGCTATGGCCTGATCTTTGCCATCCTGCGCGTAGTGCTCAAACGCCGTCTGGGCGAAGCGGCCCTGATCGCGATGACCATTACGGGCCCCTCCGTTCCCTTCATCGGTATTCCTGTCCTGGGACAGATCTTCGGGCCGGCCAGTTCGGTGCCGATTTCAATCGCGTCCCTGGCCATGAATCTGGTTCAGCTTCCCATCACCCTGATCCTGATGGGACATGACCGTGGCACCCGCCATCGGGTCGAGACTGAAGGGGAAACCCGGAACGAACTCCGCGAGCTTTTCGGGCATCTGATGCATTCCTGCCGGGAGCCGGTCGTCTGGGTTCCGATGATGGCGCTTGTCCTGGTCAGTGCCGGCGCCTTCCTGCCACAGTTTCTGAAGGGCTCACTTCAGTTGCTCGGCCGCACGACAGGTGGCGCGGCGCTGTTCGCATCAGGCGTGGTGCTCTTCACGCGTCAGGTGAAATTCAGCCCTCTGGTCGGCGTGATCGTCAGCGTCCGGAATGTCATTATTCCCGGAATCATCTATGCGCTGGCCCGTCTGTGGCACCTTCCCCTGCCTGCACTTCAGGAGAGCGTCCTGACGATGGCGATCCCCAGTGCGTCGATCAACGTCATCCTTGCCATGCGCTATCATGTTCTGGAACGTGAAATTGCATCCGTTCTGTTCTTTGGAACGTTAAGTTCAATCTTCACGATGGCATTTTTCATTTGGCTGACAGGTGCATGACCAGTTTTCTTTTCGTGTGTACGGGCAATATCTGCCGCTCACCTCTGGCCGAACTGGCCATGCGCCGCGAAGCCAGCCTTCGCGGACTAACCCTCGATATCGACTCTGCGGCAACCGGACGCTGGAATCTCGGCGAGGCTCCTGACCCCCGTGCGCGTGTCGTCGCGTCCAGACAGGGTCTGGATGCCTCACCGCTTCGGGCACGTCTGGTCACCGAAAAAGACTTCGACCGGTTTGACCACATCATTGCGATGGACCGTTCCCATCTCGCCATCCTCAGGCAGATGCGCCCTCACCACTCAAAAGCGCGCCTTTCCCTGATGCTGGACCATATTCCCGCCCGTACCGGACAGGACGTCATCGACCCCTATTACGGGCCGGATGAAGGATTCGTCACGACATGGGAGGACGTGGAGGGCGCTTGTGCCGCCCTTGCCAGAACAGTTCTTGGTCCCCGCCCCTGAAGCTTCTAGCTTGAGCGGAACAGAAATGGAGAGTTTCATGTCATCCAAACCTGACATTCTGACGATTGATCCCCTCGTACCGCTTATGAAGGAAAGGCTGGAGAAATCGTTTACACTCCACCCCTACACCTCACTGGAAAATCTGAAGAACATTGCTCCTGCCATTCGCGGGATTACAACAGGTGGCGGGTCCGGGGTTCCTTCCGAAATCATGGACGCCCTGCCCAATCTTGAAGTCATTTCCGTCAACGGTGTGGGTACGGACCGCATCAATCTGGATGAGGCAAGACGCCGCAACATCGGGGTCGCAACCACCCAGAACACCCTGACGGACGACGTGGCCGACATGGCCGTGGCGCTGATGATGGCTGTGATGCGGGACATCGTAACGAATGATGCCTTCGTCCGGGCTGGAAAATGGCCGTCCGCCACGGCTCCCCTCGGACGAAGCCTGACCCGGAAAAAAGTGGGCATCGCAGGATTTGGACATATCGGCCAGGCGATTGCCAAACGCGTCTCGGCGTTCGGTATGGAGGTGGCCTACTTCAACTCACATGCCCGGCCTGAAAGCACCTGCCACTTCGAGCCTGATCTGAAGGCGCTGGCAACCTGGTGCGACGTCCTGATCCTGGCGGTCTCAGGCGGTCCACGGTCCGCCAACATGATCGACAGGGATATCCTGGATGCTCTGGGCAAGGACGGTTTCCTGGTCAATATCGCCCGAGGAACAGTGGTGGACGAAGCCGCACTCCTGAGCGCCTTGCAGGAAAAACGCATCGCGGGCGCCGGACTGGACGTTTTCCAGAATGAACCGAATATCAACCCGGCTTTTCTAAGTCTGCCCCACACCGTTCTGCAGGCCCATCAAGCGTCGGCCACAGTCGAAACCAGGACGGCCATGGCTAATCTGGTTGTGGACAACCTGATTGCCTATTTCACCCACAAAACCCTGCTGACACCCGTCATCTAAGACCTATGCCACGAACTGTTCGGCAATGATCCGCTCTGAAAGACCGTGATCGGGATCGAACAGGATCGTGGCTTTCCGGGAGCGGTCTTCCCGGACGACAACCTCCGCCACATCACGGATTTCCGTAAAATCCGCTACCGCTGCTGTCGCCCTTTTCTCGGTATCAAGCAGTGTCAGTTTCACGACTGCGCTCGACGGCAGGAGAGCCCCCCGCCAACGGCGAGGCCGAAAAGCGGAAATCGGTGTAAGAGGAAGAATATTGGCGCTTAAAGGCACAATAGGTCCATGAGCGGACAGGTTATAAGCTGTTGAGCCGGCCGGCGTGGAAACGATTATTCCGTCGCAGATCAGTTCCTCAAGCCGCAACCGGCCATCTATTTCTATCCGGATACGGGACGTCTGCCGCGTCTGACGGAAAAGAAACACATCATTGAATGCCAGTGCGCTTTTGACTTTCCCGGCCACTGTCGTGGCAGTCATGTGCAGCGGGTGAAGAACCGAAGGCTGGGCATTTTCGAGGCGCTGTAAAAGGTCCCCCTCATCAGCAGCATTCATCAAGAACCCAACTGTTCCATAATTCATGCCGTAAATGGCAATGCTTTTATCCAGAACCTTGTGCAGGGCCTCGAGCATGAAACCGTCCCCCCCCAGACAGACAACAACATCCGCCTCGTGAAGCCGCACATTTCCACATTTCTGTGAAAGTCGAGCCAGTGCAGCTTGGGCGCTGTCAGTGGAAGAGGCAACAAAATGAATTTTCATAAAAATCGCATCAGCCTGAAATCAGCAGAGATCATTTTTCCTATTGCCGAACTCCTTAGCAGATGAAGGGCTTGAGGGAGGATTATTTTTCAGAGCCGACAGAAGGGTCGCAAATCGAATACCAGACCTGAGAACGCTCACCTACACGCCACTGGCCGAGCTTTAAAGCAGAGTGACATCAGAAATGTCTGCATTTTTCGAAACCGGATCGACAACAGAAGCTCAGGGGAGCCCGAAAGAAACATTGCACCTTATTGAAAGATTGAAGCGGCCATGTCCCCATATCAGAACTTCGAAGAATGGCCGATATTCCTTCGTTCATCAGGCAGACCGAAGAAGATTTCGCATGTCGGTAAAATCTCTACCCCACTATCCTCTGGCATATACATCTAGAGGTCAAACAACTCAGTTCGACCAACCAAAATTGTAACGAATTGATTATATTGACCCAATAGTCCGTATTTTAACACGCGGGAAAATTTCCTCTTGTGCCAAAACACTTATAGAAGGCTGTATACGCTCTATTATGCGCCGTATGGGAAGGCGGATACTCCTCGAAACCAATATTACTGGCACCTCTCCTTGCTTGGAGGCACTATCAAGACAGAATTTAACGCGAGACACAAATTCATTCATTTTTGACGGAGAAAAATTAATCTGCTTTTCTTCACCCGAATTAGACAAATGATCCAAAATAAATATCTCCCAGTCAGGGCTGAGAGTCACAATTGGAATATATCCTTGGGGCCCCGTGACTGATGCGCTGATTTGACGCGCCAGTCTGATCCGAACATGGGCGACTAGTGCAGCAACAGTTTTTAATCCCTGGCTACATCCCTCCTGCAACGCCTCCAGAATACTAACCAGATCACGGATTGATACCCGTTCTTCAAGAAGGGACTGCAGAGTTCTTTGTATTACACTAACTGAAATCTGAGAGGGAACCAGATCTACGACCAACTTCTGCTGCTCTCTAGGCATCTCATCCAGCAGTTTTTGCGTCTCCGAATAAGAAAGAAGATCTGGCATATTATCTTTAACCAATTCGGTTAAATGCGTGATGATTACACTTGCAGGATCAACAACCGTATATCCCTGAACAATGGCATTCTCACGCAAATTTTGATCTATCCACAATGCAGGCAAACCGAAAGCGGGTTCTTTAGTTTTCTCTCCCTCGATATTTGGCTCCCCCCCCCGTGGATCCATCGCTAAAAGCTTATTCAGTCTGACTTCACCATGACCGACCTCTATCTCCTTAATAGAAACAGAATAAGAATCAGGCGGCAAAAGCAGGTTATCTTGAATACGAACAGGCGGAAGGACGAAACCCATATCGCTTGCGATTGTTCGACGAAGTATTTTTATTTTTTCTGTTAAACGCGTTCCCTCACCGCTTGCGATCGCCAACAAATTAAAGCCCAATTCCAGTCTCAATAGATCCACCTTCAGGCTTTCCGAAATTGGAACCTCTGCGGGAACAGGATTTTCGGGAACTACAACAGAATCTCCATCATTATCCGTACCAACCACGGGTGTCCGGTATCTTATCCAAGCCGCTCCCCCAGCCAAAACTGCTAGAAACAAAAAAGGAAATGTCGGCAAACCTGGTATTAATGCCAAAACCACTGCTGAGCCGGAAGCCAAGGCAAGCGGTTTAGAATTGCCACCCAATTGACGGACCAGAGCAACGTCAGCTCCGCCTTCAGTCCCACCCTTTGTTACGACAATACCTGAAGCCGTAGAAACCAACAGGGCAGGGATTTGCGAGACAAGGCCATCACCTATTGTCAACGTCGTAAACGAGGTAGCTGCATCTGCTATCTGCATACCGTGGCGAACAACACCTATAGTTAATCCGCCTACAATGTTGATAGCGGTTATGATCAGACTGGCAATCGCATCTCCTCGCACGAATTTGGCAGCACCATCCATCGCGCCATAAAAACCACTTTCTTCTTCAAGTTCTCTACGTTTTTTACGTGCTACAGAATCAGTAATAGCGCCTGAGGATAGTTCAGCATCAATTGCCATTTGTTTTCCCGGCATGGAATCCAGAGAAAACCTAGCCGCAACCTCGGCAATACGTCCTGAGCCTTTGGTAATAACCATAAAGTTAACAACCAGAAGTATCGAGAACAAGATAGCCCCGATAACTACGTCTCCGCCCATTAAGAAGCCACCAAAAGCCGCAACAACATGGCCAGCGGCGTAGGTACCTTCGTATCCGTGACTCAGAATCAAGCGTGTAGTTGCTACCTCGAGCGAAAGCCTCAGTAGGGTTGTTAGCAGAAGCAGTGTTGGAAAAGATGTAAAATCAAGAGGCTTATTTAAAAATAACGCCACCATCAGAACCAGAATAGATAACGTAACTGACAACGATAATCCGACGTCTAAAACAAACGTCGGAAGAGGCAGAACCAATATCGACAACAGCGCAGAAACAGAGAGAGCGAGCCCGATATCTGAGCCAGGCACCCACTTTTTTAAAGTGAGTACGCTCTGAGGAATATTATTTGATGAAAAAATCCTTCCCATCTCGGAAGAGAAACTTTTTTTTATATTATTCATTTTTCTTCCGATATGGTTTTTAATTTTCTGACTTTACAATTTCAGTCATGGTGACGCCTAAACGCGTCTCATCAACCATAACCACCTCGCCTCTTGCAATTAAGCGGTTATTGACAAGAATATCGATTGGATCTCCAATCTTTCGGTCCAACTCCACCACAGCTCCCCGCCCCAGCTTCAATAGTTGGTTTATCGGCATTGTAGCCCGCCCCAATACTGCACTTACTGTAACAGGAATATCATAAATAGCCTGCAAATCATTAGGCGTTTTATCGCCAGAAAATTCTTCTTTTGAAAACTGTTCTTTTTCTACACTGAAATCATCTTTATCCAGCATTTTTTCCTCCTATTTTTCCTGAGAGAGCGAGAGAATTTCTGACGTTATTTCAGAAACAACTTTATCCGCATTCCGAACAAACAGACCTGTATCCCAAGACACCTTGAAATCCCCACCTTTCTTCGCTTCATCTACAATAATATTTATTGTTTTTTGTTTAGATTCTCCAAAATACCCTTCTATTTTTTCAGAAAGCTCTTGAGAACAAGTTAATTCCAGCTGAAATTTATCTTTTATGAATGAATTAATTTTTCCGATCGTTCGCTTTGCCTCTTCCACTCCAAACTGCGTCAAAAGCTCCGGAAACAGATTCACAAGCATTTTTAGGAAGAAAGACGTAGCCTGCTTAGAAATATCCTTTTCTATGTTTTTTATACTATCAGATATTCTATATATTTCTTTTTTTATTTCATTTTTATAAAAACTCTCCATGCTTATTTTTTCATTATCAAATGCTTCCTTTTCTAATATTCTTCCTTCCTGCAGTCCTCTTTGATAAGATTCTTCTAAAAGTTCATCAGATAGCGTATTAGTGTTTTCATTCTCGGTGGGCGGCGATATATCGTCATTTTTCTCTACATTGTCCGGCAAGACCCTATCGAAGTCCTCCGCGTAGAGAATTCCAGAAGCATTATTGCCTCCTGAGAAATTGTGGACCATCAGACAATCATCTCATTTCCAGGCTGTTCTTGATCAATCAGATCAATTTCGCCTCGGTCCACAAGGTCTTTCGCAATAACAAGAATTTGGTTCTGCGCAGTATCAACATCTTTTACTCTTACAGGACCCAAATCTTCAATTTCATCCATAAGAATACGACCTGCACGCTCCGACATCGAAGCAAGAAATGCCTGTCTCAATTTATCGCTTGCGCCTTTAAGGGCTAGCGGAAGGCTTTCCCGAGGTATCTGATTCAGCAATACTATCAAACTCTCACTGGAAAGATTGACGAGTTCCTCGAAGGTGAACATAAGACCTTTGATCTGTTCGGCATCATCCTGGCTCCGCTCTTCCAGAGCAGTCATAAATCTACCTTCAATGCGCCTGTCAAAATTGTTAAATATGTCTGCTAGAACCTCATGGCTATTCCGGTTTATTCCGCGCGGAATATTTGACACAAATTCCGACCTCAGTGTCTTTTCAACGCTTTGAAGAACGTTTTTCTGTATTGTTTCCGTTTTAAGCATTCTCATCATGATATCTAATGAAAATTCTTCCGGAAAAAGCGCCAGAACTTTAGCCGCATGAGAAGGTTTGATCCGACTCAATATAACAGCAACAGTCTGTGGGTATTCATTTTTCAAATAATTTGCGAGAACTGTTTCTGATACATTACCAAGCTTATCCCACATTGTACGTCCGGCAGGCCCACGGATTTCTTCCATGATTGCTGCAGCCCGGTTGGCGGGAAGAGCATTTTTGAGAAGCTTTTCCGTACTTTCCAGATCTCCCACTACACCTTCAGCAGACCCCAAGCCCTGGCTAAATTCGTGGCATACTTTTTCGACGGTATTTGACGAAACAATACCCAACTGAGCCATTGCAGATGAAATTTCTCTAATTTCTTCTTCATGCATCTGCTCGAACAAACGAGAACAGTTTTCCTCGCCCAAGGCCATCATCAGAATGGCAGCTTTTTGTACGCCGGAGATATTTTTTTCCATATTCATCATCCTCCCGCTCCTTCCTGAGAAGGCATCAACCATCCCCTTACCAAGGCAATACTTTCAGATGGATGAGTTTCCACGAGATCTACAACTTTCTGAACGGAAGAAGCTCTAATCCGTCCCTGTACTCCGCTGACAGAAACTGTTTCTTCATCAACCGGTTCAGCATTCACATAAGCAGGCTCGAGCATAGGAGTTCTTGCTCTCTCGGATTGACTGTCGGGCAGATAAACAGCTCCCTGCGAAGAAAGATCGGCGGCCGGGTTACGATCTTCAGAAGCGGCAAAATTGAGCAATTTCCCAGAGTTGGACTCTCCAACCGGCCGGAGTAATGGGCGCACGACAAAGAACAGAACCATCGCCAGACAAGCTGCGAATAATCCAAACCTTATCGCCTCCATCTGATTTGAATGGGTGAAAAACTTACTCCAGCCGGAGGTCTCTGGCTTCATTTCCATGTCCATATCCGTAAACTTCATGGACATTACGGTTACTACGTCACCTCTGCTCTGATCGAAGCCAACAGCACTTTTAGTCAATGCGGTCAGCCGACCAAGTTCCTCCTGATTGCGCGGCTGCCATGACGCGTGGCCTTTTCCATCAGACTGGCTGATACCATCGACCATGACGGCCATACTGATACGGGCAATGCGTGGCTGATCCTGAACCAGGGTCCGGACTGTCTTGCTTATCTCATAGTTATTCGTTTGTTCCTGGCGGTTACTCTGACTTCCATTCTGCTGCTGTCCCGCATTGGCGTTCGGAAGATTATTTGACACCGTCGTGTTGGTAGAGCCTTGGGTATTGATGCTTTTTTCTGTCTTGGTCTGTTGCGACCTCAGAACCTGCTGGTCGGGATCATAATTTTCCTGGGTTTCCCGAACATGATCGTTATTCATGGTGACGTTGGCTTCTACACGCACATGCCCCGGCCCCAGTGAAGATCCCAGCAGATCCTCGACTTCACGCGCGATACGCTGTTCAATCAATTGCCGCTGCTCTTCCGCAGACTGACCGCCGTTCGAGTTTCCTTCTCCCTGCTTGAGAAGAACATGACCACGGTTGTCGATCAGGGAGATATTGTGAGCGTCCAGTCCGGGGACCGCTGCGGAAACCAAGTTCACGACTGCTGCAATGCTTTCCTCATCCAGCCGACGTCCACCATCCATTGAAAGAAGGACGCTCGCCTGAGCATTCTGCTCGTCTGTTGAAAAAAGCTCCCTGTGACGCAACACAAGATGCACCCTGGCATTCCGGACACCATGGATCAGACGGATTGAACGTTCCAGTTCCCCCTCGAGTGCACGGGTTTCATTGATCGTCTGTTCGAATTGCGTGGCCGTAAAACTGTTGCCCTTGTCGAATATCTCGTATCCGACAGACCCGCCTGATGGCAGGCCACTTTGAGCCAGAAGCAATCTGGCACGTGCAACGTCATCATCAGGCACCATGATCGTGCTGCCCTGATCCTGAAGACGATATTTGATGTGGGCCTTTGCAAGCTGTTCTACGATTTCACCTGCTTCATGCGCTTCCAGATCACGGTAGAGCAGGCCATTTGTGGCGTTGACTCCATGAAGGACAAGCACGCCGAGCAGGACCAGCATCGCAACGCCAACGCCGCCAAGAGCAGCCAGACGCGGCAGCCCCAACTGCTTGAGGTTTGCTAGAAGCGCTTTCACCGGCTGCTCTCTTTCCGGTTTTTCAGTGAATCGTCATCTTGGCGACTCTCTTTAGAAAAACCTTCCTGCACTGCCCACATGAGCACTCACCCCTAAACCCAACTGTCGATAATGCTGATTGTGGAGCAAAAAGGTTAACGTACGCCTAACAACGGGCATTATCAGTCGCTGGAATCAGGTAGTCGAAAATCCGGTCAGATCGCTCATGTCAATGGTAGCATCGCCCATATCAATATTAACGCCCGTTGTTCCCTTTGAAACACCCGTGACAGTCCCCGTTATCGTGGTCGGAAGAGCAACGCTGGTACCATCAGTAGAGCTTCCCTCTACAGCAACCGTATAGGCGCCATCGCTTAACTGCGTCCCGCTGTTGTTCTTGCCGTCCCATGTCCAGGTATTTGTTCCTGCGGACGCATTGACTGTTTCGGACTTCACGACCGCCCCCGTACTGTCCGTTACGGCAATCGCAACATCTTCTGCCTGAGGCGCGGTAAACGACAGGGATGCAGAACCGCTCTGAAGCGGCAGGCTGGAACTGCTCGCAGTTGTCGTCTTGCCGATCAGGCTGACCGCTGAAGCCATCTGGTTATCCTGCGTCGCGGAAATCAAGCTGGTCAGATTTGTATTGGTCTCGACCTGCTGCTGAACGCCAGCAAACTGAGCAAGTTCGGCCGTAAAGGAATCAGTGCTGGTTGGGTTACTGGGGTCCTGATGCTGCAGCTGTGTTGTAAGCAGCGTGAGGAACTGGTTGAAATTCCCCCCCAAAGATGAGAGCGAGCTACTCGAACTGCTGGCACTCGTTGAAGTACTGGAAGAAGCAGCGGCTGCGTTTGCTGCCGCATTACTTTTCGCGGCAGCAATAGCCTGACTTAGAAGCGACGTGCTGGCGGTCGTTGTACCAACTGAAGAAACCATGTTTCGAATCCTATGTTAGACGGTGAGATCGACGACGCCACGCAGAAACCGGCGTTCAGGGGTTGGAGTATCAGTCGCAGATGCGCCTCCCCTTGCTCCCCCTCCTGACTGATTATCGCTTCCCTGCCGCTCATCCTGAGATGACATGCCCAGAAAAGAGGGTTGCGAAAGACTGATCTGGATATCCGGGGGGATGATGCTCTGCGAGGCAGTCACGGAAACGGAACTCTGCGCCAGACTTGCGAGCAATGTATCGCAGTCGTCTTTTAAAGACTGATAGACTTCCGGATTATCAGTATTGATGTGAATACGCTGCTCCTTGGCAATCGTTTCACCAATTTCCACATGGACTTTTTCGTGGTGGCCGACATTCATTTCAATATGAGTTGTCGTGCTCCCGTTACTGTTCTTCTGATAGAGCAAAGGCTGCTGCTCGTCATGACGGGACACCTGTTCATTATTGTCCGCCGCCTCTGAAGGATTTTCTGACTGAGCGTTATGAGACGTCTCGGCGGCTGAATCGGTGAATGTTTTCTCCGCGGGTACAGAGTCCAGTTGAAATGCCGGAACGCTCTGTGCTGCAGTCGCCACATCCGAGACAGTATTTTCTTTTATTTCTGCGCTATCCTGTTTTTCTGGCAAACAGCTGGTCTCTTTTTGAGTGGATGCTTCGATCCCGCCCGTTTCTGAATTTGACTGTGTGGTGTCAGCTAATGACGGGTGGTCTTTCGACGCCGCATCACCCACAGCAGAGACGCTTGATCCAGCCACAGGGATATTGTCCTGTGGCGATACGTTCTCCGTTGAATGGTCAGCAGCAGCGTCAGCCCCCTCACCCTGCGTCAGAGCAGGTTTTTCTGCCTTCTGCCCATCAGCAACCGAATATTTGTCACTGCTCTTTGGGGCATTTATTTGAGACGTCTTCTGCTCCCGATCCCCGGCGATTTTTTGAGGTTGTCCCTTATTAGCTGCCATGGCGCTCTTCTGAGCGGCATGAGGCGATACAGTATTCTGAGCCCTTGCACTAACCTGCTTTGCAGAAACAGAATGCTGCTGCGAGCTTGCAGCTTCATTGCGCTTCGTGGCGGCGGCCATTTCAGAGCTGGTTTTCTGAATCTGAGTTTGCCCCTTCTCCTGGGATAGAGATGCCGCAGCTTTTATGACGCGGGGCTTGTCTGTTGAAGCTTTCTGGCTCGCATCTGCATGTGCAGGGGTTTTCTGGTGCACATAGCTTTCCAGAAAATCGCGAAAACGCTCATTCGACGCCAGCTGGGTTTGCGGCAGGGTTTCGAGCCGTCCTGCCCCCGTTGTCGTTACAACTGCGGATGTCGTGACATGTGACAAAACTGTGTGCCTCCGGATCCGCTGACAATGGGAAACCCGGGGAAACTGTTGGCACAGGAACAGTAAAGAAAGCGTTTAGCGGCCCCAAAAGCATACGCCCCCGAGAAAAAACCTTTTTTCAGGCTTTCTCGGGGGCGCTAGAGCACAATGTCAGGGGCTACAGAACTGAAAGGCTCATCCCCTCAGAAACATGCAGCGACTGGCACCTTAGGACTCAGGGATGGATCGCATCATAAGCCGGAGACCCCGCAAAAGGTCCGCGCGGGATTGTGGGCGCGCTGGGGCATACAGGCGGGTTGCCTTCCAGAGCCAGCGCCTGAACCGTATGCGTCGTCGTAGAGACCAGACCCCTGACAGCCAGTTTCTGGTTCAGCCGGACACCTGCCAGGAGTTCGTCCGGCAGAATGACCGTGGTTCCATCGCGCAATTTCACGCCCGTGGGCGTGATGCCGGAGACGATCCCCTGCGTGACGGGCAGCGGCGTCATGTCATAGACGCAGGGAGCGGCCTCGGCTGCGGAGACGGAGAGCGCCAGGACCAGGCTGGCGAAAGCGAGCTTTTTCAATGTCGGAAATGCCTCATGCCGGTGAATACCATGGCGATCCCGGCAGCATCTGCTGCATCGATCACCTCCTGATCGCGAATGGAGCCGCCTGGCTGAATGACAGCCACAGCACCAGCCGCAACGACGCTCTCAAGACCGTCAGCGAAGGGGAAGAAGGCGTCCGAAGCCGCGACCGAACCTGTCGTCAGCGGTGCACGTTCTCCGGCTTCCTTCGCAGCGTCCTCGCTCTTGCGCGCTGCGATACGCGCGCTGTCCACCCGAGACATCTGTCCGGCGCCAATGCCGACCGTTGCCCCGTTACGGACATAGATGACAGCGTTTGACTTCACGTGTTTTGCGACACGGAACGCAAACAGCAGGTCCTTCATTTCCTGAGCCGTCGGTGCGCGCTTGGTCACGACCTTCAGATCGACTTCCGTCACACGACCCGCATCACGGGTCTGTGCCAGAAAGCCACCCGCGACGGAACGGAAGGCCAGTCCTTCAGCTGTCGGGTCGGGCACGCCGTCGGTGAGCAGCAGACGCAGGTTCTTCTTGCGCGACAGGACCTCAATGGCTTCTGCATCGGCATCAGGAGCCACGATCACTTCGGTGAAGATCTTGCTGATCCTCTGGGCCGTGGCACCATTCAACGTCCGGTTGACTGCAACGATGCCACCAAAAGCCGAAACCGGATCACAGCGCAGGGCCGCGATCCAGGCCTGTTCCAGAGTGGTAGCAGAGGCCACACCACACGGATTGGCATGCTTGACGATCACAACCGTCGGTTCATCGAACTCGGCAACAGCTTCGAATGCGGCGTCCGTGTCGTTGATGTTGTTGTAGCTCAGGGCCTTCCCCTGAACCTGACGCGCACTTGCGACGCCCGGACGCTGGCTGCCATCGCGATAGAAGGCGGCCTTCTGGTGCGGGTTCTCACCATAGCGCAGCAGATCATCGCGGGTGCCGCTCAGCGTCAGAACGGGAGGAAGGATCTCACCGGCCTGTTTTGCGAACCAGCGGGAGATCATGCTGTCATAGGCAGCCGTATGGGCATAGGCGGAGGCAGCGTAATCGCGACGTTCCGCCAGAACCGTGCCGCCCTGTTCCAGAGAGGCGATGACCGCCGCATACTGACGCGGATCGGTCAGGATCGTGACGTGATCGAAGTTCTTGGCGGCAGCGCGGATCATGGCCGGCCCACCGATATCGATGTTCTCGATGCAGTCCTCGTCCCCTGCCCCGGACGCGACGGTCGCGGCAAAAGGATAGAGATTCACACAGACCAGATCGATCGGCGCAATGCCGTGTTCCGCCATCTGCGCGACATGGGCCGGAAGGTCGCGGCGTCCGAGGATGCCACCATGCACCTGCGGGACGAGGGTCTTGACCCGGCCATCCAGGATTTCAGGAAAACCGGTATGCTCCGAGACATCCTTGACTGTCAGACCCGCTTCACGAAGGGCCTTTGCAGAGCCTCCCGTCGAAAGCAGTTCCGCACCGTGGGCGGCAAGCGCACGCCCCAGTTCGATCAGTCCCGTCTTGTCAGAAACGGAGAGGAGGGCGCGACGGACGGGGAGTCGGGTCTCAGTCATGATGAGAATGAAATATCCTTCAAAACATGTCCGCGCAACCGCGAGTGATGCGCAGAGGGAGGAACATGACCCGGAACAGGGCCATTACCGGAAAATCCTGCCCAACCCAGAAGGCAGAGAATGGGCACAAGAAGCATGATTTCTCCGATCCCGCCAGTCCGGACATAAGGCCAGAGCGAGAGTCGCGAACGGCTGAGGGGCGCGAAGAGCTGACACCCGCCTGTCGGAAGGTCAGCCGCGATATGCGTTCCTGCCCCCAGCAGAAGCGCGCCCCAGGGGCCACGCAGGCTTTCGGGCCCCATCAACCCATTCAGCGCGGCCGCGGCCAGAAGCAGCATTACGCCGGAATGTGTAAGGCCGCGATGACCAAAGGTCTTTGCCAGAAAACGGGAAAGGAATTTCAACCGGCTGCCGAGCATGGAGCGTTCGGTATCGATGTCTGGCAGAAGACTACCCAGCAGCCCTGTGCAGACGGAAAGCGGTTCAGGCGACAGGATGTGCCAGCGCATCGCGCACAGCACGGCAAAGCCGCCAATCAGCAGATGGGAACGTCCGGTCACGCGCCCTATATGGTCTGCTTCGACGTGTCTCGCAAACCATTTGTTCACAAAACGTTCACGGATGCCGCAACATTCTGACGGCATCCGCAAAACGCCTCGAAGATCAGACCGTGAAGAGTGCCGCAGCCGTGGCGCGCTGACGGACCTTGTCCGCATCGAACGTGCCGGCCGTCACCCAGGACCCGCCGACGCAGGCCACGGACGGAAGCGCCAGCCAGTCCGGCGCGCTCTCTTCCGTAATGCCGCCCGTGGGGCAGAAACGGACATTGCTGCCGAAAACACTGGCGAGACTCTTGAGCGCAGGAATGCCGCCATTCGTCACAGCCGGAAAGAACTTGAAGCGTGACAGGCCCAGATCCAGACCGCGCATGATGTCACCTGCATTGGCCACGCCCGGAAGGAACGGAACGTCATGCTCGACAGAGGCCTTGGCCAGCGCCTCGGTCAGACCCGGACTGACGATAAAGCGGGCACCGGCCTTCACGGCGCGGTCCATGTCAGACGGATTCAGAACCGTACCGGCACCGACAAGCGCACCCGGCACTTTCGACATTTCCTGAATGACTTCCAGGGCACAGGGTGTGCGCAGCGTGACTTCCAGCGTGGACAGGCCACCGGCGACCAGTGCTTCAGCCATCGGACGGGCCAGCGCCACGTCATTGACCACCAGCACCGGCATGACCGGACAGCGGCTCATGACGGCATCGAGTTTGGCAGTGTCGATCATCAGAACTCTTCCTTAGTGAATGTCGTCGCCAACGGCTTCGATCACGCGATCCATCTGGGCCAGCATCGCGGATCCGCCAGCTTCGGCCGGATCATGCACCGAACGCATCAGCGCGAATAGTTCGCGGCCCGTTCCCAATGCCGGGAGTGGCGGAGCAACCGGCTTGCGGCTCTCCCACTCGGCGGCTTCCACCAGAACCTCGATCTGTCCCGTCACGGCGCAGACGCGGATCATGTCACCATCCCGCACGCGGGCGATCGGTCCGCCAACCTGCGCTTCGGGGCCAACATGAATGGCTGCCGGCACCTTGCCGCTTGCACCGGACATGCGTCCATCTGTCAGCAGAGCCACCTTAAAGCCGCGATCCTGAAGGACACCCAGCGTCGGGGTCAGCTTGTGAAGCTCCGGCATGCCGTTGGCTTCCGGCCCCTGGAACCGGACAACTACGACGACATCACACTCAAGCTCACCGTTCTGATAGGCCGTGATGACATCATGCTGATCTTGGAAAACCCGTGCAGGCGCTTCCACCGTCAGATGCTCGGCCGCAATGGCGCTGCTCTTGTAGATCGCGCGGCCCAGATTGCCCGTCATCAGACGCATGCCACCATCCGGACGGAAAGGCGTAGCAACATCGCGCAGGATATCGGTGTCCGTGGACGGCTTTGCATGACTGTAGACGAGTTCGTCGCCTTCAAGCGAGGCACGACGGGCATAGTCGGAGAAACCGCCACGCGAAACCGTCAGGATGTCCTTGTGCAGCATACCAGCGCGCGTCAGTTCGGCGATCACGGTCGGCATGCCACCCACGCGGTTGAACGCATTCACGTCCTCGGAACCGCTTGGATAAACACGGGTGATCAGCGGAACCGCGGACGATAGACGACTGATGTCTTCCCAGTCGATCAGGATACCGGCGGCACGCGCAATGGCCGGAAGATGGATCGAATGGTTGGTTGAACCACCTGTTGCCAAGAGGCCCACTGCTGCGTTCACGATGGCCTTTTCATCCACGCAATGGGCAAGCGGACGCACATCCTCGCCGTTAAGGCCGATTTCGGCCAGACGGTGAATGCCCGAGCGGGTCATCGCCTGACGCAGCTTCGTGTTGGGATTGATGAAGGCCGAATCCGGCATCATCAGACCCATGATCTCGACCATCATCTGGTTCGTATTGGCCGTGCCATAAAACGTGCAGGTGCCCGGGCTGTGATAGGAGGCGTTTTCCGCTTCCATCAGTTCGTCCTGACCGACCTTGCCCTGCACATAGAGCTGGCGGATGCGCTGCTTTTCCTTGTTTGGAAGACCAGACGGCATCGGGCCGGCGGGGATCAGCATGGCCGGGAGATGGCCGAAGCGCAGGGCGCCCATCAGAAGGCCCGGCACAATCTTGTCGCAGATACCCAGCAGTGCCACGCCTTCGAACATGCCATGGCTCAGCCCGACTGCCGTGGACATGGCGATCACGTCACGGGAGAACAGGGAAAGCTCCATGCCCTCCTGCCCCTGCGTCACACCGTCACACATTGCTGGTGCGCCGCCTGCGACCTGAGCCGTTGCACCGACTTCACGGGCAAACAGCTTGATCTGCTCGGGATAGCGGCCATACGGCTGATGCGCCGAGAGCATGTCGTTATAGGTCGTGATCACGCCGATATTGGTCCCGGTGGGACGCATCAGATCCGGCTTGTCGGGGCTGGACGCTGCGATGGCATGCGCCAGATTACCGCAGGCCAGCTTGGGCCGGAGCACACCCTTGGCGCGGTTGCGCTCCATCAGGGCGAGATACCGGCGACGGGAGACTTTCGAACGCTCGATGATACGGGCAGTCACGCTCTCGACGACGGAATTCAGAGACATCTGGAAATACTCGCTACTCGGCTGATGCCTGCAATGCGTTCAGGAAAGGCCGACTTTCCGGCGCAAGGCACGGTATCGTGATTGAGGCATCGTACATACGGAAAGCCCCCCCCCAGAGCAAGCCATCCGCAAATGAAAACCTTGATATTCTCATTTTTATTTCAAGACATCACGCCGGATGGTCTCTTAGTTCCAAAAATAACACCTCCAGAGCAACAATGCGAATGAGATGTGTTAATACCGGTTTTCAGAAATCCCCTCCGCCCCCGCACGGAAAATGACGCACAGAGCTGGGAGCGTCGGCAAAAGAAACCGGGAAGACCTACAGTCACTAAATGATCGGTAATTTGCCCGATCTGTCCCCATGAAATATCCATGAGAGTCAGAACCGAATATTCACGGAGACGATATCATGAAATTCATTCCCGCCATGGCTGCGATTTCAGCCCTTCTCTGCGCAACACCTCTGGCCGGCGCTGCTTCACTTCACTCACACTGGGAGCAGTTCAAGGCACACCGGGCTTTTCATCACCTTTCCGCTGATGGACAGCGCGCCTTCCAGGACATCATGAACGCCCGTGACATCCTGCAGACGGGCGGCAAGACTGAAGCCGCCATTCCGGCACTTTATGACGCCCAGAAGCGTCTTGCCGCCGCCGAAAAGGCTGACAAGAAGTTTCAGGCCGCCGAAAACGATCTGCACCCCGCCCCGCAGCATCCTGTTGCAGCAAACCATCAGCCTGTTGTGGGACAGACCGACTGGCTCCCGGTTGGCGGTGAGTTCATCGTGAACGAAACCCTTGCTCCCGAAAAGAAGACGGCTGTTGCCTCGGCCAATGCGCAGCTGAAATCCGGCAATACGGATCAGGCCGCTGAAACCATGAAGGTCGTCGGCGAAGATACGGACTTCATTCTGGCGCTTGCTCCCATCACCCCGGTCCAGGGCGCGGTCTATCGTGCGACCGTGTTCACGGAAGGCCATCACCCGCAGGACGCTGTGGATGCGCTGAACCAGGCTCTGGATTCGGTGATCTTCGTGTCCGAAAACGCCGTTGAATCACAGGCTCCGGCTCCGGCTCCGGCTCCGGCTCCGGCATCTGCCACGAAGTAATCTTCAAGGGCTCTGCCCTCAGATAAAAAAAGCGCTACAGGCCAGACCTGCAGCGCTTTTTTCGTGCCTGTTTTTCAGGATATCTCAGCTCCAGGCGGAGCCCTGTGCCGGAAGCAGGATCGCATTTTCCATGGCAACCAGCCCACCACCGATCTTCGGCGGCCACACACCGGTGGCCACGGCCTGCGCCCGGATCTCCAGACGGGCATTCATGTCTGCATACGGCCAGATATGCGCCAGCCTGGGCGTTCCCTCGATCGAAATCATCCCGCAAAGCAGTGGGGACAGTTCCAAGCGTGCCGGAACCGCAGCGGCAAAAGCCTCTTCCACGTTCCCGACCTGTCCAAGCTTCAGATCGTAGCAGCGCCATTCATAGAGGCTGCCATGCTCCCCGGCCGGAAGCAGCGGGGAAATGACGCGCCAGCTTGTCACCTCGACATTCTGCACAGGTTCTTCCTGAATGGCAGCAAGCACATCCGGACGCCCTTCCAGAAGGGCGTCATAAGTATCTGCCGTCCGGAAGAGGACAACCCGGTTCAGGGCACCGATCTCGCTCACCCAGACGGCGAGCCCGTCACGGCCAGTGAGGGCAGAAACCACCTGCGGCATCTGTCCGATACGGACATCGAGAACGATGGTTTCTGCGTAACTCATGAGCTGTCTCCGGTTTATTTCCCTGCCTGCTGGGCAGCGACAAAGTTTTCCAGCCAGTGGATCGTATAATCCCCCTTCTGGAAAGACGGGTCCGCCAGAATCTTCTGATGCAGCGGGATGACCGTCTTCACACCGTCAACCACGCATTCGTCCAAGGCACGCTGCATGCGGGCGATGGCTTCGGCGCGGGTCGGGGCGTGCACGATCAGCTTGGCGATCATGCTGTCGTAATAAGGCGGGATGCGATAGCCAGCGTAAATAGCGCTGTCCATACGAACACCCAGCCCACCCGGAGCATGGAACACCTTGATCGTGCCGGGGCTCGGCATGAAGGTTTCCGGATCTTCGGCGTTGATACGGCACTCGATCGCGTGGCCGGACATCTTGACGTCAGCCTGCGTGTAACCAAGCGGCTCACCGGATGCGATGCGGATCTGCTCGCGCACGAGATCCACGTTGCAGACCATCTCCGTCACCGGATGCTCGACCTGCAGACGCGTGTTCATCTCGATGAAGCAGAACTGACCGTCCTGATACAGGAACTCGAGCGTTCCGGCATTGCGATAGCCCATGCGTGACAGGGCCTCGGTCGCGGTGCGACCGATTTCCTCACGCTCGGCATCCGTCAGAGCCGGCGAACCGGCTTCTTCCAGAAGCTTCTGGTGACGGCGCTGCAGCGAGCAGTCACGCTCACCGAAATGCACGACATTGCCATGCGCATCGCCAAGGATCTGAAGCTCGATGTGACGCGGACGGTTGAGATACTTCTCGAGATAGACCTCGTCATTGCCGAATGCCGCACGGGCTTCGGCGCGGGCCACCGACCAGGCTTCCTCGATGTCGTCCGCCGTCATCGCGACCTTCATGCCGCGTCCACCGCCACCGGCGGCCGCCTTGATCAGGACCGGATAACCGACCTTCTCGGCGACTTCGCGGGCGGCCTGCAGATCCGGCAGGGCGCCGTCAGAGCCCGGAACCAACGGCACGCCGAGCGCGCGCATGGTCGTCTTGGCCGTGATCTTGTCGCCCATCGTGCGGATATGCTCGGCCGTCGGGCCAATGAACGCGAGGCCGTGTTCTTCCACGGTCTCGGCGAATTCGGCATTTTCCGACAGGAAGCCGTAGCCCGGATGAATGGCGTCCGCGCCCGTGATCGTTGCGGCCGAGAGAATGGCAGCCACGTTCAGATAGGAGTCGCGTGCGCTCGGCGGCCCGATGCAGACGGCTTCATCGGCAAGACGCACATGCATTGCATCGGCGTCGGCCGTCGAATGCACGGCAACGGTTTTGATGCCCATCTCGCGGCAGGCGCGCTGGATACGCAGCGCGATCTCGCCCCGGTTGGCAATGAGGACCTTGGAAATCATTACTCGATGATCGCCAGGGCTTCGCCGAACTCGACCGGCTGACCGGACTCGACCAGGAACTTCGTCAGCGTACCGGCGCGGGGCGCCTTGATCTGGTTGAAGGTCTTCATGGCTTCAATCAGCATGATCGTCTGACCGGCAGCAACCGGCTGGCCTTCAACGGCGAATGGCGGGGATGCCGGGTCCGGCGTCAGATAGGCCACGCCGACCATCGGGCTCGGAACCATGCCCGGATGCTTGGCCGGATCTGCCGGAGCGGCGACGGGCACTGCAGCGACCGGGGCAGCAGGTGCCGCAGCGGCGGCGGCCGGAGCAGCAGCCTGGACCACACTGACATTGCGGGCCACACGGATCCGGCTGTCAGATTCGGAAATCTCGATTTCGGTCAGGCCGGTTTCCGTCAGAATATCGGCCAATGCCCGAATGGCATCCTTGTCCACGAGCATACGGCTCATCCTTCGTCTTCGATCATGTCGGTTATTGCCTGAAGCGCGTGCGCGTATCCCCTGACGCCGAGGCCGCAGATCACGCCGATGGCGGCCTGCGAGACGTAGGTGTGATGACGGAACGGCTCCCTGCGATGGATATTGGAAATATGAACCTCAACCACGGGAAGCTCGACCGCCAGAAGCGCATCGAGCAGGGCAATCGAGGTATGCCCGTAAGCGGCAGGATTGATCACGATTCCGTCTGCACGGCCGCGACATTCCTGCACCCAGGACACGAGTTCACCCTCTCCGTTCGTCTGGCGGAAATCAATGGCGACATCAAGCCGTTCGGCAGCCTGAATGCACACCTGCTCGACATCATCGAGCGTGGCGTGACCATAGATTCCGGGCTGGCGAAGACCCAGCATGTTGAGATTCGGACCGTTGAGAACGGTGATCAGAGGGCGTTTCATCTGGCCGCGCGATAGCACTTTCGGAGCCGTCATGAAAGCGTCATTGCCCTATTGCTGCCGTCTTCAGGGTGTCCAAAAGGGGACAGGGCCGCATTTTTGTGCTATCTGGTGCGATCTGAGCCCGTCCCGTCCACTGGAGAAGAACCTGATATAGTGCGCTTTGATCTGTCTGTCCTTCGCAATCCCTTACGTTGCATTCCCCTGCGCAGCATGACGTTCGCCGTGGCGCTTGCCGGGCTAGCCAGTCATCACGCCGCTCACGCGAGCGACGATTCTGCCACTGATGGAACGCCGAAGACGAGCTGGGCAGACTCCGTTCGGGCCGCACTTGCAAACCGTGCCCACCAGGCCGCTCACGCCTGGTCCCAGCATGGCATGGCGAGCTGGTATGGACGGCATTTTCATGGACGGCGCACGGCCAGCGGGACGACATTCAACACCAACGATCTGACAGCAGCGCATCCTTCCCTGCCCCTCGGTACGAAGCTTCTCGTGACGTCGCAGGATACGGGACGCTCCGTCGTGGTGACGGTCAATGACCGTGGGCCTTTCAACAGCCGCATCATCGATCTGTCCCATGCCGCCGCCGCAAAGATCGGCATGCTCGGCGCGGGCACGGCCCATGTCACGATTGCGAAAATGACGGATATTGCGCCGTCCATGCATCCCGCCACAGAGCCGGAAGTGGCCGAGGCCGATCCGTCGGATACGAGCGCGCAGGCCATTCAGGCGGCGGGAACCAGCATCGCCCCTGCCTCACGGCACGGCAGCGGCACACATCGTACGCCGCACCACCATCACTGACCTTTAACGGCGGCCTGACCTGAATGTCAGGCTGCGCCGGTCTGAGGGGGGACGTCCTGACTCTGACCGGCCCGGGCTTCGAGGCTGGCATTCAGTTCCGCCCCGAACAGCACCACATACGCACTCACGAAAAACCACATCATGATGGCAGCCACGGCACCGAGCGGCCCGTAGGTTGCGCCGTAGCTCGCGAAATGCGCGACATACCATGAAAAGCCGAGCGACGTGATGACCCACAAAATGGTCGCCAGTGCCGAACCCGGAAAAATCCAGCGCCACTGCGTATGCACGCGGCAGGGTGCGAACCGGTAGAGCAGCGTCACCGCAATGAAGACGAACAGCAGCATCAGCAGCGGGGCGAGCGTGTGCACGACCATGGGCGCGCCGTAAGAAAGCAGCAGATCAACCGGAAACGGCGGATCGCTCAGGAAACTGACATGACGCGGCAGGTAATCCACCAGTGCCGGTGCGGCCACCATCAGGGCCAGTGTCAGCGCAGCCCCCAGAATGGCCGTCAGCGTAGTGGAGAGTGCGATGGCCTGAAACTTCAGGAAGCTCCGGGTTTCCTGGGCATTATAGGCCATGTTGAGCGCGGAAAGGATCGACTTCGTGCTCGCCGAAGCCGACCACAGGGCGACCGCGAGTGAGAAGATCAGCCCGATCGTCAGGGACGAATGAGGCTGGGAAATCAGTTCGTGAATCCGGTCTCCGATCAGATCGTAAGCCGAGGGCGGCAGGAGATGCCGGAGGACTTCGAGCTGGGGCTCGACTGTCTGCAGGTCAAACGCCAGACCATAGAGGGAAATCAGGCTGGAAATGGCCGGAAAAAGGGAAAGCGTGGCATAGAAGGCGCACCCCGCAGCCGACAGCGATGTCTGGCTTGAGCCCACTTCGGCAAACAGATGCTTCGCGATAACGCGCCAGGCCGCATGGTGCAGCCGGTCCGGAGACGATGCGGCGTCCGGCTCAGCCGTGCCTGCCGCAGCAGGTGCGTGTCCGGCTTCCGAAGGTACGGCATGTCCCGGCACGGTTCGGGAGCCGGAGAGGGTCGCAGATTCGGGTGTCAAACTCACGCAGGGTGTCCTCGGCAGTTTCCTGTTGGGGGCAGCAGTCTTGGCGTCTTTGCCGCTTCGTCCCGGAATATCCGTAACGAACAGTCCGGATTGAACGACATGAGCCAGTACAGACGCGGAAGATGCCTTCAGCGTTCCGAATTCGCCCTGATTCAGCTCACCAATATTGGCAAAACCATCACAATGCAAAATTATCGGTTGCGTGACGGGGGATTTGGTCTCATATCCCGCCCTCACGCAGCAACGCACGTGCCACTGGCCCACTCGAGGTTACGCAACGACGTCAAGCGTTCTGGCCTTCAGGAATCCACCCTTTACGGATTCCCGCTATTCGCCGGTCCGTTCGACCGTTTCGCAACATACTCGCAGGGCGATATCGTTCCCTGACGAGTCCGGTTCTGGGAATTGAGTGTCATGACTCCCAAAATCACCCGCTTCCTTGCCGAGCAGCAGCCGGCAACCCCTTGCCTCGTCGTCGATCTCGACGTCGTCGGGGCGCATTACCGTGCCCTGCACGATGCGCTCCCGGAAGCGAAAATCTATTACGCCATCAAGGCCAACCCAGCCCCGGCCATCCTCGACCGCCTTGTGGCCCTGGGCTCATCCTTCGATGTCGCATCCCCTGCGGAAATCCGGATGTGCCTGGACGCCGGCGCAACCCCGGACCGGATTTCCTACGGCAACACGCTGAAGAAAGCCGAATGGATCCGCGAAGCGCATGATCTGGGCATCAGCCTGTTCGTTTTCGACAGCATCGAAGAGCTGGAGAAGCTTGCAAAGCACGCGCCTGGCGCGCGCGTTTTCTGCCGCCTGGCCGTCGAGAACGAGGGCGCGGACTGGCCCCTGTCGCGCAAGTTCGGCACCACGCTGAGCAACGCGCGCGCGCTGATGCTGCGTGCCCGAGACCTGGGCCTGAAGCCTTACGGCCTGTCCTTCCATGTCGGAAGCCAGCAGACGGGCGTTGCCGCTTACGATCATGCGATCGCCAAGGCGGCCGGCCTGTATCATGATCTGCGCGCGCAGGGCGTGGACCTTCAGATGCTTAATCTGGGTGGCGGCTTCCCGACGCATTACCGCGAGAACGTGCCATCCGTTCAGGATTTTGCCGACACGATCCATGCGTCCCTCAGGACGCATTTCCCGGACGGCGCTCCTGAAATCCTGCTGGAGCCAGGCCGCTACATGGTCGGCCAGTCCGGCGTGGTGTCGAGCGAGGTCATTCTCGTCAGCCGTCGCGGCGGTGCCGTAACCGATCCGCGCTGGGTCTATCTTGATATCGGGCGCTTCGGTGGCCTGGCCGAGACGGAAGGTGAAGCCATCCGCTACACTTTCCGCACGTCCCGCGATTCAGACGAGGCCACCCGCTCCCCCTGCGTGGTCGCCGGCCCAAGCTGCGACGGCGTGGATATCATGTACGAGAAGAACC
Organism: Gluconobacter oxydans DSM 3504; assembly: GCF_000583855.1. Lineage (NCBI taxonomy): Bacteria > Pseudomonadati > Pseudomonadota > Alphaproteobacteria > Acetobacterales > Acetobacteraceae > Gluconobacter > Gluconobacter oxydans. Next base: position 487,528 of record NZ_CP004373.1, read on the forward strand.
GCATCCCCCTGCCGGACTCTCTGGAATGTGGGGACCGGGTCGAGATCCTCGCCACTGGCGCGTATGTCTCGACCTACGCCTCCGTGGGCTTCAACGGCTTCCCGCCGCTGACCGAATATTACATTTGAAAACGGCCCGCTCCGGACCAATCGGGGTCCGGAGGCATTTTCCAGCCCCCTCTCTCTGGACGCGGGCGTGAAGCCTTCCGATATGGGACAGACAGGCATTCCTGTCTGCCATCCTTATGGAAGGTTTTTTCATGAAGCTCAGCGCACGTAACCAGCTCAAGGGCCGGATCACGAACATTCTCAAGGGCGCGACGACGTCCCACATCACCATCGATGTCAACGGCACGGTCATCACCAGTGCCATTACCAACGAAGCCGTCGCGGATCTTGGCCTCGAAGTCGGCAAAGAGGCCTATGCCGTCATCAAGGCCTCCAGCGTCATGGTCGGCGTAGACTGAGTGTTCAGGAAGCGCTTCGGGAGCCTCAGTTCCTGAAAGCCGCTTCCAGTCCGGACTGGTATCCCAGCGCGGACAGCAGATCCTCTGCGGAAATTTCGAGGTTCAGGCAGGCCAGCCAGCAGAACCCGACCACTCCGACAGCCAGCAGCAGCAGACAGACCGTCATGTGTTCCAGCTCCTCAAGTCCCGGACGCTGCGGTTCTGCCCCGTTCCGGGCGGGGCGTCCGCTCAGCGACATCATCAGTGCATCACCCGGCTGGCGTCATGCGACATGCCAGCATGTAAAGGCCCGCTATCCTGCGGCCACAGAACCCGCATCCGCGACGGACTGACCGACCGCCAGCGGTTGATTGAGGACAGCGCCCCTCCCCCCGAAATGGTGGTCTCGTCTTTCAGCAGTTTTTTGGGCAGCCAGTGCCCGGCTCCTGCCAGACAGTCCGCCAGCAGAGTCAGCGCAGTGGCCAGGCAGCCCTGGACAAATCTGTCGGGGAAGACTTCGGCAAGAAGCACGAAAACTTCGCGCTGGCCCTCGTTCTGGGCCGCGATGATCCCGCGCAGGAAGCGTTCCTCCAGCGCCGTCAGGGACTGCATGCCCGGTGCGTTCACCGCAAGGCGCGGCTGATCTGCAACCTTCAGAAGATGGGTGGCGTCCGCAAAAGCTCCTTCCGCGGCATCAAGGGCCGGGCGGAAACAGGCGGGAAACAGACCATCGGTCGTTTTCGTCTCGGGACAGCTTGGCAAGCGGTAATGGCTGATGAGGCAGCGGATACTCCACAGCGCGAGGCGTTCACAGCAGCAGAGGTCGGACAGGGAAAGCGACAGCCGTGTCATGGGAAAACTCCGAATCAGCAGAACCGGAGTCACCCTAATTGAGAATGATTTGCAATTACAACTTAAAAACGCTCCGCAGGGCATAAAGATACGGCCCCGCGGAAACGCTCAGTCAGTGATGATGGTGGCCGCAGCTTCCATGATCGTGGCCATGGCCGTGGTCATGATCGTGCGTCCCCGTCTCCGAGGCACGCGGAGCAGTCTGGCAGTGATGGCAGGCCACCCATTCGGCATCTCCGTCCAGATAGTGCTCCTTCTTCCAGACGGGCACCCGATGCTTGATCTCGTCGATGATGTAGCGACAGGCCCGAAACGCGGCATCCCGGTGGGGCGCCGAAACGCCGATCCAGACCGCAACATCCCCGACCTTCAGGCTCCCGGTGCGGTGCATCGCTACAGCCTGGCTGATCTCGAAACGCTCCAGAGCCTCAGCCACGATCCGCTCACCTTCGAGCTGGGCCAGCGCCTCATAGGATTCATATTCCAGACCATCCACCGGACGGCCCTCGTTCCTGTTGCGGACCCAGCCTTCAAAGGTGCAGAACCCGCCTGCCTCGGCCAGATGAAGATCCTCACGCAGCGCGTTCAGATCCACGGGCGCGGACGCCATGCGAAAGCGGCTCATCCGCCTGTCACCGGCGGAATGAACACGATATGGTCCCCGTCCTTCAACGTCTGTGTCCAAGGGGCGAAATCACCGTTGATCGCCACGCGGAGCTTCGAGGCTTCGAACGGGAAGGCGTATTTTTCACGCAGTTCCTCGTACAGCGGTCCCACAGTGGCGAATGCGGTCTCGAGCGACTGCTCCCGCGTTCCGGCAAGCTCCCGGAGCTGTGCGAAATATTCCAGTGTCAGGCGAATCATCGGCCCTCCCGGCAGATCCTTCAGGCGCCGGGCCGCATCGTCGCGTTCCTCCGGCGTATTGATGTTATCGAGCGCACCGCGGCTATGCGGTTCCAGCAGCTTCGTCGGACTGTTGATCAACAGCTTGCGCGGACAGACGCGCCCACCCGCAACCTGCTTTTCCAGACGATCAAGCGCTTCCGGCTCCCAGATGGCACAGAGCGGTTCGGGCAGACCGTCATGCTCGCTGCGATAGGACACGGCGACATGCTCTCCATCCCGCGCGGCAATCAGGGTGTCGAGCGTGCCGCGATCCAGCATCGGCAGATCACAGGCCAGAACCAGCCAGGCCACATCCGGATAAGCCCGATGGGCCGACAGCAGACCCGCTGCCGGTCCGTCAACGTCTACCGTATCAACGATCTGTGGAAAGCTGGACCGCAGTGGGTCGGACGCCTGATCCGGCCTCACTGAAACAAAACACCGGTCCACAACAGGTGTCAGAACCTCGAACGCCGCCTGAAGCTGCGGTTTGCCGTGATAGTCGAGCGCGGCCTTGTCCGTTCCCATGCGTTTGCTGGCACCGCCCGCAAGGATCAGGCCGTAAAGTGGTGTCATGATTCAATCCGCTGGAAGGCGCGCTTACCGCCGGCCTTGCCCATCAGCCTGACCTCGCGGATGACCATGTCATGGGACATGGCCTTGCACATGTCGTAGATCGTGAGCGCGGCCACGGAGGCCCCGGTCAGCGCCTCCATTTCCACACCCGTGCGCCCCTTGCACGAAACCCGGCAGTCGATCACCGCTTCATCACCTTCGATCGTGATGTCCACCCGACAGCCACTGAGCGACAGCGGATGACACAGCGGAATCAGTTGCGACGTCGATTTCACGCCCATCACGCCTGCAATCTGCGCCACGGTCAGCACCGCACCCTTGGCCGTCATGAACCCGGCATCCGACAGGGTCCGCGCCATCTCGGACGGAAAAACCAGACGTGCCTGGGCATGGGCGCTGCGTTCCGTCACATCCTTGCCGCTGATATCGACCATGCGCGGATCCTCGCCGCGCTCGTTGACATGGGTGAGCGTCTTCATCGTCTTCGATCTCCCGGTCTGGTCACCGAATTCTGGCCACCAAATTCTAGCCGCCGATATAGTTCATCTCGATGCGGCGTCGTGCGGGCGCATCCGAAGAGGCAGCCCGTTCCTCACTATACCTGTCCGTCCGGCGGCGCCACACCCCGGCCAGAAGGTCGCGCAGGGCTGCGTCATCCGCATCGCTGCGTAAAAGCGTGCGCAGATCCGTTCCTTCCGAGGCAAACAGGCAGGTGTACAGCTGCCCTTCCGACGACAGGCGCGCACGAGAGCAGTCTCCGCAGAACGGCGCCGTGACGGAAGAAATGAAGCCGACTTCTCCCGCCCCGTCGCAATAGCGGTACCGCTGGGCCACTTCCCCACGATAATGCGCATCCACGGGTTCGAGCGGCCAACGGGCGTCAATGCGCTCGCGCAGTTCACGTGACGGTACGACTTCGGCGCGCTCCCAGTGATTGCGCGTTCCGACATCCATGTATTCGATGAAGCGCAGCACGACACCGCTATGACGGAAGCGTTCGGCCAGAGCCTCGACACCCGCATCGTTCAACCCGCGCTGAATAACGGTATTGAGCTTCACACCGCCCGAAAATCCGGCCTGCGCGGCGCTGTCGATCGCATCCAGAACCGGCTCAAGCTGCGCCCGCCCGCCACTCATTCGGGCAAAGACGGCCGGATCCAGACTGTCGAGACTGACCGTCACGCGGTTCAGCCCGGCCTCTTTCAGATCCCGGACATGCCGCTCCAGCAGGACGCCATTGGTGGTCAGGGCAATATCTTCCACACCCTCAATGGACGCCAGACGCGCTACGAGTTCTGGCAGCTTCGGACGCAGCAATGGCTCCCCACCCGTCAGCCGGAGCTTGCGAACACCGAGCGAGACCGCCACACGCGCCACACGCTCGATCTCGTCGAAGCTCAGGCGCTCTTTTGGTTCCAGAAAGCGGAAATGCTCGTGATAGGTCGCTTCCGGCATGCAGTAGGGGCAACGGAAATTGCAGCGGTCCATGACGGAAATCCGCAGATCATGCAGCGGACGGCTGAAACGATCAGTCAGAACAGGCGTCGGGTTACCAGCCATGAAACATCGCAGCTGTTCCACGGGGAGCCACACCTTCACCGCGCGGCAGTTCCACAAATCCGTCCGTAGATGCCAGGAAGCTGAAATCGCCAGAGGTCGGCATGGGGCACGGCGTTGCCAGAGCCTGTCCCGTAGCGTCATGGCGGACTTTGATCGGCAGAAACCGGGTGAGCGTCGGGATCAGATCGGCCTCTGCATCGAGCATGACCGTGTGAGGCTCGGGGCGGCACAGCCCCTGCCCGGCCAGAAGCATGGGCATGACATATCGCACGCCACAGGTCGTGGCAGACACCGGATTGCCCGGCAGACCGAACACGCGCTGCCCCTCTGGCCCCACACCAAACCAAAGCGGCTTGCCCGGACGCTGCGCCACCTTGTGGAACACCCGCTCCACCCCGATTTTCGACAGCGCCTTAGGGACATGATCGAACGCCCCCATCGACACACCCCCGCTCAGGATCAGGACGTCATGACGCGAGAGCTGTTCACGCAGAGCTACAATCGTTTCCGCGAGATCATCGGGAACAACGGAACGCTCGATGCAGTTGAACCCGCGCGACAGCAGAGCACCCGACAGGGCGTATTCATTGGAACGCCGGATTTCCCAGTCCCGTACCGGCGCACTGACATCCACAAGTTCATCGCCCGTAGCCACAATCCCGATGGACGGAATCCGCGATACGCTAACTTGAGCATGACCATTTCCCGCCAGAACAGCGAGGGCGGGCCCATCAAGACGCTGACCTGGCGCGAGAAGCTCCGTTCCCGCCGCACAGTCGGAACCCCGGCGATGAATGAACTGCCCCTTGCGCGGCTCATAACCCTCTTCAAAGCGGATCAGCCGACCTTCCCGGACGAGACGCTCCACCGGAACAACCGTATCCGCCCCCTCAGGCAGAACGGCCCCTGTCATGACTTCAAGACAGACATGTCCTTCCGGAAGCGGCTGCCCCGGCGCCCCGGCACGCTGGATTCCGTGCGACACCAGCGTTGGACCGCTCCCGTGACGAAAGGCAATGCCGTCCATCATTACCCGGTCATAAGGCGGCTGGGCGCGTTCGGCGCGGATTGTCTGCTGGAGGATACGCCCGGCTGCCATCGTCAGATCAACCGTCTCGGTCCCGAAGCTGCCGGCATAATCCAGCACAAGCTCCATGGCCCGTGTAACGCTCAGGAGTTCACTCATTTCCGCTCCGGTCGCTGCCGTGTCTGTTCCGCTGGCTGAAATGCCGACGCTGTATTCCCTGCCGATATAGACCTCATGGCCTACGGATCAACAGTCTGAGGGTGAAAGGGTATGTCATAATCGTCTTTGGCGTTACCCTTATACCACCAAAGAGCATCAGGACCCCTCCATGACGGCCGCGGCACAGTTTTCTCCCCTTCCCCAGTGGCCGCTTTATGGCCTGACAGACGACCTGTTTCCCACACTGGAACGCTGGTCCGCTGAGGGGAAACGCGCCGCACTGGCAACGCTGGTCAGTATCATCGGCTCTTCCCCACGTCCGCTGGGGAGCGAAATGGCGATCTGCGAGGACGGAGAGGTTCAGGGCTATGTATCCGGCGGCTGCGTGGAAGCGGCCGTGCGCGCAGAGGCCCTGGACTGCCTGAAAGACGGACAGCCACGGATGCTGGATTATGGCGCGGGCAGTCCGGTTCTGGACATCCAGCTCACCTGCGGCGGCCGCATCGGAATTTTCGTGCGGGCCGTGCCGGACCTGTCCGCCCATGTCGCAGCTCTCCGGGCGGCCCGGGAAAACCGCAGCCCGGTCACGCTCCTGACCGATCTCGACACGGGCAACATGCAGTTCTGCGAGGAGGCACACTCTACCGGAAACGAGGCCGGTCGCTTCTTTCGTCAGTATCTGCCGCCCCTGCGCCTGATCCTCTCTGGCGGGGATCCCATTACGCTTGCGATCCTGAGCCTGTCCGGCCTCATGGGACTCGAGACTATCCTGCTTCGGCCCTACGGGCCGCCTGAACCGCCGCCCGGCCTCTCGCCAGCACGCTATATCCGCGGCAGTCTGGACGCCGCCCTTCCCACGCTCGCACTCGATCGGTGGACGGCCGTTTACAGCCTGACGCACGACGCTCTTTCCGACCTGACGCTCACAGCCCATACCCTGAAATCCGAAGCATTCTGCGTCAGCATTCTCGGAAGCAGGCGCAAGATTCCGGGCCGGCTTGAAGCCCTCAGGGCCGCCGGGGTCCCGGAAAACGCGTTCAGCCGTCTGCACCTGCCGGCGGGACTGGAAATCGGCGCCCGGACCCCGATGGAAATCGCGCTCTCCATCCTGACCCAGATGATCGCGACACGGCCCCGATGAAACGCCATTCCGCCCTTCTTCTGGCCGCGGGGGGAAGCACCCGCCTCGGCCGCCCCAAACAGCTTCTGAGCATCGGCGGCGTCCCTCTGGTGCGATATGTCGCCCGGCTCCTGCTGGCAACACGACCGGAGCATCTTGTTGTCGTGACGGGCGGTGCTGAAGCCGCGATACGGCAGGCCCTTGCAGGGCTCGATGTCGTTCTCGTGCAGAATGAAAACTGGCAGACCGGCATGGCGTCATCGCTCAGATGCGGTCATCAGGCGCTCGCTGAGAGCAGCCTCCCGCTCCTGATCACTGGGACGGATCAGCCCTGCCTGACCGAGCGGCATCTTCGCACTCTTCTGGAACAGGACGCCGACGGGAAAGATGTCATCACGTCTTATGGCGAAGACGGACGGGGCATTCCGGCGCTGCTGAGCCCGGCAACCCAGCAGCGTATCCAGGGTCTGCAGGGCGATACCGGCCTGCGGCAACTCTGGAAGAACACGCAAACTGCACCGATCTGCGTCTGCGCGCCCGAACTCGGCTTCGATATCGACACGCCGGAGCAGCTTGATGCTGCGGTTCGTGCCGGCTGGATCGACCGGGAGTGAAAAGCCGGGCTCTTTACGAACCCGGCTGACAGGCGTCAGGAAATGCGGTGGATCCAGCCATGGACGTCGTTCGTCCGGCCGCCCTGCACATCCGTCAGGGCCTTCTTGAGCTGCTGCGAGACCGGGCCGGGCGTCTTGCCGTCACCGAACACGGCTTCACCCGTGGGACGCACGAATTTCCCGATCGGCGAAAGAACCGCCGCCGTACCGCAGGCGAAGGCTTCCGTGTACTTGCCCGAAGCCGCACCCGAGAAGAGTTCATCGATATCGACCGGCTCTTCAACCACTTCGATCCCCTGATCGGCGGCGAGCTGAATCAGGCTGTTGCGCGTAATGCCGCGCAGGATGGTGCCACCAAGCGGCGGGGTAACGATCTTGCCGTCCTTGCGAACGAACATCACGTTCATGCCGCCCATTTCCTCAACGAAGCGACGCTCCCGCGCATCAAGGAACAGGACCTGGTCGCAACCCTTGTCCTTGGCTTCAGCCTGGGCAATCAGGCTGCCGGCATAGTTACCGCCGCATTTGGCTTCGCCCGTGCCACCGATGGCAGCGCGCGTGTAGTGTTCGGACACCCAGACGGAAACGCAGCCGGAGCTGAAATAGGCACCGACCGGGCACGCGATGACGATGAACAGGTATTCTGTCGCCGGCTTCACGCCCAGGAACACTTCGTTGGAGATCATGAACGGACGCAGATAAAGGCTCTGTCCCTCACCGGACGGCACCCAGTCCTGATCCACGCGTACCAGTTCATCCACGGCCTGAACGAACAGATCTTCCGGCAGTTCGGCCATGCCCATGCGACGGGCGGACGCGGCAAAGCGCGATGCATTGGCTTCGGGACGGAAGGTGGCGACATGGCCGTCCTTCTCCCGATAGGCCTTCATGCCCTCGAAGATCTCCTGCCCGTAATGCAGGACCGTCGATGCCGGATCGATGCTCAGCGGGCGGCGCGGCGTAATCTTCGCATCATGCCAGCCCTTGTCAGCAGAGTAGCTGATGAGAGCCATGTGATCGGTGAAAACACGCCCGAAAGCCGGGTTGGCGAGCAGTTCGGTCCGCTTGACGGGATCGGTCGGGGTTTCGGTCTTTTCAATAATGAAGGGCGTCATGGGGAAAACATCTTCCGAAGATTCTGGTCTCAAAAACAGCGGCTGCACTCTGCCATACATGCTTCCCGGTGGCGATACGGAAAGTTTGTTTCGTTTTGAATTTATTTATTGGAATTAAAATCCGTCACAGTGGACGTTTTCAGTTCTTTTATTCAAAATCAGGCTCATGCCTTCCGAAATCAGCCACAAAAAAAACCCGACCATTTCTGGCCGGGTTTTCCGTCGTTCGAAAAGGCTGAAGGATCAGCGCTTCGAGAACTGGAAGGAACGACGTGCCTTCGCACGGCCGTACTTCTTACGCTCGACAATACGGCTGTCACGCGTCAGGAAGCCGGCAGCCTTCAGGATGCCACGCAGGCTCGGCTCATAGTACGTCAGTGCACGGGAGATACCGTGACGGACAGCACCAGCCTGACCGGACAGACCACCACCGGTCACCGTGCAGTACACGTCGAACTGGTTGTAGCGGTCGGCAATCAGGAACGGCTGCGTCAGAAGCATGCGCAGAACCGGACGGGCGAAATACGTCGTGACCGGACGGCCGTTGACGATGATGTCACCCTTGCCAGGCTTGATCCACACGCGGGCCACGGCGTCCTTACGACGGCCGGTTGCGTAGGAACGGCCCTGGGCATCACGCTTGACTTCGTGAACCGGGGCAGCGTTGGAGGTAACGGCAGGAGCAACGCTCGCAAGGTCCTGCAGCGTGCCGGTGCGCTCTTGGGTCTCGGACATGATACAGGCCTTACGACTCGTGGGTTACGGTGTTTTTGCGGTTCATCGCAGCAACGTCCAGCTTGACAGGCTTCTGGCCGTCATGCGGATGCTCGGAACCGGCATAGACATACAGGTGCTTCATCTGGGCGCGCTGCAGAGGACCACGGGTGATCATGCGCTCGACGGCCTTCTCGACAACTTCACCCGGGTTCTTGCCCGTGAGACGCTGCGTGATGGTGCGCTCCTTGATACCGCCCGGGTGACCCGTGTGGTAGTGGAACAGCTTCTGGCCAACCTTGTTGCCCGTCAGAACGACCTTCTCGGCGTTGATGACGACGATGTTGTCGCCGCAATCAACGTGCGGGGTGAACTGCGGTTTGTGCTTTCCGCGCAGGCGGGTGGCGATGATGGTGGCGAGACGGCCGAGAACGAGCCCTTCGGCGTCGATCAGCACCCAGTTCTTCGTCACCTCCGCTGGCTTCAGCGAACGTGTGGTCTTCATTAGTGACATTCCAGCTTGGGGCACGACCCTCAGGCCGCACCGTGGATGGCGCTTGCAAAGAAAAACGGTGCCCGAAAGCACCCTCTTCTCCGGCGAAGCGGATCAGGTGGGGCCTTATTGCCGTCTCCGGCGCGCGCGTCAAGCCCCGTTCACACATTGAATTATGTGATTCGCAGGAGTTTTCCGCCGTTTTCAGCTATATGGTATCCCGTTACCGCAACAAAAACGACGTCTGCATTGCCCCGTGTCGCGACAATGGTATCCTGCCGCAACACAGACCGTTCGCGCCCGACGCCTGTGCGGGGCCGTTTCAGACAGGAACATCAACGTGAAAAGACCCTGGCTCACGGCGAGCCTGATTTCGGTAACGGCCGTGATCGGCATGGCCGGCGTTCACCACGAAGCCCACATGGAGCTGGTCCGCGGCCTTTCAAGCTTCCGCGCGGCTCTCCCGCCCGGGACGACATTTACTTATGGAAGTGCGCACCCGGCCATTCTCTCGCTGGGCGCGACCCTGACCGACATCACCCTGCGGGATGGATCACTCACCCTGCGCGCTTCCCGGATGAAGCTGGGCCATCCCCGCCCGACGCCGGATGGTGGCCTCTCCATCCGTGCCGTCGAAGTCCGCGAACCGTTCCTTCAGACGCCGACGCAGATCATCCATGGCAGCACGCTCAGCCTGCGCCAGCTGGTTCTGCCGCCCTCCCGGCCCGCAACGGAAGGTCATTCCCGAATCGATCCCGCACATATCGCTCTCGCGCACGGACAGATCGAGCAGCTTTCGGTCCAGAACCTCGTCCCCTCGCCCTCACCCGGCCCGATCAATGTGCACAGCCTGTTTTCCGGTCGTCTCACGCTGGACAACTACGGCCCCGCCCTCGTCACGACGCTGCGCACCGAAGGTTCGACCATCGCGTACGAACGGACCGTTCACGCCCCCGGTCAGGAGCCGCAGCTTGTCAGCGGACAGGCCAGTCTGGAGCGGCTGGACCTGAAGCAGAAGGATCTCGCCGCCCAGGTTGCAGCCCTGTGGGACCACCATCCCCTGCCGCCGCACATGGCCCCGCCCGAGAGTTTTGCGGCGCGCAATTTCAGGCTGAGCATGACGTCAGGCACAATCCGGCTCGATGAACTGCACGGGACGGGAACGCTGGAGAATCAGACCGCGACCATGACGCAGGATCTGAAGGGCTTTCATTTCCAGAGCGACGAGAAGCTGCCCTTCCCGATCAACGGCGCTGGCTCGACCGCCCATTCTGTCCAGGTTTCGAATCTGGACGATCACACATCCCAAACCGACGCGTCCCTTACGGTCCCGGGTTTCATGACCCTGACGGCCAGCGCCCGGACCGTCCAGACGGATTTTGCGCAAGGCCATTCCTCACCGCAGCAGATGCTCCAGTCGACGGCCCTGCAAAACGTGAGCTTCTCGCTGAAGGGAGACAGGCTTCTCGACACCGGTTTCGTCCTGTCCGCCCGGCAGGCCGGAAATGGCATGACAGCGGACCAGCTCCGCCAGCAGGCAGCGCAGGTCCTGCAGACGGCCCTTTCCGTCAATCCGGCCCTGAGCGCGATTCCGGATTATGTCGCTAATCCGGCTGGCCGCACCCTGACGGTAACCTATGCTTCCGGAACGCCCGTCTCCCTCCGGGTCCTCAATGACGCCTTCTCTTCCCCGGCCTCGATGCTGGCATTTCTCGCTTCCCCCGATCTGAAAGCTTCCGCGCAATGACGACCGGAAACATCCCAGACCCGTCATCGCCTGCGAAAGGCCCGGTCTGCATCATCGGCGCCAGTGGCCGCTCAGGATCCGCGCTCTGCCGCGCGCTTCTGGCTGAAGGCCAGAAGATCATTGCCGTCGTGCGCAGCCAGAGCAATCTCGCGCCCGACATCGCAGAAGCCTGTCAGGCCGTGCGGATCGCTGACCTTACGGACAGCGCCACGCTGGCTCTGGCGTTCGAAGATGCCGCGGTTGTCGTCAACACTGCCCATGCGCGCCACCTGCCCGCCATTCTGGCCGCTACGAAAGCCCCCATCGTGGCGCTGGGCAGCACACGCAAATTCACGCGCTGGCCCGACGATCACGGACGGGGTGTTCTCGCTGGCGAAGCAGCCCTCAAGGCCGACGGTCGCCCGTCGATCATCCTGCATCCGACCATGATCTATGGTGCCCAGGGCGAAGACAATGTGCAGCGGCTGGCGAAGCTTCTGGAGCGCCTGCCCGTCATCCCGCTTCCTGGCGGTGGCCGTGCCCTCGTTCAGCCCATCGACCAGCGGGACGTTACACGCTGCCTGGTCTCGGCCATACATCTGATCCAGAACGGAGACGTCACGGGGCCGGAGAGCATCGTGATCGCCGGTCCGACGGCGGTGGCTTACCGGACATTCGTGCGCATGGTGCTGTATTTTGCAGGGCTTGGCGGCCGTCCCATCGTCTCACTGCCGGGATGGATGCTCATGGCGCTGTCTCATCTGACGCGGCATATCCGCAGACTGCCGCAGATCGCGCCGGAAGAAATCCGCCGCCTTCTGGAAGACAAGAATTTCGATGTGGGTCCGATGGAACAGCGACTGGGCGTCACGCCCGTTCCGCTCGCCAACGGGCTGCACCACCTGTTCGGCAACAGAACCCACCACCAGCAGGAGCCCTGATCCGAGAAGGATCAGGGCCTCCGTCCCGCATCAGTTCCGGGAATAGACGTCCTCGATCCGGACGATATCGTCTTCGCCCAGGTAAGGCCCGGACTGCACCTCAATGAGGGTCAGCGGAATCCGCCCTGGGTTTTCAAGCCGATGGACACAGCCCAGCGGCAGATAGATGCTCTCGTTTTCACGCACCATGATCTGCTCGGCATCACGGGTGACGACTGCCGTGCCACCCACGACAACCCAGTGTTCGGCACGATGGAAATGCTTCTGCAGCGAGAGTTTCTGGCCTGGCTCAACCACGATCCGCTTGACCTGGAACCGGTCCGCCTGGATCAGGCTCTCATAGAAGCCCCACGGGCGATACATGCGGTTATGGGCCACCGCTTCCTTGCGCCCGGCCTTCTTCAGCCGGCTGACCATGTGCTTGACGTCCTGAGCCCGGTCACGATGCGAGACCATGACGGCGTCCTGCGTCACGACGACGATCAGATCTTCCACACCGGCGACCGTGGCCACGATTCCGTCCGAGCGGACATAGCAGTTCCGCGCATCATCGAGGAAAACATCCCCGAACGTGGCGTTGCCCGCTTCATCCTTGGACGTCAGCTCCCACAGCGCATCCCAGCTGCCGATATCCGACCAGCCGAATGTTCCCGGCACCACGGCCGCCCGTTTCGTCCGCTCGGCCACGGCATAGTCCACGGAAATATCCGGTGCCTGACGGAAACTCGCATCGTCCAGGCGGTCGAAATCGAGGTCGCTCCGGCGCCCCCGGACGGCCTGTCCGACATGCTCATGGATCGCAGGCTCGAAGGTCTGGATCTCGGAAAGAAAAACGCCGGCCTGGGTGACGAACATGCCGGAATTCCACAGATACCGCCCATCACGGAAAAAGGCTTCCGCCGTCACGGCATCCGGCTTCTCGACAAAACGCGAGACTTCATAAACGCCTTCAAGGCCCGAAAGGGGCGCGCCGCTCTCGATATAGCCATAGCCCGTCTCGACGCGTGTAGGCTTCATTCCGAACGTCACGATCCGTCCCTGGGCTGCTGCGGCAACGGCATGCTCAAGCGCGGAGTAGAGAGCGGCCTCATCGGTAATGGCCGCATCCGCAGCCATGATCCACAGAACGGCGTCCGGATCCGTCTCGGCCACCAGGAACGCGGCCGCAGCGATGGCCGGGGCGGAATTACGGCCCACGGGTTCGAGGACGATCCGGGCGTTTTCAACCCCGACATCCCGCAGCTGTTCCGCGACGATGAAGCGGTGCTCGGCATTACAGATCACGATCGGATCCGCCAGCCCTGCCCGTGCACCGCGCAGCGCCGTTTCCTGGATCAGGGTATGCTTCGACAGGAGAGGCCAGAACTGCTTGGGATAGCTGCTGCGCGAAACCGGCCACAGACGGCTGCCTGATCCACCGGAGAGAATGACTGGAACGATCTTCTGGGACATGGGGGCTTACGCTTTTTCATCCACAAGATGGGGGCCATACGGCTTCCCCGAAGGGCGCGCATCCTACATCAAGGTCGCGGCCTTTCCAATTTTGCCTCCAGCCCTCGTCCTGCTCTCAATAATGAGCGGAGCATCAGAAAAGACGCTTCCGGAAATCTGAAACATTGACTGTCAGCGCAAGCAGGTTTCCTTATCCCCGGATGGGAATCAGCTTTACCCGCGGAGAAACAGACTCATGAAACAGAATATTTTCTCCTCCGGTATTCTTCTGGCGCTTCTGGGCTATGCCGCCTTTTCCATCAGCGATGCCTGCTCAAAAGGACTTGCGGGACATCTGGACCCTTTTGAAGTCGCGTTTTCAGGCGGCATCTTCGGATTCATTCTCCTGCCTTTCATCCGCCGGCCCGACGAACCCTATTCCGACATTTTCGCGACGACCCGTCCGGGGATGTGGATTCTGCGCGCGGTTTCGACATTCGTCTCGACGGCCGCGAGCGTCATGGCCTTCATGCTGTTGCCCATGCCAGAAGCCCTGTCGCTGATGTTCCTGATGCCCTTCTTCGTCACCATCATTTCCGTGACGATCCTCAAGGAAAAGGTCTCGTTCTGGACGTGGCTATCGGTCGCAGTCGGATTTCTCGGTGTACTGATCGTCCTGCGGCCCGGGGCACGGACGTTCCATCTGGGCCATGTCTGCGCCATCGTCGCAGCCCTCGCCAATGCCAGCAGCGTCGTGGCCTACCGGCTGGCGGGAAATGGGAGCGCACGGCTTTCCCTGTTCGGATCAAGCCTGTTCGGCCCGCTGATTGGCGATGGGCTCCTCATGATCACCCATGCATCCTGGCCGCATGGCCTAAAGGTCTGGGCTATCCTGTTTGGATACGGCTTTCTCGCCGCGTTGGGCCAACTTTTCATGATGATGGCCACGGCCGTCGCCCCCGCGAACCGCGTGGCACTCCCGCAATACAGCCAGATGGTCTGGGCGGTGGCATTCAGCTACCTGCTGTTCAAGCAGCCGCTGGATAACTGGACTTTCGTGGGGATCGTGGTCGTCACGCTCTCGGGCATGCTGAACTGGATCCGCCAGAAACTGCGCTTCGAGCGTATGGCGCTGGAAGAACACTGGGAACACAGACACCACCAGGAGACTGATGTCGCGAAACCCTGAGGGCAATATCCAGATTTTGGGAGAAAGGATTGCTGGGGCGAATGACGGGGATCGAACCCGCGACAACCGGTACCACAAACCGGCGCTCTACCAACTGAGCTACATCCGCCACACAGCGACGCATTCTCTAGAGGAAGGTTGGGGCTGTCGTCCAGTCCTTTGACGCAATTTTTTTTGCGCCCCGGATTTTTTCGACCACCCCGTTCCGACTCAGATCACCGGAGTGCCCCCGGTGACGGCAATCGTGGCGCCCGAGACATAGCTGGCGTCATCACTGGCCAGGAAAACATACGCCCCGGCCAGTTCTGCCGGCTGCCCCGGACGCTTCATCGGCGTATCAGCGCCAAAGCGTTCAACATGCTCCACATCCATGGTAGCCGGAATCAGCGGTGTCCAGATCGGGCCGGGCGCTACCACGTTGGAGCGGATTCCCTTCTCACCCAGCAACTGTGCCAGGCCCCCGCTGAAGTTCTGGATGGCGCTCTTGGTCGCGGAATAGGCAAGAAGCTTAGGCTTGGGCTGATCGGCATTGACCGAAACCGTATGGATCAGCGCACCACCCCGCGGCATGTGCGGCAAGGCCAGACGCGACAGCCGGAAGGCGGAGCCGGCATTGATGTCAAATGTCTTGTCCCATTCCTCCTCACTGACATCCGCCAGAGATGAACGCTCGATCTGGAAGGCGGCGTTGTTCACCAGAATATCGATCTGCCCAAACTCCGCGACTGTCCGGTCCACCAGTTCGGCACAGACATCCCTGTCCCGCAGGTCGCCGGGAACAAGGAGGGCGCGTCGTCCCGCCTTGCGGATCCAGGATTCGGTTTCGCGGGCATCGTCCATTTCCTCAGGCAGGAATGACAGAACGACATCCACGCCTTCGCGTGCAAACGCGATCGCAACGGCCCGGCCGATCCCGGAATCGCCGCCCGTGATGATCGCAATCTTTCCGCGCAGACGGTCATGGCCCACATAACTCTGCTCACCATGATCGGGCTTCGGTGTCATGAGGGACGTCTGACCGGGAATATGATCCTGATGGGGGGTATTGAACGGCGGGGCGGGATAATTGGCCATGATATGCTCCAGATGAAGGAAGGTCTGTTCCGTCCCAACGCAAAGACGTCGCCCGCTGTTCAATTCGCGCGGAGAACATCCCCCTCCGAAGCTCATTCCTTCCACTTCAGGTTCATTCCAGACCTTCAATCCTGAACCGAGCCGGGTTACACTGTGAGCCTCATTGCCGCGCCGGGCCTGAATACGTCGCACCCTGTTCACGCCCTACGCTCAAGGATCCTTCATGACTCCCGCTCTCTATCGTCGCCAGTGGGCACAGAACCCGCTGCGCGAAGTGCTGGCCGGAATGGTCGGCACTTTTGCCCTCATCCCCGAGGTCATTGCCTTCTCCTATATCGCGGGCGTCTCGCCTGCCGTTTCGCTGTTCGCGTCCTTCGTCATTTCCGTCTCGATCGCCATTTTCGGTGGCCGCCCGGGCATGATTTCCGGCGCGGCCGGTTCGGTGGCTCTGGTTGCGGCACCGCTGGTGCACGCTCATGGCGTACAGGCCATGCTGCTCGCTACGCTGGTGGCCGGCGCATTTCAGGTCGTGTTCGGTCTGCTGCGTCTTCAGGCCGTCATGCGGTTCGTCCCCGCGGAAGTCCGCACGGGCTTCGTCAACGCGCTGGCCATCATGATCTTTTCTGCACAGGTGCCGCAGATGCTGGGCGTGACTTGGCACACCTATGCGCTGATCGCGCTGGGCCTCGTTATCATCTATCTGCTGCCCCGCCTGTCAGACACCATCCCCTCGCCCCTGATCTGCATCGTTATTCTGACTGCCATCACGATGCTGCATCCGATGCCGGTTCACACGGTTTCGGATCTCGGCGACCTGCCAACCGGCCTGCCCAGCCTGACCTTCCCGCATATCGTCCTGAACTGGGCCACATGGTCGGTCGTGCTGCCTTATGCGCTGGCCATGGCTGCCGTGGGTCTGCTGGAATCCATGATGACGGCCTCCGTCGTCGATGACATCACCGACACCCATGGCGACCAGCGCATGGAATGCACGGGTCTCGGTATTTCCAACATTCTCGTCGGCGCATTTGGCGGCATTGCAGGTTGCGGCATGATCGGTCAGACGGTCGGCAACCTGCGCTATGGCGGTCGCGGACGCCTGTCCACCTTCACGGCAGGCGCGTTCCTGCTAGCCCTTATGGTGCTGCTGCATCGCTGGGTCGGACAGGTTCCGATGGCTGCCCTTGTCGCCATCATGATCATGGTCTCCGCCAGCACGTTCTCCTGGAGCAGCCTGCGTGACCTGACCCGCCATCCGCGCCTGTCCAGCCTGACCATGCTCGTCACCGTCGCCGTGGTCGTCATGACCCACGATCTGGCTGCAGGTGTTGCGGTCGGTGTCATGCTCTCGGGCGTGTTCTTCGCCTGGCATGCCGCAAAGCTCCTGCGCGTTACGGAAGAGCGGTCAGGCGAGACGCTGACATACCGGGCGTCCGGACAGGTCTTTTTCGCATCCGCAGACAGCCTGTCTGACGCCATCGACTACCATACTGATGCCAAGACCGTGGTTCTCGACCTCACCCATGCCCGTTTCTGGGACATCACCTCGGTACAGGTTCTGGAAAAGATCATCGGCAAGCTCCAGTCCCACGGCCATACGGTCGAAGTCACGGGGCTTCATCACGACCAGCACGGCATCATCGCCATGCAGTCCAACGAGAGCCTGCTTGCACTGTAAGGGACAGCAGGGCCTGAAATCGCAAAACCGTGTGGATGCCTGACTGTTATAACGGCATCCCCGAGCGATCCGGAGAGACGCGTTGCGCAGCATGATTGATTTCAGTTCCTGGCACAGCCTGCTGGCCACCCTGATCGGGCTGGCTCTTTTCACGCTGATCGGCGTCGGCATCCGCCTGCTGACAATGCTGACCATCCAGCAGCGCCGGGAGCGGATGAACCGCCAGATCAACGAGCGCCTTCGCGTCCTGATGGCCGCCTATCGCACACTGGGCGGTTCGTTCACCGGCACCCTGCTTGTGGATCCGACACATAAGCGGGATCTGGGACCTGACCAGCTTTCCGGCTCGGACCGCAACCGCCGCATCCGCGATGCCGTCGAAGCCGCACTGTCCGACATCATCCTGCTTGGAACGGAAGAACAGGTCCGGATGGCGGGCCGCGCGGCGGCGGAGCTTGTAGCCGGACGTCCTGTCCCCACCCATGATCTAGTGGTGTCCCTGCGCAACTTCATCCGCAAGGCCCTGAACCTTGAAAGCCTGCCCTCCGATCTCGTTCTGCCCGAACAGGGGCCTGCCCGCCCCTCCTCGAATGGCGGGAACAAGGGTGACGGCAAAGAAGGCGGAAAAGGTGGCGGAGGAGGAGGTGACGGCGGCGGTGGAGGCGGAATGGGCATGCAGGGCGGAACGGACCCGACCCTGCATCATCCGGAGACGGACAGCCACAGTCTGTAATTCCGTCCAATCTTTAATCTGACCGTAACGACTCACCCATACCCCTCCCCCCGTACTGACGGTAAGAAGAAGTCATGGAGCCGCCCCAACAGCCCCCAGCAGCTTTAGCGCGCAAGAATTCCCGCGATCACCGCGTGGATGCGCTGCGCGGCATCGCCCTCTTGATGATGCTCGTGGATCATGTTCCCGATGATCTGCTCAACCGCATCACCATCCGCAATTTCGGCTTTGCGGACGCAGCCGAGATCTTCGTCATGCTGGCGGGCTATGCGTCTTATCTGGCCTATGGGCGCCTGATTGACCGTCAGGGCTGGAAAACCGGCATCCATCGTATCCTGGCCCGATGCCTCAGACTGTATCTGTACCAGACCGGCATGACACTGGTTTTCGTCTGGACCGTTCGCCAGTGGCGGCACTACCAGCCCCTGCCTGAATACACGATCGAACCTCAGCTTGCGCATGGCTATAGCTGGCTGTGGCGTATCCTGACCTTCGATGCCCTGCCGAGCTATCTGAACATCCTGCCGCTTTACGTCGTGCTTCTGGCGCTGTTTCCGCTGATTTACTGGGTCCTCAAGCGCAGTGTGTGGCTTCTGCTGGCGCTCAGCATCGGTATCTGGGCCATTGCCAATCTGGACCCGCGCATCACCATCCCGAACTGGCTTGATCCCAATGGCTGGTATCTCAATCCGTTCGGCTGGCAGTTTCTCTATATTTTGGGAATTCTGGGCGCCGTCTGGGCCTCGAAACACAATGGCGATCTGCCCTATCGCCCGTGGGCCAAGGCCCTGTGCCTGACCTATCTGGCAGGTGCTTTCGTGCTGTGCTTTCCGTATGAATACTGGCACGTCCCGTTTCTGCGGATTTTTCCGGCCCCGCCCAATACGGGCAAATCCACACTCGCCATCTGGCGGCTGCTGGACATCATGGCGATCTTCTATCTGGTGCAGTCGTCCAAGGCCCTGCGCCGCATTTCGGCCGACCGGATCGGCCAGAGCCTTGCCCTGCTGGGACGCAATTCACTGGAAGTCTTTGCCTGCAGCACGGTGCTGGACCTGCTGGGACGGCTGATGTTCGCGAGCTTTGGCATCAATCTGTGGGACCAGCTTGTGATGAACGTGGTCGGCCTCGGCCTGACCTACGCGCTGGCCATCCCGCTGGACCGCGCCCGCCAGCGGGCCAAGGCGGCCCGCCTGTCTTCGGGGCCGGCACGGCCCGTGCCAGCGCCCGAATAGGGACGTTCGTTCAGCCTTCCTGCTGGATGATACGGTTCGGGTGCAACAACTCGAACCGCTCCAGATCCGCCGAAAAAAGACGGACCTGCACGTCCATCCCGTCTTCCCGGTCTGTCCGCCCGACCACTTCACCATGCTGGTAAAGCCAGGCCAGAGCCGCCCCGTCCGTGATCGGAAGACGCACATCCACGGATTTCATCGATCGCGTCAGATACTGGTCCAGGATCTCAAACAGATCCGGCAGACCCTCACCCGTGATGGCCGAGATCGCCACCGCGTTCTCACGCTTGGGCACAGCCTCAACGCCACCGACCAGATCAGCCTTGTTCAGCACTTCAATTGTGCGGTCCGGCCAGTGCGCATCGAGCATCCCGTCGCGCACCATGCCGTCCAGCACGTTCAAGACGTCCGCCCGCTGCGCGGCACTGTCAGGATGCGAAATGTCGCGCACATGCAGGATCACGTCCGCCTGCGCCACTTCCTCAAGCGTCGCCCGGAAGGCCGCGATCAGCTCTGTCGGCAGTTCACTGATGAATCCCACCGTATCGGACAGGATCACATTGCGGCCCGATGGCAGGCGCAGTCCGCGCATGGTCGGATCCAGCGTAGCGAAAAGCTGGTCCTGCGCGTGAACGGACGCGCCCGTCAGCGCATTGAACAGCGTGGACTTGCCGGCGTTGGTGTAACCCACAAGGGCAACAACCGGGAACGGCACGCGCTTGCGGGAGTCACGATGCAGCCCGCGCGTCCGGCGGACCTGTTCCAGCTCTTTCTTGATCTTGCCGATCCGCTCGGCCAGCATCCGGCGATCCGCTTCCATCTGCGTTTCACCCGGGCCACCAAGGAAGCCGAAGCCACCGCGCTGACGCTCAAGATGGGTCCACAGCCGCACAAGCCGCGAGCGCTGGTATTCCAGATGCGCCAGCTCGACCTGAAGCACACCTTCACGGGTTGCTGCGCGCGCACCGAAGATATCGAGGATCAGTCCCGTCCGGTCCACGACCTTGCAGCCCAAGGCCTTTTCGAGATTGCGCTGCTGACCCGGCGACAGACGCGCATCGATGACGACCACATCCACGTTATCCAGCTTGACCGCCTCAGCCAGCTGTTCAACCTGACCACTTCCCAGCAGGGTGGCAGGACGGCGCGCGCGCAGCAGAATGGCCGCCTGACGCACCACCACAAGCCCGATCGATGCCGTCAGTCCGACCGCTTCTTCAAGCCGCGCATCGGCCGCGCGGATTTCCTCCTGCGGTCCCGACTTCTCCCAGGGCAGGATGACGGCCGCACGGGTTGCGGGTTTTTTGGTGTCGAAACCGCTCAAAGTTCTTCTTCCACAAAATGGGACATGGCCGCCACCGGCATGATCGTGCTGACGGCGTGTTTGTAGACAAGCTGCACATGGCCATCACGACGGAGCAGCAGGGTATGCGCATCGGACTGGGCAACGATGCCCTGAAGCTTCACGCCGTTGACCAGAAAGACAGTCACTGACGCTTCGGTCCTGCGCAGATGGTCGAGGAAAACCTCCTGCACGGCACGGGAGCCGGCAGAAGAGGAAGATTCTGAAGTCACGCTGTTAACAGTCGAGAGAAGGAAAAGGGAAAAAGAGGGTTCGACATCTCAGCCACTCACCGGCGTGGAAGGTGCGGCATTGCGCTCTTCATTCGTCGTCACCCCAAGCTGCTTGAGCTTGCGGTGCAGCGCACTGCGCTCCATGCAGACGAAGCTGGCCGTCCGGCTGATATTGCCGCCAAACCGCATGAGCTGCACCTGAAGATACTGCGTCTCGAACAGATCCCGCGCCTCACGCAGCGGCAGGCTCATGACATCCGCTCCGGAATTGAGACGCGTCATCGAGGGCGCCCCCTGGCTGATGGTGGCCGGCAGCATGTCCGCCCGGATCGGATCGTTGCCCGTCCCCGGCATCATGATCAGCAGCCGCTCCATCAGGTTGCGCAATTCACGCACATTGCCCGGCCATTCATAGGATTGCAGCGCGGCAAGCGCATCCACGGAAAGCTCCCGGACCGGAAGGCCGGAAGACTGCGCACAACGCTCCAGGAAGTGCCGCGCCAGACCGGGAATGTCCTCGCGCCGTTCGCGCAGGGAAGGTATCCGCAGAGGCACAACCGCAAGGCGGTAATACAGGTCTTCGCGGAAGCGGTGCGCGGCGATCTCGGACTGGAGATCCCGGTTGGTGGTGGCGATGACACGGATGTCCACCTTCACCCGCGTATTGCCGCCAAGACGCTCGAATGTCTGGTCCTGAAGCGCACGGACGATCTTGCCCTGCGTCTCGGGCGGCATGTCAGCGACTTCGTCCAGCAGAAGCGTCCCGCGATGGGCCCGCTCCAGCACGCCACGGCGCATCGGCTGCCCGTCTTCGCCTTCAAGGCCGAAGAGTTCTTCCTCGAAGCGGTTCGGTGCCAGTGTTGCGCAGTTCAGAGCGATGAAGGGCCCTTCCGCACGACGGGACCGCGCATGGATCATGCGGGCTGCAACTTCCTTGCCTGATCCGGCCGGGCCGCTGATCAGCACGCGGGAATTGGTGGGGGCGACACGCTCGATCTGGGCACGAACGGCCGAAATGACGGCGCCGTCCCCCGACAGCGTCGTCTCCGGACCGGCCCGCAGACGCAGTTCCGCATTTTCCCGCCGCAGACGCGCGGCTTCCAGCGCACGGCGGACCACGACCAGAAGCCGGTCCGACTGGAACGGCTTTTCGATGAAGTCATAGGCCCCGAGCTTGAGGCTGGATACCGCCGTCTCGATGGTTCCGTGACCCGAGATCATCAGCGTCGGCAGGCCAGGCTCCTCGGCCTGGAAGATCTTGAGCAGCTCGATTCCATCCAGCCGGGATCCCTGAAGCCAGATGTCCAGAATCGCCAGCGACGGACAATGCGCGCGGAAGAGTTCGAGCGCCTGATCCGAATTGGCGGCCGTCCGGGTCTTGTAGCCCTCGTCGTTCAGAATGCCCTCGATGAGAAACCGGATATCCGGTTCGTCATCGACGATCAGGATCTCATGTTCCATCTGCTGTCCTCATGGTCTGAAGGTCCGTTCCACCCGGGACATGGCTCTCCTGCTCCCATAACGGCAGGGACAGGGTGACACGCGTTCCCCGCTGTCCGGGCGACGCGCCACGGGACTGGTCTGGTTCCCGATCAGTGAGCTGAAGCATCCCGGAATGGTCCTCCATGATCTTCTTGACGATCGCAAGGCCGAGGCCGGTGCCCTTCGCCTTGTGGGTTACATAAGGCTCGGTCAGCCGGTGGCGTTCCACCGTCGGCAGGCCGATCCCGTCATCTTCTATGTCTAGCAGGACATGCCCGCCGCGAATGTGCAAGCCCACCACAATGTGTCCAATTGGCTGCACTGGCTGTCCGGAAGCGTTTTCTCCCGGTTTTCCGCGGCCTGCCATGCTGATGGCATCAGCGGCATTCTGTAGAAGGTTTGTCAGCGCCTGGCCGATGAGTCGCCGGTCACAACGCACGATCGGCCCTGAGGGCGGCAGTCCGGTCGTCTCGAACACGATTTCGGGATGGGCATTCCGCTGAAGCACCAGCGCCTCACGGCAAAGCCGTGAGAAGTCTTCCGGCTGCATGACGGGCTGTGGCATTCGCGCAAAGGCGGAAAACTCGTCCACCATCCGCCCGATGTCTCCGACCTGCCGCACGATCGTATCCACAAGCTGGGTATAGGTCTCGGGATCGGAGTGGATTTCCTTGAGAAAACGCCGTTTGAGACGCTCTGCCGCAAGCTGGATCGGGGTCAGCGGATTTTTGATTTCATGCGCCACCCGCCGTGCCACATCCGCCCAGGCCGCCTTGCGCTGTGCGGACTGAAGATCCGTGATGTCATCGAAGGTCACGACATAGCCCGCGACGTCCTGCCCCCGCAGTTCCGCCACGACCCGCACGAGAAGCGTCCGTCCCGCACCGGCCCCAGCCCCCTCACCTGGTCCGCCCGGACGCTGCGCGCCTTCCGTGTCCACCTGGATTTCCGCCGTATGAACGCGTTCCGGCGCCATGCGGGCGGCCTCCAGAAGACCCGAGAACTCCGGAACCCGGTCCGTCAGCTTCATCCCGATGGCTGGCTGAAGATCGCGCTGGAGCACGCTGGACGCCGCGCGATTGGGCAGTTCGATGACCTGCATCCGGTCCAGCCCGATCACACCGGCCGACACACCGGCCAGCACGGTTTCGGTAAAGCGGCGGCGCTCGTTGATCTGGTCATAGGCCTGCATCAGCTCGGAGCGCTGGCTTTCAAGCTGGTCCGTCATGCTGTTGAAAGCACGGGACAGGCCCGTCACTTCATCGTCCTTGTCCTGCCCCGCATCGTCGGGGACCGGAACCCGCACCCCCAGATCGCCTTTGGAAATCCGCTGGGCCGCCAGAATGAGCAATCCGAGCGGGTTGGCGATACGATTGGCCAGTGCCAGCCCGGTCAGCATCCCGACGGCCAGAACCAGCAGCCCCATCAGGGCGAAAATGACCGCGAACAGGACCTGCGTCTTGCCGCGATTGGTGATCAGCCGCTGATAATCCGCGACCAGCGCATCAGTACGGCGCATGTGTTCCACGACATCCGGATCGACGGGACGCGTGATGACCAGCATGAGGCCCGAATTGCCCCCCAGCGCCACCACGGCGCGCACTTTCCGCTGATCCGGCCGGTCAAGGATGACCGCCTCGCCATGCTGGGCCAGTTCGACAACCGATTTCGGCGGCAGAGGTGGCGCGGTCGTCATATCCGCGTCGCTGCCCAGAAGACCACCGACCGCCAGAACCTTGTAGGTCAGCGGATCAAAGACTTCCGCATCCGTCAGGCCGCGCTCGGTAACTTCATCATCCAGGAATTCCTGAAGACGGGCGGGGTCGTGGAAAAGATCGGTCCCACGCGAGAACAGCTCATCGTTCTGGACGGTAATCAGCGTGTTCGCGAGCGCGAAAGCCTCGGTCCGAGCGTTGTCATTGTGTTCGCGCAGATATCCGACCGCGACCGAACGGGCTTCGTTCAGCGCATCGTTCACGCGGTTGGAGAACCAGATTTCCACGCCATAATGGAAAAACAGCGTCGCCACCGCCCCCACCACGATGGTCGGGGCGACCGCCACGATGCCGAACAGCGTAATAAGCCGCACATGCAGGCGTGCACCGGCCAGACCGAGCCTGCGTTCGGCCAGCATCCGCCCGATCTGCACCACGGCCGCCGCCGCGATCAGCATGAGCATGATGAAGTCGAGCAGGAAGACGATCGCCTGCACCTGCGGACGATGCGCCAGAGACATGCCCCCCGACAGCACGACGAACGTCGCAAAGGCGAGCACCAGCGCCATGACTGTCAGAAGAACCGCCCCATTGGCACTCGTCAGCCTTGCAAACAGGCGCCTCAGGGAAGGAAGCCTCACTCGTCGATGCCTTTCGGGATCGTGATGTCCAGTTCACGGATGCGCTTGCGCAGGGTGTTGCGGTTTACACCCAGAATGGCGGCGGCGCGCAACTGGTTGCCGCAGGTCCGGCGCAGAACCATCGTGATCAGCGGTCGCTCAACCTCGCCCACCACACAGGCATGCAGATCGCCAGCTCCGTTTTCCAGATCGCCCTCAAGATATTCGGACAAGGGCCGTTCCAGCGCGCGTTCCAGCCCGCGGAGACGCGCCGTGCCCGTTCCGGCCGCCAGACGACAGACCGCGCTGATCCGCTCCGGCCCCAGACGCTGCGCCGAGGGCAGCGCCGACAGCCAGCGATGCAGGGCGGCGGACAGACCACCCTGTCGGAGCAGAAGAACGGGATCATGCCGGCTCCCCGCAATCACGCGCAGATCTGTCTCATCCTGTGCCAGCCAGTCCATGAACCGGTCCTGCATCAGCGGGCACAGACAGTCGATTTCATCCAGCAGCAACGTTCCGCCCTGCGCCTGCTGGATCCAGCCGGCCTCGCCATTGCCAAAGAGCGCCGCTTCACGGAGCGCACGCGGCGTCGCGGTCAAGGCTGCAATCACGAACGGATTTTGTGCCCGCGGGCTGTGACTGTGCAATCGCCGGGCGACATCCTGCCGGTCCAGCCGGGACGCTCCATACAGAAAAACCGGATGGCAGCCCTGCTCGACCAGACCTGAAGCGGACTGTTCCGTCATGGCTGCCATGGAAGCGCGTGGCGGCTCACGCCCTCACGCCGCTTCACGCGTGCCGTCGCGGCTCAGACTGCCCGTCGGGCCGGCCTCACGGTTGCGCACGACACCGGCGTCGATATGACGGTCATAGAATGCGGTCAGCAGCGCAATGGCCTCGGCTGCACTCTCCACACCATTGATGGTGGAGCGGAACGTCGCAGAGCCCGGCAGCCCGGCGGAATACCAGGAGACATGCTTGCGGGCGAGACGTAGGCCCGGCCGCTCACCGAAATGGTCGAGCATCATCCGGTAATGCCGCAGGGCGATTTCCTTTTCGGTCGCCATATCCGGGTCCGGCACATCCTCGCCGGTGCGCAGGGACTGCGCTACCTGCGCCGTAAACCATGGCCGTCCGTAGCAGCCGCGCCCGATCATGACACCATCGGCCTGCGACTGATGCAGCGCCTCCCGCGCATCGCGGATCGTGTTGATGTCACCATTGACGATGACCGGCAGCGACACCGCGTCCTTCACCGTTTTGACAAAACGCCAGTCCGCCGTGCCGTTATAGAACATCTGCCGCGTGCGACCGTGAACCGTTACAAGCCTGATGCCGCTCTCTTCCGCGATTTTCGCCAGACGCGGCGCATTGAGCGAATTGTGGTCCCAGCCCATGCGCATCTTGAGCGTCACCGGCACATTCACGGCCCGTGCGGTCGCTTCAAGCAGCTTTCCAGCCAGAACCTCGTCCCGCATCAGCGCCGATCCGGCCATCTGCCCGATCGCGACCTTCTTCACCGGGCAGCCAAAATTGATGTCGATGAGGTTCGCGCCCCCATCTACCGAAATCTTCGCAGCCTGCGCCATGGCCTCGGGATCACATCCGGCCAGCTGGACCGCATTCGGCCCGCGCTCGGCCATCCGGGCCATGCGCATGGTGTTTTCATTCTCGCGGATCATCGCCCAGGAGGCGATCATTTCCGACACGACGAGCCCTGCCCCGAGATCACGGGCAAGCTGACGAAACGGCAGATCCGTGACACCCGAAAGCGGAGCAAGGATCACCGGATCCTCGATCACCACGCCCTGCCCCAGGTCGATGGGTTTCAGGACACGGTTCGGGGGTGCTGCGGCAGGCGCATCAGGGACGGCGGAAGGAGCGGAAGCAGTCATGGCAGGATCAATTTAGCGGCCCGTCTCCGCAAGCGCAAACGCTCCTTTGCACGCAACCCCGCCCCCTGTCCGTGCGCTATTCCCCCGACAGTCTTCACGCCACTTCCACCATCCCTTCATGGAGAAGAGCATGCCGCACATTACGACCAGCGACGGAACGCGTATCCATTACGAGGAACAGGGACACGGACGCCCTCTCGTCATGCTTCATGGCTGGACGTTCTCGGGACGCTTCTTCCATCGCAATGTCGGGCCGATCTCGGAACAGGCCCGCGTCATCACCGTGGACCTGCGGGGACACGGACGCTCCGAAAAGCCGCAGCATGGCTATCGCATCTCCCGTCTGGCCGCCGATCTGCGGGATCTTCTGGTTGCGCTGAACCTTCAGGACGTGACGGTTCTGGGCTGGTCGATCGGCTGCCCCATCATCTGGTCGTATCTGGAGCTGTTCGGGTCAGAGCGCATCCGTAACGCCATTTTCGTCCAGCAGACCCCGAAGCAGTATTATTCGGCTGACTGGAAGCTCGGCCACGCCGCCTGTTTCGATCAGTCCGGGCTGACAGCCGTGCAGCAGCAGCTCACGCTGACACCGGACGAGTTCGACAGGGGTAATCTGGAAAGCTGCATCTGCCACCCGCTGCCCGAAGACGAGAAAGCGCTCCTGCTCCGGGAAATGGCGCAAAGCCCAGCTCATGCCCGCAGCGCCATGATGGCGGATCACACCACGCAGGACTGGCGTGACATTCTGCCCCGCTTCACCCTTCCCGCCCTCATGATGATCGCCCGCAAGGACAAGGTCCTGAATCCGGACGGTCCCGCCTGGGTGGCGCAGCACATGCCCAACTGCACCGGCGTGGAGTTCGAGGACAGCGCGCACATGGTCTTTCTCGACGAGACCGAAAAGTTCAACCGCACCGTTCTCGACTTCCTGAAGAGGTGATCCCATGACGAAACTCCCCTTTCCTTTCGGCATGAACGAATTCACGACCCAGCCCTGGTCGTTCGAGGAAGACGTGGCGCGTTACCGCAACCTCGGCGTAGATGCGATCGAGATCTGTGAAGCCAAGCTCGATCCGGCCCGCATTGAGGAGCAGATGCGCCTCGTCAGGGAGAGCGGGCTGAGCGTCAGTGCGGTCCAGCCACTGGTAAGGACCTTCTTCGGAAGCGCTATGGTCCCCGAACCTGAAGCGACTGAAGCCCGCGTCAAACGCCTAGCCCACAGCCTGAAAACGCTCGCGCCTCATGTCCCCGGCAGCGTCTTTGTGACCAATACCGGCGCGCCACCCAAGGGTAACATGCGCCGCACCATGGACGAGACGGTGCGTTACCTGAAGGAGCTCTGTCCCCTGGCCGAGGATCTGGGTGTTTCCCTGTCGCTGGAGCCGCTCAACCCGACCTCCGTGAACACCGAAAGCGCCATCTGGACCATCGAACAGGCCATGGACATCATTGACGACGTCGGCCATCCGGCGATGGGTCTGTGTCTGGATTACTGGAACATCTGGCAGCAGAAGGACGTCTGTGCGGCTATCCGCGCTGCGGGAAGCAAAATCAACGTCCTGCAGGTCAGCGACTGGCGCACGCCCTATTCCGCTGCGGACCGTCTGATCCCCGGCGATGGCTGCATTCCGCTTCATGAAATGCTGCATGCCACATGGGATGCGGGCTTTCGTGGCGCCTGCACGGTCGAGATCTTTTCGTCAGATGTGCCGGACAGCCTTTATGACCGCGACCTGAGCGACGTCATCCGCTTCTGCCGCGAGGGACTGGATCAGGCCTGGACCGGCGAGGCCTGACGTCACTCCGTCGGGCCGATTTCCTCGCGGTGCCGTTTCAGCCCGTCCTGCGTGATGACGAAACGCCCGTCATCGCGCAGTTCCGACAGTCCGAGCCGTTCCAGCCGCTCCAGACAGGGCTGGTCTTTCAGCCCTGTCGGTCGCCCCGTCGCCGCACACAGCAAAAGCCGGTGCAGCGTCGAGCGGCAGCACGTCTCCAGATAAGGCTCGTCATAGGATTCAGCAGCGGATGCGTCGGACATGAGTTCGCGTCTATCGCGTCCCTGCGCCACCGCCAAGACAAAACGCCATCAGATACACTCCGGGGGTGAGCCAGACGCGCGAAGCTGATGCGTCACACCGCGGATTAGGGTATGGAAACGACTCATGATCGATCTCGGAACGCTCGTCACTCCGCTCCTGCACCGCTTCGACACCGAAACGGCGCACGAACTCGCCATCCATTCCCTCGCACTCGGACTCGGCGGCCATGCCCCGAAGGACGTGCCGGCCCTCTCGACCCGCACGCTCGGCCTGCGCTTTCCCAACCCGATCGGCCTGGCCGCCGGGTTCGACAAGGACGCCCGCGCCATCCGTCCGCTGGCAAAGCTGGGCTTCGGCCATATCGAGGCCGGAACCGTGACGCCCCGCCCTCAGCCCGGCAATCCCGGCCCCCGTCTGTTCCGACTGGTCGAGGACGGTGCAATCATCAATCGCATGGGGTTCAATGGCTGCGGCGTTGACCGCTTCTGCCGTCGTCTCGCCCGGCTGCACCGCCCGATGCCCAATGGCAGGATGCGCGGCCCGACCGTCCCGCTCGGCGTGAATATCGGGATCAACAAGACCGGCTCCGACCCGCTGCGGGACTATCCGGACCTCGTGGCCCGCGTGCGCCCCTATGCCGATTACATCACGATGAACCTGTCCTCGCCCAACACGCCGGGTCTGCGGGATCTTCAGTCGGCAACGATGCTGAAAGAGCTTCTGGACGCCATCAACACGCGCAATCCGGAACGGCCGCCGCTTCTGGTCAAGCTCGCACCCGATCTGGATGACAGTTCCTATGAGCCGATCCTTGAAGCCGCGATCGAAGGCGGCGCGCAGGGCCTGATCCTGACCAACACGACCATTGCCCGCCCCGCGACCCTGCATGATCCGGCGGCCCGCGAAAGCGGTGGCCTCTCCGGCCGTCCCCTCGCCCCGCGTTCGCGCGAGGTCCTGCGGATTGTCTCGGGGCTGAACAAGGGCCGGCTGGCGCTGATTTCCTGTGGCGGCATCGAGACCGGCGAAGACATTCTCGCCCGCATCCGCATGGGTGCGGATATGGTGCAGATCTATTCGTCTTTCGTGCTGCAGGGCCCCGGCATCCTGACCCGTATGAAGACGGAACTGCTCGACGCCATGCGCCGCGACGGGTTTGAGACGCTTGCCGATGCCCACGGCGTTGACCGGCCGAACTGACGGACCGGTAAGTTCCCGTCTCAGGGCATCTTTCCCTTTGGGGGAAGGTGCCCTTTTCGTATCCATCCGCCCCGCGCAATGAACCGCTTCAGGGCGGAAATCGAACCCCTGCGGCCGCAAGCCGTTGAAAACCCCATCAAGACACTGGACGGAACACCTTCGCATGACCACACGGCCTCCCGCGCGCGCCTTTTCACATCTCCGTAGCCCGCGCCCCGGAACGACCTGTGGATCCATGCTGGGCGCTCTGTTCCTCGTTTTCGGTCTGCTCTGCGCAGGCGTGACGACACCTCCTGCGCTGGCAGCAGCGGCTCAGACGGCGGCGGCCCCGACCAGGGACGCGCCCAAAGATGCTGACAAGACCCAGCAGTCAGATCCCGCCAATTCCGGCCTTGGCTGGAACGCAGTGTCCGCCTCCATCAGCCGTCAGCTCGATGACAGTGCCGCAGTATTGCAGCAGGTTTTCGCGACGCTGAACCGCAAGGACGTCAACACGGGCAATAACGAACTCGATGCCCTCTCGGCCCAGATCCAGAAGGTCCAGCAGAACACGCAGGACGCGGTCACGCAGATCCAGTCCTATGACAGCATCAACGAATCCTTCCTGAAAATCCTTGGCCCCAAGGCCGCGGAAAACGAGGATGCGTCCGTTACCGCACAACGCCAGCGGATGCAGCAGAACTCGCAGTCCGTGAAATCGGCACTGATGCGGGCCAAGCTCTATAATCTTCAGGCCCAGCAGCTCAACACGGCCATCAATGCACGGCGCACACGCCTGCAACACGCGGCCCTGTCCGAACGGACGGTCTCGCCCCTCGCCCCACGCTTCTGGAACACGCTCCTTACCGAGCGTGCTGAGAACCGCTATTCGCTCCATGCCGGTGGCGTGCTGTCCGACTGGCTCTATCTCCTGATCGGCTGCGCGATCACCTTCGCGGCCATTGGCCTCAGTTCACCGCTGATCCTGCGCCTGCTCAAACGCTGCGGCGCCCATTTCCGTCCCGCCACCGAAGACAGCGTGAAGGAAGCCCTTTCGGGCAGCATCATCGCCATCACGCTCAACGGCGCGCTGGAGGCCCTGCTTGCAACACTTGTCTGGTTCATCTGGGCGGCGGCAGCCCTGCCCGACGGCGGCGGCCCGATCGGTGCGATCATTGGCGAGACCGTCCCTGTCTGTGGCTTCATCATCGGCGCCGGCCTGCCCATCTTTGGCCGCAGCGGCGTTCTCGCACAGGGCAATCCGGGGGAACGCAAAGCGTTGCGGGGCGTGGACTGGATCCTTGCCATCAGCATCCTTCTGCTGGACCTGCTCCGGGCCTTTCAGGCTCAGGACGCCTTTGGCCAGACGCTTCAGCTCCTGCTGGAAATCGCGTTCTCGATCGCCATTGGCCTGTGCGCCGTGGACACGTTCCGCAGGCTTGGCAACCAGAACGATACCCGTGGCTTCGCACCTTCCGCGCTGGGTGTTTCCAGCCTGCTTCTGGCGGTGACGGTCATCTCCATCCTGCTGGGCTATGTGGCTTTCGCCTTCACGCTCAATGGCTGGCTGCTCTCGCTGGGTACGGGTGTTGCCATCGTGACGCTTCTGGGCCTGTGCTGGCGCGACGTACTGGACCGGCTGTTTTCGGAAGGCGGGTTCTTCAGCCTGCGCCTGGTCCAGCTCGGCCTGACGCAGCGCCGCCTGTCACAGATTGGCGTGATCCTCTCGGGGCTCGGCAACGTCCTGCTCCTGCTGCTCCTGTTCTCCATCGCACAGACGGATGGCAGCTTCAGCGTCGCTGACATCACGAACCGGCTCTGGCTGCTGTTCGTCGGCAATACCATCCACGGCGTGAAGATCTCGCTCGATACCGTGGTGCTGGCCATTGTTCTGCTGGTGGTGGCCTATTACGCGATCCGTCAGACGCGCGGCTGGCTGCGGGACCGCTTCTTCCCCACCACACGCCTCGATATCGGCAGCCGCACCTCGATCCTCAGCATTTTCACTTACTGCGCCTGGATCCTCGTCGGCCTCGGCATCCTGTCCATCGCGGGTGTCTCGGTCCAGAACCTGACCTGGGTGGTCAGCGCACTCTCGGTCGGTATCGGTTTCGGCCTGCAATCCATCGTGCAGAACTTCGTCTCCGGCGTGATCCTGATGGCCGAACGCCCCGTTCGCGTCGGCGACATGGTCGAAATCGCCGGCACGCGCGGTGACGTCAAACGCATCAGCATCCGCGCCACCGATATCGGCCTGAGCGATGGCTCGACCATGATCGTCCCGAACTCCCAGTTCATCACGACCAGTATCAAGAACGCGACGCTGAGCGGTGCCACCGGCGTCCTGACCCTGACGTTCAAGATCCCGCTGACGACGGATCCCGAGAAGGCGAAGGCCATGCTGCTGGAAGTCGCGGCGCATCGTGACGAAGTCCTCGCAACTCCATCGCCGAAAGTCCGGGTCAGCGCGATTGCCGACGATAGTCTGACCATGACCCTGAGCGTCGCCCTCATCTCGGCCCGTGACGGCGGCAGTGTGCAGGACGCCATTCTCTTTGACGTCTTCCGCCGTTTCCATGCCGAAGACGTCGCCATCACAACAGCCTGATCGGAAAATACTTTCCGGGACTCCGTGCAATACTCGATTTTCAGACGGGCTGGTCCTAAGGTCAGTCCGTCCAGAGAGGCCAGGATCCAGACCGATGCCATCCCCGACACAGATTTCCGGAGACAAGACGCCGGGTCAGGTTTTTCACCTGCCAGTCCGTTCCAAGACGCTCTCCATGGCGGAAGCCGCGGTTCATCTCGGGCTGCCGGAACGCCGGATGAAGCTGCTCGCCCTGCTCGGCACGGGGCCGGCACGTACACAGGCACCCGACGGGAAAATCGCGTATCGCCGTGAGGATCTGGAACTCTATCTCACCGCCCTGCACGAAAAGGCCGATATCTCCGGCACGGAAATGATGCGCCGGCGCGCCCAGGCCGCAGCCAGCCGTCAGCGGGCGCTGGAACTCGTCCAGATCGGCAGCAAAACGGGCTTTCCCGATCCCGATCCGTTCATGATGCTGGCCACGGGCGCCGATGCGCGTCAGCACGCCTGTTTTTTTGTCATCAAGGTCATGGCGCTGTTCGGACTGATCATGCTCTGCATCTCGTCCACCCCGCTGCTCCGGGCGCATTTCAACTGACGGGCCATATCCTGCCCGTCAGCTGACAGTTCTTACTCAAAGCCGCAGAGCACGGCCTTTCCAATACCCTTGCCGCTTTCGAGCAGTTCATGCGCCCGGCGCAGATTGGCAATGGTGATCGGCCCCAGCATCTCATGCAGGGTCGTCTTCAGAAGACCGGCATCCACAAGCGATGCCACCTGCGCCAGAATTCTGCCCTGCGCAGGCATGTCCGGCGTCTCGAACATCGGACGTGCGAACATGTATTCCCAATGCACGGAGAGGGCTTTGCGCTTGAAGGGCATGATGTCGAACTCGCCCGGATCGTCGATCAGAGCCAGCGCGCCCTGCGGCGCGAGAGAGCGCACGATCGCATCCCTGTGCTCGCCGGATGCGGTCAGACCAGCCACATAGCGCACCTGCGGAATTCCGATCCGCGCCAGTTCCTGATCGAGCGGCCGGCGATGATCGATAACGTGGTGCGCGCCCATTTCCAGGCACCAGTCCGTGGTCTCCGGACGGGACGCCGTAGCAATGACTGTCAGCCCCGTGAGACGGCGCGCGATCTGCGTGAGGATCGAGCCCACGCCCCCCGCACCGCCGACGATCATGATTGCCTCCGGATTATCCATCTCGCCCAGCCGCACACCCAGACGGTCGAACAGCAGTTCCCAGGCCGTAAGCGCAGTCAGCGGCAAGGCGGCAGCTTCGGCATCGGAAAGGCTTTTCGGCGCGAGCGCGATCAGGCGTTCATCAACAGCCTGAAACCGCGCATCGCTCCCCTGCCGGTTGGCAGTACCCGCATAGAAAACGCGATCCCCGGCCCGGAAACCCCGGACCTGACCACCCGTCGCAACAACAGTGCCGACCGCGTCATATCCCAGAACCCGTGGCTCATCGCCCGGCGGATCCATCGACCGCAGCTTGGTATCGACGGGATTGACTGAAACTGCCCGGATTTCCACAACGACATCCCGCGGCCCCGGAACAGGGGTCGGAATGTCGAGTTCGACCAGCGCATCGGTTTCGTCCATGCGGGTTGCGCGTCTGTGCCCGAAAGCCTTCATGGGAGAGATCTCCTAACTCTGAAAGAGCGCTGCCAGAGGGATCAGCCGTGGCGGTCCATCAGCATGTTCGTCACCGCCGCCTTGAACGGCAGCAGACGGTTGGCCACTGCCAATCCGGCTCGCCGCGCCATCAGGAACGGTGGCTCATCGCGGGTATAAACCGTGGCGATCGCATTGGTCGCGGCAAAGAGCGGCGCTGTTGCCAGGCGATGCGCGCGCTCGAAACGCGACAGGACGGACGGATCACCCGCATCCCCCGGGCCGTCGGCAATCGCCCGCGCCAGAACTTCCTGCCCCTTCAGGCCCAGATTGAACCCGTGCGCCGTAATCGGATGCATGCCCACAGCCGCATCCCCAATCAGCGCCAGACGCGGCGCCTGGAAACGGTGCGCATAAACCGCCTTGAGTGGATAGACGCAGCGTGTGCTTTCCAGCGTCATCTGCCCCATGCGTCCCTGCGTCCGGGCCGTGATGTCCTCGCTGAAAGCCTTGCCATCAAGCGCCTTGAGGCGCGCGATTTCATCCGGCTCCAGCGTCAGAACCAGCGACGAGCATGATCCCGGCCGGTCGTCGGGTGCGACGGGCAAAAGAGCAATCGTCTGTCCTTCGTCGAACCACTGAAGTGCCGTATTGGCATGGGGCTCCGGGTGCCGCATGCGGCAGACCATGATGTTGCGCTGGAAATCATGCACAATCGCACCGATCCCCGCTTCGGCCCGCAGACGGGAAAACCGCCCGTCCGCCGCAACCAGAAGATCAGCCTCGATCCGCTCCCCATTGGCCAGCACAACACCAGCCGAGCGGGTATCGTGCCACGAACTGGCAATGCCTTCCCCGGCCCGGATGTCCACGCCCGGCGTTCGCAAAGCGACACGATACAGGGCACGGCGGATCAGGTGGTTCGCCACCATGTGTCCCAGTGCATCGGGCCCATCGGAAGGTGCATCGAACAGAAGCGGCGGGCTGCCGGACTTTCCTGTCTCAATGCGCGCCGTGTACATCGGGCAGATATTACCGGCGGGGATCTCATCCCACGCGCCAACACTCTTCAGCCATTCCGACGCATGATGCGTCAGCGCAATCTCACGGCCATCAAACGGAGGATCAGCCAGCACGTTCGCTGGTGACCGCTCGACCACACAGACCCTCCGGCCATCGCGCCCGAGCGAAATGGCGCAGGCCAGACCGACAGGGCCGCCGCCCGCAACAATGACGTCGTAGCGCATCAGATCAACCGGCGTCCGCGGCGAACGTGATGGCGTCCCCTTTCCAGACGGCCATGTAATCATCGATCTCGGGCCGCTTGCGCTCATCCGAATGCTTGGCAGGCGTTCCGACGAACAGGAAACCGGCCAGACGATGCGGCTCGGGCAGACCCAGCGACTCAAGAAGCACGCGGTCCTCACAGAACGGCCCCGTCACCCACATGCCTCCGAATCCGGCAGCATGCAGCGCGTTCAGGACGTTCATCGCCCCCGCCGCCACAGCCATTTCCTGCTCGATCACCGGGATCTTCCCCTCCGGCTGCAGATGCATGCCCAGGGCAATGATCATCGGCATATTGGCAAAGCGGTGATGGCGCTTGGTCTTCTTGGCCTCGGGCGCGTCAGGCTCCTGCCGACCCATCGCTTCCACCACGAGATCGGCAAACGCCTCACGGTGCTTGCCCTTGATCACCGTATAGCGCCAGGGACGCATCTTCCCGTGGTCCGGAGCCCGCAGGCCGGCGGACAGGATGGTTCGGAGCTCATCCCCCTTCGGCGGGGGCTCGACGAGATGGTCCGTCGAAGCGCGGGAGAGAAGGACGTCGAGGGGGGAATGATGATGTGCCATAATCAGGAAATATGGCCCGATCTCCCCTCTCCGCCAAGGGCAATTTCCAGACTCCGACATTCTCAAGGAATAGTGACGCCCCCTCGTGCCGGTCGATACGGATCAGCATCCTCTCCATCCTGGATTTTCTCCCTGTCTGCCAACGTATTTTGCAGGCATCTTTGCCAGACAGCGTGGAAATCCGCGTCGTGCTGGTGTAGCAGGAAGAACATGAACGAAAGCCGCCACGCCCGCCTGCATCGCGCCACCAGCGAAACCGACATCACTCTTGCCCTCACGCTCGACGGCCAGGGCCGCTCCGACGTGGACAGCGGCATCGGTTTCTTCGACCACATGCTGACGGCACTGGCCAAGCATGGTGGTTTTGACCTTGAGCTGAAAGCCAAGGGCGACCTGCATATCGACGGCCACCATACGGTCGAGGATGTCGGCATCGTCTTCGGGCAGGCCTTCCGTCAGGCCATCGGCGACAAGCGCGGCATCGAGCGTTTCGGCCATGCCCTCGTGCCGCTGGACGAAGCCCTGTGTGAGGCGGTCGTTGATATTTCCGGTCGCCCCTATCTGGCCTGGAACGTCGTCTTTCCGCGCGAGAAGATCGGCACGATGGACACGGAACTGTTCGAAGAGTTCTTCCGCGCCTTCGCCATGTCCGCCCATATCGCCCTGCACCTGACCTGCAAGGCGGGCACCAATGCTCACCATATCGCCGAAAGCGGTTTCAAGGCCGTCGCCCGCGCCCTGAAGGTTGCCGTCTCGCACGATCCCCGTTCGGCTGGCGCTATCCCTTCCACCAAAGGCGTGCTGTGAAGCTCTACATTCCCTGCACGAAACCTGACGCCGGTGGGCCGCAGACGCCCGTTATGGTGCAGGACGGATTTTCATGGCGCGTCCTGTTCTTTGGCTGGTTTGGCCTTCTGACCTACGGCGCATGGATCTCCGCCCTGCTGACCGCAGCCGCTACCATGATCACATTGCATGTTTTCATGGGCTTCTGGTCCCGGCTTGACCTGATCGTGGCCATCCATGCCGTTCTCGCCAGCTTCACGGCTGAGATCCGCCTGTGGGAACAGCGCCTGAACGGCCGCGTTACCGGCACGCCGATCGCGGCCCCCAGCCGGGACATCGCCCTCCTGCGCTGGATGGACCAGCAGCACTACGCCGCCCCTTACGGCAGCACATCTCCGGAGTTTCCATGCGCGTCGTCGTAATTGACTACAATGGCGGAAATCTCGCCTCGGCCGCACAGGCAGCCCGCAAGGCCGCAACCCGCAAAGGGATCGAGGCCGACGTCGTCATCTCCCGCGATGCGACCGACATCCTGAATGCCGACCGTCTGATCCTTCCCGGACAGGGCGCCTTCGCCGATTGCGCGCAGGGCCTTGGCCCCGAACTGCGCAACATGCTCGAAACCGCGACTGCCAACGGCACCCCGTTCCTAGGCATTTGCGTGGGCATGCAGCTCATGTGCGAATACGGCCTCGAACATGGCCGCACCGAGGGCCTGAACTGGATTTCCGGCAATATCCGCCGCATGGATGAGGCTGCAAATGCCGGTCTGCGCCTGCCGCATATGGGCTGGAATACCCTTGACTTTACGCCCGGCGCCCATCTGCTGACGGATGGCCTCACGCCCGGCAATCACGGCTATTTCGTCCATTCCTATGCCCTGCATGATGGTGTGGACAGCGATCTGGTCGCAACCGCGCAGTATAGTACGCAGGTTCCGGCCATCGTCGCGCGCGGCAACCGCTGCGGCACGCAGTTCCACGTTGAAAAAAGCCAGGATGTCGGCCTGACGATCCTCGGCAATTTCCTGCGGTGGACCTCATGACCATCACCTGTGAACGCGTCGTTTCCCCGCTTCCGCCCGAAGATCTGGACGCACTGATCGAGGCCACGTCTGCTGGCATTCTGGACGGTGGCGGCTTCGGCTGGCTTCAGCCTCCCGGCCATCAGGCTCTGGCCCGTTATTTCGAAGGCCTGCTGCTGGTGCCGGAGCGCAGCTTTTACGTCGTGCGTGAGAACGGAGTAATCTGCGGCGCAGGCCAGCTCGTCCGCCCACCGGCAAGTTATGAAGCCCATGCCGCCACCGCTAATCTGACAGGCTTCTTCGTCGCCCCCTATGCCCGCGGCCGCGGTCTGGGACGTGCGCTGCTGGAAGCCATGCTCAAAGGCGCGAAGGCCATTGGCTGCAAGGTTGTAAACTGCGACATCCGCGAAACGCATGTCGCCGCTATCGGGCTGTTCCGGTCGTTCGAATTCGAACACTGGGGGACCCATCCCTATTATGCACGGATCGGAGGGCAGACGGTGCGCGGACTTTTTCTCTCGAAACTTCTGGCAAACGAGAACGAGGCCGCCCGCTGGCAGTCCAGCATCGCCATGCCTGACACCAGCAGCGCGGCTTCAGACACGATGACCAACACAGCCCCCCCGGCTCACGGCCTGACGCTCTACCCGGCCATCGACCTCAAGGACGGCGCCTGCGTCCGCCTGCGTCGCGGGGAAATGGAAGATGCCACCCATTATTCCGATGATCCCGGAGCACAGGCCAAGCTATTCGCGGAAGCTGGCTGCCGGCACCTGCATGTCGTGGACCTGAACGGTGCGTTCGCTGGCCGTTCCACCAACATCCCGGCGATTGAATCCATCGTGAAAGCCACGAATCTGCCCGTGCAGCTCGGCGGTGGCATCCGGGACATGGCCGCCATTGAACGCTGGCTCGAAGCCGGCGTCTCACGCGTCATTCTCGGCTCGGTCGCCGTCAAGGACCCCGAACTGGTCCGTCAGGCCGCCCGCGCCTTCCCGGGCCGCATCGTCGCTGGTATTGACGCCCGACAGGGCCGCGTCGCCACCGAAGGCTGGGCCGAAGTCTCCGAACTGGAAGCCAACGATCTCGCTCTACGCATGGAAGATGCCGGTGTGGCTGCCGTGATTTTCACCGAAATCACCCGCGACGGCATGCTGGCCGGGCTGGATCTTGAACAGACCGCAGACATGGCCCGTCGTCTCTCCATTCCTGTCATTGCCAGTGGTGGCGTCGGCAGTCTGGAGCATCTCAAGGCTCTTCGCGATGTCGCCCGCGATGTTCCGGGCATTTCCGGCGCCATCGTCGGCCGTGCCCTGTATGATGGCCGCATCTCGCTCAAAGACGCCCTGGACGTCCTCGGTTCATGCTGAAACTCCGCGTCATCCCCTGTCTGGACGTCAAGGACGGCCGCGTCGTCAAAGGGGTGAATTTCGTCTCCCTGCGCGATGCAGGTGATCCGGTCGAGCAGGCCAAGCTCTACGACTCGGCCGGTGCCGATGAACTCACCTTCCTCGACATCACCGCCAGCGTCGAAAACCGCGACACTATCCTCGATGTCGTCCGCCGTACGGCCGAAGCCATCTGCCTGCCCCTGACCGTCGGCGGTGGCGTGCGCACCTGCGAAGACATGCGCCGCCTGCTTCTGGCAGGGGCGGACAAATGCGCCGTCAATTCCGCCGCCATCAAAAACCCCGGCCTGATCCGCGAAGCGTCCGAACGCTTTGGCAGCCAGTGCATCGTCGTCGCCATCGACGCCCGGTCCAATGGACAGGGCGGCTGGGAAGTCTATGCCAAGGGCGGCCGTGAACCCACGGGGTTGGACGTCGTGGAATGGGCACGAAAAATGCAGGATCTGGGAGCCGGCGAAATCCTGCTTACCAGCATGGACCGCGACGGCACCCGCGCAGGCTTCGATCTGGATCTGCTTCGTGCCGTCTGCGGCGCAGTGACGGTTCCGGTTGTCGCTTCGGGTGGCGTGGGTGAACTGCAGCATTTCGTGGAAGGCGCGGAAGTCGGCGCAAGTGGCCTTCTGGCGGCAAGTGTGTTCCACTTCGGCCAGTTCCGTATCGATGAAGTCAAGAACGCGCTGAACAAGGCCGGACTGCCGGTCAGGCTTGGAGAGTAAGACCATGGGAAAACCCGCCACCAAACCGGCCCCGAAGCCTTCGAAGCAGCAGGACGACAAGAAGTCCGACCTTCAGCAGGAGCTGGTTCTCCAGCGCCTGTATGATACGGTCCAGTCCCGCCGCGGCACTGATCCGTCCCTCAGTCACTCAGCACGCCTGATGGCCCGCGGCCGCAACAAGATCGCCCAGAAATTCGGCGAGGAAGCCGTCGAATGCCTGATCGAGGCCGTCAACGGCAACCGCAAGGAGCTGATCGGGGAAAGCGCGGACGTGCTGTACCACCTGATCGTCATGTGGGTAGACGCCGGCGTCTCTCCCGAAGACGTCTGGACGGAACTCAAGCGCCGTGAAGGCACGAGTGGCATTGCCGAAAAGGCTGCACGCCCCAAAGAAAAGCTCGGCTAAACAGGAAGCAGACCATGACCTACGATCCCGGCAACATCTTCGCCCGCATCCTGCGCAAGGAAATTCCGGCCCGCACGATTTATGAAGACGACTTCGCCCTCGCCTTTCATGACATTGCTCCTCAGGCGCCGATCCACGTTCTGGTCATCCCCAAGGGGCCATACGTCTCCATCGCCGATTTCGGTGCAACAGCCTCTCCCGACGAAATCACGGGCTTCTGGCGTGCTGTTTCCAAGATTGCCGAAGAACAGGGCCTCACCCGCGAAGGCTTCCGTCTCATCAGCAATTCCGGCCCCAATTCCGGGCAGGAAGTCCCCCATTTCCACGTCCACCTGTTCGGCGGCGCTGCCCTCGGCCCCCTGCTGACACAAAAAACTTCTTAAATAAGACTTGCCAAGACCCGAGGGGCCGACTATCAAGCCCCTCGCCTCGTCCCATTCGTCTAGAGGCCTAGGACACCGCCCTCTCACGGCGGCAACAGGGGTTCGAATCCCCTATGGGACGCCAAAGCTTTCAACCAAAAATTGAATTCTCCGCAAGATGGTAATGGTCCCACTGGACCAATACAGCGGAAAGTCATCTTTGATTGCGTGCAGATACGAGCAGGTTGCGCTTTCGATAGATCCGTCTTGGTATATCCGGCTTTGTTTTCAGGCAATCTATAGCTTGATCCGAATGGAACCTTCTCCATAGCCATCCGATGCGGCGAACTGTCTCTTCAAAGAAAATGGCCGAAAATCTTCTTTTCGGCCATTTTTCCTGCGCATTATCTTGGGCTTATGAAGCCTGCGTTTAATTCAAAGGGATAATACCTTTTTGAATTGTAGGCTCGGGGGCTGATTTCCGTAGCTCTTCCACCGTTGCAGCAGTGACCGGAGCGGCATTATTGCCCCAGGCCTTGCGGATGAAAGTGACGACATCAGCAATCTGCTGCGAACTCAGTATGCCTGAGTATGCGGGCATGGCGAAGGCAGATGGCGCTTTGGTCATGCCCGGCAGAACCGCACCACTTTGGACTACATGCACCAAAGAGGCTGGATCATCACTCATGAGAACAGGATTCCCAGCCAAGGGCGGGAAGGCAGGAGCATATCCACGGCCATCGGAACGGTGACAGGCCTCGCAGTGATCCACATAAACCTTGGCACCCTGTGCAGAGGCGTCTCCCGCCTGCAGCGCAGTGGTAGCTGACGGATCATAATGCCATGCCGAGAGCGTGGGCTGATGAGGCTGCAAGGAGAGCAGATACCGCGCCATCGCATGGAGATCCGCATCCGTCAGATGCTGCGTTCCATGGAAAATAGCATCTGTCATGCCCCCAAATGCTTCGCCGCGCCGGTTACGTCCTGTGGCGAGGAACTGCACGATATCGTCTTCAGACCATCCCGCCAGTCCGCTACGCTGATCCTGCCGCAGACTTGTCGGTACAAAGCCATCGATTGCCGCGCCGCCCGAAAGGAAAAGCGATCCGCTGCTATTTGAAAGAGCTTTCTCCTGCAAGGCCATGCCACGCGGTGAATGACATGCCCCGCAATGTCCTGGCCCCTCCACCAGATAAGCTCCACGGCCTATTCCATCATCAGGCAGAGACCGGTTGACATCCTTCTGGGCTGCGACAACGGAAGGAGAAAATACCGCCCGCCAGATGGTCATTGGCAGACGGATGGACAAAGGCCACGGAATGCCGTTGGGCGGAGCTGCCTGCGCAACCGGCTGCACACCCTTCATGAAATAGACATACAGGGCGTGAATATCGCCGTCGCTCATACGGGCATAGGAAGGAAACGGCATGGCCGGATAAAGGCTTGCCCCGTCCCGACGGACGCCTTCACGCACTGCACGGGAGAATTCCGCTTCAGAATAAGCCCCAATGCCGTGGGTCGGATCAGGCGTAATGTTGGATGAGTAGATCGATCCAATGGGAAGCTTGAATTCCATTCCCCCTGCGAACTCGCCCCTGCCCCGGACAGTATGGCATGCACTACAGTCGGAGGCTTCCGCGACATATTTTCCCTGAGCGATCAGGGCACTCGTATCCTCGGCCCGCAGTTCAGAAACCGAACCTGCCAGCAGAGTGGCAACGCCAAAAAACGCTGCGCGGGTGAACAAACCGTACTTCATGCCTGCACCATCGGACCTGGGTTTTTCAGATAGGTCGTCCGGATATGATAGGCGGCCCAGTATGCCAGGGCTGCGACCATTCCGGTCGGGTTATATCCCATCCCCTGCGGGAATGCGCTGGCGCCGATCACGAAAACATTCGAGACGTCCCAGCTCTGCAGATATCGGTTGACGCAACTTGTCTTGGGATCGGTTCCCATGATGGCCCCACCGCCGAGATGCGTGGTCTGATACCGGCGGGTGTCGAAAACCTCTCCGTCCTTCAGCATTCCCAGAGAATACTTGGTGGCCCCCATTGCCTTGATGATGGGTTCGATCTTGCCCACCACATACTGGTTCATCCGGATATCGTTGTCTTTCC
Source organism: Gluconobacter oxydans DSM 3504 (assembly GCF_000583855.1). Lineage (NCBI taxonomy): Bacteria > Pseudomonadati > Pseudomonadota > Alphaproteobacteria > Acetobacterales > Acetobacteraceae > Gluconobacter > Gluconobacter oxydans. The sequence goes on from NZ_CP004373.1 coordinate 530,490, forward strand.
AGTTGAACGTCATCCGGAGCAGAGGCTGCCCGTAGGCATTGCTGTAGGTGGGATCGAGATCCAGATAAACATCCCTGTAGGCCATATTACTGCCATGCGCGTCGATGGTCAGGGAATGACGATAGGTATCGACCATGGCCTCCTTGTATCCTTCCCCCCAGGTCGGCGCCTTGCCGCCAGGGCCGCCAATGGCAGCCGCAATCGGCTTCACACCTGCCTGATTGACCCAGACAGGCGACCCACCCACAAAGCCAAGCGGTCCATGATCGAAGTTCATGCTGTTGAAGTCATCGATGGCGACACCTGCGCCGCCGGCTCCAACGAAGAGATTGGTGTACTGCTTGGGCGACAGCCACGCCCGGGACGTCGTGATCGTCTGATAGACGAAGTTTCTCCCTACCGTTCCGGTGTTCTGTTGCGGATCATAAGGCTGGCCGATCCCGGACAGCAGCATGAGATGGACGTTGTGAAACTGGAAGGCACTGATAATGACCAGATCGGCATCCAACTCGACCTGCTTTTTGGTGCGCAGATCCAGGTAACTCACACCCGTCGCCTTTTTCTTGTCGGCGTCGAGATTGACCTTGAGAACATGTGCTTTGGTAATCAGCGTGAATTTCGGATCCTGGCGCAAAGCAGGCAGAATATTCACATTGGGAGAGGCCTTGGAATACATGTAACAGTCATACCCACTGCAATATCCACAGAAATTGCATGGCCCCATCTGCACGCCGTAAGGATTGGTATATTGCGCTGAAGCATTTGCGGCAGGGAGCGCATAGGGATGATAGCCTACATTCGCGGCGGCCGATCGGAACAGGCTGGCAGAATAGACCTCACCCATCGCTGGAAGCGGAAATGCATCGGAACGATCAGGGGCAAAACGGTTACCGTTTCCAGCGATCTTTCCCTTGATGGTGTAAGGTTCTCCGGACGTACCGAAAACTTTTTCCGCCTTATCGAAAAACGGTTCAAGTTCCTCATAAGTCACGCCGTAATCCTGAAGATTCATCCCTTCAGGAATGAAATTCTTTCCGTACCGGGCGACAACATTGGTGCGTAAGGCCAGATCATCCGGAGCAACACGGAAATGAACGCCCGACCAGTGCAGCCCCGCTCCTCCCACGCCCTCACCGGGAAGGAAGGCCGCCAGACGCCGGTAAGGCAGGGCCTCCTGATCCAGCGTATTCCGTATCGTAACCGTGGACTGGGACAGGTTCTGGAAAAGCCGGTGACGGATGGCTCCTCTCAACTCGTCAATGGAGGTTGGGTAATCGCCCTCGACTGCCGTAGCACGCTCGTCACCACGTTCGAGCATGACCACCGAAAGTCCTGCCTCCGTGAGTTCCTTGGCCAGGATGGAACCAGCCCAACCCGCACCGATGACGATGGCATCAACTTTTTTCGCACACATAATTCAAAAATCCTCAGGCGGTTTCGCCAGATATGGAAACAGGCCCGAACGGATACGGCGCTCCCTTCTGATTGACCCAGTCCATGAAATCGGCGCGCGCGCCGGGAAAGCCGAGCAGTGTCCATCCCGCCAGGCCCTTGTTGCCGCCGTAAAGGGGGTCGGAAAAAACACCCTCGAGCGTATTCTGACGCAACTGCTCGAAGAAGGTGTGGGCGGGGACGGCGCCAAGGGCCATCTTGCCCTGCTCGAACGCCTTGAGAAGTGCGATCTGCTCCGGAACGGCCAGCTGGGAGAAAGTCTGTCCCTGATGATGATCGCGGACATAGGCATTTGCCGCGGCAATAGCCTGGCGATAGAGGTCACGCGGCGGGAGGGACAACTGGTACCCCAGGTTCGGTGCGCCCTCCTTGAACGGGCCGGACATGTACCACAACTCTCCATGTCCATAAGGCGTATCCATCTGTCGATCGATGAATTCAGGCGCTCCAAGCAGGGCCGCGTCGGGTCCATGAGCGTCCGCAGGAAATATTCGCGCACAGGCGGCATTCAGGAACAGCCATTCCTCATGATTGAAATATTTAGGTTTGTATGACTGCGTACTTTCTGACTGCAGAGCATCGGCCCAGACTTTATGGCCGCCATACATCCAGAATGACGCTGACCCAAGAAGACCGGCCGTAAAATTGCGCCGCGTCGAAGAGGGGATTTTCATTTCTTGCTCCAATGACAAACATGACCTGACGACATGGAAAAACAGCCCATCGCCCCTTCAGCCTTTTCGCTTCCCGCTCACCCGGAAGTGTGGAATGATCCCGGGTAAGAATATCCGCTCTCGGAAAGGTCCGCTTTTGAATAGTTCCAATATATTGCAGCTTGTAAGGGCTGCCTGAGGGTTATGAAAAAAGCGGTAACCCTCAATTCTGTGGCAGTTGAAGCAGGGGTCTCGCGCGCTACTGCGTCGCTTGTGCTTCGGGACAGCCCCCTTGTCTCGCTGGAGACGAGAGACCGCGTCATCTGCGCGATGGATAAACTGGGCTATATCTACAATCGCGGCGCTGCGAACCTGCGGGGCCAGAAAACCGGCACGATCGGCCTGGTGCTGTGTGACATTGGCAGCCCGTTCTACAGCCAGCTGATGCTGGGGATCGACGAAGTTATCGTTGATGCCAATATTGTAGCCATTCTGGTCAACAGCGCCGAGAATCCCGACAGACAGCTGCGACAGATCCGCCGCCTGCGCGAACACGGCGTTGACGGCCTCATCCTCTGTCCAGCTGCCGGAAGCTCCGACGCCCTTCTGTCTGAGATCGAGCGGCTTCACCTGCCCTGCGTTCAGGTTCTCCGCCACGTCTCGCAGAGAAATGGCAACTATGTCGGCCCCGACTATGCGGACGGAACTTCCCTGGCCGTCACACATCTCGTCAGACATGGGCGCCGGAAAATTGCCTTTCTTGGAGGCAGACCGGTGCATTCCGCTGCGCGTGAACGGCTCGATGGCTTCAGAAAGACCCTGAAAAAACACAAGCTGGAACACGATCTGATCATCCCGACCCATCTGGAGAACCTCTCCGATCTGGGTACCTTTCCGGAACTCCTGGCCTCCTCCACCCCGCCGGACGCCGTTGTCTGCTACAATGACATGCTCGCCCAGTCCGTCATGGGGTATCTGCTGGCCAGAGGGAAAATGCCCGGACGCGATTTTGCAGTCATCGGAGCCGACGACCTGCCTCAAAGCGCCGTGTCTTTTCCGACCCTGACCACCATCGTGACGGATCCGGTGGGCGTTGGCCGCAATGCAGCCCGCCTGTTGCTTGACAGAATCGACAACCCCACCACGTCCAGCACCCGTATCCTGGTTTCCGGACAGTTGATGATCCGCCAGAGCTGTGGAGGCCAGCTTCCCTGATCCATCGCGATTTTCCGACAACTTTCCAGCCGCGGAAATTCTCGGGTCGGTTGTTTTCTGCGCAGTGCTCATGTTCCGGATCCCATAGATCGATCTAAAAAAGAGACACATAGGACTTGAATCCCAGCATCGCTGAATTACGCAACCCGACCTGTCCATTGGGATGGATATAATACTGAAAATCCGGCCGGAACGTTACGCCTCGCATCACATTTATGGAATAATCGACTTCCAGAACCTCGGCGTTGGTCTGCACGCCGGTTGCGTGGTTCGGCATGCCCGAATAATCCCCCGCAGCAACCATGGCCATGGTCGTGTCACGCGTTCCCGGTGCGATGCTAACATAGGAGAAAGCAACGCCAAACATGTCCTCTGGACGTCCAGGAATAAGTCCCTGGCTCATGAGAGCACCGTAAACTTCGAAATCGCGAACAGCAGTATGGGGAGAGTTGTAAATATAACCACCCATGAAAGTCAAACCAGCAGACTTTGGCCTTCCGGGATAGTTCATTAACTTCTGATCAAACATGAAATATGTTTGCCATGAAGAGTTTCTCATCAACTGCTTACCGCCATACACGTAGTAAGACTGGCCAGCCGTGTTGTAATAATTATCAGCACGCCGCACATCATCATAAACAAATCCCAGCTTGTAATGACCAGGGAGATCATGATGAGGCCCGAAATGGGGCTCCCACTGAGCTTCGATCGGGATTTCATATCCAACGATATTGGCGCCGTTGAACTTGAATCCCGTCCTGTGCTGATAGTTCTGATAGATCCCGTTTTCGGCGAAATAGACACCCGCCTGGATGTAAAGATCCTTGCGGGGCCGGCCCTTCATGCGAAAAGCCCATGTCGCCGCAGGGTAGCTGCCATAATAGGTGCTATCCGCAGCCGCCTTTGGACGTCCGCAGAAAGAATTGTTCTGAAAGCTACAGAAAATAGGGCTCGATGCGAAATCGGACATCTGGGACATACGCCCACCCGCGATCAGGAACCGGCCACCAAAGAGGCTCTCTTCTCCATACAGCGAGACGAGATGAACCACCACGTTCCCTCCGCCGCCATAGATTTCAGAACTATGCGCCAGCCAGTCACCGAACATCCGGTTAGCAGTTGTTCCATAGCGACCAACGGTCGTCATGCGAGTCACAAACCCCTTGATGCCCGCAAGATGCTCCCAGTCAACAATAAGGTTTGCTGAATATTGCCCGGCATTACTCGATCCGTCCTTATAATTTCCGTAATGCGGCCCTCTTGTCGGGTGTTGAAGCGCCCCGGCATATTCATTTGTATTATCAAAATGAAAACCGATACCGTGTTTTCTAAGCTAGGGCGTCATGCCGAAAAAGTCCGGAAAAATGGAAGGTGGTCCTTCCGTAATTGCGGAAGGCGCTGCCTGCGGAGGAGACAAAGGCGGTGCGGGATATGTGGTGAAAATGCCCGGAGCAATAGAGGACTGAGGCGGAGCATTCTGCTGAACCGAATTCAACGGCGTTGACGCATTTTGCTGCGGCCCCAAATTCTGGGCTTGGGCTTTGGTCTGGGTCTGGGTCTGGGTCTGGGTCTGGGTCTGGGTCTGATCTTTCGCAAACAAAAACGGGAATCCACCAGAAACGCAATAAATCAAAAAAACATATAAGATTTTTTTACAGATTCTTTGCGCATAAAACGAGCGTCCTGTCGAATTGCTTATTATAAGCCGATTCTTAAACATCTTCGTTCCAGTGAATCATACTTCATGCATCTACCAATCTACTCTATCCAACCAGAAAAAGCAGAATCAGTACTTCGCATATTCTCTGGAAGCGGCATGCCATATAATTTTCGCATTTCCCATAGCGGAACTCATCACGAATTCTGTGAAGACGTCCTCACGACATTGAGAACCTGAAAAAAGAATTTAGAGCGATCTAAAATTTTCGGGGATTTCGAATTATGAAAAACAACGTTTTTTCATTGAGATAGCAGCCCTTATCATCATTGAGCGCCAAAAACCCAGCTTTCTCCTCGGCGGCAAATCCCCGATTTTTCCATACTTTGTCACAATATAGTGAATTAGATCGATCTAGGTGGACTCTCGGTTCTCGTGGCACATGCCGTTTAGCCGTTACGAAATATGACCGAAAGGCGCGTCCCGTGCTGCTATTCAGGAATATGTCCACGAAGAACGCTCGCGGAATCCTGCAACGCATCTGTTGTGCAGTGATTCTCGGAGCTGGAGTCATTCCGCAGGTGGTTCAAGCGGAAGAAGCCTCTTTCCCACCCCTTTCCCTTTCTCAGGCGCGCCGTCTGGCCCAGGCGGCTGAAAAGAGAGCTGCGTCAAACCAGACGAGCATCGTCGTGACTGTGGTTGATCCTTCGGGCCAACCCATTCTGGTCGAACGTATGGCGGGAGCACAGCTCGCCAGTATCGATCTTTCCCAACGCAAGGCGGTCAGCGCTGTCTTTTACAAGCGCCCGTCAGCCGCTTTCGAAGCGGCTCTGAGTGGCGGGAAAATGGCCGTTCTGGCTCTTCCCCATGCCATGCCGGCAGGGGGTGGGGTCCCTATTTTCCGTAATACCCAGCTTGTGGGCGGCATCGGTGTCAGTGGAGGCAACAATGCCCAGGACGCCGATGCCGCCAATACCGCGGTGGGAGCTCTGAAATGACAATGATCTCTGTTGCGGAACATCGTGGAAAAGGAGCCAGGGCATGACCAAAGGCCGCCATCCTTCCGCCCCTGTTCAGCAGTCTGTCCTAGGGCGCCGCTCCCTGCTGCTCGGCACCATCATGGGCAGTATTTCTGTTGCTGTCGGCAATTCAGTCCTTGGAAAGGCAGGCGCTCTTGCCGCCACTCCACTCGATGAAACATTCCTGGCCATCTCACGGGCGATCACCGGGCGTCAGGATCTCGATCCGGTCCTCAGCAGCCGCCTCTGCGCTGCCATGCAGGCCACTTTTCCTGGCTATGCAAGCACAATCCAGGCTCTGGCTTCTGTCACGGCGCAAGGGGGGCAGCCCCGCGAAATTCTCGAGCGCTCCGGCGATCTGAAAAAGGCTTTCCTGGCCCTCAATGCCGCCTGGTACACCGGCTCAGTCGAGGACAGAACGGGCGCCCCCATGGTCGCCTATTACAATGCTCTCATGTACCAGCCCACGAAAGACGGCCTGCCGGTACCAACCTACTGCTTTGCACGTCCAGGATGGTGGACCGAGACACCGCCGGCACTTGGCATTCCGATCCATGCTCCGCTTCCGGCGACGCCACCGCCCCCGGCTCCTCTCGGCGTGGAAAGCAAAACTCCGCCGCAGTCGCCGCCTCTGAAACCCATCACGCCCTCTTCTCCCCCCTACGTTCCCAAACCCCGTCAGGAGCACTAACCCATGGCCAAACCGGACTTTTCATCCTCTGGAGATGTATCGGCGGATGTCGTTGTCGTCGGCTCCGGAGTGGTGGGCGGCATGGTGGCAAACGAACTTGCTGCTGCTGGCCATTCCGTACTGATTCTGGAGGCAGGACTGCGCCTCAAACGCGCAGAATATGTGGAAAACTGGCGCAATATGTCGTTCCACAACCGGCTTCATTCTGATTTTCAGGGGCTTTATCCCCAGTCCCCGCTGGCTCAGGCCCCCTTATATTTTCCGCCCAATGACTATGTAGGCCTGTCGGGCCCCAATGGCTCGGCGTTCAAGCAGGGCTATCTGCGCACCGTCGGCGGAACGACATGGCACTGGGCCGCTTCCTGCTGGCGCCATCTTCCTTCCGATTTCGAGATGAAAACGCGTTATGGCGTCGGCCGCGACTGGGCCATCTCCTACAATGAGCTGGAACCGTTTTATTGCCGCGCCGAAGAGGAAATGGGCGTTTCAGGCCCGCACGACAAATCTCTCCAGTCCCCTCCGGAACGAAGCCGTCCCTACCCCCGGGACATGATTCCGTTCGGGTATGGAGACCGTCGGGTCGCTGAAATCGTCAATCCCCACGGTTTTCATCTCGTTCCCATTCCACAGGGACGGAGTATCGAGCCTTACGGTGAGCGCCCCGCCTGCTGTGGCAATAACAACTGCCAGCCCATCTGCCCCATCGGGGCCATGTACAATGGCATTCAGCACATCGAAAAAGCTGAGTCCAAAGGCGCTGTCACCATCGCCGAAGCGGTCGTCTATCGTATTGATACCGATGAAAACAACCGCGTGACGGCCGTGCACTGGTATGACGCGCACCGGCAGTCCCACAAGGCGACCGGCAAGACATTCGTGCTCGCCTGCAATGGTATCGAAACCCCGCGCCTGCTGCTGCTGGCGGCGAATGAACGCAACCCGAACGGCATCGCCAACTCCTCGGATCAGGTGGGCCGCAACATGATGGACCACTCGGGCGTCCATGCATCCTTTCTGGCCAACGAGCCTCTCTGGTTCGGACGCGGACCAGCGCAGAGCAGCTGCATCGTCGGCCCCCGGGACGGAGATTTCCGGCGGGAATACTCAGCCAACAAGATGATCCTTAACAATATCAGCCGCGTCGCTCCTGCGACGGAACAGGCCCTCAAACTGGGCCTGGTTGGCAAAGAGCTTGATGACGAAATCCGCCGCCGTGCAGCATGCGGTGTCGACCTCTCCATCAGCCTTGAACCGCTTCCTGATCCGGAAAACCGCCTGACGCTGAGCAAAACCCGCAAGGATCCTCTGGGGCTGGCCTGCCCCGACATCCATTACGATGTCGGCGACTATGTCCGCAAAGGACTGGATGCGGTCAACACGCAGGTCAAGCAAATTGCCGGCCTGCTGGGTGGCACCGAACTCCGCATCACGACGGACTACAACGCCAATAATCATATCATGGGCGGTACGATCATGGGGCGGGACCCCAAGGACTCGGTCGTAGACGGAGACTGCCGAGCCCATGATCACCCCAATCTGTGGATTCCCGGCGGCGGCGCGATGCCGTCTGCCAGCGTCGTCAACACCACGCTCAGCATGGCAGCGCTCGGTCTGAAAGCTGCCGATTCCATCAAGGCCGCTTTCGCACGGGGGCAGGCATGAAACAGAAACGACAGAAAAGCCTGGGTCTGCCCGGCTATTTCGCCCTTTCCGCTGCAATCGGACTTGGAACCGGCACATTTGCGCATGCGCAGGACACCGATCCCAACACGGCTGTCGCCGAACGCGGACATTATCTTGCCATCGCCGCTGACTGCGCGGCCTGCCACACGGCGCCCGGATCCAGCAAAGCGTTTGCCGGCGGGTATGGCATCGCGTCTCCACTTGGATCGATCTATTCGACCAACATCACGCCTTCAAAAGAATACGGCATCGGGAACTACACCGAGAAAGAGTTCGCCCATGCGTTACGGGAAGGCATCCGACGCGACGGGGCTCATCTTTACCCCGCGATGCCTTACACCTCGTACACCAAGCTGACAGACGACGACATCCACGCCCTGTACGTCTATTTCATGACATCGGTGAAACCGGTCGAAAGCAACCCGCAGAAAACCGAGCTGCCTTTCCCCTATAATATCCGGGCTTCCATGGCGATCTGGAATGCCCTTTTCCTGGATGATACCCGCTTCAAGCCTGATCCTTCCAAATCCGTGGAAGTCAATCGCGGGCATTACCTGTCCTACGCCCTGGCGCATTGTGACACCTGCCACACGCCCCGCAACGCCATGATGGCGGAAAAGGGAAGCAGCCCTCTGGCCGGTGCGTCGCTGTCCTCATGGTATGCGCCGAATGTGACTTCAGACCCTGTCAGCGGTATTGGCGGCTGGAGCAACGACGATCTTTTCCGCTACCTCAAAACCGGCGATGTTCCCGGAAAAGCTCAGGCAGGCGGCCCCATGGCAGAAGCCATCGAGCACAGCTTTCAGTATCTGAGCGATGCCGACATCCGCGCCATGGTTGCTTACATCAAGCAGGTTCCGGCCATTTCGGACAGCAAGGACAAAGCCCCCCGCGAAAGCTACGGGAAAATTTCCGATCGTGAATCCGTCTACCGCGCTCTGCCCGCCAGCCGGATCAGTCGCGGCGAATATCTCTTCTCGGGAGAGTGCGCGGCCTGCCACCGCCCAACCGGCCAGGGCAGCGCGGACGGGTACTACCCCCAGCTTTTCCATAATACGGCCCTGGGCGCCCCGATCGCCGATAACCTGATCACCACGATCCTCGTGGGGGTCCGGCGGGAGGTCAACGGTCATACGACCTATATGCCGGGATTTGGACCAGGTTCGTATGTGGACTCCCTGTCCGATCAGGACATTGCCGATATCAGCAATTACGTTGAGCAACGCTTCGGTAATCCGAATGTCAAAGTCACACCTGACGATGTGAAGCTCATCCGTTCCGGCGGTCCCAAGCCGCTTATTGCACAGCTGGGCGCTTTCACAGTCCCCGCGATGATCGGAGCAGCCCTGATCTTCGCCGTCGCCATTCTTTTCTTCATCCGACTTTCCCGAAAGGCGAAGGCCTGAGGCTTTCCGCCCTTTCGTCTAACGTCTCCAGGAGACCCCAGAGATGCAAAGACTGTGCCTGCTTTCCTGTGCCGCACTGCTTGCGTTCGCTTCATCCACCCACGCCCAGACTGTGGTTTCGGCGAATGATGCACATTCCATTCTTCAAAATGGGGTGCAGGTTCTGCCACACCCCCTGAAATCAGACTCTCTGTCGTTTCTTGCCAGAACACCCGATGGCGCCTGGAAAGTCCGGACGAGCATCAACGTGCCTACCAGCGTCATCGGGCCACCTACCGCCGTTACCTTCAGTCCCGATGGCAAAACCCTCGTCGTCTCTGCTGCTTCGAAGGCTGATCCTGAAGCCGGGAAAATCGTTCCGGATGATGAGATCACCGTCATCGATATTTCCGGGGCAGAACCGAAAATCATACAGCGCGTAGCATCTGCTCCCGGCGCAACCACCCTGCGCTTCACGCCTGACGGACATCACCTTCTCGTCGCCAATGGCAAATCCGGCGTTCTGACCTGGTTCAGGTTTGACGGACACAACCTGAGCAACCGGCGTGTGATTTCCCTACCTGTCTCCGGCTTTCCGGGTGGTCTCGCCATCCTTCCCGATGGGAAGCGCGCCCTTGTGAGCCTTTGGCAGGCGGACAAGGTCTATACCCTCCATATCAACGGCGACCAGATTACCGTCGATCCTCATCCTCTGAACATCAAACCCGGGCCCTGGAACATCCAGTTGAGCAAGAACGGGCATTACGCCGTCATGGGAATGCTGGGCCATGGTGAAGGGTTGCCAGGTGCTCTTTCGGTTCTGGATCTGAGCGCCGAACCAATCCGGGAAATCCAGCGCACTCCCGTCCCCAACGCGCCGGAAGGGCTCGATATTTCTCCAGATGGCCAGTATGTCGCCGTCGTTTCCCAGAACGGCTCCGCACTTTCCCCGACCTCTCCACTCTATCATGACCGGGGCATCGTCACGGTTTTCTCATTCAGCGACGGTCATCTGACACCACTGGCACAGGCTCCCGGTACACTCTGGCCGCAGGGGCTAACCTTCTCTCCAGATGGTCATGACATTCTGGTCCAGGGTGTCATGGACCGTAGTCTGCTGACCCTGACATGGGACGGCACGCAACTCCGCAAGGCTGGCGAAACTCCGCTTCCGGGAGGAGGTGCCGACCTCGAAAAAACCCTGCGGTAACAGGAACCAGAGACATTTTTCTGGTTGGGTGTTCCTTTTTGCTGCTCTTGGCGCGGAGCAGAGAGGCCTGTCCTCCCTAACTTTCAGGGCCAGCTCAGAGCCCCTTGATTGTATGGGTAAACCACACACCCGTAAAAGACTGGTGGAAAGGCAGGCAGCGCCATTTCAGAGCTTCGGACATGCCGGAAGAACGGTCTTATGACGTTGACGGGCACAGCGGGGCTCCGGGAAAAGGGGGACCAAATCCTGCCCCCAGAACGAATATCTCGAAAAATTCATCAGAGCTTTTTCTGCAGGATAAAACATTAAATCTTCTGCAGCAGGAAAATATTTCTCCAACCATTTCTGCGGCCATGAAAATGTATCGCTTTTCCATTTTATGCCTTTGTTTAATATTTAATTACATTATATTTTATCAATAGAATGGAAACTATTCTTCGAAATGACGAAACTTATACCCTGAAATGAGTGTTTAGCGCTCAGGCCGCAAAGCCCGGTGCGCATTTGGGTGCACTGTTTTTCAGGGAACGCAGTCGAAGGATTGCCGCAAGAAGGATGAGAGCACGCAGTGAGGCGAACAGACTGATCACGACGATCGTGGTGGTCGTCACAATGGGAGCGCTGGCCTTCGGGTATGACACGGGCGTCATTGCCGGTGCCCTGCCGTTCATGCAGCTTCCAATCGCACAAGGAGGGCTGGGGCTCACTCCGCTCACGGAAGGGCTGGTGACCTCTGCTCTGGTTCTGGGGGCGGCATTCGGCTCTCTGGTCTGCGGAATGATGGCGGACCGCTTCGGGCGCCGGGACAGCCTGATGGCCCTTTCTGTGCTGTTCGTCATCGGTGCCATCGGCACGGCGCAGGCGCCTTCGGTTGCGGTCATGATCGCCATGCGTGCGGTTCTCGGTTTCGCCGTTGGCGGGGCCTCGGCACTCGTTCCCATGTTCATTTCGGAAATGGCCCCTGCAGGACGCAGAGGGCGGCTTGTCAGTCAGAACGAGATGATGATCGTCACGGGACAGCTTGTCGCCTACACGCTCAACGCAGGACTGGCGCATTTTTCGGAATCACCCTCGATCTGGCGCACCATGCTCATGATTGCGGCAGTTCCGGCCGTGCTTCTGGGTGTCGGGCTGTTTTTCGTGCCGCGCTCTCCACGCTGGCTTGCAAGCCAGGGGCGAACGGATGAGGCCCGGCATGTGCTTGAACTCATCCGCTCTACCGATCAGCAGGTCCGGCATGAAATGCGGGCAATCTATACAGCCGTGGACGACGATGCGGAGCAGATCGGCTGGCATCAGGCGTTCCGGGAGGTCTGGGTCCGGCGTCTGCTGCTGCTGGGAATTGGGCTTGGATTTGCGACCCAGTTTACCGGGGTCAACGCATTCATGTACTTCACCCCGATCATCCTGCGTCAGACGGGCCTCGGAACCGAGGCCGCTCTGATCGCAACAATCGGCGATGGTCTGGTTGCGGTAGGTGCGACATTTGCCGGCATCTGGATGATTGGGCGCTTTCCGCGGCGCGTCACACTGCTGGGTGGTCTGGGGGGCGTGGTTCTGGCTCATCTGGGGCTTGGGGCTACTCTGCTGCTGCTCAAGGGATCGGCAGTCGAGAGTTATGTCGCTCTTGGGTTCATCCTTCTGGCCCTGCTGTTCATCCAGATGATGGTCTCTCCATTGTACTGGCTGCTGATGTCCGAGCTTTTCCCCATGCGGGCCCGTGGCGTTCTGACGGGCCTGTCGGTCTCGTCGCAGTGGATCTTTAACGCTACAGTAGCCTTTCTCTTTCCTATTTTCCTGCATGCGATCGGCCCCGGTACGTTTTTCGTCTTCGCTACGATCAACGTATTGTCCTTCTGCTTCGTGGCGCGCTTCCTGCCCGAAACGAAAGGCTTTTCCCTGGAAAAGCTGGAGGCGCATCTCAAGGAGCATTTTTCTCCGGACACGGCCGCTGCGGAAGAACCGGTTGATCCCGCACCGCTCAGGATAGACCGCCAGGCGGACGTCACCTGATCTCCGTTGCGAGCAATCTGCGAAATCTGGAAATGCCTGACGGATAGGGCGCGGCCACTGGGATATCCGCCCCGTCCGCTGGCGACAGTGCCACACGCTGCGGCCTTCAGCGGGTGCTGGCATGGACCGTCTTCTAGCCCTATAACCCCGTCCCTTCCAGTTCTGCCGTGAGAAATGCGACAGACGGGGGCTGCGGGTTACGCCCCTGTCACCGCAATGCGTCCTCCAGCAGATCCTCAAGAGACATGCCCTCTCCCTGACTGCTCAACAGCACGTCGAGAAATCCATCAATCGCCAGAACAGCCAGTCCATGAACCTTCGCCCACAGGGCCGCACGCGTTCCGGCCTGGGTACGCTGCGGCTGCGGGCTTTCGAGACTGTCGATCAACTGAGTCAGCATCCCCGATGTCCGCGCCCGGGCCGCAGCCAGTGCGGGTTCGTCCCTGTCGATCACGTCAGTACGGAACATCAGCGTGAACAGGCCGGGATTGAGAATGGCGAACCGCACATAAACCAGCCCCGCAGCATGCGCCCCCTGCTCCAGAACGGGCTCCAGAGCCGCAGCCAGTTCCTCATAACCCACCGTCGCAAGCGCACTCAGTAACCCCATCAGGTTCCCGAAATGCGGCGTCGCAGCCGCAGAAGATACGCCTGCATGACGCGTGATGGCTCGCAGGCCGAGCGCCGAAATCCCCTGCTCCTCAAGAAGCATCCGCGCAGAGGACAGAAGCGCCGCCCGCAGGTCCCCGTGATGATACGTTTTCTTCGCTTTCTGCACTGTCATGCCCTGCCCTCTCCCCGGTTACCCAACCCATCACCGTCCTTGACAACTCTGCCGCAAATGAATCTTATCATTGATAAGATTTCACCCGTAAAGCGGTTAAGCAGAGACTACTTCAGAAAGGATGCACCATGACCTTCCGTCATTCTTCCCTTGCCATTGCAGGCCTGACCGCAGCGCTGTGCGTGGCCACTCCCGCATTCAGTGCTCCTGCGGACACTCAGCCTCATCCCGGCAGCATCACGTCTGTCGAACTCCTGAATCCGACCTTCAGCCTGCCTGATGCCGGGCGTGCCCTGAAGATTACGTATCTATCCACGAATGGCGTCACGGATAAGGGTCTGATCCCCGTCACTGCGGAAGTCATCCTGCCCGCCGGTACGCCACCGGCCGGTGGCTGGCCCATCGTCGCCTGGGCCCACGGAACCGTGGGCGTTGCCGATCACTGCGCCCCCTCGAACAATCCCTGGACCGACCGTAACCGCCGTTATCTGTCGGAATGGATGAAGCGTGGCTTTGCCGTGGTGGGGACCGATTATCAGGGTCTGGGTACGCCTGGAACGCACGCCTATCTCAACACACGTGTCGAGGCTTATAGTTTGCTGGATGCCGTACGGGCCGCGCTCGGCAATATTCCGGGGCTTCAGAACAAGATCATGATCGTCGGGCAGTCACAGGGTGGTGGCGCGGCCTTCGCTTCGGCGGCGTTTTCGTCGACCTATGCGCCGGAACTCGGCATCCGGGGAACGGTCGCTACAGGCGCGCCTTACATCACGCCGGAACTCATGCAGCAGATGATCGCAGCCCCCGCATCCGGTCATACCGAAGCCGCCTATAATCCCGTGATGGTCTACACGCTGTATCTTGCCCGCGGACAGGCCGGATACGACCCCAATTTCCGACCGGAAGACGCCTTCACGCCCAAAGCCATGTCCGCCTATCAGGAAGCAGCCAATCTCTGTGTCTATGAGCTGACGGACAAGGTGAAACAGGACGGCCTCAACTTCGGCAATTCTCTGAAGCCTAGTTATTCCAAGGCACTGGCGCCTGCATTGGCCGCCATGACATACCCGACGCTCAAACTCTCGCAGCCACTGTTCATGGGCACCGGCGAACTGGACCGCGACGTTCCACCTGCCCTTCAGCACGGTCTGGTCAAGGCGGCCTGTGCCGCCGGAACAACCGTTCAGGCGCATGTCTACAAGGGCCTGAACCATGATCAGACGGTCAATGCCTCCCTTGCGGACTCCGCAGCTTTCACGAAAGCTGTCATGAACGGGCAGCCTGTCACACCGGAATGTAACCCCACCCCGGAATAATACCCGGATGGGCGGAAGAACTCCGTTTAAGACCGTTTTTCAGATTTCCCGTATGGCCGATCTTCCATACGGGTTTTCATCGCTGACCGTGGCCCCGGGCTGACGCTTCCGCCGCGTTCCAGCTTCACGCAAGGAAGGCGCATTTTCGGATTTCAATGTCGTGTTTGGCTTCCGATCCCCCTGCGCAATTTTCCGGGACCACAGCCGGCATGGAATTCTCAAAACGATCGTGAAACATAGCTTCAGGCTCGGAGGCTCTGCGGGCAGCAGATCTGGCTTCGCCATTTGCATCACCTTTTGCAAAAGGATGACAAAAAGGATTTCATTCCTCCCACGAACAGTTCAGAAACCTATCTTCCACAGCAAGGACCTCCAATGCGCCTGCGCCAGATCGAAGTTTTCTATGCGATTATGACTGCGGGTTCGCTCCGACGCGCTGCCGAACTGCTTCATGTCTCGCAGCCGGCAGCAAGCAAGGTTCTGCGCTATGCCGAGCAGTCACTGGGATTTGCACTGTTTGAGCGCGCTGGAGGACGACTGGTGCCGACCCGCGAGGCCCGCATCATGCTGCCACACGTCAACGCGATCTTCGAGAAACTGTCTGACCTCAAACGTCTGACCGACAATCTGCGTTACGCACGCGACGGACATTCGATCAGTATCGGATGCGTACCAAGTCTGGGGCTGAGCCTCGTCCCCCGTGTCGTGCAACGCTACCGCGCGGATCATCCAGGCATGGAACTGACAATCGATGCCATGCACGGACCCGAAATCGTGTCACGCATCATGAATCATGATCTCGACCTCGGAATTGTGTTCGGCGACTACACATGTGACGGACTGACGGCCCTGCACATCGCCGATATTCCGCTGATGATGATTGATGCGGAAGAAGGAGAAGGGCCGGTCAGTGTCACTGAAATCAACCCTGAACGCTATATCGGGCTCAGTGAGAACGATCCTACGGCCCGCATGCTTGATATGGTGATGGAAGAAGCCCGCATTCCCATCAAGGCGCATGTGCGGGTGCGGACCCATTTCATGGCAGCCGAACTCGTGCGCCTCGGTGGCGGGTGTGCCATCGTGGATGCTGTGACAGCCCTGCATCATCCGGGCCTGCCTCGCCCACGTCCTCTTTCTCCGCCCCTGAGCGTGACCTGTACGGTCCTGTTCCGGGCCGATCATGCCTTGTCCCAGATCTCCCAGAGCATCCTTACCCTGCTGCGCAGCGAACTGGACGTGGACCTGCTCAGCCTGAAAAAATAATGGCCGGGGCTTAGTCCAAGGTTAAGGGCAGCCTGCATCTTGAAACAGGACAGGCGGAACGTTTCGTGCTCTGACTCAGTCTTCCTTGCGGTCTTCCCCTGATCCGGGGCCGGAAATTCGTATTCAGAGCCGTCCATGATCCAGTTTCCCAGACAGTCCCTTATGCTCGCCCTTCCGGCAGCGATCTTTCTTTCCACATCATACACCGCCCATGCCGCAACGCTTCCGTCAGGGCTGAGCGAGCAGGACATCAGCACGACGGTGGAACATGCACGCTCGGCCTTCAACGTACCGGGCATTGCGGTGGCGGTGGTGCAGGACGGCGAGGTCGTATTCAGTCGTGGCTATGGACGACGCACGCAGGACAGTGCGAGCGCCCCGGTTGACGGCCGCACGCTGTTTGCAATCGGCTCCAACACCAAGGAATTCACCACCACAGCGCTGGCGCAACTGGTCGATCAGGGCAAACTGGGCTGGAACGATCGCGTCATCGACCACATGCCGGAATTCCGCGTGGCCGATCCGTCCATCACGCGGGACTTCCGTGTCTCGGATCTGCTGACGCATCACAGCGGCATGGGACAGGGAGCCGGGGATCTGATGCTGTTTTCACACAGCACGTTCACCCGTCCGGAGGTCCTGGCCGGTCTGCCGTTCATGCCGTTCACCGCGCCCTTCCGCAGCGAATACGCCTATAACAATCTTCTGTATGTCGTCGCAGGCGCGCTGGTCGAACGCATAACAGGGCAGAGCTGGGAAGACGTGGTGCAGAAGCGCCTGATCAATACCGCGGATCTGCCAGCCTGCCAGAGCACACCGCCGGTCAAAGGCCAGACGAACGTGGCTACCGGTGAAGGCGAAAGCAGTGTTCTGCCTGACAAAAGCGCCCTCCGCCTGCCAGCAGTCGCACCCGCCGGTAGTATCTGGTGCAGCGCCGATGGCATGGCGCGCTGGGTCCAGACCTATCTCAATGGCGGCCGCGCCCCGAACGGCCGACAGATCTTCAGTCAGGCCAGCCGCGATGCGCTCTGGGGGCCGCACGGACTGCTGCCTCTGCCCGATACGGCGGATGCCACAAAAACGCATTTCCGCGCTTATGGATACGGCTGGTTCATGGAAGATTTCTTTGGCCTGAAGCGTGTCTGGCATACCGGCACCATCGGCGGCATGGTCAGCTATGTGACCTTCCTGCCCGAACGCCGCTCAGGCATTGTCATTCTGACCAACCACGATGACCATGCTGCCACATACGCCATCGCAACAACGCTCAGCTCCTATGTCGCAACCGGGAAAAGTGCGGACTGGGTCACACATTTTCTGAACGAAAAGACCGCCAGACAGGCCGCAAATGCAAAAAAGGCTGCCGAAAGCGGTCCCGGCTCCCCCGCACATCCCTTCATCACGCTCTCACACGATGCACAACAGGACTATGTCGGGACCTATCGCGATGCCTGGCGCGGCCCGATCACGATCAGCCGGCGCGGGTCAGAGCTGCGGATGTCTTTCAGCCATGCCGATGGCCTGACCGGAACGCTCTCCGCCCTGCCGCATGATCTGTTCATTGTCCGCTGGGATAACCGGGGGCAGGATGGCGAAGACGACTCTTATGTGCAGTTCAAACGTGATGTCTCGGGTCAGGTCACGGGCATCAAAATGCAGGTGATCGGCTCCGATTTCAGCTTTGACGCGCAGGATCTGAATCCGAAGAAGGTCAGCTCTTCTGGGTCTGAACGAACCAAAACTCCCTGATTCAGTACTGAGCGTGATCGGACGGAATGGACGACAGGCATTTCTGCGCCCTGCATGTCGTTTTGACAGAAAAACTGCGTGTTAACCGCAGGTTATGGGAAGATGGCCTCTTTGCATTAGGCCGATCCGTTTGGGAAATGTAGGTTTTGTTTCCGATACCGGTGCAGGAGAACGCAGTTTTTCCTGCACCCAGCCTCTGGACGCTCGGGACTCTTATGGCCGGCAAACGGACCATCACCATCATCGGCGGAGGCGTCATTGGTCTGACATCCGCCTGTGCCCTCATTCGGGACGGACATGACGTCACCCTGATCGAACGCCGCGACGACGTTGGACGGGAAGCGAGCTTCGCCAATGGCGGCCAGCTCAGCTACCGCTATGTCAGCCCGCTGGCCGATGCCGGTATCGCGCAGGACGCCCTGGGCTGGCTGTTCCGCCCGAACTCTCCGATCTCGCTGCGCCTGAAAGCCGATCCGCATCAGTGGCGCTGGCTGCTGGCCTTCCTGTTCGCCTGCAACCGGCAGACAAACCGCCGCAATGCCACAGTCCTGCTCGATCTAGCGCTCAGCGGACAGACCGAGCTTCAGAAATATCGCGAGGAGGGTTTAGGCGACTTCCTGTGGCGCCGACCGGGAAAGCTCGTCCTGTACCGTAATGCCGCCACCTTCCGCAAAGCCGCGAAATCGGTCAGTGATCCGGAACGTCAGCGCGCACTTTCCCCTTCCGAATGCACAGACGTCGAACCGGCCTTCGCAGGCCTGCGGGAACAGATCGCAGGCGGTATCTTCTCGCCCGAAGATGAAGTCGGGGACTGCTTCCTGTTCTGCAAGGCCCTGCGCGAAACCCTCGCCGCTTCACCGAACTTCCGTCTCATACAGGGCGACGCCACGCTCACAACAGGCCCGAAAAACCGCTGCGACGTCCAGCTGGATGGCAAGCCGTTCGAAACCGATCTCGTCGTTCTCGCAGCCGGGATCGGCTCCCGGAAACTGGCACGCCCGCTCGGGCTCAACCTGCCGCTCTATGGCCTGAAAGGCTACAGCCTGACCACGCGGCCGCGTCCCGGCCTCGTACCCTCGGTCAGCGTGACGGATTACGATAACCGCGTGGTCTATGCCGGGCTGGGCGACCGCCTGCGGGTCGCCGCAATGGTCGATATCGGTTCGGAAAACACCCATCTGAACCCCAAACGCCTCGGAGAACTGCGCGCCCTCGTGTCGGAGACGCTTCCCGGCGCCCTGGGTCGGGGTGACGATACGCCCTGGGCCGGACTACGGCCTGCCACCCCGACCGGCGTTCCGATCATCGCCCGCACCCGGTATGACAATCTTCTGCTCAATGTGGGGCATGGTGCCCTTGGCTTCACACTCTCGGTCGGCTCGGGCCTGAGACTGAAAGAGATCGTGGCCGGGTTCGACACCCGCGCCGTCAGCTGAGAAAGGAACAGGTTTCTATGCAGGCCACCCGCCGCACGGTTCTTCTTGGCGGCGTCGCCGCCATCCTGTCCATGCCGGGACGCAGCGCACGCGCCGCCTCCCCTCTTCAGAGCCTGCCGGGCCTGAGCCAGCCGGTTGAAGTTCTCGAAGACCGCTGGGGCGTCCCCCATGTCCGCGCGCAGACCATCCCCGACGCCTTTTTTGCCGACGGCTATCTGGTCGCACGCGACAGGTTGTGGGAACTGGATTTCGGCCATCGTCAGTCTCTGGGCCGACTGGCGGAAGTATTCGGCCCGGCCTTCGTCCCGTCCGACACGGCCAACCGGCTGGTGCTGTTCCGCGGCGACGCCGAACGCGAACTCGCAGCCCTCCCCTCCCTGACACAGGATTGCGCACGCGCCTATGTCGCCGGGATCAACGCACGCATCGCCGAAGTCACCGCCACGCCTTCGCTCCTGCCGCCGGAGTTCGGCATTTTCGCCACCACGCCGCTGCATTGGGACGTGCTGGACCTGATCCGCATCCGCGCCGAAGTCACAGGCAACACCCAGACCGAAATCCGTCGCGCCCGACTGGCAGCACGCGGGGCGCTCGCCTATGACGCGCTCATCACACCGCTGGAACCCGTCCATGAGCTGCGCGTCCCGGAAGGGCTGGACACCACCGCCATCAGCGAAGACGACCTCGGGCTGTTCGGCGTGCTTCAGGCTCCCCTGCCCCGGCACGACCTGCATGCGGCCGTCGATGACGAGACGCGGCGACGGAATGAGGGCAGCAATTCATGGGTCATCGCCCCCTCCCGTACTGCCACTGGCCGCCCCATTCTGGCCAATGACCCGCATCTGTCCTTCGGCGTACCGGGTCCGCGTCACGTCATCCATCTGACAGCCCCGGGGCTGGATGTGATCGGCGGCGGCGGTGCTGGCATGCCCGGCGTCATGCAGGGCCATAACGCAACGATCGCCTTCGGCCGGACCAATTTCCACATCGATCAGGAAGACCTGTTCATCCTGCGCACTGACCCCGCCGATCCGCTGCGCTATGCCCATCAGGGCGGCTGGAAACGCATGGAACATGTCGAGACACGGATCGCAGTCCATGGCGAGGCCGAGCGGGTGGTGAACCTGTTCTACTCGGTCCAAGGCCCGGTCGTCTCACGTGATCCAACCCGCAACCGCGCCACTGCGGTCTCGGCCACCTGGCTCGCCCCCGGCGCCAATGGACTGCTGGCCAATATCGGGATCAATCTGGCGCATGACTGGAACAGCTTCCGCGAAGCCCTGCGCGTCCATACGAGCCCGACCAACTTCACCTATGCCGATACCAGCGGCAATATTGGCTGGCAGGCCGCCGGTGGCCTGCCGCGTCGCGCTCCGGAATATGACGGGCTCATGCCCGCACCGGGAGACGGGCGATATGACTGGCTGGGTCTTCAGCCCCTCGAAGCCCTCCCCAGCAGCTTCAACCCCGCACGCGGCTGGTTCGGAACCTCCAACGAAATGAACCTGCCCCCCGGCTATCCGGTCGAGGAACGGCGGGTCAGTTTCGAATGGCGTGACGGCTTCCGCCACGAACGCGTGGCCCAGATGCTGGACGCAACACCGCGTGCAACCCTCGCGGACAGCGTAGCCCTGCAACACGACACATTCTCCGTGCTGGCCCTGCAGATGGTCCGGCTCCTGCCAGACGTCCCGCCCGATCTCGCCGCCGAAGCCGCATTGCTCAAAGCGTGGAACGGCCACGTCGATGCCAGCAGTGCGGCGGCCGCGCTGTATGAAGTCTGGTGGACCCGCCTCGAACGCGCCCTGCACGCGCTCATCATCCCGTCCGCCCTGCACGACCTGCTTCCGGGGCCGGTCAACGCCACGGTTCAGCTTGCCCTGTTCCAGTCCCCCGATAGCCGCTTTGGCGCAGATCCCGTGGGCGCACGGAACAGGATGCTCGTCGAACAGTTCCGGGAAGCCGTTCAGGAACTGCGGGAACGGCTCGGCCCCCTCCCCGCCGCCTGGCGATGGGGCGCGCTCCACACCATCACGCTGCGTCACCCGCTCGCTATCGTCCCGGCCATCGCGGCGGCTTTCCCCACGATCGGCGGCCCCTCGGCCCAGAGCGGCGGCGACCCCTATACCGTCATGGCCCGCTGGTACAGTCCCCAGAAAGGCGGCGCGAATGCCTATGCCACCACCGGAGGGGCCAGCTATCTGATGGTGTGCGATGTGGGCAACTGGGACCGCTCGCTCTATCTCAACTTCCCCGGTCAGTCAGCCGATCCGAAATCGCCGCATTACGCCGATTTCCTGCCCGTCTGGCTGCGCGGCGCCATGCAGCCGCTGTCATTCAGCACCCAGAGCGTCGATGCAGCCGCCGTCCGCCGCATGACGCTCCGCCCGGAGGCTCAACCATGACCGTCCGGGGCCTCACACTCGTCGCCCTCGCCGTCCTGTCTTCAGCCGCACAGGCCCAGACGCCCACCGAGACCACCCACGCGCTGGATCGCGTCCTGACGCAGGGCGAAGTCCGCCCTCTGGCCGCCATCGCTGCAGTCCGTCTGCGGCACGGTCGCGTCGCTTACAGCTATTACGGCGGATTTGCCCGGCAGAGCCCGGATGGAGCCGTCCCCGTCGGTCCGCAGACGCTTTTCCGTATCGCCTCGATCTCGAAAGTCGTCACGACCATCGGGCTGATGGAGCTGGTCGAAGAGGGCAAAATCAACCTCGATCACGATGCCTCCGACTATCTGGGCTTCCGGCTCCGGAACCCGGATTTCCCGCAGACCCCCATCACCGTACGGATGCTGCTCAACCACACCTCCAGCATCCGTGACGCCGACGGCTACACGCTTCCACCGGACCAAAGGATCAGCGAGTTCTTCGACGCCATCCGCAAACCCGGTGACCCCGGCTATCACTTCGCGCATGGTGACGGACATGCACCGGGCACATGGTTCGAGTACTGCAACCTCTGCTACGGCCTCGTGGGCACGATCATGGAACGTGCCAGCGGCGAACGCTTCGACCACTACCAGCAGACGCATGTGCTGGATCCGCTCGGGATCGACGGCGGCTATAACCGTATGGTCCTCGCCCACCCCGACCGTCTGGCCACGCTCTACAGCCACCAGCCCAGAGGATGGGAGGCAGAAACGGACACCCAGCCCCTCACCCCGAGCTGGAACGCCGCATCCCTCGCCAGCTACACGCCAGGCACGAACGGTACGCTGTTCTCCCCGCAGGGTGGCTTGCGCATTTCCATGGAAGGGCTGACCCGTCTCGCCCGCTTCATGCTCGGCCACGGCACGCTGGACGGCAGAACGCTGCTTTCGCAACACAGCATCGACCTGATGCAGACCCCCACCTGGCAGTATGACGGCAGGAACGGCGACTGCCCCTACCCGATCGCCAGCTACGGCCTGAGCATGGCGCGCCTGACCGGAGCACGGGATTCTTCGGGGCACGAAACCCGGCCCTATAAAGGATATTCCGGCGATCTGGCCGGTCATCTCGGAGATGCGTATTCGCTGCATTCAGGCTTCTGGTACGACCCCGCAACCGGCGACGGCTTCCTGTTTGCCGCAAACGGCTTCCCCGATGCCGGGCAGGAACAACCGGGCGCCTATTCCTCATTCACCCGCATCGAGGAAGAAATCTTCACCGCCCTCGCCGAAGCCGGGACATCAGCCCCATGACCATCCGACTGTCCCTTCTCGCCGCTTCAGCCCTGCTCGCAGCCACCTGTTCCGGCACAAACGCAGCCTCCACGCAGGACACAACCCAACTGGGCGCCCTGCTGGCCATGCCCTATGCCAACGGCCTGACAGGAGCCTCCAAAACAGCCCGTCTGGCCTGGGTGGAACGTCGGGATGGCGTCCGCAACATCCTGATTTCCAACGGAGGCGCGGCTCCTCGCAAGGTCACCGCCTATACGCAGGATGACGGAACCGATCTGTGGGGCCTCGCCCTCAGCCCGGACGGGCGAACACTGGCCTTCGTCGAAGGCGGCGATGCTGAATACCCCAACGACCACGCCCCCAACGCCGGCAACGCAGCCGTCCCAGGCAGAGAAACCGTCCGCGTCATCCTGCCCGATGGCCGA
Source organism: Gluconobacter oxydans DSM 3504 (assembly GCF_000583855.1). Taxonomy (NCBI): domain Bacteria; kingdom Pseudomonadati; phylum Pseudomonadota; class Alphaproteobacteria; order Acetobacterales; family Acetobacteraceae; genus Gluconobacter; species Gluconobacter oxydans. The sequence continues at coordinate 554,111 of NZ_CP004373.1, forward strand.
ACCGTCACTGCCGGGGAAGGACACAGCCCGGTCTTTTCCCCGGACGGACGCCTGCTGGCCTTCATGCGGGGTGGCGCGCTTCTGGTCGGACAGCCGGGTCAGACGCCGCATGTCGTCATGACCACGCCGGGCGAGATCACCGCCCTGCACTGGTCCCCGGACAGCACCCGCCTTGCGCTCGAAATCGACCGCGGCTCCCACAGTCTGATCGCGCTCTGGAGCGCCCGAAACAGCAGCGTCGCTCCCGTGTTCCTGCCCGCCGCACTGGGACACGATCAGGAAGCAACCTTCTCGCCGGACGGCCGCTCCATAGCCTTCGTCCGTGCCTATCAACCGTTGCTGACGGCCGAACGCGGCAAGGGGCATTTCTGGTCCCTCCACGTCTATGACACCGCATCCAGCGCGGAACATACGCTCTGGACCGCACCGGAAGGTGCCGGAAATCAATTCTGGGCACCGGAAGGCATGGACCTGACATGGACCCGCAACGAACAGCTTCTTTTTCCGTGGGAAGGCAGTGGCTGGCTCCGGCTCTGCGCCCTGCCTGTCGCTACCCCTGCGTCAACACCACGCTGCCTGACACCGGATGGCGCCGAAATCGCGTCCTATCGGCTGTCAGCGGACGAAACCCACCTGCTCTACACCGCCAATATTGGTGATAGGGATCACTGGCGCGCCTGGTCCCAGCCCCTCGATAACAGCCAGCCAGTTGCCCTCAGCGACCCAAACGAACAGGTCATGGACCTCACAATGGCGGGCCCGGCCCTCGCCATGATGGCTACGGGTAAAGAGCTGCCCGCCCATCCGGTCGTCCTTCAGGACCACACCCGCCACCTTCCTGTGACGCCCACCATCCCGGCCGGCTTCACATTCACAACCCCTCAGATCGTGCATCTCCGCAGCGATGATGGCCGCGACATCCACGGACAACTGTTTCTGCCGCCCGCCGGAACATACGGCCCGCATCCGGCGCTGGTCTTCGTCCATGGCGGTCCGCACCGGCAGATGCTCCCGGCCTTCAATGCGATGGGCTATTATTCCAATGCCTACGCCATGAACCAGTTTCTGGCATCGCACGGATATGTCGTGCTGGCCGTCAATTACCGCAGTGGCACCGGCTATGGCGCGGACTTCCGGACCGCCCCCGGCATCGGCCGGGCTGGCGCCAGCGAATACAAGGACGTCCACGCAGCCGGACTGTTCCTGCGCAGCCGCTCCGACGTAGCTCCGGGCAGGATCGGCATCTGGGGCGGAAGCTGGGGTGGCTATCTTACGGCCCTGGCCTTGGCCCGCAACAGCAACCTGTTCGTGGCCGGAGCGGACTTCCACGGCGTCCATGACATGACGGAACCAGATCATTCCGGCCTGTCCCCCGAAGAAAAGCAGCGGGAAAAGGGCAGCGAATGGCGTTCCTCCCCAATCGCCGACATCGCCCACTGGCGCTCACCGGTCCTGCTGATCCATGGGGATGATGACTTCAACGTCGAATTCGAACAATCCGTCCTGCTGGCCCGCATGCTCGTGGCGCGGAATATTCCGTTTGAGGATCATGTCTTCCCCGGCGAACGCCACGCTTTCCTGCGCACGCAGGACTGGCTGAACGCCTATCTGTGGACGCTGCATTTCTTTGACACAAAGCTTCAGGCTCAACAGCCTCGCTGATCTCTTTTCAACCCCTGAATCGTCAGGGAACGACGCAGACATAACTTCAGGTTATATGGCGCGCGCAGTTTCAAAATCGACGACGGCATGACAGATATGCAACATTAGTTCGATATCGCAACATCACCGCCCATCGGCGCTTATCGAGGGAATCAGGGTATGACGGTCAGACTGCCCCTAAAGTCTTATTTCCTGTCCTTTGCAGCCCTGTCGTCGGGCGCAACATTCCTCATGCCGCAGCAGGCTTACGCCGCAGCAACAGTGGCCAAGCCTGCCGATACCAAGCATTCATCTGCGCAGTCTTCCAAACCTGCTGCAAGTCATAAAAAGACACAGACGCAGACAGAATCCAACCGGGAAGTCATCACCGTTACGGGCAGTCATATTGCAAACTCCCATATCAAATCCCCGACCCCCATCAGTTCCCTGAACCAGCAGGAAATCCTGAATCAGGCGCCCAGCAACAACATTGCCGACCTGATCAATCAGATGCCGCAGTTCGCGGGAAGCCAGACACCCCAGAACTCGGCATATTCCCTGAGCGATGGCACAGCCGGCATCAACGCGCTCAACCTTCGCAACCTTGGCGCCGTCCGTTCGCTCGTGCTGATGGATGGCCGACGGATTACGCCCTCTGCCATCACCGGCATCGTCGACATCAACACGATCCCCCAGCAGTTGATCAAACGCGTGGACGTGGTGACGGGCGGTGCTTCCGCGCAGTACGGTTCCGATGCCGTTGCGGGTGTCACGAACTTCGTGCTCGACAAGACCTATACGGGCCTGAAGGTCACGGCGGATTCCGGCATCTCGGATTATGGGGACGGAGAGAACGAACATGCCGCCATCGCCGGTGGCTTCGGCTTTGCCCACGGAAAAGGCCACGTCCTGCTCAGCGGCGACATTGCCCATCAGGACGGCATTTTCCATGTCTCCCGAAGCTGGAACGTGAACGGCGACCGTATTGTCAACAATCCTGACTATGTCGCCGGAAATGGTCAGCCTTACTATCTCCGTGTCAGCGATGCCGGCACCAACAACGTCATGCCTGGCGGCATCATCAACGCGTCCACGGGCGGTGTAACCAACTCCCTGCGCGGAATCTATTTTGGTCCCGGCGGAAGCGTGAACCATTACAATTACGGCTCCCTCTCGACCTCCAGTGTGTCTGTGGGGGGGGATCAGAACCTGGCCAACAACAACAAGGACATCGGCCTGGAGCCCCAGAGCGACCGCAAAAATCTCTTCGGACGTCTGAGCTACGACGTCGCCCCCTGGATGACCCTCTATGCGGAAGGCGCCTACAACGATAGCGAATACGTTTACAACTCCGGTCCCCAGTATCTCAGCTCGATTTCGCTGAAGGGAACAAACCCCTATCTCGTGGACGCTCTGGGCGCCGATGCCCTGCAGGACATCTCGTCCGTCACGGTCGGCACGACCGCGCTCGACATGCCTTACCGCCGGACCGACAACCGCCGCAACGTCCAGCGTTATACGTTTGGCGGCGAAGGCAATTTCCAGATGTTCGGAAAACGGGCATCATGGAGCGCTTACGCCCAGTATGGGGTCACCCATACGCATGAGCAGATCTATAACGTCATGAACACGGCAAAGATCGCCAACGCGACCGACGCCGTGCGCAATTCAGCCGGACAGATTGTCTGCCGCTCATCCCTGACGGATCCCGGGAATGGCTGTTCCCCCATCGACTGGCTGGGAACGGGCGTCATGTCCTCTTCGGCCATCGATTACGTCCTTGATTCGCCGTGGCGGAACCAGCGTTTTCAGGAAATCGTCTCGGGCGTGAACCTCTCCACGATCCCGTTTGCAACCTGGGCAGGCGATGTGAACGTCGCCGTGGGTGGCGAATACCGTGACGAACGCGCCTCGGGATATGTCCCGACCGAATACCAGTCGGGCTGGTCCGTCGGCAATTACCGGCCGACATTCGGCCATTATAACGTCAAGGAAGCCTATCTCGAGACCGCGGTCCCGCTAGCCAAAGGCCTGTCCTTCAACGGCGCCGTCCGCGGAACGGACTACTCGACCTCCGGTTATGTCACCACCTGGAAAATCGGTGGGACCTGGCAGCCCATCAGAGATGTCCTGTTCCGTGCCACCCAGTCGCATGACATCCGCGCACCCAACATCAACGAACTCTACAATGCCGGAACGTCACAGACGACAACCGTGCTCGATCCGGTCACGGGCAAGACGGACACCGTCCTCGCCACAACGACGGGCAATACGAAACTTCGCCCTGAAACGGCCAATACGACAGTCGTCGGCGCCGTCATCACACCGCGCTATGTGTCCGGTCTGGCCGTCTCGGTCGACTGGTTCCACACCAAGATCAAGAACGCGATCGAACAGTTCTATCCGCAGTCCATCATCAATGAATGTTACTCGGGATACACCACGTTCTGCTCGGCCATACGCGCCGATCCGACAGGGACGCGTGATCTTCTGATCAGCGCCTCTCCCTTCAACTTTGCCAAACTCGAAACCAGCGGCATCGACATTGACGCCTCATACAGCTTCCCGCTCAGCCGCTTTCTGCGCGATGCCGACGGGACATTTACGATCCATGGGCAGGCCACGAACTACCTGAAATATATCTCTGATTCCGGCATGGGCTATACGGTCGATACGTCGGGAGACATCGCCTCTGGGCCGCCGCGCTGGATCTACCGTTTCTCGGCCACGTACAGGACGTCAAAATACAGCCTCACGGCCATCGCCCGGGGTATCAGCGCGGGAAATTACTCCAACAGCTACATCCAGTGCTCGGGAACATGCCCGGCCTATAACGCCAACTATCCCACGATCAACAATGATCACGTGACGGGCATTTTCTACTTCGACATGAACGCAACCTATAATCTGCCCGTCGAAAAAATCGGTAAAATGCAGCTCTTCCTGACTGTCACCAACCTCGCAAACACTTCCCCGATCCTGCTGCCGGAAGGGGGACTTGAGGCCGACGAAACCTATAGCAGCCTGCTCGGCCGGTCCTATCGCGGCGGCATCCGCATGGAGTTCTGATCCGAACCCTCACTTGACCTACCCACGAGGCTGCCTGTTCACCCGATACAGGCAGTCTCGTGTCTTTTCAGCCCCTCACAATCTCCACTCAGACAGGGCCTTCATGCGTCAGCTTTCCAACCATGCTCCGGGATTTTCATCCCGGCTCTCCCGAAAGCTTCTCCCGTACGCAGCCGCCGGACTTCCCATCGCCCTGAGTGCCTGCGCTGTCCAGAACTCCCCGCCCCCGCTAGGCCCGCATGCGCTGGCGGAACGCCTTTCTCCCATCCTGCAGACCTCGCAGGACCAGGGCATGCGCTGGGGGATCGTCATTGCCACTCAGGACGGCAAAGTCCTGTTCTCCCGCAACCCCAGCGGACGCTTCATCCCGGCCTCGAACACCAAACTGTTCACAACAGCCGCCGCAATGGCAGAGCTTGCAGAACTGGACCACGAAGCAGCCGAACACCCCACGACACTCCTGCTCGCACCCCGCCGTCATGGAACACCGGATCTCATCCTGCGCGGCTCGGGCGATGCCGTCCTGTCCGATAATGCGGCCTGCCAGACCGACTGCCTGAAAACACTGGCGGATGCCGTCGCCGCCAAGGGACTCAGACGCATTCATGCCATCATCGCAGATGACCAGCTTTTCGCGGACGAACGCTGGGGTGATGGTTGGAGCTGGAACAACCTGCCAACCCAATGGGGAACCGCCGTCTCCGCCCTGACGCTGAACGACAACACCGCCGAACTGACCGTCCAGCCCGGAATATATCCCGGTGACCAACCTTTGCCCAAATGGTCCGCACCCGACGAAGGACTGATGCTGGTCAATCAGGCCCTGACAGTCCCGGACGGCAAACCCGAACTGGGCCTTGAAAAGAAGCCCGGCGACACCCGCGTCGTCCTGACAGGAACACTTCCGATAGGCGCGCCCGTCCAGACACTGAAAATCGGGATCGACGATCCGGCCCTCTCAGCCGCCCGACACTTCAGGTCCCTGCTGCGCGAAGCAGGGATCCGGGTCCAGACCATACAGGTCAGACACCGCCTGACGAAAACCGCTGTCGACACTCCTGGGGCAGACGCCCGCATCCTCGCCACCCTCCCCGCCCCGGATCTGAAAGACGACATCCGCCATCTGCTGAAAGTCAGCCAGAATCTCCATGCCGAACTCCTTCTGCGCCGTCTGGCCCTTGTCCATGGCAACGGTTCTGTCGAGGACGGCATCGCCGAACGCAAACAGGTTCTGACCACTTTGGGCCTGCCCGCTGCAGGCTTCTCGCTCTATGACGGCTCGGGAATGTCTCCCTACAACCGCGTGACACCCCAGACCATCATCCAGCTTCTGCGCCTCTCCAACAACCAACCTTGGGGCGCAGACTGGCGGGACGATCTCCCTCTCGCGACCCGCGACGGAACGCTCGCGCACCGCTTCATAGGCACGTCCGTTGCGGACCACCTGCACGCGAAAACAGGCACCCTCGCAGCCACCCATTCCCTGTCCGGCTACCTTCAGACCACACGCGGCCAGACCCTCCTGATCGCCATCTTCGCAAACGACATCCCGGACGATCTGCCTCATCCGACCAAAATCATGGATGATCTGGTCACTGCCGTCGCCGAAGCCGAATAGCCAAATCCCGGAAGCCCGCACGACATGCCTCACCGTCCTTCCGCGACACCCGCCCGAAAAACGTCCATTAGCCGCCGTACCTTCATGGGTCTGTGCGCAGGAACCGCCGTATCCTCATGGGCCACCGCTTCGGGAATGCCCGCGGGATGCCCTTCCCCGGTCAAAGTCCGAACCGGCTATGACGCTCTCGAAGCCGATGGCTATCAGGCGCTCAAAGGCCGGAAACTGGGCCTGATCGCCAACCCCACAAGCGTGGACCGACAGCTGCGCCATATCGCAGACCGGCTGCACGCCGCCCCCGGCGTAAACCTCAAAGCCATTTTCGGCCCTGAACACGGCTTCCGCGGATCAGCGCAGGCGGGCCATTCCGAAGCCAGAAGTATCGATCCCCGCACGGGTATCCCCGTTTACGACATGTACACGCTCTCCGGTCCGAAGCTGGATGCGCTCCTGAAATCAGCAGACATCGATCTTCTCGTCTTCGACATTCAGGATATCGGCGCCCGGTTCTATACCTATATCTGGTCCATGTTTGACGCCCTCGCCGCCTGCGCGCGCTGCGGCATCGCGTTCATGGTGCTGGACAGACCCAACCCCATCACGGGCCTGCACGCCAGCGGCCCCACCCTCGACCCAGCCTTTTCATCCTTCGTAGGCAGGGTCCCGCTCCTCCTGCGACACGGTATGACCGTGGGCGAACTAGCCCGGCTGTTCAACAGCCACTTTGTGCCGCAGCAGGCAGGACGCCCTGCCCGACTGAGTGTCATTCCCATGACCGGCTGGCACCGGGATCTCTATCAGGATGAAACCGATCTCGTCTGGGTACCTCCCAGCCCCAACATGCCCGACGTGACGACAGCCATCGCCTATCCGGGAACCTGCCTGTTCGAAGGCACGACCCTCTCGGTCGGGCGCGGCACAGCCTCCCCCTTCCTGACACTCGGCGCCCCCGGTCTTGATGCAACCCGCTGGGTGGGAGAGCTGAATAACGCTGACCTGCCAGGTTGCCTGTTCAGGGAAGACTGGTTCACTCCAGGGTTTGAAGTCGCAAAAGACCAGCTCTGCCACGGGCTCCAGCTTGCCATCACCGACCGGAAATCCTTCGATCCCCTGCTAACGGGCGTGACGATGCTTCAGACCGTGCTGAAAATATCAGAGAGCCCGATATGGAGAAAATCCGGCTCAACCTTCGACATTCTGGCGGGCAGCAACACTCTCCGCAGACAGCTTTCACAGGGCATGTCGGCACCCGATATCCTGACCAGCTGGAAACCGGATGAAGCCGAGTTCAATCAGCAACGCCGCTCCTTCCTGCTGTACTAACGCTGCAGGTTCTATCTTTCAGGCTTGGAACTTATCACCAGAACATAAGATTTACTGTGAGACAGAGGTCCGAGAAAAACGGTGGGGCATCTGTGCTCCCATCAGCGAGAAGAAATCACTCATTTGCTCTTCTCGCAGAACCTGAATCAACGTCATGCTCCCAAAATCAATACATCAGGCACCTATCGTATCTGACGCTGCCACTGGCTTGGGGTGCATCCGAACTGCCGCTGGAACGCGGCGCTGAAATGGCTGATATTGCTGTAACCCAGTTGCATTGCCGTTTCGGTTACATTCTTCCGACATAAAAGCTGACGTGCATATTCCATACGATGCGCCTGATAGAAGGCATAAGGAGCGCATCCGAACTGCTGACGGAAAAGCTCCTTGAAGCGCGTCGGACTCAGGCCACAGAGCGCAGCCAGTTGCGGAATGGTCGGAACCTTGTCGAAGCGTTCCAGCAGGACCTGACGGGCGGCTTCAAGACCCGTAGCAGTCTTATCCACCCCCTTGCTTCGGTGGTCCTGCCCGTCTTCAGAAAAAGCATAGCCCAGCGTCGTTATGGCCAGTCCATAACCCACCAGCACATGCGGACTGGTAGCCGTAGCCGGGCTTGAAGACGTCGCGCGCAGATATCCCAGAAGCTGCCGGGCGGTCTGCAGACCTGGCTCCTGACAGCCCAGAAACCGGCTGCGAAGCCCGGCGGGCGGCGCAATGTTCATCTGATCGAGGATCCCCTGCGGAACATGCAGTTCAAGTGCTGAGAAATCCGCACTGTTCTCGAACGTGAATGTCTCCGCCGACGTGGGGGCCAGCACGAGATCACGGGCCTGGAAATGATAGGTCCGTCCCCTGATCCGCATGCTGCATGCTCCGGACAGGATAACCGTGCAACGGGTGGTCAGGCCCGGCTCATCAAAATATCCCTTCAGACCGCCAGCCTGAGCGACCAGAAACGCACTCGCCTGCAGCCCACCGGAAAAACTGCGCGAATACGGGTAGCGCAAGGCCGTTCCGGCCAGATTGCAAGGATGAGGCTGATGGACCTGCGTTGAGCTGATGTCTGCCGGCACGGCATGGTCTTTCCTGTCCGATCGGGGCAAGGCGGCCGATCCGGGTAGCGGAGATAATGAGAATTATTATCATCTCACCGCATGAAAGAAAACCTCTCCCTTCCAGAGCGCAGAACCGGCTCCAGCCTGCGGGGCGTTCGATCCGTCACGGTTGTCTGTACCGCCCTCACGGCGTTTCCCGTTTCTGGTTGGGCGGCAGGCGGGTCATTGCCCGCATGCGTTCAGAAGCCGGCTGCAGAAAGCCCCGCCACCTGTCCGTCCGGCACGGAAAACCTGACCGTCTGGGGCAAACATGCGGCGTTCACCACGCCCGTCAGCACAACACATATTTCCGCCCAGGACATGGCTGCTTACCGGATGCAGACACTGGGGGATATTGCCGAACGGGTACCCAATCTCTCCTTCACCAACACCACGCCCAACAATCCGGTCCTGATGGTGCGCGGACTGGGCGGGGCGGAAGATGAAGGCCCGGTCCTTTACACACCGGTCCTGATCGACGGCATTCCCGTTCCTGGCTTTGCCATGGGGCAGATGTTCGACTTCAGTAACGTCGATGTCCTGCGCGGCCCCCAGTTGACGGAAGGGATCAACGCGTTTGCCGGCATGGTCTCTGCCCAGTCCCGCGATCCCGGGAACAGACTAGGGGGTGCACTGGATTTCGAATACGGGACCGGTAACCGCAAACGGGCAACGTTTTCGGGTGACCTTCCCATTGATGCGTCCACCAGTCTGCGTGTGTCTGTCGGTGGCGAGACGGCCGATGGTTACATCCACAACCGCACGCTTGGCCGCCGTGACACGGGCGGCTGGCACGGATGGTTCGGGCGCCTCAAGCTGCTGCACAGGGATCGGGATGGCGGCGAATGGCGTTTCAGCCTGCATCGCATGCTCAATCACGGCGGCAACGATTATTTCGAAACGCCTGCGAACGCGCGCAACCATATTTCTTACAACACGTCGGAAGGCGTGAACGACACCGCATATCTGCTCGGATCCGCCCAGTATCATCGGCGCTTCAACCCACGCATGATTCTGGATGTGACGTTCGGTGGCGTCTCGACCGACTGGACTTACAGCAACCCCTATTCGGTGTTTTCCGCCAGTTCCGGCTTCACACTGCCCACGCGACAGATTGGTGGCTCCGTCATGCTGTCAGGAGCATCCGGAACGCTTGACTGGAAAGGCGGCATCTACGGCCAGCAGGTCAAACGCTGGGCTCCCTATGAATTCGACATGTCTCCCACTTACGCCAGCCGGACCACGGCGACGCTGGGGACAGCCAATGTCGCTTTCATGGGAGAACTGGGCTGGCATTTCGCGAAAAGCTGGCGGCTGGTGCCGTCCCTACGCATCGAGCATGTCGACAGTTCGCTGAGCCACTGGACAAGCTCCATGAGCGGCGACATGCCTTATGCCTACAGCATGCAGGACAGCCTGCCCCGGCAGAACCTCTCGAAAACAGCGCCTCTTCCGGGTCTGAAACTGGAATATAATCCACAGCCTTCGGGGGTACTCAGCCAGTTTGGCTGGCTCAGCTACACGCGATCGTTCCTGCCGCCGAATTACAGCCCTTATGGCTCGTATGGCAGCACGGTGTCGCTTCCCTATGCTTCCAGCTACGGCAACACGGTCGAAGCAGGCTACAGGCTCGGGGATCTGGCAGGGCGCTGGTCCGTGGAAGCCACGGGGTTTGCGAGTTTCCTCTCCAATCTTCAGGTCGCCGCAACAAACGGCGCAGGGGAATCCCTGATCGGGACGGCCGGCACAGCCCATTCACGCGGCATGGAAGCCTCCGCGCACTGGAAGCCCGTCGGAACGCTTCAGCTCAATGCGTTTGTCGGCCTCACCTATGCCGCCTATGACCGGTTCGTATTCGGCGGAACAGATTACAGCGGCAGGCAGATGGCCGGGACCCCGCGCAGCAGCTTCGGCTTTTCGGGCGACTGGCATCCGGCCGCAGGATGGACGGTCAACGCCAGTGTCGTCCGGCGCGGCAAGACAACGCTTTACCCCAGCAGCAGCATCCAGAACGCCCCTTATGTTCTCGTCGATGCGCAGATCGAGAAGCGCTGGAAACACTGGAACGTGGCGCTCTACGGGCACAACCTGACCAATTCGAGCTATTTCACGCGTGGCCTGTCAGCCGGCTATGTCGTGGCCGCCAATCCGCGGCAGCTCGGGTTCCGTGTCGGTCTGGATTTCTGACATGGACACGCCTCCGCCAACCGCGCCGCACGCGGTGTTCAGACGGTTTCTGGCCATCAGCCTCATGTACGGCTCCCAGGGGATTCCAGCAGGGCTGGCGTTCAGCGCCCTGTCCACCATCCTGCGCCACAGCGGCGTTCCCCTGAAGCAGATTGGCCTGACGGGACTGCTGTTCCTGCCCTGGGCACTTAAATGCTTCTGGTCGGGCTGGACCGATAATGCCGGCAAGAAATGGGGCTATGGGCGCCTTGCCCTGTGGACGCATGCTGCGGCAATCATGCTGTGTCTCGTGCTGGGGCTGATCGCGCCCGACCGGCACTTCCTTCTGTCGCTGTCAGGCGTGCTCCTGCTGAACACGATCTTTGCCACGCAGGATATCCTGACCAATGCCTGTGCCGTGTCTCACATGAAGGGACGCAACGCAGGGCTGGCGAATGCATTGCAGGTCATTTCCTTTCTGCTGGGAATGGTGGTGGGCGGGGCCGGATCGCTCCTGATCTATGACCGTCTCGGCTGGGCGGGTGCGATGTGGAGCATCGCCGGCGAACTCAGCCTCCTGTGGGCGGCACTTCTGCCGCTCCGGGACTGTGTGGAACCCGCCCTCCGTCACACACGGCAGATCCCCTCGCGACTGGCAGACCTTTTCCGGCGCCCCGATTTCCGCTGGGCGATGCTTCTGTCGGTAGCTTTCAAATTCGCCAGCTCGGCACTCGCCATGCTGCTCCAGCCATGGCTGATCGACCGGTCTTTCAGCCTCGACTTCGCAGGCACATTGCAGATGTCCAATATCATGTGCGGTGCGCTGGGCGGCGCTTTGATCGGCTTTCCGGCCGTTCGGATAATGGGGAGCCGTCGCGCTATTGGCCTGCTGATCTGGCCATCCACCCTGCTTCTCGGAACCCTGTTTCTTCTTCAGGCCACGGGAACGCCAAGCCGCTGGCTCCTCTATGTCGGCCTGGGAGCGGAGAACATGCTGGATGGCGGATTTTACGTCTCGGTCTGGGCCCTGCTCATGGACTGGTCATCAGACGAGCGCCCTGGAACCGATTACAGCTTTCTTCAGTGTGGAGAGAGCCTGACCAATGTCTTTGCCGGTCTTTCGCTCGTACCTCTGGCCTCCCTGATCGGATACAGCCAGACGCTTCTGATCACCTGGATCACCGGCATTCTCATGCTGTTTTTCGTCATGTCTGCCACCCGGAAACTTGAGGGCCAGAGACATGACGGCCGTGTTCTTTCAAAATCACCCATGTGAGATCGTTATGAAAATTTCCAATATCCTTCAGGAATCTTCCGATCTGTCGGTTGTCGATATCGGCAAAAAAACCGAGACCGTTTCGATGAACGGTCTGAAAATGCTTTTCCCGTTCGGACATCTCGACGTCGGACTTCTACGCTTCAGGGGGGCCACCCCTTGGGAAGAACATCCGAACGAGGAGTTCCTTCTTGTAATCGAAGGAGAAACAACGCTGACCCTCCGCACTGAAGACGGCGAGATCAGTTCGACCGCCAGAAAAGGCGATGTGCTGGTGGTCCCCGCAAACACCTGGCATCGACAGGATGTGCCGGATTCAGTGACCGTCATGTTCATGACCAGTCATGAAGGCAACCGCCACAAGTCTGACTTCTCTGCAGCCTGAGGGAGAAGGAGGGTCAGGCCGCCCGATCTCTGACGTCGGGCGGTACGGTTGCTCTTACTGTGCGCCTTTCACGACAAGCTTTCCGGCACGGACAGCATATTGTTTCTGGTTATCCGGCCCAATCAGCGGCGTGGCATGACTTGTAAATACCATCGGCAGGGACACAGGTGATTTTACCGGCCGATAGTTCTGAGCCTCGTTCACGTCGCCTGCTCCGACATATTTGGCGATATACGGGTACGGATAAACCGGACGGCTTGCGGTCGCCGTGGCATTGGGGCGCGCATAGGGCTGGCTGGGCATGGGAGCCATGTGAATCTGCCCACCTGCCGGCGGCTTGCCCGAAGCGCCAGGAGGCGGGCCCATCGGCCCGTCACCCTGCGCAGTTCTCTCGGTGCAAATGGCGGCAGGTGCAGTACCCGTTTCGGTCCATGCCATGAGTGGAGAAAGAAAATCGACCTGCGGGAAACCCTCGCCATTCCCGCAGTGCCCCACTCCGGGAAGCAGATAGAATTTCAGGAAACTGTCCGTCTGCTCCACGCCCATTTCTTTCTGCACACCCTGATAATAGGCGATGGTGTTGAGCGGAGAAATCGACTGATCCGCCAGACCATGCCACAGGATCAGGCGACCACCATGCTTGCGGAACGGACGCAGATCCGTGTTCTCGGCATTATACAGCGGAGCCAGTTCGCTCATGTTAGCGAAAGATGGGTCGTCAAAATGGAAACGGTCCAGATTTGCTGCTTTTTCATCCACGTTTCGCGGAATGATATAAGCAATCGCAGAGGCCGCGATGCCCTGACTCATGGACGTTCCACGTTCCGTCGCAGGGAGCGCCCACTGCAATTCCGATCCCGGCAAAGGGCCGCCGATAATATACGGATGGCCTGAAGCATCCGTCGCTCCGGCATAAAGGCGCACTGCCGCCTGCGTTTCTTCCGCTGTCAGGCAATGTGACGTGTCGCTCTGGCCTGCGGGACACTGCACCCATGCCGGGTCAAAATGACAGGTACGGGGCTCCTCCAAAATACCGTCTTTTACACCGGAAAGCGTCCCGCAATGCTGGATCACCGCGTCATGTAACACACCCACGCGCCCTTGCAGGAGGATGCTGCTGCCATCCGCTCGCTGATTCCCGCGCACGTTCCACGCATGGTAGAAAGAGTTCTGTACGGTAAACAGGGCAGCCGGCGCGCCAGCTGAAATCCCGTCAAAATCCTCGGGGAAACGCTGGGCTTCCATCAGCGCTTCACGGCCTCCATCGGAACAGCCAACAAAATAGGAATATTTCGGGGCCTGTCCGTAGAAAGCTGCCGTCAGCGCTTTGGCAGCGAGAGCGGTCACATGGTTCGCGCGATAGGCGAAATCGATCCGCTTTTGCGGGTCCCTACCGAATTCCCCCTGCACAAGACCCATCATCGGGCCAGTATGACCCATGTCATCGCCTGCCATGACAAATTCCCCGTTCAGGGCTGGAGCACAGGCCCCGGCGTTACTCACGCCCACACGCGTCATGCCACACAGACCACCACATCCGCCCTGCAGGAAGCGCTGTGTCCAGTGCTCCATCGGCAGATCGACTTCAAAGGAAATCGCTGGCGCAATCTGGCCTGTGACTTTGCAGAACCCGCCTTTGGGGGTGTCGAGCACACTTGCTTTCTGGGTATGCACGGGCGCTCCGACACTGGGCGCGAGGTCAAAATGAGCGAGAGCGTCGCAGGATATGACGGGAGCCACCGCTGGAAGGGCGGCCCTGTCCGCGGCCCGGGCCGAAGTAGCAAGAAGCGGTCCAGTTCCTGTACTCAGGATCGCGAGAAAAACAGTCAGCGTCAGCAGTATTTTCTTCATATCAGGCGAAATGTCCTGTTCAGTCATTGCCTCTTCATGCACCGAAATCACGTCATGTCACACGGAACGGAATGTATGAATTTGTAAGGGGAGTGCCAGAATCCTGGCACTCCTGCCGCCTGGCGTTCAGCGGCCCTCTCCCACATCCTTGACGGAAGCATCCGCTTGTCCCTTGCTCCAGTAGCCGGATGCCTTGATCCATTGGGCTGAAATCCGGCGCTCATCCAGAAGATACTGACGTACAGCTTTTGCCACATGGCTTTCAGCACCAACCCAGACAAAAGTCCGGTCCGGAATCTCCAGATTTTTCAGAGCAGCAAGAATGTCCGCAGCGTCATCCGCCTGTTCCATCGGTCGATGAACCCAATGGGCGACATGACAGGCTGTAGTGGCAAACACCTGTTCGTCCTCTTTCCCCGGCACTGTTACAAGAGTGGTGACAGGCATTTGAGCAGGCAGTTCCTCAACGCGTCGCCCGATCGCGGGAAGCGCCGTTTCGTCGCCGATAAGAAGCCAGTGTTCAATTTGACCGGAAACAATCTGCGACCCACGCGGACCGCCGATTTCCAGATAATCACCGGGTTTGGCTGCCCTCGCCCAGGCCGCAGCCGGTCCGCCAGGGTGGTTGACGAAATCCAGACATAACGTCCCCTTCTGCGGGTCATACTGACGCGGTGTATAATCACGCCGGGTCAGTGTCCCATCCGGCCCCGGCACAAAGATCTTGATGTGATCATCAGGAGCCAGACTGGTAAAACCGGCAAGCTCTCGTCCCCCCAGAGTAATACGGATCATGTGGGGAGTAAGATGCTCGACAGCACGGACCTCGAGATGACGTCGGACAATTTCATGTCGCACACGCCGGATTTCGGGACAGGCACCACGATTTGAAAAAGACTGGAAAAGCTTCATGACCATGTATCCCTATCTGCCGGCAAACCGGTGACTGTGGATACACAGACGCACAGGCTGCCAGCATACTGCTGTCAGTTTCTGCGCGTTGTTTCACGTTAACGCATACGAAAGTGCGGTCGTACAAAGACCACCCTTAACTCCCCAAGCAAAGCCTTCAGAACCAGTGTCTGTCAACGATTTTCCTGGCATTCCCTTTGCCGCTATCAAGGCCAATGGGGAGCAATAGAATGTGGATATCGAAGCGCTATAAAATTACCACCGATAACCAATCTGCCCCGTCACACGGCGAAGCTGTCCCCAGGCACAAGATGTACTGGATGAACATTCGACCACGTACTGTTTGTTAAAGCCGTTGACGAGGCTTGCCCGCACATTGAGCCCCTTGAGACGTCGGCTCAGTTTTCCGAAATCGTAACTCATGCCCCCGTCAAACACTGTGTAGGCCGGAACATGAAATGAGTTCGCCTGGTCACCCATTGAAAAGCCCACGTATCGCATTCCCGCATTCAGAGACAATCCATCCAAAATGCCGTTCAGGGTATTTTTCTGGAACTTATAATCAACGAAAAGATTGAAGGTGTTGCGAGGAAGCTCAGTGGGTGACTTGCCTTGCAGTGATACTGTTTTTCCGTTGATATCTGTCGATGTCAGCGTCGTATGACTGTTATATATCGACATGTAGGTATAGTTGGCATTCAGATTCAGACCTTGCGTAATATTGACATTCGCTGACAGTTCAACGCCGCGCGCACGCACCTGACCAATTTCAAGATAAAAATTTGCGTGGTCCGGATCGCTTTCGAGAACATTGTTCTCCTTCATGTCGTATGCAGCGGCAGTAAATAGCATTTTCGTATTAGTCGGCTGGTATTTCAGCCCCACTTCCCACTGCTTTCCTTCGAGCGGATCCGCAATTCCTTTTCCATAGATATTTGATGTCTGAGGAAAAAATGACGTCGCATAAGAGAAATAGGGCGCAAGGCCAAATTTCGTCTTGTATGAGACACCGACATGCCAGGTAAACGCCTTTTTAAACGTGCTGTAATAATCATCCCAGTCCTGACGACCACCAATCATGACACTGAGTCCTTTCCATTTCATCTGATCCTGGAAATAAACCCCTGTCTGAGAGAGGGAGTCGTTCTCAGTGTACCATTTGTTACCAGTCTGCTTGATGAAATCGCTATAATTGTACTGATAATATTTTGGACTCAACAGATTCAATGTCGGAACAGTAGAAAAGTCAAATGCATAAGTCCCTGCGTCCGGTTGATCCCTGTAATCAACACCTACCAGCAGCGTATGATGGATGGGTCCCGTATCGTAGTCACCTTGGAGATGGGAATCGAGTAGAGCAGCCCAGCCCTTGAAATGATCAACGAGCGCATAGCGCTTCATATTGGACGTTCCTGCCACTATTCCACTACTGAAAAGTTGGGCAAAATAACTATCATCATATTCGTACCGGAAATTCTGGCTGAACTGGAGATGACGATTGAATTTATGAGAGAAAATATATTCAAATAAGTGGCTCTTGTCGTACGATCGGTCAAAACCCGGATCACCGGTATCAACAGTCGGGCTGTATCTTCCATATTTCTGCGGAAAAAGAGAACCAATTGCCGGGCCACCCGCAGCATATCTTAAAGATGGCGTATAGTTATACTGCCCGATCAGTGTAAGCTTCGTATTATTGTCAATGTTCCATGTCAGGGCAGGCTGAATGATCAGTCTTTTATATTTTACATACTGGACCTGATCGCCCTGCGTGTTTCCAACTGCTACAACACGATAGAGAAGCTGGCCATCCTTTGTAAGCGGCCCACTGCTATCGAACTGTCCTTCATAACGACCATAACTGCCGAACCCCACGTTGAACTGATGCTGTGCCTGTTCCGTCGGGCGTTTGAGATCCTCATTGATGATTCCCCCTGGCGCTGCCTGTCCGTACATCACCGAGGCCGGCCCACTCATGGCCTCTATGCGATCAAGCATGAACGGCTCTACCGTGGAAGGCGCGACACCTGTCATCAAGCCATCCACAAACGTATCAGTCTGGAAGCCACGCTGGTAAATGTCGTGCGAATTGATTGACGGAATCCCACTTCCTCCCATCGGATCCGTAATTCCGGGCATATAGCGAAGAACTTCATCCACATTCAGCGGTTGCAGGTCATCCATCTGCTGCCGTCCAATTACGTAAACGGACTGGGGAATATCGACGATGGCTGTATCGGTCTTGGTCGCCGCAGTTGAATGACTCACAAAAAATCCCTCACCCGGACCATAAGGCGCCTGGGGATTGGACATACGAGCGGCCGTCCCGCCCACACGTACGGGACCCAGCGTGATCGCTGCTGATCGGGTCGCAGGGACAATCTGGACAGCCGCCGATCCCACAGACCGCCAGGACAGCCCACTTCCCTGCAAAAGACGGGCCAGAGCTTCATTAGCCGTGAAGCTGCCATGCAGACCGTTTGTTCGATGTCCCGCCAACGCGGGCGCCTGTGACGTAATCTGAAGACGGGATTGCGCGCTGAAAACAACCAGCGCATCCGAAAGTGAGCCGGCGGAAATATCGAAACGGGATTTTGACTGCGCCGGTTCAGTCTGCGCCAGGGCATTTCCGCAAACAGCCACGGTCAGGGCCGTCGTAGCGCCAAGCATCAGAACCGATGCAACAAGAGGTGTCTTCAAAAATCCTGATGAACGCATGGGCGCAGCACTTCCTGTCTCTGCGGCTTATTGATAATGCAAGTCATTTGCATCTTTTGCCTGTGACAGTGAGATGCTTGCCGTCATCTTTTTTTCGAAAAAAAATACTCTTCGAAGATCATTTCCCTTCGAAGATATTGATTCATATCAATTTTATTTCTGACCGCACCAAGATTCCATCGGTCTCAATGCCCTGTCACGATCGCAAGCCACGGAGAAAAAGACGCAACCTCTCCTCCATACGGCCTCACGATCAATGCAAGAGATTCTTTCGGGTGGTGCAGATCGTAAGATCCCGTTACGCGCTTTTCCGTCAGGCTCCCATGTGCCACCACAATCCGTGCGGGTGTCCAGGGCTGAAGGGCTGCCACCATCTCGCCTATGGTACTGTCCCGGGCAATGAGCGTACCGTTACGCCAGAGCGCAACCATGTCCGGACTCTGGCTTCCTGTCACGGCCTGTGTGGTTCCCACATGCGCCCAGTTTCCAGCCCGCAGGTCCTGCTCGAAAGGAACTCCGCTTCGGGCAGAAACATGCACTTCCCCTTCCTTTACAGCGACCGTCGTATCCGCACCGTCCGTCCGTGCATCGAACTCCGTTCCGATATCCATTGTCGTAACGCGCCCTGCAGTCACGGAAAACGCTCGGGCCACGTCATGTTTCACGACGAAATAGGCTTCTCCTCGCAGAAGTTCGATACGTCGTTCCCGAGACGTAACATGCACCGCGAGCGCTGTTCGGGGAGCCAGAACAACCTTGCTTCCATCCGCCAGACAGATATCACGCGTCATCCCGGGGGGGGCGTAATAATCCGCCCGAAGCCGGAGCATCACGTCGGGCACCAGAAACATGATCGCCAGACAGGCGGCGGCCAGCCCACCCATCGCAACATACCACCTGCGATGCCGCCGGCCACGCTGCACTTCCCCGCGTTGCACAACTGGAACAGCCGCCATCAACCGGGCCGTAACATTCATATCCTCCCAGGCCTGGCGATGTTGGGGGGCCTGCGCGAGCCATGCCTCGAAAGCACGTTTCAGTTCCGGATCATCACTGTCCTCACGCAGTGCGATATACCACCCCGCCGCCGCTTCCTCGGCACTTCGATAGTCACCCATGGGCCATGCTGTTCCGATCAGACTGGGGTCCCTCAGGCGCAGGGCCGTACCAACGCGTCAGGAACGAAAAGGCGGACAATGACAGGTCATGCCTACAGGATGCGCGAAGCCGCGCATTTTTCATGAAATTCGTGATGCGCACCGAGGCTTACTGCCCTTCCCTGCGGATCCGGTTACAGACTGCCATGCCCTCCGCAATCAGGCCATGCACCAGAGGTATGGAAATTCCCAGAAGGGCAGCAACCTCGCGCAGCTTCATGCCCTCGAAATGATACATGCGGATTGCCCGGGCCTGACGATCCGGCATCGCATCGATTGCCTCCATGATCCTGACGACGATTTCACGCGCCGCCACGGTATCCTCCGGTGAAACCGTATTATCGACAATGGTGGAGACAGTCACGTCAAAGTCACTGGTACTGACCCGTTCAATCGCGGCCCGGCGCAGACGCCCCAGCAGCAGATTGCGAATAATGGTCCGCAGGTAACTGACCGGCGAAACCACACTCCCGACAGGCTGCCGGGAAAACAGCAGCCATGCATCATGGACGATGTCTTCAGCCAGCACGCCGTCTCCCGAGAGACGCCGGGCATAAGCCAGAAGCCCCGCGCGATGGGTTTCGTACAGATCCACAGGCAAGGATTCAGATTTCAAGAGACAGCTTCCCGGTGCCAGACTCAAACCGGCAGAAGGCAGTTGAGAACGACTTGCAACTCTGATGACACACAGTTCTCCATTTCGCAAGATGTCTGACCGCGGGGCTTCTCCAACCAGCACTCCGGACTGTTTTTTGGCCGGCCAGTATCACGTCCCCGTTATTTTTCATTCTCAAGCGTGAAAAAAGAGGCTGCCCGAACGTCTGAAAAAACAGGGGCATACAATGGCCCATCCCGGTCTCCATGCTGCAGGCCGCCTATCGGATAAGGCAAGAGAAGGTTCAGATGACGGAAAGGTGGCTTTTTCTCCGGAATATAGATGCAAATAAGTATCATTATAAAATCTGCATCAAAGTTCCTGGCACGGTCCGCCCGTCATGACCACCCGGAGCCTTCGCCGCTGGTTCGTGGTGCACAAATGGACGAGCCTGATTTGCACCCTGTTCCTTTTGGTTCTCTGCGTAACTGGCCTGCCGCTGCTGTTTTCGGAACAGATCTGGGACACTTTTGTCGGCGACGACGATCCTCCTTACGAGACAGTGCCGCCCGGGACACCGAACGCCAGCCTGGATACGATCGTGGCGAAGGCACGCAGTCTGTTCCCCGGCCAGATCATCACGGACATCTCCCCCGACGATGATGAACCGGCAGTTCTGGTTTCCATGGCCCCAAGCTGGCAGGCCCTGAAGGACGACGAAAAATATCCTGACCGGAATTCCGGCCACTGGATCAAGTTCGATGCCCGGACCGTGAAAGTCCTGAAACTGTCACGGCCGGCAGATGCCCCGCGTCCACCCCAGACCTGGACCGGTCTCATCATGGGAACATGCAGCCGGTTGCATGTCAGCCTGTTCGCATATCTGCCCGGACGCCTGTTTCTTGGACTGATGGGCGGTGTTTTCGTTGCATCGCTTGTGTCGGGTACCGTGCTGTATGGCCGCTTCATGAAGCGGCTTCCCTTCGGGGCTGTCCGGCGCGATCGTGCACGCCGCCTCACCTGGCTGGATCTTCACAACCTGCTCGGCGTGGCCACACTGGTCTGGGCCAGCGTGGTTGGGTTTACCGGACTGGTCAACGAACTTCAGACACCGCTGTTCGGTCTGTGGCGCCTAACGGATGTCCGACAGATCCTGAGACCCTATGCGAGCCTCCCGGTTCCCTCCCAGGACCATCTCTCTTCCGTTCAGAAAGCGTTTGAAACTGCGGCGAAAGCAGCTCCTGGGAATGTGGTCACCGGATTGTCTTTCCCTGGTGCCTCTTTTGGCAGTCCGGTTCATTACGTTCTCTGGACGCATGGAGCCACGCCACTGCGCGCCCGTCTCTTCACCCCGGTTCTGGTAGATGCCCGGACCGGAGAACTGACCGGTGCCTATCCCATGCCATGGTATCTGCGCTTCCTGGAAATTTCTCGTCCCCTGCATTTCGGCGACTACGGCGGAATGCCGCTGCGCATCCTCTGGGCACTGCTGGATATCGTAGTGATCGGCGTGCTGGTCAGCGGTCTCGTTCTATGGGCCGCCAAACGCAGGATCAGCCCCGATACACGCCTGCGCGCGCTTGGTTATGAACTCGACGGCGATACGGGGCTGGCCGTCCATCGCATCCCGACGCGTGCCGCTCCATGAATACCGGAGCCAGACCTTCATCCCCTTCAGCGCCTGCTATCTGGCCGTGGCCGGTGGTGCTTGGGGGGCTCACCCTGTTTGGCCTCATGTCCGCACTTCTGGGCCAGCATGGCATCTGGCTTGTCCTGTCATGGACCAGCCTCTCCACACCCCTGGCAGTCATGACCCTCTGCCTGATCCGCGCCTGGCGCAGACCGTCTTCCAAAGGAGGTCCCCTGTGACCGATCTCACAACGATGTCTTTCTCCCCCTGGGAGATGTTTCTCAATGCCGGCCCCGTTGTGCGCGGCGTGATGACCCTTCTGGCAGTGGCCAGCCTCCTGACATGGACGGTCTTCATCGCCAAAACGGTTGAGCTGCTTCGTGCATGCGGGCGGCTTCGGAAGGCTGAGAATGCTCTCGCCGAAGCCGACACGCTTGATCTGGGAGAAGAATGGACCAGGGAGAACAGATCCATTGCCCATGCGCTTGTTCTTGCGGCGGAAACCGAACGCCAGCGTTCGCAGGATATCCTCGATGACCGTGACGGCCTAAAAGAACGTATCGTCCTGCATCTCGAACGTCTGGAAGCCGCGGAGGGACGTCATCTCATGCGCGGGACCGGCCTGCTGGCGACCATTGGAGCCACGGCCCCCTTCGTCGGGCTGTTCGGCACGGTCTGGGGCATCATGACCTCGTTCACCGGCATTGCCGCCAGCAAGGCGACCAGTCTGGCCGTGGTTGCGCCTGGCATCGCCGAGGCCCTGCTGGCGACGGCGCTTGGTCTGGTCGCGGCCATCCCGGCCGTCGTGATCTACAATCATCTGGCGCGGCAGTCCGCCGCCTGCCGGGCGCAGGTCGCGGATCTGACGTCACTCGTCATGCGGCTTGTCTCGCGTGACCTGAGCCGGATGCAGCCACCGGGTCCCGGCGCGCAGGTGGTCCGCCTCGATATGTCGCGTGACGCGCGCTCTCTTGCCGCGGAATAAACAGCATGATCCGCATCCGCCACGCTGATGAAAGCCCGCATGAAGCGAGCGAGATCAATGTCACGCCGTTTATCGACGTGATGCTGGTCCTCCTCGTGATTTTCATGGTGACAGCCCCGCTGACCACAGTGAACGTGCCTGTGGACCTGCCATCTTCCAGTGAAAAACCCGCCCCGCGACCTGATGATCCCGTCTTCCTGACGGTCAAGGCCGATCACAGTCTGGCTCTCGGCGAAGATCCGGTGGAAACCAGCGGACTGAGGCCTGCACTGGAGCGCGCGACAAAGGGAAATCACGACGAACGGCTCTTCCTGCGTGCGGATAAGAGCGTTGATTACGGAACGCTGATGGGCGTGATGGACAGGCTTCGTTCGGCTGGATACCTCAAGGTGGCGCTCGTCAATCTGCAGGGACAGGAAGAAGGCAGCGAGGCCGCTTCGCAACCAATCTCGGCCGCAGGTGGCGCACCGTGAGCGGGAGAGTACAGGCGCCGGGAGAGCCCTCTGATGGGCTTCCTTCTTTCAGCAAATGGCAACGCGACCAGTTCAGGTTGACCCGTCGTGAAGACGCACTCCGCTGGGGACTGTCCTTTCTCGCTGTTCTTGGCGTCAGTGGCGGCACCATCTGGTACGTCATGCGCCTGCCGCCCCCGGTCATGGCGATCCCTGCGCCTCCGCCCGCCGCCATTGCCATCGACATGGCACCTGAACCGGTTTCCACCCCCACTCCGCCGACGGATGTTCCCCCCGGCCCGCAACAGACACAGTCCATTCCCGATCCGGCTCCCGTAGATCCGCCCAAGGTCACAGCGCCACCATCGCCGGCACCTCACCCACCGGTGCCCGTGCCAAAACCGGAAAAACCCCGTAGGCTCGTGAAGAAACACCCGCCTGTCCCGCCGCACAGAAAGCCGATCCCGGACAAGACACCGCCGGCAGACCGGACAACCGCGCCACCATCATCGGAGGCACCCCCCGCTCCGACACAGGCCGCTCCTGCACCAGGCGCATCCTCGTCCAGGGCATCGCATGACCCCGTCACGTGGCAGGGCGCGCTGCTGGCGCAGCTTGAGAAATTCAAACGCTACCCGACCGATGCCATGGCCGATCATCAGGAAGGCGTCCCGACCGTTACTTTTTCAATGGATCGCAAGGGCCATGTGCTTTCGGTGACCCTCGCCGGCAGTTCCGGTCACACGCTTCTGGATCAGGAAGCCGTGGCTCTCCCCCGGCGTGCCCAACCTCTTCCCCCACCGCCCGATACTGTCGAAGGGGATCCCATCACCCTGACAGTTCCGGTCGAGTTCTACATTCATCCCGACAGGAACTGAGGTTTCTCGTCATTTCTTTGATCGTGACAGGATCATCGCCATGCCCGCTTTCCCCGAACATCGCCGCTCACCTCCTGACATCCGGCAAATCCTTCCCGGCATGGGGGCAAGCCACACGCGGGTTCGCCAACTGGAAGAGCGATGCCGGGACGGTGGCTTGAAGATGACTGATCTGCGTCGGGTACTGCTGCATGGCATTCTTGAAGCAGGAAAAGGCGCAACGGCTGACGAAATCTGGAAAATTCTGGATAGGATGCTGGGCGGTCATGCACCCAGTCATGGTTCAATCCAGCGTAATCTCAACCTGCTGGTCCAACATGGCGTATTGCGTCGCAATGTCGGGCCAAACCGGGTCTGGCGTTACGACATTGCCTCGGCATACAGGAAAACGTCTCCAGCCATTACGTTTGTCAATGCCGAGACAGGCCGCCACATTCCTCTCCGCTCCCTCAAGATCGCCGCCCTGTTATATCGCGCTGCAGCCGAATACGGCCTGATCCTCAAAAGCGCAGCCATCACAGTTGCACCAAGCAGCGACGAGCGGGACTGTCAGGCTCCTTCCCCATCGATTTGAGCAGAAAAAACCACTTCAGGCTCTGCGGGGTCAGTTCCCGGAGGGATACTCACCAAAGATTTCAGAACGTGCTGCGCAGTGTGGCCATGAAATTCCGGGGTTCTCCGTAATAATTGTAGTAATAGATATTGCCGAGGCGCTGATAGTAGCGTGTGTTGGAAATGTTGTTGATGTTGACGGCGACATCCAGTCTGGGATTGAACTGGTAGCCGATCTGGGCATTGGCGACCACGTAGGCGCCCTGTCTGACGGTGCGTGTCGTGCCGAAGGTGCTGCTCTGCGCGGTCAGGCCGCCGCCCACGCTCCAGACGTTTCTGGTCTGCTCGGGGGCTGCGAAGCGGTAGTGGCTCCAGAGTTTGAAAAGATGCCGGGGTGAGTTGGACGCATAGGGCTGGCCTTCCAGGGACGCCGTGCTGTCTTTCAGGATGACATTGTCATTATAGGTGTAGCTGGCGTTGATATCCCAGCCTGGCAGGATACGGCCGATCATCTCCGCTTCCGCGCCCTGGCTGCGCACCTTGCCGGCCGCACGGTAGCAGTCGCCGGTTCCGCTGCGGCCGCAGGTGGGGGCGAGATCGCCATCGATCATGGCCTTGTTGCGTTCGATCACGCGGTAGCCGGCCAGCGTGACGCTCAGATTATGATGGAAGAAGTCGCCTTTCAGCCCTCCCTCGATCTGCTGGCCGAGATCCGGTTTCAGGCGGCCGGTCGGGGTGTAGCCGGACTGGGGGGTAAAGGTGTCGGTGAAGCTGACATAGGCGGAGATCCCGGATGTCACGTTCCAGACCAGTCCCAGATACGGCGTCGGGACGGCGTTGTTCTTCAGGCTGGTGACATAGGGGCTATTGGTGGAGATGTTTCGGTATTTGTATTCGTAAAAGCTGATTCGGCCGCCCAGGAGCAGATGCAGTGATCTGAGCAGTTCGATCCGCAGGGACCCGTAGACGCCTTCCTGACGTGTGGGTTCGCGGTACATCGTGGTGATGTCGGGCTGGATTGTGCTTGAAATGACGGGCGAGAAGATGTCGAGCCCCGCGAGGCCGGTATTGACGCGCGAACTCTGCGTGGCGCCACCGTCTGTCATCACGTCGGAATCATAATTCCCGCCGATCACCAAGTCATGCTTGCGGTGAAAGGCATGGATGGGGCCGGTGACATACAGGTCCACGCCATCGTACTGGTCATGGATCAGGGAGTTCGCGACGACGAAATTGGCGGTTTTCTGAGCTGTGACGGCACTGTTGAGGTAGGTGTAGTGCAGGCTCGTATCGGTCACGCGGTGCCGGCCGGTCAGACGCGCGCGCCATCCGCCACCGAAACGGTGTTCCAGTTCGCCGCCGAGTTCATACATGGGGGACGTCGTATGGCCCCAGTCGGCGCCGACAAAGCTGTTGCGGCTCAAGTGCAGGTCGCTGCCGTCGGCCGCGCGGGGAAGGCCCATGAAACGGGTGGTGTCATTTTTCTGCCCGGTTGCGCTCATGGACAGGGTCGTATGGTCGGTGATGTGCACATCGACATCGGCATAGGCCGTCCAGCGGCGGTCATGGGCGTGCTGATAGAAGTAGCCGCGGTCGGTTCCGGCGATCACGAAACGGCCTGTCACCCGTTTGGACGCGCTTAATGGCCCGGTGACATCGGCATCGGCATGGTAATTGCCCCAGGAACCGCCGCTGAACGATCCCTGAGCCCTGAACTGGTCCAGGGGGCGTTTGCGGACGAAGTTCACGCTGCCGCCCGGGGGAGCAGAGCCCTGAAACGTGCCGTTGGGGCCACGGAGCACTTCGAGCCGGTCGTAAATCGCGAGGTCGAACTGCTGGGCCATCTGCAGACCGCCGGTTGAGGGCACACCGTCGAACTGGGGCGTGAGCGCATAGCCGCGGGCCGTCATGCCGGCAGTGCCATCCCCGTAGAGATTGACGTTCACGCCGGGCACCTGTTTGAGCGCGTCGTCGACGCTGTTGAGGTTCTGGTCGTGCATCTGCTGGCTGCTGAGCACAGAGACGGATTGCGGGATTTCGTTCAGGCGCAGGAGCATCTTGCCCATGGACACCGCCTTGACGACGTAACTCCCCGTCCCGTCGGTGGTCGCGTTTTTGCGTCCCTCCCCCCAGACAACCAGACTTTCCACGCTGGAGGGCATCTCGTTTGTTGTGGAGGACTGCTGTGCCTGCAGAGCCTTTGCCGGGCCTTTCTTTTGGGCGTTGCCCGTGGCGTAGGGAGAGGTGGCTTTTTTGTCCTCTTTGTCCGGGAGGTCGGCGGCGTGGGCCAAGGTGACCGGAAATCCGGCGCTGACCGTCCACAGGAGAACGCCGTAGCGGTACAGGCTCTGTATCGTGCTGCTGGTTTTCCCGTGCATGTCCACCTGACCGCTCCGCCGTGATTTCTGCAAATGAAATTCGCAAATGAGAATTAGTCTCATATAACGGAGATGTGAGGTTTGTAAATTTTCTTACTTTTGCTGGCGCGTGGCTGGACGGTCTGCGGCCCGGACGGGCGGGTCTTGATCGCTCCATCGGGGGCATGCAGTGTTGCGCGTCCGCCTGATGGAACAGGATGCGGGCGGCAGGAAAACCAGCGGGGTCAGAGCAGCGTGAAGAACAGATTCTGGATGTTGGGCGGGCTGTTTCTGGCGGTTTTTCCGGTTGTGGGAGCCGGATTTTCCCAGGCCCGGGCGACCTCGCCGTCAGGAGAGACCATGCCTGCGAACCAGACCCATGATGCCGTCATTGCGGCCCGCGCATTTCTCGCCAGCTTCGATTCACAGGGCCGGACGAAGGTACAATTTCCATTTGTTGCACAAAAATCCGGCACGCTTGCCCGCTTCCGCAGGAGTGCTCCGGGGCAGCCCGTTGTGCCTGTGACGGGCGATCAGACGGCGGCTCCGGCCGCGCGCGGACCGGGTATGGGGCCGCCGGGAGGATTTGTCGGAGAGCGTTACGGCACGTCCGTGTGGTCCAATTTTCCGGTCAGTGACGTGCTGCGGCCCGGGCTTCAGATGGGACAGTTGACGCCGGCCCAGCGTGCGGCGGCATTTCATCTTTTGCAGACGCTTCTGAGCGCACGGGGCTATCAGAAGGTTCAGGACATCATGGACGGGGATCAGGCACTGGCGGATGCCGGGACCGATTTTGCGTCCGGCAGGGCCGTCTACACCATTGGCATTTTCGGGGAGCCTTCGGAAACGGCGCCCTGGATGGTGCAGTTCGGCGGGCATCATCTGGGTCTGAACCTTGTGATCGATGGTCCGCATGGCGTGATGACCCCGACCCTGACCGGCGCGCAGCCTGCGATCTACAAGCGGGGCGGCAGGACGGTGCGTGTTCTGGCGGGGGAGAACGACAAGGCCTTTGCGCTGCTGGATGCTCTGGATGCGCAGCAGCGCAAGCAGGCGATCCTGCCCTATGCCGTGGATGATCTCGTGGCAGGGCCCGGGCATGAGGGCGAAACCATTGTGCCCGAAGGCATCAAGGGGTCTGCGCTGAATGCGGCGCAGAAAGAGATGCTGATGGACATCATTGGCGAATGGGCCGGGATCATCAACGACACCTATGCCGCGCCGCGCCTGAAGGAAATCCGCGAGGGGCTGGACGAGACGTGGTTTGCCTGGAGCGGTCCGACCACTCATGAGCCTGACCGCAACGGCTCATCCTATTATCGTATTCAGGGCCCGCATCTGCTGATCGAGTTTTCTCCGCAGGGCGTCGGCGGCGATCCGACGCTGCACGTTCATACGGTTTACCGGGACCCGACCAACAGTTACGGCAGCCGGTTTACAGCGCCATGAGCAGGATACGGAGCATGGTGCTGGCGGGTGTGGCCCTGCTGCTGCCTGTGGCGGCTCCGGCGCATCGGCTGGACGAGTATCTTCAGGCCACGACGATTGCTCCGGCGCGTGATCATATCGCCCTGCATCTTCGGCTTGTGCCGGGGGTGGATGTGGCCGGGGCTGTGATCGGGCAGATCGATACCGATCATGACGGTCGGCTGTCTCCCGCGGAACAGCAGGCCTATGTGGCGCGGGTTGCGCACGGCCTGTCCGTCTCCCTGAACGGGGAGCCTCTGGCGGTGGTGCCGGAAGCTGCGACCTTTCCGTCACTGGAGGCCATGCGCGGGGGGACAGGTGTTCTGGATTTCCGCTTCCGGGTGCGTGCCGCGCTGAAGACCGGGGCCAATCATCTGGCGTATCGCAATGCCGGGGCCGGCCCTGATACGGTGTGGCTCGTGAACTGTCTGGTCCCGCAGGATCCGGGGCTGCATGTGTTGCGGCAGATACGTTCGCAGGACCAGTCGGATTATCAGCTGGATCTCATGGCCGATCCGGCCTGAGTTGTGAGGCTTCAGCGGGGCTGTCGCGCAATCTGGATGGCTTTACGCAGGGCGGTCTGGGTGTGATCGGCGCTGAATGTGCGGGCGACATGCGCCTGAGCCGCCTGCCCCAGTGTGCGGCAGGCATCGGAATCGGCATACAGGGCGCTGATGCGGGCGCTCTGGCTGGCGGCGTCCTCCGCGACGAGTGCGTTCAGAGACGGCGGAAGGTCCAGCCCTTCAGCGGCGGTCGGTGTCATGACGCAGGGGATGCCGGCCATGAGGCTTTCCAGAACCTTGCCCTTGATCCCTGCCCCATATCTTAACGGCGCGACCGTCAAACGCACATGGTCGAAAACGGATGTCTCAAGGTCTGCGACATGGCCCAGCACCCGGACACCTTCGGGCCAGTGCAGATGGGGCGGCAGGTGCGGGCCGACCAGCCAGAGTTCGCGTTCCGGATCTGCGGCGCGCAGCTCCGGCCAGACCTCACGGGCGAACCAGAGGGCGGCATCAAGGTTCGGGGCGTGGCGGTAATTTCCGATGAAAGCGATGTGACGTCGGCGTCGGGCCGCGAAGTCCGACGTCCGGTCGCGTTTGCGGATTGCCCAGGGGACGCAGGCGACGCGGGCCTGCGGGACGGCCTGACGGAGCCATGCGGCTTCTGTGGGCGAGTGCGTCAGGACGGCATCGGCCTGCCAGGCGGCCGTGCATTCCTCAAGGCGGGTTCTTCTGCTGAGCGCGTGGAGTTCGGGGCGTTTTTCGGTCTCGGCCTGTCCCGCGATGCGGCGGTGGTGCAGGTCGGCGACGCTGTAGAGCACCGTGGCACCTGGCTGGTGATGACGGGCGAGGCTCAGATAGCGGGAGGCTGTGCCGATCCGGTGCAGATAGACCAGATCGAACGCACCGGACTGACGCCGCAGGATTTCTTCCACCGAGGCGTAATGCGGCGCACGCCAGATTGTGAAGCCTTCTGCTTCCAGCGCGTGCTGCACACCGGCTGGCGGGGAGAGGTCATCGGCGGCGACAAGGCTGACGTCGTAGCCGAGCGCCTGAAACGCGCGGGCGTGGGACAGCAGGGCCTGTGAGCCGGCATCCTGCCCGGCCACCGGCAGGTGTTCGTCAATGAGCAGCGCGCGCGGGGCCCGGGGTTTTACGTCGATTTCGGGGCCGTGCCGACGGGCCAGTCTGCGGTAATGGTCATGCTGTTCCTGACCGCCCTGCGCACGGGCGTGATCGGTCAGCAGGTCGTCAGCGATCCGTGCGAGAAAGGCCAGGATGGTCTCGCGCTCGTCATTCGTCTGGGCACCGCCTGCGACCTGCCGCAGGAGTTCGCGCAGGTCGTCGTCGAATGTGCCGGTGGCTTCGAGGACGACGGGGGAGCCGATCAGCTCCGTTCCGTCGGCTTCGCGGCGCACCTGAATGATGTGCCGTTCATGGGCGCTCAAGGGCGCGGGGATCAGCAGGTCGAAGCCGAGGCGCCCATCCCCGAACCCCGCCTGTTTCAGGTCAGGACGATGCTGGTTGGCGATGACCCGCGCGATCAGCCTGCCGTTATCGAGAACCTGCAGGGCGGCGGGGTCTCCGCTCTCCCCCGCCTGCGCCCAGCCCGCGATCCGTCGGCGCGTTGCAATGTCCAGATAGCCAGGCAGCACGGTGGGGCGCGCCGGGACGACATACGGCTCGGCCATAAGCTCTTCAGGCTGCCAGGCGGACGGGGCGCGCATCCGGGACCGGCTCGACGACGAGGGCGGCAAGCTGCTCTTCGGACAGGCCGCCGATGAGGTCGATGTCGAAGGCATGAAAGCCGTCGCCCTTTCCGGCGGCTTGCAGATCCGCACGGTGACGGTCGGCCGTTACTTCGCACAGGACCAGCTCGTTGGTGCGGATTCTCAGGCGCAGTCTGCTGTGAGGGCGCAGGGTATCACGCGCCCAACCCGCGACCCGGCCGCGCGTGGCGAGATCCACGTAAAGCTCGATCGATGACGTGTCGGTACGCGGGGATGCAGCATCCAGTCTGCGGCGGATGGCTTCGAGCTCTTCCCCGCTCTCCACACGCGGGGCGCAGTAGCGGGCGGCGACGGGTTCGGCATCGGGGTAGAGTTCGGCGTATTCGCGGGCGTTGTGGAACATTCCGCGGCTGCCATCATCAATGAAGGTTTCGGATGCGGCCCCTTCAGCGAAGATGATGTCGTGAGTTTCCAGCTCGATATGGATGTATTCGACGACATCGACCTGTTCGGCCTGTGTGATGGTCCGGTTGTTGACCAGCGCGTGGACGGGGACCAGCACGCCGTCGAGGAACATGGCGTGCAGCGGCGAAATGACCAGATCGCGGCGCGGCAGCCCCTCGCCCAGAGCGCCTGCGGCAATGCGCACGGGCATGATGTCGCTGCGACCGGCGGCAAAGCGGCCGTCATAGGCGCGGCGTCCGATCCAGCGGATCGGGCGGATGGCGCCATTGCGGGTGATGAGGCGATCTCCGATTTCCAGCGTTTCGACCGGGCGTTCTCCCGTTTCGGTCAGGATGGCCGTGCCCGGGCAATAGCAGGGCGTGCCTTCTGCCGTAACGGTCAGGCCGCCTGCACTGTCGGCGCCCAGGACGAAGAAGTCAGCTGCGTAATCGCCGGCGAAGGTCAGGGTTTCGCTGGTCTTGCCGTCCATAACCGTGACGAGGGTGTTGCCGCCGGAGGTGACGCTGCTCAGGGTCGCGGCGGACCCCATGCCTTCCAGATCGATCGTGTCGTCCGCTTCGAAACCGGAAATAACGGCCTGCACGCCATAAGCCGTGGAGGACGGGGCGACGCTCTGGATCAGGGTGCCCGCACCGGCAAATTCCAGGCTTCCCGTGACCGAGGCCTTGGGGGACAGGAGATCGAGCGTGCCACCGTCTTTAAGGACGGTATTGTTGGCGACGGAATTGCCATCGATGGAGAGGCTTCCCCCGTCGAGCGTGATCCCGGTTGCCGTGACGCCCTTGATGGTAATGTCGACCGTCCCGCCCGACAGCACGGTTTCATTGCTGATCGAAGCGCCGGAGGTGGCCAGTGTCTGCGTGCCGTAGACCGTGCCGCCCGATGCGTGGCCGGTGATGTTTTCCACACCGCCCGCCGAGATGACCGAGCCGCTGTCCGTGCCTGCGACGTCGAGCATGCCGCCGGACAGGACGGTGGCGCCGACGATGGTGCCGCCCGCGCTGACGGTCAGGGTGTCACCGCTGGAGACCACCGCGCCGGAGAGTGTGGCTCCGCTGGAGACGACGTTTGAACTGTCGCTGCCGGACGAGGCGGCGGATGAGGTGGTGAGTTCGACGCCGTCCGTGCTGTCTGCTGAAAGTGTGAGGGACGCGGCGAGTGCGCTGCCTGCGAAGGTGAACTGCTGGCTGACCGAGCCGCTGCTGAGGGTGGCGATTGTGTTGCCGCCGCTGACCGTTGTGTTCAGCGTCGTGCCGGTTCCCATGACCCTATCGTCGATGACGTCTGCGGCGCCGAAGCCCGAAATCGTGGCCAGCGTGCCGTAGCCGGAACTTGCGATGCTGTCGATCTGAAGCGTGCCCTGTCCCGAGAACAGTACCGTTCCGGACAGGGTAGCCTTGGCGGATTCAAGTTCGATGGTGCCGCCGGACAGGATGGTGGTGTCCGTTGCTGCGGCGTTGCCGTCGATCGAGAGGATGCCGCCGTTGTTTAGCGTAATACCGCTGGCCTGAGCACCCTTGATCGCCAGGGCGACCGAGCCGCCGTTATAGACGGTCTCGTCCGATACGCTGGCCCCGGCAGCGCTGACGATCTGGGTGCCGTCAATCTGCGTCCCGGAAACCGATCCGAGGACGGTTTCGGTAGCGCCATGGGCCAGTACGCCGCCGGATGCGGAACCGCCTGCCGAAATCGTGGCGGAACCGCCGGACAGAATGCTGGCACCGGTGGCCGTGCCGCCCGACTGCACGACGATCGAACCGCCATTGGAAATGGTGGCGGAAGTGCTGGTGCCGCCATTGGCGACCGTGACCGCGCTGGCTGTAGACGTATCAGTCGGGGCGAAGGAGACGCCGCGGATATTGGTGTCGGCGGCGGCTGTTACGAGCGTCGTGAAGCTCTCATCCGCCGGCGCGGTCGTCGCATCCAGGTCATCGGTGATGGTGAAAAGATAGGTCTGATCGAGGTCGCCGATCGTGGCATTCGTGGCGTAGAGAACGACGTCGTCCCCTTCCACTTCGCCCGTCAGTCCGATCAGGCCCGTGGTCCCGGATGTGGAGGTGTTCGAGACGAGATTGAGTCCCACCGAGAGCGTGTAATCGAGGGTCCAGGCGGTGCCATTATAGGTCCATTTCTGCAGGCCGCCATCGCCCACGCCGCCTGCCTTGGGGTTGCCGCTATCGGCCACATACAGGACGGTCGGGCTTGCGAAGAAATAGGATTCCGGGCTGAGGCTGACCGTTGTGCCGACTGCGGAAGCGTTGAGGGAGTTTTCTTCGGCGGCCGTCAGGGTGACCGATCCGTCAATGGCGGGCAGGACTTCGGACTGCGTGGCCGAGACCGGGAGGGTTGTGCCGTAGCTGGCGATATTGGACGTCCCGCCGCTGCCCTGTGTGCTGTCGCGCGAGACATAGAGGACGCCGTTGACGATCTCGGTCACGCGGGTGTCGGTGGATGTGTCGATGGCGGTTGCAACGCTGGCGCCATCGTCCGCATAGAAGACGCCCTGGGTCGTATCGCCCTTCACGCCCTGACCGGTGATGTAAAACGAGGTTCCGTCCACCGTGGCGACGCTGCGGATGTTGTTGGTGTTGAACACGCCATACAGGGCCGTGCTGGTATCGACCGTTCCGTCATAGCTGATATCGGCGACGACGCGGGGAACGGCTGTATAGCTTGTTCCGGTCAGGCTGGTGGACTGGGCCAGACGGGCATCGCCGTAAACGGCCGCGCCGCCTGCGTTATAGGTTGCGGCATTGATGCCGTAGCCGCCGATGACAAGGGATTCTCCGTCCTGCGAGAGCTGGAGTTCGCCTTCGGACGAGGAGCCGTATTCGCCTGAGACCGCATATTCCGTGACACCATCGACCACCGTGGTGGTCTGGGGCAGGACCATCGTGCCGACGACTTCACCGGTGGTCGTGATTTCTTCCAGCGTAATGGGAGACGCCTGATTGTCCGTATAGGTGCCACTTCCGTCACCATCACCGACTACGCTGATGACAAGATCGCCTTCAGTGAAGGATTTTAGCGTCGAGGACATGCAGGGTCTTCCATTCCGGGATTTATGACTATCCCGTTACTCCAATGACCCTTCTTCATCGTGTGAAATTAATTTGACACATATCCAGTCCGACAGGCTGATGATTTCATTTATGAAAATAGGAAATTTCTGTTTATGAAAAAACAGTCATGACTTTATAAAAAATTGGAAATGTTGGTATAAATAATTTGTTACTTTAACAACAATAGTAAAAAATATTCCATAAATCACGATTTAAAAGACGTTGTATTTCAAGGCCCGTATCGTCCCGGTTTCCCTTCCTTGCTGAAACCCTGTCGGGAACCGAGCTGAATGAATGCCATTGTCATCACCGCGCTGAGGCGACCGCTCACCTTTGTCGTCCTGTCGATCATGATCGTGATGCTTGGCGTCATGTCCATTTTCAAGACGCCGACTGACGTCTTTCCGAACATCAACATCCCCGTCGTCTCGGTCGTCTGGACCTATGGCGGGATGCTGCCAGAGCAGTTCGCCGGGCGTATCATTTACAATTACGAACTCAATGTGACCTCGACCGTCGAAGGCATCGAGCACATGGAGTCCAACTCCTATTACGGACGTGGAATCGTCAACATCTACTTCCAGCCCGGGACCGATATCGGTCCGGCGGAGGCGGATGTCGTCGCCATTTCCCAGACCGTGATCCAGCAGTTGCCGACGCATATTCCCGCCCCCATGGTCATGCGGCTTGAAGCGTCGTCCGTGCCGGTCATTTCGCTTCAGATCACGTCCGACAAGCAGACGCCGTCGGACCTGTTCAAGCTTGGCGTTATTTCCGTAAGGCCGCTTCTAGTTACGGTTCCCGGTTCTGTCGTGGCGCATCCCTATGGCGGCATGGACAGCTTCGTGATGATTGCTCTGAACCAGGCACAGCTGAGGGCGCATCATCTGTCCGCCATGGATGTTCAGGCCGCGATGCGTGACCAGAACATCGTTCTACCGGCCGGTGACCAGAAGATCGATGCGACCGACTGGATGGTGCAGACCAACGCCACCCCCACCAGCATGAAAGCCATCGGCGACATTCCGGTGAAGCGCGTGGGCAATGCGGTCATCTACATCCACGACGTGGCGGATGTGTATCGCGGGGGCCATCCGCAGACGAACGTGGTTCTCGTCAAGGGGCGTCAGGGCGTGGAAATCGTCGTCATGAAGGGCGGCGGGGCCTCGACGCTGGATGTCGTCAACGGTGTGAAGAACCTGCTTCCCCGCCTGCGTCGTATCCTGCCGCCTGACGTGCATGTCTCGGTCCTGACGGATGCCTCGACCTTCGTGAAGGATTCCATCAAGGACGTCGTGCGTGAAATGGTCACGGCCGCGTTCCTGACGGGGCTTGTCGTGCTGCTGTTCCTGGGGTCCTGGCGTTCGACGATCATTATTGCGACGTCGATCCCGCTGGCCATTCTGTGCTCCATCATCGGGCTGGGCTGGGCCGGGCAGTCCATCAATGTCATGACGCTTGGCGGTCTGGCGCTGGCGGTTGGTATTCTCGTGGATGACGCGACCGTCATGATCGAGAACATCGACACCCATCTTGAAATGGGGAAGGGCCTCGAGGACGCCATCATCGATGCGGCAAACCAGATCGTGGTGGCGACCTTCGTTTCCACGACCTGCATCTGCATTGTCTGGCTGCCGCTGTTCGAGCTGGATGGCGTGGCGGGCTTCCTGTTCCGGCCGATGGCGATGGCCATCATGTTCGCCATGATCGCGTCCTTCATCCTGTCGCGGACGCTGGTCCCGACGATGGCGAAATATCTGCTGACGGATCACGTCAACAGCGGTCTGCATGGTCAGGAGCATGAAGCCCTTCACATGGACCAGACGGTTGCGGGTGGGCCGCGCAAGGGATTCCTAGGCCGCTTCCAGCAGGGGTTCGAGCGGGGTTTCACCCGCTTCAGGGAAGGCTATAACCGCATCCTGACCCGCTGCGTCGAGCGTCGTATCGCCTTCGTGGGCGTGTTCCTCGGCGTTTCAGTGCTTTCGCTTGGGCTTTATGCCACGGCGGGGCGGGACTTCTTCCCCGAGACGAAATCCGGCCTTCTGCAGATGCACATGCGTGCGCCTCTGGGCATGCGGATTGAGGTTGCGGGGCGGATTGCGGCACTTGTGGATGACCGTATCCACAAGATCCTGCCCGGCAAGGTCGAGGATATCATCAGCAACTGCGGCC
This sequence comes from Gluconobacter oxydans DSM 3504, assembly GCF_000583855.1. NCBI lineage: Bacteria > Pseudomonadati > Pseudomonadota > Alphaproteobacteria > Acetobacterales > Acetobacteraceae > Gluconobacter > Gluconobacter oxydans. The sequence continues at coordinate 590,169 of NZ_CP004373.1, forward strand.
TGCCGGAAGGTCCGCACAACCAGGCCTTCATTCCGACGCCCAGCATCGGAACGCAGGACTGCGACCTGACCATCACGCTCAAGGACGAAGCCTCGCCGGTCTGGGATTATCGCCGCCTGCTGCGCAAGGATCTCTCGGCGCAGTTCCCTGGCACGGTCTTTACGTTCCAGCCGGCTGATCTGACGGCCAAGATCCTGAATTTCGGGGCACCGTCTCCGATCGATATCCAGGTTTCGGGTCCGGATATCCGCCAAAACTATGCCTATGCGCGCTCCATCCTCGGTCAGCTCCGGCATATTCCGGGGGCGGCGGATGTCGTGATCCAGCAGACGATGAAGACGCCGACCCTTATGGTTCAGGGCAACCGGACTTTCAGCCAGGCGACCGGCCTGACCGAGGCTGATCTTGCCAATAACGAGCTGATGGCGCTGTCGGGAAGCTCCACGGTCGATCCGCAATACTGGCTGGACCCGAGCGACAACGTCACCTTCCCGCTCAATGTCTATGTCTCGCAGGACCAGCTGACCCATCTGACGGACCTGATGACGATCCCCGTGGACAAGGGCGATGGAGACCCGAGCGGTACCCAGACCCAGCTTCTTGGCGCCATCAGTGCGATCAAGGCGACGGGCACGCCGGGTGAGGTCTCGCACTACAACTCCATGCCGGATATCGACATCTATGTGTCGGCGGAAGGCACCGATCTGGGCTCCGTTCTTGATGGGGTGCACAAGGTCCTGAACGACACGGCAAAGACTGTTCCGGTGTCTGCACAGGTGGATGTCCGCGGTCAGGCCACGACCATGCACGGGGCTTACAACCAGCTCGTGCTCGGGCTCGCCGTCTCGGTGGTGCTGATCTATCTGCTGATCGTGGTGAACTTCCAGTCCTGGCTGGACCCGTTCATCATCATCACCGCCCTGCCCGGCGCGCTAGCCGGGATCGCCTGGGCGCTGTTCCTCACCCATACGCGCCTCTCCGTTCCTGCGCTGACGGGTGCGATCATGTGCATGGGAACCGCGACCGCGAACTCGATCCTTGTCGTGTCCTTTGCCCGTGAGCGGATCGAGGAACATGGCGATGCCCTGCGCGCCGCCGTGGAAGCCGGTTACGGGCGTATCCGTCCCGTCATCATGACAGCTCTGGCCATGGTGGTCGGTATGGTGCCGATGGCGATTTCCAACTCCACCAATGCTCCGCTCGGCAAGGCCGTGATTGGTGGGCTGATCGTCGCCACCATCTCGACGCTGCTGTTCGTCCCCTGCGTCTACGCAATCCTCCATAACCGTCCCGCGCGCCACAAGGAGACAGTCTGATGGCCTCCCTTTCCCGTAAGTTCATTCTTGGCGCGGGAGCCTGCGCCGTGGGCCTCTACGTCGCATTTCTCGTCGTCGACCGCGTCCATGCCGTCAGCACTCTGCGCGCCGAAACCAATGCCGGTGCCATTCCTGACGTGTCGGTCGTCTCGCCGCACCGGACCAGCCCGAAAGTGTCCCTGACGCTGCCTGGCAATATCGATGCCTGGTATCAGGCGCCGATTTATCCGCAGGTCTCGGGCTATGTGAAGATGTGGTACAAGGACTATGGCGCGCATGTGAAACAGGGCGATGTTCTGGCGGAAATCAACGCGCCAGCGCTCGATGCCGAATATGCGCAGGCCAAAGCCAGTCTTGCCTCCGTCATGGCGAAATACAATCTGGCGTCCGTTACGGCGAACCGCTGGCGTGCGATGGGCAAGTCCCAGTCTGTTTCCGGCCAGTCGGTTTCGGTCGCCAATGCGAATGAACAGTCCGCCAATGCCGAAGTGCAGGCCGCACAGCGCAATGTGGATCATTTCGAGGCGCTCGAACGCTTCAAGCAGCTTGTCGCTCCGTTTGACGGGATCGTCACGGCGCGTTCGGTCAATGTTGGCGATTACGTCCATAATGGTGGCGGTGGCCTGAATGCCACGGGGAGTGCGTCCGAACTCTTTACCGTGGCGGATACGGACAAATTGCGCCTGTTCGTTTCCGTACCGGAAGTTTTCTCGTACGTCCTGCAGGACGGCATGACCGCGCAGGTCACCGTGCCGCAATATGCGGGGCGGACCTTTACGGCGAAGTATCTGACGACGTCCAAAGGCTATGACCCCAACACGCGCACGGCCATTGCGGAATTCGTGCTCGACAATCCGGGCAATCTGCTCTGGCCCGGCACCTTCGCTTCCGTCGCCCTGACAGCGAAGAACACCGATGCCAATCTGTATGAAATCCCGAGCGGCAGCCTCGTTTTTGAAGAAAAGGGCATGCAGGTCGCGGTCGTGGATGCCACCAGCCATGTCCATTACGTCAATGTGCAGGTGGGGCGCATGGCGGACAGTTCGACGGAGATCCTGAGCGGCCTCAAACCGACGGATCGCATCATCAACAATCCGCCTGCCGATCTGCTGGAAGGCGATGTGGTGCATGTCGTGACCCCGGCGCGGGGCTACAATGAAAGCGGCTTCGCGTCTGACACGGACTCCTCCGACAATGACGGGGACGAATGATGATCCCAGCCACCTTCCGACGCCTCGCGCTCACCGGTGGATCAGTGCTTGCGCTGATCAGCCTCTCTGCCTGCGATCTGGCCCCGGCTTACAGAACCCCGAACTTTGTCGTGCCCTCGAACTGGCAGGGACAGGCGCCTTTTGCCGTGGCAACGCCTGCGGATACGGCACTGCCCGCTGACTGGTGGACCATGTTTCAGGACCCGCTGCTGAATGATCTTGAAGCACGCGCCACGGCCGATAATGGTGATATTCAGGCCGCGGCCGAGCGCTTCATTCAGGCGCGCTCGCTCGTTGTGGCGGCACGGTCCGAACTGCTGCCCCATGCCAGTCTGGATGCGGGGGCTTCGGACAACAAGCAGTCCGCCGACCGGCTGTTCCGCAATGGCGCCACCCTGACGCAGACCAGCGAGGATTATGGTGGTCTGGTGTCGTGGGAACCTGATTTCTGGTCGTCCATCCGCAACCGCGTGCGGGCGCAGAAGCAGTTCGCCCAGCAGCGTGCCGCCGATTTTGCCATGGCGCGTCTGAGCACGCAGGCCGAACTGGCCCGCGACTACATCCAGCTGCGCGGGTATGACGCGCAGGATGCGATTTATGAGCAGTCCATCGGATACTATGAACGCGCCGTTCGCATTACGGAAAATCAGGTCCAGAATCAGGCGGCGCCGCGCCTCGATCTGGCGCGGGCGCAGGCGCAGCTCTACACAACGCAGGCTGCACGGCTGGACATTCAGGCGGCGCGGCAGGTCATGGAACATGCGATCGCGGTGCTGACCAATACATCGCCGTCGAGCTTCCATATTCCCGCCAGCCCGGAGTTCCATTTCATCCAGCCGACGATCCCGACGAACGTGCCTTCAACCCTGCTTCAGCGCCGCCCGGACATTGCGGCATCCGAGCGTGAAATGGCGCAGGCCAACCGGGAGATCGGCATTGCGCGTGCGGCGTTCTATCCGCATATCGCGCTCAGGCTGAATGGCGGGTTTGAAGCCAACGGATTTGATCTGGCCAACCTGGCCAACTCGCTGTGGACCTATGGGGCGAGCCTGCACATGCCGCTGTTCGATGGCGGGCTGCGCCGGGCGGAGCTTCAGAGAACATGGTCGGCCTATCGCGAGACCCGCGATACATATCGGATGAAGGTCCTGTCAGCGTTTCGCGAAGTGGAGGACGGTCTGTCCCTCACCGAGCGTCTGACGAAGGAAAACGCGGCGCTGGAACAGGCGGTGAAGGCCAATCTCGCCACGCAGAACATGACCATGACGCTCTATCAGGGCGGTGTTGGCACCTATCTTGAAGCCATCGTCAGCCAGGAAAACACGCTGGAAAGCCGCATCCATCAGGTCGAGGTCGCAACCCGGCTGTATCACGCGGATGTGGACCTGATCCGCAGCCTTGGGGGCGGCTGGAACGTGAAGGACCTGCCGACCATGGACCAGACCCTCTCGATCACTCCGCTGCAATACGACAACCTGCACCACCCGAAACCGGTTGGAGACGTCACGGCATCCCAGCATCCGGAACAGTTCGAAAACCTGACGCTCCCTGCCGGGGCCTCCGGTTTTCAGCCCCGGAACTAGGCTTTGAGGTTTCGTAGCGCCCGATCCTAGACTGCGCGCAGCCTTGGGGGAGTGCAACCACGGCTGTCCGCGGCATTCCGCCGGACGGCCTGAGGCGGCTGGTGAAACTCGCGCAGGAAGGCGCGACGCATCCGCTCGGGATCATGAAAGCCGGTCATGACGGCAATGGCTTCGATGGGGAGTGTGGATCGCTCGACCCGCTCGCGCGCGGCTTCCAGACGCAGTTTCTCGACGGCTCTGGCGGGGCTCATGCCCACCGCGCCCCGGAAACTGCGTGAAAAATTCCGCGGGCTCATACCGACCTGACTGGCAAGAACATCCACGGTCAGGCGCTGCTGAAGGTTGGACCGGATCCATCCCAGAAGCCCGGAAAAGCGATCCTGGGTGCTGGCCATTTCCAGCAGGGCCGAGAACTGGGACTGCCCTCCGGGGCGGTGATAGAACACCACCATCTGCTGCGCCGTACGACGCCCGATCTCCGCCCCGAGATCTTCGGTCACCAGCGCCAGCGCCATATCAATACCTGCGCTGATGCCAGCCGACGTCCAGACCGGACCATCCTGAACATGAATGGCCTCTGCCGAGACCCTGATTCCGGGAAACCGTGCTTTCAGGGTTCCGGCCTGTTGCCAGTGCGTGGTTGCCCGACGTCCATCAAGCAGTCCGGCCGCCGCCAGCAGGAAAGCGCCCGTACACACGCTGCAGATCCGCCGTGCTGTGCCGGCGTGATGGCGGATAAAACCCTGCAACGCCGGGCAGTCCATGGCCGTTGCATGACCCTCGCCCCCGACAACGACGAGCGTGTCGAAGAAGCCCGCCTTCGCAAGCGGGACAGTTTCGAGCGCCATGCCCGAAGACGACCGGACCAGCCCTCCATGCCGGGAGACGGCCATCGTCTCGTACGCAGCCTCCCCCAGCGTCCCGGCGATTTCGAAAGCCGCGGTAACTCCGGCGGCATCGAGCAGCTGGAAGTCGGGATAAAGCAGGAGACCGATCCGTATGGGCATGGCCTGAAATGAGGGATCATTGTCCTTTCGTCAAATGCTCTTGTGGAAAACACTGACAGGCACCGGGTCAGCCCGTGATCCATTCCCGAACCAGAGGCGGAATTTCCCAATGTCCCGACCCCCTTTCCCCTCCTTCAATGCCGAAACCGCTGCCCAGAAGGTCCGCCTCGCGGAAGACGCCTGGAATACCCAGGACCCTGAAAAAGTGTCGCTGGCCTATACGCCCGACAGCCAATGGCGCAATCGCTCGGACTTCATCCGGGGGCGGGAAGAAATCGTGACGTTCCTGACGCGGAAATGGCAGCGCGAACAGGGGTATCGCCTCATCAAGGAACTCTGGGCTTTTCGGGATAACCGGATTGCAGTCCGCTTTGCGTATGAATGGCGGGATGCGTCCGGGCAGTGGTTCAGATCCCATGGAAACGAGAACTGGGAGTTCGATGAAAACGGGCTGATGCGTTACCGCGCCGCATCCATCAACGACCAGCCCATTTCAGCCGACAGCCGCCTGTTCCACTGGTCTGAAACGAGACGCCCGGACAGCCATCCCGGCCTTTCGGCGCTGGGGCTGTAACGGTTCCCAAGCGATCTCCTACGGTGTGGAGCGGAACGCCTTGCGGCCTTCCGCATCCAGGGCCGCGAAGTCCTCGTCGGAGAGTGTGATGCCGGCGGCGGCTACATTCTGTTCAAGGTGGGCGACCCTGGACGTACCCGGAATGGGCAGCATCACCGGGCTGCGTTTCAGGATCCAGGCCAGTGCGATCTGGCTCGGCTGAGCCTCATATTTCCGGGCCATGACATCGAGGATCGATCCCGGCTTCGCAAGATCACCGGCCGCCAGCGGAAACCACGGGATGAAGCCGATGTTCCGGGCGGCACAATAATCGAGCACGTCCTCACTGGTGCGGTCGACGAGATTGTAGCGGTTCTGAACGGTCGCCACGTCAAAGAACTTCGACGCCGCCTTGATGTCATCGACGGAAACCTCACTCAGCCCCGCATGACGGATCAGTTTCTGGTTGATGAAGGATCTGATCGCATCGAACTGCTCGTCCGCCGGCACTTTGGGGTCAATCCGGTGCAGCTGCCACAGATCGATCTGTTCGACGCCGAGATTGCGCAGGCTTTTGTGCACCTGCTGGAGCAGATATTCCGGCCGCCCGACCGGCTTCCAGATATCCGGCCCAGAACGGGTCAGACCGCCCTTTGTCGCGATCACGAGCCCCTCGGGATACGGATGCAGCGCCTCCCGGATCAGCCATTCCGAGACATCCGGGCCATAGGAATCCGCCGTGTCGATGAAGTTGACGCCGAGTCCGGGAAGACGTTTCAGCGTGCGGACAGCCTCATCATGATCGGCGGGCGGGCCCCATATCCCCGGCCCCGTAATGCGCATGGCGCCGAAACCAAGCCGGTTGATCTCAAGATCGCCACCAATCCTGAATGTGCCGGATCGGGAGGCGTTGGAAGCTGAAGCGGTCATGTCTTCGGTCCTTGTTTCCAGTAGGGGAAAGCAGCCGTTCCGTCAGGCTGCGAAGCCACCATCGATGTTGTACGCGGCGCCCGTGATGATGCCAGCCTCGGGCCCGGCAAGATACGCCACCAGCCCCGCGATCTCCGAGACCGTGGCATGGCGTTTGATTGCCATGAAACCATGCATCACGTCCTTCAGCGGACCCTCGGCAGGGTTCATGTCGGTATCGGTCGGCCCGGGCTGGACGACATTGACGGTGATTCCGCGCGCGCCGAAATCCCGCGCCAGTCCCCGGGTCATGCCCTGTAAAGCCGATTTGCTGGCGCTGTAGGCCGCAAGCCCGGCCATCGGCATACGGTCGGCATTGGCGGAACCGATGAAGATGATGCGCCCCCCGTCAGGCATGGTCCGGGCGGCCGCAACGGCGGCATGATAAGGCGCATGGATGTTGATGCGAAACAGCCGGTCGATCTCATCCGGGGGGATCTCCAGCGGATCGCCCGCGCCAAGAATGCCGGAATTGACGACCAGAACGTCGAGCGGACCAAGTGAACTAATCAGCGCGATGAGAGCGTCACGATCGCCACTATCGACACGCAGAGCCTTGCTGCCGGTCTCGGCAGCAAGGACTTCAGCATCGTCCGGGGAAGACAAATACGTAAAAAGGACTTTCGCTCCATCCGAAGCGAAACGGCGCACGATGGCGGCTCCAATCCCGCGACTGCCGCCAAGCACGAGAACGGATTTACCCTCAAAACCGCTCATGACTGCGTCTCCAGCGAGATCAGAATTTCTGCCAGTCTGTCGAAAGCCGGCTGATAGATTTCTGTCGGCATCCGGGCCTCCATACTGGCGGCATGTTCGACGGGTGCCTCGAACTGCCCCCGCCACTGAATGAACGTGCGGTCACCATCCGTTATGGGAAGAAGGCTGATCGTCGACCGATAGTTCCCAACCGGCAGGGCAGACTCAATAATCGAGAACGTCACCGCATGATCCATGTCGGACAATGCAAGAAGCTGTTCCCGGATCACACCAACATCGCCCATTTCAAAACGGCGGATCGCGCCCACCCGGTCACCGGGCTCATCGCCCTCAATCACGCAGCTTTTCACACCCGGCAGCCAGTTCCCAAGAGCGCCGAAATCCCGGATCACCCCCCAGACGGACGAAACGGAGGCAGGAAGAACGCTGCTGGCCATCACATGGATCATGACGCGTCTCCCGATCGTGTCTGTCCGGCCGTCATAGCGACTGCCCTCCCGTCACTTCGATGCGCTGGCCATTCACCCAGCGCATGTCGTCAGACAGAAGCGCACGGACCGCGGCCCCGATATCATCGGGTTGCCCGACACGTCCCAGCGGCGTGATGTCTGCAAGGCTTTTGTTGACCGTGGCATCGTCGCGGACCAGCCCCCCGCCGAAATCCGATGCGACCGCACCGGGTGCGACGGCATTGACGGTAATACCCCGCTCCCCCAGCTCTTTCGCCATGTAGAGCGAAATGACTTCGGTCGCGGCCTTCATGGCCGAATAGGGACCATGATCCGTCAGATAGAACCGGGTCGCGGCAGAGGTGATGTTGAGAATACGCCCACCATTCCGGATCAGGGGCAGAAGGGCCACTGTCAGCAGATAGGGGCCCTTGAAATGGATATTGTACTGGTTGTCGAGCTGTTCGGACGTCGCGGCATCGAAACGGGTGTGAATGATGTTGCCCGCGTTCTGCACCACATAACGCAGCGTCTGCTGTCCGAACTCACGGGAGAGAAGCGCCTCGACCTGCCCGGCAAACGCCACGAACGACGCATGATCCGCAATATCCAGCCGAAGCATCCGCAGTTTCGCACTCACACCGCCCAGCGCGGCTTCAGCCGCTTTCGCCTCGTCTTCGTTGGAATGATAGGTCCCGATCACGTCGATGCCCGAGGCGATCAGATGCTTTGCGATACTGTATCCGATGCCACGATTGGCCCCCGTGACGAAGGCAATGTCCTGTCTGCTCATAACCGGATTCCTTGGCCGAGTGCGGCGATATGTTCCGGAATTCAATTTCCGTATCGATCAGTCCATAATAGGCGCACAGGACAGCGTCAAGGAATTATGGATCGGACGATACGGAAAAGGATTATGGAACTCCGGCGCCTGCCATTGCCGCAAGGCGTCAGGAGTTTTTCGGGTGTTTCCCTGTTCCGGACACCACGGCACTGGCATCCCACAGCGTCAGGAGAGAGGTGATGGCCGCATCCAGATTGTCCGACGTCACCCCGTCGCGGGCTTCGCAGGTCATGCCATGCAGGAAGGTCGTGAAAATATCGGGCAGCACCTGTGTTGCCGCGCAATCCCGCAGTTCCCCGCTGGCAATGGCGCGTTTCACGCAGGCCCTGAATCCGGCCCGCGTCCTCTGCCGCTCTTCGGCGAGCAGGGCCTGAACGGGTTCGTTTTCGGGCGAGCAGTTGCTGGCACCTGCGACGATCAGACAGCCGCAGGGATGCGTCCGGCCCGACTGCATGCGCGCCGAACCGCGCAGCGTCCGTTCGATCGCATCACGCGGCGCCAGACTTTCATCCCCCAGCGGCGCCATAACCTGCCCGTAAGTCGCCAGATAATGCTGCACGACTTCACGGAACAGGGCTTCCTTGGAGCCGAACGCGGCATAGAAACTCGCGGGCGAAATATTGCCCATGCAGGACTTGAGCTGCGTCAGGGACGTCGGTTCGTAACCCTGCGACCAGAACAGCGCCATGGCGGCGTCAATCGCCCTGTCCCTGTCAAACTCACGAGGACGCCCTGTCCGCGCCATGCTGCCGCTCCTTCCGAAAAGACTTCCATATTAAGTGATCCAGAAGTAATTGCCAAGATTTTGCGGCTCTCATATATGTACCAATCGATCCATATATGAGAGCCGCATGACCCCCGAGACAACATCTCCCCGCAGGCACCCCGATGACGGACTGCCTGTCGCCGGCCTGCTCGCGCTGGCCATGACCGGCTTCATCTGCATCATGACCGAAACCCTCCCAGCGGGTCTGTTGCCCCAGATCGGAGCCGGGCTACACGTTTCCCCCGCGCTGGCAGGACAGATGGTCACGGCGTATGCCCTGGGCTCACTGAGTGCCGCGATCCCCCTGACACTCGCCACGCAGCGATGGCGGCGACGGCGGGTCCTGCTGCTGGCGATCATCGGCTTTGTGCTCTTCAATTCCGTTACGGCATTTTCAACGCATTACGGTCTGACCCTTGTGGCCCGCTATGGCGCCGGTGCGGCCGCCGGGCTCGCCTGGGCCCTGCTGGCGGGCTATGCGCGCCGGATGGTGACACGTTCCCAGCAGGGGCGCGCCCTGGCCATCGCCATGGTCGGCACGCCAATCGCGCTCTCGCTGGGTGTCCCGGCGGGAACATGGCTGGGCGCTGCCGTGGGATGGAGACTGGCCTTCGGGGTCATGTCGGCCTCGACGTTGCTGCTGATCGTCTGGGTTCTGGCAAAAGTGCCCGATTTTCCGGGCCTGGCGCATCATGAGCGCCTGCCGTTCGGGCATGTCCTGCGAACGCCGGGTGTGCGGTCTGTCCTGGGCGTCGTGATGACATGGATGCTCGCGCATAATGTGCTCTACACCTATATCGTGCCGTTCATCGCACCCTCCGGACTCGCAGGACAGGCCGATCGCATCCTACTGCTGTTCGGTCTTGCCGCCCTTGCCGGCATCTGGCTGACCAGCCGCACGGTTGATCATGCCCTGCGTCTCTCCGTTCTGGCCAGTCTCGCAATTTTTGCCGCTGTCGCAGGTGTGTTTGCCATCGGGTCCGCATCGCCTGCAGTGATCCTGATCGGTGTGGCGATCTGGGGCCTGACATTCGGCGGTGCTGCGACGTTGCTTCAGACCGCCCTCGCGGACGCGGCCGGTGATGGCGCGGATGTCGCCCTGTCAATGAATGTCGTCGCCTGGAACAGCGCCATCGCAGGCGGCGGCCTGCTGGGCGGGATCATGCTGGACATCTGGGGAGCAGCCTCGTTCCCCTGGGCCGTGGCAATACTCGCCGCCGCCGGTTTTCTGATCACATGGCAGGCCCGCACGCACGGCTTCCCCTCAGGCCACCGCCTCGGACAGAGGCAGACGCACGAGGATCGGGACCCATTGATTTTATAGAGCTGACGGACGAGCAAAATGGTACGACTTGAGCCATATTGGCAGGATCCGCCGAAAGCCTATGGACCACACAAAACGCTCTACAATCACTAAAAGCGCTGAGATGAGAAGAGCATCTTCCTAAGACAAGGTCTGGCGCCGCGTTGAACCCCACTATGACAGACGCTCCACCGCCTTCTTCTCCGCCATTGCGCTGCACTTCTGATTTCAAAAAAGTCGCCCGGGCCAGCTTTTCCTACTGGTACAGGCCCGGTGCCGGGTTCCAGCCGGTCAGGAGGTGGCGGCCGATTTCTTCGTGTTTCCATTCCACGGGATCGTGCAGCGAGAGTGTTCGCGCGTCGCGCCAGTAGCGGTCGAACCCGTACGTCGCATCCGTTACGCGCGCACCGAGGGCTGACATGAGGTCTGACCCTGCCCGCAGGGAGGCCCGGGATGCCGAGGAGCGCGCGGCGTAGACGGGGATGGCCACATCCGTCCGCGAGCAGCCGCCATGTTCGAAAACATCCAGCAGTCCGGCTGCTGTCCGCGCACTTGCGCAGGCCGCGGCCAGTTCCGCGCCGATCTCTCCGAACAGGCGACGGACCAGCAGATCATCCGCGGCTTCATTCACCCCCGCAGACGCCCAGGGGCGGCTGTGTTCACGCACGAAGGCCGCCGCCGCCTCCAGCGCGGCCAGTCCGATCCCCACGAGGATCATCGAAAAACCGTTCTGATAGCGCAGGGGGGCATGGACCTGCGGCGCGGACTGTGGGGTCAGTACCGACCATTCCGGTCTGGTCTGGACACGGTCCAGAATGACGCTGCCGGACTCCGTTGCCCGCTGTCCCAGCCGGTTCCAGTCTTCCTCGAAGCTTACGCCCGGCGTTCCAGAAGGCAGCAGGTCCAGACGCATCGTCTGCGCGACCACGTCATAGGACGACACCAACAGCAGATCCGCGCCCACGGCCCCTGTCGCATAGATCTTGCGGCCGTCGATGAGGTGCCCCTCGCCTTCGGGACGCGACACGACATGCCCGAAATCGACCGCCCGCTTTCCGTTTTCCGCCAGCGCCATGCCGATCATGGCCTGATCCGCACAGATCCGCTCCGCCAGATGGCGGCACATTTCCGGCGTGGCCACGGACAGCAGTTCCCGCACCGCGTCGTCATGCACCTTGTAAATCTGAGCTACGGACGGGTCCGCCATGCCAAGTTCCAGAAAAACTTCCTGCGACAGAGCCTGCGAAAACCCGAGCCCTCCGAGCGCCACTGGCAGAGGGGCCTTCATCAGAGCGCAGCGTTTCAGCGCCTGAATGGACGCGTGCGGATAGCGCCCTGCCCGGTCGTTTTCCGCAGCACGGGGAGTAATCTCGGATCGGATCACGTCTCTGAGGGTTCGGAAAAACGCTTCCAGAGCGGGCGGGGTGGAGCAGACCGGCACAAGACTGCGCAGTCCGCCAAAAACATTCCCACAGGAGTGTCGCATCAGTCCGTCTCCGTTTCTGGCTGTTTCGCGGGGCCATCATGCACCCTGCATGGCGTCCGTTCCAGCCAGGCTGCTCGCGGTGCAATCTTCACAGAACTGACGCGCCTCTCTGGACATCGACCCGGATACAAGTTTTCCTGCCCGAACGACGCGCCCTGACCGGGCGTTCATGCGTTACGGCCGTTAACCGACGGCAATGCCCAACGGCGAATGCAAGGATTTTGAAGCAATGGCCCATCTCAGCCCCCTGGCCGGCAAAACGCTTTCCCCCGACCAGCTGACCGATATTCCCGCCCTAATCGCGGCTTATTATGACCGCAAGCCCGACCCTTCGATTGCCACGCAGCGCGTTTCGTTCGGCACTTCCGGCCACCGGGGCTCTTCGTTCCATACCAGCTTCAATGAAAACCATATCCTCGCCATCTGCGAAGCCATCTGCCGCCATCGCAAGGCCGAAGGCATCGACGGCCCGCTCTTCATCGGCATGGACAGCCACGCCCTGTCCGGCCCGGCGCAGAAATCCGCCATCGAGGTCTTTGCAGCCCACGGAATCGACGCCCGGATTGACGAAAACGGCGGCTACACGCCGACGCCCGTCATTTCCCATGCCATTCTGACCTACAACAAGGGCCGCACCACGGGTCTGGCCGATGGTGTGGTCATCACACCGTCGCATAATCCGCCGTCCGATGGCGGATTCAAATACAACCCGACCAATGGTGGACCGGCTGATACGGCCATCACCAAAGCCATTCAGGACATGGCCAATGACTTCCTCGCCAACGATCTGAAGGACGTCAAACGCCTGCCCTACGAACAGGCGCGGCAGGAAGCCTGCATCAAGGGCTACGACTTCATCACGCCCTATGTGAATGACCTGGATTCCGTCATCGACATGAAGGCGATCCGCGATGCCGGCGTAAAGATCGGCATTGATCCGCTGGGCGGGGCTGCCGTGGCTTACTGGAAGCCCATCATCGACCGCTACGGCCTGAACGCCACCGTCGTCAGCGATGTGGTGGACCCGACGTTCTCCTTCATGACCGCCGACTGGGATGGACAGATTCGCATGGACTGCTCTTCGCCTTATGCCATGGCGCGTCTGATCGAGATGGGCGACCGTTTCGACGTTGCATTCGCCAATGACACCGACGCGGACCGTCACGGCATCGTCGCCATGCCCGACGGGCTGATGAACCCGAACCATTATCTTGCGGTGGCGATTTCCTACCTGTTCCGGAACCGCCCGGACTGGAGCCCGGAGCTGGGTGTTGGCAAGACGCTCGTCAGCAGCGGGCTGATTGACCGCGTTGCGAAAGACATGGGCCGCAAGCTCGTTGAAGTACCGGTCGGGCTGAAATGGTTCGTCCCGGGGCTGATGGATGGCTCGCTGGGCTTTGGCGGTGAGGAAAGCGCGGGTGCCACGTTCCTGCGTCGGGATGGCACCGTCTGGACCACGGACAAAGACGGTCTCATTCTGGGGCTGCTGGCGGCGGAAATCACGGCCAAGACCGGCAAGAACCCCAGCGTGCATTATCACCAGATCATCGCCCGCCTTGGCACGCCCTATTACGAGCGCATCGATGCCGCCGCCAATCCGGAACAGAAGGCCAAGCTCAGCAAGCTCACGCCCGAGCAGTTCCCGCTGGAGACGCTGGCAGGCGACAAGATCATCAGCAAGCTGACCCGTGCGCCAGGCAACGACGCGCCCATCGGCGGGCTGAAGGTCGTGACCGAAAACGGCTGGTTCGCCGCCCGTCCGTCCGGCACGGAAGATGTTTACAAGATCTATGCCGAGAGCTTCGTCAGCGAGGAGCATCTGCGCGCGATCCAGCAGGAAGCGCAGGACGCCATCTCCAAGGTTTTTGCTTCTTAAATCACGCCTCTCCCCGGGACATGACGCATGTCCCGGGTCACACCGGCCTGATCGCGCGCCTGCATCTCCGCAGACCGGCGACTCCCCTTTTCGACTCTGAAAACCTGTCCTGCGCCCTTTAAGGCGCGACCCGATCCTCTCCTGCGATGAGAAAATCCCGCATGGCTGGACGATCGGATTTTCTGCGCATTTTCAGCGGTCTTGCATTTCCTGCACCACTCCCGGTCCCCGGTTCTGCCGCTGAGCCTCACACCCATGTGATGCTCGCGCTCTGGTCATCATCCGCGATTTGGATAATACCCGTTTCTGGCACTCGGTGTCATATTTTGACAACAACCTGTTTCTCGACAGTCTATCTGTTTTCAATCCGGATAAAGGACGAAATGGATGTTGAAGATCGGCCATAATCCCGTGAGGTCTTTTTGCCCACGACATGATCTTCGTCGCTCCATTATTCCATCCGGGGCCGCGTATACTGTCCTTTTCCAGCATAAAATCCAGAAACAGAGCCTCTCACGCCCGGACGCCCTGCGCCCTGTCGCCTTCTCCCAATCGGTAACGAGGTAAAAATGGCCTACGCAACGACAAATCCCCTTACTGGCGAAGTCCTCAAGACCTTCCCCAACGCAACGGATGAAGAAGTCCAGGCGGCCCTTTCCGAAGCGCATGCGGCTTTCGAAAGCTGGCGCGACACCCCCTTTGCCGAGCGGGCAAAGATCATGAATGCCGCCGCAGCCATCCTGCGCCGCGACATCGACAAATACGCCCGCCTCGGCACGCTGGAAATGGGCAAGCTGTTCACAGAGTCGAAACTGGAGATCATTCTCTCCGCCGAGATCTTTGAATATTACGCCAAATATGCCGAAGAACTGCTGAAGCCCGAGACGCTTCCGGTCGCCAATCCGGCCGAGGGCAAGGCCACGCTGGTTCACGAACCTCTCGGGATCGTGCTGGCCATCGAACCCTGGAACTTCCCGTTCTATCAGGTCGTGCGCATCATCGCGCCGCAGCTTTCGGCCGGTAATGCCGTGCTGCTCAAGCACGCATCCAACCTGCCGCAGTGTGCCGCCATCTGCGAGGACCTGATGAACGAGGCCGGACTGCCCAAGGGCCTGTTCCGCAACCTCTATCTTGCCCGTCCCCATACGGAAATGATCCTGAACGATCCCCGCGTGTGTGGCGTGGCGCTGACGGGTTCTGAAGGGGCTGGCGTCATCATCGCGGGCACGGCCGGCAAGGCGCTGAAGAAGGCCACGATGGAACTCGGCGGCGCCGATGCCTTCATCGTGCTGGATGATGCGGACGTCGAAAAGGCCGCGAAATGGGCCGTCATGGGCCGCCACTGGAATGCCGGTCAGGTCTGCGTTTCGGCCAAGCGCATCATTGTCGCGGATGCGATCTATGACCGCTTCCTGGAGCTCTACAAGAAGGGCGTTTCCGAGCTGAAGGCCGGTGATCCAATGGACCCGTCCACCACGCTTGCCCCGCTCTGCTCGCAGGGTGCGGCGGATGATCTGCGCAGGCAGGTCGAGGAAGCCAAGAAGCATGGCGCGACGGTCGAACCCATCGGCGCACCGGTTCCCACGAAGGGTTCCTTCTTCCAGCCGCTGCTGATGACCAACCTGCACGAGAATAATGAAGCCCGTCACTGGGAATTCTTCGGCCCGGTCACGCAGCTCTATCGCGCCAAGGACGAGGCCGATGCCATCCGCATCGCCAATGACTCCCCCTATGGTCTGGGTGGTGCGGTCTTCACGAAGGACGAGAGCCGCGGTGCGCGGGTGGCGTCGAAGATCCGCACGGGCATGGTCTACATCAACCATCCCCTGATCCCGAAGGCCGATCTTCCGTTCGGCGGCATCGCCCGTTCCGGCTATGGCCGCGAGCTGGTGGGGCTGGGGATCAAGGAGTTCGTGAACCACAAGCTCATCAACATCGTGGATATCGACGCCCCGATCTGAGGACAGCAGGGATGTGCCGGGAGACTCCTTCCCGGCACATCCCGCCCCTGGCACATCACGTTCATTTGAGTTCTTTACTGAATTCGGGAAAGAATTCGTCGCTCTTTATTACAGTCACCTGAATATGATTTTCGGCATATCCGGAATTCCCATAACAGTCTGTGCGGACTCTACCGTTTAATAAGCGCGTTTACTGCCGCCATGCGCGGTAAACGTCTCTTCCCTCGTGTCTTTTTCTGTTGCCCATCCCCTGAACGGAGGCCTGAAAACCGATGGCGTCTCGATCTGAAATTCTGATTGTCGGTGGCGGTGTTGCCGGTCTTTCCCTTGCAACCCGCCTCGGCAAGTCAATGGGAAAATCCGGAAAGGCGCGCATCACGCTGATCGACAAGAGCTTTTCCCATGTCTGGAAACCGATGCTGCACTGCTTTGCCTCCGGCACGGTCAGCAACGAAAACGACAAGGTGAACTTCATCTCCCAGGCCAGCGGGCACCATTTCGAGTTCTGGCCCGGCGAGGTTGCCTCCATTGACCGCGAGAACCGCGAGGTCGTTCTCAGCCCGCTTCTGGAAGCCGACGGCACCGTCATTCTGGAAAGCCGGCGCATGAAATACGACACGATCGTCATCGCGATCGGCAGTACCGCCAATGATTTCGGCACGCCCGGCGTCAAGGAACACTGCATGTCCATCGACAATCTCGTGGACGCCAATGCGTTCAACGAGAAGTTCCGGATGGAGCTGCTCCGCGCCTTCGCCAACAATTCCGAACTGGACATCGCGATCGTCGGCGGCGGGGCCACCGGTGTGCAGCTCGCCGCCGAGCTTCACAAGGCGCTGGAAATCGTGGGGCCATACAACCTGCATGCTTTCGGCAAGGCCCCGCCCAAGCTCCATGTCACGCTCCTGCAGTCCGGCGCGCGCATCCTGCCCGCTTTTCCGGAATCCGTCTCCGCCGCGGCACAGCAGGAACTCGAACATATCGGCGTTACCGTCCGCACCAATGCGCGCGTCGCGGCGGCCGATGAGCATGGTTTCACGCTCAAGGACGGATCCTATGTTTCGGCCAAGCTGCGCGTCTGGGCGGCTGGCGTCCGAGCCCCTGAGGTCACGACTGCCTATGGTGGCCTGACGATCAACAAAACCGGTCAGATCCTCGTCAATCCGAACCTGTCCTCCATTGATGACGAGCGGATTTTCGCCATGGGAGACTGCTCCTTCATCCAGGACGATCCCCTGCCCGCCACGGCGCAGGTTGCCCGGCAGCAGGCCCGGCATCTGGCGCGCCATCTGCCGGCCTGGATCGAGCATGGCCAGAAAGTCCCGGGCTGTATTTTCCACAACAAGGGCGCGATCGTGGCTCTGGGAAAATACAATGGCTGGGCGGCTCTTCCCGGCGGTACGGTCTGGGGAGGAGGCATTTCGCACGGCTTCTCGGCGCGGATGGCCCATCTCATGCTCTATCGCCAGCACCAGATCGAACTGTTCGGCTATTACCGGGGGCTGATGTCCTTTTACTCCGACTGGGTCGAGACCTTCGTCCGGCCTTCCGTGCGGCTGGACTGAGCACCATCCGCGCCTGAGCAACCCGCCTGACAGCAAAAAAAAAGCCCGCGGCCTACGCCACGGGCTTTTTGTCCTAGAAGTCCGCCCGTACGCTGCCGAAGAACATCCGGGGTGCGCCGATCTGCATGGACTGATCCGTCAGCGCGCCCGAGGCGATATCCGCCGGATTGCCGTTCTGACCCATCGTGGAAATGTAGCGTTTGTTCGTCAGGTTGGAGCCGGGACTTTTGACGTCTCCCGGTAGCTGTAATTGCGCGTGCCGGTGTGCTGATAGCCGATCGCTTGGGGGCCGCTTATCTCGGGGGAATTGAGAACTTCAGCTCGTCATAGGCAGTCCAGGAGACTGCAAAGGGTGAGTTCGAGAGCTTGTAGCCCGATGAAGGACTGCGGCCATGAGAAACAGAGAAAAAACGGCAGACCGCAGCGTCATCGCTAAAAATGCGAAGTGCAGGACACCGGGTCGTTTAGTCCCGCTGAGCGGGCTGGCTCTCGCGGATCAGGCGGTGGATGAAGGCCAGCTTGTGCATGATCCCGGCCGTCAGCACGAACGGGTAGAAATCCGCCAGCCCCATGGAGCGGTTCAGACTGTTCACCGCATAGGTCAGCGGCAGCCAGGCCTGCATGATGTCTTCGAAGGAGGCTTGCGTGTACGGGTCACCCAGTGTGCGGCCCGAGGCATGGCCGATCCCCGGCACCCGCGGATCCACGCTCACGCCGAAGGCACAGGCCGTCTCCAGCGTGGAGACGATATGCAGGTAATGCGCCCAGGTCTCGGCAAAGTCCTCCCAGGGGTGGGACGTGGCGTAGACGCTGACATGGCTGTCCTGCCAGTCGGGCGGTGTGGGGCTGTCGTAATAGATCTGGAGCGCCTTCTGGTAATCCGCGCGGTCATCGCCGAACACAGCCCGGCACTCATCGAGCCGCCCGGCGTCGCGCACCAGCACATTCCAGTAATAATGCCCGATTTCGTGCCGGAAATGCCCCAGAAGGGTGCGGTAATATTCCCCCATCTCGACGCGCATCCGCTCACGCGATGCATCATCGGCTTCGCGCATGGCGATGGTGATCATGCCGTTGGCATGTCCGGTCATGACGGAGGATGAGCCGTCCGGCGCGTCGTCGAGGAAATCGAACACCAGCCCGTTTTCGGGGTCCTGACGCCGGTCCTTCAGCGGCAGCTTCAGCCGCAGCAGCGTGTAGAACAGGCGGTGCTTGGCGACCTCGATCTTCCGCCAGCGCTCAAGATTTCCGGGGATGTCGAGGTTCGGGATCGTCCGGTTGAACCGGCAGGCCAGACAGAACGACCTGCCCCCTGTCGCATCCGGGGTCGTCAGCCAGTTGCAGACGTCATCGTCATGATTGGAACAGTACAGAACCTGTTCGTGTTTCACCGATGGCTCCAGCGGATGCCACAGCCGGTCCCCGGCCGGGTCCAGCGCCGTCAGCAGCGACTGCTCGGGCAGATATCCGACGGCACGGCGGCAATGCTCGCAGACCGTATTTTCAAAAAAGAGGATCTGGCCGCAGGACTGGCACTCAAAGAGCTTCATGGGATCGCATTACACCGGGTTGCCCGATCATGGCCAGTTCCGGGGCCAGTTCCGGGGCCTCGTGCCCGGACAGAAGGGGCTCCGCGCGCATCGTCACGTCGAACGTGGCGCGACAGCGGTCCAGCATTCCGGAAATGGGCGCGGCTTCCTCGGGTCGGCCAGCCACCGCCAGCGGAATGTGATGCTGCGCCACCACCAGCCCCGAGGTCGTATCAAAGCCGACCCAGCCGTCTCCGGGGATCCAGGCTTCGGCCCAGGCATGCAGATCGCAGTTCAGGCCGTCGGTGACGTCCGACTGGATCAGATAGCCGGACACGAAGCGCGCCGAAAACCCCAGATGGCGCAGGACTGTCACCAGCAGCCACGCACTGTCCCGGCACGATCCGCTTTGCCGCTGCAGCGTCTCTTCAGGCGTCCAGACTCCCGGCTCAAGCCGGCGCTGATAGGTCAGGTGCTCCGCCACGGCGCGGTTGAGATCCGCCACTGCTTCCGAGGTCTTTTCCTCTCCCGCCATCCGCCAGGATTCGACGAAGCGCGACACCTGCGCGCCGGCCGCGTCCACATCGCGATAGGCGGTACAGACCGGCGCTTCCGCAAGCGCGGACAGGGCCGGCCGGGCGCCCAGATCCACATCCATGCGGACCGAAACATCGAAACCCGTCACACGCTCCGGGACCCGCACTTCCGCCACCCGGTTGCCATAGGCGTCCTGCCGCCAGGTCACCTCCGCGTTCTCCGGGGAAACCTCGAGCGCGTAATCGCGGATCGCGGAGCGCACCCGCGGTGCGGGGCACAGGCGCACGGTCTGACGTCCCAGGAAGACGGGCCGGTCATACTGATATCGGGTCTGGTGGCGCAGTATGACGCGGGAATTCATGCTCAGGAGGCCCTGTGGAAACGGTTTCAGATACTCGTATTCAGACACGTGATTTTCGGGCCATCCCGTTCCGGCAACCATTGGGTCTGACAGCAGTCGAAACATTACCCTATCAGTCTTCCCGGGAACCGCAACAATTTCCGCCGGACTTTTCCCGATCCGTCCAAATGGAAAATTTCACGCTTGGCAAAGCGCTGGAATCTTGCTCCGTTAATAAAATATCGTAATGAACCGGCACGGCTGATCGGGTTTTCCATCGGCACAGGGCCGGCGATGAACAGGGTTGTGAGGCAGAGAATGAACAGGCCGGTTTTGCAGTCTCCCAGTCCCGCTTCTGCCAGCGCTTCTCCGGCCAGTGCTGCTCCCAAAAGTGCGGCCGGGATGTTCGCTGCCTATGACACGCCGGATTTCTTCTGCGAACTCATGAACCGGACGGATGCGCTCCCCCCGAGCCTTCAGACCGTTCGTGACCGTCTCGCGGGGTTCGATCTTGCCGAACTGCGCCACCGCACCAACACGGCGGAAGCGCAGCTCTATCGTCTGGGCATTACTTTCACGGTCTATTCCGACCGCGAAGCGATCGACCGCATCCTGCCGTTCGACATGATCCCGCGTGTCCTTACGGCTGCGGAATGGGACCATATCGACCGTGGCGTGCAGCAGCGCGTCAAAGCGCTCAATCTGTTCCTGCGGGACATCTATCATGAGCGCCATGTCCTGCGGGATGGCATCATCCCCGCCGATCTGGTGCTCAACAATCCGAATTACTGCGAAGCCATGGTCGGCGTGCGCGTGCCTGGCGACGTCTATGTCCATATCAACGGGACCGATCTGATCCGCGACCGCAGCGGGCGTTTCATGGTGCTCGAAGACAATGCCCGCACGCCGTCGGGTGTGTCTTATGTCATCGAGAACCGGCACATGATGCTGCGGCTGATGCCGGATCTGGCGTCGGGCATGCCTCTGCGATCGGTCGAAGAATATGGGCTGAGGCTGCACCAGACGCTGTGCGAGGTTGCACCCGAGGGCGTGAGTGATCCGCAGGTCGTGCTGTTCTCGCCGGGTATCTATAATTCCGCCTATTTCGAGCATGTTTTTCTGGCGCGCGAGATGGGAGTGCCGCTTGTTGAAGGGCGGGATCTGATCGTTGAGAACCATCGCGTCTATATGCGGACCGTGGCAGGACTTCGCCCGGTCCATTCGATCTACCGGCGCCTGAACGACGAGTTTCTGGACCCGCTGGCCTTCAACCCCGACAGCATGCTCGGCGTGCCGGGGCTTGTGGAAGCCTATCGGCGCGGGAATGTCACGCTGGCCAATGCGCTGGGAACGGGTGTGGCGGACGACAAGGCCGTTTATGCCTATATGCCGCGTCTTATCCGTTACTATCTGGGGGAAGATCCCATTCTCGACAGCGTGCAGACCAATATCTGCGCCGAAGAGGAAGGTCTCGCTTACACTCTGGCCAATATGGACAAGCTGGTCATCAAGCCGGTTGGCGAGTCCGGCGGTTATGGTCTGCTGATCGGCTCGCAGGCCACGCAGACCGAACTGGACGAGTTCCGCGCCAAGCTGCTTGAGGACCCGTCCAACTATATCAGCCAGCCCGTCATCGATCTTTCCGTCTCCCCGACGCTGTGCCCCAGCGGTGTCGAGGCGCGGCATGTGGATCTCCGGCCGTTCGCCCTGACCGGACACAACACATGGGTTCTCCCCGGCGGACTGTCCCGCGTGGCCCTGCGCAAGGGCTCGCTGGTCGTCAATTCCTCTCAGGGCGGCGGCTCGAAAGATACATGGGTGATGGCCCGATGACACAGACCGGCACACGTTTTCCCGCCATGCTCGCCAATCTGAACATGCTGCTGTCGCGCTATGGCGAAAGCATGATGTGGCTTGCCCGCTATATGGAGCGGATCGAGAATCTCGCGCGTCTTCTGGAAGTCACGGAAGCCTTCGTCCGCAATCCCGATGGCAGCCCTGGCTGGGATTCGATCCTTCAGATCAATTCGGACGAGGAGCGCTACGCCGCGATCTATCCCCTTCCCGCGACGGAAGAGAACATCCTCGCCTTCTACATCACGGAAAGTGCGAACCCGACCTCCATCCGCGCCATGGCGCACATGGTCCGCGAGAATGCACGCTCGGCGAGGCCGCTGATTTCCACCGAGATGTGGATGCAGCTCAATGTTTTCACCCGGAGCATGATGGAGCTCTCCACCCCCGATATCCGGCGCAACGGGTTGTCCGGGCTGTGCAACCGCCTCAAACAGGACTGCCAGACGCATTTTGGCGTCACGGAAGGCACGCTGTACCGCGATCAGGCCTGGCTGTTCTATCTGCTGGGGAAATATCTCGAACGGTCCGACCAGATCACCCGTCTGATCGACATCCGCTACCATACGCTTCTGCCCGGCGGTGAAACCTCGGGGTCGCAGATGGATATCACGCAGTGGGGCTCTGTCCTGCGCTCGGCGGCTGCGTATCACGCGTTCCGGCGTCTGCAGCCCGTTACGACGACGCCGGCCAATGTGGTGGGTTTTCTGCTCAAGAACGAAGGTTTTCCGCGCTCCCTGATGCTCAATCTGCGGCAGGTGGACAACACGCTCAACGCGCTGTCCACACATTATAACCTGCGTCACCAGTGCAGCCCGCTTCAGGAGCGCATCATCAATCTGCGCGCAACGCTTGAGGACCAGACGGCCGAGGACATCATTTCCCGCGGGCTGCATGAATACATGACCTATATCCAGGACCAGCTTGCGGCCCTGCAGGCGGAAGTCTCGGTCACATTCTGGCCCGCGGCCCCGGTCATGACGCGTGAGGAGACGCTCACCCCGCAGTGAGGGCGTTCTCCACAGGCGGGGATACGGCTGCGATCTTCAGCGTTACACCGGCATCGCGCAGCATTGCGGCGTAAGCGGGATCGATGCCGTCATCGGTGATGACCACGTCGAACTCGGAAAGTGACGCCAGCCGGCTCATGGCCGAGTTGCCGAACTTTCCGCTGTCCACCAGAAGCACGCGGGAGTCCGCCACTGCCATCAGGGCCTGCTTGGCGCGGATGACTTCCTCGACCTGATGATAGGCCGTCAGGCCGTGGATGGCGGCAGCGGAGACGAAGGCCAGGTCGATGCGCATGGACATCACGCTCTGTTCGCAGACCATCCCCACGAAGGCTTCGAATGTCGGGCTGTACCGTCCGCCCAGGCCGATCAGGCCGAGCGTCTCGCAGGCTCCCAGACGCGTGCCGAGCCCCAGGCTGTTGGTCACGACCGTCAGCGGCGCGATGGCGGAAAGGCTGTCTGCCATCGCCCGCACCGTTGTGGAATCATCGAGCGCCACCGTATCGCCCGGGCTGATCAGGGAGGCTGCGAGCGCGGCGATGGCCTGTTTCTGCGCAACGGCCTGCCGCGCGCGGTACACCACGCTCCCCGATGAACTTGCGCTCGGCAGGGCCGTGATGTCCGGCCCGATCCGGCGGAGCAGTCCCTGGGCGGACAGGGCCAGAAGGTCCCGGTTGATCGAGGCCCGGCTTAGCGAAAACCGCTCCAGCAGGTCCCCGACCGGCACCACGCCCCGCTCCGTGACATAGTCAAGGATCCCGCGCCGGCGGCCAGACAGAACCTGCCCTTCCACGAGCACGGCATTCATCAGGCATCCACCCTGGCAGAGACCAGCGTGCTGACGCTGTCGATCAGTTTCATGAAATCCGCAGGCTCCCAGCCTGCGCGGCCGATCAGCACTCCGTCCACGTCCGGCAGCGCGACATAGTCGCGGATATTGGCCTGCGACACGCTGCCGCCATAGAGCAGCGGGATCCGCACGGTGCTGTCGGGGCCGGTGATGTCCTGCATCACGGCGCGCAGTTTCGTATGGATCTGCGACACGAACGGGGCTTCTGCCGGGCGGCCTGCCGCACCAATGGCCCAGACCGGCTCATAGGCGATCAGAACCCGGGCGAAATCCTCCTGCGACAGCCCGTGCAGTGCGATTTTCGCCTGCCGGGCCAGCGTTTCCTGCGAGACCCCGAACTCGAACTCGTCCAGCGTATCGCCGATGCAGACCAGCGGCTGCAGACCGTGTTTCAGCGCCGCGCGGACCTTGAGGTTCACCGTCCAGTCCGTCTCTCCGAAATGCTGCCGGCGTTCCGAATGGCCGATCACCACCATGGACGCGCCGCATTCGGCGATCATCGGCGCGGAAATTTCCCCGGTCCAGGCGCCGCTGTCTTCCCAGAACATGTTCTGCGCGCCCACGATCATAGGGCTGCCCTGAAGGACCGCGCTCACGTCTTTCAGGGACGTGAACGGCGGATTCACGAAGGTCCGAACGCCCTCGGGGGGACGAAAGGCCGCAAGGGCCCGGGCCGCCGCAACAGCTTCGGCGGGGCCCTTGTTCATTTTCCAGTTCGTCCCGATCCAGACGGTCTTCTGATCCACGGTTAACCTCACGACAGGGTTTCAACTGGCCGGGCACTCATGCCGATTCTCCCGGATCCCGACTTCTCCGGAATATCTTTACCGCTAAACCATAACAGAAAAAATGGCAGCCGTCCCATGAATAACGATACATCTCTCCGCCCCTGAAACAGGCCCCGGGGCGGGGATGCTCCCTGAGTAAAGCGTCGTGTTGCCAATCCGGTTCCAGGCCTCCATATAGATGTCAGAATATTGCAGGTCCTGCCGGGACTGATCCTGACCGGTTTCAGCCGCCCGGCCTGTGGAGACCTGTTTCTGGCAACGGAGCGCTCACATGACCCGCGAAACAGCTGCAACGGCCTTTCTGGCAGCGAAAAATATTCCCTTCAGCGTCCATGATTACGAATACGCCCCCAATGGCGGGCTGATCGGGATGCAGGCGGCCGAGGCCATCGGCGTAGCCCCCGAAGACGTGCTCAAGACGCTGGTGGTCGAAGTGGACAAGAAGCAGCCGGTCTGCGTGGTGGCCCCGGCCCATCAGCGAATGAACCTGAAGAAGGTGGCGGCGCTGTTCGATGGACGCAATGCGCGGATGATGAACCCCGAGAAGGCGCAGGAACTGACGGGGTTCCAGTCCGGCGGGACCAGCCCGTTCGGTTCGAAAACGCCGATCCCCGTGGTGATCTCGCAGGCTGCCATGCCGCGTGAACATGTCTATATCAATGCGGGCGGTCAGGGTTTTGTGGTGCGGATCACGCCGGCAGATGCCCAGCGCGCCACGGATGCCAAAGTGGCTGATATCGCCGCGGACTGAGCCGCGTGACCGCTTCCCCCATGGCGCTGGACAATGCCGCGACGCACAAGCTCTCCCCCGAGCTTGCGCTGTCCGGGCCGCAGACAGAGCTGCTGCATCGGGTGGTGTCGTTCTGCGAGCGGCATCAGGCGGATGACAGCGCGCTTTTCGTCATCGAGGGTGCGGCGGGCACGGGGAAGAGCGTTGTCCTGAACGCGATCTTCAATACGCTCCAGACCCGGGCGCGAAGTGGCGCGGCGGATGATCCGCTGCGCGGTCTGCGGAATATGGTGATCGTCAACCATCCGGAGATGCTCAAGCTCTATCGCAATATCGCGGCCACCATGCCCAACCTGCGCAAGAGCGATTACGAACGCCCGACGACCTTCATCAACAAATCCGCCAAAACCGGGAAGCGCGCGGATATCGTTCTGGTGGACGAGGCGCATCTGCTGCTGACGCGGCCGGACCGTTACAACCATTTCGCACAACAGAACCATCTGGAAGAAATCCTGCGCTGGGCGCGGATCGTGGTGGTGGTGTTCGATCCGTTGCAGGTCCTGAAGTTCAAGAGCCACTGGTCCACCGATCTGCTGGAGAGTTTCCGCAAGGGGCGCCCTTCGGAGACGTTCCATCTCGACACGCAGTTCCGCGTTTCGGCCAGTCCGGCGACATGTTCGTGGATTGATGCGCTGGGCCAGGGGGAGATCCTGCCGCGGCCGGAAGATCCTTCTTTTGATCTTCGCATCTATGATGACTGCGCGAAGCTCTATGCGGATCTGTGTGCGTGCAATGCGAAATACGGCCTGTGCCGCCTGCTTTCGACCTATGACTACCCCTACACGCTCAACGGTGAGGATCATTTCATCACCGAAGGCGATTTCCGCCTGCGCTGGGACCGTTCCCTGCCGAGCGAGAAACTGCCCTGGGCCGAGCGGCCGGATACGATCGACGAGGTGGGGTCCGTCTATACGATCCAGGGCTTCGATCTGAATTATGCGGGCGTCATTCTCGGGCCGTCGCTGTTCTATGACGCGAAGAATGACCGGATCGGGGTGCGGCCGGAGCGTTACGAGGACAGCGCGGCGTTTCAGGGGCGCGACGGGATTGCGACGCCGGAAGAGGCGAAGAAGCGCGTCATTCTCAATGCGCTGAATGTCATCCTCACACGCGGCATCCACGGGCTGTTCCTGTATGCCCATGATCCCGCCCTGCGTGAGCGCCTGCTGCGAACCTGACCTCTGTGCTCGCGTTTGCGTGAGTTGTCATCATGCAGCCGCTCTGGTCCTGTGCGGCAAAGGAGATTTCACCCATGCCCCGTCAGACACTTCTGGCCCTCACTTTCAGCGCCGGTCTCGCCGCGCTGTCCGCTGCGTCCCCTGCCCTCGCCGCACAGACGGTGGACAAGGGCACGCTCCCTTCGGGCAATGTGCAGATCATCGGGCGGTTTTCCAACGCCCAGCCGTCCGGCATTGCGGTCCTGCCCGACGGGCGGCTGGTGCTTGGCTTTCCGCGCAGTGCGCATGAACATTCCGGGCCGCGTCTGGCGCTCTATGCCAATGGCAGGCTGACGCCCTTCCCCGATGCGGCCGCGCAGGAGCAGTTTGTCTCCCCGCTTGGCATGACGGTTGATGCGAAGGGGCAGCTCTGGGTTCTGGATGAAGGTATGGTCGCGGGAACGGGGACTGTTGCGGGCGCGCAGAAGCTCTTCCGGATCGATCCGGCAAGCGGGAAGATCGCGCAGGTCATTCCGCTGGGAGCGCCGGCCCTGCTGCCGGACAGCCACGTCAATGACGTGCGCATCGATCTGACGCATGGCGCCGCTGGAACGGCCTTCATTACAGATACGTCCACCGATGTGCATCCGGCGCTGATCGTCGTTGATCTGGCGACGGGGCATCAGCGGCGTATTCTGGCCGATACGGTTTCCGTCATGCCGGTGCAGGGTTTTGTTGCCGTGATGGACGGTGTTGCGGGGCGTTATGACCCGAACCATGCCGTGGTGCCGCAGGGTGGTGTGAACGGCATTGCCATCAGCCCGGACCAGCAGACGCTCTACTGGCAGCCGCAGACCAGCCGCCGCCTTTATTCCGCACCGACGGCCGTGCTGTCCGATCCCAAAGCCAGCGAAGCGACGCTGGAGCGGGCCGTGAAGGATGAGGGCGAAACCGGTATGGGCGATGGCATGGCGACCGGGCCGGACGGGTCGCTCTACATCACGGATGACGAGCGTCATGCCATCCTGCGCCGCAAGCCGGATGGAGAAATGTCCGTCGTGGCCCATGATCCGCGCATGACGGAGCCTGATGGCCTGACCTACGCCAATGGCGCGCTGTACGGCACGATCGGGCAGTGGGCGCGGCTGCCGGTTTTCCATGGCGGCAAGGACTTGGAAGTCATGCCGTATATCGTTGTGAAGATCGCCCCTCTGAACTGAGGGCACGCAACGCCGGGGGCTTTACCAGCTCTCCGGCGTCAGCCCCATCCCGCCCGTACCGGTGCCCGTCATGCTCCCCAGACCGGACTGCAAGCCGGACTGGGGGCCAAGGCCGTAATTTCCCCCGCCGCCGAAACCTGTTCCGACGCTGACGGCGCCATGGATCTTGTGGTCCGACCTGGTGGTGTCTTTCTGGTTGTCCGAACCGCTGGTCGCGAGGGGGCGCAGCAGCGCCGAGCGGCTGTCGGCCGGTTGCGGGCGCGGATGGGAACATCCCGCCAGACCCGCCAGAATCATCACGACAAAAATCCGCTGTGTCACACGCTGCTCCTTCCCGGACCGGGGCTGATACGGGGCGTCTGTCATAACCGACATGAACCGTTGGCACAGCAACGAACAATGACACAGATTTACGGCAACAGATGTCCCGACGTCAGAAACCATGCCGGAACGTGACACACAGGATCATATATTTGAAATACAAAGTCACATAATGAAGGTTATGTGATTCATTTCGTATTTTAAATGAAACATATTGACTCTTTACTTCACATTCCTCCGAATAGGCGTTTACCGTTTAGTAACACTTACGGAAAACCCCTTTCGTCAGGATGATATGCAATGGCGTCAAAGCTTCTCATAAATGAGTTCATGTTCAACCCAAGTGTAGCCGGTGATCCTGACGAATTTATTGAAGTAAAGGGCGATGCCAGCACGGATTACAGCGCCTGGTCCCTGATTGTCGTCGATGGTGACGGCACTGCGGCGGGCAAGATCGACAATGTCTTTACACTGGGCGTTACGAACAGCGACGGTTACTGGGTCACGCCTTTCCAGACGAACACGCTGCAGAACGGCACGCAGACTGTTCTTCTCGTCAAGGATTTCACCGGCAAGGTCGGCGATGACCTCGATACGGCCAATGCGGGGACGTTCACATCCACCCCCTGGTCCGAAATCGGAGACACGATTGCCGTGTCCGATGGCGGCAAGGGCGATCCGACCTATGCCGGCGCGCCTGTCCTGACGGGTTCGATCATCAACGGCGCCTCGCGCATCCCCGACGGGACGGATACGGACAGCACCTCGGACTGGGTTGCGGATGATCCGTCCCTCGCCGGGATCGACGGCTATGGCACCGTTGCCGCGGCAGGCAAGGTTCTGGTCACGCCCGGTGCGGCGAATGACGGTACCTCTTCGGGGGGCAGCACCGGTGGATCGGGCGGTTCGGATACGGGTGGCAGCGGTTCTGGCGGCAGCGACACGGGAGGAAGTGACACGGGGGGAAGCGGGTCCGGATCGGGCAGTGATACGACGACGCCGCAGGACCTGACGATCCAGCAGATCAATGGCACCGGCTATTACAGCCCGTATGCCAACACCTCCGTCATGACCACGGGCGTTGTGACGGCTGTGGACACGAATGGCAGCATCGGTTTCTGGATCCAGCAGACGAATGCCGACAAGAACACGGTCGGCAGTGCGGGCATCTTCATCTATGCGGGCAAGACGGCGACGCTGCCGACGGTGGGCGAGACCGTGTCCGTCACGGGAACGGTCACGAACTATTCCGGCACGTCATGGAGCAAGTCCCTCACCCTGCCGGAAATCAACCTCGTCTCCTATACCGATACCGGCGCGGCCTATGTGAACGTGACGCCGACGGTTGTTGGCCAGGGCGGTCTGACGGTTCCGGCGGCGTCCTATCTGGGCGATCTGACGCAGGCGATCGACCTGAACAAGAGCACGGCCTCCCTCAGCCCCGACACTAATGCGCTCGATTTCTACCGCAACCTGATTGGTCAGGTCATCACGATCCATGATGCCGTGGCTGTTGGCGCCACAGCCTCGAACGCGACCTGGGTCGTGCCCGATGGTGGTGATGGACTGCTGACGCCCACTGGCGCGCTTCAGGAAACGGCCGACAGCGTCAATACGCAGCGGATCGAGCTTTATTACGACAGCGGCGTCACGCCGGGGTCTGCCATCAGCGCGGAAGTCGGGGACAAGCTCGGCGACATCACGGGTGTGCTGACCTATTATAATGGCGTCTATGAGCTGGTCCCGACCACGCAGGTCACGGTTGTGCATACCGACACGCCGGCGCCGGTCACGTCCCTGCACAAGGACGACCAGAACCTGCTGGTCAGCGACTACAACATCGAGAACTTCAACGCGCTGGACCCTGCGAATGCCGACCGTCTGAAGCAGGTCGCGCAGATCATCGTCAACAATCTCGACAGCCCGGACGTGCTGGCGCTTCAGGAAATCCAGGACGACAGCGGCACGACCAATGACGGGACGGTCAGCGCGGAACAGAACCTGGCGGCCATCGTCAAGGCCATCGCGGATGCGGGCGGTCCGACCTATTCCTGGGCCGAGGTGGACCCGACCAACAATGCCTCGGGCGGCGTTTCGGGCGGCAATATCCGCAGCGTCTTTCTGTACAATCCAGAGCGCGTCACCCTTGCCGCGCCCGTCACGACCATCGGTGACGAGGAACTGGCCAGCGGCACTTTCAAGAATACCCGTCTGCCGCTGGTCGGCACGTTCGAGTTCAATGGCCAGTCGGTCACGCTCGTCAACGTACATCTGTCCTCGCAGGCCGGCAGCAGCGAGCTTTATGGTTCGACCCAGCCGCCCGTGAACCATGGCGGCACGACGGGGACGGTCAACAACCGCATCGCCCAGGCGCAGTACATCACGAACTACGTCAACGGACTGCTGACCAGTGACCCGACCGCCAAGGTGGGTATCCTCGGGGATTTCAACGACACCGAATGGAGCGATGCCCAGCAGGTCTATGCCAATGCCGGCCTGACGGACATGAGCACCACGGAAGATCCGTCCAACCGCTACACCTATATCTTTGAGGGCAATGCGGAATCGCTGGATCACACGATCGGCAGTTCGGCTTTTGCCAGCGCCGGGAAGTTCGAGACGATCCACGTCAACACGGGGTCGCTGACGGGCGAGTCCGATCATGATCCGTCCGTTACCCTGCTGGAAATGACGGATTACAGCGCAACGAACGGTGCGGCCCTGTCGAATGTCAGCCTGGCTTCCGGGCAGACTGCCGCCGTTCACAGCGGCAGCACGGCCTCCGGGATCACGGTCGGGGATGGCAGCCGCCTTGCCCTGTATGCGGGCAGCACTGCCAGCGGCATCACTCTTGCCAGCGGAGCAAAGATCGACCTGCCGGAGATGGCCTGGTCCAGCGATGCCACCGCGACCCTGACGGATGCGTCAACACTCACCGTCACGAGCGGAAGCAGCACGTATACGATCAGCCTCGATGGTTCGTATGACGCCGATTTCTTCAGCCTGGCCGCCGATGGGTCCGGTGGTACGATGCTGCTGGCGGAAGGCACGCCCTGCTATTGCCGGGGGACGCTGATCCTCACAGATCGTGGCGAAGTGCCTGTCGAGACGCTGCAGATCGGCGATCTGGTCCAGACAGCCACCAATGGTCTGCGCCCGATCCGCTGGATTGGCCGCCGCAGCTATTCCGGCACGTTCGCCAATGGCAACCGCGATATCCTGCCGGTCGTGTTCCGTCGCGGATCGCTCGGGCATGGTCTGCCGCATCAGGATCTGTCGGTTTCGCCGCTGCATGCGATGTATCTGGATGGTGTTCTGGTTCCGGCTGTTCTGCTGGTCAATGGCAGCACCGTCGTGCAGGCCGAGCGCATGGATGAAGTGGCCTATTTCCATGTCGAACTGGAACAGCACGACATCATCATCGCCAACGGCACGCAGTCCGAAACCTTTGTGGACGATCATTCGCGCGGCATGTTCCACAATGCCGGCGAATATGACGTCCTCTATCCGGATGCGGGTACGGTGGCGGCCCGCTACTGTGCGCCGCGCGTCGAGGAAGGCGCGCAGCTTGAGGCCATCCGCCGCCGCCTGAACCCTGCTGCCCGGAAAACCGCGGCACTGGCGCCGCTTGAAGGGTATCTGGACGTCGCCACCCACAGCCATGTCAGGGGCTGGGCCCGCGTGCCCGGCAGTGAGCGGCCCGTGCGGCTGCAGATCGTCGATAACGGTGTGGTTCTGGGCGAAGTTCTGGCTGATCGCATGCGGGACGATGTCGGCAGTGCCTGCGGTTTTCATTTCGACATTCCGGGTGGCCTGTCCGCTGTGGAACGTCACGTTCTGGAAATCCGCCGGGCCGATGATCATGCCCTGCTCGGCCATTGCCCCTGGATGATGGATCAGGCCGCACAGCAGGCGCGCCAGACCATTGTCGCAACCGTCCCGGCCGCACCGCTGGACGGCTGCATCGATATTGCAACGCGCAACCGTATCGCAGGCTGGGTCTGCAACCCGGCCACGCCCGATGAGGCCGTGACGCTGCAGATCGTTGATAACGGTGCCGTTCTCGCTTCGGTTGTCGCCAACGGGCGTCGTCCGGACGTGGCGCGCACCGGCCGGCCGGTGCTGTGTGGTTTCGACGTTCTGCTGCCTGGTGGCCTGTCGCCGATGACCCGCCATATTCTGGAGATCCGGCGCACTTCTGACGGTGCGCTTCTTGGCGAGCCCCAGGTTATCGAACCGGCGAACGCTTTCGACGCCGACATGACCCGCAGTGTTGCGCGCGCCGTGGCTGCTGCTGCGGAGGATCAGGACGGCGATCAGGTCCTGTCCTTCCTGCTGGCACAGGTGGAAAAGCTCCGTCAGGCGCGCTCGGATGCCGCGAGCGGCATGGCGACGGCCACGTTCGATGCGGCCCTGCGTCGCCGTGGCCTGTCTACGAAAGACAACGTGACGCGCAAACGGGCGCTGGTTATCGACGGGCAGCATCCGGACGCGAAACGCGATGCCGGATCACAGGCCATCCTGTCGCACATGACGGCTCTTGAAGCACTCGGCTACGACGTCTGCTTCGTCGCTGCCGACCAGATGGACCGGACGTTCCCACTGGACGGACTGCCCGGCGTCACCGTCCTCGGGCAGCCGTTCTTTGCGTCGGTGGAAGACGTGCTGCGGCGTCAGGCCAACAGCTTCGACGTCGTATATCTGCATCGCGAGGACATCGCGACGCGCTACATGGCGCTGGTGCGCCGCAACCAGCGCAGGGCCCGCGTGCTGTACAGCGTCGCGGATCTGCACTTCTTGCGTCTTGCCCGTCAGGCCGCCGTTCAGGGACGGCCCGAACTGATGGCGCAGGCCAATCAGATCCGTGTTGCCGAATACAGGGCGGCCCTTCAGGCCGATGCTGTCCTGACGCATTCCGAAGCCGAGGCAGCCCGGCTTCGCAAGGATCTGCCGCAGGCGAATGTGCATGTCGTGCCTTGGGCCATTCCTGCGCAGAACGGTTCTTCTGTCCGTCGCGATGGCGTGGTGTTCGTTGGCAATTATGCCCATGCGCCCAACGCCGATGCGGCACGCTGGCTGGTGGACGAGATCATGCCGGCCGTCTGGGCGGCTGATCCGACCATCTGCTGCACGCTGGTCGGAGCGGACATGCCCGAGAGCCTCCATGCGCTCGCGGATGAACGCATCCGGGTTCGCGGACATGCGCAGGATCTCGGAGCGGTTCTGGCGGCCCATCGCCTGAGCGTCGCTCCGCTGCGTTTCGGGGCGGGCATCAAGGGCAAGGTGATTGAAAGCCTCGCCTCCGGCCTGCCCTGCGTCATGACGCCGGTCGCAGCCGAAGGGCTCGCCCTTCCGGGTGCGCTTGAGGACCTCGTGCAGGGGGATGCGGCGGCTCTGGCCGCGCAGATTGTGGCCCTGCACAACAGCCCGGACCTGTCCGGACTGATCGAAGCCGGTCAGGCCTTTGCGGACGAAGGCTTCTCCAGCCGGGCTGTTACCACGGCGCTCGAACTGGCTCTCAGCGAGAGACCAGCCCTGCAGAAAGCCGGCTGAATCCGGTAGGTCCGGACGGGTTCTTCCGTCCGGATCACGGCTCAGCGCGTTCCGGTCAGGACGCTTTGGGAGTGCCCAGTTTTCCGTTCAGGAACTGGGCCTCCCCGTTGCCGAAGGACCAGTCGGCATCCGTATTCTCAACGTAATTCACCATCACGTCGCTGGGGGCAATGCCGCATTTTTCGGACAGTGCTTCGGTCAGGATGCGGAAGAAGGCGGTCTTTTCCTCCCCGCTGCGCGGGCGCGTCGTAATCGAGAGGATCATGACGTCATCGGTGCGGGGGATGCCCAGCCCCGTATCCTCGATCCGCACCCGGCTTTTCCTGTGTTCGTAAACAATCTGGTACCGGTCACGGGGTGGCACGTGAAACGCGTCGAGGACGGCCTGATAGGCCGTATCGAGGATTGCGGCCAGTTCCGTTTCGGAACGGCCTTCCAGCAGGTCAAAGCGGATGAGAGGCATGGGGTGTCTCCTGTCTTCAGGCAATGAAAACCGGAATCCAGAATGACGGCGCACCGGCTTGGTCAGGAAGTAAATTCATCCTGATCGTCCCGGGTACGATTATTTGGGAACTACATCCGAAAGGTGCTGCAGAAATCTACCGGTTCATGCGGTGATTTGCGCAGACTGATCCTGTTTCAGTCTTTTTTCTCTTTCGGGGGAATGGGCATACTGATCCCCCCATGTCTTGAGGGCCTGGATAACGGGTTTCAGGGTCTTTCCCAGATCCGTCAGCCGGTATTCGACATGCGGGGGGACGACCGGGAACACAGTCCGGGAGACGAGACCATCCGCTTCCAGTTCACGGAGCTGGTTGGTCAGCATGCGCTGCGTGACATTGGGCAGGCGGTGGCGGAATTCTCCGAAACGCAGCACCGGTTCTTCGAACAGATGATACAGGATCAGGGCTTTCCACTTCCCGCCGAACAGTTCGAGCGTGGCTTCGACTGTGCAGCCCGGACTACAGTTGAGGGTCGTGTGACGTGTTCGCGGCATGGTATCATTCCTGACACTAATGGCGGTTTATGTGCGTTCTTGCGCGGCAAAGTCAACGGGACAATCCTGAATGACAGGACCAATAGCGTATTTCTATTTTAAACCCGGCCTGATCACCTGCTTTCTTTGCCCTGACCACACGTATTAGTGAAGAAGCGCCTGGCTACAGTTCCAGTTATTTCATGGAAAGGAAAAGCCGACATGATCGTCTATCAGACTTTTAATCCAACGACGGAAACCGTCGAACGCAGCTTTGACCTGCACACGCCGGCGCAGATGAAGGACATCACGGACCGTGCCCAGCATGTCTGGAAGACGGACTGGAAGCTTCGGAGCATTGCCCAACGCAAGGAGATCGTGTCCAGAGCCGCTGATCTGCTGCGCCGGGACCGGCAGCATCATGCCAGCCTGATCGCCACGGAAATGGGCAAGGCCCTGCCCGACGCGCTTGAGGAAATCGACGTCACGGCTGATATCCTGTCGTTCTATGCAAACGGCGCGGAAGAATTTCTTGCTCCCACACCTCTCAAGGTGAAGACCGGCCAGGCGAAAGTCATCAACCAGCCGCTCGGGATCATTTACTGTATCGAGCCATGGAATTTCCCGTATTACCAGCTGGCGCGTGTCGCGGGCCCCAATCTCATGGCGGGCAATGTGGTCATTGCCAAGCATGCGCCCAATGTGCCGCAATGCGCCCTGGCGTTTGAGAAACTGTTTCACGACGCAGGCGCGCCCGTCGGGGCCTATGCCAATATTTTTCTGGATAATGACCAGTCCGCAGAGCTCATCAAAGATGATCGGGTCCGTGGGGTTGCGCTGACGGGAAGTGAACGCGCCGGCCAGGCCGTGGCGGCCCAGGCGGGTGCTGCGCTCAAGAAGGACACGATGGAACTGGGTGGCAGCGATGCGTTCATCGTGCTTGATGATGCCGATCTTGAGCTGGCCGTGAAATGGGCTGTCTGGGGACGGTTTGCCAATAACGGGCAGGTCTGCACGGCGGCCAAGCGCATGATCGTGCATGAGAAGGTTTACGATGCCTTCCTCGATGGGCTCAAAACCGCCATCACCCGTTTCCGGATCGGGAACCCGCTCGACAGGGACACCACCCATGGTCCGATGAGCAGTCTGCGGGCAATGGAACTGGCGCTCGATCAGACGGCGGAAGCGGTCAAGGGCGGCGCGACGCTTGTGGCCGGCGGCAAGCGGATGGACCGCAAGGGGTTCTTCATGGAGCCGACCATCCTGACGGATGTGTCAAAGGACAATCCAGTCTTTTATCAGGAGATCTTCGGCCCGGTGGCAGTCGTCCATAAGGTCGCATCGGAGCAGGCCGCGATCGATCTGGCCAATGATTCGCCTTACGGGCTTGGAGGTGCGGTTTTCTCACGGGATATCGCGCGTGCGGAAAAGGTCGCCGAGCAGGTCGAGACCGGCATGGTCTTCATCAACACGGCCACCGCAGCCGCACCGGAACTCCCCTTCGGTGGGATCAAGAATTCCGGCTTCGGACGGGAACTGTCCTTCCTCGGCATCGAGGAATTCATCAACCGCAAGCTTGTCCGGATCGGATAAGCCACTTCGGGCATCTGTCACGTCAGACAGGTGCCCGACAATCGGTTCCTGTCCGGGAGTTCCGGAAAGGCGCAGCCTTTATAAAGAAACGTCCATTTTCACTATTATAGAATCTACATCCGTGCGCAGAGTCATTCATAACTCTCCATATTGCCAGCATTCAGTGATTTTCTCCTAAATTGCCAGGAACCTTTGAAGTTAATACAAGAGCCACGGCAAACCTCGCGTCGATGACCGCCGTGTGCTGAGCGGCATCATTTTTGTGAACCGCAATGGGATGCGCTGGCGTGATGCGCCCCGGGAATACGGTCCACACAAGACGCTCTACAACCGCTGGAAGCGTTGGGGCGACATGGGCATTTTCATGCGGATGATGGATGGCCTGTCTGCTGCGAAAACCGGGCCTCAGACGATTATGATTGATGCGACGTATCTCAAGGCGCACCGCACGGCTTCGAGCCTGCGGCTCAAAAAGGGGATCCGGGCCGCCTGATCGGTCGCACCAAAGGCGGTATGAATACGAAGCTGCATGCGATCACGGATCAGAACGGACGACCGCTGAGCTTTTTCATGACTGCAGGGCAGATCAGCGATTATACCGGTACCGGTACCGGTGCCGGTGCCGCTGCCTTGCTGGACAGTTTTCCTGCAGCACAATGGATGCTGGGAGATCGCAGGTATGACGCCGACTGGTTCAGGGACGCCCTGGAAGAGAAAGGGATAAAGCCCTGCATTCCAGGACGGAAATCTCGCGGAAAACCGGTCAAATACGACAGGCGGAAATACAAACGCCGAAATCGCATCGAGATGATGTTCGGAAGGCTCAAGGACTGGCGGCGTATTGCAACACGCTATGACAGATGCCCGAATGTCTTCTGCTCCGCCATCTGCCTCGCCGCAACCGTCATCTTCTGGCTATGAGTCCTGAGCCTAACGACCGGCCTACGTCCCTCAGTTCGCGGGTGTCTACATTGGCGTGCCGTCAGAACAGACGGTCGACCACGGTGTTTCCCTGCCAGACGGAGCAGGTAATAGCTCTGATAGTTTTTTCGCCTTACTGCCTTGAGCCGCAGGATGGAAGAATGACGCGGGGCGCCGCGCGCTTCCGCCAAACCGATAAAATTTAAAACGCAAAGATAACACTGATATGGTTTGTTCGTAACAAATACGAGAGATGTTAAATTGCCAGTTGCCCGCATTGTATGATCATCATACCAGTCTAGTGTTCCCAACTTTGGTGAAGCAGACGTGGCATGACAAAAATTGCACTGTTCGGTGCTGGCGGAAAAATGGGTTTCCGGCTGGCGTCCAATCTACAACATTCGGCGTTCCAAGTGGCGCATGTCGAACCCGGAGCATCCGGGAGGGAACGCCTCCAAACGACCCTGGGAATCGAATGCGTCTCCGAGGATGACGCTCTCACCCAAGCGGATGTCGTGATTCTTGCTGTACCCGACACCTTGATCGGGCATGTATCCGCGTCACTGGCCGATCGGCTCTCGCCCGGCACGATGGTGATCGCTCTGGACGCCGCTGCACCGTTCGCCGGGCATCTCCCGCAGCGGGACGATCTAACCTATTTTGTCACGCATCCGTGCCATCCGCCCATTTTTAACGATGAGACCAGCATGGAGGCCAAGCGGGATTTTTTCGGTGGCATTCACGCCAAGCAGCACATCGTCAGCGCCCTGATGCAGGGTCCCGAAGAAGCATTCGCACTGGGCGAAGAAATCGCAAAGGTCATCTGGGCCCCCGTGATGCGTTCGCATCGCGTTACGGTCGAGCAGATGGCACTTCTTGAGCCTGGTCTCTCGGAAACCGTGGCCGCAACTTTGCTGGTCGTCATGCGGGAGGCGATGGACGAGGTGGTGGCGCGAGGTGTCGACAAGGTCGCCGCGCGCGATTTCCTGCTGGGCCATTTAAACGTGCTTGGCTCCGTCATTTTCGAGGAAACTCCAGGCGTGTTCTCCGACGCCTGTAACAAGGCGATCCAGTTCGGAAAACCCATGCTGATGCGTGACACCTGGCGCCGCGTTTTTGAGCCCGAGGAAATCGCCGCCAGCATCGAACGTATTACCTGACGAGCAGTATTCCTGTCTCGCCAGATTCCTGACCTCATTTCGCGATCAGAGAGTATTTGAGCATGTCCTGTCTGACCGACATGGTCGTTGTGACCTACCTCATCGAAAGCGCTGGCGATCCCGAAGCGCTCGCGTACAAGATCGCGCACGATCAGTCGACAGGCACATTCGTGCCACTGGCGGGTGAAACGCCAGAACTCAAGGCACGCGTCTCCGCTCGTGTGGTGGATATCCGTCATCTTTCGCCGGTTGGAATACCCTCATTTCCTCAGGAAGCCGGAGCGCGAGAGTATCGTCGCATTGAGGCCGATATCGCCTACCCCGTTGCAGCCGTGGGCCCCGATCTAGCGGCCATCATGACGATAACTATGGGAGGCGTGTTTTCGATACGTGGCTTCAGTGGCATTCGAATTCGCGATATCGCGCTGCCCCAATCGTTCCGGAACGCTTACGCCGGTCCACAATTCGGCACATCGGGCACCCGCATGCTGACAGGCGTGGAAGGACGTCCCGTTATCGGAACAATCATCAAGCCCGCGCTGGGCTTGCGCCCCCACGAGACGGCAGACCTCGTGCGCGATCTTGTCGACGCCGGGGTCGATTTCATCAAGGACGATGAAAAACTCATGTCCCCTGCCTACTCGCCGCTCGAGGAGCGTGTGAAGGCCGTAATGCCTGTCATCTTGGAGCATGAGCAGAAGACCGGTCGCAAGGTCATGTATGCATTTGGAATTTCCGCGACCGATCCGGACGTGATGATGCGAAATCACGACATCGTCGCCAATGCGGGCGGCAACGCGGCCGTCATCAATATCCAGTCGGTCGGCTTCGGCGGAATGGCCTTTCTGCGCAAGCGCAGCCGTCTTGTTCTGCACGCTCATCGCAATGGATGGGACATTCTGACGCGGCATCCGGGTCTGGGGATGGATTTCAAGGTATATTGCAAATTCTGGCGTCTTCTGGGCGTCGATCAGATGCAGATCAATGGTATTCGCGCGAAATACTGGGAACCCGACGAATCTTTCGTTCAGGCTTTTTCCGACTGTACGACGCCGATCTTCGCTCCCTCCGACGTATGCATGCCGGTCGTGTGTTCAGGACAGTGGGGTGGTCAGGCCCCGGAGACATGGAAACGCACGGGCAAGACACTCGACCTTCTTTATCTCTGTGGCGGCGGCATCGTCAGTCATCCCGACGGGCCGGCCGCCGGCGTGCGCGCGGTCCGACAGGCCTGGGACGCCGCGGCACGCGAAATTCCGCTCGCAGTCCACGCAAATACCCACTCCGAACTTCGCCATGCCCTGGAGACATTCGGGCAACTCGACCTTGCATAGTGCAAACGATCGGAAAATGGTCATGAAACTCATGATAGCCTATTATGGCGATGATCTGACAGGATCAACGGATGTCATGGAGGCTCTCAGTCTCGTTGGCGTACCAACCGTGCTCTTCATCGACCCCCCGACGGAAAAACAGCGCGCCGTTTTCGCAGACGTGCGCGCCATCGGACTCGCTGGCACAAGCCGAAGCGAAACACCTGAATGGATGCGTGTGCATCTGCGCGCCGCCTTTCAGTGGCTGCATTCGCTGGATGCGGAAATAACCCATTACAAAGTGTGCTCGACTTTTGATTCCTCACCAGAGGTCGGCAATATTGGCACTGCGTTGGACATCGGCCGCGAGATTTTTGGTCATGCGCCCGTTCCGATCGTCGTGGGAGCGCCTCAACTGCGTCGCTACACGGCGTTCGGTCATCTGTTCGCAGCCTTCCAAGATCGGACTTACCGCATTGACCGCCATCCTGTGATGGCGCGCCACCCTGTGACGCCAATGGCAGACTCGGATCTGATAGCCCATCTCTCAAAACAGACAGCCGCCCGTATTGTGCTAGTCGATTTTCCGACTTCACATTCCGACGCAGCCGTTGATCGGATCGCCGCTGACGCGGAAGCCCTCCTCTTCGATGTGCTCGACACAGCCAGTCAGACGGCCGTCGGGCGTCAACTCGTGCGGCTGCAGCATAACGGCAGTCGCTTCGTGATCGGTTCGTCGGGCGTCGAATATGCACTCGCGCATGCTTGGAACGTGCACAATTGCGATCTGCACGCGCTTTCTTTCGAGGCACCGGGTGCAGTGGAAAAAATCGCCGTTGTCTCGGGCAGTGTCTCCCCGACAACGGCCCGTCAGATCGAGCACGCGGTCAGTCAAGGCTTCGTCCGCCTTTCTCTGGACCCGCGGGCATTTCTAGACCACGGCGCCAGGGATACCCTGATCGACGTTACACAGGCAGCGCTGGACGCCCTGGATAAGGGACAAAGCGTGATCGTCCA
The DNA here is from genome assembly GCF_000583855.1 of Gluconobacter oxydans DSM 3504. Lineage (NCBI taxonomy): Bacteria > Pseudomonadati > Pseudomonadota > Alphaproteobacteria > Acetobacterales > Acetobacteraceae > Gluconobacter > Gluconobacter oxydans. The sequence continues at coordinate 630,704 of NZ_CP004373.1, forward strand.
TACCGCGCTCGGCCCCGATACTGATTTAGGCGCCGAGCTCGCCGCCTCTGCCATGGATGGACGTCATGCTATCGGACGCGGCCTCGGCCAGCTCCTTGCTCAGTTGGTCCGACAAGCAGGATTGAGACGCGCCATCATCGCTGGTGGCGATACTTCCAGTCATGCTTTGAAGGAGATGGGGATTTACGCGCTAACCCTGTGCCTTCCCATCCCGCAGACGCCCGGCTCGCCGCTGTGCACGGCACATTCGGATGACCCTGATCTGGACGGTCTCCAAATCGCCCTCAAAGGCGGTCAGGTCGGGAACGACGCCTATTTTTCCAACATCCTGCACGGTCTGGCCTGAAGCCAGGCGAACCGGAACAGAAGAGAACGCTCATGGATTCGAAAATCGCGTATCGGAGCCTATCCTCAAGCCCGAAATATATTTTCTATCTTATCGTGGTGGCATGCGCCGGGTGGGCGCTGGCTTCATACGATGTCAATCTTCTAGTTCTTGCCCTGCCAGAAATCGCCCAGAGCCTTGGCATCAGCGAATATGAACTCGGCATTCTCGGCTTCGTTGTCTACGGCGCACAATTTATCGTCACCCTCTTCGTAGGCTACGGTATGGACCGCTACGGCCGCAAGCGGATGTGGATGATCTGCATGAGCGGCACGGCCATCTTCACTGGAATGACCTGCTTTGTGCATAATTTCTGGGAACTTGCCACGGTCAGAGCACTGGCATCGGGCCTTGCCTACTCCGAACTTGCCGTCTCCATCACGATCGTCAACGAGCAGTTGCCTGCGCGCAATCGCGGCCTTCTCTACTCGATCGTGCAGGGTGGATGGCCGCTGGGAGTTTTTCTTGCCTCCGGGGTCTACCTGATTTTCGACAGAATGGGTTGGCGCTTCGTGTTCCTTCTAGGTGTATTACCCATCCTCGCTGTGATGCTCGGCCGCGCTTTCATAAAGGAATCAGAACGGTTCGAGGAAGAAAAAATACGCCAGGCGACTGAGGGAACGAAGCCCACACTCCGGGAACTTTTCCTCATGCCGGGCGATATTCGGCGTCAACTCGTGATTTTGTCGATCGGGTGGATTTCATACGGCACAAGTTACGTGGCCACGAATTTCTACATCACCTACTGGCTGACGGAGCACAAGAACTTCACAAGCCATCAGGCGAGCTTCCTGATGCTTCTGTCGGGAGGCGCCGGTTTTTTCTTCTATGTCGGTGGTGGATGGCTCGGCGAACGGATAGGGCGCAAGACTGTCATCGTCCTTTCTGCTGCCCTTGTGGCACCGCTGAGCCTCATTTTTCTCTATGCTCAGACTTACTGGCTCATCGTTCTCGACTACTTCTTCCTGTATCAGATCACAAACGGCGTTTGGTCGGCTGCAGGATACGCCTACCAGAGCGAGAGCTTCCCCACACGCATTCGCGGAACCGCCGTCGGTTTTCTCGCTGCCATGCTGGTGTTGGGGTTCGTTTCCGGAAGCGTCCTCTGGACAGCGGTCGCCGGCCAGCACAATCCGACACTGACGTGGGTCGTCGTTGCCGTGCTTGGATCACTTGGCATGCTCGTCACTGCGCTGCTCCGGCCCATTTCGCCGGGGCAGGAACTCGAAGCCATTGTTTCATGACGTAACCATTGGCCAGGCAAGAGCGCTTTTTCCAATCGTCGCATCGGTCATTAGCCCCCGTACCTCGTTTTTCGCCCATGGAGAAACCTATCGTGACAAATACGGGTTCATCGCCGAAGATTTTGCAGGGCGCTGTTGTAGGGTGTGGTTTTTTCGCTCTCAATCAACTTGAAGCATGGCGTGCGCTCGACGGTGTCGAAATCGTCGCCCTCTGCGACACCAATGAAACGCGTCTGGCCGAAACTGGTGCCCGCTTCGGAATAACGCGCCTCTATACGGATATCGAGGCTTTGCTGGACGCCGAAGCCATCGACTTTCTTGATATCGCCACCACCCCACCCTCTCACAGAATTCTCGTGGAGGCTGCGGCCCGGCGCGGAGTGGCGGCGATCTGCCAGAAGCCGATCGCGCCGTCTCTGGCCGATGCGCGTGCGATGGTCGAAGCGATGACGACCTCCGGCAGGCCCTTCATGATCCATGAGAACTTCCGCTGGCAGACACCTGTTCTCGCCCTCAAGACGCAGATCGCGGAAGGGGCCATCGGGCTGCCATTCTGGTGCCGCATCAGCTTCCGGTCCGGATATGATGTCTACGCTCAACAGCCCTATCTCGCCAAAGGCGAACGTTTCATCATTGAGGACCTCGGCATCCATCTACTGGACGTGGCTCGCTTCCTGATGGGGGATGTCGCATCGCTTTGGGCACGCACACAACGTGTGAACGAGACGATCAAGGGTGAGGATGTGGCGACCATCATGCTTGGGCACGTGAACGGCACCACCTCTTTGATCGATTGTTCCTATGCCAGCACCTTCGAACGCGACCCGTTCCCGCAGACCCTCATCGAAATCGACGGCACCTCCGGATCCCTGCGCCTGACACAGGATTACAAGCTGCTCGTCATGAACAAATCCTCAAATCGCACGCTCGACGTCACGCCGCTCCTGCTCGACTGGGCGCAGAAACCCTGGTTCAATATTCAGGAAAGCGTACTCAATATTCAGCGACATTGGGTCAAATGCCTCCAAACCGAGGCGGAGCCATCCACGAACGGACGAGACAACCTGAAAACTTTTGCTCTCGTCGAAGCCGCCTATGAAAGCGCCTCTGCCGGGCGAATTATCGAGATCTCCTGATCATGCCACGCACTCCGGAAAGTCTGTTGGTCCGGCGCTTCGGCACTACGGAACCTCCAGCTGAAGCGCGCCGTCTTTGTGCCGGACGTCTTGAAGCGGATCTCGCAGACGGTCAGTTGCGGAGCATACGATACGACGGCATCGAGATTATCCGGGGGATCAGCTATGTCATTCGCGACAAGGACTGGGGTTCTTACACGCTTAATAGCAGCGAGCTGCACGTCACAGAAACACGTGGCGGTTTTTTTGTCCGTTACGAGGCGTCCTGCGTCGATACGGAGAACAGCGAACAAACGATCAACCTCTCCGCGCGCATAGAGTGCTTCAATGAGCATGATCTTATATTTGAAGTGACGGCTTGCCCCGTGAAGGACTTCATGACCGCACGTTGCGGTTTTACGATCCTGCATCCCCTCAACGGAACCGTTGGGCAGTCGGCTCTCGTCGATCATGCAGACGGGAGCGAAGAAAAGACACATTTCCCTGACCTCATCGAACCTTGGCAGCCCTTCAAAGATGTCAGAGCGATCACTCATTATCCCAAGGACGGCCTATGCGTTTCGTGTCGCATGGAAGGCGATGTCTTCGAGACGGAGGATCAGCGGGCGTGGTCAGACGCATCATTCAAGACATATGTGCGCCCTCTGGCATTGCCTTGGCCTTATATTCTGCCCGAGAAAAAGCCGTTCAAACAATCCGTCAGGCTACGTATTCGTGACGAGAGAAATGGTATAAAGGAAGGCGAGGATCAGTCCTTATCCCCTGCCACCCTAAAGCTGGGTCCACCCATTGGCCGGATGCCGGATATTGGCCTCATACTCACGCCAGAGGTCGCGTTATCACAACAGATGACGAGAGAACGAATTCGCGAAATCAATCCGCGCCTTCTTCTGCTGCATTACGATCCCGCCGCAGGGCATGATCGCGCCGCGCTCCAGCGTCTCAAAACCCTCACGGACCACCTGGGAGACGACCTTTCCTTTCACAAGAGGCTGGAATTCGCGGTTCCCGTCGACGAGGACCCGCAGATTGTCATAACCAGACTGCGCGCGGATCTGGATGCAACAGGCCTCGATATCGACTCACTTATGCTTTGCCCGGATGTAGATCGACAATCAACGCCGCCGGGAAGCGCCTGGCCCGCATGTCCTTCACTGGAAACGATCTATGAAGCCGCGAGGACGATCTTTCCGGACCTGTCACTGGGCGGCGGCATGATGAGTTATTTTACCGAACTGAACCGCAAAAGGCCGCCAAGGGAGCCTCTAGACTTCGTAGCCCACGGCACGAGCGCGATCGTGCATGCGGCTGATGACCTCTCTGTCATGCAGACCCTGCAAACGCTGCCGGATATTACCCGCTCCACGCGGCAAATCATCGGCGTGTCCATGCCTTATCATATCGCACCCGCATCCATCGCCATGCGTCAGAACCCCTATGGCGCGCGACTGATTCCTAATCCCTCCCGTCATCGGCAGCCCATGACGGATCGTGACCCCCGCCAGGCAGGGACGTTCGCCGCAGCATGGCAAGTCGGCTATTTCGCAGGAATAGCGTCGGAAACCGTTGAAAGTGTGACGGTCGGTATCATCGATACGCCGATGAGTCTTTGGGACAGGGAAACGATCTTTCCCATCTATCATACGTCGCGCGTTTTGTCTGAAGCGTCTGGAAGGACGTCATATGCATGCCAACTGGACAACTCGCATATTTTTTCAGCACTTGCATTCGTGAAACCGTATGGAGCCCGACGCGCAGACGGCGTTTCCTGCCCGCATTTGTTACTTTCGAACCTGACGAACGAGCCACAGGAGCTTATCATCGACGACCACAGAGAAGCGAGGATCATCATGCGTCTTGATGATGAAGGGGATGACTTTTCAGAAAGGCCCCTCCCCGATGGATATGTGACGCTCTCGCCCTATGCCACCGTGCTGGTCGTTCTGGGCCTCTAAACTTCGGACTTTGTCCCGCTGTCAGAGACGATGGGGATGCACAAACAGATCGGCACTGCGGTCAAGGTGGCGAATCATCGCCTGCTCGGCAGCATCAGGATCCCGTTGAACCAGAGCCTCGAGAATGTCCTCATGCTCAACGATGGTGACATTCTCCTTTCCAGACCAATGTAGCATTTCAACATGAAACGTCTCCAGCCAGCCCAACATATTCTTCGCGACGCTATAAAGCAGGGGATTTCCGGCGATACGCGCAATCTCGAGGTGAAAGTTCATGTCGCATTGAATGAACTGCGGGATGTCGCTCAGCGTGGCCCGTTGATCCGCGATCTTGGCGGCAAGGCTGTCGATATCGCTTTTTGTCGCTCGCTCCGCCGCTACCCGTATCAATCCACGCTCGAAGAATTTGCGGGCCTCAATGAGATGCTGAAGAGACGTTTCGGAAGACGCCAGCAAAATACGCGTCGGGAGATCAATCTGCCGAAAAATCGACGTTTCATCTGGATGAGCAATCCTCGCTCTCTCACCGTGTGCGATTGTGATCAGTCCATGATGTTCCAGCCGCTGGAGGGCCTCGCGTATCGCAGGCCTCCCGACACCGAAAACAGCCATCAGTTCCCGCTCCGAGGGAACAAGGCCGTCATTTGAAAGCGTTCCGTCAAAAATCTTCGTCTTGAGACGGTCGAAGATTTCGTCGGACAGCTTTTTCCGCTCTATCGGTTTTTCCATTCTTTAAGTTTTATCTGAAAATCAACAAAGGAATAAGACGAAAATAACCGCCTTCATGCAGAACCTGCGGATTAGCTTACACCACAGATGGAGGGATCGAAGAACTGTTGATTGGCGCGGCTGGCTCCTGATTTCAGGGTTGTGGCGTGCTGATTGACGGTTTCCGGGATGACTTTCGCTCTGCGTTTTGAGCGGATCGCGAGCTATCGCCATTGGGATGGCTACGCGCTCGCGTTCAACCTCTCGAGGAAGAGGAAGCGGCGCATATTGTAGACAATATTGGCCAGGCCGATCCGCATGGTGGCCCGGGTAATACCCACGGTTCGGACGAACAGCCCCATCTGCGATTTCTGATCGGCAAAGACATGCTCGACGCGCGATCGGATCACCGACTTCCCTGCATTGCACCGCTGGATATGGCGGGGCATGGGTTTGAGATGCGGCTTTTTCCTGTGAACTTTCGAGACGAAACCCTCTTTGTCCATGAAGTCCTCATTGGCTTTCGAGCGATACGCGGTGTCTGCCCAAACGGTTGAGGCCGTATTGGTTTTGTCCAGCAGCCCCTCGCGCAGTCTGGCACCATCACTGGCAGCGGCATCCGTTGTCTTCCATTTTCGGATCAGTCGGAACTTCCGGTCGATGGAAACATGCGATTTATAGCCAAAGAACGGAATGGCGAGGTCCGTAGCCGGGAGCGTCCCGTCCTCCTGCCGCTTTGCCTTCGTGAACTTCAGCGTCCAGCGGGCGTGCCTGTCCTTGTGGGACAGCTTTACCGGCTTGTCTTCCCAGCCTTCGGGAATTCGTCCTGCCCGAAGATCGGCTTTCTCTCCGTTGGTATTGCGCTGCTTTGGCGCTGCCACCAGTGTTGCATCCAGGATCTGGCCGGACATCGGCAGATACCCGGCGTTACGCAGGGTGGCGTCAAAGCGCTCGAACAGCTTCTGAACGGCACCAGCCTCGGTCAGACGTTCGCGAAACAGCCAGACCGTTTTGGCATCGGGTACCCGGTCCGACAGTCCCAGACCGAGGAAACGCATGAAGGACAGGCGGTCGTTGATCAGATATTCCGTTCGCTCGTCGGAGAGATTGTTCAGCGTCTGGATGACCAGGATCTTGAACATCATCACCGGATCGAACGGGGGGCGGCCGCCTTTGCTCCTGTCTGAATAGGCCAGAGCCTTCTCCAGATCAGGGCGGAACGCCTCAAAATCCACAGTCCGGGAAAACGCCTCGAGCTGATCGCCAAGCCCGCTTAACCGGGCAAGCCGCTCGTCAACATCAAAGAAACCCGGCTGCTTCATGAGCCATCCCTCCAATCATTACACAAGATAGGGAATTACAGCCAACAATTCAGAGCCAAGGGGTTTTTCGAACCCTCCATGTGAAGAGTTTTCGACCACTGTGAAAGAAATTCGACCGCTCGCCACATCCTGCAGGATGAGTACAAAGGGATTTTTCGATCGAGCGCTTCAGTTAGCAGTTCACTAACGATGATCAATCCGGATGAAATGGCTGCTTTGGGGGGGGGAAAACGGAATGTCTGTTTCTGAAGAGCGACCAGAAAAAATAGTCGTTTAATGATTTGGCACTTTCGTCGCTTTTGCACCCACGGGCATAATTCCCGATCAACTGGATATCATGCAGCCACATTTGTATGAGGTGAGGATTGATTTCGTCTCGATGGCGTATATGGAAGCGCGGCTTCTGTTTAGAAATTATTGTAATTTTTATCCGGCAATGTATCGCCAACCTTTGGTGCTTGCTTCATAGACTTGGCCCAATCCAATGCCGATACCACGTCATTTTTGAAGGAAGCAGGCCGCACAAATATTGGCACCGAAACCGCCCGGTAAAATCGCATCAACCATAAAGCGCATTAGAGAAAATGAGTGAAAGCAAAGGTCGCATTTTTCAACGTCGCCACACCAATATATTTCTTTTTTAGATTTTACTTCACCTTCTAGAATTTTCTCTAGCCTTAATTCAGCCATATCGTATTCATCGTCAATAAATTTTTTAATTGTATTAGAGAAACCTTGGTCTTTCATGAATATGTTAACAATCTTACCAACCTCTTCTTGGTAATTGTCGATAATGTGGTTAATAGAACGGATATCTCCTTTAACCTGAACTATCGAACTACCTTGGACACGAACTCGCTCAAGGCCAGATTTACCTTCGCGGAACACACCATAGCGTAAGCCAAGATCCGCCATAATATCGTGATTCATTGATCTATTCTCGCCAAAATGGCAGGCGATGAAATAACCGAAGCCATCGCCTGAGAAATGCTCGGCAATCACCTTGCCGAAGTTCGGCGTCGAACCATTCCACTCTGGAAGCCCAATGAATTGCTCAACATCTCCATCATGCTCAATAACAAGATTGAAGGTTGGTAAGTAACCGACGAAACCGAACGCAGAAGCAGCTAATGCGCGCAGAATATCTTCCGGGCTATATGCAATGAGTTCGACCCGCGCGCGAGAGCTCTTGCGTTCGGCATATCGAATGAGTTGCATGACGGACCCAAGCCATGTTTCATTAAAGAAAAAGATATTCTCGACCCGTTGACGGAGCGCTGCCATTTGCGGTGGTGAATCCGTATGCGCTGCAAATCGCAGGCGGAAGTCAGATTCTCCGCCATCACCGCGGATTTCATCGATAATAGTGTAATCGTCTAACCAAGGGTCGACGAATCGACCGAAGCGATGAATGATTATATCTTCCTGTGCACCGTCCTTGAACCATATGTTTCCCTTTTCAGGATGGGAAATTTCGACCGTGTCAGATCCGATCTCCATGCGACCAGGCACTCCTCCATGGAGTTCCCACATTGCATCGGATGCCTCGGCTACCCGATCCTCAAGCTCTGTAAGATCAGCTATGCGATCGTTAAAATCTTTAAGTTCAACTTCTTCAAAACTAGCTTCGATCAACTTCATGTATTCTTCGAAGCGTAATTCGCGTTGCGCGAAATAGAGGAAGGAGCGCCCGCACAGGTTCGGGCTAGTCGCCCGGCTCTGAATGATTACGAAGTCGGCCAGACCAAAACGCTGTAGCCGTCGCGCAATCACGGGAACGGCTTTTGATGCAGCGGCTTTATCCGGAAACCCCCAGAGAAAATGACGAACCCCGATCTTTCGCTCGTTAGTACTCAAGTTCGGCTTCACGGGTTCGATTGCGACTGGTGTGCCGTCCGTGTCGAGAATAATCGCGCCTGCGGTCACTTCGAATGGGGCTGAGCTGGCAAATTCGGCATAGGGTGTTGAAAGCTCACGCCACTCTACTGACAGCAAAATTAAGCGGACCTCTGTATTTTTGACTAGGAATTTTTCGCGCAGCAGTGGCACATACTTATAGAGTTCTTGGATAGCCTCCCGTGCAGCCGCATTGGTACGCTTGATCTCGATAATCACGAGCTTGCCTGCTGCATCACGCGCAAAAATATCGAGAAATCCGACAGATCCCATCTTGTTTGGCAAATAAAATTCTGTACCTACCAGTACCAATCTCGGCTCAATCAAGTCGAGGTTAGCGGAAATATAATCGCGAATATTAGCTTCGGTGACTTTTTTCTTATCCATATCTCTCCGTCGAACCTCACGCCCTCAGCTATCGTTAAGTTAAAACTTAATTGATGGCTGGGTGAACAACAATCGCGGAATTATAGCTTGAAACCCAATAGTTCATTTGCGCCTACGCTGATCCGCAAGGAGCCGCAGAGGTTATGTCCGCTACGCGAGAGCATCATTCGCAAATTTGTATGTCCGAGATGAGGCGGCTGCCGCCCGTCTGCTCCTGTATCGCTGAGCACGCAGGCGAATTAGGAGGAACGGCAGCAGGTCAAATTTTTGCGGGGCGATCAGTAAAACCGGACATTTACATGGACGACCCTCGCGAAGGCGCTCAAGGACACCCCCTACTTCCAGCCGGCGGTGAACATCGGCTTCACCAGAAAATTCACCAATGCCTAGCCGATCGTCGAAGGAGGTTGGCTCAAAGGTCGGTGCTCATGGTTTGGCGAGGCATAATCAATGTACTGCTCCGCCGCGTTGGTGATCCGCAGCAGTAGACGCTGAAACAACCCTCTTAACAGCTTCATGTCGCGGATCGCCGCCACCTCTTGACCCTGAGGGATGGGCATGCCGTGGGCGGCCTTGTTCCGCCGGCGCCAAGCGGCGTCCTCGTCTTCACCCAGTTCGAGGTTCAGGGTGGCCATGACGCCCTTCAGCCGCTGACGCTGATCGATGCCATTAAAGGTGAGCAGTTTATCCTTCAAGGCCGCCTTCACCTCAACGGAGACATCGGCGCTGGCGATGACGTCGCTGAGCGCCGCTCTAAGGATTTTCCATTCGTCTTGTGTAGCCCAGCCCTTTCGTACCTTTCCAGAGTTGGCTTTGGTGTATGCACTCTGCAGGCCCTCGATCGCCGCGCCGAAGTGCACGGGTGCGATATGCGGGGTGGCGGCGCAGGCATGCCAGAAGGCCCAATGCAGGTTCGCAAGATCTAGGACGTCAAACGCGGTCACAAACGCCTGGATCGCCCTTGTTAGCTGCAGGGCACCTAACTCGTTCAAGAAGCGGTCGCCGAGCGGCGCTAGCTGGAGAGTTTCAATGTCGAAGGCATGGCGGCGAAGGCTGTAGGCGCTTCGCGCTAATGTGGACACGACGTTCCATTCGGCGTCGTAGTGGGTTGTTCCGAGATCGATCAAGTAAATGCCCATCGCGAAGGAAAGGCCTGTGCGGACCTTCTTTCGGAACTCGTCATCGGGGACGCCATCGTAAACAATGCACCCGGGCTTGATGGCACCAGTCCGGTCTTTTCCGTCGAGCGCGCAAACGTAAAAGGTTATTCCATCCACGGTCAGTTTGGCGGAGTTCCGCGAGGAGCTGAACCGTTCAGTATCGCTCGCAATGGTTATACCGTCGTGGAGCGAAATTCTCCGAGTTGTAATGGTTTTAGTAACCACGTCAGAAGCCGCGGGCCACGTGTATGGGCTCTGAGGCAGGTTTTCGAGCCAATCGATGACGTATAGCGCGGACGCCCCGGAAGGGTTGTTGGTCTTAGCGATCTGAACCTGGGCGAGCTCCTTTAGGGGCTGGTCAGCCCCGGCTTGGAACTGGTGGTACTGGCTGTAGGGCACTAACCCGAAAAACTCTCCTTCGAGGCCGCCTACACTGCGTAGAAGTGCCCGCTCAGTGGCCAAGCGAACCGTGCCTGACGCCTGATCGACCGCCGCCGACATCGCATTTGGGTCAGCCTCAGTCTCCAAAACGAGGCGCAGCTTTTCGTCCCTTCGGATTGAAAATCTACGGATCGGCTGATGGAGGGGGCCAGGATCGATGATCTCGAAGAGGCTATTGTTCAGGATGCAGAGACATTCCTCAGTTAGGTCGTGCATCAGCTTGCGCCCTCTCGAAGAGTCTTAGACCGGATGAATTCGCCGATAAGCAAGGTCATGTGCCTGTCGAACAAACCAAACCTTCTGAGGCGCCATCGCGGAATGATGTGCTCGTCGTTGAATGTGTTTTCCCTCGGCGCGGCACTACAAACAAAGCAGGCGTCGCCCATAACGATATCATCGACGAACCGTATACAGCTCATTAGGAGGATGCGGCTGTCACGGCTGACGAACGTTACATCCCGCTGTTCAGGGGCATTGCTCAAAGTTTCTCTTCTCCTAATCACAATTTTAACCTGATCGAAGACTTTTATAATACAGAGTGCGCAATGCTGTTCTCTACCATAGATACTTAAATGGCACCTAAACATAGTTCCTGCATACAATAAAATATCATGTACGATTACGTTTTTATAATTTCGCGCGTAAATCCTGGTCACGATGCAGTTTCCGTTTTCGCTCCGTCGGGGCTCACGAACGACGGCTTTATACGGAACACGTTATTCATCGGCAGGTGTCTAAACGGCAGCTATGTCCCAAAAGCGGTCTATTGGAGGTTTGCCGAACAATGTCGGCTTTCGGGCAACCGTCATCACTGCTTGGGTGTCTGATATAAGGCGACTCCCGCCTGTCTGCTCCTATTCGACTAAGCGGCCAGGCAGATCAGAGGGAGAAGCGGAACGTTCGGTTGGGGACAAAATTTTACAGGAGCGAATATAAAAAGAAGTCATAAATTAATTGGTGATCTGTCTAAAATTACGCATTACACTGGCTGAAAATATATCTATTTTTAAGTATATATTAATTTTTATACTATCGCAGTATTGTCTAAATGGGGATGGGAATAAGGTCAAGATTACCGTATCCTCGAAACCACAAACGCTCAAAATCAAGCCGACTACAGTCAACTGAGATTTCTGTTGTGAAGGGCCTAAGATAGGTCGCGGCATCGAAGCCCTTGAAACCTATTTCTGCCGCCTTCATGGCCTTGAATACTTTGCAGACGGCCGACACAAAAATGGGCATTAGATTCAGATAGATTTGGTCGTTTGGATAACGATCTTCGGACGCACGTTTGCGTATTTTAGCGAGGTTCAACTGGCTATTGATGACTTCAAACTGCGCGATAGCTTTCTCCGGCTTGTTCGACCTCTTGGCGATGTATGGTGACGCGAGAGATGGATCGATACGTGCATCCAAATCGTCCAAACGGATATAGTGGGACATCGGAAGGCGCCCACCATGAACAGTAGGATGACTGGCAAGGAGAAAGGACGCACCAAGCCAATTTTTTCCTCCACTTTCAAGGTGCAGGCGCCAATTTAAACTGTAGAAAAGCGGGTGATCACGATGATGAATTGCATTCCGCACCAAGATTAATAACGCTGTATCTCCATAATCAAAATATTTGAATACGTCCTTTGAGACGTCATAGAGAGTGTGGAAGGCTTCCAGTTTCATCTCGAATAGCCGATCAATATTGTTTATTGCCTCCTCCGGATCTATTTTAAATAGATGTGCATATTTCCAATGCGCCTCACTATAAATACGCATAGCGTTCGCCAATTTGCTTATCGCTTCTTCAATAAGGTTTTTATTCATAAATTTTTCGTCTCATTATAATTTAAATTCTGCGTTTATACATAATTCAATCGGCGGAAAACGTGTATATCGAGAAACCATGACGGCACAAGGTCTGACAAATTTTTTCACGAACTTGAATAATGTTCGCAAGAATTTTTGTTGTTTGAGTGAATAGTGGAAGTGATCAAGCTCTCGGGGAACTACAGCGAGTGAACACTTTTCAAACGAATAGACGGCTTCTTTTAGATCGAGGAATGGCTATTTTAGGAAAACGTAAAAGGCCGTTTGAATGTCCGCGATGAGGCGAGAGCAGCAGGTCCGCTTACGCCTACAACTCGGACGTCTTGACGGTTTTGACAGTTTCCCGAAAGCTGACATTGCTACACTCACGTCAATAGACCGAGTTTGGGACAATGCTGCGGCTAGAACTGAGTTTGAGGAACGGCGGCTCTATCTGAAAGTTGTCGTTCGACATGGCGGTTGGATTCAACCCATCGACTGCAAGTGGGAGGCTTCTCAGCTCGTTTTTAAAGGAAATGAGCGCGCTTGAAGGCTCTTCATAATCGCCACAAGCTTCGATTGGGAAGGCTGCGGAAGCACGAGTGGGCCAGGTCCCGGAGCATAATGTAAGCTATATTTGCTCGCGCATTGGCATTTCACGGACTGACAGATTTAAACATCTAAAGTAGACGATTTCAGCTAATTTCGAAAACTCAGATTCAATTGATAGATTTATTTTTATTAAGAAAACGCATTGCTTCTGCAGCATGTGTAGCAGAGGGCTCTTCAGTGATCGAATCCTCGAAGTCGGCAATCGCGCTAAGGATTCGATAGACCGCCTCCTCATCCAGCTCTGATGCCGGAGCGCCAATCTCTTGTTCGACGTTAGCTATTACTTCAAGAGTTATACCGCGTATCCGCTGGTCTGCCTCATCATCGAAAAAATCAACAACGATGTCTTTGAATATGTCCTTGCCACCTAACTCGAGGCTGAGCGCCCCTTTGAAGTATCTTGTCAGATAATATGCAATACTTCGCGCATCATCCGCACCGAATTTAGCCAACAAATTATGAAAATTCACCATCACGTTATCCAAACTTAATTATATCGAACGCTTCAGTCGGCACGTCTGCAACGATATATTCCTGCGAAAGTGGGTTGGCTTTCGCTTTAACTGGAACAGTTTCAATGTAAGGAATAATATCCGTCTTGGGCAAGACGCACATGATAGGCCTAAAATGCTCTGGCGTAGCTTTTTTACAAATCGCCCTGATGTCATCCCTGATGTCAGCGGTGATCTTTCCCCTCTTAAGCATAACGTCTGCTCCGCGTCGAATGCCGAGCCTCTTTACCTTAATAATAGTTCCATGCAGATCGCCCCCATCAACTTCCTTCTTAAGATCGAGATATATTTGCAGCGGAGATGAGCTTGGAGGCACTGTAAACACCGGAGAATTAAAATCTGATCCAAAATATGGTGTGCACCAAGTATAGTGCAGACCTCCATAGTATTGTAGATTTATATTGTAAGCTAGGTGTGTCATGGTCGAGTATAAAACTGGCTTATTTATTATAACGCTAGCCATCAATCAGTTCCGGTGCAGCCAAATTGCTTCAGAAGCATCCTACTTCCAATGTATCCTCGAATCCACCAAAAACTGACCTGTAAGCTCGCAGAACGGTCCTCTCCCGTGGCAGGTCGCGTGCGAACTTTGCAGACGGCATCACTTGGGTCCACTGGCAACCTCAAAAAGCGGCTACTGTTGCTAGGTTCGGACGTTAGCGTCACCAGATTTGAACGACCGGGTGGGATCGGCAGTAGTCATGAACGTGATTACTACGAATGGCTGCTTTTGGTCATCCCTTCCCAAGAACAGACATTCCGTTTACCCCCCATAATGGACAGTCCCTAATGGCATACTAAGATCCACACCCTGCGAACGTGAATAGAGATTTTGAGAAAGCTGATATCATTGAGGAATGTCTGATTTTGAAGTTCTGATTGATCTGGAAAAACGCCAGCATCCAGTCGGTCTCCTGCGATGCAATGCGACAAGGGGCAGCGAGAGCATCCTGTTCGAATACCATAAAAGATGGCTTGACCACCCCGCCAGCTTTCCTCTGGAGCCCGGATTACCCTTACAGTCTGGCATTTTCGCTCCACCCTCAGGACAGAGTATTTTCGGATCCATAGGAGATTCCAGTCCAGACAGCTGGGGTCGACGATTGCTTCAACGCGCAGAACATCATCAGGCAACCCGTCAGGGCTTGGCGGCTCGGACATTGTCAGGAACGGACTTTCTGATGGCCGTAGCAGATGATGCACGCCTTGGCGCTCTACGATTCCGTCCCGTGACAGAAAAAGGGTTTCTCTCTCCTTCTGGTGGTTACGCACCGATCAAGGAATTCCGTAACCTGATGGAAATCGCAGATCGCTTTTTTAGCGCCGAGGAGACCGAAGACGATCTACAGTCACTTCTTCCGGTCGCCACGTGTCTGGGAGGAGCAAGACCTAAGGTCTCCGCTCGAGATCAGGACGGGCATCCGGTCATCGCCAAATTCCCCAAGGAAACGGACGATTATTGCATCGAGACCTGGGAAGCGATTGCCCTCAGGCTTGCAGATCAGGCTGGAATCCCTACCGCTCCACACCAACTGATTGAAGTCTCAGGAAAACGTGTGCTGCTGACGCAACGCTTTGATCGGGTAAGGGAACAGCGCATCCCTTTTCTGTCTGCCATGGCGATGCTGGGACGTCAGGACGGCGAAAGCGCCAGTTACCCCGAAATCGCAGAGATCCTTTTTCTTCAGGGCTCACAAGGGAAAGCAGAAGCTCAGGCGCTCTATCGACGCATGACCTTCAATGTCCTGATCTCAAATGTGGATGACCATCTGCGCAATCACGGCTTCCTGTGGTCCGAAGACAGGGGTTGGCATCTCTCTCCGGCTTATGACCTCAACCCCGTCCCTTCCGACATCAAGGCACGGGTCCTGAGCACACATATCGATCTGGACGACGGCACCTGCTCTCTGGATCTTCTCGAAGCCGCCTCTGGCTATTTTGAACTGTCTTTGCAGCAGGCGCGCAGCATCATCCGGGACGTGGCCACGGTCACTGCCAACTGGCGTAACGTAGCCAAAGCCGCAGGTGCACGAGGAAGCGAAATCAATCGAATGGCCAGCGCCGTTGAACACACGAAACTTAGGCGTGCCCTACGCCTATAAGGAACCTCTATGCTTTATCGCTTGAAGCCATAGACATTGTCTTACGCTACTAACCATCTGATCCTAGATAGCATCAAAGCCACTCTGACGAGTACCAAGGCAATTTGAGAAAGAGAAAATAGATTTTTGCCTACTATCTAGGCACGGACATTTTCTGCGACAAAACGATCGATTGTTCCTAGACGTACCCATACATCTCTCTGAAACCCAGACTTTAACGTGGGTTTCAACAGGGGTCAGATCGACGCTCTAACCACTAAGTAATTGATTTTTATGAGAAAAATGAGGGGACCTGGTGGAGAGAGTTGGATTCGAACCAACGTAGGCGTACGCCAGCGGATTTACAGTCCGCCCCCTTTAGCCACTCGGGCACCTCTCCGGGTCGGCGGTTGGGATATGGCGGATTGACGGCTATGTCAATTGCCAGTTGTCGATTATATGCTTTTTTATGGCCAGAAGATCTCCCTCCCGTTCCGCTCCCGATCGTTCCACGGACCGATCCGCTCCTCACGCCGGCAATGCCGAGCACGGCTCTTCCCCGTCTGGTGGTCGCACCAGGGAACGGGGGGGCCGTTCCGGTCGTGGCCATGCGGCCAGCTCCGGCCCCGGCTACTGGATTTACGGTCATCATGCCGTGCAGGCCGCTCTCGCCAATCCCGAGCGTGTGATTCACGATTTCCTGGCGACGCGAGAAGCTGCGGCTTCTTTTGAGAATGCGTCCCGCAAGCCGCAGATCGTGGACCGTGAGCGTCTCGACCGGCTGTGTGAGCGCGATGCCGTGCATCAGGGTGTCTGCCTGCGGGTCGAACCGCTGGAAACGCTGGCCATTCCCGACATCGTCGAGCGCAAGGGGCCGGTTCTGGTGCTGGATCAGGTGACGGATCCGCGCAATATCGGCGCCATTCTGCGCTCTGCTGCGGCGTTCGGTGCGGCTGCGCTGCTCGTGCAGGACCGCAATGCACCGCAGGAAAGCGGTGCGATGGCGAAAGCGGCCTCGGGCGCACTGGACGTTGTACCCATCCTGCGGGAGGTCAATCTCTCCCGAGCCCTGCAGGCGCTTCAGGCCGAGGATTTCTGGGTTGTCGGGCTGGATGCCGGGGGCACGCGACTGGATGGCAAGAGCTTTGCCGGACGTCGTGTGGCGCTGGTTCTGGGCGCCGAAGGTGCCGGGCTGCGTCGTCTGACGCGCGAGACGTGTGACGAGATCGCCAGCGTCTATATGCCGGGCGACATGGAGAGCCTGAACGTCTCCAATGCCGCGGCCGTCGCACTTTACGAGCTGGTTCGCCCGGTCTGAGCCATGTTCCGGGAGCACTGGATGCTCCCGGAAATCTGACGGTCAGTTGGGGCCGGAGGTGGCGGACGGGTAGTCCGTGTATCCTTCGGAGCCCTGGCTGTACCAGGTTTTCATATCATCCGGCTGCAGGGCGATGCCGCGGGCGAAGCGCTCCGGCAGGTCGGGGTTCGAGATGAACTTGCGACCGAAGGCGATCGCATCAGCTTTCCCTTCTGCCAGCGCGGCCTGTGCTTCCTCGAACGTATAGTCCTGATTGAGCACCAGCGGGCGCAGGAACACCTTGCGGATCTGCGGGGACAGTTTGGGCTGGTCTGTCTTGCCGAAGGTCCCGTTCGGGCCGGGCTCGCGCAGTTCGAGCCAGGCCACGCCCAGATCCTGAAGCAGCTTGGCCGCCGGGACGAAAACCGTCTCAGGTGCGCTGTCGATGCAGCCCTGCGTATCGCCGTTGGGGGACAGGCGCACGCCTGTGCGGTCGGCACCGATGGCGGCGATCACGCGCTCGGTGACTTCCTTCAGGAAACGGATGCGGTTTTCGGGGACGCCGCCGTATTCGTCCGTACGGTGATTCGTGCCGTTTCGCAGGAACTCGTCGATGAGGTAGCCATTGGCGGCGTGGATCTGCACCCCGTCAAAACCGGCGCGGATCGCATTGCGGGCGGCGTTCTCGTAATCGTTCAGAATGCGGCTGATATCTGCGGCATCGATTGCGCGGGCCTGCTCGAACGGCTTCTTGCCTTCATAGGTATGGACCTCGCCGGGGGCCGTGGTCGCGGAGGACGAGACGGGCTGCGTTCCGGTCACGGACGAGTGGACCATGCGGCCCATGTGCCAGAGCTGGCAGACGATCTTTCCGCCCTTTGCATGCACACCGGCCACGATCGGCTTCCAGGCTTCGACCTGCGCATCGGACCAGATTCCCGGTGCGAACGGCCAGCCCAGACCTTCGCGGGAAATACCCGTGGCTTCCGTGATGATCAGCCCGGCACTGGCGCGCTGGGCGTAGTATTCCGCCATGATGGGGGTCGGAACGGCCTCCTTGTCGGCACGTCCGCGCGTCAGCGGGGACATCACGATCCGGTTTTTCGCGTGAATGGGACCGAAATCAATGGGATCGAACAGGGTTGGCATCACTTGTCTCCTCTGGACAGGTCCTCATATTGTTCGACATAAGTCGAACAAGGCAAGCTTTTTGTTTGATGCGAGTCGAACAAAGCAGGTGTTGCGATAAAATCTCAGGAAAGGGATAAGACCCCCATGGCTGCCTACGACCATCCTGATCCCGCGACGTTCGAACTGACTGTGGTGCTGCGCGCCCTCGCCGATCCCGCGCGTCTGGAGATCGTGCGGCATCTGGCGCGGGTCGGGGAAGCGAACTGCGCCACGCTGATCGGAACGCGGCCCAAATCCAGCATGTCGCATCATTTTCAGGTTCTGCGGGACAGCGGGATCCTGCGGACCCGCATCGAGGGCGTCCAGCATCGCAATTCCCTGCGCCGCGAGGAACTCGACACACGGTTCCCCGGGCTTCTGACGGCTGTCCTCACCGCCCCCTGAAAGACGACACGGAGGCCGGATTTCAGTTCCGGCGCCAGATCTGTTCGTGGATGCAGGTTGCGAAAATCAGCCAGACGAAGAAGGGCACCTGCATGGCGGCGGCCTTGCAGTCCACCTTGTGCGCCGTGCGGATCGAGGCGCCGGACGTCATGATCAGGCCGATGCAGATGGCCAGACCCGTGCCGAGCTGGCGCTTGCGGAACACAAAGAACGGAAAGCCTGCCACGCCTGCGACACACAGCGCCCATAATGTCAGCGCCGTCGTGCGGGCACAGGACTTCTCGGCCCGCAGGAGCCGGTAGCCCGACCAGGCCAGCAGCCCGTCAAGCATCGTCCAGATCACGGCATAGGCCGGGCCGGGCGGATTGAAATGCGGCTTGTTCAGATGTTCGTACCAGCGGCGGGTCGCCTTGTCGTCAGCCGGGCTGATTTCCCGGGCAGCGTACTGAACTCCGAAAACCGTGCCGGCGGCGATGACCGCATCAACCAGACGTCCCATAATCACTGATCCTTCATAAATCCTGCTGCCTTAACGCGGCAGCAGGGCTCACGGTTCAGCGAGCTTCAGGATCAGGTCAGGGCGTGGAGGGCGCAGGCGTTCCGAAATCGAGCTCGGCGGCGATCTTTCCGGCTTCCGGATTCCACAGCAGGACACGGTCACTTCCCGCTCCGCTCAACGTCACGGCCATCAGACCATCCGGACGGGATGTGACTGCCGTGATGTGCTCCCCTGCACCCAGCGGAAGCGCGAGACGGGAAAAGCCGCCCTCAGCCAGCGGGACTGTCGCCGTCACGCTCGGGCGCGGATGCAGAAAACGATAGGCAATCACGCCGATCAGCCCGAAGACGGCCGCGATGATCAGCACGCCCATCAAAATCACGGCGGCCAGAAGCGCTTTTGGTGTCTGCGACTCGCTGTTCGCCATTTCCTCGGCTACACCCTGTGTCATGTCTGATCCTGTTTCCCCATTCCGTCTTGTTGTCGATGCGTCCACGGCTGGCCAGAGGGCCGACCGGGCGCTGGCGGACGCCATCGGCACGGTTTCCCGCTCCCGGGTCAAGGCCCTGATTGAAAGCGGCAATCTTTCCGTCAATGGAAAGACGGTCTGCGAGCCTGCGGAAACGCTGCGCGATGGCATGGAAATGGTGCTCACCTTCCCGGCTCCTACCCCTGCCCGACCGGTCGCCGAGCAGATCCCGCTCAATATCCTGTACGAGGACGACGATCTGATCGTGCTCGACAAGCAGGCCGGACTTGTTACCCACCCCGCGCCGGGGAACGAGACCGGCACGCTGGTCAATGCGCTGCTCGGGCATTGCGGGGAAGGATTCGAGGGCATTGGTGGCGAGAAGCGTCCGGGAATCGTGCATCGTCTGGACAAGGACACGTCCGGCCTGATGGTCGTGGCCAAGACGGCGATGGTGCATAACGCGCTGTCCGAAGCCTTTGCCGCCCGTGACATCGACCGCGCCTATCTGGCGCTTGCCTGGGGGCTGCTTCCTGCCGAGGGTGAGTTCGACGGCAATATCGGCCGCGACAAGCGGGACCGCAAACGCATGGCCGTTGTGGGCAGTGGCGGCAAGGTTGCCCTGACACGGTTCAAGCTGATTGAGCCCTATCAGGCCGCCGTCTCCCTGATCGAATGTCGTCTGGCCACTGGACGGACCCATCAGATCCGTGTTCACCTTTCGAATGCAGGCCACCCCCTGCTCGGAGACCCGGTCTATCTGCGCCGGATTCCAGCAGCAGCGCGCGGTCTGTCGCAGGATGCGAAGGAAGCTGCCCTTGATTTCCCCCGTCAGGCGCTCCATGCGACCCGACTCGGATTCATCCATCCGCGGACGAAAAAGCAGCTTTCTTTCGAAACTGCCCCTCCCGAAGACTTCCAGACCTTGAAAAAGCGACTGATCGGCTAAACCTTCAAAGGCCATTGACTTTTTTGGCTGAGCCTGTCATAAACAGCTCATCCGACGAGCTGACGCGCCGCCGGAATGGATCGTACCACCAGAGGTCGCCCAGTCCGGGGACTGACGGTCGGGGACGTGAAAGTCCTTCCCAATGCGTCACCTGGGTCAGACGGAACTATCCCGTCGCCGGTCCGTATGAGTCTCCATCTCATCCGGATGCGGGTTAAGCCCCGGGCGAAAGGAGTCGAAGATCATGGCATCCCCAGCCGTCATTTCAGTGGGTCCCGAAAACAACCTGACCCGCTACCTTCAGGAAATCCGCAAGTTCCCGCTGCTGACGCCGCAGGAAGAGCTCGATCTCTCCCGGCGCTGGCGCAAGGACGAAGATACGAGCGCGGCCCACCGCCTCGTCACCTCCCATCTGCGTCTCGTGGCCAAGATCGCCATGGGCTATCGTGGTTATGGCCTGCCGGTGAACGAACTCATCAGCGAGGGCAATATCGGCATGATGCAGGCCGTGCGCCGGTTCGATCCGGAGCGTGGCTTCCGTCTCGCCACCTATGCCATGTGGTGGATCCGCGCCGCCATGCAGGAATACATCCTGCATAGCTGGTCGCTGGTGAAGATGGGCACGACCGCCGCGCAGAAGAAGCTGTTCTTCAACCTGCGTCGCCTCAAGGGGCAGATGCAGGCTATTGATGACGGCGATCTGAAGCCCGAGCAGGTCAACTCCATTGCCACCACGCTCGGCGTGCCGGAGCAGGACGTGGTTTCGATGAACCAGCGTCTGGCCGCGCCTGACCACAGCCTCAATGCGCCGCTGCGCATCGATGGTGAAGGCGAATGGCAGGACTGGCTCGTGGACGATCACGAGAACCAGGAACAGACCTACGCCGCATCTGAAGAGTTCACGGGCCGCAAGGCGCTGCTGGATCAGGCCCTGATGACGCTGAACGAGCGTGAGCGTCACATCCTGAGCGAGCGTCGCCTGAAGGAAGAGCCTTCCACGCTGGAAGAGCTGTCCCATCATTACAACGTCTCGCGTGAACGTATCCGCCAGATCGAGGCCCGTGCGATGGAGAAGCTTCAGAAGGCCATGGCCGCTGAAGTCGAGCATCGCCGCCGCGAAAACGGGCTTCAGGCCTGAGGAAACGTCTTTCACGAAAAACCCCGCCGGAGCCATGCTCCAGCGGGGTTTTTTAGTGTTGGAAGACCAGTCGGACTCCGCTACAGGCCGGAACGCCGGGGTCAGAAGCCGTCGTTCTGGCTTCCATCAGCGTTGAACCGGTTGGAATAAGCGGCTTGCGATTCAGTTCTTGGAGGAGACAACAGCATTCCCTCCGGACGACCGCTCAGGACAGGTTCTCCAGTCGAAGGCGCAGCGGGTGATGTCGGGGCGCGGTCATAGGCCTGACAGGCGGCGAGACCACAGAGCAGAAACCAGCCCGACACAAATTTCCGCAACATCCAACGCCCTCTCTCACCGCGCATAAAAAAAGCCGGGGAAGTCACCTTCCCCGGCTTTTGTCTTATTCGAGCCCCAGATCGTGGCCCGCGGAGCGAAGGACCTCGATGCCCGGGAGGATCTTGCCCTCCAGCCATTCGAGGAAGGCCCCGCCTGCCGTGGAAACATAGGTCATCTCACTCGCGACGCCTGCATGACGCAGGGCCGAGACCGTGTCACCACCGCCGGCGATCGTCTTGAGCTTGCCTTCTTCCGTCAGCTGCGCGGCATACTGTGCGACCTCGACCGTTGCCTTGTCGAACGGTGCGATCTCGAACGCACCGAGCGGGCCGTTCCAGACCAGCGTCTTGAGCGTGTCCAGACGGTCCCGGATCAGCTCGACCGTGCGCGGACCGGCATCAAGGATCATGGCATCGTCCGGGACTTCGCCGATCAGGCAGGTCTCGGTCGGGACATTGGCCTTGAACTCACGCGCCACGACGGCATCGACCGGCAGGACGATCTCGCAGCCTTTTTCCTGCGCGAGATGGGCGATCTTGCGTGCCGTCTCATGCATTTCGGCTTCCTGCAGGGACTTGCCCACATTCATGCCTTCAGCCGCAAGGAACGTGTTGGCCATCGCGCCCGTGATGAACAGCGTGTCCACCTTCTCGATGACATTCCCGATCAGATCGAGCTTCGTCGAGATCTTGGAACCGCCGATGATCGCACCGACGGGGCGCTCCGGGTTTTCCAGAGCGGCGGACAGGGCGCTCAGCTCGGCCTGCATCAGACGTCCGGCGAAGGACGGCAGGTCACGGGCCACGCCTTCGGTTGAGGCATGGGCGCGGTGCGCGGCCGAGAACGCGTCGTTGACGAAGATGTCGCCATTCTGCGCCAGAGCCTTGGCGAACTCGGGATCATTGGCCTCTTCACCCGCATGGAAGCGCGTGTTTTCGAGGACGATGATATCGCCGTCGGCCATGGCGCCCACAGCGGCTTCCACGGTCGGGCCGACGCATTCGGCCACGAAGCCAACCGGCTGGCCCAGGATCTGACCGAGCTTCAGCGCGATCGGACGCAGGGACATGGCGGGGACGACCTGCCCCTTCGGGCGGTCGAAATGGCTGAACACCACGACGCGCGCGCCCTTGTCGGCCAGTTCGCGAATGGTGGGGGCAACCCGCTGCAGACGGGTGTCATCGGTGATGACGCCGTCATGCATCGGAACGTTGAGGTCGGCGCGGACCAGCACGCGCTTGCCGCGTGCGTCCACACCATCAAGGGTGCGGAAGGCCATCACTCAGAGGCTCCCGAACAGGGCGGCCGTGTCGGCCATGCGGTTGGAGAAGCCCCACTCGTTGTCGTACCACGAGCAGACGCGCACCATCTTGCCGCCATCGACGAGGACCGTCTGCGTCGCATCGAAGATCGAGGACGCCTTGTCATGGTTGAAGTCGGAGCTGACGAGCGGCGCCGTGTTGTATTCGAGGATACCCTTCAGGGGGCCTTCGAGCGAGGCGGCACGGATGGCTTCGTTGACAGCTTCGGCGGAGGCCGGCGTGCGCGTCGGAACGAAATCCAGCGAGACGACCGAGACATTCGGCGTCGGGACGCGGATGGAGGTTCCGTCCAGCTTGCCCTTCAGATGCGGCAGAACCAGACCGACGGCCTTGGCGGCACCCGTGGAGGTCGGGATCATGTTCAGGGCGGCGGCGCGGGCGCGGCGCGGATCCTTGTGCAGGGTGTCCACCGTACGCTGGTCGCCCGTGTAGGAATGGATCGTGACCATGTAGCCACATTCGATTCCGAAGGCCTTGTCCAGAACGGATGCCACGGGGGCAAGGCAGTTCGTGGTGCAGGACGCGTTGGAGATGATCTTCATGTCCGGCGTCAGGACGTCGTTGTTCACACCGTAAACGATCGTCGCATCGACGTCCGTGGCCGGAGCGGAAATCACGACGCGCCTGGCACCGGCTTCCAGCAGGGCAGACGCCTTCTCACGGGAGGTGAACAGGCCCGTGCATTCCATCGCCACATCGACGCCCTGGAACGGGACCTGTGCCGGGTTGCGCTCGGCGGACACCTTGATCGGACCATAGGTACGGCCATTGGCTTCGATGATCAGGCTGTTGCCTTCAGCGCGGACAGTTCCCGGAAGGCGGCCATGCGTGCTGTCATAGGCCAGCAGGTGCGCGTTGGCCTCGACCGAACCCAGATCGTTGATGGCGACAACTTCGACATCCGTACGTCCGCTTTCGATGATGCCACGCAGCACCAGCCGTCCGATCCGTCCGAAACCGTTGATCGCGATTTTTACAGCCATGACCTGCCCTACTCCGTTCCTTGAAAACTCGGGCATCTTCCATAGCACCGCCACAGCGGAGCAACAGGGGGCATCAACAGTTTTTCATGAAGTTGACTCTATAATCTTGCTCAAAGCCTCCGTTCCTGCGACGGTTCCGCGCGATATGGCACCTTTTGTCCGACATTTCCGTTCGCCGCGGGGTCCTTTGCCCCGGTCCGCCCTCCTGATGGGAGGGCTGCTGCTGGCTGCGCCCCTGCTCTCGGGGTGCAAGCTGCTGGACCAGCGCACGTTCAACCCGAATGCGGGCAAGCCGCCTCATCCCTATATTCCTCCCGCGCCGCCTGCGCCGCCGCCGCATGCCCCGTTCCTGGCGATTGCAGGCGGGACGCCGGAATCCGAATACGGCCCCGTCGTGGAACGTGCCGCAAAGGCCGCCCTGTCTCGCAAGGCGAACGTGCTCTTCATCGTGCAGGCCTTTGCCCCGCCGCAGCCCACTCCCGATGCCCAGGCACAGGCCCTGACGGACGTGACCAATCATCTGGCGGCGGTTGTGGCGTCCCATCTTGAGAAGGCTGGCGCGCAGCCCATCCAGATCGAAATGCACGCCATCACCGATCCGTCGGCCACCAAACCGTCTGTCCGCGTCGACGTCCGCTGATCTCCGACGGCGTATGCAGCAGTCCTTTCCGGACTGCTGGCCCTGGATCAGGACCGTAGGTATGGGCGCCTCGGTCTGTGCATGTTTCCTGGCGCCATGGCCCCTCGCTGTCCTGCGGATGACCGGAACACTTCGGGAAACGTCTGTTCCTTAAAGCAGCCGGGTCAGAAGCAGCCCCAGCGCCACGCCAATCGCGAGCAGGATCAGCCCGTTGCGCAGACGTGTTCCGATCGGCGTCCGCTCGGGCACGACAGTCTGCGTCACGCTGTCGCGCAGTGCAGCCATTTCTTCCTGCTGCGCACGGGCTTCTTCCTGTTCCTGCCAGACCCGGCCGCTCATGCGCCGGATGTAATGTCCGGCATCGGCGGGCGTTGTTGCGGCATGGTCCACGACGCGTTCGGCCAGGGTCCGGTTTGCCGTATGGCCCAGCCCGAGAACGCGATGCGCGGGACAGACGGCCAGCGCTTCCAGCACCAGCGGGTTTTCGAAGACCACGAAATCGGACACGTCCCCGCCCCCGCGGATCAGGACGATGATGTCTTCCCGGCAGGTGCGGATCGCCTCCGCCAGACGGCCGGGATCGTTCATGGCCGTGGGCAGGCTTCGCACACGTTCCGGACGCCAGGCCCCGCCGAGAGCCTGAAGGAAATCCTCCGCCACCAATGCACTGGATGCCGCCGAATGGATCAGCAGGAGCCGCGCATCCGGCCGCGTGGGATAGGGATGAAACGCGCAGGGCAGTCCGCGCAGGACGTCCAGAACGGAACGCTCGACGCGCTCGACTTTCTGGCGGTCGGGATCGTGAAGTTCCACAGCCACGACCTCGAAACGCAGCACGACCTGCCCGCGATACTGCCGGGCACGCAGCATGCCGGTGACATGGACATGATCACCGGGGCCGACTTCCGCCCGCGCCAGAATGGATTTCTGCACTTCGAGAGCCAGGGTGGTTCCGAACTGCGGATCGGTCAGGGGAAGCTGGTAATATTTGGGATAGGCATTGGGCGCGGCGTCCCCAAGCTGTCCCGCCACGACCAGCGGAAAGCCCCATTCGTCGAAAGCAGCGCAGATCTCATCCAGCCGGGCAGAGAACAGGTCCTGCACCTGAAGCGGAGAGAGGACTGTCAGTGTTGTTGTATCTCCCGCCGCGGAAGATGAGCGGGAGCGTCTCGGAAAAGCGTCCATCCGTTACCATATGGAGAAAGAACAAATGTTCTTACAGAGGGCTGACGCCCTCTCACGCGATTTTTTGCATGTTTTTCAGAAGGTTGTGGGCTGGTGAGCCGATTTGATCCCGAAGAGCTGTTTGAACGTCTTGCCCGGTCCCGGTTCCGCACCCGCTTTCATCTGGACGATCAGGCGCGAGTCTATCTCGAAAGCCGGGGCCTTGATGCCGTCATGGAACATGGTGCGGCCTTCATCGCCGAACGTCTGGCTCCGGCCCACCCGCCCCGCGACGGCAAGCAGACGCCCATGCGTGGTCATCCGGTCTTTATCGCGCAGCATGCCACCGGTGCGTGTTGCCGGAGTTGCCTGTCCAAATGGCATGGCATGGCGCCGGGAAAGGCGCTGACGCCCGAACAGCAGGCGCAGATCCTGCTTGTGCTGCGAAGCTGGATCGAGCGGGACTTTGGACACACGGTCCCCAGCAGCCCGGCGCAGGGGGCGCTCTTCTGAAGCCTCAGTCTGGCTGACGGCGCGGCACGAACCGCTCCGCCAGGAAGATCAGCAGGAGTGCCGCAGCACCCAGCACGATCTGCGAGCGCGTTTCGGGCTGGATCATCATGGCAACCAGCGTGCATCCGATCAGCACTAGGGCGGCATAGGCCTTCCAGGGCGATTCCGGCACGAGTTTCAGACGTCCCGCCACGATCATGGTATTGTTGAACACCATGAAGCCGCCCGTAAGACTGACCAGAAGGCCGAAGATCAGCGTCGGCGAGAGCACGGCCACGGCGGCCACGAGAATAGATGCAAACGCACTGACCAGAATGGCACGGCGGGGCAGTTTCGTGGACGCATCCACGGTCAGGAACAGTCCCGGAGCAGAGCCGGATTCCGCCAGTTCGTACAGGATGCGGGACGTCACATAGATCCCGGAATTGAGGCTGGAAAGCGCCGCAGTCATGACCACGACCGCCAGCGCCACATCTGCGAACGGGACATGCAGCCGGTGCAGCACCAGCAGGAACGGGGAATACCCGGACACCACATCGCTCCACGGCACCAGACACAGCACGAGCGCGATGGAAACGAGATAGAACCCGCCGATCCGCAGCGCGATGGAGCGCGTGGCGCGGACGATGTTCTGTTCGGTGTTGTCGGACTCAACAGCCGCGACGGTGGAAATTTCGCTGCCGCCCATGGAGAACAGGATGGTCGGGATCACGGCCAGAAGCGCCAGCCAGCCATGCGGCAGCAGGCCACCATGCGCGAACAGGTTGTCATGAACGGGAATGGGACGGCTCAGCAGCGCCCAGACGCCGATGCCGATGAAACAGACGATTGCCAGAACCTTGATGGCCGAAAACCAGTATTCGAACTCGCCATAGCCTTTGACGGACATGAGATTCACGCCGGTCATCAGCGCCATGATGAGGATTTCGAGCACGGCATAGGGCAGCGGAATATAGGGTGCGAGCATCGTCGCCACGGCGATGACTTCCACGGCGATCGCGATGATCCAGGTCAGCCAGTACGCCCAGCCGGCGACGAAGGCGGCGCGGTTGCCGAGCGCATACTGGATCTGCCGCAGGAAGGACGCGCGGCCCGGTACTTTCAGCGCCAGATCACGCATCATCAGATTGACCAGGAACACCAGCGTTCCGGCGAGCGCATAGGACAGCAGCACCGCAGGGCCGCCCAGCGAGAGTGCCGCGGACGCCCCGATGAAATATCCAGCCCCGATCACCCCTCCAAGGGCGATCATGACGACATGGCGCGTACGCAGACTGTGGGCAAGCTGGTCGGGCTGGCTCATGGACAAGAAGTTTCCTGCTGTGGACGGGAGAGGCGTTTTGGAAGAAGGACGCTTCAGACCGGAAGGTCCCTGTTGTCCGCCAGGGTTTCCATGGTCATGTACGAGGTGATGGCATCAAGCTCCACCTTGCTGATGATCTGCTGATAGACACGATCGAAATCGTTCATGTCGCAGGCCACCACCTTCAGAAGATAATCGTATTCACCCGCGATCCGATAAAAATCAACTATGTTCGGTATCGAACCGACCACCTTGCGGAATGTCTCGAACCATTCGCGCGAATGATGGCGTGTGCGCATCAGCACGAATACCGTCAGGGTCAGACCCAGCGCGGAGGCGTTGAGCCGCACTGTGTCATGGGCAATCACGCCGTCCTCGCGCAGGGCATTCAGCCGCCGCCAGCAGGCATTCTGCGACAGGCCGACTTTCTCGGCGAGTTCACGCTGGGAGGGGGTGCCCTGCTTTTGCAGGATTCTCAGGATCGCCCTATCCGTTTGATCGAGTTTTCTGGCCATATCGCTTTATATGACCACAAAAAGGATTTTTCACCCTCAAAAAAGAAGCGGTTTTCACTCTTTCCGTCGGTCTATCGTCTTTTCATCACGAGGGTCATCACGCAGGGCCAGCACGGACGGGGAAACATCGCGCCATGGAAACGATCGGCAATCTCGACAACAGCACCGCCATTCTCGAACAGTTCGAGCAGACGCTGCGCAATAACGGGCTGGCCGCGCTCGCCAAGGGTGTGATCGGGGATGGCGCGAAGTTCTCGACGCCGTTCGGTACGCAGTCCCTGCTCTATGCCGATTATGTTGCCTCAGGCCGTGCGCTGAAGCAGATCGAGACGTTCATCATGGACGAGATCCTGCCGTTCTACGCCAACAGCCATACCGAAGCGTCTTTCTGCGGCGCCTACATGACGCGCCTGCGCAACAGCGCCCGCGCCATGATCGCCCAGTTCTGCCATGCCCCCTCCCCCGATTTCACGACCATTTTCATGGGCAATGGCGCCACGGCCGGGCTGAACCGTCTTGTCCATCTGCTGGAAATCCCGGCCCTGTGCGAAGCCGGAAAGCGCCCGACCGTTTTCATCGGCCCTTACGAACATCACTCCAACATCCTGCCCTGGCGTGAAAGCGGTGCGGAGATTGTCGAAATCCCTGAGGCGGCCGAAGGTGGGCCGGATCTGGGTGTTCTGGAACAGGCACTGAAGGCCTGCCCGGCGGATCGGCTGAAGATCGGTTCCTTCTCGGCTGCGTCCAACGTGACGGGCATTCTGACGGATGTGAACGCCGTCACGGCCCTGCTCAAGCGTTACGGAGCGCTGTCTATCTGGGATTATGCCGGGGCTGGTCCGTACTGCCCGATCGACATGCAGCCGGGTACGCCGTTTGAAAAAGATGCGGTTGTCGTGTCCTGCCACAAGTTCATCGGTGGCCCGGCAGCGTCCGGCGTGCTGATCGTGCGCAATGCCGCCATGCCGCGCACGACGCCTGTCCTTCCAGGCGGTGGCACGGTCCGTTTCGTCTCGCCCTGGAACCACGATTACACCGCGAACCTTGCCGCACGCGAAGAAAGCGGCACGCCAAACGTGATCGGGGACATCCGCGCGGCGCTGGCGTTCATCGTCAAGGACGTCATCGGGGAAGCCTATATGGCGCAGCGCAATGCCGAACTGCGCACGCGTGCCGTGAAGGCCTGGAGCAGCAATCCCGCCATCGAGATCCTTGGCCATCCCACCGCCAATGCCCTTCCGATTTTCTCGTTCCGCATCCGCGACGTGAAGAATGGCGGTTTCATTCATCAGCAGCTTTTCACGCGCATGCTGTCGGACCGTTACGGCATTCAGGTCCGTGGTGGCTGTGCGTGTGCGGGGCCGTATGCGCATCGGCTTCTAGGCATTGATGAGGATGAGTCCGGTTTGATCCGCAACGCCATTCTCTCGGGTCAGGAAATCGAGAAGCCCGGCTGGACGCGCCTGAATTTCAGCGTGCTGATGGATGATGGCAAGGTCGAGCGCATTCTGAACGCCGTCAATGAACTCGCCAGCAATCCCTGCGAGACGGCGGCGCAGTATGACTGCGACATCACCACGGCGCGTTTTCGTCCGAAGGCCGCAGCCTGAAACAGGGCACGGTCTCAGAAAAGATAGGCGATCTTCATGTAATAGGCGTTCGTTTCCGCCACGTTGCGGCCTTCGACAGAATGGGAATAGCGCGGCGTGATCGACAGGCGCTTGGTGACGTAAATCATCGCACCCACACCTAGCGCGGTCTCGCGGCTGCTCGAATTGGCGACCCAGAGATTGGACGTGTTGTCATGCATGCCGCCGCTGTTCTGCCAGTCGAGCGAGAAGAACGGCTCAAAGCGTGACGAGGCTTTCCAGCTGAAACGCAGGTTTGTGTAGAACACGTTGCCGGCTGAATAGCTGTGCTCGCCGTTGCGGTGTTTGGTCGAACTCACGACGCTGCCCAGATCGCCGTCGAAGCTGAAATGCTTCCATTCGTAATCGAAAATGATGCTCGACAGGTTGGCCCAGTAATGAGACGCCAAGGAATCCCGCGTGCCTGACGGAGTTTCCATGAAGGTCTGGATCCCGAGCGTGCTGTGCTTGTTGGGCTTGAACCAGGCTGCCGGTCCGACGATCGTCGTGCCCAGACCACCCCAGTTCTGCCCGTTGGCCAGCGTGTAGGCCTCGGACTGGATCAGCTCGAAGGCAAAGCTGACATGTGGGATCGCGTCGAAACTGCGGAAATGCACATATTTCGTCATGCCGCTCCAGGTATGACTGCCGCCCCGCGCCCGGCGCTGTCCGCCACTGTCATAGACCGAACCGGCGGCGTTTCCGTCACCGTACTGCACGACCACATTGAACGGCTTGAAGTCCACCGGAAGGTCGTATTCGTGCGGTCCGATAATGGCCAGGGGGATATCGGCGGCATGCGCGGCAACGCCCGGAACGAGAGCAACAGCAGGCATGCAGGCTGCCAGGGCACCAAGGCGCACTCCGAGCGTGAATTTGCGACGCATGACGTGAATTTCCATAGAAATTAATGAGGATGTGGAGCGTGCCCTCAGAGGGGCACGCTCCATCCATGATCCGGCGATCAGTGCGCGGCTGCGCCCTGTTCCCCGTTCAGGGTATAAGCGATGATATAATCACCGCTGCGGGTGCCAAGGCCCCCATGACCGCCTGCGGCGATCACAACATACTGCTTCCCGTCAATTTGATAGGACATCGGAGTAGCCTGTCCGCCTGCGGGCAGACGGTCACGCCAGATGACCTTACCATTCGACATGTCAAAGCCGCGCAGATAGTCGTCGGCCGTAGCGCCCATGAAGGCGACGCCGCCCTTGGTCACGACACTGCCGCCGATGTTGTACATGCCGGTCGGAAGCGGAAGGTTGTTATGCGTCCGGAAAGGACCCGTGTCGCGCGTGGTGCCGACGGGGTGCTGCCAGACGATCTTTTTCGTCACCAGATCGATGGCCGTGATCTTGCCCCAGACCGGTCCCTTGCAGGGGATCTCGAGCGGGTTCAGCCACGGGCTGGTGTAGGCGATGTACGGCGTGCCGTAATCCGGGGACACGCTCAGCGCATCGCCCTTGGCTTCCGGCTTGTCGCCCTGACCGTTCCACTTCGGCAGGATGCCGGCGTTTTCGGCCTTCTGACGGTGCTCCAGACGGATCCGGAACGGCAGATAGCTCGCATTGGCGATCAGCAGTTTGCGCTGCGGATCGATGGAGGCGCCCTGCCAGTCAACCACACCATAGAATGCCGGATAGACGATCGTCGTCTTGCCAACATGCGGCGGGGTGAACTGACCTTCGTAAGCGGACTGGCGGAACTGGATGCGGCAGATCATCTGATCCAGCAGCGTCGCGCCCCACATGTCGCTTTCCTTGAGGTCCGGCGGCGTCAGGGACGGCAGACCGACAGCGAAAGGCTGCGTCGGGGAGACATGGTCATCCGCTGCAACACCTGCGGTCGGAACCGGACGTTCCTCAACCGGATAACCCGGAACCGGCTTGCCGGTGCGACGGTCCAGAACGAAGAACTCACCGCGCTTCGTGCTCTGGATCAGAGCCGGGATGTTCTCGCCATTCGGGCCCGGCAGATCGACCATGGACGGTCCGATGGCCAGATCCATGTCCCACAGATCGTGATGCACGGTCTGGAAGGTCCAGCGGCGTTCACCCGTCTCGATGTCGAGGGCAATCGTGGCACTGGAGGTTGCGTCGTCGAACGGACGGCGCGAGCCACCCCAGTTGTCCGGCGGGGAGTTACCGGTCGGGATGTAGAGCAGACCCAGATCCGGATCGGCCGTGTAGACGCCCCAGGCGTTCGGCGTGTCACGCGTCAGCTCGTCGTTCGGGCCGGGCTTCCAGTTTTCCGGGTTGTGACCGGCATCCCAGGCCCATTCGATTTCGCCCGTGATCGGGTTGAACGCACGGATTGCACCGGAGGGTTCGAAATTCGCCTGGTTGTCGAAGATCCAGCCGCCCAGAACCACACGATCCTTCACCACCAGCGGCGGCGACGTCACGAAGTGGAAGCCATGCGGAACATGACCGAGATACTGGCGCAGGGAAATGAAGCCGTGCTCGCCGAAGTCTTCACAGGGCTTGCCGGTTTCGGCATCGACAGCCAGCAGGCGCACGTCGCCAACCGGGGAGAAGATGCGCTTCTGGCAGGCCTTGGACCCGTCCGGAGCCTGATAGTCGTCAGCGGCCTTGTAATAGGAGACGCCACGGCAGGCCAGATAGACGTTCGCGGCCAGGT
Organism: Gluconobacter oxydans DSM 3504; assembly: GCF_000583855.1. Taxonomy (NCBI): domain Bacteria; kingdom Pseudomonadati; phylum Pseudomonadota; class Alphaproteobacteria; order Acetobacterales; family Acetobacteraceae; genus Gluconobacter; species Gluconobacter oxydans. The sequence continues at coordinate 663,296 of NZ_CP004373.1, forward strand.
CGGCGGCAGCCGGCTTGGGATCGAACTTCCACTTCACCTTGCCGGTCCGGGCATCGAGCGCCATGACCCAGTTGTGCGGCGTGCAGAGATAGAGCGTGTCATCGACCTTGATCGGGGTGACTTCGAGGTTGAACTCGTGGCCCTGATCCGGTCCGGCAACCACACCTTCATCGGCCTTCTGGACGTCACCCGTACGGGTCACCCAGGCGCGCTTGAGGCTGCTGACATTCGCCGGCGTGATCTGTGCCAGCGGGCTGTAGCGGTCACCGCCCACCGTGCGGCCATAGGCCGGCCAGTCAGCTTCCGGGGTGTCCTTGGCCGTCAGGTCGGACTGACCCGTCGCCGCCATGCGGTCTGCGGGAAGCGTGCCGTCGATGGAATAGGACGTGAAGCAGCTTGCAATGATCGCAACCATTGCGATGGCGGCAGAGCCGAGCAGTTCGCGCTTGTCCGACAGCCAGTTATGACCGGTGCGCCAAACCCATGGCAGCAGCATCCAGGCTGCGATGCCGACGAGCGTGAACAGACGGACTTCCAGGCCCCAGATGTCGAAGCCGACCTCAAGAACGGACCAGACGGTCGCCACCAGCAGAAGCGCTGCGTACAGACGCGCGCCCAGCAGCGGGTTACGGAAGCTGATACCAGCAGCCGCGAGCATCACGAGGCCCGCAAGGGCATAGAACCACGAACCGCCGAGAATGAGGAGATATCCTCCCCCTCCCAGCAGGAAAAGCCCGACAAGCGCGAGCAGGATAGAGGTTAATGGAGACATTACCCTCTGGAGTGAAGCAGACATGACACCTCGTTCTTGCGAAAAACGAAAACCATTCCCTCTGAAATGATTTGTCTTTCCTGATCATCGGCGGAACGCGATACCGTTTGCGCTCCGTCATGGCTGTGGCGGACGGGTCAGCCCTGTTCGTACGTCAGGAAGGACAGTGACCGGCGCTTGCAAAAGCTCCGGCTTCATGCCTGCTTCCCTTCCGATCCACAGCACTGAACCGGAAAAGACAAGGAGCGCTGCGTTACCGATGGTTTGCGAAAAAACCCACCTGACACACAACGTTTTACCTTTTCCGGGACCCGTCATTCCTGATTCAGTTCGCCGGGGGCTATCCCACATCGTTGAACCCTCACCCGATTGTGACCGTCCGCGTCGCACCTGTCGCAGAACTGCGACAGGTTTTCGACACCCGGTGTCTTATGTCGCCGCCCGGGGGGCGCGATGAGCACAACCATGGCCCGCACCTGCCTGTCCGATTCATGGGCGAGGTGTTCCACGAACTACAATCTGGATCCGTCCGAGCGCTGGGAAACACAGGTCCTCAGCCAGCCGGAGCTGCGCTTCGTCAGCGGCCGCACGCAGCGCCTGATCCAGAGTGCGCTGCCCGAAATGCAGCATCTGCACCGGCTGGTGGATCCGCTGGATTTTACGGTGATGCTGGCCGACCCCACGGGCATCGTCCTCTCCCGCCATACGCAGCGCAGCCAGCTCAGCGGCTGCCGGCGCTGGCGCTTCCAGGCCGGAGCGGTGTGGGACGAGCAGAATGCAGGGACCAATGCCATCGGCACCTGCCTGCGTGAGGAACGGCCCGTCATGGTCGTGCATGACCAGCACTGGCGGCTGTGCTTCCGCAAGCTCACGGGCATGGCCGTGCCGGTCTATAATTCCATCGGCGAACTCGCGGGCGCGATGGATATCAGTTCATTTACGGCCGAGAACGTCGTGCCTGCCGCACCGCTACTGATGGACGCGCTCCTGACGACGGCACGGCGCGTGGAGGAGAAACTGTTTCATGACCGCTTCGGGCAGGACATGATCGTGACGCTCGGGCCCTCCACGTCATCCTCGTCGATGCTGGTCGCTCTCGACCGGGATGGTCATGTCCGGGGGGCGACACATGCCAGCCGGCGGCACATGAAGTGGCCCGAGGGCGAACTGTCCAGCCTCCCGGCCCTGCTGCCGCTGCTCGATGCGCAGGAAGAGCCGAGTTTCCGCAGGGCTGAAGCGCAGGTCATTCACTCCGCGCTGGCGACGGTCCACGGAAATGTCAGTGCCGCCGCTCGCCTTCTGGGCGTGAGCCGCTCCACGCTGCACCGCAAGATCAGGGCGCTGGGTCTTGAGCGCTGAAGTCTGACAGGGCCGCCGCATAGTCGTCCGGGCGGAAGCCCACCAGAAGAAGGCCCGGACCTTCCAGAACCGGACGCCGGATCATGGCCGGATGTTCGAGCATGAGCGCAATGGCCCGCTCCGCATCGAGGCCCTCCCGAAGCTCCGGCGGCAGCTTGCGGAACGTCGTTCCCGAACGGTTCAGCAGTTTTTCCCATCCCAGCCGGTTCACCCAGCCTTCAAGACGTGAGCGATCCACACCGTCCCTGCGATAGTCGTGGAAAGTGAACGCGACGGCATGGTCGGTGAGCCATGCGCGCGCCTTGCGCATCGTGTCGCAGTTGGGAATTCCATAAATCGTGACGGATGCGGCCATGAATCCTGTTCCTCTTTTCCCGCCGCAAAGGGGGCGATCGCGATCATGAAACCATGCGCCGGGCGTTCTCACAAACCTGTCGAAAGATGTCCCGAGCAGTCACGTTTTGTTGGAAAAGCCAAAAACCGGTTGTTAATTTTTTTGTGGAGTGCATAGTTAACAAACTATTAACCTCCTTCGTGGCGGCTATCTCATGAGCGAACAGACAGTTACATCTGGCAAGTCAGTCAGCGGTTCCACCGTTTCCAGTGGCGACATCCTGATCGTGTCCTCCGGTGGAAGCACGGTTTCGACCACCGTTCTCGACGGCGGTTCGGTTGCCGTTCTCGATGGTGGCGTGATTTCCGCCACCTCCATTTCCGGCGCGGCCGGAACCGAGGACCAGAGCCAGTCCGTCATCGTCCGCAGCGGCGGTTCGGCGGTGGATACGACCGTTTTCCATGACCAGTTCATCGTCCTGAACGGCGCAAGCGCCTCGGGTGTTGTCCTCAACGACGGCGGCATGACGGTCCAGGGCACGGGCTCGGCCACGAACGTCACCGTGAACTCGCAGGGCAACTACGCGGTCTATGTCGACGGCGGCACGATGACCAACACCGTCATCAACAATGGCGGCGGCATGGTCGAATACAGCGACTCCGGCGACACGACCGGCAAGGGCGGCTCGTCCTACAACACGGTCGTCAACAGCGGTGGCTTCGACGTTGTCCTGAGCGGCAAGTCCGTCAACGAGACCGTCAATGCCGGTGCCTACGAGCAGGTTTATGCCCATGGCGTTGCCAGCAGCACGACCCTTTCCGGCGGCAATCTGTATGACGCGGGTTCGGCGCTCGGCACCACGCTCAGCGGTGGCACCCTGACCGTCGAGGCCGGTGGCGTCGCGGTTGGCACGCAGAACACCAGCGGCTGGTCGGTTGTCGAATCCGGCGGCGTGACGAGCGGGGCCGTCATCAGCGGTCGCGCCGCATTCCAGAGCGTCGCTTCGGGCGCCGTGGATTCCGCATCCACGATCGCCAACGGCGCCAAGGAATGGCTGTCCGGCACGGCCGTCAATGACGCCGTCTCCGGCGTCGGCGAGCTGCACATCGCATCCGGCGCAACGGCTGCCAACACGACCGTCAGCACGCATGGCCATGAGTATGTCAGCGCAGGCGCCGTCGCTTCCGGTACGACCGTGTCCTATCAGGGCATGGACTATGTGGATGGAACGTCGCAGGACGCCACGCTGTCCACCAACAGCCTCCAGATCGTCAACGCTGACGGCCTGGCCGACCATGCAACGCTGTCCACCGGCGCAGTCCAGTACGACAACGGGATCTCGCAGAACACCGTCCTGAACGCAGACGGCACCGAAGTCGTCGGCCAGTATGGCATGTCCTTTGACACCACGATCAACAATGGTGGCGTCGAGAAGATCAATGCCAGCGGCACGGGCGCCAGCGAGACCGTCAACGCAGGCGGCGTGCTCGATGTCCTGTCCGACGGCAAGAGCTACAATGCCAGCGTGACCGGCGGGACGGAAACGGTCGAGGCCGGTGGCCGCAGCGTCAGCACGAACCTGATCAGTGGCAGCGAAGTCGTCAGCGCCAGCGGTCAGGCCATCAACACGGCTGTCAGCGGCGGAACGCTCCTTGATGCCGGCCTTGCGGAAGGCACCACCATCACGGGTGGTTCCATGACGGTTGCAAGCGGCGGCTTTGCCAGCGGCACGACCGAAACCAAGGGCAACATCACCGTCCAGTCCGGCGGTTCGACGGTCAGCACGCTGCTCAGCGGCAGCCAGGCTTACGAGACGGTTCAGGCCGGCGGCGTCGAGAATGGCGCGACCATCATCCGCGGTCAGGACACGGTTGCAGGCTCGGCCTTCGGTGACACCGCCACCACGCTTGGCAAGATCAACGTCCTCTCCGGCGGTTACACCAGCGGCAGCACCGTCACGCGTCATGCCCATGAGACGGTCAGCGCAGGCGGCACCGCCGTCGGCACCGTTCTTGACCAGCAGGGCATGGACTACGTGTACGGCGCCTCCGTCAGCGCCACGGTGAAGGGCGGAAGCCAGCAGTTCATCAGCGCGGGCGGCACGGCAAGCGAGACGACCGTCGGCAGCGGGTCCACCCAGTATGATGCGGGTCGTACCGATCACACCACGCTGCAGCAGGGCGCTTTCGAGACGGTTCTGTCCGGCGGCGTGGCTGACGAAACCACCGTGGCTTCCGGTGCGTGGCTGACGGTGGATGCCGGTGGCGAAATTGACGAGACGGTCCTTGCCGTCGGCGGTCATATCGACATCGACAGCCTGCAGTATGGCGGCGTGGCCAAGGCCGCCATCAATGGTGACACCCTTGTCGTCACGGAAGGCGATGCGAGCTACACCATCGATCTCGAAGGTGATTATTCCGACTATCACGCCGAGCTGACCGAAGACCGCGACGGCAGCACGGTTGTCACGCTCGCCAAGGGCAGCGAGATCTGCTTCCTGCCGGGCACGATGATCACGACGCCTTCCGGCACTGCGGCCGTCGAAGACCTGCGCATCGGCGACGAGGTTACGGCCTGGGTCGATGGCAGCCCCGTCAGCCGCAAGGTCACCTGGGTCGGCAGCAAGCGCGTCCGTGCACAGGGTGGCGCCTCGGCTGACCTCTCCGGTCATCCGGTGCGTATCCTCAAGGATGCGATTGCCGCGAACGTGCCGAACAAGGATCTGCTGGTCACGCCGGAACACTGCCTCTTCATCGATGGCCGTTTCGCCCCGACCCGCATGCTCGTCAACGGCCGCTCGGTATTCTACGACCGCTCCATCAGCGTCTATGACTACTTCCACATCGAGACGGAAAACCACTCCGTCATCATGGCGGACGGCATGCTGACCGAGAGCTATCTCGACACCGGCAACCGTCGCAGCTTCACCCAGCACGGTGAAGTCGCAAGCCTCGGTGGCCGTCAGAAGAGCTGGGAACAGGACGCTGCCGCAGCCCTGACCGTGGACCGCGCAACGGTGGAGCCGATGTTCCGCCAGATCGCAGACCGCGCCATCGCTGCCGGTCTGGAAAGCCATGAGGCTGCTGCCGAACTGACCCAGGATGCAGACCTGCATCTCGTGGCCGATAACGGTACGGTCATCCGTCAGAGCCGTGAGGCCGCTGGCCGGGCGATCTTCATGATCCCTGCCGAGGTGAGCGCAGTCCGCGTCGTCTCCCGCACGGCCCGTCCGTCCGAGACGGTTGGACCGTTCGTTGATGACCGTCGTGAACTGGGCGTTCTGGTCGGCGATGTCGTCCTGTACGACTCCCGCGCCACGCGCTCCATCACGTCGCATCTGACGGATGCCGATCTGGATGGCTGGCAGGTTGCTGACGACGCCACCTGCCGCTGGACGGCTGGCAATGGCCTGCTGACGCTCGGTGAGCGCGATCAGGACAGCCTGGCCCTGCTCTCCATCGAGATCCGCGCCGCTGGTCCGTATCTTGCAGACCGCGCAGTCGAGACGGCCGCGCAGTTCGCCTGATCCTTCAGGCTCCGCGGTGTTCCTTCACGGGATGCCGCGGGACAGAAAAAACCCGGGAGAGGCCTCGCCTTTCCCGGGTTTTTTCATGCCTGACGAAGTAGCACCCGATCAGTTGTTCCAGCGGACACCGGCGAGCGGCTTCTCCAGCTTGGAGATCGGCTTGATGGTCCGGCAGTTCCCGCGCGGCTTGACGCCCTTGAGCAGGCTGAGCGCGAAGGGCACGGAATCATCAGCCGAAACATTGACCGCGCCGTTATGGGTCAGGCCCGGATACTGCTTCCAGGTCACGGGCGTTCCGGCGTCGCACATCGCGGCGACCGCATCATACTGCTGGGACACGCCGGCCTCGTCATCTGCGAGCCCCGTCCCCACGAAGACCGGCATTTTCAGATGCGCGTCCGGAATGGTGAAGGCCGTATCGAAGCCCTGTTCCAGCGGCGAGCGGTCGCCGGTGAAGACGTTCTCTTCCGTCATGTCATGAGCGTTGGTGTATTTGAACAGATCACCCAGACAGGACTGACGGGCCTGATGGGAGAGCTCTTTTCCCTTCTCCGTCATGAACTGCCGCACATCCGCTTCCGGATGCAGGCTGGTCATGGAGCCTTCGACGGTCAGGATGCCGTAGGACGCCGACATGTGCGGGGATTCCGGATTGTCCCGCGTGATCTGCGGGTGAGCCGTGTTCGCCGGGACATGGAACGCGATCACGACACCCGTCGCCACCGTGCCCAGAACATGCAGGTCCGGCGCATATTGCGGAGCGAGCCAGCCGGTTCCAAGCGCCGCACCACCGCCCTGCGACTGCCCGACAAGGACGATCTGGTTGCGCAGCGTGCCCTTGTACTGCTGAAGCGAGGCCCGCAGCCCGTTCAGAACACTATAGCCTTCGGGGCGATACATCAGATACGGATGCGGCCCCGGCGTTCCCAGACCCTGATAATCACTGGCGACCACGGCAAAACCTGCGGCCAGCCAGCGGTCCAGATACGCCCGGTCCCGCGAGAAATAGCCGCGCCATGACGGAGCGCAGATATCGGCAATTCCGGTCGTGCCATGTTCCCAGGCCACGATCGGCCAGCCCCCCTTCGGCGGGGTGCCCTTCGGGAAGATGATCTGCCCGGAGACGGCCACCGGCGCGGGCTCGCCGACACCGCTGACGGATGTGTAAAGCGTGCGGACAGCCAGACCGGCATTGTCCGGCAGGTGCTTGCCCTGGATTTCCTCAGTGCGGATCATGTTGCCCGGCCCCGCCGGAAGCTGCGCCGGCGGCTGATAGAAGGCGCTGACGCCACCATCGCCGTGCGGGCGGTCCGGCTCGGCCACAGCGAACTGCTGTTTCGGTGCGGGCTGCGGCGTGGCGCAGGCGGCGAGCGTTCCCAGTGCGCTGGCACACAGGAAAAGACGGGCAGGAAACTTCATGAGGCTCTCCAGCGGATGGGAAGGATGTCGTTGAAGGTCAAAGGCTTACTGGCCGAGGGCGACACCGTCGCGATGGGGATCGCCCCAGCCGGTGAGCCCGTCCGGGCCAATGGTGATGGCCTGCACGGCGGCATTCATCACGGCAGCATGCGGGTGATGGCCCATGCTCTCAAGCGCGGATTTCAGTTCCGCGGCTGACGTGCCGTGTTCCAGTTCTTCCGCGCGGTTCTGCGCGCCGATACGCGGCTGTTCGATGGCCGTGCGGATGTTCTGGCCCCAGGCGAGATGACCGACCAGCGTCTGCACCACGGAATCAATGATCCGCGCGCCACCGCCAGCGCCCACGATCACTTCAGGCTGGCCATCCGCACCAAATACGATCGTCGGTGCCATCGTCGTGATGGGCCGCTTGCCGGGGGCCGCGATATTAGCGACCGGCTGCCCGTCCACGACAGGATGCGTCGCGAAATTGGTGATCGCGTTGTTGAGCACGACGCCGCCCACCACGATATCCGCCCCGAAGTTGAGATTGATGGTCGTGGTGAAGGACAGCGCGTCTCCGGCCGCATCGCGAATGGAAAGATGCGTCGTGGCGGGCACTGTCATGGCGTCCGAAACCGGAAGGCTGGCCAGACGGTTCTTCAGCACGCCCGGATGGACCTGACCTGCCGCCTCACCTTTCGAGACGAGAGCCGCACGCGCGTCCAGATAGGCGGGGCTCAGCAGTTCGTCTGTTGCAACGGGTGTGTAGTCGGGATCAGCAGCATATTTGCGACGGTCGGCCTCTGCCAGACGTGAAGCTTCGAGCAGAAGATGCGCGGCCTGCACGCTGCCGGGACGATACTGGCCGATTTTCAGACGATCGAGGATCGCAAGCTGCTGAAGCACGGACAGCCCACCCGCAACAGGAGGCGCTGCGGAGCAGATGCGGCGGCCAAAGGCCTCGACACAAAGCGGCGCGCGTTCGCGGACCTTGTAGGCTGCCATATCCTTCGGAGTGATGTGCCCCGGATATGGCCCTGTCGCCACGGCAGCGGAAATCTTCCGGGCGAAAGCGGGGCCATAAAAATAGTCCGCGCCCTTTGCCGCCACCTGCGTCAGCGTCTCGGCCAGAGCAGGATTGTGCAGGATCGTGCCTTTGGGCAACGGATGACCGTCCGCATCGAAATAGGCCTTGAAGCTGGCTTTCTGCGCCAGTTCCGGGCGTTCTGTCAGGACGAGATGCAGATAGCCGGGCATCGCATAGCCATTGCGGGCCGTGGCGATGGCAGCCTGAAACAGGTCGGCCCAGGGGAGTTTGCCGTAACGTTTATGCAGAAGCTCCAGCGTCCGCAGCGTGCCCGGTACGGCGACGACGCGCCCGCTGCGCTCCAGCAGGGCGTGGGGAATGGCGTGCCCGTCCGCGTCATGTGCGTAATCCTGCGGCACGATGGCAGGAGCGGCGGCCAGACCGTCATAGAACGAGAGCTTTCCAGCGCCCTTGTCCCAGTACAGGATCGTGGACCCGCCCCCCAGACCCGAGGCCTGCGGCTCGACCACGGCCAGCACCATCTGGGCCGCAATAGCGGCATCGACCGCGCTGCCGCCGCGGCGGATCACGTCCATCGCGGCCTGCGAGGCCAGCGGGTTGGCTGTGGCGGCCATGGAGGTCGTGGCCGTGCTGGGCGGCGCGACCGGAGCCGGACTGACAGCCGCATGATCCGTCTGCGCACATCCGCCCAGCGCCAGTGTCTGCATCAGTCCCATCATGCCGAACACTCCGCACAGGCTGGCCCGGCGCCGGCTGAAAAGAGGGTTGCGAGCCAATGGACGGGATGCAGGAAATGCTCTGGAATGCATGATGCAGCACATACTTTCATGGTCGGAACGGAAAACATCGTAACAGGATCGTTACGGCCTTCAATCGCCCCGATAAATGCTGCTATGATGGAAACATTATCAACCAGCGGTTTGCAATGAACGTTTTTCAGGCCATGACCACCTTCATGGCGGTCGTCGAGACCGGCAGCATGACCGCTGCCGGAGAACGCTGCGGTATTTCCCCCACCATGGTGGGCAATTACGTGCGCCTTCTGGAGGAACGTCTGGGCACGAGCCTGCTGCGGCGCACCACGCGCAGGCAGAGCCTCACGGCGTTCGGGGCCGTCTATTTCGAGAAATGCCAGTCCATTCTCAAACTGCTGGACGAAACCGAACATCTGGCACAGGCCGCGCAGACCCTGCCCTCCGGCACCCTGCGCGTCACGGCTCCTGTCACTTATGGCACCCAGAGCGTTACGCCCTGTCTGGCGCGGTATCTGGCCGAAAATCCGTCCGTGGATGTTGATCTGGTGCTGACGGAACGCAGCGTGGATCTGACGCATGAGAAGTTCGACATCGCCATCCGCCTTGGGGTGCCGGAACCGTCCTCGCTCATGTGCCGCCGGCTGACGGATTACCGCATGACGCTGTGTGCGTCCCCGGACTATCTCGACCGCCGGGAAGAGCTTCTGGTGCCGCAGCAGCTTGCGACGCATGATGCGCTGGCCTTTGCCTACACGTCCTCATCGCCCTGGCACTGGGCGCGACATGAGTGGCATTTTGAAAGCCCCAAGGGGCGCGTGACGGTGGAAATGCGCCGGCGTGGGCTGTTCAACAGCACGCAGGCCATGCGCCGCGCGGCTCTGGGCGGGCTGGGCATCGCGATGCTGCCGACCGATCTGGTGCAGGAAGACTTGAAAGCCGGGACGCTTCAGGCGCTCCTGCCCGATTACACGCTGCCCTCACGGCCGATCTATCTGCTCTATCACAAGGAACGCTACAGCGCGCCGACGCTGCATTCCTTCATCCGGTTCATCATGCGCAATCTCGGGGACCGCCCAACCGCATCAGGACAGGGCGGAGCGGGCTCTGGTGGAGCCGGAGGATCATGAACGCGGATGGCAGGCCTTCCGTGCGTTTCAGGATGACGCTGCCTGTCATTGCTTCCATTCTCGGCAACATCATAGAATATTACGATTTCGTTATTTACGCATCGTTCTCAAGCTCCATCGGGCAGACCTTCTTTCCTGCCGGGCTGGCCTTCTCCCAGATCGCGCTGACCCTTGCGACCTTCGGCTTCACCCTGCTCGCACGCCCCGTCGGCGCCGTTGTGCTCGGGATCTGTACGGATCGCAGGGGCCGGACCTTCACGATGATCCTGTGCATTGCGCTCATGGCGATCGGCAGTCTGCTGATTACCTTCACGCCCGGCTATCAGAGCATCGGCATGGCCGCCCCGCTCCTGATCGTGACCGCGCGTCTGCTGCACGGGTTTTCGCTGGGGGGAGAGTTCGGAAGTGCCACATCCTTCCTGATCGAACAGGCACCGGGACACGAGGCACGGGCCGCAAGCTGGCAGGCCATCGGGCAGATCGTCGCCTCCCTCGCCGCCGCGATCGTCACACTAAGCCTGACGCTGCTGCTGCCGGCGCAGGGTTTTGACAGCTATGGGTTCCGGATCGCAGCCGGTCTGGGCGCCCTGGCGGGGCTGCTGGCGCTGGTCCTGCGTTTCCGGCTGATTCGGACGCGCCCCTCGCCTCCCGTTGCGAAGGTCATCGCCCCGTCACCGTTCCTGAGACGGGAGAACCTGCTGCGCACGCTCGCTGTCATGGGCGCCGTCGCGCTGGGAAGCGGCATTACCTATCTGGGCATCTACATGCCCCATTATGCCCGGCTGCACTTCCATGTCGCGGCCCGTCTGGCCTATGCGTCGGCGCTGCTGACCTATGGGGGGCAGCTTGTGTTCACGCCCCTGCGCTGGAAGCTGGCGGATTATTTCGACAGGACCCGCAGCATCACGCCGATGCTCCTGTCCTGCGCCCTGCTGTTCTGCCTGCCCTGGCCGATGTTCCGGCTGGTCTCGATATGGCCGGAGAGCATCCTTGTCATGCCGCTTCTGTTCAACGTTACCGGGCTGCTCTATTTCGCGGCTCTGGACGGCTTCATCGGCCTTCTGTTCCCGGACCGCCTGCGCGGGCGTGGCCTGACGATCGGCTATTCCTTCGGCGTCGTCCTGTTCGGCGGTCTCGCACCGCTGACGAACGCGGCCCTGATGTCCTGGAGCGGTACGGAACAGGCCCCGGCGTTCTATCTGGGGCTGACCGCCCTGATCTCGGCGAGCGCGATTTTCGGGGCCAGACGCCTGCTCTGAAGCGGGAACGTTCCGGCGCACCCATATTTCCGGACCGGAATGGACATCCCTGCTTTACGACAGACTATGAAACTATCAATTATTTCTTCGGAATGTTCTTATGATCATCTCCTTTATCTTCAGCCCCAGATTCATAACGGTATCGTAGCGTTAGTTTTTTCAGGATCCCGCCAGACATGTCTTCCAGAATCCCCGCCCCGTCAGACCCCGTGCGTCCCTGCCGACTGCCCGCGTTCTCTTTTCTTGCCGGGCGCGGAAAAACCATTCTGGCGGCTGCCACGATCCTCAGCAGCGCAACCGTTCTTGCAGCCAATGCCGCCTGGGCCGAAGACACCACAAAGACCAGACACGCCCGCAAGACGGCCCATCACGCCGCGCCCACCTCGACGGAAGCGAAGGGCGGACAGGAATCGATCAGCGTTCTCGGACAGCGGAGCCAGGCGCCCGGTGGCGGCATGATGCGGGCGGAAACGGCGGCGCGCTCGGTCCAGTCGGTCACGCAGGCCTATATCGAGATGCAGAGCCCGACCAGTTCTCCGCTCGACCTGATCAAGAACCTGCCCAGCGTCAATATTTCGACGCCAGATCCTTCCGGGAACGAGGGCGGATCCATCAGCAGCCGCGGCCTGTATGACAACGACATCGGCTTCCTGCTCAATGGCATGCCCATCGCGAACGGCTCTTCGACGGCCGCGTCGAACTTCATCCAGAACTACATCGACAGCAACAACATCGCCTCGGAATCCATGACGCCGGGCTCGATCTCGGTTGAAGATCCGCTGACGTCCGCCGCGGCCGGTGCGCTGAGCATCACCACCCGCGCGCCTTCGCAGAAATTCGGCGGTTTCATCTCCGGAAGCTACGGCTCCTTCAACACGTCGCGCGAGTTCATCCGGCTGGACAGCGGCGAGATCGGCCATTCCGGCATCACGAGCTATGCCTCGTTCTCAAACATGCATTCGGACGCCTGGCGCGGCTCGGGCACCAGCGAGCGCAAGCACATGGACTTCCGGATGACCAAGACGATCGGCGAGCGCAGCTCGATCGACCTCTTTGTGGGCTACAACCACTCGTTCTATTACCAGAACCGCTATCCGACGATGGCGAACTTCTATGCGGACAAGAACGGCCTGCCGGTCACGACCCCGATCAGCTACAACGCCACCTTCAGCGCGACGTCTCCGAGCAGCTATTACGGCGTGCATGGCTCGGACAAGGACCAGTTCTACGCGTCCCTGCCGATGAAATTCGCGCTGAACCATCTCTTCAGCGTCACCATCACGCCCTACTACCAGCGCGGCGCCATCACGCTGAACAGCGCCTCGCGTCTGCAGGAAGGCCATACCTATGCGGGAACGGCCCTGCAGAAGGTTGACCTCAACGGTGATGGCAAGATCAGTACGGCCACGCGCGCGGCTGTCTCGACCAATGCCATGTCCCTCAACCAGCAGGGCGGCGTCGTCGCCAGCCTTCACTGGCATGGCGAGAACAATGACGGCCAGATCGGCTACTGGCATGAGGAGAATTCCTATTCCCTCAAGACGCCTCTGTCGCGCATGAACCAAGTCACGGGGGCGCAGCCTTCGGACACGGATACGGCCGCATATTACCGCACCACCAGCGGCAACATCTATTATTCGACCAACTATGTCGGCTCCTACAGCCTCAATTCCGGCTTCATGGAAGACACGCAGTTCTTCCTGAACCACAAGATGTCCCTGACGGGCGGAATCAAGGTTGTGTCCGAGACGCTGCGGGGTCAGGACTTCCTGGCCAGCACGGCAAGCAGCTCGAACCATACCTTCGTCTCCCCGATGCCGCGCATGTCCTGGTCGTGGGACTTTGCTCCGCATCATCAGGTCTACATCAATGCCGAAGGCGACTTCCGTGCGCCTTCACCCGTCAATCTGATCACCCGATACAGCACGAGCACGGGCGCTATGACGACCTCGGGGGCCAATGCGAAGCCGCAGTATTCGATCAAGGAAGAGCTGGGATACCGCTATACGGGTGACGTCTTCCTGGCGGATGTCAGCGTCTACAACTTCAACGTCACCAACCGCCTGCTGTCGCTCAACACATACAGCAACGACGTACCGGTCAGCGAGACGCTCAACACGGGCGGCGAGACGATCCGCGGCGTGGACCTGATGCTGTCCACCAAGCCGCTGTTCCATCGCTTCCGGCCGTATCTGTCGTTCGAATACCTGCACGCCACGATGGACAACAACCTGCCGATTGCAGCCGATAACGGGTCGATCGACTATCTGAAGACGCGCGGCAAGACGCCGATCATGACGCCGAAGTTCATGGGCAGCATCGGCCTGACCTATACGGAAGGCCCGTTCTTCCTGAATGCCAGCATCCGTTACACGGACAAGCAGTATTCGACGTTCATGAACGACCAGGCGATGCCGTCCTATTTCTCGGACTCGCTGTCCCTGGGCTACCACCTGCCGAAGTTCTTCATTGCGCAGTCGCCTGTCTTCAAGCTGAACTTCACCAACCTGACCGGCCAGTACAAGCTGGGTGGCGTCTATTACTTCGCGGAGAATGCGAAGGCCACGACGGGTGTGTATGGCAACAAGATCTCGGCGGATTCCGCACCGTCCTATTACATCCAGCCGCCCTTCTCGATGATGGGCTCGCTCTCCACCAGCTTCTGAAGCAACGACGGCTCCCTCACATCGAGGGAGCCGTTTTCGGTCTCAGGCGACGAGACCGCCATCCACCAGGATGGACGCACCCGTGATGTAAGACGCATCCGGGCTGGCGAGGAACGACACGATGCGGGCAATGTCGTTGACCTTGCCGTAGGATTCCGTAGCCGTGAACTTGCGGATGACGGCAGCCGCCGCGCCATCCTCGGGGTTGAGATCCGTTGCGATCGGGCCGGGCTCGACGACATTCGCCGTGATGCCCTGCGGACCGAGATCCCGTGCCACACCCTTCGTAAAGCCGATCAGACCGGCCTTCGTGGCCGAATAGAGCGAGATGCCCGGGAACGGCGCACGCTCACCGAAGGCCGAGCCGATATAGATCAGGCGGCCACCCGTCTTCATGTATTTCAGGGCCTCGACCGTTTCGACCATCGCAGCACGCAGGTTGAGGTTCAGGACATCCTCGATCTGCGTGACGGTCATCTGGGCGATCGGGCCGTAGGGGTAGATACCCGCGTTGCACACGAGTGCGTCCAGACGTCCGAAGGCTTCATGCGTCTTCGTAATGGCTGCGATATTGCCGTCCGTGCTGCCGCCATCGGCCTGAACGGCGACGGCCTTGCGGCCCAGTGCCTCGACTTCTGACACGACTTTCTGCGCAGCTTTTTCGTTGCGGGCATAGGTGATGGCGATATCGAAGCCATCCTGCGCCAGCTTCAGCGCGATGGCCGCGCCGATACCGCGTGATCCACCGGTAATGAGCGCTACTCTGTGGGTCATGATCCTGTTCCTTTTGACTGCGCTGACGAAAGATCCGTCTTTGAGCTGCCAGATCATGAGGCATTTTCGGGCCGGACCCAACCACCTGTTGGACATTGTGAAGACATCCTTCCCGCAAAGGCCTAGAACACATCTCATGTTGGAACAGCAGAACCCCACCGGACCCCGTCGCGGCTGGACGGATATTGTCGCAGGTCTTTCCCTTGCCTCGGTGAATATTCCGCAAGTTCTGGGCTATACGCGCATTGCGGCCATGCCGGCGGTCACGGGGCTTTATACGGTCCTGCTGCCACTTGTGGCCTTTGCAGCGTTCGGTTCGTCCCGGCATCTGGTCGTGGCCGCTGATTCCGCGACGGCGGCCATTTTCTCAAGCGCGATCGGCAAGATGGCACCGCCCGAAAGCGCGCATTACATCGCGCTCGTCAGCATGACGGCGCTGCTCTGTGCGGCACTTCTGCTGGTGGCGCGGGTTTTCCGGCTGGGGTTTCTGGCGGATTTCCTGTCCCGCACCGTGCTGACGGGATTTCTGGCTGGTGTGGGCGTGCAGGTCTGCATTGCCATGCTGCATGACATGCTGGGCGTATCGGTCAGCGCGCATAATCCGCTGGTGCAGGCTTACGAAACTCTTCGGCAGATCCCGCATGGGAGCCTGATGGTCGCGGGTCTCTCGGCGGTGACGGTCGGCATTCTCATGACCGGGCAGCGCCTTGCACCGCATCTGCCGGCCGGACTCTGCGTCGTGATCGGCAGCATCGCGCTGAGCATGGGGCTGAACCTGTCCCATCACGGTGTTCCGACACTGGGGCATGTCGCGGGCGGGTTGCCGCATTTCGGCCTGCCGGATGTTTCGTGGAACGAGCTTCTGGCCCTTCTGCCTGTCGCGGCGTCCTGCGTGTTCGTCATCATCGCACAGAGTGCGGCCACGTCACGCGTCTTCGGGGAGCGGTTTCATGAAACCGTCGATGAGGACCGCGATCTTCTGGGGCTGTCGGCGGCCAATGTTGCCGCGGGACTGAGCGGGACCTTCACCGTCAATGGCAGCCCGACCCAGACGGCCATGGCCGTGCGGTCCGGTGCGCGCACGCAGTTGGCGCAGGTGACGTTCGCCTGCGTGACGCTCATAGTGCTGCTGTTCCTCACGCGCCCGCTCGAAGCCCTGCCCCGCTGCGTTCTGGCGGGGATCGTCTTTACCGTGGCGGTCGGCATGATCGATCTGAAAAGCCTGCGTGCGATCCGGCAGGAAAGCCCCGGTGAGTTCTGGCTGGCCATTACGACAGCCGCCGTCGTTGTGGGTGTTGGCGTCGAGGAAGGCATTTTCCTTGCCATCGCGCTGTCACTGTTCCGCCATGTCCGGCACAGCTACGAACCGCATACGATGGTGCTGCAACAGTCCCCGACGGCCGGCGTTCTGGAAGCCCTGCCCGCAAAAGACGGGCTGGAAAGCGCGCCGGGGCTGATCGTCTTCCGCTTCTGCGCGGATCTGTTCTACGCCAATTCGACGCGCTTTCGTCAGGATCTTCTGGATCTGGTGGAGCATGCGCCCCATCCCGTCCGCTGTGTCGTGCTGGATGCAAGCCCCGTCACCGACATCGACTATTCTGCCGCCGCCGACCTGCGGGACCTGATCGCACAACTGCATCAGCGCGGCATTGCGCTGCTCTTCGGGCGGGTGAGCGTCTATCTGCGGGCCGATATGGACCGGCACCACATCACCCCGGCCCTTGGGGACGGCAATATCTACGCCGAACTGCATACGGCGCTGAAAGCCGCCCACCATATCCTTGGGGACACCGCAGCGTCCCCGTCGCCCGTCAGGCCTTCCTGACGAACTCGGATTTGAGGTTCATCGCGCCGATTCCAGGGATCTTGCAGGCGATATCATGCCCGTCGCCACCGTCCGAAAGGCGGATGTTCTTCACCTTGGTGCCGCCCTTGACGACCATGGACGAGCCTTTGATCTTCAGATCCTTGATGACTGTCACGCTGTCGCCATCGGCCAGGACATTGCCGTTGGCATCGCGGATTTCAGCAGAAGCCTCGCTGCTCTCTGCTGCCGTGTCGGCCGGGTTCCACTCATGCGCGCATTCCGGGCACATCCACAGCGCACCATCCGGATAAACGTGTTCGCACCCGCAGACCGGGCATTTCAGATTACTGTCCATGATGACCTTTTTCCGTTTGTGGCCGGACACTACTGCACGCAGTCCGTATTTCAAAACGGAGCTCAGTCGTTTTCGTAACCTGTTCGTTCGACATGGAGCGCGCTATCAACGGGGCAGACATATATTGCCACGCTGATGGAAAGACTGTTTCGATGTCCGACACCACGCCCCAGCCCGTTGCCGCGCCCCTGACCCGGGCTGCCATTTTCCTGGTCCTGAACATCAATCCCGGCACGGACGCGGAAAAGACCATCCGCAGTCTGTGCGCGGACCTTTCGGGCCTGCGTCGCACGGTGGGTTTCCGGGACCTGAACGGGCAGCTTTCCTGTGTTCTGGGTTTTGGCTCTGCCGCCTGGGACCGTCTCTTTCCCGGTCCGCGCCCGAAGGAACTGCACCCGTTTCAGGAAATCAAAGGCGTCCATCACGCCGTCTCCACGCCCGGCGACATGCTCTTTCATATCCGCGCCACGCGCATGGATATGTGCTTCGAGATGGCCAAGCTGGTCATGGATCGCCTGCGCAGCGTGTGCACGGTTGTCGATGAAGTTCACGGCTTCAAGTATTTCGATGACCGGGACCTGATCGGCTTCGTGGACGGTACGGAAAACCCGGAAAACGCCGCAGCATGCGAAGCCGCAATCATCGGCGATGAAGATCCGGCTTTCAAAGGCGGCAGCTACGTCATCACCCAGAAATACTTCCACGATCTCGACGCCTGGAACACCCTGCCGATCGAAATGCAGGAAAAGATCATCGGCCGCAGAAAGCTCTCCAATGTCGAGCTTGATGACAAAACAAAGCCCGCTTACGCCCATAACGCGCTGAATGTCGTGACGCGCAACGGCAAGCAGGTCGATATCCTGCGGGACAACATGCCGTTTGGTGAAGCCGGCAAGGGTGAATTCGGCACCTATTTCATCGGCTATGCCCGCTCCCCGTCCGTGACCGAGGAAATGCTGCACAACATGTTCGTCGGCAAGCCGGAAGGAAATTATGACCGCCTGCTGGATTACAGCCGCCCCGTCACGGGCACACTGTTCTTCGTTCCGTCAGCCGATTATCTGGACGATATCGACGCCTGATCGCGCAGGCAGGTCTGAAGGTCCGTCGCACCCCGCAAGGGCGTGCGCGGACGGTCATAGCGCCCGTCCACAAAAATCCCCGTCATCGTGGCATAGGACTGAGCGGCTTCGGTGCAGAAGCCGTGACTGCGGTAGAACTCCGGCCATTGCGGACGCGGGATTTCGTCGACCTTCACATCCCGCTCCAGCACGGCGCTGAGTGCTGTTGCGACATCCTCAGGCGTGTAGGTTTCGGGGCCTTCGATATTGTAAGTGCCCGTCTCTTCCACTGGCGCGACCAGAAGACGGGCCGCCAGTTCGCCCACATCCTGCGGCGCGACCATCGGGGCTTTAAGCCCCTTGGGAAGCAGGCTGGGAAATACCCCTGACTGCCGCGCAGTGGACAGAGCGCCGTACCAGTTGCTCATGAAATACGCCGCTCTCACGATACAGAGCGGCACTCCCGTTTCCCGCGCGCCTTGCTCGAAAGTGTACAGGCTCCCCAGATCCCCACAATGCGGGTTGTCCTGCGCGCCATAGGTCGATTGCACGACGATCTTTTCCAGAGAAGCTCCCCGGACGGCATCAAGAATGGACTGGATCGTGCGGCGTTCTTCGCAGTCCACATCCAGCGACGGGCTGGCGGGCGGGTTCAGCAGAAATGCGCGCCGGGCATTGCAGAAAGCCGCCGTCAGGGCCGCCGTGTCATGAACATCGAGCACGGCCACGCTGGCCCCGAGGGCAGACCATGCAGCGGACTGTTCCGGACGGTGCAGCACGACCGTGACCGCCCGCTTCTGTTCCAGCAGACATCTGACGACCGTGCCGCCCACATGCCCTGAAGCCCCGAGAACGATATCCATGTCATTTCCCCCTGCACGCTGTTTAGGGGGAAAGCGGATCAGTGTTCCAGATAGAACTCGATGGGAACCGTCAGGGAGAGCGGATCGCCCTGCACACTGTCGGGCGGAATGGGCAGCGGTTCGGCCCGGTGGATCAGGGCCAGCGTCTCCGCGTCCAGCAGGTCATGCCCCGCGCTGCGCTTGAGGCTGGCGCTCAGGACATGGCCTTTGCGATCCATGACGAAATGCAGCAGGGACGTTCCTTCCTGATGCGTGGACTGGGCAGCTTCCGGATAGCGCTTGAACCGCTCCAGACGTGCCAGAAGCTCCCCCTGCCAGGTGACGGGATCATGCGATGCATGACTGGACGTGCTGGCCGAAGCGGCGCTCGGGCTGGTCGTGGGCGGGGCTTCCACAGTGCGCGGGGCCGTTGTCTTTTCCGCAGGCGGCGCTTTGACCGGAACGGGCGGGAGCGGCTTGTGCACACTCGGCTTGTGCGGCCTGATCTTTTGCGTTTTGGGCACCGGGACCGGCGGGTTGGGCGCGGGGCTTGGCGGCGCTTCAACCTTGGGCGGATCTTCCGGCTGCGGCTCCGTCGAGGCCACTGCCTGCTGCGGACCGGGATCGACATCCTGCTGCGGGGCCGGAACCGGCGCGGGCACAGGGGCGAGATCGATGCTGATCGCCGCCGGGGGCGGTTCCGCTGCCAGAATGGGCTGGGGATGGGCGGACGTCACTGCCCAGAACAGGACAGCCCCCGTGAGGACGACAACCCCCAGCGCGGAGCCACCCCAAAGCCTTACGCTCCGGCGGTCTTCCAGACGGCAGGTCGCGGCGTACCATTCCCGAAAACTCGGCAGCGTCGCTTGCGCGGAGATCAGCCCGTCCGACATCAGGGCGTTGTTCCGGTTGTCTGGCCTTGCAAAGTCACGAGAGCCACCTTGAGATATCCCGCACTGCGCAGATGATCCATGACGTCCATGAGCGTGCCGTAATCCACGGTCTTGTCGGCGCGCAGGAAGATGCGTTCGTCGCGGTTGCCCTTGGTCGCAGCGGCGAGCGCTTCCGTCAGTTGGGCCGCAGGCACGTCATTTTCGCCGAGGGCCAGATTGTGATCCGCCTTGACGGTCAGGAAAACGGGCTCGTCCGGCCGGGGTGCCGTCTGCTGCGTGGAGGATGGCAGATCGACGGGGACGTTGACGGTCGTGAGCGGAGCCGTGACCATGAAGATCACGAGCAGCACCAGCATGACATCAATGAACGGCGTGACGTTGATTTCGTGCGCTTCGAGCACGGTTTCGTCCGCATGGCGGATCCGGATGGCCATGGAAACTTACTCTGCCGCAGCCAGCGTATCGCGGCCAAAGCGGAGCACCTTGCCACCGCTGATCCCGCGAGCCAGATCCCGCGAAACGAGGCGCATGACGAGCGACGTCAGATCCGCGACACAGGCTCGGCAGGCTGCCGTCTGGCGGGCGAGATGGTTGTAGATCACCACGGCCGGAATGGCGGCGACGAGGCCGAGTGCCGTGGCCAGAAGTGCTTCGGCAATGCCTGGCGCCACGACGGCAAGGCTGGTGGCATGGGCGGCCGCAATGCCCGTGAAGGACGACATGATGCCCCAGACCGTGCCGAACAGCCCGACGAACGGAGACGTCGCACCGATGGTCGCAAGAACGCCCGTCCCCCGCATCAGGCGGCGGCCTTCAGCGGCTTCCAGCCTTTCCAGATGCAGAACGATGCGCTCCTTGATGCCCTCGCGATCGCCGGGAATGTCCTGCGAGCGCTGACGCTCCACTTCGGCCGCCATGACCATGGCATGGGCGATGCCGGAGCCCGATCCGGTGCGCGTCCATTCCTCGCCGATATCCAGCGTCTCGGCGTCTTCGAGCGTGATTTCCGACTTCTTCAGACGCGAGCGCAGGCGCTGCAGTTCAATGGTTTTGGCAATGAAGATCGTCCAGGTCACGAGCGAGGCCATCGCAAGGATTGTCATGACGCCCCGCACGACCGGGCCGGCGTCGAGAAACATCTGCCAGGGGGAAAAGCTAAGGGACATCACGGCACCTGTTGGAACTGCGGGAATACTGAATCGACGATAATGAGAGTCATTCTCACTATCAAGGATGATTCGCATCCTCTTGCATGTCGTTTCGTGTCCGGGGGCCGGATTTCAGGCGGATATGAAAAAGCCCCGGTCTGACCGGGGCTTTTGTGTCTCAGTCCTGATGCTGTTCAGGGTGTTGGTGATGGCCCCCATGGCCTGATCCGTCTCCCGGACCGCCATGGTCATGCGGGCGCTGAAGGGCTGCGACCACCGTATCATTGACGGGATGTCCGGACGCTTTTGCGATATCGTCGAGCGTCTGATCCGCCGAGCTGACCGTATAGCCCTGTGCCTGAAGACGGTGCATGAGAGCGTCTGCATCCGTATGGACCAGAGGCGCCAGCAGCGTGAGCGGCGCATGTTCCAGAACCGGGAGCGCCATGAACGCGGTCTGTCGGTTGCCCGCATGGCCGCTGGGCGCCTGGAAGAAGAACGGGATGCAGCCCGCGAACGCGATGATCAGCGGCACATACAGCGTCTTGCGACGGGCGTAATTGACCAGCGAGGTCCAGTTCTTCACCAGATGAAGGATGAAGGGTGCGAGAAGCACCATGCTCAGCCATTCATGGATGGGATGAAACGCTGTCGGCCCCCAGTGGAAGAACAGCGCCACGCCCGTGACGCCGGAGACAATGAAGAACCCGGTCGTCAGTGGGGTTCCGTATCGGTTCATGAATGTCTTGAACATGTTGCTTTCTTGTGCCGGCACAACGCCGGACGCAGGTTGATGTCAGAAAAACAGGGATTTAAGCGGGGAGATACCGGCTGACTTCGAGCCCTGTCCCCACGGGCAGCGGCACGCTCAGCATGTGCGGGATGGCGCGGACGGCCTGCTGGTATTTGCGCGCGTCTTCGCCACCGGGAACGCGCATGTTGTCCGCAACGATGATGGCGCCCGGGTTGAGTTTTGGCAGGACGGCCTCAAGGCAGGGCACATAGAGGTCTTTCCACAGATCCATCAGGACGAAGTCGATGCCGTCGTCCATCCGACCGATCAGGTCCAGCGCATCGCCGTGGCGGAAATCGACGTAATCGGCCAGCCCCGCCCGCTCCGCCATGTCGCGGGCATAGGCGATCTTGTGCGGCTCCAGCTCCATTGTCACGAGCCGTCCGCCCGCAGTCCGCGCCGCCTCCGCCAGCCAGATTGTGGAATAGCCGTAGGACGTTCCCAGTTCGAGAATGGTCGGCTTGTCCAGAACCCGCGCGAGAATGCTGATGAGCTGTCCGGTCCGGCGGCCTACCGCCAGAAACCGTTCGGAATTGGGGCGGTGGATCCCGGCATTGCGCTCTTCGCGCTCGGCCTGAAGCCGCTCGTGATAAAGCTCCAGAACCTGTGCGACACGATCATCCATGCAACCCGATCCTTCCCTGAGACCAATATCCTGTCATGGTTTCAGGCGCTGTCACCTCACCATTCTGTATGAAAAACGCACGGTCTGTAAGGCGATGTTTCAGCTCAGGCGGCATGGGAGACGCCCCTCGCCGCCTGGGCCTCCAGCAGCGCTAGGCAGCGGATCATGACGGCCTGGAACACCCGCTCCCGCGCATGGGGGCGGATCAGGGCCAGCACGGCGTCGGGCACGCCGATGATCGCGCAATCCAGCGCTTTTTCAAGCCCCAGCGCGGCCTCGGACCAGACGCCCCGCTCCAGCGCCAGACGCGCCAGATTGAGCCAGGCCCAGCAGTCTCCGCCCTCGGCCGCGGCCTGATAGAACTGATGGGCCGTGTCCGGATCAGGCTCTCCCGCCGGGGCTGAACCATCCTCGTGCATGATCCCCAGCATGTTCAGGGCCTTGGCGTTTCCGGTCCGGGCGGCGTCCACATAGAGCCGGTAAGCCCGCTGTGTATTCTTCGGCACTCCGTCCCCGGCCAGAAACAGATCGGCCAGATTGAACATGGCCCAGCCGTCTCCGCCCTCGATCGCGGTTTCAAAACAGCGCGCCGCCATGGCAGGGTTGCGCTTTACGCCCCAGCCGCGCTCGTAAGCGCGGCCGAGCATATTCAACGCCACGGGATGGCCGCTGCGCGCCGCGATCGCGAAACAGGAAAAGGCGTCTTCCCGACGCCCCGCATCCAGATGGGTCTGCGCCAGAATCAGCTGCGCCTTCACCTGTTCGGGAACAGGCAAAGGCACAGGCCGGGCGGTCCCGTTATCCTGATGCGCTCCTGACACTGATGACATCGCGTTCCTTTCTGGTCCGGTCTTTCACACGGGGTGAAAGACCGGGGTTGTTTGCAGGACAGGAGAATGGTCCGGATCAGAAACCGATGCCGAAATTGCCCATGAAGGTCCGGCCGGACTGCGGCACGGCACGGCCCGTACTGAAGGCCGAGGCATAGTTCAGGTGATCGGACAGGTTGTTGGCGTTGAACTGCACATGATACCGGCCGTACTGGTAGGAAATCATGGTGTTCAGCGAGAAATTATACGGCATGCGGGCCGTGTTCGCCTCGTTCGCCCAGTAGCCGGAGCTGTACTGCGCGCCCCCACCGACACTCAGCTTGCCCTGACCTGGCTTGAGCAGCACCGGCGACAGATCATAGGACGTCCAGACCGAGAAGTTGTTGTGCGGGAGCTGCGGGGCCTGCTTGCCGTCCGTCGTGGTGGAATTCGTTACCTTGCCGCCCATGTAGGAATACGCGGCATAGATTTCCCATTCCTTCGTGATCTTGCCCGTCAGGCTCAGTTCCGCACCGCGGATCTCACGCCCGGTTCCCGCGTCCTGGAAGCCGGTAATGATATTGCCGCTCTCGTCATAGGTGTACGAGTTGTTCTGTTCGATCTGATACAGCGCCGCCGTCATGCCCAGATGCTTGTTGAGGAAGTCCATCTTGGTGCCGACTTCGAACAGGTCGCTGCGCTGCGGCTTGAGGTTCTTTCCGTTGACCGGGACGTCTCCAACGCTCGCCTGATTGGTGATTTCAGACGACGCATCCGTGCCGACCGGCTTGTAGGAGCGGGAGAACGTGAAATAGACGGTCTTGTTGTCGTCCAGGTCATACATCAGGCTCGCGGACGGGCTGAACTTGTTGGACGACTGGGACTGCACGCCCGAAGAAGCTGCCGCCGCACTCCAGTATGTGCTCTCGAAGCTGTCCCAGCGGAACGTTCCGAACAGGGACAGACGCTTCGTGATGTGGATCTTGTCTGCCAGGAAGAGACCCAGATCGCGGAAATCCGCCGTCCGGTGTCCGCTGGAGGGCCAGGTGATATAGGTGCCCGGCGAGGAATAGGACGGGTTGCGGATCGTCTGGTCGTTCACACGGTTCACATATGTGCCCATGATCCGGTTGTCCTTGGTGTAGTTGATGTCCACACCCGCACTGACGTCGTGACGCAGGAAGCCCGTGTTGAACTTCGCCCGCGCCATCATGACGTTCTGGATGCCCCAGCCATCCTGCTGATAGGCCACACCACCGCCGGCGCCGTAGGGCAGCGTCGGATTGCCACCTGACAGGAACGACGTGACACAGGTCCCGGTACAGGCATTCGGGGTCGTTGCGGAATAGTCACGATGGTAGTGCGTAAAGCGCGTATCGTTGTTGAACGTCAGCCAGCGCGCGATTTCCGACGAGAACTTCGACGTCACCATGTGGATGTTCGAATTGTCCATGTTGAAGCTGCGCGCATAGCTCGTATCGCGGTTCAGACCATGGCTCGTGATCGGGGAATAAATGCCGCCGATCTGGATCATCGGAACACCGTAATCGGGCGTGCCACGGCTGCCGAGCCACTGGTAATTCAGGTGATAGGTCGTCTTCGTCCCCAGCCCGAAACCAAGATCCGCCGCCACGCCATAACGGTCCGTGCGGATGTTGTCGCGGTCGGCTACGTCCTGCTTGTTATACATGCCGTTCACGCGCAGGGCGGTATGCTTGCCGAGCTGGTAGTTCACATCCGCCGTGCCGCGATACTGCATGCCGCTGGCGAAGGTCTGGTCCAGATCGTAATGGTTGCCCAGATGCGCCTTCTTGAGCGTCTGGTTGATCACGCCACCCACATTGCCCGCACCGAAATACTCGCCGCTCGGTCCCTTGATGACCTCGACGCTCTCGGTGTTGAACGTGTCACGCACATAGGTTCCGAAGTCCCGCAGGCCATCTTCATAGATGTCGCCACGTGCCTGCTGGCCGCGGATGCGGAACTGGTCGCCGTTCAGACCGCCATTGCCCTCGCCCGTGGACATCGTGATGCCCGGAACATTGGCGAGCGCCTGATCCAGCGTGAACAGGCGCTGCTGGATGATCAGCTCTTTCGGCACAACGCTGATGGTCTGCGGCGTGTCACGGACCGTGCCCGGCATCCGTCCGATATCAAGGGACGTGTTGTTCGTATTGCTGCTGTCAGCGTCCACCTGACCGTGAACGCGCACGGCGGAGAGATTGATCGTGCTGTCGGTCGCGGTCGTGCCCGTATCCGTTCCGTCCTGTGCCTCGGCGTCCCCGGCTTCTGCGACACCCAGACCTGCGCCGAGCGCGAGCATGACGAGGGCCGACCATTTCTGGCCCGAACCGTCGCGGGATGACCTGAGGGATACGCCCGATGGCGATGGGATCGAAAAATCGTTTTCTGAAGGCATGCAGCACCTGAACTCTGGAAACTTCACAAATCTTCCGCCGGCTTCCGCCTGATCCCGAGGGGACCACGCGTCAGGCAAAACCGCCGCGACGTTCTGACTGGGGTCTGTTTCCCGCATCCCAGATGTTAATGCAAATGATTCTCATTAGCAATATTGTGTAATAATGACATTGTTGCTTCGCGGCCACAGGTGGCCGCTTAAACCTTGATGACAGGCATGGTCACGACGTTCCCCGCAATGATACTGACAGGGCAGCCGGAGCATCAGAACGGAGCGTGGTCAGGCATGTTGCATCGTGTGGGGTTTATCGCGCGCGGCCTTGCGGGCGCCCTTGCCATCATGGCCTTCGGGCCGGCGCATTCCGCCGCTCTCACAGGGGGCGGATCGAGCTTCGCCGCGCCCCTTTACCGGGCCTGGAGCGCTGAACTCCACCGCCAGACCGGCTTTTCCCTGACATACCGCAGCGTCGGTTCCGGCGAGGGACAGAGGCTCGTCATGGCGGGAGCCGTGGATTTCGGGGCGTCGGATCTTCCGCTTTCGGGGGACGTTCTGGAGAAACGGGGGCTTTACCAGTTCCCGACGGCGATCGGCGCGATCGTGGTGGTCATCAATGTTCCCGGCATCGCGTCCAACCAGATGAAGCTGGACGGACCAACGCTTGCCGCCCTGTTTGACGGCAGGATCACGTCATGGGCCGATCCGCGCATCCGTGCGCTCAATCCCGGCCTGCGCCTGCCGGATCTGGATGTGCTGCCCATCCATCGTGAGGAGGCCTCGGGCACCAGTCAGGTTTTCAGCGACTATCTTCATGCCGTCGCCCCCGACTGGAAAGCCGGGATGTGGGGTGATGGCTCGGAAGCGCGGGGCAATGACGGGGTGGCGGCCAGCGTGCGGCAGTCCATCGGCGGGATCGGCTTTGTGGAATACGCCTTCGCGCGTCGGGACCGGCTGAATACCGTACGGCTGAAAAACCATGCCGGGCAGTTCGTCGCCCCTGGCAAAGCAGCTTTCACAGGTGCGGCCAGCAGCGCGGACTGGCTCCATGCGGACCATTATGCCGTCCATTTTCTGGATGCCCCGGCCCCGCAGGCCTGGCCAATCATGAGCGCAACTTTCGTTCTGGTTCCCGCCCATCCGGCGGACAGAACGGCAACTGCGGCAGTGAAAACATTGTTCCGGTATGGGCTGAAGCAGGGGGATGATATCGCGCGGGATCTGGATTACGTGCCGTTGCCCGCGCCCGTAAAGGACAGGGTCCTGCCCGACTGGCCCTGAACCGACGTCATAATAACTTCACTTCCCATCCCTCTCCCCTTGCTGTGAATGGTCGGGACATTCCAGCACCTTGGGTAAAGGGGACCCGTCTTGTCAGACCGCGTTCCGGATCGTTGGCATCTGGCCGGTCTGTGCAGTGTTCTGGGTTTACTGATCGGAACGGGACATGCGGCCACAGCACCGCTGGTGACGGATGTTCTGCCTTCCGGTGTGCCTCTGCCCTCCCCTGCACCCGGTTTTGTCCTGCCGCCTGAAGATACCGGCACCGAGCTTCTGGGCGATGCAGGTGGGGCGCGGTCCTGGCTGGCCCGCAAGGGGATCCGGTTCAATCTTCAGGATGTCGAGGAAATCTGGGGCCTGACCTCGGGCGGACAGCATCCCGGCCCGACTTATGACGGCATGACGGCCGCCACACTCCTGCTGGAAACGCGGCGCGCTTTCGGCTGGCATGACGGGCTGCTCAATATCAGCGCCATTCAGGTGCGGGGACGCTCGCTTGCCGGAGAGCGCCTTGGTTCCCTGAACCCGGTCAGTGGTTACGATGCGGGCCGCACGACCCGTCTGTTCGAACTCTGGTACGGGCAGGGATTTTTCGGAAACCGGCTGGATATCCGCGTCGGCACGATCGATCTGGATACCGAGTTTCTTGTCAGCCAGAACGCGTCCCTGTTTCTGAATGCCAGTTTCGGCTGGCCGCTCTCGACCTCCAGCAATCTCTATTCGGGCGGCCCGTCATGGCCCTTTTCCGCCGTCGGCACACGGATCAAATGGTCCCCCGCCTATCCGCTCGTGCTCATGCTGGCCATCACCGACGACAATCCGACCAAAGGGCCGTTCTACAGCGACATCAGCCCGACCCGCATCGACCCGTCGGGCACAACCTTTTCCACCAGTGGTGGCACGCTGTTCATGGGGGAAGCCCAGCTCTGGGTGGATGCAGCCCAGAGCCTTTCGGGAAAGGACGCGCCAGCCCTGCCCGGAACATGGAAAATCGGTGGTCTGTACGATACCGGGCGCTTCCCCGACCCGCGCTACGACAGTCATGGCGGCCTGCTCGGCAGTCCCGACAGTACGGGAAAACCGCTGTATCATTCCGGAACCTGGCTGGGATATGTCGTGCTGGATCAGGCCCTGTGGCGCACGGTGAGCGAGCCCGTCAAAGCCATCAACGCCTTCGTCCGCGCCACTCTCGCCAGCGGGACGCGCAACCGCTTCACGACGGAAGTGGAGGCCGGTCTGACCTTTCAGGGTTTCGTCCCGTCCCGCCCCAATGATGTGATCGGGATCGGCTGGGGCACCGGGTTTTACAGTCATCGCGCAAAGGAAAACGCGCGGGACGTCATGCGCCTGTCGGACAGTTCGGGCCGACTTCTGGTGCCGGAACATCATATCGAACTGACGTGGCAGCTCCCCGTGCGCGACTACATCACCCTTCAGCCGGACTTCCAGTATTTCTGGAACCTTGGTGGACAGGAACCGGAAAAAGGGGCGGTTTCCGCATCCCGCGGCGCCGTTCTGGGACTGAACATGACCACGACATTCTGAAAACCTGCATTATGATTTCAATTAACTTTCAAACTTCGGCGGCCCTGTGCCCGGTAAGGTTCCGTTCACGGCCCGTGATGCCGATGACAAAGGAACCAATCCATGACGCAGGACAACGATTTCGTGGGCCTTTCGCCAGACGAACAGGCCCGGGAGCGCATGCGCTACGAAATCATCGATGACCTGGACGAGGAATTCGAGCTTTCCCTGGAAGAAAACGAAGGGAAAGGCCTCGATCCTGCGGAACGTGCCTTCCGTCGCACCTATTTCCGCGAGCTGATCCGCCTTCAGGGCGAGCTCATCAAGCTTCAGGACTGGGTCAAGGCCACGGGCGAGCGCATTGTCGTCGTGTTCGAGGGGCGTGACGCTGCCGGCAAGGGGGGCGCCATCAAGCGCATCACCCAGCGCCTGAACCCGCGCATCTGCCGCGTCGCCGCCCTGCCCGCCCCGAATGACCGCGAGCGCACGCAGTGGTATTTCCAGCGCTATGTGGCCCATCTTCCGGCCGCGGGTGAAATCGTCCTGTTCGACCGCAGCTGGTATAACCGCGCCGGCGTCGAGCGCGTCATGGGGTTCTGCACGGAGGAGGAATACGAAGAGTTCTTCCGCTCCGTTCCGGAATTCGAGCGGATGCTGGTCCGCAGCGGCATCCGGGTCATCAAGTTCTGGTTCTCGATCACGGACGAGGAGCAGGAATCACGCTTCCGCGCCCGCATCGAGGACCCGCTGAAGCAGTGGAAGCTCAGCCCGATGGACCTTGAAAGCCGCCGCCGCTGGGAAAACTACACGCTGGCCAAGGAAGTCATGCTGGAACGCTCCAGCATTCCCGAAGCCCCGTGGTGGGTCGTTCCGGCCGTCGACAAGAAGCGCGCGCGCCTGAACTGCATCGCGCATCTGCTGTCCCTCGTGCCCTACGAACCCGTCAGCCGCCCCGAGGTCGTCCTGCCCGAGCGCGTGTTCCATCCGGATTACGAGCGCGAACCCACGCCCGATGACATGCTCGTGCCCGAGCGCTACTGAAAACCGCTGGTCCTCTTCCCGTTCGACGGGGCGGGAAGAGAACCAGCATCGCATCTGGCGGAGCGCAGGTTCAGAAATCCACCCGCAGCCGTCCGCCCACCATGCGCGGCGTTCCCGGAATGCCGAAAATCCCGTTCAGCCCGGTCTGGCGCGTCACGTCATAGCGGCGGTCCAGGATGTTGTTGACATAGGCCCCGAGAGACCATTTTCCGCTTTTCGGCGCGAAAGTCAGGCCGACATCCATCAGAAAATACGCCGGCATCCGGTACAGGTTGTTCCCCGGCACATCGAGCTGCGATCCGCGATAGCTGTAGTCAAGATACGGCGTCAGCGTCCACCGCGTCCCGAGCTTCGCCTTGTAGGATGCCGAGCCTTCGAGCGTCAGTTTCGGGATCCCCATATCCACCCCGGCATAGCTGCGATACAGCGCCACCAGCTTGCCGGTCCTGATATAGGTCGCCGCGACGGCCGTGGAATCGATTGCGCTGTAATCCTCGTAATTTCCGCGCTCGTAACCGAAGTGCTGATGCAGCAGCAGACCCGGAATGGGATTGGCGTCGATCTCCATTTCCACACCCCAGATCCGGCTCTTGGGAATGTTGACGTACTGGCCGACCACACCATAGTTCGACACCACGGCAAGCCCGGCCACCTGCTGCCCGTGATAGTCGTACCAGAACGCATCGCCATTGATGCGGATTTTGTGGTTCCAGTAATCGGACTTGAAACCGACCTCATAGGCCAGCAGGGATTCCGGCTTGGTCGGATTGAGCTGCGAGGCCACAACCGTATTGTTCGCCGTAAAGCCACCTGGCTTGAAACCCTTGCGGATGGAGCCATAGAACATCAGGTTGTCGAGCGCCTGATACTCGATCCCGCCCATCCCTGAAAACTGGTTCGTCAGCGCCCCGCGACGCCCGTAATGGTTGTCGAACGGTGTGGGATAGACGGCCGTATTATAGCGCATCGTCTGCATGTTATAGAGATCGCGGTCATCGGATTCATGCGTGATCCCCGCCAGCAGATGCAGCTGCTTCGTGACCGTCAGCCGCAGATGCCCGTACTGGCTGAACGCCTGCTGATCCTGATTGTAGCTCGTCCGCTGGATATAGGGCCGCGAGCCTGACCCGGTATAGTCGTTGTAAATGACCGAATGCATCTGCGTGCGGTCATAATACATGCCGACATTCCATTGCAGGCGGTCATGCGGATTGCGAGACGCCAGCTTTACTTCCTGCGAAAACAGGTTCGCATCCGTATTGACGTCGTCGTCATAGATCGCATAGCGCGTGCCATCCAGATCCATCAGGTTATGCACATACATCTGCTGGAACGCGCTGATGGTGCTCAGATCGGCAAAGCCCAGATTGCGCGTGAAATTGACGCCCGCCCCCCAGAACGTGTTGTTGTAGGATGGCTTCGTCCCCGCGGAATTGCCCGTGATCTTCAGGAAGTCCGGCGTAAAGCCCCAGCCCGTGTTCCGGTTGTTCTGATAGGTGGGCGTATTGCGCGCCAGATCCTGGATATTATAGGCGCCCATCGCCTGGGAATCATCCTGCATCCAGTTGCCACTGAAGACGATGTTCGTCCTGTCATCCGGCTGCCAGGCGACCTTGGCGCGCAACCCGCCCTTGTTCGCATTCCCCAGCGACTGCCCGGTATTGATGTTCTTCTGAAAGCCCCCGCCCTGCTGCGTAAAACCCGCAATGCGGTACTGCACATTCGACGACAGCGGCCCCGACACATACAGGTTCGTAATGCTGCGATCATAGGTCGCAATGTCTTCCGACGCCCCGTAATGGAACGTCTTCGTCGGATCGGCCGTCTTGATGTTGATCTCACCGGCCGTCACCGTCTGACCATGCGTGAAGCCCGATGGGCCGGTACTCACATCAACGCCAGCCATGTCGAACATTGCAGCACCCGCCATATATCCGATGGGGAGCGCCACGCCGTCTACATAAGTCATGACCGACGGCGTGTTGTTCGCCGTAAAGTCGTTCAGCCCCACACCACGCAGCGTGAAGTTCACCGCCGAACTCGAGCCCTGCGGCTGCACTGTCAGGTTGGGCGCAAGGTTCATCAGCCCCTTCACATCCGTCACCTGATGCCGCGCCAGTTCGGTTGAATCGATATGCGTGACCGACACGCCCTGATGCTGCATCGCCAGCTGCCCGAACGCATTTTTCCTGCGGTACACCTGGATCGATTCCGGATCCGAAGACGGCACGACATGCCGCACCCGCACAACCGAAGGCGGGACAGCAGGGTGACCTTTCGTTCCATGCACGGCCTTGCCCGACGTCGTTGCCGCAACAGCCGGCAGCGTCAGAACCAGCGCGCTCGTACACAGGAGAATATTGTTAAGTCGGAACATTTCAGGTCTCCCCGGGACAACTCCGGTTTCAGAAGATGTGGCAGTCATGCGGAAAGCATGGAAAACTCAGTACGCGTCCCCGATCTCTTCCAGAGACCGGTTCACGGTTGAGGGTCCGAAGATCAGGATGCTCAGCGCGCCAGCCAGCAGGATCAGCGCCGTCAGTCCGAACACCCCGGCAAACCCGGCCCGCGGATACAGCGCCCCGATCAGCAAAGGGGCGGCGATCGCGCCGGTCCGTCCGACAGCCGAGGCGCTTCCCATTCCCGTCGCCCGCAGGACGGTCGGGAAAATTTCGGGCGTGTAGGCATAAAGTCCGGCAAAAGCGCCGTTCATGAAGAAGGAGAGCAGCATCCCTGCCGCAAGAATGCCGCCGGATGACGACACGAGCGCCATCGCGACTGCACTCAGCATGGCAGCAGCGAGATACGTCACGACCGTTGCCTTGCGGCCGAAATATTCGTTGCAGAACCCCGCGCTGAAATAGCCAGGGATCTGCGCAATACAGATGGCAATCGAAAACCCGAAACTGTGCGTAATGGTGAACCCACGCGCGATCAGAAGCGTGGGAAGCCAGGAAAAGAACGCGTAATAGCTGAACGTGACCGACAGCCACAGAACCCAGCTCATGGCCGTCACCCGCCGCAGACCGGCGCCCCACAGCCGCGCAAACTGCCCACTCACCGACGCGCGCTCCAGCGTCACCGCACCCGGTTCATAAGCCGGAGACACAACGCCAACGCTCTTTTCGATATTGCAAAGAACAGAATGTGCGACCTCATCCCGGCCCACGCTTTCAAGCCAGCGCGGAGATTCCGGCAAAGCCCGACGCCACCACAGCAGCATGACCACCGGGCACGCCGTCAGCCCCACCGCCCAGCGCCAGCCATTCGCAGAACCCGGCACCAGCGCATATCCCAGCAGCGACGCGCCCACGAACCCGAAGGAGAAAAATCCTGCCAGCGCGCCCGTAAACACCCCGCGATATCGCCGCGGCACGAATTCCGACAGATACGGCGCAATGATCGCAGATTCAGCACCCGTCCCAAGCCCGGCCACCACGCGCGCCAGCACAAAACCATGCCAGCTCACACAGAACGCCGAGACGAGAGACCCCACGCAGTAACACGCCAGCGCCCACATCATCACGGACCGGCGGCCCCAGCGGTCCGCCACCAGCCCCGCGGACAGCGCACCGATAAAATATCCCAAAAACGCCCCGCTCCCCAGCAGACCAAGGTGGGTCATCGACAGCCCCCACAGATGCTGCAGGGCCGGCATAACGAAAGCGAGGATGGCGCCGTCCAGCCCGTCAAAACAGTATCCCGCGCCCCCGAGAAACAGGAGCCGGTAGTGAAACCCGGAGAACGGAAGACGCTCCAGTCGATCTGCAATGGACATAGGTTTCTATCCCGGAACGAAAGGCAGCAAAGGAATGCAATTTCTTCTGGCCTGCGCCCCCAGCCTTTCACGGCAGGGGGCGCAGGCCAGAAGGGCTTTACCCGACGATCAGATCTTCTTTTCTGTCAGGATATTGCGTGAGGATCTCGTACCCGGTCTCCGTCACCAGAACCGTGTCGGAATGGCGATATCCGCCCTTGCCTTTGATGTAGATCCCCGGTTCGATGCTGAAAATCATGCCCGGCTGGATGACGTTGTCCTCACCCAGCGCCAGGAACGGCGCTTCATGGCTCGTGACGCCGAAGCTGTGCCCCGTCCGGTGCAGCGGCGTTTCATAGCCGGCCCCATGCGCAATCGCCTGACAGGCGGCATCGATTTCCGAACCGATCGCCCCGGGTTTGAGCATGTCATAGGCCTTGTAACGCATCTTCATCATCGTATCGAAAGGCCGCTTCGCCTCTTCGGGGATCGTCTGAAGGAAGAACGTGCGTTCGATTTCCGCCCCATAGCCGTTGATCTTGCCAGCCACGAGCCCAAGGAAGGGCCCACCCGGCTCACAGGTCGCTGTCAGGCACGAAAAATTATGCGGATCATCCGTATAGGCCGGCGGCTGGATCAGGCCGGCGGCATGGCTCGACATGACGTTGTACTGCGGGGATTCCGTCAGGCAGCGCTGATAGAAATACGGCGTCACGTCACCAATGGCATGCGCCACCATCACACCGGGCTGCACCTTCCCCAGCATCATCGCCAGCGCCTTCGTCATCACATCGCTCGTCCAGGCAATGCGCGAAATCTCATGCGCCGACTTGATCTCACGGACCTCGTCAATGATGTTCAGCACCTTCACCGGATTGGGGATCTGCGCCTGCAGATAAGCAGGGCAAGCCCCCTCGATCCCGATTGTCCCCTGCTTCGGCAGCGCCTCGGCAAACCGGTCGGACCAGCGCGATCCCACGACCGCCGGGAACTCCGCATAGCTCAGCAGCCTGAAATCCCCGACCTTGTGACGCAGCACATGCGGCACTTCGAGCGCCGGCACGACAAAGAACGTCTCGGTCATCGTCAGAACGAGCACAAACGGCCGCTCATGCACGAAATTCGCAAAATTCGTCAGGTAATAGACATTGTTCGGATCAAAGGAGACATAGGCCGAAAGCCCGGCCTTCTCCATTTTCTCACGAACCTTCCGGTGGCGTTCGGCGATCTCGGGTGCGGAAACCTGTGCGGCAGTCAGAGGCGGCATCGTCATGTTTGACCTTATCTGTCCGGAACAAGCGCCTTTTCCCTTACGGGGCAGGCCGTTCGTGAATCCAATATAAAAGCAATACAACCTACTTGTTTTATGAGCGTCAAGAAAATTATTCTAAAAATGCAATGATCCCTTAGCCGTCACACCCTCTGTTCCCGAACCATACGGCTTCAGGCTGACGGGTCCGCAATCCTCAGAAATTCTGCTCTGGAGAAGCGCCGCCAGACTTCAAAGGACCGCGCCAGATCCTCCAGCGGAACACCCCGCGCGCGCTCGACCGCCAGTCCGCGCAACAGCGCAGAATTGAGCAGCCGCAACTCGACGAAGCGCGGGTCCGGCGGGGCCATGCGCCGCCCTGAAAGCCAGCGGGTCATGAACTGATCAATCCGCGCCAGAACCGGTGCCGTCACTGCTTCCAGATCCGGATCGCTCCGTCGCGCCAGTTCGATCTCCACGGTCGCCAGGAATTCCGGCCCGTCCGTCACCAGCCGCCACATCGTGTCCAGCATGGCATCCACGCGCGCTTCGGGACTGCCTTTCATGCTCAGCGCCCGCCGGTACAGCCGCGCGCGCTTGACCGCATAATGCCGCAGCACCATCGCCATGACCTGCGCCTTGGTTGGAAACTGGTGCTGCAATGCCCCCAGACTGACACCCGCCGTCTTCGCAATGCGCTGGACAGTCGTTGCAGCATAGCCCTGCGTCTGCAGCAGCATGACGGTTGCCTGAATGACCTTGCCGCGCGTCTCCGCACTGCGATCGGCCTGTGTCCGACGACGAACGACCACAGGAGCGGGAGGGGATGAAACAGTCATAGGCCTGAGGAAAATTCCCTGACGAAAAACAGTCCGGAACGAGGTTCCCTCTTACAGGCACTCCCCCCGATAGGAAATGCCCCATCGACCAGCGCCCTGCCCCGAAACCCCCTGCCAATCAATATAGCATATTGCATATCATAACGCAGATGCTTTATTCCTGACGGACTTCCATCATCCATGATGCCCCAAACCCCGTTCGCAGGCCGCCTTCCATGCACACCACCAGATATAGCATAAGCTATATAATAATCAGTTTACTATCGCGGAATAAGCGCTCCTGTGCGTGGATGACCGTCAGTCTGACCGTTCTCGGGACGGCGCTTGCAGACCCAGCATTGCCCGAAACAGAACCGCAGACCGTCAGGAAAGCCGCCTCGTCCGAAAAGCCCCCTGCTCCCGAGCAGATCAGCGTCACAGGGCATCTCAACCGCGAACGGGCCCGCATTTTCCCGGGCCTTGGCGCGGTGGATTACACCATCGACCAGCACCAGATCACGACCACACCGGGCGGTCAGAACGCGGCCTTCAACCAGATCCTCCTGCGCGTTCCCGGTGTCGTTCTCGACAGTTATGGCGAGGTGCATGTCCGGGGTGAGCATGGCGGGCTGACCTATCGCGTCAACGGAGTTCTGCTGCCTGAAGGGCTGAACGGTTTCGGTCAGGAACTCGACACCCGCATCATCCAGTCCGTAGACCTGCTGACCGGTACGCTCCCCGCGCAGTTCGGCTTCCGCACTGCGGGCGTGGTGGACGTAACGACCAAGACCGGTGACAGCCTCAAACACAATCAGGTCTCGCTTTACGGGGGGAGCTACAACACGTTTGTCCCGTCCGTGCAGCTTGGTGGACAGCATGGAAAGCTGGATTATTTCACCACGCTGTCCTTCACCCGCAACAACATCGGCATCGAAAATCCGAGCAATACGTTCCGCGCGATCCATGATGTGACCGAACAGGAGAAGGCGTTTTCTTATCTGTCGTGGCATCTGGACGAAGCGAGCCGCCTCACGCTGCTGACCAGCGCCTCTTACGCGGATTTCGAGATCCCCAACTCCTTCAAGACCTTCGATAAGAACAGCCCGGATTACACGACGCTTTATGATGTCGCAGGCGTAAACCCGCATGATCCGGCCATGAACTGGGCCAGCCTGAACGACAGCCAGACCGAACAGAACTACTATGCCGTCCTGTCGTATCAGCGCACGACCGACCGGCTGAATCTTCAGGTCTCACCCTATTTCCGCTACGGCCGGATCGACTACACGCCGGATCGTGACCGGGACCTGATCTATCAGGGCGTGTCCGAACATGAGGTCAACGATTTCACAACCGGCGGCCTGCAGGCTGACCTGTCCTATGACATCGCACGCCATCACACCTTGCGGGCCGGACTTCTGGGACAGTACACGTCCGAACGTCTCGATACCGATACGCTTGCTTTCCCTGTGGATAACCTGAGCAACCAGACCGCGAACACGCCCGTGCGTCTGATCGACAATACCGGGAACTGGTCCGTCGAAGCAGGTGCCTATATCCAAGACGAGTACAGGATCACGCGGAACCTGACCTTCAATTACGGCATCCGTTACGACCGTTTCGCGTCAGCTTTCGACAATGAAGGCCAGTTGAGCCCGCGTGCGAACATGGTCTGGAAACCAACGCGCAGCACGGCCCTGCATCTCGGCTATTCGCGCTATTTCGCCCCGCCTTCCCCGCAATATGTCTACCCGTCCACCCTGACCCGCTTTGCGGGGACGACGAACGCAGCGGCCAATACCATCGACAGCGCCACGAAGGTCGAGAAATCGCATTATGTGGATGGCGGCATCCTTCAGCGCATCAGACCCGAGTTTCAGATCACGCTCGATGCCTATGCCAAATGGGCGCATGACCTTACCGATCTCGGGCAGTTCGGCCGTGCGGTCATTCTGGCCCCTTTCAGCTACAGGCGCGGGCGCGTTTATGGCGCCGAATTCGGCAGTTCCTGGCGGCATGGGCCGTGGTCGCTTTTCGGCAATTTTTCCTACGTCAAAACCTCGGCCCGCGATATCAATTCCGCGCAGTATCAGTTCGATCCGGCTGAACTGGCCTATATCCGCAATCACGCGATCCAGCTTGACCATCAGGGCGAATTCACCGCTACGGCCGGCGCCTCATGGACCACGAAACACGACATGGCCTATGCCGATTTCGTCTATGGCTATGGCCTGCGCAGCGGCTTTGCCAATCTGGAGAAGGAGCCGCAATACGACGTCTTCAATATCGGCTACCAGCACAGCTTCATGAAGGTACCGTTCGGACATGACATCAAAGTCCGCGCTGATGTCGTCAACCTGTTCGACAAACGCTACCAGCTTCGGGATGGCAGCGGGGTTGGCATTTATCAGGCGCAATATGGACAGCGCCGGGGTACGTTCTTCGCGGTCGTCTCGGAGTTCTGAAAACGCGTTCAGACTGTCTCGACCAGCCCTTTCATGGGATCCACGGCCGGGCCCGGGAAGACCGTAGCAACGGCACGCGACGGCAGATGCAGGTGGTCGCAGAGAACGCCTGCCGCCACCGCCCGCAGATCCGTTGTGGGGGCAAGATCCCGGTTCTCGAACAACTGACTGCTCCGCAGACCCGGCCAGGTTCCCCCGACTTTCCCGCCCGCCACGGCCCCACCGGCCAGAAAGGCAACCGTGCCCGTTCCGTGATCCGTTCCGCCCGTGCCGTTGATGCGGACCGTCCGTCCGAACTCCGTCATCGCGAGAACCACCGTGCGTTTCCAGCTCTCGCCAAGTCCCTGACGCAGCGCCCCGATACCGCGATCGAGCTGCGCCAGCGGACTGCCGAGCCGTCCGAGCTGCCCCGCATGCGTGTCCCATCCGCCGATTTCCAGAGCCGCGATCCGGGGACCATGTGGCGTAGCCAGCATCTGCCCAGCCGCCGTGGAGAGGCGCGTAAAGGCATCGGGCTTGCGGGACTTTTCCGGAACCGCTGTGCCGCCCATGTCCATCCGGGACGCCTCGGAAAATCCGCGGGCCTTCAGGGCGTTGCGGAAAGCGGGGCCTGTCACGGGGTCATGGGCATTCAGGGCAAGGATCTGGCTGTAGAGATCGGCGTCCGGATGCTGGCTTCCGGCCGGGGCATAGCTGCCCACCCGCGCCGCCCCCCGCAGCAGAAGCGGCACCGTCAGCCCCATGGCCAGCCCGTAGCCATCCGGCCGGTTGGCTTTCCCCTGAAGCACCGAAACGGCACGGTTCAGCCACCCGCTGTCCAGACGTTCATCCGCGCCGCTTTCCAGATAGTCCTGGGCCTCGAAATGCGACCGGCTGCGATAATGCCCCGCCACCGCGTGGATCGGCAGCATCTGGCCTTCTCCGTACAGCCCGTGGAGGGTCGCAAGAGACGGGTGCAGACCGTAGAAGCCGCCCAGATCGAGCAATCCGCCCTCCTGTCCCGGTTCAGGGAGGACGAGCGCCCGGCGATATGTCACGAGGTCGGGGTCACCATAGGGGGTGACGGCGGACAGGCCATCCAGCGCGCCGCGAAGGATCACGACGACCAGACGCGGATCATCCGGCCCACCGGACGAGCCCGCAAAGGCCAGTGAAGAACGTCCCAGTGTCCAGCTTGCAGCCAGACCGAGCAGAGCAGTACGACGGGGGATCATCATGACTCAGCGCCTCTGGAATTCGGGGGAAGAAAACAGCAGGGCCAGCGCATCCTGACGCGAGCCGGCGTGATGCATGGCGGTGCGCGTCTGCGGGCGCAGGGCGGGGCCCAGGGCGATATCGGCGATGTCCATCGGATCACCGCTTCGGACATGCGCGGCCACCCGCCACGCCCAGTCCGCCCGGGCCAGCATGTCCGCGGGCGCGCACCAGTCCGCGGCATTATCGCTCCAGCCATTGGGCAGCGGTGCGGTCCACAGCGGCTGCCCCAGTGTGCTGAAAGCCGAGGCCAGCTGATGGGCGGGGGAATGCGGATCGTCCGGCCGGCTGGGCTCTCCACCGATGGATAATGCCCGGAGCACGGCCGTGGCATAGTCCATGGGCGAGCGGAACTTGCCCCCGCCAGGCCCCGGATCGGGCAGGTCCGCCAGCGCGAGGGATGCCGCCTGCAGATCGCCTTCACTGTCCCGCAGAACGGTCTCGACATGCCGCACGGAAGCGGGTGACGGCGTATCGGACACGAAATGCCGGACCATCTGCGTGGCGATGTGGCGGTAGGTCGCCGGATGCGTGCCAAGAAAGTGCAGGGCCTGCACGCCGCCGTCCTCGCCTTCCGGAAAGACCTGGCCCAGGAGCGTTTTCGGTCCCGGTTCGTGTGCCTTTTCCCGGAACACGAAACCCGGCTGGTCTGCCTTCATGTCCACGCCCCAGCCTGTCAGGATCGCGGCGAAGGACGTCACATCTCCCTGGCTGTATCCGGCGGCGGGCGAGACGGTATGCAGCTCCAGACATTCGCGGGCCAGGTTCTCGTTCAGCCCGTGATGGCTCCTGCGCCCGGCCGCGCTGTCCGGCCCGATGGAGGACGCATTGTCCAGATACATCAGCATGGCCGGATGACGCATGACCGCCAGAAGCATGTCCGAAAAACGCCCGGTCACATGCGGGCGGATGGCCTCGCGCATATAGGCGCCGATGACAGCCCGCGTGCTGCCCTGCCGCAGGCTCACGGTGAAATGGTTGAACCAGAACCACGCCAGACGCTCCCGGAAAGGCTGATCCGTCAGCAGCAAAGCGTCCATCTGCGTGGCGACTTCCGCCTGGAAGATCGGCTTAACCACAGGGTCACCCTGAACCTTCGTGCGACGCTGTTCCCGCAGTGCGATCAGACCATCCGCACATGGAGACACGCCTCTGAACGTGGCCGTGTCAGGCCCAGTCAGCTGATGCGCGAGCCAGTCATGCAGTGACAGGCCCGCGCCCTCCCGCGCGCTGTCCCGCTGGCCCCACCCAAATCTGTTGATTGCACTGACAGGTCGCATGGCATCCTCACGATGTCGGAAGTCGGCACCCTAAGGGACGCTGATCCCATCATGTGGCAAAACCGGGGCGGTGTTGTGTGAAGTTTTCAGACACGCTCCGCGATCGCTTACCCCGGGCGCAGCAGTCTGCGCATGAAGCCCGGCCTGCGGACCAGATGCGGCACGATCGGCGAGGTGTGACGCACGATCGGGTCCTGGCTCTCCCGCATGGTCAGACCGGCAAAGCTGTCCCCGACAATCCAGGCTCCGACCGATGCCGTCACCCCGTCAATGCGGTGATCGGCGAATTCCTGATAGATTTTCAGATACTCGCCATAGGTCCCGGCCTCGGCACAAAGGGTGCGGCCATCGCGCAGGATGCGCACATTCTCGCCCCCGCGCGCATGGATCGGCTTTTCCACATAGGCGCGGGGAGAAGATCGCCCGTGCCTGCCGGTCACGTCCTGTGGGGCATATCCGGCCGCCAGCAGATTGGGATGCCCCGGATAGCGCTTCCACAAGGCGGGCAGCAGCGCCTTGTTGGACAGCAGCGCCGTCCAGGGCGGGTTCAGAAACGTGCAGCCACAGTGCTCAAGGTGTCGGGCGCCGGAATCGCGGAACATCAGCTCCCACGGATACATCCGGATCATGCTCCGGACGATCCGCCCGCGATGCAGAAGCTGGCCGCCATGCGTGATGTCCAGATCGCGCAATTCGCAATGGATCGCTTCAAGTCCGGCCTGTTCGGCCCATTGCCGGTAATAGACGGCATGCGTCGTGTCTTCGAGATTGTCCGGATAGGGCACGATGTGAAGAGTGCGATCAATCAGCCCCTTCCGTCGCAGACCCACCAGTCGATTTACAATGGCCTGCGCATCCAGAGGTGCGTGAGCATACGGATGCCCTCTCTGCCGATGCCATGCGGTCTGCATCCGCGTGCTTTCGGGAAGTGTTGCGGGCGTATCGGCATTATATTCGATCAGCCGGGGCTGGCCGCCGCACCAGGCAAGATCGAAGCGCCCGATCAGGAACGGATCACGCCGCGCCCAGGACTGGCGCACCACGTCCTGCACGGCAGGCGGAATGTGAAACGCATCCAGTCCGCCCGGTTGCCTGACGGCGTCGTCCACGACCGACAGGCAGAGCCGGTGCAGCGTTTCGGAGACTTTCCGGATGAGCGCGACCGCAGCCGCATCAAACTCGTAGCGGACGTCCTCGCGCCACGCGAAGCTGCCATCGGCATTGCGGTAATAATGATAGCCGAGCCGGTCCGCCTCAGCCTGCCAGTCCGGCCTTGCGGAAGAGGTCAGGCGGCGAAGCTGAACCATGCGCGAAAACTATTCGCCCCCGCCCGCATGGGCGCCCGCGCTTTCGCCAAAGCCGGCATGTCCGGCCGAGCCCTCATCCCCGTCACCGGAGCCACCACGCTCATCGTCGGACCTTCTGGTGGATGTTGGAACATACACAGCGCCCGAGGAATGGCCGGAATCCGGACAGTTCTGGGGACGCTGGGCCTGCGCGGCCGCAGAAGCGCACGGATCAGGCGTGGCCGCAGCCTGCATTCCCTGTGGATTTCGCAGGCTCAGCCCAAGCACGCCGAGCCCCATGATGAGAGCACCGGCCCCTACACCCCACGCGATACCGTTTTTCATTGTTCTCACGAAGTAATGTTCAGCAGAAACTTACCGTAACATATCTGATCGCAGAAGATAGATCCTCGGCCCTGACGCGTTTCAGTTTTTCAAACCGGCCAGAACGGGTGCCGCAAAGCGCCGGTTTTCCAGGACCGGCAGCACCTGTCGGGCATGAGCGATCCGCTCCCGGTCCAGCGTGGCAAAACCGAGAGCCGGCGCCTCGCCCAGAGCCAGCGTCACGACGCCCAGCGGATCGACCACCATGCTGAATCCGGTATTGCGCGCGCCACATTCCCCGACCGCCACGACATAGCAGGTGTTTTCCAGCGCCCGCGCCACGGACATGATTTCCCAATGCCGTTCCTTGCCCGGTCCGCGCACCCAGGCGGCCGGCAGCAGCAGAACTTCCGCCCCCGCCAGTGCCAGATGACGTGCCAGTTCCGGAAAACGCACGTCATAGCAGGTCATCAGACCCACCTTCATGTCCCCGATCTGCACAACGGGCGGCAGTTCCAGCCCCGGCGAGGTGCGCTGGGATTCCTTCATACTGAACGCGTCATACAGATGCAGCTTGCGATATGTTGCGATGAAGGCTTCGTCGCGCAGCACGAACTGCGTGTTGTAAAACCGTCCATTCCCATCCGGCACATTCACGCATCCCGCCACGGCAATGCCCTGACTGGCCTTGCGCAGTCCCTCCATGAATGGACCATCCAGCGGCTGCGCCGTCTGGGGCAGGAGTTCCGGATTATTGATGTCCTGCGCCAGGATCCCTTCGGGCAGGACCAGAAGCTCGGCCCCTCCCTCCCGCGCCCGTGTGATCAGGTCGAGGCATTGCCGCTGGTTGGTTTCCCAGTCCGGCGCAACAGCAAACTGTCCCAGAGCAACTCTCATCACCGCATTCCATTTCCAAAAAGCCGCATGGACCATCATGCCCGTCGGCACAGCATGCCTG
This sequence comes from Gluconobacter oxydans DSM 3504, assembly GCF_000583855.1. Lineage (NCBI taxonomy): Bacteria > Pseudomonadati > Pseudomonadota > Alphaproteobacteria > Acetobacterales > Acetobacteraceae > Gluconobacter > Gluconobacter oxydans. The sequence continues at coordinate 706,300 of NZ_CP004373.1, forward strand.
AGCGGCAGGATGGGGTGAAGACGGAATGCAGACCCCGTGCAGGCGATCCTGTCAGACCCCCAGCACCCCGAGCGGCCTCTGATACTTTTTATTACAGAAGAAAGATCGTCATATCGAAAAGAAAATGAAGCAATAATCAAAATGCCGCGCAGGACACAAATCAAGATCGAACAAGTTATGAATAAAAAATTATATTTAATCTGAATTTATTTAAAAATATATTTAATGATTTTGCATTCAATTTTCCTGAATCCCTGTTTGTTCTTTCAGGAAATACCGCTCCCCTCACGGGAAACAACTTCACGATTCCGTGACTTTTCCCGAAATTCAGACGGGAATATTGCGCGTTCCCCGCACTTCTCTGCGGTCTGCGGCGCGTCAGAGCCGACCTGAAAATCTTTTTAAAAGCTATCGCGCCCGAGTTCATGCACATGTTCAGGACATCTTTTGACATGGGGGAATTAGTTGAAACTGCTCACCTTCCGCACGCTGCGCTCCCTGCGGTTATCGGGACGCGGATATCTGTTTCTCGGCACGACACTGGGCGCCATCATGCTGGGCACAGCGGCTCGTGCCGATGACGATATCGTTTCAAAAATGGAACAGGAAATGAGCCGCCTTCAGGCCGCTCAGGCCCATGTGCAGGAAGAACAGCGCGCCATCAATCACGACATGGCCGTGCTGAAAGCGGAAATCGCCCGACACCACGCCTCGGGCAGCTCTGCCTCCCATGCCTCCGCCTCCCATGACGGACAGATTGCCACCGCCCGTCCGGACGCCCGCAGTGACGTCCACGCAGAGCATGGCGAGCGGATCACCACCGCATCCGCGCGCCGTCATGGCCTTAAAACTGCCGAAGCTCCCCAGTTTGCGGCTACGCCTGGCGAAATGACCGCCACCGTCGGAGCCGAGCCTGTCCGCGGCGCTGTGGCACGACGCGACCGCGTTTCCCTCTCCCCCACCGGACGCGGGGTGATCGACACCGACAAGGGCTCGGAACTCGCAGTCGTCGGCCATCGCGCCGAAGACGTGCTCGTCCATTTCGCGGAAAATGGCGTGGGTCCGCATCCGCGAGAGACGCTGGGCGCGCAGTCCGCGGGCGCCGTCGGCGATCACGGCGTGTTCCATCTGGGGCCGGTCACGCTCATGCTCGGCGGTTTCGTCGATACGGCCGCCGTGCTCGAGAACCGCCATGTCGCATCCGATACGTTCAACTACTGGCAGGACATGCCGTATCCGAACGAGCCGCGCTATCACACCAACAATTTTGACGGCGGCGCCCGCTACAGCCGCCTGTCCCTGCTCGCACGCGGCAACATCAATTCCGAAGCCACGATCTCGGGCTTCTTTGAATCCGATTTCGGCGCTGGCGCCGTCACGACCGACCCTTACGAGAGCAACAGCTACTCCTTCCGTCTGCGCCAGGCCTATCTGGCCTATGACGACAACAAGGAAGGCTGGCATTTCCTCGGCGGTCAGGCCTGGAGCCTTCTGACGCCCGGCCGTGCGGGTATCGTCGCACGACAGGAAAGCCTTCCGGAAACGATCGAAGCCTCGATGCTGGCGGGCCAGACCTGGTCCCGCCAGTGGCAGGTCCGCATCGTGAAGGATTTCTTCCATCACCGTCTGTGGACCGGTCTTTCGATCGAAAACCCCGCCACGCTGTATGACACGACCGGCTTTTCCGCCAGCAACGGTGCGGTGTCGATGCCCAACGGCTCCACCGTCACGATCGGCGAGAATGGTGTTGGCCTGACCAATGACACGGCCAATTTCTCCAATGAAATTGCGCCTGACGTCATCGGCAAGGTCGCCTACGATCCCGTCTGGGGCCATTACGAAATGGAAGGCATCCTGCACTTCCCCCATGACCGCGTAACCATGGGCAATACCGGCCATAACAACACCGCCATCGGCGGCGGCGCGGGCGGCTCCATGATCCTGCCGCTCATTCCCGGCAAGGTGGAACTGCGCATGGCCGGCCTCGCAGGCTGGGGCATCAACCGCTACGGCTCCGTCCTGCTGCCCGATGCCACGCTCAAGGCCAATGGCAGCCCCGATCCGCTCTTCGGCGTCCAGGCCCAGGCCGGTGTCATCGCGCATCCCAACCCGCGCATCGATGTCTACGGCTATTTCGGCACGCAGCGCGTCGGCCATTCCTATTTCAACGAAAACGGCAGCTCCTACGGCTACGGCAACCCGGGCTATTCCAACGCGGGCTGTCTGCAGGAACTCTCCACGCTCTCCTGCACAGCCAATACCCGCAGCGTTTCGGAGATCACGATCGGCGGCTGGTGGCGCTTCTTCAAGGGCAAGTTCGGCACCGTGGAAGCGGGCACGCAGCTTGCCTATTCACGGCGGCAGATCTGGTCCGGCATTGGCGGCGATCCGCATACCAGCATGAGCCAGATCTTCTTCGACTTCCGCTATCTGCCCTTCCAGTAAGGGCTTCCGCTCCGGATAGGCTCATCCCCTGTCCGGGGCGCTTTCGTTTTCACGGCCAAAGAACCGCGCATACAGCGTCGGCAATACGAACAGCGTCAGGAGCGTCGAGGACACCAGCCCTCCAATCACAACCGACGCCAGGGGCCGCTCCACTTCCGCGCCCGATCCGCCAGAAAATGCCATCGGAAAGAACCCCAGACTGGCCACGGACGCCGTCGCCAGAACCGGCCGCAACCGGCTGCGCGCCGCCTGAAACGCCGCATCCGCCGCCGCGAGACCTTCCTGCCGGAAGACCCGGATCTGGCTGACCAGAACTACACCGTTCAGGATCGCCACGCCAAACAGCGCAATGAACCCGATCCCCGCCGCAATGCTGAACGGCAGGCCCCGGAGCGCGAGTACGAAAATCCCGCCCGTCGCCGCCATCGGCAGATTGGCAAAGACCAGCGCCGCCGCCCCGAACGAGCCCAGAGCCGCCACCAGCAGCAGGAAGATCAGTGCCAACGCAATCGGCACGACAATGAACAGCCGGTGAAGCGCGGATTGCAGGTTCCGGAACTGCCCGGCCCATACCATCCGGTAGCCCTGCGGCATCCTGACCTTCTGCGCCACGGCCTGCTGCGCCGCCGCCACGAACGAACTCACATCCCGCCCACGAATATTGGCCTGCACGATCACCCGACGGTGGATGTTGTCCCGGTCAATCCGCGATACGCCGTCCGACAGCACGATATCCGCCACCTGCGACAGCAGAACCCAGCCCTGCCCGTCCGCCCGGCGCACCTGCAGATGCCCGATCCGGTCCGCCGAACTGACCGCATCCTCCCGCAGACGCACCTGCGTCGGAATAATCGCGCCCTGAACTGTCACCGGCTTGCCAACATGCCCGCCCACGGCTTCCACGACCGCCAGAATATCCGGCACCGACATCCCCAGCCGCGCCGCCGCATCGCGATTGACGTCGATATGCAGGAACGGCACCGTCCCGCTCCCCTGCAACGCTACATCCGCCGCGCCGCGCACGGTCCGCAGCGTCTCAACCACCTGCCCCGCAATCCGGTTCAGCTCCGACAAATCATCGCCATAGACCGAAATCGCAAGCTGTGTACGCACACCAGCCAGCAGATCATCCATCCGCATCTGGATCGGCTGCGACCAGGAATACGCCGCATCCGGCCGCGTCTTTTCCAGCACGTCATTGATCTTCGTGACCAGCCCAGCCTGCGTGGACGCCGTTTTCCATTCGTCATGCGGACGAAGGAAAATGAACGTATCTGTCTCATTCGTCCCCATCGGATCGGTCGGGATCGCCGCTGTTCCCGTACTACTCACAACCGTCTGCACTTCCGGGAACGACCGCAGAATTTTCTCTTCCGCCGTCACCCCGTCCAGCACCGTATCGAGCGATGCCCCCGGCAGGCGCGTCGAGGTCAGGACCAGCGAGCCCTCCTCAAGCTGCGGCACGAATTCCCCGCCCAGACGCCCGCCAACCAGCACCGCCAGCAGAAACGCCGCCACGGTCACGACCAGAAGCCGCCCGCTGTGATGCTCCGTCCAGCGCAGCGCCGGCTCGTAATACCGCCGCACCGTCCGCACAAACCAGGTCTCCCGGTCCGGCTGGGCATTGCGCATCACCAGCGTCGCCAGCACCGGCACACAGACGAAGCAGTAAGCCAGCGAAGCCAGCAGCGCCATGATGACCGTCTGCGCCATCGGCCGGAACATCTTGCCTTCGATGCCCTGAAGCGTGAGCACCGGCAGATAGACCATGATGATGACGAAGATCGCAAAACTGACCGGCCGCACCACAGCTCGTGCAGCATCCGCCGTCAGCGCGGCAAAAGACTCCGACGCCCGACGTTCCCCACGCTCGACCATGATGTGCTCCACCACGACGAGCGAACTGTCCACGATCATTCCGAAATCAATCGCACCCAGACTCAGCAGATTGGCCGACACGCCAAACAGCCGCATCCCCGCCATCGCCGCCACCAGAGACGCCGGAATGACGGACACGATCACCAGCGCCGCCCGCCAGTCCCCCAGCACGACGACCAGAACGAACAGCACCAGCGCCGCGCCGATCAGCAGGTTTTCCTTGACCGTATGGATCGTCTGCCCCGTCAGGCTCGCCCGACTGTAGAAGGGTTCGAGCGTCACACCCGGCGGCAGGGACTGCCGGATCGCCGGCAGCACGTGGCCGATCGCATCCAGCGTCGCATTCGAACTCGCCCCGGTCTGCATCATCACGACACCAATGACCGCCTCGCCCTGCCCATCACGTGTCACGGCTCCAAGCCGCGTCCTCGGCCCGGCGGACACGACGCCCATATCCCGCAGCCGGATCACATGCCCGCCTGTTCCCAACTTCACCGGAATGGCGCCAAAATCCGCCAGACTGCCCACAAGTGCGCGGCCAACCACCACATTCTGCTCGGCATGATGCGCGATCCAGCCCCCGCCGGAGGACGCATTGTTCGTATCAACAGCCTGCACGATCTCGCTGACCGAGACCCCGAACGCCCGCATCCGCGCCGGATCAACCGCCACCTGATACGTCTCGACCGACCCGCCATTGACGTTGACGTCCACAACACCCGGCACCAGCCGCAACTGCGGCACGACCGTCCAGGTCATGAGCCGGTTCAGCTCCATCAGAGAAAGCCCGGCGCCCCGGATCTGCAACTGCATGATCTCGCCCATGCCCGTCGCCAGCGGTCCCATCGAGACGCTCACACCCGGCATGGTGATGCTGTCCCGCGCCGCCTGCAACCGCTCCGAAACCCGCGTCCGGTCCAGATCAATATCCGTTGCGTCATCGAACTGAAGATAGACCGCCGACACGCCCGTCCGCGACACGGAGCGCAGATCCGTTACACCCGGAATCCCCGTCAGGCTCGCCTCAACCGGAAAGGTAATGAGCTTTTCGACTTCTTCCGTCGCCAGCCCCGGCGCTGTGACCGACACCATGACCTGCTTGGGCGAAATATCCGGCACCGGTTCGACCGGCAGGCCCGGCACGGTCATCACCCCGCCGATCATCAGCGCAACAAGCAGGCCCAGCAGAACAAAACGGTTGGACTGGAAAAAATGCAGCATGAAACCCGGTCAGTCCGTATCCAGCCCGCTGACGAGCGACATGGATTTCAGGGCAAAACTGCCTTCCGTCACCACATGGTCCCCCGCCTTCAGATTGCCTTGGACGACGACACTCTCATCCGTCGCCAGCCGCACCCGGACCTCACGCGGCGCATACTCCCCCTCGGCGGTCTGCACATAGACAAGATCATGCCCCTCGATCGTCTGCACCGCACTCGACGGCACGATCATGCCGTCCACGGCCTCGCTGGTTTCAAGCGCCGCATCCAGCATGATCCCCGGCCGCAGAAACGCCACCGGCCGATCCACGACACACACTACCCGCACCAGTCCCGTCACCGGATCGGCTACGCCATCAATCGTCGTAATCTTCGCCCGGAACGGCTCAGCCCGCGCATTCCCCGACGGACGAACCATCACAACGCCACCCGGCACCAGCCGCGACACCTCATCCGGCCGCAGATCCGCGACAATCCACACACCCGACAGATCCACGACCGTAGCCACAGGCTGCCCCGGCGTCACATCCGACGCCACGGAAGTCTGGATGGACTGCACGACACCCCGCACCGGCGAAATCAGCGTGGAGGCCTCATCCTGCACGATCTTTTCCGTCACGGAGGTGAACTCCTCCGTCAGCCGATGCTGGATCAGTCCGATATCCGCTTCCCGCGCCACGACCGTGCTGCGTGCCTGCTGCACCGCCGCCTGACGGCGCCGTACCTCCCCGGCCGACACCGTACTGCCCACAAGCGACTGCCCGCGCCGATAGGCCAGCTCGGCTTCCCCCAGCGTCGCCTTTGCTGACGCCAAGGCTGCCTCGTCCTGCTCTAACTGAAGATGCAGCACGTGAAGGGAATGATCCGTGTAATCAATAAGCGGCTGCCCGGGCACCACACTCTGCCCCGGCGTCACCCGAACAGCCGTGACCTTCCCGTCCCCGCTCGTGCGGATCACCACCGTCCGCGACAAATCCGCGCTCACCCGCGCCAGCGCCGATACTGTGTCATGCAGCGTCCCCTGCCGCACCACCGCGGTCTGAAGATGCTCTCCGTCCCGCGCTTCGGCCCCGAGCGTCAGCGGCTGCATCCAGCCTGGCGCTTCCGCCGCGCCCGCACGCGACAGAGCACACAGCGCCACCCCACAAACCAGAAAACGCACAAACCGGCTCATGGAATGGTCCCCGTCGCAATACCCATCCGGATGATCGCCGCATGCCAGGCAATTTCCGCACGGTTCAGATCCAGCAGCGCCCGATACGCATCCATCCGCGCCCGCAAAGCCTCGATCAGCGGCGTCTCACCCACCCGCCAGGACCGCTCCATCCCATCCGCCCGGCGCAGCATGGAACTCGCCTCGACCCGCGAATTCGACAGCGATCCCGTCGCCGCGACCAGATGCGCCCGCACCTGCGCCATTTCGTTGCGCACAGCCCGCCGCGCCTCGACTTCCTGCCGCGTCGCCGCCGCCATCCGGTCGCGGGCCGCGGATTCCTGCGGCGTATTCGTCACCGCACTCGGCAGCGGCACCCGCAGATTGACGCCCACCTGCGTATCCCAGGGACTGTCATACTGCCCCTGATCAATCGCATCGACGCCGATTTCCGGATTGGGCATGAAGCTCTTGCGCGCCAGTTTCATCTGGTTCTGCGCCGCAATCACGGCCTGACGTGTCGCCCGCACCCGCGGATCAACATCCTCAACCCAGCGCGCATCATTGGCCCGCGTCAGCGCCAGCCAGTGCTCATCCGCCTGCGTGATGTCCGGCACACCCGGCAGCCCCGTCAGCGTCCGCAACTGGCTTGCCGTAGTTTCGATCTCCTCGGCGGCCATGTCGGCTTCGCTCCGCGCCTGCGCCAGCTGCGCCTCCACGGCCTGCTGATCCGATACCGCGATTTCACCCACATGCCCGGCCCGCTGCACATCCGCTTCGATCCGCCGCAGAGCGGCCACCGTTGCCAGCGCCGCCGTCTGCCGACGCATGGCCATGATCGCAGCCCCGGTCGCATCCACGACCCGCACCGCAATAGACATGCGCTCCACATCAAGGCGAACGGTCGCCGTCTTCGCCTCGGCCTTTGCCACGTTCTCGGTCGCCGTGCCCTGCCCCGGCAGCCAGAGCGGCACGGAAACGCCGCCCTGCCAGGTGATGTAGCCATGATTGGAACCGCTGATGCGGTCATCATAGTAGTCGCCCGTCAGCGTCGGACCACCCGCAAACCAGGACTGCGCCGCCTTCGCCCGCGCATCGGCGGAATCCTGATTGACTTCCAGCTCGGCCCGTACGGGGTCCGCTTTCCAGGCCGCCGCAATCGCATCATGAATGGACAGCGGCGCCCCCATCCCTTCCGACGCCCAAACCGGCGCCGCACCACAGGTCAGCACAGCAAGACACGCAGCAGCCACCTGCCTGCGCGACAGTCCCGCACACCACGCAACGGAAAGGGAATGAAATGCCATCCCCGTCTCATCCCCCGCTCTGCCAGACGTGTCAACGGAAGGAAGCGCGACGCTCACCCCCGCCCCCGATTGCCGCCCTTCACAAACAGCCTTATGAGTCGAAGATAAGAGTCATTCTCAACTAATCCTCCCCTTCCAGAGATCGAACCCCATGCTCGTCCACATCCCAAACATCCTCTCTCCTGAAGAAGTCCGCTACTTCCGCGACAGACTGGAAAACGCCGAATGGACTGACGGACGTGTCACCGCCGGCGAACAGTCTGCCAAGGCCAAGCTGAACCTCCAGATCCCTCAGGACTCCCCCGAATGCCGCGAACTCGGGGAGTTCGTCCTGCGCGCGCTTGGCCGCAACCCGACCTTCAACAGCGCCGCCCTGCCCCTGCGCGTCTATCCGCCGCTCTTCAACCGCTACGACACCGGCATGCATTTCGACGCCCATGTGGACAACGCCATCCGCCCGATCCCCGGTGCGGGGATGCGCATCCGCACGGACGTCTCCTCCACGCTCTTCCTCACCGGCCCGGATGAATATGACGGCGGCGAACTCGTCATCCAGGACACCTACGGCACCCAGAGCGTCAAGCTCCCCGCCGGCGACATGGTGCTCTACCCCTCGACCAGCCTGCACAGCGTCAACCGCATCACGCGAGGCAGCCGCTGGGCCTCGTTCTTCTGGTCCCAGTCCATGGTCCGCGACGATACGAAGCGCCGTCTCCTTTACGAATTCGACTGCTCCATCATCGAAACCCGCAAGGCGCTGCCTGACAGCCATCCTGCCGTCCTCGGCCTGACCTCGACCTATCACAACCTGCTGCGCCAATGGGCCGAACTGTAAGAAAAAGGGCGCCCCATTAAGGGTTCTGAAAGGGCTGGGGACGCCTCATTCTGTTAAAAAAATCCTCTCACGAAACAGTCAAAATAAAACTGACATTTCCGCAGGAAGAAAGAAAAACTCCGAAACAGACCTTCAAAAATATACCTGAAAACAGCAGGATATCCTTTTAACGAACGCTTAATTATTCTATGATATTACTCAGATCTCCTATCGAGAGAGCCAGCCTGGGTGATGGAAAAGCAAGAGGATGATTTCAGGAGAAGCCTGGATTATGTGAAGAACTGGCCTCAGGGCCCCCGCGACGATTTCGTTCTTCATGCCCTGGACTGTTCCGCCATTGTCGCCATTACCGACACCCGCGGCCGCATTCTTTCCGTCAACAGCCGGTTCGAGGAAATCAGCGGCTATACCCGCGACGAACTCATCGGAAACGACCACCGGATGCTGCGTTCCGGCCAGCATGACCGGAAATTCTTCCGGGAGATGTACCGGACGATCGCCTCAGGCCATGTCTGGCACGGCGAGATCTGCAACCGCCGGCGAGACGGCTCCCTTTACTGGGTCGACACCACGATCGTTCCCCATATTTCGGAAAGCGGAAAGGTCACGAGCTACGTGGCCATCCGCTTTGACATCACGGCGCGCAAACAGGCGGAAAACCACCTGAAATCCAGCCGCCAGAAGCTCCAGCATGCCGTCAATACGGACTTCCTGACAAAGATTTCCAACCGCCTGCACTTCTCCCATACCCTGCGCAGAACCCTGCGCCAGAGTAGCGCTGGCTATATCTGCCTGGCCCTCCTCGACATCGATACATTCAAGACGATCAACGACACGTCCGGGCACGATTCCGGAGACCGGCTGCTGCGCAAGGTCGCCGAGAAGCTTCAGTCCTTCCAGAATGACAGCTGTTTCATTGCCCGTATCGGCGGGGACGAATTCGCCATCCTCCTGACAGGCGACTGCCCGGCGCTGTTCGAGAAGATCCTTCTCGAAATCCACGAGCAGATGCGTTTCAGCTTCCGCAACCGCACCATGACCCATGCCTGCACCGTCAGCATCGGCTATGTCCGCGTCCCTCTGGTCGATGCGCGGGAAAAAGCCCTGCTGAAATGCGCCGATCTCGCGCTCTATGCCGCCAAGACGAGCGGCCGGAACCGTATCCGGGAATATCATCCCGTCATGGAAGAGAAACTGGACCATGCTGCCCGCCTGCGCAGGCGTGTCCAGACCGGACTGCGCAACCAGAGCATCACGGTCTTTTACCAGCCCATCTTTTCCCTGAGCACGCCCGGCAACATTTCCTTCGAGGCTCTGCTGCACTGGGACCATCCGCAGCACCGCGTCCTCTCGCCGCAGCATTTCCCCGAAGTCTTTGAAGACCCCCGCCTGACGCTGACGCTGAACACCTTCGTTACGCGGCAGGTCATGCAGGACATGCGCAAGCTGCGCGAACAGAACATCCGCTTTGAACGCATCGCCATCAACATCACGTCCTGTGATTTCGAGGGCAGCGATTTCTTCCGGAAAGTCGCTCTCCTTGCCGGGGAAATGAATATCCCGCTTACCTCCCTGGCGCTCGAAATCACCGAGAACATTTTCTCGCGCCCACATCACAGGCAGATCGAGCAGGAACTCGACACCCTTCACTGCCAGGGCATCCAGATCTCCCTCGATGATTTCGGGACGGGATTTGCATCCCTGACGCATCTCAAGACCATCACGTTCGATGCAGTGAAGATCAACCGGGCCTTTGTGGCCGGTCTGGAACGCCATGGGACAGATGCCGCGATCATCAGGGGCGTGATCGACATCGTCCACAGCCTCGGGCGCAAGGTCGTGGCCGAGGGGATCGGAAACGCCACGCAGGTCCGTGCGCTTCTGGAGATGGAATGCGATTTCGTGCAGGGAGATTTTCTGTGCGAGGCCGTGCCGGTCATGGACATCCCGGCCGCCCTCGAAAAGATCCGCTACCAGGCGCTTCTGCCCCCGGCAGCCGGACCAGCCTGACGGATCGTCCGACCCGTCAGGCACCAGCATCAGAAACGCTGGTCAATACCGGTGAGGATCGTCCGGCGCAGACCATACTGCGGCGCACCCACACCGATGCCACTGCCGTCACGCAGCAGATAGGTCCGGTCGAACAGGTTGGTCACGTCCAGACGCAGCTGTGTGCGCTTGAGGAACGGCACCTGGAACAGATCCTTGAAGGACTGGACCAGCGACAGGTTGAACGTGGCGTACTGAGGCACGGAATCCCCGTTCGGCGTCGCACCATCGGCCCGCAGACCGCTGCCGTAGACCATCGTGGCGGACAGACGCAGCGGATGGCCGGTTCTGTGGAAGAACGAGTAGCTTGCGCCGGCAGATGCGGTCCAGCGCTGGTCATGATCCAGATGGATCCAGTGCTTGCTGGTATAGGCCAGATCGTCGGGATCAAAGTTCCACTGCGCCGTGGTGATGTCCTTGCCGATGGCGCGCGACCAGGAGAAATTGCCGTACACGCTGAAGGCGCCGCGGGTGTAGTCCGTGGCGAATTCATAACCATGCACCTGACCGCGACGGTAGTTGAACGCCGACAGAATGACCGGGGAGCCAAACTGCCCTTCGTCGATCATGTTCTTGGCGAGCTTCACATACGCATCGAAGGACGCATGCCAGCCCGGCAGGATCGTCTGCGAGAAGCCGGCGTCGAAGTAATGATCGCGCTCGGCCTTCACATTGCTGTTCAGGAACGTCCCAGGAGCCGCTGACGTATTGGCGAACTTGTTGAGCGACGTCCCGCCCACGAGTTCGAACGGCGGCGGCGTGAAGTAACGCGAATATCCCGCATGGAACGTGCCACCGTGCCAGGGCTTGTAGACAATGTTCAGGCGCGGGCTGACCTGCTTGGCATGGGTATATTCATCCACACCGTCAAACCGCAGACCGTAATTGATCGTCAGGTTCTTCAGCGGGCGCCACTCGTCCTGCGCATAGAGGCCGTACATCCAGCCCGTCCGTCCGGTGCCGTCATGGATGGTCAGCGGATTGTCGGAATAGACCGCATTGCCATCAGCATCCTCGCCGCTCTGCGGATAGACGGTCGAATCCGATTTGGAAACGTTCCGTTCCACATAGATCTGATAGCCGAAGCGGACCGTATGATCCTTGGCCGCCTGCCAGGTGGCATCGGACTGCGTTCCCGTCGAGAAGACCGAACGTGCCGCACGCTGGGCGATACCGTTATAGACCAGATCGCCCAGCGGATCGGGCGAGTAACGCAGCGAGCTGTAACGCAGCACGGCGGACGTCTGGAAGCTCAGCTTTCCCATGTCCTTCTGCAGGGACAGGATGCCGAAATCCGTGATTTCCTTCTGATGTTCGGTCAGGCTCGAGCTGTCGCCATTACCATAGAGCTTCTGCGACAGGTCACTATTGGCAAAGGACGGATTGGCGAACTGGCGCTGCTGTCCCGGATTGTTGGGAAGCTGGTATTCGGCATTGGACACACCGGCGGTCAGGCTGATCCGCGTGTTCTCATCCACCGTGTAACGGGCATGACCCAGAAAGTGATACTGGTTCGTCAGATCGTGGATCGCGTTGAAGCTCGGCGTGGTGTTTTCGATACCGACACGGTTGTGAACGAAGTCACCCGTCGCAAACCAGTCCCACTTGCCGTGATGCCCACCGAACTGCGCGGACGGGAAGAAATAGTCGCGCGCACCGCCATAGATCGAAACATCACCGCCGGCATCCGAATAGCCGTTCTTGGTGTTGATATCGATCACACCGGCCTGGAGGAAGCCGTACTCACTCGGCAGCGCGCCGGTCGTCAGCGACATGGAATGTGCAAACCGGGTCATGAGCGTCTGTCCGAACACGCTCATGCCTTCCGGAAGCGCCACACCATCCAGACGGAACTGCACTTCGTTATGGTCGCCACGGATATGGATCTGTCCGTAGCTGTCCTGCGCCACACCCGGAGCCTGCAGCAGCAGCGTGTTCAGACCTGCATTGTCACCGCCGGGATTCGTCTCGATGGCCTGCCGCGAGAAATTATAGGTCGTCGCACCCGTCGAAGGCTGAAGGGCAGCGCGGGCGCGCTCGAGATGGGCGTTGACGGTAATGTCATCTTCGCCCGTGCGACTGCTCTCCGTCGTTGTCGTACCATGCTGGTCGTCGGCATGACCGAAGCTGGCGCGGGCGGTCGTGGACTCATCATCCGTCTGGGTTTCAGCGGTGGCCGCGGCAGCCTGGGAAGACGTTACGGACGGGGTCACCGACTGTGCGAACGCGGAATCGGCAAGGGCGGTAGTGCAGCCCAGAAGCAGAAGAAAGGAACGGGCAGACACGATAGACGGCATGAAGCCTCCGGACAGGGGGATACGGCAGAGACGAAAGATTGTCAGAGCGGAATGCTTATTATGTTATATCATAACAGTTCAAGCAAAATCTGCGCCTCTGTGTGCCATTGTGCATCGAGCGTTTGCTCTGTTGCATGAGTACAATATAAGCACGGTGATTTTTCGGGCTTTGCTGTCCTTTTTCAGGCAGGCTGCCCGCTCGGAACGCCCCTTCTTCAGGAGAACCGCCCTTTCCATGACGCTTCGCAAGGCCCTTCTCCTGAGCGCCAGCCTCGGTGCCAGCTTCAGCGCCAGTCTCCTTGGCCCGTCCCTCGCCCTGGCGGCATCGCCGGAAAAGGCGAAGCCTCTGGCAGGCAAGAGCGAAGCGTCCCATCACGCCAGTGCCCATCATCCGGCCGCAAAGCCTGTAGCCCGCAAAGCCGCCCCCCAGTCCATCCAGGCCCGTGACACCGAAACGATTGCCGTCACCGCCCGCCGGACAGACTTCGCCTTTGCTGCCGCCCAGCACAGCCCCGATGCCGACACGCGCCTGACCGCCGACCGCCTGACCCAGCGCGGCGTCGTGACCCTGCGCGATCTGGAGCGCGTGGCGCCGAACCTGACGATCCAGTCCATCAACGGCACGGCCTCGACCAATTTCTATCTGCGTGGCGTCGGCTTCAACGACTTCACGATGAACAACATTCCCACCGTCATGACCTATTTCGATGACGTGCCCTTCGCGTTATCGACCATGTCGAGTGGGTTGATGTTCGATCTGGCGGACGCCACCGTCACCCCCGGCCCGGTCGGCACCACGCACGGACAGTCCGACACCGGCGGTGAAGTCCGGCTGCGCACCGCGGACCCGACCAGCACCCTGCATTACGGCGCCAGTCAGGACATCGCCTCCTATGCCCGCAGCCGCAGCGAGGCCTATATTTCAGGCCCGATCGCCAAGGGGCTGGATTTCCGTCTGGCCGGACAGATCCGGCAGGGTGGCGGCTGGCAGACCGATCCGCAGAACGGCGCCCATCTTGGAGACGCAGATTCCTATGCCCTGCGCGGCAAGCTGCGCTGGCACTCGGATGACAACCGCACCACGATCCTGCTTTCCGGTCATTTCGTGCAGGACAACAGCCAGGTTGTCACCAGTCAGGCCATTCACCGCCTGATCGGCACGACCGGTCTGCCCCAGCTCAGCCAGACACAGGCCGAATGGTCCTCCCGCCCGCAGTTTGCCAATCTGATCGGACGCCCCGAAGGCCTCAAGCCCAGCGAACACAACCAGTTCTGGGGCTGGGACCTGCACATGGATCATGATTTCGGCTTCGCGAAACTCACCTCCGTCTCCGCATTCGAGACCGAGCGGCAGGGCGAATACACCGATCAGGACGGCACGTCCCGCTCCGAAGCCGACACTTACCGCACCATCAGCGCCAACGCTTTCACGCAGGAGCTGCGTCTGGGGTCCAGCAACCCCGACAGCCGCCTGCAATGGGTGGTCGGCGCGTTCTACCAGCGCAGCCGCATGAAACAGCGCTTCTTCTTCGATTACACAGACTATGCGGCGCGCGGTTACATGATGGCCACGTCCTTCTCCATGAATCAGGAGAGCACGTCCGAATTCGGTCATATCAGCTATCGCCTGCCGCATAACGTGACGCTGTTCGCAGGCCTGCTGCACGAAATCGACGACCGCAGCCTGCCCGGCCTGACATCGGAAATTTTCGGCGGCAAGACCACATCCTTCCACGGCGAAAGCACGGCCTCGGCCCAGTTTGCGGGACAGGTCGGCGTGTCATGGCAGGCGACGAAAAGCACGCTCGTCTATTACAAGATGAGCAAGGGCTTCAAACCCGGAGGTTTCAGCGCCAACAACACCCAGATCCAGGCCCAGCTCGACCCGTTCGGCCCCGAGACGGTGCTGACCTACGAACTCGGCTTCAAGAGCGACCCCATCCCCAACGTCCTGCGCCTGAACGGGGCCGCTTTCTACAACGACTTCCACAACCAGCAGGTCGTGGGCACGGTGCTGATCCCGAATTACGGGCCGCTGAGCGAAATCACGAACGTCCCCAAATCCGAAAGCTGGGGCTTTGAGGGCACGATCGAACTGCACCCGGTGCGCCATGTCTTCGTGACGCAGAATATCGGCTGGCAGCGCGGTAACTATCAGGACTTCCTGAACGTCAACCGGGCCGCGACCAACGCCGCCTATGCCAAAACGGGCGTGTGGCAGGCCGTGAACAGCAATTTCGCGGGTGTGGATAACGGCCAGCCAAAACTGACCCTGAACGGTCAGGCGGAATGGCGGCAGGCGCTGACGCCGGGGCTGGGCTTCGATATCGGGCCGGACTGGTCGTATCGCGGCAGTCAGGCCATCGCGGTTGGCGGCACAGGGTTCTACCGCCTGCCGCCCTATTTCCTGCTCGGCGCCCATGCGACCCTGCGTCCCTCATCGGGGAAGTGGGAAGCCACGGTCTATGCCTCGAACCTGCTCAACCGCAGCTTTTTCGAGAGCGGTGGCATGGCGACAACAACCTATTTCTACATCCCCGGACCGCCCCGTTTCATTGGCGGCCGCGTATCGTACGGCTTCTGAGGCCTCTGTAAGCGCTCAGCCGGCAATCAGGCTGCGCGCCAGAGACCGGATTTCCTTAAGGGTGCTGTCGGCATCCATGGGCTCACGCCCCAGAAGATTCATGGCGCGGAAATGGATCGTGCTGAGCAGCATGTCCAGGACCGTGTCGGGATGCTGGCAGAAAACCTTCTCGCCGCGCCGGCTTGCGCGCTCAAGGAAAAGCGCCATCTGTGCGCGCGCCGGTACCACACTCACTTCCCACAGGACCTGGCCGAATTCCGGGTCATGTACGGCTTCGCCCAGCAGGGTTCCGTAAGTGCGGCCCAGAGGGGTGGCCAGAAACCGGATGCGGGCGGCGATGAGTTCATCCACGTCACCGGCGAAGCTGCCGTATCGATCTGCGGGGTCAGATCGTCACGCCACAGACGCATCGCATCAAAGAACATGGCCTGCTTCGTCGGCCAGCGTCGATAGACCGTCGCGGTCGAGACACCAGCAGCCTTGGCGACGCGGCTGATGGTAAGGCCCTGATAGCCCTCTTCCACGAGCACCCGTGCGATCGCCGCAAGGATATTGTCCTTGAGCCTCAGATTGACCGGCCGGCCCGGTGCCCGGGTAGCCGTCCGGTCCCGAGCGGGAACGTGGACGTTCTTTAGCGGTAAAGTATGCGGCACTATGGTCTGTGACATGGTCGTTCCCCTCTCTGGCCATTTCACCGGCTGGCATCACTTGGAATGAACGCAGCTAGTCAGATATGGACGCGCCGTTACAAGACGCATTTACGTTTGTTTGGTAACAAAATATGTCCGTTTTCGGTCAGGGGATCACATGAGCCGTCTGAAGGGCGGCCCGTTTCGCCTGAACCGCGGCCGCATCCATCGGCACAGCCCTGACGGAGGCCACATCCTGGGCGGATATCCCCGCAGGCGCCGCGCTGTTACCCAGAGTGCTGACATAGGCCAGAACGGCTGCGATATCCTCATCCGACAATGCGCGGAATGAGGGCATGAATCCCTTGTAGGGCTGTCCGTCCACCGTGATCGGACCATGCAGCCCGTTCACCAGAACCGCCGCCAGATACGCTTTCCCGTCCGGATTGCCAGCAATCTGCCCGACCCGACCCGCCAGCGGGGGAAAAGTCCCCGGACGCCCCGCGCCCGCAGGTCCGTGACACATCGCGCATTTTCCCCGGTACAGCGCCGCTCCATCCGCCGCCATGCCTGGAGACGCCATGAGCGGCATCAGGCCCAGAAGAGCCGCAAGCATGATCCTGAAGCGGGATTTCGTTGTCATGTCCGGGGCCCTTCCGCAATTTGCGTCGTTACATCAGTTCGGAAAACACTAGCTCCCAAACGCCCCGAAAGCTACCGCACGCCGCCTTTCTCGAAAGCGCAAAGACGCCTATCCTGCTGTCATCTTTCCTGCCGGGCATCCGGCGCAGCCGGCAGAGGTTCCGCATGACCCAGAGCGAGACGCCCCCTTCTTCGGATGGCACCAGACGGCGGGATCTGCTGGCCACCGGGACCGTGGTGCTCGGCTGTGCGGGAGCCTGCGCTCTGGCCGTCCCCTTTGTCGAGAGCCTGAAAAACCCGACAGCAACTTCCCTCTCCGACCGGCTGCTGGACGTCGATCTGTCCTCCCTGACACCCGGACAGGACATGACCGTGCGCTGGCGGGAGTGGCCTGTTTTCATCCAGCGCCGCACGCCTCAGATGCTGGCTGCGCTTCAGGCTCCGGACCATCTGGCCACCCTGCGGGACGCGGACTCAAAAATCCTCCAGCAGCCCAAGGACGCGACGAACTGGCACCGTTCAGTCCGCCCGGAGTATGGCGTGCTGATCGGGGTCTGCACCCATCTTGGCTGCGTGCCCTCTTTCGAAAAACCCGGCTCCACGCCCCAAGCGAAGGGGGGATATTTCTGTCCCTGCCACGGATCACACTTCGACGCTGCGGGCCGTGTTGCCCGTCGCGCGCCCGCGCCCTGCAACCTGCCGGTCCCGCCCGTGACGTTCCTTTCCGACACGAAACTCCGCATCGGCCACAGCGTGGGTGATCCGGGCTTCAGCATGTCCGACATCCAGCAGATCTGAAGACCGGCCCGCATGACTTCGCCCCTGAAAACGCCCGACACAGATCCGCGCGGCTGGCTCGAACGCCGCTTGCCGGTCATGAGCCTGCTGCGCCGCCAGTACGTTGCCTTCCCGATGCCCCGCAACCTCAATGCGTTGTGGAGCTTCGGCGCGTTCCTAATCGTCACAATGGCCTTCATGATCGCCAGCGGCCTGTTCCTCGCGATCAACTACACGCCTGACATCACCCAGGCCTTCGCCAGCGTTGAAGCCATCGACCGGCAGATCTCTTCAGGCTGGTTCATTCGCAGCCTGCACATGGGCGGCGTGACGATGCTGTTCGCCTGCCTTTACATCCATATCGGACGCAGCCTGTGGTACGGCTCCTACAAGGCCCCGCGCGAACTGCTCTGGCTGACCGGGCTTGGCCTGATGCTGATGGTGATGGTCACGGCCTTTGCCGGTTACGTCCTGCCCTGGGGACAGATGTCCTACTGGGGCGCCACAGTGATCCTGAACGCCGTCCATGCCATTCCCCTGATCGGACAGCCGCTGTCCGAACTCCTGCTGGGCGGGGACACTTTGGGAAACGTGGCGCTGCATCGGCTTTTCGTGCTGCATTTCACGATGGCTTTCGCAATCATCGCGGCCATAGCCCTGCATGTCGCGGCGCTGCATGTCGTGAAATCGAACAATCCTTCGGGCATCGATCCCGTCAGCCCGAGCCAGACCCTGCCGTTTCATCCCTATTACACCAGCCGCGACGGCTTCGCGCTCTGCCTGTTCCTGATGGTCTATGCCGGGCTGGTCTTCTTCCTGCCCGACCTGCTGACGCTGGCCGACAACTACGTTCAGGCCAACCCGCTCGTCACACCGCGCGACATCCGGCCGGAATGGTATTTCGCCCCGTTCTACGCGATCCTGCGTGCAGTGCCCTCACGCCTCGGCGGGCTTCTCCTCGCTTCGGGGAGCCTCGCCGTCCTGTTCGTGCTGCCCTGGCTGGACCGCTCCGCCATCCGCCCCGCAACACGGCGACCGATGGTGCGCCTGTCGCTGCCCCTCGCCTTCGCAGCCTTCATCCTGCTCGGCATTGCCGGAATGCACGCGCCCACCCCGGCATGGCTGCTCGCCAGCCGCGTGGCGATGGCCTGGTGGTTCATCCATTTCCTGCTCGTCATGCCACTGGCCTCCGAACGAGAGATGTCGTCATGAGGCGCTGGACCCGGAACCTCATACTCGCTGCCAGCCTGACAGCCCTGCCCGCCTGGGCGAGCACGCCCGCCCAGCGCGGCCTGATGGTTTTCCAGCAGGTCTGCAGCGCCTGCCATGGCATGGAACACGTCACGTATGGCGACATGAGCAGCCTCGGACTCTCGCCGGATGAGATCCGTAAATGGGCCGCCGACCAGCAGATGCCCAATGGCACGGACGATAATGGCGATCCGAAAACCCGCCCCGCCACAGCCACCGATCCCATCCTGTCGCCTTACCCCAACGAGGCCATGGGGCGCCTCGCCAATCACGGACTGCTCCCCCCCGATCTCTCCCGACTGGCCCTGACGCTGCCCGGTGGCGCCGAAGAAATCCGGCAGATCCTGCTCTCTTATGCTCCCACACCTGCGGGCGTGACGCTCGACGAAGGGCGCTATTACAACACCGCCCTGAAATGGAAGCATATCGGGATGCCCCCGCCCCTTCAGGACGGCATGCTCACCTATCCCGACGGCACACCTGCGACATCCGCGCAGATGGCTGGCGACGTCTCGGCCTTTCTCGACGGGGTTGCCCATCCCCATCAGGCCGAACGCAGACGGATCGGCGTCTATGTTCTCGCCTATCTTGCCCTGATGGCGCTCCTGACCTTCCTGCTGCAACGCCGCATCTGGAAAGGGCGCCGCTGACCGCGCCTTCCAGAGCTACATCCGTTCAGCATGGTCCATGCGATGCGCGGCCCGATAGCTCAGCGGCATGACGGCCAGTCCCTGAACGGTTTCGATCACATCCAGCTCGGCATTGCCCAGAAGCCGGATCAGAGCCTCGCGCGGCGTATAAACTCCGGCGACGGCAATGCTGTTCCCGCCGCGCAGAAGCCCTTCATCCATCAGCACGGGGCATTTCGTCTTGCGGGACAGTTCTGCCACAGCCGCGGCAAGGGTCTTCGTTTCAATCTGAAGCATCGCCCGCTGAACCGGGCAGATGTCCCGCGTCCGCGTCACACTCGCTGCCGCAGCCGGACCGCTCAGCAACAGGACGCAGACCATCGCCCCCGCAACCAGCCCCCTGCGCAAAGAAGCAGCGACCGCACGGAACATGATGTTTCTTTCTGGGTACGGACGGTCTGGCATGTCCGTGGCTCTCCGCTGGGCACACCCGCCCTGGACCACAATACGGACAGGCATAGTCCCACAACACAACGCCGCAGCCTGCGGGAAAGCGCGCCCCTCCCGTTCTTTTGAACGCGGGGCTTCTGAAGGTTCGGGACGGAAATCCTAGAACGTCGGCGGCGTACAGGCGCTGATGATCTCGCAGCCTTCGGAGCTGAGGCAGCGGAAACGATGCGGCTGACGGCTGTCGAAATGATAGGCATCGCCCGGGCCCAGGATCTCGCGCCTGTCTCCCACCGTGATTTCCACCTGGCCGTGCAGGACAAACCCGCCCTCTTCGCCTTCATGGGCATAGACCGTGGCCCCGGTATCCGCCCCGGACGCATAGGTCTCGCGCAGGATCTGAAGGCTCCGGCCAAACAGAGGGGCCCCGACCTGCCGGAAGGTCACACCGCCCTGCTCGAACGTCATCAGCTCGTCCGCCCGGTAGAAGATCTTTTCACCGCCCTCGGGGGCAATGCTGAAAAACTCCCCGAGCGTCACGGGAATCCCGTCCAGAATACGCTTGAGCGTTCCGACGGAGGGATTCATGTCCCCTGATTCGATGAGGGAGATCGTGGAATTGGTCACACCGGTCCGCTTGGCCAGTTCGCGCTGGGACAGGTTCCGTGCCGTCCGCACAAATCGCAGGCGTGCTCCCAGATCCATCCCTTTGTATCCTCCCCGGCCTCTTGCGTGTCACCAGTATGTCATATCGAAACAGAAAGGAAACCTTGAAAATCAGAATACCGGGGGGTGGTACAATTTTTCTGCGCCACTCAGGGGAGAAAGCGCCCTCCATGCGGGAACGTCTGGCCCAAAAGGCCGTTCTGGAGTAAATACGCAGTCGGAGCAACGTGTTCTGCAAGACCTGAGGAACGCGGAGACTTCCGAATATTCTGGTCACGGCTCCGAGAGTCTGCGCAGGGACATCAGGAACAGGGTGGATTACAGATGCTGTACGCTTCGACGGGATGTTTCACTCTCACGGTGATCATGGGCGTCTGGCTCGCCATTTTCGCGGCCCGGTACAAACGCCCCTTCAGCTTCCTCACGCCCGTGCATGTCGGCTCGGCCATTGTGGGCTCGGTCTTTCTGGTCATCGCCATCAGCAACGGCGACAGCCGGCTCATGCTGAACGTGGCGCTTGCCGTGGCCATCGCCGCCTTCGGTGTGCTGATGGCCTTCTTCCGCAGGCGCGGCGCCATGATCGCGCCGCTCTATATGTGTCACATCCTGCTGGCGGTGATGTTCTATTTTTCGATGGTCTGCTTCACCATCTTCCCGAATTTCGGCCTCGACTGATCGTTCTTACAGAGCCGAAAGGCTCTTCCAGATCATATAGGCCGCAACAGTGAAAATGACGCACGCAAAGAACGTCGTCAGCGCTGCACCGGAACCCGACAGACGCTTCGCCGCCCGGGTTCCGAGGAAACTGCCCACAATTCCCCCCGCCACGAACAGCGCACCCATCACCCAGTCCACATAGCCCGAGAGCATGTAACTCAGCGCCGTACTGGCCCCCAGCGCGGCCACGGCCACAAGAGACGTCCCCACCGCATTGAGAATGGGCATCCGCGTGCAGGCAATGAGCGCGGGTACGATCAGAAACCCGCCGCCAATCCCGAAAAACCCGGACAGCACACCCGTCCCGGCCCCGGCCATCATGACGCGCGGCATGTTCTGGCGGTTACACGCCGCCCCCGCCTCACCCTTGTTGCGCCGCCCCCGCAGCATGAGAACGCCCACCACGACCATCAGCAGCGCAAAGCAGAGCAGCAGCTTCTGCCCGTTCACCGCCTTGCCGAATGCCGCCCCGATGAGCGCACCCACCACACCGCAGGGCGCGAAAATGGCAGCGCATTTCCATTTGACCGTTCCCGCCCGGGCATGGCTGACCAGCCCGGTCAGCGCGTTGACCGCCACGGCCATCGCGCTCGTCCCGATCGCGACATGGGGGTTTTTCACCCCCACCACATAGACCATCAGGGGAACGGCAAGGATGGAGCCGCCACCGCCGATCAGGCCCAGCGTAAACCCGATCAGGACACCGCAGGCCAGTTCAAGCGCAATATGCACAACCGGTTCAGCCGCCCTTCTTCACGTTCAGCGGCTTGGGGGCAACCATGAGTTCGCGCCCCTTGAGCATACCGTCCCAGTACATCAGCGGCATGACATATTTCTTGAGCCACCAGGCCAGACGCGTCGGCTTCTGCCCGTTGAGCAGCCATTTCGGCAGCGTCGGCGCCAGCTTGCCGCCATAGCGGAACTCGGCCAGCACGATCCGCCCGTTCTCCACCGTCAGCGGACAGGCACCATAGCCCTCATATTCCGAAACCGGAGCCTGATGCTTCAGGAACGCCAGCACATTGGTCGCAACCACAGGCGCCTGCACCCGGACCGCGGCAGCCGTCTTGGCCGAAGACGTCCCGATCACGTCACCAATGGCGAACACATCCGGAAAACGCACATGCTGCAACGTCGCCGGATTGACCTCGACGAACCCGTCCGAACCCGCCAACGCACTCTCGCGGATCACCTGCGGCGCACTCTGCGGCGGCACGACATGCAGCATGTCGAACTTGCGCTCCACGCGCTCCACACCGTCCCCGACCTTGCGTTCAAAGGTCGCCGTGCGGTTCGGGCCGTCTACCGCCACAAGCTTCGATCCGGTGTGCAGCCCGACGTGATAGCGCTTGATGTATTCCATCAGCGGCGGCACGAATTCCTTCACGCCAAACAGCCCCGGCGTGGCCGTGTCGAACTCGACCGAAATGCTGTCCAGCACGCCACGGCGCTTCCAGGCGTCACAGGACAGATACACGGCCTTCTGCGGTGCACCGGCACATTTGATCGGCATGGGCGGCTGCGTGAAGATCGCCGTCCCGCTCTTGAGCTGCTGCACGAGCTGCCAGGTATAGGGCGCCAGGTCGAAGCGGTAATTCGACGTCACACCGTTCTTGCCCAGCGTCTCCACCAGACCCGGAATGGCATCCCAGTTCAGCGTAATCCCCGTCGCCACGATCAGCGCGTCATAGGAGACGACCGAACCGTCTCCCAGAACCACTTCCCGCACATCCGGCCGGAACAGCTTCGCCGCCTGCCGCACCCAGACAACGTCCTTGGGCATGACGTCCGCTTCCTTGCGGCGCGTCTGGGCCGCCTGAAAAACGCCCCCGCCCACAAGCGTCCAGCCCGGCTGGTAAAAATGCTCGTTCGACGGCTCAACCACACCGATGGACAGATGGCTGTTGCGCTTGAGCAGGCTGCCCGCAACCGACAGGCCACCCGCACCACCGCCAATAATCAGCACCTGAAAATGCGCTGCTCCCTTGCGCGGAGCCGCGGACGGTGCCGCAACACTTTCGATCCGCCCCCGCAGACCGCTGATATCCACCCCGGCCTTGGCCGCCGCCGCGAAAATCTCCGCAGCCGGGCGCTTGCCTGCCTCGGCCAGAGCCCAGATCTGCGCCGCCCGGGTCCCGGAACGGCAATAACCGACAACCGGGCCCGGAAGCGTGGCCAGAGCCGTACGCGTCTGCGCGACCTGAGCCTCATCCGGCACTGTTCCAGCCTTCACGGGAATTGCGGCGAATGCCAGCCCGGCCTCTTTGGCTGCTTCTTCAATCACCGTCATTTCCGGCTGGTCCGGGGCTTCCCCGTCAGGACGGAAACACAGGATCGTGCGAAAACCCTCCGCCTTCAGATCCGCAATATCCTGCACGGCAATCTGGGGGGAAACGGCGTAGCTGTCGGTCAGATGACGGGTTGGCATGGGAACTCCAGAAACGGCTAAATCTTGGGGAATAAGGTACAGGCGCGCCCAGGTCAGACGCGATTGACGGGGATCTTGATGTAGCTCACGCCATCAGCTTCGGGTTCGGGCAGATGTCCCCCGCGCATATTGACCTGCACGGACGGCATCAGCAGACGCGGCATCGCCAACGTGGCATCGCGCTCCGTCCGCATCTTCACGAATTCCTCTTCGCTCACGCCGTCATGAACATGGATGTTGTAATCCCGCTCATGCCCGACAGTCGTCAGCCAGGCATACTCATCCCGGCCGGGCGCCTTGTAATCGTGGCACAGGAACAGACGCGTCTCGGCCGGAAGCGACAGCAAACGGCGGATGGAGCGGAAAAGCTGCCGCGGATCACCGCCCGGGAAATCCGCCCGAGCCGTGCCGAAATCCGGCATGAAGATCGTATCGCCCACAAAGGCCGCATTGCCGATCACGAAGGCCATGTCGGCCGGCGTATGGCCCGGAACGTGCAGCACCGTCACAGGAAGGTCACCGATCCGGAACGTCTCGCCGTCGGTAAAGAGATGATCGAACTGCGATCCGTCCCGCGCAAACCGCGTCCCGGCATTGAAGATCTTGCCGAACACCGCCTGAACCCGCGTGATATCCGCGCCGATCCCGAGCTTTCCGCCAATCTTTTCCTGCAGCCAGGGGGCCGCAGACAGATGATCGGCATGGGCATGCGTCTCAAGCTGCCAGTCGACGGTCAGACCTTCGCGCTCCACGTAATCGACGATCGCCTGCGCCGATCCATGGGACGTGCGACCGGCGGCCGCGTCATAATCGAGCACAGAGTCGATAACGGCTGCGCGCTTCGTGACGGGACAATGGACAACGTGGCTCGCGGTATTCGTGGCTTCGTCGAAAAACGTACAGACAACGGGAGCGGGCGCCGCGCCTTCCTCGGTTCGCCGGATCTGCGCGGTTGCGGCCTGGACTGCTGCATCATGCATGGCGTTCACCTTCTGGCTGTGGAATGCCTTTACGACACTTTCATTAACTGTTAAGTTAATATTGTAAGTGTTGCATGTCAAGCGCCCTGATGCTTTTGGAACCGGATCATGAACGTATCCCCTCCCGCTGAATCCTCCCTTCCGTTTCTACGCATTGGCGACCGGGCTCCGGATTTCAGCGCCCGGACCACGCATGGCGAATTCATCATGAGCGCCCTGCGCGGACACTGGGTCCTGCTTTTCGCCCATCCGGCCGACTTCACGCCCGTCTGCACCAGCGAGTTCATCGCCCTGGCCCGCAGCGCGGAAGAGTTCCAGAAGCGGGACTGCGCCCTGCTCGGCATCTCGGCGGACAGCCTCCCGGCCCATCTCGCCTGGGTCGAGGCCATCAACACGCAGTTCGGAATCCAGATCCCCTTCCCCATCATCGAGGACCCGTCCCTCGCCGTCGCCCGCGCCTATGGCATGCTGGACAGCGCGGCACAGGACAGCGCCACCGTGCGCTCGGTTTTCGTGATTGACCCGTCAGGCATCATCCGCGCCATCCTGAACTATCCAGCCACCGTCGGCCGCTCCGTCCCCGAACTGCTGCGCCTGCTGTGCGCGCTTCAGGAAGTGGACCGCGCCGGCGCGCTCACGCCCGAAAGCTGGCAGCCGGGACAGCGCACCGTCGCTCCCCCGCTCCAGACACAGGCCGCCGTGGAAAAGGCCGGCGCAAAATGGTTCTTCCAGCCCATGACCCGGGAGCGTTCATGACCGTCCTGCTTCCCCTTGAGAAAAGCCGCGAACTGGCAGAATGGCTGCGCATTCTCGCCCAGCCGCAGCGCCTCATGATCCTCTCGGCCCTGCTCGACAGCACCCATGCCGTCAGCGAGATCGAGACCATGACCGGCATCGGACAGCCCACGCTGAGCCAGCATCTGGGCGCGCTCAGACGTGCGGGGCTGATCGAATCCCAGCGCGAATCCCGTGCCATCCATTACTGCTGGACCGACACGCCGGACGCCCGCCGCGCGCGCGCCCTGCTGATGAGCCTGCAACCCGGCGCACTTCCGCCAGAACTGCCTTCTCCCACACCTGAAACCACACCCGGGCCAGCAGCCTCGGCGCGTTTTGCCCGTATTCTTCACCCCTGACAGTCCTTAATCAGGAATTGTCCGGTCCTTATTGAAGACAGCAGGGGAAGTGTAGTTGCGATAAAGTTATTCGGGACTGAAACCGTAAAAAGTCCCATACGCTTACCTGTAGGTAAGGAGAAAGAATATGATCCGTTATTTCATCGCTCTGACCGGCCTGACATTTGCACTGACGCAGGCCGCTGGCGCGGCCACCCGTGAAGAACAGAAGCAGGCCTGCCAGGGCGACGCCATCCGTCTGTGTACGCTGGCCATTCCCAACGAAGCCAAGATCACCGCCTGCATGAAAAAGAAGATCGACCAGCTTTCCCCGAAATGCCGTGCGATGTTCACCCCGGTGCCGCAGGCCAAGAAAGCACCCGCGCCGAAGCCCAAACAGGGCTGACCTCCGGACTGACCGGCACGGACGGCTTGTGGAGAGATGTGGAGAGACCCGCGGGAGACCGTGGGCAAAGGCAAATAGGAAATTTTCAATTTTCGTAAATCCTCCCGCGCCCGTGACTGGTTTCTGTCCGGCAGAATGGGTATGGTGTTTTCAGTGATTTTTCGAAGAGCACTGACACCATACTGCGAGCGTCAGGATCTGACATGACGGGTCTGGTGTCGTTACTGGACAGACCATACCCATGACCAGACAGCATGACCGCCGCAAAGTAACCCTCAAGGATGTGGCAGCGCAGGTCGGCGTCTCCCATACAACAGTCTCAAACGCCTATATCCGTCCAGGCCAGCTCTCGGCCGCTTTGCGCGAGAGGATCCTCGCCGCCGCACAGGAGCTTGGTTACACCGGCCCCGATCCGGCCGCCAAGCAGCTCGCCACCGGCCGTGCCGGCGCGCTGGGCTTCCTCTTCAGCGAGGACCTTCCCTATGCCTTCACCGATCCCGCGATCCTCAGCGTCCTCAACGGCGTCGCCCGCTCCTGCGACGAGCTGGAAACCGATCTCGCCCTGATTTCCGCGGGCAGCAACCTGCGTAACCGCACGGCCCCCGTCTCGCTCGGCAACGCTGCCGTGGACGGTTACATCCTCTATTCCGTCGCCCCCGACAGCCGCTGCGTCATGATGGCCCAGCAGCGCAATGTCCCCCTCGTAGTGGTGGACCAGCCCCGCCTCAACGGCGTGCCTTATGTCGGGATCGACGATCGCGGCTCCGCCTACCGCGCAGCCAAGACCCTGCTCGATCTCGGACACCGGCATTTCGGCATCCTGTCACTCAAGACGGCCCATGACGGCTATTTCGGCCCGCTGACCGCCAAACGCCGCGCCAATATCGCCCACAGCACCATCGCCATGCGCCTTGAAGGCTATGTGCTCGCGTTGCAGGAAGCCGGGATCGCGCCCGAGGACGTTCCGACCTGGGAAATCCCGATCAATTCCGAGGACATGGGCGCCCAGGGCGTGCGTCATCTCCTCAACCGCGCCCAACGCCCGACCGCCATCCTCGCCATGAGCGACCGCGTGGCCATCGGCGCCATGCAGACCATCCGTGCGCTTGGCCTGAACATCCCGCAGGATGTGTCGATCTTCGGCTTTGACGACATCCCCGCCGCAGAAGGCGCGGATCTGAGCACGATCCGTCAGCCGCATGAGCGCAAGGGCACGGAAGCCGTCCGTCTGCTGAGCGCCGCCACAGGCAGCAGCGAAAACGTCATCCTCGAAACCGAACTCGTCCTGCGCGACAGTATCGGCCCCGCCGCCTGAGCTTCCCTTTCGGGAGACCTTCAGCCCCGAAGCGCCGTCGGCAGGTCCGCGAAAGCGTCAATCCGCAGATCCGGCCCCAGCCCCAGTGCGGCGCATTGCTGCGACGAGCCATGACCGTAACTGGCCCAGCATGAGGCAATCCCGGCGTTACGGGCGAACTGGAGGTCGGCCACGGTATCGCCCACCATCAGGAAAGCCGAGCGCGGCAGATCGGGAAAAAGCGGAAGAACGCGCTCTTCCATCACGCGCGGATCGGGCTTGTGCGGAAAATTCGGCTCCGACGCCACAACACCGCTGAAAAATGGTTCCAGCCCAAACCGCGCCATGCTCGCATGAACCGTGGGCGCATGCTTGTTGCTGAGAATGGCGAGAGTTTTCCCCTGTTCCTTCAGAGCGGCCAGCGTCTCCACCACGCCGTCGAACAGAACCGTCTCTTCCTCGTCGGCCGCCGGATAGAACGCCCGGTAGTGCCGCACGAATGAGGCGGCATCGCGTTCGTCGCTTTTGGGTGCGATCGCCTGGAACAGGGTCTGGAGCGTCCCGCCCCGCGTCAGTTCCTGTTTGAGGACGTCCGCGGAAGGCGCTGTCACACCCACCGCATCAAAGGCCTCTTTCAGGCTGCGCAGAATGGCTGGCTGCGTCTCCGCCAGAGTGCCGTCATAGTCGAGGAGAAGGATCGGAAAACGTGTCATATCCCCTTTTCCCCTGCCCGGCGCCGGAAATCCATCCCCCCGCACAACAACAGGCCGATGTCTTACTCCGCGCGCTCTGCCACACCCGTCAGGAGCGCTTGGATTCCCGGAAGGATCGCAATCAGCAATCCTCCCGGCGGCTGCGGGCTGTGTGCGGATGCCAGCATGCTGGCCGAGTTTTCAAAGGCCGCCTGCTGTTCCTGAAGCAGCCGGTTCGCATCCATCCGCCAGGCCGAACCGTCCCGCCCGTCCAGAACCCCGAGCCCCGCGCGCGACAGCAGAGCGACGGCATGCGACACCGGCACGACTGCCTCAAGCACCGGAATGCCCTTTGCGCTTGTCACAAACGCCGCATCATTGTCCGACCAGCGCTGCAGCATCTGGCGCAGAGGGGCGGCAAGCGCGTGCTCGCCCCGGACATACCGCGCGGCCATCGCATTGAACCGCAGTGCTACGAACGCATCCGGGTCCGTCACCGCAACAGGCGCTGACAGCATCGCATCCCCGCTGGGCGCAGCAAGATGGTTGAGAGCGTAATTGCGGACGGGGACCGTCACTTCGGTCAGGATCTTCAGCGGTTCCGAATGTCCTGGCGCCATGGCCTCGCGCATGGCCTCCCGATGCTGCGTTGCCTGCAGTCCGGTCGCCTCAAGCTCAGCCATCACAAGCGGCAGACGCCGTTCCAGATCGGGAACGTCGCGTACATCCTGCGCGGACCAGAACCGCTCGGCCAGCGCCGCCATCCGGGGCCACAGCCGCCCATCCAGCATCGGCTCGGACACCATTTCCGCCCAGAGCGTGCCTTCCGCCCCCATGACCAGCGCCTTCTGTCCGTCATCCAGCGGCGGAGCATGCTCGTCCATCACGAACGGCACCGAAAATTCGGGATGTTTGGGCGGATATTTCGCCAGCTGCTCCGCCGTGATCCCTTCGGCCTTCGTATCAAACGGATCGACCGCATAATGGGCGGCAGACGGCCGCAGCAGATCCAGATAATACCCCGCCGACACCACAACCGGATGCCCGGCCTGCGTCGCCGTTCCGGTCCATTTCGACGCCCGCCAGGGCTCGACGACGACATTCTTCGGGATCGGCGCCTCGCTGACCTCATCCCAGCCCATCATGACATGACCCTGGGCGGAAACGATCTTCGCGACCTCTCCCGTAAAAGCCGCCTGAAGCGCAGCGGCCGTCTCGAAGCCATGCGCCTTCATATAGGCCGCAATAGCCGGATTTTTCGTCCACTGGGAGGAGACGACTTCATCGCCTCCGGTATGCACATACCGGTCCGGGAAAAGTCCGCCCATCTCCCCGTACAACACGCGCACAAAGCGCAATGTCTGCGGATTGGTCGGGTCCAGCGCGGCATTGTTGAGGTTCAGCCCCTTGGCGGTCACATCTGGCAGAGGCTGGGCCGCCAGCTCGGGATAGGCCTGAAGGATCGCCAGCGCATGACCGGGCACGTCGATTTCCGGCACGACACGGATGCCGCGATCCGCCGCATAGGCCACGACCTCGCGGATCTGCGCCTGCGTGTAATACTGACCGTGCGACGCCACGGTCTGAAGCTTCGGGAACATCCGGCTCTCAACCCGGAAGCCGGCTCCATCGCTCAGATGCCAGTGCAGGACGTTGAGCTTGACCAGCTCCATCGCATCGAGCTGCCGCTCGATGGTCTCGACCGTGTCGAAATGCCGCGACACATCCATCAGCAGACCGCGCCAGGCAAAGCGGGGCGCGTCCTCAACATGCACACGCTCGACCAGCGCCCCCTGCGGCGTCACCCGGACAAGCTGAAGCAGCGTCGACAGCCCGTGGATCACCCCCGCCGGGCCCTCCGCTTCCAGCCGCGCGCCAGTGGCGGACGTCGTGAGCGCATAACGCTCCTTTTCGTCCACACTCAGATAGGCCCGGTCCTGCCCGGCCGAGATATGCAGCACATAAGGCGCGCCCCGGCCCGCAGGCCCGGCGATCGCGGTCAGACGTGTCGTAAACCGCGCCACGGCCCGCAGCAGCAGAGGCGAGGGCCGCGTGTCCCATACGACCTGAATCCCGCCCCCGATCGACGCCACGCCATTGGAGACCGAAACGGTCTGCGGCACGGGCAGCAGGGGCTCTTCCGCCCGCGCAACACTCCCCAGCCCCCCGGCCAGCACACTTCCCGCAAGAAGCAGCCACGCCGTGCGGGCAAACCTGCGGGGAGAACTCAGGCCGCGAGGCGGGGCGGTATGCGTCATACGGGGCTTTCCTTGGAAAATCGGAAGATCAGTGCGTATCGTCGGTAGCGGGCGGCAGCGCATCGAGCATCCGCTGCGCATCATCGGCTGAAAGCGCGATGCCATAGAAATCATGATAGAAAGACCGGATCGACCGGATCATCGCCGGGACATCCACCTGCCCGGTCTGCACGATCTGCCGGGCCCAGATCACCTGAAGCATCAGCTCCGGCCCATAGCGGTCCCAGGGGAAAAGACCCGTCGGATTGCGATAGACGCGCCCAGACTGCACGGCCTTGATCTTCGACCAGACCGGATCCTTTTTCAGGGCTGCCGGATCGCCCGCATTGGCAGCAACGATCAGAATATCCGGGTTCCAGGACAGGACCTGCTCGATGGAAACAGGCTGCTTGTTGCCGTGAATCCCCTGCGCCGCATTCTGCCCGCCCGCACTGCGGATCCACTGGTCGATGATGCTGTCATCGCCATCCACCCGCAGTGGCTTGAGAGACTCCACATGCAGCACGCGCGGCCCCTGCGGGTTGGTCGGGGCCTGCGAGACGACCTGAAGGAACGCCGAGCGGTAAGCCTGCGCACGCTTGGCGGCCATCGGCGTCTGAAGCAGGGTCGCGGTCCCGTCCACGCAGTCAAGCATCGCGTCGAACCGGTCGAACCCTTCGGGCGCCACATTCAGCCCTGCCCGTGTCAGGGCCTCGGCGGAATGGCCCGAGTTGGTGACGAACACCAGATCGGGATGCAGCGCCAGCAGTTCTTCCGCGTTCAGATTGCCCGGATCCAGCGTCTCGGCCTTTGCCAGTTCCGGCACCAGGCGGAACATCCAGGGCAGCATCGCGGGACGCGCCACGGTGCCCACGATCCGGTCCTGCGCGCCCAGCATGATGAGCGTCGCATTATGCGCGTACCAGCCTTCAACGATCCGCTCGGGAGGGGCGGCATGCGCCACAGGCGCCGGCAGGGATATGGCCAGTGCCCCGCCCAGCAGGGCTGCCGGGAGTGTGAGGGCCGAAAACCGCTTCAAGAGTTGTGAGAGTGTCATTTCTCGTCCCTTCCATGATGGAAAAAGCGGTTTCCGGCATGGTCCGTCTGGGTCAGAGGCACACCGTAAAGCGCTGACATCCGTTGCGCCGTCACAACATCCTGTGGCGGCCCGTCCGCGTCAATCCGGCCGTGATCGAGGACCAGAACCCGGCTTGCGCGGACATACAGTTCTTCCGGCCGGTGCGAAGTGAGCATAACAAGCCGGCCTTCCCGCGCAAGATCCGCCAGCAGCGCCATCAGACGCAGCTGATACCCGTAATCCAGCCCGGTCATCGGCTCATCCAGCAGCAGGCCCTGCGCGTCCTGCGCAATGGCCCGTGCCAGCACGACCCGCTGGCGTTCCCCGCCGGAAAGCTCCGTCACCGGCCGATCCGCAAATCCCGCCAGCCCCATCCGCTCCAGCGCCGCATCAACGGCCAGCCGGTCTTCCCAAGACAGCCGCCCCGTGAGCCCGGAATAAGGCACACGCCCCAGCTCCACCATCCGCCGCACCGTATAGGGAAAGGTCGCGACATGACTTTGCGGCACATAGGCCAGATGTCGCGCAATGGCGGAGGCCGACCACTCCCGCAGAGAGCGGCCTTCCAGAAAAACATCCCCGACCGAAGGCGTCAGAAACCCCATCAGCAGCCGCAGCAGCGTACTCTTGCCCGCCCCGTTCAGCCCCAGAAGCCCGACCAGCTCGCCCTTCTCCAGCGAGAGATCAATGCCCTCCAGCACGGGAACAGTCCCACGCGGCTGACGAAATCCCAGGTTCCGGCACGACAGCAGCGTCATGCCACCCCACTCCGCAGACGCCGCAGCACCAGCACGAAGGCCAGCGCCCCGAAAAGCTGCGTGACGATCCCGAGCGGAACCTCCCCCGTCGTCAGACTGCGCGCACAGGTATCGGCCAGCACCAGCCCGGCCGCTCCCAGAAGCGCCGTCACCGGCATCATGCTCCGATGTTCCGCCCCGGCCAGAAGCCGCGCGACATGCGGCACCAGAAGCCCGATCCAGCCAATGATGCCCGCCATCGAGATTGTCATCGCACAGGCCAGCGTCGCCAGAACGATCAGCGCCGGACGCATGACCCGCACCGACACGCCCAGACTGCGCGCCTCGTCATCCCCGAGCGACAGCACATCCAGCACAGGCGCACACAGAACCAGCGCCACCGTCAGAACAATCAGCGGCCCCGACATCCAGGCCAGTTCCTGCCATCCGCTCGGCGCCAGACTGCCCAGAAGCCAGTTCACGATGGCCGGGAGCTGATCCATCGGATCGGCCAGATATTTCACTAAAGACAGTAAGGCCGTGAAAATCGCATTCCCGATCAGCCCGCCCAGCAGCAGCGTCAGGATACCCCCGCCCGGCAGCGTCCTGCTGATCAGCAGTCCCGTCCCGACCGCCAGCAGACCGCCGCCGAACGCGCCCATCTGCACCACAACCGCCGACCCGCCACTGACGATACTGAGCGCCGCGCCAAAAGCCGCCCCGCTCAGAACGCCGAGCAGATCGGGCGAGACCAGCGGATTACGGAACACCGCCTGATAGGTCGCGCCCCCGCAGGACAGCGCACTCCCGACCAGCAGCGCCGCCAGAATACGCGGCAATCGCGCCTGCATGACGACAACCTGCGCCACGGGATCACTCGCGGAAGACAGATGCAGCAGAGACCCGAACACCCCCATCACGCGCAGTGGCGACAGCGGATACCGCCCCAGACAGAGCGCGCACAGCACGCTCAGGATGACACAGGCCAATGCGAGAGACCGGATCAGGGCAGGACGGGCGGAAATAACGCTTCCTCTCGGCAGAACGGCCAATCTGCCGCCGGGAAATCATAAGCCAAGCCTTCCCACATCACCAGAACCCCACCGGGGGATAGGCCAGGGCAGAAGTCAGGGGAGAAATCGGAGCCCGAACCGCCTTGGGAACGGGTTCTGGAAGTCCGTCAGAAGCATAGGAAGTTTTTGACACCCGGTGTCAAAATATTCATCGTGGGACATACTTGCCGCGAAAACAATGTAACAGACCCTCACGACGATCCGTCAATATCCCTCCCCTATCCGCGCAGAGTCCACCTCGGGGAATACTGCAATCAGGACCAAGAATATCCCGGATTAACGCTGAAACATCGCGAAATCTGTGTTATTTTCATGACAAAGGCCGCATTTATTTCCCGAAACACCCGGTTTTGAGATAACGCAATCTTTCCTTTCACGGCTCCGTGCACTAGGTTGCACGCAACAGCCACCTTTTGTGGCAAATGATTTCAAACCTGCCGGGACAGTTTAAGCATGCTCAAACGGATAGCTGCCGCCGTCATTGGCCTTGGCGCAGTGGGAGGCATCGGCTTTCTTGCCTATGCCTGGTACCCCGCCATTGCCCCGATCCCGCGGCCAGCCGCATCGTCATTCTCCGCAGACGCCATCAGCCGTGGCGAAATCGTGGCGAATGGCGGCTACTGTGCGGAATGTCATACCCGCGTGGATGGCAAGCCCGGCCCCGAACTGGCCGGCGACTTCAAGATGGCCACACCCTTCGGTGACATCTTCTCGTCCAACATCACGCCTGATGAAGAATGGGGAATCGGCAACTGGTCGCTGGCCGCGTTCAAGCGCGCCATGAACAAGGGCATCGCCCGCGACGGCTCCCAGCTCTATCCGGCCTTCCCGTTCGACCATTTCACGAAGGTCAGCGATCAGGACGTCTCGGACCTGTACGCCTATCTGATGACGCGCCCTGCCGTGCATCTGAAGCCGCGTGACAACACGGTCCCCTTCCCGATCAACATCCGTCTGATCGGCCAGGGCTTCTGGAAGCTGCTGTTCTTCACCCCGGGCCGCTACCAGAACGATCCGAAGCATGACGCACAGTGGAACCGCGGTGCCTATCTTGCCGAAGGTAACGAGCACTGTGGCGCCTGCCATACGCCGCGTAACCTTCTCGGCGCCGAGAAGATGAGCAGCGTCTATGACGGTGCGGTCATCGACGGCTGGATCGCCCCGCCGCTGAACGACCACAACCCGACGCCCGTCGTCTGGACCGAAGACGAGCTGTTCCAGTACCTGCGCTTTGGCGTGGCCCCGCTGCACGGTTCCGCCGCAGGCCCGATGTCGCCCGTCCCGCACCGCTTCCTCTCCAAGATCCCCGAGGAAGACGTGCATGCGATCGCACATTATTATGCAGACGTGGACAAGGCCGCCCAGCGCAGTGCTGGCGATCAGGCCGCGATCTCCCGCGCCATGCAGATGTCCGGCCGTGACCTGACGGGTCCGCAGCCGCTCGACGAAGACGCACGCCTGTATCAGGGCGCCTGTGGCGCCTGCCATTACAATTCCGGCCCGAACCCCGTTCTGGGTCGCCCGGAACTGGCCCTGAACAACGCGCTGTGGCTGGATGAACCGAACAACCTCTATCAGGTCATGCTGCACGGCATCACCGCGGAGGAAGGTCAGGACCACATCTCGATGCCGAGCTTCTATTCCGGCCTGTCCGATCATGACATGGCCCGCATCGCCGCGTATCTGCGTCGCACACGCACCACGCTGCCCCCCTGGACGGATCTGGAGAAGAAGGCTGCCAGCGCGCGCGCCACGCTCGAAGCTCCGCCCATCAACGCTTCGCACTGATCCGGGCAGGACTGGGAAAACAGGACATGACCACGAAATTTGAACTCAACGGACAGCCCGTTACGGTCGACGCCCCGGCAGACACCCCCCTGCTCTGGGTCATCCGTGACGACCTGAACCTGACCGGCACCAAGTTCGGCTGCGGCATCGGTGAATGCGGCGCCTGCACCGTCCATGTGGGCGGCCGCGCCACACGCTCCTGCATCACGCCGCTCTCCGCCGTCGAAGGGGCTTCAGTCACGACGATCGAAGGTCTGGACCCGGCAGGAAATCACGTCGTACAGGTGGCCTGGCGTGACCAGCAGGTGCCGCAGTGCGGCTACTGCCAGTCCGGTCAGATCATGCAGGCCGCAAGCCTCCTGAAGGACTATCCGAACCCGACGGACGACCAGATTGACGGCGTGATGGGCGGCAGCCTCTGCCGCTGCATGACCTATATCCGCATCCGCAAGGCCATCAAGGAAGCTGCCTCAAGGCAGCAGGAAGGCGCCAACAATGGCTAAAATCGAACAGATTGCGAAAAAGAGCGACGCCACGCGCCTCTCCCGCCGCAACTTCCTGATGACGGCGGCCGGCGCCGGGCTGATGTTCGGTTTCGCCCGCAAGGCCGGCGCTGCCACGACGCTGCCGTCTGCCATGCCGCCGGAAGCTGCGTTCGAGCCGAACATCTGGTGCGCCATCGCCCCGGACGGGTCGATCAACGTCAACATCGTCCGCGCCGAAATGGGCCAGCATGTCGGCACCGCCCTCGCCCGCATCATCGCGGATGAAATGGACGCCGACTGGGACAAGATCAAGATCACGCAGGTCGACACCGCCCCGAAATGGGCCGGCAAGTACGTCACCGGCGGTTCCTGGTCCGTCTGGGACACCTGGGACACGTTCCGTCAGGCCGGTGCCGCCGCCCGCAGCGTGATGATCGAGGAAGGCGCGAAGCTCCTCGGCACCACGCCGGACCGCTGCACCGCGCATGAAAGCGTCGTCTCCGCTGGCAGCAAGAGCATTTCCTTCGGTGACATCGTCGCCCGTGCCAAGCCGACCCGGACCTTTACGCCGGAAGAGATGGCCAAACTGCCGCTCAAGCCGACGGGCAACCGCCGCCTCATCAGCAAGCAGGTCCCGGCGCTCGACATTCCGGACAAGACGACCGGCAAGGCCATTTACGGCATCGACGTCAAGCTCGACGGCATGGTCTATGGCCGTCCGAAAATGCCGCCGACCCGCTACGCCGCCAAGGTCATCTCCGTGGACGACAGCGCCGCGAAGAAGATCCCCGGCTATCTGCGCTATGTGGTTCTGGACGATCCCTCCGGCATCGTTCCGGGCTGGGTCGTGGCCCTCGCCAAGACCTATCCCGCTGCGATCCGCGCCGCCGACGCCCTGAAGGTCCAGTGGAATCCCGGCCCGACGATCAACGTCTCCGAAGCGGACATCATCGAGCATGGCCGCAAGCTGGCCGCCGATCCGAAGAACGGCACCCGCGTCTTCAACGACAAGGGCGTGGACGAAGCCCTGACCATCCATCCCGGTCAGGTCTTCGAGCGCAGCTACACCTGCGCCTCGGTCGCGCATTACCAGCTTGAGCCGGTCAACGCCGTGGCCCGCCACATTGACGGCATGTGGGAAATCCACACCGGCAACCAGTGGCAGTCCCTGATCCTGCCGCAGCTCGCCAAGTCGCTCCAGGTCCCCGAAGAGCAGGTCGTCATGCGCACCTATATGCTCGGCGGCGGCTTCGGACGTCGTCTGAACGGCGATTACTGCATCCCGGCGGCCCTTGCCTCCAAGGCCATCGGTGGCGCACCGGTCAAGCTGATCCTGACCCGCTCCGACGACATGGAGCTGGACTCCATCCGCTCGCCGTCCATCCAGACGATCAAGGTTGCGCTCGACAACGACCGCAAGAAGATCGTGGGCATGGATTATGTCGCGGTCGCCGGCTGGCCGACGCAGGTCATGGCTCCGGCCTTCCTCGCCACCGGAGAAGACGGCAAGAAGTACGATCCGTTCGCCATCGCCGGCGCGGATCACTGGTACGAAACCGGCCCGACCCGCGTCCGCGCCATCAGCAACGATCTGGCCAACGCAACCTTCCGTCCCGGCTGGCTGCGCTCGGTCAGTGCCGGCTGGACGCCCTGGGCGCTGGAATGCTTCCTCGACGAGCTGGCGCATTCCACCAAGCAGGATCCGCTGGCGTTCCGCCTGTCCATGTTCACGGCCCAGGGCCGTAACGCTGGTCAGGCCCCGAACTCCGTGGGTGGCGCGAAGCGTCAGGCTGCCGTGCTCCAGCGTCTGGCCGACAAGATCGGTTACGCCAACAAGCAGCTCCCGGCCGATACCGGCATCGGCATCGCCACCAGCTTCGGCCAGGAACGCGGCATGCCGACCTGGACCGCCGGTGCGGCGCAGATCCATGTCGATCGCAAGACGGGCGTTATCACCTGCCAGAAGCTCTGGCTCGTGCTCGATGCCGGCACCATCGTCGATCCGGGCGGGGCCCTCGCCCAGACCGAAGGCGCGGCACTGTGGGGCCTGAGCATGGCGCTGTTCGAAGGCACCGAGATCGTCAACGGCACGATCAAGGACCGCAACCTCAATACCTACACCCCGCTGCGCATCCCCGATGTGCCGGATATGGACATCGAGTTCATCCAGAACACCGAAAAGCCCACGGGCCTTGGTGAGCCGGGTGTCACGGTCGTCGCACCCGCCATCGGCAACGCGCTCTTCAATGCCGTTGGCATCCGCCTGCGCCACATGCCGATGCGCCCCGCCGATGTCCGCCGCGAACTGAAGCAGCATACGAGCTGATCCAACCCGCACATCACGACAAAGGCCGCAGTCCCCCCGGACCTGCGGCCTTTTTCATACGTGGCGACAGGGCCACATCCCACAATCCGGACGGGATAGGTCTTGCCAAAAACCCCAAAAGTCGTGAGAGACTGAGCCGTTCAGGAACCAGCAGGAGCCGGAACGACGATGCGCCGCCGGAAAAAGGACAAACTGTGAGCTGGTTTTACGAAGAACATGGCACCCGCAAGGGGCCGGTGTCCGCAGACGGGATGAAAGCCCTCGTCACGGAAGGGATCATCGGACATTCCACCCTGTGCTGGACCGAAAGCTTCGGTGGTGAATGGCACCCGGCTGGAAGCTGCGTGTTCTGGCCACCCCAGCCCGAAGGCGTCCCCCCGGCTCTTCCCGCAAGCCTGATCTCAAACCGCTGGCTGTGGCTCAGCCTGATCGGCCCGTTCTTCGGCAGCATGGCGATCGGAATCCTGGAAGGATTCGGCCTCATTCCGGAGTTCGCGAGCAATATCGGTACCATGGTCGTCAGTGTCGGGATTTTCTACTGCGCCCTCATCATGGACCGCCGCAGCCTGCTGGCAGCGGGCTTCCGTCCCGGCACGATCCTGTGGATCCTCCTGCCCCCGCTCTATTTCTGGCGCCGCATTCAGATCGTGGGGCACGGCATGCTGCTCTTTTTCCTGTCGGTGCTGGTGTTCCTGTGCGAGTTCATCCCCGCGATCACCAATGGCTGGCACATCATGCCGGACGAAGGCCTCTCCAGCTACGTCTCCCGCCGCTACTACGAGCTGTAAGCCCTCAGCAGTACCGGCGGTAAAACGCTTCGACCCTGCTGGCTGCCGCACCGATCCTGTAGCGCGACATATCCCACTGGCGGGGCGCCGCACTTTCCAGACGCCGCAGCCCTTCCGTCAAAGCCTCCAGACTGTCCGGCGCCACCAGGCAGTCCGGCGCATCGGCCAGAATATCCTTCACGCCACCAGCCGCCGTGGCACAGACCGGCAGGCCGGCTTCCATGGCCTCCAGCAGCACCAGCCCGAACGGCTCATGACGTGAGGGCACGATAAACGCATCGAACGCCGCCAGAAGATCGGGCATGTCCGTGCGATATCCGGTGAAGATGATGTCCGGCCGCCCCTGTGCCGCCTGTTGCAGCGCATCGCGCTCCGGCCCGTCGCCCACCATAACGAGACGGGTCCCGGGCTTCAGCTCCGCCTGCTTCCAGGCCTGGATCAGAAGCCCGAAATTCTTTTCCTCAACCATCCGTCCTGCCGCGCCAATTACGACGCCCCCGTCCGGAATCCTCCACTCCCGCCGCATCCGCTCCCGCAGAGCCGCGCGCGCTTCACAGGTTGATGCCGGAGGCACTGTCCAGTTGGGAATCAGCGCGGAGGCGTCACGCTGTTTTTCCGGCAGGGCCTCCCGCTGCCAGGACGCGATGCAGACCAGCCCGTCATGCGCACCATAACTGCGGCCGCGATAGGAGGTGTGCAGCGTAGCCACCACCGGAACCGACCCCGCCAGTCCAGCCCGGCGCAGCCAGCTCACGCGGGCGGAGGCACGGCCGAGATGGGTATGGACGATATCATGCCGGCCGCTGCGCAGTTCGGAGGCCAGTGCGGGAAGATAGCCCGCTCTCCCGGCCCGCACGACCTTCACCTCGGGACAGAGAAACCCGCTGATGTCCCCGCCCGTCAGCGGATCGACCGTATTGCGGTCCAGCAGGAGCGTAACGTCATGACTCTGTGCCTGAATGGCGGAGAGTTCCGCAAGATGACGCTCCGTCCCCGCGAATTCCCGGGTCGAGAGGCAGTGCAGAATTCTCAGTCGGGAAGTCACGCGCTTTTTCCTTGATGGGCGTGGGAGGAGCGTGGCGGGAAAACCGGGCGTCAGGAGTTGATCCGGCCCCCGGCTCTCCAGACACCCTCGATGATCGGGCCGCTGCGGGTGGACATGCGCTGATACGGCGGCCGCGGCTGGCAGGCCACGAGATAGAGACCCACCGTGAACAGAAGCTGGGAAATCGTGGTCATCTGGGTCAGCAGCCAGATGAAGCCCGGAGCCCCCATGCCCCGGAACAGCTGGTAGACCAGAAACGCCAGAGACAGCAGCCGCATGGCCCGCAGCAGCGGTCGCAGCGGATTGAGCATCCCGGGACGAACGAGCGGCGCCGAACGTTTCATGCCGAGGAAGAACGCCAGACTGATGCACCAGATCAGCGCGCTGTCGATCATGTTGGCCAGGCTGGCCCCGAACAGCAGCATCGGCAGCACGAGGGAAAGCCCGTCCAGCATCAGCGCACCGAGCTGACAGCTCAGGCCAAGCTGCAGCGCCGTCAGGCGCCCGGGAAGGCGATCTGCCACAGGCTGGAACAGCCGGTCGAGCAGCCAGTCATCCACATGGGCAATGCGTTCAGGTAAAGTCATCACAGACACTTTATCCGGCCAGACGCCCCCCTGCATATAATTTTTTCTTCATCCGACAGTCAGATACAGCCCGGCCAACGCAGGCTACACATGCTGGACAGGGACCGGCACAACCGGTTTACTCTTTTGTGAAGATACGTTTCTCCTCTGGAAAGTTCTGAACACATGTCCGCACTCTCCCGTCTGTCCCGCCTGTCACTGCTGGCAGCCACCATGCTGGCGCCTCCGGTCCTTGCGGGAGCCCAGGCCGCACCGGCCACGGCCCCCACGACGAACGCGGCAGCAACGAGTGCCGCCCCCGCGACGGTCACGCGGGCGACCCTCTCCAACGGCCTGCGGGTCATCGTGGTGCGCGATACCCTCGCCCCGGTGGTGCAGACGATGCTGAACTATGAGACGGGCTCGGTGAACGCACCGAAAGGCTTTCCGGGTACGGCCCACGCCCTTGAGCACATGATGTTCAACGGCTCACAGACCCTCTCGCGCGACCAGCTTTCCACCATCAGCGCGCAGCTCGGCAACAACGACAACGCCGACACCACATCCGACGTCACACAGTATTATTTCAAGGCCCCCGCCAGCGACCTCGACGTCCTGCTGCGGATCGAGGCCGGGCGCATGCGCGGCCTGAACATCACCGAGGCCGAATGGGCGCATGAGAAAGGCGCGATCGAGCAGGAAGTCTCACGCGACCTCTCCAGCCCGATCTATCGCTATCTCTCGCAGATCCGTGCCGCCCTCTATGCCGGCACGCCTTACGAGCAGGACGCCCTCGGCACCCGCCCGTCCTTCGATGCCACGACCGCGCCCCTGCTGAGGAAGTTCTATGATTCCTGGTACGCGCCCAACAACGCCGTTCTGGTCATCACCGGCGATGTGGACCCGCAGGACACGCTGAAGAAGGTTCAGGCCGCTTTTGGCAACATCCCCGCCTCCACCCTGCCCGAACGCGGCACCGTCTCCCCCACCCCGGCCAAGGCCCAGAGCATCGCGCTAGACACCGACCTGCCGATCGGCCTCGTGACCATGGCATGGCGCATGCCCGGCCAGCGTGACCCCGACTACGCCGCAACCACCCTGCTCGCCGACGCCATCAGCAGCCAGCGCGCCGCCCTGTTCGACCTCGTGCCGTCGGGCAAAGCGCTGGATACCGGCTTTATGTATGACCCCGAGGCGCAGGCCGGTCTGGGCGTCGTCTATGCGGGCTTCCCCAAGGGTGCCAACCCGGACGCCCTGCGGACCAGCGTCGCCACCATCATGGAGAATTTCCGTACCCACGGCATCCCGGCCGAGCTGATCGAAGCCGCCCGTCGCAAGGAAATCGCTGCACTCGAGTTCAACGCCAACAGCATTTCCGGCCTTGCCGAAAGCTGGTCGCAGGCCGTCGCCATCCAGCACCTGAACGACCCACAGGACATGCTGGCCGCCTTCCGCAACGTCACCAAGGAACAGGTTGACGCGCTGGCCAAAAA
Organism: Gluconobacter oxydans DSM 3504; assembly: GCF_000583855.1. Classification (NCBI taxonomy): domain Bacteria; kingdom Pseudomonadati; phylum Pseudomonadota; class Alphaproteobacteria; order Acetobacterales; family Acetobacteraceae; genus Gluconobacter; species Gluconobacter oxydans. The sequence goes on from NZ_CP004373.1 coordinate 748,357, forward strand.
GCTGCTCGATCCCGCCCACGCCATCACCGCCACCCTGACGCCGAGCCCTTCGGGCAAGCCGGTCGGCCAGAAGGGCTTCGGCGGCGCGGAATCCTTCAACACACCGCCTTCGGGCAAGGTCGCCCTGCCCGACTGGGCACAGCAGGCCCTCGCCCGCCTGACGATCCCGGCCGCAGCCCCGCTCCCTGCCGCCTATACGCTGTCAAACGGTCTGCATCTTCTGGTCCAGCCCGAGCATGTCAGCCACACCGTCGAACTGATCGGCCGCATCCGCCAGAACGCGGATCTCGAGCAGCCCGCCGGTCAGGAAGGCGTGGCGGACGTCACCGAGGAGATGTTCCTCTACGGCAGCAAGACGCATGACCGTCTGGCCCTCGCCCGCGCCCTCGACGACCTTTCGGCTGACGAACAGGCCGGGCCGTCCTTCTCGCTCAGCACCCTGACGCCGAACTTCGAGAAGGGTCTCGCCCTGCTGGCCGATCACGAGCTGAACCCGGCCTTCCCGGAAAAAGCCTTCCGCATCACCCAGATGCAGGCCGCACAGGCCCAGGCCGGCGAACTCCAGTCCCCGGGCTACCGCTTCGGCCGCGCCGCCCGCAAGGCTCTGGTCCCACCGCAGGACCCCACCCTGCGTGAAGCCACCCCTGCCACGATCGGCAAGCTGACGCTTGCGGACGTGCAGGCCTATTACGCCCATGCCTACCGCCCGGACCTGACCACCATCGTCATCGTCGGCGACATCACCCCCGAGGCTGCGAAGGCAGATGTCGAAAAGGCTTTTGGCGTCTGGAAGGCCGTGGGACCGAAGCCCGTCGTCGATCTGCCCGACATCCCTCTGAGCCGGGCCTCTCAGGCTGTCGTCGCGGATCCGGGCCGCTCGCAGGATGAGGTCAAGCTCGTCGAGACCATCGGCATGAAAGTGACCGACCCTGACCGCCATGCTCTCGCCGTCGGCAATACGATCCTCGGGGATGGCTTCTCCTCGCGCCTGATGCAGGACCTCCGCGTGAAGACGGGCTATGTCTATGGCGCCGGAAGCGGCTTTACCTATTCCCGCACCCGCAGCGGCTTCGGCATCACCTTTGGCGCCGATCCGGACAAGGTGGGCAAGGCCCGTGCCCTTGCCGTCAAGGACGTCGAGGACATGCGCAACACCCCCGTCTCGCAGGAGAGCCTCGATCTCGCCAAGGCGTCACTGCTGCGCAGCCAGCCCATGTCCCGCGCCAGCTTCAGCGCGCTGGCCGGAAGCTACCTGTCCCTGATCGCCCTGGACCTGCCGCTGGACAGCCCGGCCAAGGCCGCTCAGGCGATCTACGACATGAAGCCCGAACAGGTGCAGGCCGCCTTCCGCAAATGGGTCCGCCCCACCGATCTCGCCCAGATCGTCATGGGCCCGCAGCCGAACTGATCTTTCCCTTCCGGCACAACAGCAAAAAGGCCACGGACTGCTCCGTGGCCTTTTTTCATATCCGTCCTCGAACCCCGGACACAAAAAAAAGCCGGAGACACGCTCCGGCTTTTTGCAGGATCAGGCAGGGAAAAGCATCAGGTCAGACCGGCCCTCAGCCGATCAGCCCCTCATCCTTGAGCACACGCAGCGCATACTGGATGCGATGCTTGTACAGATGCTCGGCCTGCGTCCGCGCCTGCGCCTTGCGGGCCATCTTCACGCGCAGATCGTTGTTGTCGAGATACGTCGTCACCAGCCGCTCGAAATCCACGCGGTTGGAGAACACGGGGATCTCGTCGGCGGAGTAATAGCGGCGGATCTCATGCGTATCCTCGTGGAACACCTGGAACGCCCCGGCCAGAGCAGCCTCGAACGTCCGCGGTCCCGGCGTGGACGGCGCAATCACGAAGCGCTTGTTCTCGAAGCTCAGCGAACGGCCGAGGTTCAGCACCAGCTTGGAGCGACGATAAAGCTCCACAAGCTGGGACTTCTCGATCCGCGCATCGGAGAACCCGATCCCAAGCTCACCCCAGCCCGGACCAACGATCTTGATGTTCAGGTCCCGCAGAACAGGCAGCAGGTTGCGGACGATGTCCTTGCGGTTCGTGAACGCCACGCCGCAGAACAGGACATCGATCGTCTTTTCGGAATCCGCTTCGATCTCGCCGTAATGCAGCTTCGGGCTGGCTGCCAGCGGCAGATGGAACACCCGCTCGCGCTGATAAAAATTATGCCCCCAACGGTCGCAGGAGAAGATCACGTCGAAATCATCGGCGATGCGATAGTTCGCATCCTGCTCGTAGGGATCTTCCGTCGCCCAGAACACCGTCACCGCGCCGATCTTCTTCGCCTCGCGACAGACCTCGCCGAAATACGTGCTTTCCGGAAGATAGGAGCCGATAGCGAATACGATCGTCGGCTTCAGGATCCGGATGGAACTGGCCGCGGCCGAAATATGGACGGCCGTGACGTTGTCCTCACCAAAACAGTCCGCCCAGCCATCCATGATGGACTCACGGATCTGCGCATTGGCCTGGCTTTCATACCGGCCACCACTGCAGACAAGAACGCGCCCTGTCAGGCCACTCATTCCGCTGGCCGTCCCGCTGCTGGCGCTTCCGGCTTCCACGATCGTTTCATTCACTGCGTCCATAACCTTCCCTGCTCTCCCAAACTTTTCAAACCGGAGTTCCCCGGCACGTCATGCAATGCAGCCCTGAACAATCCCTGACAGCGCCTGCCGGAAATGGACCGGAGAACAGTCCCGCTCGACAGCCGCGAGCGCGCCAGCCCTCAGAGTCTCCCACAGTTCCGCGTCCTGATAAAGCCGCTCCACAGCAGCCGCGAACGCCTCGGGATTATCCGATGGAGCCGCCAGGATCTCCGCACCATCCGTCCAGCCGACTTCTTCCTGAAGTAGCGTGGTCACAACCTGCGGCAGGCCATAGGACGCCGCTTCATGGACCTTGAACGGAATCCCGCCCGCAAACCGCGTGGGCGCGACGAATACCCGGTGCCGGTCGAACAGTTCCCGCGGATCCCCCACAGGCCCCACGATTTCCACCCGGCTGTTCGTCGAAAAAACCGTCATATCCACATCCGGCCCCACATAACCGGCGATCGTGAAATGGACATCCGGCGGCAGAACCCCGTCCAGAATCGGCAGCACACTGTCCACAAACCAGACAAGACTGTCGTGGTTGGGTGCACCCTCGTCATGGATCGCGCCAAAAAAGAGGATGCTGTGCCGGGTCTCGAATGGCGCCGGCGTCGGCTGGAGCTGCAGTTCATGCCCGAGCACCGAAACATTCTCATAGCCCGCGCGACGCACCAGATCTGCATCATGGGACGTCACCGCGATGATCTGCTGGCAGAACCGGGCACAGTCCAGTTCCTGCTGAAGCATGTCATCGAAGCTGATATCCGGCTCTGGAAGGTCCAGAACCCGGATGCGCTCCAGCGTGCGGGGCGTGGCGATCACTTCCGTGTCCAGGATCGGACCGGCGGAAGGCAGATAGCGGCTCGATTCATTAAGCAGGGGCAGGAGACGCGCCAAATTGTGCGTGCGCCCGATCCAGACCAGATCGTAATATCCGACCCGCTCCTGAATGAAATCGGCGAAACTGGACAGATCCCGATCCACGATCAGTTCCACCGTCTCCGGAAAGTCCCCGAACAGGTCGATGGCCGTCTGATCCCTGGGCAGGACAGGGAAAACCGTGACCTGATATCCCAGCGCCGTCATCTCATGAATGATGTCGTTCGAGCGGACATAGCCGGACCCCAGACGCCGCAGAGGCAGACGGTCCTCGATGAAGAGAATCCGTTTGCGCTGGCTGACCCGGTGTTCGCGCGCCAGAACGGCGTTGCGGATATGGGCCGGCTGCTGATGACGCAGGAAATCCTGCTGCAGACGGGAAAATGTCTTGAGATTGCCCCGGATCAGGGCATGGGACCCCGCCGCACCGGAGCTGCCGAACTCCAGATGTTCGATGACCACGTCCGGGTCATAGACAATGCGCATTCCCGCCTTGAGAATCCGCACGCACAGATCGGCATCTTCGAAATAGGCCGGCGTGTAGCGCGGATCATACCCGCCCAGGCGGCGCAGCAATGTCGTGCGGACCATCAGGAAAGCGGCCGAACAGTAATCGACGTCCCGGACGAAATTGGCCGTCGTCAGGTTCGGATCATCCTCCCGCAGATAGCCGTAAGTCGCACCGTCCCGCCAGATGATCGATCCGGCTTCCTGCAGGCGCATGTTCGTGCGGATCAGCTTGCCGCCCACCGCCCCGATCGCGGCCTCGGAGCGCAGACGCTTCAGCGCGTTGACAATGGCATCAGGATACAGGCGGATGTCGTTGTTCAGATACAGAACAAACGGGGCTTCCGCTTTTTCCAGCGCAAGATTACAGCCCAGAAGATAGCCGATGTTGTAGCGGTACCGCAGGATCGTGGCGCCCCGCACCATCCGCCCGATATGGCGGGTCTGGTCATGCGAACCCGAGTCCACAAGTATGAGCTGGATGGCTCCGGCATAGTTGGCCCGTAGCGAGGCCAGGGCCTGCGCCGTCAGGGCAACCCGGTCATAGACGACCATAAGGACGCTGATTTCAGGAACGCCGTGAACCGTGAAGTCCAGCGGATGCCGGACCAGAGACGGCAGGATGGCTTCGGCTTCACGTTCAAACAGAAGTCTGGACTGTTCCTCAGGAATCTCGGGCACGGCCGCAAGCGCCGCCATTCGCCCCTCACCCAGCCCCGTCCGGCCGGCGACGAGATGGGCGAACGCACTGTCATACAGGCGATTGCGCACGTCATTGCGGACCTGTGCCTGCGCCATGTGGGCGGCGAGGTCCACGTTTTCCTGTGGCGTACGTCCTTCCTGCGCGCCGTAACGGACGAAATGATCGTAGCCGTTACGGAAATATCCATGCTCCAGAGACGGCACCATATCCGGATGGGCCTGCCGGTAGAACTCTTCGGAAAAGAATTCCTGTGGATCGAAAAGACGCGGGGTCTCGTTGGTCAGATAATGATGCAGGGCGCTTGAATAATGGCCTGCGGCAATTTCCTGCCGGACCTCGGGATAGCGCGTCAGATACCAGACCGGATCGAAATACCACGAGACACGCCCGGCATCGGCAACATGGGCCGGCAGTCCGAGCCATGACCCGAAAAGTCCGATCCGGCTGTCGAAACAGTCCGGAAAAGTCAGGGCGAGCTCGCGGCAGAGTTCATCATCGAAGAAATGATGCCCCCGGTAATAATGGCTCTCTCCGATTTCGAGATAATGATCGTAACCGTTACGGAAGCCGTTCTCGCTCAGAAAACGCTGCGTCAGTTCGGGATAACGGCGCCGATAGCCCGGCTCGTCAAACAGCCAGTGCGGCGAATGGGTCTTGTATCCGGTTGCGGTATAATGTTCGAAACCCGACGCCCATTCTTCCCGGATCAGCCCCTGACGCACATCCTTGTGCGCGTCGCGATACCAGATCTCATCGAAATACCGATTCGGAGAATGCCCGTAGCGCTGGCCCGTCTGCAGATAGAACGCATACGGATCGTCCTGCCCTTCTTCCCGCATCCAGTCCCGCACCTCGGGATAGCGCAGCAGATACCACTGCGTATCAAAGCGGGACCACCGGGGTTCCCGCGTCTCGGATAACGGGGCTGAAACGGTTTCGGACATCAGGGCAAGCCTCCTGCTCGCAGGTCAGGAAACGATTTTTCCCGCGAGAAGACGTTCCCCGCGTTCGACGTTCTCGGTGTGCAGGTCGACATATTCCGCAGACAGGATCGCACCATTGTCGAACGTCACGGCAATATTCGTCATCCTCGATCCGTAGACGTCTCCCACGACATTTACGAGAATGAAGCGATAGACGCCATCGAGCGGACGGGCATAGCCTTCGCGCGGCATGAACGTCCCGCTGAATCCGGCACAGATCGGCGCATCACGATGCGCTGTCCCGACATCGGCGCGGATCACACGTTCCAGCGCAAAGAACACGATCTCGTCACGGCTTTCCGACACCAGTCCGCCATAGGCCTGACCAGCACGGGACAGATTGCGGAAGAACATCCAGCCACGGACCGACAGAGAACCATCCGGTGTCAGTTCAGCAGGCGGATCACCAACCAGACCCGTGAAATCATCAATGGAATAATCCAGCGCCCCGGACGTGTAAGGATGCATCTGGTGCTTGCCGACACCCGACAGCTTCACGCCACGCATCAGACCGTCACTATGGGAGACCCGGCGGAAGTCGGACAGGATGAGGTCGTTGGAAGGAGCAGAACGGATGATCTTCCGGATCTGCCCGCCTTCGACTTCGATCTGCATGGACGTCAGTTGGAACGCGCCCTGACCGTTGACCACGTTGATCAGACCGATGCGGAAACGTCCCTCACACCATTTGCCGCGCAGGGCCACCTTGCCCGAGAAACCGGAGCGGCGTGGCGCATTGGCGAAAAGCTCTGCAATGTCCGCACGGATCTCGCGCTGGCATTCCAGGAAGATCATGGCACTGTCAGGATCTTCGCCCAGCAGGACCGTGAACATCTGACCTGCTGAACTGATCCCGGGCAGGATCATCCATCCGCGGATATGGAACTCGGGAGCGCCCTGGAAGGGCTTTTCTTCCACACCCGCGAAGACATGGTGACAGATGTCATCGATATAGCATTCGGCACCCTGCACCGAGAACCAGTCCGAAACCGGGACCGGCATTTCCACCGACAGGTCACGCGCGGTCGGCGGGTCGAAGATATGACGCGGCGGTGCCTGGTGGCGCCAGGTGGGGTGGGCCAGAAGGTGAACCTGCCCCGCATCCAGACGAAGCTCCGACACACCCATTTCACGACGTGGCGCCGTATCGTGATAGAGCGCCAGCAGTTCGTCGGCATAGTCTCGGGCATGGGTCCAGAGCGCAGGCGTGATGTTCTGCATGATCTGACGGCGCAGGGGCTCGGACGAACGCAGCAGTTCCAGACGCTCGAGAACCATGCTTGGACGGCTGATGGGAACCTTGAAACCATTAACACCGTCTTCGACGCGGTCTCCCAGAGCGCCCACATCAGTCACGATGGGAATGAGACCATTCTGCCAGGCCTCGGACAGGGAGATGCAGTAGGTCTCGGGCCAGATCGACAGGTTCAGCGCTACATCCGCCACCTTCAGCGCATCGATATCCCCCATCTCGTAACGGCCGTAAATCTTGACATGCGGACGCGGGACCGAGGTCAGGACCGCTTCATATTCCGGATGCACATAACCGAAGATATGGAAGACGAAATGGTCAGGATGGGCGATATCGATCAGGTTAAGGATCGTATCCGCACCCTTGGTCCGCAGGAAGTTTCCGACGATCGCAACACCAAGAGGACGGTCCCCCAAAGGCTCGTAGGGCTTCATCACGACCGGAACGGTGTTGTCCGGGCTGGGAATACCCATCACGAGGCTGCGCTTGCTATCGAGCACCGGATAGATTTCGTGCGTCAGGTTCCGGGAATGGACCGTGCCGAACAGGATGGCGTCGACGGAATGCAGCATCTTGGCCACGAAGGCACGACGGGTCTGCTCCCCGCCATGATCCACATTTTCAGAGGCTTTGAGCGTGATGTCGGCCGCCAGAACGGAGCGCACCTCGTCCTCGACATAGCGGAGTTCGTGGTTCAGCAGGTTGTACCGGGCGGAAACCAGCCAGAAATCATGGGCGGAGAAAATCACGCCCGCGCCATTGGCCTTCGCAATGATTGGCAGCGACAGTGCGTGATGGCCCAGATGCTGGAAATGGACGAGATCGATGTTGTACTGGCTGATAACGCTGGAAAACGCCATTTCTTCGGGCGAATCACACATCGCGTCCTGCCAGCCCACTTCCGGCACGTCGAAACGCTCCAGTTCGTGGCCATTGGCCGTGGTCAGACGGCAGAAGCCGCCACGACGCAACCAGTAGAAATATTCCACATCACGCGACAGAAGCGCGCACAGGCCCTGCTGATAAACTTCAACGCCACCCCAGGCCTGTTCGTGAATCGTGGAATGCGTGCACATCAGCACCCGCAGACGACGACGGCGATGCAGGGGTGCCAGGGCCTGCGTCCGGCGCCCGAAATCGGCTCCGGTAATGTCACGCATCTTCTCGAGACGGTGCTCGTAGAGGTGCTGCGACACGACAGATTTCTGCGCCGCCAGAGCCGCATTGCGGCGTGTACCCTTCTGCTGGAGCAAACGCGCAATGGCATTTACGACCTGATTGGCATCCCGGGCCAGGGAAATGCCATTCACGGTCTCGAAATGCTCGGCACTCATGCTTTCCGGAGCTTCCACGACCTGGGCAGCGCCTGCCAGGGCCAGTTCGAAGAAGCGCGGCCCCGGAGCCGTGGCCTGACTGACATCACCGTGGCTGGCATAGTCACGGAACATGGTCAGGGTGACGGCGCTGACATTCGCGAAATCGATGAAGGCTTCGTGGCTGATCGGGCGCTGGATGGCCAGCGCAGCCAGATCGGCCGGCAGGGGCGGAAGGAATTCGTTGGTCGGGCAGACGAGCTTGAGGCGGGCATCCGGGAACGCTGCGATGACCTTGCGGAGGGTATGGACGCGGTTGGGCCACATCGTACCGGCAAAGAAAATATCATATTCCAGCTCGGCAGCGGGAAGTACGGGGCGCTCATGAATCGACGGACTTGCGGCCAGCGGGAGGTAATGGCCCTTGCCGTGATAGTATTCGGCACAGGAGGGATCATTCGTAAAGACGTAATCGAAGAGTTCGGCATTCTCGACATTGAAGTCCCGCATGAAGGGGTCTTCGAAAGTCCAGAGAATCATGGTCTTGAAGGCAGGACGCACCCGGCGGATCAGGGGCAGATTGATGCGCTGGGCATCCAGGCAGATCAGGACATCATGTTCACCTGAAGCCGCGATACCGGCCAGGCTCATGTTGTCGGCGACAACCACCTGCTCCTTTCCGAAAAGCGTCTGGGCTGCCCGCTGAACGGCAAGCGTCAGATAGGAATTGGGATTGTGGGTGTAGTTTGTGTTGTAAATGACCGCCATCAATCTCTTGGGCTCGGACGCCCACTCCCATATTCAATATTGGCCAGTCGTCCGGATTACAGCAGGGCATGCCCTCCGTTCACGACATTTCCGTCTCAGCGCTTTTTCTTTTGTAGCGGATGGCGCCGTTAAGAAAAAGCCCACCCGGGAAGAATGAATTTTCAATAAAAAAGGGCCGCCGAAGCGACCCTTTTCATATCCGACCGGGAGAGGAGATCCTCTCCCGACTCACCAGAGCGAAAACTCAGGCGTCCGTGTTACGGCGACGGATGGCGGCACCCAGGATGTCACCCAGGGACGCGCCGGAGTCAGAAGACCCGTACTCGTTGATGGCCTGCTTGTCTTCCTCGACCTCACGGCCGCGGATCGTCAGGGCCAGCTTGCGGGACGCGCGGTCAACGGAGACGACCTTGGCGTCAACCTTCTCACCGACTGCGAAACGCTCCGGACGCTGCTCGGCCTTGTCACGGGCCAGCTCGGCGCGACGGATGAAGCCGGTCAGAACGTCGTCGACCTTCACTTCGATGCCGTTGCTCTGAACAGCCGTCACGACGCAGGTAACGACAGCACCCTTCTGGACGCGGGACAGGGTGTCAGCTGCCGGATCTTCCTGAAGCTGCTTGATGCCCAGGGAGATACGCTCCTTCTCGGGATCCACGTCGAGAACCTTGGCCTTGACGACCTGTCCCTTCTCATAGTGCGACATGGCGGTTTCGCCCGGCTCGTCCCAGGACAGGTCGGACATGTGAACCATGCCGTCGATGTCTGCGGAAAGACCAACGAACAGACCGAATTCGGTGATGTTGCGGATCTCGCCTTCGATGATCGAACCGACCTTGTGCTCTTCCTCGAACTGCTCCCACGGGTTGCGCTGAACCTGCTTGAGGCCGAGGGAGATACGGCGCTTGGCGCTGTCCACATCCAGAACCATGACGTCGACTTCCTGCGAAGTGGCGACGATCTTGCCCGGATGGACGTTCTTCTTCGTCCAGGACATCTCGGAAACGTGCACCAGACCTTCGACGCCCGGCTCCAGCTCCACGAATGCACCGTAATCGGTGATGTTCGTGACGCGGCCCGTGAAGCGTGCACCAGCCGGATACTTGATGGCGACGTTTTCCCACGGATCAGCTTCAAGCTGCTTCATGCCAAGGGAGATACGCTGCGTGTCCGGGTTGAAGCGGATGACCTGCACGCGGACCGGCTGACCGATCTGCAGGGCTTCGGACGGGTGGTTGATGCGCTTCCAGGCAATGTCGGTGACATGCAGGAGGCCGTCAACGCCGCCGAGGTCAACGAACGCACCGTAATCGGTGATGTTCTTGACGACGCCGTCAAGGATCATGCCTTCCTTCAGGCCCTGGATCAGCTCGGAGCGCTGTTCCGCACGGGTCTCTTCGAGAACGGCACGACGCGAGACAACGATGTTGCCACGGGCGCGGTCCATCTTCAGGATCTGGAACGGCTGCGGCTGGCCCATCAGCGGTCCGACGTCACGAACCGGACGGATGTCGACCTGGCTGCCCGGCAGGAACGCCATGGCGCCGCCGAGATCAACCGTGAAGCCGCCCTTGACGCGACCATAGATCGTGCCGTTGACGCGCTGGTTGTTGGCGAATGCACGCTCCAGGGCGGTCCATGCCTCTTCGCGGCGAGCCTTTTCGCGCGACAGGACGATGGAGCCGTCACGGTCTTCGTAACGCTCGACATAAAGCTCGACGACATCGCCCGGCTTCACGTCCGGAGCAACGCCGGCCGGACCGAATTCCTTGAGGGACACGCGGCCTTCGCTCTTGAGGCCGACATCGACGATTGCGAATTCGTCGGTCAGGCGGACAACGCGGCCCGTGACGACGGAGCCGTCAAAGCCGGTGTCACGGCCCAGGGTCTCTTCGAGAAGGGCTGCGAAATCTTCGGTGCCGTGATTGGCCGTGGGGGTCTGAGTGGCTGAAGCCATGTAGATACTATATTCCCGGATGCCCGTTCCCTTGGCGGAGCGGATATCCACGTCTGCGCCAGATCCATGACGGACCGGACGTCTCCCCGCTGCCGTTGAACGGTCAGATCGGGTTGTTGGTTGTTTGACCTGCCTGCCAGACGCAGAACAGACCATCTCCCTGCCCTTGCGGCTGGGTGATACGGTGCACCAACACCCTGTGAGGGCGCGGTGTCAATAAAAAAAGGCGCTTTTTCGGGCGCTACGGCGTCAGATCAGTTTCGCGCGCAACGCAGGGCAACGGTTTCGCAGGCCTTATCAAGGACCTCGGCGGCAGAGAGCGTGTCGGTCTCGATCAGGATGGCGTCGGGAGCCTGCACCAGCGGAGCGGTTTCACGCGATGAGTCGCGCTCGTCCCGCGCCACGATCTCGGCCACGGCAGCCTCCAGGGCGGCCTCGCCCAGCGGAGTCCCGCCATGGACCTGATGATGCCGGCGCAGCGCACGGGTGCGTGGGGAGGCCGTGATGAAGAACTTCACATCCGCATCCGGAAAGACAACGGTGCCGATGTCACGGCCATCCACGACCGCGCCCGTTTCGGACGCAAAGACACGCTGGCGTTCGAGCAGGGCCGCGCGGACGGCGGGCTGGGCCGCCACGAGGGAAGCGCCCCGGTCGATCTCGGGGACGCGCAGATCCGTGCGCGCCAGATCGGCCTGTTGCAGGGCCTGTGCCTCCGCCGACGCATCGCCAGCCGGGTCCAGCCCGGCATTCACCATCCGGCGGGCGACGGCGCGATAGAGCAGACCGGTATCGAGATAGGGCAGCCCCAGCTTCACAGCGAGCGCCTTGGCGAGCGTGCCCTTCCCGGCCGCAGCGGGACCGTCAACGGCAATGACAAGCGGGCGCGATGTCACGGCGTCAGCCCTGCGCCGAGAGCGTTCATCAGGTCCACGAAGCCGGGGAAACTGGTTTCGATGAAAGCCGTGTCGTCCACGTTCACGGGCTTCTGGGCGGCAAGACCAAGCACGACGGCGCTCATGGCGAGGCGATGATCCATCTGGGTCTGGACCGTGCCGCCGCCGAGCGGGCCGTGATAGCCCTTCACGATAAGATCGTCACCGATCACCTCGGTTTCGGCGCCGTTCACGTTCAGCAGCGCAACCGTGGACGCCAGACGGTCGCTTTCCTTCACGCGCAGTTCTTCCAGACCGCGCAGACGGGACGCGCCCTCGGCAAAGGCGCAGGCGACGGCGAGAACCGGATATTCGTCGATCATGGACGGCGCGCGCTCGGGCGGAACATCCACGCCCTTGAGCTTGCTGTAGCGCACATGCAGATCACCGACTGACTCGCCGCCTTCCACGCGCTCGTTTTCGATGGAGAGACTGGCTCCCATTTCGATCAGGGTCGTGAACAGCCCCGTACGCAGCGGGTTGAGCCCCACGCCTTCGAGCCAGATATCCGAACCCGGAACCAGCAGAGCGGCAACGATCGGGAAAGCCGCGGAAGACGGGTCGCCAGGGACGGTGACGTCACGGGCCGTCATCCGCACCGGCCCCGTCAGGGCGATTCGGCGGCCGCCGGCATCAATGCGCGAGACATCCACCTCAACGCCGAAATGGCGAAGCATGTTTTCCGTATGATCGCGCGTGGCGACAGGTTCTTCCACGACCGTGGTGCCGTGAGCGTTCAGACCAGCCAGAAGAATAGCGGACTTGACCTGGGCGGACGCGACCGGGAGGCGGTATTCGATCGGCTTGGCCTCACCGGTGCCGCGGATCGCCATCGGTAGACGGCCGCCCTCGCGGGTCAGGAATTCGGAGCCGTTGGCCGCCAGCGGAACCGTCACGCGGCGCATGGGACGCGAGCGCAGGGACGCATCGCCCGTCATGATGCTGTTGAAAGCATGGGAGGACAGGATCCCGGAGAGCAGACGCGCTGCCGTGCCGGAATTGCCCATGTCCAGCACATCCGCCGGCTCGGTCAGGGCGCCCACGCCACGCCCCTCAATCACCCAGTCCGCACCATCGCGTGTGATGGTGGCGCCAAGCGCGCGCATGGCGTCTGCCGTCCGCAGCACATCCTCGCCTTCGAGCAGGCCGGTCACATAGGTCCGGCCAGAGGCGAGGGCGGCGAACATCAGCGAGCGGTGGCTGATGGATTTGTCACCCGGGACACGGGTGCGGCCGGAAAGTCCCTTGGGGGACGCGGAGACGGTCAGGGGGCGCGAAACTTGCATGGCAATGTTCTTGCTGGGGCTCCCCTCACCTGTCAATCACCTCGTGAATCATGCCGGGGTGGCACAGTCATGCGCCTGAAAACTGTCAGGAATTACGCTTCGGGATTTGACAGAGCGCGCACAAGCTGGCATGGCCGCGTTCCTTATTCGAGGCATTAGCAGGCTCCGCACAATGGCAAAACCCGAACTTGGTCTGAAACGGACATGCGTTGAATGCAGCGCCCGCTTCTATGACCTGAACCGCGTCCCTGCGGTGTGCCCGAAATGCGGCACAACGCAGCCCGACGATTCCCGTCTCAAGCGCAGCGAGGTTCCGCTGCCGGAAGAGAAGGATCCGAAGCCCAAGGCCGCCGAGCTTGAGGACGATGTGGATCTGGAAGTCGCCGAAGACGAGGACGATGATGATGTGATCGCCCCGGACGACGATCTGGACGATGACGATGATCTCAGCAATGACATCGAAGTCCCGAACGACAAAGATGACCGCGACGACAACTAAGGTTGTCTCCAAAGTCCTCTGGGCTGTTTTTCTGGCGGTACTGATGAGCGGCTGTTCTGATCCGGAAGGTGTTTTTGCCCCGGACAGCGCAGCCGTTCGCGCATTCAGGGCCCGGCTCGACAGCCAGCCCAGCGCCACGGCAGCACTTCAGGCCCGCTGCCCCACCCCGGTCCGGGTACTGCGCCTGAGCGTGGACCGGCCGGTGACGGAAGAAATCCTGACCCTGCTGCAGGTCACCGAGACGCATCAGGTCATGACACGGCATGTCCGGCTGCTGTGCGGCGAGACCGTGCTATCAGACGCCTGGAACTGGTATGTGCCAGAGCGCCTCTCCCCCGCCATGAATACCCTGCTGGAACAGACTGACACGCCGTTCGGACGCGTTGTGCAGCAGACGGCTTTCCGGCGTCAGAGACTCGAAACACGTTTTCCGGGCCAGGCATCGGGAATCGTTCTGGAAAACCGGGCGCTGCTGCGGCGTGGGGTCGATGACGCGCCGATTTCACTCGTCGTGGAAGATTATCTTCCGGCCGCGATCCGCCCCTGAGGCTTCAGGAGGCGGGCGACCAGTTCAGATGCTGACCGCCGTCGAGTGCCAGCATCTGGCCCGTCACGGATGGAAGCGCGAACAGCGCAAGCGCGGCCTGAGCGATTTCCTCGGGCGAGGAGCCGTGTTGCAGCGGGGTTCGCGCACACATGCTGTCAAAATGTTCCTGGCTCTGACGCACGGCCGGCAGGACCGGACCGGGACCGATCGCATTCACCCGCACCCGGGGCGCGAGTGCGAGGGCCATGGTCTGCGTCAGGGTCCATAACCCCGTGCGGGACAGGGTATAGCTGACGAAATGCGGGGTCAGGTTCCAGACACGCTGGTCCAGCATATTCAGGATCAGACCCTCTGCCTCTTCGGGAAGTGCCTGCGCCATGGCCTGTGAGAGAACGAACGGCGCGCGGAGATTGGTTTCGAGATGCAGGTCCCAGCTTTCGCGGGTCACGCTGCCCATCTCGTCGCGGACGAAGGCAGAGGCGTTGTTGATGAGGATGCCGACCGGCCCAAGCGCGGCGCTGGCACGGGGCAGAAGCGCCTCGACGTCCTCTTCGCGTTGCAGATCCGCCTGCAGGATACAGCCTTTGCCGCCGATCCGCTCCAGCAGGGCTTCAGCCTCGTCCGTGCTGTCACGGCAATGGATGGCGACCGCGAATCCCTGCTTCGCCAGCATCTCCACGAGAGCCGCACCAATACGGCGCGCGCTTCCCGTGACGAGTGCGACACGGGGGACGCGCGGCGAAATCCGGAAAGGCGCAACCATGGTCAGAGAGACCGGCGGGCCGTGAGGGCCGCCGCCAGTGTGCCGTCATCCAGCACATCCAGCGCGCCGCCCATAGGCACACCATGCCCCACACGAGTAACGGTTACGCCCGTGGGTAGCAGACGCTCCTGAAGCCAGTGCGCGGTCGTTGCGCCTTCAACGGTGGCGCTCAGGGCAAGGATGACTTCCCTCACCCCGCCTTCCTCGATCCGCTCGAACAGCGGGCGGACGTTCAGGTCATCCGGCCCAAGCCCGGCCAGCGCGGACAGGGTGCCGCCCAGAACCTGATAGACCCCGCGATGGACGCCTGCGCGTTCGAGTGCCCAGAGATCGCCCACGGTCTCGACCACGCAGATCAGGCCCCGGTCACGCCCTGCATCCGTGCAGATATGGCACGGATCGACCGTATCGAGATTGCCGCACAGGGTGCAGGTCTTCACGCTCGTGGCCGCGCGCTCCATCAGATGGGCGAGCGGCAGCATCCGGCTTTCCGGCTGACGCAGAAGAGCCAGCGCGGCCCGGCGGGCGGAGCGTGGCCCCAGTCCCGGCAGACGCGCAAGCATGGTGATCAGCTGGTCGATGTCGCCGTGGCCCATCATGGGCGTGCAGTCCCTGTCAGCCGGATCAGAACGGCAGCTTCAGACCGGCCGGAAGGTCGAGCCCACCGGTTACGTCACGCATGGCTTCAGAGCTTGCAGCTTCAGCCTGGGTCTTGGCATCCGTATAGGCGGCAACGATCAGGTCCTGAAGCGTTTCAATATCGCTCGGATCGGCCAGCTGCGGGTCGATCTTCAGATCACGCATCTCGCCCTTCCCCGTCAGCTTGACCGTCACCAGACCCGCACCGGCAGAGCCTTCGACAATGAGAGACGCCAGATTGCTCTGGGCGGCTTCCATCTTGGCCTGCATCTGGCTGGCCTGCTTCATCAGTCCGGCAAGGTTCTTCATCGGTATCGTCCTATCGGTTCAGGTTCAGATCGTCTTCATCAAGGAAATCGGCATCCAGGGGCGCGAATTCCAGATCGGGCGGCTCGTCATCAGTCAGCGGCACGGTGATTTCCGGCGGCAGACCGTATTCATCCAGGGAATGATCCTGCACTTCCCCGATCTTCGCGCCTGGAAAAGTTTTCAGGATGGCCTGCACCAGCGGGTGCTGCTCCACCGAAGCCTGATTGAGGGCCACGACTTCGGCACCCTGCTCGTCCAGCGTCGGCTCGCCCGGAGCCGTCGAGGCACTGACGCGCCACTGACCGGGATAGACGCGGTCCAGCAGTTTCTGAAGCTGGCGCTCGATGCGGGCCTGCGGCTCTTCGGCGCGGATCTGCACATCGGGCGGAGAAAAGCGCACGAGATGAACGGCGTTGCGGAGCAGGCCGTGCAGCACGGGTTCGCGCTCACGCGCCACCATCGCCACCATTTCACGCCATGTGCGCGGCGGAGGCGGAAGCTCGGGTTCGGGCTCTGGTTCCGGAACAGGCTCGGCGTAACCGATGCCGGGCTCGACGATCTCGCCCCCATTGGCAACCAGCCGGACATGCGCGCGGGGCCCGTGGCCACCAGAGGTTTCACTGACACTGCTGGACGCGATGCCGCTGACCGCCCCGGACGGCGCAGCGGAAGACCCGCCACCCGTCGGGCCGGATGGACCAGCCGGAAGCGACAGATCCTGCCCCCCTTCCGTCAACTGGCGGATCAGGCGGTCCGGCGTGGGCAGCAGGCTGGCATGACATAGACGGATCAGCACCATCTCGGCGGCCTGACGGCGATCCGGAGCGGTTTCGACTTCCTGCACGCCCTTGAGCAGGATCTGCCAGGCACGCCCCAGCACGGCATTGGACAGCCGGTCGGCCAGAGCCGCACCGCGCGTGCGCTCGGCTTCCGGCAGATCCCGCCCTTCCCGCAGAGACGGAATGGCCTTGAGGCGCGAAATCAGGTGCAGCAGGTCCAGCAGATCCGCCAGCAGGACACCGAGATCGGCACCACGGGCATAGGCCTGATCGGTCAGGTCCAGCGCGTCGGCGGGCTTGCCGGCCATCAGGGCATCCAGCAGATCGAAGACCAGACCGCGATCCGCCAGGCCGAGCATGTCGGCCACGGCATCGGCGTCGCTGGCCCCCTGGGCGATGGCCTGATCGAGCAGCGAAAGCCCGTCACGCACGGAGCCATCAGCCGCGCGGGCGATCAGGGCGAGCGCGTCTTCGGAAAGGGTCGCCCCTTCCTTGACCGCGATATTGTGGAAATGCCCGGCCAGCAGAGACTGCGGCACGCGGCGCAGGTCGAAACGCTGGCAGCGCGACAGGACCGTGACCGGGACCTTGCGCAGTTCGGTCGTAGCGAAAATGAACGTGACCTGCGGGGGCGGCTCTTCAAGCGTTTTGAGCAGCGCGTTGAAAGCGTTACGCGAAAGCATGTGGACTTCATCGATGATGAAGACCTTCATCCGCGCCTGCATCGGGCGGAAGCGCGTGGCCTCGATGATTTCGCGCACATCATCCACGCCGGTGCGGGAAGCGGCGTCCATTTCCAGAACGTCGGGATGACGGTCAGCGAGGATGGCAGTGCAGTTGGGGCAGACGCCGCAGGGATCGGCCGTCGGGCCACCCTTGCCATCCGGACCGACACAGTTCAGGGCCCGGGCGATGATGCGGGCGGTCGTTGTCTTGCCCACGCCCCGCACGCCGGTCAGCATGAAGGCATGCGCCACACGCTTGAGCTCGAAAGCGCGGCGCAGGATGCGGACGAGGGAATCCTGACCGATCAGGTCATCGAAAGTCTGCGGACGGTATTTGCGGGCCAGAACGCGATAGGGCGTGGCCTCGGCAGCCGGAGGCGTAGACATTTCCGGCTCTGGCGCGTCTCCAAAGAAGCCGCCGCCACTTTCAGGCGGCAGGGGGAGATCGTCGTTTTCATCAGTCATGGAATTGTCTGACCCTCAGCACTGAGGATGGGACCGTAAAGGAACGGTCGGGACGCTGCGTTTAACAAACCGGAGCGTCCGGTGATCTGTGTGAGGTAGGAGGCCGGACATTCAACCCGGATAAAACTCACTGCGGCTGCTTCCTTCCGGACCTGACCGGGTTGGCAAGGTATCCGTCCAAAGCCGACCTCCCGGCGCTCTCCTAACACGGAGGGAGGGGTGTCTGACAACCCCCAATCATCAGAGTGCGCCCTCATTATCCCGTCTTATTCTCCGACAGCTGCCCCGCCCATGTGCCGCGGATCAGCCGCACCATAGATCAGGCCTGTCTTGGCCGCGGACAGGCTTGGGTGATCGGCAAGAATGCCTTCGGCCACACCCCAGGGGCGATGCGGCGACAGGGCATAGCCTTCGGCCTTGAGGGTCTGCATGGTCTCGTCAGACAGCGCACCGGGTTCCAGTTCGACGGCCGAAGGCTCCCACTGCTCGTGGATTCGCGGCAGATCCACGGCCTGACGGATATCCAGCCCGTAATCGATCACACCCAGAATGACGGACAGCGTGATGGTCGGAATCCGCGACCCACCCGGGCTGCCGATCACCATGACGGTTTTACCATCACGCGAGACGATGGACGGGGACATCGACGACAAAGGCGTCTTACCCGGCGCAATCGCATTCGCTTCCGAACCGACAATGCCGAACATGTTGGGCGCACCCGGCTTGGACGAGAAATCGTCCATCTCGTCATTCATCCAGATGCCGGTATGCCCGCCCATCACACCCGCACCGAACCATCCATTGAGAGTATAGGTCGCGGAAACGGCCATGCCATCATGATCGAGCACGGAGAACTGCGTCGTCTCGTGCTTTTCCTGCGTGTCAGGTGCTGCTTGTGCCACGGGAGCGGGAAGCGGCTCCCCTGCCCTGAGCGTGCTGGACGCGAGAGCGTGATCGGTCGGGATGCCCTGACGGATCTGATAGGCATAGGCCGGGTCGATCAGGTGCTCGACGGGATTGTGCACGAAATCCGGATCGCCCAGGTCGCGACGGTCCGAATAGGCGTGACGCATGGCCTCAACTTCACGCTGCACGGACGGCGCCGTGTGCAGGCCCAGCGCATGCATGTCGTAGCCGGACAGGATGTTCAGGATCTCGCACAGCGCAACGCCACCACCGCTCGGCGGCGGGGCGGTATCGATCGTGTAGCCGCGATAGGTGCAGCGGATCGGTTCGAGATGCCGGATGTGATAGGACGTGAAATCGGCAGGCTGAAGCAGACCGCCGCCTTCCGTGCTGGCACGTACGATTTCCTTTGCGATCGGACCTTCATAGAAGGCTTTGGGGCCTTCCTTTGCGACCAGTTCGAGGGAGTTGGCCAGATCCTTCTGCACCAGACGGTCACCGGCCTGAAGCGGCGTGCTATCGGGGCGCAGATAGAACGCCCGGGCATACGGGTCCTTTTGGAAATAGCGCGTAGACGTGTGCAGGAGATCCGCATCACCCTGATTCAGAATGAAGCCGTCACGGGCCAGCGCAATGGCAGGCGCCATAACCTTGGCGCGCGACAGACGGCCCCATTTCTGCAGGATGGCGTCCAGACCCGCCACCGTGCCGGGGATGGCAACGGCCTTCCAGCCCTCGGTGGAGAGGCCCGGAATGACCTTACCCGAAGCGTCCTGATACATCGTGGCCGTGGCCGCACCCGGAGCATGCTCGCGGAAATCAATGAAAACCGTCTGGCCGGTCTTCAGGCGCAGGGTCATGAACCCCCCACCGCCGATATTGCCGGCGGCGGGATAAACCACGGCCAGCGCGTATCCGACAGCCACAGCCGCATCGACCGCATTCCCACCCTGCGCCAGAATCTTGGCGCCCGCATCGGAGGCAAGATGCTGGGCCGAGACCACCATGCCGTGACGCCCCGAAGCCAGAACACCGGCGCTGACATGATCCGGGCCAAAGGCCAGCGGATCATGGGCGGAGCTGAGCGCCTGAGGCGCGGCATTGGCGAGCGTCGTGCTGCTGATCAGGAGCGTGGCGAGAAGAAGCGGAAACGCTCTCATGCAGTCTCTCCGTAGGGTGGCTTGGTGTAGCCTTTGGGGGACAGGGTGAAGATTTCGCAGCCATCGGCCGTCACGCCGACCTGATGCTCGAACTGGGCGGACAGGGTGCGGTCACGGGTAACGGCTGTCCAGCCATCATCAAGGATCTTCACGTCCGGACGGCCAATGTTCAGCATCGGCTCGATCGTGAAGACCATACCTTCCACGAGCTTCACGCCCTCGCCCGGCCTGCCGTAATGCAGGATGTTCGGCTCGGAGTGGAAATCGCGGCCGATGCCATGACCACAGAAGTCCCGCACGATGGAGAAGCGGTTGGCCTCTGCATATTCCTGGATGGCATGGCCGATATCGCCAAGCGTGTTGCCGGGACGGACCTGGGCAATGCCGCGCATCATCGCGTCATAAGTCACATCGACCAGCTTCTCGGCCTTCTTGGGCGCCTTGCCCACGACATACATGCGCGAACTGTCGCCATACCAGCCATCCAGAATGGAGGTGACGTCGATATTGACGATGTCTCCGTTGGACAGCTTCTTGGAGCCCGGAATGCCGTGGCACACGACGTGGTTGATCGAGATGCAGCAGGATTTCGGATAGCCGCGATAGTTCAGCGGGGCCGGCGTGGCGCCATGAGCGATCGTGAAGTCATGGATGAGCTGGTTGAGCTCTTCCGTGGTGACGCCAGGCTGAACATGGGGGGTGATCATGTCCAGCGCCTCTGCCGTCAGACGACCGACGCGATGCAGATGTTTGAAATCGTCCTGATCGTAGAGAACGATACCCCGTGCCTTGTCCATATCTGCTGCCCGATCCTTCAATCTTCAAAAAGCCCGGACAAAATGCGTCTGTCCGGGCTGGATCGCAAGGCGGCAGGTCAGATTTTCGGCATCAGCTGTGCCGGGAACGCTTTTTGTGGGCGACGACATGACGCGCGCTGACCATCCGGACGGCCGCGCCATGATGGGAAATCCGCCCATAACGACGCGGAGCGGTCGGGGCATCGGCCACTTCCATCGGACGCGATGACGCGAGCAGGACAGAGTGACGGAAATGACCGCGACGACGGGCCGAAGCCATCAACACGCCGGACGGTGCCACAGGGTGAAGAAGCGGCTGGGGCGCGACGCCCTCATCCGCAAAGCCCTTGTCGAGCAGCGACACCATTTCCATCGAACGGCGGGTATTGTTCGGCGCCCCCATGACCACACCGATCAGGCGGACATTGCCGCGCTGGGCAGACGTGATGAGATTGTGGCCTGCAAGATCGGTATAGCCGGTCTTGAGACCATCCGCGCCCGCATAGATCTTCAGCATCGGGTCATGGTTCGGGACCATGCGGCGATGGAAGTAGAACGAAGGCACGTTGAAATAGTGATAATACTGCGGGAAATCCGAAATCAGATGCTGTGACAGCAGGGCCAGGTCATGGGCCGTGGTGACCTGATCGGGATCCGGCAGGCCGGACGCATTGCGGAAGGTTGTGTTGGTCATGCCGAGGGCACGGGCCTGCTGCGTCATGAGCTGTGCGAAGCGGACCTCGTCCCCTCCACCGAGAAACTCGCCAAGGGCGCAGGCGGCGTCATTGGCGGATTTGGTGACGAGTCCCAGAATACCCTGTTCCACCGTCAGGCGCGTCCCCGGCACGAGCCCGAGCTTGGAAGGCGCCTGAACGGATGCGTGGATGGAGACCGGAACCTGCTCGTCCAGCGTGATCTGATGGGCCTCAAGGGCGCGGAAGGTCAGATACAGGGTCATGAGCTTGGTCAGGGAGGCCGGATAGCGCTGCAACTCGGCATCCGTTGCCGAGAGAACCGCGCCCGTGCGGGCATCCATCACATAGCTGGAGATATGTCCGGCATACTGCGCTTTGGCAGATCCCAGACCCATGGCTGTCATGGCGCACAACAGAAAAGCTTTCTGGAACGGGAAACGCATTTGTCTGACAGCCTCTGAACGGAACATCGTCGCGGGAAGGGTTTCGGGCTCTAAAGCCACCTGCATTGCAGATACTCTAGGCGCATTGAAAACTCCCCGTCCACCAGCTTTGAAGGACTTTCCTTAATTTTTCGTAAGCAGACGGCAAACGCGGCAGCATCATGGCAGAAGGCGCATAAAAACCTCATTTCAGAGGCGTGCGGCCCTTCTCAAGACCGAAATTCGCACCATATCATACCGGTCATGTCTTCTTATGATCTTCCCCCCTGTCCGAATGGCCTTCCCCGTGCCGCATTCCCGCGGCTCGCATCCCGCATGGGGCCGGAGTCTCCCGACTCCATTCCGCCCCATGGGCCCGGGAACGGACCTGGGAACGGAGACGGGGATCAGGACCTTGACATCGGGGTGGTGGTGCGGCCGCGAACCCGGACGCGCAAGCCTTCCATGTACAAGGTCCTGATGCTCAATGACGATTACACGCCGATGGAGTTCGTGGTGCATGTCCTGGAGCGTTTCTTTGCCAAGACGCGCGATGAGGCGACGTCCATCATGCTTCAGGTCCATCAGCGTGGCGTCGGAATCTGCGGTGTGTTCACGTATGAAGTGGCCGAGAGCAAGGTGACACAGGTGATGGACCTGGCGCGCCAGAACCAGCACCCCCTTCAGTGCACGATCGAGAAAGACTGATCCGTCTGACAGACAGAAAAGCGCGGACGCAGGATATTTTCTTGTTTCCATCTGCGTTTCTGGCTGGCGTTACACGTTACTCCGCGACAAGATACCTTTCCTACGAGAGGTCGAGAGGAGCGCCATCACATGCTGTCCCGTACGCTCGAACAGACGCTCCACCGCGCCCTGACATTCGCAGGTGACCGGCGTCACGAATATGCAACCCTCGAACATCTTCTGCTCGCGCTGACAGAGGACGACGATGCCCTGACGGTCTTCCGGGCCTGCGGCATCGACCTCGACAAGCTGCGCTCCGACCTGACAGATTTCCTGGACAAGGACCTGGCGGGACTGGCGGCAGAACGCCCGACAGAACCCAAGCCGACCGCGGCCTTCCAGCGCGTGATCCAGCGTGCGGCGATCCACGTCCAGAGCACGGGTCGCGACGAAGTCACGGGTGCGAACGTCTTGGTGGCCCTGTTCGCCGAACGCGAGAGCCATGCCGTCTATTTCCTGCAGTTGCAGGACATGACGCGACTCGACGCGGTCAATTTCATCTCCCACGGCATTGCCAAGGCTCCGGACCGTGGCGCAGGCCGGCGTCCGGCCGCGGCTTCCAAGGACACGTCCGAGCGTGAGGAACGCAAGGAAAGTGCCAAAGAAGGCGCACTGGCGACTTACTGCGTCGATCTGAACGAGCGTGCGCGTGAAGGGCGGATCGATCCGCTCATCGGCCGCGATCAGGAAATCGAACGCACGATCCAGATCCTGTGCCGCCGCACCAAGAACAACCCGCTCTATGTGGGTGATCCGGGCGTGGGCAAGACGGCCATTGCCGAAGGTCTGGCCAAGCGGATCGTGGAAGGCGACGTGCCGGAAGTGCTGCTGAACAGCACGATCTATTCACTCGACATGGGCTCGCTTCTGGCTGGCACACGGTATCGCGGCGATTTCGAAGAGCGGCTGAAGGCCGTCGTGACGGAAATGGACCAGACCCCTGGCGCCATCCTGTTCATCGACGAGATCCATACCGTGATTGGTGCCGGTGCGACGTCGGGTGGGGCGATGGATGCGTCCAACCTGCTCAAGCCTGCGCTTGCCGCGGGAACGCTGCGCTGCATTGGATCCACGACCTACAAGGAATTCCGCCAGCATTTCGAGAAGGATCGGGCGCTTGTCCGCCGGTTCCAGAAGATCGACGTGCCGGAGCCTTCAATCGAGGATGCGGTCAAGATCCTGCGCGGCCTGAAGGGCAGCTACGAGAAGCATCACAAGGTCCGCTACACCGACGAGGCCCTGCGTGGTGCGGTCGAACTGGCAGCCAAGTATGTCCATGACCGCAAGCTGCCGGACAAGGCGATCGATGTGATCGACGAAGTCGGTGCCGCGCGGATGCTCGTGCCCGAGAACAAGCGCCGCAAGACGGTGACGCTGAAGGACGTGGAAGAGGCCATCGCCAAGATCGCCCGCATCCCGCCCAAGAGCGTCTCGGCTGATGACCGCGAGACTCTGCGCCATCTGGAGCGGGATCTGCGCAACATGGTCTTCGGGCAGGACAAGGCGATCGACGCGCTGGCCGCGGCGATCAAGCTGTCCCGCGCCGGACTGCGCGATGCGGAAAAGCCGATCGGCAACTATCTGTTCTCCGGCCCCACGGGCGTCGGCAAGACGGAAGTGGCCAAGCAGCTTGCCAACTCGCTTGGGATTGAGCTGATCCGCTTCGACATGTCCGAATATATGGAGCGTCATTCGATCTCACGTCTGATCGGTGCGCCTCCGGGTTATGTCGGCTTCGATCAGGGTGGCCTGCTGACGGATGCCATCGACCAGCATCCACATGCAGTCCTGCTGCTGGATGAAATCGAGAAGGCCCATCCGGACCTGTTCAACGTCCTGCTTCAGGTCATGGACCATGGTCGCCTGACGGATCACAACGGCAAGGTCGTTGATTTCCGCAACGTGATCCTGATCATGACGACGAATGCGGGTGCGGCGGACCTGTCCAAGGAGACGATCGGATTCGGTCGCACCGTGCGGAGCGGTGAGGATGAGGAGGCAATCAAGCGCCTGTTCACGCCGGAATTCCGCAACCGTCTGGATGCGATCATTCCGTTCGCCAACCTCACGCCGGAAACGGTGGGCCGTGTGGTCGAGAAGTTCGTACTGCAGCTTGAGGCCCAGCTGGCCGACCGTCACGTCACGATCGAGATCTCCTCGAGCGCGAAGGAATGGCTGGCCGAGCGCGGATATGACCGCCTGTATGGCGCGCGTCCTCTGGGGCGTGTCATTCAGGAGCACATCAAGAAGCCCCTGGCGGAAGAGCTGCTCTTCGGACGGCTGGCTCAGGGTGGCGCCGTGAAGATCGGCATGAAGAACGGTGCGCTCGACTTCGACATCATCGAAGGCCGGGACAGCACCAAGGGCGAAGATGGCGCTTCGAAGAAAGACGAAGCGACCAGCTGAAGCCCGGCTTCAAACGGAAAGGTCCGGAGAGACAGCGTCTCGCCGGGCCTTTTTCGTTACTGGTACCGGGTGCCGTTCACGACCACATAGCCGGGCCAGCGCCATTTGCGGCTCGTACCGTGATGGGTCCAGTCCACGCCCTGACGACGCAGGCTGTCGTAATAGTACCGGCCCTGCACCTCGACCTGATCGCCCTTGTTGACCCAGGGCCATTGGGGAGCGTTCATCTGGTCCAGATCGGAGACGATCCGGATGGAAACGCCCTGCCCGACCGACACATAGAAATAGCCATGCCAGCCGCTGCGGGTCCGTTTGGCTTTTGGGGAAATGGCGAGAACCTGCCCGCACAGATGCTCGGGAAGATCGATGCGAGTGGGGCCGGACTGCTCAAGACCCTGCTGATCCGCAAGAAAACGGGCATTATCGCAGGTGGCCGGCATGTCATGGGTGGTCTGGCCTGTCAGAGCCTGACCGAAAAGACCCTGCGCGGAAGCGGCGAACGGGCCGCACAGCAGGGCTGCGGCAACTGCGGGGAGCAGACGGAATTTCATGGAATTTCTCCTGTCTGGGCGGCCCTGTGCAATGTTCTGCCGCCGGCGGAAAGGACCCGGACACAAAAAAGCCCGCCCCGACACGGGAACGGGCTTTCCTGCTGGGCCGGGAAAACAGATCAGGGTGCTTCGCTGGAGCCTTCACCAGCAGCCGGCTCGGCCTTGGCGGCTTCGCTGGCAGTCGGGCGTGCGGGCGCACCATCCGTGATCATTTCGAGCTGACCGGTGATCTGGCCACCGTCCTCCACCTGCAGGCGACGGCACTTCACCTTGCCGATCAGACGGCCGGTGGAGCGGATCGTCAGGCTGCCATTGACGGTCAGGGTCCCGTCAATCGTGCCGGCCAGTTCCGCGTCCTCGACTTCAACACCACCGCGGAAGACGCCGCCATGCGTAACCTGAAGCTCGCTGGCCTGGATCATGCTGGACTCGACGGTCCCCTCGACCACGAGGCGCTCGGCGTCCTGCACCGAACCCTGAACGCTGATGCCGCGGCCCACGACGAGCGTGCGGCGCTCCGGACCGGTCTGGCGCGGTGCGCCCGGAACAGCGGCCGCACCGGGGCGCGGAGCCCCTGCCGGCATCGCGCCCGTCGGAGAGTTGGGGGACGGCGGTGCCGGGAAAGGGGTACGACCCATGGGAGCGGGGTCCTTCTGCTGGTTGGGCTGCTGGGGACTGGTAGGCGATCCGGATCCTGACGCGGGAGCCGTCTGGCTGGGAGCGTCCGGCCGGTTGGGGAAAATGGGCTGTCCTGCGAGCTTGCTGTTCTCTGCAGGTTTGGAGTCATCTTCCGGTTTGCGTCTTCTGAACAAGGAAACCCCGCTGCGGATCTGGAAAAGAACACTCTCTGTCTAGGACGTCTCCCGGATGTTCCATCGCGAGGGCGGAACAGTCAGGGCGGGCCTTTCGACAACGCTACACGCTCACCACCCGGCGGGACAAGACGCGCATTTCCATAAATGTGACGAATGGCCACACATGAAAACGGCGCCGGGCGGACCGGGAGTTGGCGTGAACCCAGAGGGGACCTATGATCGTGTTGATTTAATGGCGCAGTCTGCCCGTTAGATGTTTTTTTCCGAAGTTTTCAGCGACCTGACCGGAGTTCCAATGTCTGCACCCCAGCATGACCTTCTGTGTATCGGCAATGCCATCGTCGACGTCCTCGCCCCTGTGGGCCAGGATCTGATCGACGGGCTTGGCGCCGCTGCCGGGAGCATGACCCTGATTGACGCTCCTACGGCGCATGCCATCGAAAGCCGCGTCGATATCGAAAACGTGACCGGTGGTGGTTCCGGCGCGAACACGGCCGTCGTGGCGGCCCGCATGGGCGCAAAGGTTGCGTATCTCGGCAAGGTGACGGCTGACGAAGCCGGCGACCACTTCACGCGCGACATCCGCGAGCAGGGCATCACCTTCCCATCCGAGCCGCTGCCGGCCGCCGATGGCACCCCGACCGCACGCTGCATCGTTCTGGTCACGCCGGAAGGCCAGCGCACGATGTTCACCTATCTCGGCGCCTGCACGGAGTTCACCCCCGAGGACGTACATGAATCCGTCGTGGCCGATGCGGCGATCACCTATCTGGAAGGCTACCTGTACGACAAGCCGCAGGCCCAGGAAGCCTTCGAACACGCTGCCCGTCTGGCCCGCAAGGCCAACCGTCAGGTCGCCCTGACGCTGTCCGACACGTTCTGCGTGGAACGTCACCGCGCGGCTTTCCACGAACTCGTGGCCGGTCATGTGGACATCCTGTTCGCCAACGAGGCCGAGCTTCTGGCGCTGTACGAAGTCACGGATTTCGAAGAAGCCGTCACGCAGGTCTCCGCCGAGACAAAGCTGGCCGTCATTACGCGTGGCGAGAAGGGTGCGGTCGTGATCGGCGACGGAGAGCGCCATGACGTGCCGACGACCGAAGTGAAGGTCGTGGACACCACGGGCGCTGGTGATGCCTTCGCTGCGGGCTTCCTCGCCGGTCTGAGCAAGAAACATGACCTCGTGACCTGCGCGAAACTGGGCAACCAGGCCGCCGGTGAAATCATCACCCGTTACGGCGCACGCCCGACCGAGGCATTCACGCTGACGGCCTGAGCCTCGCCCTGCCCCGTCAGTCAGGGCCGGTCTTACAGATCGGCCCACCCGATGCGGGTGACGCCATACCGGTCGAATGATGCCCGGACAGCCGGGTCCAGAAGGGCGGCGAGTTCGCTTTCCTGCTCATAGCCCGGCATGAAGCGCTTCATCATGGCATTCTGGGCCGTGGCGGGGTGGAAATAGATTTCGCTCGTGCCAGTCGGCAGGCGCGGAATGAGGCCGCGGATATGGTCCGGCGTCATATGGCCGGACCAGCGCAGACCGAAACACCAGTCATTGGTTTTCAGGCCGGCCTTGCGGATCTGGTGGCGCAGGACGCTGATCCAGTGACGCAGGGCACGGTCTCCCAGCGTGTCGTTGGCTTCGACAGGCCCCGGCGGCTCAAATGGTGAGCGGACAGCCTGCAATCCATTCTCCAGACCGGACTCGATCAGTAAGCGCCCCACGGTCGGATGCAGATGCATGTGTTTGTGGGCATTCGCATGATCGAGCGTCAGCCCGGTCGCGGCAAAGGCCCGGAACTGTGCCTCGATCTCGCGGCGCAGGGCATGGCGCGCGACCGGACAGAAGAAATACTCGACACCCAGACGCAGCTGGTTGCGGCCGAACCAGCCCTGCTCATCCGTGATGGCAGGGAGATCAAGGACGGACTTGCCCTCGATCGCCACGACATGCAGCCCAACCTTCAGATCCGGCATGGTCTTTGCCCGCCGGATGGCATCTTCGGCGGCATCGCCGGCTACCATCAGGCTGGTCGTGGACAGGATGCCGTTGCGATGGGCCTGTTCGATGGCCTCGTTGACTTCGAGGCTCATGCCGAAATCGTCGGCGGATACGATGGCGCGGCGAAGGGGGCTGGATGTCATGGCTGGTCTCACGAAAAAGGGGCCATGACACAGATGCCATGACCCCTGGGTAACGTCCGGTCAGGCGCGCACCGTTCAGGCGGCGTGACGGTCCTTGAGGAACTGGAAGAATTCCACGCCCTCGCGCAGACGGCGCTTCATCATCTGCGGGCTGCGGACCATCTCGTTGACGATCGAGGCGATCTTGGATCCGCGGAAGTAGAATTTGCGATAGAATTCCTCGACGCTTTCGAAGATTTCCGTGTGCGACAGGTGCGGATAATGCAGCGGCGCGATCTGGACGCCGCTCTCATCGATCAGCTCGGCTTCCGCCTCGTTCAGCCAGCCGTTTTCCGTCGCCTGCTTGTGCAGGAATGTGCCCGGATACGGCGCGGCCAGGGAAACCTGCAGGGTGTGCGGGTTGATTTCCTTGGCGAACTCGATCGTCTCCTGGATGGTCTCTTTCGTCTCGCCCGGCAGGCCGACGATGAAGGTCCCGTGGATCTTGATGCCCAGCTTGTGGCAGTTGCGCGTGAATTCCTTGGCGGTCTCGACGCGCATGCCCTTCTTGATGTTGTGGAGGATCTGCTGGTTACCGCTCTCATAGCCGACCAGCAGCAGGCGCAGACCGTTTTCCTTGAGAACCTTCAGGGTCTCGTAAGGCACATTCGCCTTGGCGTTGCAGGACCAGGTGACACCGAGCTTGCCCATTTCGCGGGCAATGGCTTCGGCGCGCGGCAGGTCGTCCGTGAAGGTGTCATCATCGAACATGAATTCCTGCACTTCGGGGAAGTACTGCTTGGCCAGACGCACTTCGGCAGCCACATGCTCGGGGCTGCGGGTGCGGTAGCGATGGCCGCCAACCGTCTGCGGCCACAGGCAGAACGTGCAGCGCGACTTGCAGCCACGGCCCGTATAGATCGAGATATACGGGTGCTTCAGGTAGCCGATGAAGTAGTCGTTAATGTTGAGGTCGCGCTTGTAGACCTCGGTCACGAACGGCAGACTGTCCATGTCCTCGATCATCGCGCGATCCTTGTTCGCGATGATCTCACCCTTCTCATTGCGCCAGGTGATGCCGTCCACTTCTGCGAGCGGCTTGCCTTCGGCAATTTCCTTGATGGTGAAGTCGAATTCGTTGCGGGCCACGAAGTCGATCGGGCCGCCCTTCTCCATGCTCTCCATCGGCTGGACGGCAACCTTCGCGCCCACCATGCCGATCATCAGCTTGGGGTTCGCATCCTTGAGCATCTGGGCGACGCGGACGTCGGATGCGAAAGACGGCGTGGAGGTGTGCATGACGACGAGGTCACGGTTCTTCACGTCTTCGAGAATGGGATCCATGCCCATCTTGGCCGGAGGAGCATCGATCAGGCGCGATCCGGGCACGAGCGCGGCAGGCTGCGCCAGCCATGTCGGATACCAGAAGGACTTGATCTCACGCTTCGCCTGGTAGCGGGAGCCAGCGCCACCATCGAAGCCGTCGAAGGAAGGAGGCTGGAGAAAAAGGGTTCTCATCATGATCGGACACTCCTGTGGGTGGCGCCGGCCTGGAGCGAGGGGGCGCAGGACGCGGAATTACGTTTTCTTCGGGCGATATGGACCGTTCTGCCCCGCCATGCAACGCGTGATCCGCGCGCACTGCCCACCATAATGGCAGCAGACAGCCAGTCACGGACGACCAGAAGCGGGATTGCGGCCGGGAGCGGGCACTCGGTGGCACGGTCCATGATGCGGCTTCCGATGGCGCGCACCAGCCATGTCAGAAGCAGCATGAACCATGTCCACCAGGCGTTCGGACGGAACAGGACAGCCGTCACGGCCCAGAACAGGGGAAGCTGGATGGCGGACAGTCCGTAGCCGACAGGCGCGACGTTCTTGACGGTCCGTCCCCAGCGCAGTTCATGGGCCAGCAGGTCGCTGATGGAGTGCTCGCCCACAGTGGTATGGGTCAAAGTGGGCGCAATGGTGATGTTCTCACCCCGCGCCCGGATAAGCTGGCCCAGTTCGGCATCATCGGCCACGTGATCGACCAGCGCCTCAAGGCCGCCGATCTCCTCAAGGGTCTGACGCCGCAGGGCCATCGTGGCCCCGAGACAGTCCTGACGTCCCAGAAAACGGGACATCATAACGCCGGGCAGGAAGTTATGATTGATCTGACAGGCGCCGAGCTGCTGCACGATCGTCCCTGCGGCCGGACGACCTGCATACAATGTCGTAACCAGGCCCGTCCCCTGCTCTTCCAGACTCGTCACGACGTGACGCAGATAGTTGGGACTGGCGTGAATATCGGAGTCGGAAATCACGATAATGTCATGACGGGCTTGGCCGTACATGTTCATCAGATTGCCGACCTTGCGGTTCGGACCGTGTTCCTGCGGGTTGATCACCACACTGACCGGAATCCGCGGATGACGCGCCCGAAGGCGCTCAATGACGGCCAGGGCGGTATCTTCCCTGTCCTGAACGCCGAAGACGATTTGGAAATCCGGATAGTCCTGCGTGAACACGCTTTCCAGCGCATCCTCCAGCAACGGCTCATTGCCATGCAGCGGCTTGAGAACCGTGACTGACGGCCAGGTCCGGTCCGACAGGCGCAGGGCATCGTCCGCTCTGCGCTCCGTCCGGCGGAACCGTGCGAGCAGGGTTGCGCCCGCCAGCGCCTGCAGGTTGCCGGCGGCGGAAACAAGGGCGCAGAAACCGGCCGCGATCGTAAGAGGTAAGGGCACGACGGTCTTCTAGCCTTCCCGAACGTTTTTGGGAAAGGGTGCCGTCGCGGGGGCGGACTCAGTCATGCAGGAAATGGGCAGTCTTGCTGTCCAGATGATCAGCCAGACCGCTGGCACCACCCTGACTCAGAGCCCCGCCGAAATCGGCGCGCTGGGCGGCGACCTGGCTGATATGGGCGTTGAGCAGGACGTCGGTGATCCGCCAACCGGAGGTACCATTCGTCATGATGTAGTCGATCGGCGTGACATCACCCCCATCCGTGCCGCCGATCGTCGTATCGACAATCAGACCGCCGGTCGGGTTGGGGCGCGTCTGCGGGTTGACCGTGAAGGCAGCCTGGGCTTCGGGTTTGAACGAAGAGGCGTAGCGGGCAATCGTGAACTGGCGGAAAGATCCCAGCAGACGGGTCCGGTCTGAAGGGCTCAGGCTGTTGTAGCGCACGCCGACCGAGCGACGGAGAATCGCTTCGAGGTCAAAGGCACGATCCACGGCCGGCGCGATCATCGTCGCGCGCTGCTGGGCGGTCTTTCCCGTCTTCTGGGCCGCTTTCAGGGCGTCATACAGGGCCGAAATCGGCGTTACCGCAGATGCCGCATCAGCCGGGGAGGCTGCGCCGGCCGTCTGGGCCAGGGCGGCCGGGGAAAGCGCCGTCATGGCGACAGGCCCCGTCAGGAGGCAGGCGGACAGAAGGGACAGGGTCACTTTCGGGGAAAAACGGCAAATCATGATCGTGCTTTCGTCCTGTAGACAGTTCCGTGCGTAGAGATCAGGTTCATGACACACTGTATCAAGTTCCCTGTAACAAGTTCTGGCATCCATAGATCGATCTGTGCTCGATTAGCCACAGCCCTGATGCGAATTATGCAGCCTGACATTGAGGCGAACACGACAATGGGTCTATAGGCAGTCAATCTAATGCTCGATGGTCCTTCATGTTTCCCGACTTTCCGGAGCCGGGACAGGGAAGACAGCCACGGGCCATCCACGATGTGCAAGGCCCCGGGCGCCCTATGGACGCACCTTCCGGAGGCTAGAACCAGAGGATTATAATGGCCGTTCCTTTGATGCAGGCTGTCCGAGTCGGACGGTACGTTGTCAAGCA
This sequence comes from Gluconobacter oxydans DSM 3504, assembly GCF_000583855.1. Lineage (NCBI taxonomy): Bacteria > Pseudomonadati > Pseudomonadota > Alphaproteobacteria > Acetobacterales > Acetobacteraceae > Gluconobacter > Gluconobacter oxydans. The sequence goes on from NZ_CP004373.1 coordinate 780,730, forward strand.
GCACCTCACGGGCCGCAAGCGCTATCCGCTGGTCCTGATGCTCGAACCGCTGTTCCGCTGCAACCTGGCGTGCGCCGGCTGTGGCAAGATCGACTACCCTGCGCAGATCCTGAACCAGCGTCTCAGCCTTCAGGAATGCCTGGATGCCGACACGGAAGCCGGTGCCCCCGTCATCGCCATCGCCGGTGGTGAGCCTCTCCTGCACAAGGAAATGCCCCAGATCGTCAAAGGTTTGATCGGGCGGAAAAAATACGTCTACCTGTGCACGAACGGCCTGCTGCTTGAGAAGAAGCTCGACGATTACGAGCCCTCCCCGTTCTTCTCCTGGGACGTGCATCTGGATGGCGACCAGCTCATGCATGACGCCTCCGTCTGTCAGGAAGGCGTTTTCGAGCGTGCGACCGCCGCGATCCGTCTTGCGAAGTCCCGTGGTTTCCGCGTCTCCATCAACTGCACCCTGTTCGACGGCGCAGTTCCGGAACGCGTTGCGGCCTTCTTCGACGAAGTCATGGCCATGGGCGTGGACGGCATCATGACCGCTCCGGGCTATGCCTATGAGCGCGCACCGGACCAGGCACACTTCCTGAACCGCCAGAAGACGAAGCAGCTGTTCCGCGACATCTTCCGCCTCGGCAAGGGCAAGAAGTGGCGCTTCACGCAGTCTCCGCTGTTCCTGAACTTCCTGGCCGGCAACGAGAACTATCACTGCACGCCGTGGGGCAAGCCGCTTCGCACGGTCTTCGGCTGGCAGCGTCCGTGCTATCTGCTCGGCGAAGGTTATGCCAAGACCTTCAAGGAGCTGATGGACGATACGGCCTGGGAGCAGTACGGCACCGGCGCTTACGAGAAATGCGCCGATTGCATGGTGCATTCCGGCTACGAGTCCACGGCCGTCATGGATGCCGTCGCGCGTCCCTGGCATATCGCCAAGGTGGCTCTGTTCGGACCGGAAACCGAAAAGCCGATGGTCCCGGAAATCTCGCTCGCCAACCAGCGCCCGGCCGAATACGGCTATGAGGAGCAGGTCCAGCAGCAGATGGAGCGGATCTCCACGGGCGCCAAGCCGGCCCGCGGTCCGCGCGTCCGCGTGAATGGCCGTCCGGCCAACACGGTTTCGGATGTGGCTGACGCAGCAGACTGAGTACCCGTTTCCTCCCAGGAGACGAAACAGAAAACCGGCTCTTCGCGAGCCGGTTTTTTTATGGGGAAAGTCTTTCCTCTGCGGGGGCACAATCAAGGGCATGGCATCCGCCAGTCGTCCTGTTATGATTGTGTCTTCATTATTCTGGCCGGATCATGCTGACCCCTATCCTCGTTATCTGTCTGCTCATTTTCCTCAATGCCGTGTTTGCCATGGGAGAAATGGCACTCATCTCGGCAAAGCGGCCACGGCTGGACGTGCTGGCCAAGCAGGGAGTCCGGGGGGCCACGACCGCAATCCGGCTGGCAGAAGATCCGCACAGCTTCCTGCCGACCGTTCAGGTGGGCATGACGCTGGTTTCCATCCTTGAAGGTACGTTTGGCGGCAGCCAGATGGAAAGTACCGTCACGGCATGGATCGCCAATATTCCCTCGCTCCGTCCGATTGCGAGCGAAGTCTCGATCGTGCTGGTCGTGGCGATGATCACCTTCGCCATGCTGGTTTTCGGTGAACTCATTCCCAAACAGATCGCCTTGCAGCAGCCAGAAGCCATTGCTTCACGGCTGGCATGGCTGCTGGTCGGCGTGGCCCGGATCGCCCAGCCGATTGTCTGGCTGCTCAGCGGCACCTCTTCGCTGGTGCTCCGCCTGCTCCGTGTCGGCCCTCTGACACGCGCAGCGGTGACGGAAGAGGAACTGAAAGCCGTTCTGGCCGAAGGTGCCCGCGCAGGCGTTCTCGAAACCGACGAACAGGCCATGATCGAACGTCTTCTGCGTCTGGCAGACCGCCCTGTTCGCGCCATCATGACCCCCCGCAACGAGCTTTTCTGGATCGACAGACATGCGGATCAGGAAACGCTGGTCCGCAAACTACGCCAGTCTTCTTACGCCCGGATTGTCGTCTGTGAGGGAGACGTCGATCATCCCGTCGGTGTCATTCTGGCCAAGGACATCATGGACCGGCTGCTCCTGAAGCTTCCGGTTTCCGTCGATGCCGTCCTGCGTGAGCCGCCGGTCATCCCGGACAGCCTCAGCGCCCAGGACATGATCGAGCGCATGCGCGGCGTCAATCTTGGCATCACCTTCGTCCTGGACGAATACGGCTCCTTCGAGGGCATCGTGACGCCCTCAGACGTTTTCGAAGCCATTGTCGGCGAGGAAAAGACCGAATCCTCGTCTTCAGAACTGCAGGCGGCCGAAGGTGAAGATGAATATATTTTCGATGGCTTCATGCCGGCGGACGAACTGCGCTCCCGTCTCGACCTGCCGGAACTGCCAGGCGCCGGCGGGTATCATACCCTTGGCGGCGTGATGCTGGCGCTTCTGCGGCGCGTTCCGGCCCGGGGAGACAAGGTGGCGTTCGGGGGCTGGCTGTTCGAGGTTCTGGAGATGGATCGCCGACGCGTCGGAAGGGTCAAGGTCAGTCATCAGGTTCTCGCCGAAGACTGACCCTGCAACTCAGACCTTGCTGACAAACAGGGCCGGCCTGTCAGTCACAGGGGCATAGCCGCCCTGATTGCCGTAATTCTGCGGCTGAGCCGTCATCGGCGTGGATGTCAGCAGTTCGATGACGCGCTTCTGGGCTGTAATGGCCCTTTGCAGAAGCTCGCCATTGCGATTGCCCAGTTCCGTCATCTGTTCCAGCAGATCGCGATAGGGCAAAGCCGGCGAGTCTTCCCGCGCCACAGCCTCATCGTCCTCCGGGCAGCACGGACAAAGATTCTCCCTGCGGTCATTGGCCGCGGAAACTTCCTGCTCCAGCGTTCTGGCTGCATCCTGCTTTTCCGGAAGAAGAGCCAGAGCGTCCGGAATCCGCGCCTCTTCCAGTGCAGAGTTTTCCGCTTCGAGAATGGCAATCAGCCGCTGCATGGCCGGAATAATGGAAGCGCTCATTTCTGCTCCTGCATGGCCAGCATCTGACGGTCAATCGCGTCCGTCAGGCCTATTCCACCGTTATTTTCCATCTGCTTGGCGATCTGTTCCACCAGCATGGGCCGGAACTGCTTTTCCCCTGCTCCACCGCTGAACATATTCTCGCTGTTGTCATCGGTCGCGAACATGGGCTGAAGCATCTGGTTGATGGCCATCGACTCGAAACTCTGAGCCGACTTCAGGGTCTTGGCCGGATCTGCCTTCTGCCCGTGCAGTGGCAATCCCTGCGATACCGTGGCGGTGGTCGAGGATACTGTCATCAACGCATCTCCAGTTCTGCCTGCAGGGCGCCATCGGCCTTGATGGCCTGCAGAATGCTGATCATGTCTCTTGGCCCTACTCCCAGCGCATTCAGCCCTGAAACGAGCTCCCGGAGCGTGGTGCCCCCGGGAACGACCGCAAGATGATGGGTCTTGCCCGTGTCCACCTTGACGTTTGTGCGGGGCACGACGGCCGTCTGACCGCCGGAGAATGGCCCAGGCTGGGAAACCTGGGGCGTCTCCGTCACCTGAACGGTCAGGTTGCCCTGCGCCACGGCAACCGTACTGATCCGGACATCTGCCCCCATGATGATGGTGCCACTGGCTTCGTCTACGACCACCTTGGCCGGCGTATCCGGAGTGACCAGAAGGTCTCCGATTCGGGAGAGCGTGGAGACAGGATCATGATTGCTCAGATCCAGCAGGACTGTCCGTGGATCCTGAACGATCGCAATCGGCCCGAAGGTCCGGTTGATGATGGCCGCAATCCGACTCGCCGTCGTGAAATCGGGGTTACGCAGACTCAGATGCAGGTTCGAACGATGGCTGAGGTCGAAAGGGACTTCCCGTTCGACGATACCGCCATTGGCGATATGCCCGCTGGTCGGCACGTTGCGGGTAATGGACGCAGCTGCACCACGGGCCGAAAAGGCATTGGTCGCCAGAGACCCCTGAGCAACGGCATAGACCTCACCGTCAGCGGCCATCAGCGGCGTTACGAGAAGCGTTCCGCCTGTCAGGGAAGACGCGTCACCCGCAGCCGAGACCGTCACATCGATGCGGTTGCCCCCATGAACGAACGCTGGAAGGTCAGCCGTCACCATGACAGCGGCCACATCATGCGTCTGGAGCTGTGTTTCCTGATCGCGGATGTTCACACCCAGACGGTTCAGCATGGAAATCAGCGTTTCGCGGGTGAAAATCGTATTGGTCAGTCGGTCGCCCGTCCCGTTCAGACCCACCACCAGACCATATCCGATCAGCTGGTTGCTCCGGACACCTTCCATGTCCGTAATGTCCTTGATGCGAACGCTGGCAGCCAGGGTAAAGCCTGGCAGGAGGAGCAGTCCGACACAGACAAACGCAGTCAGTCGCCGCGTCAGGGTCCGGAGGGGGAACGGAGATTGCGTGAAAAAGCGCATGGGCGGCGGGGTGTATCCTGATGCCTGCAAGACAGGTCTGGGGGTCTCAGGTGTTGAGGATGGGCGTACAGGGTAAAGAAACCCCTAACAGAGACGCAGATTTCCGCGCTTTCCGACAAACGGGCAAAGCATGTTCGGGGTTGGCGGATGCGGCTGGGGTGGCTATAAGCCGCGCGTTATCGCCTGCGGCTGTTGGAAGCGGACGTTGGCAGATCAGCCAGGGATTGGATGCGCATGATTACGCTGCCGCCGGATTATAGACCCTCCGACAATGAAGAGTTCATGAACCCGCTTCAGGTCGAGTACTTCAGGCAGAAGCTTCTGCGCTGGCGTCTGGATCTGCTGAAAGAGGCGGACGGAACCCTTGCGAGTCTCTCGGAAGGCGGAATTCATGAATCAGACATCACCGACCGTGCCAGCGTCGAAACGGACCGGGCCTTTGAGCTCCGTACCCGTGACCGTGCGCGCAAGCTGATCACCAAGATCAACATGGCCCTCGAACGTATCGACGACGGAAGCTACGGTTTCTGCGAAGAGACGGGAGAGCCGATCGGCCTGAAACGCCTTGAAGCGCGCCCGATCGCGACCCTGTCCATCGACGCGCAGGAACGCCACGAGCGCATGGAAAAGGTCCATCGGGACGATTAAGGCTTGCGCTTGGCGCGCTGACCCGTTACGAAGCGCGCCAAGGCAACGGTATGCTGCTGTAGCTCAGTGGTAGAGCACTCCCTTGGTAAGGGAGAGGTCGACAGTTCAATCCTGTCCAGCAGCACCATTTTTCCTTCTTTTCAGAGACTTGGCAGTTCGAGCAGTCTCAGATCCCCCATCATCCCAGACCGTAGCACATGGCTGTCGTGGATCACTTCCGCAAGCGGGAGGGGGATCATCTTGGCGAAAGCCATCTGCAAAACTCCCCACCATCAATGGATGATGCCCGTGCAGAAGCACCGGCGTAAAAAAAGCCGCCTCTCCAATAGGAGGGCGGCTTTTTCGGGCTAGTGCGCCTTTTAATCGCGACGGTCGCGGATCTTTACATACGCAATAGCTGCATGCTCAGCGCAGTAGGGCTTTCCGGGAAGCGGTGTCGCGCCGCAGAAATGAAAACCCGGTGTGCCAGGATCGCCGATGGGCCAGCAGCAGGACGGGCCACGGCGGGTCGGGCGGTCGATGCCAGCGGTCGAAAACCGGGGCGGCATGGCCGGGCGCGGTGCAGGCGCGACGCGGGGTTCCGGCTTGGGAGCTGCAGCAGGCTCCCGACGGGCTGCGACGGGTTCCTTGGCGGCCGCCGGGAGGGGACGTGAGGCAGCGGCCGGCTGGGGCGTCGGCTTCGCGGCTTCCGGGGCAACAGACGGTGCTTTGCGGACCGGAGCAGCAGGCTTTTCTGCCACCTTCTCCGCAACGCCTGCAGACACCTTAACGGGAGCTGCATCCTTGTCCGTAAACAGGTCCGCTGCCGCAGGTTCGGCAGCCTTGGCGCGAGAGGGGCTTTTACGACGGGGGGTGGCTTCCGTCGTACCCGTTTCGCCGTCCTTGACCTTGCGGTTGCGGATGGGAGACGGACGCGGCGGCAGGCCCAGACGGTGCGCCTTGCCGACGACGGCATTTTTGGTGATGGAGAGCTGGCGGCCGATTTCGGCGGTCGAAAGTCCCTGACTCCACAGATCGCGAAGTCTGGCGATCGTCTCGTCCGTCCACTCCATATGTTCGTTTCCCTGTCCCGCTTCGGTGCCTGAACCGGCCCGATATCCTGTTGATTTTCAATCCCGGACCACCGGACCCGGAACATCTTCGGGACGTTTCTTACCAGAAACTCCCCGCCACGTCGAAGGCGGTTCTTACGAGGCCGGTTCGGCGACCCGCTGAAGCTCCACAAGGCCGTTCACGACGGCCAGCGCGATTTCGCCACGGACCAGCGCCTGGGCATCCAGACCGAAAAGTTCGCGACGCCAGCCCTTCAGCGCGCCGACATCGGTTTCACCAAGCGCAATCAGGTCCAGATCGTCCGAAGAAGCCACCAGACGGGGGGCCACCTTGTGCTGTTCGCACTTGGCGGCCAGCAGAACCCGCAGAAGCGCTACGAGGGCTGTGGACGGCCGTGGGCGATCGGATTTCGAAGGGGCTTTGGGAAGTTCGGACTCAGGCAGCTCCTGCGCGATACGGATTGCTTCGAGCAGGCCTTTGCCCATCTTACCCTCGGCAAAACCGCGCGTCACGCCGCGGATGCGGGAAAGGGCCTCGACCGTATCCGGATGAACAGCCGCGATTTCCAGCAGGCTTTCGTCACGGATGACGCGCTGGCGCGGAATATCGGCGTTCTGGGCTTCCTGTTCGCGCCAGGCCGTGACTTCACGCAAAATGCCAAGCATCCGGCGGTTGCTGGTCCGGGCCTTCAGCTTTTCCCACAGGCGACGGGGATCGGGACGGAAGGTCTTTTCTTCCGTCAGGATAGCCTGTTCGGAGTCGGCCCAGTGCAGACGGTCCTGTTCGGCAAGCTGTTTGCGCAGGGCATCGTAAACCGTGCGCAGATGCGTGACATCAGCCGCGGCATAGGCGATCTGCGCCTTGCTCAGCGGACGGGCTGACCAGTCACTGAAACGGTGTGCCTTGTCAATGCTGCGACCGGTAATCGCGCCAACCAGACTGTCATAGCCAACCTGATCGCCGAAGCCGGCCACCATGGCAGCAACCTGCGTATCGAAAACCGAAGCCGGAAGGCGATCGAAAATATGGAGGAAAATCTCAAGGTCCTGCCGGGCGGCATGAAAGACCTTGGTGCAATCCGGTTTGGCCAGAAGAGCGCCGAGAGGGGCAAGATCGATGCCGGGAGCCAGCGTGTCGATCAGGACAACGTCCTCGGTTCCGGCAAGCTGGACGAGGCAGAGCTCCGGCCAGTAGGTCCGTTCCCGGACGAATTCCGTGTCGATGGTCACGAAAGGCTCGTTCTGCAGTTTTTCGCAGATACGGGCCACCTCCTCACTGGAGGTCAGGAGAACGGGGGTCGGGAAGGTCGGAGCTTTCGAGCGCATGAAACGATCCTACACAATGCGCAGGATCGTGACCACGCCCCCTGATCGTCCTTCCCTTACCCGTTTCAGGAGGATCAGAGGGACTGGTCGATCCAGGCCTTGAGCTGGCTCTTCGGCAGCGCACCCATCTGCTGGGCGACCGGCTTGCCATCCTTGAAGACGATCAGCGTCGGGATGCTGCGCACGCCATATTTGGTCGGAGCTTCCGGATTGGAGTCGATATTGACCTTGGCGACCTTCAGACGGCCCTGATACTCGGCGCCGATTTCCTCAAGCGCCGGTGCGATCATCTTGCACGGGCCGCACCATTCCGCCCAGAAATCGACCAGAACCGGACCTTCGGACTTCAGGACGTCGGCTTCGAAGCTGCTGTCGCTGACGGCAACGGTGTTTGCGCTCATGAGGGTATTCCTTGTGGCGAATGATGTTTCTGAGAACGGATATCGGCTGCCCTGCCCCTCACTGCAAGGGGCTTTTGATCTGCATCAAGCTCCGGGACGGACCTGATCCAGTAGCGGGGACGGAAGTGTGACAACGGCCGGTCCTTCCGTCCAGACCAGAGAACAGTGAATGTCGTAGCCGGGATGAAGTTGCTCCAGCACGGCGCGATAGGCCGCCATCTGCCGCAGATAGGCGACCGGCGTCCTCTCGGCTCGCAGAGGAGGATTGCGATTCGTCTTGTAGTCGCAGACCCAGATCTGCCCGTCCCCGATCCGCAGACGATCCACCTGCCCGAGCACCACGCGGCCCGCGCTGACACCCGAAATCGGCTGCTCCGCACGGCTTCCGGGTGCAAACAGCGGCGTAAGGTCGGGATGGGACAGAACACCCAGAACCTGCTGGGCCAGACGATCGATTTCCGGTTCCGTCAGGCCGAGAGCTCGGCGGGACAGCCAGCGCAGAGCTACAGCCTCGCGCTCGGCGGGCGGCGTTTCGGGTAGAAGCTGGAGCAGACGGTGAATCATCGTACCGCGTCGCATGGCCTGTTCGCGCACCGGGGTTGGGCGACCGGCCAGAAGCTCCAGCGGCGAACGTGCAGCCGGGAGTTCGCCGAACTCTGCGCCATCCGGACGGCTGGGCGCGAGCGGACGCGTCATGGCATCCTCATGCGGCGTGATGACGGGCTTCCAGTCCGGCGCACGCCCCATCCAGTCCGGTAGGGTAGCGCAGGGCGGTTCGGCCGATCCGAGCTGGAAAGCAACGGGAGCAAGCGTACGCGCTTCTTCCAGCACGAGCCGCTCGCCTTCCCAGCCGAGATCTATCGGTTCGGAACGCGCATTGGCCAGTTGCCGGAAACCGGCCTCGCACTGCCGATACCAGCTTGTATCCGCAGGCTCGCGCTTGGCTCCGGCCCCACAGATCACGAGCCAGTCACTGGCACGGGTCAGGGCGACGTAGAGCAGGCGGTTGCTCTCGGCACGGGCTTTTTCGGCGTCCCGTTCGGACAGAGCCGTCGTGACATCCGTCCCCATATCCTTTTTCGGAACCCAGAGCGGAAGTTCGAACGCGCCCGCCTCTTCCCACAGGAAATCGCTGCCCGGCGGTGGCTTGGACGTCGTGTCCGGCATCACGACCAGACGCGCCTGAAGCCCCTTGGAGCCATGCACGGTCATGACTCGGACGGCTCCAAGCTCACTTTCGGCTTCGCGCTTGCTGGTGATCTCGCTGGCTTCGAGCCAATGCAGGAAGCCCTGAAGCGATGGCGGATGCAGCCCTTCATAGCGCAGTGCTGCCGTCAGCAGTTCGTCCACCGGTTCGGCCGCTTCCGGCCCCAGACGCCGCAGCAGCCGCGTGCGGCCACCATGCTGGCCCAGCATTTCGGCAAGCAACCGATACGGAGACGCATAATCGACGCGCGCATAGAGCGTGGACAGCATCTCCCAGGCCGACCGCCAGTCCTCGCGCTCCCGATGCCGTTCGCGCAGAACGGTCCAGAGCGGCTGGCCTTTCGGGCCGAGGGCATGGGCCGTGCCATTGCGGGTGGCGAGCGCCATCAGCGAGTCGTCCGTCAGCCCGCCGAGCGGGGATGTCAGGACGGAAGCCAGTGTCAGATCATCCTGCGGCAGAAGCAGGGCCGCGCAGAGCGTCATGAGATCGCGGACCGCCACCTGCTGCGTCAGCCCGACCCGGACCAGCGTCGCCACTGGCACATTGCGTGATTTCAGAGCCCGGATCAGCGAGCGCAGGAACGGGGAACGCCGGGGGACGAGGATCAGCACATCGCCAGCCGTCAGGGGCGCCTGTCCGGGCTGGGGTGGACATCCAATCTGCTGGTCGATCCATTCCGCAAGCGCTTCGGCAAGGCGCTGCGGGGCGCTGCGCTGTCCGGTATTGGCGGATGGCGCACGCCAGGGCGTGAGGCCTTCGTCATCATCCTCGCCCTGCACGACGGGGACGAGCGGCCAGAGTTCCACGCGTCCCCCCTGCCCCGGACGGGCCGAGACATGCGGACGGAGCGTTTTTTCATCGTCCTGAAGCAGACCATGCGCGGCGAGAGGCTGGGAGAACACCGCATCCACGAAAGACAGGACGGGTGGGACCGAACGGAAGGAAACGTTCAGTTCCGGATCGCGCCACAGCAGACCGGCATTGCGGACCCGGCTGGCAAATTCGTGACGCCAGCGGTGAAACTCTTCCGGCTGCGCGCCTTGGAAGCCGTAAATCGACTGCTTGTAATCCCCGACCGCAAAGATGGTGCGCGGACGCGGCCCCATGTCCCACGCGCCCTCACCTGCGAAGAACTCGGATGTGAGCGCGCCGGCGATTTCCCATTGCAGGCCGGAATTGTCCTGCACCTCATCCAGCAGCAGATGGTCGATGCCACCATCGAGCTTGTAAAGCACCCAGGCCGCCCCTGGATCACGCAGGAGATTGCGGGTTTCCTGAATGAGGTCGTTGTAATCGACCAGCCCGCGAGCCGACTTGCCGGCCTGAAACGCCGTCAGCATTGGCGCGGCCAGCCCCAGCAGGGCGCGGTTCAGCAGAACAAGACGCGCGCTCTTGAGGCTGGATTGAAGATCCACGAGCCGTTGCGCCTCGTCTTCCAGCAAAGGCGCAATGCCCGGAACGGCCTCCTGCGCTTTCTTGGCGACAAGACCATTCACCTTGCGCGGTTTGCCTTCCTTTGTCAGCAAGCATTCCGCCCACACTGCGGGGACGCGCTCGGCGGGGTCCGTTCCAAGCCACGCCAGCATCTGCTCGACGAAAACACGACCAGATGCGGTTACAGACCCGAGCACATCCCGCAGACCGGCCCGCAGATCGTCTTCCTTCGGCGGCTGACAGGCGAGGCTTTCCAAGTCTTCAAGACTCTGCTGCCCGGCTTTCAGGGCCTTGCGATAGGCACTGACCACGCTGTCCGGCAGGGTCGCCCAGCGCTCCAGCAACGGCCGGGCGCGGCTCTCCTCCATGTTCAGCGTGCGGATGCGCTGGAAAAAGCGGTCCAGACCCACTGTTCCGGCCACATCGGCGGCAAGCTCCGGCGAACGGGCCAGCCCGTCTTCCATCGCCTCGCGCAGGGCCAGTGTGGTGTCGGTCTCTTCCATCAGTGTGAAATGCGGATCGACCGAGGCTTCCAGCGGAAACCGCCGCAGCAGAGACTGGCAGAAGGCATGGATTGTCTCGATCCGCAGGCCGCCCGGCAGATCGAGAACGCACAGGAACAGCGCGCGGGCACGGCGGCGGGTTTCGTCCGTGTTGGGAACGTCGAGGCTTTCAAGCTCCGCACCCAGCTTCGCATCCGGCAGCGAGACCCAGCTTCCCAGCTTCTGCTGAAGCCGGTTGGCCATCTCGGCAGCCGCAGCCTTGGTATAGGTCAGGCACAGGATGCGCGAAGGATGCGCGCCATCGGCCAGAATGGTGTCACCATCATCGGTCTGCACATAGAGCGGCAACATGAGCCGCAGCAGGCGGTCGATCAGCAGCTTGGTCTTGCCCGAACCCGCCGAGGCGGAAACGAACACCGAAGCGCGCGGATCGGAGGCCTGACGCTGCGTGCGGTCGGCGGCGGCAATGACTTCGTCACGGGTTACAGGGCGCGTAACAGGCGGCATGTCGTTCATTCACCCTCTCCTTCAGCATAAGCCGCGCGCCATTCATCCACGCGGGCAAGCTGCGCGTAGTCGGTGTAACGCGGGACGTGCCCGGCCCAGGGCTGGGAGCGGTAGGGCTGATCGGGATTGTCGTATTCGTCCACGAGGGTCCGGAGTTTTTCCATGGCCTCACCAATCAGCGTGGGTGCGTCCGTGCCGGAGCGTGAACCGGGCACTTCGCTTTCCTTGCCTGGATCATCCCCCCCGGTCAGGTGCCAGTAGAGCAGTTTCTTCGTCTCCACGGCCGGAACGTCTTTGAACGCCCCTTTCGCCAGCAGCGCGCCTTCGAGCACGAGCTGGACGGACCAGCCCTCCGCAACATTCTTCCCGCTGGGGGGCTGTCCGGTCTTGTAATCAAAGACCGTCGCCAGACCATCCGCACCGATATCGATCCGGTCCGCACGGCCGCGCAGCTCGAACGGCGCAAAAGCCGCCTGAAGACGAAAAGATGCCGTGACCTCCACGAACCGCCCCTGCGCCGGGCCGCTTTCCTCCATGTCCAGACGGTAGGCAGCTTCCTTTTCCGCCACCCAGTCTGCAATCCGGGCCAGACGTGGCCCCCACCAGTTCACGAGGGCCGGGCGCATATTGGCCTTGGCCAGTTCCTCAGCAAAAACGCGACGCAGGATGGCGCTCGCATTGGCGGGCCAGCGCTCGGGGAAGTCGCTCAGGACACGTTCCATCGCATCATGCACAATCATGCCGAAATCAGCGTGTTCAGCGCCTTCCTCCAGCGGCTTGAGCGCCCGGAGCTTCAGGACATGCTTGGCATAGATCGCATACGGATCGTGCATCCAGGTTTCGATCTCGGTAATGCTAAGACCGCGCGGACGCAGAGCGACGGGCGGCCGCGGCTCGGGCGGCGCAACGGCTTCGGCGCCTGCGAGCGGCTGATCCAAACAGCGCTGCCAGTCCAGCGCGGGATGCACCGGCAGGCTCTGCGACCGTCCGCCAAGAAACGCCTCCATCCGCACCATCCAGCGCGCGGGAACACCGGGCGCACCTTCCCGCCGGGCTGAACTGGCAAACACGGCCTCCTGCGACGCCAGAATGGTCGAGACGAAATCATGCGCGCTCACACCCGTCTGCCGCTCCGGAGAGGGCAGACCCACACGCACACGCATCGGACGACTCAGCCAGGGGCCCGGATCGGTCGCGGGTGGCCAGACGCCTTCGTTCAGACCGCCCAGCACCACGACATCGAACGCCAGAAGCCGTGCTTCCAGCACGCCAAGGATCGAGACGCGCGGATGCGCCAGTTCCACACCGCCACGATGCGCGCGCAGACCGGTCAGCATCTGCCCGGCCATCGACGTGTTGAGGAACGAATCCAGATGCGTCAGGCGCTGCGGCGGAAGGATGCCGGTATTGACGATCAGCGCCGCCAGATGGCGGGACAAGGCCTCGCCATCCTCGCCCAGCCACAGACGCGCGCCTGGATGGCGCAGTTCGTCTTCCGGCGCGTCCAGCTCTTCAGCAGTAGCCGCCAGAGCCTCGGCCGTGTGGATCAGGCGTTCGAGCAGTTCCGGCAGGGGAATGGCGCCTTCGATGGACAGGAGCGGATCAAAGGCCTGCTCGATGCGCGCGATGAAAGCGGCGGGACCTTCCGGCTCGTCGGGGGCATCTGCGCTGGCACCGTGATCGGGCGCATGTTTCTTCTGGGTGTATTCGTGCAGCGCGGCTTTCAGGCCCGCGATGCCCGGCGCGGGAGCTGGCCCACGCAGCAGGAGCCGTTCCAGCCGCCGGGCCGAAGCATGGCAGTCGCCCGGCGTGCGCCCCAGAGCGGCGAGCGGGTGTTTCAGGACGGACAGGAGCGCCACCGGTGACAGTCGCGCTTCAGCGGCAGTCGCGATCAGGCGCAGAAATACGGCGGCCGGAGTCTGGGAGAGGGACTCGCCCGCACTGTCATCGGCATGAATGCCGAACCGCAGAAGCTCCGTCCCCACACGCTGCGCCAGAGCACGATCCGGCGTGACGAGCGCGCAGGTTTTCCCGGCTTCGGAGACGACATCGCGCAGGATCAGGGCAATGGCCTGCGCCTCCTGCTGCTGGTCCTGCGCGGGCAGTATGGAGAGGCCATCGATATCGCGGGGACGGCTGTCCTGCCCCCAGTGCTCGATCCCGTGTTCCGGCAGCAGGACCTCGCGCAGCATCAGTTCGCGCCCGCGATCCCGCCCGCCATCCCAGTCCGTGAGTTCCTCGCGGGACAGGCCCAGATCCGTCAGGATTTCCTTCAGGCCAGCCTGCGGATGTGACGGTGGTAGATCGGCCCAGATTTCATCCGTCATCCCCAGATCCACGCCCGGCAGGATCACGAGCCCGGCGGGAAGCCGCGCCACCACGGCCAGCACATCCGACACCGCCGCCGATCCATCCGCGAATCCCACACCCCAGACCGGCGTCAGCGGCGGCTTTTCCGCCCAGGCCTGCGCCTGTGCTTTCAGACGCGCAATCTGCCGCGCCACGGGGTTGGACAGCCCCTCCTCTTCCAGCCATTTCGGCCAGATAGCAGTCACGATTTCCAGAAATTTCAGCGTCTGCTGCCAGTGATCGGAAAAGCGCTCCTCCACCGCATCCGGCAGACGTTCAGCCAGATCCACGCCGCTGCGCTCGGCCTCGTCCATCAGGTCCGCCAGCGCCTTGGCGAGCGGCCAGGCGCGATCGATCCCCTTGGTGCTGTCCACACCAACGCTCACGAGCGGCGTCTGAAGAATCAGCATCGAGAGCACGGCCAGACGACGCTGCGGCTCCACAGGGGGCGGCAGAACGACGTCGATCCCGATGGACGCCAGCGCATCCTCGTCCACGTCATTGATGGCGACAATGCGCGGCAGAAGTGCGGCCTGCGTATCCAGAGCCCGCAGGAACGCTTCCATCAGCGCACGGCCCGCGCGACGGCTGGGGACAAGGATCAGGCCAGGACCATCCGTTCCAGCCGCTGGGTCCCGCTCAAGCCATTCCTGCGCCACACGGTCCAGAAACGGCTCCGTGCCGGCAATGGTGACGACGCCGCTCATGGGTTCAGTCCTGTCAGGCGCTCTTCGGGCCAGCCCGTCAGGTCCACGAGGCGCGAGTCCTCGCTGTCTCCGGGGGCGAATGTAAGATGCAGCGCACCGTCGGGCAGCAGGTCCCCGGCCCGTTCCGGCCATTCGACCAGCATGATGCCCTCGCAGGCCTCGTCCCAGGCCAGTTCATACAGCGCATCCGGCCCATCCAGCCGCCACAGATCATAGTGATGCACCGCCCCTTTCAGCGTCTCGTACGGCTGAACGAGCGCGAAGCTGGGGCTGGGTACTTCCATCTGCGGATCCTGTGCCAGATGGCGCAGGAACGCCCGGGCGAACGTGCTTTTCCCGGCCCCTAAGTCCCCCGAAAGCGCGAGGCAGTCTCCGGGCGCGCAGCGATCGGCGATCAGGGCCGCCAGAGTTTCGGTTGCAAGCTGGTCATCGAGGCGTATCTGCATGAGCCCCAATGTGGCCCGACTGCCCGGAGCCAGCAAGCACGTTTGGGGAACATCCGTGCCCGTTCAGCCGGATGTGTGCTGAAGAAGTGCCTTCCACCGCGCCATGACAGGGCCTTCCTGAAACTCTGCCGCCCTCTGCCGCGCCTTGGCCGACATGCGCTGGCGCTGTTCGGGGGCGCCCATCAGTTCCAGCAGGGCGACGGCCAGAGCCTCGGGCTCTTCGGGCGGAACCAGCGATCCGGTCACGCCATCGCGCACGATTTCTGCCGGCCCGGTCTCACAGTCGAACGCCACGACCGGCACGCCCGCCGCCATGGCTTCGAGCAGCACCATCGGCAGGCCCTCATAACGCGAAGACGCTACAAAAAGCGCGGCCCGGGCGTAATCGGCATCGATGCCCCCGCTTGCGGGCGCGATCGTCACATGATGCAGCCCTTCGGCCTGCTGGAGCAGGACACCGCGATCGGGACCATCGCCACGGATCAGAAGTTCCCAGCCCGCACTCCGCGGGTCCTGTTCCACGATCCGCCAAGCCCGGAGCAGCAGGTCATAGCCCTTCTGCTCGGTCAGGCGTCCCGCCGCCAGAACCAGACGGGACGCTTCCGGATAAGGCCTGTCCGTCACGGCCGGGGCCATGTTCGGAATGGCCGTCAACCGCGCCCGAACCCTCGTGCCCTCACGCCAAAGAACCGTGTCCCGCTGCGTGAGGACAACCACATCGTCGGCCCAGCGTGCGGCGATCTGCCGTCCCCAGACGCGCTTGCGGCGGTTCAGCGTCACGTTGAAATTGAAATGCTCCCACACGACACAGCGCACGCCCGCAAGCCGGGCCGCTGCCACGCCGTAAAGTGCATGGGTGGCCTCCACCACCACCAGCGTGTCGATCTTCTCCCGTTTCAGCAGGCGCGACAGCCGCCAGACGATGCGGAACCAGGAATTGAAGATCTTCACGGGCCGGTCGAACAGGGACGAGACGGCGATTTCGGGCGACAGCGGAAAGGCCGCAGCCCCCGCCCCGACGAGTTCCACCAGCCGCACCTCACAGCCCTGACGGATCAGCCCGTTCATGACGGCGCAGGCCGAGCGCTCGGTCCCACCGAGGCCTTTGAGGTCCTGAATTACAAACGCATATCGTGCCTTCAATGCCCTACCCCAACCTCTTCAAACCGATTATGAAACAGGTCATGACGACTGCACCTCAAACCCTCAACACCGATGTCGCGATTGTCGGCGCCGGTCCGACCGCCCTCTTCGCCGCATTCGAATGTGGCATGCTCAAACTGTCCTGCGTCCTGATCGACGCGCTCGACAGCGTAGGCGGACAATGTGCGGCGCTCTACCCGGAAAAACCGATCTACGACATCCCGGCCCATCCCGCCATCGAAGGTGGCGCGCTGATCGAGGCGCTCGAACAGCAGATTGCACCGTTCGACGTGCCCCGCCTGCTGGGCTCGCGGGTCGAGACGCTGGAAGGCCAGCGCGGGGCGTTCACGCTGAAGACCGCACGCGGCGACGTCATCACCGCGAAGGCCGTCATCATCGCGGCAGGCGCCGGTGCCTTCGGGCCGAACCGTCCGCCGCTCGACGGGCTTGGAGCCTATGAGCGCACGGGGGCCGTGCAGTATTACGTCAAAAAACGCGCTGATTTTGCGGGCAAGCGCGTCGTGGTCGCTGGTGGCGGCGATTCCGCGCTGGACTGGGCACTGTCCCTCTCCGAAGTGGCGGCGCAGGTCTATCTGCTGCATCGCCGGGACCGCTTCCGCGGCGCCCCCGAGACGCTTTCGCGTATTGAACAGCAGATTGCGGCCGGCAAGATCGAGAAAGTTGTGCCCTATCAGCTCCATGCCCTGCACGGCACGGATGGCGTGCTCTCGACCGTGGAAGTCACGACGCTTGAAGGCACATCCCGGCATATCGAAGCCGATGCGCTTCTGCCGTTCTATGGCCTGTCCACCGATCTGGGGCCGATCGCGCTCTGGGGGCTGGACACGCATCGCAACACCGTCCCCGTCACCCCGGCCACGCTCGAGAGCAGCACACCGGGCATTTTCGCGATCGGGGATGTGGCGACCTATCCGGGCAAGCTGAAGCTGATCCTTCAGGGATTCTCCGAAGGCGCCATGGCGGCCCATGCCATCCATGCCATCGTCCATCCCGACACGGCCCTGCATTTCGAATATTCGACCAGCAAGGGCGTGCCGGGCTGACGGAGCAGGACGGGACAGTTTTTTCGCAGCGCTGAGCTGGCTTTCATGGCTTCAGGGCGGTTTCACGAACGACAACACAGCAGGACAGATATGAAAGTCATCGTTATGGGCGCCGGCGTCATCGGCGTGACAACGGCCTGGTATCTCGCTCAGGAAGGCCACGAAGTCGAAGTCATCGACCGCCAGCCGGGTGTGGGTCTGGAAACGTCCTTTGCCAATGCGGGTCAGGTCTCTCCGGGCTATTCGACTCCCTGGGCCATGCCGGGACTGCCGTTCAAGGCCGCGAAGTGGATGTTCGAGAAGCACAGCCCGCTCGTGATCCGTCCGCGCTTTGATACGGCCATGTTCCGCTTCATGGGCGAACTGCTCATGAACTGCACGGAAAAGGCCTATGACATCAACAAGGGCCGGATGCTGCGGATCGCGGAATATGCGCGTGACCGTCTGGACACGCTGCGTGCGGAGACCGGCATCACCTATGACGGTGCCCAGAAGGGCCTGATCCAGCTGTTCCGCACCGACAGCCAGATCGAATACGCCGCCGAAGACATGCGCCTGCTGGCCGAAAGCGGTGTCGAGCACAAGCTGCTGACCGTGGACGAGATCCTTGCCCGCGAGCCCGGCCTTGCCCATGCGCGGCACCTGCTCAAGGGCGGCCTGCTGCTACCAGGTGACCAGACGGGCGATGCGCATCTCTTCACGCGCCGTCTGGCCAAGATGGCCGAAGAGAAGGGCGTGAAGTTCCATCTCGGCGTCAATATCGAGGCTCTGGAAGCTGCCAGCGATGCCATCGTCAGCATCCGCACCAGCGCTGGCCGCATGACCGCCGACCGCTACGTTCTGGCACTGGGCAGCTACTCCCCGCGCTTCCTCAAGCCGCTTGAACTGCGGCTGCCGATCTATCCGGTCAAGGGCTACTCTCTGACCATGCCGATCACGGATGAAAGCCGCGCCCCTGTCTCGACGGTCAATGACGAGACATACAAGGTTGCCATCACGCGCCTTGGCGACCGCATCCGCATCGGCGGCACGGCGGAGCTGAACGGCTTCAACCTGCGCCTCAGCCCGGACCGTCGCGAGACGCTGGAGCTGTCTTTCAGCGAAATGTATGGCGGCGGCGACCTGTCGTCCGCGAAATACTGGACCGGCCTGCGCCCCTGCACGCCGGACGGCACGCCGATCGTCGGCCCCTCCCCGCGCTACGGCAATCTGTGGCTCAACACCGGCCACGGCACGCTGGGCTGGACGATGGCGGCAGGCTCCGGCCAGATCGTCGCGGACCAGATCTCCAGCCGCCAGACGGCCATTCCATCCCTCGACCTGTCGCTCGACCGCTACGGCGTCTGAGAAATTTCCTGTCCGCAAACCATTATGGTCCTTGCGGACAGGATACCAGACTATTGGCTCTTGCCTCTTTTGCCGTTTTCTGGATTTCAAGAGTAGCGTTACAGTTCAGTGCCAATCGATGAGTATGCTGTTACACGCATGCGTTGCACAAACTGGATACGCAATGAATTTTTCCGATATTTCCAAAGGCTCAATCACTGCGCCTTGCGGTGTTTCGCATTTTCATGAGTTCCGACCTGCGGAGAAAGTTGTTGGCCCTTTCAGAGTCTGGGAGCTTACGGACGACCGTAACTGGGCCTATAATTACCACTGGAAAAGACCCACTCCGGATCTTAATCCCGTAGGTTGCTACAATGTGAGAAATCTGGTCGTTACCAGACCGGGCAGCAATATCCTCAATACCAATCTTGTTTATGACTGCGCCACAGGCTTTGATAATCAGCGCAGCATTCCACAAGAAGACGATTATTTTCTTCAGTCACAAAAAAATAAGATCGTCATCGACGAACCCGTCGTCATAGGAGACGGCGTATCGTTCGACGTCTGGGGGCACTGGCTGATTGATTATCTGCCCAGATTTGCCGTTGCAAAAGCGACGATAGGCGAACAATTTTCCAAAACGAAAATCCTCCTCCCGCATTCCAGCCCTCAGTGGGTCTATCGTTTTCTGGAGTTTGCCCTCGACGTCAGAAGAGAAAATATTATCAATTACAATCCAGGATCCGACATCGTCCTGTGCCGGGAAGCCATTCTTCCCTCCTATTGTTATACTAACGAGTTTTCATTCCACAGCTTCGTCCGGGATTTCTATACGTCCCTGACGCCTTCTTCCGGGAGCGAGAAAAAGACACGCAAGATCCTCGTGTCCCGATCCGATTTTCTTCACAGCAACCGACAGCTCTCCCGCCGTGCCCTTTTCGAGGAAATGGCTCTGGAGCGGGGATATGAAATCATCCATCCGGAAAAATTCTCTCTTGAGGAGCAGATCCGGATCTTCTCCGAAGCTGCGGCTGTTGTTGGAGAGCATGGCTCCGGTATGCACAGCACCCTTTTTTCATCCCCTGGCACCGTCGTAGGATGCCTTGGGTTCTGGAATGCTGTGCAGCTGCATATCGGTTATCTGATGGGACATCAGAATGTCTATGTAACCAGAAACTGCAAATGGCCTACACCGGAAAACAATCAGTACAGGATCGAATGTACTGAAGAGGACCTGAAGAGCTTTTTCGAAAAAGTCGATTCTCTTATTCACTAGCCCTACAGAAATCCAACCGGCCCTGCGGCAGGCTTTCCTCATAAAAAAAACGGGGCCTGCCTGAGCAGACCCCGTTCCGTGTCCTGTGGCCCTGTGACAGGCCGGAAGACATGTCCTCAGTTGGACGGAGCAGCTTCGGTCGGAGCGGCGTCCGTGGCAGCGGAGGTCTTCTTGTGGTGCTTGTGCTTGTGGTGGTGCTTCTTGCCCTTGCCGTGATGCTTCTTCGTGCCCGTCTCCGTGGCAGCATCGGACTCGGCAGCAGGTGCAGCAGGGGTGGCTTCGGCAGCCGGGGCGGCAGGAGCTTCAGCGGCAGGCGCAGCGGGAGCAGCGGGAGCAGCGGGAGCAGCGGGAGCAGCGGGAGCAGCCGTCGTGGCGGGATCGGCGAACGCCGGAGCAGCCGTCAGAGCCAGGGCGGAAACGGCGGCGATCAGGGAACGGTTGAAAAGACGCATCTGGAAACGGAGCTCCACAACAGAATAAAGACGAGCCAGCATTCAGGTTTCCCGAAGTGGCCTTGGCCGCAACATTATCATTCCTGTCTGACACGGTCGCGCATTAACTTTATGAAATTTCAGTCCCGCTTCCGTGCAATACACAAAGGCGCCTCAATTCAGACAAACTCCATTATGCACCCATGAAAAAAGGCGTGCCCCGGAAGTTCCGGGACACGCCTTTTCCATGAAACCGGCCCTGAAAAGGACGGATCAGCTCTCGCGGGACTTGGAGGCACGCTTGCGCTCGTGCGGATCCAGGTAACGCTTGCGGATGCGGATGGCAGACGGCGTGACTTCGACCAGCTCATCGTCCTCGATATAGGCGATGGCCTGCTCGAGGCTCATGCGGCGCGGCGGCGTCAGAAGCAGGGCTTCGTCCTTGCCGGAAGCACGCATGTTGGTCAGCTTCTTTTCGCGGACCGCGTTGACGTCCAGATCGTTCTCGCGCGAGTGCTCGCCGAGGATCATGCCCGTGTAGATCTTCTCGCCGGCATCGACGAACATCGTGCCGCGATCCTGCAGGGAGAACAGCGCGTACTGCGTCGTCGTGCCGTCTTCAGCGGAGATCAGCGAACCGTTGCGACGGCCTTCGATCGGGCCGACATACGGCAGGTAGCCGTGGAACAGACGGTTCATGAGGCCCGTACCGCGCGTGTCGGTCAGGAACTCGCCGTGATAGCCGATCAGGCCACGCGACGGGATCAGGAACGTCAGACGGACCTTTCCGCCACCGGACGGACGCATGTCCTGCATGACGCCCTTACGCAGGGACATCTTCTCGACGACGACGCCGGAATACGGCTCGTCCACGTCCACCAGGACTTCTTCGAACGGCTCTTCACGCTCGCCGGTCTCTTCGTTTTCACGGAAGAGAACGCGCGGACGGCCGATCGTCAGCTCAAAGCCTTCACGACGCATCGTCTCGATAAGAACGCCAAGCTGAAGTTCGCCACGACCGGCCACTTCGAACGCTTCGCTTTCCGGGCTTTCCGTCACCTTGATGGCCACGTTGCCTTCGGTTTCCTTGAAGAGACGGTCACGGATCTGGCGCGACGTCACCTTCTTGCCTTCACGACCACCCAGCGGGCCGTCGTTGATGCGGAAGGTCATGGACAGTGTCGGCGGATCGACCGGACGCGACGGCAGCGGCTCTTCCACGGACGGATCGGCGATCGTGTCGGGAATCGTTGCCTCGGACAGACCGGCCACGGCCACGATGTCACCGGCTTCGGCTTCCTCGACGGGCACGCGGTCCAGGCCACGGAAGGAGAGCAGCTTCGTCAAACGGCCGGTCTCGACAACCGTGCCATCCGGACGCAGCACGCGCACCGGCATGTTCACCTTCGCACGGCCCTGATCGATACGACCCGTCAGGATACGGCCCAGGAAGTTGTCGCTCTCGAGAATGGTGGAAACCATTCCGAACGGCGCATCCTTGTCCACGTTCGGCGTCGGCACGTGGCGCAGCACCAGATCGAACAGCGGGGACAGGTCCTTCTTCGGTCCGTCCAGCTCCAGATCGGCCCAGCCCTGACGGCCCGAAGCGTAGAGCATCGGGAAGTCGAGCTGGAACTCGTCGGCGCCGAGGGAAGCGAACAGGTCGAAGATCTCTTCGTGCACTTCGTCCGGACGGGCGTCGGAACGGTCGATCTTGTTGACGACGACGATCGGACGGATGCCACGGGCCAGCGCCTTGCCAAGCACGAACTTGGTCTGCGGCAGCGCGCCTTCAGCGGCATCGACGAGGATGATCGCGCCATCCACCATGCTCAGGATACGCTCGACCTCACCACCGAAATCGGCGTGGCCCGGCGTGTCGATGATGTTGATGCGCGTGTCTTTCCAGACAACGGACGTGCACTTGGCGAGAATGGTGATGCCACGCTCGCGCTCGAGGTCATTGCTGTCCATCGCGCGGTCGGCAACGTGCTGGTTGTCGCGGAAAGATCCGGACTGTTTGAGAAGCGCGTCAACCAGCGTGGTCTTGCCATGATCGACGTGCGCGATGATGGCGATATTACGGAGTTCCATGTGGTCTTCCAGACGGGAGGCATCGAAGAGAGGATTTGCGCCGTCTTCTGCACCGAATCCCGCCAATATGCAAACTCTGTCACGCCTTTTTCGTAGCAGACATGCCTTGAGCCTGCGGGAAAGCTGGGCCACATCTGCCGGAATCACGGCCGCATCAAGGCCCTATCGAGGAACCCGCATCATGTCCGACCATCAGCCGACCGGCCCGTCCGCACCCGGAACCGACGCTCTCAGCCAGCTCGGCCGCGCCACCACCACACCCCAGAGTCCCGAAGAAGCCGTCCTTGAGCGCGTCCCTTCCCCGCATCAGGGGCGGCAGTATGTCGTGCGCTTCACGGCACCAGAGTTCACGTCGCTCTGCCCGGTCACGGGACAGCCGGATTTCGCGCATATCGTCATCGACTATATCCCCGGCAAATGGATCGTAGAGAGCAAATCCCTCAAGCTCTTCCTGACCAGCTTTCGCAATCATGGCGCATTCCACGAGGACTGCTCCATCGCCATCGCCGAACGTCTGGTGGCCCTGCTCGATCCACAGTGGCTGCGCATCGGCGCTTACTGGTATCCGCGCGGCGGCATCCCGATCGACGTGTTCTGGCAGACGGGCGAGCCACCGAAGGGCGTGTGGATTCCCGCACAGGACGTCCCCGGCTATCGTGGCCGCGGCTGAACCAGTCCATGACCGAAGCCGCCGCCATCGCCCGCTCCAGCGGACCCGTCACGCAGGCCCGGCTTGTGGTGGACTTCCAGCGTCTGGGGATCACGCCCGGCATGACGCTGCTGGTCCATGCATCGCTGAGCCGGATCGGATGGGTCTGCGGCGGGGCGCCCGCCGTGATCGGGAGCCTGCTCCAGGCGGGCGGGCCGGAAGGCACGATCGTCATGCCCGCGCAGTCTTCCGAACTGAGCGATCCGTCAGGCTGGTGCGATCCGCCGGTCCCGGAAAGCTGGTGGGAGACGATCCGGGCCACCATACCGCCCTATGACCCGCGCCTCACCCCCACGCGCGGTATGGGGCAGATCGCCGAAACCTTCAGGACATGGCCCGGCGTGCAGCGCAGTACGCATCCGCAGGTCTCGTTCACGGCACTTGGTCCGCTGGCCACGGACATCCTTGCCCGGCAACCGCTTGAAGATCCGTTTGGTACGGCTTCTCCGCTGGCGGTTCTGGCGGACAGGGATGCCCATGTCCTGATGATCGGAACGGGATGGGAAAGCTGCACGGCGTTCCATCTGGCCGAACGCCTCGCCGAGCCCGATGGCCCGACACAGGAAGATGGAACTGCCATTATGGTGGATGGGGAGCGGCGCTGGGTCCGGTTTCACACCCCCTGCACCAGGCCCGAACGTTTCCTCCCGGCGGGCGCGACACTGGATGGACATGTCATGCTCCGGCACGGGCATGTGGGGTCAGCCCCGTCCCGGCTCTTTCCGCTCGGCGAAGCGATCCGGCAGATTGCGTCGGTCTGGACGTCTTTCAGGCCCTGACCGTCTCCTCCATACCGCCGACTGTCAGTGCCCGCGTTGCCCGCATGGCCGTCAGGAGCAGAACCAGACCATAAACCAAAGCGACGATATCCACGCCGATCACGTTTCCCGTGATCGGTCGCGCCAGCAACAGTCGCGACAGACCATCAGTGACAGGGATCAGCAGGGTCAGGACACCAGCCAGCCCGACAAGCGGACGCGTGCTGCGTTCTCCCCCCAGCCATGCCGCCATAACCACACATCCGAACAGGACAGCGTAAAATATGGTCTCGATGCTCTGATAATGACCTCCTTCCGGCAGCAGGGGAACAGTCGCAAAAACGACTGAAACCCCACAGATGCATCCGAGCATCCCTCCCGCCGTAAGCACCGAAAGCAGCCGTGTGCCAAGACTGTCCTGCACCAACCCGGCACTGCGCTCCCGCCGGCGGCGGGACGACAACCACAGCCGGTTTCCGGAATAGAACAGAAAAGCCCCGCCCAACCCGAGCAGCGCGTAACCTGCCCGCCCCCACAGACCACCGAACGCCCCGAAATGCAGCGCATAGATTGTGGTCAGCGCCAGAAAGCCGCCTCCCTGATGACCAGGCAGGAAATCCGTGGACGTTATACGGCCGCCATAGGGATCAACGTCCACATAGCCGCCATCAGGGCGCCGGGTCACATGGCGCGTGTCATGTCCGGTCACGCGGAGGGAGAGTTTGCCGTTCCGGGTGGAATAGACGAGTGCGTCCGGCTCGAAATCCGGCACCTGTTCCGCCAGAGACGCGACCAGCGCTCCCGGCTCCAGAAGCGGCCGTTCCATTCCCGGATGCCCGCCCCCGTGATGGTGGGCATGGGCTCCATCGTGCCCACCCTGCGTGCTTTCGACATAGGGGGCCGGGCGGAAAAGGCTCTGTTCCAGGGTCATGATCGGGCGCTGGAAAGCAAATCCCGCAGCCGTCGCCGCCATGACAATATGAAACGGGAGCGAACACACACCCAGAAGCGTGTGAAAATCCAGCCACATCCGGCGCAGGCTTTCTGTCAGACGCAGCGCAAACAGATTCCGGACCAGAGAGGGCAGCATCACCACTGTCCCCGATACCAGGGCCACCGCATAAAGCAGCGCCACGATCCCCATGACCAGACGGCCGGATTCCCGCCCGAGCGGCAGTCCAATCCGCTGGTGCAGAATATTGATGAAACTGGCGGCCTGTGAGGGGGTCTGTGTCCGGGTGACCAGAGTGCCGTCCGGGGCCAGACCGGCATACACGGTCCGTGCGGGACCATGCTCACGGTCATGGGATGCAGACCATATCAGGCTGGAGGGATGAGCAACATCGGGATGCAGGATCACCGTATGGTTTGCCACGGCAGAGGGATCGGCCGCGAAAGCCTTCTGCAGAAGGTCCGGAAGATGCTCCACCGGGACAGCCGCAGGTAACGCGACCGGCCGGGCGGACCAGCTTTCCAGCACGCCCTCGAACATCGTCATGCCACCCGCATAGAACGCGACAAACAGAAACAAACCAGCCATGATGCCGACCCAGCTGTGAACATTCCGGTACAACCGGACGATATCGCCACGGATCTTCATACCAGGATGCCTCGCAACAGCAGATAGGCGGCCCAGACCACCCCGTTCAGAACACCCAGCGTTGTCCAGGCCCGCACGGGAGAGCGGAAAAGGAAGGACAGGGCCAGAACGACACCCCAGACAGGGCCAGGAAACCAGCGCAGTATCTGTGCGGCAGCCGTCCTGAACTGGGCGTCAGCATGAAAGAGCAGTCCGAAAACACCCATAAGCCCCGTGGCCAGGGTTGCGCCGAGAACAAGCCCCGCCAGCCCTTTGCCTGCCCATCCCCGTCCATCCAGCGGAGCGTTGCGCGGCTCGTGCACCGTATCGGTCACAGGCTGCGTCCCTCCTGTTTTCCGACCGCCACCAGAAGCGTGACCCCGATGCAGGACACCATCAGAAGCGTCATGACGATCAGTATCGCGGCCACAGGCTGGAGAACGCGACTGAAGAGGACCGTTCCAGCGATCAGGCATCCCAGACCCCACAGCCATCCGGACCGCCCGGGCAATGGCCTCTGTCGCAGACGCTGGGAAGGTACGGACACGTAAAACAGGACAGCCGACAGAACGACCGCCACGCTTGCGAGGATCAGGACAACCAACATGGTCACCAGCGATAGGAAAGGGTTACGAACACTGCCCGGCCCGGCGCCCATGCACAAGCAACCGAACGTGTACAGACCGCAACATAATGGCGGTTCGCAAGATTGGTCCCGTTGAACTGCACTCCGAAGCGCTGATAGTCCACATGGGCCTGAAGGTCCCAGACAAGCTGGCTGGGAACGGAGAATGTCTCAGGCAGTGCGCCGGCCGTATTCCCCGTATAGCGCACTCCCCCACCGATCCCTGTCATCCAGTCCTTCGTCAGCCGGAAATCCCGCTTGAGAAAGAGCGATGCCATATGGGACGGGATAGCGACCGGCCGCTGGTTGAGCTGTGCGGCAACGGTCGTTTTGGTGATCCGGGGGTCCTGATAGGTAAACGAGGCCAGCATATCGATGCGATACGGCAGGCGCCCCACGCCTTCGGCCTCGAAGCCCCGGGTGCGCTGTTCGCCGGTCTGGATATCATAGGTCGAATCTTCAGGGTCCGTCGTCAGGACATTCGTCTCGACGAGATCGAAGAAATCCGCAGTCAGCATGAAATCCTCGCCCCAGGGCGTTCCATGGGGCGGCTTGTATTTCAGACCGGCCTCGATCTGCCGCCCTCGCGTCGGCAGATAAGGCGTGTTCAGGCGCGTCGTGCCGACCTGCGGCTGGAATGACGTGGCGTAGGACACATAAGGCGACAGACCGATCGGCGATTTGTACAACAGCCCCACGCGGCCCGTGAAAGCGTTGTCCTGCTGCGGCGTGCGGCCAGCTGTCAGGTTATTGACCGTCAGGCTCTGGGTGAAATCTCCGCGCCCGGACAGGGTCAGGTAGAAATCATGCCACCGGGCCTGTTCCTGGGCATACACACCCGTCTGGGTCTCGGTTTCATTGGTATTGGTCTTGGTTCCGTAGCTTGGCCAGGAGATGGGCCTGTAGACCGGGTTGTACAGATCCAGAGACGGGGCCGTCTTCTGTCCACGACGGTTGGCCATGAAGTCGCTCCGGAAATCCACGCCAAACAGGATTTCATGCCGGACCGGCCCCGTCCGCAGCTTCAGGTCCGAACGCGTGTCCAGTGTGACATTGTTGTAGTTGGCAGACTGGAGGAGCGCCTGACGTGTCAGCGTCCGCTGGTCAGCAGACAGGGCAACGGCCGTCACGTACCGGTAAGACAGGTCCAGATGGGCGTAACGCATATTCTGACTGATGGTCCAGTTGGGAGTCAGACGCCGCGTGAAGCTGTATCCGATTGCGGCCTGCCGTTTGGAATAGACATCATAATCCGCATCACTGTTCAGGAAATTGCGGGCGATATAGCCATACGGGCTGGCATAGATCGTACCATCCGCCGGCAGGAACTGGGCCGTCGAGCCCGCATCGAGTTGTTCATAACTCGCCAGAATCGTGAAATCCGTCCTGTCATCCGGGCGCCAGCTCAGAGACGGCGCGACATAGACCTCATTGTTCTTGATGTTCTTCGCATAGGTATCGGATTTCCGGAGCAGCCCGTTGAAACGCCAGAGCAGCGTTTTGGACGCATTCAGTGCGCCCCCGACATCCGCCGCCCCCTGAACGCGACTGTAGGATCCTGTCTGGAACGCGACCTGATTCTGCTGGTCCACGCGCGGGCGCTTGCTGACGGCATTGATAATCCCGCCAAGCTGCCCGGACCCATAAAGCGCCGAAGACGCCCCGCGCAGCACGTCCATTTCTTCCAGCCCCCAGGGCTCAATGCTGAAGGACTGGGAACTGGAAGCATCCGGCGTACGGGTGCCATCCAGATAGATGTCCGGAGAAAAGCCCCGGATCGTGCCCAGATAGCCGCGCGGGTCATCCTTGGAGCCGTAATCGGAAACACCCGCCGCGTATCGTACCGCTTCGGAGAGGCTGCGCGAGTTGAGCATCGACATCCGCGCCTGTGTGATGACCGTCAGGTTCTGTGGAACGTCCTCAAGGGGCGTGGACGTCTTGGTCGCGGCATTCCCGCTCGCAGCCAGAAGACTGGCATGACTGGCATGAACCCGGACCGTCTCCACAGCTCCGGCGCGGGACGAAGAAAGCTGTTTCCGGGAAGGCGACGCCTTTGGAATATGCTGAAGGCGGTCCGCCCCGCCCTCCAGATCCTGCGCAGATACAACACCTGCGGGCAGCCCGATCAGGATCGCCGCACAGGGAATAAAACATGCATGCACCCGCATCACACACTCTCACTCCATAAGAGGCGCGGGATTTATCACGAATGATAATTATTCTCAACTAAATCAGAAAACCACGTCCTTCCATTCCCTCCCGCCCCCTGAACCGGGAACGGGAGCGTACGAACGGATCAGAGCGTAATGCCGAGCTGCCCCTGGAAATAAAGCAGCGGCGGGCGGTTCTCATCGAGTTCCAGCGCAACGGGACGCGCCATGAACAGGGCATGGGTGCCGCCCTGGAACGTCTCGACCAGTTCGCAGTGCATCTTGACCAGTGAATCGCGGACGAAGGCCGTGCCATCCGCCGCGCGCTCGATCACGTCCGACCCGAACTTGTCGGCCGTGCGGCTGGCGAACAGCATCGCCACGTCCTTGTGGTCGTTGCCCAGAATGCTGAGGCCGAACACCCCGGCTTCCGCAATCGCACGATAGGTCGCGCTGGCCCGGTTAAGACAGATCAGCAGCAGAAGCGGATCAAGGGACACGGACGTCAGGGCGCTGATGGTCGCGCCCTGCTCGCCTTCGCTGCCTTTGGCCGTCACCACGGCAACACCCGTGGCGAAATGGGACATGGCTTTGCGGAAATCGGTTTCGTTCGGAGTCGTCATGACAATCTCCTTGCCATAATCCGGCGGCAAGCGCACCTCCCCTTCAGAACCCCAGCGTCATGTCCGCCCCGAACAGGATCCGCCCCATGTGGTGCTGGTCATCGAACGGCCGCGTGCTGTTGAGCGAGCGGTCAAAGCGCAGTTCCGGCCGGAACTGGAGCAGCTTGACGTGATGCCCCACATCCGGCCGCCAGACGGTATTGAGCGTCAGAGCCCCATAGGTCGTGGCTGGCGCGGATTCCGAACGCGTCGGATTGCCGAGCATGGCCTGCGCATAGCCTTCATTTTCCGCGAAACTCGCCACGAAACTCCCGGTATTGTCCCGGTACAATTCGGCACGCGCATTGACGCTCAAATTCGGACGAATGTGCCACCCGCCCCAGACGACCGCACTGTATGTATCGGCACGCAGGCCTTCGTCATGAAGCTGGTTCAGCTCCGCCGTGACGCTCCATTTTTTCGAGAAGGTCCAGGTCCCGTTCAGATCGTTCCAGTACCGCATGGCGCCATTCGCCCGAGCGCCCAGCGATCGCACGGCATTTTCCGGCCCGACGCGCAGCAGATAGGTGAAGGACAGATGCCCGTCCGCCAGATCGTTGCCCGTCACGCCGATATAACCAGCCGGACGGCCATTATTGTCGCCGCGTCCGAAAGACGTTTGGTTGCCGGTATCAGCGCCGAACTGAAGATCGAAATGATCGTCCAGATGAAGCTGGAACATGCCGCCCACATGCTCGAACGGCGTGGAATATTCCGTCGTATAGGCCAGCGTATAGAAAGCGCGGGTCGAGGGATCGAGCGCCTCCACCCCCATGGGGGATGTCAGAATACCGATCTGCCCGTCCAGCCCTTTGGCCGTGAACCAGGGCATGTGGATCGCGACATTCGCGAAAACCGGCATGGCCTGATAGCGGCCATTGATCCAGCGGTCGGAAACACCCGCAATCGTATAGCTGCGGGCATCGGAGCCATAGAGCATCCGCAGGTTCATCCCCAGCCCATACCCGCCGCCGATCGGATCGACCGGTTTGGTGAGCGTGAAGGTGAGCTGGTTCAGCGTCGCCTGATCGGCGTAAGGCGAAAGAAGCTGGCCGAAATTGAGGTTGCTGGCGGGATGGCTGGAACTGCCCATCACGCCACCTTCGATCTGGGTGCCAAAAGAGACGTCGGAAAACCACTGATCCGTCCAGGCCTTCCCCTGCCCGGTTGCGGTCTGCTCCCCCACGGTCTGGGCGCCGGCAGCGGAGACTCCGAGCCCCGCAAGAACCACCAGTATCGCCCCAAAACCCCGACTGAAACGCTGCCTCATGCCATCCACCTTCCGGTTGCATGAGGCAGCCCATAGCACAGGCCTGATTTTTTACTTAATGTTGCTAAAAGGGAATATTCCTCAGAATTTCGCCGTATTCGGATCAGCGCCCATCCGGCCATCCTTGCGGTCCATCTGTTCGATAGCCTGCATGTCATCCGCGTCCAGCACAAAGCCGAACACATCCAGATTTTCAGCCAGACGCTTGGGATTGACCGATTTCGGAATGACGATCAGTCCATTCTGGAGATGCCAGCGGATCACGACCTGCGCCGGAGTCCGGCTGTGCTTTTCAGCGATCTTCCCGATCCGCTCATCGCTCAGGACGCGCCCCTTGCCCAGCGGACGCCAGGACTCGGTGCGGATGTTGTGCTTCTCATGGAATTCCCGCAGAGCGCGCTGCTGGAAATCGGGATGCAGCTCGATCTGGTTGACGACCGGCACGACACCCGTGGCATCCATGATCCGCTCCAGATGCTCCGGCTCGAAATTGGACACGCCGATGGACTTCACGCGGCCGGATTTCTTCAGCTCGACGAGTGCCTTCCAGGTCTCGACATACTGGCCCTGAGCCGGCATCGGCCAGTGGATCAGATACAGGTCCAGCACCGGACGACGCAGCAGGCGCGCGCTTTCTTCATAAGCCCGCAGGGTGCTGTCATAGCCCTGCTCGTCATTCCAGAGCTTGGTCGTCAGGAAGATTTCCGGATGGTCTTCCAGACCTTTGCCGACACCTTCCTCGTTCTTGTACAGACGCGCCGTATCGACAGACCGGTAACCGAGCTTCACGGCTTCCTTCACGACCTCGGCCGTCTCATCAGGCGGCGTTTCCCAAACACCCAGACCGATCTGGGGCATGGTGTGACCGTCATGAAAGGAAATCACGGTCTGGGCCTCGGCGGATGGAACCTGTGACGACATGTCTGTCTCCCTGCAAAGATGAAAACTACGGGCACAAAGCCTGCTGACTGACCAACGCCCGCGCCGAAGACCGGGTTCAGTCCCCTTTCAGCAGAACGGCCAGTTTCCGGCTGAATGCCGCAACCGTGAACGGCTTGACCAGCAGCGCGCAACCCGGCGCCAGGGCCTGATCGCCCAGAACGCTCTGCTCGGCATAGCCTGTGATGAACAGCACCTTCAGCCCGGGCCAGCGTTTCAGCATATGCTCGCCCAGCTCCCGACCATTCATGCCACCCGGCATCCCGATATCACTGACGAGAACCGCGGGCGGCGCTCCCTCCGCCGCCAGCGCCTCAGCCGACGGCCCGTCGGACGCCGTCAGCACGATCCCGCCCAGATCCGTCACCATATCCGACACGATCATCCGCACGGCCTCTTCGTCATCCACGACAAGGACACGCTGCCCTTCCAGAAGGCGCGGCTGGGACGCGACAGGCAAAGGCGGTGGTTCGGGACGGATGGCTTCCTGCCCCTGATAACGCGGCAGCCAGAGCGAAACGACGGTCCCCTGCCCCGGCGTGGAGTGGATCTCCACCTGTCCGCCTGACTGCTGGGTAAAGCCATAGATCATGCTCAGCCCCAGCCCCGTTCCCTCCCCCAGCGGCTTGGTCGTAAAGAACGGGTCAAAGGCGCGCTGCACGATCTCGGGAGGCATGCCGCAGCCTTCATCCTGCACCGTCAGGACAACATAATCGCCCGCCCGGATAGACATGTCTGAGGCGACATCAGCCGTCAGAACCCTGTTGGCACTCTCAAGCCGCAGCATCGTCCCGTGGTCATGCATGGCGTCGCGGGCATTGATGCACAGGTTCAGGATCGCGTTCTCAAGCTGGTTGGCATCCACCCGCGTCAGCCACAGGCCCGGCTGCAGATCGAAAACGAGCTCTATGCCCGGCCCGACCGTCCCCCGCAGCAGACTTTCCAGCCCGCGAACGAGCGTATTCATGTCCGTGGGTGTGGGATCAAGGGTCTGACGCCGCGAGAAGGCCAGAAGACGATGGGTCAGCGACGCAGCCCGGCGGACCGCATCCTGCGAGGCCGCGATGTAACGCCCCAGCCCGTCTGTCCGCCCCTGCGCCAGACGCAGCCCGATCAGTTCCAGGCCGCCCCCGATCCCGGCGAGCAGATTGTTGAAATCATGCGCCAGACCACCCGTGAGCTGCCCGACAGCCTCCATTTTCTGCGCCTGGCGGAGCTGCTCTTCCAGTTCGTTGCGCTCGGTCAGGTCACGCCCGACCGCATAGATCGCATCGCCCTCGTCGTTACAGCTCCAGTTATAGGTCCGCCAGCTGCCGTCCGACCGCCGCATCCGGACATCCAGCCCCGCCGTCGGCCAGGGCGTCCCCGCCAGCAGACGCTCGAACGTATCCAGCACCATGCGCCTGTCATCGGGATGGCACAGCGCATCGAGCCGCAGCCCGGCGAGTTCCTCAGCCCTGTAGCCCTGCGTCTCTTCCCAGCTCGGGCTGACCGCAACGTAATAGCCGCGCCGGTCAATGATGATGAACAGGTCGCGTGCAATGTTCCACAGCCGGTCGCGCTCGCGGGTCCGTTGCAGGATCCGCTCTTCGAGCATGACGTTGAGATCGCGGATCTGCTGCTGCGTGCGGGCCTGCCGCATGGACGCATGGGTGCGGTCCGCCACGGCGCGGGTGAAGACGATTTCCTCGTCCGTCCAGGTATGGGGCGCATCATGGCAGACGAACATCAGCCCCACGAAACGCCCGAACTTGAATATCGGAACGCAGAGGATCGCCACGATGCCCTCGACGTCATAGCGGGCATCGTAACCCGCCGTCAGGGCATCGGTATGGACATCGGCGATAGCCACGGGCTCGCCCCGTCCAAGGATCGGCCTGAACTCGCCGTAATCCGCGAACATCCGCACGCCCACCAGCGGCCGGGTGACCTCCGGCGCGCCGCCAACGGTCATGCCGGTCCAGTCATCATTGACGACGCCATAGCCCGCACCGCTCGCATCCAGTTCACGACAGATGATGCGGGCGGCGACCTCTTCCATCATGCCGGTATCATCCAGCGCGCGAAGCTGGTCTCCCAGCTCGACCAGCGCAGCCTGGCGAAGGGCCTGCCGCTTGCTCCGGTCGATATCGAAGACGATGCCGGGGAAGCGGACCACGCGCCCTTCGTCCCCCAGATCGCAGCGTCCGTTGCCTTCGAA
This sequence comes from Gluconobacter oxydans DSM 3504, assembly GCF_000583855.1. Lineage (NCBI taxonomy): Bacteria > Pseudomonadati > Pseudomonadota > Alphaproteobacteria > Acetobacterales > Acetobacteraceae > Gluconobacter > Gluconobacter oxydans. Next base: position 814,010 of record NZ_CP004373.1, read on the forward strand.
CCAGCGCTGTCCCTCCGGCGTGTCCACCCGGAACTCGAACCGGCATTTCCCGCCCCGCCGCGTCGCCGCCGTGACGGCCTGCACCACGGCGAACCGGTCCCGCGGGTCCACGGAGTCATAAATGACATTCGGCATGACGCCTTCGCGCAGACGGGCCGGGTCCAGCCCCAGCGTCTGCGCCAGCCGGGCATCCCCCGTCATCCGCGACGCGCTGTCATCCCACATCCAGGTCCCGGCGATCGCCCCGGCATCCAGCGCCAGCTGGAGCCGCTCGGCGGACTGGTTGGCTTCCGTCAGGTCACGCCCGATCGCCAGCAGACGCCGCACATCGCCGTCCTCGCCAAAAACCGGCGTCACGGCCACGTCCCAGAAGCGGCGCTGCCCGCGCATGGTCATGGCATAACCCTGAAACCGCGCTGTCTCGCCGGCCAGAGCGGTCTGCACCGCCAGGGCGGCCCGGCGGCGCGGCTGCCCCCGCCACAGATCGACCCACGGCAGGCCGTGCATGATGATCGGGCTGTCCATTTCCATGGACCTGATGCCACCTTCATTGACGAAGCGGATGCAGCCTTCGCAGTCGAGAATATGGATGCAGTCCGGCAGACTGGACAGGAGCAGCCGCGTGAATGCCTCGCTGGACCGCAGGGCTTCCGCCGTCATGGAGGCGGAAGAGACGTCCATCGCGAGTCCGACGCTGCGGCGGCTGTCGGGCCGGCTTTCATCTTCCCGCCACCCGCGCAGCAGAACATGCCGCAGCCGGGAACTGCGGGAAGAGCGTGACTGCGCCTGTCCGGAACCAGACAGGGACGGGGATGAGACCAGAATCCGGAACCGCAGCTCGTAGCAGCCCTCGTCCCGCAGTTCGTCCTCAAGACTGCCGTCATAGACCAGCCGGTCATCGGGATGCAGGAACATCAGCAGCTCGTCGATCGGCACCCCCACGGCCAGCCGCTCGGGCGGCAGTCCCCAGAGGCTCGCGAAACGCGCATCCCCCATCACCATGCGGGTTGCGAAATCGCAGCGGTAGAACGCAACATCCGCCGTGTCCGCCATGCGCTGCATCCGCAGCTGCATGCGTTCCACAAGCTCATGCTCCCCCGATTGCGGGGCCGCGGCGCGCTCACGGAGCAGATCGTCCACCTGCAGGGCACACAGGGCCAGAACATGCTCGAGCGCTGGCGCATTGCGCCGCACGCACAGCCAGACTTCGACCGCACCGGAGCGCACCGGCAGGAGCCGCACGGTGCAGGCATCGAGGGACTGACCATCCATGAGGCAGGCCGCGCCTTCCGCGGCGATCGCGCTTCCCTCACCCCCCAGAACACGCACGCCATCGGCGTCGCGCAGCAGAAGCGCAGCCTCCCCCCGCCTTCCGCAGCGGCCAGGGCCAGAAGATGGACACACAGGATGGACGCACGGCCGACAGCGGGCGCCGGAGGCAGCATCAGCGCTCCGGAGGCCTCTTCAGTGCCCTCCACAAGATCCATCATTCCTCCCTCTCAGCGCCGGTATCCTGACACATCCTGTTTCGGAAGTGTGTCACAGCAATAGCAGATCCCGTATGTCTCGCATCCTGTCACGAAACCTCTACAAAAGAATGTGCCACTTTCCCGCATCCCTGACGTTCCTGTCGGGACGCGATCACATTTTCAGGAGTCTGCCATGCTGAACCTCGATCTGAGCGGCCGCACCGCCCTCGTCACCGGCTCGACCGGCGGGATCGGCCTGGCCATCGCCCGGAAGCTGGGCGAGGCAGGAGCCACAGTCATCATCAACGGCCGCAAGCAGGAAGGCGTCGATAGCGCCCTTGAGAAGCTGGCCAAGGCCGTCCCGGGCGGCGCCTTCCGCAGTGTCGTCGCCGATGTCGGAACCGCCGAGGGCTGCAAGGCGCTCTTCGAGGCCGAAAGCAGCGTGGATGTCCTCGTCAACAATGCCGGTATCTTCGGACCGAATGATTTTTTCCAGACGACGGATGAAAGCTGGGAGCACCTGTTCGAGGTCAACCTGTTCTCCGGCGTGCGCCTGTCCCGCGCCTATATGCCGGGCATGAAGGAGCGCAACTGGGGCCGCGTGCTGTTCATTGCATCAGAATCGGCACTGAACATCCCGGTCGAAATGGTCGATTACGGCGTCAGCAAGACCGCCATGCTGGGTCTGGCCCGCGGTCTGGCCAAGCTGATGGCGGGCACGAATGTGACGGTGAATTCGGTCCTGCCCGGCCCCACCCTGTCCGAAGGTGTCGAGGACATGCTCAAGGCCCAGAACCCCGACAGCACTCGCCCGGTCGCGGAACTGGCGGCGGAATTCGTGCAGAAACATCGCCCGAGCAATATCCTGCGCCGCATGGCCACGGTTGATGAAGTGGCCAATCTCGTCGTCTATGCCGCCTCGCCCCTGGCGTCCGCCACGACAGGCGCAGCCCTGCGCGTGGATGGCGGCACCGTCGACACTATCTGATCAAGACGGCTGATCAGGCAGACGGGGGCACGTCTCCCGCAAGCCGCTGCAGCGCGGTCCGGACGTCGGGTTCGACGGCCGGATCCCTGCGCAGGGACAGGAAAACGGTCTGTGCAAGCGGGGCCGCACCGTCTCCCTTGCGGAACCATGCCCGCAGGAAAACCTGCAACCGTTTGCGCACGGGTCCGGGCGTGGTTTCCCGTGCGGCGGCATCGCGTAGTTCGATCACCCACAGGCCCAGCGCCATCGCATTGAGATGCCGCGCCATATAGGCCAGCATCACATCCCGCGGGACACCCTGACAGCTCCGCACAGCGCGCACCATGCTGGCAGCGTTGATCGCCAGCCACTGATGAACCGTCTGCCCACCACCCCGCGCAATGAAACGAAGCTGCTGCTCGACCCAGGCCGATGTACGCCGCAAATGGCTGTCAGCGCGGAACGGAAACACCACGCCGAACGTGACACGCGTGAAGATGACGGCCCCCAGAAAGGCACTGGCACCATTAAGGAAGGACACCTCGTCATAGCGCATGAGATTTGACGGGCCGATCAGGACGGGCAGGAACATGTTGAACGAAAACGCATGGTTTACGAGCTTCGGCGCCCGTGCGGCCAGGCCGCCAATCACCATCGGGATCAGCAGAAGCAGCGCCAGATATTCCGGCGCCGTGACGGCGGGCACGACGAAAAACGCATAGATCCCCGCCACACCCGCGCACCACACCGCCCCGCGATAAAAGCCAGACGACGCCAGTGCGGGGATCTCCCGGGTCGCCAGCAGCCCGTAAACCAGCGCCACGAAAGAGACGAAGGCCGGCCCGGAAGGCCAGGCCGTCACTTCCCATAAAAGCCAGGCCCCCATGATACCGGTCGCGGCCCGCAGCCCGTTCAGGACCGCCTCGAGGATATGGCGCGGGGAGCGCGTGCGGAACGTGAAACGGTCATTACGCGGCGGAGCGATGATCGCCTGGATATGGTTTCGCGCGGCCTCGAGGTCCCGATCCACATCAATGCCGGTCGCCCCGCCCTGCGCCCGGGCCAGAACGGCGAGCAGACGCGCCAGAACCGCCCTCGCATGATCCGCGCTGCGCCGGGTGCCGGATCCCATTTCAAGAACGTCGAACTCGATGCGGGTATTGGCATCCACCAGTTCGGCCAGCAGGCGCCCCTCGGTTTCCGGATCGAACCGCCCGGCCCGCAGGACATCCGCATGGGACGCCACCTTTGCCGTGACCTGCTGGAGCTTGCCGAGCAGCCGAGCCCGGGCTTCTTTCTGCACATTCGGCAGGAACAGGACCGCCAGACCCGCTTCGCAGACCGTGCCCAGCATGATGTACGTGCCGCGCGCCATGGCGACATTGAACACGTCGTCAGGCTGGCTGATCGCGCCGGTCGCCACGATGGCGGAGGTGAAGCTGATGACGAGAAATCCGTAGCGCCGATAGCCGTCCAGAAACGTCGCCCAGCCGCAGCACAGCCCGATCCAGAGCGCCAGCGCGATGAAGAACAGTCCCGCCTGCTGGGGGAACGCTGCGATCAGGGCCACGCCCATGCAGCCCCCGATGATCGTGCCCGCAAACCGCCAGCGCGCCTTGGACAGGCTCTCCCCGCGCGAGGCCGTCGCCACCACCCAGACGGTCAGCGGCGCCCATTGCGGGCTGTCCAGCTCCATCCACATGGCGATGAGCAGGGACAGGATCGCCGCGACCGACGTGCGGACCGCAAAACCCAGATCCTTTGCAGACGGCGCAAACAGCCATCCCCAGCGCTGGATCAGGACATCCCGCAGCTCCGATCCGAATGTTGATCCCGACACCGCGAGACCGGCCGCTCTCCCGCCCAAACCTGACACTCTTCCGCCTGAAAAGCCGCAATCTGCGAAGAACGGTCCGGGCCTGTCCAACACATTGTCATGATTGCATCATAAGCCACGCTTATGATCTACGTCAGACTGTCAGCGCATCTTCCAGAACGAGCTGCGTGGCGATTTCCCAGCTTCGGGACATCAGGGCCGTCTGCACCGGCTGTTTCAGCCGCACCAACCCGACCCCCGGCGAAGGACATGATGCAAGCCGGCGGATCTGCAACGGCATGGCGGGATCACGCTGATGCGGCAGGGCCGCGACGGGCAGGATCGTCGCCAGACGCCCGGCCAGCAGCTCCACATACAGCAGTTCGAGCGCATTGGTCTCCAGCAGAACATTTGGCTTGGCCCCGGCCTTGGCAAAGCACTCATCCACGATCTGCCGGGTCCGCATGGAATGGCCCAGAAGGCCCAGCGGATGTTCGGCCGCATCCGCCCAGCTGAACGTCTTTCGGGATGGCAGCTCCATCCGGGAGCCCGCCACGAAGACATACTGTTCCGCATAAAGCTGGTGCGTCTCGAAACTCCCGTCTTCGGGAACCTGATCCAGATAGATCAGCCCCATCTGGAGGCGCTGTTCGGTCAGATCATGCAGGATGTCAGTGTTGGCGGACACGGTCAGCTCGATATGGAGCGCCGGCACGGCGGCCCTGAGGCTTTCCATCAGAAGCGGCATGATCTGGATGGCGGGCGGGATGGTGCCAATCGAAAGCGTGCCGCCTGCGACTTCATGCGCGAAATCGGCTTCCTGACGCAGACCGTCCAGAGCCGCCATCGTCTGCCGCGCCCAGGCCAGCACGCGCTCGCCTTCCGGCGTCAGCCCCAGGACACGCCGGTTGCGCCGGACGATGGGCACGCCAAGTTCATGCTCGAGCTGACGGATCGCCATTGACAGCGCGGGCTGCGACACGTTGCAGTGCTCCGCGGCCCGGGAAAAATGCCGGTACTGGTCGAGAGCGATGAGATAGGTCAGCTGACGCAGGAACACGAGGGCTTGTCCATGAACACGGAAAGGGTAGGAAGTGTGTCGCCCTGATCCGTCCGTGGCAATCCGTCAGGCGGCGCGGAAGCGCGTCCCTACCTCCTCCTCTGTGACCTGATTGCATCAGGACAGAAAATCCAGCCGATTATCACATATAGTTTTGAATATTTTCCCAATTATGCGTTATACTTTAGGGCTCAAGATGGCGAATCATCGTGCCTGTCACAGAAGAGCCTTCCCCTCGGTCCCCGGTACAGGCTGTTCTGTCCGGTTTTTTCTGCCTTTCCCCTGACAGGTCTGCCCTGCGGGTCGCCGGAGTTTTCCCGTCATGAGCGACACAGTGCTCAACCCCTCCCCCGTCCCTTCTGCTGCCGTAGCCAAGGCGCCCATGGTCGGGCGCATGATGTTCGCTGTTGCGCTGGCTGCGATTGCAGGCCTGATGTTCGGACTGGATGTGGGCGTCATTTCCGGCGCGCTCGGCTTTATCCGTGACGAGTTCCATGCTTCCGAATTCGAGCAGTCCTGGATCGTGTCGTCCATGATGTTCGGCGCGGCCGTGGGTGCCGTGGGCGCAGGCCGCATGTCCTATGCGTTCGGACGCCGCCGCTCGCTGATCTTCAGCGCATTCCTGTTCGTGGCAGGCGGCCTCGTCTGCGCCCTGGCATCCTCGGTCTCCGAACTGATCATCGGCCGCACCATGCTGGGTCTGGCGATCGGTATCGGAAGCTTCGTGGCTCCGCTCTACATTTCCGAAGTCTCGGACATTTCGCGGCGCGGCAGTCTGGTGTCGATGTACCAGCTGATGATCACGCTGGGCATCCTGCTGGCCTTCGTCTCCAACGCCATCCTGTCCTACAGCGGCTCATGGCGCTGGATGCTGGGAATCATGGCTATTCCCGGCACGTTCTTCCTGATCGGTTCGTTCTTCCTGCCCGACAGCCCGCGCTGGCTGATGCTGCGTGGCCGTCATGAGGAAGCCCTGTCGATCATGAAGGAACTGCGCCACAACCCTGAACTCGCCCATCAGGAAATCCGCGACATTCAGGGGCAGATCCATGACCGTCAGCGCGGTCTGGCAATGTTCCTTGAAAACCGCAACTTCCGTCGTGCCGTCCTCCTCGGCATCGTGCTTCAGGTCATGCAGCAGCTCACGGGCATCAACGTTGTCATGTACTACGCGCCGCGCATCTTCCAGGAAGTCGGCTTCGGGTCGAGCGGCCAGATGTGGGGCACGGCCATTGTCGGCGTGGTCAACTGGCTCGCCACATTCATCGCCATTGCCTTTGCGGACAGCTGGGGCCGTCGTCCGATGCTGGTCACGGGCTTTGCCATCATGTCGGCTGGCCTCGCGGTTCTGGCGACCATCATGTCAGGTGCCGTCGGCAATACGGACCTGTCGCATTACCTCGCGATCTCCGTCCTGCTGTGCTTCATCGCAGGCTTCGCCTTCTCGGCCGGTCCGCTGGTCTGGGTTCTGTGCTCGGAAGTCATGCCGCTTCAGGGACGTGATTTCGGCATCACCTGCTCGACCGTCACCAACTGGGTCACGAACATGGTGGTGGGTGCCACGTTCCTCGGCCTGCTCACGACGCTCGGGGCCTCGCACACCTTCTGGCTCTATGCCGGGCTGAATGCGCTTTTCATTTTTATGGTGCTGTTCTTTGTTCCGGAGACCAAGGGCGTGTCCCTTGAGTCCATCGAGACGAAGCTCAACCAGGGCGTCACTCTGCGCAATATCGGCCGCTGAGCCCGCCCCCCAATCGGGGCCTTACGGCACAAAAAAAGCCCCCGCTCCAGTCTGGAACGGGGGCTTTTTCACGCCCGGAGCGTCAGCCGCGACCGGCGGCGATCTTGCGATCGGTATTGTACTGGCTCAGCGCATAGACTGACCAGATGGCAGCCGGGATCCAGCCGATCACCGTGACCTGCAGGATCAGACACACCAGGCCGGCAAACGGACGGCCGATGGTAAAGAACTGCAGCCAGGGCAGAAGCAGGGCAAGAATGAGACGCATGATGCTCTCCTTTCACAAAGATGCTCTGACATCAGTGATCGGTGAGAAACGCTTCCGATGCAACTCCGGTTCATGAAGGCGCCCGCAAACGCAGGCTCCTGACAGTTAGAGAGACTGGCCGACCGGCTTGGACGTCGCCGTCTTGGTCCGCATCCATCCGCCCTCGAAGCCCGCGCGCTCCAGTCCGGTCCGCAGATAGGCATTCTTCTTCATCGTGTTCCACACGAGGCCGCTGCGCCAGTTTTCCAGCATCAGCAGAATCGGCCCCTGATCGATGCCCAACTGCTGGCCATCAACCCAGTAGCTTTTCTGATCCGCAAAGGACGGATTGAAAGCATCGAGGAAGCCATATTTGTTATAAATCCGGTCCCCGTAACGGGCGCGCATTTCCTTGAGAGCCGGCAGGGCGATTTCCGGCGCAAAGGCGATAGACCCACCCACAGCCGTCGGCGCAATCGTGCCGTCATCCAGAATGTAATCGCGCCCGGCTCCGCGCGCGCTATAGGCCAGATAATGGCGCTTCTTGCCGTCATAGACCTGCTGCGCATCGCCCGGCCCGTCACAGGCGGTCAGACCCCAGATATTGGGCCCGTAATCCTTCCAGTCGCCCGGATTGGCCTGAGCGTAGGCCCGCTGGGCATAAGCGGCTTCACGCCCGTTCTGGAAATAATCGACGTTATGGGCCCGGTCCCACGCATCCTGAACGCCCCGAAAATCAATCCAGGATTCGCTGTACTGATGCCCGAACATCGGCGCGAAATTCAGCAGCTTGTGGCCCTGGAAATCACCCCACTGGTTTTCATAGGTCGCAGTCCACGCCTTCCAGGTCTCGGCCGGGAGCGGATGCGTCGGTGAGCCGAGGGCCTGAAGATAGATAATCAGGCCCTCGTTATAGCCCTTCCAGTCGCTGGGCAGGAACGTATGCGGCGGCATCCAGCCCATGCTGAGCCAGGGGCCATGCGCCTTCATCCAGGTCCAGTCGATCCGGCGATACAGCTTGTCTGCGACGTCGCGGATTTCCTTTTCCTGCGGCGTGTCATGATCGAAATAGGACTGCGAGAACAGCACGCCCCCCATCAGCAGCGCCGTATCAACGCTGGACAGCTCGGACCAGTCGGCAACACGCAGGCCGGTGTTGGGATCAAGGAAGTGGTAGAAGAAACCCTTATAACCCGCAGCGCCCGAGACGTGATCGTTCTGCGGCAGGCTGGCCAGGAAGCGCAGCGTCGTCAGGGTCCGGTCCACGGCCTGCTGACGGGTGATGTAATGCCGCTCCACGCCAATGCCGTAAGCCGTCAGGCCAAATCCGACGCTGGCAATGCTCGCCGCCCCATTAGGCAGCGGCGCACGGTCCGGCACGAGGCCGTTCTTCGGATTTCCGGTTTCCCAGAACCAGTTGAACGTGCGCTTTTCAAGATCATCGACAAAAGCCGCATCGGCCGCAGGCAGGCTCGCGGGCTGAAGCGCCGGCGTCAGCGCGGTGCTGACCGTTGGCCCGGCCTGTGCGATGCCAAACGTCCCCGCCAGCGCGCCCAGCGCAAGTCCGGCCTGACAGAGGCGGGAAATCCGGGATTTTTTCCTTCGACCACTCACGGTGGCTGGAGAGAAAGTCGGGACTTCGAAAGTCCGCTGCGTCCGGTGCTGCATGCTCATGCGGGGGAGGATAAGCAGAAGGAGCGACACCGACGCACCCACCGTTACATCAACTTTCCGTGACGCTCGAAAAGTGAAGGAACTCCGCCCTTGCAGTCTCAGACTTTATGACAGGATTGGGGCGAATGTAACATCATCAATATCTGAAATACCAGTCTTCGAAACGCTGGCGTCCCTACACGATTCTGTCTGGCACAGCATCCGGGCCGCGATTTCCGCCGTTACGAAAGTCGCGATGACCTCCGGCCGCTTGTCGCGCACCCCGAAATCCCCGATAGGGCAGACCAGACGGTCGATCCGCTCCTGCGGAATATCGATCTGACGGAACGCACTCTCGAACCGCTTCCGCTTCGTCCGCGACCCGATCATGCCGACATAACGCAGGTCACCGCGCTCCAGCGCTGCCCCGGTGATCAGCGCATCCAGCGTATGGCTCTGGGTCAGGACCAGAACGCCAGATCCGGCGGGAGCGCTCTGAACAAGCGACTCCCATTGGTCGGTGACACGTGCCTCCACGCCCGGCGGCACGATCCCGAACTCCTCCTCCCGCGCATCAACCCAGAGAAGCCGCAGCGGCAAAAGCGCCAGCGAACGTGCCAGAGCGCGCCCCACATGCCCCGCCCCGAACAGCAGCAGTTGCGGCAGCCTCTCCCATTCAGCACGGATTTCCGCCTCAAGGGCCTCCACGTCTTGCACGCGCTCAATGCGAACCGTCACCGCCCCGCCGCAGCACTGGTTGATGGCAGGACCCAACGGGATGTGGCGCTCGACCGGAGCCCCACCCGCCACGAGAAGCGCACGTCCCTCCGCCATACAATCCCATTCCAGCCGACCACCGCCGATCGTGCCGGTCTGTTCGCTCCGGGTCAGGAGCATGAACGCACCCTCTTCCCGTGGCGTCGAGCCCCGGGCGCGGATGACGGTCAGGCGCACCATGTCCTGCCCCTCCCGCCGCCAGCGCAGAACCTCCGCCAGCATGGTCAGCCTACGCGCTCTTGCAGCGCCATGAGGGTCTTCAGCACCCGCTCAGGCGTCGCCGGGGCATCGAGTTTGGGACAGGTCCGGTAGTTGTCCAGACTGGCAATCGCGTCCGATATGGCCTGCAGAACCGCGACCCCATGCACAAAAGGCGGCTCCCCCACGGCCTTGGAACGGAAAATCGTCTCCTCCCGGTTCGGCGCGTTTTCCAGCAGCTCCACATTGAAAATCCGCGGCCGGTCGGAACAGGCCGGGATCTTGTAGGTACTGGGCGCATGGGTCCGCAGACGGCCGCCGCCATCCCAGACCAGTTCTTCCGTCGTCAGCCAGCCCGCCCCCTGCACGAACCCGCCTTCGATCTGCCCGATATCAATGTCCGGGTTCAGGGACTGCCCGGCGTCATGAAGGATATCCACACGGTCAATGCTGTACTCGCCCGTCAGCAGATCGACCGATACTTCCGCACAGGCCGCGCCATAGGCGAAATAGAAGAACGGACGCCCGCGCCCGGTCTCAGGATTCCAGGAAATCTTCGGCGTCTTGTAAAATCCGTTCGAGGACAGCGACACCCGCGCAAAATAGGCCTGCCAGGCGAGTTGCTGGAAAGTCATGACCTCCGCACCGACATGCACGCCATCAGGCCGAAAATGGATATCTTCGGGCGCCACGCCCCATTTCTCAGCGGCGAACGTGATCATCCGGCCCTTGATCTTGCGCACCGCATCCAGCACCGCCATGCCGTTCAGATCCGCTCCCGATGACGCCGCGGTGGCGGACGTGTTCGGAACCTTCCCGGTCGTCGTGGCGGTGATACGGACGCGATCCGCCGTCAGGCCGAATTCGCGCAGGACGATCTGCACCATCTTGGTGTGCAGCCCCTGCCCCATTTCCGTCCCGCCATGGTTCACCTGAACCGAGCCGTCCGTATAGACATGCACCAGCGCACCGGCCTGATTGTAATGCGTGGCCGTGAAGGAAATGCCGAACTTCACCGGCGTCAGTGCAATGCCGCGACGGATGATGCGACTGTTACGATTGAATGCCCGGATCTCCGCCTTGCGCGCCTGATAATCACAGCGATCGACCAGCTTGGTGATGATCTCAGCCGTAATCGAGTCCTCGACCGTCATGTGATACGGCGTGAGATTGCGCGTCCCCGTTCCGTAAACATTGCGCAATCGGACCGTTACAGGATCAAGACCGGTTGCAAACGCAACTTCCTCGATCACCCGCTCGGCCGCGACAATGCCCTGCGGTCCACCAAAACCGCGATAAGCCGTATTGGATTGCGTGTTCGTCCGCAACGGCTCGGATTTCAGCCGCACATCGGGATAGAAATAGGCGTTATCAGCGTGAAAGAGCGCCCGGTCTGTCACAGGGCCGGACAGATCCGCCGCCCAGCCACACCGCGCGGCCAGCACCATGTCCACGGCGAGAATATCGCCCTCATCGGTAAAGCCGACGTCGTAATCGATCAGGAAGTCATGCCGCTTTCCCGTGACCATCATGTCGTCATCACGGTCCAGACGCGCCTTGACGGCCTGTCCCGTCCGGTCAGCAGCGATGGCGACCAGACAGGCCCAGGCATTGGCCTGCGTCTCCTTGCCACCGAACGCGCCGCCCATACGCCGCACTTCCGTCGTGACCAGATGATGCGGCCGCCCGAGCACGGAAGCGACCAGATGCTGCGTCTCGGACGGATGCTGCGTGGACGACCAGATCCGCATTTCCCCGGCCTCTCCGGGCTGAGCGAGCGCGGCCTGCCCTTCCAGATAAAAATGCTCCTGCCCGCCGATCTCGATCTGCCCCGACAGACGGCGTGGCGCGGCCTTCAGGCCACGCTCCACATCGCCGCGCTGCATGGTCAGGGAGCGCCAGACCATCGGGCTGCCATTCTCCCGCGCCTGCGCGATGTTCAGGATTGCAGGCTTTTCCTCGTATTCAATCTTCGCCAGACCCACGGCCTGCCGCGCTGCCTGCCGCGACGTCGCCACCACGGCGAACATCACCTGCCCCCAGAAATGGACATGATCCGTCGCCAGAAGCGGCTCGTCTTCCCGATGAACCGGGCTGATCTGGTTCTCGCCCGGCACATCCTCCGCCGTCAGCACACACACGACACCCGGCGCGGCGCGCACGGCACCCAGATCCATTGACACGATCCGCGCATGGGCCTTCGTGCTCAGTCCCGGAACGAGATGCAGCGTGCCGCGCGGTTCGGGCATGTCGTCAATATAGGTCGCCCGCCCCGTGACATGCAGCAGCGCGCTTTCATGCTTCATGCTGGTCGAAGCCGCCCCCGGAACGAGATCAGACATGCGCCAGCCCTCCCGTCCGGGCGAGACGCGCCTGTTCAGTGCCCGTCGTTTCTTCAAAGAACCGTGTCAGCAGATTGGCGGCCACAGTCTGCCGGTACCAGGCACTCGCCCGCATATCGGTCAGCGGCGCGAAATCTTCCAGAACCGCCGCCCGTGCCGCCTCAAGCGCGTTCTCGTCCCAGACCCGTCCGAGTAATGCCGCTTCCGCGCCCGACGCCCGCTTGGGCGTGGCTGCCATGCCGCCATAGGCCAGTCGGGCTGAGGTAATCCGGTCCTGATCATCCGTTTCGATCATGAAAGCGCCCAGAACGGCGGAAATATCCTGATCGAAGCGCTTAGAAATCTTGTAAGCGCGGAACTGCGCACCCGCCACGGGAACAGGAATGGTCAGCGCTTCCACGAACTCGCCAGGCTGCCGATCCTGCTTTCCGTAAGCGATGAAATAGTCTTCCAGCGCGATGGAACGACGCTCTGCCCCGCGTCGCAGATGCAGCGTTGCATTGGCCGCAATGAACATCGGCGGCCCGTCCCCAATCGGGGAACCATTTGCGATATTCCCGCAGACGGTCGCACTATTCCGCACCTGCGTGGAGCCCAGACGGCGGATCATTTCCCCCGCATCCGGTAGCAGTTCCGCAATGGCAGGGCGCGCCTCCTGATACGTCACCGCAGCCCCGATCCGCAGTCCCTCCGGCGTTCTGGTCAGGCTGCGCAGTTCCGGAACGCGCCCGATCGGCACGACATGCTTCAGGCGCCGCATCCCCTTCGTCACCCACAGCCCTACATCCGTGGCGCCCGCAACAATGGTTGCATCCGGATCGGCCAGCAGGATCTCCGCCAGATCGTCCACAGACGCCGGAATGCTGAGCGTGCCTTCAGACCCTTCAAGCCGCACGCTCTCGCCGTCCTGCAACGCCGTCAGACGTTCGGCAATGGCCTCCACCTGCGCGTCAAAACGGTCCGGTCCGGCCGCCATCGCCTGTTTCATGGCGCGCACGATAGGCGCATAGCCGGTGCAGCGGCACAGATTGCCAGCCAGTGCGTCATCAATGGCCTGATCGTCCGCCGAGGCGCCTTCGGTCTTGCGATAGGCGGCCATCGACATGACGAAACCCGGCGTACAGAACCCGCATTGCGAGCCATGCTGCTCGACCATGGCACTCTGCACGGGATGCGGCGTATCCGGCGTGCCGAGATCCTCGATCGTGTAGATTTGTGCACCGTCCAGCATGCTGACGAACTGGATGCAGGCATTGGCCGCCCGCCAGTTCAGCCGCCCGTCCTCAAGCCGGACGACCAACACCGTACAGGCCCCGCAATCGCCTTCATTGCAGCCCTCCTTGGTGCCGGTCCGGCCGCGCTCGCGCAGCCAGTCCAGCAGCGTCAACGTCGGGGACACATCCCTGAGCGTGCAGAGGTCTTCCCCCAGATAAAAACGGATGGTCTGGCGCATCGGGCGGGATCTCGGGCAAGGAAGACAAGGAGGCGTGCAGCCTTCTGTGCCCCACGGCAGGTGTTGCCGTCTATATCCAAGATCTGAACAAACCGTTGCCTTTTTTAGAGCAGCGGATAATGACAGGCGACCCTGCGCCCTTCCGCGATCCTGTGTAATTCCGGGCGTTCCTGCGAGCAGCGCGGCTGGGCCAGCGGACAGCGCGTGTGAAACGTACAGCCCTGCGGCGGATGGATCGGGCTCGGGACATCGCCTTTGAGCGGCGGCGGCAACGGCCGGTCCGGCCGAGGCACCGCATCCAGCAACGCCCGCGTATAGGGATGGGCCGGCGCTTCCAGAACCGCCAGCACGTCCCCTTCCTCCACGATCCGCCCCAGATACATGACGGCAATCCGGTCCGCCATCTGCCGCACGACCGCCAGATCATGGGAGATGAACACACACGCCACACCCAGCGAATTGCGCAGATCCCGCAACAGATTCACGATCTGCGCCTGCACAGACACATCGAGTGCTGACGTCGGCTCATCCGCCACCAGAAGATCCGGCCCCAGCATCAGGGCCCGGGCAATGTTCAGACGCTGCCGCTGCCCCCCCGAGAACTCATGCGGATACCGGGACAGAACGGACGACGACAGGCCAACCTGCTCCAGCAGCGCCCCGATCCGCTCCGCAATGCCGGTGCGTCCATGGATCCGCATCGGTTCCGCCAGCGTATCGCCGATGGTGCGGCGCGGATTGAACGTCGAGGACGAGTCCTGAAACACCATCTGCATCCGCGGCCGCCAGCGGCGTAAAGCCCGGTCCGACAGGCCGGAAATCCGCTCACCCTCAAAGAACACGTCGCCCGAACTCGGCGCTCCCAGTCCGATCAGCGTCCGGCCCAGCGTGGACTTGCCACAGCCGGACTCCCCGACCAGTGCCAGAGCCTCCCCGCGATGCACGACCAGCGACACATCGCTCACGGCCCGCAAAGTCTGCCCATGCGACAGGCGATAGTGTTTACTGAGGTTTTTTGCTTCAAGCAGGATGCTCATGCGTCGTACAGCACGCAGGCCACGCGCCGCCCTTCTTCCGGTTCACGCAACGCCGGACGCACGGCACAATCCGGCCGCACGTACCGGCAGCGGGGCGCGAAAACACAGCCCTCCGGCCGCGCATCCGGAGCTGGCGGACGCCCCGGAATGGTCGGCAGCGCCTCCGGCCTCGGACCATCCAGCGGCGGGATCGCCTCCAGCAGGGCCTGCGTATAGGGATGCAGCGGCCGCGCCATAACCGCTGCAACAGGCCCCTGCTCCACCACAAGCCCGGAATAGACGACCGCCACATGCGTGCAGGTCTGCGCCACGACGCCCATATCGTGCGTAATCAGCATGACACCCGCCCCGCTGTCGCGGATTTCGCACAGCAGCGTCAGGATCTGCGCCTGCACCGTGACATCGAGCGCCGTGGTCGGTTCATCCGCGATCAGAAGCGCCGGATCACAGGACAGCGCCATCGCGATCATGGCGCGCTGGCGCAGACCGCCAGAAAGCTGGTGCGGATAACGTTTCGCCGCCGCTTCCGGATCGGGAACACCCATCCGCCCCAGCAGAGCCACGGTCCGCGCGCGGGCCTCACGGCGGCTGACCCGCTCATGCAGGCGGATCTGCTCATCAATCTGCGCCCCAATAGAGCGCACTGGCAGGAACGCCGTCATCGGGTCCTGAAAGATCATGGCCATGCCCGCACCGCGCAGACGCCGCCACTCCCGATCCTTCATCCCGAGCAGTTCGCGGCCCTCAAAACGGATGGAGCCTGACGCCTTAAGACCCGGCAACAGCCCCATCACGCTCATGGCCGTCAGGCTCTTCCCCGACCCGGATTCCCCCACCACGCCCAGTGCATCGCCGCGCCGCACGGTCAGGGACACATCTTCGAGCAGCGCCGTCCCGTTCGGCAGTTCCAGATGCAGGTGATGCAGCTTTAAAAGAACGTCAGCGCCCATGCCGTCCCTCCATGATCCGCGGGTCCAGCAGGGCATAGAGCCCGTCCACCAGCGCATTGGCGATGACGACGAAAACGGCGGCATACATAACCGTCGCCATGATGAGTGGCAGGTCGAGCGTCGCCAGCGCCTGATAGGTCAGCCGCCCCACCCCCGGCATGGCGAACACGACTTCCGTCAGAAGCGCGCCGCCCCCCAGAAGCTGGGCGAAATCCAATCCGAACAGCGAAATATAACTCAGCCAGGACAGCCGCAGACCATGCCACAGCCACACGCGCACCGGCCCAGCCCCTTTGGCACGCGCCGTGCGGATGGCGTCTTCGCCCATGGCGGTCAGCAGTTCGGAGCGCAAAACCCGCGCATACAGACCGATGAAACACACTGCGAGCGTCAGGGACGGCAGGAACAGCGCCTTTGCCCACCCCCACGGACTCTGCGAAAACGGCACATATCCCAGCGGTGGCACCCAGCGGAACAGAAACGTGTCATGCCAACGGCTCTGTGTGACAAGATTGACGACTTCGCCCAGCCAGAACACCGGCATGGACAGGCCGATCAGCCCCAGAACCATCAGCAGCCGGTCCACCCAACTGTCGCGCAGCACAGCGGACGCAATTCCGAACACCAGCGACCCGCTGACCCAGAAAAACGCTGCCCACAGCACCAGCGAGAGCGTCACGGGGGCCGCCTGCAACACTTCTGGTACGACCCGCTGCCCGTGATTGACGAAGGACGTCAGATCCCGGCTGACGAACAGCTTTTCCATCATCTTCACATACTGAACGGGCAGCGGACGATCGAACCCATATTCCGCGCGGATACGTTCCACGACCTGCGGACTGGCCCCACGCCCTGCAATCCGCGCCGTCGGGTCCGCGCCCGGTGTCGCAAAGAAAATGCAGAACACCAGAACCGAAATTCCGAAAATGACCAGCAGCATCTGCCCGGTCCGGGAGACAAGACTGCGGATCATCGGCCTGCTCCTTTCGGATCAAGCTGGTCCCGCAGCGCATTGCCCAGAACATTGAGCGCCAGCACGGTCAGTACGATCGCCAGCCCCGGCACGATGGCCACCATGGGCCGCGTATAAAGCAGCCCTTCCCCGTCCTGAATGATCGTCCCCCAGGACGCCGCCGGAGCCTGCACACCGAGCGAGAGGAAGGACAGTGCAGATTCCGCCAGCATACACAGCGCCATCACAAGCGGTGCCAGAACGGCCATAGTCGGCGTCAGCCCCGGCAGGATTTCCCGCCACAGGATGCGCAGATCAGACGCCCCCATCCCCCGCGCCGCCATGACGAACCCCGCCTGCGACAGGCTTAGCGCCCGTGCCCGCAACGGCCGCGCCGCATAGGGCACATAGACCAGCGCAATAATCCCGATCGGGATCAGCAGATTATCCGCCCCGATCGTCACAGGCCCAAGACGGATGCCATGCCCTACCGTGACGACGGATAGCGAAATCGCAAACAGATAGACCGGGATCGCCCAGAGCATATCGAGAATACGCGACAGAATCAGATCAATCCAACCGCCGAAATACCCCGCACAAATCCCGATACAGGCCGCCAGACACAGGCAGAACGTCGCGGACGCCGCCGCAATCAGCAGGGAATTGCGGCCACCATACAGGACGCGCGCCGCCACATCCCGCCCCTGCGAGTCCGCCCCGAGCGCATACGGCCCCGGACGCCAGTCCGGCCCGATCGGACTGAGCCCCAGATGCAGCGGATTGTCATTGGGCTGCATCAGATCAACGCGCTGCTCGTTCCGGATCGTCGTGCCTGCGATGTCGGAGGAGAACGGATCAATTCCGTTGAGCGCCGCATAAAGCGGGGCAGACAGGCAGGCGAGGATGATGGAAGCCAGAAGCAGGGCCGCGAAGGCGCCGTCACGGCGCGTCAAAACAGCGCGGATAATCCGCCGATAACTTCCTTCCACGCCTGCTCCATTCCGTTCCGGTTCGTGATCTTTTTTCGTTCTACAGCACGAATACGTCCGGACAGAAGAGGCTCTTCGTCAATCAGACCATCTGGCGGCCGGGTTTACGCACATGCAGGCGAATGCGCTGCTGAAGCGCGCCCAGATCGGGAAGGAGTTCGTTATGGAGCGCGCGCACGCTGTCATGCGCGGCATAAAAGCGCCTTGTGCCGCTCGTGCTGACCAGAATGGCCGCGCCGAGGAAGACGCCGTTGATTTCGATGACTGTTGAACCAAGCATGATGCCGGACCCTGAAGAAAGAGCCCGACAGTCCAGTTGTCGGGCGTTATGACACGCCGGAGACGACTGTCTCCGGACCTGAAGCGGAGCAGCGTTTGCGCTGCGAGCTACACATTCGACACATCATTGACCGACTGATCCCGTTGCTGTGGATGCCACTGGAGGCTGTCAGATACGACGGCGTGCAGCGTGCCGTCAACATATAACGCATGAACATGATGTGATATCGACGACGCGCCAATAATAACGTTATTGTTTCGTTGTAACTGAAATCATCATTTACCGTCTGCCCTTTCCCCCATTTCCCGTGTTAAGTGAGGCCATGAGCAAGAAGGTTCCGCTGTCCCCCGCCCCGTTCGAAGGTTATGCCGCCCCCCGGGGCCGCGTTTTCAACTCCTTTCTGGAGACGGTGGGAGGCACACCGCTGGTCGCGCTACCACACCTGACCCAGCGTGAGCATCTCAACGGGCGGCTGCTCCTCAAACTGGAATTTTTCAACCCGCTCGGCTCCGTCAAGGACCGGATCGGCGTGGCCATGCTGCGCGATGCTGAAGCGCGCGGCCTGATTACGCCGGGCCGCACGGTCCTGATCGAACCGACCTCGGGCAATACCGGAATTTCGCTTGCTTTCGCGGCGGTGGCGCTGGGATACCGGCTGATCGTCACCATGCCGGAAAACGCCTCGACCGAGCGCCGCAAGATGCTGCGCCTGATGGGCGCGGACACGGAACTGACCCCTGCATCCCGTGGCATGGCTGGCGCCATCGAACGCGCCGAGCAGCTTAACCGCACCTTGCCCGACGCCTGGATGCCGAGCCAGTTCGAAAACGACGCCAATCCGGCAGTCCATGAAGCCACGACAGCCCGGGAAATCTGGGAAGACACAGCAGGCAAGGTCGATATGGTCGTGGCCGGTCTGGGCACGGGTGGTACGGCGTCCGGCATTGCCCACGGGCTCAAGAAACATCGCAAATCCATCAAGGTCTATGGTGTGGAACCGCGCGAAAGTGCCGTCCTGCATGGCGATGAGCCCGGACCGCATGGCATTCAGGGCATCGGCCCGGGTTTCGAGCCCGATACGCTGGATCTCAAGGCGCTGGATGGTGTGTTCGAGGTCTCCGAACAGGAAGCGGTGGCGACCGCACGCCTGTGTGCGGCCGTTGAAGGCATTCCCATCGGGATTTCCTCGGGAGCCGCGCTGTTTGCGGGAATGGAACTGGCCCGCAAGCCCTCCAGCCGTGGCAAGACGATCGTGGCCATCGTCCCATCTTTCGCGGAACGCTACCTCTCCACACAGCTCTTCGATGGGCTGGCCTGAGCATCAATAAACGACTATAAACAAAAGTTGTTTTATTTAATGGTCGTTTGTGTTCGTTATTAACTCGAAGTCCTGTTCCGCTCTCCTGAAGAAGAGTCGGGACGGCTGAGAGGAGATAACGTCATGAACCTGTTTTCCGGCCGTCCGACATCCTTCGATCCCGCCTGGGCCACGCATGGCCTGCCTGATACGGGCCGCCAGCAGATCGCCGGCGCCTTCCAGCGCCTCGGCCAGCAGGTCGAACTACTGCTGGTCCCTGGCCTCTTCGGTTCGGGTCCGGATCACTGGCAGTCCCACTGGGAACAGGCTTATGGCTTGAAACGTCTCCACCAGACGGACTGGGAAACACCTACACCCGCAGACTGGGAAGCAACGCTCACCGCTGCGGTAGAAGCCTCGTCCCATCCGGTTTTCCTGATCGCCCACAGTCTCGGCGCCGTGCTGAGCGCGAACTGGCTGAGCCGTCATGGTGGCCAGAAGGTGGCCGGGGCGTTTCTGGTGGCGCCTGCGGATATCGACCAGACAGCACATCCGGAAGTCGAACGCATCCGTGCTTTTGGGCCGCTTCCCCACATGCCCCTGCCGGTCCCCACCGCGATCATGGCCAGCAGCAATGACGCCTGGCTGTCCCTGCCGCGTGCGCGGGAACTCGCCGGTCAGTGGCAGTCGGATTTTCTGGAAGCGGGCGCGGTCGGCCATATCGGCAGCAGCGAACCGCTGGGCCTGTGGGAGCATGGTGCAACCGCCATGCTCGATTTCGCCCGCAGAAAACTTCCGTTCCGGGTACAGTGACTGCACCCGGAAGCATCTGCCTCAGGACTTGCCGGAGATCGGTTTCCAGCGGTTAAGCAGCAGGGAGTTGCTGACCACCGAGACGGAACTCATGGCCATGGCAGCGCCCGCCACGATCGGATTCAGCATTCCGAAAGCCGCCAGCGGCAGGCCCAGAATGTTGTAGATGAATGCAAAGAACAGGTTCTGCCGGATCTTGGACAGGGTGGCGTTGGACAGCGAAATCGCATCCAGAACGCCCGTCATCTCGCTCTTCATCAGCACGACATCGGCCGTATCGAGAGCGACGGCAGAGCCTGCGCCGATGGCGAACCCGACATCGGCAGCCGCCAGGGCCGGCGCATCATTGATGCCGTCGCCCACCATACCAACCAGACCGCCCTGCGCCCGGTATTTCGCAACACCATCCGCCTTGTGCTCGGGCAGCACACCGGCGAGATAGTCGTCCACGCCAACCTGTCGCGCCACAACCGAGGCTGCGCGTTCGTTATCGCCCGTCAGCATCACGACCCGGATGCCCCGGGCCTTCAGAGCCTTCACGGTCGCCACGGCATCGGCCCGCAGTTCATCCGCCAGCGCGATAATCCCCAGAACCTGACCGCCCTGCGCCACAGCAATGACGGTATTGCCCTCGCTTTCCAGCGCCGCAACCGGCAGCGCAGACAGATCCAGACCACTCGCCTGCATGAAGGCCGGCGAGCCCAGACGCGCTTCCTGCCCTCCGCACTGCGCGATGACGCCCTTGCCCGGAACCGCCTGAAAGTCCTCCACTGCGGCAGGAGCATTCCCGCCGTGGCTTTCGGCATAATCCACGATGGCGCGGGCCAGCGGATGCTCGGAATTATGCTCCAGGGCATGCGCAACGCCCAGAAGCGTATCAACCGGAACACCCACCGCCGGATGAACGGCGGCAACCGTGGGACGCCCCTGCGTCAGCGTGCCGGTCTTGTCGACGATGATGGTCTTGAGCTTCTCGGCCCGCTCCAGCGCATCGGCATTGCGGAACAGGATGCCGGACTGCGCACCACGCCCCGTCCCGACCATGATGGCCGTCGGCGTCGCCAGACCCAGCGAACACGGGCAGGCAATCACCAGAACGGACACGGCCGAGACGAGACTCCATGTCGCGGAGCCGGTCACGGCCCAGCCGATCAGGAAGGTCAGGACGGCGATCCCGATGACTGCAGGCACGAAAATGCCCGAAACCTTATCGGCCAGACGCTGCACATTGGCCTTCGACCCCTGCGCCTGCTCGACCATCTTCACGATCCGCGCCAGGGCCGTATCCGCACCCACGCCGGTTGCCCGGACACGCAGCGCGCCATTGGCATTCATCGTCCCGCCAAAGACCTCGTTGCCAACTTCCTTGAGAACCGGAACGCTCTCACCCGTCAGCATGGATTCGTTGATTTCGGAAGACCCCTCGATGATCTCGCCATCCACCGGCACGCTCTC
Organism: Gluconobacter oxydans DSM 3504; assembly: GCF_000583855.1. Classification (NCBI taxonomy): domain Bacteria; kingdom Pseudomonadati; phylum Pseudomonadota; class Alphaproteobacteria; order Acetobacterales; family Acetobacteraceae; genus Gluconobacter; species Gluconobacter oxydans. The sequence goes on from NZ_CP004373.1 coordinate 835,506, forward strand.
GCCCGGACGCACGACGAAAATATCCCCGACATGCATGTCCGCAACCGCGCGGTCCACGATCACTCCATCACGCTCGACATGCGCGATCTGCGGCTGAAGCTGCAGCAGGCTCTCGATCCCCGCGCTGGTCTTGTTCTTGGCGCGCGTCTCCATGAGCTTGCCGAGCGAAATCAGCGTGATGATGGACGCGCTGGCTTCAAAATAGACATGCTGGTGCAGTCCGAACACCACGACAACCGCACTGAACAGCCAGGCAATGGACGTTCCCAGCACGACCAGCACATCCATGTTGGCCGAGCCGCCACGCACGGCATTCCAGGCCCTGCGATACAGATGCGCCCCACAGACGAACTGCACGATCGTGGCGAACAGGAACTGCACCGGAACCGGCACGATCATGCGGCCGAAGAACATGCCGATCATCTCGGCAAAGAGCGGCAGGGACAGGATAAGCGTCAGGATGAAGCGGTTGCGCTCACGCTTCCAGATGGCGGCCCGCTTCGCTTTGGGGTCCTCGCGCGTCCCCTCGTCCAGCCTAGCTGCGCCGAAACCGGCCTTTTCGATCTTTCCGATCAGGAACGCCGGTTCGACCACGCCGGGGATGTAATTGATATGCGCCCGTTCGGCCGCGAAGTTCACGCTGGCCTGTACGGAAGGCTGGCGGTTCAGGATCTTTTCAATCCGGGCCGCACAGGCCGCGCAGGTCATGCCCGACAGCGACAGGTCCAGGCTCTGCTCGTCCACGGAGAAGCCCGCACGACGCACGGCCGCTACGACGCTTTCAACGGAGGATGAGGCGTTTTCAAAAGCAACCTGCGCGCGTTCGGACGCGAAGTTCACGGTCGCCTTCACACCGTCCTGACGGTTGAGGACTTTTTCAATCCGCGCGGCACAGGCGGCGCAGGTCATGCCACCGACGGGGAAACTGATCGTTTCTGACATCTGGAAAGGGTCCTGTCGGCTAGGAGGATTCTGCAAAGGGTTCGTGAGAAATATACCCCACCACCCTATTTTTCAAGCACGGAAAAGACGGCATTTCCATCGCCAAGAACAATCTCGTGATCGTGGAAGCGGCACAGCGCATCGCGATGCGCCACACTGATGAAGGTGGTGCCTGGCAGCGCGGAAAGAAGGGCCTCGTAAAGGCGGCGCTCATTGCCTTCGTCCAGGGCGGATGTCGCCTCGTCCAGAAACAGGATCGCCGGCCGGAACAGGAGCGCTCTCGCCACGGCCAGACGCTGCTGCTCTCCGGGAGACAACACGTCCCCCCAGTCCGCGACTTCGTCCAGCCGATGGCCGTATCCCGCCAGATTCACGGCCTCCAGAGCCTGCTGGCAGGACGGTGTTTCATAACGGTCGGGCGTTGCGGGATAGCTCAGGGCCTGACGGAGGGTTCCGGACGGCACATAGCTGCGCTGGGGCAGGAACATGGCCTGACGCATGTTGAAGGACACTGCCCCGCTCCCGTGACGCCACAATCCGGCCAGCGCGCGCAGGAACGTGCTTTTTCCCGAACCTGATGGCCCGCGGACCAGCCAGCGCTCACCGCTTTCCAGCGTCAGGTTACCGATCCGGGCAATCGGTTTCGTATCCGGAAGGCAGAGCGTGAGGTCGCGGATCTGCACCGAAGGGATTTCCGAGGCGAAACGTTCAATCCCTGTCCCGGGCTGCTGGCCGACCGTCCGCTCGAACTCACCCAGACGCTGGAGCACCGAACGCAGCGTCGCCAGATCCGCATAATTGAAAATGAACCATTCCAGACTGATCCGGACCTGCGTGTAGGCCGAATTGATCTGCGAATAGAGACCGAAGGTCAGAGCATGGGCCATGGCTTTCGGCGCCAGCATCAGCCACAGCGGTACCGTTGCGATTCCGGTATAGATTTCGCCAATGAAATTGACCCGCCAGGTGTAACGCACGACGCTACGCCAGTTGGTGGCGATATGCGCCAGATAGCCGGACAGACGCAGATGCTCGGCCTCCTCGCCGCCATAAAAGGCGATCTGTTCGGAATTGCGCCGGATATCCATCAGCCCCGCACGCAGATCCGCGTCGAAATGCTGCTGCCGGTAATTCGCACCAATCAGAGGCGAGCCGAACCGCTCCAGAATCCCCGAAGCCGTCAGGGTCGTGATGACCGCACCCAGAAAAAGATAGCCGGGGATGTGAAAATGATGGCCATGCCAGTCGAAGGACAATACCCCCCCGATGTTCCACAGAACCACCGCGAAAGAGAACAGCGTGGTCACGGCATCAATCGCATCCAGACCGAGCTTGAGCGTCTGGACCGTCATCTGCGACAGGTCATCCGCGATACGCTGATCGGGATTATCCGCCCGGTTCGGCCCGTGTTCGAGGCGATAATACGCCTCTTCCGACAGGTACTGCCGCAGATAGACGCGCGTGTTCCACAGACGCCAGCGCATGGACAGAACCTGCGTCAGATAGGTCTGCGTCACATGCACCGCAACAGAGCCGACCGTCACCAGCAGGTAAAGCGGCAGCATTCCGAGACAGTGCGCGACCTGACCGGCAAAAAACGCATCGAAAAACCGGTGATACCAGGCCCCGAACCAGACGGCGGACTGTACGTAAAGCACGGACAGTCCGATGGTCCCTCCCAGAAGGGACCAGGCCCACCACTTCTCTTCGGATTTCCAGTAGGGAAAAAGAACTTTCCAGTCCGAAAGCGAATGTGGCGGGGTCGTTTCGTCAGTAGTTTGCACGAAGTGTGGCCATGAAACTGCGGGGAGCGGCGGGGAAGTTGAACTGCCAGACACCGCTGGCGCGCTCATAATAATAGCGGTTGGTCAGGTTTGTCGCGTTGAGCTGCAGCTTCAGATGTTTGTTGATCTTGTAGCCGATCATGCTGTCCAGCGTCATGTAGCCGCCCTGAACCGTCGTTGCATAACTACCGCGCAGATTGCTGTTGGCATCGATGCCCGCGCCGAAATTGAGCCCTTTCAGGCGTCCGCTCGGCACGTTGTAATGCACCCAGGACTTGAACATGTGGTGCGGGGAATAGACGCCGCCGAAATCGCTGACCTTCGAGTTCGAGACTTTCGTATCCAGATAGGTATAGCCAATCGAGACATCGAGCCCCGGCAGGATCTCGCCATCGATCTGCGCTTCCCAGCCCTGGCGCCGGATCGGCCCCGTGGTCATGTAGAACTGCGAGTGATCCGGATCCTGAACCGGCTGGTTCACGCTCTCCATCCGGAACAGCGCGGAAGAGATGTTCAGGCGGCCATGAAAATATTCCGCTTTGAAACCGGTCTCGACCTGATTGCCTTCCTGCGGCTTCAGCCCGCCCCCGCGATAGGTCTGCCGACCGACCGAAGGCGTGAAGATGCTGGAATAGCTGGCATACCACGAGATGTTCGGCGTGATCTGATAGACCGTGCCCAGATACGGGGTGAGCTGGCCACGAATGTCCGAGGTGGTCGTCCATTCGCTCTTCGGCCCGGGAGAGACATACTGGAGCTTCTCGTAGAACCGCGACACGCGGCCGCCGAGGATCAGCGAAAGATGACGGATCACTTCAAGACGGAGCTGTCCGTAAAAGCCCCACTGATAGGCGTAGTCGTCCGTGCCGTAACCATCATCGTTCTGCTTGTAGTCGATGCAGTTCGCAGCCGGCGCCTTCACGACACCCGTGTTGTTGATGCTGACATTGTTATAGATGGCATCGCAGTTGACGTTCGCATACTGCGTCAGCTGTTCGTAGGAATTGTAGTTGAAGCCGAACAGCGCATGATGCGTGCGGTTCAGAAGACGGAAACTGCCCTGGGCATACACATCCGCCGAGCGCGACGTGTTCTTGCCCCGCATGCCGACCACGCCGATATCCTGATACTGGAGCAGACCGGTTTTAGCGTCGATCGTCGTCCAGGGCTCGTTATACAGTGTGTTGTAATTCTGGTCATAGAACGTGGCGCGCGCGGTCGCCGTCCAGTCGCCCCAGAGCTTCTGGGTGATGGACGCAATCGTCTGCTGCGTCATGTAGTTGCTATACCCCCAGTCCTGGCTCGGATTGGCATCGCGTCCGCCATACCACAGCGTCTTCGCCGTCGTGACCGGCAGACCGTAATACGGCGCCGTGATGTCCTGCTGCTGGGCCGCATGGGAGACGAGGAACGTGGTGGTCGGCGTGACGTCCCATTCCAGCGCGCCATAGGCCTGCCATTTGCGCGAATGGGAGTATTTGTAGAAAAAATCATTATCCTGGAACAGATCGGCGGTCCTAAAGCGAAGCGTCTTCGACCGGTTCAGCGGAATGGTCATGTCCACATCGGCACGATAATTGTTGAAGCTGCCGACCATGGCGGAACCATCGACCGCGAAATCCCGTCCCGGCTTCTTCGTGACTTCATTAACGACACCACCGGCGCCACCGCCGCCCTGCAACAGACCCGACGATCCGCGCAGAACTTCAACGCGGTCATACATGGACAGGTCAAAAGCCGCGTTGTTCAGCGTGCCGGACGCATCGGGCGTGCCGTCCACGGATGTCGTGAGCTGATAGCCACGGGAATAGTAATTCGAATTGGCCGTCGAGCCTGGCAGAACGCGGATTCCGTTGATCTGGCGCATGGCGTCCGCCATCGTCAGCATGTTGGAATCTTCCATGCGCTGCTGCGTGATGACCGAAACGGACTGCGGCACGTCCTTGAGCGCCACGGGGCTTTTGCCCCAGGCTTCGACAGCGGGCGCCGTATAGGTGTGGTTGGTGCCCAGAACCTGGATGTTTTCCGCCTCTGTCCCGTCCACATCAGCAGAAGACTGCGCGACAGCCGTGGCGGAAGCGGCGGCTACGGGAGTGGCGACAGGCGCTTTCGCAGACTGCTGAGCCGGAGCAGCGGCATGATGCGGAGTGCAGCGAACCGGGTGCAGCGTCCTGTGTGTGGCATGGCAGACGGACGGGTGGGTTTTCGTCCGCGCCTCGACCGTATCGGCCATGGCCGCAGGGCAGACGCCTGCCATCAGGCTGCCCCAGATCAGGGCATTGTGAGAAATGGCAGAAAGGCTGAGCCGACGACGAACTGAAGTGCCATGCTGTGTCATAGTGTCTGTCCTAGAGAGACATGCCGGCGCCATGCAACATCCTGCGTTCCAAAAGGGACGTCGCGTGGCATGGAACCGGTAATGAAACGCTCCTGTTCCGAATCTGGCAGACCTGGCCGCACCATCTTTTCAGGAGGAGGCGTGTCGCGCCTTAGGAAACGACGTCAAATCCCGTGTCTTCGACAACGTCCCTGAAAGCGGCGGCCGAAACCTGGGCCGGGTCATAGGACACCGTGACCTTTCCGCCATCGAGCACGATATCGACGGCCTTTACACCGTTCACGGCCTCAAGGGCGCGCTGGAGCTTGCCGGAGCAGCCATTGCAGGACATTCCCTCGACCGTCATGTGCGCTGTTTCTGTCATGTCACGAAATCCTTCAGATAGAGAGCCACACCCCTGTAACGGCATACCAGCATACGGTGTGGGGGTAGGGTATATACAACTATTCACGATAAAACGATTCTAGCAATATTCCGCGTTCCACTATTTTATTACGTTTTATATACCGTACTGGGGTATGCAATTTTCATATTGCCCCCGAAACAGATTCGACAAGTCATTTTTTCTGCGTCCCGAAAAATAATCTTTCCCCATCCCCCCTGCGGGTATAGGATCGCATCAGATTCGAACGATGGATCGCTCTGTTTCTTACCCTCCTGCGGGGACTTCTGATGGTCAGGACACATGCCCGGATCTGGATCGGCCTGCTGGCCTGCCTGCTGATGCAGGTCGGGCTGCTGCTTGGCACGTCCACCGCGCAGGCCCGGACCGAAGCGCCCCATCACATGGCCATGGCGATGCCGCACATGGCCCATCACCAGAAGCCCGACAGCACGGACTGCTGCAGCACGTCAGCCTTCCATGCCATCCCCCATCCCCAGCAGTCTTCCGAAGGCTGCTGCCATACGCATGCGGTCTCGACCGAACCCATGCTGACCGTGGCGTCCATCCAGCCTTCCGGTCCCGTCAGTCTCGTCGCACGGGCCTTTGCGTCCGGACGGCACGACCGTTTCAACGGCACCGACTGGATCCCCGCCTCCCCCCCGCCGAAACTCCGCGCAATCTGACACACGCCTGACAGGCGTGGACCCGTCCTTCTGCCCTCAAAGGACAGACAGGGCCTGATCCTCTGTCATTTTCGCGGATTTCTCAGCATGACCTTTCCGTCCCGCATCCGGGGCGGCCTGACACGACGACGTTTCGTAACGGGTCTTGGCGCAGGCGGCCTTCTGGCTGCCCTGCCCCGCACCTCGCACGCATTCTCGTCCAAGGCCTCTTCCGGCATCATACCCCCCATGCCGTCCGACCGGTGGGATCTGAAGATCGGCCACACGCGCATCTCGCTCGATGGCAAAACCATGCACGCACCGACCGCTGGCGGCACGGTGCCAGGTCCGATCCTGCGCTGGAAACAGGGCGATACCGTCAGCATCAACGTCACCAACACGCTGAACGAGCCCACCTCGATCCACTGGCATGGCATCCGCACGCCCTCGAACATGGACGGCGTGCCGGGCATGAGCTTCGGCGGGATCGCACCGGGCGAGACCTTCACCTATCGCTTCAAGCTCCATCAGAGCGGCACCTACTGGTATCACAGCCATTCCGGGATGCAGGAAGCCATGGGCCTGTATGGCGCACTCGTCATCGACCCGCGCCGCCCGGACCCGAATGCCTGTGACCGCGATTACGTGATCTTTTTGGGCGAGTGGACGGATGTCATGCCCGATGACATCGTCAGCAACCTCAAGATGCAGGACGATTATTACGTCTTCCGCCAGCGCACGGCAGCCTCCTTCCCCAAGGAAGCCCGTGAGGCCGGAAGTGCAGGTGCCGCGCTCGCGGACCGTCTGGCCTGGTCGAAAATGCGCATGGCCGCGACCGACATCGCAGACGTCTCGGGCGCCATTTACACCTACACGCTGAACGGCCATGCCCCGGACATGAACTGGAGCGGCCTTTTCAGGCCCGGCGAAAAAGTGCGCCTACGCTTCATCAACGGCTCGACCATGACGTTCTTCGACGTCCGGATTCCGGGCCTCGAAATGCTGGTCGTGCAGGCTGATGGCAACGATATCGAGCCTGTTCCCGTGGATGAGTTCCGCATCGGCGTGGCGGAGACCTATGACGTGATCGTCCAGCCCAAGGACGAGCGCGCCTATGCCATTTTCGCCCAGAGCGAAGACCGGACCGGCTACGCACGCGGCACACTGGCCCCGCGCGAGGGCATGATTGCCCCCCTGCCCCCGATGGACCCACGCCCCGTCCGCACCATGGTCGATATGGGCATGGGGAACATGAAGCCCGGCGAAAGCATGAAGGATATGGACATGTCGGGCGGTATGTCCGGCATGAAGATGGATGGCGACATGGCCGGAATGGACATGCACGGCATGGACATGAAGGGCATGAAAATGGACGGCATGGATATGAGCCACATGGCCATGCCGAAGATGGAAGTGGACGATCCCGGCCCCCCGCCCATCAATGTCGAAAACCAGATGCGCGCCATGATGCCGATCGACCGGACTGGCAGCCCCGGCGACGGGCTGGAAAACAACGGCCGCCGCGTCCTGAACTATAAGCAGCTCCGCGCCACGCGCCCCGGAGCGGATCTGCGGCCGCCGACGCGGGAAATCATCCTGCACCTGACCGGTAACATGGAACGCTATATCTGGGGCATGAACGGCCGGAAGTTCTCGGAATCCGGCCCGATCCGTCTCAAACTCGGCGAACGCGTGCGTTTCACGCTCATCAACGACACCATGATGGAACATCCGATCCATCTGCATGGTCTGTGGAGTGAGCTGGAAAACGGTCAGGGCGATTACCGCCCCTACAAGCACACCATCATTTCCCAGCCAGGCTCGAAGCTGAGTTATCTCGTGACGGCCGATACCCCCGGCATGTGGGCGTATCACTGCCACCTGATGTATCACATGGATCTGGGCATGTTCCGCACGGTGATCGTGGCATGAAACACGCCCTTTCCCTTGCGCTTCTGGCCCTCGCGGCCCTGTCCCCCCTCGTCCTGTCCGGCACGGCCCGTGCCGATCAGCCGGTCTATCATGCCGCCGATGCGCCGGAGGCGACCCCCGTCGTCTATATCGGCAACATCAAACCCTCGATGGATCAGGGCACCTGGCTGCATGGCATCTTCAACCAGCTTGAAGGCCGTTATGCGCCCGGAGGCACCGATTTCCGCTGGGATGGCGAAGCCTGGTTCGGCGGCGATTACAACAAGATCTGGCTGAAATCAGAAGGCACGCTCGAAAAAGGCCGCCTGAGCGATGGCGACCACGAACTGCTCTATACGCGTGCGATCTCGCCCTATTGGAACCTTCAGGGCGGCGTGCGCATGGATCTCGATGACGGCCCGACCCGCACCTGGGGTGCGTTCGGCATCGAAGGTCTGGCGCTGTACGAATTCGAGTTCGGGGCCACGGCCTATGTCAGCGATCGCGGGCGTTTCGCCGCCCGCATCGAGGGGTCTTACGACTTCCTGCTGACCAACCGCCTGATCCTTCAGCCCCAGGCCGAGTTCAACCTGTACACGAAATCCGATGCAGGACGTCAGGCTGGCGCCGGTCTGTCGGATGTCGATGCAGGTCTGCGCCTGCGATACGAGCTCTGGCGGAAGTTCGCGCCCTACGTGGCCGTAACCTACTCCGGATATCTCACCCAGGCCCGCCGGATCGCCCGTGACCAGCACGACGACACCGGCTCCGTCCGCTTCAGCCTCGGCGTCCGAAGCTGGTTCTGATCATCCCTGTTCAATCACAACGAAAGCCCATCATCATGCGCAAGACTTTCCTCGCACTGACCGTCCTTCTCGCAACCGGCATGGCGTATGCCGCCGACCCGTCGATGTCCGGCATGGATATGAGCCACATGGACATGAGCGGCGGCAAGATGTCCATGCCGTCATCCAGCACCCAGAATCCGCTGGCCGGGCTGAGCATGGATCAGCAGATGGTCCTGTGCTCGCATCTGCAGACACTCAGCCGGCAGCGGAGCACCCTGACGCCGAAAATGAAGCAGCAGCTCGCCGCCTGTCAGAAAATGGACATGGGCATGTCGAACCAGCCCGCTCCCGGCGAAACGCTGGACCGCTGAGCGCGCAGACTTCTCAGCGCATCATCCGGCGGACGACCTGGAGAAGCTCGTCAATCGCGTCTTCTCCACCGTCTTCCTGCACCGCGCGGCGCACACAGCCATTGGCGTGAGACGACAGGATCTGGATGGACACCCCATCCAGCGCCGACTTGATCGCGGAGATCTGGGTCAGGATATCGACGCAGTAGCGGTCGTTCTCGATCATGTTGAGAACACCGCCAACCTGCCCCTCGATCCGGCGGACCCGGTTCGTTAGGGCCTTCTTGCGGGGCTGTTCGACACGCCGGCTGTCATCGTCCAGCGGCGCGCAGCTCTCGCAGACATCCACTGCATGTTCTTTATGGGATAGTGCCATTCCAGGATCCGCCCTCTGCCAGACATTCCGAACGTAACATCATGGGTTCATGCCCGCCCAATCCGGCGCCCACTGGCCGGTGTATGCCCCCCTGCGTCCGGAATTTCCAGTCCAACGATACCCTCTCGTGTTTCGGGATCGGAAAAAACCGAGTCTCCGGGCAGGAAAAACATACCCCCCTCTTCCTCGGACAGTCAGGTCTTTCCTGTTGTTCCGGCTGCTTGTGCCGCGCCCTGCCCACCTGGCGGCGGGTTTCATAAAATTTATTATAAAACCGGCGATTTCGTTCAGTCTGCAGCACTCTTGATGCAAATCATTCTCACTCCTCTTCCCGGACGGGCAGGATGCGCCTATCTAGGATAAAGGTCCGGGCCGCTGAGCCCGCGCCATATTACCGGGGTACCGAACTGATGCTGTATCTGGATACACTGCCCAAGGGCGCTCATGCCGTGATCGAGAAGATCGAGCAGCGCGCGCCTCTGGACCCGATCGCCACACGACTGGAAGAGCTGGGCTTCGTCCCCGGCGAGGCTGTTCAGGTGGTCGCGACCGGGCCGATGGGCAGGGATCCGATCGCCGTGCGTCTGGGAACGTCGCGCTTTGCCCTGCGCCGGGGCGAAGCCGCCCGCGTGGGTCTGCGGACTGCCGCCTGATCTCCATGAGTTCGACAGCCTCGACGCAGACGCCCGCCCCCAGCCTGCATATCGCCCTCGTCGGAAATCCGAACTGCGGCAAGACGTCCCTGTTCAACCAGCTGACGGGAAGCCGGCAGAAGGTTGCCAACTATGCGGGCGTGACGGTCGAGCGCAAGGAAGGGTTCTTCACGACGCCCAACGGCCGCGCGATCCGCGTGCTGGATCTGCCGGGCGCTTACAGCCTTGATTCGACCAGCCCTGACGAGGACGTCACGCGCGATGTCTGTCTGGGCCGCCACCGCTCCGAACCACAGCCCGAAATGCTGGTGGCCGTCATTTCGGCGACCAATCTGCGCCTGCATCTGCGCTTTCTGCTGGAACTGAAGCAACTCGGCCTGCCCGTCATCGTCGCGCTGAACATGATGGACGAAGCCCGGCGCAACGGACTCCAGATCGACGTCGCCGGATTGCAGGCCGATCTGGGTATGCCCATCGTCCCCGTCATCAGCCTTAACCGCGCGGGCGTCGTACCGCTTCTTCAGGCCCTCGATCTGCCCCTTCCCGCGCCACCGGCCCCGCTCCCGCCAGGGATTGATCCCCACATGGAAGTGCGGCGGCTTCTGGCGACCTATGTCGTCGATCCTTCCGCGGGAACGGACCACCTGACCGACCGGCTGGACCGGCTGTTCCTGCATCCGGTCTGGGGTCCGGTCATTCTTCTGGTCGTGCTGTTCGTCATGTTCCAGACGGTTTTCGCCTGGGCACAGCCGCTCATGGACGGGCTGGACAGCGGGATTTCGACCTTCGGGCAGATCGTTCTCAAGCCCCTGCCGGATGGCATCCTGCACAGCCTGCTGGCCGATGGCGTGATTGCCGGTGCGGGCACGGTCATCGTGTTCCTGCCGCAGATCCTCATCCTGTTCCTGTGGATTCTCGCCCTTGAGGAATCCGGCTATCTGCCACGCGCCGCCTTCCTGCTGGACCGACTGATGGCGCTGGCCGGGCTGAGCGGCCGGTCCTTCATTCCGCTGCTGTCGAGCTTTGCCTGCGCCATTCCGGGCATTATGGCGGCCCGGACCATCCAGAACCCGCGCGACCGGCTCGTCACGATCCTGATCGCGCCGCTCATGACGTGCTCCGCCCGGCTGCCGGTCTATACGCTGCTGATCGGCGCGTTCGTGCCGCATCGGACCATCCTGGGGATTTTCGGGCTTCAGGGGCTGGTACTGTTCGGGCTCTATGCCGTGGCCATCGTCAGCGGCGTCATCGCGGCCCGTGTCATGACACGGGGCGTGAAGTCCGAAGAGCATCCGCTGCTGCTCGAACTACCGCCCTATCGCCGCCCGAACCTCAAGAGCCTGGCACTCGGCCTGTGGCAACGCGCGGTGATGTTCCTCTCCCGCGTGGGGACGATTATCGTCTCGCTGAACGTGCTGCTCTGGGCGTTATCAAGCTTTCCGTTGCCGCCCGCTGGTGCTCCGGGAGCCGCCATTGACTACAGTCTGGCCGGACGCATCGGCCATCTGATGCAATGGGTGTTCGCGCCCATCGGCTTCAACTGGCAGATCTGCGTCTCGCTGATCCCGGGGCTTGCGGCGCGTGAAGTGGCGGTCAGTTCACTGGCGACGGTCTATGCCATCGGGGCCACGGATGATGGCGCGGCCGACAAGCTCCTGCCGCTGCTCTCGACGCAGTGGAGCATGGCCACCGCGTTTTCGCTGCTGGCCTGGTATGTTTATGCGCCACAATGCATTTCCACGCTGGCTGTCATGCGGCGGGAAACCGGCTCCATCAAAACCGTTCTATGGGCTGCGGCGTATCTGTTTGGACTGGCCTATCTGGCGGCGTTCCTGACCTATCACATCACCCGCGCCATTACGGGAGTTCCCTGATGATCGAAGTTGCTGTTGCCCTGCTGATTGTCTGCGCCGCCGCCATTTACTGGTATGCGCGGCTCTTCCCCCAGGGGTGGGGCCGCCTGCGCACGGCCGTAGGCTTCGCCCCCACGCCGCAACCCACCATCGGCAAGGGCTGCGGCGGCTGCTCGGGCTGTGACCGGTCGGGCAAGGGCGGCTGCCACTAAGACAGCCGCCCGGCGGGATCAGGCCTTCTGAAGGCCCGGATTGCCGCGCTCGACGGCGAAGCTGGCATAGGTGGACAGCGCACCGTCCCGCACCATGACGCGGTCGATGATCTTCAGATCGGCATGCCACACTTCCGGCCCGACATCACACAGAACATAACCGCGCCTGTCGGTCGTGGCCTTCAGATGCGGATTCAGGCTGCGGGCGATCCGGCTGAAATGATCGTCGTCACCCAGCCCGTCCGCGCCGGATGAAATAGACGTCGCCAGAAACTCTACCGAGACCGGCTTGCCCCGACCCGGTTCGACCAGCAGATCCCCGGCGAAATGCCGATGCGCGTCTCCGGTCACGTTGACCACGTTGCCGGGGCAATGCGTGTCGATAAAATCCAGCAGGCGCTTGCGGCTGTAGAGATAGCCCGACCACTGATCCATGCTGTAGGTCAGCTCGGAATGGGCGGATTTGCGATGCACCAGATCCATGAGCATGACCTGATGCGCCAGCAGGTTCCATTTCGCATCCGACCGACCCAGACCATCGAACAGCCACTGCTCCTGCTGCGCGCCCATCATGGTGCGCTCGGGCGACCAGACGTCTTTGCCCTGCGCCGCATTTGTGTCGCCGTAAGCCTGATCGCTGCGATACTGGCGCGTATCCAGCACGAACATGTTCATCAGGTCGCCGAAGCGGAAGCTGCGATAGAGCTGCATGTGGCCGCCATCGGGAATGGATGTCGCCCGCAGCGGCATGTTCTCGTAATAGGCCTGTAGGCCCGAAGCCCGGCGCAGACGGAAAATCTCCGGCGGCGTGCCGTCCTGATCGGTATCCCCGGCCCAGTTGTTGTCGATCTCGTGGTCGTCAAAGCTGACGATCCAGGACGTCGCCGCATGGGCCGCCTGAAGATCCGGGTCCATTTTGTACTGGGCATAACGGCGGCGATATTCGTCCAGCGAATAACATTCCGGCCCGACATGGCGGCGCAGGACATGGGCCTTGTGACCGTCGATCTCGCGCAGATGATCGCCGCTGTCCGGGCCTTCGTAAATATAGTCGCCATAGTGGAACACGAAGTCGATCGGCTCGTTCGCGATGGCGCGCCAAGCGGTGTAGTAGCCATATTCGTAATGCTGACAGCCCGCGGCGGCAAAACGGACGCGCGACAGCGGTGCACCCGGCAGCGGCAGCGTGCGGCCCCGGCCAGTGGGGCTTTCGTAGCCCGCAATATGGAAGCGGTACCAGTACGGACGGTCCGGCTTCAGCCCTGCCACCTCGACATGAACCGAGTGCCCCAGTTCGGGATGCGCCAGCGTCTGTCCGCTCTGCACGGGTTTCGAGAAACTCTCGTCCTCGCTGACCTCCCAATCCACCAGAACCGGCTTGAGCACTTCCATGCCCCCTGCCTCTTCCAGCGGGTTCGGCGCCAGTCGCGTCCAGAGCACCAGCCCGTCAGCCGCAGGATCGCCGGACGCCACGCCGAGCTGAAACGGAGACGTCTTGAAGCTCGGGTTCTTTTCCAGATCGCGCGGGACAGCGGCCCGCAGGGCGCGGACGCGCGTGGACAGGAGGAGACCCGCGCCAAGGCCGGTCAGCAGGCTTCTACGTTTCATGAACACCATGGCAGCACTTCTTTCCAACAGAGCCCGGTCCGCAGCGGAACCGGGCTCTCAGAGGTCTTGGGACACACACCCTCCATTGTGTGGACACATGACAGAAGGTTTTGCCCACACCCCGAAGCGGCATTTCATGAAACTGTCACGAATGAGAGCGTGCGAATTCCCTAAACGCTTGTCCGCCATCGCCCGGGCAACGCCCCGGCGCGACGGTGATTCGAAAACATCCAGCAACGGGAACATGGATGCGCTGTCAGCAGGAATGGTTGCGTCTTTATCGCAGGGTGCGTTCCCGGACCCGCCGGGAGGATGCGGATGATCACCTTCAGAATGCGCTCGTGAATTATTTCGAGCGGCCCGAAGGCAGCGTGCAGCATCAGGAAGCCTATATCACCCGCAGCGCCATCAATTCCTCACTCAATGCGATCCGTCGCGAACAGCAGGGATACGTGCAGGCGGCGGAGGGGTTCGAGACGCTCCTCGAGACCCCGGATCCTGCGCCGTCGCAGGAAGAGATCTATGAATCGGGTCAGAAACTGGCGCATTTCCGTGCGGGCTGCGAACAGCTTCCGGACAGGACCCGTCAGATCTTTCTGATGAACCGTGTTGAAAAAATGAAGTACAGCCATATTGCGAAATCACTGGCAATCAGTGAAAGCAGTGTTGAAAAACATATCGCAAAGGCGCTGGTCTTCCTTTCAACATGGATGGATCATTGAAATACCGATCTGATGGATGTCACCAAAACCCGTGCGGCAGAATGGATTGCGCGCCTGCATGCCGAGGACTGCACGGAACTCGATCATGACAGGTTCCGGGACTGGCTGGCGAGCGATCCCCGGAACGGTCCGGTCTTCGAACATCTGACCGAACTGTGGGAACTGGCAGGTGGCGTCGCAGCACCCTCCGTTACGGTACCGCACCAGACAGTACGCCGTCGTGCGTTCAGCCGGCGCCATGCGCTGGCGGGGTTGGTCGCGACGGTTTTTCTGGCAGTGCCTTCCTGGGAAGGCGCGCATGCCAGCCGGATCGAGGAAACGGGAACCGGCAGCATCCGCGATATCCGCATCACGCCCCATACCCATTGCCGCCTCGATACCCAGACGCGCCTTGTGGTGGGGCGCAGCGGACAGCAGGCGCGGCTGTGTCACGGGCAGGTCATGCTCTCGACGTCGGGACCGGACGCGTTCCATCTGTCCGCCGATGGCATGACCGTGCAGCTTCACGGGCAGACGGCCGCCGATATCCGGATCAACAGTGGCGATACGGAAGTCACGGCCGTCCGGGGCAAGGTGTTTCTGAGTGCCGCGGCCCTGCGGGCGGCGGGACGCTGGGTCATGCCCGGGCAGCGCCTGCGGATGTACCGCAATGGTGGATGGAACATCGATTATCCCGATCTGGAAACGCTTCTGTCCTGGCAGGGGGGAGAGCTGGTGTTCCGGAATCAGCCGCTGGCGGACGTGATCCAGGAAATCAACCGCTATGCCTCGCGCCAGATCGTCCTGTCCGCGCCGCGTCTGGCCTCGCAGCGGCTGAGCGGCGTTTATCATGTGCGGCAGGGCGATGCGTTTTTGCAGATGCTTCCCCGTCTGCTGCCACTGCGCATCCGGCCCGCCCATAACGCTTACGAAATCGTTGCTTTGTGACGTTTCGATGAAAACCGTCACACCACGCTGAGGGTTCCGGTTTTTCATCTGTCTTCCTGTCGAGACCGCATTCAGGCCCGACGACAGGAAACGAGCCCCATGACCCCGCCCACCCGTTACCCCCGCCGCACCGTTCTGCTTCTGTCGGCAGGCGCGACCATTCTGACGCAGACGCTCTCCAGCGCCTTCGCTGCCCCCGCATCCAGCGTGCATATCGCACCGCAGCCCATGGGGCAGGCCCTCGTGACACTGGGGCAGCAGACGGGTCGCAACATCATCTTCACGTCCGATGCGGTGGCCAATCTCCGTGCCCCGGCTGTGGATGGCACCCTGTCGCCGGATGAGGCCGTCAAGCGCCTGCTGCGCGGCAGCGGACTGAAGGCCGAGGCCATGCCGGATGGCGGCGTCATTATCCGCAAGGGCACGTCCCCCCGCCCAAAGCCGCAGCGCCTGCGTGAGACGCAGGCGCATGAGATCGAGCAGATCGTCGCAACCGGCCACCGCACACGTTCGGTCATGAGTGTCAGCGGTGACGAAATGCAGACACTCATGCCGGGTCAGAGCCCCATGCAGGCGCTGGACCTGCTGCCAGGCGTGACGTTCACCAACGTCGATCCCTGGGGCAATAACGAGCAGAACTCCAGCATTTACGTCCACGGCTTCAACCAGAACCAGCTTGGCTACACGATGGACGGCGTGCCGCTCGGCGCCGGGGCTTACGGCAACTATAACGGCCTGTCTCCGCAGCGCGCGGCCATCAGTGAGGATATCGGATCGACGTCCCTGTCGTCAGGCGCCGGTGCGCTGGGCACGGCCTCGACCAGCAATCTGGGCGGTACGATCGAGTTCACCACGCGTGATCCGAAGCAGAAGGCCGGCGCTACGATCAACCAGACCTTCGGTAGCTATTCCACATTCAGAACATTCGCGCGCGTTGATACGGGCAATTTCGGCAACGGCAATTCGGCCTATATGGCCTTCGCCCGTCAGGATGCGCGTCCGTGGAACCTCGGGAACGCCAACCGTCAGGGCGGTTATCAGGTGAACGGGAAATTCGTCCATAAGGGCGAGGACACCACCATCACCGCCTATTTCGACTGGCAGAACAAGGCGGAACCGAACACTCAGGGTCTGACGGCGCCGACGGATCTCTATGCCCGCGGCGCCTTCTATCCGGACCTGAACGCCGCCATGGCAGGATACCCGGCTGAAAGCTCCACGAAGGCCGGTCCGGCAACGCCGAACAACAAGTATTATTTCTCCGCCGCGCAGCGGACCGATTACCTGACCTATCTGAAGATTTCCCACCGGTTCAGCCCGAACCTGACCTGGGACAACCAGCTATACTTCCATTACGACGACGGCGCGGGCGTGGTGGCGACGTCCATCCGCACGAATGCGATCCTGACCATTCTGGGCACGTATCTCGATCCGACCGGCACGAAATACATCAAGAACGGACAGTTCACCTATAGCGTCGCGGGGATCGATCCGAAGGTCTGGAACGCAACGGGCGGCACGGGTTTCGCTGTCCGCACCACGGAATACAACGACTATCGCGGTGGCCTGACCAGCACGCTGCATTACCATCTCGGCCATCACAACATCGAACTGGGTGGCTGGTATGAGCGCAACAACAACATGCAGGCCCGGCGCTGGTATCCGCTGACCGCCACAAATACCCTGACGCCCTACGAGCGCCCCACCAACCCGCTCTTCACGCAGTGGCAGAACAATTTCTACACCAACACGTTCGTCACCCATCTGCAGGACAGCTGGAAGGTGACGCCGCGCCTGACCCTGACGGCAGGTTTCAAGTCCGAACTGGTCTATACGAATGGCACGCTGCCGATTGCTGCCCTGCCGCAGTCCCTGGCCTCGTCGGTGAAGGGCGCGAAGACGATCGTCGATACCAGCACCCAGACCATCGCAGGCGGCACGATCCCGTCCTACAATCCGTTCCTGCCGGCCTTCGGCGCGCTGTGGAACTTCACGCAGCACGAGCAGCTTTTTGCCAATATCCAGGAGAACATGGACTCCTTTGCGTCCACCGGATACGGCTCGACTTCTCCCTGGGCCGTTTCCAGTCAGGCGGATTTCGAGAAGTTCAAACGCAGCGGCAAGCCTGAGTCTTCATGGACGTATGAAACCGGCATCCGCACCAGCCATCCGATCAATACGCGCATCCTGACCGGGATCAGCGGGCAGCTCGAATATTATCACGTCGATTTCTACAACCGTCTCGGCACCATCTCCCCGCCGGGTCAGGGCATTTCGGGCGTCGGCAATACGGTGGCGAACCTCGGCAGCGTCTCGACGAACGGCATGGACCTGTCCTTCACGCTGCGCTTTGGCCCGCATTTCTCGATCTATGACGCCGTGTCCTATGTCAGCAGCATCTACGGCAACGACTTCATGGACGGCGCGACGCTGTATGCCACGCAGGGCAAGAAGGTTCCGGCCATTCCGGCCTGGTCCGACAAGTTCGCCGTCAACTACAACCAGGGCGGCTTCAATGCCCAGTTCAGCGGCAGCTATATGGGTGTGCGTCCGGGCACGATCACCAACAGCGTCATGGTGCCGCCGCGTGTTCTGCTCGCTTTCAGTTCCAGCTACACGTTCCACCAGATCCCGCACATGAACAGCCTCAAGCTCCAGTTCAACGCCAGCAATCTCACGAACTCCCGCTCCTGGTCCTCGATCTCCGCGGGCGATGGCAGCACCTATACCGGCTATCCGACGGCACCGCGCATGTTCTTCGGGACAGTCTCGGCCGCCTTCTGAACCCGACACTTTACCCGTATCAAGCCCAGAGCCTCTTCCCGCGCAGCCTCCCGCTGTGGGGGGAGAGGCTTTTTCATGCTGGCAAGAGTCCCGCCGTCCACCCCTGCTGAACACCTCAGATCACGCAGTCGTGAAGCCAGAAATTTTCCCGCTGCCCCCTGAACCCGAGGGCGGTCTGAAGAATGCAGGTTTGCCGGGGCCTGCGGACATCTCGCCCTTTTGAAGAAGCGTGCATTCTCCGCCCCATATCAGCGCAACAGGATGTCATCACGGAAGTGTGTCATTTGATTGCAGCAAACCGAGCGCCTATGTCTCCCTGTGTCGAAGTTGTGACGCGACACGCCACAAGAGAATGGGATGACTTCATGAAACTTCTGGCCGTTCACCCAAGTGCCCTGATGTACACACGTGTGTTCCTGAGGCTTGAGCCACTTGGTCTTGAACTTGTGGCGGGTGCCGCGCGCAATGAAGGACATGACGTTCAGATCATCGATCTCCAGGTCGAGACGCATGAAGACTACTGGAAGCGTCTCGCTGACTTCAAACCGGATGCAATCTGTTTTTCCGGAAGCTATCTGGCGAACATTCCCGAGATCCTTGACCTGTGCAAGGAAACGAAACAGCGGATGCCCGGGAAGTTCATCTTCGTGGGCGGTCACTCGGTTTCCTTCATTGCACCTGACGTACTCCAGCTTTCCGAAGGCGCCATCGACTGCATCCTGAAGGGTGAAGGCGATGCGACGGTCGGCCTGCTGCTGGAAGCCATCGAAAAGAAGACGGACCTGCTGAAGGTTCCCGGTGCCATCACGGTGGATGGCGAAGGTCCGCCGCCGATCTTTGTAAAAAGCCTCGATACCGTGCGCCCCGCGCGTGACCTGCTACATCACCGCAACAAGTATTTCATCGGCACGCTGGACCCGGCGGCTTCCATTGAATTTGCCCGTGGCTGCCCCTGGGACTGCACATTCTGCAGTGCCTGGACGTTCTATGGCCGCTCCTACCGGACCGTCAGCCCGCAGGTCATTGCCGACGAGCTTGAGGCCCTGAAGGAACCCGGCATCTTCATCGTCGATGACGTGGCCTTCGTCCATCAGGAACATGGCATGGCCATCGCCGACGAGATCAAGAAGCGCGGCATCAAGAAGGAATACTATCTTGAAACCCGCGCGGACGTGCTTCTGCGCAACAAGGAAGTCTTCAAGACCTGGAGCGAGATCGGCCTGACCTACATCTTCATCGGGCTTGAAGCCGTGGATGAGGAAGGGCTCAAGCAGTTCCGCAAGCGCGTCTCGCTGGATGCCAATTTCGAAGCGCTGGAATATGCCCGCTCGCTCGGTCTGACGGTTGCGATCAACATCATCGCTGATCCATCCTGGACGCGCGAGCGCTTTGAAGCCGTGCGCCAGTGGTGCCTCGAAATCCCGGACATTGTGAACATCTCCGTCACGACGCCCTATCCCGGTACCGAGATCTGGCACCGCGAGGCCAGGCGTCTGACGACGCGCGATTATCGCCTGTTCGACATCCAGCACGCCGTCCTGCCGACCACCCTGCCCCTGCCCGAGTTCTACAAGGAACTGGTCAAGACGCAGCAGGTGCTGAACACCAAGCACATGGGCTGGGAAGCACTTAAGGGCACGGTCGGCATTGCGACGCGTCTTCTGCTGCACGGGCAGACGAACTTCGTGAAGATGCTGTGGAAGTTCAATTCGGTCTTCAATCCGAAGCTCCAGCTCTCCGACCACATGCGCAAGCCGCGCTACGAAATGCCGGTTCAGCCGGATGTCGTGGACAAGATCGACCGCAAGGCGCTTTACGTCCATGGGCCGGGTGGCCGCCGGACGCGCGCGCTCGACGATGCGACCGAGGGCTTTGTGGACAAGACCCGTATGGGCGCGGAAGCTGCTGCCGCGGAGTAAGGGTCAGGACGAAGGCGGGAGTAGGCTGAGGCGCCAGACGTTTTCGGACGCCGGGCATCGGCCTTTCAGCCCGCCTTCGACCACCTGGCTTTCCAGAAGCGTGAAAGCATAAGCCTGACCGTAGCATTCACGCAGGAACGCCTCGTCGACGGAGAAAGGCGGTCCTTTCAGGCAGGACTGATCGTAATCCAGCGTTACGAGAAGTTCGGGCACCGGACCGGTCAGGGACAGGAGATGAGCGGCATAAGCCCGGCGCAGATCTTCCGGCAGGGCGATCAGCGCGGCACGGTCATAGATGCCGTCCATCGCACCGAGCAGATCCGGCGTCAGATCGAAAATATTGCCTGCGAAAATACGGATGGTCCCGGCGGAAAAACAGCGCAACGGTCCGGCATCCACAATGTCGGGCGTGAGGCCGAGATCGCTGAAGAACCGGCGCACGGCGATATCGCTCAGCTCACATCCGGTTACGTAAAAGCCCTGCCCCGCGAGCCAGACCATATCCTGACTCATGCCGCACAGAGGGACGAAAATCCGCGCTTCCGCCGGAAGATCCAGAGCCGCGATATGACGGGTCAGGAGCGGATTGGCCTGCGTTTCATGAAAGCCCGTCTCACCGCGTTCCCATTTTTCCTGCCAAAAAACGGCATTCGATTTTGCGTCCATAAGTCCGGCTTTCTTCCTGCTTTTCCCGGCTGAGACTGTGCCGGGTTCTGCGGGCGAGGCAATGGCATGTGTCGGGAAAATATGAGAAAAGCCGCTCATGGTCATGCTCACCCCCTCCCAGCGGCAGGCGCTTGATGAAATCATTGCCGCACATGCCGCAGGACGGCCGACGCATCTTCTGACGGGATATGCGGGCAGCGGCAAGACAACGCTGATGCAGGCCGTCGCCCGGCATTTCATGGCCGAAAAGAAGGTGGTGGTCATCACGGCGCCCACCCACAAGGCCACCGCCGTCCTGCGCTCGAAGGTCGACCGGGACGTCGACTGCCGGACCATCCAGAGCCTGTTGAGCCTTCAGCCGTCCTCGCAGGGCACGACCACGACCCTCGTGCGCTCCAAGCGGCCGCAGACGATTGCCGATGGCATTGTGATCGTCGATGAATGCTCGATGCTCTCCGCCGAGCTGATGAACTGGATCCGCGATCTGCTGCGCTACTGTTTCGTGCTGTTCGTGGGCGATCCGGCCCAGCTTCCGCCCGTGGGAGAGGCTGCATCCCCGTCCTTTTCCGTACCCTCGCGCTCCCATCTGGAAACCGTCGTGCGGCAGGCAGCGGGTAATCCGATCCTCGAAGCCGCGACCATCATCCGCCAGAGCCAGGGCGGTGAAGCCGACTGGAGCTGGGTCCGCGATGCGCGTCAGGAGCAGACAGGGCTGTTTCTGCCGAAAGATGTGGAAAGCTGGGTTCGCAAGGCATTCCTGTCCGATGCCTTCGCTGAAGACAACGACTGGTGCCGCTATCTGTGCTGGACGAATGCGCGCGTCCATCAGATCAACCGGATGGTCCGGCTCTGGCGCTATGGCGGCGAAACGCCAACGCCTTTCATGCCCGGCGAGCGGGTCGTGTCACGCGCGCCGTTTTCCGTCCAGCAGGAAGAAGGTGGCCCGCGTCAGGCGATTGCCACGAACGAGGAAGTCCTCGTCATGGACATCAAACCCGGACGGCTTTCGTACAAGTTCGAACTCTGCAAGGACGTCCCGGCCTGGGTCGCCGATCTGGCCTCATGGGAAGTCACGCTGCTGACGATGGCGGGCGAGGAAATCACCGGCCATATCGTGCAGAACAAGAAGGAGCTGGAGGCTGTAGACCGGCGTCTGGTGCAGGAAGCGAAACAGCAGCACCGGCGCTGGAGCCATCGTTTCGCGTTTCACAATGCCCTGCTCCAGCTTCAGGCGATCTATGCCATGACGGTCCATACGGCACAGGGCAGCACGTTTAAAAACGTGTTCGTGGATCTCGGCGATATCGGCCGCCGCGCCCGCCAGAACCCGCTGGAGACGCAGCAACTCTGCTATGTGGCGGTGACGCGCGCCACTGACATGGTGTTTCTCGTCAACACGACGGGTCTTTCCGCGCGATAGGCCGCGCCGCCCAGAGCGACGCCAGAATGGACCCAGAAACATTGTGCCAGATGGAGAAAACCGCTCCCGGCAGCGCTGCCAGCGGCGAGAAATAGAGACGCCCCAGCGTGGCGGCGAGGCCCGAGTTCTGCATGCCGACTTCCAGCGCCAGCGTGCGGCAGATGCTTTCATCAAAACCGAGCAGCCGCCCGCCCCAGTAACCACCCAGAAGCCCGATCCCGTTATGCAGAATGACGGCCAGCAGCATGATCGGGCCCGCCTCTTTCAGGGACGGCCCCACGCCGGCGACGATGGCCCCGATAATGAGCAGGATCGACACCATGGCCACCAGCGGAAGCACGGGTTCCACGCGCTTCACTGCGCGATGGCATAGTGTGTTGAGCATCACACCGGCCAGCACGGGAAGCGCCACCATCGTCAGGATACTGCGAAACAGCGCCCAGCTATCCACGGCAACACCGGCAGACACATAGAACCGTACCAGAAGCGGCGTTGCGACAATCCCGACGAGGGTGGAGAAGGCACTGATGCTGACGGAAAGCGCAACGTCTCCGCGCGACAGATAGATCATGACATTCGAGGCCGTGCCGCTCGACACGCAGCCGACCAGCACCATGCCCGTGGCCAGCGCGGGCGGCATCGACAGCAGATGCGCAATCCCCCAGGCGGCGAGCGGCATGACGAGATAATGCAGCCCCACGCCCGCCAGAACCGGCGCGGGACGACGCAGGATGCGGCCGAAATCGGCGGGCGTCAGGGAGACACCCATCGTAAACATGACGAAGGCCAGAAGCGGCGTGATGACAGGGACCAGCGTCAGGAACGGTCCGGACACCAGCAGGGCGAAACCGGACACCAGAATGGCCCAGAGGGGAAAGAGGCGCGTCATCATCGGGGCGGAACCGGGGGGAAAAGGTATTTTTCAGGAGACATTCGACTCATCTTGGTGAAGATGACAGAAATGCCCTTATGCCGGGCAACAGCCGGCCCGTCATCCCTTCCAATGGAGAGCGCAGAACAGAGGCAGCCCGAAAAATGCCATTAACGCGGAGGTAAGGTCGTCCTGTGTTTATTACGGTTCAGGGAGTCGACGAGCGTCTTCCTGCCTTTAACGGGAGTGGCCTGTACAGCCTGTTCAATAGCCTATGCGCCATCAATGACTCCTGATCCACCTACCCTGCTTGGATGCAGTGCGGTTATTTTCCTGCTTCTGGGTGTTCATTTCATCCTGTCTGAACTCTCCAGCAGAAGATGGTCGCGTATGGCCTGGTACGCCGCACCGTTTCTTCTGGGATCGGCTTCCGGCCTGTTTTTCATTATTCCGACCATGCTTCCCGGATTGTGGGGACTGCGGCTGGGCGCCCTGTTCATGGTCATGGCCTATGGAGCCGCATGGCAGGCACTGCGCGTCATGCTGGGCTGTCAGGCGCGCCTCGTGCTGCTGGTGTCTGGCTGCGGCCTGTCTTTCATACTGTCGGTTCTGGCCGGACCGACTGGCCTGTTCCATGTGATCAGTACGGCCTTTCGTCTGGCGATCATCGCGGCCTTTCACGCTCTGGCGGCCCGTGACCTCCAGCAGAAGGCCCCGATCAGAACCCCGGCAAGACGCAGCCTGCTGAGGCTGCTTCACTTTTATGCCGCCCTCCATCTCCTTCTGGTACCCTTCGTCTTCTGGCTTCCGGCCCCCCTCGGCGCGGCACCGGCCACCATCTGGGCCGTAACGACCTACAATTTCCTGGTTGTCATCGAAGTGGCGCTGTTTGCGCTGGCGATGATTGCCATTCCCTGGGAACAGCTGGCGTTCCGGCAGCAGGAACTGATCCTGCAGGATCCCCTGTCAGGTGGCAGCAACCGCAGGGCCTTCCAGGCCTGGCTGGAAAACGATGGCAAGGTCTGCGCGCACGAAGCCCTGCTCATGGTCGATATCGATCATTTCAAGTCCATCAATGACGCCCATGGCCATGCGGTCGGGGACCAGATCATCATTGCCATGGGCCGTGTCTGTACGGACATCCTCTATCCCCCGACTGTCCTGTTCCGCATTGGCGGCGATGAATTCGTGGTGGTGTTCCAGTGTGGCAGCCTTGACGAAATGCTCGCAACCGCACACCGCCTCAGAAAGGCCTTCTCGACAGAAACCCGCCTTATCGGCGGCGGAGCCGTTACGGCAACGCTCAGTATCGGCGCAGCCCTATGTCCCGGCCGGGGCATCCCGCGCACAGAGCTTCTGGCCCAGGCCGATAACGCGCTCTACATCGCCAAGCAGTCCGGCCGGAACCGCGTGGTTCACGCCCCATGGGACGAAAGGCCCGCCCCGGCCCAGCATATCTCCCTGGCCGACAGGACTGCTCATCAGGCCTGAAAACCAGACATGAAACCCGACGCCTGCGGCAGTGGTCCGGAGAAATGTGTCCAGAAATATGAATAATTATTACAATTGATTTTCCTGTCCTCGAAGGACACATATCAGCCCGTCCAATCTGTTTTACTGGAAGCGGGGTTTCATGGGGCCATTCTTCAACCGGGCGGCACAGGAAATACAGTCATCACTTACTGTATTTTTTCGTGATTTGTCCTGGTTATATGCCCCTCGTCTTTCCGCTCTCGGTTTTTCGATCCGCACGACAATTGCTGCCCTGGTGGCCCTGGCCATCGCATTATGGATGGAACTGGGACAGCCCCAATGGGCGCCCATGACGGTCTGGATCGTGGCACAGGGCACCCTGGGCGAAAGTCTTTCCAAGGCGCGCTGGCGCGTGGCCGGAACACTGGGCGGGATCGTCTCGGCGATCGCTCTGGCCTCGGCCTTTCCGCAGGCGCCCTGGCTGTTCTTTCCGGCTCTGGCAGTATGGATCGGGCTGTGCACGGCGCTGGGAACGCTGGTCCATAACTTCCGCAGCTACGCGTTCGTTCTGACGGCCTATACCTGTTCCATCGTCTCCCTGAGCGCACAGGCGCAGCCCGATCAGGTGTTCAGCATCGCGATGGCACGGGGCACCTACATTCTTCTGGGCGTGATCTGTGGCACGGTGGCGGACATGGCCTGCCGGAGCAATGTTCCCGGCAAGGCCCGCGCCGCCATCCGCACCCAGCTTCAGCAAATCGTTCTCGAAGCCGCCAATGCCTCGCGCGATATCCTGCTCGAACATGGAACGCCCGAAAGCGATCTGCACAACATCTTCTCGCTGTCCCTCAGCCTGAGCGACCGGATCGAGTTCAGCGCCATCGAGGTCGGCCGCACACGGGGGATCGTCGATTATGCCCGGGCCACGCTCGGCCTTGCCTCCCGCCTGATGTCACGGGCCCTTGGCATGCGCAGCCGTCTGGGCGCCGTGACCAGACGCTCCGCACGGACCCAGGACCTGCTGCAGGACGCGGCCGGGCTTCTGGATCGGCTGCGTGCGGATATCGATGACGAAAAGGCGCTTCAGGCCCTGCGCCAGGCGGTTCTTGCCCTGATCGAACGATGTCAGGAGGACGTCGAACAGACCGTAAACCTGCCCCGCGCGGAGAGTGACAGCGGCATCGTTTTCAACGACCGCATCCTGATCCAGGGGCTGCAACTCACACTGACGGAGCTTCAGCATCTTCTGGGCTGTCTGGCGGGCGATCCCGGCGAAGACCCCAGGGCCGAAAGCTACAGGCTCGCCCGTCCCCGCAACTGGTACGCCGCCATCCATAACGGGCTGCGCTCCTGCGCGGCGGTCCTGATGGCGGCCTATGTGTGGGAAGTGACGGCATGGCCGGACGGACCGCTGTTCATCACGTTCGTCTCGGTGGTCTGCGCGCGGTTTGCATCCTTCAGCAACACGGTTCTGGCGAGCAGCGCGTTCTTCTCGGGTGCGGTCTGGGCCGCGATCGCGGCGATCATTCCCGTCTTTCTGGTCATGCCAGCCACGGCGTCCTATGCGATGCTGTGCCTGACGATTTCGGTTCCGATGCTGATCGGGGGGCTCGCAACGCGCACGCCCGCCCTCGCCGCGCGGGCGGCATCCTTCAGCAACTTCTTTCCGTATCTGATCGGTCTGGACAACCACAGCCGCATCAACGAGGCCGAGTGGTTCAACACAGTGTTCGCGCTGCTGAGCGGCCTCGGCTTCGGCGTTCTCGTGTTCCGCTATGTCTTTCCGTTCCAGCTGACACGGTTTTACCGGAATTTCCGGCTGGATCTGCTGTCCGACCTGCGGCTGATTGGCAGGAACCGCCGGTCCATGACTGAGGCCGTCTGGGTCGGGCGGATCGTGCTGGGCATGGAGCAGCTGATCGCCCATACCAAAGCCACCAGTTCCGGCTCCAACGACCGATGGCTTCATGCTGCCTTTTCGATGATGACGGTCGGGCGCAACCTGCTCCAGATCCAGGCCTATCGCGGCCAGAACAGCCTGCCCGAGAATGCACGGGCCATCCTTTCGCGCCTGTGCCAGAGCTTTGCCAGCCCCTTTACCGGCCCCGAGACGCTGGAACTCCAGTCCCGGGATGCCCTGGAAAGTTTTTCCACAATGGAGACGGTGGAGACCAACAGCACCCTCCGCCTGCTCCTCTCCAGCATCACGGGATGTCTCATCATCATTTCGAGTGAGCTGGGACGCCGGAACGACATTCTGGAAGGAACCTGAAGCAGTCTCCCGAATCCGTGATGTCAGGGCGCAGAAATGAAAGTCATTATGTTCGTAATCCCCTGAAAAACCGGCTCTCCCGGAGCATTCCGCCGCTTCAGGGGCGATGATGGTCCTGAGCTGAATTTTTGGGTTTCCGTGATACGATCAAAGTGCCAAAAGCCCTCGCGTTCGGGACGCTCAGGTCGCCGTTCCAGTCAGGAAGTCCGTCGTGTTCAAAACGCTCTCCGGTCCGGTGATCGCAGGCCTCTGCGCCCTGTTCGCCTCGACCTTCATTGCGGTGACGACCGAGGTCGCGCCGGTTGGTCTGCTGATCGACATGGCCAAATCCTTCAACATTACGGAAGGTCACGCCGGGCTGGCCGTCAGCGCCTATGCGCTGCTCGTCGCATTCGGGGCCGTGCCCATCACGATCGCCACGAGCCGCATGGACCGCAAAATGCTCATGTTGCTCTGCCTGGCCGGATACGTCACCTCCAACCTGATTTCCGCCATGGCGCCGAACTTCGCCATCGTCTGCGCAGGACGCGCCCTTGGCGGCCTCTCGCACGCGCTGATGATGTCCATTGCCGCCGCCTATGCCGCCCATCTGGTGCCCGAACGCATGACGGGGCGCGCCATTTCCTTTGTCTTCGGCGGCACGTCGCTGGGGTCGGTTCTGGGCGTTCCAGGCGCGGCCGCGATCAGCCATTTTGCAAGCTGGCGGGTGGCACTTTACGTCATTGCCGGGCTTGCGGCGCTTCTGACGATCTTCATCGCGCTCTATCTGCCGCCCGTTCGCGGAGCGGACACCAAGGCACTCAAGGTTCCGACCATCCGCTCCCCGCAGGCTGCGCGCATTTTCGGCGTCGTGATCGGCGTGAACGCCGTGTTCTTCTTCGCCCATAACCTGCTCTACACCTATGTCTCCCCGCTTCTGCTGGCGCATGGCCTTCCGGAGCACCTGCTGAGTGTCGCGCTGCTCATCACAGGTGGCGTCAGCATTTTTGGCCTGTGGGGCGCGGGACAGGTCGTGGACCGCTGGCCGGCAGCCGGACTGTTCGGCGGCGGCCTGGCCATGCTCACGGGCATGATCCTGGTTTACGGGCACCTGATTCCCGCATGGCCGAGCGTCGGCGCCGTCGGGCTGTGGTGCATGGGGTATGCCGCCATCATCCCCTTCGTCATGTCGGGCGCAATCCGTGCGCGTGCGACCAGCGCGGATGTGGCCGGCGCGGCCATCAACAGCAGCAGCAATTTCGGCATTCTTCTGGGCTCCGCCATCGGCGGCCATCTTCTGAGCACGCTGGGATTTGCGGTGCTGTGCCCGGCCTCCGTCGTGATCGCCCTGGGCGGCATCCTGCTGGCAGCCTTCAATCCCGCAGCGTTTCCCCGCCGCCTCCAGCAGGACTGAAAGGCACCGGCTGATACCCCTAGCCGATCATGTCCTTTTCCTTCTTTTCGCGCTCTGCCCCAATGCTGAGCTTCTGGTAAATCCCTAGGGCAACGACCATGCCCGTCGCCACAACGAGAAGGGCGGCGGGGTAGAGAATATCGCCAGGTGCTTTACCACTGCGCTCGAACACGCCGACCAGCCCTTCGATGAAGACGGCGATGATGACGGTCGTCATGAACTTGGTCAGGCTGACGCGGGCTTCGGCGATGGATTGCTTGCCCTTGGGCCGAAGGACTTCTTCCTCGATGAAGTATTTCGCCACGTCGAAAACAGCAATCGAGATCACGACATAGCTGATGGCCTGAAGGATTTCCTCGCGCCCTTCGCTCAGGGACGCCGCAAAGGCGGCCACCAGGCCAACGCCGCCCGAGAGGATCAGGAAGCTCGCCAGCAGGATCAGGAGTGCGCTGGCGCCCGCAAAGGCCCCTCGGGACACGGAATGAATATTGGGCATGATGTGTCGCTCTGCATCCATGAAAAAACCGCAGACGGATCCGGACATTTTCAGCGACAGGGACCGTCCGCAAGACAGGATCACATTATCCGACCTGATGGCGCAGATGCGAGCAGGATTTTCGGGCCGGCCAGACTAGGAGCGGCTGGCTCCCAGCCGGGGCATGACCCGGATGAAGAGCAGTTCCGAGGCCAGTTCGACCAGCGTCTGGGTCACGATCACGGCGGCCAGCAAAGGCGCCGCACCGGGCACGGCAAGCGCAAGCGGCAACACGACCAGCGAGTTGCGGGTCGCTCCGCTAAAGGCAAGCGCTCGGCCTGCGGGCGCCTCCAGCCTGAACAGCTTCGAAATACCCCAGCCCAGAAAGGGCGCGAGCAAAGCAAAAGCCGCATAGACCGGCACGACATGCAGCACGACGGCCGTCTCGTGCCCAAGATGCGGGACCATAGCCGCAATGACGATGAACAGGACGAGGGCCGTCACCGGAACCGGCAGCAGGCCCAGTCCTGACGCGACCCGTTCGCCCGTTGAGGCCCGCTGTGCCCAGAACTGGACCAGCCATGCCAGACACAGCGGAATAACAATCAGCCACAAAAACGCATGCAGGAAGGGCCCGACCTGCACCAGCCGTGACATGCCCTCGCCCAGAAAGAGATGGAGCCACAGCGGGAGCATCACCATCTGCACCGCCAGAAGGACGGGCGTGGATGCGAGCAGGAGTGCCGCATCAGCCCGCCCCATCTGGGCGAAGGTCACCACCCAGTCGATACAGGGGCAGAGAAGCACCATCAGGATGCCCAGCCGGATCATTCCGTCCGCCGGCGCAAACGGAAGCAGCAGGGCCACCAGAGCGGGGACAGCCACAAAATTCGTGACCAGAAGCGCTGCGAGGAAGCGGACCTTGCGGAAAGCCTGCCCCAGTTCCGCAAGCGGGATCTGAAGGAAGGTCACGAACAGCATCAGGCCCAGAGCGGGATTGATGACCACGTCCCAGGACGCGGTTCCCGCCACCAGCGCAGCCGCCGTCCCGCCAAGAAGAACGGCAAGGAAATACAGCGCGATCTGACGGCGCTCCAGAAGATCCCGCACCGAAGCAGGACTCATGGCGCGCACCTGACGGCAGCAGATGCAAAAAGCCACCTCCCGGACGGGCACACCGCCCGGGCCGGCCTCCCCATGCCGGACGTCAGGTCACGGCAGCGGGGCATCAGTCGGTCGTCGCATCTTCCGGCAGGGGCTGGATCTGACGCAGCTTTCCGTAACGGTCATAATAGAAAACCGAAGTTCCGCGCCGCTCGGCATAGCCGTCGGGCTGGCCGTCCTTCGTCTGGAACAGCAGCCGGAACGCGTCCGGCTGCTCGATCACCTTGTCCCCTGGCGGACGATACCGGTAGCGGCTGAAGTCGGCATGGCTCTTGGGCAGCGACGAGTTATGATACAGGTCGTGCATGCTCGGCTTCTTGGGACCGTCATCCGCATCCTGTGCCACAGCCGTGCCAAGGGCCGCGCCTGAAACGGCAAGGGCGGCCAGTACTGGGACAATCAACCTGCGCATGAGGCTCTCCGGTCAGTGCGTTTGTGAGGGCACCTTAGGCGAAACCGTCTTCTGGCTCCACCCACCTCCGAGCGCGCGATACAATGTCACAATATTCTGGAACCGCGCGGCCTTGACCGTGATGGCGTTCTGCTGCGCCTGAAACAGTGTGCGCTGCTGCGTCAGGGTCGTCAGGTAGCTGTCGATTCCGGCCCGATACCGCATCATGGCCAGATCAAACGCTTTCTGGGACTGCTCGACCAGTTGCGCCATGTGGCGGTCCTGCGCCGTATAGGTCTCTCGCGCCGTCAGGGCGTCGGAGACTTCACGGAACGCCGTCTGCACCGCTTTTTCATACTGCGCGGCATATTGCAGCTTCTGCCCCTTCGCCATCATGAGGTTGCCCTCACTCTGCCCCCAGGTGAAGATCGGCACGCTGATCGACGGCGAGACGGTCCAGGTTTCCGCGCCCGGCGTGAAGAGCTTGCGGAACTGCAGCGAACTCGTGCCTTCCGAGGCTGTCAGCGTCACGCGCGGGAAGAACGCCGCACGGGCCGCACCCACATTGGCGTTCGCACCGATCAGCGTATGCTCGGCCGCCCGGATATCCGGGCGCTGAGCCAGCAGATCCGACGGCAGGCCTTCGGGCAGGTCGCTGATCATGGTCTGGGCACCGAACGGAGCCGGGGGCGGCAGATTGGCAGGCAGCGGCGTACCCACCAGAAGCTGCAACGCATGCTCGTCATCCGCCACCGCGCGAACATACTGCGCTTCGTAGGCCGAAGCCTGCTCGACCTGCGTCTTGACCTGCGCCAGCGTCAGCGCGTCCGCTTCCCCGTTGTCATACGCAAGCTGCGTCAGACGCAGCGTATCGTTTTCGGATTTCAGCGTATCGCGCGTGACCCGGAGCTCTTCGCGATCCGCGAGCCACTGGATGTAGGTCGTGCCGATCTGCGAGACCGTCGTAAGCAGGACATTGCGGGTATTTTCCACACTGTTCAGCACCGTCTCCGCCTGCTGGCGGGTCAGGTTCCGGATGCGGCCCCACAGATCAACCTCATAGGACGAAAAGCCGATCGATGTCTCATACAGGCGCAGCGTGGAGATGTTGGTACCCACGCCCGGTGCGAACGAGAAACCCGCCGTCTTGGACGGGCCCAGGAACATGCCCTGCCCCCCGGCCGAAATGATCGGGAAAAGGGAGGCATTCTGGATTTCATACTGCCCGCGCGACACCGTAACGGCCGCAGCCTGCGCGGCGAGATCACGGTTGTTACGCAGGGCAAGTTCCACCAGCGCCTTCAGACGCGGATCGGTATAGAAATCCTCCCATCCCAGATCGGCCACCTTGGCCGCGGACGCCACGTTCTTCGCGCCCGTATCGGCCGGATAGCTGTTCTGGATCGCCTGGTTCGGCTGATGATAGGTGGGGGCCATGTTACACCCCGACACCAGCAGCAGGCCGGGAAGCCCAAGAGTAAGTCCGAGACGGGCCTTCATGCGCCGTGCTCCCCTTCGGCGACAGGTGCCGCCTTGTTGTCCAGATGGGCGTACGGGTCCTTGCGGTCACGCACCCGCGTGACGCGGAACAGACGCAGCACCACCACGAAGAAGACCGGCACGAAGTAGATCGCCAGCAGCGTCGCGGAGAGCATGCCGCCCACCACGCAGGTGCCGATCGCCACACGCGCCGCCGATCCCGCACCCGTCGCAATCGCCAGCGGAAACACACCGCAGACAAAAGCGATCGAGGTCATGAGGATCGGACGCAGACGCTCGCGCCCGGCTTCCAGAACCGAGTCTTCCAGCGTTTCGCCGCTTTCAAAGAAGGCCTTGGCGAATTCCACAATTAGGATCGCGTTCTTCACCGACAAACCCACCGTCGTCAGCAGACCCACCTGGAAATAGACGTCATTGGAAAGCCCGCGGCCCAGCGTCGCCACGATGGCACCGAGCACACCCAGAGGCAGCACCAGCAGCACCGCGAACGGAATGGCCCAGCTTTCATACAGCGCCGCCAGACAGAACAGGATGACCACCGTGGCCAGCGCATAAAGCGGTGCCGTCGATCCACCCGAAGCAAGCTGCTCGAAGGACAGACCCGTCCATTCGTAACCGATACCGCGCGGCAGCTTGGCCAGCAGCTTCTCCATTTCCGCCATGGCCTGACCCGAGCTTGCGCCCACGGCCGGCTGACCTTGGATTTCATAGGCGTTCAGACCGTTATAGTCTTCGACCTTCTGCGGACCATTGACCCAGTGCCCCGAGGCGAAGGCGTTGAACGGCACCATCGTCCCGATCGCATTGCGGACATACCAGCGGTTCAGATCCTCCGGCGTCATACGCGCCCAGGGTTCACCCTGGATATAGACCTGCTTGACGCGGTCGTTGCGCATGAACTGGTTGACGTAGATCGAGCCAAGGGCCCCTTCGAGCGTCGTGTTAATATCCGCATTGGTCAGGCCAAGCGCGTTGGCGCGCTCACGGTTGATGTCCAGACTGAACTGCGGCGCATCTTCCATGCCCAGCGGACGCACCGCCTGAAGCAGCGGATTCTGGGCCGCTTCACTCAGGATCTGGTTTCGCGCCGCCAGCAGGGCGTCATGACCCAGATGCCCGGTGTCCTCCAGTTCAAGATCGAAGCCGGTCGCATTGCCCAGTTCCATCACGGCCGGCGGATTGACGGCAAAGATCTGCGCTTCCGGATCCATCCAGAAATGCATCATGATTTCGCGCGACACCGTCATGGTCGTATGCGCGGAGCCCGGCCGCTGATCCCAGGGCTTCATCCGGATGAAGAATGCACCCGCACTCTGCCCCTGACCCGCGAAGCTGAAGCCCGTCATGGTGAAGACGGATTCAACATACTGGCCGTAGGTCTTGAGAACGTAATCGGTGATCTTGCGGTTGACAGCGGCCGTCTGCTCCTGGGTTGCCCCGTTGCGCATGGTAACCTGGCCGAAGATGATCCCCTGATCCTCATCCGGCAGGAAGCCGCCCGGCACCCGCATGAACAGGAACGCAACCAGACCGGTCAGTAGGGCGAACCCGATCATGCTGACGACCGGCACGCGGATCAGCCATTTCACGCCGCCGATATACCCGTTCGTCAGACGATCAAACGTCCGGTTGAACCAGGCCGCGGGGCCACGTTCATGGCCCTTGTGCGTCGGCTTGAGCATGGAGGCACACAGCGCCGGTGTCATAACCATCGCCACCAGAACTGACAGCCACATGGCCGCGACGATGGTGATGGAGAACTGGCGATAGATCACACCCGTCGAACCGCCAAAGGCCGCCATCGGCAGGAACACCGCCGTCAGCACCAGCACGATGCCGACAAGCGCGCCCGAAATCTCGTCCATGGAGACACGGGCCGCTTCCTTGGGAGACAGCCCCTTGTCCGTCATGACACGTTCGACGTTCTCGACCACAACGATCGCATCATCGACCAGCAGACCGACCGCCAGCACCATGGCCAGCATGGTCAGCGTATTGATGCTGTAGCCCAGAATGGACATCAGCCCGAACGTTCCCAGCAGCACCACCGGCACCGCGATCGTCGGGATCAGCGTCGCGCGGAAGTTCTGCAGGAAGATCAGCATCACGATGAACACGAGGACAATCGCCTCGATCAGCGTCTGGACCACTTCATGGATCGACAGCGTGATGAACGGCTCGGTATCCAGCGGATAGACGAGCTTCAGACCCTGCGGGAAATAGCGGCTCAGCTCGTTCAGACGCGCGCGGACAGCTGCTTCGGTCTTAAGCTGGTTCGCACCCGGCGCAAGCTTGAGCGCCATCGCGGATGCAGGGTGGTTGTTATAGACCGATCCCAGCGCGTAGCTCTGCGCCCCAAGTTCGACGCGCGCCACATCCTTCAGGCGCACCTGACTGCCATCCTGCTGCACTTTCAGCAGAATTTCCTTGAACTGCTCCGGTGTGCTCAGACGGGTCGGGCCAATGATCGTGGCATCGAAACCAATGCCCTTCTTGGCCGGCAGACCACCCAACTCACCCGATGAGACCTGAATGTTCTGGGCAGAAATTGCCGCCTGCACATCGCCGACCGTCAGGCCGAAATTGTACAGCTTGGACGGGTCCAGCCAGACGCGCATCGCATATTCGGAGCCGAACAGCGTGTGATCGCCCACACCCGAGACACGCGACAGCGGATCGGAAATATTGGACGCCACATAATCCGCAATGTCCTGCCCGGACATGCTGCCGTCTTCGGAAATGAAGGCCAGAACCATCATGAAGTTCTTGGTGGCCTTCGTGATGCTCAGCCCCTGGGCCGTCACTTCCGACGGCAGGCGCGGCTGGGCGAGCTGGAGCTTGTTCTGGACCTGAACCTGCGCGATGTCAGGATCCGTGCCCTGCTCGAAGGTCAGGTCGATCTCCATCTGGCCGCTCGCATAAGACGAAGCGGACAGATATTCGAGATGATCCAGACCATACATCTGCTGCAGGATCGGGCGGACGACCGTGTTGTTCACCGTCTCGGCAGACGCACCCGGATACATGACCGAAATGGCGATCTGCGGCGGGGCAATGCTGGGATACTGCGCGATCGGCATGCGCGTGATCGCGACAGCGCCGACGAGCATGATGATCAGACCGATGACCCATGCAAAGATGGGCCGGTCAATGAAGAAGCGGGACAATGACATGCGGGGTTACTCCGCCTTTCCCGCAGGGGCGTCAGCCGGGACATCGTGAGGTGTGACTTTCGCGCTAGGCTGCACTTTCTGCAGGCCGTTCACGATCACCTTCTCACCCGCCTTCAGCCCGTCTGAAACAAGCCAGGAATCCCCCACCGTCCGCGAGACCTGAATGGAACGCTGGGCGACCTTGTTTTCACCATCCACGATCATGACGTAGGGATTGCCCTTGGCATCCCGGGCGACCGCAACCTGCGGCACCAGCAGGCCGTTCGGATCAATGCCTTCCTGAATATGCGCATGCACGAACATGCCCGGCAGCAGCAGATGATCGGGGTTCGGGAAAACCGCCCGCATGACGAGCGTTCCGGTCGACGGATCCACCGTGACTTCGGAAAGCTGGAGCTTACCGCGCGTCGGATAATCGGAACTGTCTTCCAGCTTCAGGCTGACAGCCGCCGCATCCGCACCACTGCGCTCAACCTGACCGTTCGCCAGCTCCCGCTTGAGGCGCAGCATGTCGGCCGCTGCCAGATTGACGTCCACGTAGATCGGATCAAGCCGGGTCACGACCGCAATCGCCTGGGTCTGACCTGCCGTCAGCAGCGCGCCCGGCGTATAGAGCGTACGGCCAATCCGGCCGCTGATGGGCGCACGAACATGCGTGTAGTTCAGATTGACGGCGGCTGCTTCCACGGAAGCCTTCGCCTGCGCCACCTGGGCTTCCGCCTCACGCGCGGTTGCCAGCGTGTTGTCGAAATCCTGCGAACTTACAGCATGGGCTGCCACCAGCGGACGATAACGCTTCAGCTGACCATTGGCCCGGGCAGCCGCGGCCTGTGCATTGAGAAGCTGCGCTTTCGCCTGATCGTAAGCCGCCTGATAGGGCGCAATATAGATCTGGAAGAGCTGCTGCCCCGCCTTGACGTCCGCACCCTGCTCGAAATCACGCGAGACGATGACACCATTTACCTGCGGCCGGATCTGTGCCTGTTCATAGGCATCCGTCCGACCTGGCAGGGACGTCTCAAGCGTAACGGGCTGCGTCTTCAGCGTCACCACATCGACAGGCTGCGGCGGCATCTGGGGAGGGGGAGTTTTTTTCTGGCATCCCGCTACCAGCAGCGGCAGTGCCAGAAGCGACACCAGAAAAGTTCCCTTCCCACCCCACGGACCGACCGGAGACAGGGCGGCAGAAGAATTCAAAGACATTTTCTGAAAAGAAGGCATGATACGGCCGCTATCCTGTGATACAGAAACCCGCTAGTTTCCCGCGAGGACGGAAACTAGCGGGTTTCTTTGACAGACGTCAATTCAGTCTGTGAAATAATATCGGAGTTGATCTTGAACAGTCCGTCGAGCAGCCAGTCCGAAGACCGGAAACAGCCCTGCTGTGGCCGTCCAGCGCAGCTCGATGAAGCCGAAAGACGCATCCGGATCCTGGATGCGGCCAGTGCGGTTCTGACCACCCACGGCTATCATGCCGCGTCGATGGACAGCATCGCAGCCTGCTCGGGGATGTCCAAAAAAACCCTCTATCAGTTTTTCGACTCCAAGAAAGTTCTTTTCGAGACCCTGATCCTGGAACGGCTTTTCGCCCCCATAGATTACACGCCGCTGCCCACAGATCCCATGGAGAAACAGCTTCTGGGCCTGATGACCAGCATCGCAGCCTGCATGTTCTGCGACGAGCGCCTGAGCCTGCTCCGCTCCGTCATTACGGAAACCAGCCGCAACCCGGCCGTCCGGCAACTCGTCGCAGACCTCTTCCAGCTTTCGGGCCGTGTGTTGCCGATCCAGAACTGGCTGGCCGCGCAGTCCGAAGCCGGCAGACTGGATATTCCCGACATTACCGAAGCTTCGGATCTGCTCTTCGGCATGACGCTGGGCGGCCCCATGCTGGGACGGCTCACCCACTGCAAACCCCATCGGTCAAAAGAAAACCTCGAAGAATTCATGGCGTATGGCATCAGGGTTTTCCTCGAAGGCCATCGTCCGGTCACTCAGGCCTGAAGAAGACCTACCCCCCTGCCGAAACCGGCGGTGAAGCATCCTCACCGCCCCCTGTCAGCAGACGGAAAACACCTTCAGAAGGCGTCCCTTTCATCAGTGCCCCAAACCGGGTCTGCAGGTTTTTAAGCGTCTGCTGATCCTGCGCTCTCGACGCATCCCCCCCGATTCGCAGGACGAAAGCCTGCTGTTCTGACGAAAGCGTTTCTTTCGAAACGCCGCCCGCTCCGGGGAGACTTTCCAGCATGGGCACAAGCGCCTCAACCGCATGAGACCAGTCCCCGGCCTTTTCAGCCATCTGCGCCCGCAATGTCCACGCACGCGGATCCCGAATGGTCGCCAGCTCTGACGCCGCTTCCTCCGGACGATGATCCGCCAGTGCAATACGCGCTTTCAGAAGCGCCACCTCCACGGACTGGCTGCTGCTGCCGCCCGGAAGCGCCAAGGCAGCATCCGGAGATCCCTCGGCAAAAACCCCAAGATCCTGTCGTGCCGCCTTGAGGTCTCCCATATTGAGCTCAAGCGTCGCCAGCCGGATCCGGACATTCATCTCCTGGGCGTTACTCCCGGACGCCAGAAGATCCCGCAGGGCCTCACGTTCCTGATCCGGCAGGCCAAGTGCCTCGTAACGACGCGCCAGACCATCGAGAATGTCACCGCGCAGGGCACTGTCTGACGCTTTGAGCAGCGCATCTTTCAGAAAGGCAACCTCGTTCATGTTCTGCCGCGCGCCTGAAGACGCAGACCTGGCCATCTGCCGGATAATGTCCGTTTCCTGCACAGCGACCCTGGCAGCATCATCCGGATACAGACGCCCCCATTCCTGCACCGCCGCAGCGGCCCCTTCGAGGTTTCCGCCTTCCATCAGGGCTTTGATCTGTAGAAGACGCCCATCCTTCTCGCGTTCCGCAATCCGAAGAGCAGGCAGGATGCCATCCACCTGATCCGCAACAGCCTGCGGGGGAAGAGTCTTTTTTTCCAATGCCAGCCGGAGCGAAGCTTCACGAGCCACCGGCCAGATCAGTGGCGATGGGTCATGCGCAAGAACAGAGAGCTTCGCTTCTGCATCCGGCGTATTCCGCCGCGCCGCCAGCAGGGCCTTCGCCAAAGCCACCAGCGGACCGTCCGGAAACTGATCGAGCACTTTTGTGGCGCCATCACTTCCATAACGCGCGATCCACTGGGCGGCCAAAGGCAACAGACGCTCCTTCAGCGGACCTGCATAAGCCTGAAGAACAGGAAGTCCTGTCGCAATCAGATCCGCCGTCTGAAGACGGTCGCTTTCCGGAGATCCTGAAGCACTTTGTCCAACCCGACGGGAAGATGGCAGAAGCATCCGCATCATTCCGCGCCAAAGCTGGTCTTCCGGCGTACTCCCGCCATCTTCTGCCAGCGAGGAAGAGCCCGGCCGGGCATTGAGCACCGCCGATATCTGTTGCAGCCGGCGTGCTTCGGGCTTTTCCACCCCCTCAGGCCAGTCCTGCAAAGCCACGTCCATGACTTCGCCCAGAAGAGGGCCATTGCCAGCCCGTGCTGCCGCCTGCGCAACCCGCATCCGGGCATCAAAGCGATCACCCGAAGACGCCACGGCAGCAGAGGCTACACTCCGCCTGAGCGCTTCCCGCAGTTCTTCTGGGCTTCCCGTCCCCAGCCTGACACCGCTCAGGGAGGAGCCATAGGGTTGAAGCCGGTTGGATGCCATCAGCGGAAAACTGTCCGGCCCCATCGTATCCAGGATCAGTTTCCCACCCGCCTGACGCAACTCTATGGTGTCGGAATCAGCCGCAACCACGATACCGATCAGACTGCTCCGGACCGCGAAGCCGGTTCCCAGGCGCCGCATGGGCTGCTGAATGCGGCCTGAGCGCGTCATTCCCAACAGAAGCCTTCGCCCTGAATCAGGATCATCCAGTGCGACAACCTGCGGCAGACCTTCCGCAACCGGCGGCATGAACGTCAAGGCGTTTGCATCCTGCCCGAGCAGCATATCGGCCTGAGGCTTTACATCCGTGGCAACTGACAGCGTCCACCCGGCCCCGACAGGACGAAGAACAGGATCGCGTTCGTCGGACAACGTTACGGTAATGACCGTCACATCTGACAGGATCCGGCTGGAAACAGATTTGAAAGGCCCGATCCCGGCCAGACCCGCCGTATCCAGGACATGCCGCCCCGCCGCCACGAGCACGATATTCTGCCCATTGCGGAACGCCGCAACAGGCGTCAGTTCACCCAAAGGCAGCCACAGTCCGGTTGCGCCGGGGACCTGCACGGACGTTCCATAAGCGGGAGCTGTCGTCGCCTGTGAGGGAGTTCCGGTGAGTGAGGCCGGCCCAGCAGAAACCCGTTTTTCCTGTACTGCTTTTTCAGGATGCGGAAAAAGCGGCGACGGGTCGTTCAGAAAAGCCCAGCCCGCAGGCAACAGCTTCTCATCAGCGGCTTTTGCAGGGCCTGCATCTACCTTTTCCGGCTTGGCGCTGACAACTTTAGGCGCAGGCGCGGCCACAGCAGTTTCGAGCAGCGACAGGGTCAGTGCAGTGGCCAGAAACGCCCGTTTCATCCGTTACCACCGATCCGGGTGGCAGGCCGCGCATGAGAGTTCACAAGAAGCTGCGTGGCGAGAATGGCGCGCTGGGGGGACATGGCTTCCATGATTGCGGACGCCTTGCGCGGATTCATCCTGTTGAGCAGCGCCACACCAACACGCAGATCAAGAATATTGAAGATTGCTGCGGCATCTTCGGGTTTCATCGCCTGATAGATCTTGACCAGCCTGTCAGCATCATCATTCCGCAGCTGGTCCGTATGCTGTTCGCTGTTCTCAAGGGCAGTCCGGGAATTTTCCAGCGCTGTCATCCGTCGCTGCAGCTCTTCCTCAGCCGCATCAACCAGGCGCTGGCGGTCATTCAGTGCTGCATCACGCCGATCCAGCTCCTTTTCCCGGGCAGCGAGCTGTTCCACGAGTGCGGGATCTGCTGGCTGAGCCGTTGGTGCTGGCGCAGCTGGCACGGGTCCCTTGCAGCCCCCATGCGCACACAGATCATCCGTTTTCGGAACAGCCATCGCCAGGGTGGGGGCAGCTCCCGCGGGCTTGGGTGCCGCCGGTGGAGCTTCTATCGGCGCAGCGGGCTGCGGCTGCGGCTGCGGCTGCGGCTGCGGCTGGGCCATCGCAACAGTTGTCAGAGACGAAGAGGGAGAATCCGCGTCGCCCATCAGATCACCCGCGATCGCGTAGATCTTGACCCCGAGAAGAACGATCATGAGACCGCAGGCAAGATGCAGGATACGGAAAAACATGACGTCTTATCCCTGCTTCTGACGAAGAGCGCGCAGAAGTTCACGCTCGGCAGCACTCTTGCTGCCACTGGGCTTCATGGTCCGCACTTCGTCCGGCTTCAGGCGAAGCGCAGAGCGGAACGGGGCTTCCTCGGGCCGTTCCTCAACACGGGGAGACGCCTTCATGCCTGCGGTGGCGACACGCCCGGCGGGAAGGAGAGATTCCAGTTGCTGGGCCAGCGTCTCGGAGCGTTCGCACAGCATGGCCAGATCCCGCTTCAGGCTCTTGCCGGACTCAACGGTTTTCCCCAGGGCACGGCCGACGAGTTCCGTCGTCTGGCGCAGATGATCAATGCCGGACTGCGCCTGCGCACTACTGGACTGGAGACTAGCGATCAGGGCATCGAGCTGTCCGCGGTCACGCCGCAGGACGGAGAGGGCACGCCCCAGATAGAGACTGTAGAAAATCGTCACCAGCAGCAGCACTGACAGGGCGATCTCGATCCCAAGCTGAAATCTGTCCATGAAATATGCTCCGCTCAGCTATAGGATGTGGCACGATCCGTGCCGGGTTTCTGGTTAAGAACGTCTTCGATCTTGACGGCGACCTGTCCCTGCTTTCGCCCGACACGCCCCGTAAAAAGGACATGTTCGCCACACCGCAGGCTGACGGGAGCATCCGGCTTGCGACGCAGGACAAGCTGATCCCCCGGAGCGAGCTTCATGATGTCTTTCAGATTCATGGTCTGCTCTTCCAGAACGGCATCCAGGGTCAGATCCGTCTGCCAGAGCTCTCGGGCGAGATGGTTTTCCCAGATGCCGTCATGACCGAATTTCTCACCCATGAACTGCTGCAGGAGAATGTCTCTGACAGGCTCGAGCGTGGCGTGGGGCAGTACGATATCCACGTCTCCGCCGCGGCCTTCCATATCGATGCCGAACCGTGCGGTAACCACCCCGTTTCCGGCCCGGCAGATCATCGCGAAACGTGAATTCATCTCCAGTCGCTCGAAATGAAAATTGACGGCGCAGAGCGGGCTGAAACTCGTTTCCAGATCATCCAGGATGATCCTGACCATCGGCTCGATCAGCGCGCGCTCAATGGCGGTATGATGCCGTCCGGTCTGGCGGCTGGCCGGAGCGGTAAGAGCGCTGTCGCCACGGACATGCCCCCCAAGAAGGGCATCAACGATGCTATAGATCAGAGAGGAACTCAGTACGACGACGCCGTAATTGTCCCACTCTTCCGCCTTGAAGACCGCGAACATGGCCTGTCCTGGGACGTTTTCGAGATAATCTCCAAAACGCTGGGAGCCCAGGCGGTCCATGGACGCCTCGACGTTGTCGCTGGTGAAATTGCGCAGGCTTGTCGTCAGGATTCTGGTAAAACGGTCGAAGACCACTTCAAGCATCGGCAGCCGCTCGGACGAGACACCCGATGTGCTGACCACGCGCTCGATGCCACTGCTGTCAGCAGCGCCCGTGACCACAGAATCCTTGCCGAAAAAGCTGTCGATCTCGGCCTGGCTGAGAACATGGTCTTCATCGCTGTCATGGCCCAGCCCTGCCATGCCCTGTCCAGACAGAGGAAAGGCGGCGGCAGGTATGTCCGTGCCCTGGTCCGCAAAAGCGGTATCAGCCTGTCGGTCGTCACTCACTGCACCAGCACCTCTACGAAAAAGAGATCCCTCACACGCAGGGGCGCCACGATATTGGTGATCTGTGCCAGCATTGTTTCGCGCAGCCGGTAGATACCGCTGCCGGAAAGCTCCGAAGGCTGCATTCCGTGCAGACAGGTCTGGAACGCATCCTGGATCTGCGGCATCAGGGCCGCGATATTGGCGGCGTCCTTGCCGTCTTCGACCTCAAGCCGGGCACCGATCCGGACGTATCGCGTGCGATCCGTCCCGGAGTCGAGATTGGACAGAATGGTCGGAATGGTGATGGTGGTCCACTTCACCGGCTGAGGGGCAGTCTTGGCGACCGGGGTTGCCGCATGATGAAAATGCTTCCATGCAAAGGCTCCACCACCAGCCAGAAGCAGGCATGCCAGCACTGCAAGGATGATGATCTTGCGCTTACCCCCCTTCTTGACCGGGGTTTCGTTTTCCGGAGTCTCCGTCGTCACCGTTTGTCTGCCTTCTCTTTCGGACAGCGCTCATCATCGGCATAAAAGATTAACAGTGGGTTTATGATGCTCAGGAAAAGGCGAGTCTTCCTTCAGACGGGAACCATCATCCTGAGCCTTGCGGCCCTTGCAGGCTGCGCGTCCCAGCGTTCTCCGTACAACCGGTACTATTCCTCAAGCGGCGCCTATCGCGCGCCCGGTCCGGCCAGTGATCCGTGGGGCCCGTACATCATTCAGGCCGCAAACCGCTTCTCGATTCCCCAGGACTGGATCCGTGCCGTGATCCATCAGGAATCGGGGGGGCACCAGTTTCTGGATGGACGGCCCATCACGTCCCATTCCGGGGCAATGGGCCTGATGCAGCTCATGCCCCAGACCTATGCCGACATGCGCTCGCGCTATGGTCTGCGGTCGGATCCTTACGAGCCTCATGACAACATCATGGCAGGCACGGGCTATATCAGCATTCTCGCCCGGAAATACGGGGCTCCGGCCTTTCTGGCCGCTTACAATGCCGGGCCGCAGCGGCTTGAGGACTATCTGTACGAAGGGCGGCAACTACCCAACGAAACCGTCAATTACGTTGCGAGCATCACGCCGCATCTTGGCACGCAGGTCGCCATGACAGGTCCGCTGGCGGCCTATGCCACCGCCGATCAGCTGAACGCCTCGCAGTCGGGCACCGCCCTCGCAGGCCTGGCCCCGGCCCAGACAGCGCCTGCGCCGGTCATGACGGCGTCAGCCCGCAGTGTGGGACAGGTCTGGGCCAGCCGGCATGTCACGAGTGCCGCCGCCCAGACACCCATCGCAGCCCCCAGCGCCGTTCCGTGCAACCCGGACGATGCTTACGATCCCGATGTGCCGTGCGCTGTCCAGCCCGTCAGCACGCCTCCCCTCGCCGCACCGTCCCCGACCTTTGTTTCCAGACCTGCTGGCGATACGCTGACCATTCAGGAGCCGGTCTCTTCCCGGCCACTCCCGCCTGCTCCCGCCATTCCGACGCCCCATACGCTGCCGACACAGCCAACGGAATCGACCACCATGGTTGTCGGCTACAGGCGTCCCGGAAGCTATGGCCCGTGGGCGGTTCAGGTGGGGGCCTTCGGCAGCATCGGACAGGCGAAATTTGCGGCCACCATGGCACGACAGGCCGCATTTACGTCGCTTCAGTCCGCCCGAATCGAAGTTCATCCCACTCCCAGCCATGGCACCACAGTCTGGCGTGCCCGTCTGACGGGGATCAGCCGTGTCGGAGCGGCTCAGGCCTGCTCGACTCTTTCCGGACAGGGAATGGCCTGCATGGCTGTCCCGCCGGGACATTGAAGGCACAGTCCGGGGAACAGTTTCGGCCTCAGAAGCAATCCGCGTTGGCAATGCGGTCACTTTCGCCTATGTTCCCATGCATGCCACACATAGCTGACGCGCATGAAGCGTAGGCCCTCACGGCCCGGCCTCTCGTCATGCCCCATACAGCTTTACCGACACCTTTTACGACGACTTCCCAGGACGCGCAGATGACGACAAGCCCGGCTCCCGATCACACCCCGACCC
The DNA here is from genome assembly GCF_000583855.1 of Gluconobacter oxydans DSM 3504. Lineage (NCBI taxonomy): Bacteria > Pseudomonadati > Pseudomonadota > Alphaproteobacteria > Acetobacterales > Acetobacteraceae > Gluconobacter > Gluconobacter oxydans. The sequence continues at coordinate 879,474 of NZ_CP004373.1, forward strand.
ATGCAGGGGCCATCAGTGAGGAAGGCTATCACAAGGACCTCGGACGCCGTCATGTGCAGATGATCGCCATCGGTGGCGCCATCGGAACAGGGCTGTTTCTGGGCGCGGGCTCACGGCTTCAGGTGGCCGGGCCGTCCCTTGCGATCATCTATGCGATCTGCGGCGTCTTCTCGTTCCTGATCCTGCGTGCGCTGGGCGAACTGGTCATGTACCGCCCGACCAGCGGCAGCTTCGTGACTTATGCGCGTGAGTTCCTCGGCGAGCGGGCCGCCTATATGGCGGGCTGGCTGTCCTTTCTGAACTGGGCCATGACTGGCATCGTCGATATCACGGCCGTGGCGCTCTACATGCATTACTGGGCGGTGTTCCTGCCGGTTCCGCAATGGGCCTTCGCGCTTGCGGCCCTGGCGATCGTCGGTACCATGAACATGATCGGCGTGCGCTATTTCGGCGAAATGGAGTTCTGGTTCTCCCTCATCAAGGTCGTGGCACTGGCGCTCTTCCTTATTGCCGGTGCCATCATCCTTGGGACACGCATGCCGGTAGCAGGCCATACGACCGGCTTTCATCTGATTACCGAAAACGGCGGAATCTTCCCGCATGGCCTGTTCTCGGCCCTCATGCTGCTTCAGGGCGTGGTGTTCGCCTATTCGGGCATCGAACTGCTGGGCACCGCCGCAGGCGAGTGCGAGGACGCGCGTGAGATCCTTCCGCGCGCCATCAACAGCGTCATCTGGCGTATCGCCCTGTTCTATGTCGGCTCCGTCATCCTGCTGGTCTGCCTGCTGCCCTGGACCGAATATCATGCCGGGACCAGTCCGTTCGTGACGTTCTTTCAGGCGCTCGGCATTCCGGGCATCGGCACCATCATGAACATCGTGGTCCTGACCGCTGCGCTTTCCAGCCTCAATTCCGGCCTGTATTCCACGGGCCGCGTCCTGCGTGCCCTCGCCCTTGGCGGCTCTGGCCCGAAGGCTCTGGGCAAACTGAACCGCAGCTCCGTGCCTTATGTCGGCATTCTTACGACGCTGGGTGTCTATCTGGTGGGCGTGATGCTGAACTACCTCATCCCGTCGCGCGTGTTCGAAATCGTCCTGAACTTCTCGGCGCTGGGCATCATCAGCACCTGGGGCTTCATCCTGCTGTGCCAGCTGCGTCTGCGGGCTGCGATCAACCGCGGGGACATCGCGCCGACAGGCTTCAACATGCCCGGCGCGCCCTATACGACCTGGGCCACTCTGGGCTTTCTTGGCTTCGTTCTGATCATGATGGCCTTCGACTATCCGGACGGCACAATCACGATCGGCGCCATCCCCCTGATCGGCGCCATCCTGATTGGTGGCTGGTGCCTGCTGGATCGCGGTCGCCGCCACGGCTGATCTTCTTTCCGGGCACAAAAAAGGGCGCTCCTCAGAGCGCCCTTTTTCATGTCCGCATGATGCGAAGCCTCAATGCGTCCGGCCCAGTTCGGACCACAGATAGGCGTAGCTGAGCGCCTGCGTCTGGGCGATTTCCTTCTGGCTGGCCCCAAAGCCATGACCACCCGCCACCTGCTCCCAGTAATAATACGGCAGCTTCAGCTCGCTCATCCGCCATGCAAAACGACGGGCATGAACCGGGCCAACCCGATCATCCTTGGTGGTCGTCTCAATGAACGGCACCGGGTATTTCACATCCGGCTTCAGGTTCTGAAGCGGGGAAATTCCGCGCAGGAACGCCTTCTGCTCCGGGATGGAGACCGTCCCGTATTCACCGACCCAGGACGCACCCGCCGACATGTGCTCGTAATTCATCATGTCGAGCAGCGGGACCTCGATATCAACAGCCTTCCAGAAATCCGGATGCTGCGTGAACTCGACACCCATCAGCAGACCACCGTTAGAGCCGCCCTGAATCGCCAGATGCTGCGGGGAGGTCACTTTCCGGTCCATGAGATCCTTCGCGACGGAAGCGAAGTCGTCATAGATCCGCTGACGATGCGTCTTCAGCCCTGCATCATGCCAGGCCGGTCCGAACTCCCCGCCACCACGGATATTCGCCAGAACATAGACCCCACCGCGCGACAGCCAGTTATTGCCGATTCCTGCCGAATAGAACGGGAAAAGCGGCACTTCAAAGCCGCCATAGGCATAAAGCAGCGTCGGGTTGGTGCCATCCAGCTTCATGTCCCGCCGATGCACGATGAAGTACGGGATGCTGGTCCCGTCCGTCGAACGCACTTCCTGCTGCTCCACCGTCATATCCGAAGCATCGAACTGTGCCGGCAGCGTGTGCAGCTTCTGCACCGAAGCCGTATCGCTGTTGAGTTCCCACAGGGTGGTCGGGCTCAGAAATCCGGTCGAGACGGCATAGGCCACGGGGCTATCCTCGTCGACGCTGGCCAGATCCACCGACATGTTCTGCGGCAGCGGCAGATCCCGGTGCGTGAAACCCGTACCGGACGGCGTATAGATCGAGATCCGGCCCCGTACGTTGTCATAAAGCGTGACGATCAGATGGCCGTGGCTCGTGGACACTTCCTCGATCATCTGCTTCCCGGTCGGTGCCAGCAGAAGCTGGGGCGCAACGGTTACGGCCGCCGGATCGACCAGCACCACACTCCCCTGCCGGAAAGTCTGCGTCCCGACCTTCCAGTCTTCCTTCAGCTGAACGACCAGACGGCCATTGAACAGCGCCGCCACGTCTGCCTTCAGGGGAATGGCAACCGGCGTCACCTGACCATCGCGATACAGGAACACTTTTGCCGAAAATGCATCCAGACCTTCACGGATCAGCGTGACCTGATGCCCCGCCCCGTCATGCAGGACTTCCGGCCCGACCTCGACGTCCTTGCGGTTGCCGGTAAAGACCGTCTGCGCTTCGGCCAGAGACTGCCCGCGCTTGAGCAGTTTCACGATATACGGATAGGACGATTCCGTAACATCGGCATCCGTCCAGGGATAGCTGACCAGAAGCGTGTCGCGGTCCAGCCAGCTGGAATCCTGCTTGGCATGAGGCAGGCTGAACCCGCTTTCAACAAACTTTCCGGTCCGCAGATCGAACTCCCGGACGGTCCTGGCGTCCTCGCCCCCATCCGAAAGATGCAGCAGGCAGAGATTCTGCTGGCTGTGCAGGCAGTCCACGCCCTCATAGACCCAGTTGCGCTTTTCCTTCGCCGCCAGTGCATCGAGATCCAGCGCGACCGTCCATTCCGGATGCTCGGTCGCATAGGAATCCGGCGTTGTCCGGCGCAGGATGCCGCGCAGATGCCGGTCATCGCGCCAGAAATTGTAGATCATCCCGTCAATCTGCATCGGCGACGCCAGACGGTCATGCGTCTGAAGCAGTTTCAGCGATGTGTTGTACAGACCCTGATACAGCGGCCCATGACCCAGAAGACGCAGGGTCCGGTCGTTCTGTGCCTTCACCCAGGACATGGCCTGCGCGCCATTGATATCGCTCAGCCAGGCGGGGATGGTGTCGGGGGCATCGGCCGCATGAAGCGGCGTGAACATGCTGCCCGTCAGCAGAGCGGCCAGGCCGACACGGCGGAAACTGCGGAGAACTCTCACTGTCACAACACCTTCTGATTGTTTCAGAAGGAAACTGTCATTCCACCACCGAAACCGCAAGTGTCGCCCCCGCCGGCGGCAGCCAGACCAGACAGGTCGTCCCTTTTCCCGGCGCACTCGCAATCCGCAGTCGGCCGCCATGCCGGTCCAGGATGTGCCGCACGATGGACAGACCCAGCCCCGTCCCCTGCCCCGCACCATCCGTTGGCGCGCCCACGCGATAGAAACGCTCGGTCAGGCGCGGCAGATGATGCGCTTCCATCCCGCAGCCATTGTCCTCGATCCCGAGAATGACGCCTCCATCAGCAGGCCAGCGATCATCCGGACTGGCCGCACGCCGTGCGGACAGGGTGATGGTCAGCGGATCGCCCTCCTGCGCGCCATAACGCAGGGCATTTTCGATCAGGTTGAGCAGGACCTGTACCATCTCATCTTCATCAGCGCGGACCAGCAGATCGTCCTCGATCTCCAGCTTCAGGGTACGCCCTTCCTGCTCGAAACGTGGCGCAACTTCCCCGAGCACCACCGCCATGAGATCGGCCACGTCCACCACGTCCCGGGGGCGCTGATGCTCATGCGCCTGTACGCGCGACAGGTACAGCAGACGGTCGATCAGCCGTTTCAGCCGCTCGGACTGCTGGCGCATGATGTCGAGGAACTGATGCCGCATGACCGGATTTTCCCCGGCCGCCCCCTGCAACGCATCGATGAACCCGCTCAGCGAGGCAAGCGGCGTGCGCAGCTCGTGGCTGGCATGGGCCACGAAATCCATGCGCATCCGGTCCGCCGCCTGCGCCTCGCTCCGGTCGGTCAGCACCACCAGAACTCGCCTGTCCTGCCCCTTCCCGCCCGGGAGCCGGCGCAGCATCAGGTGAAGCGTGCGCGGAACCGGCACATCGAGCGTAAAGGTCGTGGAGCAGACCGGCGGCAGATCCCCCCGATTGCTGCTGCCTGATGGACTGGCCGGAACCGGAGCCCGCAACGCCGCGGAAAGTGCGGCGCGCGCTGCGGGGTGACGCAGGATGGCGCCAACCGTTTCGCCGAACTGGGACGCGGCTTCCTCGTTGACCTGCACGATCGCGCCAAGCCCGTCCAGCACCACGGCGCAGGCTGGCAACGGATCAACCGGCAGGTCGGCCGGCGACACGGGTGTCAGATAATCGTCGGGCGGAGACGTCGGCACCCGCGGCTGGCGCAGAAGCAGCCAAACCGCCAGCACCCATCCCGCCAAGGCCACGCAGACGAGGACCATGCCCACCTGCAGTGGCAGCGTATCCGCTGCAGGCGGCAATCCTCCCGGCGGCACGCGTCAGCCGCCGTCCGTCGTCGGGCCGTCATCCAGGGCATAACCGGCCGCGCGCACGGTCCGCACCAGATCGACTTCTCCCGGACCGTTGATGGCCTTGCGCAGACGCCGGATATGGACGTCGATCGTCCGGATCTCGACATGGATGTTCTGGCCCCAGATCCGGCGCAGCAGATCCTCGCGGGAGAACACCTTGCGCGGATTGCGGATCAGCAGGTCCAGCAGGCGGTATTCCGTCGGTCCAAGTGAAAGCATCCGCCCTGCCCGCTCCACGCGATGCGTTTCAGGATCCAGCGTGATGTCCGCAAAGGACAGGCGGTCATAGGAAGACTGATGCCGCCGCAGCAGCGCCCGCAGGCGCGCATCGAGCGTATCGATGCTGCACGGCTTCATCAGATAGTCATCCGCACCCGTATCCAGCCCGCGGATCGCATCCTGCTCGGCCGAACGCGCCGTCAGGAGCAGGACCGGAACGTCGCGCAATGCGGGATTGGCGCGGATCCGGCGGCACACATCCAGCCCGGACAGGCCCGGAAGCATCCAGTCCAGCACCACGGCATCCGGACGGGCCGTCTCAAGCGCCAGAAGGGCCGCTTCCCCGTCCTCTGCCGTCTCGACGCGGTATCCGCGCTGCTCGAGATTGTAGCAGGTCATCAGAAGCAGGGCCGGATCATCCTCGACCAGAAGAACAAGCCCCTTGGCACGCGCCAGCGATGGTCCCTTCACCGAACGTCAGGCTCCTGCATCGTCTCTGCCACCGTCAGGGCCGACGCCGGGGCCCCGCGCGGACGCAGGGACGGCAGGTTGTCGCCCGTCACAGCATAGAAAACACGCTCGGCGATGTTGGTCGCATGATCGCCGATGCGCTCGAGGTTCTTGGCGATGAACAGCAGTTCCGTGCAGGCGCGGATATTGCGGGCATCTTCCATCATGTACGTCACGAGTTCGCGGAAGAGCGCCGTGTAATACTCGTCCACGGCGCGGTCCGAATGCCAGACTTCCATGGCACGGTTGGAATCCTGCTGCGTGATGGCATCAATCGACCGGCGCAGGTTTTCCTGCACCAGACGGCCCATGCTACGCAGGCCCGAAAGCGAAATCTGGTTTTCCGGCATCCGGATCCGCAGGGAACGCCGCGCGATGGACGAGGCGTAATCGCCAATGCGCTCCAGATCGCCGGTGATCTTCAGGGCGGCCACAATCTCGCGCAGATCGCCCGCCATGGGACTGCGAAGGGCCAGCAGGCGGATCGCAAGGCCTTCGACCTCGCGTTCAAGCTGGTCGACTTCCGGGTCCTGACGGGCGGCCGCATCCGCGGCTTCCTCGTTACGGTCCGCAATGGCGGAAAGCGCGAGGGCCACCTGGTTTTCCACGATGCCGCCCATCTGCGCCATCATGGACCGGAGCTGGCCCAGCTCCTGCTCGTAGCTTTTGACGATGTGAGATCTGTCAGCCATGACGCGTTATCCAAACCTGCCGGTGATGTAGTCCTGGGTCTGCTGCTGCTTCGGATTGGTGAACATCCGGTCCGCGCTGTCCACTTCGATCAGCCGTCCCATGTAGAAGAATGCCACCTGATCCGCGCAACGCGCAGCCTGCTGCATGTTGTGGGTCACGATCGCGATCGTGAACTCTTCCTTGAGTTCGTCGAGAAGCTCTTCGATGCGCGCTGTGGAGATCGGATCCAGTGCCGAGGTCGGCTCGTCGAGGAGCAGCACTTCCGGACGTGTCGCAATCGAACGGGCGATGCACAGACGCTGCTGCTGACCACCCGAAAGACCGGAAGCGGGTGCATTCAGACGGTCCCGGACTTCGTTCCACAGTGCCACACGGGTCAGCACGTCCTGAACACGCGCGTCCATCTCCGCCTTGTTCAGCTTCTCATGCAGCCGCACACCAAAGGCAATGTTGTCGTAGATCGACATCGGAAACGGCGTCGGCTTCTGGAACACCATGCCCACGCGGGCACGCAAGATGTTCAGATCCAGATCGCGCTCCAGAACATTGCGCCCGTCGAAAATCACCTCGCCTGTCGCGCGCTGGCCGGGATACAGGTCGTACATGCGGTTGAAGACCCGCAGCAGCGTCGATTTACCACATCCGCTCGGCCCGATCATGGCCGTGACACGGCGGGCCGGGAAGTCGATCGAAATATCGTGCAGGGCGTGGTTTTCGCCGTAGTAGAAGTTCAGGTTGCGGACAGCCAGCGCCACTTCAGGGCTTTTCGCCACCTGCGGATCAGTCTCGGTCATCATGGAATCCTGTATCATCCCCTGCCTTGTTCCCGGGGTCATCCGCGTCGCGCCGAAACGCGGACGGCAATGTTGATGGCCAGCACACCCATCGTCACCAGCAGCGCGCCGGCCCAGGCCAGCTGTACCCAGTCTTCATAGGATGCACCGGCATACTGGTAGATCGTCACCGGCAGGCTCGCCATCGGCCGGTTGAGGCTGAAAGACCAGTTCTGGTTACCGAGCGACGTGAACAGCAACGGAGCCGTTTCACCGCTCACCCGGGCCAGAGCCAGAAGAATACCCGTCAGAACGCCCGTCTTGGCAGAACGCAGGCACAGCGAAAGAGTCACCCGCCAGCGCGTCGCACCAAGAGCAGCCCCGGCCTCGCGCATGGACGTCGGGACAAGCCGCAGCATGTCCTCGGTCGTACGCACGATGATCGGCACCGCCAGGATCGCCAGCGCAACGGAACCCGCAAGCGCGGAAAAATGGCCAAACGGCGCCACCAGGACCTGATAGACGAACAGGCCCACCAGAATGGACGGCACCGACATCAGCACGTCGGACACAAAGCGGACGCAGGACGCGAACTTGTTGGTTTCTGTCCCGTATTCCGAAAGATAGATCCCGCATCCAAGGCCAAGCGGCGTCGCCATCAGCAGCGCCATGAAGGTCTGGATCAGGCTGCCCACGATCGCGTTTGCCAGCCCCGAAGAGGAGCCGGGCGGTCCCATCGGCTTCATGATCGCGGCGGCAGACAGACCGGCAAGTCCGCGTGACAGCAGCGTCCACAGAATGGATGCCAGCACCAGCACGAGAATGCCGGCCATCACCATGCCAAAAGCGGTCGCCAGATGATCGGCGCGGCGCCGACGGGCTGCGCGCGGGTTGGGCTTCCAGCCGGTTGTGGAGACGACGGTTTCGCTCATTTCGTATCTCCCCGCAGCATCCGCGCCAGCGCCAGGCTGGCAAAGGACAGCAGCATCAGGATGAAGCCCAGCGCCAGCAGCGCGGACAGACGCAGCGACCCGGCCGGGCTTTCCGGGAACTGAAGGGCGATCAGCGACGCCACCGTGCTGCGGGGCGCAAACAGCGACCAGCCGACAGCCGTCACGTTTCCAATCACGAAGGTCACGGCCATGGTTTCACCCAGGGCACGCCCCATCCCGAGGACGATCGCACCGATCATGCCCGTCCGGGACCAGGGCACCACGACCTTCCACATCACGTCCCATCGCGTGGCGCCGAGACCATAGGCGCTTTCCCGCAGCATGGCCGGCATGGCGGCAAACACGTCGCGCATCACGGCCGTCATGAAGGGTGCGATCATGACCGCCAGCACCAGACCAGCCGTCATGAGGCCGGTGCCGAAGGGCGCGCCATGAATGATGAATCTGATCCCCGGAACATGCCTGAAATGGTGGGTCAGGAAGGGCTGGACCGTCCGCGCCATGAAGGGGACGATCGTGAAAAAGCCCCACATACCGAAGATGATGGAGGGCACGGCAGCCAGAAGCTGCACAGCCGTTCCAACGATCGCGGCAATCCGGGGGGGAGCCATCGCCGTCAGCCAGAACGCCGTCCCGAACGCCAGCGGCAGGGCAATCGCCACACCAATCAGCGTGCTGACGATGGTGCCGAACAGCGGCGCCCAGGCCCCGTACTGGTCAGCGACCGGATTCCAGACATCATGGAAGGCAAACCCGAGACCAAACGTCCGGAAAGCCTGGCTGCCTCCCACGCCCATAAGGACCACGAGACCACCCAGCACCACCAGAACCAGAAGCGCCGAAGCGGCGACCAGAAGGTGAAATGCGGTATCGGGCCCGCTACGGCGGCTTCCACTGTGGGAAACACCGGCCTTGTCGCGGGCCTCTTCGGGCTGCGTGGCTGTGGCAAGGGTCATGCGTGAGGAGCTCTGACTTGAAAAACGGGCATTATCCGGCAGCTTCAGCCACCACACCAGTGCATTAGCCGTCCTGTCATGGAAGAACAACCGGAACAGGAACGACACGGGATGAAAGATTTATGTCATCCCCGCAGGCCATGGCCGTTACAAACCGCCCTGAACAGTCAATGGAACGGGCTGGGAGCAGCTCCCAAAACCGCATCCGGCAGCAGATCATGAAATTGTCCGCCTGAACCTGAATTCGCAAGGCAACCGTGGCACGGATGACACGTTTGAATGAACGCCGGCCCCGAAACGCCAAGGGGCGCGAGAAGATTTTCACGACCTGAATCCAAGCTTCGGGTCGCATTCCGATGTTCAGGAGTAGTCCAAATGGTTTCCAGAACCGACCGCCACGTGACGCAGAACAACACGGCGGACAACACCAAGAATGTTTCCATCGAGACGCTGAACGCCCGTCTTTCCGACCTGATCGACCTGGCGCTGATCACCAAGCAGGCCCACTGGAACCTCAAGGGACCGCAGTTCATCGGCGTTCATGAAATGCTCGACGGCTTCCGCTCCAGCATTGATGGCTTCTCCGACACAGTCGCCGAACGCGCTGTCCAGCTTGGCGGGACGGCACTGGGGACCGTGCAGGATGTGGCCAAGAACAGCGCCTGCAAGCCTTATCCGAACAACATCTATCGCGTAGCCGACCATCTGGCGGCGCTGATCGACCGTTATGCGACGGTTGCCAACAACATGCGTGAATCCATCAAGGTGACGGACGAAGCTGGCGACGACGATACGGCCGACGTTTTCACGGAAGTGTCCCGTGGCCTCGACAAGCATCTCTGGTTCCTTGAGGCTCATGTTCAGGAACCGACGGGCCAGATGCGCGATGGCGATCACAAGGGAAGCCGGAGCTGATCACCCCCGGTACCGACTGAGCCTTCCAGCGCCCTGCAGGTCTCCTGTGGGGCGTTTTTCTGTTCAGAGACAGCGCTCCAGATGCTCGCGGGCAAACACCAGTTCCGGGGCCTCGCGCGTCCAGCGTTCCACCACCTCCGGCTGCGGCTGAATATCGGTCTGTGGCGGCTGCTGTTGTGCCACGGCCGGCTCCGAGGCCGCCTGAGGTGCGGGCCCATCTGGAAGTAGCGGTGAGATCAGGGCAGCCAGATGTTCGAAATCACGCGTCTGCAACGGCCCCGGCGCGACGCCCGGTTTCTGCTGGACGATCCAGTCCTTCGTCAGCTCCCTCAGATTGCCCCATTCCCGCTCCCCCTCCGGTGAGGGCGGGCTCGACATCCCTGCCTGTGTCGCCACTGCAAGAGCATGAAGATCCGGTTCCGTAAGCAGGGACGGATGGGATGACACGTCTTTTCTGCACACCCAGCGGCCCAGAGCGCTTTTCAAAACCGATACGACGTCATTCACCATTGTAACTTCTCCCTGCCCTCATTTTGCCCGATTCCCTACCCGGACGTCAGTCGGTCGGACCTTCGAAATACAGAAAAATCGTGAAAAAGACGGGAAATATCTAAAATCACACCAAGACCATTGATAAATACAATCGCGTTACATTATGATTAACGAAAGATACCCGCAGACATTATAGTATAAATGGTTAATAAATGCTTAATTCAGAAGCCATTAGCTCACCAGATTCGACGTATGTCAATATACTGCATTCCTGCCATGACCATCAGGCGGTTGCCTATTACGAGAAGCATGGCGCGTCGACAGTCGAGCACGCCTTTGCCATCGCCAATATTCTTCATATTCACAGCAAGGTTCTCGAAGCTTCCTATTTCTACAGGGTGGCTTTCGATCTGCATGGCAAGACGCAGACGGAATTTCCACTGCCCCAGTCTCTTCTTCAGGTCAGACTGCTGTGTCTCCTGAAATCTTCCAATGTGCCGCCACCGGAGGAACTTGAGGAGCTGGCGACATATTCACCTGCGCTCGCCAATTACATTCGGGGCATCCAGATCGCATGGCAGGATGGGAAAGTCGGACAGGGCCTTGATCTCATCGGAAATGCTTTTGAAATATTTCATTCCGGAGAAGAAATAGACAGACTTTATCTGGAACTGGCCCTGCGCTACCCACCTGTCGGCCTCAGGAGCGGGGAAGATATCGCCAGTCCGAACCCGATCCCTCCCCACCTTTACATGTACTGGGATCGTGACCCACCGGAAGAAATCAGGGACAACATCCGGTATCATCAGGAACTGCTTGGCACCCGGTTTACGATCTTCGATCGCGAGTCCGCCTCAAAATGGCTTTATGATCATTACGGAAAAGAAATTTCCGAGATCTTTCGGAAGGTCCGTCATCCTGCCGAAGGTGCCGATCTGCTCCGCCTGTATGTCATCATGGCCAATGGCGGATGGTGGCTGGATGCCGATCTGCGGATCCGTTCCCTGGAGGCCTGGAAGAAGCTCACCACCGGAAGCATCAAGGAATGTCATCTTTTCACGACACATAATTACGTCCTGCATAACGACTTTTTCGGCGCAGCCCCAAGCAATGCGATCGTTTCCAACGCTGCCATGATGGCGCTGGTCAACACATTTGAACATTGCGGTCTGTATATTGCCTTCAAGACCGGCCCCGGCGTCCTCAACAGAGCTGTCAGCCGTGCGATCTACAATGCGCTGCAGAGTCACAGACCACTCTGTGACCTTCAGATTGACGACCAGCACCGGTTTCATGAGACAGTCGAGGAATATGAGGTTTCTTACAAACACCTCGGCTCAAGCTGGCATAGCGCCTGAGGCGACAGGAGGGGCTGAATCCTCTTGTTGCCCCTCTCTTAGGACCGGTGCGTTTTCGTAATCCGGTCGACCAGATCGTCGTAACGCTGCAGATAGTCGTTCAGACAGAGTTCAGCCTCGGCGTAACGCCGGGCTTCCTGCCCCAGACGACGGGCCGTCCTGCGATCATCCAGAAGCCCAAGCGTGGCTTCGGCAATCTTTTCGGGCTCCAGAAACGGCACCAGCCGGCCCGTAACGTCATCCGTAATGAACTCCCGCACCGGTGCCGTGTCACTTCCGATGATCGGGCAGCCTGTGGCCATGGCTTCGCGCAGGGACCAGGAGGCGACGAACGGATAGGTCAGATACAGATGGGCATCCGAACGACGCAGAAGAGCGCGGAAATCGTCATATTCGACCTTGCCGACAAAATGCACGCGATCGAGATCCAACCTGTCTCCCAGTTCGCGGAGCATAACCTCGCGCCAGCTTCCGCCATCCGGCGGTAGCGTGCCATAGCTGACCCTGTCTCCGCCGACGAGAATGACATGCGCGTCCTTGCGTTCGGAAAGAATACGGGGGAGCGCGCGCATGACGACGTGGAAGCCGCGATAGGGTTCTAGGTCACGGGCCACATAGGTGACGAGCGGGGTTTTGGGCGTGATCCGGACGTCCTTGATGACAAGGTTGCGCCGTCTGGCCTGCGGTTCGGGGGAGCAGAGTTCCAGATTGACGCCTTCGCGCAACAGGGAAATCTTTTCCTGCGCCCAGACAGGATAGGTTCCGAGCTGGAACTGCGTGGGGCACTGACCATATCCGTTCGCCAGGCAGAGCGCCTGCAGATTGATCGCGTTCTTGACCCGCACAGACGCGGCGAGCTCCGGTGAGGGCGGAAATTCCGGGTCGAACCCCACGTCGTTCTGGTCGGCGTGATAGAAAAACTCGAAATATCCGAGAATTGGGCAGTCCGGAAAGACATCGACCAGATTGAGCAGTTCACCCCAGCCGTGATGGCCGATGATGATATCGGGCTCATACCCCAGCCCCTTGAGCGTTCGAGCGGCCGTTGCGACGGCTTCGGCACGGAGCAGGCCGTATTCGAATTCCCTCAGGCTGCGATGGGTTTCCATCGAAGGCAGGCGCGGCACGCGGTAAATGGCGCGGCGGACACCGGGAATATGATTGCTGTTCGCTTCGGAGATGAAGACGATCTCATGACCCTGCGCCAGAAGATGGCGGACAAAATGCAGGAACTGTCCTGGAAAATTCTGATGGACGAATAGATAACGCACGTCTTCTCCGGAGCGACAGGACGCCTCTGCGGTTTCCTGTTCGCGCACGGAGAGGACAGCAGATGACAGCGGTTTTCAAAGACGACCGGAGAGGGAAAGTTCCCTTGCCGGTCACTTGGTCGGGCATCAGCGACGGATCAGGATGCCGGGGTGGACTTGCGCTTTCTGGGGGATGCCGTCTTGGCGGGTGCTGCGGCGGCTTTCGGAGCGCGGGGCTTCGCCGCGGCCTTGGCGCGGGTCGCTTTGGGAGCGGCCTTGGGCGCTGCGGTTTCCTCACCCTCGGGCAGGATTTCCAGCAGAAAGGCTTCCAGCGGCGCCAGGCTTTCGGCTTCCAGCGCTTCGGAACCGTCCACGGGCCCAAGACGCGTGCCGTCCGTGAACGTCGCCGTCAGGCGGATCCGGTGCGTCTCGGCGGACTTGCCCTTCAGGCGGACGCGCAGGCCCAGAATCGGGAGCGCCATGCCCCGTGAACCGCAGTACTGGCCACCTTCAGCCCAGGGAGACAGCCAGCCCTTGCCGAGAACAGCCTGATATTCGATGTCCGACGCCGGGATGCCCTCTTCGGGAGCGACACTGAAACCTTCGATCCAGCTCTGGCTGCCGGGGACACCCATCCAGTGTCCGATGCCGCTCGTGACATCGCCACGGCGCTGGATATGGGCGGAAATGTCCTTCGAGATCTTTTCCGCAACGGTCTCCGCCACTTCAGCGGCAGCCGATGCGGCCACAGGGGCCGGAGCCGCGGCCGGCTGGGGCACAGGCTGTGTGGGAGCCGAGGTCACGGGACCGGCAAGCTGTGCCACCTGCAGACGCGGTGCGGCATGCGTGCTGCCCGGTTCCTGATAGGTGGTCACGAGAACAGCAGCCGGGCCGCGCATCACACGGACCAGCGCAGCGCCGTTCGAACCACCGATCCAGCCATCTTCCTCGAAGGTGCTGACGGTCACGATCCCCGGCGGCGTCCCCGGAGCACGCGAAATCCGGACTCCCGGCAGTCCGGCCGGACCTGCGGGCGCCTGGCCGGCAGCATGGAAGATGCAGAAAATACCTGCATCCAGAACCATCATGTGTGCACCGGCTTTGAGGTCGATGACCCGGTTCTGTCGTGGTGCTTCGGCGGCGTTAGACATTCCCTACTCCCAATTGCGTCCGTTCTTGCGGGCAATAATACTGGCATGTTTCATAAACTGTCACGAGTGGTCATGACAGTTACAAGCAGCAGCCCGACGATGCGTTGCACCAGTTTTCATAAATACCGGCTTCTCTTTCGGCATTATAGTGGCCTGTTTCGATAAAAAAGGTAAATCACCCGTCATCATACTGCCCCCCATCGCCCCAACAGAATCATGGCAAGCTGGTAGGGTGCGACACCAAGTGGTACTGCAAGACCGGTTGCGCTTCTTCTGACCCGTTCGCCCTGCGCGCCCAGGTCAAAGCAGACCGCTTCCAGCCCGCTGCGCCAGACCTGCCCCAGGGCGTAGCACCATGTTTCGGGCGCGATGGAGGGAATCAGTCCCACATCCGGCTGCTGCTGGCGGATCAGGGCCTGGACCTCGTCTTCGCGATATTCCCCCGTTACCCGGACACCCCGCGAGATCAGGGCCTCGTCGTCATGCGTATGGCCCACCAGGGACAGCACGATGGGCAGGCGATGGGTCTGGATCTCGGTCGCCAGCGCCAGCAGGACGTCATAGCCTTTCCACTGGCTGATTCCCCCCACGACACAGACCCTGAGCGGCTGCCCCCGGGTCGCGTGACGATGGGGCATGATGTCTTTGTGAAGCGCCGCGTCATCTTCCAGCGGCAGGGCCTCGATAGTCAGACCGGGAAAATGCCGGCAGATGCGCCGGACCGTATCATCGGAAGGCGCCATGAGCCTGCGCGCGCCGGATAGCTCCCGGGTGGAGCGGGCCAGAAGATCGGCAATGGAGAGGTCTTCGCCGAGATAGCTTCCCCATCGTGCCACACAAAGTTCACATCCCGCCGGGTCCGGTTCGCCGCAGTAACGCCCTGCCCCGTCACAGAGCGAGATTCGCGGGCAGAACCAGACATGATCATGGATGAAGACGTCATACGGAACGCCGAGCGCCTCATGCAGGGTCCGGACGCATGGCGCGTGACCGATCAGATGGTGCCACTCCACTGCCCGGACACGCAGGGCAGCGAGCAGGTCCAGCAGGGACGGCAGTTCATCCGGGAGACGGTATTTCAGGTTGGGAAAGCGTTTTCCATCAAGGGCGTATTCGAGCAGACAGCCGTTTTCATGCGGACGAAGCGCGAGGGCCAGAACACCATCCGCCTCGAAAGCCTCCGACCGCTCACGCACGACCCGCCCGACGCCGCCGCCCGCATCATGCTGGACCATGAGAATGGCAGGCCGGCCCGCGCCCTGCTGGAGCAGCCGTGCGACATCCAATCTACGCCGCGTTTCGTGCAGGGGATCGGCGGCAATGAAACGCCCCACGAGGGCATGATAGCCGGGGTGCAGGGCATTGAGGATGTCCAGATTCCGCGCCCCGAGCGCGTTTCGGGCGGTTCCGAATGATGCAGATCCGACATGGGCGACGTAAAGCTCCGGCGCGGCCAGATGCCGGAAGCCCCGGGCCGTCGCACGGAGGCAGAAATCATTTTCCTCGCCATAACCCTGGGCGAACAGGTCTTCGCGGAACAGACCCGTTTCGGCCAGACAGTCCGCGGAAATCGCCATGCAGAACCCGTGAGCAGTGGGCAGATCGATTTCTGTGGAGACGGCTCCATTCTTCTGGCACAGCCGGTCCATCCCGCGCATTTCCGCAAGGGACGGAACCGGGTTGGGACGGTCCGTGGACGGGTAGGACAGGATGGTCGCATCGTTGGAAAGCGGCGTGACCGTGCCAACATCCGATCCAGCAAGCCTTGCCCGCAACCGCTCGACCCAGCCTGCGGGAACAAGCGTGTCGCTGTTGAGCAGCAGGACATCCCGCCCTGCCGCCGCGCGCATTCCGTCATTGGCGGAGATCGGAAAGCCCCGGTTCCGGTCGTGACGGATGAGGATAATCCGTCCGTCCTCCGCCAGTTGATCAAGTGCCTGTGCGAGAGATGGCTCCGGGGTCGCATCATCTACGACAATCACCGGCACATCTGCCGGGCAGGTCGCCAGAACGGTCCGCAGGCAGGCCATGGTCCGGACCCGATCAGCATAGACCGGGATCACGACCGCACAGCCTGGGCTCCGGCGCGGAAGATGCGGACGCATCCTGCCCGGCTGGATCTTCACAGGACGTAAGCGTGCCGGCAGACCCCGTGTCTGTCCCGAAACCAGTTTCCCCACCAGAGGATCAACGGGAGCACCCGTCAGAAGACGGCCGTTTTCGTTCCACAGATCGAGGGGCCCCTCATCGCGTTCGGGGCACTCTCTGGCCGGAACATGAAACACCCGGTAGCGCGCCAGGGGGACGTCGCTGTCCACATCCTGCGCGAAAGCCTCAGCCCAGAGGGTGGATCCGTTCCAGAGTGTGATCACCGGGACATGCTCGGGTTCGGCCGGTGTCCAGATCCAGCCCCTCAGGCCATCCGCCGTTGCTTCCACAAAGGACTCGCACCGGGTCAGGGCGGCGATATCCAGCGGGCTGCCGAGAACATGCCGACGCCCGACGCGGACCGCCAGATGCCGTGCTGAACGCCAGCCTTCCGGAAGGTCATATCGACCGCCCGTGGCGCCCTGTACGATTTCCCGCCCATCAAGAAACAGACGGACCGGGCGGGACGTCCCGATATGGACAATGCCCGCATTGGACGCCGTCATCCATCCTGGCAGCCCTGCGGAAACTGCGATCTGTTCCGCCAGAGGATAGGTTTCCGGGGTCGCATGAAAGGCGGACAGGGCCGCCTGCATCCGGATTGTGGCCTCTTCCATGCGCTGCAACCGCGCCAGACAGACGACTTCCAGAAACGCGGCTTCCCGCAGCCCGAAATCCTGGCGTAGCTCTTCCATGCGGACCAGACAGTCCATGAGTCTGCCCGCGGAAAGACAGGCCAGCCCGACGGACCATTTCAGATTGGGGTTATGCCGCGACATCCGTTCGGCACGCTCCAGCCAGAACAGGCCAAGCGATGTGTTGCCGGCCTGAAGGGCGGCCTGCCCCCGGGCAAAGGCTTCCTGCGCTCTGCGGCTCATGGCCTCACGCCACAGGGCGCGGTCCTCGTCGCTGACAGTCCGTCCGAACCCGGCAAACGCTGCGCCGGGGGTCTTCGGACCGGGGGGAGGACGATCAGCAGACACGGAGATCAGTCATCGTCGTCCGGCTGCGCTTCGTCCAGAAGGGCGAGTTCCGCTTCAGCGTCCCTGATATTCTGCGCTTTTGCCCGCTCCAGCCAGATACGGCCTTCCACCGGGTCCGTCACGCCGGCCAGTCCGCGCACGAGATAACGGCCGAGCATCATCTGGGCGAGGCCGTTTCCACGCTGGGCGGCCTTGCGGAACCACAGTTGCGCCTGCGGGCGGTTCTCGGGGACGTCATGACCGCCGCCATACATCGCGGCCAGCGAGAACATGGCGTCCACGTTGCCGCTCTCGGCGGCCTTCCGGTACAGCGTCAGGGCTTTTTCATGATCCTGACGGCCGTTGATGCTCCCGTCCACGAGCAGCCCCGCCACAGTGACCTGTGCCTCGGCCATGCCCGCATCGGCGGCCTTTTCCATCCAGTAGAGCGCCTGCGTGGGATCGGGCTGCACGCCCCGTCCTTCCAGCAGCATCCTGCCGTACCAGTACTGCGCGTTGACGACACCATCGGCGGCTTTCTGCATCCAGCGGGCCGCTTCACGTCCGTCCTTCGTGCCCGTCACGCCTTCCGCAAAGCACACACCCAGATTATAGGCCCCGACCAGATCCCCCTTTTCGGCGGCTTTTTCGAAACGGGCATGCAGGGCCTGTTTTTCATCAGGGGTTGCGGATGCCCCGGCGAGAATCAGGTTCCCGAAATCCGCATCCGCATGGGCATCCCCCGCTTCCGACGCGACCTTGAACCAGTGCGCCGCGACATCGGGGTCCTGATGGACACCATTTCCTGTCAGATAGAGCAGCCCGAGGGCCCGTGCGGCGCCGGCATGTTTCTGCTCGGCAGCCAGACGGTACCATTTGGCGGCTTCCACAAGATTGGGAGGCAGATCGCCACCATTGGCACACAGATCACCAAGCAGGGCGGCGGACTGCGTATCGCCATTCGCCGCAGCGCGCTTCAGCCAGGTTTCAGCCCTGCCGTAATGCCGGGGCGTGCCCGTTCCTTCCAGCAGCATCAGCCCGTAGCGCGCCTGGGCCGTTACGATGTTGCGTTCCGCCGCCTGATGGAAATAACTGGCGGCCTTTCCGAGATCCCGGGGCACACCCGAGCCTGACTCGTACATCCTGCCCAGAATATCGAAAGCCGTGCCGAGACCGCCTTTCGTCGCTGCGGTCAGATGCCGGGCGGCGGAAGACAGGTCCTCGTCCGTGTGGGCCTCATGGAGAATGGCAAGCGCCACGCCAAGATGGCCCTGCGAACACCCTGCGGCCGCGGAACGGTCGTACCAGGACCGGGCCTGCGTCAGATCGCGCAGGTCTTCCGGTCCATTGGTCAGGATATATCCCAGAAGGGCCTGTGCATCCGGGGAACCGGCATCCGCAGCGATTTTGGCCCAGCGCAGACCAAGGTGGAAATCCGGATGTCTTGGGCCTGCCTGCGGCACATGCGACAGATCCAGTCCCTCGCTGGCCGTGCGGATTTCAAATCCTTCAGGCAGACCGACCGTATAAAGCGTGGCCAGCACGAAGGCCGCTTCAATATGCCCTGCCTCGGCGGCCTGATAGATCCACCGTGCGCCATCTTCGAGACTGGGCGGAACCCCAAGCCCGTCCAGATAGGCGCGTCCGACCCGGAACGCGGCCTCCGCGTCTCCTGTGGCGGCGAGGCGGCTGAGAAGCGCGAACCCCTGAACAGCCTGACCGGTTTCCGTGAGATGGATCGCATATTCCAGCTTTCCCCGGGAGGAAAGAAGAGCGGAAAGGCGACGTTTGAGCGACATGAGCGACACAGGTCCTGAATAACTGTCATACAAGAACGCCCGGTCTGCGCCGGGCGTTCCTTTGAGCGCTTCTAGGGACGCTCCGTGCTTTTATTATGGCTCTCTCATACCATTGGTAAGTGCTGGTGTAATCTTGTTGAACAGATACTGCAGCACGGTTCGTTTTCCGACATCGATATCAGCCGTCAGGGACATACCCGGCATCGGATGGAAGAAGGAGGGCTGGCCATGCAGGGTATAACGGTCGATCCGCAGACGGACACGATAGACCCCCGAAGCGGTGGCATCGTCCGACGGCGCATTTCCGTTACCGCCAGCACCGGCGTTCTGCGAGGACGGCGTAAAAGCATCCGCACTGATGACGCGAACCGTCGCTTCCGCGCCGCCGTACTGATCGTACGGGAAAGTCACGAATTTCAGCAGCGCATGATCGCCGACCTGAACGAAGCCCACATCCTGCGAGCGTAGGACAGCTTCCATTTCAAGTCCGTAGCCGGTGGGCACGAGAGTGATGAACTGACCGGCAGATTGCAGGACCGAGCCGACAGAGCCCTGCGCAATGGTCAGGACAATTCCATCTTCCGGAGCGCGCAGCAGAACGAGATCCTGACGAAGATGCGCCTTTTCATAGGAACTGCGGTATTCGGCCAGATGATGCCCGGCTTCGGTCAGGTCCGAATAGATCTTGGCCTGCCAGTTCCCGATATATCCGTCCCGTTCGGCCTTCATGGCGGCCAGCTTCTTTTCCGCGGAGTTGGCGCTCTGCTGGGCAGCGATCTCCGCACGCTCGGCTTCCATCAGTTCGGTCTGGGCACCCAGGGTCGAAAGACGGGATCCGACCTGATCGGCCTGTTCCCGCTGTCGCATCTGCAGGACCTCGGAGGCAACGCGCATCTTGCTGCCATACATGGCCGCATTGGCCCTGTAGCCCTGGATATCGCTTTCAAGACCAGCGATCTGCTGAGCATAGTTCTCGACATGCGCCTGGTATTCGGTTTTGCGGCGCATGAAGGCAGCGCCCTGCTCGACCGACGCAGGGTCATTCAGATTGACATGATAGTCCTGCCCAGCGGCCTCCGCCTTCAGACGGTCGTATTCCGCCTGATAGGCATCGCGCTGCAGACGCATGTTGGTGATGTCTGCCTCGGTAATGGTCGGATCCAGATGGGCGAGCACATCGCCCTTTTTCACGAAATCGCCAACATGGACATCAATGGAACGGATGATGGAGGTTTCAAGCGGCTGCACGACAATGGTCGGCTGCGTCGAGATCAGCCGGCCCGGCGTCGAGACGACGCGATTGATCGGAAACAGGGCCATGGCAGCGATACTGGCCACGACCAAGCCGCCAATCAGCAGGACGATATAGCGCGCAGAGGGTGTCGCCGGAAGATTGACCAGTCCAGCCGTCGGCGAATGGAACTCAAGGAGTGCCAGCGGCATGTCGTTGGGCGCGAAAGGATCGGTGGCCGTCCGCGGAACATGCTGGTTGAAATCTTCATCAGACTGGCCGGACGACCGGTCATCCTTGGGGATCATGTCGGAAGAGCTCATGATTACTCTCCTTCCGTCAATTGCCCGGCCGAACCGGGAACGTCGTTATCTGTCATGTGCCGGTTCTGCTGCAGCCATAGCATGCGGTAGATTTCACAGCGCTCCAGAAGGACCCGGTGAGGGGCGATATCGACCAGTTTGCCCTGATCCATGACCGCGATCTGGTGACAGTTTACAAGAGACGACAGACGGTGGGAAACGATCACCATCGTCCGGCCCTTGCCGATCCGTTGCAGATTGGCGTTCACGAGCGCTTCGGACTCCGGATCCAGCGCCGATGTAGCCTCATCCAGAATCATCAGCTTCGGATCACTGATAACCGCACGGGCGATGGCAAGCCGCTGCCGCTGACCACCCGAGATGTTGGTCGAGCCTTCTTCGATCCAGGTGTCATAACCCGCTGGCATGCGTTCGATGAACTCTTCCGCACCGGCAAGACGCGCGGCGCGGATCGCATCATCAATCGTCAGTCCCGGACGGCCCGCCGTGATGTTGTCGCGGATCGTTCCGCGGAACAGGAAGTTGTCCTGAAGCACCACGCCAAAGGAGCGGCGCAGATGGGTCAGGTTGATTTCACGCAGATCCACACCATCGAGACGGAGATAGCCGGTATAGTTCCGGCTCACACCCTGCAGAAGGCGCGTGATCGTCGATTTACCGGACCCCGACCGTCCCACGAGACCCAGCATCGTGCCGGCCGGGATATCGAACGTGACGTCGTTGAGGGCCTTGTTCGTCGAGCCGGGATAGGAGAAGTCGACATGGTTGAACGACAGCGCGCCCTTGATGACAGGACGCATTCCGGTTGTCAGGGCCTTGGTTTCTGTCGGCTGATTGAGGACTGCGCCTGCCTCGCCAAGAGAAACACTGACCTCGTTGAAGGCTTCCATCAGCTTGGCGAGATTGACAAGCGGACTGGCGACACGTCCACCCAGCATCATAAAGCCCATGAGAGCACCGGACTGCATGGAGCTGGCATTCGTCAGGATCAGATAGGCACCCACCAGGATAATGCCCCGGTTGATGAAGATCTCGAACGGCATGACCAGGGTCTGTGGCCAGCTGACCATGCGGCCAGCTGCGAGTTTCCAGCGCACCACATCTGCCGTACGCTCATCCCACAGCTCGCGTCGTGTCGATTCCAGAGCCAAGGTCTTGACCGTCCGGATACCGGCAACCGTCTCGTAGAGAATGGAGCCACGCTTCATTTCCGCCAGAACCTGCCGGCTGATGGTGCGTGTCACGGGCGGCAGGAAGACCACCACGATGAGACCGATGCAGCCCGCGGCAGCCAGTGTCATCCATGCAAGGGTGGCGCTCATCACGAAGAGGATGGGCAGGATCACGATGAGGGTGAAGAGGTCCAGCAGGGTGCTCATCAGTTGCCCGGTCAGGAAGTCCCGGACTTTGAAGACGGCCATGAACCGACCCAGGATTTCGCCCGTCTGTTCGCGCTCATAGAACTCGAGCGGAAGGGCGAGAAGCCTGTTGAAGGCATGCAGCGAGATACGGGCGTCCAGTCGGGTGGACAGGATGAGGGACAGCTCGCGCCGGGCGTAGGTCAGCAGGATTTCGTAAAACGAAAGAATGATGACAAAGCCGGTCAGGGAGATCAGCGTCGCCATTGAGTGATAGTTCACCACCCGATCGACGACCTGCATGACGATCAGAGCGGGAAAGACCTGCAGAATACTCAAAATCAGCGAGGCAAAGGCGATGTCCCGCATCACCTTCTTTTCGCGAAGCACCATCTTCGCGAACCAGAGCAGATCAAACTTGGCATCCGCCTCGGATTCGTCACGCCGGCGTTTGACCAGCAGCACATCGCCGGTCCAGACCTGCATGAGGCGCAGTTCGTCGACGGGGACCGGGGTATCGCCCTCGCCGCCCATCGGATCACGGAGCCACACCACGCCCTTTTCGGCGTCGGCACGGACCATCAGGCCGGCTGAGCCATCCTTGAACATCAGGACGACAGGCGGGGAATTGCGGATCTTGACGAGATAACGCCACCGCAGGCGCATGCCTTTGGCAACGGCGCCCTGCTCGTTCAGCCAGCGTGCGAGGGTGGCGGGAGACGGCGAATCCTCACCTGGTTCCGCCGCAAAATCGCGGATATCCAGTTCCAGGCCGTGATAGCGGGCTGCGGCCAGGACAGCGTAAAGCCGGATGACGGTCGGACTGACCCTTCCGTCGGGGCCTGACAAGCTCTGGGTATGCTCCACGAAATGTCCTCTATGCTGTTGTCGCGCCAGGGCAGACCAAAGGGCGGCACCACAGGCAGGAACGCCAGTTCATCTTCTTATGAATAGAGAAGACTCTCTTTTCCGTCACCACCCCTGCAGGCAGGAACTGAAAAATACCTGATGCCAGCATAGTCCAGACAGATCAAAAACTCATTAACGCCTTCAAGCATAAACACCCTCGTCACGAGGACGTTTTATTGAAAACACGGGATATGATCAGAGAAAACCATATCCCGTGTCCTGTTATTCCCGGGCGGGCGTTTTTGTCTTTTCCCTTTTCGTCACGGGGTTCGGGCTTTTCAGAAAGTGTTGGCTTTCCTCTCCGCCCCTTCAGGGACCGTTACTTCGTCGTGTACCCTCCGTTGACGAGAATGGTCTGTCCGGTCATCCACCAGCCGTCCGACACCAGGCAGCGAACGATGGGCACGATGTCCTCGATATCGGTCAGACCCGTTTTGCTCAGGGACGACAGGGCGGCGGCCGTCTTGTGATAGGCCACAGCTTCCGGGGTCTCCTGACCATAGAAGAACGGCGTATCCATCGGGCCCGGACCGATCGCGTTGACGGAGATGCCCCGTGCCCCGAATTCCTTCGAAGCAGCACGCGTTACATGCTCGACGGCAGCCTTCGAGCCGGCATAGGTCGAATAGAAGGGCGTATAGGCGCCGAGCAGGGACGTCACGATGGTCACGAGCTTGCCGTTGTCGTTGAGATGCCGCCCGGCTTCCTTGATGAAAAAATAGGCAGCCTTGGCGTTGATGGCGAACATCTCATCATACTCGTCCTCGGACGTCTCCAGGATCGGCTTCTTGAGAACCTTACCTGCCGTATTGATGGCGATATCCGGTTTTCCCAGTGCCGCGACAACGTCGGTAAACAGTTTTTCATTCGCAGCAGCCGTCGTCAGATCGGCCTGGAAGGCCTGTGCCCGCACGCCCTGCATTTTCAGGGCCGTGACCGTGGCCTCGGCATCCAGACGCGTGGCGGCACTGTTATAATGAATGGCGATGGCGGCTGCGCCCTGAGCGGCAAGATCGAGAGCGATCAGCCCGCCCAGATTCTTGGCACCGCCCGTGATGAGAGCGGTTTTTCCCTTGATGCTGTGATCGGCCATGTTGAGGAGTCCCTCGCGCTGTATGGATGATGACAGGAACCATGATTTGTCAGACAATCCGGAAAAAGCATGAAAACCTGACATCATCTGTCAGGATTGACGAACAGAATCCCCCAGCATGCCGGAGACATCATGGACCGCATTGACCTGCTCCGTATTTTCATCCGGGTCGCGGAAAGTGGCAGCTTCACGCATGCGGCCGATACGCTCCAGATGCCCCGCTCCACGGTTTCAACCGCTGTACAGGAACTGGAAAACCGGCTTGGCACCCGTCTTCTGGCCCGTACCACGCGATCGGTCCGACTGACGGATGATGGCCGGATGTTCCAGCAGACTGCCCTTCGGCTGCTTGGAGACTTCGAAGACGCTGAAAACCGGTTCCGGCTCCACAGTTCCCAGACGCGCGGGCATGTGAAGGTCAATCTTCCCAGCCGCATCGGACGGCTGATCGTCGCGCCCGCCCTCCCGGAGTTTCTGGACCGTTATCCGGGGCTGGACATCGAGCTGGGCATGACGGATCGCAGCATCAACCTCGCTGAAGACGGGACAGACTGTGTGCTGCGGGTCGGGCCTTTGCAGGATTCGAGCCTGATCGGCCGGAAACTGGGGCTGCTGCCGGTCTTCAATGTCGCGAGCCCGTCCTATCTGGCGCAGCATGGCACCCCGCAGACTCCCGCCGATCTGTCGGCACATCAGGCCGTGCTCTACGCCTCGCCCACCACGGGCCGTATCGAAGACTGGGAATGGGAGCACGATGGCCGGGAAAACAGCAGACCGGTCCGGGGGCGCGTGACGGTCAACAGCGCGGAAGGAGCCGTGGCCTGCTGCCTGGCGGGGCTGGGGCTGGCGCAGCTTCCCGCCTATGACGTCCTTCCCCACATCCGCAGGGGCGAACTCGTTGATATCCTGCCGCAATGGCGGGCCGCTCCGCTTCCGATGACGCTGTTATACCCGCACCGGACGCATCTCTCCCGCCGACTGGAAGTCTTTACGGAATGGCTGACCGGGCTTCTGGACGCGCACTGTTTTCCCAAAGATGCCGAAAGCTGAACCCGGAAACCGGCTGTCGCCCTTCCCTTTTCCGGCTCTCTGGCCCATCTGAAGACAGACTCCACAAGTCCCGATTGGAATTCTGATGCAGCTCTCCCGCATCTATGCCTCCCTGCCCGAGCGTTTTTCCGCCCCCCTCGCCCCGGCGCCGTTTCGCAATCCGCAGATCGTGGCGCTGAACGAATCTTTGGCGCGGGAACTCGGGATGGACCCGGACTGGCTGCGCAGCCCGGCGGGGGTCGCCTTTCTGAGCCAGGGCCTGCGACCGGACGGCGCTACACCGGTGGCCATGGCTTATGCCGGCCATCAGTTCGGGCATTTCGTCCCGAGCCTCGGGGACGGGCGAGCCATGCTGGTCGGTGAAGTGACGGACCGGTCCGGATGCCTGCGGGACATTCATCTCAAGGGCTCCGGGCCAACGCCGTTTTCACGACGCGGGGACGGACGGGCGGCTCTGGGGCCGGTTCTGCGCGAATATGTGGTCAGTGAAGCCATGCATGCGCTCGGCATTCCCACGACACGCGCCCTCGCTGCCCTGACGACGGGGGAAAGCGTCGCCCGCGAGACGATGCAGCCCGGTGGCGTTATCGTGCGGGTCGCCTCCAGCCATGTGCGGGTCGGGACGTTCCAGTATTTCGCAGCGCAGGGCGATATCGAAGGGGTGCGCATTCTTGCGGACCACGTGATCGGACGCCTGTATCCCGAGCTGGCAGAGGCGGAAAATCCCTATCTGGCGCTTCTGGAAGCCGTGACGGCACGGCAGGCGGATCTGGTGGCGCGCTGGATGCTGGTCGGCTTCATTCATGGCGTCATGAACACGGACAACGTGTCCATCGCAGGCGAAACCATTGATTTCGGTCCCTGCGCGTTTCTGGATGCTTATGACCCGGCGAAGGTCTTCAGCTTCATTGATCAGAACGGACGCTATGCCTACGGGAACCAGCCGGACATGGCGCTGTGGAACCTGGGGCGACTGGCGGAGGCGCTGCTGCCCCTGCTGGACAGCGATCGCGAGAAGGCGATCGAACAGGCCAAAGACGCGCTGATGCGCTTTGATGACGTGTTCAACGACACCTATCTCGGCGGCTGGCGGCGGAAGCTGGGTCTGGCGCGGGAAGAAAACGGTGATGCCCGGCTGACGGGACGTCTGCTGACGGCCATGCATCGGGGCGAAGCGGATTTCACGCTGACATTCCGACGGCTTGGCGACGTGGTTCGGACCGGACAGACGGACAGTCTCGTGGCGCTGTTCGGGCCGGGGTCGGGGATTGAAGACTGGATCGGGGACTGGCAGGCGCGGCTGGGCCGGGAAGAGCGTCCGGCCGAAGGCTGTTACATGGACATGCAGGCGACCAATCCGCGCATCATTCCGCGCAATCACAGGATCGAAGAGATGATCCGGTCAGCGATGGCGGGCGATTACGCGCCGTTCCACCGTCTGGTTGAGGCGCTGTCACATCCGTTTGATGATGCGGCAGACGGATTTGAGGTGCCCCCGGCACCTCATGAGAAGGTCATGAATACATTCTGCGGCACCTGACGCGCCGCAGGGGAAAGGATCAGAACAGCCGGATCAGGCGATTTTCGGCGTCAGCAGGCGGCTGCGGTTGAACAGGCTCTTGACCTGGGCATACAGCGCACCGAAATCCGGCATGCAGGCGTTGTGAAGCGCGCGCACGCTCTCATGCGTGGCATAGAAACGCAGGGTGCTCAGGCTTCCACTCATGATGGCCGTCCCCAGAAAGACGCCATCGACATGAATGACCTTGGAACTCAGCATTGGTCTTCAACCTCGTCATGACTCCCGCGTCGGGAGCACAGAATGTTTCCACGTTCCACACGAGCCCCTCCTCAGGGCTCCACCGATCTGGAACGCGTCACTAACGGGGCTCATGCCACATCGTTGCTTAATGGAACGTGACCTTTTTATGATAGGGCGTGCCGTCTGCGGAACGATCCCGCCCCTCGCTGTGGCGTCACAAGGGCCGGGGGGATGGACTCACCCCGAGCCATGCGGGAAAACGCAAGCCATGTCTCGCAACGCTCCTTCCGCCCCTCACCTGACCGCCGCTGACCAGCCGAATCTGTGGCTGCCCTATACCCAGATGCAGACCGCGCCTTTCCCCGTGGAGGCCGTCAGCACTTCGGGAAGCCGGATCACGCTTGCGGACGGCCGCGAGCTTGTGGATGGCGTGGCGGCCTGGTGGACGGCCTGTCATGGCTACAGTCATCCGCACATTCATAGGGCACTGGTCCGGCAGGCGGAGCGGATGCCGCATGTGATGTTCGGCGGCATGGTGCATAAACCCGCCATCCGTCTGGCCGCGCGGCTGGCAGCGATGCTGCCGGGCGATCTGGAGCGGGTGTTCTTCACCGATTCCGGATCGGTCGCGATGGAAGTCGCGATCAAGATGGCGGTGCAGTATCACATCAACCGCGGCACTTTGGGCCGGACGAAGATCTTGTCCTTCCGCGGCGGCTATCACGGGGACACGCTGGGCATGATGTCCATCTGCGACCCCGAGGAAGGCATGCACAGCCTGTTCGCCGGCGTTCTGCCTGAACAGGTCCTAGCCGATCTACCCGTGGAGGCGGACAGCATGGCGCGGCTTGAAGCCCTGCTGGCGGAACGCGGCAACAGCATCGCGGCCATGGTTACGGAGCCTCTGGTTCAGGGTGCGGGCGGCATGCTGTTTCATGACCCCGAGGTCCTGCGCCGTCTGCGCGAACTGTGCGACCGTCACGGAATCCTGCTGATCCTCGACGAAATCTTCACAGGTTTTGGCCGCACGGGAACGATGTTTGCCTGCGAACAGGCAGGGATCGTGCCGGATATCGTGGCGCTGTCGAAGGCCCTGACCGGCGGGACCATGGCGCTGGCCGCGACTGTGGCCCGGCGGGGTGTCTTCGAAGCGTTCCTGTCCGACAGCGCCGGGCACGCCCTGATGCACGGGCCGACCTTTATGGCCAATCCGCTGGCCTGTGCGGTCGCCAATGCGTCGCTGGACCTGTTCGAGACCGAGCCACGACTGGAGCAGGTCGCGGCCATCTCAGCCCAGCTTGCGCGGGAACTGGAGCTCTGCCGCACGCTGCCCGGCGTGAAGGATGTACGCGTCCTTGGTGCAATCGGCGTGGTGGAACTTGAGACGCTGGACGATCCCGATGCGCTCCGCCGGGCCTTCGTGGAACGTGGCGTCTGGATCAGGCCCTTCCGCAACATCCTCTATCTGACGCCTGCCTTCACCATCACCCCCGAAGAGCTCACGCGTCTGACAACGGCCATCGTGGATGTGCTGCGGGAGCGCGCATGAGCCTGTTCGACAGCCATTTCATCGCCACCCTGACTGAACGCGAGGCCATCGGAACACGCCGAAGCCTGCGTCCCGTAGTCCGGCAGGACGGCATGATCATCCGCGACGGGCGGCGGATGCTGGATGTGTCGTCCAACGACTATCTGGGGCTGGCGGATCATCCCCTGCTGCGCGAACGCGCGGCTGACTGGGCGCTGCGCTTCGGGACGGGCGCGCGGGCCTCACGGCTGGTCAGCGGAACGCTGGAGCTGCACCGGCAGGTCGAGACGAAAATGGCCGCCTTCAAGGGCTGTGAGGATGCGATCCTGTTCGCCTCGGGCTGGCAGGCCAATGCGTCCGTTATGCCTGCACTCTGTGCGCTGTCCGTGGCCCGGACGGGCGCGCCGATGCTGGTATTTTCAGACCGGCTGAACCATGCCAGCCTGCATCATGGCTGCGCGGCAGCAGGCGTGCGGCAGATCCGGTTCCGGCACAATGATCTGTCCCATCTGGAAACTCTGCTGGCCCGCGAGGCCGAAAAACCCGGCCTGCGGATGATCGTGACGGAAAGCGTGTTCTCCATGGACGGAGACCGCGCCGATATTCCGGCTCTGCGGACGCTGGCCGACCGGGCGGGGGCGTTCCTTTATGTGGACGAAGCCCATGCGACCGGCGTTCTGGGGCCGAAGGGGCGCGGCCTGTCCTGCGGGATGGCCGATCTGACGATGGGAACGTGCAGCAAGGCGCTGGGCGGGATGGGCGCTTATGTCGCAGGCTCGAAGCCGCTCTGCGACTATCTAATGAACCATGCGTCGGGCTTCATTTACAGCACGGCCCTGCCCCCTGCGGTTCTGGGCGCGATCGATGCGGCACTGGATGTCGTGCCGGGTCTGGATGAAGAACGCGCCCAGTTGCTCGGACAGGCCGAGCGGCTTCGAGCCACACTGCATGGAGCGGGGCTGTCCACGGCGGACTCCACAACGCAGATCGTTCCTGTCCTGATTGGGGGGTCTGAACGCGCCATGGCTGTGGCTGCCGGACTTGAAGAGGCGCGGTTTCTGACGGTGGCGATCCGCCCGCCGACCGTGCCTGCCGGAACCGCACGGCTGCGGCTGGCGCTTCATGCCGGGCTGAGCGATGCGGAAATCGACCGTCTGGGACAGGCTGTCATCGCTCTGACACGAGACATCGCATGACACGGGCGCTCTATCTTGTGCATGGCTGGGGGTTTGATGCGTCTTTCTGGACGCCAATGCTGGCGCATCTGCCGGATGTGAGCGCGCAGGTCGTGGATTGCGGTTATTTCGGCTCGGAACATCGCCCGGCCCTGCCGGATGCACCTTATCTGGCTATCGGGCATTCGGCGGGATCGCTGGCACTGCTGGAGCAGGACCTACCGGGATGTGAGGGGCTGGTGTTCTTCAACGGCTTTCCCCGTTTCACAGCCGCGCCGGACTTTCCAGACGGGACGCCAGAACGGGTTCTGACCCGGATGCGGGCACG
Organism: Gluconobacter oxydans DSM 3504; assembly: GCF_000583855.1. NCBI lineage: Bacteria > Pseudomonadati > Pseudomonadota > Alphaproteobacteria > Acetobacterales > Acetobacteraceae > Gluconobacter > Gluconobacter oxydans. Next base: position 909,303 of record NZ_CP004373.1, read on the forward strand.
CCTGAAACGTGATCCGGTCGCCGTTCTGCATGATTTCCGCGCTCTTTGCGGAACGGATGCGCCACTTCCCGGCACACCGGATGTGGATGCACTGGATCGGGGACTGGAAGCGCTTCAGACTCTGGATCATCGCCCGCAGGCTGCGGACTGGAATGACCAGCTGCACTGGATGACGGGCACCGACGATCCGTTCGGCGCGGCCAAAGCTGGTTTTGCGACAGCGGGCGAACGGGTTGAGGGCGGCCATCTGCTGCCCCTCACCCATTCCGGACTTTGCGCGGATTTCGTGCGGCGGTGGCTCGATGACCCGCGCTGACACTCCTGAAGATATCCTGCGTCGCAGCAGCATTGCCGCGCGGTTTGATGCGGCTGAGGACTATGACGCGGCGGCTCATATCCAGCGCCGCTGCACCATGGCCTTGATGGACCGCATCCGAGCCGCCACGGCGGATGATGCCCCTGCCTCCATTCTGGAATTCGGCTGCGGCACAGGCTTCCTGACGGCGCGGTTGGCGGATCATTTCCCGCAGGCCAGCCTGCTGGCGACCGATCTGGCACCTGGCATGATCGCACGGGCGCGTCAGCGGCTTTCGGGCGAAGCCATCCGCTTTCACGTCATGGACGCGGAACATCCAGACGTATCCGGACCGTTCGATCTGATTGCTTCCAGCTTGTGCCTGCAATGGTTCTCGAACCGGAGCGACGGCTTGCGGCGGCTTTGCGACCTGCTGGCGCCACAGGGGCGTCTGATGGTCACGACGCTGCTGCAGGGCAGTCTGGACGAATGGAAACAGGCCTGTCTGGCGGAAGGGGCGCCGTGTGGCGTACCGGATTATCCATCCGCGCAGACAGTGCGAACCGAATGCCCCCCGGGCGGCATGGGAACATGGGAGGTGCTGACGCTGCAGGATCCCGTAGACAGCGCGCGGGACTTCCTGCGGGGCCTGCGGCAGATCGGAGCATCGGTTCCACGCGCTGGCAGCACGCCCGCCAGCACCGCGGCCCTGCGCCGGGCCATGCGGCATTTTGACCGCACGCATTCCAGCGTGACCTATCAGATCGGCATCGGGACATTCGTGAAATCCGGCGTGAAAACGGAAAGGACAGAGCCATGAATTTTCAACGCGGGGTTTTCGTCACGGGAACGGATACCGGGATCGGCAAGACCCTGGTCAGCGCCATTCTGTGCCGTGCCTGGAACGCCACTTACTGGAAACCGCTTCAGACCGGTCTTGCGGATGAGGAAGGCGATACGCCTACCGTCCGGGACCTTGCGGGGCTGTCTGCTGCACGGATCATCCCCCCGGCCTATGCCTTTCAGGCCCCGCTTGCCCCACTGGCGGCGGGCGATCTGGAGAACGTGACCGTCAATCCGGGACGGCTCGTCCTGCCGCAGGTGCAGGGGCCGCTGGTCGTGGAAGGCGCGGGCGGGCTGATGGTGCCGGTGCGTGAAGACATGATGATCGTGGACCTGATCGAAAGCCTGGGCCTGCCGGTCGTGCTGGTTACACGCAGCGGATTGGGGACGATCAATCACACGCTGCTGAGCCTTGAGGCGCTGCGGCGGCGCGGCATTCCCGTGGCTGGCGTGGTGCCTGTCGGGCCGCCAAATTCCGGCAATGAACGGGACATTGCGCGCTTTGGCAAAACGCAGATCCTGTTCCAGGTTCCGCATCTCGACGCAATAACGGAAACATCTGTCGCCGAATTGTCTGGCAATGTTCCGTTACTTGATGTCTTGCAGCAACAGATTTCACAATAATGTGTCATCCGGGGCGCATGCCATAAAAAGACCGCGCCAGACCTTGTGAAATGGCATCCTCATCATAGAAGAGCACTTCGCAACGAAGGGCTTCCGGCGTATCGCTGGAAGATCGGACTTCGTTTCGGAGATGCCGACAGAAACTGGGATATTGGGAAGAGTATGAGTATCCTGCGCCGTGATCTGGTCAAGCTTGGGGCCGGACTGACCCTTCTAGGAACAGCCTCCCGTATGGCCCATGCCCAGTCCACAGCCACACCCACAGCGGCTTCTCCACCGGCGGGAACCGCCGCGCCGGAATCGACGCCTTTTGACAATGGCACGGTCCGCCTTCTGGCGCAGCGCCTGTCGAAGAAGCCCTATTCCCCGCCGTCTCCGACGCTGCCCAATGCCATCGCGAACATGGATTTCGACCAGTTCCGCAGCATTGCCTTCAATCCAGAGAAGGCGCTGTGGCATGGTCAGAACCTGGCGTTCGATGTGGAGTTCTTCCCGCGCGGCTTCCTGTACAAGCCCCGGATCGGCATGAACGAGGTCACGGGCGGGCAGTCCACGCCCATTCCCTACGATCCCGATCTCTTCACCTATTCCAACCCCGTCCTGCGCGTCACGGATGATCTCGGCTTCTCGGGCCTGCGTCTGCGCTATGCGATCAACACGCCGGGCGTCATGGAAGAATGTGCCGTCTTCCTTGGTGCATCCTATTTCCGCGCCGTGGCCAAGGGTCAGAATTACGGACTGTCCGCCCGTGCCTTCGCGGATGGCACCGGCAATCCGAAAGGCGAGGAATTCGCCCTGTTCCGCGAATTCTGGCTTGAAAAGCCGGAGCCGGGCGTGGAATCCATCGTCATTCACGCGCTGCTCGACAGCCCGTCCCTGACCGGCGCCTTCCGCTTCACCATCCGTCCGGGCGATACGACCGTCTTCGATGTGCAGTCCTCGCTGTTCCCGCGTCAGGACATCACGGAATCCGGGATCGCGCCGCTCACGGGCATGTTCTATTTCGACGCCAACGAGCGCAATCACGTCGATGACTGGCGTCCGGCCGCGCATGACAGCGAGGCGCTCCAGATCTGGACGGGCGCAGGGCAGCAGCTTTACCGGCCGCTCATCAACCCGACCGATCTCCAGTTCTCGGCCTTCGAGGACAGCAGCCCGCACGGTTTCGGCCTGATGCAGCGCAAGCGCTCCTTCCACGACTACGAGGATCTGGCGCTCAACTACCAGAAGCGTCCGTCGCTGTGGATCGAGCCCATCGGCAACTGGGGCGATGGTGCCGTCGATCTCGTGGAGATCCCGACGCCCAACGAAGTCAACGACAACATCGTCTCCTTCTGGCGTCCCAAGCAGCCCATGAAGGGCGGGCAGGAATACAGCTACATCTACCGGATGTACTGGGGCTGGGACACGCCGTGGCCGACCCAGATGGCCCGGGTTGCGGCAACGCGGATCGGTGGCGTGACCGATCATGCCGATGCACGGTTCTTCGCGATCGACTTTACCGGCGCACCGTTCCAGAACGTGCCGCCGGGCACGAATTTCCATCTGATCTCGCAGGCCACACCCGGCACGATCCGCAACGTCGTGGTCGAGCCGAACCCCGAAATCCAGGGCTGGCGCACGACCTTCGAGTTCGTGCCCGGCGATGCGAAAATGTGTGAACTCCAGGCCCAGCTCGCCGGCGATCAGGGTCCGATTTCAGAAAAATGGATGTATCGTTGGACGCCGTGACCGAATTTTCCCCTTCAGCCGGGCCGGCCACAGCCCCGTTCCTGCCGCCGGAAGCGCCGCTGGCCATGAAGGCGCAGAACCTTCACCAGCAGCCGGACCGTCACGGCAGACCTTTCCGTATCCTGCCGACCACGCCGTCCTTTCTGTGGCTGCGCCGCCTGTTCGTTTTTGGCGGCGCGCTGCTGCTGACGGGCTACGGCATGTACAGGATCAACCAGGTCTTCAACTCGCTCGGTGTCTCGGCACTGGGCGTCATCATTCTGGTCCTGTTCGCCATTCTCGCGTTCTGGATCGCCCTGTCCTTCACGTCCTGCCTGGGTGGTTTCGTCTCGCTGATCCGGCGCGGCGGACTGGGGCTTGGCATCCATCGCACAGGACCGCTGCCGGAGCTGAAAAGCCGCACCGCCGTCCTGATGCCGACCTATAACGAGGACCCGACGCGCGTCCTCGCCGGTCTGCGCGCCATTCACGACAGCATTCTCGCGACCGGACAGATCGACGCCTTCGATTTCTTCATCCTGTCCGACACGACCAATCCGGATGTCTGGGTGCAGGAAGAGCGGGCTTTTCTGGAGTTCCGCAAGGCCACGAACGGCGACAGGCGGATTTTCTACCGCCGCCGTCACAAGAACATCGACCGCAAGGCCGGCAATCTGGGTGACTGGGTCACGCGGTTTGGCTCGTCCTATCAGCAGATGCTCACGCTCGATGCGGACAGCGTCATGGATGGCAGCCTGATCGTGCGCATTACGGCAGCCATGGAGCAACATGACGGTGTGGGCCTGATCCAGACCCTGCCGGTCATCGTGGGTGGCCGCACGCTTTTTGCCCGGATGCAGCAGTTTGCAGGCCGCGTCTATGGGCCGCTGATCGCGCATGGCATTGCCTGGTGGCATGGTTCAGAAGGCAATTACTGGGGCCATAACGCCGTCATCCGCACGCAGGCTTTCGCGGAGCAGGCCGGTCTGCCGCATCTGAAGGGCCGTGCGCCATTCGGCGGCCACATCCTCAGCCATGACTTCGTGGAAGCCGCGCTCATGCGCCGTGGCGGCTGGGCCATTCACATGGTGCCAGGCCTGTTCGGTTCCTATGAGGAAAGCCCGCCGTCCCTGACGGATGTCGCCATCCGCGACCGTCGCTGGTGCCAGGGCAATCTGCAGCACAGCAAGATCCTTGGCACGAAGGGCCTGCACTGGGTCAGCCGCGTGCACATGCTGACCGGCATCGGCTCCTACATCATGTCGCCGCTCTGGCTGCTGTTCCTGCTGTTCGGCATCCTGATCTCGCTTCAGTCCCATTTCTATCATCCCGAATATTTCGGTACGAAACCCACGCTTTATCCGCACTGGCCGCGGGTTGATCCGGTCCAGGCGAAGCTCGTCTTCATCGGGACGATGGGGATTCTGCTGGCCCCGAAGGCTCTGGCATTCATCGCCATGATGTTCGACCGCGCGGCTCTGCGGGGTTCAGGCGGGATTTTCCGGCTGGCAGTTTCCATCGTTCTGGAGACGCTGATCGGCGGCCTGATCGCGCCGATTGCCATGCTGATCCAGACCTCCGGCGTCATCTCGATCCTGCTGGGCCGGGATTCCGGCTGGAACGCGCAGAACCGTGACGATGGCCGGGTGTCGCTGAAGGAAGTGGCGCACGGCTACTGGATCTACACAGTGTTCGGGCTGCTTCTGGCAGTCGCGGCCTGGTCGGTCTCACAGGCGCTGTTCCTGTGGATGACGCCGGTACTGCTGGGGCTGGTCCTTGCCATTCCGCTGGCAGCGCTGACGGCGAGCCGGGATGTCGGGCTGGGCCTGCGCCGGGCCGGTCTGCTGCTGATCGAAGAAGAAACGGCACCGCCGCCAATCCTTCAGCTTGCCGCAGCCAATGACGCGGCGCGGGAACGCGCGGCCCATGCGCCGAACGCTCCGCCGGAGGAGGCTTTTGCCGCACTTCGCCAGAACGCCACCCTTCTCGCCGCCCATGAAGGCGCCCTGCCCCCTCCCCGCAAGCCGGGGAGTCCGATCGATGCCAATCTGCTCGTCGGGCTGGTCAAGCTGAGGGAGGCACCATCCCTGCAGGTCGCGCTGGAATGCCTCTCACGTCAGGAGAAGGCCGCCGTGCTGGGAAATCCCGAGGGCATCCAGCTCATGGAGCAGCTCAAGGCCTGAAACCCCCAGCGCTTTACGGCATAAAAAAACGCCCCGGCCATGACAGCCGGGGCGTTTTTCGTTGAGACGATGAAGCCTCAGTGTCCGACGACGGAAGAGTCTCCGAAGGACTGGGCCTTCTTGACGATGTCGTTACACGTCGTGACGCGCTTGTCCTTGGGCAGGGTGCTGATGTCGAAGACATTGCCGCCAGCCGTCTGGAGCAGGCCCTTGCCACCAAGCGAATAGAACTGGTCGTTCTGAACGTCCGGGCGCTTTGCCAGCGTGCGGGAAGCCACGATCGGCGACGTGCCGAGTACCAGCTTCTGCTGCACACAGTAGTAGCTCAGCCCCGCGACGTTGCCGGCCTGGGCGTTTTCGATGGACGGAAGGCCATCCGCGCCCAGCGTGCCCGGCGATGCGGCGGTCAGGATGTTCTTGCCACCCGCAACAGCCTGAAGATTGGCGGACGGCAGGGTCGCCTGTGTTCCGGCCGGGATCGTGGGGACGGGGCTGGTCTGCGGGACCGGCGGTACCGTCTGGGCGACAGCTGCACCCGAAATGGTCAGGCCGGCAGCAGCAAGAACAGCGAAATACTTGTTCGAAATCATGGCACTCTTCTTTCCATATACAGGATGTCCTGTGCGCCCCTGAGAAGGAGATACAGAAATCATCCGGTCTGGAACATCGTGAAGGATGCTCCGTTGCCTTGAGTAACACTCCAGACCGGACGTGGTTTCTTGCGAGATGTCCTTTTTCCTCATGGCGGTCATGCGGGAACTTTTGGATCATCACGTTTTACCGAACACATCAGGGTCCTCTGTTTCCCCCGCAGGAGCGGATTGAACGGCGACGGTTTCTGCGTCACAGTTTGCCCATGTCACAGAACCCCGATGCTCCCTCCGCCGCACCCGTTCCTCCCGTCGCCCGCCGTGAGCCGCTGACCACCACGCAGCTTGGGCGGACACGCACGGATTCCTATGCCTGGATGAAGGATGAGAACTGGCAGCAGGTCCTGCGCGATCCGTCTGTTCTGCGCGAAGACATCGCCACGCATCTGAAAGCGGAGAACGCCTATGCGGAAGCCGTGCTGGCTGGCATGGAACCGCTGCGCGAGACACTGCTTCAGGAAATGATCGGCCGCATCCCGCCGGCGGAATCCTCTGTGCCGGTGCCGGATGGCCCATGGGAATATTATGTCCGCTTTGAGGACGGAGCGCAGCATCCCCTGCGGGTCCGTCGTCCGCGCGGCGGTGGCGAAGAACAGGTTCTGCTCGATGCCGATGCTCTGGCGAAGCAGCATGACTATTATGCGCTGTCGCAGACCGACCATTCCCCCGATCACCGCTATTTCGTTTATGCGGAGGACATTCAGGGTTCCGAGGTCTATCGCATTCAGGTCGAGGATCTGGAGACGGGTGAACTCTGTGCTCCGCCAGTGCCGAGCACGACGGGCAGCTTCGCCATTTCACCGGACAGCCAGTGGCTGTTCTGGATCTATCGCGACGATAATGGCCGCCCGTCGAAGATCTATCGCCGTCCGCTGACAGGAGGCGAGGACGTTCTGGTCTTTGACGAAACCGATCCCGGGTTCTTCCTCAGCATCGGCGTCAGCGCATCCCGCAAGTGGATCGTCATCGAGCGCGGCGATCATGATACCAACGAGACGCTGCTTATCCCGGCTTCCGACCCGACGGCCCTGCCCGTCGTCGCAGCCCCTTTGGTGCGGGGCGAGCGCTATTCCCTGACGCACTGGAACGACCGTTTCATCATCCTGACCAACGCAGGCGGCGCCGTGGACTTCCAGTTCATGCAGACGCCCGACACGGCAACAGGACGCGAGAACTGGACGCCTTTCGTGCCGTACCGCGAAGGGCATTATCTGCTGGGGGCCAGCGCCTCGCGCGGGCATCTCGCCTGGGCCGAGCGGCGGGACGGAAACATCCATATTCTCGTTGTGCCCGAGGGCACGGAAGGCGATATCCGCGCGCAGGCTAAAGCCATCGGCATGGACGAGGCCGCCTATGACCTGACGATGTTGGGCACGCTGGAATATGACGCTTCGGCCCTGCGCTATATCTACCAGTCACCGACCAATCCGGCGCACTGGTACGATTACGACATGGCGAGCGGCGAGCGCGTTCTGCGCAAGATCCGCGAAGTCCCGTCCGGCCATGATGCAAGCCGCTACGAAACGCGCCGCCTGTTCGCAACATCCCCTGACGGAGCGCAGGTTCCCATCACGGTCCTGATGCGCAAAGGGCAGGCTCTGGACGGATCGGCACCGCTGCTTCTGTATGGATATGGCTCCTACGGCATCGCCATGGACGCCGATTTCTCCACGACCGTGTTCAGTCTGGTGGAGCGGGGCTGGATCCATGCCATCGCCCATGTGCGCGGCGGGTCCGAAAAGGGCTGGAACTGGTTTCTGGACGGGCGCGGGACGAAGAAGCCCAACACCTTCATCGATTTCATCGCCTGCGCCCGACACCTCGTCTCGGAAGGTTATGGCTCGGCCGGGCGCATCGTCGCGCAGGGCGGCTCGGCTGGCGGTCTGCTGATGGGCGCAATCACGAACATGGCGCCGGAGCTATTCGCGGGGATTGCCGCGCAGGTGCCGTTCGTGGACATGCTCAACACCATGTCCGACGTCTCCCTGCCGCTGACACCGCCGGAATGGCCGGAATGGGGCAATCCGCTGGAAGATCCCGCCGCCTATGACCTGATCGCCAGCTACTCGCCCTATGACAACATCGAAGCCAAGGCCTATCCGCCGGTTCTGGCGATGGGTGGCCTGTCCGACCCGCGCGTTACTTACTGGGAGCCCGCGAAATGGATCGCCAAACTGCGGGAAGTAACGTCCGGCGGCCCGTTCCTTTGCCGCATCAACATGGAAGCCGGCCACGGCGGCTCATCCGGCCGCTTCAAAAGACTGGAAGAAGTCGCGCTCGTTCAGGCCTTTGCGATTTGGGCGATAGATCGCGCTTAATGAATGACCGCTATGGGGGGGGGGGGAAGCGGAAGGTCGGTTATCTATCTCACACGTATTATTAGGGTGCTGCGTGCATCAACCAGATTAATCGCAAATAATTTCTAGAATCGCGACACCTCCAGCCAAATCGGGTCGTTGCTCTGCTGAAGCTGTGACATCATTTTACTAGCACGAGACGTCTTTGATCTTTCTGGAATGTACAATTTTCCAGACCTTCCATTAGCTTCTTGCAAAAATTCAGAAGAGACAAGAATGCGCAGTACCTTTCCCTGAAGCTTCGCATCCCCATACTCTCCGAGACCACGTAGTAATGCTTCCTCTTTGCGACCGCTGCCGGGCTGAAAGAAAGTTTTTCGCAAAATAGTAACTAGTATTATTTCTGAAGGCTTAAGATGTGTTTTCCGGATACGAGCTACGGTATCCAGGTTCGATTTTTTTTCGATTTCACAATTCTTAATCCAATCAGGAACTTCGCTACCCGAGACCCCATCTAAAGTCTCAATAATTGAGTCGGAAATAATTGTATCTATAGTATTAGAATTAAATATATTCAAATATCCGATTTCACAACCCGATAAGTGAAGACCTTCTATTTTCTTTTCCGACAAATCAAAGGTAGAAATGTAACCACCGCATATTTCTGACCCGGAAATATCAATCTCGCTAACCGACGATAATGCAATTCCCCCAACAATATCGCAGTTAAGTGGGCCTTCATTTTCTCCTCTTCCATTCTGAATACGCTTAACCGCATCAATGATAGTAAATGATTTATTTAGCCTATTTGCAATTATCTCTAGGCCAAGATTTCCTGCGCCATGTTTCCATTCGGAACTTTTAATATTCTCTTCAAAAGTTGCAAGAATACTGCTAACATCAAAGCCGCGCAAACCTTCAGCGATAAAATCATCAATAAATTGACGATCATCTGTTTCAGCAGCGACACGCCCTAATCCAGGTAGCCGTTGCAACATTGAAATTGCTTCCTGTGCAGGATGTTGTCCTACTATAGAAGTAAATGCTTGCTGTACATCTGTCGGTGTAATGGGGCCCCGTCCATCTGGAGCTATTCGTGTTTTCCGTGATAATAAACGGAGGATATTTTTTATGGTCTCGGGATCATAGCTTGCGCGAATTTGTGAATCACGACTGCAAAGTGCGTCAATAAAACTTTCCCAAAACTCTGGTCTTCCCGAAGAAGCGTCTATTAATTTTTTCTGGGAAAAGTTTGCGTACATTTCTGCTATTAAAGGCTTACGAGGCAACCATATTGGAATGTGCCCATCATAGCCTGCGGTATGCAAAAACTTCTTCGCCTCGTCCATGGAAAACTCTGGAGGGGTTTCAACTATTATAGCAGTTTTATTTAGACCTAGAGCCGCAAGCATCTCATTATCACTACTGAAATAGTGCTCTCTCCCACAAATTATTGCCCCAGATTTTGTTCTATTTAATATGTCTCGAATTGGTTCCATTGTACGTGCGCGAGATTTTGCAATCGCATCTGGCTCACTACCCCACTCTTGTATTGCTAGTTCATCAAATCCATCAAGCAAAAGAAATAAATCACCCTTGTGAAGGGCCTCAACCGCCCGTTCCTTCATTCCGTCAAGTTGGAGCATTGAATAGTGACGATAAATTAGTTCTTCTGCGCTTTGAGTGCCCCACATTGTTCGCAGATCTATTGATATGGGAGATTTTTCCGTGGCATTCTTTGGAATGAGCTTTGAAAATAATTCTTGAATACAGCGACTTTTCCCAGTTCCAAAATCGCCGATCATTACTATTCTAGCACCATGCTGAATTCTGGTAACTAAGTCCTCAAGTTTGTAACGATGTCCACTTCGGTCGTCGAAAAATACCGGAACGTAAGGTCGAGTATCCGGACCCTCTTGCGTTTCATTGATAGCACTTCCAAAAGACCGTTGGAGCCGTGCCGCAACATAAGATGAGGAATCATACCAATTTCTATAAAATATTTCGAACGAAGTTATTTCGATTCTAGCGGCTCTAGCCGATTCTATCATAGAAGTTGTAGGCTCTTTTTCTAAAATTATATAAACCTCAGCAAAAACCCCTTCCCCTAATAGTTTTTGCTTTACAATCTGAAGCCGAGCTACATCGCCTCTAATTTTCTCTAAAGTATGATTTACAGTTGCCTCAATAATAATTTTATAATCATCTCGCCGGCTTGCTACGCAATCAAAATTAATTCCCGCTAGATGCTCTTGTCGAAATGGCAAACTAAACCGTACAGCTGAAAATTCCCTAACTTTCCGCTCAAATAAGTCGCCTTTAGACATAAATATTTAATCCCATTTTCGTAACACATATTAGGTTCAGTAACTTTCCATACCCCGAAATTAAATGTCAATAACAAATATGAATTCTAGGAATGTCTGCTTTCTGATGACTAAAATGTCGTCACGACGTCTCTTATGAGGCGTAAGCGGACGTAGTCATAAATGGGACGATGGCCGAAAGGAAAAGCCACAAATAAAAGTTTTTGGGTTCCGCCTTTTTCCAAAAAGGCGGAGAGCCTCAAAGCTTTTTGAAAAAAGCTTCACCAAAAACTTTTATTTTAAAATCCTTATCTGTGGCCGAACAGATGGCGGATGTCGTCGCCGAAGTGCTGGAAGGCGGCGTGGGTGGAGCGGTGACGGCGGTTGCCCTCTTCTGACACGACGGTCACGGTGGCTGTCATGCCGGCAGCGAGCGTCAGGTCATCGGGGATCTTGTCGATCTTTACGCGGACCGGGATACGCTGCGCCAGACGCACCCAAGTATAGACCGGGTCCACTTCCGGCAGGCCCTGCTTGTTCACCAGCGCGTTGTTGCTGGCGATACCGCGGGTGATGCTCTCGACATGGCCGAAAAGCGGGTCGTGATAGCCCATCAGATCCATGCGGACGAGATCGCCCTCGTCGAGGTCATGAACCTTGGTTTCCTCGAAATAGCCGTCCACCCAGTAGGAACTGGTGTCGATGATGTGGATGTTGACCACACCGGCCGTTGCAAAGTCACCGGGACGCATGATGAGGTTGGTCACGATGCCGTCGATGGAACTGCGGACTTCCGTTCGCTCCAGATTGATCGCGGCCTGACGCTCGGCGGCCTGCGCCGCATCGTACTGGGCCTGCATCTGCTGAGACAGAGCTTCATACTGCCGCTTTTCCTCAACGGAGACGGCGGTGCCGGGAATGGCCTTGCGCCACTGGGCCTGAACGACACGGAATTCCAGATCGGCCTTGCGTTCGGCCACACGCGCTTTGGCAGTATCGAGCGCCACCTTGAAGTCGAACGGATCAATGACGTAAAGCACGTCCCCCTTGTGGACGAACTGGTTGTCCTTCACCCGCACGTCGAGGATCTGTCCCGACACACGGGGCGCGATATTGGCGACCTGTGCACGGACCTGTCCGTTCCGGGTCCAGGGAGAGGCCGTGTAGTAATCCCACAGAATGACGACCACGAGAGCCGCCACCACGAGAATGCAGAGCGTGATGGTCAAGCGGATCAGGCGATGGGCACTGGCAAGCACGGGACGGTCACCTTGGTTTCGGAAAAAGGAATTCGAAGCGGGGATAAAGGGGTCAGAGGATCAGTGTGTAGATACCGATCAGGCAGATCAGGATGCCGAACTGGGCCAGTGGCGGATCCCAGACGAAACGCCACAGATCGAACCAGCCCATGATCCAGCGCAGGATGGCCAGCGTCAGAAGCGCCAGCGCCAGATTGATGACGAACGCCGAAACCAGCACGCCATCGAGATCGACAACCTGTGTCATCACCATCGTTTGCGTCCTATTCCATAATGATGCACGGCGGAACGGTTCAGGCGCACCATGGTCCGCACGGCTTCAAGACCACCAATACAGTTGATGATCATGGACTGCTCTTCGCGGATACCGTCGGACAGACGCTCGAAAAACATGGCCTGAAGTTCGGGAATTTCGGCTTCCAGAAGGCCGAGCCTGTCGTGGGCCAACAGGCGACGGACATGACGGACCATAGGCCTGAGGCCATGAAGATGCCCTGCCTGATCCAGATAATGCCGGACACGGGCGATGGTGCTGGAAAAGTCCTCCAGGGCCACGAAGCGGTTGAAGACACGCCGGGAGCGCAGGCCGGGATCATGCATCCGGTCCGTCCACATCAGGAACTGGCTGAGGCGTTCGTATTTCCGGCTGAGAAGTGGCGGCCCCATGCGCTCGCCATGCCCGGCGAGTTGCGTCTCCAGATCATAGGCGATGGAAACCGCCAGCCGGAACCGGTGCCGCCGCGCCGTGGGGGGCCAGAGCAGGACCAGCAGCACGAAGGAGAGCACGGCCGCCATCGCATAGAAGGTGTTGCGGGTGATGAAGGCCAGGGGGTCGTAATTGTGGTGATTGCCGAGCCCGATGAACACCAGAAAGAACACGCCGTAATTGAAGCCGATGGCGCTCGTTTTGGGATTCATCAGCAGCAGGCAGGAAATGATGGTCTGCGGCAGAAGCACCAGCGCCAAACCCAGCATGCTTTCAACATGGGGCAGAATCATGAAGTCCAGCCACGCCGCCACGAGAATGCCCGCGGGCATGCCGATGATCGCGCCCTTGCCGAACTGGGCCGTGTCAATGGCCGTGGACGCCAGCGTCAGGACCAACGCCGTCTGCGAGAGGGCCGTAACGGAAGCCGGAATGCTGGACGCAAGGCAGAGCGCGGAGGCGACACTGAAGCCCAGCAGGACGCGCATCGCATTGATGAATGCCGTCACATAGTCCGGATTGCTCTCGAGATGGGCCAGTTTGAGCGCATCGCCCGCCGGTGTGGCGCGCAGGAGCGTGTTCATGCCGGTGCGGATATGCAGACGGTTACTGAGCAGCGTCGAGCAGCGCTCGAAAAACCAGGCTTCCCGCGCCGAAGGGACGAAATCCGGGTCTTCCTTGCGGATGCCGTCCAGAATCGTATCCATCGTCTCAAGACGGGTCGTGCCGTCCTCGGAGCGCTCGTGCCAGGCCCGGACGTGACGGATCAGGATGTCGGAAATGCCCCCCGTTTCCAGAAGCCACGCGATGGCACGACTTGTAGTCAGAACCGTCAGCATGCCGATGATGCCGAGCCTCGCACCCGCCATCCGCAGGCGTCCGCGCTCGACTTCGGTCCGCGCATAGGAAATCTGGGTCATGAGCGCGAGGATCTCACCGCTCAGCCCGATCATCTCTTCCGGCGTTGCGATCGGCTCGCCCATGATGGCGGACTTGCCGGTCTGCCGCACGCGATGGGACAGCGTCTCCATGGCCGTGGACAGTCTGCGCCAGGCTTCCGGAGAGCCCGAGAGAATGTTCACTACGGCGATGGACGCGACGCCGATGGCGATGTCAGAGGCGCGCGCGATGCTGACGGGATAGATGTTCTGCGGGTCATCCATCGTGGGAATGGCCACCAGCGCGACCGTATAGCCTGCCAGAAGCGCCCCATAGGACCGGAAGTCGCGCTCCAGAGAGCCTACGAAGGCACAGGCTGAAATCCAGAGGGCTGCGCCCCCCAGCGAGAGGGCGCGCTCCTCATTGAACATCGCGACGAGAATGATGGAGACGCTGACGCCCAGCACGGTGCCGGCAAGGCGGTAGAACGCCTTGGACAGCGCCTGACCACGCAGGGGCTGCGCCAGGATCATGACGGTCACGCCTGCACTGGCCGGAGAGTCAAGCTGCGACCAGAAGGCTGTTCCAAGCGCCAGGACAAGTGCAAACCAGGTCCTGAGACTGAACTGGAGCCACCCCGGGCGAAGAACTGACTGTAGTGCCGCGGTCAAGAGCGATACCCCTTACCCGGCACAGACTTCATCAGAAACAGTCCCACGGCCCTCATTACCAGAATCAGACTACCAACCTTAGGAGCGCTTGCCCGGAAAAGTTAGTCCTCGAATCCTCTGGACACGTTTTGACAGACGGCGTTTTCGCATCTGCGCCGTCCGGGAGACTAGTCTTCCTCGGGCGGGAGGGCGTTGCAGGCCGCAGTCAGCTTGGGATCCGGATGGGATGTGGCCGTGCGGCAATAGGTTCGGGCATCGGCACCACACATATTCGTGACATCCTCCATTTCCGAGGAAAGAACGTCACGCGCAACGCCGATATCCTGATTGTGTTCGGGATCGATGCCTTCTTCCTTGCTCAGCGCCGTCTGCGCCTGGTGCATCTCCTTGAGCGCGTTGATGCAGGAGTCGCCCGCCGCGTCCGGGTTGGTCTGCAGCACCCGGAGGATCTTGTTGATGGCAAAACCCTGCTGGTTGATCGTGGGATCGTCGTCATTGGTCTTGGCCTCGCCATCATCGGCCCGGGCCGCGACAGGGCTGGCGAGGGCGACGGCGAGAGGAAGAAGAGCCAGCAGCAGGGCGGGACGGGAATGGCGCTTGATCATGACTCTTACGTTAGGAGAAAATCCGGACCGGACAAAGACCCTGAACGAGGCTGTTGCAGGTTGTTGCAAACAGGCCGCAGCGAGGAATTCCGCCGCCTGCATGGCTTGCCAGCTTGACTCTGCAGGGCGGGATGGGTAATCGGGGCCATTCTTTCGCGGGCGTTCCGGCCCGCTGTCCGGTCCGCAAGGGCCTTACCCGTCGAGAGCCTGTCACCATGAAGATCCGCAACAGCCTGAAGTCCGCCAAGGTCCGCGACAAGGACTGCCGCGTTGTCCGCCGCCGCGGCCGCGTTTACATCATCAACAAGAAGAACCCGCGCATGAAGGCTCGCCAGGGCTGAACCCCTTGGTCTGCCGGATGACGGACGGGCGGCGCTGGCTGATGGCTGGCGCCGTTCTGCTTTGTAGCCCGGCCCTGACTTTTCTGCCCGTTCAGGCCGCACGCGCCGCAGATCCTGCCGCGTCCGGCCCCGCAGCGCCTTCTGCTGCACAGCCTGCCCTTCCCGGCTCCCAGGCGGGAACCGCAAAGGCCACGGCCCCTGCTTCCTCCCCCCGTCCGCCACGCAAAACGCTCCATGACCGCCTTGTGGATGCGGAAAAGGCTCTCGCCATGGCGGGGAATGAAAAGCAGGCCGGCGAAATTTCCGAACGTGCCGAAGCCCTCCGCAGCCGCGCTCTGACCGGCAGCGTGCAGATGCTCATCAGCGATTCGCATGATGCGCTGGAGAAACATGATTTCCAGCAGGCGCAGGATGATCTGACGGCCGCAATCACGATCCAGCCTGACCAGTCCGTGCTTTACCGCCAGCGCGCCGCCATCCGGCTGGCTGCGGGTGACAGCAACGGGGCCATCGCCGATCTGGGCGTCGAGCTTCAGGCTGATCCCGGTGATCCAACGGCCTGGGGCATGCTCGCGGAAGCGGAACATGAGCGGCATGAGCCCGAGGCCGCCCTTAAGGCCTTCCATCAGATGCTGCTGCTGAATCCGAAATCGCCCGATTCCGACAAGCAACTCAAGACACTGGAACAGGCCCGGGACGGCCAGCAGGACTGACGCTCCTGCCGGTGCTGCCCACCTGTTGCTCTGGCAACCCCTTGTATTGCCGCGTGTTCATCCCCTGATTCCTTTTTTCAGGAGATTTTATATGACCAAGCAGTCCCCCGCCCATGCAACCGCTATCCCTCAGGCCGAAGCCAAGAAGAGCTGCTGCTCCAAGATGAAGACCTGCTGCCAGAAGGCCACGCGCGCTCGCGAAATCGGCCTTGCCGGCATGACGGCCATGGCAACCTTCGGGCCCAAGCGCTTCCGTCCGTATTTTCAGCAGATCCTGGCCGTCATTGCGGTCGTAACCGCCACGGTTGAGTTCTTCCGCAAGCGCAAGGACTGATTTTCCAGCTCTAGAGGAAGGAAATGGGGTCGATATCGATATCGACCTTTGCTCCGCCGGTGGGTTTGATATCCCCAAGCCACTGACGCAGGATCGGTTGCACGGCGATGCCCCGCATTGTCCGTAGCAGCAGGCGCCTGCGATGCCGTCCGCGCAGGACGGCGAGCGGCGCCGGAGCCGGTCCCAGAACCTGCACCCCTTCCCGCTCCGGCGCAGAGAGCGCGATCTCCCGCGCCAGCGCGTCCGCGGCTTCGGCACTCGGGGCACTGACGATCAGGGCGGCCAACCGTCCGTACGGCGGCCAGAAAGAGGGGCGTCTCTGCTCGGCTTCCTGTTCCATGAACGTCTGGAAATCGTTGGACACCAGCGCCGTCATGACCGGATGCTCGCCCACATAGCTCTGAAGCAGCACGCGGCCGCGATGCTCGGCACGGCCTGCGCGACCCGCGACCTGATGCAGAAGCTGCACCGTCCGCTCCGCCGCCCGCAGATCCCCGCCGCCCAGCCCCAGATCGGCATCGACGACGCCCACAAGCGTCAGCTTGGGGAAATGCCAGCCCTTGGCAACGATCTGCGTGCCTATGATGAGATTGACCTCCCCGTCCGAAATCTTCCGGACGGCTTCTGCCGTGGCCGCCGGAGAGCCGAGCGTATCAGAGGACATCACCAGCAGTTTCGCGTCCGGGAATCGCAGCTTCGCTTCTTCGGTAATGCGCTCGATCCCCGGTCCGATGGGCACAAGCGAGTTCTCGGCGTGACATTCCGGACAGTCCTTCGGAATCCGCTCGGTATGGCCACAGTGATGGCAGGTCAGGATGCCGCGCGCCCGATGCTCCACCAGCCACGCCGAACAGTTCGGGCACTGCATCCGGTGCCCGCATGCCCGGCAGAGCGTCAGAGGCGCATAGCCGCGCCGGTTGAGGAACAGCATGGCCTGCTCCCCCTTCTCCAGCGTCTCGTCGATGGCGGTGCAGAGCTTCGGAGACAGGAACAGACCCCGCTCCGGCGGATCGGCCCGCATATCCACCAGTGAGACATCCGGCAGGGTCGCCCCACCATGCCGCGCGGTCAGGAGTTCATGCCGGTAGCGGCCGCTTTCCACATTCGCGAGTGTTTCGAGCGACGGCGTGGCGGAGACGAGAATGGCCGGCGCATCCGCCAGACGGGCGCGGACGACCGCCATGTCCCGGCCGTGATACATGACGCCCTCTTCCTGCTTGAAGGCGCTTTCATGCTCCTCGTCCACCACGACGAGGCCCAGATCGGAAAACGGCAGGAACAGCGCCGAGCGGGCACCCACCACGACGCGGGCACTCCCTTCCGCCACCGCACGCCATGTCTCGCGCCGCCTTTTGGCCCCGAGATCGGAATGCCAGACAGCGGGTTCTGCGCCGAAGCGGCGGATGAAGCGGTCCGTCCACTGGGCGGACAGCGCGATTTCGGGCAGCAGGACCAGAACCTGCTTCCCTTTGGCCAGACAGGCCGCCACGGCCTCGAAATAAACCTCCGTCTTGCCTGATCCGGTCACCCCTTCCAGCAGCGTGACCTGAAACCGACCCGCCTCGACAGGCCCGCAGAGTTCCTGCGCGACTTCGGCCTGTTCTTCGGAGAGCTTTGGCGCGCCATGGCTCGGGTCCGGCGTTGCGAACGGGGCGGCCACGGCGATGACGGCCTCGCGCAGCAGGCCAGCACTGGCCAGCCCACGGATCACGGCAGCACTTGCCCCGCTTCGGGAGCCCAGTTCGGCAGTCGTCATGGGCGTGGACGAGGCAAAATTGAGCACCGAGCGACGGGCTGGCGTGATGCGCAGATCGCCTTCGGGCATCTCCGTCCGCACCCAGCCCAGAGCGGGTTTGGGCGCGTCCTTCAGATGGATACGCGTCGCCATCGCCAGCACCAGGCCCGGCGGGGTGAGCGTATAGGCCGCGACCCAGTCGATGAAGCGGCGCAGGCTCTGCGGAAGAGGACGAACATCCAGCTTTCCCGCCACGGGACGCAGACGCGCAAGCGGAACTTCACGACCGACCGGCAACGCAAAATCGGCCGGCAGGGTGCGATCGGTCTCCCAGACACAGCCCACGGTTTCCCGCCGGCCCAGCGGGACCGTGACGAGGTCTCCGGGCTCAAGCGGCATGGGCGCGAGGTAATCGAGCGGCCCCGGAAACGGCAGCGGCACGAGCACCGAAACGCGCGTTCCGGTGGAAGGTGGCTTTCGCCGGGGATCAGGCTTGGATAGGCTGCTGGATGCCATGACCGTATCTAACCTCCCACGCTCCGAAATGCCATGACGGCCACATTAATGGCGCTCGATGCCCTGCGGGACTGGACCGAATGGCTGACTCACGAGAGGCGTTCGAGCCCACGCACGGTCGAAGCCTACCGGCACGACATCCTGCTGGCGCTGACGTTTTTCCAGCAGCATCTGGGCGCCGAGGTGACGCTGGCGGACCTGGGGAAACTCTCGCTGGCGGACCTGCGGGCCTGGCTCGCCCATGAAACGGCCCGCAGCGAACAGCCCACCCGCCGCACTACCAGCGCCGACTCGCGGGCACGCTCGCGTGCGCGGCATGTCTCCGCATTGCGGTCGTTCTTCCGGTATCTGGGCCTGCGGCACGATCTCTCCAATCCCGCCCCCTCACTGCTCGCCACGCCGCGCACGAAAAAGCGCCTGCCCCGCCCTCTCGGGGAAGACGCTGCCCGGGCGGCGGCAGAAGGCATTTCCGATGATGCCGAAACCAGTCTGGCGGCCTTGCGGGACCGCGCGCTATTCACGCTGCTCTATGGCACCGGGCTGCGGATCGGCGAGGCGCTCTCGCTCGACATCCGCGATCTGACCAATGCAGGGCACAACATGCTCCGGGTCGTCGGCAAGGGGGGCAAGGAACGGCTCGTGCCCCTGCTTCCGGCTGTGATCGAGGCGCTGGAAAGCTGGAAAGCGGCCCATCCCTCTCCGACGCCTGATGCGCCCCTGTTCTGCGGGGTGCGTGGCGGCCGTCTCAATCCCGGCGTGGCCCAGCGCGCCATGCGGACCTGGCGCAAGGGCGAAGGCCTGCCCGATTCCGCAACGCCCCATGCCCTGCGCCATTCCTTCGCGACGCATCTGATGGAAGGCGGGGCCGATCTGCGCACCATTCAGGAACTGATGGGCCATGCCAGCCTCTCCACCACGCAGGCCTATACGCTGGCGGACGAGAAGCACCTGCTGGATGTCTGGCGCAAAGCCCACCCGCGGGCGGGTCAGGAGTCATGAGACGCCTTCTGCCAGCCGCCCTGATCCTGGGCATGGCGCTATACGCGACAGCGGTTCATGCCGCCCCTGTCTGCGAGATAAGCCGCGCCGTCGTGCTGCCGCTTCGCGATGACGGGGGGTATCTGAGCGTGTCCGTGACGGTGAACGGGCGGGCGGCCTCGATGATCGTGGATACGGGCTCCGAAGGCAGCCTCATAACGCCGGCCGGAGTTGCCGCCCTGCGCCTGCCGACCGATCCCGAACACCGCACCATGATGCAGGGCCCCAATGGCAGCCCGCGCCTGGTACCGAACGTCCGGATTCAGGATCTCCGGCTTGGCACACACCCTGCGGCGGAGCTTCCCCTTGGCCCCGGAACAATGGCCGTCGGGATGTTGCCGGGTTCGCCCATGATCACGCCCCCCGTTCTGGGCCTGCTCGGCGCGGATGTGCTGGCGGATTACGATCTGGAATTCGATGTCCCGCATCAGCGCCTGACTTTATGGACCATCCGCCTGGGCTCGCGTCTGTGTCAGCAGCCTCCCGCCTGGGCCGGGCACTGGACGACCACGCCCGTACACCGGCAATCCGGACGCCTGACCGTGGCCTTTACGCTGGACGGCCTGGGAGGCACGGCTCTTCTGGACAGCGGCGCGCGCTCACATATCGTGAGTACGGATTTCGCCCATCGGCTAGGCCTGACCGACGACCAGTTCGCGCTCGACCCGGGTGGCCTGACAGCGGGCGTGGACATGAAGGAGCGCGAGTACCACTGGCACCATTTCGGGCGCCTTGAACTGGGAGGGACCGTCTGGACACGACCGGTCCTGACAGTCGCCCCGGTTCACGATCAGGCAGACATGCTGCTGGGCTCGGACTGGTTCGCCCATCACGAAATCTGGCTGTCCTACGCCACGCAGCAGCTCTTCTTCCGGTAAATGCCGACCATGCCGGGAAAGTTTCCCAACGGTCATCAGGCAGGTAAAGCCACAAAGTCTTCACCTGCCTGAGGTACAGGCTTTATCGGGTGATAAACGCCAGAATATCGGCATTGATGACGTCTGCATGTGTCGTGTGCATGCCATGCGGATAACCGGAATAGATTTTCAGCGTGCTATTCTGAAGCAGCCTGTCCTGCAGGACCGCCGCGTTCTGGTAAGGCACGACCTGATCATCATCGCCCTGCAGCACAAGCACCGGCACTGTGATAGCCTTCAGATCCTCGGTCTGATCCGTTTCGGAGAAGGCCCGGATACCCTCGTAATGGGCCTTGGCGCTGCCCATCATTCCCTGACGCCACCAGTTGCGGATCGTGCCTTCGGAAACCTCAGCACCAGAGCGGTTAAAACCGTAGAATGGTCCTGTGGGAACATCGAGAAAGAACTGTGCCCGATTGGCTGCCAGTCCGGCCCGCAATCCATCAAGAACTTCGATTGGAGCACCCTCCGGACTTCGGTCCGTCTGAACCATTAGGGGCGGCACTGCGCTGATGAGCACAGCTTTGGCAACACGCCCCTGAGGTTGACCATATTTCGCGACATAGCGGGCAACCTGTCCGCCGCCTGTCGAATGCCCGATATGGATGGCATTCTTCAGATCGAGATGTTCCACAACGGCCGACGCGTCGGCTGCGTAATGGTCCATGTCATGACCGTCACTCACCTGTGCCGACCGTCCGTGACCGCGACGGTCATGCGCGATGACGCGAAATCCCTTGCTCAGGAAGAACAGCATCTGCGCGTCCCAGTCATCGGCACTCAGCGGCCAGCCATGATGGAACACAATCGGCTGGGCATCCTTCGAGCCCCAGTCCTTATAGAAAATCTCTACACCGTCAGATGTGGTGACAAAGGACATGATATGCCTCCTGGCTGATCAAGAACGGGATACTGGTCAGAGCCTAACCTTGAAGCTAACTTTAAGGTCAAGCTGCGTTCATGACGGGGGGTAAATCATGAAGATTGGAGAACTGGCACAGCAAAGCGGACTTACGCCCTCGCGCATCCGCTTCTATGAGCAGATTGGCCTCCTGAAGACGGTCGAGCGTCGTCCCAACGGATACAGGACCTATCCGCCGCAGGCCGTGATGATCCTTGGTCTTATCACAACGGCGCAGCGGGCCGGGTTTACATTGGACGAAATCCGCACACTGCTGCCCTCTGATCTGACACACTGGGATCATGCTGCGCTGATGGAGGCCCTGACCCGCAAGATTGCGGATATCGAAGCGCTGCAGGCGCGCCTGGCCCAAAGCAGAGCGCATCTGCTCCGTCTGATTGAGGATATTCAGGAGCGGCCCGACGACATGGACTGTGCTGCCAATGCGCATCGTGTCCTGACGAACATGCTTGCGGAGCACCCCGAAGCTCTCGACGTCACGTCAGGCGATATCCGCCTTCTGGATACGAAGGACCGCCGTCAGTCGATAAGCCCTGGCCGCCGTAAAAAGACGGCATCCCGTTAGGCTCCATCCAGAAGCGCCACGACTTTCCTTGCCGTCGCCCTGGCGGAAAAGGGGTTCTGTCCTGTTACCAGTCGACCATCGCTCACGACATGGGACATGAATGGCAGGAGTGCCTTTTCGTAAATCGCACCCCGTGCCTTCACCTGTGCTTCCGCATTATAAGGAACTTCGCGCGCAACACCTGCCAGTTTCTCCTCGGTCCATGAAAAACCGGTGATCTTTCGACCGGAGACCAGAAAAGAACCGTCTGCACAGCGAGTATTCAGAAGCCCGCAATATCCATGACAGACAGCGGATACGACGCCACCCTTTTCCCAGATCTCCCCGGTAATGGCCTGAAGACCTTCACTGTCCGGAAAGTCCCACATCACGCCATGGCCGCCAGTGAAGTAGATCGCATCATAATTCCCGGGCCGAACGTCATCAGGACTTTGCGTAGAGTCCAGTAAAGCCATTCTTGCCGGATCGTTCAGCCAGGCCCTGGCCGACTGATCGCACATGGGCCACTTCAAAGCCTTGGGCTCGAGCGGAACCTTCCCGCCCCGAGGGCTGACAATGTGCTGTTCAAACCCCTTGGCAGCAAACACATCCCAGGCATGGGTCAGTTCCGACAGCCACAATCCGGTAGGATGAGCAGGATTGTCGAAATGGGCGACGTTGGTGGCAACGTGAAGGATACGGCGGTTCATGACGGTTCCCTTTCATGTGGCAGGGTACTCAAACACCCATCCTGTAACGTTCGAGCCTGGCTGAAGGTCAATCTCCTGTTTGACCTTAAATCTGACTCGAACGTTAAGCTGCATGTCCCTCATCTGTCAGACAACGCAGAGGCTAAGACATATGCAGACAATTCTTGGCGCAAACGGTCAGATCGCCACCGAACTGGCGCGGAGCCTGCATCATTACCATACGCGTGACCTGCGTCTTGTGAGCCGCACCCCCCGCAAGGTCAATGAAGACGATGCTGTTATGGCTGCGGACCTGATGGACGTCCGACAGACAACCGAAGCGGTGAAAGGCAGCGACATCGTCTATTTTACAGCCGGTCTGCCTCCGGACAGCAAACTCTGGGAAGACCGGTTTCCCGTCATGCTGAAGAATGCTTTGCAGGCCTGCCGGACTGCTGGCGCCAGCTTTGCCTATTTCGACAATACCTACATGTATCCGCAGGACAGCCAGCTTCAGACGGAGGAAACCCGCTTCGCTCCCGTTGGCCGGAAAGGCCGGGTCCGCGCTGCGATGGCCTCCATGGTTCTGGAAGAAATGGCGCGGGGAGACATTCCCGTGCTCATCGCCCGCGCACCGGAATTCTATGGCCCGGGAAAAACACAGAGCTTCACCAATGCCCTGATTATCGACAGGCTGAAAGCCGGCAAAAGGCCTCTGGTTCCTGTCCGTGACGATACGCGCCGCACCCTCATCTGGACGCCGGATGCGAGCCGTGCGCTGGCAATCCTGGGCAATACACCGGCTGCTTTCGGGCAGACCTGGCATCTCCCATGCTGTGATGAGCGGCCGACCTATAAGACATTTGTCGCCATGGCGAGCAGAGCTTTCGGAGGGACGCCTTCCTATTCGGTCATCGGAAAGTGGCCGCTGATCATCGCAGGCATTTTTTCAAAGCAGGTCCGGGAGATCAGGGAACTGCTCCCGCGTTATGAACAGGACAATCTTTTTGATTCAACGAAATTCAAGCGTCATTTTCCGGAGTTTTCTGTCACGACATATGAAGAGGGCCTGGAACTGATCGGGAGGGAGCAGAAAGGGTGATGAAGCCTTCCTTTAGCCCTTTATGATCAGGAGGGTCTCAATGATGAGTCTGCTTCTGATCGCCCAATGCCGCTAGCGGGCTTTCCGCCCCCCAAAACAGCCGTGCTTATGAGACATATGATCAAATAAAAAAAGGCCCCTTCCCAAAGGAAGGAGCCTTTTTTGGAAAGCGGTGCTCATTCACCCTTGAGGCGCGAATTGCACTCCGACCAGTAGCCACCACCCTTCTGGATCCATTTCAGCGAACCGTTGCCGCCATTCGCCTTGTTGGCGTTATACTGGGCCACGCAGGTCTTCTGACGGGCCTTGCCGGCAGAGAGCTTGCTGAACTCCGGCGAGATGGCCGTCGGGAACACGACGTTGCCCGAAGACGCAACGGAAGCTTTTGGAGCGATCGGCGCTTTTGTCCCTGCCGGAGAGGAATCCGGCCCTGCAGCCGTTGCGGGAGCCGCAGGCGTTGCCGTGGTCGTCGGGGTTGCGCCGGATGCGGCCGCCGGGGCAGCAGCGTTGGACGTGTCACCACAGCTTGCGGCCTTGAACGCCTTGTAGGACTGGCCGTTCAAGGAGCCGTTCTGCTTGGCGGTCTTGAATGCGGCATGGCAGTCCTTGGCGGTCAGCGCATGGGCGGGAGCAACGCTCAGACCAGCGGCCAGAAGAGCTGCAAGTGACAGACCCGAAAAGACTTTTGTAAATGTCATGCAGAAAGAACCTTCATTCTGAAATCAGCGGGAGACCGCAGCCTCCCACGCGTTTTACTGCCGGATGACTGCAGTCAGTTGATGCGCTCACCATGCAGAACCATATCGAGACCTTCAAGCTCCTCTTCCGGCGAGACCCGCAGGCCCATCACCAGATCCAGAACCTTCAGGATCAGCGTCGTCATGATAACACACCAGACCACCGTCACACCCACGGCCTCGGCCTGCGCCACGACCTGATGGACACTGGCGACCGTCCCTTCCGGGTTGGACGCCGTGGCCGAAAGCGGGCCATAGGCAAACGCGCCTGTCAGGATGGCGCCGATGATGCCGCCGGTGCCGTGGACGCCGAACGCATCGAGGCTGTCATCATAATTGAAGCGGTGCTTGAGCCAGGTGGCGCTCCAGAAGCATCCCGCACCAGCGATCAGACCAATGAGAACCGCGCTACCCGGCAGAACGAACCCTGCGGCCGGCGTGATGGCGACCAGACCGGCCACCGCACCCGAGATGATCCCCAGGGCCGTTGGCTTGCCCGTGCGCGCCCATTCGACGACCATCCAAGCCACACCACCCGCAGCGGCAGCGACCTGCGTCGTCAGCATGGCCATGCCCGCACGGCCGTTGGCGCCCAGCGCGGAACCCGCATTGAAGCCGAACCAGCCAACCCAGAGCAGCGACGCACCGATAATGGCGTAGGTCAGGTTGAACGGAGACAGGTCTTCCGTGCCGAACCCCTTGCGGCGTCCCAGAATGATCGCGCAGACCAGACCGGCCACACCGGAATTGATGTGCACGACCGTGCCACCAGCGAAATCCACCGCACCAAGCCCCGCGACCCAGCCGGTCGGGCTCCAGACCCAGTGCGCGACCGGCGCGTAGACCAGCAGAAGCCAGGCCACCGTAAAGAGGCACATGGAAGAGAACTTCATGCGCTCGGCATAGGCACCCGTGATGAGGGCCGGGGTAATGACGGCGAACGTCATCTGGAACATCATGAAGACGCTCTCGGGGATCGTCATCGTGACGGCAGCAGGGGTTCCGGCACCGAGCGTGAAAGCGGAATCAACGCCCTCATGGAAGTTGTCCGCAACCCCCCGCAGCAGGACGCGCGACAGATCCCCGATCCAGGGCGATCCTGTCGAGAACGCCAGACTATACCCGGCGACCATCCAGACCAGACTGCCGATGCAGCAGATCATGAAGGACTGGATCAGCGTCGCCAGCACGTTCTTCTTGCGGACCATGCCGCCATAGAACAGCGCCAGACCCGGGATGGTCATCATCAGGACAAAGGCCGTGCTGACGAGCATCCAGGCCGTGTCACCCGTATCAATGGGGGCAGCGGCCGGAGCGGCATGCGCGATGGCGGGCAGCGCGACGGCACCGGCTGCAAGGGAAAGTACGGAGCGCCTCAGCGCAGGGGCGGCCATCAGAGAGCGCCCTCGCCGGTTTCTCCCGTACGGATGCGGATGAGCTGGTCGAGGCTGGAGACCATGATCTTGCCGTCACCGATCTTGCCGGTGCGGGCTGCGGTCATGATGGCCTCAATCACGTCCTCGGCGATCGTGTCGGAAACGGCGACCTCGATCTTGAGCTTGGGCAGGAAGCTGACGTGATACTCGGCGCCGCGATAGATCTCCGTCTGGCCTTTCTGGCGGCCAAAACCCTTGACCTCGGTAACAGTGAGACCCTGCACCCCAAGCGGGGTCAGGGCTTCGCGGACGTCATCAAGCTTGAACGGTTTGATGATGGCAGTAACGAGCTTCACGAACGGCATATCCTCGTTGCGGTCTGGCAATCTGTATCAGAGTATGCCCCAGATCATGCCAGTCTCATAATGATATTGGCAGTCCGCCCGTGCCGTTTTCAGTGAATTTTCCCTGAACGAATGAGCCTGTTGCCCAAACGCTTCTCCTCAGGACCGTCCGGGCATCGCTGCGGGCGGAGAAGCCGGCATGTCCGGGCCGCGATAGGGGCCATCCTGCGGGCGATTGACCGGCGGGGCGACCAGATTGTCCGGCCAGGGGCTCTGGTCCGGCGTCCCGGAGACGATGGCGGTGCGGCCACGGGGCAGACATTCCGGCATTTCCGTGCGGAGACGCCGCAGCATGCGCTCGCGGATATCGCAGCCCAGATTCCACATCCCGTTCGCATCGGCCGCCCCCGCGATCAGACGGATGGAAATGACCTGCGCGTTGGTATCCGCGATCTGGCAGCCGATAGAGGTCTTGTCCTGATCCCAGTCAGGGCACTTGGCGAGTTCCTCGAAATAGATTTCCCGCAGGCGCTCGACCGGCGTCTGGTAGTCCAGCCACAGGAACAGCGAACAGATCAGAGACGGCGAGCTGTGCGTCCAGTTCTGGAACGGATTTTCCAGAAAGTACGAAATCGGCACGATATAGCGGCGGCGGTCCCAGGTGCGCAGGACGACATAGGTCGCGTTGATTTCCTCAACCCAGGCCCAGTCCCCGTTCAGGATCAGCATGTCTTCCATGCGGATCGGCTGGGTGACGGCGATCTGGATACCGGCAATCAGGTTCGACAGGGCCGGACGGGCGGACAGACCGACGATCAGGGAGGCCGCACCGGCAGACGCAAACAGCGAGACGCCGAATTTCTGCACCGAATGGAAGACCATCAGCGAGGACGCGACCGTCAGCACGCCGAACGAGATCTCGATCAGGCGCCGCAGGACGCGGATCTGCGTCTGGTGCGAGCGCGCGGTGATGTCGTCCGTGTGTTCCTTGGCCGTGATGCGGTTGAGATACTGGTCCGTCAGCAGGCGGAACGTCTTGATGATGCCGAAGCCGAGATTGAGGATGAACAGGCACAGGAAAGCCTGTTCCAGAAAGGTCATCGTCGAAGACGTGAAGCCGGTCGTGGCCTGAAGGGCGGCACTGGCGGCGATAATCATCAGGAAGTTGCGGATGGTCGTTCGCAGGCGCGCGATGATCGCATGAATGAACTGGATGCGACGCAGGCCCGGCAGCCGAGGCAGGGCCTCCGTAATGACGCGGCTGAACAGCAGCGCAATTCCCGCCGCCAGAAGCAGCAGAAGGATCGAACCCAGCGGAGCGGGAAGCCAGCTCAGGAGATGCCCGACCCGGCTCATGGAATTGACGTAGGAATGTTCGATCATGCGCTGTGCGGTTCCCTTTCCTCTGCATATTCAAAGTCTGTCCCTTCCCGGCACGCCGTCAGGAAAGGGAGATGTGCGGCAGAGGCTCAGGCCTTTCTTCCGCGAACGGTCATGATGACGCAGGACAGAACATCAGGGGGAATGAATTGTTCCCTGCCATCCGGCCATCATGCAAAATTACCGGAAGAAAAATCTCTCCCACAGGATGACAGTGAAGCACAGCAATGGCAGCCTGAGTGAAATTTTCTCAACGTAGACGCTCCCGGCATCATGATTGACTTCGAAAATTATGCATCCCGTCGCCCCTCTTTAACGTTATAGTTTGCGGATTTCAGGAACACTCATGGGTTATGACCTCAGTATTACCCGCGACCCCATCTGGACAGGACGCCCGGGCTGCAGCCTGACACTGGAAGAATGGTTTAACGTCATCCAGCGCGATGACGAACTCTGCTTCGCCCTCTCCTCGGAACCCCGGAAGTATCCGTCCTGTGATGCCGAGTGGCTGGCCCATCCCAAACCTGAAGAGGCACCGCATGGTACGTTTTTCGTGTGGGGCGGAGGCGACGTCACCTGCAAATATCCGGACGAACACCAGATGATCAAAATGGTCCGGATCAGCCGCAAGCTGAACGCGATCGTCATAGGCGACAACGGCGAACGCTATGATCTGGATGAAAACGGGAAGCTGGTCGTCCATGACGAAAGCACCCCTCCTCCGTCTCCGAGACCGGTCACTTATGGCATTGGCTGCAATCCCTGCGAAAAATTCACAAAGGCCGTGGCAGCCTCCAAAACACCGGACGGTCTCATGTTCTACCAGTGGTATCTTGGTCTGATCACAGCCGTGAATGCCATGCGATACGAGGACGGCAAATCGGTCATGACGTTTCCCCTGACACCCGAATTCATCAGGGAAGATCAGATTTTTCTTGCGCAATACTGTCAGGAGCATCCGGAGCGGCTGTTTCATCAGGCGGCTCTGGCATTACTGCAGTTGCGGCTGGCGCGCTGCGGGTCGTAACGCGCGCCCCCTTCCGCTCAAACCGCCGCAGGAGTAGGACAGGGGCAGGGAGATGAGTACGATGAAAAAAACCCATTACGACCTCTGCATCAACGGCGCCGGACCTGTGGGTGCCACGCTGGCGTGTCGTCTGGCGGCAGAGGGCGTGCGCGTCCTGCTCATCGACCGTAGCGCCCTGCCCGGCATGGAAGACCCTGCGCTGGACGGCCGGGCCTATGCCATCGCGGAAGGCTCCCGCCGGATGCTGGCCGATGCCGGGATCTGGGACAATCTGCCCAACGTGGCCCAGCCGATCCATGAGATCCTCGTGGCGGACGGGCGCCCGCATGAGGCCCCGTCCCCGCTGACGCTGCATTTCGGCCCCGAAGACGCACCCGAAGGCCAGAGCTTCGGCTGGATGGTGGAGGCGCGGGACCTTCGGCTGGCGATCAACCGGACGCTGAAGCAGTATGACAGCCTTGATGTTCGGGCGCCGGATCTGGGGAGCTTCACGTTCCATCCGGATCATGTCTCCATCCGTCTGGCATCGGGCAGAACCGTGACGGCAAAGCTCGCCGTGGCGGCTGAAGGACGTCGCTCCCCGCTGCGTCGTCAGGCGCGGATCGGCCTGACCAAAATCCCCTATAATGAGTATGGCATCGTCGCGACCATCGCGCATGAAAAGCCGCATCACGGCGTGGCGCTCGAACATTTCCTGCCGGAAGGTCCGTTCGCGCGTCTGCCCATGCCTGGCACGGCCGAGCACCCGCACCGCTCCGCCATTGTCTGGGCCGAAGGCGAAGGCCGCGCCCAGCGCTTCCATGCCCTGCCGGACGAAATCTTCGGACGCGAGATCAAGGCCCGCATGGCGGATGAGGATCTGGGCGAGATCATCCCGACGGGCCGTCGCTGGATTTATCCGCTCTCCGCCCAGTACGCTCAGAGCTATATCGGCCCCCGCCTGGCACTGGCCGGTGACGCCGCTCACGGCATCCATCCGATCGCAGGGCAAGGCCTGAACATCGGCTTCCGGGACGTGATTTCGCTGGCAGACCTGCTGATCGAGGCCCACCGGAACCGCAAGGATATGGGCAGCCGCGAGCTTCTGGTCCGCTATCAGCGCAACACCCGCCCCGGCAACATGGCGATGCTTGCCGCGACGGATGCACTCGAGCGCCTGTTCGGCAACGACAATCCCGTCCTCCGCCGCCTGCGCGATATCGGTATCGCGGGCGTCCAGCGCTTCCCTGCCCTACGCCGGGCCTTCGTGCGAAAGGCCATGGGCGTATGACGGGAGCGGCCGAGGAGACTTCCATTACCGACAGATCATCGGACCTCGTGGCCTTCTGGAAGGACATGCAGTCCCAGGCATGCAGTTGCCATGACCCGCTGATCCAGGATGTCTTTTCCACCAATATCGGCGACCATCCGGATTTTGCGTCCGCACTGGCGTCCCTGCTGGGCACGAAGCTTGCGGACCGCTCCATTCCCGCGACGACGATCACACGCCTCGTCGCCTCGATCCTGAGCGCCGAGCCCGACATCGCGGAAGCGGCGGCGGCAGATATTCTCGCGACCTATGACCGCGATCCGGCCTGCCCGGACCTCGTCACGCCGTTTCTGTTCTTCAAGGGATGGCAGGCACTTCAGGCCTACCGGATTTCGCACCATCTCTGGACGAAGGGGCGCCAGCATCTGGCGCATCATTTCCAGAGCCGGATCAACGAACTCTTCGCCATCGACATCCACCCCGCCGCCCGTCTCGGACGGCGGCTGAGCATCGATCATGGAACGGGGATTGTCATTGGCGAGACCAGCATCGTCGAGGACGACGTCTCACTGTTCCAGGAAGTCACGCTGGGCGGAACCGGCAAGCTGACCGGCAACCGTCATCCTATCGTACGCCGCGGCGTCATGATCGGATCGGGGGCCAAGGTCCTGGGCCGGCTCGTTATCGGGGAATATGCCCGGATCGGCGCGGCATCCGTGGTGCTGGAAGACATCCCGGCCTATTCCACCGCGGTCGGCAACCCGGCCCGGATCGTGGGAACCGTGCCCCGGCCGGCCTGATGTGCATTTCAGGGTCCGGAGCCAGCGCCCCGGACCCTGAGAGGGGTTACTTGTTCGAGAATTTGAACGTCGTCGTGTAATCGAAGGTCTGGCCCGGCTTCAGTTCCGTCGTCGGGAAAGACGGGTGGTTCGGGCTGTCGGGATAGTGCTCGGCCTCGAACGCAATCGCGTCGCCCTGACGATAGGCATGACCGGACACACCGGCATAGCCGCCATCCAGCGAGTTGGACGTGTAGACCTGAAGGCCAGGCTGGTTCGTCAGGATTTCCATGCTGCGGCCCGAACGCGGATCATAGACCTTGCCGGCCAGACGCGGCGCCTGACCATAAGGCCCGTTGACGACCCAGTTCATGTCATAGCCGCGGGCATACATCATCTGCGGATCGTTGCTGCGCAGACGGTCCCCGATGACGGTCGGCTTGCTGAAGTCGAGCGGCGTGCCGGCAACAGGTGCGATCTGACCGGTCGGAATGGACGTTGCGTCCGTCGGCGTGAAGCCATCGGCGTTGATCTGGAGCACTTCCGGCTCAATGGAGCCCGAGCCTTCGCCGTTCAGGTTCCAGTAGCTGTGGTTCGTCAGGTTCAGAACCGTCGGCGCGTCGGTCGTGGCGACATAATGCAGCGACAGGGCATTATCCGTGCCGAGCGTATAGGTCACATGTGTCGTCAGCTTGCCGGGGAAGCCCTGGTCACCGTCCGGGCTGACCAGCTTGAGCGTCAGATACGCGCCGCTGGCATTGGTGCCGGTCTTTTCGATCGTCCAGACGTTCTTGTCGAAGCCCTTTTTGCCGCCATGCAGGGCATTCGGCGGGGCCGTCACATCCGTGTGATAGATCTTGCCTTCAACGGGGAAATTACCGCCCGCGAGACGGTTGGCATAGCGGCCGATGATGGCGCCGAAGAACAGGCCGCCCTTCGCGCTGTCAACCGTGTAACCCTTCAGGTTGTCGAAGCCGAGAACCACGTCCTGGACATGCCCCTCACGGTCCGGCGTCTCGACGGACTGGAGGATGCCGCCATAGGTGATGATACGGGCCGTCGTGCCGAGGCCGTTCTTCAGGGTCACGATCCGCACGGGCTTGCCGTCCGGCGTGCTGCCCCAGGGCTGGCTTGCAACGGTGGGATGCGCCTGTGCCACACCGGCACCCACGGAGAGGGCCGCGACAGTCGCAAGAAGCGCGCTTCTGGAGCCGAAGAATCTGGACATTGAAAACCTCCCGGGTGTTGAGTTGGGGCCACAGTGGTCCCAAAAACCCTGAGGGGTCAAAGCCCCGAAAGTGACGGAAGAGCATCTGGATCGTTAAAGCAGATGCCCTCTTCAAACGACCAGCATTTGCAGACATACAGGGATGCACGCTATCGGAGGATACGTTATGACTACGCCCCTCCGCAGTTTTCCGCGACGGATGGCGTGTGGCCCATCGGGGTTCATGGAGTCCTGCAGGGAACGGATTATGAAAATTTCCGTTTTCCTGTGACTTCTTCGTGAGCGCAGGGCCGGGAAGGGCATTTTGGGGATGGTTATGGACTTTCGGCAGGACGAAAACGAAATCCGGGAGACGCGCTCACGTCGTGTGTCACGCCGCGGCAGGGCTCTCGCAGGGGCCCTCGCCCTGCTGACGCTCGGGGCCTGTGGCTCGCTGCGCAACCCGCCGCCGAAGGATCCGGACGACCTGGCGGACTACAAGGCCGCCAACGACCCCTACGAACCCGCAAACCGCAAGATGTACAACCTCCAGATGTGGGCCTACCACAAGGTCCTGCGCCCGGTGGGCAAGGCCTGGATCTGGGCGGTTCCCAAACCCGTGCGTCATTCCATTGCAAACGTGAATGAAACCTGGCGCGAGCCTTCGGTGTTCTTCTCCGACGTTGGCGCAGGCAAGCCGCGCCGCGCCGGAGATGCCTTCATGCGCTTTGCCATCAACATGAGTGCCGGTGTGGCCGGCTTCTTCGACGTCGCGGGCCTCGTCGGCTACAAGCAGCATGAGACCGATCCCGGTCTGACGCTGGGAACCTGGGGCGTGGCCGGCGGCCCGTACCTGTTCGTTCCGTTCGTCGGCCCGACCAACATCCGCGACGGCATCGGCTACGGCATCAGCCAGGGCCTCACGCCGATCAACTATGTGCCTCGCGGCTATGATCTGCTAACCTTCAACTGGGCTTACAACGTGGCCGGGACCATGGAAGGCTATGCCAGTTCCATCGACCAGATCGACCATCTCGAACAGGACAGCCTGGACCCGTACTCCTATATCCGGAGTGCCTGGCAGCAGAACCGTCAGAGCCAGATCGACACCATCAAGGGCGACGATCGCGCAACCACCCCTGACTGGTACAACTGAGGAGAACGACATGTTCAACGTATTTTCGCGCCGCACTGTTCTTGGGGCCGTCGTCTCCCTCGCCGTCGCAACGGGGGCCGCTCACGCCAGCACGGCGACGGATTTCGTGAACTCCTTCGGTGGCCGTCTGGCTGCCGTGGTCAACTCGGGCAAGTCGCTGGACGAGAAGAAGAAAGAAGTTCTCCCGCTGCTGCAGGAGAATGTCGACATCACCGGGATCGGCCGTTACTGCCTCGGCAAGTACTGGCGGACTGCCACTCCCGCCCAGCGTGACAAGTACATCTCCCTGTTCGATCAGGTGCTGGTCAACACCATCACGGACCAGATCGGCAACTATCAGGGCGTGAGCTTCCGCGTCACGACGACCAGCACGACGCCGGAAGGCGAGCGCGTCAACGCGCTGATCGACCGTCCGGGCCAGCCGGAAGTCAACATGCAGCTGATCATCGGCGGCAACCCGCCCAAGGTCGTGGACATGTATGGCGAAGGTGCCAGCCTGCGCATGAACCAGCGCGGCGATTACAGCTCCTATCTGGCCCGCCATAACGGCGACGTCGATGCGCTGAACGCCGCCCTTGAGCGCCAGCTGAACCACCACCAGTAAGATACTGCTCCCAACACCGCTTCTGCGGTTGTGAGTTCCTGAAACGGACGGCTTTCCAGCGGGGGGCCGTCCGTTCTGCTATCCAGCGCCCATGAGACAAGACCGGATGACAGACCCGACATTTCCAGAAGCCGGAACAACCGCACGGAGAAAGGGTTTTCCCGGTTTCGGGCTTCAGGGCGGACTTCTGGCAGTCTTCACCCTCGCCTGTCTGACATTCTTCGGTTGGGCGTGCTGGAAAGGCCTGTGGTTCCTCTCGTTCTGCGACGAGGGCGAACATCTTCTGGGCGGCCGGATGCTGAACGAGGGCGGCAGGCTGTATGTGTCCTATGTGGACACGCACGGGCCGGTCATCTTCATGCTGCCCCAGCTCTACGGCGCCCTCTTCGGATGGCATTTTCCGCAGGGCGCACGGCTGTTCCTGCCGCTTCTGGCGCTCATGGCCGCCGCTTCCGTCTGTGCCACATCCACCCTGCGCGGACGCCGACAGCGCCTTCTCGCCAGTCTGGTCTTCGTCGGCGGGCTTGCGTCCTACTGGCTGATGGACGCGTTCTACATGGTCAGTTTCTACGCCGTGGCCGGGTTTCTGACCGTGGGACTGCTCGCCCTGTTCGTGGTGCCGGCGTGGCTCGGCAAAAGCCCGCCTGCGCTGCCTTCAGCACTTGCGGGGCTGTGCCTGATCCTGATCCTGGCATGCGCCTACGCCTATGGACCGGGGGCGCTCCTGATCGTGGCGTCCGCCCTTTGGCTTCTGGCCGGACAGAAGAACTACCGGGCCATCAGGGCCTT
This sequence comes from Gluconobacter oxydans DSM 3504, assembly GCF_000583855.1. Lineage (NCBI taxonomy): Bacteria > Pseudomonadati > Pseudomonadota > Alphaproteobacteria > Acetobacterales > Acetobacteraceae > Gluconobacter > Gluconobacter oxydans. Next base: position 943,830 of record NZ_CP004373.1, read on the forward strand.
CGCAGGGGGCATCCTCCTTGGCGTGTTCCTGCTGGGTCTGTGGTTCGTGAGATATGCGGATCTCGGAAGTTTCGTGGTCTTCCATATCCTCTTCAACCAGATCGCCTATGCCCCGTTCATCCATTTCGGACCGGGCACCTTCCTGCTCTCGCTGCTGCCCTCTTTTCAGGGTGAGGCGTTTTACCCCACCCTCGCCCATATCCTGCTCATCGGCTCGCTTCCCCTGCTGCTCTACCGACGGCCGGGACGCAACAGGATCGCCATTCTGATCGGGTTCGTGGGCATTATCCTTCTCAACGCCCGTGCCGCCGTGGGCTTCAAGGACGGGCAGACCCTGATCGTGGCGTTTGCGCTGGCAGGACTGGCGCTCATGGCATTTTTCGAACAGCGGGGAGAGCCGGGCAAAACAGTCGGTAAGGCTTTACCCTGCGCCATTCTGACAGTTCTGGCGTTCTGGGGCAGCAGCCATCTGGCCACCAACACCCCTTTCGGCTGGACCTACCGGGACACCACCCACAGACCGCCCTATACGCTCTATCAGCCGGTCAATGACGCCATCAGCCAGAAGGTCCGAGCCCTCGTGCCGCCGGGACAGCCCATCCTGATGCTGCCCTACATGCCCGAGTTCTACTGGATGGCCGACCGGCGGCCGCCTTATGGCTATTACGAGTATCTGCCCTGGGACTGGGTTTATGCCCAACATTCCATCCCGGGCTATCCGCATGATCTGTGCCAGAGCCTGCTGAAAGACCCGCCGCCCCTGATCGTCTACATGCCCGAGAGCGATCCCGCGTCGCTGACCGTCCGGCCGTTTTTCGCCTGCGTCAGGGAAAGACTGGCCAGCCTGTACATGCCGGTCGAAGGGTTCCCGTCCCTGCACGTCCTGCGCCCCCGATAGGGCGGCCGACCGTCAGTCCGCCGTGATTTCGTACAGGAGCATGGTGTCGCCGTTGCGATCGAAGGTCTGGGTGTGGTGCAGGCCGAGACTGCCCAGAACCGTACGGGACGCGAGATTGTCTTCCCGCGCAACGGCCACGATCCGTTTCTCGCCACAGTCGAGCACATAGCGCAGGGCGGCTGCAGCGGCTTCACGGGCGATGCCGCGCCCGGCAGCCCAGGGGAACAGGGCAAAGCGCAGCCCGAGGCCGCGCCCGTCAGGACGTTCATGAACGCCGGTAATTCCGACGAAGCGGCCGTTCTCGCGAATGGCAAAGATCCCGACCCCCCGTCTGGCCCAGAAACTGACGTCCTCCGCCATTTCCTGTTCGGTGGTGGTGCGGTTGCGGACACCGCCCAGCATCCGCGCGAACGCTCCGGCATTGCCCTTGAGCGCCACCATGTCTTCGAGGTCCGGCCAGTTGACCGGAGTCAGGACAAGCCGGGCGGTACGGATTTCACGCCCCAGCACGCAGCTCTCCCCGGGCCTTCAGCATAGCCCCCCAGCGAACAGGATACCCCGCCCGCCGAGGGGAGAACGCCGGATCAGCGGGCCAGCGGGCGATACTTGATACGGCCGGGCTCGGTCGCATCCGGACCCAGACGGCGGCGCTTGTCGGCTTCGTAGTCCTGGAAGTTGCCTTCGAACCACTCGACATGGCTGTCACCCTCGAAAGCGAGGATATGCGTAGCCAGACGGTCAAGGAACCAGCGGTCATGGGTGATGATCACGGCGCAGCCCGCGAATTCCGCCAGAGCGTCTTCGAGGGCACGCAGCGTATCGACGTCAAGATCGTTGGTCGGCTCATCGAGCAGAATGACGTTGCTGTCCTGCTTGAGCATCTTGGCGAGATGGACGCGGTTGCGCTCACCACCGGACAGGACGCCCACGCGCTTCTGCTGGTCGGCCCCCTTGAAGTTGAATGCGCCCACATAGGCGCGGGACGGAACCGTGCGCTTGCCAAGCTGGATGACGTCCGTACCGCCGGAAATTTCTTCCCAGACCGTCTTGCTGTCATCGAGCGTGTTGCGGGACTGGTCGACGTAACCCAGCTTCACCGTCTCGCCGATCTTCAGCGAGCCGCTGTCGGGCTGGTCATCGCCGGTGATCATCTTGAACAGCGTGGATTTACCCGCGCCATTCGGCCCGATCACACCCACGATGCCGCCCGGCGGCAGCTTGAAGCTGAGATTGTCGATCAGCAGACGATCGCCGAAGCCCTTCGTGAGGTTCTCGGCCTCGATGACCGTACCCCCCAGACGCGGCCCCGGCGTGATGACGATGTCCGCCGTGCCACCAGCCTTCTCGGCATTGGCGGCCAGCATTTCCTCGTACTTCGTGATACGGGCCTTGCTCTTGGCCTGACGGGCCTTGGGCGAGCTGGAAATCCACTCCTGCTCCGCAGCCAGGGCACGCTGGCGGGCGCTCTCTTCCTTCTCTTCCTGGGCCAGACGCTTGCGCTTCTGGGTCAGCCAGGACGAGTAGTTGCCTTCGAACGGATAGCCGCGGCCACGCTCGATTTCGAGGATCCAGTTGGTGACGTTGTCGAGGAAGTAACGGTCATGGGTGATGACCATGACGGTGCCGGCATAGTCACGCAGCGTCTTTTCGAGCCAGCTCACGCTCTCGGCGTCGAGATGGTTTGTCGGCTCATCGAGCAGCAAAATGTCTGGCTTTTCGAGCAGCAGGCGGCACAGGGCCACGCGGCGCTTCTCACCACCGGAGAGGTTCGTCACCGGGTTGTCGGCGGACGGGCAGCGCAGGGCATCGAGCGCGATTTCGAGCTTGCGATCCAGCTCCCAGCCGTCACCGGCGTCGATCTTCTCCTGAAGATCGGCCTGCTCGGCCAGAAGCGCCGTCATCTCGTCGTCGGACATCGGCTCGGCGAACTTCATCGAGATCTCATTGAAGCGGTCCACGGCCTTCTTCAGCTCACCGAAACCCTGGGCGACGTTCTCTCCAACCGTCAGGCTCTCGTCGAGCTTCGGCTCCTGTTCGAGATAGCCGATGCGCGCGCCTTCGGCGGCCCAGGCTTCACCGCCATATTCCTTCTCGATGCCGGCCATGATCTTGAGCAGCGTGGACTTACCCGCGCCGTTCACACCAAGGACGCCGATCTTGACGCCCGGCAGGAAGGACAGGGTGATGCCCTTGAAGACTTCACGCCCACCCGGATAGGACTTGGTGAGGTCCTTCATGACATAGACGTACTGGTAGGCGGCCATGGGAGGTCTCCTCAATCGGTGGATGGGCGGGGAAGAAGCGGAACATCCGTCCCGCATGAATCAGGTCGACACACCGTGCGCCCGGAGGGACTCGAACCCCCAACCAAGCCGTTATGAGCGGCCGGCTCTAACCAATTGAGCTACAGGCGCGCGGGTGCAGTCCGAAATCGCCCAACTCGGGTCTTTTTGCAAGGGCCGACATGGTGGAACATGTCTTTTTAAGTTAGTGTGTCACGCCTTCCCGTTCCTGAAAGGCCGTTCAGGCGACCTTTGCTGCCGTTGCGAGATGGCGCCATTGGTCCGTATTGCCCGAAGGAATGTCCGATGCCTGCATATACTGCAAAACTGCACAGCGGTGCCCATCTGACATGATACAGGCCGGGCCGGTCGCGCTCATCCGCAAACTGCGATGGCTTTACGCCCCCGATCCGGTCATGGCCGGATATGCGCTCCGGACCACCTGCACGTCCCTGCTCGCCCTCGGCATCGCGCTTTGGATGGAGCTCGGCAGCCCGCAATGGGCCGCGCTGACCGTCTGGATGGTCGCGCAGGGCACGCGCGGGCGCAGCCTTGCGAAAGCCAAATGGCACCTGTTCGGCATGGTCGTCGGCGTCATCAGCGGCATTACGCTGGTCGCGGCCTTCCCGCAGGCGCCGCTGATGTTCATTCTCCTGCTGGCGGTCGGGATCGGCACGTTCTGCATGATCGGCACGTTCATGCCCGGTCCGGCATCGATGACGAACTACCGCATCCACGGCATGCGCGCCTCGGGCTTCACCTACGCCATCGTCTCGCTCGATGGCATCGCGGACCCGCACCACATCTTCGCCATTTCGATGTCGCGCGCCACCTACATCCTGCTGGGGATCGTGCTCGAAGCCTCGATTTCGGGCCTCTTCCAGCTCGGCCTAACCAAACGCACCCGCCACCAGCTCGCCAGCACGTTCGAGGACACGCTCAAACCGGCCCTGACCGCCATTGCAGGCATTCTGGTCGGCAAGGAAGGGGCCATGCAGAACGTGCAGGCCATCTTCACCCAGATCACGACGCTCGGCGATCAGGTGGAGTTCGCGGAGGTCGAGCTCGGCCGCCACGACCACGCCGGAGACCACGCCCGCGCGGCCCTGGCCGACATCGCGGTGCTTCTTGCCCGCGCGCTCGATCTTGCGACCCTCATGCGCCTGCCGCTCAGTCAGGACGACATGTTCCGCCAGGAAGCCGAAGCCATCCGCGACATGTTCCTGAAACTGCCCGCGCGGCTCGAAGGAACGGAGAGCATGGCCTCCATCCTGGCCGATCTGCTGACCCTGCGCCGTCAATGCCGCCAGAAGGTCGTCTCGGATTTCAGCACCGCGCAGCCGGACGATGCGGCCCGCGAGGCGGTCCTGCGCCACGGCATGCTCCAGCAGGCCCTCGTCGAGCTGATTGACGCACTGCGCATGGCGCTGACCCAGTTCGAGGCCAGCCGCCATCCGGGGCCCCATGACCATTTCCATTCGCCTATCCGGTCCTACCGCGACTGGCAGCAGGCCATCACCAACAGCCTGCGCTCTTCCGTCACGGTCTTCGGCGCGGGCCTGATCTGGATCTGCACGGCCTGGCCCAGCGGACTGACCTTCATCATGTTCGTCTGCATCGTGTGCAGCCTGTTCTCCACGCTTGAGCGCCCGGCACTGGCCACACAGGCGTTCCTGCGCGGTGCGTGCTGTGCGGTCGTCGCGGCCGGCATCCTGAATCTTGCGCTAATGGGCAAATCGACGACATTCGAGATGCTCGGCATGTGGTCCGGACTGGCGATGATGATCGGCGGCCTGGCCTTTGCCTATCCGCCCCTGACCCTTCCGGCCGTGTCCTACAACCTGTTCCTGCCCATCCTCATCGGGCCGTCCAATCAGGCGAAAACGGACGAAATCGTCTATTTCAACACGGCCCTGCCACTGGTTCTGGGTCTGCTCTACGCCTCATGGATGTACAGGGTCTTCCTGCCCTACGATCCCGCACACCAGCGCTGGACCATGCGCGAACACATCCTGCGGGACCTGCACCGCATCGCCGATGGCCGGGCGCAGGAAACGGTGGACAGCGTGGTGTCGCGCAACGTGGACCGTTTCGTCCGGCTCATGACCAATTCGGGCTCGACACCATCGCCGGTCATCCAGGCCTATCTGACGGGAATCCTGTCGGGCATGCGCGTCATGCTCAACCTGCTGCGGCTCCAAGCCATCCGGCGTGACACGCGTCTGAATCCGGCGGCCGGACAGGCACTGGCGCTGGTCATGGGACGCATGAGCCATTTCAGCGGCCGTTACCACGGACATTACGGCCGCACCCTGCGGGCGACGAAGCTTGCGATTCTCCGCCTGCGAACCTGCGAGCGCAACGAAGACCGCCCCCGTGAGCGCTTCGTCCTGATCGCGGCCCTGACCAGTCTGGACGTCATCGCCACGGAACTGGACACGAACCGCATCTTCTTCGATGCCCGCAGCCCGTATTTAGATCCTTCGCTCACGCCCGCGGAGCTGGAATCCACCGGCTGATCCCGCGGATTTTCCCCGGCTGACACAAACCTCACGAACTGATCACGAAGAAATGTTCTGCAACACACTTCCCTTTTCCGGGAAACAGGAGAATTGTTCGATTTCAACCGCGGGTGACCGCGGACGACAGGGTTTCAGAACTAAGGATACCGTGATGTTTCGTCGTATCGTGCCCGTCCTCGGCCTCGCCCTCGGGCTGGGTCTGGCTTCCCAGGCTGCCATGGCACAGGAACAGTCCCCCCCGCCCCCGCCGGCCGTCCAGGGTACGCCTGGCAAGGACTTCACGGGTGTTTCGCCCGCCAACCTTGCAGGCATCATGAACTACTGCGTCGAGCAGCAGTATGTCTCCTACGATGAAGGCAACCCGGTCCTTTACGGGCTGAGCGAGAAGTACAAGGCCACCGAACAGACGGTCGGCAACTTCGACTATGCGCTCGGCACGGCCGGCTATTTCGACAGCAACGGCAAGCGCTTCTACCTCGTGGCCTACACGAACGAAGACGACCGCCGCGCCGCCTGTCACGCCGCCGTCAAGGCCGCACAGCCGATGCTCTGAAGCCCTTTCCGCAAGGACAGGATCTTCAGAAGCTCCCCCTGCCACACGGCACGGGGAGCTTTTTTATGTCTGCTTCCCGCCGCCGGGCATGACTTCTCCCCATTCCACTCTGGGCAGAGGCTCCGGGCGCCGGTAGTATCGCCGCCTCTCCAAACAGTTCAGGACATGGACATCATGGACGTTTCCAAGATCTCGCCCGGCAAGGACCTGCCCAACGACATCAATGTCGTCATCGAAATCCCGCAGGGTTCGCAGGTGAAGTACGAAGTGGACAAGGACAGCGGCGCGCTCGTCGTTGACCGTTTCCTCTTCACGCCGATGGCCTATCCGGCCGCCTATGGCTTCATTCCGGGCACGCTGGCCGCCGATGGCGATCCGGCCGACGCCCTTGTCCTGACGCCGGCTGCCGTTGTTCCGGGCTCCGTGATCCGCGCCCGTCCGATCGGCATGCTGAAGATGGAAGACGAGAGCGGCCAGGACGAGAAGATCATCTGCGTCCCGCACGACAAGGTGCATCCGCAGTTCTCCAACGTGCACTCAGTGGACGACCTGCCGGAAATCACGAAGAAGGCGATCACGCATTTCTTCGAGCGCTACAAGGATCTGGAGCCCAACAAGTGGGTCAAGGTCACGGGCTGGGCTGACAAGGCCGAAGCCGGCAAGGTCATCATGGAAGCGCTCGCCGCCGCCAAGTAAGGCCCGTCAGGCTCAGGCCGGGCGTATCCGCCCCGCTCACGGGCCTGTCTGATGGTTTTGCAAAAAACCCTGTCTCCCCTTGGGAGGCAGGGTTTTTTCATGCCCAACATCACATGAATTTGTGATTATTTATGATACAAGTAACATTATTTTATGATCTTTAGCGGTCAATGCGTGTTATCCCGCCGTTGCTAACCTGCTTTCCAAGGAATCAGCGGCTTGTCTCGAGTCCATATCCACGCAGCTTTCTGCCTGGCCACATTTCTTCCGTCCTGCGCAATCGCCCAGAGCCTTGGAGCCACAAGCACCACAGCTCAGGATGGCACCGCACGGACATCTCCCATCTCCAGCACAGGATCCGCTTCCAGCTCAACGTCATCAACCGTCCAGAGCTACACGCCCAACGCAAAAGTGACCCAGATTCAGGTCACCGCACCCCCGCCGACCGATACGCCGGTCGTCTGGCCGTCCGAAAACTCGGAACTCCCCAGCGAGCGCGTCAACACGCCGCTGAACCAGATCTATTTCGGCAATGAATGGGTTCCACCCCTGCCGCATCCCGAAGCCATTCTCGTCGATCCGTTCGGCTGGAACACCTGGCTGCGTGACCGGGGCGTGGCCATCATGATGGATACGACCAACGAGTTTTCGGGCGCCATCACCAGCCCCACAAAGGGCTATGGCCTGCGTCAGGGCAGCAGCAATGCCGGCCAGTACAGTCTTGAAAACGATATCGACTGGGAAAAGCTCGCCAATGTGCGCGGCTTCTCGACCCATGCGCTCGTCGTCGGCCGGTACGGCATCCCCGCCAGCCGCATGTTCGGCGACAACCTCAACCCGAGCTCCGAAATCTACGGCGCCGGCGGCAACGTGGTCGTCCATCTCGTCTACGCCTATGCGGAAGAGACGATCGCCAAGGGCCGTGTGGACCTTGCGGGCGGCCGTATTCCGCTGCTGAACGATTTCTCGGCCAGCCCGCTGTACTGCACCTTCCAGAACAACGCGTTCTGCGGAAACCCCAAAGCGTCTTCCGACAACATCACCCATTCGTCCTATCCGGATGCAAGCTGGGCCTTCCGCGTGCGGACACGTCCCACCACCAGCACCTACATCCAGACGGGCGTCTATTTCTCCCAGGCCGGCATTTACGCCAACACGCAGTACCGTACGGGCTTCAAGTTCAACGGGGCGGACATCCATGGCGAGGCCATCCCGGTCGAAGCCGGCTGGGAACCGCTGTTCGGCAAGGACAAGCTGCCCGGCCATTACAAGGTCGGCTACGTGATCGACAATGCGCCGCACAAGGACAACTATTACGACGTGAACGGCCAGCCGTATGTGATCAGCGGCCTGCCCGCCCGTACCCTGCACTATTCATGGTCGGCCTGGGCCCTCGCGGACCAGATGGTCTGGCGCCATCACGTCAAGGGCAATGCTGATGCAGGCCTGATCCTGCTGGGCGGCATGTATGCCAACAGCCCCCGCACGCAGCTCAGAGCGCAGCAGTATTCCGCCGGGCTGATCGACAGCGGTTTCTGGGCCGCGCGCCCGCTGGATACGATCGGCATCAACTTCTCCTACGTGCGCGTCTCCAAGACGGCCACGGCGACGGAGCGTCTGCAGGCCATGTACGGGCTGCCCCTCATGTCCAGCTCCCTGACGCCGCAGACATTTGGCGAAGTGCTCGAAGCGACCTACCGCATCCATGTCATGCGCGGCATCACCTTCGCGCCCGACTTCCAGTATTACTTCCGCCCCGGCGCCCAGAAGGCCCTCAAGGACGCCGCGATGCTCGGCTTCAAGAGCCACATCCAGTTCTTCTGAGCCCCTATCCGGGAAGCACCGTCTCGCACGATGCTTCCCGGACATTCCGGCCACACCGGTCCTTCAGCAGAACGGCCAGATCTACCGCCTGCCTGCGGATTTCCGGAATGGCCGTCGTCTCGAACAATGTTCCCCAACGTACCGGCCCCAGCGCGAACAGGTCTCCGGAACACCACCCGGCCGCATCAGTCAGCGCGCCATCCTCGCGGCAGTGCAATCCGCCCAGAGCGGTCTCCCGCACCATTCCGGCCTCAAGAAGCGCATGGGGAAGAGTGTCCGCCATCTGCCGGTAAGCCCGGCTTGGCCCCGTACAGTTCACGACATGATCGGCGCACAGCGTGAACAGGCCCGTCCTGTCACGCGCCTGGACCAGCACCTGCCCGGCCTCCGGACCCAGATGGGTCACCTGCCCGCGCCGACAGTCCAGCGTGCCGTTTTCCAGTTCCGCAACCATGAAATCCGCCACTTCCGGCGCGACGCGATGCCGCACAATGTCCCAGCGTCGCTGAAGATGCCGCCGGAAGCGCTTTTTCTCAGACAGATCCAGAGCCTGCCACAGCGGATTGATCCGCGGACGCAGCGCATCGACCGCACTGCGCCAGCCGGTTCCTTCGGCCAGGCTGGCCCGGAACGCCCGGAAATACGCCCGCGCCGTCGCAGGTGTTCCGGCGGGAATGATGTCCGTTTTTGCGGGAGCGGAAGGCGCATGACGCTCGGGACACCAGCCATGACGGGACAGGGCCACAACCCGCCCCCGATGACCGTTTTCGCGCAGGCGCATCAGCACGTCGAGGGAGGTAAGCCCCGTTCCGATCAGAACAACCGCTGCAGCAGACGCGATCCGGTCATAGAATCCGTTATCCCAGCCCGAGGGATGATACTGCCCACTCAAAGCCAGCTCCGGCTCTACCCGGGCGACAGGCGCGGGGCCGAAATTGCCGGTCGCGAGCACAACCTGATCTGCCTGGAGCCTCTCTCCATCACCGAGCGCCAGTTCCAGCCGCCCCGCGACGCGCTGGCAGGACAGGACGCTGGTCTGCCGCCACTCAGGACGCGCCTCCGCCCAGAGGCTGGACAGATACTGTCCGAACACGGCCCTCGGCATGAACTGGCCGGGCGTGACGTCCGGATCGTGATGCGCGCGGAGCCAGCGCAGGAAATGCTCCGGATCATCGGGATCAGCACTCATGCCGCCCGCTGGAACATTGAGGAAGTGGCAGGGAGACAGCGTGGAATAGGCCAGCCCGACCGCAGGACGTTCCGCAGGATCAATCACGATGATCCGCGCCTGAACATGCTGCCTGCGCAGGCTCCAGGCCAGCAGCGTTCCGCTGGCCCCGCCCCCGATGATGGCAATGAGAGGCCGGTCTGAAGGGGACATGCTGCCGTTTTTCTCCACAGGATCGTCTGCGAAACGGAGCATGGCTGAAACAACGGAAACTGAGCGGGACGTTTCGTAACAGACGTTCTCGAAAACCGCTCAACAGGGCACCAGAAAGCCTGCCCCGGAAAGGAACAGTCCGTAATTTTCAATGTTCTGGAAATCTTCTGGAGCGGGCGATGGGATTCGAACCCACGACCCCAACCTTGGCAAGGTTGTGCTCTACCCCTGAGCTACGCCCGCACTCCGTGGGGGGCTTATGACCGAATCCCGAACATCGTGCAAGAGGCAACATGCGCCTTATGCCAACAGGCCTCCGACACGCAGACGGATGAATGTCAGGATGGGAAATCTGAAACGAAAAAAGGCACCCGAAGGTGCCTTTTTCGATGGAGCGGGCGATGGGATTCGAACCCACGACCCCAACCTTGGCAAGGTTGTGCTCTACCCCTGAGCTACGCCCGCACTCCGTGGAGGGGCTTATGACCGAATCAGCGCCCCAGCGCAAGAGGGATTTTTCGATTCAGGAGCAATATCCTCTTTCGGGCGCAACACCCCACGTCACAGCCCTGCACCGGGGACTTGCACCCAGGACTTGCACACGAGGCACGCACATCCGATCTTTCAGGGAACTTGTCTTTCCAGCGAACGGTTCCCGCCCCCATGAGCAGCACATTCGACGAACACCTGATTGGTCAGTCTTCCGGCAAGCCCCCGGCAGGCGCAGCCGCCACCATCATTGACGCCGATCAGACGAACTTCATGGTGGATGTCGTGGAAGCCAGCCGGGAAATCCCGGTTCTGGTCGATTTCTGGGCCCCCTGGTGCGGTCCGTGCAAACAGCTCACCCCTGTACTCGAAAAGGTCGTCCGTGCGGCTGGCGGGCGGGTCAGACTCGTCAAGGTCGATGTGGAAGCCAATCAGGCCCTTGCCGCACAGCTCGGCCAACTGGGTCTGCCGCTCCAGTCCATTCCGCTCGTCGTGGCTTTCTGGAAAGGTCAGGTGCTGGATCTTTTCCAGGGTGCCCAGCCGGAAAGCGAAGTCCGCCGCTTCGTGGAGTCCCTTCTGAAGCTGGCCGGTGACGTCATGCCCGCCACGGAAATCCTGGCCGCAGCCCGCCAGGCGCTGGCCGACGGACACGCGGATCAGGCCGCTGGGCTATTCTCGCAGCTTCTGGAAGCCGAGCCCGAAAGCCCTGAAGCCTGGGGCGGCATGATCCGGGCGCTCATTGCCCTGAACGAACCCGAAGCCGCCCAGGACGCTTCCGCTCAGGTGCCTGCAAAGCTGGACAGCCATCCCGAAATCACCGGCGCTAGGGCCGCGCTGGCGCTCCATGCCGAAGGCGCAAAGGCCGCCTCGGAGCTTGAAACGCTTCGCCAGCAGAGCGCCGCCGCCCCGGACGATTTCGACCTGCGCCTCAAACTGGCCGCCGCCCTCAACGGAGCAGGCGAACGGGCGGAAGCCGCCAATACCCTGCTCGATATCCTCCGCAAGGACCGCAACTGGAACGACGGGGCCGCAAAAACCGAGCTTCTGCGCTTTTTCGAGGCGTGGGGACATACGGATCCTGATACGCTGGCGGCACGACGCAAACTCTCTTCCCTTCTGTTTTCGTGAGCCGATGACCGAAACGCCCGACCTTCCATCCGCCGAACGTCCCCGCCGCGCGCCACCCCTGACGGAACTGACGCTGGCGGACATTCCGCCGCGCGTCGGCCTGTTCCCGCTCTCGGGCGCGCTGCTGCTGCCGGGCGGCCATCTGCCGCTACTGGTCTTTGAGCCGCCTTATGTGGCCCTGCTTGAGGATGCGCTGGCCGGGCGGCGGATGATCGGCGTGATCCAGCCCCTCATGGACCCGGACACGGACGAGCACCCCCTGCTCTACCGGACCGGAACGCTGGGCCGCATCACGGAATTTACCGAACATGTCGATGGCACGTTTTCCGTAACCCTGCTCGGCATTTCCCGTTTTCGCCTGATCCGCGAGACGCCGACAGACCAGGGCTGGCGCGAAGGCATCATAGACGCCACCCCCTTCGCGGCGGACCTCGTCGAGGAAGATCCGCTGCCGATCAACCGCGATCTGCTTCTGAACGGCCTTAAAACCTATCTCGAATCCCGCGACCTGCAGGCAAGCTGGCCGCTGATCGAGGATATGGACGATGAAACGCTGCTGGTTGTCCTGCCGATGCTCGTGCCGTTCACGCCGGTGGAAAAACAGTCTCTTCTGGAAGCCATGACGCTGGATGAGCGCGCCGGGCTCTTGCTGGATCTGCTTGAGAGGGGCATGGAATAGTCATGACTACAGAACTCGATCCCCGCCTCCTCTCCCTTCTGGTCTGCCCCGTCACCAAGGGGCCGCTAACCTATGACCGCGAGACCCAGGAGCTCATCAGCCCCCGGGCGAAGCTGGCTTTCCCGATCCGGGACGGCATTCCCATCATGCTGCCTGAAGAGGCACGCCAGATCGACGCCTGATCCCTGTTCGGGGGATCAGACCTTTTCTGCGGTACTGGCCGGGGAAGGCATTTTCCGGCCCTCCAAAGCGCGCTGTGACGGGCGGGATGGGCTTTTGCGGACCTTGAAGTTCCGTACGACGCGCGTCAGTTCGCCGGCGTCGCCGACCAGTTTCTGGCTGGCGCCGCTGGTCTGGTGAACGATCGCGGCGTTGCTCTTGGTCACCCCCTCAAGCTGCGTCGTACTGGCGTTGATGTCCATGATGCGCCGGGCCTGAGCCTCGGCCCCCGAGGCGATCTGCCCCACCGCTGTTCCCAGACGCTCGACAGACGTGCTGATATTGCCTAGGGCCGTGCCGGTCTCATCGACCATCTGCACGCCGCGCTGCACATCTTCCATACTGCTGGCGATCAGGGATTTGATTTCCTTGGCGGCCGTGGCGGAACGCTGGGCCAGGGCCCGGATTTCCTGTGCGACAACCGCAAAACCGCGACCCGCGTCTCCGGCATGGGCAGCTTCGACGCCGGCATTGAGGGCCAGAAGATTGGTCTGGAACGCAATCTCGTCGATCACGCCGATGATCTGGACGATGCGGTTGGAGGATGACGAGATCTTGGCCATGGCCTCGACGGTTTTGGCCACAATATCACGGCCCTGCTCGGTTTCCTGACAGCAGTCGGCCACGGTCGTATCGGCCTGACGGGCTTCATCGGCGACTTCCTTCACCGAGGACGTCAGTTCCGTGATGTTGCGCGCCACGGCCGCCAGGGCATCGACCTGTTCGGCGATGCGGCAGGTGATGTTCTCGGTGGAGCCGCTGATTTCGCGGGCGCGCTGCTCCACGGCCCCGGAAGTTTCACGGACGGCATGGACGATGCGTCCCAGCCCTTCGCAGGCCCGGTGGAAGGCGCCGCTCATGCGGGTCGAGCCGTTTTCCAGCGCCGGATCGATCTGCTGGACCAGATCGCCGCCCGCCATGCGATCGAGCGCATCCGCCAGCGCGTCCGACAGGGCGGCGAGGCTCTGGATCCGTTCACTTTCCGCGCGTGAACGCTCACGGACATCCAGATTCTGCGTGTAGGTTTCCAGCCCGAGTTCCATGTCCAGAAGACCGCAGCGGATCAGCAGGCCGATCTGCGCGGCAGCCTCTTCGCCGGAGGTTCCCCGGGCCGGACGCCGCAGAAGGCGGTCCAGAAAGCTGCGGCGCGGTTGCGGCCAGTACTGACGAAGCAGGTCCGTCACCATGCCTTCGATCAGCAGGGCATAACCGCCGACATACCACTGCGGCTTGAGGCCGATCCGGGCATGGGTGTTGCCGATGGCGCGGGTGCTCTCGACGTAATCGGCGCCGAAGTCACCTTGAAGAATCCGCTTCCAGTGCTTTTCCTGCTGGTTGCGCGCACCGATGCGATGCTGCTCGTTGGCAAAAAAGCGGTTCAGGGCCGGAGTCTTGTGAATCCGGCCATAGAAGCGGTCCAGCGCAGGCCCGAGCACCCCCAGCGCCTGAGGGCGGATTCTGGCCAGATGGGCTTTCTCAGCTGCGCCGATGCCAAGAAACAGCAGCCGCTCGGCAATGTCTGCCTTGACCTGCTCAGTCATAGTCGGAGTCTCCAGAGCGTGGATTTGGCGCGTGTTCAGGGCAATGCCCGTAACACACCAAGAGTTACGCAATCATGAAGAACGGCCGACGATCCCGGGGTCAGTTGGACGCGCTGTTCTGCCCGTAGGAGACTTCGGTATCGGGGGTTGCGGGCTGGGGCGCGATGTTGACGCTATTGCCCTGACCGCCGCCGAAGGACATGCCGCCCGGGGACGAGCTGCTGGCCGTATCATGGGAGGCCGAGGACGGGCTTTCCGCACCCGGAGGCATCGGCATGACCGGAGCGTCGTCGGCATAGGACATACCGCTGGCCTGACGGTGATGGGTGCTGCTGTGGGAGTGGTGGCCAGGGGCTGCGCCTGGCGGCGGGAGGGCGGCCATGTCTGGCGCGGGCCCGCTGAACATGGACCCGCATCCCGCCGTGGCGAGAAACGAGAGCATGAGGAAAGGGGAAACGAAGCGCATGAGACGCAATATAGCACTTTTCGGCGGTTGACGCATCCCTTTGCGGGATGGGACACAGCGCGTTCTTCCCGTCGCCCGCCCCTCCCGAGCGGCATGTCCAGCAAGGATGCATTCACCATGTTCGAAGGCCGGATCACGTCTCCCGCCGCGCGGCGCCGCGCCTGGTGGGACAGTCTGTTCGTGGACCACTCCATCTTCCGGCTGGGCTGGACCAATCTTGCGCCCGTCGTGCCGGGCAAGGTCTGGCGCTGCAACCATCCCACGCCCGCACGGCTGCGCAGCCTGACGCGGCGCCTGCATCTGAAGACACTTGTGAACCTGCGCGGGCATCGCAAATGCGGCTCGGACGCGCTGTCCCGGGGCGCCAGCGCCAAGCTGGGACTGACGCATCTGGACATGGCTTTCGAGAGCCGTGGCGCGCCGCACCGGGACCGCATTCTGCGCTTTTACGACATGTACCAGACGCTCGCCTTCCCCATGCTCATGCACTGCAAATCCGGCGCGGACCGTGCGGGTCTGGCATCAGGTCTGGTGCTGATGTTTGAAGGCGGCACGGCGCAGGATGCGCTGGGGCAGCTGCACTGGCGGTTCGGGCATTTCAACCGCTCACGCACCGGCATTCTGGATGCGTTTTTCCTGCGCTATCAGAAGGAAGCCGAAGGGCGTCTGCCGTTTCTGGACTGGGTTCGGGACGAGTATGACGAGGACCGTCTGCGGGCCGATTTCAAGGCCGGGAAGCTGGCATCCTTCGTAAACGACAGCATCCTGCGCCGGGAATAGACCTCAGTCCGGCTTGACGTCTGCCGGGCCGAGAGAGCGGATCAGGTCCAGCATCCGCTTGCGGACCGCAGGGTCGGGGATGCGGTAATAGGAGCGCACCAGATCGACCGTCTCGCGACGGCTGAACAGGGCGGCCTCGTCCACCGGAAGATCGAACAGACGCGGCGGCGGCGCAGCCGGACGGGGCGGTGGGGCCCCGAATGCCGACTGCGTCTCGGCGAACCCCGTGACGGGGGCCTGCGCGGCGGGCGTCTGTCCGAAAGCCGGATTGAATGTCGGAGCGGAACCGGAAAACGGCCGAGGCGCGCTGGACGGCGCGGACGGACGCGCCTCATGCATGTCATCGAAGAAGAAGCCGATCGGCACGTCCAGAACCTGCGCCAGATCGTACAGGCGACTGGCGCCCACGCGGTTGGCACCGCGCTCGTATTTCTGGATCTGCTGGAAGGTCAGACCCAGAGCCTCGCCCAGTTTTTCCTGCGACAGCCCCATGAGCGTGCGACGCAGCCGGATGCGGTTGCCGACATGGACGTCCACCGGTCCGGCCGCAGCGGAACTGCGGGATTCAGGGCGGGCGCGATCCGGGGAGGATTCTTTTTCTGACACATGTAAATGGTTAATAAGACAACCCTGGATTGTCAATGTTAACCTTTATACACCCCCAGGTCCCAGTCGCGCTTCTTCCGCTGCGTGGGGACGAGCGCCAGAACCATGCAGAGGATCGATAGCGACAGCGGCGTGGCGCGGCCGAAGCGGGAAAAGAAGGTCGGGGGGAGCGGTGACGGGATGTCACTGACCAGCACGTCGGCCCGGCCCCAGCCCAGACGGGCGGTTTCATGTCCGGTCGCGTCATAGATGGCGGAAATGCCGGTATTGTTGGCGAAAACGACCGGAAGCCCCTCTTCCACGGCCCGCATCCGTCCGGTCGCGAGATGCTGGCGGGGGCCGGCACTGTTGCCGTACCAGGCGTCATTCGAGATCGTGACGAGCCAGTCCGGGCGGTCATTGCGGGCGGTGACGGAGCCGGAGAAAATGATCTCGTAGCAGACCATCGGCCCCACGCGTCCCATACCCGGCAGGTCCCATGTCTTCAGGCCCGGCCCCGGTGTCAAGACGCCCGGCAGGACGTTGAAGGGCAGGATCCAG
This sequence comes from Gluconobacter oxydans DSM 3504, assembly GCF_000583855.1. Classification (NCBI taxonomy): domain Bacteria; kingdom Pseudomonadati; phylum Pseudomonadota; class Alphaproteobacteria; order Acetobacterales; family Acetobacteraceae; genus Gluconobacter; species Gluconobacter oxydans. The sequence goes on from NZ_CP004373.1 coordinate 960,434, forward strand.
GGCTGGTATTCGCCGAACGGGACGAGGCGGCTCTTGTCGTAGATCGCCGCAATGCTGCCATCGGGGGCGACGGCGATCAGGCTGTTGAACCAGTCCTTGCCGGATTCACGGTCCGACCCGACGAGTGCCGGAGCACCGTCGGCAGCGCGGGCGATCATCTGCCGGGCCAGTGTGTCCTCGTCCAGCAGGCCGGGGAAGCCGGATTCCGGCCAGATCACCACGGGCGGACGACCACCCTCCGCGAAGGCCTTCTGCGCCCCCTGTGCAGTCAGACTCAGATAGCGGCGGAAATTGCCAACGGCGTCCGCATGGCTGATGACTTCGGCTTCGGGCACGTTGCCCTGCACCAGAACGGCGCGGGGATTGGTGATGTTCAGCGGCGTGGCGGATGACAGGCGCCAGGTTCCGGCGGCGATCCACAGCACGGATACGGCCAGCACCGCCACAGCCGCGCGTCTGCCGCGGAACAGGGCGAGAGAACCGAGCACCAGCGCGAGCGACAGGCCATCCACGCCCAGCACCGAAGCCGGCTGGATCATGACGTCTCCGGCGAAACCCGGGAGCTCCAGGTCACTTCCCAGCGGGTTCCACGGAAAGCCCGAGAACATGAAGACGCGGCCCATATCCATGACGGTCCAGCTTCCCGCGAACATCAGCACACGCCGCCAGCCGGGACGCACCACGCGGCACAGGATCGCCGGGACGCAGATGAAAGGCGCGATCAGCAGCGCCACGCCGGGGGACGCGAAGGGGACGACCCACCAGAATTCATGGACGCGGGTCAGGATGGCGTTGGTCAGCCAGTACAGTCCGACCGTGTGAAAGCCCATGCCGAACAGAAAGCCGCACCAGGCCGCCTGTTTCCAGGACCGCGCGTCTTCGGACACGCGATAGAGGATCATTAGCCCCACCGGCAGCAGGAACAGGGCGTGCACCGGCGGCAGGGACAGGGCTGCCAGCGCACCCGCGAGCAGCATCAGTCCGGCCAGGCGCCAGCCACGGACAGGGAGCGTCGAAATCATGAAGGAACCGTCCGGCTGACGAAAAGGCTGAAACAGGAAACAGCCGGACCTCGAAGATCCGGCTGTGAAAAAACTGTCAGTCGAGAGCGTCGCGCAGGCGACGTTCGTAATGGCGGTAATACTTGTCCGCCAGAAGTTCGCTCTTCACCAGAACAGCGACATCCGTGGTGTTGAACTGCTCATCCACAACTGCACCATCGCCAACATAGCCACCCAGTCGCAGATAGCCCTTGATCAGCGGGGGCAGCTTGTTGAGGCAGGCGCGGTAATCCAGCACATGCGGGTCGGTCCGCTGCATTTCCACATAGCGGTCCGGAAGCGCGCGGATGCGCAGGGCCGGCGGGGCCAGGTGGTTGTGATGCATGTAGGTGAGCTGGTCGGCCAGGGCGTCCGGGTTCGTGCCGGGAAGGCTGCCGCAACCGAACAGCACGTCGATCCGGTGCAGGAAGATGTAGGACGCAATACCGCGCCACAGGAGCTGCATCGCGGAGCGGCCGCGATATTCCTTCGCCACGCAGGACCGCCCGACTTCAAGCAGGCGACCGGGGAATTCCGTCAAGGTCGAGATGTCGTATTCGGAGGACGTGTAGAAACGCCCGACCTTCTCGGCGGCATCAGAGCGCAGCAGACGGTAGGTGCCGACGACGCCGGCCGCGCCGGGGCCTTTGGCGTGATCGATAACCAGAAGGTGATCGGCGGCTTCGTCGAATTCGTCCACGTCACGCTTGGTGCGGAAGGCACGTTCGTCGGGGCGGGCACCGAGTTCTTCGAAGAAAACACGATAACGCAGGGCCTGTGCGGCGTCGCGTTCCTCGGCCGTCTCAGCGATGCGCACACCCAACGTGCCGCCCCGCAGTTCCTGAAAGCCGCCTTCGCGGTTCAGGGAAAGCGTGGAGAGCGTTTCCATCTGGCGCAGCGTTTCTTCGCTGCTGGCCAGCGTATGGGCTGCCGGAGCTGATGCCGGGGCCGAGACTGAAGCGACGTTTGCGTCATCCGGAACGGAAAGAGGTGTGCCAGCCGGTTTGGTGGTCATGATCCGCTCTTGTTCCTGTTTTCTGAAGGAGATTTTTTCCTGTCATCGGGTTCGGCGCGGCGGCCGAACAGTTCGATCCGATGCGAGACAAGATCAAATCCCAGACGCTGGGCAAGCTGGGCCAGAAGACGGACCGGCTCCTCGTCCTCGAACTCGATGACGCGGCCACTGTCCACATCGATCAGATGATAGTGATTGCCGCTGTCACTGGCTTCGTAACGGGCACGACCGCCGCCGAAATCCCGGCGTTCGAGGATGCCTTTTTCTTCCAGCAGGCGGACCGTGCGGTAGACCGTTGCGACGGAAATGCGGCTGTCGATCTCGGACGCGCGGCGATACAGCTCCTCGACGTCCGGGTGATCGTCAGCCACGGACAGGACATGGGCGATCACCCGTCTCTGCCCGGTCATCTTCAGGCCGCTTTCCACACACAGGCGGGCAATGTGCGAATCATCCGGCACAGGGGAAGACGGGGCCTTCCGATTCCCTGGGCTGGCGCGTCTCTCGGCGATTTTCGTATCTGCGACCATATCTGCGGCCTAGCCGAAAAACAGGCGTCTTGTCCACTTCGTGGAGCCTGTCAGGCTTTTCCTGCCGCCGGGATGAAGAAACCGGCGGCAGGAAAAAGGGGCTCTCAGTCTTCGCGACGACGGCCGAGGCCGATCTTGCGGGCCAGGGACGAGCGGTGGTTCGCGTAGTTCGGCGCAACCATCGGGTATTCCGGCGGCAGGCCCCAGCGCTCGCGGTATTCCTGCGGCGTCATGTTGTAGGCAGTCTTGAGGTGACGGCGCAGCAGCTTCAGCTTCTTACCGTCTTCCAGGCAGATGATGTAGTCCGGGAAAACCGACTTGCGCGGCGAAACGGCCGGCACCGGCTTTTCAACAGGAGCCTCTTCCGGAACGTTCACCGTTGCAAGAGAGTCATGGACGGACCGGATCAGGGCCGGAAGAGCGTCAGCCGGAATATCGTTGTTCGATACATAGGCCGTAACGATCTGCGCGGTCAGCTGATGCAGTTCGGGAGCATTTGTCTCTTGCGACATTGTAGTTAAGTCCTTCATCCTTGAGCGAGTGAGCATGTAGCAGTCATAAATTGCTCGGTTCAAGCATAAAAAGAAAGAAACATGTGCGTGACAGAAAATGAAACATTTTTCATAGATATAACTGAAAAAAAATGCCCCATGACCACAGTATATGTCCGGGCAAAACTCGACGCCATGACTTCCGGACAGAGACTTGAGGTCCGGCTTCGCGGAACAGAGACACGGAAGAATGTTGGCGCGTCCGTAAAGGCACTCGGTCACGCAATTCTGGCGGATTCACCTGTTACTGACAGCCCGGATCTTTACTGCCTGACCGTTAAACATCGCTAGAAACAAGCACCAGGGCATCGCTTCCGTCCCTGTAATAACCGCGACGGAGCCCCGCTTTTACAAAACCGCACTTCTCATACAGCGCAGCGGCCCGATTGTTACAGACTGCTACTTCCAGAAATACTTTCCCTTTGCCCAGAACGTTCTGCACCAGAGCCTGGCCAATGCCGCGGCGCCGGAAATCCGGGTGTACGGCCAGAGTCAGGATTTCTGTCTCGTCCAGAATGGTCCGCGCAAGAATAAAGCCGACGGGGACAGTGTCGATCACGGCAAGCGTCGCTTCCGTCCCCGGACCTGAAAGCAGGGTGGCAAATGAAGTTGCGTCCCAGACTTCTCCGCCGCGAAACGTGACTTCATGCAGCGCGGCAAGAAGCGGCGCACATTCGATCCCCATGACCCTTAACTGGAAATCCTTTTCAGGACTGTTCACAGTGGCGCAGGCCTCAGACCGGCGGCGGGGGGCTTGGCTTCAGGGGGGTCGACATAGAGCGGCATCAGTGGACCGGGCGTAACGCCCTGCGCAGCCTGCACGATACCCAGCGCATAAGGCGCCTCACAGGGAAGCACCGGACAGGGCCAGTCGGTCTTTTCAGAAACGGCGTCACCCGTCACGCAGGCCCAGCCCGTGGGATCGAGATCGGTAGTCTGGCTGGCTGTGACAGGACCCTGTGGCGGGTCCACGAAGACGCGGCCGCGACGGGCGATGCTGACACAGACGGCGTCCGGACGGGCGAGTGTGGCGCGGATGGCCGCACCGAGCGTGACGCCGATCGTGGGGCAGTTCCAGCCTGCCGCCAGCCCTGCCGCCAGTGACAGGGACGAGCGCAGGCCGGTGAACGATCCCGGACCGATGACGGCGACGACGCGGTCAGGGGACGTAGTCCAGTTGTTCTGCGTCAGGAGTTCGCGGATGGCGGGGGCGAAATGTTCGGAAGCGCCGCGACCGGCCATCAGTTTTTCCGCGACGACATGCCCGTCCTCGACGAGTGCCACCAGACTGGTCAGGCCGGTTCCGGCCCCTGCCCCGTTGAAAACGACTGTCCTTACAGACACAGACAGGCTTCTCCGAAGTCCAGGCGGGGCGCGCGGGGCTCGGCGTGATCGGGAGCGGGCTCGTTTTCCGCCGGGTAACCGAGACCCACGAGGAAGTTCACGCGCCAGCCGGTCGCGTTCAGCAGCGTGTCCTCGACCATGAAGCTGTCGAAACCGGACATCGGCATGGCGGACAGGCCGAGCATCCGGGCGGCCATGATGAGATAGGCGCCTTCCAGCGTGCCGTTGCGGAACGCTGTCTCATCGGACAGACCCACATCGGCCGCGAACCAGTCGCGGAGACCTTCCTGCGGGTTCAGGCGGGGAAGCGCCTCGAAAAACAGCGGATCATGACAGACGACGGCCAGAACCGGAGCCGCCATGGCGCGGGCCACGTTTCCCGGTGACAGGGCGGGGCGGATGCGCTCGCGAGCGTCCTGTGTCGTGAGGAAGACGAAGCGGCCCGGTGAGCAGTTGCCGGAAGTCGGCCCCAGCTTCACCAGATCATACAGACGGCGCAGGACATCCTCCCCGACCGGGCGCGGCGAGAAGCTGCGCGGGGTCCGGGCCTGCGTGAACAGGGCTTCTGCGCCCGGAACCGGGGCGCAATCAGGATATGTCTGGCCGTCCATGGTTCAGTCCTCGACCTGTTCGACCGAGACGACTTCGGGAACATAGTGCCGCAGCATGTTCTCGACGCCGTGCTTCAGGGTCGCGCGGGAGGACGGGCAGCCGGAGCAGGCGCCCTGCATGGCCAGATAGACAACGCCGTCCTTGTAGCCGCGGAAGGCGATGTCGCCGCCGTCACCGGCGACGGCCGGACGCACGCGGGTGTCGAGCAGGTCCTGGATGCGGCTGACGACTTCGGCGTCTTCGGGGGAGACGTCATGTTCCGGAGCGGCCTGCGTGCCGGACAGGACCGGGCGGCCGCTTTCGAAGAAGGTCGTGATCGTGCCCAGGACGACGGGCTTGAGGTCGCCCCAGCTGATGTCGTCGGACTTGGTGACGGAGACGAAATCGCCGCCGAGGAAGACGCGACGCACGTTCGGCTGGTCGAACAGGGCGCTTGCCAGTTCGGAGCGTCCGGCGGCGACATCCGCATCGCCGAAATCGACGGGACGGGCATCGCCGGTCACGCTGCGGCCGGGCAGGAATTTCAGGGTGGCGGGGTTGGGAGTGTCTTCGGTCTCGATGAACATCGTGGTCATGTCCTTGCGTTCCAGTCGCCCTGACATGTGCCACTTCTCCCCAAGGTGCAAGTGTCGGGACTGCATTGGTCCGACTTCCCGTGTTTTTAACGGCAGGGCGGATGTTTTCAGACCTGCTCGCCCTGTCCCTCGGTTTTCCTTGCCGGAGAAGGGAGTCCCCGGGGCAGGATGATGGTCGCGCGCAGGCCGCCATAGCCTTTCGAAGCATCTCCACGCCCCAGAACCAGAGAGCCGCCCTCGCGCGCGATTTCACGCTGGACGATCGCAAGCCCAAGCCCGATTCCCCCCGTGGCCCGCGAGCGCGAGCCTTCCAGACGATAGAACGGGGTCAGCACACGCTGGTACTCGCTCTCGGGAATGCCGGGACCACTGTCGCTGATGGCGATTTCCAGCGCGCCGTCCTCGCGGGTGCGGAGGGTAGCGAGGACATTGCCGCCATAATTGATGGCGTTTTCGATCAGGTTCGACAGCACGCGTTTCATGGCGAGCGGACGGACATGAACCAGCGCGCGGTCCGGCCCTTCGTAACGGGCCTCGTGCCCGCGATCGACATGGTCGTCCACGAGGGTTTCGAGCGTGGCCACGATATTGATGGTGCGGGGCACTTCCGGATCATCCGCGCCGGCGAGATAGGCGAGGATGCCGTTCACCATGGCTTCCATCTCGTCCAGATCGGCCTCGATGGCGGCCTGTGCTTCTCCGTCATTGAGAAAACCGCAGCGCAGGCGCAGACGGGTCAGAGGCGTGCGCAGATCATGCGACACCGCTGCCAGAGCCTGCGTCCGGTCGTTGATAAGGCTCTGGATGCGGTCCTGCATGGCGTTGATGGCATGGGCCAGCCCGCGCACTTCGGGCGGCCCGCGTTCGGCCAGCGGCACCCATTTCTCGCTGGAGCCGATGCGATCCGCAACCGAGACCAGCGCACGGAGCGGCATGCTGAGGCCACGGATCAGCATGGCCGCCGCAATGGCCACCGCGCCAGCCGCAATGGCGGCCGAAGCCAGACCACGCGTGACGCGGTGATGACCCAGCATGCCGGGCACGCGGAAATGGATGTAGCTTCCATCCGGCAGGCGTTGGGAGCCCAGAACATCCGCGCTTCCCGGCCCAAGCGTGTACAGGTCCAGATGGGCCTGTTCGAGAATGGGATCGTCCGCGGTCAGACGCCTGACGAGCTGCGTGAGTGCGACCGGATGGTGTCCTGGCAGCGCAGGCGTGATCGAGGCAGGCTGCCACGCCACGCTGAGTTCGCTGCCCGAGAGCATGACGGCCAGAAAGGATCTCTGGCTGACGGGCGCTGCGGCGAGAACGCGCAGATCCGTACTCAGCGCCTCGCCCAGCTGGGCGATGCGCACGTCATCGACGATGTAGGTCTCTGCCTGACCGTAGAAAATGGCGTTCGTGAGGAACACCAGTGTCACTGCGACGGTCAGGACAACGCAGACGCGCCCGACCAGCCCCAGCGGCCACAGCAGAATGCGATTCTGGATGTTCAGACCCGTTCAACCTCGGCCACGAAGATGTAGCCCAGACCGCGCACCGTGCGGATCAGCTGATCGGCGTCAGAGCCCAGTTTGCGGCGCAGACGGCTGACGAGCACGTCGATGCTGCGGTCCGACACGTCGCCCAGACGGGTCCGCGACAGTTCCAAAAGCCGGTCACGGGCGATGACCCGCTGCGGATTGTCCAGAAAGCTCGTCAGCAGATCGTGTTCCGCGCCGGAAATATCGACGGTGGCCCCGGACGGGTCCGTCAGTTCGCGGCGACGCAGATCCAGCGTCCAGCCCGCGAAACGCAGCGTCTCGCGACGCACGCGCTCCTGCGGGGCGCCGGTGGCGATGCCGCGGCGCAGCACTGCACGCACGCGCGCCAGAAGTTCGCGCTGGCCGAAGGGCTTGGGGACATAGTCGTCCGCGCCCGATTCGAGACCGTTCACGCGGTCGCGTTCCTCGCCACGGGCCGAGACCATGATGATCGGCACCTGAGCCGGCGGGGTTTCGTTCTCATGCGTGGCACCCTGCCCGCTGCGCAGTGCGCGGCACAGTTCGATGCCGCTTTTGCCGGGCAGCATGATGTCCATGATGATGAGATCGACGGGAGCCACTTCAAGCGCAGCCCACATCTCGTCCCCGCAGGCAACGCCACGGGCACGGAAACCGCCGCCCTGAAGGGCACGGAGAATGAGGGTCCGCATGCCCGCGTCATCTTCGACGACGAGGATACGGGCGGGAAGATCGGGGTCAGAAAGATTTGGCACCATGTCTTTTCCATAGTCTCCACAGGGTTGGCATCACAAGCAACAAATCCTGACAACAACTGTTCCCGATACTTTAGCGCTCATGACGAAAAGAGATTAGCATCGTACAGTACAACGCATCACGGCCATGCCCGTTCTGCTGGCCCGTTTCATGCGTTCAGTCGGAGTCGCCCATGTCACGAGTTTCTCCCGGCGTCGTCAGTGGCGCCAGTTATACGGCCCTGATCAAGGCCTGCCACGAAGGGGGCTATGCCCTTCCCGCCATCAATGTCGTCGGCACCGACAGCGTCAACGCGGTTCTGGAAGCGGCTGCCCGCAACGGATCGGACGTTATCATCCAGGTTTCCAACGGTGGCGCGCGGTTTTATGCGGGCGAAGGCCTGCCGGATGCCCATCGGGCCCGTGTGCTGGGCGCGGCGTCCATGGCGCGTCATGTCCATCTTCTGGCGAAGGAATACGGCATCGCCGTCATTCTCCACACCGATCACGCCGACCGCAAGCTGATCCCGTGGCTCAATGACCTCATCACGATGAGCGAGGACGAGTTCAAGGCGACCGGCAAGCCGCTGTTCACATCCCACATGCTCGACCTTTCCACGGAACCGCTGGAAGAAAATCTTGCGACCTCGGCTTCCATGCTGAAGCGTCTCGCGCCGCTGGGCATGGGGCTGGAAATCGAACTGGGCGTGACGGGCGGCGAGGAAGATGGCATCGGCCATGACCTCGAAGAGGGTGCGGATAACGCGCATCTCTACACGCAGCCCGAGGATGTGCTGAAGGCCTGGGAGCTGCTCTCCCCGATCGGGACGGTGTCGATCGCTGCATCTTTCGGCAATGTTCATGGTGTCTACAAGCCGGGCAATGTGCAGCTTCGTCCCGAAATCCTGAAGAACTCGCAGGATGCCGTTCAGAAAGCCACGCAGAGCGGTCCCAAGCCGCTGCCGCTGGTCTTCCATGGCGGCTCAGGGTCCACGATCGCGGAAATCGACGCGGCCGTGTCCTATGGCGTGTTCAAGATGAACCTCGACACCGACATCCAGTTCGCCTTCGCCCATGGCGTGGGCAGCTATGTTCTGGAACATCCGGTGGCCTTCCAGCACCAGATCGAACCCGGCACCGACAAGCCGATGAAGTCGCTCTACGATCCGCGCAAATGGCTGCGCGTGGGCGAGAAGTCCATTGTCGAGCGGCTGGATGAAGCCTTCGAGATCCTGGGCTCCAAGGGCCGGTCCGTCGCCCGCAAATCCTGACGGGACCGGCGTTCAGGAGGCTCCGGCCTCCTGAACGGGCTTTCGGATTTCAGGGGCCGGGCGTGGCAGAAGCGAGCTGCGCCTTGGCCACATCGCGGCTGTCGGGAAGCGCGTCTTCCCAGCCGCCGCCGAGCGCGTTGTAAAGACGTGTCAGGTTCGTCGCCAGCGTGGCATCGCTGTTGGCGAGGTCAAGCTGGGCGGACTGGAGCTGCGCCTGTGCGTTCAGGACGTTCAGGTAGTTCGTCAGGCCGCTGCGATACTGGCTCTGCGCCAGCATGAGCGCCTTGCTGTTGTCGTTGACGGCGTTCTGCAGGCCCTGACGGTGAAGCTGCTCGTCGCGATAGGCGATCAGGGCGTTGTCCACGTCATGCCAGGCCTTGATAACCGTCTGCTGATAGGAAATCGCCGCGGCCTTCTGGGCGTATTTCTTCAGCTCAAGCTGGCCGTACAGACGACCGCCCTGGAAGATCGGCAGGGAGATGGACGGGCCCACGTTCCAGGCGCGTGCGTTCCAGAAGCCCAGATCGCGGAAGGACAGGGTCTGGAAGCCGAAATCGGCGTTGATCGTGACCTTCGGATAGAAATCCGCCGTGGCTTCGCCCACTTCGGCAACCGCACCGCGCAGACGGGCTTCGGCCTCGCGGATATCCGGGCGGCGATGGGCCAGTTCGGACGGAATACCCACAGGCACGATCGGCGGGACGACCGGCACGCCGGCGTTCTTTTCCAGCTCGGCATTCAGGCTTTCCGGCGGCGCACCGAGAAGCAGGGCCAGCGCGTTTTCTTCCTGCGCCACAGCCTGTTCGAGCTGCGCTTCCTGACCCTGCGTGTCATGCAGGCGGGCCTGTGCGGAATCCACGTCCAGCTCCGTCACCAGGCCGCCGCGATAGCGATCCTGGGCGATGGTGGCGATCTGGGTCAGGACCTTGATGTTGTCGCGCAGGATCTTCAGGCGCTGCTGGTCGCCGCGCAGGCTCATATAGCCATGTGCCATATCGGCCTGCTGGGCGATGAGGACGGAGCGACGCTCCTCATCCGTGGCCTGAAGGTCGGCCTTGGCGGCATCGTACTGATGCGCCACGCGGCCCCACAGGTCGATCTCGTAGGTCGCGTCGATCGCGCTGCGCCACTGGTTCAGCAGCGGGATGTTGGCGCCACCGGCGGCATCCTGAAGCATCGGGCCAACGGTGCTGCCGATCGAGCCGCCCTCGGATTTCGCAATGCCGCCCGCGACATGGCCGATGATTTCCTGCAGCTGCTTGGTGCTGTACTGGCTGCGCTGGTACGAACCCGTGGCGCTCAGGGCCGGGAAGCGTTCGGCGCCCGCCATGATGAGCTGTGCGCGGCTCTGCGCCAGATTGGCGGTCGCGAGGCGGAAGGAAAGGTTCTGGTTGACCAGACGGTCTTCCAGCGAGGTCAGTTCCGGATCATGGAAGATCTGCCACCAGTGACTGTCGGCCTTCATCTCGCTGACGATGCTGTTGGGCGCGCCGGCCGTATGATCCGCGTAATGTGCCGGCGACCAGGGCTTGGGCGCGTGGTATTCAGGCCCCACCATGAGGCAGCCGGACAGGGTGAACAGGGCGCAGCCGCAAAGCAGCGCGCGGGAAGTAAAGGCTGCGCTCACAAAGAAACTCCTGAGGCGGAAATGATCTTGCGGTGACCGACCGGTTCGGTCAGCATGTCAGGAACTCGACCTGACGGACAGAAGGATCTCTCGCTCACATGACGGGCATCATGGACGACGGCAGCGCGGGCACTTCCGCCGGAGCCGACGAGGCCGGCAGCGCCGATCCTGCAGGGTGCGCCAAGCGCGAACAGATCCTGAAAGGTGCCGGAACGGTCTTTCTGGCGAATGGATACGAAGGGGCGTCCATGTCCCGCATCGCGCAGATGGCGGGTGTGTCCAAGGGGACGCTGTACAACCATTTCGATGGCAAGGCGTCCCTGTTCTCCGCGTTCTTCGAGGAGCAGGCCCGCTGCCGTCTTGCGCCCATCGTGGCCCTGTCGCGCAGTGACGGACAGTCCGTCCGTCTCACGCTGGTCCGGTTCGCGGACATGACGATCCATCTGCTCATCTCGCCGATGGCTCTGGGCCTGTATCGCATCATCATCGGCGAGGTCGAGAAGTTCCCCAACCTGGCCGATACGTTCTGGCGCTACGGCTTCGACCGGACGCTGGGCAATCTGACGGAATTCCTGACGCGAAGCGTGGCCCGCGGAGAGCTGGACATCGCTGATCCCGCCCTGTCGGCCGAGCAGTTCCTGCTCATGTGCCAGACCCGCATCGTCCAGCGCCGCCGTTTCCGGCTGCCGGTCGATGACAGCGATGCCGCGATTGCGGAGCTTGCCGGCTTCATCGCCGACAGCTTCCTGAAAATCTACGAACCGCGCCATCAGTGACCGCCACCGGAGGCCTGGGCCTCCTTCTTGCCGTTAGGTGACAGCAGGAAGCACAGCGGCACCACGAACAGCGCGATCACGCCGATCCAGTCGAACACCTCGTTATAGGCCAGCATGGCGACCTGCGACGTGAAGTCCCGGAAGAGCTGGTAGATGGCGAAACTGTGCGCCTGCGCCGGAGCCATGCCGTGCGCCTGCGCGGCCTGCTGGACGGTGGCGATATAGCTGTTGAACTCCGGGTTCGCCGGGGTCATGTGGTCCGTCACATAGGTCTGATGCCGCTGCCGGGTTTCGATGATGGCAGCCGTGGCGAGCGAAATCGCCAGTGATCCGACATAGTTCCGGGCCATCGAGAACAGGGCCGACGCATCGGAGTTCAGTTCACGCGGCAGGGTCGAATAGGCGATTGTCGAGATCGGCACGAACAGGAAGGCCAGCGAGGCCGTCTGGCTGATGCGGTAGAACATCAGGTGCCTGAAATCCGTCCCGGCATAGAGGTTCGAGGCCTGGAACATGGCCATGCCCATCGCGAAGAACCCGAAGGCGATGATGTAGCGCATCTGGATGAACTTCATCAGACGCCCCACGATCGGAATCAGGCAGATCACCGCCACGCCGCCGGGGGCGAGCAGCAGGCCGGAATTCGTCGCGGTGTAGCCGAGCACCTGCTGGGCGAACTGCGGAACGATGATGGCCGAAGCGTACAGCGTGGCGCCGACCATCGAGATCAGCAGCATGCCGGTCGCGAAGTTACGGTCCTTGAGAACCGACAGGCGGACCAGCGGGTTCTTCGCGTAGCACAGCCAGAGGATCGCACCGATGACGCCGATGGCGCCCAGGATGCCCATGGTGACGATGAAGGGCGAGCCGAACCAGTCGTCATCCTCGCCGCGGTCACACATGACTTCGAGGCAGCCGAGACCCAGCGTGATCAGGCTGATGCCGACCACGTCCACCTTCTCGCGCTTCTTGCGCTCCCAGGGCGGATCCTCGACGAAGGCCGTCACGGCCATGACCGTGATGATGCCGAAAGGCACGTTGACGAAGAAGATCCAGCGCCAGGAGAAATTGTCCGTCAGGTAGCCGCCCAGCATCGGACCGAGAACCGGGCCGACGATGGTGGCGATGGCGGTCAGGCCGAACGCCGCGCCGCGCTTTTCGGGCGGGAACGTGTCGAGAATGATGGACTGCTGGCTCGGTTGCAGGCCGCCTCCGAAGAAGCCCTGCATGAGCCGGAACACCACGAGCATGGGCAGCGACGTCGCCAGTCCGCACAGGAAGGACGAGACAGTGAACATCGTGATGCAGATGAGGAAATAGCGTTTGCGGCCGAACAGCCGCGACAGCCAGCCCGAAATCGTCAGAACGATTCCGTTCGCCACCAGATAGGACGTGAGCGCCCAGGTGGCGTCATCATACGAACTGCCGAGCGATCCCGCGATATGCGGCAGCGCCACGTTGACGATGGTGGTGTCCAGCACCTCCATGAAAGCCGCCAGCGTGACCGTGACAGCCACAAGCCACGGATTGTGACTGGGTTTCCAGTCCTGATGCCCGGCAGTATCGCTCATTTCACATAGACCGTCGGTACGACAGACAGACCAAGGGCCAGCGGGATGTTCGGATCAAGACCGCTGTCCAGCACGATCTTCACCGGGATACGCTGCACCGTCTTCACGAAGTTGCCGGTCGCATTCTCCGGCGGGAAGGCGCTGAAGGATTCACCCGAGCCGAGCTGGATGGAGTCCACGTGGCCGTGCAGTTCGAGCTGCGGATAGGCATCCACCTCGATGTCCACCTTCTGGCCTGGACGCATGTGGGTGAGCTGCGTTTCCTTGTAGTTCGCCACGACCCAGACTTCCGGCTCGACGATGGAGAACATCTGCTGGCCGGTCTGCACGAAGTTGCCGCGCTCGACGTTACGCTGGGAAATCCAGCCGTCATGCGGGGCACGGACTTCCGTCCATTCCAGGTTCAGACGGGCCTGCACCAGATCCGCATTGGCCGCGGCCAGGGCAGCCTGTTCCTGCGAAACGCGGGCATCGGCATTGGCCACGTTTTCCTTGACCGGCTCGGCCTGCGTCAGCTGACCCTGGGCTTGAAGGACGCGGGCTTTCGCCTGATCCAGCGCGGCGCGGGCATAGTCGATGTCCTGCTGCGAGGTGGCGGCGCGGGCCACCGAACGCTGGCGGCGGTAATCGGCTTCCGCCTTGACGAGCTGCGCCTGCGCGGCGGCAAGATTACCCTGCGCGGTGACGAGCTGTCCCGGGAAGTTCTTGTGCGCCACGGCCAGCATGAGCTGGTAGGCGTCGATATTGGCCTTCGCCTGCGAGACGGCGGCTTCGGCCTTGTTCAGGGAGGCTGCATAGTCGCGGCTGTCGATCCGCACGAGCAGGTCACCCGCATGGACGAACTGGTTGTCGTTCACCAGAAGCTGCGTGACGTAACCGTTGACGTGGGGCGCAATGGCGATCTTGCGACCGGCCGTGTAGGCGTCATCCGTCTCGATATTGTTGCGGGTCAGGAAAAGATAGGCCCCGATACCCACGAGCACCACAATCACCAGCAGGATCAGCGCGACACGGACAAGGGGATGGCGCTTTTTCTGCGGCTTTCCGTTCTTGTCGGATGTCGTGTCACCCTGCGCGTGATCGGCCTGATCGCCTTGCGCCATAATGTTTGTCTCGCTTTGAAAACAGGTCTGTCAGATCATGACCGGATGTGCTGTGCGGGGCCTGGAAACCCTCTACTGACCGATCGGTTCGGTCATCCATGACATATCGTCTCACGGGCTTCAAGCTGGAAAAAACTGATCCGTTTCCATTCTCCGAGACGTGCCGTCCCTTACGACCCCGATTGATCCGGAAAGTCCCTCAGACGGGCGAGCCCCTCGACGAAGCGCTGCCGCTCGCTCTCACCCTGCACGCCCTCCCCCAGCCGCAGCAGCCAGGACGGATGGGCAAGTGCCAGACGCCGGACAGCATTTTCGCCACGCCCCACCGTCCATGACGTTCCACGCACATCCGACATCGCCATGCCCGGCCCGTCCAGCGCCCGGAGTGCCGTGGCCCCCAGCGAAACAATGAGTTTCGGACGGATCAGCGCGATTTCCTGCTCCAGCCAAGGGCGGCAGGCCGCCACATGCCCTGCATCCGGGTTCTGATGGATGCGCCGGCGGCCCTGAAGACGGAAGCGGAAATGCTTGACGGCGTTCGTCAGATACAGCGCGCTGCGATCAACCCCTGCCTCTCCGAGTGCCGCGTGCAGAAGCTGTCCTGCCGGGCCGACGAAGGGACGCCCTGCCAGGTCTTCCTGATCGCCCGGCTGCTCTCCGACGACCATGATGCGCGCGTCTGCCGGCCCCTCTCCCACAACCGCCTGTGTCGCCGAGCAGTGCAGCGGACAGGCCGTGCAGGTCCGGACCTGCACGGCCAGATCCTCAAGATTTTCTGCCACATCCGGCATCGGTTCGGCCGGAAGCTGCTCACGGGCCCGCAGGCGCTCATGAAAGGCCGGGGCGGGCTGGAGTTCCTGTTCCGCCATCGTCCGCACGCGCGCCTCGGCTCCGGCGACGAGCTGCGGGATCAGGCGGGTTTCCGGCAGGTTCTTCCAGTAACGGCCGGGCATTTCGCGACGCATGGCCTTCGTGCGGACACGGGCCGGATTGAAGGTCGAGGCATAGTAGGTGTCCCACAGTTCCCCGAAACCGTCGTCCAGTTCCGGCTGCTCGCAGGGTTCCGGACTGCACACCAGCTCTTTTCCGTCCCAGCGGATCGATCCGCGCGGGGTGAGGATCATCCAGTCCATGTCCGTGAAGCGCTTCGAGAAGAATGGGGCGATACGTTCGAGAATATGATGCTGCGGCTCGAACCAGGCGAGGAACCGCCGCCTCTCGCCCTGCCCCTCGCCCTGTTGGACCGGTTCTTCCCGGAAGCGGAGGAAAGACGCCATCTTGTGGCAGTCCTCCCGGTTCTGCCGCACCATGATCCGCGCCCTGGCGATGTCGGCATCCGTCACCACTTCCAGCAGATGCGGATTGCCCTGCACCCGCCAGGCGATCCGGTAGGCCAGCGCGAACCGACCGGGATCGGAATGGCACAGAAGATCCCGCAGCAGCGCGATACAGGACGCCCGCAAGGTCACGGCTTTCACGACAGGCAGGGCCGTCAGCGCTTCCAGCCCGTCGCCATCATCGGTGATCTGGCCGAAAAGATCCCTCTCGCCACCCCGGATGCGCCAGTCGAGGGCTTCGGGCGGGACCGCGCGCTGCAAGGCCGCCCGTGCCATCTCACGCCAGGGTTCAAACGCGGCACTGTCCTCAAGCGTCAGGACATAACGCGTCACAGAAGGCTCATCTGCTGCGGCGCGGGGCTGAACAGGCTGCGCAGATCCTGCCGGTCGGTCAGGCGCGCGGGACTCCAGCCCGGCGTCTGCACGAACGGGCGCACCTTGCGGATGGACACGTTCAGCCGCGCCAGATCCTCCAGCCGCACCGCCTGATGCCGCCGTGCCTTGAGAATGGCCGCCACCGCCTTGACCCCCAACCCCGGCACCCGCAGCAGCATTTCCTTCGACGCCCGGTTCAGATCGACCGGAAACAGTGCCCGGTTGTCCAGCGCCCAGGCCAGCTTGGGGTCCAGCTCCAGATCGAGCATCCCGTCCGCACGACCGGCCGTCAGCTCCCCGAATGCAAATCCATAGAACCGGAACAGCCAGTCCGCCTGATAGAGCCGGTGTTCCCGCTGAAGCGGCGGGCTTTTCGCTGGCAACAAAGCAGAAGCGTCGGGAATGGGACTGAAAGCCGAATAATAGACCCGCCGCAGCCCGTAGGAGCCGTAAAGATTGGCGCTGCTGGCGAGAATATCCTGATCGGACGCCGCATCCGCCCCCACGATCATCTGGGTGCTCTGCCCCCCCGGCGAGAAGCGCTCCGCCCGGCGGCCGGTATGGCTGCGTTCTTTGCCTGCATCGATCTTCAGGCGCATTTCACCCATGGCCTGCCGGATACCGCCCGCCTTTTTCTGCGGTGCGTACTGCTCCAGACCGGCGACGGTCGGCATTTCCACATTGATCGACAGTCGGTCCGCATAACGCCCCGCCTCTTCCAGCAGGCGCAGCGAGGCATCGGGGATGGTCTTGAGATGGATATAGCCCCGGAACCCATGCTTCAGCCGCAGATCCCGTGCCACCTGCACGAGCTGTTCCATCGTGTGATCGGACGAGCGGATGATGCCCGAGGACAGGAACAGCCCTTCGATGCAGTTGCGCCGGTAGAACTCCAGCGTGAGCCACACGACCTCCTCCGGCGTGAAGCGGGCGCGCTCCACATTCGAGGACGAGCGGTTGATGCAGTAGGCGCAGTCATAGACGCAGAAATTGGTCAGCAGGATCTTGAGCAGCGACACGCAGCGCCCGTCTGGCGTGAACGCGTGGCAGATGCCGTTTCCCGTCGTGGACCCCAATCCGCCGCTTTTGGCCGAGTCCCTGCGCCCCGATCCGCTCGACGCGCAGGACGCATCGTATTTCGCCGCATCGGACAGAATCGCCAGGCGCTGGGAGAGGGATTTCTTCATTGCGTGTTCTTATTTCGTTCCAGAGTACGAAGCGCAATAAAAATCGTGAATTTAACCAGTTGTTTCCCAGTTTTCCGTTATTTCCGGAGGGCTTTTTTTAACGGTGCGGATTCAGCTTCCGTTAACCACTCCCCCCTATCCTGACTCCGCAAACCTGCACCGACGGAGAACAGATTCAATGTCATTGTCAATCAATACAAACACTGCGGCAATGGCCGCACTCCAGAGCCTCAACCAGACGACGGCTGACCTGACCAAGACCGAAAACGCGGTCTCCACGGGCAAGTCGGTCAACACGGCGTCCGACAACCCGGCGCTGTATTCCATTGCCCAGAACATGACCGCCCAGCTCTCGACCCTGTCCGGCGTCTCCACGGGCCTTCAGTTCTCCGCTCAGGTGCTGAACACGGCGACGACGGGTCTGTCGAGCATCTCGGCTTCCCTGCAGTCCCTGGCGACCACGATCGGCACGAACACCACGGGCGTCGACAACTCGACCCTGAACACCGCCATCACGCAGACCCTGGCTGCCATCGACTCCGCTGCCACGGGCTCCAAGTTCGAAGGCGTGAACCTGCTGTCCGGCCAGACGGGCAACGGCACGACCTACACGACCCTGTCCACCGCCATGGACTCCCAGGGCACGATGTTCACGCAGAACGGCTTCAACGTGACGTCCGCCGGTCTTGGCCTGTCCAACCTGAGCATGGACACGAAGGGCATGCAGGTTGCGCTCGGCACGACCACGCTGACCGATGCCGACAAGCTGACGTTCAGCAACACGACGGCTGCCGGCACGGGTACGGCCAGCGCCACGAACCCTGCCGTAACCTATGAGTTCGATGTCGACAGCGCTGGCACACAGACATCGGCCCTGGCGGCCCTGAACACCGCCTCCGGCGAAAGTTTCACGCTGAACTCGGATGGCACCCTGAAGGACGGTACAGCCGGAAACGTCACCTCCCAGACCACCGCTTCGGACGGCTCCATTACCTATAACCTTTCGAGCGGCAAGAGCGTCGTCCAGTCGAAGGACGGCAACGGCAACACTGTCTACACCGTCAACAAGGCATTCGACGCCAATGGAAACGTCACGTCGAAAGCCGTGATCTCCAATGTAAACACCGCTGCGGCAACAGGTCTGGACGATAGCACAACGGGAACATCCGCATCCCAGAAAATGGTCAAACAGGTCGACCTGCTGTCTGATGCCATGGAGTATCAGGGCTTCGGCGTTTCCCGTGACTCCAGCAACAACCTGACGGTCGCAGGCAACTCCATCGACACGTCTACTGCCTCCCTGGCAGCAACCGGCGTTGGCACCGGCACGGCCGTCACCGGCGCAGCCGTCGTCAGTGCCGTCGTTCAGGCTGCGATCTCCAGCGTGACGCGTACGGCTTCCGCAATCGGTTATTCCACCTCGACGATCTCCAACCTCCAGACCACGACGTCCAGCCTGTCCGACGCCCTGACGACGGGTGTTGGCGCCCTGACGGACGCCGATCTGGCCGCAGAGAGCGCCAAGCTGACCTCGCTTCAGACGAAGCAGCAGCTGGCCGTTCAGTCGCTGTCGATTGCGAACTCGCAGTCTTCCACCCTGCTCAGCCTCTTCCGCGGCTGATCAGGTTTCTGAAGGGTGCCGGTTTATCCGGCGCCCTTCAGGCCCAGACCTTCCCCTGCCCATAAGCAGGACTGCTTCAGAAGCCTGCTGCTTCATCCCGCAGCGGCTTTTGAAACAGTCTTTCCCGAAAGGAGTTTGCCTTCGTGACTTACGCATCCTCACAGTATCAGAAACAGTCCGGAAGCTACCTTTCTTCCCGGGAAGTCGAAGTCATGGCGTTCCGGCACGTCAATGCGCTGCTGACGCAGGCTTCCGATCACGAGGCAAAGGTTGCCGCTCTGGCGGCCAATCTGAAGCTCTGGAGCCTGCTGTCCCTGAGCGTCGAGCGGGTCGACTGCCCTCTGCCGCCTGTTCTGCGCGACGATCTGATCAAGGTCGGATCCTGGGCAATGCGTTATTCCAATTCCGCCTTCAACGCGCCGAAGGATCTGCAGCCGCTCATCGACATCAACAACGACATGATCGAAGGCCTGGCCGCAGCACCGGCGCCTCAGACCGTGGCACCCGCCATGGCCGGTGCCTATTCCACGGCCCCCACGAGATCCTCGCTGGAACTCGTTGGCTGAAATCCGGCAGGACTGTCTGGTCCTGCCATTTTCGGTTCTGATATGCTGTTTCAGGGCGCCGGCTCAGCCAGGCGCCCTTTTTCGTGCCCTGTTCGCGACAGGAGTGCGAGGCATTTTATGCCCCGCACTTTTCCGTAACCTCAGGGAGTGACGGCAATCCGGTTATCCGAACGGTCGATATCCGGGATGACGTGATCGGGGTCCAACGTGATGGCCTTGAGCCCGTCATGCACCGGAAGCGAGACAACGATGTCGCTGCCCTGACGCCAGGCTTCTGTCGGAATGCGGATTTCCTCGGATTTGCCATCCGCATACTCCGCCCGCAGCAGAACGGGAAGCGGAAGCGCACCGTAATTGCGGACCTGCACGGTCGCAGGCTTTCCGGCATCGTGATGGATATCGCCCAGCGCATAGTCGGGAGCGGCATTGGTGAAGTACCAGCCACGCCAGAACCAGCCCAGATCCTCACCGGCTTCGCTGCTCATCAGGCGGAAGAAGTCCGACGGGGACGGATGCTTGAATGACCATTCGGAAATATAGCGCCGGAAAGCCGCGTCGAACCGGACCGGGCCGAAGATCTGTTCACGCAACAGCTTCAAGCCATAGGCGCCTTTGAAATAGGTCACGCTGTGGCGGTATTTTTCGGACACGCTGTCTGCGGCCGTCATGAGCACGGGGGCATCCGGATCGGTCAGAACCGGGACAATGTCCTGCGCGGGGTTGCCGGTCTTGGGCGCGAATTCGGAATCACGCTTGGGGGCAAACTCGCCATTGTTGAAATGGTCGGACGCATAGACGTCGATGAACGTGTTGAAGCCTTCGTCCATGAAGGCGTTGCGACGCTCATCCGTGCCAACGATCATCGGGAACCAGCCATGGCCCAGTTCATGCGTCGTAATCCAGAACAGCTCCGGATCACGGTCGCTCATGCCGTCAAAAACAATGCCTGGATATTCCATGCCCGCGCCATGACCGCCCAGATTGACGGCGTTCGGCCAGGGATATTCGAACCACTGCGACGAGAAATACTCGATGGCGTGTTTGACGTAATCCGTTGAACGGTCCCAGCCATGCGGCCCGATCCCTTCACGCGGATAAACCGACATCGCAAGCCGGGGCACGGGATGATAGTTCGCCCAGGGCACGATCGGCGGCAGGTTGATCCGCGCGGCATCCCAGACGAACGCCGGGGAGGCCGCGAATGCCACGTCGCGCGTGTTGCGCATGGCGTAATGCCAGGTGACTTCGCCGCTCTGCTTCAGATGGCTTTTGGGGTCGGTAATATCATCGAGCGTACGGATCATGACACGCGCATCGCTCTGCGCGGCCTGTGCCAGACGGTTGCGCTCGACGGGGGTCAGGACCTGTTCGGGATTGAGCAGCGCACCGGAGCCCACAAGCGTGTAGTTCCACGGCACGGTGACGCTGTAATCGAAGCTGCCATATTCGAGGAAGAACTCCTGCCCCAGATAGGGCAGCGTGTTCCAGCCGCGGCGGTCATCATAAACGCTCAGGCGCGGATACCACTGCGCGACTTCATAGATATCGCCTTCGCGTGTCGGCGTAACAGCCGTGCGGCCACCCCACGGACCGGGCAATGTGTAGTGCCAGTCGATCTTCACGAAGGCCACGCCATGCGGGTCGATCGTACGGGGAAGCGTGAGCTGCATCCGGGTGTCGGAAATCAGGGGCGTGACGTCCACTTCGCGGCCGCCCTGCACGACCGAGACATGCTCGATCACCATGCCGTCGGTGTGGTTGCCGGCCAGATTGTGACTGGTGGCGACTGCACCGATCGCAGAGCGGGTATCGGCGCGGTAGATGTTCTGGTCGAGCTGGAGCCACAGAACGTCCAGCGCCTCGGGGCTGTTGTTGCTATAGGTCACGGTTTCGGAGCCGTGCAGGACATGGGCCTGTGTGTCGATCCGCGAATGGATGACGTAGTCCGTGCGGTTCTGCCAGTACTGCGGCCCCGGAAGACCCGACCCCGAACGATAGGCGTTCGGAGCATCGGGGAGGGTCAGGGGGGCGAAGACGGCTGCCGGATCGGCGAGGGTCTTCGCGGTAACGGTCTCGGGCAGCAGGGCAGCGGGAACGAGCACGCCTCCCAGCAGAGGAAGCAGAAAAAGGCGCACAGACATCCGGGGCGGACCCTCCGTTTCGGTGGTTCGATGTTACCCCGTTATAATATCGTCAAGCGCTCCCAGATAGGATGCCAGGTCAACTTTCAGGGGCATCAGATAGGCATTGTCGTTTTTCTCGCGAATGATGGTCAGCATCCGGCGCGCAAAAACGATATTGCCCTCCAGCGTTCCATCGTAGTCACGCGGGAAGACCACATGGTTAACGCGCTCCCAGTAACGGCGGGATTTATCGCCCAGAACGGGGGAAATGCCCCAGAACACCGTGTCGTCCCGCAGCCAGTCCATGCAGTATTCGAGCATCGGAATATCGAACAGCGGCTGCGTGAAGAACCCGCAGGCCCCGGCGTCGCGCTTGCGGGCGATGTCCTCGAGTTCCTGATACGGGGCGCGGCGATAGGGGTCGAATACCGCATAGACCTTCCAATCGCTTCCGGCCGGCGGAGGATCGCCAGCGACGACGAGGATGGAGGTCAGTTCCGGACGGTCCGCGCCCGGCAGCGGTGCGCCCGGCGCGATATCGACGGCGCGGATATGCGGGATGACCTCGAACGGCGCCTGCTTGGTGACCAGCGAAGCGGCGTCGTAGCTGCGCAGATCAAAACGCATCAGATCCGGAACGTTCAGCGTGCGGACCTGCGGCAGAACGTCGCGGACGGTCTGCACATCCGTCAGCAGGGCCTCGGGGGAGCGCGGAACCAGTTCGACTGAAACGCGGGTCATGAAGACGCGTCCGCGACGGCCTGCGTTGCACGGGCGGCCTGAAGCGTGTTGTGCAGCAGGCAGGCGATCGTCATCGGACCCACACCGCCCGGAACCGGCGTGATGTGACCAGCGATCGGGAACGCCTCATCGAACGCCACGTCGCCGACCAGACGGGTCTTGCCGTTTTCGGCCGGGACCCGGGTGATGCCGACATCGATTACGGTCGCGCCCGGCTTGATCCAGTCGCCGCGGACCAGACCGCTCTTGCCCGTCGCCACGACCAGGATGTCCGCTTCCCGGGCAAGTTCCTTCGTGTTGCGCGTATGAATATGCGCGACCGTGACCGTGCAGTTCTCCTTGAGCAGAAGCTGTGCCATCGGCTTGCCCACAAGGTTGGACGCGCCGATCACCACAGCGTGCATGCCGGTCATATCCTTGTGCACGGACTGGAGCAGCATCAGGCAGCCCAGCGGCGTGCAGGGCACGATCCCGTCGATCCCGAGCGACAGGCGTCCGGCATTGACTTCGCCCAGACCGTCCACGTCCTTGTGCGGGGCAATGGCATTCGTCACCGCGACCGGGTCGATCTGGGCGGGGAGCGGAAGCTGCACCAGAATGCCGTGGATTTTCGGGTTGGCGTTGAGCTGGGCGATCAGGTCCAGCAACTCATCCTGCGACGTGCTTTGCGGGAGCATGTGCATGAAGGAGCGCATGCCCACACGATGGGTCTGGATCGCCTTGTTCTTCACATAGACTTCAGAGGCCGGGTCATTGCCCACCAGAACGACGGCAAGGCCCGGAATGGTATTGCCCTGCTCGACGAACTTTGCCACTTCGCGGCCCACCTGATCGGTCAGGGCGCGGGCAATGCCCTTGCCGTCAATGATCTTCGCCGGTTCGGAAGGCTTCTCAGGGGACAACATGCTCATGGGCACTCCGGATGACAACTGGCAGTCATTTCAGTTACGCTGACGAACAGGCCGTGACGGCCGCAGGAACTGAGGATGGTCTCGTGACCGACGAAATACGCAAGAACTTCGCCAGTGACAATGTTTCCCCCGCCTGCCCCGCCGTGATGGAGGCCCTGATGCGCGCCAATGAAGGCAGCGTCGGATCCTATGGCGACGATATCCTCAGCCGATCCCTCAATGCGCGGTTCGGCGAGGTCTTCGAGGCAGAAGTCGCGGTTTTCCCCGTCGTGACGGGGACTGCGGCCAACAGTCTGGCGCTCTCCGCGCTCGTGGCGCCCTATGGCGCGGTGCTGTGCGACCAGAGCGCGCATATCAGCAATGACGAAGGCGGGGCGCCGGAATTCTTCATGCATGGCGCCAAGCTCGTCACTCTGCCTTCCGCCGATGGCCGGATGAGCCCTGACGCCCTGCGGACGGGTCTGCGGGCCAATGCGCAGGGCGGGATTCTCAAGCCCCCCATCCAGGCGCTGTCCCTGACGCAGGCCACCGAATGGGGCACGGTCTATGCCCTGAAAGATCTGGCAGCGCTGTGCGGCATCGCCCATGAGCAGGACCTGCCCGTCCATCTGGATGGCTCGCGGCTGAGCAATGCCATCGCCCATCTGGGCTGCACACCGGCCGAAGCGACATGGAAAGCCGGGGTGGATGTTCTGTCGTTCGGCGGCACGAAATGCGGGGCGCTGGCGGCGGAAGCGGTCGTGTTCTTCGTCAATGAGCGCACGCGCCCGGCGCTGAAGGATTTCGAACGGCGCATCAAGCGCAGCGGGCATCTGTGGTCCAAGGCGCGGTTCCTGAGCGCGCAGCTTCTGGCCCTGCTGGAAGACGGGCTGTGGCTGAAGAACAGCGCGCATGCCAATGCCATGGCGCAGCGGATCGTCGAGGGTCTGCGCCGTCATGCCGGAGCGCAGCTTCCGTTCGAGACGCAGGGCAACGAGGTCTTCGTCATCCTGCCGGACCTTCTCGTCAAAGACCTGGAAGCCGCGGGCTACGCCTTCTATCGCTGGCCGACGCCCGAGGGTGTGTCGGGCACGCTCATCCGTCTTGTGCCGAGCTTTTACACCCGGGAGCAGGACGTTAACGCACTGCTTGCAGAGATTGCCGCCTGAATGATCAGCCTGTTCGACCTGTTCAAGATCGGTATCGGTCCGTCTTCTTCGCACACTGTCGGCCCCATGCGCGCGGCCGCACGTTTCGCGGACACCCTGCCCCATGCGGCGGATGTGTCGCGTCTGCGCGTCACGCTTTACGGCTCGCTAGCCTGGACGGCGCGGGGACATGCGACGGACCGGGCCGTCATTCTCGGGCTGGCAGGAGAAAAACCCGACACGATGGACCCGATGCTGGCGGACAGCATCGTGACCTCCGTGAACCAGACGCATCTGATCCCGTTCAGGGGGCATCCCACCCCGTTCGATCCGGAAACAGACATCGTCCTCGATACGAAGACCATCCCGCCGGTTCATCCCAACACGCTCCAGTTCGAGGCATTCGATGCCGAAGACCGTCTGCTGGCCTGCGCGCGGTTCTGTTCGGTGGGGGGCGGGTTCATCGTCCCCGAACAGGCGACCGAAACCGCGACCTATGCCCAGCCCGACATACCGTATGACTTCACCAGCGGCGCGGAACTCCTGACCCGCACGCAGGAAACGGGGCTCGATATCGCGGGTGTGGTTCTGGCCAATGAGAGCGTGCTACGGCCGCGCGCCGAGGTCGAGGCGTATCTGGACCGGATCGTCTGCGTGATGATGGACTGCGTGGACGCCGGGCTGCACCGTTCCGGCACGCTGCCGGGGCGGCTGAACGTGCGCCGGCGGGCTGCTGCGCTGTACGAACGGCTTCAGGAACAGAGCCGCAGCAACCAGCCCACCGCGCACGGGATCATGGACTGGATCAGCCTGTTCGCCATCGCCGTGAATGAAGAAAACGCTGCTGGCGGGCGCGTCGTTACGGCACCGACCAACGGTGCTGCGGGCGTGATCCCGGCCGTGCTGCGCTATTACCGCGAGTTCTGCCCCGAATATTCGCTCGACGGGCAGCGCCGGTTCCTGCTGACAGCCGCAGCCATTGGCGGGCTGTTCAAGCTGAATGCGTCGATTTCAGGCGCGGAAGTTGGCTGTCAGGGTGAAGTCGGCGTTGCATCTTCAATGGCCGCTGCCGGACTTGCTGCGGCTTTGGGTGCCACGCCGCTTCAGGTGGAAAACGCGGCCGAGATCGGGATGGAGCACCATCTGGGCATGACCTGCGACCCAGTGGCGGGGCTGGTGCAGATTCCGTGCATTGAGCGCAATGCCTTCGGCGCGATCAAGGCCGTCAACGCGGCATCCCTCGCCATGCACGGGGATGGCGCGCATCACGTCTCGCTCGATCAGGTCATTCGCACGATGGCCGAGACGGGCCGCGATATGAACCACCGCTACAAGGAAACGTCCCTCGGCGGTCTGGCGGTCAATTTCCCCGAATGCTGAGGGCGCTCAGGCTGCGATCATGAACTGCGCGATGGCATCGGCCGCACGCTGGGACGCCCCCAGAAGCGGCTCGCCAAAGGTTTCACGAAACAGCTTTTCCTGCGCCGGGCGATAGAACGAATGACGCTCCTGTGCGCGGGCGATGGCCGGCATGAGATCGTCGAGATCCTCCACCACGTCCCCGAGCGTCCAGTGCAGGAAATACGGATCATCCCGCCAGGGCAGTTTGCGCGGGTTCAGAAAGACGCAGGGACGCGGGATGCCCAGAAACTCGTACACCTGGCTGCTGACATCGCCGATATAGAGCGCGGCCTGGGACGTGTAGGTCATGTCCAGCATGGCGGACGACCCCGTATCGACCATCACTTCCGGACTACGCTGGCGTTTGAGTTGACGCTCGCGGATGCCGAAGCCTCTATGAAAGGTCTTGATATGGGGGGCAACGACGAGATTGTAATCGCTCTGGCCATGCTCGCTCTGGGCCTTGAAGCCCCGGATCAGCGGTATCATCCAGCCTGAAGCGGATGTCAGTTTGCGCTGGTAGTGCGGATTGTACAGCGCGAACGGCCGTCCATTGGCGAACGAGATCGTCTTTTCCCGCTGCACCGCCTCGAACACGTCGAATTTCGGATAACCGACAACCCGCGTGGTCTCCGGACGCAGCAGGCCCTTGTCCTGAAAGTAGCTCTCCACTTTCGGACCGGGCACGAGCGTCAGATCGAACTCGCGCACCAGATGCTCGTCATTGACGTAGCGGTCCCCGGCGCCATGCATGAGCAGGATGAGCTTCGGACCGGCAAGCCCCATCTCCTTCAGGACACCGCCGGTGTATTCGGTGGCCACTACCGCATCATACTGGTTCAGCTCGGCAATGTTCTCGCGCAGCACCACGAGGCGCTCCTGATCGAGCCGTCTTGCGCGCTTCAGTAGGCGGGCCTTGAGGGATTTGGGAAAAGCCTTCAGCGGCAGGGCTGGTACGTCCAGCGCCTGGCGGATGCGGGAGAGATGCTCCACCGTTTCCGGAAAGCTGTAATACTCCACCACGTCATGCCCCGGAATTGCAGCAAGGGCGCTGGCGACCGAGGCCGTGTGGTAGCACTGATATGGTTCAGCGATGTAGATGAAGGCGATTTTCATGACTGATGAGATGCGTCCTGCCTGAAAAAACAGGCTGAAACCTGCATTTTTTCGTGGTGTGGCCTTCAGGAGAAAACGGATCGCTGCCAGATCCCGTGTGCAGGAACCCTGGCAACGAGATGTGTAATAATTTCTTCATAATCCCTGACCGCCCTCTGTCAAGAAACATCCGCCTCCTGCGACATTCCCCTTCGGCATGGCCACGCAGCATGGACAGTTTCGGGGCTTTGTGGTCAGTAAGGCCCGCATGTCCGGCGAGCGCTCCGTTTTCAGATCCATTTTCCGAAACGTCAGTGTGCTCACCCTCGGCCGCATCGCCAATGCGCTGTGCAGCTTCATCTATATCGCCCTGGCTGTCCGGGCGCTGGGACTGTCCGATTTCGGGCTGCTGATCCTGATCCATTCGCTGGCCTCGACCAGTTCGGTCCTGTCGCGGATGCAGTCCTGGCAGACGCTGATCCGTTTCGGCAGCGAGAGCTTCGGCAATGGCGATACGGACCTTCTGCACCGGGTGATCCATTTCTGCATCCGCCTCGACACGATTTCGGCGGCCTGCGCCATCGTATTCGGTCTGGTGGGCGTACAGATCTACGGGCACACCGCGCACTGGTCCGCGCATGTGCGGTTTCTGGCCGACCTGTACATGTTCGTCAGCCCGCTGATGTATTCCGGATGGGCAAACGGCATCCTCAGAATGGCGGGGAAATTCCATCTCGTCCCGATCATCGACAGCTGTGCGGCCCTTGCGAAGACGTTCGGCGTCCTGCTGGGCTATGTGCTGCACCTCAAGCTCGGATATTTCCTGTTCATCTGGGCGATGACGATCGTCATCGATTACGGCTTCTACATCCATTACGCGCTGGATATCCTGCACCGGAAATTCCAGTTCCGGTATTTCCGGGCCTTCCGGCACTGGCGCTGGCAGCTTCCGGGCATGTGGCAGTTCACGCGCGCCGCCAGCGTCAACCAGACGCTGGGCAACATCTCGGGCCATGTGGCGACGCTGCTGGTCGGTAACGGGCTGGGACCGGCCGAGGCCGCCGTCTTCCGCGTCTGCCGCCAGATCGCCGACGGGATTGTCACACCCGCGCAGCTTATCTCGCCCGTGCTCTATCCCGAGCTGGTCCGGATGCGGGACCGGCAGGACTGGCGTGGGCTCAAGCGCGTGACGTGGAAGATGTTCGGCGTTCTGAGCGGGCTTTCAGTCGCGCTTCTGCTGCTCTCGGCGTTCTTTGGCTCGACGATTTTCCGCTTCCTGCTGCATGTCCATGTGCATCACACGTCGCTTTATATTTCCATCATGCTGCTGGCGGCAGTGTTCAGTCTGCTGGTCATTCCGCTGGAACCGCTGCTGATCGTGGTTGGGCATGTGAAGTTCCTCATGACCAACCGCACGGCCATCATGGCGGTCTATTTCCCCGCGCTTTACGTCCTGACCCGGCATTTCGGGCTGGCGGGCGCCTGTCTGTCGACGGCGGCATGTAATGCAACGATCCTGCTCTCACAGATGCTGGGCGTGTGGTTCTTCTATGACCGGATTGGCAAAGCGGAGCGCTAAGCCCGGATCAGTGCAGGAGACGTGTTGCGTGAGAAGAGTGATGGAACACGAGATATCCCGTCGCTGCGGCTTCTATGAAAACAAGCTCCAGAACGAGCAGGACCTTTTTGCGGGTTGAAAGCGCCCTGAAGCGGGTCTTGATTTTCGCATCATCTCCGGTCGCGGCCCATGCAATCGCACCGAGCCAGCCGGCGACCGTCCAGCCCACAGTCAGATTGATCACGAAAGCTTCGCGCCAGCGGACCTTCCGGATGCAGAGCGCCACCACTGTCGGCAGAAAAATCAATGTCAGCATCACGGTCGTACCGACCACAACACCGACGACCGTAGCCAGATCCATTGCGTGACATCCCATTCCATCCGGAACGATGAACATATTCCGGATTCGATATGGAATACAGGCATGAAAAAAGGCGGGAAGATCTGACCCTTCCCGCCCTTCAGGCCGCTGCCCGGACGCCTGACTTACTGGCCGTCGTCGGTGCTGTCGTCGTCTGAACCGTTCGGGGAGACAGCGACGAAGAGCTGCTGTCCGTCACGCAGGATCCGCAGGAGCGGCGGCTGCTTGCGGCCCAGCGCCTCGTGCACCTGCGCGACCACGGCCTTGGGCGACGGCGTGACGTGGTTGCCGACCGCCACGATAATGTCGCCCGGACGAATGCCGGACTGATCGGCCGGGGAACCCTGCACGACATCAGCCACAACCGCGCCCTGCACGCTGTCATCAAGACCCAGTTCCTGACGGGCCCGCGGTGTCAGCGATGCCAGGGACACACCCAGCTTGCCTGCACCGGACTGTGCGCTGTCGGTTGCATCGCCCGAGGAATGATCCTGGGCGGACAAGTTACCGACCGTGAAGTTCACCGTCATCGGCTTGCTGTCACGCAGCAGTCCGAGCGTCGCGGGCGTGCCCGGCGCGATGGAGACGACCTTCACTGCCAGATCGTGCCCGTTCTTGATCGGCTTGCCGTTCAGCGTGGTGACGACGTCGCCGCTCTTGATGCCGGCCTTCTCGGCCGGGCTGCCCTTGGAGACGGAAGCCACCAGCGTGCCACGCGGCGGAGCACCGGGTTCCGGGGACTGGAGGTTCAGGGCCTGCGCCATGGTCGGCGAGATGTCCTGCCCCTCGATGCCCAGATAGCCGCGCGTGACATGGCCGGTCTTTTCAAGCTGGCTCACGACGGATTTCACGGTGTCGGACGGGATGGCAAAACCAATACCGATCGAGCCACCACCATTGGGCGAGATGATCATGGAGTTGATGCCCACGACCTTGCCGTCCTGCGTGAACAGAGGGCCACCCGAGTTGCCGTGATTGATCGGCGCATCGACCTGGATGAAGTCGTTATAGGCGCCAGAATGCAGGTCACGACCCAGAGCCGAGACGATACCCGCCGTCACCGTGCCGCCCAGACCGTAAGGATTACCCACGGCGATGACCCACTCACCCGGCTGGACCTCATCGGAATCGCCCAGTTCGATGAACGGGAGCTTGCCGGTCGGCTTGACGCGTAGCAGGGCAACGTCCGTCTTCGGGTCGCGACCGATGATCTTGGCTGGCAGCGTCGTGCCGTCATCGAGCGTGACCGTCACCTTGGTCGCGCCGTTCACAACGTGGTTGTTGGTCACGACATAGCCGTCAGACGAGATGATGAACCCCGAGCCGCGGGCCTCGACCGTGCGGTTGGGCTGCTGCTGCGGCATCATCTGGAACGGAAAGGGGAACGGGAACGGCATGCCGCCGCCCTGCCCGCCGCCACCGCCCGGGCCGTTTTCCTCTTCATCGGCCACATCCGCCTTGATGTGAGACGTGATGGACACGACGGCCGGCTTCACCTGTTTGACGAGATTGACGAAATTGGGAAGCGTCTGAACGCCCGTCTGCGGCTTGATGGCTCCGCTGGCGGCTGTCGTGGCACCGGCCTGGGGGGCGGCCGAAGGCGTGTCCGCGAAAGCGAACGGCGCCGAAACCAGCATGGTGGTGGCAGCAAGGGCGGAGAGGGACGCGCGAAAACGTGAGGTCATGTCAATCCCGACTGGTTACGAAAACATCATGGCTATAGCGTTGAACTATGGACCCCGTTCCCGTTCCGCAAGCTGACCGGCGTGTGAAACATCCGTAAGTTCATGACGGACTATGAATTCAGCCCTCTGAAACACGGGTTCCAGCTGGAATACGCAGCCTGCGGAAAAACGCTTTCAGCATCTCCGACGCCTCGCGCTCGCACACGCCACCGATCACTTCGGGACGGTGCAGGCAGGACGGACGCTCGAAAATGCGCGGCCCATGCTCCACGCCGCCGCCCTTGGGATCATAGGCCCCGAACACGACCCGCCCGATCCGGAAATGCACGATCGCAGCCGCACACATCGGACAGGGCTCCAGCGTCACGACCAGTGTGCAGTCCGTCAGACGCGGGCTTTTCAGCCGCGTGGCAGCCTCACGCATGGCCAGAAGCTCGGCATGGGCGGAGGCATCATGCGCGCCTTCCACATGATTACGCGCAACGGCCAGAACATTCCCGTCGGGGCCAAGCACGACCGCGCCCACCGGTACTTCTCCGCACGACGCCGCCTCGCGCGCGGCCTGCAACGCGATCTGCATGGCCGGGCCGATATCCGTCTGAATCCTTGTCTCACCCTGAATCATGATGCGATGATGCGGCGCATGACCCTTCCCCGTCCATCCCCTTCACATCGTGCCCCGCTGATCGGCCTGACGCTGGATCATGAACCCGGTGGCGTGGGGCAGTTTTCGCGCTATCCGTTCCATGCGCTGCGGGAAAATTACCTGACGGCCGTGAGCGATGCGGGCGGGATGCCGGTCTGTCTGGGCTATGACTGCGATGCCGAAGCCCTGATGGCGCGGCTGGACGGGCTGATCGTCACGGGTGGGGCGTTCGACGTCGATCCGGCGCTGTATGGTGAACCGTCACACCCGATGACCAGCCCACGCCCGACCCGGACAGCCGCCGAACTGGCCCTGCTCCGGGCGGCGCTGGTGCAGGGCAAGCCGGTTCTGGGCATCTGCGGCGGGATGCAGCTTCTGGCCGTGGAAGCTGGTGGCACGCTGATCCAGCATCTGCCGGAAGAGTTGCAACACGAACAACCCAACCCGCGCCACGAACCCGGCCATGACGTCGAGATCGTTCCCCGCACGAAACTTGCGCAGATCGTGGGAACGGACCGCATGGCGGTGAACTCCTCGCATCATCAGGCCGTGCGCGACCCCGGAGCGGCCAGAATCTGCGCCCGCGCGCCGGATGGAACGATCGAGGCCATCGAGCTTGAAGGCCCCGGTTTTGCCATCGGCGTACAGTGGCACCCTGAATTCTCCCTCGACCCCGGCGACCGTCGCCTGTATGCGGCGCTTGTGGAGACTGCACGATGACCGACGACAACACCGAAAACACCGCCCCCGACATGGAAACCTCCGGCCCGAAAGGCGAGCGCATCGCCAAGGCGCTGGCCCGCGCCGGCGTGGCCAGCCGCCGCGATATCGAACGCATGATCGAGGACGGCCGCATCAAGCTGGGCGGACAGATCGTCACGCATCCGGCGACGTTCGTGCAGCCGGGCGACATCGTGCTGGTGGACGGCAAGCCTGTGGACTCCCCCGAGCGCACGCGCCTGTGGCGGTATCACAAGCCCGACGGCCTGATGACGACGCACAAGGACCCGCAGGGCCGCCAGACCGTGTTCGACACGCTGCCCGAGGGCATGCCGCGCGTCATCAGCGTCGGGCGTCTGGACATCAATTCCGAAGGCCTGCTGCTGCTGACCAATGACGGTGAGCTGGCCCGCCGCCTTGAGCTTCCGGGCAATTCCTGGGTCCGCCGTTACCGCGTGCGCGTCTTTGGCGTTGTGGACGAGAAGCGTCTGGCCTCGCTGATCGATGGATTTGAGTACGAAGGCGTGCGCTATGGGTCCATCGAAGCCGCGCTGGACTCCACGAAGGGCGACAATTCCTGGCTGACGGTCAGCCTGCGCGAAGGCAAGAACCGCGAGATCCGGCGCGTCATGGAAGGCCTGAACCTGCATGTCAGCCGCCTGATCCGCCTGTCCTATGGCCCGTTCCAGCTTGGCTCACTCAAGGCGCGCGAGCTTGAGGAAGTGCCGGGCAAGACACTGCGCGAACAGGTGCCGGATCTTCCCGCGCCGAAGCGTCACCGGACGCGCTGATCCATGCGGATTGTTGGAGGAGACAACAAGGGCCGCGCCCTGACCGCGCCGTCCGGAACCAGCACGCGCCCCACATCGGACCGCACGCGACAGGCGATTTTCGACATGCTCGCCCATGCGCCCTGGTACGGGCAGGACGAGCTGGAACAGGCCCTTGTGCTGGACTGCTACGCCGGAACGGGCGCGCTGGGGCTTGAGGCCCTGTCTCGCGGGGCACAGAAGGCCGCGTTCATCGAACGCGACAGGAACGCGCTTTCGGCCCTGCGCGCCAATCTGGACATCTGCAAGGCCCGTGACCGCTCCCGTGTCCTGAGTTGCAGTGTCACACATCCGCCCAAGGCCACGGAGCCTTACACGCTGGTTTTTCTGGACCCGCCCTATGGCAAGGGGCTCGTCGAGTCGGGGCTGCGGGCGCTAGCGCGGACCGGCTGGCTGGCGGAAGGTGCGCTGGTCGTGGCCGAGACGGGGGCCACGGAAGAATTCACGCCCATCGTGCCACCTTCCGAACACTTTATGCCCACATTGACGCCAGAAATCCTCTGCGAGCGTCGTTTCGGCGCCGCGAAGGTGACGATCTGGAGGCATTCCTCCACTTTTCCTTAATTTTCCCTCTGTATTCAGTACCCTGTCGGCTATAGTTCAGAGTGAATTTTACAAGCCGCTAATCCAGAAAACCGACGGGGTGACGAGACTTGGCCGCGTTCAGCCGATCGACCAGTACAGTGCGCAACATCGTCCGCGACGCGCATGACCGGCACATGACACCAAAACTGCGCAGTGCCCTGCGCGCACGCTGCATGGAGCTGCTCGGGCTTGTCCTGCTGATCTTCGCCGTGGCGGTCGGGATCGCCCTGTGGAGCTTCAATCCGCACGATCCGTCCTTCAACACCTCGACCGGAACGCAGCCGACGAACCTGCTGGGCCGCACGGGCGCGACCATTTCGGACGGGCTGATCCAGTGGCTCGGGTTAGGCAGCGGCATGCCGATCGTCATCCTGCTGGCCTGGGCCTGGCGCATGGTCCGCCATCACGGCATGAGCCTGCCGATCCTGCGGATCGTGGCCGCCCTCGCCCTCCTCCCCGCCAGCGCCACCTTCATCGGCACGCTCCAGCTTCTCATTCCCGGACTTGAAGTCGCCTGGCCGACCGCCAGCGGTCTGGGCGGGGAAATGGGCGTGTCCTGCGCCCATCGCCTTCTGGACGCGGCCCATGCGGAAGCCGGTGCCGCCGGAAACGCGATTGCCGTCATTCTGGTCCTGCTGCTAATGGGGCTTCTGCTCCCGCTCGCCATGGGTCTTGAGGCCCGCGAATGGCGCGCGCTGGGCCAGACGCTCATGCTTCTGGGCCGCCAGCCGTTCTCGCTCGCAAAACGCATGAACGGTCCGCAGACAACCGATCGCCCGGCTCCGGACCCGCGGATGTATGAATTCCAGCCGAGCCCCGCCGGTGGCGCTCCGGCTGCGGATGCGGCCCCCCTGTCCTTCCTGCGCCGCAGCTTCGGCAAAAGCGATCCGCGCTCGCGTCCCGCGCCCTTCGTGCCGCAGAATACCGGCTGGATGCAGCCGCCGATGGAAACGCAGGACGATCCCTACAGCCAGCCCGCCGCGGAAACGCGCGCGATCAGCCAGACGGAAGCCGCGGCCGCCCGCGCACGCCAGACCGCCGCCCCCGAAGAAGAGGACGTCCCGTCCAACCCCTATGCCGAGCGTCTGGCCCAGATCGCCCGCCAGCGCGACACGCCGCTGCCGCCCGTACGACGCCAGATCGACGACGAAATGGACGAGGACCTGCCGCAGAGCAGCATCGATACGCCACCCGAACCCGAGCCGCAGAAGCGCGGCCTGTTCGGAATGCGCCGTCCCGAACGTCCGCCCGAGCCTGTACCCGCGCGCCCTGTTGCGCCGCGCAATGCCGTAACGACCGGCTGGGAACTGCCTTCCCTGTCCCTGCTGAACCCGCCGCCGCCGCACGCCGTGACCGGGCCGTCTCAGGAAACGTTGCAGTCCAATGCGCGTCTGCTGGAAAGCGTTCTGGCCGATTATGGCGTGCAGGGCACGATCGGCGATATCCATGCCGGTCCGGTCGTCACGCTGTACGAACTGGAGCCCGCACCAGGCATCCGCTCGTCCCGCGTGATCGGGCTGGCCGACGACGTGGCGCGGTCCCTCTCGGTTCTGAGTGTGCGTATCGCGACCGTGCCGGGGCGCAACGTGATCGGCATCGAGGTCCCGAACGCCAAGCGCGAGACGGTCTATTTCTCCGAACTGCTCCGCACGCCGGAATGGCTGAATGGCACCGGACGTCTGCAGATCGCGCTCGGCAAGGATATTGCCGGTGTGC
This sequence comes from Gluconobacter oxydans DSM 3504, assembly GCF_000583855.1. Lineage (NCBI taxonomy): Bacteria > Pseudomonadati > Pseudomonadota > Alphaproteobacteria > Acetobacterales > Acetobacteraceae > Gluconobacter > Gluconobacter oxydans. The sequence continues at coordinate 995,270 of NZ_CP004373.1, forward strand.
CGGTCTATACGGACCTGGCCAAAATGCCGCATCTGCTCGTCGCGGGTACAACGGGTTCGGGTAAGTCGGTCGGCGTGAACGCCATGATCCTGTCGCTGCTCTACCGACTCAGTCCGGAAGAGTGCCGCCTGATCATGATCGATCCCAAGATCCTCGAACTCTCGATCTATGATGGCATCCCGCATCTCCTCACGCCGGTCGTGACCGAGCCTGCCAAGGCCGTCAGCGCGCTGAAATGGACCGTGCAGGAAATGGACCGCCGCTATCGCCTGATGGCGCAGCTTCAGGTCCGTAACATCAACGGCTACAACGAGCGCGTGAACCAGCTTCGCGCGACGGGCGAGATGGTCACCAAGCGGGTGCAGACCGGTTTCGATCCCGAGACGGGCCGCCCGGTGTTCGACGAACAGCAGGTCGCGACGGAAAACCTGCCCTATATCGTCGTCGTCATCGACGAAATGGCCGATCTGATGATGGTCGCGGGCAAGGAAATCGAGACGGCGGTGCAGCGTCTGGCCCAGAAGGCCCGTGCGGCCGGCATTCACGTCATCATGGCGACGCAGCGGCCTTCCGTTGACGTCATCACCGGCACGATTAAAGCCAACTTCCCGACCCGTATTTCCTTCCAGGTCATCAGCAAGTTCGACAGCCGCACCATCCTTCAGGAACAGGGCGCAGAACAGCTTCTGGGTCAGGGTGACATGCTGTTCATGCAGGGCGGCGGACGCATTACGCGTGTCCACGGCCCGTTCGTGGCCGACGATGAAGTCGAGGCCGTGGTAGCCGATCTGCGCTCCAAGGGCGATCCGATCTATAACGACGACGTGGTCTCCGGTCAGGATGATGACAGCGCAGGCGGCCTGACAGCAGGGTCCGGCTCGGGCGGTGACGGGGAAGGCAGCCTCTTCGATCAGGCGGTGGACGTCGTCATGCGCGAAGGCCGGGCCTCCACCAGCTTCATCCAGCGCCATCTCTCCATTGGCTATAACCGCGCGGCCAAGCTGATCGACCAGATGGAAAAGGAAGGCATCATCGGCGCTGCCAACCATGTGGGCAAACGCGAGATCCTGATCCGCCGCAAGGAAGAGCATGAAGACTGACCGGAAAGACCGGATCCGGCGCGCAAAAGCCGCGCGCAACGCACACAAACCACGGCGCCTGCCCCAACAGGCCGCCTCCCCTGCCCCGGAAGGGCCGCGCACCCCATTCCACCCCGGCATGGACATTCCCATCCTGCTGGAAACCCCCCGCTTTCTGATTCTGGACAAACCGGCCGGTCTGGCCGTTCATCCCGGCCCCTCCACGCAGGATTCCGTTGAGACACGGCTGCTCCCGCATCCGCGCGGGGGACCGTGGCTGGCGCATCGGCTGGACGCGGACACGTCCGGCTGTCTGCTGATTGCACGGCGCAAGACGGCGCTGCTCGAGGCGCAGAAGGCGTTTCAGGAGCGGCAGGTCCGCAAGCTGTACTGGGCTATCGTGGTGGGCGATCTTCCGCAGGATAGCGGCGAGATCGACGCGCCGCTTCTGCGTCAGTCTGACGCCTCGGGCTGGCGGATGGTCGTTGATGCGAAGGGCGACGAAGCCCGCACGCGCTGGCGGGTTCTGGGGCGTGGCAAGGGTCTGTGCTGGGTGGAACTGGAACTGCTCACCGGGCGGACGCATCAGGCGCGCATCCATTGCGCGGAACTGGGCACGCCGATCCTTGGCGATCCGGTTTATGGAGCGCCTGCTCCGGACGGCTCAGCCCTGCCGGGGCTGCATCTTCTGGCCCGTAGTCTGGAACTGAGCCTGCCATCGGACACGCTCAGCGCGCAGGCCCCGCCGCCAGAGTTCATGGCGGCGGGGCTGCGGGCGATGGGCTTTGAAAGCGATGCTCAGTCCTGAACGAGCTTCAGGGACCCGGCCACGCTGCGGACGATGATGTGATCGCGGCCATCGCCGACCTTGCCAGTGGCCGTAATCGTCCGGACCTCTTCCGAATTTCCGGAGTCTTTCTCCCAGTTCCCCATCTGCACCGTAAGACCGAGGGACTGCTGGAGAGGGAGCGCCGTCTCTGAACGGCGCTGTTTCAGGCGGATGTCGAATGTTCCGCCAAAGCCATGCGGCAGATGAATCGTCATATCGCCGCTGATCGTGCCGATATCGATCGTGCGCATCTGGGACGTAGCATCAAGCATCAGGGTCATATCCCCGCTGATACTGCGGATCATGATATCCCGGCCGGCGTGATCGAGAGTGCTCTCGCCACTCATGGTGCGGATGGAGACGGCGCCGTCCGCGTGATCCAGCGTGACGTTTCCACTCGCGCTGCGGACCTCGACGGCTCCGGCGGCGTGCTCCACATCCAGCGTACCGCTGACCGTATGGACATCGAGCGGGCCGTGGGACTGCGTGACATGGATGTCACCGCTGACGGTCCGGACGGACAGGGGGCCGTCCGATGTCCCGACGGTGACATCTCCGCTGACGGTGGAAAACTTTCCGCCTTCGGGCAGGGTGGACTGGGAAATATCATCCGAAATGGAGGACTGGCTCAGCGGCGCGGCACAGACCGGAAAGGCCAGTGCGGTCCCGAGGGCGAGGACGGGAAGAGAGAGCGTGAAACGGGTCATGGGATGGGATCTTTCCGGCTTCAGAACTGTGCGGAGGCAACGGGGCGATTGAGCAGCGCGGCATGAACGCCGCGCGCGATCGCCCAGGCCGTAAGGATTCCCCAGGCGAGCGTCAGCCCCCATGGCACCACCATGAACACCAGTCCGAGGCCGCCCGTGATGGCGCCCAGACCCGCGACCATGAGATGGATCATCCCGATGACCGTCAGGGCCAGAACGCCGTACCAGAACATCCGGATCTGCCAGTCCAGCTGCGCGCGCTTCAGACCCGTCGCGGAGCGGCGCCCTGAATGCGCGATCATCACCCCGATCAGGGCGGTCACGCCCGTGAAAAAACCGGCGATGTACAGGGCATAAACCAGCAGGACCAGATCGCGCCCGGTTTCGGCGTCGTCTCCGCGGCCGTAGCGGTTTGCGGGTTCATACGGGGCGTAGGATGCGTACATGAGGGAAAGCTCCTCTGAGAAAAACTCGACAGCAACCTTGATGCATGAACCGTGCCAGAACCGGATTTACCGGTGTTCTGGCAAGAGCGGCCAGTCTGAAAGCCGGAAAACTGGCGAATTACGCCAGTTCGACGGCGAAACCTACTCGGCCAGGGCGCGGAAGCGTTCCGGCAGCGGGCCACGTCCGGCCAGAAAGCCCCGCAGCCCCACAATGAGCGCGACCAGCAGGACGATATTCCAGACCACGAAAATGCCGATCGGCAGCAGGAAGAGAAGCTGACCGGGACCTGAACTTCCCGGCGGTTCCGTCATGAAGCACGCCAGAAACAGGGCGGCCGAACCGATGATGAATGCCACATCGTACCAGAACAGGCGCACCAGCCAGTTCAGATGCGCCCGCTCCATGCCCACGCTCGATCCGCGCAGGATATAGGCAAGGATCACACCCGCCAGAAGACTGATCCCCGTAAAGAAGCGGGCGATATAAAGCGCATAGACAAGCAGGACGCCGCCCTTGCTCACATTGCGGTCGAAGTCACGGGAAGATGGGGAAAATTCGCTCAAGCGCGTTTCCTTGATGAAGGTTTAAATGAAAACGCCCGGCCAAAGGGGCCGGGCGCATGGTCACTCGATGGTGATGCCCGGAAAACTCTAGCGGCCCAGTTTGCGGAGTTTCACACCCTGCATGAGCCGTTTTTCGATGACTGCGAGAGACATGCCCCGCGTCTCGGGGACGAAGAGGATCGTCAGCAGCAGGAACAGCGCGTTCAGCCCGGCGAAGAGCCAGAACGTGCCCGCCGTTCCCAGCGTCTGCATGAGCGTCAGGAAGCTGACACCCACCAGAAGATTGGTCATCCAGTTGGTGAAGGTCGAAATGGCAATCCCGAAATCGCGTCCGGCCAGCGGCTGGATTTCGGAACACAGGACCCATGTCAGCGGACCCGCCGACATGGCGAAACCGGCGCAGAAGATCATCAGCAGGAAGACGGCCGCGATCTGCGAGGACTGCGTGCTCATGCCGGTCTGGAGCAGCATGGCCAGAACGCCCATGCCGAGCGCCATGACCGTAAAGCCCGCATAGAGGATCGGCTTGCGGCCCCAGCGATCGACCAGGCCCAGCGCCACGAAGGTCGCGAGCATGTTCACCAGACCGATGATCGCCGTGCACCACATCTGCGACTGTGCATCGAAATGCGCGGCTGCGAGGATGTTGGGTGCATAATACATGACGATGTTGATGCCCGCGAGCTGCTGCATCATCTGCAACATCACACCCAGCGCTACGGAACGACGGAAATTGGAGTTGCTCAGGAAGAGTTTGAAGCCTTCCTGTTTCGTCTCCAGCTGCTCACGGATGGCGCGGATTTCCTTGGCGGCTTCCAGCGGATCATCCCGCAGGTCCAGCAGGATCTGCTTGGCTTCTTTCTGCCGCCCCTGCGCCATCAGCCAGCGCGGGCTGTAGGGCAGGAACAGGACGCCGATCAGGAACAGCACGGCCGGGATACCGGCGACGCCGAACATCCAGCGCCAGTTGCCGCTATAGGAGAAATACGTGTCGGACAGGAACGCGATGAAGATACCGACCGTCACCATGAGCTGATAGGTCGAGACCATCGCCCCGCGCGCATCTTCGCTGGCGATTTCGGACAGGTAGAGCGGCGCCGTAAACGCGGAAATACCGACCGCAATCCCCATGACCACCCGGAAGGAAATCATGGAGGCGACCGACCAGCTCATCGCACAGCCGATCGTGCCAATCACGAAAATCGCACCGCCCACGATCAGGGAATGCTTGCGGCCAAGCGCCTTGGACATCCAGCCCGCACTCAGCGCACCCGCCGCCGCACCCGCCATCATGGAACTGACGACCCATTCCAGCGCGACGGTGGACGCGTGATATTCCTTGCCGAAAAGATCCAGCGCGCCCGCGACGACCCCAATATCAAGTCCGGACATGAGGCCCGCCAGCGCCGCGATCACGCCGATGGCGATGATCTTGAAGCGTGTTGCATCGAAAATGGATGTGCTGCTGTCATCCTGCGGCAAGAGGGTCTCTGTCGTTCCGACCTGATCATTCATCTGGTAGCGCGTTCCTTTCACTCAGTCATAAAGTGACACCCCCCTGTTGCCGGGATGTCATATCCGTAATCTGTAACACAAAACCGTTTACAGCGGCAGGGCACTGCGGATTTCGCCGACCGTGAAGCCGTTCCAGTTCCGCAGCGTCTGAACGGATGTCGTGTCCAGAATGTCGCGGTCTGCTACGTCCGCACACAGGGTTTCCCCGCCGAAGCGACGCAGCAGGGCGGACATTGCGACCTCTGCGGCACGGTTGGCGCCGTCATCGGTCTTGATCGCCAGACCGAGGCCCAGCTCCGGCAGGGAGGCGATCATCACGCCTTCCGCGCCCATCTTCACGAAAGCCCTTGTGCCGAAGCGATCCATGATCTTCGTGTCGTAGCGTCCCGTCCCGGCCACCATGAACGGATTGGCCGCCACGGCCTCACGAAGTCGTGTAGCCGCACGGAAACGCCCTTCAGACAGTCCGGTTCCCGCGCCAAATCTTGCGAAACCTTTCGCCAGCGCTTTCAGCGGAACGGCATAGGTCGGCATGGAGCAGCCGTCCATGCCACGATTGCTGTCGTCATGCGGCGTATCCATCATTGCGGCGAGCACATCCGTCACGCGACGCTGGATCTCGTGGGACGGATCGATATAGCCGGTCGGATCGACACCCTGATCGCAGGACAGGCACACCATGCCCGCATGTTTGCCGGAGCAGTTATTGTGCAGCGGGCAGGCGTTCTGATGCGCGGCGGCCAGAGCGCGGCCCGCAGGTTCATAGGTCGGCCAGTGCGTTCCGCATTCCAGGGACCCGACATCCCGCCCCACGGAAGCCAGCATCGTGGCAGCCATTTCGGCATGGGCCTTTTCGCCGCCATGCGAGGCGCAGGCCAGAGCCAGCGCATCATTGCTCAGGCCCAGACGATCGGCCGCGCCACTTTCCACCAGTTCGATGGCCAGCAGGGATTTGACGGTCGAGCGCGGGAAGACAGCGGCATCCACGTCACCGCAGGACCACACCACGCCACCATCGGCATCCACGACGACGGCCCGGCCCAGATGGTGGGATTCCACACGTCCACCGCGCGTGACCTCGGCCAGAAGGCCCGACTGTGCTGCCATAATGAATTCCTCTCCCTGCCTCTCATGGTGTCTGTCATGACGTTTGTGGTCCGAGCACATAGCACGGACGGCCGTCCTGGCGATCCTCCGTCAGCCAGGGCTGGATCAGGCGGCGACGCACCCGCACCACCCCCATCTCGCCTGCGGCAGAAACATCCGCGAGGTCTTCCGCCAGATTGACGGCCGTGCGGAACATGAGGCCGTCCGTCAGCGGCAGGCCATCCCGCACGAAGCTCCGGGCGGTTCCGGCATCCGTCAGGTGATACACGAACGCCTCTCCCGCAGGGGGACGGAAACCGGCGGGGTCGAGAAAAGAGGCCTCAATATCCGCAGCGGCCAGATGCGTGAGCGGTGGGCTCCAGTCCAGAAGGTCCGGCTGCTCCGTCACAGGCGCGGGAACGCGGAGGGACGCACTGGAAGACCGGGGGCGGCGAGACTTCGGCAGCTTTTCAAACAGGGACGCCGGGGGCGGGGAACGGCGGCCCATGATGTCTCAGCCCGCTGCGGTTTTGGGACACCGCACCGGTGTAACGCCGGCTTTCTGGCAGGCCGCGCACAGGCCCTCGATTTCAACGGTGGCGGCTTCGGCACGGAATCCCATGCTTTGCGCCGCGCGGGTCAGGACCGGCGCAATGGCGTCCTGTTCCAGTTCCCAGGCCCGGTCACAGCCGCGGCAGATCAGGAACTGCGCGCGGTGCATCCCGCCTTCGTCATGGTGATTGCAGCCATGTGGACATTCCACAGCGTGCGAACAGCCGACAAAGGCGCTCAGCCGCTCCAGACGGTGGATCAGGCTGTTCTCCAGCAGGAACTCCAGCGCGCGGTAAACCGTGGGCGGCGCGGCTTTCGGATGGGCGGGGCGCAGCCTGGCCAGAAGGTCATAGGCGCCGGAGGGCTTTTCGCTCGACAGGATCAGACCCAGCACGAGACGGCGGGTTTCCGTCAGGCGTTGTCCGTTGCGCTGGCACCATTCGGCCGTGCGGTCGAGGCGTTCCGTGACCTCGGGCGAAAAGATGAGCGTGTCAGCGATGGCAGAAGAATCCGGCATGAGGGTCAATATGGCATTCCCGTCACGCTTTGCCGAGAGACCCCGCCACAAACAGCTCTCAGGTCGCGAACTGCCGCACCAGATCGCGGATCACGACCGGGTCGGTTTCCAGCATGACCTGCCGGCGCAGCTGGTCGCAGTCTTCGAGCGTGAGGGTGCGGATCAGGCGTTTCACGCGCGGCAGGGAGGCGGAATTCATGGAAAAGGAGCGCAGACCCAGGCCGATCAGCAGCGCCACCACCCGGGGATCGGACGCCATCTCGCCACAGACCGAGATCGGACGACGCGCCCGCAGCGCCGAATCCGCAGCCGCCTCAATCAGCCTCAGCACACCGGGATGGAGCGGGCTGTAGCGGTCCGCCACCATGGAATCCGCACGGTCCACGGCAAGCGTGTACATCGTCAGGTCATTGGTGCCGAGCGCCATGAAATCGGCGTGTCGGGCCAGCGTGTCCACCGTGAGGGCCGCGGCCGGAGTCTCGACCATGATCCCCAGCGGGGGCAACGGATCGGGGAGCGTATGTCCCTTGCGCTTGAGGCGGCGCACCACGCGGTCGTAAATCTCGCGGGCGTCCACGATTTCGTCCGACGACGTGACCATCGGCAGCAGGATCCGCACCCGGCCGGGGGGCACGCCCTCGGCAGGCTCGGCGGCCCGCAGAATAGCCGCGAACTGCGTTTCCAGCACCTCCGGCACACGGAGCAGAAGCCGCACACCCCGCAGACCCAGCGCGGGATTGTCGCCATCCGCAACCTGCTCCGCCAGACCCAGCCGTCGCATGCAGGCCCGGCCCTTCTCGCCGCCCCAGTCCAGCACGCGGATCGTCACGGGACGCCCGTCCATGGCCTGGACGATGGCGCGATAGGCCTCGGTCTGGCCGTCTTCGTCCGGCAGGTCCTCGCGTTCGCCGAACAGGAATTCGCTGCGCAGCAGGCCGATGCCCTTGGCGCCATTGCGCATCAGCATCGGCAGTTCCGCCGGAAGCTCCAGATTGGCGGAAAGCTCGATGTCCTCGCCACTCTGAAGCTGGGCAGGCAGGCGCTTGAGACGCCCGAAAGCCCGCTTTTCCTTGACTTCACGCTGTGCGGATTCCGCCGCCAGACGCAGTTCGGTCTCGTTGGGGGAAAGCGTGACGGTGCCGAGATGCCCGTCCACGACCACCATCTCGCCTTCCTGCACCTGCGCCATGAGGTTCGGCACGGCGAGGATGGCGGGAATGTCGAGTGCGCGCAGCAGGATGGCCGTGTGATCGGCCCCACCACCGCCCTGCGTCACCACGGCCGCAATCCGGGCCGGATCGATCATGGCGACATCGGCCGGACGGAGCTGCTCGGCCACCAGAACGGAGCCAGGCGGCAGGCTGGAAAACGCGCGATAGGAAATGCCGGTCAGGTTCCGCACAAGGCGGCGGCCGATTTCCTCGAACTCACCCGCCAGACGCAGATTGGCATCGGCTTCCTGCGTGTTGTTCTCGCGCGCCACGGCCTCGGCCATGCGCGAGACCTGCAACGCCAGTTCCCGCGTGACTTCCGAGACGGCGGCCTCGGCGCACAGTCCCTCATCGGCGATACGGCTGCGAACCTGACGTAGCAGCCGCGACGGGCCGAGCATCCGCTCATAGACCATCAGCAGGGAGGCAATTTCCTCGCGGCCCTCTTCCGGCAGCCCGACCAGCCGGTCCCGCATCTTTTCGATCTGGTGAAGTGCGCGGGCGATCGCCTCGTCCAACCGGACGCCCTCGGCTTCCGGCCCGATGGCGCTGTAGCGCTCGGTAATGTCGGGAAGGGGAAGTTCCTCGACACGCCCGGCAGGGCCAAGCCCCATACCCGGCGTGATGGCCTTGCCCTGAAGGAAAACGCCGGAACGCGGGCTGCGGCGGGAGGAGCGGGCGGAACGGCTGCGGGTCGGTCGCCCTGAGGCTTCAGTCACGCTCACCAAACCCGTCCGCGATCAGGGCTGCCAGTGCATCGAGCGCTTCGGCGGCCTGCGGGCCGTGGGCACGCAGCGTGACGTCCTGCCCTTCTCCCGCGCCCAGCATCATCAGCCCCATGATCGACAGGGCGGAGACGACATTGGTGCCATGGGCGATCGTGGTCTCGGCGTCAAAACGCTCGGCTGTGGTGACGATCTTGGCGGCGGGACGGGCATGAAGGCCCAGATGATTGACGATGGTGACGGTGCGGGGGGCAACTGTACCAGGAGAAAGGGTCGTGTCGCTCATTCAGTGAACTCAATTCAATGAACCGGCAGCGTACAGGCACGCGGCCCGCCATGGAGACAGGGGTCGGGAAGCTGTGACGCCACGGCGATATACTTCCGCCCGGCCATTGTGGCCTTTTCCACGCAGCCTGCAAGGTCCAGATCCCGCCGCGTTTTTGCCAGCTTGACCAGCATGGGCACATTCACGCCCGACACGACCTCGACATGCCCCGGCTCCCGCAGCGAGAGCGCCAGATTGGACGGCGAGCTGCCGAAAATATCCGTCAGCAGAAGCACTCCGTCCCCGGTATCGAGGCGCTGGAGCAGACGTTCGGCCGCCGGGCGGAGCATGGCGGGATCGTCATCATCCGCCACGCCCACCACGCCGACCTGCGTCTGGGGTCCCACGACATGCACCAGCGTTTCCAGCAGGACATCCCCAAGACGCCCATGCGTTACCAGCATCAGTCCGATCATACCGTTGTGTCCTGTGAGGGATCCTGGGGTGGAACGGCCCAGCGCCAGGACGCCAGACCCTTGCGGGCGAGTTCACGGTGCAGGACCATCATCGGTCCGACCGGTACGGTTTTCGGGAGAATACGGGCCAGTTCTTCAACGATCGTCACCGAGCGGTGGCGGCCGCCACTGCACCCGATGGCAATGGTCGCGTATTTCTTGCCCTCCGCGACGAAGCGGGGAAGCACAAGCTCCAGAAGGCTCTGGATATGGCCGAAAAATGCGGGATAGGCCGGGTCCGACTTCACATACTGCACTACCGCCTCGTCCAGCCCGGTCATGGGCTGGAGGGCGGGATCATAATGGGGATTGCGCAGGAAGCGTGCATCAAAAACCATGTCCGCCTCGCGGGGCAGACCGGACGGATAGGCAAAGGACATCAGTGCAACCGTCAGCCCTTCCCCGCCCGTGCTGCCAAAGCGCGTCTCGATCAGCTGGCGCAGTTCCGGCGATGGCAGGTCGGAGGTGTCGATGACGAGATCTGCATTGGCCCGCAGCGGGGCCAGAAGGGCGGTTTCCTGTTCGATTCCGGGAAGAATGGTGCCGCTGGTGACCAGTGGATGGCGGCGGCGCGTGGCGGTGAAGCGACGCAGAAGGATTTCGGGTTCGGCAGTGGCGTAAAGGAGCTGGACCGAGCAGTCCGGCAGAAGTCGGAGGCGTTCGAGCTCTTCCAGCACGCGGGAGGCCTCGAACCCGCGACTGCGGACGTCGATCCCGATGGCCAGATTCTGCCCGGCCCGTGAGGCGAGCGCCTGGATCAGGTTCAGGGGTGGGTTGTCCACGACCTCATGACCCAGATCTTCCAGAACCCGCAATATGGATGATTTTCCCGCCCCGGACAGACCCGTCACGATCAGGATCCGGCGGGAACCATGATCATATCCGGATATGGAGCCAGACTCGGGATGGTTCGCCGATGCCATGCGCCACACTCTAGCCGTTTTTCCCTTTGTGCGGAACTATTTCGCACCTTCACGTTTCCGCAACATTTTCGCCTGCTCCGGCGACCCATTCATAGGTGCCGCAGCAGGCCTTCAGGGCCGCCCTGATCCGCGCCACCGTTCCCGGAAAACCGGGCTCCAGACGCAGCATGACCGCTCCCGTCCACGGGTCCCGGCAGGGCTCCGGCAGACGGGGCTGCCCCTCGCCCAGACAGACCCGAAGACGCACCGTCGCGTTTGTGACAAAAGATGTCCTCAGGATTCCAACCCCCCGGACCTCGATCAGCCCCGCAAGGCGCTCAGGGGCAGACGCCACGGCGCCGTCCAGCAGGACCCGGTCATCCGCCACGAGATCGAAACCCGCATCCATCAGCCGCAGGGCCAGCTCGGATTTCCCCGAGCCGGGGGGACCGGAAATCAGCACGCCGTCTCCGTTCCACGCCACGCAGCAGGCATGAACTGAGCCTTCAGGCAGAAATGACAGGACGGACATGATGGATTGCGACCTCCACGGGAGCGGACTAAGACCTTGGGTCGGACAGGGGCATGACGGATCCCTGACATGGAGCAGGACCACGAACCCATGGGCGCATCCTTCCCTCACCAGACCGTCACCGTACATGGAGACGAAGTCACCTGCACCGATTTCAGTGGCTTCGGTCCGGACGGGGACCGTCCCGGCCGGCTGTCGGATGAATGTCAGGCCGCACTTTCCGCCATTTCCGAAGCTCTGGCCGATCATGGCCTGACCCTGGGCCATACCCGGCACGTCGCCGCCATGATTCGCGAAGGCCAGACCTTCGCCCAGTGTCAGGCCGCCCTGAACGAGGCCCTGGCGGCAGCAAAACCCGCGCTGACCCTGCGGATCGTGCAGCGTTTCCCCCTGCCCGAGCAGCGCATCGCCCTCAGCCTGACCGCCACACCGGATAAATAACAGCAAAATACGCCATTTTATGGCGCAACAGACCGTTTTTACGGTTTTAGGGCTTTAGGCAGTTTTTCCGAACGGATTTAAGGCGCAGAAAACAGAAACTGGCACGCTTCCTGCATTGAAGATTTCCAGACGCCACGAGCGTCGGATTCCTCTTCAGGAGCTTCATGCCATGATCCGCTTTTCTTCCCTTCTGATCTGCGCCCTGTCTGCCAGCGTCATCCTGCCGCTTCAGGCCGCTCGGGCTATCCCGACATCCGCTGAGACCACTCCGGCCAGCACCACGCCCGCCAGCACGGGCAGGGTCAGCATGACAGTTGATCTGTCCTCGCTGGATCTCACGTCCCGGAAGGGCTGGGAAACGGCGACGCAGCAGGTCACCCAAGCCTCCCATGCCGTCTGCCACCAGCTTCAGGAAGAGGACTGGCTGCTCGCAACCGACGTGACCGACTGCGAACAGGATGCCCTCTCCGATGCCCGGACCAGTCTGTATGACCTGCGCGACCAACAGCGGGCCAGCCGCAGGAACGGACATGTCTTCCTCGCCCTGTCCGCCAGGAAGTAACGGTCATGGCCCGACATCTCCTCCCGCTGCTGGTCCTGGCTCTGCCTTTTGCGGCGACTCTCGTGCCGGGCGTGATCGACGGACTGTCCGCAGGACCGGCCATCACCGTTCAGGCCTCGGCCGGACTGCCAGCCTCAGGGCGCGCGGGGCAGCCGCACCACGAAGCAGGCGCCGCGGATCGCACCGGACGCATCCATCCGGTTCTCGGCGAACAGACTGCCGCGCAGGGCGTGAATGATCTGCCGACTGATCGCGAGGCCGAGTCCGGAATGCTGGCCGAAGTTTTCGGTCTGGGGCCGCTCTGAATAGAAACGGTCGAAAATGCTGTCGAGCTTTCCGGGCGGAATGCCAGGGCCCTGATCGGTGATGGTGATTTCAACCACGCTACCGGTCCCGGGCCCTTCCCCGGCAATGTCGCGCGCGCTGGCATGCAGGGCGATGATGCCCTTTGGCGGCGAGAACGACACCGCGTTGCCGATCAGATTGCGCAGGACCTGCACCAGACGGTCCTCCACGGCCAGCGCCTTCAGCGGCGGGTCCTGATCGCGGACATCAAGCCGGAGCACGGGATCGTTTTCCCGGCGCGTCGTCTGATGCATTTCCGCCAGAATGGACAGAAGGGCCACGACCGAAACGGGTTCGGGGCGCACGCGGGACAATTCCGCGTCGATGCGGCTGGCATCAGAAATATCCGTGATCAGCCGGTCCAGCCGTTTGACGTCGCTGTTGATGATGCCGAGCAGTCTCTCGCGCCGTTCGGCGATCTGGATGCGCGGCAGGGTCTCGATCGCTGAACGGATGGAAGAGAGCGGATTTTTGATTTCGTGGCTGACATCGGCAGCGAAGCGTTCGATGTCGTCCATTCGTGCCCAGAGCGCCAGCGCACTGCCCCGGAGCGAGCGGGCCAGAACGCCGATTTCATCACGCCGCGCCAGAAGCCGCTCGGGCACGAGGTCCTTGCGGCCATCCGTCTCGCGCATGTCGTTGGACGCACGCGCCAGCGTCAGCAGCGGCCGGGCGATCGTGAGCGACAGATACCAGGACAGCAGGACCGTCACGACCAGCGCCGCCAGCACCAGCGACAGGATCGAGGAGCGGACGGCAAACAGCGTGCGGTCCACTTCCGGCGCGTGACGGGTCAGCTGGATTTCGCCAACCGTCACACCATCGCGCACGACAGGCTCCACGACCGTCACGACAAGCTGATGGTCCTTGGTGCGCCGGATGAAGGGCGGCAGTTCCGCCTGGGAGTGGAACGGCTGGGCATCATGCGGGCCGTCCATGGCGGTGTCATTGGTGTCGAGCGTCACTTCCTCGCTGGAGGTCAGCGGCAGGAGCGACAGCAGCCAGTCGTAGAAACTTTCGAGAATATTGTTCCGGGGCGGCTGCCACGATCCTCCATCGACAGGGTCGGGAGCAGCATGATCCTGTTTGCCACGCGAGGCCGTGCGACTGTCCACGACAAGCTTGCCATCCGGATCAAACAACAGGGCATGGGCGTTGGGGCTCGGTTCGGTCAGACGGGCCAACAGGGGGCGGGCCTGCGCGACGTCCAGCTCCAGATTGCCGCCGGGCGCCGGATGACCGGGCGCATGGGCGCTGACCCGGACGGCGGACTGGCCGAGAGCTCCGGCATAGATATGGGCCTGTTCGCGCAGGGCGTTGACGTCGGTTTCCAGCAGGCCGTTCTGGAACTGGTCCAGAAACAGCAGCGTGACGGCCAGAAGCGCAAGCGGCAGGGCATTGAGCAGCAGGATCCGCACCAGAAGCGGCGAAGCCAGACGCCGGCGCGACAGGGAGATCTCCGAGGCCCGGCGGGGGCGCAGACGCCTCAGGATCTTTGCGCCGACACTCCGCAGGGACTCGCCCAGCCCCGCACGGGCCGATTCGGCACGGCGCCGGTCGCGGCCCTGTTCGAGCCGGTCGACGTCGAGCGCGTGACCTGTCGGGAAGGAGGCGGAGTCATCATCCACGCGTGCTTACTCGTCCCGGTAACGGTAGCCGATGCCGTAGAGCGTCTCGATCTGGTTGAACTCATCGTCCACCTGACGGAACTTCTTGCGGACGCGCTTGATATGGCTGTCGATCGTGCGGTCATCGACATAGATGTTGTCGCCATAGGCGGCGTCGATGAGCTGATCGCGGGACTTCACCATGCCCGGACGCAGGGCAAGCGCCTTGACCAGCAGGAATTCCGTGACGGTCAGCGCAATGTCCTGGCCGCCCCACAGGCACTGGTGGCGCGTCTCGTCCAAAGAGAGCTGGCCGCGCACGATGGCGGACCCGACGGCGGCAACACCCGTGGCCTCGGCCCGGCTGGCATCCTGACGGCGCAGCAGGGCGCGAATGCGTTCGATCAGCAGGCGCTGGGAGAACGGCTTGGTGATGTAGTCGTCAGCCCCCAGGCGCAGGCCCATGAGCTGGTCCAGTTCCTCGTCCTTGGACGTCAGGAAAATCACCGGCAGATTCGAGCGCGCGCGCAGGCGCTGGAGCAGTTCCATGCCGTCCATGCGCGGCATCTTCACATCCAGAACCGCGAGGCTGACGGGGCGCGAGGTGATGCCCTGCAGCGCGCTTTCGCCATCGGTATAGGTGTGGACGGTAAATCCTTCGGCTTCGAGCGTCATCTGGACGGAGGCGAGAATGTTCCGGTCATCGTCCACCAGCGCGATGATCGGCGCGGCGGAGGCTCCGGTCGGCGTCTGCGAGGCAGAAGCGGGCGGCGCGTAGGGGGTTCGGGGCGTCTCCATGAGGGGTCCGTCTGCTAAGAACTGTTGCGGCCTTTTACCTATAACCCATGATCCATGATGGCGGAAAATAGGCTTTTCAGTGACATGATGCGTCGCTATGCGACAGCGCAACCCTTGTCTTTGAGACAATCAGCGTTATCTCCTGAAGAAGAACGGGGCCGCATGATGGCCCGTCCCATAGCAGAAGGTCGTGACATGACAGACCACAACGCCTCGCCGGAAACGGCCCACGACGTGCCTGAACAGGGCGTCGAGACCTCCGGCCACGAAACGCCGGGCATGAACGAAACCGGCGGTGAAACGCTGGAAGAGACGACTCCCGAAGCCCGGATCGAGGCTCTTGAAGCACAGGTTGCGGAACTCAAGGACCGCTGGGTCCGTTCCGAAGCCGAAAGCCAGAACATCCGCGCCCGCGCCAAGCGCGACATCGAGGATGCGCGCCAGTACGCCATCCAGAAATTCGCCCGTGACGTGGTCGAGGCTGCCGAGAACCTTCAGCGCGGCCTGGCCTCCCTGCCCGCGAAGACCGAAGGCGAGGACGTCCTCATCACCAAGCTGCGTGAGGGAATCGAAGGCACCGAGCGGTCCTTCATCAACATTCTCGAACGCCACGGCATCACCTGCGAAGACCCGACCGGCAAGCCGTTCGACGCCAACCTGCACCAGGCTATGGCAGAACAGCCGTCCGACCAGCATCCGTCGGGCCATGTCATGCAGTCCTGGACGCCGGCATGGCTGCTCAAGGGCCGTCTGCTGAAGCCGGCCATGGTCGTTGTGGCCAAGGGTGGGGTGCAGGCCGCACCCCAGGGCGTCGACAAGACGGTCTGATCCCTTCTCCCCGAAGCAGAGGGGCGAAGGACCGAAATCCCACGTCCGGGATTTCTTTGCGGAACGGCAACCGTGAATGGTTGGCGTTCCGCAACACCCTGCTAAAGTCGGCTCATGAGTCGCATTCTTGTCATAAAGCTCGGCGCCCTGGGCGATTTCGTTCAGGCATTCGGAGCTTTCGCGTCCATCCGGGCCGCTTTTCCCCACGCCACACTGACCCTCCTAACCACTGCGCCCTTCGTGGATCTGGCCCGTGCTGCGCCGTGGTTCGACGAAATCCTGACGGATGACCGTCCGTCGATGGGCAACCTTCCGGGGCTGTGGCGCCTTTCCAGAAAACTCCGCGGCTACGACCGGGTCTTCGATCTTCAGACCTCGGGGCGTTCGAAAACCTATTTCCGCCTCGCCGGACAACCCGCAAACTGGTCCGGCATTTCCGACGGGTGCTGCCATCCGCACGGCAATCCGTCGCGCAACGACATGCATACGCTGGCCCGTCTGGACGACCAGCTTCATGACGCCGGCGTCACGCCCCTGCCCCGCAGTGTTCCGCGCTGGCTTCAGGGGCATGGGCCTGACATCGCCGCGCCCTACGCCGTTCTGGTACCGGGTGCGGCGTTCCACCGCCCACAGAAACGCTGGCCTACATCGCGCTTTGCCGAGATCGCCAAGACCCTCGTGGCCAAAGGCATCCGCCCGGTCATTGTGGGAACACAGGCCGAGGCTCCGCTGGCTCAGGACATTCTGCGTCTCTGCCCCACTGCTCTTGATCTGACGGGCCGGACCACGCTGCTGGAACTGGCCGGCGTACTGGACCGGGCGGAGATCGTGATCGGGAACGACACCGGACCGATGCATCTGGCTGCCGCGATGGACACGCCCTGCATCACGCTCTTCGGCCATGACAGCGACCCGCGCCTGACAGCGCCCCTCACCCCCACGTCAGGCCGGACGGATCTGATCGTAGTGCCTGATCTGGCGATGCTGCCCGCTTCCCGGGTCGAGACCTGCATGGAGGCGATGCTCTCCCGATGACCCGGGTCCGCTGCGTTGTGATGCAGAAGAACGAGGCGACGCTGCTGGAGCCCTGGATTCTGTGGCACGCGGCGATCTTCGGTTTTTCAAACCTGACCGTCATCGACAACGGCTCGACCGATCCTGCGGTTCTGGACATCCAGACGCGGTATGAAGGCAAAGGGGTCCGGATCGTCCGGGATCATGCGTCTCCCGGCGATTTCCTACACAAAGGGGACGTCATTGCCGGGATCATCCGGCAGTGGGACGCAGAGAATGCCTGCGATTTTGCCGTACCACTGGATTGCGACGAGTTCCTGACGGTCTTTCTGGACCAGCTTTCGCTTGATCCGGAGGTCATCCGGCGGCAGTTCGATTATCTGGTGCAGGAAAACGCCACGTTCATTACGGACCGGCTTCTGCTGAACGTGCCGGAGGCTCCGGATTACTATCTGCCGCAGATCGTGCGGCGCGGACTGTTCCGGGCGCACACGATCGTCAGTCTGGACCGCGGGTTTCACAACCCGCAGAGCATCTATCCCGAGCGTTACGTCCGCACGCCGTTCGTGCATCTCCATCTGCACAATCGCCCGGACTATGAAGAAATCCGCCGTTTCGCGCGGCAGAAACTGGCTGCTTCGGAAACCGGCGAGACGCTGGAGCACCCTCAGGACGGGACGCATCTTCACTTCTATTTCGAAACCGGCTCCGAAGATTTTGCCGCCGGGTATCGGCCTGTTCCGAACATTTATGCTCCCGTGATCGCACAGCGCCTGCGGGAACTGGGGATTGATCCGGATATCCTGCTTGGAACGGGCGATACCATTCCGCATCCGCCCCTCAACATCCCCTCCGGCTTTGTGGCGCATCGGGCCCGGGAGGACGGGCAGCAGCACGAATATCGGGTGTTCGATCCGGTTTTCTACGCCCGGAACAACCCGGATGTGGCGAGGGATGCCTATTACGGAATCTGGCCGCTCATCCATTATCTCACCTGCGGATGGGATGAAGGCCGGCAGTCCGATCCCCGCAATGTCCCGCCGCTTGTGCTTCAGATGGACAAAGCGACCTGAAAACGGACTGTCTGTCCGTCTGGGGGTTGCAGCGCGGCGGGGATTAAGGCCATTTACCGGTTCGTTTTTCGGCAGAGCGATCTGCCGTCCCCACTCGCACAGGAGCGATCTCCATGCCCGCCATCACACTCCCCGACGGAAGCGTCCGCACATTCGACGGGACGGTGACGGGCACGACGATCGCCGCTTCCATCGGGCCGGGCCTCGCCAAGGCCGCCATGGCGATGGAAGTGGACGGCAAGCCCGTCGATATCGGCACCGAAATCAGCAGCGATGCGTCCGTAAAGTTCATCACCCGCAAGGATGAGGACGCGCTGGAAATGATCCGCCATGACGCGGCGCATGTTCTGGCCGAGGCCGTGCAGTCCCTGTGGCCTGAAACGCAGGTCACGATCGGGCCGAGCATCAAGGACGGCTTCTATTACGATTTCTCCCGTGAGAAGCCGTTCACCCCGGAAGATTTTCCGGCCATTGAAGCCAAGATGCGCGAGATCGTAGCGGCCAATACGCCGTTCGTCCGCGAGGTCTGGGACCGTGACGACGCCATCCGTTTCTTTGAAGAAAAGGGCGAGGACTTCAAGGCGCAGCTGATCCAGGACCTGCCCGAAGACGAGCAGATCTCGATCTACCGTCAGGGCGAGTGGCTCGATCTGTGCCGTGGCCCGCATCTGCGCACCACGGGCGATGTCGGCACGGCATTCAAGCTGATGCGCGTGGCCGGGGCCTACTGGCGCGGCGACCACCGCAACCCCATGCTGACCCGCATCTACGGCACCGCCTGGCGCGACAAGAAGGAGCTGGATGCCCATCTCCTGCGCCTTGAGGAAGCCGAGAAGCGCGACCATCGCCGCATCGGCCGCGAGATGGACCTCTTCCACATCCAGGAAGAAGCCGTCGGCCAGATCTTCTGGCACCGCAAGGGCTGGCGCCTGTACACGGTCCTGCAGGACTACATGCGCCGTGCGCAGGAGCGGAACGGCTACGAGGAAGTGCGCACTCCGCAGCTCGTGGACCGTGCGCTCTGGGAAGCATCGGGCCACTGGGACAAGTATCGCGAGAACATGTTCATCGCGACCGTCGAGGACGAGGACAAGACGCTTGCCCTCAAGCCGATGAACTGCCCTTGCCACGTGCAGATCTTCCGCCACGGCCTGCGCTCCTATCGTGAGCTGCCGCTGCGGATGGCGGAATTCG
Source organism: Gluconobacter oxydans DSM 3504 (assembly GCF_000583855.1). Taxonomy (NCBI): domain Bacteria; kingdom Pseudomonadati; phylum Pseudomonadota; class Alphaproteobacteria; order Acetobacterales; family Acetobacteraceae; genus Gluconobacter; species Gluconobacter oxydans. The sequence goes on from NZ_CP004373.1 coordinate 1,014,577, forward strand.
GCGCGTGTCACCGTTACGAGCCGTCGGGCGCGCTGCATGGCATCATGCGCGTGCGTGGCTTCACGCAGGACGATGCCCATATCTTCTGCACGGACGACCAGATTGCGGACGAGACCGCGAAGTTCGTGAAGATGCTGGCGGAAGTCTATTCCGATCTTGGATTCGACAGCTTCCGCGTGAAGTTCTCGGACCGTCCGGAAACGCGTGCGGGTTCGGACGAGGTGTGGGACCGTGCGGAAGGCTCGCTCAAGAAAGCCTGTGAGATCGCGGGCGTCGAGTACGAGTACAATCCGGGCGAAGGGGCCTTCTACGGTCCGAAGCTGGAATTCGTGCTGACCGATGCCATCGGCCGTGACTGGCAGTGCGGCACGCTTCAGGTGGACTATGTCCTGCCGGAGCGTCTGGATGCGTCTTACATCGGCGAGGACAGCAACCGTCATCGTCCGGTCATGCTGCATCGCGCGATTCTCGGCAGTTTCGAGCGCTTCATCGGCATCCTGATCGAGCAGTATGCCGGCAAGTTCCCGCTCTGGCTGGCACCGACGCAGGTTGTCGTGGCATCCATCGTCTCCGACGCCGCCGACTACGCCAACGAAGTCGCGGCAACGCTCAAGGCCGCGGGACTCCAGGTCGAGACCGACACCCGCAGCGACAAGATCAACGCAAAGATCCGCGAACACAGCCTTGCACGCGTTCCGGTCATCCTGGTCGTGGGTCGCCGCGAAGCCGAGGAGCGCAAGGTCGCCATGCGGCGTCTGGGCGGCGCGGCACAGGAGATCCTGTCCCTCGATGACGCCGTTGCAGCGCTGGCGAAAGAGGCTCAGGCCCCCGACATCGCGCGCTTTGCAAAGGATTGAACGTAATCCCCTTGCACCGGGCGTAAGGCAGGACTATGTGCAGAAGGAACGGGATCGGAAATGGCCGTATCCCGCCTTTCTTCGTGAAGGCGGATGCTGCTGACCGGACCCGAGAGAAACTGATGACAGGAGCTGACCATAGCTAGACCGCCGATGCAGGCCGCGCCCACCCGTGAAGGACCGCGCGTCAACGAGGAAATCCGTGTTCCGCAGGTTCGTCTGATTGACGAAGAAGGCGAAATGCAGGGCGTTATGACGACCCGGGATGCCCTGATGCGCGCTTTTTCGGTGGGTCTCGACCTTCTGGAAATCAGCCCGACCGCTGTTCCTCCTGTCGTGAAGATTCTCGACTACGGCAAGTTCAAGTATGAGCAGCAGAAGAAGAAGAACGAAGCCCGCAAGAAGCAGAAGGTCATTGAGATCAAAGAAGTGAAGGTTCGTCCCGGTACGGGCGAGCATGACTTCCAGACGAAGCTCAAGGCCATTCACAGCTTTCTTGACGAGGGCGACAAGGTCAAGATTTCCCTGCGCTTCAAGGGCCGTGAAATGGCCCATCAGGAGCTCGGCATCAAGATGCTTGAGCGTATCCGCCAGGAAGTCGAGGAAAAGGCGAAGGTGGAGCAGATGCCCCGTCTTGAAAACCGCCAGATGCTGATGGTGATCGCACCCCGCTAAGGGGCGCTTTCAGCCCGCACATAAAAAAAACCGGCCGCCCTTTCGGGATCGGCCGGTTTTTTTATGGCCTGTCAGTCAGGCGGCCTCGGCTTCGAGATTCGTCCGATAGAGCGCGACGAACTGCCGCAGCATTCCTGCGATCTCGGCGACCGGGGTTTCCCAGTCTCCCGAGCGGGGCTGGCGGAAAATCCGCATGCTCGGATACCAGGGCGTCGTGGCGGCGGTTTCGCCCCAGCGCCAGCAGGCATCGCTGCGTGAGATCATCCAGACCGGCAGACCGAGTCCACCCGCCAGATGGACTATGGACGTGTCCACACTGATCAGCAGATCCACGCCGTAAAGCCGGGCTGCCGTATCGGCGAAATCGATGATCCCGTCCGTCACGTCGGTCACGGGCAGGCCCGTTTCGGCAATCTGGTTTTTGGGCATGCCCAACTGAAAACTGACGAAACAGATGCCGTCCACTTCCATCAGGGGCGCGAGTTTCTCCAGAGGCACGCTCCGCCGGCGATCAACCTGTGTGGCAACAGGATCATGCGACCGTGGATCGCCGTTCCAGACGAGCCCCACAATCAGATCGGGCCGCTCCGTGTCTTCTGTCAGGCTCTGACGAAGCGCGCCCCCTTCCCTGACCTGCTCTTCGACGAGAACGGACAGGTACGGACAGCCGGGCGCTGTGGACGGCGTCATCTTCAGACGGAATGGCAGGCCAACCATCGGACAGTGCAGATCCAGATGCAGCGAGGGGTCGAGCACCGAGACGATCTGATCGATCCCTTCCACCCGCTCCAGAAGCCTGACCAGCGGGATGGGAACCTGCACCACGACCGTGGCTCCGCGCGCCTTGAGGAGGGGCACGAAGCGGATGAACTGGAGTGTGTCGCCATAGCCCTGTTCGTGATGGACCAGGATGGTCTTGCCGCTCAGGTCTTCCCCTTCCCACTGCGGGACGGTGAGGTCTGTGCGCGGGGTCTGGCAGCAGCGCCAGCGCCATTCATATTCCCGCCATCCGGCGTCAAAATTGCCGGTTTTCAGGAGGCTGACAGCGCGCCCGAAACGACAGACGCCGTTTTCGGGGGCAAGCGCGATGGCCCTGTCATAATACGGCAGGGACTCTTCGCTTCGACCAAGGCATTGCAGGGCGTGAGCAATATTGTTGATGGCCGGGACATGGTCGGGGAAAAGCGCGTCGCCGGTTACGGCGTTCTCAAGCGCGTCGTCAAACAGACCCCTGCGGGCCTGAACCAGACTGAGATCGATGTAATAGGGGGCCTCGGACGGCTTCTGCTGGATCGCGACTTTCAGCGCCCTCTCCGCACCGTCCAGATCGCCGGCTTCCAGACAGACGATGCCCAGACGATGCCAGATTCTTGGGGCATGTACGTTCATGTGCAGGCTCTTGAGATAGAAGCTGCGCGCCTGCGGCCAGTCCCGGAAGCGTTCATAAAGACATCCTGCCAGAAACGTGGAATGGGGATCCTGAGGGAGGGTCTGGATGCCTTCATGCAGCTTTTCGAGCGCAGACGGGATGTCACCTGCCTCACCAAGAGCGAGAATGTCCTGCGCCAGCAAACGGAAAGAGTTGGGCATGAAGGCTCCTTTTTTTTCCGTCCTAGCGGACGCCTCCTAAGAAACCCTTAAAATCCTCCGTTTTCCTGTCCGGCTGTGCGGTTCAGCCTTCCAGTCTGCGGGTCAGGCGCTGCAGAAACGGGCGGATGCGCAGGAATTTGCCGTATCCCCATTGCAGAACGGCCAGAACGACCGGATTGCGGGCCGCAAGACCCACAGGGCGCAACAGGGGAATGGCACGCCACATGGCGGCGAAGGCAGCGGCACCTTCATAAAGATGCCCGTCTTCCTCGGCATGGAACCGGGCCAGCAGGGTGGCGCGGTCCAGCGGGCAGCCCTGGGCCGACTCCAGATTGATGAAGCGGATGGCACCGCGCCGGTCCAGACGTTTCATCAGCGCGATCTCGCGCCGGCAGAGCGGGCATCCGCCATCGAACCAGACGGTCACCATGATCCGCAAAATCCCGGCTGGGGGATGGTCATGGCGACAGTTCGGCCTGCACGGAGACATTTACACGAAGGGTCTGTTCGTCCGGGCTACGCTGCGGCGGGGCGGAATCGGCCATGCGGGCCGCCATGAGCATTACGGGGCGGGGACCCGGTTCCTGATAGGAAATGCGGACTTCCTTGAGGCGCGCAAGACGCAGGCCGAGGGTCTGTGCGCTCTGTTCGGCCTGCGGGCGGACCTTTTTGAGGGCTTCCGTCCGGGCTTCCTGCAGCAGGCGGTCGCGGGTGGCATCGTCGAGCGACCAGTCGAGGCCTTCCAGCATCAGGGACTGTGACTGAAGCTGTCCGGCCAGACCGAGCAGTCGCACGGAATCCTGTCCGCTGAGTTCAAGCTCCTGCCGGGCCGTCCAGCTCTTGGGGCCATGCTCGGGCGTGTTTTCGTAGATGGAGTATCCGCCTGCCTTCGCCACGATTCCGTCCTGACCGCCCGCCAGCTTCATCGCAGCAGCCATCCGGGTGTTCACGTCCTTCTGGGCCGCAGCCGCGGACGGGCTGTCAGAGCGGACGGAAAGACGGACCGTCAGCTCCGTTGGAACCGCATGGGCAGTGCCCATAACGCTGAAATCGAGCTGGGTGGTGTTCTGCTGCATGTCGGCTGCCTGTGCGGTGGAAAATACGCCTGTTCCGGACAGGGCGATGGGAGAAAAGGCCAGAGCAGCCGCCAGAAGTGGAACAGGCCGGGGCAGAGAAAAACGGATCATCAGGTCTCCTGAGGACAGGTGTCTTGAGGACGTCCGAAATGCCGTCAGCGCGGTTCCGGAGCGTGTTTCAGCAGGACCAACGCCCGACGCAGGCGTTCGATCCCGGCGCGGACATGGCCCTGCGTGCAGAGAAGGTCTCCCTGCGCGCGCAGATGGCGGGCGTCTTCCATGATTCCCAGCGGAATGGCAGCAGGAGGAGCGGCCAGCCGGGCATCCACGTTTTTGCGCAGACGAGCGCAGTATTCCGCGTTTTCGGACGTCACCGGGATGGCATCGTCCGAATGTCCTGCCGGCAGGTGCTGCACCGGACGCAGGACCGGCGACGCGGCCAGACAGCCGAGCAGACAGAAGGCCGGAAGAACGGTCGGTGAAGGCAGGGAGAAGCGCATCACGGATTGTGTAGCCCATTCCAGCTAAGCGCAGAGTGGGGCGTGGATGAAACTTCCGTCATCCCTTTCGGGAGACGGCTGGCACGACCGGGAGCAGGAGCGTCGCCGACAGGCCGGGCTGCCCGGTTTGCAGTTCGCCTGCCCTGAGTTCCAGCGCACCGCCATGCAGGCTCATCACGGCCTGCACCAGCGAGAGGCCAAGCCCGGCTCCGGGTGTGTTGCGGGCCGTTTCGGCACGGAAAAAGCGCTCCGAAGCACGGCTCAGATCGTCTTCGCTCATGCCCGGCCCCTGATCGGCGACGGTGATGGCCAGACGCTCGCCCTGCATGTCCACAGAAAGAGTGATGGTGGTTCCGGGGGGCGCGAACTTGATGGCGTTGTCCAGCAGATTGGCGACGGCCTGTTGCAGCAGGTGCGGATCGCCATTGACCGGCTGGACCGTCCCTGCCCTGAAATCCAGATGTAGGCCCGCATCCTCGACAGAGGCCTCGTAAAGTTCGCTCAATCCTTCCAGCAGCGGGCGGATGTCCAGCACCGTAAAGGCGGCGCGTCTGGCCCCGGCTTCGAGTTGCGCGATTCTCAGCAGGGCCTCGAAAATCGACGTGACCCGGTCGAGATCCATGACCGCGCGGTCGATGGCGGCGTGAAGCTCCTCGGTGGAGGTGGCAGTACGGTTGGCGTCCTCAAGGCGGGCACGGGCGCGGGCAATCGGCGTGCGCAGATCGTGGGCGATGGCGTTGGAGACCTGTTTGACGCCATCCATCAGGCGATTGATCCGCTCGAGCATAGTGTTGACGGTCTGACCCACCAGATCCGTCTCGTTGCCCGTCAGCGGGATGCGCTGGCTCAGATCGCCCTGTGCTACGGCTGCCGTGGTGCGGGCGATGGAGCGCACGACCTGCCGGAAGATCCGCCGGATCGCCAACGCGCCACCGGCTGCCAGCAATGTCACCATGATCCACGCCCAGATCAGCGTATCAGTCAGGACGTGCCGGACGAGCTGTCGCCCGCGGACGTCACGCCCGACGATCATCCGGAAACCCTGCGTCAGGGGATAGGCGTGCATCTTGGCGTTGGTGCGGAAACCGTCGCGCTTGATGGCCAGTTCGTAAAACGTATCCAGCCGGGTGATGACAACAGGCCAGCCCGGCAGGTTTCCGGCATATTTCCGTCCGTCCGGCCCGACCAGAAGATACAGCTCGTCGTCATCGACGTTCTGGTCCAGCCGGTCCTGGATGGCGAGGCTAAGTGCGGTGGGACCACCCTGCGCCCAGCGGTGGGACAGGTCGGCGGCATCGACCTGCACGGCGATCTCGACCTGACTGTCGAGCTGGCCGGTTGTGTTCCACCAGATGAAGGACAGGAACGCTCCGGCCGAAATCACGAAGACGAGGCCGTAAGCCAGGGCGAAATTCAGCCCGGCCGAGCGGATGGGCCAGCGCAGGCGCCGTTTCAGGAACAGTCCGAGACGGCGGACCTTGCGCCGGAACATCAGGCCTCAGTCCGCCCGCAGGATGTAGCCGGCGTTGCGGATCGTGTGGATCATGGGCTTGTCGAACGGCTTGTCCACTTTCTGGCGCAGGCGCGAGACATGCACGTCGATCACGTTGGTCTGCGGGTCGAAGTGATAGTCCCACACGCGCTCGAGCAGCATGGTGCGGGTCACGACCTGTCCGGCATGGCGGATCAGGAACTCCAGCAGACGGAACTCGCGCGGCTGAAGGTCGATCTTCTCGCCGCCGCGTTTGACGGTGCGGGACAGCAGATCCATTTCCAGATCGCCAACCACAAGCCGCGTCTGCGGGGCGCTTTCGGGGCGGCCACGACGGCCGAGTGCCTCGACACGCGCCAGAAGTTCGGAAAAGGCGAAGGGCTTGGTCATGTAGTCGTCGCCGCCGGCCTTGAGACCGGCCACGCGCTCGTCCACATCCGCCAGCGCCGAAAGCAGCAGGACCGGCGTTGCGTTCTTCTGCCCGCGCAGGGTTTCCAGAATCCGCAGACCGTCGATGCCTCCCGGCAGCATCCGGTCCAGGATCACGACGTCATAATTCTCGCTGACGGCCAGAAACAGGCCGTCCTTGCCATTATCCGCCTCGTCCACGACATGCCCGGCCTCCCGCAGGCCCTTGAGCACGAAAGCACGGACAGTCGGATCGTCCTCGACCAGCAGGATACGCATCGTTGTCTTTCTTCCTTCCGAACGCAGTCTTGCCGTTCCTGTGAGGAAGAATACCGGCTTGGCCGGAGCCGTCAAAGGCGGTTGTTACAGAAAGGCGCGTCTAGCGGGGGATTGCGTTGTCAAAATCGTTCTGCTGGGCGTCACGCAGGGAGGATGCACTGATCGGTCCCCATGAAAATGGTGATGCTTCCGAAAGCCCGTCCCGATAGCCGTTCTGCCCCGGCGAAGGCGGGACAGGACTGCATCCGGCCAGAACGCCCAGCAGGAGAACACCACACAGGCCAAGGCGGATCGTTCTGCCGGGGCGCGGCTCAGTCATCCGCATCCTGCGGACGCGGGCCGATATGGATGGGCAGCATCAGGATTTTCTTGCCGCGCTGGATCCGGAAGGTCAGGGTCATACCCGGCCGGGCCGCCGCGATACTGCGCAGGAGCATCCGGGCACTGGTGACGGGCACATTGTCCACCTGCGTGACGATATCGCCACGTCGCAGGCCGCCCTTCTGGGCGGGGCCGCCATTATCGACGCCGGCAATACCGATATCGGTATCCCCGTCATCGAGCGTGATGCCGAGCCAGCCATGTTCGGCATGGCCGGTGGCCTCGATTTCCGCGACGATCGGGGCCACGATCTCGGACGGGATGCCAAAGCCAATCCCGACCGAACCACCCGCCGGTGTAACAATGGCGGCGTTCACGGCCACGACCTGCCCGCGCATATTGAAGGCCGGACCGCCCGAATTGCCGGGATTGATCGGGGCGTCGAGCTGGATGAAATCATCGAGCGAGCCGATCCCCAGATCGCGCCCGACCGCCGAGACGATGCCCGCCGTGACGGACGACCCGAACCCGAACGGATTGCCCGCAACAAGAATCCAGTCCCCGATATCGGTCTGCTGGCTATCACCCCAGGTGACGTGCGGGAGCGGCTCGGGGCTGTCGACCTTGATAACGGCGATATCCGTCAGCGGGTCGGCACCCAGCAGGCGCGCCGGCATTTCATGCCCGTTGGACAGCGAGACCACGACCTTGTCCGCCCCGCCCACGACATGGCGGTTCGTGACGATGATGCCGGACGGATCGACGATGAAGCCCGATCCGGCGCCAACCATTTCTTCCTGCTGGCGCTTCATGCGGTCCCGGTAGCGCTTTTCCAGCGGGGTTCCGCGAATCTGGGGCGGGATATGGTCGTGGCCATCCGGGCTGTTCTGCGTAATGGCGATGTTGACGACAGCCGGGATCACCTGCCGTACCAGCGGGGCAAAGCTCAGCGGGCCGTATTTGACCAGAAGCGGCGGCAGAGCGGGCGCGGGTGCCGGAACCACGGCGGGTTGTGTCGGGATGCCCTGTGCGTCCGTGTTTTCGCCCGCGACCGTACGATCGGGGATGATCGTCGGGAGCATTTTCGGCGCTGGAGCCTGCATGACCAGCGGTTTTTGCGGCTGTTCCGCAGGATGCGGGACCGGTTGCGCAGTGTTCCCATGGCCGCGCAAAGCCAGCATCAGCCCCACCGTCACGACAGTGGCTGTTCCGGCACCGATCGCAGCAGCCTGCAGGGTGCGGTTCATGGGAAACAGGACAGGAACATCGTCATAGCCATGCTGCTAACACAGAATTGTTCCACATCCTAAGATCATGGCAAAGATCGCGTCGAATCAACGCCTCGGGCGGGGTTTCGGGGGCTCGGCCGTCGCAGGATCCTCGGGCCAGTCGTGACGGGGATAGCGTCCGCGCATGTCCCGGCGCATGTCGGCCCAGCTTCCTTTCCAGAAACCTGCCAGATCGGCCGTAATTGCCTGCGGACGTCCCGCCGGGGAGAGCAGTGCGCATTGGAGGGCAAGCTGCCCGTCCGCGAGCTGCGGCGTCTGGGCCGTGCCGTAAAAGGCCTGTGCGCGGGCGGAGACCGTGGGGACCGCGCCGGTATAGTCGATGTCGTGCGTGCTGGCTTTCAGCGTCAGACGCGGCGGGAGCTTGCGGTCAAGCGCGGCCAGATCGGCATAGTCCAGACGGGCGCGGAGGATGGACAGCAGGTCCAGCGCCTTGACCTGAGACAGACGGTCGCACCCGGCCAGATAGGGTTCCAGCCAGTCGAGCGAGACTGCCAATCCGTCATCGGACAGGTCGGGCAGATGGGGCGCATAGGTGCCGCGGGCATGGGCCACGCGGGCCTGGAACTGACGCCCGGCCTCCGTCCAGGTCAGGGCCTGCGCCAGATTCGCGGCGACCTGCTGCATCAGGAGCGTCTGGGCTTCTTCGGGACTGATCTCGCCGTTGCGGTCCCGCAGGACCAGCGCGCCCAGACGGAGCCTGCGGCGGGCGATGATGCGTCCGGATGTACCGTCCAGCGTCGTTTCCACCTGCTCGCGGGTCCGCTCCAAAAGGGTCTGTGGCAGGTTTTCAGCATCCAATGGGGCGGCGAGCGTGATTTCCGTTGAGGTCCGGGTATGGAACGCTGCCCCGGCCAGCAGCTTTTCGCGGGCCAGCGGATCATTGGCCGAAACGCGGGCACTCCCCCCGCCCGCCAGCCGGAAACGCCCGAGCTCACCCGCCGCCTGCGCGACACGGTCCGGGAAACCGGCGGCCAGCAACGCGCCTGCATGGTCCGGTAGCGGCACAAGCGGCATGTCCCGGTCGCCCATACGGCGTAGGAAGCGTTTGGCGGACTGGCGCATGTGGAACAGGCTGGCACGGTCTGCACGGGGATCGTCGCGCTCGAATAAAGCGAGACGTGTGCGGATATCGGCGCCTGGCGCCGGACCGGAGGGACGGTTCGGGCGCGGTCGGAGCGGATCGCGCTCTTCCAGCAGGGCTGCCAGACAGGCTGCCGTCACGCGCTCCGGCAGTGTGCGGGCCGCGCAGAGCATCGCCGCCAGACGCGGATGCGTGCCGAGGGACGCCATACGCTTGCCGAGCGCGGTAATACGGTTGGCGTCATCCAGCGCGCCGAGTTCGCGCAGCAGTTCACGCCCACCCGCCAGAACGCCGGACGGCGGCGTGTCCAGCAGCGGCAGACTGTCCGGAGCCGTGCCCATGACTTCCTGCCAGGCGGCTGTGACAAGCGCGAAATCCGTGAGATCGGCGACGAGGATTTCCGGCGCGTCCTGAGGGCGCAGACTGCGCTGCGTCATTTCCGACCACAGGCGGATGGCGATGCCCGGAGACTGCCGCCCTGCACGGCCTGCGCGCTGGGTCGCGGTGGCGCGGGATATTCTCAGCGTTTCCAGCCGCGACAGACCGGTATTCGGATCAAGACGCGGGGCCCGGCGCAGGCCGCCATCCACGACGATCCTCACGCCCGAGACGGTGACGGACGTCTCGGCAATGGATGTCGCCAGCACGACACGGCGCGTGTCGGACGGAGCGATGGCACGGTCCTGATCCTCGGTCGTCTGTTCGCCATGCAGCGGGAAAACCGGAACCGTGCCATCCAGCAGGGCCTGTGTGCGGCGGATTTCGCCGACGCCGGGCAGGAAGGCGAGGATATCGCCCTCTTCTTCCGCCAGTGCCTGCCGGATCGCGCGGGCGCAGGCTTCGGGCAGGTCCCGCATATGGGGAATGTCGCGGGTGTGACGGATATCGATGGGGTACTGGCGGCCTTCGCTTTCGATCAGCGGGGCGTTCATCAGCGTCGTGAAGGCGCGGCCATCCGGCGTGGCGGACATGGCCAGAATCCGCAGGTCCGGCCGCATTTCGCGCTGCATGTCCAGACAGAACGCCAGCGCTGCGTCCAGACCCAGCGAGCGTTCATGCACTTCATCGAACAGCACTGCACCCACGCCGTCCAGCAGCGGGTCGGTCAGCAGGCGGCGCAGAAGCAGCCCCTCGGTCACGACTTCGATGCGCGTTCTGGCAGACATTGCGGAATCGGTGCGCGTGCGAAAGCCCACGATACCGCCCGGCTTTTCACCCAGCGACGACGCCATGCGCGACGCCGCACCACGGACTGCCACGCGACGGGGCTCCACGAGAATGAGACGCTGCGTTCCGAGCCAGGGCGCGTCCAGAAGCGCGAGCGGCGTCAGCGTCGTCTTGCCCGCCCCCGGCGGGGCGACGAGGACGGCGTTGGGCTGCGTCTCCAATACTGCCAGAACCTCCGGCAGGATGGCCGTGACGGGGAGTTCGGGAGGAAGGGTAAAAATCAGGGCGCAGCTCCGGCACAGCAGGTCAGAGCCGCTGTTATACCGTGCGTCTGCGCGAAAGCGATGGCGTGGAAAAGTACCGGAAACGAAAAATGGTGGCCGGAGCCACCATTTTTTCAGAGCGCCTTGAGGCTTCCTGCGGACTTGCGTCCGTTGCGGCCGTCTTCAATCTCGTAAGAGACCTGCTGGCCTTCATTCAGGTTCTGCAATCCGGCTTTTTCGAGAGCAGAAATGTGAACGAAAACGTCTGTGGTGCCATCGCTGGGCTGGATGAAACCGAAGCCCTTCGTGGCGTTGAACCACTTTACTGTACCTGTCGCCATTGCAGGTCTCCTTTGATAACGCAGCTTTACGCGCAAACATTCACGTAATCAGTTTTTTCAGAGGGGGAAGGTGCGCCCGCGCGGATAAACGCAGGGCGATATTCTCCAGCCGGAAAAACAGCTGCGTCCCGAATATGCCGTCAATTTCCGGCGGGGTGCAAGTTCAAAATAAAACCCGCTCCGCATATTTCCCGAAAGGAAGCTCTGGGGGAATGGTTTGTTTTTCAGTTCCAGTATCCACATCAAAACCCTGAAAAAAGACGGATTTCATTTTTCCTGGACACTTTTGGCGCAGAAGGAATTTCTTTGCTGCACCCGAGCTTCACGTTTAGCGGAGCGGAAAGCCGAGCCTGTGCAGCACCGTGCGGATGACGTGCCGTCCGCTCAGGCCCTTGAAGCTGTCCACCCGTTTTGCCACCGTTTCCGACCAGGCCCGGGAGGTCAGGCCCTGTTCCTTCTGGTAGTCATCTGCGATGCGGTCATAGGCCGCGATGCCTTCGGCCTCGTTTTCCGTGCTGTAACGCTCGCGGTGCAGGATGACGTTCTGCCCCAAGCGAGGTTTGTAGCCGTTCTGGGCGGCCGGGTCGGGTTTGCCGACACAGAGCCCGACGACCGCGACCGAACGCGGCGGAAGGGAGAGAAGACTGGCGACTTCTTCGGGATGGTTGCGCAGGCCGCCGATATAGACCGTGCCCAGACCAAGGGATTCGAACGCGGTCACGGCGTTCTGGGCGGCGATCCCGGTATCGAGCGTCGCCATGAGGAACGTCTCCTGATAGTCAAGTGCCTCATGCCCCATCCCTGCCCGCTCGGCGATCCGCTCCAGCCGGGCCAGATCGACGATCCAGGCCAGAAACAGCGGCGCAACCTCGATATGATTCTGGTTGCCACATAGCTCCGCCAGTCGGGCGCGCGTTTCCGGATTTTCGACGGCTACGACGGACCAGACCTGAAGATTGCTGGACGTGGCGGCCGAGGATGCCGCGGCGATCCCGGCTTCCAGCGTGCCTTCAGGCAGGGCGTCGGGCAGATAGGCCCGGACCGAGTGATGCGACAGCAGCAGGTCGAGCACCGCGTTGTCCGGCAGGGTTTTCGGCGCCAGGGTGCGGTACCGTGTCTGCCACAGCGTGGAAATCCGTTCGGAAGAGGTGCCCGACATATGGTGCTTCCTTATTCGTCGTATGTCATCAGAGCGTTCAGCGGTACGTCCAGTTTCTCACGGCCCTTCAGGTCCGCCAGTTCGATGAGCACGGAGGCGCCCACGACTTCGGCCCCGACCTTGCGCAGAAGATCGATGGAGGCCGCGAGCGTGCCGCCCGTTGCCAGCAGATCGTCCAGCACCACGACGCGCTGGCCCGGCTTGATGGCGTCGGCCTGGATGTGCAGTTCGTCCTCGCCGTATTCGAGGCCGTATTTCAGGGAAATGGTCTTGCCCGGCAGCTTGCCCGGCTTGCGGAGCATCGTGAAGCCGCAGCCCAGACGCAGGGCGAGCGGAGCGGCTGTCAGGAAGCCGCGGCTTTCGATTCCGGCCAGGATGTCCGGCTGCCAGGCGGCGATCACGCGGGCCAGACGGGCGGTGGCGACCTGCCAGGCGTCGGGCGAGCGGATCAGGGTCGAGATGTCGTAGAACAGGATGCCCGGCTTCGGAAAATCCGGAATCTCGCGAATGTAGTTCTTGAGATCGAGAGGCTGGGGATCCTGAAACGACATGGCGGCACTGCTTTCATCTGGTCATGGCAAACAGCGCGGCATGTAGGGGACTCTCCCCCCCGACTCAACCCCGGATTACGCCGGACGCCTAACCTCAAGCTTGATCCCGCACCTGTTCGGTGGCCTGTGCGATGGCTGCGAGAAGCCCTGCCCTGCGGAACGGTTTGGGCAGAACGGCCATACCCTGCGGGGCCATATCGCTTTCTTCATAGTCCCCCGACATGAGCACGACGGCCATCTGCGGGCGGCGCTCGCGCAGCAGATGCGCGATTTCCAGCCCGTTCCGTGCGCCGGGCAGGTTGAGATCCGTCACCAGAAGATCCGGTGCCTCATCCCCTTCAAGCGCCGAGGCGCCGTCTGGCACATGGCGCACGCTCCAGCCTTCGCGCACCAGAACCGTTTCGACCACCAGCGCGATGGCGGCATCGTCTTCGACAAGCAAGGCTTTCATGGCAGGGCCCTCATGACGGATGTATTTTCAGGAGTGGTGCGACGGTTCTGCCACGGCCGGCAGGTTGGGACGCAGCAGGGCAAACCCCATGGCTGCGACAAAGGCGAAGGATAGAAAAAGCGCCATGGGAACGGCAGTTCCCGACGGCATCAGTCCGAACAGGGCGCTCGCCACGGCGCCGAACAGATACTGCATCGTCCCCGCCAGCGCCGAGGCCGAACCGGCACGGTCGGACTGTTCGGACAGGACGCCCACCATGGAGTTCGGACCGATAATGCCCGTCGGCCCCATGGTGATGATGAGCGCAATGATGAGGGGCCACAGGAACATCCCCTTGATGTGTCCCTGCGGATCGAGGTCATAGTTCGAGACCACTGCCAGCAGCAGCAGGATGGCACAGCCCGCCAGACTGACGCCCAGCGCGGAGAACAGCATCCGGCCTGTGCTGACGCGCCCGACGAGCTGTCCGTTGATGGCCGACGCGCCGATCATGCAGATCGCGAACAGGCCAAAGAGCATGCCGTAATGGAACGGTGACATGCCGAACACGTCCTCAAACAGCATGGGGGCGGCCGTCAGATAGGTGAAGGTCACGAAACCCAGAAAGCTCCAGACCAGACCGTTCGTCACGAAACTGCGGGTCCGCAGGATATAGACATAGCGTTCGATGATGGAGATGGGACGCAGGTCCCGCCGGTCGTGGGGGGCGAGCGTTTCGGGGAAGATCGTCATCAGCAGGAGGGTACAGATCCCGCCATAGACGGCCGTAACCCAGAAGATGACGCGCCAGTCCACGAATTTCAGCGCAAATCCGCCCAGCATGGGCGCAAGAATGGGCACGGTACCCTGAATGACGATCAGGCGGGACATCATTTTCGAGGACGCGTCACCTTCCGTCAGGTCACGGATACAGGCATTCGGCACCACGAGTCCGGCCGAAGCCATGATGGCGGAAAAGACACGGCAGATACACAGGAACGTCATGCTCGGTGCCAGCGCACAGCCGATCTCGCCCAGCGTATAGCCGAGCATACCGAGCAGCAGTGGCCAGCGGCGACCGAACCGGTCGGAGATCGGACCAATGGTGATCTGTCCGATGGCCAGCCCGATCACCCAGGCGGCCATCGTGGCACTTCCCGAACCCGCCGCCGTATGAAGCTGACGCTCCATTTCGGGCAGCGCCGGCAGATAGACATCCGTCGAGACCGGCCCGACAGCCGTAAAGATTCCCAGCAGAACCGGCAGCCATGCGGGCAGGGGATCTCCCCGTCTGAATGTCATGTTCTGATCTGTCATGCGCGTCTGCCTGTTCAATTCAGGTTGCGTGGTGTGAAGCTTTTTCAGGAAGCCGGAGTGTCTGCGTTGTCCTTCGGAACGGTCTGGCCATGCTGCCGGAGCAGAATGGCGCCCAGCACACCCGACACGACGAACAGGATTCCCGCAAGCCCCAACTGAAGGACATGCCCGATCCGCGTCCCGGAGCCGACCAGCACGAAGATCAGGGTCTGCGGCAGGCCGCCCAGGAATGTCGCGACCGAAAACGGCAGCAGCGGCAACTCGAACAACCCCGCCGCCGTCGAGACCAGCAGGGCGGATCCCACCGGCATCAGGCGCAGCGTCAGGACCGCCCGGAAAGGCTTGGCGTGGAGCGTGCGGGCCAGAGCGGCGTAGTCCGCCTGCAGCCTGTCATGCAGCCGCGCCCGGAACGCGGCCGGAGCGAGTGCGCGCGCCCATCCATAGGCCAGAACCGCCCCCAGCATATAGGCCAGCGAACACAGAACAAGGCCGCCCCACAACCCGAAGGCCAGCCCCGCCGCCACACAAAGCGCCTGACGCGGCAGTCCGCACGCGCTGTACGGCACGGCCAGCAGCAGGAACCACAGCGGCGCGCCCGGCGTCTCGTGCCAGTGCGGCGCGTTTTCCAGCAGGTGATGAATGAACGGCAGCCGCTGAAGGGCCGCCACCATGACCAGCATCGCGCCGATCGTGAGAGCCGCGCGCCAGGGGACGAGCTGTCGCAGCGTGCGACGCAGTTCCGGATCAGGGGGAAGAGGAATCGGGCTACCCATCCCTGCCCGATACCAGCCGGAGCGTCCTTCGGCTACGGCCCGAACCATAAACAGCATTTCATGCCTTCACCCCGGGCGCCGGAACAGGGACGGGAGAAAAAATCGACCCGCCTTCTTTTTCTCTTGAAGATATATCTTAAGATACTATATCGTTCGATATATCGAATAGGAGAACATGATGTTCAAACACAAGACTGACCGCTTCAACACAGACCGTCCGGATGCCGGACAGCGCCCCCATCGCGGCCATCGCCGCGGTTTCTTCCGTATGGGAGGTCCCGTCGCAGAAAGCGCAGAGCGGGGAGATGGCCCCAATAAAGACCGGGCGCGCGGCGAAGGACGCGGTGGACGCCACCGGGGCATGGAGCGCGGTGAAGGCGGTTTCGGCCGTCGACATGGTGGACGTGGCGGCGGAATGGGCGGCGGCCGTTTCGGCAAGGGCTTTGGCGGTGATCTGGGGGGCGAAGGCTTCACACGCGGTCGCAAGCTGACGGCAGATGAGCTTCAGCTCGTCATCCTCGCCCTGCTGGCAGAGGCCCCCGCCCATGGCTATGAGCTGATCCGGCGCCTCGAAGAGCGGTCCGGTGGTTTCTACAAGCCCAGCCCCGGCGTGATCTATCCGTCCCTCACCTATCTGGAAGAAACCGGCCTTGCCGCCGTCACCCAGGAAGGCAACCGCAAGCTCTACAGCCTGACGGACGAGGGCAAGGCGCATCACGAGGCCAACAAGGCTGAAGCAGCCCGCATCCTCGACATCATGAGCCGGATCGGTGCCCGTATGGCCGATGTCCGCGAAGCCTTCACCGGCATCAACGACCTCGACCCAACGCTGGGGCAGGAATTTCATGACGCACGGTTCGCTCTGAAAGCTGCTCTGAAGTCCCGCCGTGGCGCGGATGCGGACGAACTGCGTCGCATCGTGGCGATCCTGCGCCGTGCCGCTGCGGAAATCGGTGGTCCGGCTGCTGACGAGGCGTCTGCCGAAAAGACTTCGGCCGAATAAGGCAGGAACACCGGCGCACCTCTCCCAACGGCCGGCACAATGCCGTAAAGGATGGTCCATGATCGTTCAGGACCATCCCCATTTCTGCAACATGCCCGAGGACATGCGGTATTACCGGCCGGAGCATTTCGGAGAAGGATTCATCGAGAAATCGATGGTCTTTCTTCTGCCTGAACGGCTGAAGAAGTTCCGACGCAACCTGTGGCATGTGCGGCGCAATCCCGGCGATGATGCAGTCTATATGCCGCTGTTCAGGGTGAACTGCATCCTGCCGTCCGAACCCGCACCCGCCGGGCTTCAGGGGCCGTTCGACGTCTATCCCTTCTATACCCGCACCACGAAAACCCGCAGCCGCGAGCTGGACTACTACGTCCTGTTCATCTTCCGCGACCGTATGTCCTGGATGCGCTGCAAGGCTCTGCTGGAGAAATCCTAGCCTCACGCAGCTGTGCCATTGCGGACCGGTCTTAACGGCTCAATGATAACGGACCTCCCAACAGCACGAGGTTCCGCGTCATGGCCAAGTCCCTTTACGCCACGCTCAAAGCGCTGCCCGGAAAGCGTGAAACCCTGCGCGATCTTCTGACGAAACTGGCGGGGGACGTTCGCGCCGAACCGGGCTGTGAGCGCTTCATGGTCTATACGCTCGCCTCGGATCCCGACCTGTTTCATGTGGAAGAAACCTACCGGGATGATGCGGCCTTCGAGGCTCACATGGCAACGGAGCACGGCAGGGTGTTCAACCAGACGATTACGCCTCTGGTCGAAGGTGGCGGATCGGAAGTCGTCTTTCTTGACGCCGTGATCTGACGCTATTTCAGGTACAGATAGAACGGGATGATCCCGAAAATTGCCCAGGCGATCATGAAGATGAACGGGGCCTGATGGGCGAAGAGCGCGCCACGCTGGGCACGGCGCATCATGTCGCGGGTTTCGTCCTCGTTCGGCGCCAGTGTGAAATCGGTCAGGTCCGGGCTGCGGGTGTGCAGATTGCGCTGTTTGCCCTCCCATTTTCCGATTGCGGCATAGGCCGCGCGGATGCCTGGCAGCGCCATCAGGGCGAGGACAAATCCCAGCAGCGAGAACAGGGGCGGCAGCAGGAGAACCATGCTGTCGCCCCATCTTTTTGTGGAGCCGGTCATGGCCGTCGCATAGGCGATGACGAGGAAGGCCTGCGACCCCAGAAGCGCCTGAAGGCGGCCGTTCACGACTTCCGTCTCGAACCGGATTTCCGAGCGGTAAAACGCCAGAAGCTCATTATCGGTCGGATGGCCGCGCGCGATGATCTGGCTGGTATCGGGAGACGGCGATGCGGTTTCGACCATCGGGACCTTCATGATGTGCTGGAGAACAGCTAGCGCCCCAGACACATCTCCGGTTCCGTGAGGTTGGGGGAAAACCCCTCAGATCAGCCCCTTTGCCCGGATCAGCGCAAAAGCGGCCAGCGAGACCATGCATTTCAGTTCGCCGTCTCGGATCATGGCTTCGAACGCGTCCAGCGTCATGTCGTGGCAGGTGATGTCCTCTTCCGTGGCTTCCAGATCCCTCTCGCCACGCGTCAGGTTGCGAGCCAGAAAGACATGGCCTTTCTGGTTCGAATAGCCTGCGCCCTGATACATGCTGCCGACATGGATCATCTCACCGGCACGCAGCCCGGTTTCCTCCCGCAGCTCACCCAGCGCAAGTTCGACCGGATCGACGTTCTCTTTCGTCTCCCACATGCCCATCGGAAGCTCCCACAGCCGCTCGCCCACGGGATAGCGGAACTGCTGGATCAGCGTGACCTTGCCGTCAGCGTGTAGCGGCAGGATCACGACGAACTCGCCACGCTCGACAATGCCATAAAGCCCCTGCTTTCCGTTGGGATGGACGATGATGTCCTCGCGCAGGGCCGTCCAGGGATTGCTATAGGCCAGCCGGGTCGAAATCGTCTGGAAACCGGCGTCCCTGCGGGCGTCTTCAAGGGTCGTGTCGGAGCTCATGGACGGATCCTGATCTTGTTTCGTTCTTCCGAATCGGCGAAACTTGCCTCATGGAGCAACGCCGGATCGTGCATATCGACATGGACGCATTTTACGCGTCTGTCGAACAGCGGGACGACCCTTCCCTGCGCGGCCGTCCGCTCGCAGTGGGCCGGGGCGAGGCACGGGGCGTGGTGGCCGCCGCAAGCTACGAGGCCCGCCGTTTCGGGGTCCGCTCGGCCATGCCATCGGTCACGGCCAAACGCCTGTGTCCAGAGCTTTTGTTCGTACCGGCGCGGTTTGACGTCTATCGCAGCGTCTCGGCCCAGATCCATGACATCTTCTCGCGCTACACGCCCCTGATCCAGCCACTGTCGCTGGATGAAGCCTATCTGGACCTGACGGACCATCTTGGCGCCTATGGGTCCGCCACGCTCATCGCGGATCGCATCCGCGCGGATATCTACGCCGAGACCGGACTGACCGCCTCGGCCGGCGTATCCTACAACCGGTTTCTGGCCAAGCTGGCCTCGGATTATCGCAAGCCGGACGGGCTTTTCGTCATCACACCCGCGATGGGGCCGGATTTCGTATCCGCCCTGCCCGTCGATGCGTTTCACGGCATCGGGCCGGCCACGGCGCGAAAAATGCGCGCTCTCGGCATTGAGACGGGAGCCGATCTGCGGGAGCGGGACATCGAGACGCTGACCCGGCATTTCGGCAAGGCGGCGACGTTCTATTACGGCATTTCGCGCGGGATCGATCACCGGCCTGTCGTCGTAAACCGGGAGCGCAAATCCCTCGGCACAGAGCAGACCTATCTTCGGGACCTGACATCCGAAACCGACGCGCATCAGGCACTGACACAGATCGCCGCCAAGCTGTGGGGCAGCGCCCAGCGCCGCCAGCTTCAGGCGCGGACGGTGACGCTGAAGGTCAAATATGCCGATTTCCGCCAGATCACCCGTGCCCGCACCCTGTCCACGCCGGTTCCGTCTGAAGATGTCCTGCTGGAGACGGGCCAGAGCCTCATGGCGCCGCTGTTTCCGTTCGTGCCGGGCGTACGGCTGCTGGGGCTGACACTGTCAGGCTTTCATGCGGCGGAGAGCCCGCCCTGCGACCAGATGGAACTGCTTTTCTAAGAGCACCCGGCGCTGTCCGGACAGAATTGCATTCTTTCCGGCGTCTGATGCGTTGGGGGTCAGCCTGTTCTGAACGGGCCTTTTTTCCACCGCATGGACCAACGCATGCCCCGCCCCACTTTCCCGGCCACTGTCCTGCTGGCGCCGCTCCTGATGATGGGAGGCTGTGCCTCCAGGACCGCTCTGTCGCCGGATTTCGAGAAAACCCTCTCCCGCAACCAGCAGGGACACCCCTTCTCCCCGGCCCGCAATTCGGTGGCGTTTCTGGGAGAGCCGGACCTGTCCTCGGCGCCCCCCGCGAACCTCGTGGGGACGTTGCATTACTGCCGGCAGAACGCCATGCTGACGGGAAACGAGACCTGGAGTCCCACCTCCCCCGTTCAGAACGACCGGGACTATGTCACGGGAAAACAGGGCATTCTTCAGGCCCTCAGCCTACGGACAGGACAGCGCGAACAGTATGCCCTGCCGTCCATGCCCCTACCGCTGCGCCAGACAGTCTGCACGTCTGTCGCGTCCCGTCTGCGTCAGCGCATTTAGCCTCTGATTCCGGACGATTTCACTCGCTATTGTGAAGTCCGGAAAGACACGGCCCCGTGACGGCCTCCCTCATCTGGCTTATGCCAGAGAAGATCTTTTTACAGCCAAGCCTCAGGAGAGCAGATCCATGACCGCGCAAGACACGCCGGCGGACTCACCGACGAAACGCGTTCTTGCCGTCGTCCTGTTCAATCTTCTCGTCTATATCGTGATCGGCCTGCCCAACGCCGTCCTGACGATTTTCGTCCATCAGGGACTGGGTTACAGCACGACCGTCGCGGGCATCACATTCTCGCTCCAGTATTTTGCGACCTTCGCGGCCCGGCCCTCCGCCGGGCGGCTGGTGGACCGGATCGGCCCCAAACCCGTGGTCATCGGCGGGCTCGTCACCTGTCTGCTGTCCGGCCTTCTGGTGACCGGATCGGGACTGCTCGCGGCCACACCGCTACTGTCGCTGGGTGTGCTGCTGTCCAGCCGCCTGCTGCTGGGATGGGCGGAAAGCTGGGCCGCGACCGGGGTGATCGTCTGGAACATCCGGCGTGCCGGGGCGGAAAATACCGCCATCGCCATTTCGTGGAACGGCATCTGCTCCTATGGCGGAATTGCGCTGGGTGCACCGATCGGGGCCAAGCTGTCCATGCTGGCCGCACCCTATGGCGGGCTGGTTTCGGTGGGTATCCTCTCGGTGGCCCTGCCGCTGTTCGGCCTGGCGCTGATCGGCTTCTACCCTGCCGTCAAACCCATTCCCTCGACCAGCCAGCCCATTCCTTTCTCCCGCGCGCTCAGACTCGTCCTCCCGCATGGTTCGGCCCTGGCGGCAGGGTCCATTGGATTCGGGGCAATCTCGTCGTTCCTGGCGCTGTATTATTCGGTGCTGCACTGGCAGGGCGCGGCGACAGCGCTGGCGGTTTTCGGATTCACTTTCGTCGTCATCCGGTTTTTCTTCGCCTCGCAGATCGCCAAGCGCGGCGGCGTGTTCGTGGCGATCGTCTCACTGCTGGTGGAAGCGCTCGGACTCGCCACACTCAGCGTGTTCCAGACACCCTCCGCCGCCCTTGTGGGCGCTGCACTGACGGGCGCAGGCTTCTCGCTCCTCTTCCCGGCCCTCGGCGTTCTGGCCGTTAACAGCGCGGGTCCGGAGAACCGCGGGGCAGCTCTGGGCGCCTATTCCATCTTCATTGACCTTGCCATTGCGTGCTCGGGGCTGTTTCTTGGACAGGTCATCGAGTTCGCCGGTTACAGGACAATGTTCGCCACCACCGCCATCTGCTGTCTGGTGGGTGTGCTGATCAGCCGTTCCCTGGGCCGCCGGACCGCGTGACGGATCTTCGTTTCAACATACACGGACCCGACATGACCATTCGTTCCTGCGCCGTCTTCTGTGGCTCCCGCTTCGGCAACTCCCCCGTCTATGCCGAAGGTGCAAAAGAGATCGGAACGGCCCTGGCGCGACACGGAATCACACTGGTCTATGGCGGCGGCCATGTGGGGCTGATGGGCACGGTGGCGGATGCGGCCCTTCAGGCGGGCGGCAAGGTCATCGGCGTCATTCCCGAATTCCTCCATGCCCGCGAAGTCATGCACAAGGGTGTGACGCAGCTTGAAGTCACGCCGGACATGCACACCCGCAAGGCCCGGATGTTCGAGCTGTCCGACGCCTATGCGATCATTCCCGGTGGTCTCGGCACGTTCGACGAGCTGATGGAAATCATGACCTGGAAGCAGCTCGGCCTGCATCAGGAGCCGATCTACATCGTCAATATCGGCGGCTGGGCCACGTCTTTGGTCAACACGCTGAATGATGCGGTCGATCAGGGTTTTGCGGACCCGTCGGCCCGCAAGCTGTTCACGGTCGTCGAGGACGTGCCGGAACTGATGAGCCACCTGTCCGTCAGCGTCCCGGCCTGACCCCGGCTGAGCGGGGCCAGTCCCCGCTCAACCTTCCAGTGTTGCCACGAGCAGACTGACCACCTCTTCCAGTCGTGTGCGATCGGCGTCAGAGAACCGGTCCTTTACGGGGCTGTCGATGTCCAGCACGCCCACGAGCGCGCCCTTGGCCACGACCGGCAGCACGATTTCCGATTCCGAAGCCGCGTCACAGGCGATATGTCCCGGAAACGCATGCACGTCCGGAACGACCAGCGTCTCCCGGTTCTGCGCGACCGTCCCACAGACGCCTCGGCCGAGCGGAATCCGCGTGCAGGCCAGACGGCCCTGAAACGGCCCCAGCACGAGCTGACGATCCGCCTCTTTCCACAGATAGAACCCGGCCCAGTTGATCTGCGGCAGGGTTTCGAACAGCAGGGCCGCGATATTGGCCATGTTGGCGATCATGTCCGTCTCGGTCTGCAGAACGGACCGCACCATGGGGACGAGTTCGTCCACGCTCAGACGATGGATGGGGGCACTCATGAGAAACTGTCCTGCAAAAAACGAAGAATGGGGCCGCCGATCATAGGACAGACGGGAAAAAACGGAAAAGGTCGCCATATTTATGGGAAATAACCATTTCCGCTAATGCTCGCGTATTCGGGAGAATTATTAGAAATAATTCACAAAATACAAAAACGGTTTCCTCGAAGGTGGAGGCTTCTAAAAGAAGCCGGTCCTTTCGCCTGAAAGATCCTGTCCATGATCCTGACTTCCCAGACCCTGTCCCACCTGCCGGACTCCATCCTGACGTCGTCCTACGACCGGGATGCGGTGACGCCTGGCATTGTCCATCTGAGCGTCGGCAATTTCCATCGTGCCCATCAGGCCGTCTATACGGACCGCGCGCTTGCGCTGGCGGGCCAGTCAGGCTGGGGCATTGTCGGGATGGGTCTGATGGACCATCCGGCGGAAGTGGCGAAAGCCGAGGCCCTGCATGCGCAGAACGGGCTCTACACCCTGCGCGAATGCCCGCCGAACCGGCCTGATACGGTCCGGGTGGTGAAGTCGCTGGTCGAATACATCCATGCCCCGACCGATCGTGACGCCGCGCTGAAGCGTCTGACGGACCCGGCCATCCGCATCGTCAGCATGACCGTGACCGAAGGCGGCTACTACATGGATGAGGCCGGACGGTTCATGACCGAACATCCCGCCATTGCCGAAGACCTGCACCGTCCGGTCCCGCACACGGCGTTCGGCCTGATGACCGAAGCCCTGCGCCAGCGCCGGGATGCCGGTGTTGCGCCATTCACCATCCTGTCCTGCGACAACGTTCCCGCAAACGGCGATGTCGCGCGCAATGCCGTGCTGTCCTTCGCCCGCCTGCGCGACGCGGAACTGGCGGAGTGGATCGAGGCCAATGTCGCCTTCCCGTCCTGCATGGTCGATCGCATCACCCCGGCCGTCCACCCGGCCGACGTGGCGCGTCTGGATGCACAGAGCGGGATCGAGGACCGCGTTCCCGTGTTCTGTGAGGACTTCATCCAGTGGGTTGTGGAAGACCACTTCCCGGCCGGACGTCCGGCCTGGGAGCAGGTCGGCGTGCTGTTCACGGACGATGTCGAGCCTTACGAACAGGTCAAGCTGCGGATGCTGAACGCGTCCCATTCCACGCTGGCTCTGCCGGGCGTTCTGATGGGATACCGGCTGGTCGATGAGGCCATGGGCGACGAACATCTGGCCGCCCTGCTGGAGCAGTTCCTGCGTCATGACGTCGAGCCGCAGCTCACCGCCCCTCCGGGCATCAGCCTGCCGGACTATGCCGCCCAGCTTCTGCAGCGGTTCCGCAACCATGCCGTCAGTGACCAGCTTCTGCGCATCACATCCGACAGCACGTCCAAGCTGCCGGTCTTCCTGCGTGCCACGGCCGAGGACATTTTGAAAAAGGCTCAGGACCCGCGCCGGATCGCTTTCGTCCTCGCCTGTTACTGTGCCTATCTGACCGGCCGCGATGACGTGGAAGCCACATTCGCCGTCACGGAACCGCGCCTCAGCGCCGAAGACCGCGCTCTGGCGCTGGACGCCAACCCCGCCAAGGCGCTGGAGATGAGCGTGTTCGCCGGGTGGGGCCTTGAGAACTCCGCCGAGTTCCTCACCCGCTTCATCCAGACCCGCGAAGACCTGAAAACGCGCGGTACGGCCGCCGTCCTGAAGGATCTGGTCGCAAACGTATAAAAGTTTTTGGTGAAGCTTTTTCCAAAAAGCTTCGAAGCTCTCCGCCTTTTTGAAAAAAGGCGGAACCCAAAAACTTTTATCCATTAAGCAGGGCAGCCCAATCGCCGGGCGCCCTGTTCTGCCTGTCAGTCTGAAACGCGGGCGATGTCGGCGCCGCAGGCAGCGAGCTTGCGGTCCACGCCTTCATAGCCGCGGTCCAGATGATAGATGCGGCTGAGCTGCGTCTCGCCTTCCGCCGCCAGACCCGCGAGGATCAGCGAGAACGAGGCCCGCAGATCGGTCGCCATGACTGGTGCACCCGACAGCTTCGGCACGCCACGGATGATGGCGGAACGGCCATGCACGTTGACACGTGCGCCCATGCGGTTGAGCTCCGGCACATGCATGAAACGGTTTTCGAAGATCGTCTCGGTGATCATGGACGCACCTTCGGCCACCGACAGCATCGCCATGAACTGCGCCTGCATGTCGGTCGGGAAGCCGGGATACGGCTCGGTCATGATGTCCACGCCCTGAAGCGTGCCGCTGCGACGGACCCGGATGCCCCGCGCCTCTTCCAGAACCTCGACACCCGTTTCTTCAAGCGTGCGGATCACGGCACCCAGATCATCGGCCCGTCCGCCCACGAGCAGCAGGTCACCGCCCGTGATGCCGGCCGCGCAGGCATAGGTGCCGCATTCGATACGATCTGGCATGACGGCGTAATGCGCGCCGTGCAGCTTCTCCACACCATCGATGACCAGCGTGCCCGAACCTTCGCCCGTGATCTGCGCGCCCATGGCATTCAGGCAGTGCACCAGATCGCTGATTTCCGGCTCACGCGCGGCGTTGACGATATGGGTGCGTCCCTTGGCCAACGTTGCGGCCATCAGCAGGTTTTCGGTTGCGCCCACACTGGCAAACGGCAGGATGATCCGGTCACCCTTCAGGCCGTCTGGCGCGGTCGCATTGATGTAACCGTTTTCCAGACGGATTTCGGCGCCCAGCGTCTCAAGCCCCTTGAGATGCATGTCCACCGGACGCGTGCCGATGGCGCAGCCACCCGGCAGGGAGACCTTTGCCTCACGGGCGCGGGCCAGAAGCGGTCCGAGGACCAGAATGGACGCGCGCATCTTGGAGACGATATCATACGGTGCCTCGACAGAGCCGATCTCGCCACCGATGGACAGCGTACGCGGCCCGGCATCCTCAACCGTGATGCCCAGCCCCACCAGCAGATCGCGCATCGTCTTGATGTCGGCGATGGCCGGCACGTTGGACAGCACCAGCCGCTCGGACGTCAAAAGCCCGGCGACCATGAGCTTGAGGCCGGAGTTCTTCGCTCCCCCGATCTCGATTTCGCCTGTCAGGCGGCGGCCACCGCGAATGATGAAACGGTCCATGGTGCGATCCTTGAGAAACAGGCCTTGAGAGCTGGGCTTTAGAGGCGGGGCGTGGTGACGCCGGACTGGCGCATGTATTTTCCAGCACGGTCGGCGTAGCTGACCTCACAGGGGCTGGCACCCTGGAAAAACAGGAACTGGCAGATGCCCTCGTTCGCATAGATTCGCGCGGGCAGCGGCGTGGTATTGCTGATCTCGATCGTGACCTGGCCTTCCCATTCCGGCTCAAGCGGCGTGACGTTCACGATGATGCCGCAGCGCGCATAGGTGGACTTGCCGAGGCACACCACCAGCGTGTCACGCGGGATACGGAAATATTCGACAGTATGCGCCAGCGCGAAGCTGTTGGGCGGAATGGTGATGTCGCCGGTGCGGGTCACGAAGCTGTTGGACGCGAAGTTCTTCGGATCGACGATGGCGCTGTCCACGTCGGTGAAGATTTTGAATTCTTCCGCCACGCGCGCGTCATAGCCATAGGACGACAGGCCGTAGGAAATGACGCCTTCGCGTTTCTGGGCCTCCACGAACGGCTCGATCATGCCTTTTTCCCGGGCCATCTGGCGGATCCATGTGTCGGGCATGATGGGCATGAAGGCACTCCTGAACGAGGGCGGTGCAAATCGCCCTGTGCGTCTAACCCACCTGCTCTAGCGAGCGATGAGCGATCACGCAATGTGTCGGATCAGTCATTTTTCGTGAGGGTCTGTGATGAACGTCCCAGCAGGGCTTCAAGCCATTGCGGGCGCAGTTCGCTGGTCAGCACGCCGCCCACGATCAGCATGGCCCCCAGCAGGGTCGCCGGGGGCAGACTGTCGCCCGCCAGCCAGCCGACAAGACCACCCCAGACCGGCTCTCCGGCATAAATCACGGCCGCCTTGGTCGGCGCGACAGATTTCTGCGCCCAGTTCATCACCACCTGCACCAGAGCGCTCAATCCACCCAGCGCGAGCGCGCAGCCGAACCAGACCCATGAGAACGCCGGGAGCGCCTCACCCGAAACCGGGACCATCAGCCCGGCGAAAAGGCTCCCGGCCAGAAGCTGCATGACCGTCACGCGCAGACTGTCCACGCCCCGGGCATAGAGGCTGATCAGCACGATCTCGACCGCGATGGCGATGGCCGCAAACAGCGTCAGCAGGTCCCCGCGCCCGAAGGACAGCGACAGCGCCGCTGGTCCCGCCAGACAGACCAGACCGGCAAAGGCCAGCGCAATCCCGAGCCAGCTCATCAGATGTGGCGGCTTGCGCAGGAACGCCCACTGAAAGATCGGCACCAGCGGCACATAAAGCGCCGTGATGAAGGCGGAGCGGCTGCTGGTAATGTCGTGCAGGCCAGCGCTCTGCAACACGTAGCCGGTTGCCAGCGCAACGCCGATCAGCGCACCTGCCCGCACTTCGCGCCAGTTGAAGTCCAGCAGTTTCCGTCCGGCCAGCAGCCCAACGAAAACCGCCGCCATCATGAAGCGGACGAAAACGAAAAAGCGCGGCCCGCACTGCTGCATGGCGATATGCAGCACGAGAAACGTCCCGCCCCACAGCACCGTCACGCCCGTCAGCGCCAGTTCCTGCGGCGAAGGCAGGGGAAAGCTGCGTTTCACAGACGCTCAGCGATCATCGGGGGAAGAAGCAGCGTCATCCTGCGGCCGCGCACGCTGCTGCTGCTTGCGCCGCATCAAATTGGCTCGGAGCGCCTTGGCCTCACGGCTTTCCCGCTCTTCCTTAGCCGCTGCGGCGCGGTCACGGACGATCTGTTCTGTCGGTTTTGCATCCTTACTGGTCATGGCTGTATTCCTCGAATGTCTCCCGCAGACGGGTGCCCAGAAGTTCGTCATACACACCCAGCGTGCGGGCCTGCATCAGCGTTGTCGTATAGTTGGCGACGGCATGGGCCCGGGCCTTTTCCGCCAGCCAGTCCAGCGCGTCTTCGTCCGTTTCCAGAACGCTTTTCAGCGCATCCGCCAGGGCTTGCGGATCATCGGGAGGCACGACCAGACCCGTCTCGCCGGGCAGGATCGTCTCCATCATGGCTCCCTGTGCGGTACCGATCACGGGGCGACCCATCATCTGCGCTTCCACCAGTGTGCGTCCGAACGGTTCGGGCCGGAGCGAGGGGGCCACGACAACGCTCGACAGTTCACAGGCAGCCGGCATGTCGGTGCAGGTTCCGGCGAAACGGACATGCTCTTCAAGGCCCAGTTCCCGCACGCGCTGTTGCAATTTACGGGAGAACTTCCGGTCGTTCTCCGGGCCGGCCAGAACGCAGATCCAGCCTGCGTTCATCCGCGGGCGCAGCAAACCCAGTGCCTCGACCAGAACGCCCTGCCCTTTCCATGCCGTCAGCCGTGCGGGCATGAGGATGATCCTCGCCTCGACAGGCACGCGCCAGGCCTCGGCCAGTTTCTGCACACGTTCGCCGGAGATCGTGCCGGGCGTGAACTCCTGCAGGTCCGCCCCGCGCGGAATGACGCGCAGGCGGCTTTCCGGCACGGCGTATTCGCTACGCAGGCGCCGGGCGATGAACTCCGAAATCGCAATAACCCGGGTGCCGCGCGCCAGTACGGAATTATAGAGTTTCTTGGGGCGCCATTTCGCCTCATGCACGCCATGCCATGTCGTCACGAGCGGGATGTTTTCCCGGCGGCAGGCGATCCATGCGGCCCAGGCCGGAATCCGCGAGCGGGCATGGACCAGATCCACGCCCTCGCTGCGGATGATGGCCTGCAGGTCCTTCGCCCGGCGCAGCACGGCGACAGGGGATTTCTTCTTCAGATCAAGCTCGATATGCCGCGCGCCGGCATGACGGAGCTGCACCAGCAGCCGGCCGGGGCGCGAGGCGACCAGTGCCGTGCCACCGCCCTGCGTGATCGCTGCGGCAATCTCGACAGCCCCGCGCTCCAGCCCGCCGGTGCCCAGCGCCGGAAGAACCTGAAGGATGACGGGAGAGCGATCGGTCATGACGGTCGGAGGTGGCCTGTTCCGGGAAGATATTTGTGAACGAAAACAGCCTGTAGCCGGGTCTGAAGGCGCTTCCCACCCAAAAAATGGAAAAAACGGCCCCGGAAACGACAAAGGGGCGGTCTCCGTGCCATTTCCGGCACGAAAACCACCCCTTCCATCACCCGGAGGCCTCAGCCCCCGCTTTTTCAGCCCTTGTGATCGGGCAGGGCGTAAACCACCAGCTGATCGCTAACCGGCGTCATCATGAAGTGATGACCACCCGCCATGATGGCGACGTACTGGTGACCATTGGCCTCGTAGGTCATCGGGTTGGCCTGTCCGCCGCCCGGCAGGACCGCGCTCCAGACCACCTTGCCGGTGTGCTCGTCGATGGCACGGATCTGGTTATCCGTAGCTGCCGCGATGAACACCACGCCACCGGCCGTCACGACCGAGCCACCATTGTTCGGCGTACCGATTTCCCAGGGAAGACCGGTCGGCAGACCCCACGGACCGTTGGCACGGGCCGTTCCCAGCGGGTGCTGCCACAGCACCTTCTGGCCGTGCTTCATGTCGATGGCCGTGATCATGCCGTAGGGCGGACGGTTGCACATCATGCCCGTGTACTGATCCCAGAACGGGGTCACGACGATACCGTAAGGCGTGCCGTCCATGGCGCCGTTACCTTCGGCGCCACCGCCACCCGGCTTGTAGTTCGGATCATCGATCGGCATCAGGCCAAGTTCGTCGGCCTTCTTGCGGGTTACGAGCTGGTCGTACATCGGGGTGATGTTCCAGTTCGCAATCAGGATGCCGCTCTGCGGGTCATAGGACACGGAGCCCCAGTCGCTGCCGCCGTTATAGCCCGGATATTCGATCCAGGGCTTGTCGACGCTCGGCGGCGTGAACTCACCCGTATAGTTCGCACGGCGGAACTTGATACGGCAGAAGAGCTGATCGATGGGGGACATGCCCCACATATCCGTCTCTTTCAGGTCCGGCACGCGCAGGGCCGGCATGCCCGTGGACCAGGGCTGCGTCGGCGAACGCGGATCGCCCGGAATGACGCCCGGCGACGGAGCGGGACGCTCTTCGACCGGCAGGATCGGCTTGCCGTCACGACGGTCGAGCACGAAGGTCTGGCCGCGCTTGGTCGGCATGATGAGTGCGGGGACAGGCTGACCATCCTGACCGGGCATGTCCATCAGCGTGGCCTGCGAGCCGATGTCATAGTCCCAGACGTCCTTGTGAACGGTCTGGAAGACCCAGCGCGGCGAACCCGTCTTCACATCAAGCGCGACAACTGCGGACGAAACCTTGTTTTCTTCAGGGCTACGCAGGGCGCTGTAATAGTCGGAAGCCGAGTTGCCGGTCGGGACGTAGACAAGACCCAGCGCATTGTCGCCGGTCATCGCAGCCCAGGAGTTCGGCGTGCCACGGCTGTAATGGTTGTTGCCGGTCGGCTGGCTGTGATCGTTGGGACGGTTCACGTCCCAGGCCCACAGGAACTTGCCGCTCTCGGCGTCATAACCACGGATCACGCCCGACGGAGCCCAGCGGCGCTGACCATCCAGAACTTCGTGGTTGACCACAACCACACCGTTCACGACCGGCGGCGGCGTCGTCATGGAGACGAAGCCGGGGACGGATTCGCCAAGGCCCTGCATCAGGTTGACCTGGCCGCCATTGCCGAAGCCCTCGCACAGATTGCCGGTCGCGGCATCAACCGCGATCAGGCGCATGTCGAGCGTGCCTTCAAGGATACGGTTATGGCAGGGCTGGCCTTCGGGCACCTGAGACGACGTGAAATACGTCACGCCCTTGCACGCTGCAGTGTAGGGGATGGCTTCGTATTTCTCGTTGATGTTGTGACGCCAGATCTCCTTACCCGTCGCCGGGTCGAGCTTCATGATGTCGTTCTGTGCGGAGCACATATAGAGGCCGTCACCCACTTTGATCGGGGTGGTTTCGGCAGCCCATTTGTTCGTCTGGCCCGGACGCGGATAGCTGCCGGTGTGATAGACGAAAGCGACCTTGAGCTGATCGGCGTTCTGCGGCGTGATTTCGGACAGCGGCGAATAGCGCATCTGGCTGTCGTCATGGCCGTAGGCGGCCCAGTCTCCGGAGGCGGGGCTGGCACTCTGCTGCGGGGCCATCTGCGGAACGTCGTTCGGATCCATGGACCCGATATCCGGCAGGTTGGCCGCGTTCACACCCGGAGCCTGGGGCGCATAGGGGGACGGGCCGGAAAAGCGGCTCTTCGCGGCCGGCGTGTTCTCGGTCGGCTCGAAGGAATTGCCGCTGGCATTGCCGGGGCCCGGCACGGAGGAGGTCGGCGAGCCACCGCTGCCTGCGGGGGCGAACTGGGCATTGGCAGCCAGCGGTGCGCAGGCCAGCGTGGC
Source organism: Gluconobacter oxydans DSM 3504 (assembly GCF_000583855.1). NCBI lineage: Bacteria > Pseudomonadati > Pseudomonadota > Alphaproteobacteria > Acetobacterales > Acetobacteraceae > Gluconobacter > Gluconobacter oxydans. The sequence goes on from NZ_CP004373.1 coordinate 1,045,619, forward strand.
ACAGGCAACGGTGGCGAGAAGATGGGATCTGCGCATCAGACGGTTCCCCTCAGGGTACGGCGGGTTTCCATCCGGCGAAGAACCGGGATGGTGAGGGCGACAAGGATGCCCAGCAGCGTCGGGCCGAAATCGCGCGGCAGAAGGTCAACGGGGCTGAAGCCCACTTCCCACAGGGACCAGACCCAGGTGTAGGCCAGCGCACCTAGATACAGGAATGCGCCAAGCGTCCGTCCCATGAGCATGAAAACACCGCCGGCAACCAGCGGAATGCCACAGATGACGTAATAGACAGAGCCGCCCAGCATCGCGAGGTCGGCCCCGGCGATCACGAAGAACAGCCCCACCAGAATGATGACAACCCCTAGGACCAGTGTGAGCCACTCGGTCAGGGTTCTGCTGCCATAAGTATTCGGCATTGGTGAAAGCCTCCAGAACTGAAAGTCCGGACGGTAAGTCCAGACTTTCAGGAAAGCTACGGTTCTTTTTCAATATTGTTGAATATAATTCTAACAAAAACGTGTAATAACACGGTTGCACTTCAACAAATTCAAATGCGCGTTATCTTTATTACCCGGCCGGGATTGTTACGACCGCCCCTGCGGTATGGTTCGTCGCCGCAAGGGCCGCAAGAACCTGCACCATCGTAAACGCCAGTTTGCTCTGGAAATCGCGATCGCTGATCCAGAACCAGGTGTTGTTGTAGCTGACCGCGGCATAGTGGGAGTCCGGTTCTTCCCGGCTCGAATGGATCACGACTTCCGGGCGGTTCTCAATGCCGATCTGCCCGATCGTGGGCGGCGTACGGCCGCTCTTGATGTCGTCTTCCGGCACCTCGACCTCGTAGGCGAGCTGCGTCAGCATCGCGAGCATGGAGCGCGTCAGAATCGCGATCTGCTTGCCGGGATGCTTGGGATACGGGCCATAGACGATTTCGGCTTCCTCGGCCCCCGGATCGAGGTGCAGCAGACGACGCACTTCCGCCTGGATCGCCAGAAGATTGCTGTCCGATGTCGAGGTCAGGACCAGATAGGAGCGCTCGGTGCCCGTGCTGTTTCCCCCGTTGCCATTGCTGTCGGACTTGCCGCCGTTTTTCTTGCTGTCCGGCGGGGTCGGAGTCTCGCTCGTGATCCGGATGGTCATGGCCCCCTGGATCTGAAGCTGCCGCAGATCGTGCAGAAGCAGATAGAAGCGGACCGAGCCACCGCCAGACGGCCCAGCGCCAAGCCCGCGGACATTGGACAGGCCGTCGATGGACTGTGCCGTCAGACGCAGCAGCGTGTCGATCGGCAGGCCGCCAAGGCTGAGCGGCATGATGACCGTTGGCGAGATCGGTCGGACCACGTTCTCGGCATATTGCTGGCCCGTCACCGGCTGATAGGTGAAGGTCGGGCTTTCCCCGAGCGACATCGTCCCCGTGCCGAACAGGTAGTTCCCGACCGCCGTCGCCGGATAGGCGTAAAAGCCGCCGCTGATGCTCTTGGAAACGCTGTATCCCGCAATCACCTGCGTCGTATCCAGAAATGTCGGCGGATCGGCGTAACGCAGCCGGACGATGTTCAGCAGCATCTCGTGCTTCTGGGTATCCCCCAGCGCGCGGGAGTATTCGAGCTGGTCGTTCCGCAGTTTTCCGGGCCCCATCGGGCCACAGGCGGAGAGACCGGTTGCGGAGAAAACGGCCAGGGCAGCCATCAGCGTGGCACGAAAGTAAGGATGATTCGGCATGGCTGTGTGAAGACTGTCCCATTGGCAGGCAAAGCGGAAGGTCCAACCTTACTAGAGGGGGATGTCCGTATCGGAAACAGCCATCTTCCCCTTCCGGCCCCGTGAAGCGAACATTCTCGACGAAATGTGTCGTCCAAGTGCTTGAAACACCTTGCGGCGTTGCCTAGATCAGTAGTCGGAACACAGGCCCGTGAGGGTCTGGATACGTCAATAGGGTCCGATCCGGTGCCTCACAGGGCCGGGACGGACCGCTGAGAGGACTGATATTACATGAGCAAAGTCATTGGCATTGACCTTGGTACCACCAACTCCTGCGTCGCAGTACGCGAGGGTGACGAAACCAAGGTCATCGAAAACAGCGAAGGCGCCCGCACGACGCCGTCCATGGTCGCCTTCACCGACAACGGTGAGCGTCTCGTCGGACAGGCCGCGAAGCGTCAGGCCGTCACCAACCCGGCCAACACCCTTTATGCCGTCAAGCGTCTGATCGGCCGTCGTTACGACGACCCGACCGTCCAGAAGGACAAGGAGATGGTGCCGTACGCCATCGTCCGTGGCGACAACGGCGACGCATGGGTCGAGGCACGTGGCGAGAAGTATGCTCCGTCGCAGATCGCAGCCTATGTTCTGGGCAAGATGAAGGAAACCGCCGAGAGCTATCTTGGCGAGACCGTCTCCCAGGCTGTCATCACGGTTCCGGCCTACTTCAACGACGCCCAGCGCCAGGCAACCCGTGACGCCGGCAAGATCGCCGGCCTCGAAGTCCTGCGCATCATCAACGAGCCGACCGCAGCTGCCCTCGCCTATGGCCTTGGCAAGCGCGATTCCGGCACGGTGGCCGTGTATGACCTTGGTGGTGGTACGTTCGACGTCTCCATCCTCGAGATATCCGACGGCGTGATCGAAGTGAAGTCCACGAACGGTGACACGTTCCTGGGTGGTGAAGACTTCGATAACCGCATCATCGGGTTCCTGGCTGACGAGTTCAAGAAGGACCAGGGCATCGACCTGCGTGGTGACAAGCTCGCCCTGCAGCGCCTGAAGGAAGCCGCCGAGAAGGCCAAGATCGAGCTGTCCTCCTCCAAGGAGACCGAGATCAACCTGCCGTTCATCACGGCTGACGCTTCCGGTCCGAAGCACCTCGTCGTCAAGCTGTCCCGCGCCAAGCTGGAAAGCCTGGTCGATGACCTGATCCAGCGTACGCTCGGCCCGTGCCGTGCAGCCATCAAGGACGCGTCCGTCTCCGCCAACGAGATCGACGAAGTCATCCTGGTCGGCGGCATGACCCGTATGCCGAAGGTCATCGAGACGGTTAAGGAATTCTTCGGCAAGGATCCGGCACGCAACGTCAACCCTGACGAAGTGGTCGCCATCGGTGCTGCTGTTCAGGGCGCTGTCCTGAAGGGTGACGTCAAGGACGTCCTGCTTCTCGACGTGACGCCGCTGTCGCTGGGTATCGAGACGCTGGGTGGCGTGTTCACCCGTCTGATCGACCGCAACACGACGATCCCGACCAAGAAGAGCCAGACCTTCTCCACGGCTGAAGACAACCAGAGCGCCGTGACCATCAAGGTCTATCAGGGCGAGCGTGAGATGGCGGCTGACAACAAGCTGCTGGGCAACTTTGACCTGCAGGGCATTGCTCCGGCGCCGCGTGGCGTGCCGCAGATCGAAGTCACCTTCGACATCGACGCCAACGGCATCGTGAACGTGTCCGCCAAGGACAAGGCCACGAACAAGGAACAGCAGATCAAGATCCAGGCTTCTGGCGGTCTGTCTGATGCCGACATCGACCGCATGGTCAAGGACGCCGAAGCCAACGCTTCTGCCGACAAGGCCAAGCGCGAACTGGTCGAGCTGCGCAACAGCACGGAAAGCCTCATCCACCAGACCGAGAAGTCCATCACCGAAGGTGGCGACAAGGTTCCGGCGGCTGACAAGTCCGAAGCTGAAGCTGCAATCGCCGAAGCCCGTGAAGCTCTGGGTGGCGAAAACCTCGACACCCTGAAGGCTGCCAGCGAGAAGCTGACGCAGGCTGCCATGAAGGTTGGTCAGGCTGTGTACCAGGCTGGTCAGGGCGCTGAAGGTGGCGCTGCACCGGAAGGCGAGAAGAAAGACGAAAACGTCGTTGATGCCGACTTCGAAGACCTCGAAGACGACAGCAAGAAGCACTGATCGGGTGACTTCCGCAGACGGGGCTGAATGCTCCGTCTGACCCTGTTTTCCGAGGGCGCCCGTTCCCGCAAGGGGGTGGGCGCCATTCTTGTTTTCCGGCCCTCCACAGGGACCGCCTTCAGGACCGCCCCAAGGACCGAACATGGCCACCAGAATCGACTATTACGAATCCCTTGAAGTCTCCCGCACGGCCTCGCAGGACGAGCTGAAGAAAGCCTTCCGCAAACAGGCCATGCGGTACCATCCCGACCGTAATCCGGGTGATGACGCCGCCGAGCAGAAGTTCAAGGAAATCAACGAAGCCTATGACGTCCTGAAGGACGAGCAGAAGCGTGCGGCCTATGACCGTTACGGCCATGATGCCTTTGAAGGCGGCATGGGCGGAATGGGCGGAATGGGCGGCGGCTTCGGTGGTGGCTTTGCCGGTGCTGGCGGTCTGGGTGACATCTTCGACCAGATGTTCGGGGACATGATGGGAGGCCGCCGTGGTGGTGGACGCCGGACCGGGGCGGATGTCCAGGTTCAGGTCGAGATTACGCTGATGGAAGCCTTCACGGGCGTGACGAAGGACGTCGAAGTCCGGACGCGCGTGACCTGTGAAGCCTGTCATGGGTCGGGTTCGGCCGATCCGAAGGCTGGCAGCAGCACCTGCCCCACCTGTCATGGTGCGGGCAAGGTTCGTGCGCAGCAGGGCTTCTTCCTCGTCGAGCGCCCCTGCCCGACCTGTCACGGTTCGGGACGCACCGTCGCCAATCCGTGCAAGGTCTGTCACGGCACGGGTACGGAAGCGAAGACGGAAACCATCAGCATCGACATCCCGGCAGGCGTCGAGGATGGCACGCGCATCCGCATGGCAGGCAAGGGCGAGGCCGGTGGCGAAGGCGTGCAGCCGGGCGACCTGTATGTCCACATCTCCGTCCTGTCGCATGACATTTTCCAGCGCGACGGATCGAACATCTACTGCCGCGTTCCGCTGCGCATGACGCAGGCGGCTCTTGGCACGGAAGTCGAGGTTCCGGTTGTGGATGGTGGCCGCAGCAAGGTCCGCATTCCTGCCGGGACGCAGACTGGTGAGACGTTCCGTCTGCGCGGCAAGGGCTTCTCGGTCCTGCGCTCCTCGGCCCGTGGGGACATGTACATTCAGGTCTCGGTCGAAACGCCGAGCCATCTGACGAAGCGCCAGCGCGAACTTCTCGAAGAGTTCGAGAAGGAAGCCGGGGACGACCACGCCAAGGGTAGCCCCGAAAACAGCGGCTTCTTTGCCAAGGTCCGAGACTTCTTCGAAGGCCGCTGATCTTTCAGATCTGCAAAAAGCCCGGTGCTCTCTTCGGAGACACCGGGTTTTTTCATGTCAGGCCGCGCCGAAAATATCTTTCAGGGTCTTTTCCATCACCCCGGCATCCAGCGTCTTGCCCAGCCAGTGCTCCACGCCGATGACGCCCTGATTGACCAGCATGCCCAGCCCGTCCAGCACGGTGCAGCCCCTGTTCTCTGCTTCCCGCAGCAGACGGGTTCTGGGCGGGTTGGGAATGACATCGGCGACGATCAGCCCCTTGCGCAGGGTCTCGACCTTGAGCGGCGGCATGGCGTCGGGGGCGCCCAGACCGATGGATGTGGCGTTGATCAGGATGTCCACGTCTTCCGGCACGCTGGCTTCACCGTCCCATGCCTGAACGTCGGCTTTGGCGAAGGTGTTGTCCCGCACCAGTGCGGCAATGGTTTCGGCTTTTTTGGGATCGCGGTTCATGACCATGATATGGGCGGCGGAAACGAGCCCCAGTTCCACGGCGATGGCACGCGCAGCCCCGCCCGCGCCCAGAAGCAGGACCTTTTTCCCTGACGGGTCCGCGACCTGTTTCAGAGACGCCAGAAAGCCCTTCCCGTCCGTATTGTCGCCGATCAGGCGCCCGTCCCGGATGGAGACGCAGTTCACCGCACCGATGATCCGGGCGGACTCCGCCAGTTCGTCCAGATGTTCGATCACCGCGACCTTGTGCGGCAGAGAGCAGTTGAACCCGCCCCATTCCATGGCCCGCGCACCCGCAACCGCGTCCTTCAGACCGTCCGCCTTGACGTCACAGTTGATGTAACGCGCATCGATGTCGTGATGCCGGTAGGCGGCCTCGATCATGGCGACGGTTGGGTTGTCATCGCACGGCGTGGAGAACGATCCGGTCAGGATGCTGCGGAAATTCTGCTGGCTCATGAGAGGCTCCTCGGATCTGTGCCTGTTTTGCGCTCATCCGAGATGACGCACAGGGACACAGATGGGTCCATTCACATTCCGGAAATGTCAGTTTTCCGGAACACTCAGGCCCAGTAGGGCAGCCTCCCGCCCTGTCAGCAGATCGGCCAGCGTATAGCGGTCCAGCACCGCCAGAAACGCGCCCAGCGCATCGCCCAGCACGCCGCGCAGCACGCAGGCCGGGGACAGGACGCAGGGTCTTCCGTCCGTACTGTTGCGGCCCTCACAGTCCACCAGCGTCATGTCGTCTTCGGTGAAACGGACGACCGCGCCCACATTGATCTCTGAAACCGGACGCGCGAGTTCCAGCCCGCCACCGCGTCCGCGAACGGTCGTGACGAAACCGCCCTGCCCCAGACGGTGCACGACCTTCACCAGATGGTTTTCGGAAATGCGATAGGCCTGTGCGATCTCGCGGATGGAGACGCGGCGTGCCGGATGGGGGCCCAGATGGTGAACCCCAAGATGGATCAGCACGCGCAGGGCGTAATCAGTGTGCAGTGTCAGGCGCATGGCGACTCCTCTGCCAGATTGACAGGCGCAGGTCACGTTTTTAAAGATGTATTTGAAATACACCTTTAAGGGGACCGCTCATGTCCACTTCCGCCGACCGCAGCCTCACGCCCGAAACCATCGCCATCATCAAGGCGACCATCCCGGCGCTCGAAGCCCATGGCGTGACGATCACGTCCGAAATGTACCGTCGCCTGCTGGCCGATCCCGCGATTGCGGAGATGTTCGACCCGACCCATCAGTCCACCGGCACGCAGCCCCGTGCGCTGGCCATGGCCGTGCTGGCCTATGCGAAGAACATCGACAATCTGGGGGTGATGGGTGGTGCGGTCGAACGGATCGCGCAGAAACATGCCAGCCTCGAAATCCAGCCGGAGCATTATCCGCATGTCGCCACGGCCCTGCTCGGCGCGATTTCGGCCGTTCTGGGGGATGCCGCAACGCCGGAAATCCTTGACGCCTGGGGCAAAGCCTACTGGGCGCTCGCGGATATCCTGATCGGCCGTGAGCATCAGCTTTACGACAACAGCGCCCATGCCGAAGGCGGCTGGACCGGCTGGCGTCCGTTCCGCATTGCCCGCACTGTTCCGGAATGTGCGAATGTCACATCGCTCGAACTGGAACCTGTGGATAACAAGCCGGTCATCAGCGCCGTTCCGGGGCAGTATCTGGGCGTTGATCTGGATATTCCGGGCCATGGCCGCACGCGCCGCAATTACAGCATCACGTCCAGCCCGAACCGGAAGGGCTATCGCATCAGCGTGCGCCATGTCCCGAATGGTACTGTTTCAGGCTGGCTGAACAGCGGAAAATGTGAGGGGACGGACGTCCTGCTATCGCCGCCTGCAGGCAATTTCGTGCTGCCGGAAAAGGTCGAGGGGCCGCTGGCGTTTGTCTGTGCCGGGATCGGGATTACGCCGATGATCGGGATGCTGGAAGCGCTGGCCCAGCCCGACGTCACGACGCCTGTTCATGTCGTGCAGATCGCCCATTCTGCAGAGACCGCGCCGTTCGCGGAACGTCTGGCTGAGCTGTCCCGCAATTCGGCAGGACGCATCCGGGTGGTCACGCGCCTGACGGAGAAAGACGGTCGCCCGACCGCCGCCTGGGTGGCCGAGCAGTTGCCGGGCGGAGTCTCGACCTATCTGTGTGGTCCGACAGGCTTCATGCGTGACATGGTGCACGGCCTGCCGGCAGCCGGCGTTCCGGCCGAGCGCCTGCGTTACGAGACGTTCGGACCGGATATCGGTGTGACGGACTAAATCAGAGCGCGCTGGCCTTCTGCTCTGCGTCCGAGAGGATGCGGGCACGGTCGGCGCCACCATTCGTGGCGAGGCCCTCGGCCTCGATCACGGTGAGGTCCGTGATGCCGATCATGGCGAAGACGGATTTCAGATAGCTGAGCTGATGCTCGAAGGATGCGGCCGGAGAGCCTTCGCCATAGAGGCCGCCGCGGGCCACGGCCAGCACGACCTTCTTGCCCTTGGCCAGACCTTCGATCCCGCCGCCGGACATGTAGCGGAACGTCTGGCCCGCCACCATGATGCGGTCGATCCAGGCCTTGAGCTGGCTGGGAATCGACAGATTGTACATCGGCACGCCAATGACAACGATGTCGGCGGCCTTGAAGTCCTTCAGGGCATTGGCGCCGGCGATCAGTTCGGGACGACCAGAGACGTCCGGCGTCAGTTCCTTGCCGAGCCAGGAGAGCGCCTCGACATCCAGATGCGGCAGCGGATCGCTGGCGAGGTCGAGGGAGATGACCTCGACGGACGGATCTTTCTTGCGGAACTGCGCGACAGCGGCGGCACTGACGTGACGGCTGGCGGAGCTGTCACCGAGGATGCTGGAATCGATGTGGAGAAGTTTCATTTTGATCTTTCCGGTTCCTGATCGTAACCAGCACCAGATAAGGAACCTTTGAACCCCGCCGCAAGAAGGCACATTCCGGAGCCATAGGCACATGGATGTTCGCGTCAGCGAGACTACTCCGCTTCCGTCCCCGCCAGACTGCACGCAGAACAGCGATGCCTGTGCGGTTATCCGCTCCATTCTGGCGCGCACAACGGACAAATGGAGCATCCTGATCGTCAAGTCGCTCGGGCGCGGGCCGCACCGTTTCAGCGAACTGCGCCGTGCGATCGACGGGATTTCGCAGCGGATGCTGACCCTGACCCTACGCAATCTGGAACGCGACGGCCTCGTGTTGCGGACCGTCACGCCGACGACTCCGCCGCGCGTGGATTATGAACTCACGACGCTCGGGGAATCGCTGTGGACCCTGACCGAAGCCTTTGGTCAGTGGGCGCTGTCGAACCGTCCCGAAATCGAGGCGGCCCGTGCCCGTTTCGATGCCCGGCTTGACGCCAACACCTGATCTTTCCGTTCTGATGGACCGACCATGACCCTGATTTCCGCTCCCCGTATTGGTATCGCCGGCATTACGGGCCGGCTTGGAACGCTCTGTGCCGAAGAGGCCGGGGAGGCCCTCGTGGGTGGCCTCTCCCGCACCGCAGACGCCCAGCGCAACATCACAACCGATCCTGCCACGCTCGCGAAAAGCTGCGATGTGGTGATCGATGTCAGCCATGCTTCGACGGTCCCGGCCCATGCGGCAGCCTTCGCGCAAGCCGGATGTGCGTGGGTTCTGGGAACGACCGGCCTCGATCAGGGCGCGCAGGATGCCGTGAACGCAGCGGCGCAGCATATTCCTGTTCTTCAGGCCGCCAATTTCTCCCCGGCACTGACGCTGTTTCTGGAGCTGGCGCGCCAGCTTGGTGCGGGGCTGCCGGATTATGATGCGGAAATCCTGGAGGTTCATCACCGCCAGAAGCTGGACGCGCCGTCCGGCACGGCACTGGCGATTGGCCGGGCTGTGGCGGAAGGACGTGGTGTCAAGCTTGAGGACGTGGCCCGGATCGACCAGAACGGCCGACGTCCGGATGGCGCGATCGGATTCGCCTCCCTGCGCGGCGGACAGATCGTGGGCGAACACGATCTTGTTCTGATGGCGGCGGATGAGCAGATCACCCTGTCCCACCGCGCCCTGGACCGCAGGGTCTTCGCAAGGGGCGCCCTGCTGGCCGCAAGATGGCTCGCAGGACGTCCTGCCGGCCTCTACACAATGGCCGACGCCTTAAAACGCTAACTTAAAACAGGGTGCAGGGATCAAGATCCCTGCCGGGCCCGGGCAGAGCCCGGACTCCCCCGATCAACCGCCAGCAATCGGCAGGTTCACACCCGTCATGAAGCTGGAATCATCCCCCAGCAGGAACGCCACCACACCGGGAATCTCGTTGATGTCGCCATAGCGACGCATCGGGACGCTGCCGATCATCTGCTGGGCCACGACTTTGGGATCGGTGGAGAAATACTGGCTTCCGACCTTGGCCTGAAGCTCGACCTGACGCTCCCACATGAAGCCGGGGCCCATGTAACCGGGGCTGATGGCGTTCACGCGGATGTTGTAGGGGGCGAGATCCAGCGCGGCGGTTTCGGTCAGGGCGATGATGGCGCCCTTGGACGCGCCATAGGCGGCCATGTTCGGCGGCCCCTTCACACCGGCCATGCTGGCAGTGTTGACGACGCGACCATAGTTCTGCGTGATCATCTGGCGCGAAACAGCCTTGAGGACGTGGAAGGCACCAGTGACGTTGATCGTCAGCACGCGCGCGAAATCGTCGGACGGGTAGTCCTGCACGGGAGCAAAGGCACCCTGATAGCCGGCATTGTTGAACAGGAAGTCGATCTTCCCGAAATCCCGGACCACGGTATCCACCGTCCCGATCACAGCCTCTTCGGATGTGACGTCACAGACATAGGAGCGGGCCTCGACGCCCTTTTCACGGACGGAGGCTTCCGCTTTTTCCAGGGCCTCGCGGTTCATGTCCAGAAGGGCGATGGCCGTGCCCTCTTCTGCCAGACGGAGGGCGGTCGCAAGACCGATATTGCCACCCGCGCCGGTGACCAGACAGACTTTACCGTTAAACTTCTTCGACATTCCGAATGCCTCAAACTCTGTTTTTCCCGGGACCGCACCCGTGACGGGCAACAAGGGTCGCGGGAACACGAACGCAGCATGGACGGTGTCGTTGAAAAATGAAACGGGGGCGCCGGCTCTCTTTTTTGTGATCTGACGGCGGTTTTCGGGACTTTCCCGCAGAAAACCGCGTTCAGACCCCATGCAGCCCCTTGACCCTTGCGACCAATTCCGCCAAGCCGTCACCTCCCTGAATGCCACAGCCTGTCTGCCAAGACACCCTGTGGCCCTTCTCACCACTCATTCCCTGCGAGGTCCCTGAGTGCGCAATCACGGCGATTTCCTTTTCACGTCCGAGTCCGTTTCCGAGGGCCATCCCGACAAGGTGGCGGACCGCATTTCCGATACCGTTCTGGACGCCTATCTGCAGGCCGATCCGGAAGCACGTGTTGCCTGTGAGACGCTGGTCACCACCAACCGCGTCATCCTGGCCGGTGAAGTCCGCGGCCCCAAAGAGGTCGAAGACACGCTGATCGACCGTGCCCGTGAAGCCATCAAGGACATCGGCTACGACCAGGAAGGTTTCTCCTGGAAGAAGGCCGACATCACCTCCTACCTGCACGCACAGTCCGCAGACATCGCCCAGGGCGTTGACAGCGGCAGCGACAAGGACGAGGGCGCCGGTGACCAGGGCATCATGTTCGGCTACGCCACGCGCGAGACCGAGCACCTGATGCCTGCGCCGCTGTATTACGCGCAGACGATCCTCGAGCGCATCCGCGACTACCGCAAGAACGGTGACGCCCGTGGCGTCGGCCTTCTGCCGGATGCCAAGAGCCAGGTCACGCTGCGTTATGTCGATGGCAAGCCCGTTGGCGTCACGTCCGTCGTGATTTCCACGCAGCATGTCGAGGGCATGAGCCAGAACACGATCCGCGAAACCCTGCGCGACGTGGTCAACGGCATTCTGCCGGAAGGCTGGACCTGCCCGGAAGACGAGTTCTACGTGAACCCGACCGGTAACTTCGTCATCGGCGGACCGGACGGCGACGCCGGCCTGACGGGTCGCAAGATCATCGTCGACACCTATGGTGGCGCAGCCCCGCATGGTGGTGGCGCATTCTCCGGCAAGGATCCCACGAAGGTGGACCGTTCGGCAGCCTATGCCGCACGTTACCTCGCCAAGAACGTCGTGGCTGCCGACCTTGCCGACCGCTGCACGATCCAGCTCAGCTACGCCATCGGCGTGTCCAAGCCGCTCTCGGTCTATGTTGACCTCGACGGCACAGGCAAGGACGTGGACGAAGCCCGTCTGGGTGCGATCCTCAACGAAGTTGTGGACCTCTCCCCGCGCGGTATCCGCAAGCATCTGCGTCTGAACCGCCCGATCTATGTTCCGACCTCCGCTTACGGCCATTTCGGTCGTGCGCCGGATCCGGTTCTGGACAACTTCACTTGGGAACAGACCGATCTGGTCACCACGCTGCGTGGCGCCCTGAACCGGTAATCTGGCAGAAAACCCCTGGTCGAGTCTCTCAAACCCCAGCCGGAGCGGCTTTATGGCCGCCAGCGCGGCCATCCGCTCCGGGCCCGGCAGCAGCATCTTCTTGAGAAGGCGCTGCCCCGGCTTTCCTTTACTTCACCGGAAAATCCCGCTGCGGGATTCTCCGATGCGGTTTCACGCGTCTTTCTCGAAATCGGCTTTGGCGGGGGCGAACATGCCATCGGCCAGTCCGAACTGAACCCGGATGTTGGCTATATCGCCTCCGAGGTCTTCGAGAACGGTCTGTGCTCCCTGCTGTCGCGCCTCGTGCCCGAAGGTGAGGAAGACACGGCCACGCCGCCGCCCCATTTCCGCATCTGGGCCGAAGATGCCCGCCTGCTGCTCAAGGACATGCCCGATGCGTGTCTGGACCGGGCGTATCTGATGTTCCCGGACCCGTGGCCCAAGGCCCGGCACGCCAAGCGCCGCTTCGTGCATCCGGAAAACATCAGACAGATGCACCGCGTCCTGAAACCCGGAGCCATCTGGCGCGTCGCCAGTGACCATCCTGTCTATCAGGACTGGGTCACAGAGGTGATGGGCCAGCAGGATCTGTTCGATGCGCCGCCCCCCGCCAAGGAACGTCCCGAAGGCTGGTCGCCCACGCGCTATGAGGCCAAGGCCTTCCGCGAAGGGCGCGTGCCGTTCTACTGGACTTTCACGCGCCGTCCCTGAAATCTCCAACCCTGTTATTCAGCGAGTTTCCTGACATCATGACCCAGATCGAACGCGAAGAAATGGAATTCGATGTCGTGGTGGTCGGTGGCGGTCCCGCCGGTCTGTCCGCCGCGATCCGCCTGAAACAGCTGATGCCGGATGCGGGCATCTGCCTGATCGAAAAAGGCAGCGAGATCGGCGCCCATATCGTCTCGGGCGCCGTGATCGAGCCGCGCACGCTCGACGAGCTTCTGCCAAACTGGCGCGATCTGGACGCCCCGCTGCGCACGCAGGTGACGGAAGAGCGGATGCTGTTCCTGACCGAAACGCGCTCGTTCGAAGTGCCGTATCTGGACCGCGTGATGCCGCAGATGGCCAATCACGGAAATTATGTCGTCTCGCTCGGAGAAGTCTGCCGCTGGCTCGGCGAGCAGGCCGAGGCCCTTGGCGTGGAAATCTATCCGGGCTTCTCGGGCGCGGAACTATTCATTGAAGACAACCGCGTTGCCGGCGTCATCACGGGTGACATGGGCATCGAGCGCAATGGCGAGCACGGGCCGAACTTCACGCCCGGCATGATCCTGCGCGCGAAGCAGACCATCCTGACCGAGGGCGCACGCGGCTCCCTGACCGGCCATGCCATGAAGCGTTTTGGCCTGCGCAAAGGCGTCGACCCGCAGACCTATGGCCTTGGCGTCAAGGAAGTCTGGGAAATCCCGGCCGAAAAGCATCGCCCCGGCCTCGTGCAGCACAGCTTCGGCTGGCCGCTCGATGACCATACCTATGGTGGTGCCTGGCTGTATCATTTCGGGGAAAATCTGGTCAGCTTCGGCTTTGTGACCGGTCTCGATTACGCCAACACCTATCTCTCGCCCTTCGAGGAGATGCAGCGGACCAAGCTGCACCCGGCGTTCCGGGAGCATTTTGAAGGCGGCAAGCGTCTGATCTACGGTGCGCGCGCGCTGTCCGAAGGCGGGTTCCAGTCCATTCCGCGCCTGACCTTCCCGGGCGGTGTGCTGGCTGGAGATTCGGCGGGCTTCCTGAACGTGCCGAAGATCAAGGGCACGCATACGGCCATGAAGTCCGGCATGATCGCGGCCGAAGCCGTAGCCGAGGCTCTGGAAAAGAACAAAAAGGAAGCCGCCAGCATGACGGCGCGCGTCCGCCAGTCCTGGCTGTGGTCCGAACTGCGCGACGTCCGCAACATCCGTCCGGCCTTCGCGAAATGGGGCATGAAGCTCGGTGCGATCTATGCCGGCATCGACAGCATGATCCTGCGCGGCCGTGCGCCCTGGACGCTGCATCATCCGCATGCCGATAATGAAACGCTGCGCCCAGCTTCGCTGTGCAAAAAGATTGAGTATCCCAAGCCTGACGGGAAGATCACCTTCGATCGCGTCAGCTCGGTCTTCCTGAGCGGCACGAACCACGAGGAAAACCAGCCGGTTCACCTCAAGCTGCGTAACGAGGCCATCTGGCGCACGGTCAATCATGACGTGTTCGATTCGCCGGAGAGCCGCTACTGCCCGGCTGGCGTGTATGAACAGGAACAGACGGGCGAAAACGCCTGGCAGCTCCGGATCAACGCCCAGAACTGCGTGCACTGCAAAACCTGCGACATCAAGGATCCGACGCAGAACATCGAATGGTGCACGCCCGAAGGCGGTGGCGGTCCGAACTATCCGGTCGGGATGTAAATTTCTTCCCGCAGACGGGCGCATCCGGAGCGGAATGTGACTTTTTCAGTCAGTCCCGCTACGGTGGCGCCCGTTTTTGTGGCGGCGACAGCAGCGAAAGATGACGATGAAAGTTCTGGTCCCAGTCAAACGGGTGGTCGATTACAACGTCAAGGTACGTGTAGCGGCCGATGGCAGCGGTGTCGAAACGCAGGGCGTGAAAATGTCCATGAATCCGTTCGACGAAATCGCGGTCGAGGAAGCAGTGCGCCTGCGTGAAAAAGGCGCCGCAAAGGAAGTCGTGGCTGTGACCATCGGCGCACAGGCCGCGCAGGACGTTCTGCGTACGGCCATGGCCATGGGTGCGGACCGCGCCATTCTCGTGCGCACGGACGACACGCTTGAGCCGCGCGCCGTGGCCAACGTGCTCAAGGCCATCGCCACACGTGAGGAAGCCGGTCTGATCTGCATGGGCAAGCAGGCGATCGACGACGACATGAACGCCACGGGCCAGATCCTGGCCGCCAAGCTTGGCTGGCCGCAGGGCACGTTCGCCAGTGCCGTGACGGTTGCCGATGGCCGTGTCGAAGTCGCCCGCGAAATCGATGGCGGTACGGAAGTCGTGTCCCTCACGCTCCCAGCCGTGATCACGGCGGATCTGCGCCTCAACGAGCCGCGCTATGCATCCCTGCCGAACATCATGAAGGCCCGCAAGAAGCCGCTTGAGACGATCGAGATCGACAGCCTCGGCGTCGATACGGCGTCGCGCCTGACGGTAGTCTCCGTGGCCGAACCGTCCGAGCGCAAGGAAGGCGTGAAGGTGAACAGCGCGGCCGAACTGGTCGAGAAGCTCAAGACAGAAGCGAAGGTGATCTGATGACCGCTCTTGTTCTGGTTGAAGTCGAAAACGGCGCGGTCCGTCAGGCTTCCCGTTCGGCCGTTGCCGCAGCCTCCCGCTTCGGTGCCGTCGATGCCATCGTTTTCGGAGACGGTGCTGAAGCTGCTGCCGCCCTGCCGGGTGTGACGCGCGTTCTCAGCGTGCCGGGTCTGGTCAATGATCTGGCCGAGCCCGCTGCCGACCTGCTGGCCGCCCGCGCGAAGGACTACAGCCATATCGTGGCCGCAGCCTCCGCCACCGGCAAGAACATCCTGCCGCGTCTGGCGGGCCTGCTGGACGTGCAGCCGATCCCGGATGTGGTCGAGATCAAGGACGCCGACACGTTCGTGCGTCCGATCTATGCTGGTAATGCGCTGGCAACGGTCCGCTCTTCCGACAGCATCAAGGTGCTGACGATCCGCGGCTCCAATTTCAATCCGGTTGCGGCCGAGGGTGGCTCCGCTGCCATTGAGACGGTCGAGGCTCCGGCCAGTGAAAAGTCCGTCTTCGTGAAGGTCGAGCTTTCCGCATCCGACCGTCCGGAACTGGAATCCGCCCGCGTGGTGATTTCCGGCGGCAAGGGCATGAAGGACGCTGCGAACTTCAAGCTGCTCGAACCCATCGCTGACAAGCTGAACGCCGCCATTGGCGCATCGCGTGCGGCCGTGGATTCCGGCTTTGCCCCGAACGAGATGCAGGTCGGCCAGACCGGCAAGATCGTGGCGCCGGAACTTTACATCGCCGTGGGCCTGTCGGGGGCGATCCAGCATCTGGCCGGCATGAAAGACAGCCGCGTCATCGTGGCGATCAACGCCGATCCGGAAGCTCCGATCTTCAAAGTCGCCGATTACGGCATCGTGGGCGATCTGTTCGAAGTCCTGCCGGAGCTTGAAAAGGCGCTGTAAGGCATCCTTTTCCTGAAGCGGCAAAAAAGGGGCGCCCCATGACGGGACGCCCCTTTTTTCATGACAGGACCTGACAGAGGTTTAACTGGCTCTCCGGCGCCCATGAGGCACTCTTCCGGGCACGGAGACACCCATCATGACCCTGCGTAAGTTCGCCCGGGACATCCTGTCCTGCCTGCCCGTCCTTCTGGGCTTCCTGACCATTCACAGCGCCCTTGCTGCCGCTTACATCGTGCCCTCCGCTTCGATGGAGCCCACACTGATGATCGGGGACCAGATTGGCGTCGTTGTGCCCTCCTATGGTCTCAGCACGGCCAACCTGCCCTTCGGTCATGCCCTGAAGCCGCATGACAGCAGCGGAGGACGCCTCTTCGGGCATCTGCCCCGTCGCGGAGACGTCGTCGTGTTCCGGGCACCGGCCAATCTGCGTCAGACCTGGATCAAGCGCGTCATCGGCCTTCCCGGTGACCGGATCGCACTGCTGCATGGACGCGTCATCCTGAATGGGACCGAACTGGCATGGAAGGACATGGGCCCCGCCCGCGAGGAGAGCCGCAGAGGCGTCTGGCTTCCAGCAGAACGCTATGACGAGACCCTGCCGGGAAATGTGCATCACAACATCCTCAAACTCTCGCAGGACGGCGAACTGGATAACATCGCGCCTTTCACGGTCCCTGCCGGTCATCTGTTCGTCATGGGCGACAACCGCGACAATTCCGCCGACTCACGGGTCAGCGTTGCCGACGGCGGCGTAGGGCTTCTACCGGTCTGGAACCTTCAGGGCCAGGCCCGTACCGTCCTCTGGTCGTGGCGGGATATCACCCGAACGGCACTCATTCTCTGATTTTTCGCTCTGGCCCCCTTGCAGGAAAGCGTTAACCCCTGTAGGAGAAGCGCCGTCGGCCGGAGTGTAGCTCAGCCTGGTAGAGCACTGTGTTCGGGACGCAGGGGCCGGAGGTTCGAATCCTCTCACTCCGACCAGCCGATAATTTTTCCAGAAATCGCTGATACAGTTTCTTGGCCTCAGGACAGAGCATTTCTGCGCCTGAAACGCAGAAAAATGCCCTCCCCCTTTCGGGAGAGGGCAAATCGGCTTCAGGAACGCTTGTCCCAGGCCGAAGAGGTCGGCCAGACGCCCTGAGCGTAGACCTGACCATAAGCATGAACTTCCGTCAGGAAGGTCCGCTCACCGTCGAGAACGATCTTCACGGTCGGCGCCAGCGTGCCACCGATGCGATAGGTTTCCGGATTCTGCGGATCAGCCGAACCGGGCTGCGGCAGGGTGTCGATGAAGGACTGCACATAACCGGCAGGATCGACGAAGTGCGAGTAGGTCTCGTACGGCGCCGAAGAGGGATTGCCGAGCACTAGGCCGGACCCGTTCAGCGGAGCATACGGGCCGAAAATGCCATTGCGCGACACGAAGCCATACACACCATCCGGACCCGTGCTGTTGCCGGTAAAGGTAGAGTGATGGGAGATCGTGAACAGATAGGTCAGACCGTCCTGGAACACGACATGGGGGCGTTCCGTCTGGTCATTGACGCCGAGCGCGGTGACAAGCGCCGGCAGCATTTCCCACTGCGAGAAATCACCCTTCGTGGAGTCGGATTTCAGACGCGCAATACCGATGGCGGCGGCGCCATACTGCGCACCGGCCGGAACGGTCGTGGCCGGCGGCACGAGGCCCATCTCGTCGGAGCCAATGGTGAAATCACCACGCATACCCGGAACATTGCCTTCGAACAGGGCGTAGATCTGGTTGTCGTCCGGGTTACGGAAGATGTGCGGATCGCGGAAGTCCCAGTACTGGTCCTCGACGATGTTGGCGTAGTGCACGCCATCCGCCTGGAACATATCCGTGCAGACATCGAAACCCTCGAACCACACGCCGTTGGCATCCGCGAGAATACGGCCCGTCGTATAGGACGGAACGGACTCGGACGGGGTGTCATTGACGGAGGTGTAGAACAGATCGACCGTGCTGCCGCTGTTCTCGCGCATGACCGCGCAGCCGGACCATTCCCAACTGCGGGAGTTGGCGCCTTCCTTGATGACACGGCCGCCGAACTTCCAGTCCGCGCCATTGCCGGTGCGGCTGTAGTAGTAGCCGATATAGGAATAGTTGTTGCGGCTGTGCCAGCCCTCAACCGTATCGCCAGTTGCGGAGCGGTCGGCCACGAGGGCGAACATGACGTACCAGCCCTTGAAGGTCACGGTCTTGCCGTGGATGTCGCGCAGCAGCCAGGTATCCCACTGCCACACATCGGAATCGATGACCGGGAAAGCATAATCGATGACCGGCATGGTCGTCGTCGGATCATCGGTATGAATCTTCATCGCGTCAGCGATCGTCCAGCGCGAACCCGACTGGATTGCGCTCTGCGTGCTGGAAACAGCGTTCATGATTTTTCCCGTAACTGAAAATGAAAAAGAATCAGACGGTCTCCAGTAACCGGAAGAACACCAGTTACTGGGCACCGAACAGAAGAGACGGTCGAAATCCTGTCCTGAGCCGTAATATTTGCGCAGGAAGACGTGTCTTGCTTCTGACGTACGCAACAAAAAAAAGGCCTCTCCTCAGGGGAGTGGCCTTTATGGAAATCATTCTGTGAAATTGCGTTCTGAACCGGTTTTTGACTATGTTTTATGGCTCAGTGCCACAGTTATAGGAAAAAGCTGCGCGCAATGCAAGCTAAATAAAATCTGCCCCTCTTTCCGGCCCCGGGATTACAAAAAAAACCCACCCGATGGCGGGTGGGGTTCTGATGAAAGCTGAAAAGCGGGAAAGCTCAGCCGCGCTGAAAGCCTGCCATGGCAGAGCGGGACAGGTCTTCGAGAAGATCGATCGCTCCTTTCGAGTCGTTCAGGCACGGCACGAGGGCAAACTCTTCACCCCCCGCTTCCATGAATTCTTCCCGAAGTTCGTTTCCGATCTCATCCAGCGTCTCAAGACAATCCACCATGAAGCCTGGCATGATAACGGCAATCTTCGTGATTCCCTGGGCCGGCAGGGCTTTGACGAAGGGCGCCGTATAAGGCTGGACCCATTCCAGCGGTCCGAAACGGGACTGGAACGTCAGGGGCATCTGCTCCTCACTCAGTCCCAGCGCCTGACGCAGGGCCGAAATAGTGCGCTCGCACTCATCGCGATAGGTGTCGCCCTTTTCGATACAGGTCTTGGGAAGGCCATGAAACGACGCGACAATCTGCTGCGGCTTGAAACTCAGACCCGCAAGCGTGTCCTGCACGGACGTCTCAAGGGCACGTATGAAAGCAGGATGATCCGGGAAAGACGGAACAGTCAGGACGGCTGGCTGCCGACGCAGGCGCATGAGCGCGCGGAAAAGCTGGTCGTTGGCGGTGGCGGTCGTCGTGGCGGAATACTGAGGATAAAGCGCGATGCTGATAATCCGGTCACAGCCCTGATCCATCAGGCTCTCAACAGCCTTCGCGACGGATGGGCGGCCATAGCGCATGCCCCATTCGACAGGCACACCATCGGCACGGAGACGTTCAGCCAGCCCCTCGGCCTGCCTGCGCGTATAGACCCGCAATGGCGAGGCATTTTCTTCCTTGTGCCAGATCCGCGCGTAATTTGCGCCGCTGGCAAAGGGACGTTTTGTCAGGATGATGCCCTGCAGAATGGGCTGCCAGATCAAAGGGGGACTCTCAATGACGCGACGGTCAGAGAGAAATTCGCTCAGGTATCGCCTTACCGAAAAATAGCCTGTGTCATCAGGCGTTCCGAGATTGATAAGGAGAATACCGGTCCGGCCTTCTGGCGGAGGAGCGATACGGGGTGTCTTGTGAAGAAATGCCATAGTGCCCTCTACTGTGGAACCGGGCACCGACTTAGGAAAGAGGGAAAGCGTCTGGAGATACGCGCCCCTTGCGGGACGCTATCGTCGATGCCTTACCTTCGCATAGGAAACATCCGGTTTCCGGGTCCCTTGCAGCAAAGTATAGGCAAACACCGCAACAGCGACGGTCATGGGACCAACATACGGCAGAAGAGTATTCGTCAGAGCCATACTTGCCTCCTTTGAGCCTTTGGAAAAGATTTTCTGGTAGGCTCGATTCAGAGATTGAGCACATCCTCCCCGCGTTTCAACAAAAAAATTCGGAATTCTTCAAAAAACATTCAAAGAAATGAAATATCCAAATTCTTTCAACGGGTTAGAAGAATACGACTCTGCATGATCTTGTCGTCTGCAGGCAACCATCCCATCTCGAAGCTGTTACAGACACACCATCTGATTTTGAAACAAGGTTTTCCAGACATGGCTACACAGGATCCCGTCATTTACGTTGTTGCTGACGGCGAAAAAGCCCGTTTCCTGCGCCTCGAAGGGGCACAGCTGCGCACCATTGCAAGCTTCGACCTGCACAAGGGTTCCAATGCGGAAACGGATGTCGGCTCCATCAAGGCGCCGCGCGAAAACCCGCATGAGCAGCTCAAGGAGCACTTCACGCGCGATCTGGCTGCCCATATCAACAAGGCCGCACAGAACAGCGACGTTGAAGGCATCCTCCTTGTCGCTCCGGCTCAGGCTTCGCATGAAATCCGCGAGCATCTCGACAAGCCAACGGCAAAGAAGCTCTTCAAGACGCTGGTCAAGGACCTCGTCAACACGCCGGACCATGACCTTCTGAAGCATCTCGACCGCCCGGAAACCGGCTGGCCGGAACTTGCTTCCGTCTGATCCCGCTCAGACCTGCGGGGAGGCCGTCAGACGGCTCTTCCCGCAATGCAGGGCTGCCTGACACCGGTCGTTCCCGGCCAGGAAGAAGGCAGTCCCCGCAGACAGCGCACGGCCAGAAGTCCGAAACACTGCGCTTCAAGCGCATCCCCGTCCCATCCCAGGACGTCCACGGATGCCACATTTCCCAGACGACGACGCAATCCGTCCATCAGCACCGGGTTATGCCGCCCGCCTCCCGCGACAAACCACGTTTCGGGCTGCACCGGAAACGGCGTCCGCGCCACGGCCTCGACCGTAAAGGCTGCCAGTGTCGCCGCCCCATCTTCCGCAGACAGATCCCGTACATACGCCATGGCTTCCGGATGGAAGCTCAGCCGATCAAGCGATTTGGGCATGGGTCGCGCGAAATATGGGATCGCCAGCAGCTTCTCCAGAACATCCTGACGAACCGTTCCTGAAGACGCCAGCATGCCCCCGAAATCACACGGTTTGCCGGTATACCGCAGAGCCCAGTCGTCCAGCAGGGCATTGCCCGGCCCGGTATCACAGGCCCAGACACCTCGCTGCTCATGCTGGTCCTGCGGTCCCAGAACCGTCACGTTGGCAACTCCGCCAATGTTGAGAACGGCCACGGGGCGCTGTTCCTGCTGAAGCAGGGCGGCGTGAAACACCGGCACCAGCGGCGCCCCTTCCCCGCCATTTTCCAGATCCCGCGACCGGAAATCATGGATAACCGGCACGCCACACAGATCCTGCAGCAGCCGGGCATCACCGATCTGCCAGCTCCGGCCACGTTCAGGCTGATGCAGAATGGTCTGGCCATGAAAGCCTATGACGGCAGGCTTCAGACCCGGTGCCTTTTCGCGCAGCAGACGCACGGCATCCACATGCCGGAGAGTCAGCTCCCGCGTGACAGCCAGCACTTCGGCATCATCAGAAGCAAGGCCAGCCGCACGATCCAGCAGCTCGCGGGTCCGGGCGCGCAGCTCCGGGCTGTAAGGCACTGTCAGGGACGGCCCCATCCGTCCGATGCGCACGCCATCCGTTTCGATCAGAGCAGCATCCACCCCGTCCAGGGACGTGCCGCTCATCAGCCCAAGCGCCCAGAGCATCCCGGGCGCATCTGTGTTTTGTGCCGCGCTCAAAGCTCCGCAAGCGCCAGATGCAGATTGCCCTGACACCGCTCCAGCAGCGGCTCGATGTCTGCCAGAGCCACCCCGCCCCGCACCAGAACAGCGCGTTTCGTATTCCCCTGCGCCAGTTTCAGGGCTTCACGCGCCTCTTCGGCCGTTCCGCCGGCCAGTTCCATGACCATGCGCTCTGCCCGGGCCTGCAGCTTGTCGTTGCTGATGCGCATATCCACCATGCGACCGCGATAGACATGCCCCAGCCGCGTCATCAGCGCCGTGGAAAACAGGTTCAGCGTGACTTTCTGCGCGGTCCCCGCGGCCATGCGCGTGGACCCTGCCAGAACCTCGGCCCCCGTCGGAATGCAGATGCCGAGTTCCGCTTCCCGCAGCAGACGCGATTCCGGATTGCCGCTGACACCGATCGTCAGCGCGCCTACTTCCCGCCCGAACTGAACTATGGCGCAGGTATAGGGCGTGTTGCCACTGGCCGCGACGCCGATCACCACGTCATGTTCATTCGGATGATGTTCCATGAGATCAAGCCGCGCCTGATCTTCCCGGTCTTCCGCGCCCTCGGCGGCCTGGGTTGTCGCCCCTGCCCCACCGGCCAGAAGCAGAACCAGCTTCTCCGGAGCGAGACCAAAGGTCGGCGTCAGTTCAACACCGTCCTGCAATCCAATCCGCCCGGACGTCCCCGCTCCCGCATAGACCAGCCGGCCACCAGCTTGCAGCCGGGGCACAGCGGCCTCGACGGCACGCTCGATGGACGGCAATGCCTCCCCGACACGGTCCAGAGCCGCCTTCTGGGACGTCAGAAGCCGGTCCAGAAGAACATCGAGCGACAGGCGCTCGATATCCTCATTGGCGGCAAGAACCGTTTCGGTACGGGATGACGTCATCGCTCAGTCTTCGTCTTCATCCGGTACTTCGTTGCGACGGAATAGCTGCCCATCCTTCAGAAGTCCCTGTTCCACGATGCTTTCCGCAATCTGGACCGCATTGAGAGCCGCGCCCTTGCGCAGATTGTCGGACACGCACCACAGCGCCAGACCGTTCTCGACAGACGGATCAATCCGCAGGCGCGAGACATACGTCGCGTCTTCGCCCACACATTCGATCGGCGTGACGTAGCCGCCGTCTTCGCGCTCGTCCCGCAGGATCACGCCCGGCGCTTTGCGCAGCGCCTCGCGTGCCTTCTTCAGATCAACCGGCTTCTCACACTCGATGCTGATGGCCTCGGAATGTCCGATGAACACCGGTACGCGCACGCAGGTCGCCAGGACCTTGATGTCCGGGTCCATGATCTTGCGGGTTTCGACCGCCATCTTCCACTCTTCCTTGGTCGCACCGTCATCCATAAAACGGTCGATATGGGGAATGACGTTGAAGGCGATCTGCTTGGTGAACTGCGCGACCGTCGGCGGATCGTTGACAAACGTGCCCTTGGTCTGGGCAAACAGCTCGTCCATGCCATCCTTGCCGGCGCCCGAAACAGCCTGATAGGTCGAGACCACGATGCGCTTGATCCGGAACAGGTCATGCAGCGGCTTGAGCGCCACCAGCATCTGCGCGGTGGAGCAGTTCGGGTTGGCGATAATGCCACGGCTGGCCTTACCGATCGCCGCCGCATTCACTTCCGGCACGATCAGGGGCACCCCCGGCTCCATGCGGAAATGCGACGTGTTGTCGATCACCACACATCCCGCTGCTGCTGCCTTCGGCGCATAGACGGCCGAAATCGCACCGCCCGGCGAGAACAGCGCAATGTCCCAGCCCTTGAAGTCGAACGTCTCGAGGTTCTGGACCTTCAGGACTTTCTTGTCCCCGAAAGAAATCTCACGCCCGGCCGACCGCGGAGAGGCCAGCGCCACAACTTCATCGACCGGAAAGTCCCGCTCCGCCAGAATTCGCAGCAGTTCACGCCCCACCGCACCCGTGGCGCCAACAACCGCAACCCGATAACCCATGATCTTTTCCCGTTCCCTGAAAATCAGCCCGAAAAGGGCAGACGCTTTAAAAGCGCCGACAGACGGTGCCGCCGCAGTTCGTAGCGGGCCTTGCGCCCCGTCGCCATGTAGTTGAGCTGGATCGCATACCGTGTTCCCACGAACTGCCGGTGCCCGTGCCAGGTTGCCGGACCGTTCGGAAACACCAGCAGCGTTCCTTCCGCCGGCGTCACCTCGACGTCGAAATCCTCGACATCATCCGGCCCGTTCAGCAGCCGCAGACAGCCATCGCGCGACGCCCAGTCCTCACCCCGAGGATTGAGATACAGCAGGATCGTGACCAGTTTGGCCTCCGAATCCCGATGGATCCGCCCGTCCTTCTCCCGCGTGCGTCCCCGCATTGTCAGCATGGTCGGCGCATCCGCCAGATCCAGCCCGAATTTCTCGGCCACCAGCGCCTTGAGTTTCGGCCCCTGCAGTTCCGAAATCATGGCCGAGACACGCGGCGTCAGCTTCAGCGCTTCCGGCGGAAAAGAGCCGCCGGATTTCATCTCCGGCAGGTCCGAGACAACCGCCTTCAGATCGTCATTGCCGATGAAATGCGGCACCACCACATGCGGAAACGGTTTTTCCGCAACGGGCGTGCTCTCGAACGCATCATAATCAAGGGAAATCCTGCTCATGGCGCGGAAGGCTAGACGCGGCCCACGTCGGCGACAAGGCCTATTCCACACATGTGAGACCTGCCTTTTACGAAAGAATATTACCCCCGCAGCGGCTTATGGGCCTTTACCATCCGGCTCGTCGCCAGGTAGCGGACATATCCTGCCCCCAGGCGGTTCGCGCCCCCCGTGCAGACATGCGGCCCCGGCTGCGGAGAGACGCGCCCGTCCCAGACCGTATGAAGAAGGCGCGGATCGGTCCGGCATTCCAGCATCCGGTGATCCACACCCGACTGGCTGACTTCATCCGTCAGAACCGCATGCGCGGACAGATCGTCCCGACGCAGCTCCTGCGCTCCTGCTGACACATCCGTCAGCGCAAGACCACTTCCCGTCAGAACTGCAAGAAACAGCAGAGCACGCATCAGCGAAACTCCCATCCCAACAAGGCCGGCTCAGGACCGGTCACCAGACTAGACGACTCTCAGCCATGAAAAGTTGCGGCAACTTTGTGGCACGACGAACAGATTTTTGCCTTCAAGCGGTCCGACCACTGGAATTCTGCTCGATTTTCCTGCCTCATTTTTCGCCCCTTCCTCGACCCAAGGCGTCCTTTCATGAACACACGCTCCCTCGTCCTTCCCGAACTGCTTCCCCTTCTTGAAGAGATCCCGACGGTCGATCTTTCTGCTGAATCCCTGCCTGCCTTCCGCGATGGACTGGAACAGGCCGCCGGACAGTCCTTCCTTCAGGCCGAAGACTATCCCGTCACCCTTGAGCGTCTGAACATTCCCGGCACGGAAAACGCCCCCCCCATCCGCCTCCTGACCGTCCGTCCCCGCAAGGAGGCCACCAGCCCGCGCCCGGCTCTTCTGCATCTGCATGGCGGTGGCTATTTCGCCGGCCAGCCAGAACTCACCACGACCCAGCTCTGCCAGTTCGCACAGGAACTGGACTGCGTGGTCATCTCCCCGGATTACCGCCTCACCCCGGAGCATCCCTTCCCGGCCGCAATCGAGGACGCCTACACCACGCTGTGCTGGATCACCCGCAACGCCGACACGCTCGGGATCGATGCCACCCGCATCGGCCTGACGGGCGAGAGCGCAGGCGGTGGCCTCGCTGCGGGACTGGCTCTGCTGACCCGGGACCGCGAAGGGCCGGCGCTCCTGTTCCAGAACCTCATCTATCCCGTACTCGACGACCGCACGATCACGGGTCAGCCTGACGCTTCCCCAGTCGGAGGCGAGTTCTTGTGGACCCGCGCCAGCAACACCTTCATGTGGACGGCCCTCCTCAATCCCGTAGCGCCCGGTTCGGCAGACGTCTCGCCCTATGCCGCTCCCGCCCGCGCAACCGACCTGTCCGATCTGCCCCCGGTCTATCTGTGTGTCGGCGCCCTGGATCTGTTCCTGGATGAAGATCTCGCCTATGCGCGGCGCCTGATCCATCAGGGCATCTCCGTAGAACTGGAAATCGTGCCCGGCGCCTGCCATATCTTCGACCAGACAGACACACCGGTCGCCACCCGCTCCATCGCACGCCGGATCGACGCCATGAAACGCGGCTTCGGTCTCTGACAAAGGATGTTCGGGACAGGCGGAGATTGGCCCTCTTCTGCCAATCCGCTAGACTGCGCGGCCATATGACAGCCCCCGGCCCCGCCTCTTCCCGGCAGGAGCGCGGCCCCCGGGGACACAGGAGACGAGTTCATGGGCGACCATCATGATGACCGGGACGCCATCAATGGCGAAAACACCGTCTATCTGGCGGAGCTGCACACACGCTGGCAGCACGACCCTGCGTCCGTGGACCCCGCCTTCGCGTCCCTGTTCGAGACCCTCGGCTCAGAGCGTCTGACCGGCCCGGGCACGGCTGATCAGAGCGATGCCAGTGCCGAGAGCCTGAAATTCGCCTATCGCCTGCGCGGGCATTCGATCGCCTCGCTGGATCCGCTCGGCCTCGCTCCCACACCCGACATCCCCGAACTGACGCCCCCAGGTGCGGACCGGGATCTGATCGCCCGTCTGCGCCGCGCCTATTGCGGCACCACGGCCGCCGAGTTCATGCATCTTCAGGATCCGGCCCAGCGTCAGTGGTGGATCGACCGTCTGGAAAATCCGGCCGCCGGCCCATCACTGGACCAGAAGCGCATTCTCCTCGCCCTCACCCGGGCCGAGGGCTTCGAGCAGTTCTGCCAGAAGCGCTTCATGGGCATGCGCCGCTTCGGCCTTGAGGGCGGCGAGAGCGTTATCGTGGCTCTGCGCACCCTGATCGATGCCGCGGCACAGGATGATGTACGTTCCGTCTCGCTCGGCATGCCGCATCGCGGCCGCCTGAACGTAATGGCCAACATCCTGCGCAAGCCCTTCGCCGCCATTTTCAGCGAATTCGCCGGCGCCTCCTTCAAGCCCGACACCATCGAGGGTTCGGGCGACGTAAAATACCATCTCGGCACCGCCACCACGCTCGAACACGCCGGCCATACCGTCCGCATTTCGCTCCTGCCCAACCCGTCCCATCTGGAAGCAGTGGACCCGGTCGTGCTTGGTCGCGTCCGCGCCGATCAGGACCGCGAAAAAGATCGGGACCGCCAGCACCATCTGGGCATTCTCGTTCATGGGGACGCAGCCTTCGCTGGACAGGGCGTGGTGTACGAAACCCTCAGCCTCTCGAAGCTGGAAGGCTACCGGACGGGCGGCACGGTTCACGTCATCATCAACAACCAGATCGGCTTCACCACCGTCCAGTCGGACGCCCATTCCGGCCTGCACAACACAGACATCGCCAAAGCCGTCCAGGCTCCCATCCTGCACGTCAATGGCGACGATCCCGAAGCCGTCTCCCGCTGTGCGTTTCTGGCGCATGAATGGCGTCGCACGTTCCAGTCCGACATCGTGCTGGACGTCGTCTGCTATCGCCGTCACGGCCACAACGAAGCCGATGAACCCGCCTTCACGCAGCCCGCAATGGTCCACGCCATCCAGTCCCGCGCCACGACACGCAGCCTCTATGCCGATCACCTGATCCGCACCGGCGTCATGACCGAAGCCGAAGTCGAAGAGATGTGGGCGCATTTCCAGCGCCGGCTGGAAGAACAGTTCGAAAAATCCAAGACCTATCAACCCGACGGCACGGACTGGCTGGACGGCCCCGAGGACCCGACACGTCTGCAGGACGAGCAGGACCGCATCCAGCCCATGACCGGCGTGCCCCTCAGGCGCCTTCAGGAAGTTGGAGAAGCCATCGGCACGATCCCCGAAGGTCTGGCCGTTCACCCGCGCCTGACCCGACAGATCATTGCCCGCGGCAAGGCCGTCGCCGATGGTGGCCCGATCGACTGGGCCACAGCCGAGGCCCTCGCTTTCGGCACCCTGTCGATGGACGGACATCCGGTTCGCCTATCGGGGCAGGACAGCCGCCGCGGCACGTTCAGCCAGCGTCACGCCGTCCTGTTCGATCAGGAGACAGGCCGCGAAGACACGCCCCTGACCCATATCGCGCCCCATCAGGCGCCGCTGAACATCTGGAACTCGCCGCTCTCGGAATATGCCGTCCTTGGCTTCGAATACGGCTATTCCCTCGGCGATCCGGAAGCCCTGGTTCTGTGGGAAGCGCAGTTCGGCGATTTTGCCAATGGCGCGCAGATCATCCTCGACCAGTTCATCGCCTCGGGCGAAACCAAGTGGCTGCGGACCTCCGGCCTGACGCTCCTCCTGCCGCATGGCTATGAAGGCGGCGGCCCGGAGCATTCCTCAGCCCGTCCCGAGCGCATCCTTCAGCTCTGCGCCGAAAACAACATGCGCGTGTGTGACATCACTACGCCCGCCAACTACTTCCACGCCCTGCGCCGCCAGATCGCACGCCGCTGCCGCAAGCCGCTGGTCGTCTTCACACCCAAATCCCTGCTGCGCAACAAGGATGCAGTTTCGATGCTGGACGAAATGGGGCCGCACACGCGTTTCCAGCCCGTCATTGCGGATCCGGCAAAGGAGGAAGGCGCAAGGCGCATCATCCTGTGCACCGGCAAGGTCTATTATGATCTCATTGCCGAACGGACGCGCCAGAACCGCGACGACGTCGCCATCATCCGCGTCGAGCAGCTCTACCCATTCCCGCATCACGCCCTGATGGAACAGCTTGCACGCCACCCGGACGCAGAACAGGTCCTGTGGTGTCAGGAAGAGCCGCAGAACAACGGCGCCTGGATTTTCGTGGATCGTCGCATCGAACGCGCGCTTCGAGGCTGCAATCATCGCGTGCAGCGCCCGGACTATGTCGGTCGCGAAAGCGCGGCTTCTCCCGCAACAGGACTACCGGGCGTCCACGCCGCCCAGCAGGAAAAACTGGTTCAGGACGCCCTGTCCTGAACCTTCCCGACCTGAAAAAACTCAGGTCGGACCACCCTGATAGCCGTAGCTGCTCCGGCCCGCCCCGACATTTCCATAGTCATCGCCACGGAACTGCCGCGATCCCTGACCACCATAATCCGGGCCACAGGCCGCAAGAGCTGCCAGCAGCGCAAGCGCCACCCCAATCCGAACGCGCGTCATCAGCGTTTCCTCTTATTATCGTTGCCTCGCGTCACACTACGCCGCCAGACCGCCACGCGCCACAACCTGTCCTACCAGAGACAGAATGGTATTTTCAGAATTTACAGGAAAATGGTGAACCGGCTGGGACTCGAACCCAGGACCATTCGATTAAAAGTCGAATGCTCTACCAACTGAGCTACCGGTTCATCCGCACGCTGGCTACCTCACAACCCATGAGGGCGTCAACCTCGCCATCCGGAAAAACAGGCTTTCGTCCCCATCCACCGGACAATGCGACACCTCGCTCCATGGTCTCCCGCGCCGAAAGAGGCTATGGGCGCGACGTCCTGCGTTTCCTGACCACAGCCACCCCTTTTCCAGTCCGAAAGGAAGAAACAGATGCCCATCGAGATTCTTCCCGGTCTGCGGCTTGAAGAGGACGAACTGAAAATCACCTATATCTTGGCCTCCGGGCCGGGAGGACAGAACGTCAACAAGGTGGCCACGGCCGCACAGCTCCGGTTCGATGCCGCGCGCTCTCCGGCCCTGTCAGACCGCATCCGGACACGCCTGATCGAACTCGCAGGCAGCCGTGCGACCCAGAATGGCGAAATCATCATTACGGGTCGCCGTTTTCGCACACAGCAGAGAAACCGTGAGGACGTCATCGAACGCCTGGCAGAGCTGATCCGCAAGGCGGCTCACCGCCCCACTTTCCGCGTAGCCACCCGTCCCGGAAGAGCAGCCCGGCAGCGTCGCCTTGACGGAAAATCACACCGGGCTGGCATCAAACGCAACCGCAAGGTCCGTCTGGACGACTGACACCGATTGGTGCGTTAAAGTAACAAGAACTTCATTCCCTACAGCGCTTCTGGCTCATCCCGTCCCCTCAATCGGAAATATGTTTCTCAAAGCATATTCCTTTCGGAATTTCCTTTCTTATTTTTCGGAAGCACAAACATCTTGTTGCCATTCTGCAACAGGACGGAAATCTGTTGCAAGAATCATTTTTGCTGCTTTCATGTAACGAATTTTTATCATTACTATCCAGAAACCCCCTCTGAACCCAAGAGCGGCGTCTCATGGAGGTATAGAAGTAGTAATGAAATCCCGGCATCGCATCTCCCTGCTCGTAACAACGGCAGTTTCCGTCATGCCCTGCATGTCTGCCCTGGCCGCAACCACCACGGCGCATCCCGCCACACGCCATCACAGCGCGAAACCCAGCAGCGCCGCTCACAGTGCTGCCCATCCTGCGGCTGCGACGGCCACACCCGCCGTTGCCGCCCCCCGCAAGAAGAAGACGGACGTCAATTTCACGGGCGAAGCCGAGACAATCAACGTCACCACCGGTACCCATGCGACCAACCGCAAGGCCCGTGAAAGCTCGTCCCCCGTCAGCGTGATTTCGGCTGCAACACTGCGCCATTCCGGCATGATGAACGTTGCCGATGCCCTGACCCGGACCTATGCCTCCATCAACGTGCAGGCCATGGGCGCGGATTCCTCCGCCCTGACGTCTTCCATCCAGATGCGCGGCCTTGGTCCGAACGAAGTCCTGGTCCTGGTAGACGGCAAGCGCCGCCACAACACGGCAAACATCACAGCCGATGCCGGCCCGCAGTTCGGCTCCACGGGTGCTGATCTGAACACGATCCCCGCCAGCGCCATCGACCATATCGAAGTGCTGGAAGACGGTGCCGCCGCGATGTACGGCTCCGACGCCATTGCCGGCGTGGTGAACATCATCACCAAGAAGCAGGCCCACGGCATGCATACTTCGGTGCAGACCGGCGCGAACGCCTATAACGGCGACGGCTGGCAATACAAGGTGGATGCCGATGGCGGCGTGAAATGGGGCAATGACGGCTATCTGCACATCAGCGGCGAAGTCTACCACACCGACCACATGGTCGTCGGCGCACGCGACCACCGCCTGATCGGAAGCTGGCCCAACAACGCCACCACGACCGGATATTATAACGGTGTCGTTCCGAACGCGATGAACGTGCCCGCTGATTCCAACAAGATCATGAGCACGCCCGAAGAAACCCGCGAAAGCCTCGCCATCGATTTCGGCAAGACCATTACCGAAGGCGTGAATTTCTACGGCCTCATCACCTACATGCACCGCCATGGCGAAGCGTACGAAAACTACCGGACTCCGGCGATCGCCCCGACCATGTACCCGGCCGGCTTCTCCCCGCTCGAAACATCAGAAGAGAACGATTACGCCGCCACGCTCGGCCTCAAGGGCGACAATTTCTTTGGGTTCGACTGGGACCTGAGCACCACTTATGGTGCTGACGGCAACAAGATCGGCAACAAAAACACCGCCAACACAGGCATGCTCGCCAGCACCTGCTCGACCGATCCGACATCGTCCTATTATTCGACCGATGGCTGCGGCTGGTCGCCCAACTCCACGCGCGCCGAGACCTATCGCATGGCGCAGTGGACCAACAATCTGGACTTCCGCCGCCAGTTCAACATCGCCCATACCGTTCCGATGACGCTGGCGTTCGGTGGCGAGCATCGCCTCGAAACCTATCAGATCAAGGCCGGTACTCCGCCGTCCTATGAACTGGGCGGCACGCAGGGCTATGCCGGTCTCGGCCCCAACAGTGCCGGCAACTGGAGCCGTGACATCTGGGCGGCCTATGTCGATGGCGACTTCCACCCGCTCAAGCACTGGGATCTTGATTTCGCCGGCCGCTTCGAACACTACACCGATGTCGGCAACACGGAAAACGGCAAGGTCTCGACCCGTTATGACGTGACCAGCAAGATTGCGCTTCGTGGCACGATCAGCACCGGCTTCCGTGCGCCAACCCTGGCCGAGCAGCACTACAGCGCCATGAACGTGGATCCGACCGGTGCCTCCGGCCTGCTGCCCGTCAGCTCAACGGCCGCACGTGTCCTGGGTGCAAGCGCCCTGAAACCGGAACGTTCCGTCAGTGCCAGCGGCGGTATCGTCGTGGAGCCGGTGAAGAACTTCCACGTCGAAGCGGATGTCTACCAGATCAATCTGCGTGACCGCATCGTGGGTGGTGGCACCGTCAAGGGCGAGTCCGCCATCGAGGCCATCGAGGCCATGGGATACTCCCTGCCGCTTAACAGCATCACGGCCGACAACGTATCCGCGTACTACATGACCAACGGCGCCAGCACCCGCACGCAGGGTCTGGATATCAAGGCGGACTACATGATCCGCTTCCACAATGCCGGTAACCTGAACCTCAGCATGGCGCTGGACCTGAACCGCACGCGCCTGCACCACAATGGTACCGACACCAACGGCAATCCGCTGCTGAATGCGCAGAACATCGCCTACATCACGACCGCCTATCCGCGCAGCAAGATCATCCTGAACGCGCTGTATACGGTCGGAAAATGGGACTTCAACGTCCGCCAGACACGGTATGGCGAAACCACGTCCATGCTGACCTACTATGACTGGACGGACAAGACGCTCCCCTGCCCGAGCGGTGGAAGCCTGGCCTATTCCAACAGCTGCTTTGCGCAGTTCAAGAACACACCGCGCTGGCTGACGGATATCGAAGTCGGCTACCGCTTCAACAGCAACTGGCATCTGGCGATCGGCGCGAACAATATCTTCAACGTCCGCCCCCGCCGCGTCCCGCAGGTCAATAACTCCCGCGGCGCCCAGATCTACGACCAGTTCTCGCTGCAGGTGCCCATCACCGGCGGTTACTACTACGGACGGATCAACGCCAACTTCTGAGCCCGTTTTCAGACTACCCTATAAGAAAAGGCGTCCCATACAGGGGCGCCTTTTCTCGTTGGGGCCGTGCCCTACACCCACACGGGGAGAAGGGACAAAAAAAAAGCCCCATCCCCGAAGGGGTGAGGCCTTTTCCGTTTCAGGCCATCTGGTCTCAGGCGGTGTGAGCCGTTTCGGCTTCACCTTCGGAAACCAGCACGTACGGACCTGCTGCCAGAACCTGAATGGCCAGCATGCCGAGGCTGTTCGGCTGGCGGGCCGTCAGGGACAGCACAGCGTTGCCGTTGGTCCAGCGGGCGGCCGCATCGTCCTGAACGTCCCAGCCTGCCAGGCCGGCATCGGTCAGATGCTGATCGATGCGGATCGTGTTGCCCGAGTCGAACAGCGTGACTTCACCGACCAGAACGCCGAGCTGACGGCGGTCATCCACGAACGGTCCAACTGTTTCGCTCGGACGGAAGGTACGGGACACGAGGCGCACTTCCGTCACATCGGACGGGATCATGAACATCGCGCGACCATTGGCCGTCCGGACCTGATGGATGGTCTGGCCCGTGCTGGTGACGAGGTGCAGACCGGCATCTTCGGTCAGGGCCGGAGCCTCGATGGTGTTTTCAAGACCGGCTGCGATGGCGCGGGCCTCGATCTCACGGAAGATCGGCTCAACCACCTCGCGGCTGACAACCAGCGGGGCTGCCGCATCATCGTTCCAGTTGCGTGCACGGCCACCGAGCGAAACGACGGTACCGTTCTGGCGGAAGGAATGACGATTGCCGGTATCGAGATAGCTTTCCGTCAGCATGCCGTCCGCCATGATGACGGAGTGCTCGGCCGTTTCCACGTGGAAGTAGTCGTAGGACGGCAGGGAGCGGTCATAGATCACGGAACGACCGTTCACGAGCATACGGGCCGGCACGAAACCACCGTTCAGGAACAGGCAGTGTTCCGGGGTGACCAGCATGTCCTTGTAAGGCACGCCCTCGGCGAGCGCGTCCTTCAGGATGCGGACCGGATAACCGGCTTCGGCATCGCTCAGACCAGCCTTGGCAACCATGTGCGCACGGCCAGCCCAGGTCACGGTCCGCTCCACGGCTTCGCCGTTCACGAAGGCCAGAACCGTGCTGCCCAGACGAAGGCTCTCGACAGCGACATCACCTTCCGGCGTGCGGATCATGCTGCCTGCGAGGAAGCAGGTCGTGACACCAGCATCTTCGACAATCCAGCCATTGGTGCCGTCCTGGACGATGGATGCCGTGGCAGCCGGCGTGAAGCCGTCAGCCGTGTGGATATCGCCATAGGTCAGCTCACGACCGTCAGCCAGCGTGATCGTCAGGGTGTAGGAGCCATCAGCATTCGGGGTGTAGGTAGCTTCCGTCGGGGCGGAAGACACACCGGAGATCCCGAAATGCGTGTTGGCGGAAACGCCGTTGATCGCGAAGTTCTGGTTGTTGGCCGAGTTGTTCTGCAGGTAGCCGTTGGCTTCGACATAGACCGTATTCACCGTCGACGGATCGACGCTGATGGTGCTGAGGTTTTCGCCCGGCGTCAGATACAGGCTGCTGCCCTGCGCGAGGCTGACCGTACCGCCACTGATGTAGATCGGGTTCGTAGCAGTTCCCAGCGTGGCATTGATCAGGTTGATCGTGCCGCCGCTGTTCACGTTGTTTCCATCAAACACGACATTGTTGTCGTTGTTCATGATCGTGATCGTACCATTATCACGGTTCATCGTGATGCCGCCGAGTTCAACCTTCGACGGGGTGTTGATCAGGATCGTGCCTGCGTTCTCGAAACCGGCCGTGGCAAAGACGTAACCGCTGTAGTTGCTGCCGCCATTTGCCGTGATTTCCAGCGTGCTGTTTTCCCAGACGCTGAGGCTGCGGATCTGGTTGTAGGACGGCGCACTGGCGACAACGGTGCTCGGCGTGGTGCTGCCGGAGTAGCCGACATTGACGTCAGAATTCTGCTCGCTCTGCGGAATGGCGTTGCCGTTGAAGGAGTTACCCGTCGTGTCAACGACCTTGTTGTTGCTGTCATACAGCGTCCAGTTCTTCGGATCGTACCAGTCACCGCCGCTGGCGGGACCGGTCCAGCGCCATGCATTATCGTGAGTGTGATAGCTGACGGCATTGGTGCTGTACTGGGAGGTATCACCACCGGCGCTGGCTGCGGCAGCGGCCGTCGAAGCCATCTGCTGGTGCAGGTCGCTCGTGGCATAAGAGGCCGAAGCCGTTGCCGTACCGGCGTCTTCGACCAGCCAGCCGTTCGATCCGTCCTGGACGATCGTGGCCTGGGCAGCAGGCGTGAAGCCGTCTGCGACATGAACCGTCGGGTAGGTGATGGAACGACCGTTATCGAGATTGATCGTCAGGGTGTAGGACCCGTCGGAGTTCTCGGTGTAGGTGGCGGCGGTCGGCTTGGAAGAGCCGCTCAGAATGCCGAAATGGGTGTTTTCAGACACACCGTTGATGACGGTGCCCTGTACGGAACCGCTGTTGTTGGAGTTGCGGTCGTTGACATAGATGGTGTTGACGCTTGCCGGATCGACATTGAGCGTGGAGCCTTCACCATACAGGTCTGCAACGAGCGTGCTGTTCTGCTGAAGGTTGATCGTACCGCCGGAGACCGTAACGGGAGCGTCCACGCTGCCGAGGGTCGAGTTGACCAGATTCAGCGTACCGTTGTTCAGGTATGCGTCATCAAACGTCACGTTCCCGTCGTTGTTCATGATCGTCAGGGTGCCGTCACCCGCCGTCACACCACCGAGTTCAACTTTCGACGGGGTATCGATGATGACCGTGCCGTCATTTTCCAGACCGGCCGTTGCGAAAACGTTTCCGTTTCCACCCTGTGCGGTGATCTTCAGGGTGCTGTTCTGCCAGACGCTGAGGCTGCGGATCTGATTGTAAAGCACGGCATTGGAGACGACCACGTTCGGCGTGGTGTTGCCGGAATAGCCAACGTTGACGTCAGCGTTCTGCTCGCTCTGGGGGATGGCGTCGCCGCTGAAGGAGCCGCCCGTCGTATCCACCGGATTACCGGAATTGCTCAGGACCCAGTTGTTCGGATCTGACCAGTCACCACCCGTGGCCGGGCCAACCCAGCGCCAGGCATAGTCATGCTGGTGAAAGCTGGTTTCGCTGCTGTTGTAGGTGACGTCGTCGGTTCCGTTGGTCGTATCGGCCATGATGAGATCTTCCAAAAAGATTTCCGGCAGAGACTCGCCGGAGCGTGTTTGGGAATTGCTAACGGCTTCAAATAAATTGCGCAAGTTAATAATATACAAACTAAGACCCGCATTCTTGCGTGGATTTGTGAATCTTTCGTGCGCGTGACATTTCCTGCCGCCTGAGGGAAGCTTGAGGGAACAGGAACCATCCACGACACAGACGCTTCCTGCGGGAGCCGGGTGTGGCGTGTCGGCGATGCATGCGGTATGCTCAGGCAACTGAATTCTAGCGTGGTGACCTGTCTTGACCGAGCTGACCGAGCCGACTGATCTGACCCCTTCCGGCCGTCTTCCTGTGACGATCGAGGAGGAAATGCGCTCCTCCTATCTGGCCTATGCGATGTCCGTGATCGTGTCGCGTGCGCTGCCGGATGTGCGGGACGGTCTGAAGCCGGTCCATCGCCGTATTCTCTACGCCATGCGCGAAAGCGGCTTCACGGCCGACAAGCCCTATCGCAAATCGGCGCGTGCCGTCGGTGACGTGATGGGTAAATACCATCCGCATGGTGACAGCTCGATCTATGACGCCATGGTCCGGATGGCGCAGCACTGGTCGATGCGCGTCAAGCTGATCGACGGTCAGGGCAATTTCGGTTCGGTGGACGGTGATAGTCCGGCGGCCATGCGTTACACCGAGGCCCGTCTGGCCAAGGCGTCGTCCTTCCTGCTGGATGACATTGAGCGCGATACCGTCGATTTCCAGCCGAACTATGACGAGAGCGAGAACGAGCCGAAGGTTCTTCCGGCCGTCTTCCCGAACCTGCTCGTCAATGGTGCAGCCGGTATTGCCGTCGGTATGGCGACCAACATCCCGACGCATAATCCGGGTGAGGTCATCGACGCCACGCTGGCCATGATCGCCAACCCGGCCATCGAACTCGATGAACTGATGCAGATCATCCCGGGTCCGGATTTCCCGACGGGCGGCATCATTATGGGCCGCAGCGGCATCCGTCGCGCCTATGAGACGGGTCGCGGCTCCATCCCGGTGCGCGCCCGCGCTGAAATCGAGGAGATCCGCAAGGACCGTCAGGCCATCATCATCACCGAGATCCCGTATCAGGTGAACAAGGCCACGTTGCAGGAAAAGATCGCCGATCTGGTGCGGTCCAAGGAAATCGAAGGCATTTCCGACATCCGCGACGAGTCCGACCGCTCGGGTATGCGCGTTGTCATCGAGCTCAAGCGCGATGCGACCCCGGATGTGGTGCTGAACCAGCTTTATCGTTTCACGCAGCTTCAGACGTCCTTCAGCGCCAACATGCTGGCGCTCGACGACGGCAAGCCGCGGACGATGGGCCTCAAGGATATCCTGGAAGCCTTCCTGCGGTTCCGCGAGGAAGTCATCCTGCGCCGCGCCCGCTTCGATCTGAACAAGGCCCGTGACCGTGGGCATCTGCTGGTTGGTCTGGTTCTGGCCGTTGCCAATATCGACGAGGTCATCGCGCTGATCCGCGCCGCCCCGGACGCCGCCACGGCGCGTGAATCGCTGATGGCGCGGGAGTGGGACGCTTCGGAAGTCGTGCCGCTGCTGGAACTGATCCACGACGAGGGCAATGTCATCATCGATGGCAAGGTCCGCCTGACGGAAGCCCAGGCCCGTGGCATTCTGGAACTGCGCCTGCAGCGCCTCACGGGGCTGGAGCGCGAGAAGATCCAAGGCGAACTGGGCGAAGTCGCGCAGAAAATCGGCGAACTGCTGGCGATCATCGAGAGCCGTCCGCGTCGCATGGAAGTCATGCGCGAAGAGCTTCTGGCCGCCCGTGCGGAAGTCGCCACACCGCGCGTGACGGAAATTTCCGACGCACTCGGTGATCAGACGGATGAAAGCCTGATCGAGCCGGGCCAGATGGTCGTCACCATCACGCGCGACGGCTTCATCAAGCGCACGCCGCTGGAGGTCTTCCGCTCCCAGAACCGTGGCGGCCGTGGCCGCACGGCCTCCGGACGCCGTGGGGACGATATCATCGTCCGCAGCTTTAACGCCCATACGCATCAGTGGGTGATGTTCTTCTCCTCGGGCGGCAAGGCCTACCGGATGAAGGTCTGGCACCTGCCGGAAGCCGCACCGACCGCGAAGGGCCGCGCGCTGGTTAACCTGCTGCCCGAACTGGGAACGGACTCCATCACGGCCGTTCTGCCGCTGCCGCAGGACGAGGAGCTGTGGGAAGACCTGCACCTCGCCTTCGCCACGGCCAGTGGCAACGTCCGCCGCAATCGCCTGAGCGATTTCCGCAACATCCGCGCTTCCGGCCTGATTGCCATGAAGCTGGATGAAGGAGATTCCCTCATCGGCGTGGCAACCTGCCGTGAAGGTCAGGACGTGTTCCTGGCGACGAAGAATGCGCGCTGCATCCGCTTCCAGATCACCGACGAGACGCTGCGCGTGTTCGCCGGTCGTGGCAGCACGGGCGTGCGCGGTATCCGTCTGGGCGAGGGCGATGCGGTCATCTCGCTGTGCATCCTCAATCACGTGGATGCCAGCGTCGAGGAACGTGCAGCCTATCTGCGGATGGCCAATGCCAAGCGCCGTGCCGAAAATGCCGCCCTGGACGACAGCGCCGAGGACGAAACCGTTTCCGGTGACGAAGAAACCGTCGAGATCACGGGCGACCTGACGCAGGAGCGTTTCGAGGAGCTGGAACAGCAGGAAGAAATCCTCCTGACCGTGACGGATGGCGGCTTCGGCCGTCGCTCTTCGGCCTATGATTACCGCGTGTCGGGCCGTGGCGGTCAGGGCATCACCAACATGACCTTCTCCGCAAACCGTCGTGGCAAGGAAGTAGTTGGCACGCTGCCGACACTTGATGGAACGGACGTCATGCTGGTGACGGATACGGGCCGTCTGATCCGCCTGCCGGTGTCGCAGGTCCGTGTCATGTCCCGTCAGGCCAGCGGCGTGACGCTGTTCCGCCTGAATGACACCGAGACCGTCATCTGCGTCTTCCCCGTTCTCGAAGACGACACAGAAGAGGGCGATACCGACGAAAGCTCCGAAGCCGGCGCCAAGGTGATTGGCGAAGCAGGTACCTCCGAGGCGGCTTCTGAAGCGCCCCCCGCTGGTGACGATGCTGCACCTGACGCCTGAGGCGCGGATGGATCCCCGTGTCGGGTTCTATCCCGGCACGTTCGATCCGGTCACGTTCGGGCATCTCGACATCATCCACAGGGCTTCGGCCCTGTTCGACCGGCTTCTGGTCGGCGTAGCGGTCAATGAAGGCAAGCAGCCGCTGCTGGATCTGAACGCGCGGCTTGTCGCTTTGCGGCATGAAGTGGACAAGTTGCCGCATGGCGACCGGATCGAGGTCGTCGGCTTTGATACGCTGCTGGTCGATGCCGTCCGTCAGGCGGGCGCAGGCACAGTTGTGCGCGGGCTGCGATCCGGCGGGGATTTCGACTATGAAAGCCAGCTTTCCGGCGCACTGCGTCGTCTGGCTCCGGAAATCGAGACGGTCTTTCTGCTGTCTTCTGAAGAACATCGCAGCACAGCCAGCAGGATTGTGAAGGAAATCGCGCGGCTGGGGGGCGATATTTCTCCCTTCGTCAGCGAAGATGTTGCACGTATCGTCTTGTCGAAACTGGGCCGAAGGCCGACATAAGAGCCTTCAATGATTTCTGGAAGGTTCCAAGATGTCCGATACTGCAGTGCCCGACGGCAACAAGCTGGTTTTCGAGCTCAAGACTGGCAAGGTCGTCATCGAGCTGCGCCCTGACCTGGCTCCGTTGGCGTGCGAGCGCCTCAAGCTCCTGGCCACCGAAGGGTTCTATAACGGCGTGGCATTCCACCGCGTGATCGAGGGCTTCATGGCCCAGGGTGGCGATCCGACGGGAACCGGCACGAGCGGCAGCTCCTATCCGGACCTCAAGGCCGAATTCACGGACAAGGCCAAGTTCGAGCGCGGCACGGTGGGCATGGCCCGCACGATGGCCCCGCACTCCGCCAACAGCCAGTTCTTCATCATGTTCGCTGACAGCCCGCATCTGAACGGTCAGTACACGATCGTCGGCAAGGTGATCGAAGGCATGGAATACGTGGACCAGATCAAGCGCGGTTCGGGCGCCGGCGGCGTGGTCAAGGACCCCGACACCATCATCAAGGCTTATGTCGAAGCCTGAGACCCGCTGAAAAGCAGGACTACGGGAAGGCCGGTGCAGAAATGCACCGGCCTTTTTTGTTGCCTTTTTCCCGGCGCGCGCACCATGCTCCGCTTCATAAGTCGCACTTATGAACAGATAGAAACATAAGATTTCACTCTCCTTTTCCAGAATCGTATGGTCATCACGATCAGAAAAGGAAGAATAACAATGATGATCAGAAAGAAAGCTCTGGTATTCGACGCAGTATTACTGTCCTGCGCTCTTGCCCTGTCCGCCTGCTCAGGCGGTGTTGCCAATGGAACCGATGGTCGAAGCCATTTCGCCAACACGGTTGCTGTGATGACGCCAGACCCGTCCAGTATTCCGGACCGCGCGGTCTTCTGAGACCCGGCCTGAGGGCTGATGGAAAAGCCCTGCCATGGCGGATGTCGGCTGACATCCGCCATTTTTTTTCTGTTACCCGGTTTCCCCTGACAGGATCAGAACGGGATTTCGTCGTCCAGATCGTTGTCCGGCGGGGCATCCCAGCCGCCATTGCTGCCACCCGAACGGTTGCCGCCACCAGCGTTCCCGCGGGATCCTCCCCCGAAACCGCCCGAGCCGCCACCTGAGCCGCCCCGGTTGCCACCGCCGAAGCCGCCACCGCCGCCATAGCCACCACCATTGTCAAAACCGCCGTCATCGCCGCCACCGCCGCGATTGCTGTCGATCAGCACCAGATCACCGCGGAAACGGTCGATCACGACTTCGGTCGTGTATTTTTCCTGGCCGGACTGGTCGGTCCATTTGCGGGTGCGGAGTTCGCCCTCGATGTAGACCTTGCGGCCCTTGCGCAGATAACGCTCGGCAACATCGGCCGTGCGCTCGTTGAAGATCACCACGCGATGCCACTCGGTGCGCTCCTTGCGCTCACCCGACTGCTTGTCGTTCCAGGTGTCGGACGTCGCAACAGTCAGGTTGACGATCTTCGCCCCCGACTGCGTGTTGCGGACTTCCGGATCCTTGCCCAGATTTCCGACCAGAATCACCTTATTGACGCTGCCTGCCATTCCCGTCCCAACCAATTTTCTCGAATTGTTCTTTTCATACGTGCGTAAGTCCCCATCTAATGGGGAACAATCCGACGCCATTCAAGCGCGTTTGATCTCACAACTACCTTTTCTCCATATTCCGGGGTCTCCGTGAGCTTTCCAGACAATCATTCGATCCGCGTCCGTGGGGCCCGCGCCCATAATCTCAAGAATATCGATGCCACGATCCCCCGTGATTCCCTGACGATCATCACGGGTCTCTCGGGCTCCGGAAAATCCTCCCTGGCCTTCGACACGATCTATGCCGAGGGCCAGCGGCGCTATGTGGAAAGCCTCTCCGCCTATGCCCGCCAGTTCCTCGAACTGATGGGCAAGCCGGATGTGGATTCCATCGAGGGTCTCTCCCCGGCCATCTCGATCGAGCAGAAAACCACGTCCAAGAACCCCCGCTCGACCGTGGGGACGATCACGGAAATCCATGACTACATGCGACTGCTCTGGGCGCGTGTCGGCATTCCATATTCTCCCGCGACCGGCCTGCCGATCGAGGCGCAGACC
The DNA here is from genome assembly GCF_000583855.1 of Gluconobacter oxydans DSM 3504. NCBI lineage: Bacteria > Pseudomonadati > Pseudomonadota > Alphaproteobacteria > Acetobacterales > Acetobacteraceae > Gluconobacter > Gluconobacter oxydans. Next base: position 1,087,551 of record NZ_CP004373.1, read on the forward strand.
GTCAGCCAGATGGTGGACCGCGTCATGGCCATGCCGGACGGCATGCGCCTGATGCTGCTCGCCCCCGTCGTCCGGGATCGCAAGGGTGACTGCAAGCGCGAACTCGCCGAGCTGACGCGCAAGGGCTTCACCCGCGTGAAGATCGACGGCGAACTGTATGAAATCGCCGAAGCCCCGGAACTGAACCGCAAGACGCGTCATACCGTCGAAGTCGTGGTGGACCGGATTGTCGTCAAGGAAGGGATTGAATCCCGCCTGGCCGACAGTTTCGAGACCGCGCTCGAACTCTCCGATGGTCTGGCTTACGCGGAGGAAGTCAAACGCGCAGGCGAAAAGGAAGCCCCGGCGCATGTCGTGTTCTCGTCGCGCTTCGCCTGCCCCGTCTCCGGCTTCACGATCGAGGAGATCGAGCCGCGGCTGTTCTCCTTCAACGCCCCGATGGGCGCCTGCCCGGTCTGTGACGGCATCGGCACCGAAACCCATTTCGATGCGAACCTGATCGTCCCGGATGACAGCCTGACACTGGCCGAAGGCGCCATCGCTCCCTGGAAGGGAGCGAGCACGGACTGGTACGACCAGACGCTCGCCGCCCTCGCCCGCCATTGCGGCGACAACATGAATACACCCTGGAGCGAGCTTCAGCCCGAAACACGCGACCTCATCATCAACGGTTCGAAAGAGCCGATCGACATTCCCTACAGCGATGGCGGGAAGGTCCATATCATCACCAAGCCGTTCGAAGGCGTGCTGAAGAACCTGCGGCGCCGCATGGCCCAGACGGACAGCATGTGGGTGCGCGAGGAACTCTCCCGCTATCAGTCCGAAAAGCCGTGTCATGCCTGCCATGGTGCGCGCCTCAAGCCCGAAGCCCTGTGCGTGAAGGTCAAGGACCTCAACATCGCCGAAGCCTCGGACATGCCCATCCGCAAGGCGCTCGACTGGTTTTCCACCGTGGAAGCGACCCTCACGCCCCAGCGCGCCGAGATCGCCCGCCGCATCCTGCGCGAAATCACGGACCGCCTGCACTTTCTCGATGATGTCGGGCTGGACTACCTCACACTCTCTCGTGGTTCTGCCACCCTGTCCGGGGGCGAAAGCCAGCGCATCCGTCTGGCATCGCAGATCGGTTCTGGCCTGACCGGTGTGCTGTATGTGCTGGACGAGCCCTCCATCGGCCTGCACCAGCGCGACAATGAACGGCTGCTCGGCACGCTCGACCGCCTCAAGCGCCTCGGCAACACCGTTATCGTCGTCGAGCATGACGAGGACGCCATCCGTGCCGCCGATTACCTGATCGATATGGGACCGGGTGCGGGCAAGCTCGGCGGTGAAGTCATCGCCGTCGGCACCCCGGCCGAAGTCGCCAAAAATCCCAACAGCATCACCGGCGCCTATCTGTCAGGCCGCAAGGTCATTCCCGTCCCGACCGAACGCCGCAAGCCCAGCGGCATGCTGACCCTGCACGGCGCACGCGGCAACAACCTCAAGGATCTGACGGTCGATTTCCCGCTCGGCACCTTCATCGCCGTCACGGGCGTCTCAGGCGGCGGAAAGTCCACGCTGGTCATCGACACGCTGTATAAGGCACTCTCCCGCCAGCTCATGAAATCGAGCCAGACGCCGCTGCCCTATGACCGTCTGGAAGGCGTGGACAATCTCGACAAGATCATCGAGATCGACCAGTCCCCGATCGGCCGCACGCCACGTTCCAACCCTGCGACTTATACGGATCTGTTCGCCCCGATCCGCGACTGGTTCGCCGAACTGCCTGAGTCCAAGGCACGCGGCTACAAGCCGGGCCGATTCTCCTTCAACGTGAAGGGCGGCCGCTGCGAAGCCTGTCAGGGCGACGGCGTTCTCAAGATCGAGATGCACTTCCTGCCGGACGTGTATGTGACCTGCGACACCTGCAAAGGCGCGCGCTACAACCGCGAAACGCTGGACGTGAAGTTTCGTGGCAAGTCCATCGCAGACGTGCTGTCCATGACCGTGGACGAGGCCCTGCCGTTCTTCCAGGCTGCTCCCAAGATCCGCGACCGTCTGGCCATCCTCCAACAGGTCGGACTGGGTTATGTCGCCCTCGGCCAGCAGGCCACCACGCTTTCGGGCGGTGAGGCCCAGCGCGTCAAGCTCTCGAAGGAACTGGCCAAACGCGCCACCGGCCGCACAGTCTATATCCTCGATGAGCCCACGACCGGCCTGCACACCGAAGACGTCCGCAAACTGCTTGAAGTGCTCCACACCCTCGTCGATCAGGGCAACACGGTTCTGGTGATCGAGCATAATCTGGAAGTCATCAAGACGGCCGACTGGCTGATCGATATCGGCCCCGAAGGCGGCGACGGCGGCGGTCAGGTCGTCGCGGCCGGAACACCGGAAGACATCGCTGCGTGCAAGGCCAGCCATACCGGCCGCTTCCTGGCCCCGCTGCTGGACGCACCGGGCGCAAGACAGCCCCGCAAGGTCACGGCCACCAAAATCACACAGGCCATGCTCGCCGCCAGTCTGCCACCACCGAAGGCCGAACGCACAGCCGCGAAAAAGGCAAAGGCTGCCAAGGACAAGGCAGCCGAAAAAGCTACCGAAAAGAAACCCAGAGGCCGCCCCGCCGGCTCTCGCAATAAGACCAAAGCCTGAACCCGGTCTTGTCCTGAAGAGTCAGTCTCTCTTCAGGACAAGAACCCCAGAACATAAGCCAGCCCGAACACCACCAGAACCGTACCGTTGAACAGGGCATGGCACAGAGCTGTCGTCCAGAAAGGACTGATCCCCACATTCTTCTCGGCAGTCAGGAAACAGAAATAGAAACAGCTTCCGCTCACCAGCCCGGTACAGAGCGCAGTCAGGGCACTCCGTCCAAAATCACCGCCATAATGCCCGTAGGCAAATGGCCCCACGCAGGCGAGCCACGCCACAAACGGCGTCCCAGACCGCTGCCCCAGCACCTTCCGCACCACCACGATTGGCAACCAGAAGTGCATAAAAGTTTCCATGATGGGTGCGAACACAACACCCGCCACGGCCAGCACGACAACGCCATGCTTCCACGTTGCGGTGGTTCCCCCAAACCCCGCTGCATCAATCAGAAGATGCAGCGGGATGGCGATCAGGACATTGATCAGCGCATAGCGCCCCGCAATCTGGAACATCCGCCGGGCCACATCCGGCCGCTGCGAAACATCCTCAGCGACCGGCGAGACCGCCGTCACTTCTGGCGGACGCCCAGATGCCCGGCCCGCCGCGCCTGTGCCAGCGCTTCCTGACGCTCACGCTCGGCATAACGGCGACGCTGCTCTTCCGTGCGCTCGTTATGGCAATGCGGGCACGACACACCCTGCACGAACAGTGGCGAGGCCTTGTCCTTTTCATTCAGCGGCCGACGGCAGGCATGGCAGACATCATGCGTGCCGATCTCCAGTCCGTGCTTCACTGAAACACGCTGGTCGAACACGAAGCACTCGCCTTCCCACAGGCTTTCTTCTTCTGGCACGGTCTCCAGATATTTCAGGATGCCGCCCTTGAGGTGATAGACCTCGTCCACACCCTCAGCCCGCGCAAAGGACGTTGATTTCTCGCAGCGGATGCCACCCGTGCAGAACATCGCGATCTTCGGCAGACGCCCTTTCGCTTCGAGTTCCTGCCGACGCCTGCGGAACCATTCGGGAAATTCTCGGAATGATTTCGTCTTGGGATCTTCCGCGCCTTTAAACGTCCCGATCGCCACTTCGTAATCATTGCGCGTATCGATCAGGATCGTATCCGGATCGGAAATCAGCGCGTTCCAGTCTTCCGGCGCCACATACCGCCCCACGCCCTGACGCGGATCGATATCCGGCTCACCCATCGTGACGATTTCCTTTTTCAGCCGCACCTTCATGCGACGGAACGGCAGTTCCGGAGCGCGGGAGTCCTTGCTCTCCAGATCCGCACAGCCCGGCAGCGCACGGATATGCGCCATCACGCGCTCCATGCCCTCATCCGTCCCGGCAATCGTCCCGTTGATTCCCTCGCGCGCCAGAAGCAGGATCCCCTTGATCCCTTCCTTTTCGCACAGCTCAAGCAACGGCCCGCGCAATGCGGCCGGATCTTCGAACGGCGTGAAATGATACAGCGCGACAATGCGGATCGGCTCGAAAGTATCGGACATGGGGCAGGCATCCGGCTACCGGGACCGCAGACACAGCCGCGATCGGATGAAAAAGACAGCCTCGCAGATATCAGGGCCAAAGCCGTCATGCCAGCCCCGCCTTCCCCCATATCCGAAAGCAATGATGGACAGCGTACAGCCCCAATGGCAGAAATACCCCCTCCCGGAACAGCGCAGCAGATCCATGAAACATCCTTCCACACTGGATCAGATGCTCCTGCTTCTGAGGAAATATGCCTTCCTGTGCGGAGTAGCCCTGTCACTGGTCGTGACACTCGCCTGCTGCCATGCCTGGACGGCGCACCAGCCCTTCCACCCGGACAGTTTCACGCCCGCAAACGACCCTTCCATGAGAGCCCTCGTGGAAGAATGTCATATCGCGAGAAACACCATTGCGGTTTCCGGCTGGATCCATTCAGACGTCTGGCCCGGCGACGAAGCCACCCTGATCCTCACCGTGGGAGACGGAGAAAAGGAGTTCTCCATCCCCTACCGGCTTCAGGAAAGGCCCGATATCGCACGGACCTTCCATACAGAGGCCAATGCCTTTCACAACCGATACGGCTTTGCCGGAACCGCCAGAAATTCGGCGGCCATGACACCGGGAGCGACCCTTCACCTGAACATCATTTCAGGACACAGCCTTTACAGGATTTCCCATGCCTGCCGCTCTTAAGACGACGATCCTGCGGAACGGCCCGTTCATCGTCTTTCTGGTGATCGCGACAGTCTGGATGAATACCCGGATCAACAGATCGATCTTCATCGACAATGACATGTTCCGGCATGCCCTGGATCACACCAGCCTGCTGTCCTTTCTCCACACACGGTACATGACATGGTCCGGCAGGATCTTCATCGAAGGCGCCCTGGCTGAAACCATCCGGTATCCCGCCTTCTGGCGGACCCTCATCCCGTTCTGTGCCATTCTGCTGGCCTATGCGATCTGGTCCTGCACCCTGCGCCCCGCCCTCCGGCCCGGCGTCGGAATTCCGCTGGTCATGGGCCTGTTCCTGCTGCTGCCCTATTACGTCTGCGAAGAATCCGTGTACTGGCTCTCGGGTTTCTACAATTACCTTTTCCCGATTTCCTTCGCCTTCTTCTCGATCAGCGTTTTCCTACGCCAAGACGATGCAGGCAAACCCCTGCGCATCCTGTCCATCGCGGCGTTGCCCATCGGCTGTTCAATCGAACAGTCCTCGCTGCTTCTGCTCTTCTGCACGGCCGTCTCCACTCTTCGACGCCGAACCATGTCCCTGTATGGTGGTCTTTATCTGACGACCGCCGCTGCCATTTCCGCAACCGTTCTGGCTGCTCCCGGAAATGGCCGCCGTTACGTGGCAGAAATCAGCAACTGGCTGCCCGAATTTCCCCAGTTCGGCATGGTGCAGAAACTCTCGCTGGCGATCGACCGCATCCACCGCGCCTGCGTCAGCACAGACAATCATATCCTGCTCGCAGCCCTGATCCTGTCCATCTGCTTCCTGGCTTTCGTCAAACGGAACAGGGGCGTTCAGGACGTGGCAGCCATGGGCGTGATGCTGCTCAACATCCTGCTCATGCTGCCTTTCGGTCCGGGTCTTCAGAAAATGCTCACCGCCCTGCGCTGCGACCGGTTCATCTACGAGCTGAACTGGGTGTATCTGAACACCTATGTCGCGTTTTTCCTGACGCTGTGCATGATCGTCTCAATCCTGTGGTGCGCCCTGTCCCTGAAAGACTCCCCCACCGTCCTGTCCTTCCTGCTGGGCGGGTTCGCCGTGACCTTCCTGACAGGCCTTTCCCCCACGATCTACGCCTCCAGCAACCGCATCCTGCTCGTGATGGAGCTCAGTCTGGTGGTCCATGTCTGTGCCCTGATCGAAGCCCTGCTCACACAGATACGGGCGCGCCATGCTCCGCGCCTGCAAGTCCCCGATCCGTCATCAGCCGCCTGATGGTGTGAATGACCTGCGTCCCGGTAATCAGCCGCGAGCACTCGAACTGCCGGTCCGTCCCCTTGTGGCGCGGACACCAGAAGAAGTCCTTGTGATCGAACTGGAACGCCGGGTCATTCCAGCATGAATTGCAGGTGTGCCAGTTGATGACCCGATAGGGCGTGGCGAACTCGTTGTCCGGATGCGTGAACCCTGAAATCATCACCACTGGCGTGCCCGCCGCGTGCGCCAGCCAGGCCAGCCCGCTCGACAGGCCAATGAAGAAGCTCGCATGTTTCAGCCAGCGTGCACGCTCCGTCAGCGGCCGGCTTCCGGTCTGATCCTCGGCCCCGTGCGGGATATGGTTATAGACATAACCCGTGCCGTGATACGGCTTCTGATCGATGCAGATGACGCGATATCCCGCCTTTTTCAGAAACGCGATCACCTCATGCCAGCCGCCGGGATTGTTCCAGTACTTGCACTGTGTACTGGCCTGCGTGGCGATGACCACATACGGCTCCGCAACGGGCGGTAGTTCGCCATCGGGAATGGTGATGCCCGGCGGCGCATCGTTCCAGGGATCCACACCGAGGATGTAAGCCGCTGTCCGGTGCAGCCCGACATGACGGAAATCCGTCGGTTGGCGGGTATGGTCCTTATCCGCGAAAAACAGCCCGATGTTGTAGCTCGCATAGAACCGGGCCGTGAAATCCGGCTCCGCCTTCATGCGGTCATGCCCCACGAGCGTCAGTTCCGGATTGGCGCCCATCACAAGCGGCAAAATCGCTTCGGAGACCGAGCACGTCACCTGAGCCCCGCTCTCCTGCGCCAGACGCCGCACCGCAGGCAGCCAGGCCAGCGTATCCCCCAGCGTTCCGACCGGAAGCTGCACCAGAACCGGCCGCCCCGACAGCGCCAGATCATGATGCAGCACCTGTTCCGGCGCCTCGCCCGGCTGCTCCAGCCAGACATCTACCCGAAACGGCACGAAGAACTTCTTGGTGGACGCCACCGTACCGCCCTTCAGACGCGCATCGAACAGCACATTTCCAGTCACATGGTCCGAAAGCCGCACATGCCATTGCGCACCCCACGGCACACCATCGCGCTCCAGGGACGGCACCATGACACGCGCCCCATCATTGAAATCGAACCGCACACCCCGCGCGCCTTCCAGAACCGGCATACGCGGGGGGGCAAGATAAGGCCCTTCGATGCTGCCAGACGCCGGCGGCGCTGAACCATCATCACCGCCGGTGCCTGAATCCGTCACATCCGCCTTATCAGGAACGGGCACGGCCTCCATACCGCTCGTCTTTCCGTCCACGGGAACGGCAAGCCCTTCCGGTACATCCAAGGCAACAGGGGGCAAAACAGGGTCATTCGACATCATTGGCGGATACTCCAGAGCTCATGCTGAAGAACGCGCCAGGAGCCGGTTCTTCCTGCCAGTGTTGTAAGCCAGCCCCGCACCGACTGCCAATGCCGGCCGCCAACCCGCCCCGGCCCCACAAACCCGTTCCCCGCACCGAAATCCCTGCGTAAGGTACCCGCATGACCCAGAGCAGCATTCCCCGCGGGGCCATCCGCGGCCCCTTCCTGACCTTCCATGCCGATCCGTTCAGCACCGACCCCATGGACGCCCTGCACCACGAGCCCGATGGCCTGATCCTGACCGAAAACGGCCTCATCACCGCCGCCGGCTCATGGGACAGTCTGCGCGACACCATCCCCGCCGGAACAGCCGTGGACCACTACCCCGACATGCTGATTTCCGCCGGCATGATCGACACGCATGTCCATTATCCGCAGCTCCCGGTCATCGCGTCTTACGGCGAGCAGCTTCTGGAATGGCTGGAAAATTACGTCTTCCCCGCAGAAGCCCGCTACGCCGACATCACCTATGCCCGCGCTGTCGCCCGGCAGTTCCTGACCGAACTCCTGCGCGTCGGCACCACCACGGCCGCCGTGTACTGCACCGTCCACCCCCAGTCCGTGGATGCGTTCTTCGAGGAATCCGAGCGCCTCAACACCTGCATGATCGCCGGCAAGGTCCTGATGGACCGCAACGCCCCCGAAAACCTGCGCGACACCGCCCAGAGCGGTTACGACCAGTCGGCCGAACTCATCGCCCGCTGGCACAATCGCGGGCGGCAGCTTTATGCCGTCACCCCGCGCTTCGCCCCCACCAGCACACCCGAACAGCTCGATCTCGCAGGCGCCCTGCTCGCCACGAAACCCGACCTCTTCATGCAGACCCATCTGCTGGAAAACCGTTCGGAAATCGCCTGGGTCCGCGAACTCTTCCCCAACCGCGCCTCCTATCTGGACGTGTACGACAAGGCAGGTCTCCTGCGTCCGCGCGCGATCCTCGCCCATGCCGTCCATGCCGAAGAAGCCGATTTCCAGCGCTGTCACGACACCGGCTGCTCCATCGCGCACTGTCCTGGCTCAAACCAGTTCCTCGGCAGCGGTTCTTTCCCGCTCTTCAAGGCTCTCAATCCTGAACGCCGCGTCCATGTCGGGATCGGCAGCGACATCGGCGCCGGACCATCCCTATCCCTGCTTCAGGTCCTGTCCGACGCCTACAAGGTCGCACAGGGCCTCCAGACAAAACTCCACCCCGCACAGGGGCTCTGGCTCGCCACGGCCGGCGGCGCGCAGTCCCTCGGCCTCGAAGACCGGATCGGCAGTATCAGGCCCGGCCTCTACGCCGATCTGTGCGTTTTCGATCCGGCCGCCACCCCGCTTGGACGGATCCGCACGCAGACCGCAGAAACCCTCGCCGACCGCCTCTTCGCCCTCACCATGCTCGGGGACGACCGCAGCATCGCCGCTACCTATGTCGCCGGCGAACTCCTGCACAAACGCAGCACGGTCTGAAGCCGGAGGAACACACATCAAATTCAAAAATGACACCGGGTGCCGTTTTTCTTTGACATGGGGAAATTTTTGAACTCTAGGGTTGTCTTAATTATTTTTCAGTCTCGCGGCAGTAAATACAGCAAGAGGTATTTCATCTGCGAGAATACTCCAGCTCCTCTTCGGGCGCGCGACTTAAAAGCAGGAATCATGCACCGTTTCCCAACCGCTGCTCAGTCTTTCCGTATCCTGACATCCATGACAGCCCTTCTGTCCCTCGGCACCCTCATCACGGGACAGGACGCCAAAGCCGCTACCAGCACCACCACACCCCAGGTCACACTGGGCGATGACGGAAACAGCAACGGACAGTCCATGTTCCGCACCCTCTTTGACGGACAGCGCGCGCTTGGAACCAACGGCCTGTCCTCACTCGAAGGCGCGAGCGGCGGCGGCATCGCAAGCTGGGCCACAATCGGCGGCTATGGCTCCAACAAGAGCGCCGGCATGGCCATGCACTACAGCTATGTGAACCTCACCAGCTACTGGGACCAGAATGTCGGCGCCTCGGTGGGCTTCTTCGACCGCGTCGAGATTTCCTATACCCACAACTTCTTCCAGACCCGCGGCACCGGCGCGAAACTCGGCATCGGCAACGGCTATCAGTTCGATCTCGACGTCGCGGGTGCGAAGGTCCGCCTCTTCGGTCATGTCGCGGACAACACCCTGATCCCGCAGGTCGCCATTGGCGGCATGTACAAGCATGACAGCGACGGCAAAGTCATCCACGAAGTCGGCTCGATGCATACCGACGGCGGAGACGCCTACCTTGCCGTGACCAAGCTGTTTCCAAAAATCGGCATCCTGATCGACACCACCGTCCGCTTCACCAAGGGCAACCAGTGGGGCATCCTCGGTTTCGGCGGTGACAAGGACAACAACTATCACGCCCAGTTCGAGGGTTCGCTCGGCTATCTGCCGTCCTTCATCCCCGGCTTGGTCGTCGGCGTCGAATACCGCACCAAACCGCGCAACCAGCGCTTTACCGACGAAAGCAACTGGTTCGACGTCTACACCAGCTATTTCGTCAACAAACACCTGAACGTCACGCTGGCGTATGTGTCTCTGGGTACGATTGCGACCTACAAGGATCAGACGGGCTTTTATTTTTCCGCCCAGACAGGGTTCTGACGTGACGTTCCGGGCTCTGCCCGGGCCCGGCAGGGATCTCGATCCCTGCACCCTGTTTTTATGAATCGGTGTCCAGAGGCCCCCGGCCTTTGGCGGGTTTCAGGGCAGCGCCCTGAGCCTCACCTTTCCCGGATCCGTTCGTCGATCAGCGCTTCTCGTGGCACGTCCGTCGCATACGCGGCCTCGTGAATTGTCCGCTTCACGTTGAAAATCAGATGCAGCAGGATCGCCGACAGGGACCCAAGCGTAATCCCGCTGCCAAACACAATCTTCGCCCACATCGGAAACGTATCGGAAATATGCGGCTGGGCCGTCGCCAGCATGCTCAATCCAATGCTGGTGCCCACAATAATGACGTTGCTCTGCCGGTTGAAATCCACCCGCGACAGCGTCTGCACACCCACGACCGCCACAGTCGCAAACATCGCCAGCGCCGCTCCGCCCAGAACCGGCAGCGGCACCGCAGCCACCAGCGCGCCCAGACGCGGCAGACAGCCGAGCATCATCATGATGACCGCCGCAGCCGCCACAACCCACCGGCTCTTCACCCCCGTCATCCGCACCAGCCCGACATTCTCGGCAAAGCACGTATAGGGAAAGGAGTTAAGTACACCACCCAGCATAGTCGCGATGCCATCGGCGCGCAGCGTGCGGGCAATGTCTTCGGACGTGATCGGCTTGTCGACGATTTCACCCGTCGCATAGACGTTTCCGATCGTCTCGATCATGGAAATCGTCATGACGATCACCATCGACAGGATCGAGACCGGATGAAATGTCGGCATTCCAAAATAAAACGGATGCGTGATGGACAGAAGCGGCGCAGACGCCACATCCCCGAAATTCGCATCCCCCAGCATCCAGGCCACCAGCGTCCCCAGCACCAGCCCGATCAGCACGGCAATCGTGGCAATAAACCCGCGGAACAACCGCTGGATCACCAGAATGGAGGCCAGTGTCCCCAGCCCATACCAGATGCTCCGGAGCGGAACATGGTCCTGCATCACGGACGGACTGGCGCCCGAGACAATGTCATTCGCCGCAACCGGTAGCAGCGCCAGACCGATGATGAGAATGATGGACCCCGTCACAACCGGCGGGAAAAACCGCACCAGACCCGCGAAATGCCGCGCCATCAGCAACGTCACGAACCCCGCCACGATGACGGACCCGTAAATGGACAAAAGCCCCGGCGTCCCGCCCCCGACAGCAGAACCAATGGCAATCATCGGCCCCACAGCCGTAAACGTCACGCCCTGCAACAGCGGCAGCCGAACCCCGACCGGTCCGAACCCCACCGCCTGAAGCAGCGACGCAATCCCGCAGGTGAACAGATCCGCATCGATCAGATGGATCAGCGTCTCGCGCGGCAGATGCAGCGCACCCGCCACGAGGATCGGCACAATGACCGCCGCCGAATAGAACGCCAGCACATGCTGCAACCCATAGGCCCCAAGCCGCCAGACCGGCAGTTTCTCGTCAACGGGATGCAGACCGGTCGTCGCGGCGTTCTCGGCAGTCATGAAAAGCCCTCAGCTTCCGCGATAGGTGGAATATCCAAACGGCGCCGCCAGCAGCGGCACATGCGCATGTGCCTCCGCCGCCAGTCCGAACACGATCGGCACTACGTCCAGAAACGGCGGATCAGACAGAACCTGTCCGCCCTTACGGAAATAATCGCCAATCCGGAATTCCAGACAATACGTCCCTTTCGAAACCGCAACATCCCGTAGTTCCGGGCAACGCCCGTCCGCATTCGTCTGGCCTTCGAACAGAACCTGCTCCCCCTGCAGAAGACGCAGCTTTACCCCTGCGGCCGGCTTGCCGGAAACCGTATCAAGAACATGCGTGGACAGAGAACTCATGACGCAACCAGATCCTTCAGACGGAGCGCTGCAATCGCATCAATCTGCGTCAGCGCCTCGGTCAGTTCCTTTTCGGGAGTGCCAGCCAGACGGCGCTCCATTTCATCCATGATAACGGTTTTGGCAGCTTTTCCGGGTGCGGCCACTTTGCGCACACAGATCACGAACGGCATGGAAAACCGCGCGCGATACGCATCATTCAACCCCCGGAAACGCTCATATTCCGCAGGCGTCAGACGATCCAGTCCGGCCGACGCCTGTTCCGAAGCGGAATGTTCCGTCAGATCCGGATCAATCCCGGCCCGGTGTCCCAACTCCGGATGCGCCCGCACCAGCGCAAGCTGCGCCTCCGCTCCGGCAGACCGCACAGCCTGCGCAAACGCGGACAGCATCGCGTCCACATCCGCAAAAGGCCGCGCCTTCAGCGCCCCTTCCGCCACCCAGGGCGAATGTTCGTAAAGCCCACCGAACTGCGCAACGAACGCCTCGGCTGACAGCGCATTGACGTCCGAAATCTTCATGCCGGATGCACAGACAGCCAGTGCCGCGCGATATCCAGCCGTGTCGCCACCCAGACATCCTCGTGCTTTTGGATATGCTCCAGAAACTTCAGCAGTCCCATCGCACGCGCCGGTTTACCCGCGAGGCGACAATGCAGCCCGATCGACATCATCCGGCCGCCCTCACGATACAGCATGTCAAACGCATCGCGCAGATAGATAAAGAACTGCTCGCCTTCCGTAAAACCGTTCAGCGCCGCGAACTTCATGTCATTGGCATCGAGCGTGTAGGGCACGATCAACTGCGCCCGGCCATTGGTGCGGTCATAATACGGCAGATCATCCGCATAGGAATCGGCGTCGTAAACAAACCCACCTTCTTCCGCGACCAGACGCGCCGTATTCGGGCTCGTGCGCCCCTGATACCAGCCGAGCGGCCGCTCTCCCGTCACTTCGGTATGCAGCGCAATCGCCTCGCGGATATGCGCCCGCTCCACGTCCTCGGGAAAATCCTGATAATCGATCCAGCGCAGCCCGTGAGACGCAATCTCCCAGCCGCTTTCCTTCATGGCTGCCACGGCATCCGGATTGCGGGCCAGCGCTTTGGCAACGCCAAACACCGTCACCGGCATCCCGGCTTCATCAAACAGACGACGCAGCCGCCAGAAGCCGGCCCGGCTGCCATATTCGTACAGGCTCTCCATCTGCGCACAGCGCGCGCCGATAATGGATTTCGTGCCAACCATTTCGGAGAGGAACGCTTCTGATCCCGCATCGCCATGCAGAACCGAATTCTCCGCCCCTTCCTCGTAATTGATGACGAATTGCACGGCGATGCGCGCACCATTCGGCCATTTCGGGTCAGGCGGCGTGCGGCCATAACCGATCATGTCCCGCGGGTAGCTGTCCTGCGTCATGGGCGTCTCCCTTCTCAAAGCACCGGCGGATCGAGGCTGACGAGTTCTTCCGTGTCATAGGCCAGCAGGCTCGCCAGATGCCTGTCGCCATCCTCGACGAACAGATCCCGTGCAATACCCCGCGCCAGCTTCTCCACACCAAAACGCATTCCGCTGATGGACGCGCCGGAAAGCCCCATGCTCGGCATGGCACCGAACGTGAAATTGTAGATCGCCGCCAGCATCGGCGCCTTCGGATCGGCCACATCCTTCGGCAGAAACTGGAACCGCGCTCCCAGATACGGATGACTGCCCAAAAGCTCGCTTTCTTCCCCCGCCGGCGGCGTGAAATGATCACGCCACAACATGACCGAAGACGCAAAATCCTGTGTCTCCGGCCGCTGTGACAGATCGATCGAGAACCCCGTCCCGATGATCAGAAAATCAAACCGCATTTCGCCCTGCGGCGTCGTCACCACGACTTCATCCCCGTCCATCCGCGTCGCCGTCCAGGGCGTTCCGGGATGGAAGGCGAAGTTCTCATGACGGCGGCAGCGCCAGAACGTGTCCTGCGGCGGCGGCTGGTTCAGGCTGTAAATCTGCCGCATGAAACGCCAGCGCGTCAGATCCGGCAGTTCCGAGAAATGCGCGAGAAAGCCCGCATTTTCCATCCAGCGATACGGATTGATTGCCGGAATCTTCGCCCGACGCAGGCACAGATCCACGCGCCCGGCGCCTTTTTCCAGAGCCGTCGCTGCATTATCGAACGCCGAAGCCCCCGCGCCCAGAACGCCGATCCGCTTGCCCTTCAGGGCTTCGAAATCAATGTCTTCATGTGTGTGCGCATAAACGGATTTCGGCAGCGTATCGGAAATGAAGGCCGGCACATGCCACGTCCCGCCGCCCTCGATGCCCGTCGCCAGCACCATGCGCCGCGCCAGACGCACCGTTTCCTGACCGGTCGCGTTACGGAACGTCAGCCGCAGCAGCCCGTTGTCCCAGCCGACATGCACCAGTTCCTGATCGTTCACGACCGGGATGTCGAGCGTCTCCCGCACCCAGTCCAGATAGGCCTGCCAGTCATGGCGGGAGATCTTGTCCAGATCCTCCCAGGCCTTCGCTCCATAACGCGCCTCGAACCAGGACTGCGGCGTGAGATTCGGAATCCCCAGGTCCGGCCCCGTCACATGCTTGGGCGTGCGCAGCGTGATCATGCGCGCAAACGTCACCCACGGTCCTTCACCGCCTTTGGAAGCCTTTTCAAAGACTTCCACATTGGTCACACCCTGCCGGCGCAGACCGAAGCAGGACGTGATACCGCCCTGTCCAGCACCGATGATGGCCACATCCAGAACCGCTTTCCCGTCCCGCTCCTGCGTCAGGCTCCAGTTGCCGGTCGCATAGCGGATTTTCGCCAGATCCTCCCGCACACGCTCCGAAAGCGCAGCCAGAGCATCGACGGGAGAAACGGTGGATGTCATGTGGTCAAATCCCAAAAAACCGGTACGGACAAAGCAGCATCCGGACGCCGCCAGACCGTCTTTCCGCAACAAAATGACAGGTCACCTGTCGGTCGGGATAGTTTCATACCGTTGTAAGGGCGTATACTCCATAAAAACGCATCTCCCGTTCGCAAAAAGAGAGCAGTTCTTCCATGCCTGTCTTCTCACGCTTCCTGCGTTACTTTCTTGCCGTGGCCCAGCACGGATCGATCCGCCGGGCTTCCGAACACCTGCGCATCGCCGCCTCGGCCATCGACCGGCAGATCCTGCAGGGCGAGGAGTCTCTCGGCACCCCCCTGTTCGAACGTCTCCCTACCGGCCTGCGCCTGACGGCAACGGGGGAGCTCCTTTACGCACACGGCAAGCAGTGGTCGCGGGACCTGACCAATATGTGCGTCCAGATCGAGGACATGCGCGGCCTGCGCCGGGGACAGGTGGACATCGCCGTCCCCGACGCCCTGACCCGCGGGTTCCTCCCGCGCCTGCTCCGCGCCCTGCGAACAACCCATCCCGGCATCACCATCTGCACTCACGTCCTGGACAACAGCCGCATCCAGGGCACTCTGATTGACGGGGCGGTCGATGTTGCCCTGCTCCTCAATCCGACCCATGCCCGGGGGCTTCTGGTGCGTGCCCACAAGGATTTCCCGCTGGGCTTCATCTGCCTGCCGAACCATCCTGTCGCCGAGCGAAAGAGTGCCCGCTTCAGCCTGGCCATGAACTACCCGATGATCATGCCCCAGGCCCCGCTTGCCCTGCAACGCCAGATCGAAATCCTTGAAATCGACAGCAATCTCGACATCCAGGCCGCCGCGACATCCGACAACATCCAGATGATCAAGTCCCTGGTCCGCGAAGGCGTCGGCCTCGGAATCCTCAGCGCACTCGACGTCATGGAAGAAGTCACGCGCGGCGAACTGGCTTTCATTCCGATTTCCAACCACGATCTTGCCCCCCTGACACTTGCCCTGTGCGTGGACCATTCCCGTCAGCTTTCAGGCGCTGCACGGCTTGTGATTTCCGAACTGGAAAAGGAGTTCCTGTCCCCCCTGAACCAGTCCCAGCCCGCCCCCTGATCTCTGCGTCTATTGGGAGACATAGACTGTCACATTTTTGCACCACCCTAAAAACGGCAATGGCCTGCCCTGCATTTTATCTTTGGTGCGGATAGGCCATCCGTTTTACATCCACATTTCGAATAAATACCGTTTCCAAAGTGAACCTTTCGTTTCGACAGGAGCCCGGCAGCATGAAAGACAACCGTTGGTCACCGGGCTATCGACGCCAGCTTCTTGCAGTAACCTGTCTCGCCGGCAGCGCCCTTGTTGCGTTCGGCACAGACGCGCGCGCCGCCCAGACCACGAAACACCCTGTTTCGCGTCATCACGCCCCCGTCCGCAGCACGGCCCGAAGCGCCGCAGCGCCGGCCCGCCCCGCAGCGGCACCACGCCCGCATGCACTCGATGCCTCCGCAGCCGAAACGGTCTCCGTCACGTCCTCGCGCCGCGCCCTGAACGGCGGCGGCGGCATGATGCGCGTCGAAACCGCACCACATGCCGTGCAGACCGTCACGAAGGAATTCATCAACATGCGCGCGCCGACCAGCACGGCGCTTGACCTGATCCAGAACCTGCCGAGCCTCAACGTTACGACGCCGGATTCGTCAGGCATGGAAGGCGGACAGATCCAGTCCCGCGGCCTGACCGATCTGGACATGGGCCTGATGGTGGACGGCGCCCCTGCCGCAGCCGCCAAGTATCTGAGCGAAAACGTCGATTCCGAGAACCTCGAGAGCGTCAGCGTCACGCCGGGTTCCTCCGCAACGGACCTTCCCGTCATGTCGGCAGCCGGTGGCGTCATGGCCGAGGAAACCCGCACCCCGTCGCAGAAGCGCGGTGGCCTGATCGACTTCTCCTACGGCACCAACAACCTGTCGCGCGAGTTCATCCGCCTCGAATCCGGCGAGATCGGCCATAGCGGCGTGCGCGGCTATTTCTCGTTCTCCAACACGCATGCCCGGTCGTGGATGGGTGCTGGCATCAACCAGCGCAAGCACATCGATTTCGGCCTGCAGAAAGACTGGAAGAACGGCTCCAATGCCAAGTTCTTCCTGTCATGGAACTCGGCCGACTTCATCATCGACAACTACCCGACCTCCGACCAGTTCTTCCGTTACAAGCACACCGGTCAGGGCTACGGCCGCACGAACGACAAGACGAGCAACAACTACTGGGGCAACAACAACGATCACTGGAACCAGATCTTCATCTCGGCTCCGGTTCATATCGCCCTGCCATCCCGCCTGTCGCTCGACATCCACCCGTATTTCAGCTTCGGACAGGGCTGGGACGCGTCGCCTGATGGCACCACCACCGATTCAAGCGGCGCCACACGCGGCCTGACCAGCTACTTCCTGCAGAACGAATACCGCTCGGTCGGTACGGTCGCGAAACTCAACTGGGAGATCGACCGTCACAACACGTTCTCGGTCGGCTACTGGTATGAAAATACCCAGACGATCCAGTCCTATCCCACCAGCTACCAGATGCCGGACGGCAATGCGGCCAGCCCGAACAATGCGGCCTATCTGATTTCCGCCGGCGACAAGCAGACGGCGGGTTACGAAATCCACTCGCTGTTCGTTCATGACACCGCCAAGTATTTCAACGATCACCTGACGGTCGATGCCGGCTTCAAGTTCGTCATGACGAACATCTGGAACAAGGACTATTACGGCCGCCAGGAAGCCAACCGCACGGCACCCCTTCCGCAGCTTTCGATCGGCTATCGCATCAACAACCACCATCAGATCTACCTGAACGTGGAAGGCGATTACCGTCAGCCCAGCGCGGTCGATCTCGGCTGGCTGTACACCAGCGTTGCGATCCCCAAAAACCAGTATTCCATCAAGGAAGAACTCGGCTACCGGTATCACGACGACCACATCATCGCGGACGTCGCCTTCTTCAACTACAACGTCACGAACCGCATCGTGGACCAGTATGTCGGCATGAACAGCTACAAGCCGTTCAATATCGGCAGCCAGCAGATGCGCGGATTTGACGTGATGGTCGCGGCACGTCCGATCCATGGCTTCAGCCCGTACGCCTCGGTCGAATACCTGCACGCCACCCAGGACAGCAACGTCTTCGATCCGTATCTGAACACGATGCTGCACTCCAAGGGCACGCAGGCTGTCATGGCCCCGCATGTCATCGCGAATTTCGGCCTGACCTACACCTATAAGGGCTTCTTCGCGAACGGCTCCGTGCACTATACCGGCCCGCAGTCCGTCAGCATCGCCGGCGACCAGCGTATTCCAGGCTACGTCACCGATACGCTTTCGATGGGCTATCACTTCAAGCCGTTCCTGTTCGCGCAGTCCCCGACCTTCCGCCTGAACTTCACCAACCTCACCGGCTCCGTCGTCCGCACCGGCGCCATGGGCGCGGTCTACAGCGCCAAGGACCCGAGCACCGTCTACAGCGGCAACATGGCGTCCTATACCGGCTACGGAAACTCCTTCATGGTCGCTCCACGCTTCACCATGACCGGAACGGTCTCCACCGCCTTCTGATCCTGCAAGACAGGAACCCGCCGGTTCCTGTCCTGCATTCCAAACCGGCTCTCCTCCAGCGCGTTGCCGCAAGACGGCACGCATACGCCCTTACGGGACGGAGGAGACCCCCATGCCCCCCGGCAACATTTCACAAAAGCATTTCGCCAGTTCAGCTTTGCTGCTCTGCACAACACTAATTGTGACACCGCTCGCGCACAGCGCCCCGGTTCCAACCGAACCCGCGCCGGACCAGTCCGCCGTCACCATCATTCCGAGCTCGGACGCCGTAAAATGGCAGCCGGCTCCCGTCATGTTCCCGCATGGAACGAAAATGGCCATCCTGACCGGCGATACCAGCAAGCCGGGCCCGTTCACCCTGCGCGTCATGATGCCCTCGGGATCGTTCATCCCGCCCCACACCCATAATCTGGACGAAATGCTCACCGTCATCAGTGGCGACATCCAGCATTTCGTGGGGCAGAGCCTGGCCACGACGCAACAGCGTCACCTTGGCCCAGGCGGATTTGTGCATCTGCCGGTCAATGTCCCTCACGCCATCAAGGCCGGCAGCCAGGGCGCGGTGCTCCAGGTCTCAGGCATGGGACCGTTCAGCATGACTTATGTGAACCCGCAGGACGATCCCCGCAACACGGGCCGCTGAAAACTGACGGATATGAAAAAACCCTGCTCCCGGACCGGGGACAGGGTTTTCAAAACTCAGAAAAGCGATGCGCTTATTTCCCGATCGTCGAGGTTACAATCCCCGGCGTCAGGATCTGCGGCAGCACCACACCGTCCTGATGCGGCGCGTAATACATATAGAACGGCACGCCATCGCGCCCGTGGGCCTTGAGGAACGCGGCAATCGCGGCATTGCGGTTCGTCCAGTCCCCCTTGAGAAACACGATCCTCCGGGACCGGAAAGCCTCCTGAACAGACGGCACATCCAGCGCCACGCGCTCATTCACCATGCAGGTAATGCACCAGGACGCCGTCATGTCGATAAACACCGGCTTGCCCTGCGCCCGAAGCTCCGCCAGACGCGCCTCGGAGAACGGCTCGACGCCCGCTTCCGCTGCCCCGGCCGCCACGGGAGCAGGCGCGGCCCGCAATCCCTGCGCCAGCGCCGCACCACACACCACGACGCACAGCGCTGCCACAACCCGGCAGAACGCCACCGTTCCACGGCCACCTTCCAGCATCGAACGACGCTGCCCGACACCATAGATCCAGCCCGCAAACCCGAGCAGCACAACGCCCCCGGCCGTCAGCGCCACAAATGTCACGCCCCGCTGGATCGCCGCGACCCAGAGCAGCCACACACAGGTTGCAAACAGCGGAAACGCCAGAACCTGCTTGAGAATCCCCATCCAGGCTCCCGGCTTCGGCATGCGGGATGCCACGCCCGGAACCCCGGCCACCAGAATGTAAGGAAACGCCAGTCCCAGCCCCATCGCCAGGAACACCAGAACACCCATTACCGGCGGTCCGCCCAACGCTCCGGCAATCGCCACACCCATGAACGGCGCCGTGCAGGGCGTCGCCACAATGACCGCCAGCAGGCCCGTCATCATATCTCCACTTCGGCCGCCCCCGGTCTGGACCTGACCCAGACGCCCGGCGCTGACTTCAAACACGCCCAGCAGGTTCAGCCCCATCAGGAACAGCAGCCAGCAGACCGCCACCACAAATCCCGGCGACTGGAACTGAAAGCCCCATCCGGCCGCAGACCCGGCCAGACGCAACCCGATCATGACAATGCCCAGAGCCGCAAACGCGCCCATCACCCCGATCGTATAGAACAGCGCACTTTGAAGCTGCGCGCCCCGTCCCGCACCGCCCATCTTCGCCAGAGACAGCGCCTTCATCGCCAGAACTGGAAACACACAGGGCATCAGGTTCAGGATCAGCCCGCCGACAAAGGCAAACAGCAGAACCCGCAGCCATCCCGCGCCCGTCGGCACTTCCGCACCCGAGGCCTGACCCGGAGCCGAAGCAGTTTGCACAGGCGCAGAAGCCGCTCCCCCAACCGGACGCGCCTCAATCTGCAACGGGCTTTCCTGCCCCGCCGCATCCTTGAGCACGACAACACCCACAAGCGGCTTATCCCGATGCGCCGATTTCAGGAATTTCAGCCCGAGCGTCAGTTGCCCGTCCGAAACATGCAATGGCTGGTCCGCGACCTGATCGATCACGCCGCCATCCTGCGGCAGGAACCACGCCTGCGACACGGACGCCGCAGAAAGCCCTTTGCCCGACAGCGTCAGCACGCCGTCAGCAGAAACACTGGCCGCAAACGGCGACGCCACCGGCATGGCGGCATCTGCCTTGTGGAACAGGGCCGCCTGCGCCCCTTCCGGAGCATCCTGCGCCGAAGCTGGCAGCGTCAGCGTGAAATCACCGCTTTCCGGAATGCAGACCTGCGCACAGACAAGCCATTCCCCATGCGCATGAAGTGTGGTCCCGCCAGAACCCTTGAGAACCAGATCCTCCGGCAGCGTCACCTCATTGACATAGGCGTAGGACATGAGGCCGCCCTCACTGATCCGCATCGGTACCGGCCAGTGGATCGGCCCACCCTTGCCCGTTGCACCACCATCCGCGGTCACATCCAGCGTCGGCGTATCCCCGGCATCGCCCGGATTGATCCAGTACGTATGCCAGCCCGGCTTGAGCTGAAGCCGCAGCCCAACACGCAGATGCTGGTCCGGCCCGACCGCATCGCGATCCGTGACAAGGGTTGCGGTATCATTCCCGGACGTGACGGGCGCACTCTCCGCTCCCAGCGCGGACGCAGACCCCAGACCAAGAAACCCTGCCAGAAGCAGGGCGGACATGCTGAACACTCGATGCAAGACAGGCTCATTCCAACAATCAGGACAGAACCGCAACCATACCACTGACTGAAACGGAAAACAGGACCTTTACGGTAGCCAAACCGCAAAAGCCCTGAAAAACCGTCCCTTACGGGATCAGTCGTTCCGCCCGCAGACGGGTGAACAGGTCGGTAAAAGAGTCCGGTGTGTACTGGTAATCCAAAAACCCGGCACGGCGGCTCTTGCTCATATCCGTCACACATTCGACCGGCCGGCCCAGATCCGCATCCGTATGCCAGGCCGAGGCCAGCCGCCCGATCCGGCTCTCCGTCAGACCGTATTTCGCGCTGATCTGCTCCCAGAGCTCCGCATCACCAGACAGCGTTTCCTCAAGCGAGGTCGCATGCCCCGGATAAGGTGCCGCCTCGATCCCGAACCATGCCGCCAGACGCGGCCACAGCCATTTCCAGCGCACCAGATCGCCATTCACGATATTGAACGCCTCGTTACGCCCCGCCGCAGACGTGGACGCCCAGAGCAGCTGCCGTGCCAGTTGCCGCGCATCCGTGAGATCCGTCAGCCCATCCCACTGCACAGGCGATCCCGGAAAGACGAAAGGCCGCCCGGTCTCACGGCAGATCGTCGCATAGACCGCCAGCGTGCTACCCATGTTCATTGCATTGCCGACCGCATAGCCGATCACCGTATGCGGACGATGCACGCTCCATGAAAAGCCATGTCGCTCGGCCGCTTCGTACAGCGCGTCTTCCTGATCGTAATAGAAGTTCCGCAGATCCAGCCGGGGCACCTCTTCCCGGAACGGCGTCACGGGCGGCTCTCCCGACGCATAGGCCTCGAACGGGCCAAGATAATGCTTCATGCCGGTCGTCAGCGCCGCATGAACCAGAAGTCCCGGCTCCGGCAGGGCGGCGAACAGATTACGCACCATTGCCGCATTGACGCGGCAGTTCTCTTCCTCGGTCGCCTGACGCATCCAGGAGCAGAAGAACACATGGCTCGGCCGCAGCTCCTTCAGCGTCTCGGCAAGTGACGACGGGTCCAGCAGATCGGCCGCCACCGGCAGCACGCCCGCCACATCATGGCGCGGCCGGCGCGCCAGACCATGCACCGTCCAGCCCTCAGCCATGAGACGCGCCGCAAGATTTTGGCCGACAATACCCGTCGCCCCGACCACCAGGGCGGTCCGGCTTGGTGTCACAGCAGGAACAGAAGAGGTCATGGGATTTTTCCTTTGCAGAAAACGGGGTCTGCTCCACATCTGATACGACATCCTCAATTCCACCAGACGGCACCTTTTCGTGCCCTGGTGACCAGAAGGTTCCCACTCCATGACATCGCCGCTGCCCGATCACTACCGTCAGGCGCCTTTTGCCGAAGACTGTGCGCCACGCCGTATTCTGAGGCTTTTCAGCGGCAAATGGACCACCATGATCCTGCACACGCTGCATCTTCTGGGTGGTACGGCCCGCCCCGGAAAGCTCCAGCGCAGCATCCCTGATCTTTCCAAAAAAATGATGACCCAGACTCTTCGTGATCTTGAATCGCAGGGTCTCATCCGCCGCAACGTCCGGCAGATCATGCCACCCCATGTCGATTACAGCCTGACGGAACTCGGACAGACCTTCGTGGAGCCCGTCGAGCTTCTCTATCACTGGGCCATCCGCAACGCCGACGCGCTCGACCGGCTCGCACAGCACGAAGCCTCCACATCCGAATAGGCTGCCCGCATGAAGAGGGTAGGACAGAGCGACCGCCCTGTGCCATGTTTACAGCACCAGACCGCCCCCGGCGGACCACCCCGTGCGGACGCCAGACCGCGCGGCAGACCGCGTAATTTGCAAGGACTCATCAGACCGATGCCGTCGATACCCCGTCCCGATCCGTTTCCATCGTCTCCCACACGAACCGGACGCGCCGTCCCCGGCATCTTCCTCTTCCTGCTCCTCGGTGTCCTGGCGCTGTTCCCGGCCCGGGCGGCCGACACCACAACAGCCGCCCCGCTGAACCAGCAGGAAGCACAGCAGCTCCTCAACGTCCTGAACAACCCGAAGGAACGGGACGCCTTCACCCACACCCTTTCACTGATGGCACGCGGCCTTCAGGTCGAAACCCCGGCCACTGCTCCTGCAGCAGTCCCGGCACCCGCGACTGCCGCGCCGGCAAAAGCCGCACCAGCCAAAGCGGCCGCCAAGCCCGTCGCCGAAGTCCCGCCCGACATCCATACCGGTCTGAGCAGCATCCGCCTTCAGGCCCTGGGCTATCTGCACAATTTCCTTGGGCTGTTCAGCGACCTCGGGATCGTCGGACGCTGGGCGCACACCACCCTCGCCTCGGCCGACACGCGCACCACGATTCTCCATGCCTTCGCGGGCGGCCTCGTCGCCATGGTCTGCGGCATTGTGCTGGAGCGGATCGTCTCCCTCAGCCTGCGCAAACCCCTGCGCCAGCTCACGCAGAACGCTGAAAACAGGGAGCAGCGCAACACAACCGCAACCAATGCCACCACGCCTGCGGAACCCATCGTCGACGGCTCCAGCCAGACCCGTGCCGCCGACCAGCGGCGACAGGTCGAGACCCTGCGCTTCCTCGCCCGTGTGCCCTACGCGCTGGGGCATTTCGCACTGAAGGCCATTCCGGTCCTGGCCTTTCTGGCCGTCGCCTATCTTGCCGTTCTGGTCCTGCCCTGGAGCGAAAAGACCGACAACGTCATCACGACGCTCGCCAACTGCTACGCCGCCGCCCGCTGCCTCTATCTGTTCGTCGAGACAGGCTTCGCGCCCCGCTCCCCCACCATCCGCCTGCTTCCCGCCACGGATTCCACCGCTTTCCTGCTGACCCGCTGGTGGAACGTGCTGGTGGCAGCACCGGCCATCATCTTCTGCCTCTCCACACTGGGCAGCCAGTTCAACCTCTCCCCGCGCGGCACGGACGCCATGATCCGCGGCGTGGTCCTGATCGAGCACATCCTGATCGCCATCTTCATCTGGCGCATCCGGCACCTCGTCAGCCGCGCACTCCAGCCCCGCGCGGTGCCCAATACCGCGATGTGGACCTTCATCGTCGCCATCACACGCCTGTGGTGGGTCCCGGCCATGTTCCTCGACGTGTCGCTCTGGGTCGTCTGGGCCGCGCATCTGCCTGGCGGCTATCGCTGGATCCTCGACACCACCGGCATCACCATCGGCATCCTGGTCGCCTCGCGGCTGGTCGCGGTCATGGCCTACGGCCTGCAGGACCGCTTCTTCCGCATCAACCCGGTCCTGACCGAGCGCTTTCCCGATCTTCAGAAGCGCGCCGACCGCTACTATCCCTTCGCCCGCAGGATCCTGACCGGCGTTCTGCTGTTCCTGACCCTGATCGCCATGACCGAAGCCTGGGGCCTGCCCACATTCGGCTTCTTCCTGCACAACGCCGTCGGCCGTCACCTGATGGATGCCGTCCTGACGATGCTGGTCGCCCTCACCGTGGCCGTCACGATCTGGGAAATCATCAACGCCTTCCTCAGCCAGCAGCTCACCCGCTTCGAAAAGTCGGACCAGATGTCGCGCGCAACCCGTCTGCGCACGGTCCTGCCCATCATCCGGACCGTCCTGCTGGCGATCATCATCATCATCGTCGCCGTCACGACGCTCTCGCAGATCGGCATCAACGTCACCCCGCTGCTCACCGGTGCGGGCATCATGGGTGCCGCCATCGCCTTCGGTTCACAGAGCCTGGTCAAGGACTTCATCACGGGCTTCTTCATGCTCGTCGAAGATGCCATCCAGGTGGGTGACTGGGTCACGACCGGTGGCGTCTCGGGAACGGTGGAAAACCTCTCGATCCGCACCGTGAAGGTCCGCGACATCAACGGCGACCTTCACATCATCCCGTTCTCGTCCGTCTCCTCGATCGCCAACACCGCCCGTGGCTACAACCAGGTCATCGTCAAGCAGCAGCTCGACCTCTCCGAGGATCTGCCCCGCGTCACGGCCATCATGGCGAAAACGCTCAAGGAAATGCGCGACGACCCGGTCTTCGGCCCCATGATCCTGTCGGACTACAACGATCTGGGCGTGGACAACAGCGACAGCGGCGGCGCCACCCTGCTTGGCAGCTTCCGCACGACTCCGATGATGAAATGGAAGGTCAAGCGCGAGTTCTACCGTCGCATCACCAACCTGCTGGCCGCAGAAAACGTCAAATTCTACACCGGCACGTCCTACTTCACGACGCCCCCGGGCAACGCCATGTGCATCACCGCAGACGTCACCCTGCCGGCTCCGGCCAATGACGCTCCTGCTACTCCGACACCACCGACCGTCCAGAATCCCGCGCCAGAAACGGCCCGGGACAACGGCAAGCCGGAGGGCAACGCACCGGCCTGACCTCCAGACCGGCCCATGGGCGGAGCGATGTCATTCCGACATGCTTCGCCCATAATTGTTAATCAATTAAATAAAGTCTTGATTTAAGGTTCCGACAGGATCATCCTGTCTTCATATTATCGAGAACCCTCCTCACCGCTGCCACGCAGACGATTTCCCGGCCCGATTTTCCTGTGGCCCCGCATCGCCCGCCAAACGGCGAGGATCATGCCAAGGAATCCAGCGATGTCTCTAGTCCTGGTCTCATCAGAGCCGTCCGAACCCGATCAGAAGACCACCACGGCCGCACCCACCGATACTCCCATGGCCACGCCAGATCCCGCCACCCTGGCCGAGAAGAACCGCCAGGAAGAGCAGGTCCTGAAAAAACGTTTCATCGGAATGGTCCTCGGGCTCGTGTTCGCGCATGTCTATGTGGCGCTCGCGCTGGCCTATTCCTACATGGACGACCACAACCACCTGCACACCTGCTGGCTTCCGCTGCTCGGGGCCTTCATCTGCGGGATGATCTTCGTCTTCCACGTCTCGATCTCGTAACCCGGAGAGGCCCCATGACCCGTACAGTCCGCCACGCATGGCTCCAGCCCTTCCTGTCCACGACATTGTGGACCCTCGTCCTGATCGACATCGCCGTCATGACCTATCTGGAAAATCAGGATTTCTTCAAGGATTACGCCGGCTGGGCCTGGCCCTCCGTCCTCATCACCGGGATCATCGGCTATTTCATCGGCCCCGCGATCGATCGTCTCTTTTCCAGAAAATCCTCCAGCGCCAACAGACCGTAAAGTACGCGCGGCCAGGGCTGCTGGGCGGACAGCCGTATCTCTGGCACCCAGAAAGCCATAGATTTCAGGATGATGAGCATGATCGCTCCAGGCGCAAACGGCATCACACGATATGCTCACCTGATCCGGACCCGGAAGTACGTTGCGGTGATTTCGATGGATAACCGGGGAGGAAGTTTCTTCTCGGTCACCGGATGGTCAACCTTCATTGACCGCAAGGACGCCACGCCGGAATGGATCGGCGAGAACCTCCGCAAAGCCCTCGAGACAAGCGGTGATTTTGTCATGGAATGGAACGAAGATCCGCTTCCGCGAGACAAGATGGCTGCGGAAAGCAAGAAATCCGGCCCGCTCTACATGGAATTCTGGGGCCGGGTTCGGGAAAAATACGGCTTCAAGGACTGGCGCGATGCGCAGACCAAGTCGGCCCTGGTCTTTATCCAGTGGGAATGCGAACAGACAGATCAGGTGCGGTTTGCCGCTTCAAAGGGACGAGGAACCAGTCATTCAGCCTGGTACACGAACGAAAACGAAGGAAAAGTCTTCCACGCGTCGTTCAATGCCAGCAATCAGGAGTTCGGAGAGATTGCCCTACAGGCCCTCAACGTCTGCCGCCCCAACTACCTGTAAAGCCACGCCCAATAAAAAAGGGAGACAGAATATCTGCCTCCCTTTCCCGATCCATCAATCCCGCAGACCTTACCGCAGGATGCCCGTATGCCCGACGCTGTAGCGTCCCGGCTGCGGCCAGACCGTCAGACCATGCGGCTCTGCACCGACCGGGATCTTGCGCATCGCACCCGTATCGGTGTCGATCGCATAGACGACGTCATCAAACCGCCCCGACAGCCAGAGCAGCTTGCCGTCCGCGCTGACATTACCCATGTCCGGGCTGCCGCCACCGGGGATCATCCACGTCTTGACGACCTTGTCGGTCGCGAAATCAATGATCGACACGCCACCCGGCCCATGCTTCGGACCATGGATGCGGTGTGAACCACGATTAGCGACATACATCAGCTTGCCATCACGGCTCGGATACAGGCCATGCGTGCCGATGCCCGTGGGAATGAAGCCGGTCTCCGTAAACGAGTCCCCGTCCACAACAAACACGCCGTCCGCCATCATGTCCGCCACATAGAACTTGTGACCATCCGGCGCCGTCAGAATGTCCTGCGGCATGCCACCCTTGGACAGCTTCAGCATCCCGATCATCTTCAGGTTCACCGTATCGACCTTGGCGACATAACCGCCGAACTCGCAGGTGAAGATCGCGTATTTGCCGTCGATGGAGAAATCGGCGTGATTGACGCCCTTGCATTCCGGCGTCTCGACCGAGCCCTTCAGCTCCATCGTATGCGGATCGCGGAAGTCCAGACGCTTGTGCGCTTCGGCCACCGTGATGGCGTATTTCCCGTCCGGCGTGAAATACATGTTGTACGGATCATCCACGGCAATGGACGGACCGGGCTTGGCCGTCGCCGGATTGATCGGCGTGAGCGACCCGTCCGGACGGCCTTCGCTGTTATTCGTCACCCACAGCGTCCGCAGATCCCAGGACGGCACCACATGCTGAGGCGAGTGCCCGACCGGGAACGTGTCCACGACCTGAAAGGACACCGGATCAATGACGGATACGCTGTCCCCGCGCAGGTTCGGCACATAGACGCGGGCCGGGTCCTGCGCGATCGCGGGCGAAATGTGGGACGGCGTCGTCTCGCTGTAGATGTTCTTCGGGTCGATGACCGGCGGCATGCCCGGGATCGTCTGGATGCCGGAGGCCGCGACCGGCGCCGCAACAGGAGCGGACGCATCGGCCGGCACCGGCACCATCGGCGCACTCGGGGAGTATTCCTGCGCATGGGCCGCGGCAGCTCCCAGCAGCGTCATCGCCACCAGAAGAGGAGTCTTGAATGTCATGGATGGCTCCTTTGGAAAGACTGGATTGCCGCAACCGCGGTCCGGATCTGCATGTCCGTGCCGATCCGGCCGAGCCCGGCCGATGCGCGCCGCGGATCGCCACCATAGACGCCATCGGCCGCACCCGGTTTCGGAGCCGCGCGCAACGCATCCTGACGCACAAGCGACGGATCGACCGCCAGCATCAGCGACGTATCGCTCAGCTCCGCATGAAGCCCCACCTCGGCCGCATGGCCCTGCGCGCGCAGGGCATCGGCATACTGGTGAGGAACGACTTCATAATAATCGCGCAGATAAAGCACGGCTGCCTGACCCTTCCAGGCCCGGTTCAGCTCCTGCGCCACCTGCGCCATGAAAGACTGGTATCCGCCATGATCGCCCAGCAGCACGATCCGCCGGAAACCCTGAACACGGAAACTCTCCGCAGCGCCCTTGAGCAGCCCCTCGAACACGGCAGGCGGTACAGAAATCGTGCCCGGAAACTTCATGTGAGACGTGCGCGGACTCGTCGAGCCCTCGGGCACATAGGCCACAACAGGGGCCACCAGCGTATGCCCGGCCTGAACCGCAATTGCGTCCGCCAGAACCTGCGCCCGCACATTATGCTTGCCGACCGCCATGTAAGGGCCGCTCTGCTCGGTTCCGCCCACAGGAATGATGACCGTATCCGTCCCCGCCTTCACATCCTGCGCCACCTCGGTCCAGCTCCGGCAGGCGAACTCGGCCTGAAGCGCCAGACCGCTGCAATGCGCGCCCTCGCCGGCCATACCCTGCGCCTGCACAACCGGGACAGACAGACCCATCCCGACGCAGAACAGGACGATATGACGGGACAGGCGAGACAGGTTGAACATCCGGGCCGGAACACCTCTGGCAATGGCTGCCCTTCCCTACTCCATCTTGGGGCGCCTTTTCCAGAGCCCGGATTGCAGGCTTCCGGTCTTTCCGGAAACGGATCATGCAGTATAAGACGCTATGGCTTTCCCGATTTCCTATGATCCCGATCCCGTCGACAGCGCCGCCCACCTGATCCAGGTCGCGCTCACCCCCGTTTTCATGCTGTCGGGCATCGGCACCCTCATCAACGTATTCAACACACGCCTGGCCCGCGTCGCCGATCATCTCGAAGACGTGCGCAAGAAACTCGGCAGCCCGAAAACGGACGATATCCCGGTCGATCCCGTCGACAGCCCCGAACGCCTCAAAACCCAGCAGACCCGCCTGCACCGCCGCGTCTTCGTGCTGGATGCCGCGATTCTCCTCAACGCGATCGGCGGCGCCTCGACCTGCGGCGCGGCCATGGCGCTGTTTGTTGGCTCGATCCGGGACGCTTCGACGTCAGCATGGCTGCTCGCACTTTTCGGCATAGCTCTCGCCTGCACCGTCGGATCGCTGATGTTCTTCCTCGCCGACACCCTGCTGAGCTGGCACGGACTGCGTCGCGACACCGATCTGAGCCTCGACGCGGAATAGCCTCCCGCGCAATTTTATTTCAAAAACTACCCGAAACGGTACTCTTTCCCGCAAGAAATCCTGATCTGCAAGCGCATCCCGCTTTACTTTAACAAAAGCGAAATAATAGCCCGGCGGGAACAAAAACGGCGTCTCTGCAAAGAAGGCAAAAGTTTAAAAGGCATTTATGCACGGAATGCAGGGCTGACCCTGCATCTGTATTTGTTGCTTTGGACCCCGATTCTGGAGTTTCTCCCGCTGCACGCCGCAAAACGGCAAAGATAACCACACGGAGATTTTCCAAATGACGTCCATGACCCTGATCCACCTGATCGGCCTTCCCACCAGCCTGCTCGCACAGTTCTCGATGGTTGCCTTCGTTCCGATGATCGGCGCGCTGATGATTGCTACGGTTGCTTCCGACCGCGTTTCCGAGAGCTGATCCCAGTTATCTCGGGACAGGCCCGGCCTTCGTGCCGGGCGTCCCGCTTTTCATCTCCCGGCTGACGCGGACCGCGCTCAGTGCCGGACAGAGAGATAGGTTTCCGGATCAAGCCGGCGGCGCCACAGATCGCACAGCCAACAGCAACTGATCCCGACCAGCATGCCGATCGATGTCGACCCGACCCAGTGCGTCGGCAGAAACGACATCATGACTCCCGCCAGACCGGCGATCGTCCAGTTCATCGTTCCCATCAGCGCCGAAGCCGCGCCCGCCTGATGCCCGTGATGCGTCAGGGCCAGAATGCCCGCGTTCGGCCCGATGAAGCCCAACGAAAATGTCGTGCACCAGATCAGCGCGCACAGGATCCACGGATCCTGCGGTCCCGCAAGTCCGCTCAGACACACCGCCACGGCCAGCACGCAGAACACCAGCACCGCCAGCATCCCGATTTCCATCACCCGCGTGAACAGGAACCGGTTGGCCAGCCGTGCATTGATCTGCGAGCCAAGAATGAAGCCGACCCCATTCAGTCCGAAGAAAATGGCGAACAGATGCGGCGAGAAATGCAGGATGTTCTCGAACAGCGCCGGGGCGTTGGACAGATAGGCAAACATCGTGAACGTCCCGAAGCTCACGACCATCACCGCGGAGCAGAACAGCGGCTCCCGCAACAGGTCCCGGTAACGCGCCGCCATGCCGCTGACCGGCAGAGCAAAGCGCCGCTCCATCGGAAGAGTTTCCGGGAGCAGAAACAGCGTGCCGAGGAACATCACGACGCCAAAAGCGACATTCGCCCAGAAAATCAGCCGCCAGTTCCCCAGATCCAGCAGGAAGCTCCCGATCGAGGGCGCCAGCAGCGGCCCCAGCCCGAAAATCAGCATAAGCTGCGACATGAGCTTCACACCCGCCGCTCCGGTCGCCACATCGCGCACCATGGCGCGCGGCGCGACCGAGCTGATCGCACCGCCCAGAGCCGCTATGAAACGCAGCACACAGAACATATGGAAACTGGTCGTCAGGGCCAGCCCGACAGAGGCGAGGGCATAGACCACCAGCCCGCACAGAAGCGGCAGCTTGCGCCCATAGCGGTCACAGAGCGGCCCCAGGGTGAACTGTCCAATCGCCAGCCCTGCCAGCCATGCCGTCAGTGTCAGCTGCGCCGATCCGGGCCCATGCCCCAGATCATGCTCCAGGGCCGGAAACGCCGGCAGGTACATGTCTGTCGAAACGGGCCCCAGAATGAAGATCACACCGATCAGCACACGGGTCAGGGCATTCATCCCCGCGGGGGAGGTCTCTTCGGACAGCGACGTAACGGACACGCAGACACCATGACTGGACAGAGCAGAAAACCGAAAACGGGCTTCCCCTGCTGGAGAAGCCCGTTTCCATACTCAACGCCTTTTTGTCCGGACTGACCAGCCCCGAATTCAGGAGCCATTCCTCATTCCAGACAGAGACGCAGACCTTACTTCGGCCAGTTGGCCAGAATGTCCGTCTTCACGTTCTGCGGCAGACCGACATAGTCGAGGCGGGCATTGTCCGCGTCACCATGCTGGAAACCCCACGTAAAGAAGTTGCGCACAGCCTTGCCGGACTCCTTCTGGGCCGCATCAACCGGCACCAGAACGAACGTTGCCGTCACGATCGGCCAGGACGATGCGCCATCCGTGTCCAGCAGGTTCACCGCATAGTGATCGGCATGAGCCCAGTCAGCAGCCTTGGCGGCTTCCGCGAAGCTGGCCAACGTCGGGGCAACGAAGGCACCGCTGTGGTTCTTCATCTGGGCGATGTTCAGGTGGTTCTGCGCGGCATAGGAATACTCGACGTAACCCACGCCACCTTCCGTCTGACGCACCATGGCGGCAATGCCGTCATTACCACGTGCGCCCGAACCACCCGGCCAGGCGATGGACGTGCCGGCACCGAGCTTCTGCTTCCAGGTCGGGGAAACCTGCGACAGATAGGACGTGAAGACGTAGCTCGTGCCCGAACCATCGGCACGGTGGATCGGCGCGACATCCGTGTCCGGCAGCTTCAGACCCGGGTTCAGGGCCTTGATGCGGTCGTCATCCCAGGTCGTGATCTCGCCGTCATACAGACCGGCCAGCGTCGGGCCATCGAGACGGAGCTGGCCCGGAGCAATACCCGGCACGTTCGCCACGACCACGATGCCGCTCATGACGGTCGGGAACTGGTACAGCTTTTCCTTGGCCAGACGGTCACCGCTCATCGGCTTGTCGGAGGCACCGAAGTCAACCGTGCGGGCAATGACCTGATCCTGACCGGCGCTGGAGCCCACGCTCTGGTAGTTCACGGCGATACCGGCCTGGCTCTTGGCCGCCGTGCCCCACGCACCATAGATCGGTGCGGCGAAGCTGGACCCTGCGCCCGTGATGTCCGCAGCCTGCGCCGACGACACGAACGGGGTCATGGCAGCCGTGCCAAGGGCCGTGGCGACGAGAAGACCGAATAGCGGAGCTCTGCTCTTGATCATGGGAATCCCTTATGGGGCGTGAAAACTGCGTCCTTAGTAACGCTGACCGCAAAACAGAAACAGTAGGGCATGCGTGATAGTTTCATGACACCTTCCGGACACGGGGAGTGCCGAAATGTCACACCCCCACTCCCGCAAGCCACCGGTTCAGACGGCTCTCGCAACAAAACTGACATACATAATTCGAAATCCGCAGTTTTCTGCGGATAACAGTATACAGTGTCATAGAACTGTCATATTCCCGTCATGAAACCTTCCCATTATTTCAAAATGCGAATCAGATACCTGAACTGCGGAACACACGCCCTCCCCAGAAGGACGCACCGCAGCAATGGTTTTTTCTTTCCGCCGGACCACGGCCCTCTTGGCCACAACGACCCTGGTTTCACTTCTTCCTCTTTGTGGCCATGCCCGGGCCGCCGACCAGATGCAGATCATGGAACGGCAGATCCAGGCCATGCAGGCACAGCTCTCCACCATGAAGAAAGAGCATGCCGAGGAAGTCAAACGCGCCCGCGCCGTTCTGGCCCGCCAGCGGGAAGAAGCCGAAAACAACCCCTATGCCCAGCGTGGCCGCTATATCGGCCAGCCGCGCCCCGCCGCGCAGCCGCTGATCAGCGTCCGTCCGGCAAAGGCCGGCGCCGATGATGGCCGTCCGCCGTCAGACCGCGCGGACGTCTCTTCCTGGTCCGACTTCCAGCGCGCCACTGCGCAGGACGAGGAAGTCACGGTCGGCGGCATCAAGGTGGGCTTCCCGGGCGGTCGCCCGACGATCCAGTCCTCCGACGGCGCCTACGCCCTGTCGATCGGCCTCGCCTATCATGAAGACTTCGGCGGCTTCTTCAATTCCGGACCGCGCGCCGGCGAGAGCCGTGGCGCCTTCAACGGCTTCACGTCCAACCAGCGCCGTCTGCGTATTCCGTTCATGTTCCGCTACAAGAACTGGGTCGCGGCCGTCACACCCGATTTCGGCGCCAATCATAACGACGGTTATGTCGGCCTCTATGAAGGCAACCTGAATTACACGGGTCTGCACAACACGGTCCTGACCGTCGGTTACTTCCAGCCGCGCGTGACCGAGGAAGATTCCGAAAGCTCCAACGACTTCTTCACGCTCGAGCGTCCGAGCATCACCGACATGGTGCGTAACATCGCCGCAGGCGATGCCCGCTTCAGCGTCGGCGGCCTGCATTACGAGAAGCGCTGGTGGGTTGCCGGTTACTTCACGGGCCAGGAATGGGGCCATCGCAACGCCTCTGACATGAGCTCCACCTATTATGGTGGCGGCAGCGGTTCCACGGTCGACAGCCAGACCGGCGCCACCCTTCGCGTTGCCGGCCGTCCGGTCGTCACCAAGGACGTGGACCTGCATGTCGGTGCGTCTGCCATCTCCGCCTTCAAGGTGGCCTGTAACACAGGCTCCGACCCCAACCACTGCACCCGGTCCACGTCCTTCGGACAGCGTCCGGAGTTCGATATCGGCGAAGCCAACCTCGCCGCTACGGGCACCATCAGCAACGCCTCGCAGGTCTGGGCCGCGGGTCCGGAACTGGGTCTTCGCTGGCGTCGCCTGATCGTCAAGGGCGAGTACTATCACGTTGGCGTCCAGCGCTCGGCTCCGGGCCTGAAATCCGCCAGCTTCCAGGGCTGGTACGGCTCCGCCGCCTACACCCTGTTCGGCAACCCGCGCATGTACAACATCAAGGAAGGCGCGTTCGGCGCTCCGGGCGTGAAGGCTTCCGAAGAGTTCAACCCGGCCCTCAACCAGTGGGGTGCACTTGAAGTCGTCGGCCATTACAGCGTCATCGACCTCAACAGCAACCTCAACGACGCCAACTCCAAGAACGTCATCCGCGGCGGTCAGCAGACCGTCTGGACCGGCGGTCTGAACTGGTACCCGAACCGTCATTTCCGCCTGATGCTGGACTACAGCCACTTCATCGTGTCCCGCAGCAACCAGGCCACCAACACCGCCGGCCGCACCGGAAACTCGATCGCAGCCCGTATCCAGGCCGCTTTCTAAACCGTACCCGTTACCCTCTTCCGGCCCCCGGTCCGGGAGAGGCACTTTTACCCAACACCATTGCGTGCACATCCGCTTTCCTTATTGCGGCCCACGCCCTGCAGACAGCATGCTTCCCGTTCCATAACGAGAGAACCGGCTGATGCTCCCCAACGCAAAACCGCTCCTTCCCGCAGCAGCACTCGCAGTGGCCTTCCTTTGCCCCGCCGCCTTTGCCCAGCCCGCTGCCAGCTCCCACATCGTCACAAGCCAGAAACTCGACTGGTCCACCGCTGCGGCCCTGGCCTCCGAAGCCGTCCGCATCTGCGCTGCACAGGGCTATTCCGTGACCGCCACCGTCGTGGATACGAGTGGGCATGAACAGGCCGTCATCAAGGGTGACACCGTCCCCCTGCAATCGCTCTCCGTGGCCTACCGCAAGGCCTATACGGCCTATTCCTATGGTCTGGCCTTCAACAAAAACACGACCAGCGAACTGATCGCCGCAGGCGTCACCGGCCCCGCAAACGGCGCCCTGAACACCATTCCTGAAGTCCTGTTCGTTCCCGGTGGCGTCACCTTGCGCCGCACAAGTGACCACGCCATTCTTGGCGGGCTGGGCGTATCCGGCGCTCCCGGCGGAGACAAGGACGAAGCCTGCGCCCTGCATGCCGTCGAAAAATTCAGGAATACCTTCCAGTAACACAGCCTCTCTTATTGAAATCCGGAAGTTACAGGAGTTTTGAGAACAAGGATCTTTCTGTCGATCCTTTCAAGAGATTCCAGTCTTTCTGGTGGAGTTTCCTTTTGTGAATCATACCGGTATTGTCCGGCCACATTGAAGACTTCCTGAAAGACTGTCTCTTGCTGCGCTGGTTCCTGGTTTCCATCCTGTCCCTTACCGTTCTTCTCCTGGCCCTGTTCGGCACAGGATGGATCTGGATCGACCACAAGGACCTCGCCGCATTCGCCACCGCGAAGCTGGAAAAAAAGCTGGACCGTCCTGTCCATATCGGCGCCCTGCACATTCATCCCGGAACCTGGCTGACGATCGAAGCGGATGACGTCTCCGTCGCCAACATCGCCAGCGGCACGCGCCCGCAGATGATGACGCTCGGTCATCTCGGCGCACAGGTCCGCCTGACCTCCCTGATCTGGGGTCCGCCCGAGACCCGCAACATCGTCATCTCGAAATTCTCGGGCCTGTTCGAGCGCACACCGGCGCATCTGCCCAACTGGCGCTTCGGCCCCCATCAGAACGACCCGCGCCCCCCGCTCACCCCCGAACAACAGGCCAAAGCGGATGCGCCGCCCGATCTGCACAGCGCCCCGGGGCTGCGCAACGTCACGATCCTCGACAGCGACGTGACCTACCGCTCGGCCAATGGTGCATCCTACAAGGCCA
Organism: Gluconobacter oxydans DSM 3504; assembly: GCF_000583855.1. Lineage (NCBI taxonomy): Bacteria > Pseudomonadati > Pseudomonadota > Alphaproteobacteria > Acetobacterales > Acetobacteraceae > Gluconobacter > Gluconobacter oxydans. The sequence continues at coordinate 1,123,702 of NZ_CP004373.1, forward strand.
CCCTCGGGGGGGTCGAACTCGCCTCAACCAGCGATACAAGCCCGCTCACCATGACCCTGAGCGGCGCCTATAACGGCACCCCGATCGCGATTTCCGCCGAAATGGAGCCGATCCGCGACCTCCGCAAAACGCCACAGCGCCCCTACGGCACCAAGGCCCATGTCACATCCGGGGACATGACCTCGGACTTCACCGGCACCCTGACGGACCCGACAAATTTCGACGGCGTCGAAGGCCATACCACCGTCACCACACCCACATCCGACACGCTGTTCAACGTCGCTGGAATCAAGGGCGATCATGCCCCCGTCAAACTGACCCTGTCCGGCGATTTCAGCCATTCCGGCAATGACTGGCATTTCCGCAAGGCGAACGGCACCATCCAGACCAGCACGATGGAAGACGGCGACTTCACGCTTGTCGAAGGCAGCCATGGCAAACCCGATGACGTGACGGCAAAGATCGGTTTCGGCCGCCTCGACATCAACGGCCTGATGCCGATCCTCGCACCTCCCGGAGCCAAAGGCAGCAAGAAAAGCCCCTCCACGCTCCACGCAGACCTGCTGCTTCTGACCCCACCCGATCCGGACCCGCTGGTCCATTTCGATCTCGCCGCCAAACAGCTAATCTACAACAAACTCGATTTTGCGAACCTGAAGATCCAGGCCGCCCAGATCCCCAACCGTATCGACGTCCCGGTCCTGCGCCTTGGCTATGTCGGTGCCTCACTCAGCGCCAACGGACATATTGAAGCTGACGGGAAATCCTCCCGCATCGCCGCCGAACTCGCCCTGACCCATGGCGACATCGACCGCCTGCGCCGCGTTGCGGGCCTCGCTCCCGTTCCGGTCAATGGCAGTCTGAGCTTTCGCATCATCGCCAGCGCAAACAACGTCCACACCCTCAACGAAGCCATGAGCCGCGCCGACCTCACCGCAGCCGTCAGCATGGAAAAGGGCGAGATCGCACGTGAGATCGTCGAGGCCGCCTCGATGGATCTGCGTCTGCTCTTCCGCCACGCCAAGGGCGTCACCCCCATCACCTGCCTGCTCGGCGTCCTGCAGATGCATCAGGGTATCGGTGTCGTCGTACCGCTGCGTCTGCGCACCGGCGCGGGCACCATCGCGGCCAAGGCGGATTTCGATCTCAACCGCAGATGGCTTGATCTCGTCTTTGCCAGCCGCCCCTTCTCGACCAGCTTCTTTGCCCTGGATGTTCCCGTCCGCGTCAGTGGCCGTTTCGACGCCCCGGTCCTTTCTCTCGCAAGATGGTCGAAGGAAGGCCGGAACATGCTCGCGGATTCAAACGAGGTCACGAACCTTCCCCCGCCCTGCAGGGTTTCGCGGCCTCCAACGCCTGCGCCCGCCCCACACGCTGACGCTAATTTGCACCTCATCCAGCCCCCGGCTATGCACGTCGCACCGTAGGAAGAGGGTCCAGATATGCGTATTGCAATGGTCGGTGGCGGATATGTCGGTCTTGTCTCAGGCGCCTGCTTCGCCGAGTTCGGAGCCGACGTCACCATCGTGGAGCGGGACCCCAGAAAGCTTGAGGCCCTCAATGCCGGTCGCATCCCCATCTACGAGCCGGGGCTGGACACTCTCGTCAGCAGCAATGTCGACGCCGGTCGCCTGACATTCGGGGATGATCTCGGCGCCGCCATGAGTGACGCCGATGCCGTCTTCATCGCCGTCGGCACCCCGACGCGACGCGGCGACGGCCATGCCGACCTGACCTATGTCTACGCCGCAGCCGGAGAAATTGCCCGAGCTGCGAAAACGGATCTGCTGGTCGTTACGAAATCCACGGTTCCCGTCGGCACAGGTCGCGAAGTTGCCCGCATCCTGCGCCAGACACGCCCGGACCTGACCTTCGACGTCGCCTCCAATCCGGAGTTCCTCCGCGAAGGCAACGCGATCGACGACTTCATGCGTCCCGACCGCGTCATTGTCGGGATCGACCGTTCGGGACCGGATAAAGGCGCCCGCGCCCAGGCCCTCATCGAACAGCTGTACCGCCCGCTGATGGCCATTCAGGCCCCGATCGTGCTGACGGATCTGGAAACGGCGGAACTGACCAAATACGCCGCCAATGCCTTCCTCGCGATGAAGGTCACTTTCATCAACGAGATGGCCGATCTGTGTGAGAAAGTCGGCGGCAACATCCATGACGTCGCACGCGGCATGGGCCTCGACCAGCGGATCGGCAGCCGCTTCCTTAGCCCTGGTCCGGGCTATGGCGGCTCCTGCTTCCCCAAGGACACCCGCGCCCTGACCGCCATTGCACAGGATGCCGGCGCCCCCACAAAACTGGTCGAAGCCACGGTCGCGATCAACGAAGCCCGCAAGACCGGCATGGCTGAACGCATTATCGCGCAGGCGGGCGGCAGCCTTGAGGGCAAGACCGTCGGCATCCTCGGCCTGACGTTCAAGCCTGACACGGACGACATGCGCGAAGCGGCGTCCCTGCCCATCCTCACTCGCCTGCATGAAGCAGGCGCCGTCCTTCAGGTGTTCGATCCCGAAGGCATGGAAGCGGCCCGCACTCTCCTGCCGGAAGGCGTACGCTACTGCGACGATGCGCTGGACGCCGCACAGGACGCCGACATCGTGGTCGTCCTGACAGAATGGAACATGTTCCGCGCCCTTGATCCGGCGCGCCTTCGGAGCGCCATGCGCGGCAACGCCATCGCGGATCTGCGCAACATCTGGAGCCCCGACCTCATGCGCGAGGCCGGGTTCGATTACCGTTCGATCGGGCGGCCCTGAGAGCGCACCTTACCGGGCCCGGGCTTCGGACCGGGCCACCGCACGATCCACCGGCGCAAACGTCCCGTTCCGCAGCCGTCGCTCCAGCTCCTCAAGGGACTGACCCTTGGTCTCGGGCACATAACGCAGCACAAACCAGAATGCGAAGGCGTTGACGCCAGCAAACAGCCAGAACGTCCACCCCGCGCCCAGCATCTGCACGAGCGACAGCGTGGTCAGGGAAATCAGCAGATCCGCCCCCCAGTGGCTTCCGGCCACGAGACTCATGCCCTTGCCACGGCAGGACAGCGGATAGACTTCCGCCCCCACCAGCCAGATGGCGACCGACAGACTTCCCGTATTGAAAATGGTATAGGCCATGACGGCCGCAACCGTGATCCATGCCCCGATCCCGCCGGTCAGATGCATCGCAAACGTCGTCCCCAGAACCGCAAGCGCCACCACGGCGCCTGGCAGCATCCGCAGGAGCAGCGTCCGCCGCCCCCAGGTATCAACAGCCCAGCCCCCGAACACTGTCGCAAAAACCATGCCCACACCGACGGCCACAGAGGTCAGCAGGGCGGAATCCTGCCCGAAACCGGCATCGGCAAAGATCGTCGGCGCGTAATACATGACGGCATTGATGCCCGTGAACTGACACAGAAGCGCAATCCCCACGGAAGCCGTCAGCGCAGGCCGCACCCAGGGCTTTGCCAGTTCAGACCACGGCGCCTGCACATCGTGGTTTTCAATGATTTCCTCCAGTTCCCGGTCCGCCGCCTCATCGGACAGACGCACACGCCGCAGAACCGCCCTTGCTTCTTCGATCTGCCCGTTCAGGGCCAGCCAGCGCGGGCTGTTGGGCAGGAACGCCATGCCCACGAACAGGATCAGCGCAGGCAGCATCCCGATCCCGAACATCAACCGCCAGCTCGAATCCCGCAGCAGATAGCCGGTCACGAAAGAACTCGTGATGCCGAAAACCACCGCCAGCTGAAAGCCGACAACAAGCCGTCCCCGACGCTCCGGCGGCGAGACTTCCGCGATATAGATCGGAACAATCTGCGACGCCGCGCCGATGGCCAGACCGAGGATCAGACGGGCAATGATCAGAACAGCCACACTCTGCGCCGAGGACACAACGACCGTCCCCAGAAGGAACAGCGCCGCCGCGATCATGACCGTGCGCCGGCGCCCGATCCGGTCGGAAATGCTCCCGGCCCCCAAGCACCCGATCAGCGCACCCAGAATGATGGCCGATGTCACGATTTCCGCCCCAAGCGTATCCAGATGGAACTGGTTGCGAAGCTGGAGCAGGGCAGAAGAGATGATGCCGGTATCATATCCGAACAGCAGCCCTCCCGTTGCCGAAATGGTCGCAATGAAATTCGTCAGGGCATGTCCGCTCAACCGTCCGTGCGCGTTCCTGTTCTGCATCGTGAAACCTTCCACCGCGAAGCCGCAGGCCGTTATTCGTGAGACAATCTGCCTGCGTTAACGCTCCACAACAGGAAAGTAACATCACAAAAGTTATGGTTTTCGTTTTTATCGTGAACTTTCTCGTGTGCCATTCGGCATATCCCTGAGACGGCAGACATGAAAAAACCCCCTTCCCGTCAGGAAAGGGGGGTTCTGACGTCTTTGCCGCCGGGAAAGCCCGTCTTACGGCTGGACAATCCGCAGAATAAACGCCGTCAGGGTGTTGATGGCCTCCTGTTCCGGACGGTCCGCAGGCAGACGCAGTTCCGGAGAAACCGGCGCTTCGTAAGGCGCGGAAATGCCGGTGAATTCCGGGATCTTTCCAGCACGTGCCGCGGCGTACAGTCCCTTCGGATCCCGCTTTTCGCAGGTTTCCAGCGGCGTATCGACGAAGACTTCATGGAAGTTCTCGCCCACGATCTGCCGCGCCTGTGCCCGGTCCGCCTGAAGCGGGGAGACCAGCGCCACGATCACGACCTGCCCGCTTTCGGCCAGGATCTTCGCCACATGCGCCGCACGGCGGATGTTCTCGTGACGGTCTTCCGGCGAGAACCCAAGATCGCTGCACAGCCCGGCCCGCAGAGTGTCCCCGTCCAGAACTGTTGCATTGATCGCCTGCTCGGACAGCGCCAGTTCGGCCGCGCGCGCCACCGTGCTTTTGCCCGAACCCGGCAGACCCGTCAGCCAGAACACACCGCTCTTGTGACCCCGCGCCTGCACCTGACGGGCAGCGGACACACGGCTGGCCGTGGGATGGATGGCATGTTCACCGTCCGCCAGTTCAGCCGGACCAATCAGCGGCGCACCACCAACGATGCGCTGGTAACGATCCACCAGAACGCCACGCCCGTCACCAAATCCCGGCGAGAACGGATCGAACAGCACCGCATGGGACGCCGCCAGCGTGATTTCCGCAAACCCGTCTGGCGGGACGCTGTCGCCTTCACGCAGGGTCAGGTCTTCCAGATCGACCACAGCGTCAATGGAGGCCACCGTCACGTCATGCTCGGCCGTGGCCAGACGCAGCGTAAAGCTCTCGCCCACGCGCAGAGGCTCGCCACGCAGCCAGAACAGGCGCGTGCGGATCCGGGCCGAACGCTCCGGGGCCGCAGCCTTGTCATCGGCGGGGAACAGCAGATCACCACGGTCCGGCACCAGATCCGGCTCCAGACGCAGGGCAATGGACTCACCTGCACCCGCGACCGGAAGCTCCGGCGCATGCCAGCGGCAGACTTCCGCCACTGTCGCAACCTGGCCCTGCGCGCCGATGCTCAGACGATCTCCCGCACGAACGGTCCCACGCTCGATCCGGCCCGCTACGTAGCGGATACCGTCAAAGCGATAGACATCCTGCACCGGCATCCGGAACGGCAGCGCAGCACGCGAAGCCGGCGGCGGCACATTGGCCAGCGCCTCGACCAGTGTCGGGCCCTTGTACCAGAGCGAACGCTCGGAGCGGCTGGCGATGTTGTCGCCATCGCGGGCAGAGGCCGGCACCACAGCCTCGACTTCGATTTCCAGGCGGCCCAGAAGCTGGCGCACATCGGACTCGACCTTGACGATCTGCGCCTCGTCAAAGCCCAGAATATCGGACTTGTTAAGCAGCACGATCACATGGCGGATGCCGATCAGGCGCAACAGCATGGCGTGACGCCGCGTCTGCTCCTGCGCACCCTCCTTGGCATCGACGACCAGCACGGCGGCCTCCGCATCGGCGGCCCCGGTAATCATGTTGCGCAGGAACTGGCGATGGCCTGGCGCATCAACGATCACGAACTCACGCGAGCCCAGACGGAACGGAATCCGCGTGGAATCGACGGTCACGCCCTGATCGCGTTCAATCTGAAGGGAGTCGAGCAGGAAGCTCCACTCCACCGCCAGACCACGCTTGCGGCTACTCTCAACAATCTGCGCCAGCTTGCCGTCCTGAAGACTGTCGGTGTCGTACAGAAGGCGCCCGATCAGCGTGGACTTGCCATGGTCGACATGCCCGACGATGACGATGGGCGTCGCTGCGGCGCGGTGGGTTTCCGAAAAGCTCTCGGTCACGATGTTGTCACCCATTTTCACAGATATCCCGCTACACGCAGACGCTCGAACACGTCCTCGGACTCATGATCCATTGCACGACCGGCGCGCTCGGATGTCCGGCTGGTTTCCAGTTCGGCAATCACTTCCGCCACGGTGGAGGCATTGCTCTCGATGGGGTTGGTGATGTCCTGATCGCCCAGCGAGCGGTAACGCTTGCCGTCTTTGGCGAAATACAGATCCACCAGCGGAATGCCCTCGCGCTCGATATAGCGCCAGATGTCGATCTCCCGCCACGCCAGCAGCGGATGGACGCGGATATGCATGCCGTCTTCATACGGCGTGGCATACTGGTCCCAGAACTCCGGCGGCTGGTTGCGCACGTCCCAGCGATGCCCGGCACCACGCGGGCTGAACACACGCTCTTTCGCACGGGTCGCCTGCTCGTCACGACGGATACCGGCAATAACGCCCCGGAACTTGTGCTTGTCGATCATCGCAGCCAGACCGGCCGTTTTGCGCGCGGCAGAGCGCGCAGCCGGCGGCAGGGACGGGTCGATTTCCTCAACCGGCGGGCAGTAGCCCAACAGCAGGTCCAGGTTCCACTTCTTCGTATATTCGTCGCGGAAGGCATACATTTCCGGGAATTTCTTCTCGGTATCGACATGCATGACCGGGAACGGGACATGCCCCATGAACGCCTTGCGCGCCAGCCAGACCATCACGTTGCTGTCCTTGCCCAGCGACCACAGCAGGGACAGGGGCTTCAGCTTGCGATAGGCCTCGCGCAGGATGAAAATGCTCTGGGCCTCAAGCTGGTCCAGATCATCCATGATACGCGGCTGTGCCAAACCGGTGGTGGACTGATCCCGGGACAGGATCCGTGTTTGCGTCATTATCCGCTCCGTAGTCATGCCGGCCTGTGAATGCCGCATTCCGTCTTGGCCAGACCGGCCCAGCGGCCCGCCCGTCCATCTTCACCATCCTTGACCGCCCTTGTGCATGGAGCACAACCGATCGAGGTGTAACCTTTTGCAACCAGAGGGTGCCGTGGCAGGTCCCGGCGCTGCATCTGCGCCTCGATTTTCTCGGGGCCCCAGCCCGCCAGCGGGTTGAGCTTCACGCTGCCATCGGGCTGCGGATCAACCAGCGGCAGCGCCGCCCGCGTCGCGGACTGGCTGCGCTTGCGCCCCGTGATCCAGACATCGAAATCCGGAAGCACCAGATCCAGCGGCTCGACCTTGCGCAGCGCACAGCACGCATCCGGGTCGAAATCCGCGAGCTGATCCTGTGGATCACGGTCATGCAGTGCTTGCGGCGTAGGAGACAGGGTCCGGACATCCGAAAGCCCCAGCCTGCGGGACAGTCTGTCACGGTATTCCAGCGTTTCGGGAAAATGCCGCTTCGTATCCAGGAAAAACACCGGAACCGAAGGGTCAGCCTGCGCCACAAGATCCAGCAGAACTGCCGACTCCGCCCCGAAAGACGAAATCACAGCCACGCGTCCCCGCAGCAGATCCAGAGTCTCCCCCAGCACCCGGTCTTCGGGGATCTGGCGGAGATGATCCAATTCCGTCCGTGAGAGAGGCATGCGCTGCACCTACCTGTGTCCAGATCAGTCATGCCACCTGCGTGGCACGCCCCGAGACATAGGCGCATCATCCGCAAAAATAAACTATTTTATTTGATATAACTTTTTTGTTTCGTGATTATATCACGTTGAGCGCACGTTTTTCAGCGCAATCTCCGTCGCACAGGCGCAGTATATCGCCAGGCCGCGGACTGCCGCAGCCGCGTCATTCCCGGAAGACCCCGCAAACGCTCCCGCCAGTGCGAACCGTCCAGAGGGGGTTCGTCCTGTAAAACACGAGACTCTTCTGCCGGTTCCACTTCCTTCTGCCGCGCCGCCGCAGACCCTGGAAGCGGATCCGCCGCCTCACGCGCCATACGCTCCCAGCTTTCCACACGCCGGCGAACATCCGGCTCAACCCGGAAAAACACCCCGAATTCAAACCCCGGCGGCGCCGTATCCTCAAACCCCGCGCACGCCAGATCCAGAACATTGTTCCGCGCCAGAGGGATCATCAGTTCCGCAAGATACCGCGGCGTGAACACCCAGCAATGCACATCCACATAATGTGACGGATCGGACAGCGCAGGACGCACCCAGTCCAGCGCCTCTTCAAAGGAAAATTGCGCCGTCATGTCACCGGGCGCACTCACCCCCTCGTAAAAATCCTGACAGCGCACCTCGGAATCGCGCACCTTGTTCAGCGCGAAATCGAGAATGTCACGCGCATCCGGCGTGCGCCGCTTCTGCATCCAGGCGACCAGCAGATCCGCCAGGCGGGTCGGCGGTCGCAGCGCATCGAAGGAAAAACGGGCATCGGGCAGCATCAGGCGGATTTCGCCCTCCGCCGACAGCACTTCGGACGCCTCGGCCAGCCAGCCGATCAGATCCGGAACATGCTCGCCCACATGCGACGCTACGACCAGATCAAACAGCCCGTCCACGCACTCTTTCAGGGGACGATCGAGCCAGACGACATCTACCGGAGCCAGATTGTCACGGGTCACGCCCGGGTCCCAGGCAAACTGACGCAGCAGCCCTTCCGTATCGACCCGGTCCGCATAAAGGACGTGACACTCTTCCCGCGTCAGGACCGGCGTCGTCAGCGCCCCGATTTCCAGGCAGCGGGCCTGACTGAAATCAATGCCGCGCCGCAGGGCCGCCTGACGTTTGCGGAAAATTTCTGGCACGGAACCTCGATCTCTGGACAGGAGCCTGACGCGACAGACCCGGAAAACACAAACGCCGGAACGCGCCCGCGGGAAAGGCTATAGGAAGCCGGTTAAAAACCTGTCAACGCTGGCGCAGTCCCGACACCCTCAGGCGAAATGGCGCCCCGCCCCACATAATGGCCCACTCCGCCATTATAGCTTCTGCAAAAAGCCGGTTCGACAGCCTGAAAATCCCTCTGAACGCCATCTGGCACGGTTCATGCATCATGGGATTTCATGGACATGCTCTCACCCTTTTGCACCCAGCGCCTTGCGGGCTTCCTTGTCCGCCAGACCGTGCAGCCGCAGATGATGGCGGAACTGATAGTAGGTCAGGCCGAGCAGTTCGGCCGCGCGCCGCTGGCTGAACTGCGCCTCGCGCAGGGCGGCTTCCAGAAGGCTGCGTTCATGCGCCCGGACATCCGCCCCGAAGTCCCGGGGAAATGTCAGCGCCTCGCCTATGCTTACGCTCCCCATAGGACCAGCAGCCGGCGCGGCCATGCTTTGCCAGTCCGGCGTCACGAACGGGTCCAGCACGATCTCGTCCAGAGCCTTTTCGGGGCGATCCATCCGATAGACGCTGCGCTCGACCACGTTGCGCAACTCGCGCACATTGCCCGGCCAGTCATAAGCCTGCAGGCGCGCCAGCGCCCGGTCCGTAAAGCCCGCGAAAACCTTCCGTCCCAGTTCCGCGCTCATGCGGGTGGCGAAATGCCCGGCCAGCAGCGGAATATCCTCGGGACGGGCGCGCAGCGGCGGAATGTTCACGACATCGAAGGCCAGCCGGTCCAGCAGATCCGCCCGGAAGCGCCCCTCCCGCGCCATGGCCGGCAGATCGGCATTGGTGGCCCCGATCAGCCGCACATCCACGCGAATGGTCTCGCTGCCGCCCACGCGCTCGAAACTGCCATATTCGATCACCCGCAGCAGCTTTTCCTGCACGGCCTGCGACGCAGTGCCGATCTCATCGAGAAACATCGTGCCGCCATCCGCCCGTTCAAAACGCGACAGGCGGCGCTTCTGCGCGCCCGTAAAGGCACCCGCCTCATGGCCGAACAGTTCGCTGTCCAGCAGCGCTTCAGGGAGAGCCGCGCAGTTGAGCTTCACCAGCGGCCGGTCCCAGCGGTCCGACAGCAGAGCCAGACGCGCAGCCACCAGCTCTCCCGCGCTCGCCGATCACGAGAACCGGCCGCTTCAGGGGCGCAAGTCGGGAGACCTGATCCAGCATCTCCAGAAATGCCGGAGCCCGCCCGATCGGGGTCGGCACCTCGTCCATATCGGTGCTTCTCGCCATTTTCTGGTCTCTCACGCCCCTGTTCCGGTCTTCAGTTCATAACACCCTCAAAACAGCATCGCTGACAAGGGCAGGCATTCTGTCCTAAGTCTCTCCAACAGGAAGGAAAGCATCATGGGTATTTTCTCTCGCCTCGCCGATATCGTGAACTCCAATCTCAATGCGATTCTCGCCACCGCCGAGGACCCACAGAAAATGATCCGCCTGGTCATCCAGGAAATGGAAGACACGCTGGTCGAGGTCCGTAGTCAGGCCGTCCGTACGATCGCCGAGCGCAAGCAGCTTGAACGCCGCGTCCGCACCATGATGCATGAGGAAGACGAGTGGCACCGCAAGGCCGGCCTTGCCATCGAACGCGGTCGTGACGATCTGGCCAAGGCCGCCCTTGCTGCCCGTCACAGCGTCGAACAGTCCCGCGAGGCGCTGGAGCAGCAGATCGCCCAGATTTCCGACGGGCTGGACCAGCAGAACGACGACATCTCCAAGCTCCAGGCCAAGCTTGCGGATGCCAAATCCCGCGAAAAAGCGCTCTCCATCCGCGCACGGACCGCACAGGGCCGTCTGAAAACCCGCGAGAAGCTCTATGACACGCGCATCGACGACACCCTGAACCGTTTCGATCAGGTGGAACGCGCTCTTGATGAACTCGAAGGCAAGGCGGAGGCGTATGATCTGGGACGCCGCACCGGCAGGCCGTCGCTTCAGGAGGAACTCGCAGCCCTCGAAACCGATGCGGTCGTGGAAAACGAGTTCGAGGCCCTCAAGCGCCGTGTTGCCGAAAAGAAAAATGCAGGCTGATCATTCATCCGCCACTGGAACTCCGGAATGAATAACGACACACTCGCCATTCTGCTTATCTTTGGCCTGCCAATGGTCGCCCTCGTCGTTGGCGCGATAAAATCCATCGCAAAAGATAAGTCGACCAGTCGGCCCGATCCCATGCTTCAGGTCGCCCTGACACAGGCCGAAGCCCATGCTACGCGTCTGGAAGAAAGGATCGACCAGCTCGAACGCATCCTCGACGAGGATATCCCGGGCTGGAGAGCAAGGAACGCACGATGACACGCCGCCCCGTCTTCTTTTCCGGCCCCCGCCCGGCGCTTCTGGCCCTGCTGGCGGGCGTGGCCCTGCTGGCGCCTGCGGCCCATGCCGCACGGATGACCCTGTCCGGAGAAGACCTGGACCTGTCCGTTCCCTGCACCGGACAGGTCAGGGTCGTGGTCGATCCCGCCATGAAGGACGGGGCGACCCTTGATTCGAGCAGCATGGCCCAGGTCGCGATGCACACCGGCAAGGAAGAGGCGCAGAGCCGCATTTCCATCGCCACAAAAGCCTGCGCGCCGAATGGAAAGCTGACGATCAGCATTTCCCCGAACACCGGCCTGACCATCCATGACAGCCACGACACGCATTTCGTCATCACGGGAAAGCTCGCCTCGCTCGACGCCAGCCTCGATTCCACGACCATGGACATCGAGGACACGCAGTCGCTGGACCTGAACATGCAGGGCGCCTCCAGCGTCCATATCAAGTCCCTGGAACGCGCGGCGCAGATCGTGGCGTCGGGAGCCTCGACCCTGACGGCCGACACCGTCCAGCTCACAGCCCTTTCGGCGCAGCTGACGCAGAATGCGGCCATGACCCTTTCCGGCAGCAGCATTGATGCCCTGACGCTGGTGACGGCCGATCAGGCCAGCGCCACCATTCTGGGTCATGCGACTGTCGCGACCGTCGCGGCCAACGGGACGGGCGAGGTCAATATCGAAGCGGTTTCCGGACCGATGGTGCGCTCGGGCAAAGGTACCGTACGCGTCGGTGCGCAGAACGGCGTGATCTACCGCCCGACACCGCCGCCCCCCGCCCCGCTGCCTGTCCCCGCGACACCTGCCCCCCAGCCGTCCACTCCGGTTCAGGCTCCCGCAACGGGTACGGAAGCGGCCGCAACCGTCCCGGCACCGGTCGTGCCGGCGCCAGCTCCGGTTCCCGCACCGACGGCGCCATCCGTACCTGAAAGCCCGACCGTACCGCAGGCCCCCAGCGTCACGCCTTCCGCGAAAGCCGCGCAGCCGGACAGTACACCGGTTACAACAACACCCCCGGCCGCAACCGCGCCCGCTACGGAAGCGCCTGCAACGCCTTCGACATCCGCCAGTGCATCCACACCGGTCGCGGCACCGCAGACCGCAGCGCCAACCGCGCCCCAGACGTCGCCTGCCGCTCCTGCCGCCCCTGCACCACAGGACAGCAAAACGCCCGCCAAGCCGACCGTCACGCCCGTGCCGGAAAGCACGCCGGCTCCCACCACCCCGGCACCTGCACCCCCGCCACCAGTCACTCCAACACCGGCAAACCCCGCAACGGTCACGCCGCCGGCTGCCGGAAACGGCTCACAGGGAGACTAAGACATGCGCCAGCCTCTGCCTGCGCGTCTTGCCCTGATCGCGCTTCTGGGATGCGGCATCGCAGCCCTTCCGGGAACGGCCTGCGCAGAGCCGGCGGTCATGCCTCCGGCCCCACCGGCTCCTCCCGCGCCGCCTTCACTGGAAGCTCCCCTAGCTGCTTCCGGCACGCTGGTGATCCCCGCAACATGCCTGGACCGCCTGTCCGTCGTGGGTGGAGAAGACGCCCATATCGTTTCGGGAAGCGGCCGCCTGAAAAAACACGGCGACCGGCTGACCTTCACGACATCTGCACGGGACTGCTCAACGCAGGACAATGCCGTCGTCATGGTCCCGGCTCAGACCGGTATCGAGATCCTGTCTCCCCGAAACAACATGACGACGTATCGCATCAGCGGCGTCAACGGTGAGGTGACGGCCGTCACAGGGCGGGGCGATCTGGAGGTCGATCAGGCCGCGGGCCTGACCCTGAACATGGAAGGTTCGGGGACGGTCTCGGTCCGGCACGTCACGGGTCGGCTGACCGTACAGAACCTTGCCAGCGGTGACCTGCATATCGACAGTATCGCCGCCGCCAGTGTGAACCTGACGGCCATGTCCTCGGGCGACATCCGGATCGGCCCGGGCGATACGGATGTCCTGACGGTCCGGGATTATGGCTCGGCTGACATCGTGCTGAACACCCGCACGCGGGATGCGGATGTGACGCTCATGGGCAGCGGTGACATCACGCTTCAGAAGGTGAGCGAGACGCTGAAGAAGCGCCCCCTCGGCTCCGGCACGATCTCCGTGACCGAAAGCTCGGGCGCACGGATCACGACCTCAACCACACCCGATCCGTCCGCGATCCTGTCCGATACGGCACGAAAGGTCTTTAACAGCTTCCATATCCAGCTCGGGAATTCGGATGTGGATTCCGAAGCCCCTGCCCATCCCCGGCATCACTCCGGCGGCCACGGACTGATCGGCCTTCTGCTGAAAATTGCCCTGATCGTCTGGGCCGTGCGTCTCTTCCGGCGCTATCGCCGGACGGGCGTCCTGCCGTTCAGGAGCACGCTGGACAAAGCTGCTGCGGGATATGCCGAGGGCGTGCGAAGCTGGTCCCTGCACCGCGCCGCCTGGCGGGACACTCCGGCTGCCACCGCCACGGCCGTAATGCGGGATGCCGTGACGGGCTTCCGCCGCCAGCAGCCGGAACCGGCCGAGGATTTCTCCCGTTCCGTCCCGCCAGGTCATCCGTTGGCACGGCTTCAGGACCGGCTGGTCCGGATGGAGCGCCGGCTCGGCCTGATGGAGCAGTTCGTCACATCGCCCGATTTCAGTCTGGAGCGGCAGTTCCGGGACCTGGAACGGGCTGATGGACGCCGCGCCTGAACCCTGCTGAACACGGGGCCAAAACAACGGAAACTTTGACGTCCGGATGCTGGCAGGGTAGGGGCTGAAGGGTGAATGCCGTTCTTGACCCCATAGCGGCCCTTGGCCGTGCCGCTCTCGGCCTTATCAAGCAGGCAGGTGCTCTCGCCCTGTTCGCGCTGGAGGCTCTGTCGCATCTGGTGCGACCGCCCTTTTACTGGCGCATCTTCTTTTCCAGCCTGATCGAGACGGGATTCTTTTCCCTACCCGTCGTGGCCCTGACCGCCCTGTTCTCCGGCGCCGTCATCGCGCTCCAGTCCTATGTAGGCTTCGGACAGTATCATGTTCAGAGCGCCATTGCCGGGATCGTCGTCCTCGCCGTGACGCGCGAGCTCGGGCCTGTTCTGGCCGGCCTGATGGTCGCCGGGCGTGTGGGTGCGGCCATGTCCGCGCAGATCGGCACCATGCGCGTAACCGACCAGATCGACGCGCTCACCACGCTTTCCACCAACCCGATGAAATATCTCGTGACGCCGCGCCTGCTGGCCGGAACGCTCGCACTGCCCTGCCTCGTGCTGGTGGCCGACATTCTGGGCGTGATGGGCGGCTTCACGGTTTCGGTCGCCAAGCTCGGCTTCTCGCCCTCGACCTACATTACGGCCACGCTGGACTCACTCAAGACCATGGATGTCGTCGTGGGGCTGGTGAAGGCGGCGGTGTTCGGATTCCTGATCGCGCTGCTGGGCTGCTACAACGGCTATAACAGCCGGGGCGGCGCGGAAGGCGTGGGCTCTGCCACAACGGCTGCCGTTGTGGGCGCCTCCATCCTGCTGCTGCTGTTCGATTATCTCCTGACGGACCTGTTCTTCTCACAATGAGCATTCCCCCCGTAAGCACGCCCAAGATCCGCATCCGTGGCCTGCACAAGGCCTTCGGTTCCAAGATCGTGCTCGATGGCGTGGACCTTGATGTCGAGACCGGGACGTCCATGGTCATCATCGGCGGTTCCGGCTCCGGTAAATCCGTCCTGCTGCGCTGCATCCTCGGCCTGATCGAACCCGACGCCGGCACGATCGAGATCGACGGTGAAAACCTCCTGACGGCTTCCCGTTCGCGGCAGGACGCCCTGCGCCGACAGATCGGCATGCTCTTCCAGAATGCGGCCCTGTTCGACAGCATGAGCGTCGGCGAGAACGTCGCTTTCGGCATCCGCGCCAAACATTCAGACCGCAATGGCGCCACCCCATCCCGCGCCCAGGCCCTGCAAATGGCCGGGGACCTGCTCAAACAGGTCGGACTGGACCCGTCCGTCGGCGATCTCAGCCCCTCCGAACTTTCGGGCGGCATGCAGAAGCGCGTTGGTCTGGCGCGCGCAATTGCGGGCAATCCCAACATCATGTTCTTCGACGAACCCACGACCGGGCTGGACCCGATCATGGGGGCTGTGATCGACGGGCTGATCGTGGACTGCGTACAGAAGCTCGGCTCCACGGCCATTGCGATCACCCATGACATGGCCTCGGCCCAGCGGATCGGAAACCGCGCGGCCATGCTCTATCACGGGCGGCTGATCTGGCAGGGCGAGGCGTCCGAACTCATGCATTCCGGCAATGCCATGGTCGATCAGTTCACCCATGGCCGACGCGAAGGCCCCATCACCATGGAACTGCGCAAATGAGCCTGCTGCCCCGCTTCCCCAAAACCGATCCCGTCATCTGGAAGCGCATCGGGCTGAGCTATCTGATCGCGCTGCCCCTGCTGTTCATCATGTTCCGCAACCCACCGGCCCATCCGAACATGCTGATCCAGCTTTTGGGCTTTCTGCTGATCATCATGGTGTCCCGCCTTCTGGCACGCCTGATCCTGCGGACCGACAAGTAAGCGTCCGGGCTCTGCCCAGGCCCGGCAGGGATCGTGATCCCTGCACCCTGATTCTGAAGGTTTCCAAAGGTCGCGACCTTTGGTGGGGGCCGGGGCAAAGCCCCGGCTGGATCAGTAGCGCGGCACTCCCTATATACTGGCTTTGTTCCCCTCAGTCCGAAGAGATCCGTCTTGGCCAAAAAGCCGACTACCCGTTACGTCTGCCAGAACTGTGGCGCCACCTATCCGAAATGGAATGGGAAGTGCGAAGCCTGCGGCGAGTGGAACACGCTGGTCGAGGAAACGGTTGAGCCCACGGCCCGCAAGACTGGCAAACTGAGCGCGGGACGTCTCCAGACGGTCCGGCTGGATGGCGAAACCCGCCCGCCCCCGCGCATCACGACCAGCATTGCCGAACTGGACCGCGTTCTGGGCGGCGGTCTTGTCCCGGCTTCCGTCGTGCTGGTTGGCGGCGATCCAGGCATCGGCAAGTCCACGCTCATGCTCCAGACGACCTGCGCGCTGGCGCGGTCCGGGCATCGTGTCCTGTATGTCTCGGGCGAAGAATCGGTGGACCAGATCCGCATCCGTGCCCAGCGGCTGGGTCTGGACCGCGACCCGAAAATGCTGGACTCGCTGGATCTCGCAGCCTCCATCAATGTCGGCGAGATCGTCGGATCGCTTGAGCAGGACCGGGCCCATACGGTCGTGGTGATCGACTCCATCCAGACAATGTGGCTGGAAAGTGTGGAAAGCTCACCGGGTTCGGTCTCACAGGTCCGGGCCAGTGCATTCGAGCTGATCCGTCTGGCCAAGACGCTGGGCTTTGCGTTGATTCTGATCGGACATGTCACGAAGGAAGGGTCCCTCGCCGGGCCACGCGTACTGGAACACATGGTCGATGCCGTCATGTATTTCGAAGGCGACCGCGGGCACCAGTTCCGCATTCTGCGCGCCGCCAAAAACCGATTTGGCGCAACGGACGAGATCGGCGTCTTTGCCATGACCGATATCGGCCTGACCGAAGTCCCCAACCCGTCCGCGCTGTTCCTCGCGGAGCGACGCGGCAATATTGCCGGATCAGCCGTGTTTGCGGGGCTGGAAGGGACGCGCCCTGTCCTGCTGGAAATCCAGGCCCTGCTGTCACCAAAGGCAGGCGATGGCGCGCCACGCCGTGCGGTCGTGGGCTGGGACACCTCGCGGCTGAACATGCTGCTGGCCGTTCTGGACTCCCGCTGCGGCCTCAAACTCGCCAATATGGATGTCTATCTCAACATCGCCGGCGGCCTGCGCGTGAACGAACCTGCGGCTGACATGGCTGTGGCGGCGGCACTTGTCTCGGCTGCGACGGGCACTCCCACATCCCCCAACGCCGCCTATTTCGGCGAGGTTGGCCTGTCCGGCGAGATCAGGCAGGTCAATCAGTCCGATCTGCGTCTGAAGGAAGTGGCCAAGCTGGGCTTCGGCGAGGCGATTCTGCCCCGGCGCGTTTCAGCAGCATCCGCGCGGGTCAAGCCGCCCGCTGGACTGAAACTGCGTGAGATCGGACATCTGACGGATCTGGTCGGACTGTTCACGGAAAAAACAGAATCGTGAATATCCGGAACAAAACTAAAGTAAACGACAGTGGATGACGCTTGGTTCCTATCCATTTGTACTAAGCGTTTTTAACGATTTATTTGCAACATCTCCCGGACCGGACTGTTTATGGTTGCCACAGCAACAGTCTTGAAATCCGGACATCCGGTCGCAGCGGACGCGGCGTGAGTATTGTCCTTTCCCGACAAGGAATGCACGCGCCATGTCCTCAACGTCTTCACAGACCTCGTCCGGAACTGAAACCGGGGCAGATGGCTCCATCACCGTTGTCGCGGGTGCCACGGTCTCGGGACTGACCCTCAATGGCGTGACGCAATATGTGCTCGGCTCGGCAGTCGATACGGTCGTGCACGGCTATGAGGATAGCCAGCACTACGGCTCATTTCTTCCTACAACGACAGGCACCCAGATCGTACAATCCGGTGGCGTCGCGGATCACACCCAGATCCTGTCCGAATTCTATTATCAAGCTAATGGCTGGACGCCGCTGGACGCTCCTGCCAACCAGATCGTTCAAAATGGGGGCAGCGCCTTTGACACGACCATTCAGGGATCAGCGGTGGATACCACTCCCGGTGCCGGTGGGCGCTATTATGTTGAGGAACTGAAAGCTTATCAGACGGTCGAAAACGGCGGGTATGTCAGCGATGTTCATGTGGGGGGTGACGCCCTTTCAACAATCGAAGCCGGCGGCTCCGCGACTGATACAGTTCTTCAGGGTTCATCCGCACTTTTCTACCTCGCGGACGACATTACGTCTTGGCGCTATGAGACACTCCACCTCCAGGCAGAGCAGGATGTGGAAGGGACGAGCGAGAATGTAACCGTTCAGTCCGATGGCCTGCTTGTGGTTGACGGCACGGTCCGGAATGCCACGGTATCCAATGGCGGCATGGTGATCGCCCATAGTGGCGCCATCCTGTCCGATATCTCGGTCAGCAGCGGCGGGGTTCTGCAACTCGATTCTGGCGTATCCCTGGAAAGCCCCATTACGGTCCAGACATCCGCAGCCCTTATTTTTACCGATATCAGCGCCACAGGGGGAACAGTCAGTGCGACTGTCATCCCTGATGAGGACGGTGTTACCGGGAGACTGGAAGTCTTTTCCGGAACGACCATGGTCAAGGATATCGCCGTTCAGGGAGATTTTACCTCTCCGCTCTATTTTACCCAGGCTGCCGCCGGAAATTACCTCGAAATGGGATTCGGTACGCCGTGTTACTGTCCGGGCACCCTGATCGCGACCCCGCAAGGCGAGCGGCCGGTCGAGGATCTGGAAATCGGCGACCCCGTCCTGACCGCGAGTGGCCAGGTCCGCCCGGTGCACTGGATCGGGCGCCGCGCCTATGATCCCCTCTTCGCCTATGGCAACCGGGACATCCTGCCGATCCTGATCCGGGCCGGCGCCCTGGCGGAAGGACTGCCCCGGCGGGACCTGATGATTTCCCCCCTGCATGCCATGTTCATCGACGGGTTCCTGGTCCCCGCTCTTCATCTCGTGAACGGTACATCGATTATCCAGATCGAACGGCCGGAGACGATTCGCTACATTCACGTCGAACTTGAAAACCATGATCTTCTGCTGGCAGAAGGCGCGCCATCCGAAAGTTTTCTCGACGACGGATCCCGTGGCATGTTCCACAATGCCGAAGAGTACAGAACCCTTTACCCTGATCTGCCAGACCGGGCGCCCCGGTACTGTGCCCCCCGTCTCGAAGGGGGCGCCGAACTGGAAGCCATCCACCGTCGTCTCTGTTCTTCTGCTCCAGCCCGTGACGACAGGGACCTGACCGGCGCAGCGGCCTGAACCTTAGGAAACGCTACGCCTTGACCGTCTCCCTTGTCGGCTATGTCGATGTCTGTGACCGCGAGCAGTTTGCCGGATGGGCCCTCGAACCGGCGTGGCCGGACATGCCGGTCCGTATTCAGGTCCATGTTGACGGCGAACTGGTGGACGAAGTCGATGCTGACCGCTTCAGGGCCGATCTGCGCGGCGGGGAATGGCACGGAAACTACGCCTTTCAGAAAGTGTGGCCGGTTCCGCTGCCGCATGAAGGCGCGCTGGTCGAATTCACCGATGCGCGGGAAGGCCGCCCGCTGACTGGTTCGCCGGTCCGCATCCCGCCCCTGCCCTCATCGCTGGTGGGCGCGTTCGACGTGGCGGACCGGTATCACGTTGCAGGATGGGTCCGCGATGAGGCCTGCCCGGACCGCACAGTCTGGCTGACGGTCTGGGTAGACGGACAACCCGCCGGACGCATCGCCGCCAACCGTTTCCGCGCCGACCTGCGGGACGCGGGTTTCGGGACGGGGCGGCATGGCTTCCATCATGCCTTTTCTTCCCCGATCGATCCATTGACGGATCACGTGATCGAACTCCGGCATGGCGAGGAGCGTTTCGGCACACCCTTCACGATCCCGGGCACAGCCAGCCTGTCTGCGGATCTGAAAACCCATTTTTCCAGCATTCTGCGCGGACTGGATGCCCCGCCCGAACGGGCGGAAGCCCTGGCATTTCTCGTGGGTGAAGCCGAACGGCTCAGGACGCGTTGCGCTGCGGAACTGACGGCGCAACGCGAGCGGGAACAGGCCCGGCAGGCGCGCCGCCTTCATCCAGCGGAACCCGACAGGGCCGATCCGGCGACCACGACCGCACCACGCCCCGTCGCCCTCTTCATTGACGACCGCGCTCCCGATCCCGAACGGGATGCCGGTTCGGTTGCGGTCCTGTCCCATATCCACACCATCCGGAATCTCGGTTACCGGTGCTGCTTCATGGCTTCGCGTCTCTCTCCGGGCGAAGACGACCGCATGCGGCTGGAGCAGCAGGGCATCGAATGTCTGATGCCGCCCGTCTTTCCGTGTCCGGAAGAAGCACTCCGGCAACTCGGAAGCGGGCTTGAGGTGGTCTATCTGCACCGCCTCAACAATGCGGAGAGCTATTCCGCCCTGACCCGCGCCTTCGCCCCGACCGCCACGCTGATCTGGAGCGTGGCCGATCTGGCCTCCCTGCGTCTGCACCGTCAGGCCGCTGTCGAATCCCGGCCCGAACTCGAACGGTTCGCCAGCCGTCTGGAAGTCCGGGAAAACATGTGCGCCTGGCTGGCGGATTTTGTTCTGACGCATTCTGCCATCGAGGCGCAGCGCCTCTCACGGACCGTGCCCACAGCCAATGTCCATGTCGTACCCTGGGCCGTGCCGGTCTCTTCCCGCCGGCGCCGGCCGCCAGAGGCGCCCGTCATCGCCTTCGTGGGGCATTTCGCCCACGATCCCAATCTGGACGCAGCGAAATGGCTCGTTCTGACGATCATGCCGCGTCTGCGCCAGGTCATTCCGGGCCTGCGCTGCCGCCTGATCGGAAGCGCCATGCCCCATGCCGTCCATACGCTGGCGGCGGAGGACGTGGAGATCGTGGGCGCCGTGCCGGAGCTTCAGGACGCTTTGGCCGACGTATCCGTCTGTGTGGCACCGCTCCGCTTTGGTGCCGGGATCAAGGGCAAGGTGCTTGAATCCTGGGCCATCGGGCTGCCCGTCGTCATGACCCCGATTGCCGCCGAAGGCCTGGTGGACCCGGCAGACCCGACATGGCACGCCTCCATCGCAGACACGCCCTCCGACTTCGCGGAACGGATTGCCGCTTTTCTGGACCCCGCGACAGGCCAAAAACAGGTCCGGGCCGGACGGCGGCTTCTGAAAACCCGTTTCTCGGAACAGGCCGTTATCGCCGCCCTCTCCCCTGTCCTGCCAGAGGTCTTTCCAGCGGCCGAATCCGGCCCGCCCGTCCTGAACTGAGACGCCTCAGAAGCGGAACACGACATTGGACTGGGCGTAGCTTCCGCTTTTGCCGCCCGCCGCATGCAGCCCGTTCGAGGCCATGAACCGTGCGCCATAGATCTGCCAGGTCAGATGCCGGTTGAGCTGGAGCTTGAGCGACGCCTGCGGCACCACACCAATATAACCGCCGTGATAGGTCTTCGAGAATGTGTACGGACCGGACGAATTCCAGATCGCGCCATCCGCATTTTCCCGCCACATGAACGGCACCTTGAACTGGATACTCGCAAAGCCTTTCCAGGGCGTGACACTGAGGACCGGTGAAACACTGACGAGGTTGGACGGCTGGATATAGGTCGTGGTGTCCAGATAGTTCGTCTGCGGATTGAAGGGCGGCATATAGGTCTGGACCGGCCCGTTCGTTCCGTCCGCGCCGCCGGAATACAGATCCGCCTGAACGCCGATGAACGGATGCAGCGGAGACGGCGTATGGCGGTATCCCACGATCGTATTGACCGAATAGGCCTGGACAGCACTTTTGTGCTCGCTCCCGGACTTCTGGAACGTTCCGTCCTGATAGAGCCCTCCGAAAGAATATTCGAAAGACGCAGCGGTGCCGTACCAGCGGAAACCCACATTCCCGCGTGAGGACGTCCCCTTCAGGGAGCCGGAGGCGAGCGGCACGACCGACAGACTGCCGCCATAGCGGTATCCGTAATAGAAGATGTCCAGAAACGAGTGCACCGTTTCTCCGCCAATGGAGAACTGCGGCACCAGAGCGGTGATATCCCCGCCATACAGGCGCGTGCCGTAATCTTCGGTGTCATGGAACATCAGGGTCGCGTCGGTTTTGGTCTGGACGAAATCGAACGCATCCACCCGGATATTGGGCCAGATCGCATAGATGCGGCCACCGTTCCACGACAGTGGCACGTTGGGCGTCTCGCGGTTATACAGAACGTAGGACGGCGCATCGAGGAACTGCTGACGCCCGAACATGAAGCCGGTCTGGGCACCCGCGAGCTTGCCCTTGAATTCGATGAAGGCCTGCTGAAGATCCAGCCGCTTGCGATACGTCGTGTTGTAGCCAAAACCTTTCCAGCCAGCCGCATCAGCATTGATGAGCTGACCGAACAGCCGGACATGCTCACCAAGATGCAGATCCGCACCATACAGGTTCCGCACGCCGAAACGGCCGGAATTGCTGCCGCCCTTCTTTCCCAGAAAGGGCGTCTCCTCGTACCAGTTTCGTAGCCGCGTCTCGCCGGAAAAGGAGAGCCAGATCGTCTTTGCATCATTCAGGGCAATGAATTTGAGCGGATCGAACGGATCGTCCCGGCGGCTTTTGTCCCGCAGGAAGCTCCAGTCTTCCGCCCAGGGCGCCACACCATAACGACCTACCGGCCCGAAGCCCGCTGATTCGCCGTTGCCGTAACTGAACGCGCCCCACGGACCCTGCCGTCCCTGCGGCGCATGGTTCTGACTGGCCACGACCCGGCGCGGCTGTCCCACGACACCGGCATGGGGATAGTTCTGAATGGGCGGACGTTCCGTGGACGGGACGTGGATCCATTCTTCCGTCTGTGTGACGGGCGCCTGCGTCACCGGCGCGGCGGGTGACGAGGGCTGAGCCGCCACTGCCGCACGCGGTGCGCAGATTTCCACTGCCATCAGGGCAAGAAGGGACCGGTTCCGGTATGAATGATGACGCGACATGCCCTGAAAACTCCACAGAGGGTTCGCAGAACATTAGGCAGAGCCACAAAAACATCAATCGTCATAGTTTTAAATAATTTATACGATTTTTTTTAGTTTTTAATCGGGTTGCGTGATGTCCATCTGTCCCCGTGTCAGATCCCGCAGCCATTCCGTAATCGCGTCCGCTTCTTCGACCGGCACGGCCAGCGTCATCCAGGCGCCTTCCCCATCGAAATCACATTCCAGCCGGGTCGCACGCCAGCCATCGATCTTCGATTCCACCATCGCAAAGCTGGAAAACGGACAGTGAAACCGCAGCTTCACGGTCTCGATCCGCTCGATCCGGTCCGCTTCGCGCAGACAGGCCGACGCCGCGCCGCCATAAGCCCGGACAAGTCCCCCGGCCCCGAGCTGCACGCCGCCATACCACCGCGTGACCACGATCATGACATTGTCGAAATCCTGCCCTTCGATGGCAGACAGAATCGGCCGCCCCGCCGTGCCCCCCGGCTCTCCGTCATCGCTGCACCGGAAGCGCTGGCCCGTTTTGAAAGCCCAGCAGTTATGGGTCGCATCCAGGACCGCCACCTCGCGAAAGAAGGCCATGGCGGCAGCTTCATCTTCCACCGGGGCGGCGGAAGCACGAAAAACACTGTTCCGAATCACACTTTCGTAAGTCGCGGGGCCGGGAAGAGTCCATGTCATGGCTTTCCTTCTGCCTCAGGATCGCTGAAATGTCAGGATGGGGTAGGGAAACGCTGCCCGTTCTGTTAAGGGTAGGCCCCATGTTTTCGGATCTGACCGGTCGGCTGAATGCCGTCTGCGCGCGTCGTGCGCCCCTTGTTCTGGCGCTGTTCGCACTGCTCTGTGCTGGCTGCGTTGCCCTGAGTGTCACACGAATCAGTGTGACGACTGACACGAGCAAGATGTTTGCCAACACTCTGCCGTGGAAAAAGCGGAGCATGGAGCTGACGCGCCTGTTCCCGCAGGACAGCAACCAGCTCGTCGCCATCATCGACAGCCGCATCCCCGAACAGGGACGCATGGCCGCGAGGCAGCTCGCCGCGACGCTGAGTCAGGACCACACGCATTTCAAGACGGTCAGCCTGCCCGGCGACAATGCCTTCTATAACAGCCACGGTTTCCTGTTCCTCGACACGAAGGACCTGGAGCCCCTGCTGGATTCGATCGTTTCCGCACAGCCCTTCCTCGGCACGCTGGCGGCTGATCCGTCCGCCCGCGGCCTGTTCGGCGCGCTGGGCCTGATCGGCGAGGGCATCAAGGCCGGACAGGGGATTCCGAGCGGCTTCAACGGCGCGCTGGACGGTTTCGCCAACGCCCTGACAGCGGCAGCAAACGGCCATCCGCAGGACATGTCCTGGCAGAATCTGCTGATTGGAAAGCTGGCGGAGCTGGGCTCGCAGTACGAGTTCGTCGTCACGCAGCCGAAGCTCGACTACAGCTCCTTCCAGCCGGGCGAAGGCGCCACGACCGCCATGCGCCAGGCGATCAACAATCTCGAATTTGTGAAGACGAAGCAGGCTTCGGGCATCATCACCGGTGAAGTGAAGCTGTCGGACGAAGAGTTCTCCACCGTCGCACACGGCATGGTGCTGGGCCTCGTCATCTCGCTCGTGCTCGTCGCAGTCTGGCTGATCCTCGCTGTCCACTCTCCGCGCGTCATCATCCCCATCCTGCTGACCCTCATCAGCGGTCTGCTCCTGACGACGGGCTTTGCAGCTCTGGCGGTCGGTGAGCTGAACCTGATCTCGGTGGCCTTCGCGATCCTGTTCGTCGGTATCGCCGTCGATTTCGCCATCCAGTACAGTGTGCGCCTGCGCGGACAGCGCAATCCGGACGGCTCGCACCCGTCCCTGCATGACGCTATTATCCTGACGGGTCAGGAAAGCGGCGCACAGATCCTTGTCGCAGCCCTCGCGACAGCCGCGGGCTTCCTGGCGTTCTATCCCACGAGCTTCATTGGTGTGGCACAGCTCGGCCTGATCGCAGGCTTCGGCATGCTGATCGCCTTCTTCTGCACCATGACGCTGCTGCCGGCGCTGCTGTCCATTTTCCATGCGAAACTGGGCAATGGCACCCCGGGCTTTGCCTTCATGGCCCCCGCAGACGCATTCCTGCGCCACAAGCGGCACAAGGTCGTCGGCGTCTTCGCACTGCTCGGAATCGTGGGACTGGCCCTCATGCCGCTCCTGAAGTTCGATGCCGATCCGCTTCACACGAAAGACCCGAACACCGAGGGCATGCGCGCCCTGCATCTGCTGGAAGCCAACCCGCTCACCACGCCCTACAGCGCGCAGGTCCTGACCCCGAACCTGACGGAAGCCGCCCGGCAGGCCGCAGCGTTCTCGAAGCTGCCGAGCGTGCATGACGTGCTCTGGCTCGGCGCTCTGGTCCCCGATGACCAGAAGACCAAGCTGGCCATGATCGAGGACACGGCCTCCATCCTGCTGCCGACCATCACGGTGCCCAATCCTGCACCCGCGCCGGACGCCGCGGCCATCCGCGCCGCCGCCGTTACGGCCGCGCAGAAGCTCGATGCCGTGAAGGATCAGCTCCCCGCTCCGCTGGAAAAGATTCGTCAGGCCCTGCACACGCTCGCGACGGCCCAGGACAGCACGCTGCTTCAGGCAAGCACGTCCCTGACGCGCTTCCTGCCGGACGAACTGTCGATGCTGCGCACGGCGCTCCAGCCCACGCCGGTCACGATGGAGAGCATTCCGCAGGATGTGCGTCAGGACTATGTCCTGCCGGATGGTCGCGCCCGCCTGACGATCCACCCTAAGGGCCAGATGTCCGAAACCCCGGTGCTGCACCGCTTCGTCAAGGAGTTGCGCTCGGTCAATCCGGACGTCGCCGGCCCTGCGATGGAAATCACGGAGAGCGCCAACACGATCGTCCATGCCTTCACGGTCGCGGCGATCTGCGCGCTCATCATGATCGCCATCATCCTGCTGGTGGTCCTGCGCCGCCTGCTGGACGCGGCCCTCGTCATGGCGCCACTGCTGATGTCCGCGCTTCTAACGGTCATTCTGGTCGTCACGGTGCCGGAAACGCTGAACTACGCCAACATCATCGCCCTGCCCCTGCTGCTGGGTGTGGGTGTGTCGTTCAACATCTATTTTGTCATGAACTGGCGTGAGGGCGTGAAGGGTCCGCTCACCTCTCCCACGGCGCGTGCGGTGCTGTTCTCCGCCCTGACGACCGCCACGGCCTTCGGCTCGCTCGCACGCTCCGGCCATCCGGGTACGGCCAGCATGGGACGTCTGCTGCTGATGTCGCTCGGCTGCACGCTGCTGTGCACGATGATCTTCGTCCCGGCCCTGCTGCCCAAGCGTCCGATCGACGAGGCCTGACCCAAGGCACGCTCTACCGGCCTCTGACATGGTTTGCAGCAATGTGACACACATTCTGGCAACCGTGCGTTTCTTCAGGGGTTGAGATCTTCCAGAACGGAGGATCTCCCCTTGAGCACAGAGCATTCAGGCCTGCCGCGTGGCATCGACCATGTCGGCGTCACCGTCCCGGACATCAATGCCGCCATCCGCTTTCTTGAAGAAGCCTTTGGCGCCGTCGCCCTCTACCGCAACGTCACCCGCACCAAGCCCCAGAAAGGCCCGGAGACGGAAAAGATCCTCGGCCTGCCTCAGGGCACCGCCGTCATCGAGATGTGCATGATGGCGCTGGGGCATGGGCCGGGAATCGAACTCTTCGAAATGAAGGGCCCGGACCAGCGCGAGGCCGCACGTCCCTGTGACTGGGGCCTTCAGCATTTCGCAGTCTATGTCGATGACATCCATGCCGCCTGTCACCGTTTCCGGGAAGCGGGCGGCACGCTCCTGACCGAACCGCAGGGTCAGCCCTCGCTCGAAGCCGCGCCGGGCAACATGTTCTGCTACGGCCGCACGCCCTGGGGCATGATCGTGGAACTGATCAGCACTCCCCATCAGGAACGCTTCAACGACATCGCCCCCATGGACCGCTACCAGCCGCCCCCGCGCGCCACCCCGAATAAAGGATCAGACGCATGACCCGCTTCATTCCTCTGGCCGCGGCCCTGCTGGCCGCTTCCGTTTTCGGGAGCGCCCATGCTGCCGATCCCACTCCGCCAACAGCCTGGTACTGGCACAACTGGACCGATCATGACGGTGTCAGCCACATGACCCGCTGCCCGTTCCATGATTACGATCTGAAAACCATGTCCAAACCTGCCGGCCCGCAATGGCAGGATCATGTGCATGAAGGCAACGCGCACATCATTTCCACCGTGCAACCTGCACATTGGGACGGAAGCTGGCACCCCGATCCGAAAGTCCAGTGGATCATTCCGCTGAAGGGATCGTGGTACGTTACGGCCATGGACGGAAAGAAAGTTGTCATGGGGCCTGGCGACGTCTCTCTTGGCGAAGACCAGATGAGCCGCAGGGACGCAAAGGGACATATCGGTCATTTCGCCGGGAATATCGGCGACGGCCCCGTCACACTGATGGTCATCCAGACCGACGAACAGCCGACCGTGGATAAGCCCTGCCGCTTTCATTAAGGCTTCAGGACAAATCGCAGTTCCGTTCAGGCGCGAGGCGGTTCACCCGTTCGCGCCTGAACTGTTATCGAAACCGCAACATGATGTACAATCACGTAACAACACTCGGTTTTCGTCAATAGTTCGCGAAAAACCTTCCGGAACCGATTTTATCCCGGTTTTCAGACAATCCGCCCTGAAGCTCTCCTGAGAAAGCCACCATGACAAACCGTGACTCAGTGACGTTTTCCGGATTCACAGATGATAATTCGATTATTCCATGAAAGATTGAATTAAAATCAAAAGAACAACAAAACAGACTCAAAATACAATCACAAAGAAACAATATGAAACCATCACAAAAACAGAAAAATAACCCAAAATAACTACCGCATATAAACTTTGTTTAAATTGTTTATTTGCAAAATAAACACACAACAGATCCATATCTTATTTTTTTATTTAGATTATCTTCCCGCATTCTTTTGACACATATCTCAGAAAATCCAGAATGTGACATAAGCGCAACGCCTTTCATGACATGTGACATGCATGTTGCATTCTTGTAGCAAAAGGATTGCACACCGTTTCGATTTCCGATGAAAATGTGGCCAGAGATACAAAACTTTCTTGCGACCTTATTCGAGAAGGGACCACGGCCGCGATGACCACCTCTGTGCAACATTCACTGAAAAGACGCACACCTGCGCCCCGGACGGTTGTCCGGATGTTCCTGATGGCGGGCATTTCCTACAGTGTCCTGCCAAGTGTCAGTGCACACGCCCAGACCACCACGACCGCACCTGCAAAACACGTTTCCGCTCACAAGAGCGCAGCCAAGAAAAAGGCGCCGGCAAAGGCTGCCACGACAGCCAGAACTGCACCCGTCGCAGCTCCGGCAGCCACTACCGCAACCCCGGTTACAACCGCGACGGCGACTGCTCCGGTAACCCAGTCGAACAGCAAGGTGCTGCAGCAGGGAACGGAAGCTTCAGACACAGCTGAAGTCGTCACGGTCACCGGTACACGTCTGTCCCAGACGCGCCTGACAAATGTCATGGCGGGCACCTCGCTCAGCGCCGACCAGATCAAGAAGCGCGGCTACACCGATATCGGCATCGCGCTGATGCGTGAAAACCCGGCTTTCGGTGTTGGCGACAACTCCCCGATTGGCACCCAGGGCAGCTACGGCGCGGGCCAGTCCTACACGTCTCTGCTCAATCTCGGCAGCCAGCGCACCCTGACGCTGATCGACGGCATGCGTATGGTGGGTGGTGAGACGGCCTCCCTCTACGGCGCAGGTTCGGGCTCGCAGGTGGACATCAGCGCCATTCCGACGTCCCTCCTTAAAGGCGTGGACACCAAGCTGGGGGGCGCAGGCGCGGCCTACGGTGCGGATGCAGTAGCTGGTGTCGTTAACTATCAGCTGGACGATCACTTCACCGGCGTGGACTTCAATGCCCAAGGCAACTGGAGCCAAAAGCTCGACGCACCGGGCGAAAAGATTACATTCAAGGTCGGTCATGACTTCGATCATGGCAAGGGCGGCATGGTCTTTGACGTCGAATACCGCAATCAAGGCGGTATGCTCGACAATGACCGGATCAACCTGACCGGTCGCAACCGGACGAGCTACGTGCGTGCGCCCTACACCAGTACAAACTCGCCCTATATCTACGATTTCGACAAGGCCTCGCGCAACGTTATCGCAACGGTTACGGGCATTCCCCAGCTTACCGGCGAAAACGTGCCCATTGCTTATGGCAAGGTCGTCGATGGTATCTCGAATGCAGCTGGCCAGCCACTGATGTTCAGCAATAACGGGCAGTCGCTTGTCCCGGTTACCTGGAACTATGCAACGAAAAGCTCGACAACGGTTGTCGGCGGCAATGCGACCGCACTTCAGGATTACGGCCAGCTTTACACGCCGACCCAGAAGCTCAACCTGACGCTGCTCGGCCATTACGACATCACCGATCACATCCACGCAACGTGGCAGGGCTGGTACGCCCGCGGCACCGCATCCAGCGAAGTTGCACAGGGAACCTGGAGCACGCCGTCCTTCGCAGACCCGCTGACGCTCAGCAACTACCATGACTATGGTGAAGTCAACGGTGCCTATCAGCTGAGCACGAACAACCCGTATCTGTCCTCGGCTGCACGTTCCACGATCGTCAACGCACTTTCTGCCGCCGGTCTTCCGACCGACACGTTCTACATGTCGCGTCTGAACCAGGACCTTGATGGCGGCATGTTCCAGACGACAATGCAGATGTACCGCTTTCAGGGTGGCCTGAATGGTGACTTCGATGCCGTAGGCCGTCACTTCAACTGGAAAGTGCAGGGCGAATACAGCCGTTACCTGAACGACACCTGGCAGCCGTCTATCGTCACGCAGAATCTCATCAATGCACTCAATTCCACGACGGATGCCAGCGGCAACATCATCTGCACACCCGGCTACACCAGTGCCCCTGTAAAAACCCGCAGCTCCACCTGCGCCCCGTTCAATCCGTTTGGTACGGGACAGTCGACGCCGGCAGCCGTAAATTACATCACGGCAGATGCACATCAGAAGAACGCGAACGCACAGCGTGATATCCAGGCTGAAATTTCCAGCACGGTCATGCGGCTTCCCGCGGGCGACGTGAAATGGGACATCGGCTACGAGCATCGCCGCGAAGGTTATCGCTTCACCCCTGACGCATTTACCCGCGGCTGGGAGCAGGATGACGGCTCGTATCTGCAGTACGGTAACTCGACTTCGATTCCGCCCACGGGTGGCGCGTATCACACGCACGAAGTCTTCGGCGAACTGGATGTGCCTCTGGTCTCGCCCAGCATGCATGTGGCTGGTGTCTACAGCCTTTCCGCTACCGCGAACGGTCGTTACATCAACAACAGCATGACTGGTGGCTACTGGACCTACATGTTCGGTGGTGCCTGGTGGCCGACACAGGATTTCGGCCTGAGCGGCAACTATGCCCGTTCGGTCCGTAACCCGTCCGTCACGGAACTGTTCGCTCCGCAGAGCACGGATTATGAATACGGTATCGATCCCTGCTCAACTGCAGGCGTCACGGCCGGTCCAAATCCTGCAATCCGTGCTGCGAACTGCGCCAAGGCCGGGATTTCCCAGCCGTTCGAATCCAACTTCAACAACTTCACGATCGAAGGCACTGCCGGCGGCAACAGCAAGCTGAAAAATGAAGTTTCGACCAGCTACACTGGCACACTGGAACTCCGCCCGCACTTCATCCGCGGTTTCGACTTCCAAGGCTCTTTCGTGGACGTGAAGATCAACAATGCCATCACGTCTCTTGGTGCTGAAGACATCATGGATGCCTGCTACGACTCGACTTCCTATCCAAGCAACGAGTATTGCAACTCATTCAAGCGCGGAGCAGACGGACAGCTCGAGACCTTCACGGCTGGTTACTACAATATCGCCAGCTATGAGACCCAGGCACTTCAGGCTCATCTCGAATACAATACCCCGCTAACACGGGTCGGCCTGCCGCAGTCTGCAGGTTCGATCGGTCTGACGGGCACCTATGTTCACTACCTCAAAAGCCAGCAGAACTATCTGGGCAACACGTACCTTCTGACCGGCACTACGAGCTCGCCCAACGACAACTTCACCCTGAACGCGAACTATATCCGTGGTCCGTTCACCCTTCAGTGGCAGACACTCTGGTATGGTCCGTCGCACTATGCCGTTCAGGTTCCGGCAAACGAATACGCCGCCAACAAGCGTCCGTCCTTTGCCATGTTCAACTTGACGGTCGGCTACGAGATCACCCGGAACTTCAGCGCCAACTTCATGGTGAACAACATCACGAACGCGCTGCCGAAATATCCCGGTACGGTCAGCCTGACGCGTTACTACGATGCGATCATCGGCCGGTCCTTCCAGATGAACCTCGGCGTTCATTTCTGATCCTCCGATCAGACGGAACACTGGAAAAAGAGGGGCTTCGGCCCCTCTTTTTTTGTCTGTCGTCCCACACGCAGGCACAAAAAAACGGGACGGATTTTCATCCGCCCCGTTTTCCGGTTTCAGCTCCCGGTAAGGAGAGAGGTCAGCCCGTCTCTTTGGGCGTGTGCTTCACCTTGATGTTGTAGCCCTTGAGCATTCCGTACCAGTACAGACGGGGGAAGACTTCCGTCTTGAGGAACCAGGCGAAGCGGCTGGGCTTGCGCTGGTCATAGGGAAAGCTCGGCGCAACCTTGCCGCCATACAGGAACTCGGCCAGCACGACCTTGCCGTAGGACACTGTCAGCGGGCAGGCACCATAACCGTCATAGCTGCCCATCTGCGGGCGGCCATCGAGCGAAGCCAGCAGGTTTTCCACGACAACCGGAGCCTGTTCGCGAGCTGCGGCGGCTGTCTTGGCATTGCTGGTGCCCAGAACGTCACCGGCCCCGAAGATGTTGTCATAGGTCTTGTGGCGCAAGACGGTCGGATCGACGTCCAGCCAGCCGGCGTCGTTGGCGAGCGGGCTTTTCTTGACGAAATCCGGAGCACTCTGCGGCGGCACGACATGCAGCATGTCGAACTGGCGTACCACGGTCTGATCCGTTCCGACGATCTGGAACGTGGCCTCGCGCTTCTCGCCATCCACCTTGATCAGGTTTTCCTTCAGATGAAGGTTCACGCCGTAATAGTCGATCTCGCGCTGAAGCGAGGGGACGAAATACGGCACACCGAACAGGGCGTTTCCGGCCAGCGAGAAATCGACTTCCGTGCGATGCAGCGAACCTTCGCGGCGCCAGTGATCGCAGGCCAGATAGACGATCTTCTGCGGCGCGCCGGCGCATTTGATGGGCATGGGCGGCTGCGTGAACAGGGCCTTGCCGCCATCAAGATGACGGATGCACTCCCAGGTATAGGCAGCCGTCTCACGCGAATAGTTCGACGTCACGCCATTGCGGCCCAGCGTTTCGGGCAAGCCTTCGATCTTGTCCCAGTCCAGCTGAAGGCCAGGGCAGACGACCAGACGGCGGTATTCGACAACACGGCCACTTTTCAGCGTCACGGTATTGGCTTCGGGCTGAAAGCTCTCAACGCTGTCGCGCAGCCAGGTGACATTGCGCGGGATCAGCCCGCCTTCCTGCCGCAGCGTTTCGGGCAGCGTCATCACGCCCGCGCCCACAAGGGTCCAGCCCGGCTGGTAAGCATGAGTCGTGGACGGCTCGATGATGGCGATCGACAGGTTGGCGCGCTCGCGCCTGAGCTGGGCTGCGATGGTAATGCCGGCGGCACCGCCACCAACGATGACGACTGAGAAGCGATCCTGCTGGGTCGGGTCTGCCATGTTCGGTTACTCCAACGTCATTGTACGACGGAAAGAGTCTAGTCCAGAAGGGCAAGTCTTTCCGTCAGAAGGGAATAGAAGGCGTCTGAATCAACGTCATTGATCCATAACGCGTTCGGAACGCGATCGGTTACGTTCCACAGGTCAACAACACTCTGACCCATGCACAGGGGTGCGTCGACCTCGATTTCCACATTGCAGTCGCGCCCCGAGAACAGTTCCGGCTTCAGAAGCCAGCCGATGGTGAGCGGATCATGCAGTGCACCGCCCTCCCAGCCGTATTTCAGCTTCTCGAAGCGGTCTTCCGCGCCCAGCATCCGCACCACCATGTCCGTCACCGGCGTGCCGACCGCGGCGATCGGCGCCAGACGGGCCGGTGTGGCGATGGCGCGATGCGTCACGTCCAGTGGCAGGAGCGTGATGGGGATGCCGGAATGCATGACGATCCGGGCCGCATGCGGGTCCACGAAAAAATTGAATTCTGCGGTCGGCGTGATGTTGCCGCCTTCGCGCTGGGCCCCGCCCATGGCCACGACTCCCGCGATCCGGGATGCGATATCCGGCGCATGTGTCAACGCGAGGGCTAAGTTTGTCATCGGGCCGAGGCAGACGAGCGTGATCGCGCCCTCGGGTTCACGACGCAGCAGGTCCACGAGCCAGGTCGCGGCATCAATCGCCTGCGGGCGCAGCGTCGGCTCCGGAAGATCGGCGCCGGCCATGCCCGTTTCACCATGCACATGCTCGGCGCTGATGGGCGCGCGGTGCAGGGGACGTGCTGCGCCTGCAAAAACAGGAATATCGGTGCGGCCTGCCAGTTCGAGCAGGGCGCAAGCATTCTTCGTCGTCAGGGCAACCGGCACATTGCCGGCAACGGTCGTGATGGCCTCGACCTTCAGTTCCGGCGAGGCCAGCGCCAGCAGGATGGCAACCGCATCGTCCTGACCCGGATCGGTGTCGATAACGATGCGGCGGGGTGCGATCAGTGCGGAGCCGGCCTGTGTCATCACGCTTCTTCTTCGGAGTCCTTGATCCAGACCTCGACCGGTCCCGTAACCTTGATCGTCATCGGGCGGCCACGGCGATCCAGCGTCTTGCCAACAGCCAGACGGACCCAGCCTTCGCTGATGCAGTATTCCTCAACGGTGGTGCGCTCTTCGCCCTTGAAACGGACACCGATGCCGCGCGAAAGCAGCTCTTCGTTGTAATACGGGCTGTCCGGGCTGGCGGAGAGACGATCGGGAATGGTGTCGGTCATGGCGGGGCTATCCTCGTTTGTATCAGATCCGATCATGTCAGACCGGCGCGTCAGAGGTCTTCTCTGTAGCGCCGGATGGACGGCTCTCCAAGCCCGCCTCCGTTCCGGAACAGGACATGGCCGCTCCCACAGGACGCAGAGCGCTGCTATGAGAGACGCTCCCCGTCGGAGACAGACCTCTCATGCCGTACCGCTCTTTTCGCCGTAAACCGGAGCGCCGCCTTCCCGGACTGACTGCCCTCGCATCGCTTCTGATGCTGCTGACAGCGGGAGCCGCCCTGTCCGGCTGCGCCTCGGATGACGATGGCGACAACTGGTCCGTCAGCGCGCCGGTTTCGGCCGGACAGGCCATCCGGCTGGACTCCGTGCCGTCCCATGAGCCGGCCTCGGTCTATCGCCTGACCTATCGCAGTACGGATGCCCGCAATCCACAGCAGCTCGTCCGCGTCTCCGCCCAGGTTCTGGTTCCGCGCGGTCGTGCGCCGGCAGGCGGCTGGCCGGTTCTGGCCTGGGCGCATGGGGAAAGCGGCCTGCACCTGACCTGCGCGCCCTCCGTCATGGGGATCGGCACCGTGCAGGCGCATTTCTATGATGGTTGGCTGCGTCAGGGTTTTGCAATCGTCGCAACCGACTATCCCGGCATGGGCGAGCCCGGCGCGCCGCTTCTTCTGAATGCACGTTCGGAAGGCATGAGCGTGCTCGATTCCGTTCGCGCCGCCCGCGAGCGCCTGCCGGACCTGTCGGAGAACGTGGTTCTGAACGGTCATGCACAGGGCGGTCAGGCAGTCCTCGCCGCTGCTGCCATGGCCTCGACCTATGCGCCCCATCTGCGGATTTTGGGCACAATCGCCGCTGCCCCTCCCTATCTTGACGAGCAGACAGTGCAGGAGCTTCTGCATCCTGCCAACCCGCGCAGCTTCTCGCCCGCAGTACCGGAACTGCTGACGCTCGGGCAGTCGCTGGTCGAAGCCGATCCGTCCACGGACATCAATGAAGCCTTCACACCCCGGGGACAGCGCCTTCTGCATGAAGCCGGATCCATGTGTGCCTCGGATTTCTTCCCGATCACCAAACGCTCCGGTTTGACGCCCGCAACTCTGCTCGAACCTGAAGCGGACCGTGTGCTGGCGCCGGTTTTCGACTGGGCGAAATATCCCGGCTTCTCCCTACCCTCCCCTGTGCTCATCGAGTCCGGCGCGCAGGATCTGCACACCTCCGCCAGCCAGCAGAAGCGCCTCGTCGCCCGTCTCTGCTCCGCCGGAACCGCCGTGACACACCGGATTCATGACGCCAGCCATAACGGCACCCTCGCCGCCATGATTACGGAGGCCCACAGCTTTGCCGGGCAGCTTCTGCAAGGCACGAAGCCCCGTTCGGACTGCAATTAACCAGACCAAGCACAGGGGCAGGAGATGTTTTCACCCGGGCGGGGGTCGCATCCCGGAAACACTCTGTTAGACTCTGCCGGATGAATATCCTGATTACAGGGGCCGCATCCGGCATTGGACGCGGTCTTGCCCTGAAGCTGGCCCGCCCCGGCGTTTCCCTGCAACTTTGCGATCATGCGGCAGACGGCCTGATGGAAACGGCCCGCCGATGCGATGAACAGGGCGCCAGAGCAGTCCCCGCCGTTCTGGACACACGAAACCGGCAGGGCATGGCGGAGTGGATCGCAACCGCTTCCGGCGAGCGGCTCGACATGGCGTTCCTTTGCGCAGGCATCACCGGGGGTTTGCCTCCCGAGGCCGATGACGGTCTGGTGCTAGAGCGTGAAGAGCGCGTGTGGGAAATGCTCGACACCAACCTGACTGGAACGCTCAACACGTTTTTTCCAGTTGTGCAGGCCATGCGCAGGCAGCAGCGGAATGGCGAGCACCTTCGGGGCCGGATCTGCGTGATGGCGTCCGTCGCGGGATTCGTCTGCTATCCCGGAACACCCTCCTATTCCGCGTCCAAGGCCGCGCTGGACCGCTTCATCGTGGCCAATGCGGCCCATCTGCAGCGCTTTGGCATCAGCCTGACCAGCGTATGCTGCGGATTTGTCGATACGGCCATGGTGAAGCAGAACCGTTTTCCGATGCCGGGCCTGGTATCCACGGAAGAGGCCGTCCGCCGGATCCTGCGCGGCACGCTGCGCCAGACGCGACGGGTGATCTTCCCATCCTGGCTGGTCATGGGCTCCCGACTGATGGACCTGCTGCCGCCCCGTCTGGCCGAGCGGTATTATATGACCCAGCCCTCCGCCCAGCCGGCGGGAATGCCCGATTTCTGACTCCCTGCACGGCGGATAACTGACATTTTGTGTCCTATCAGTAATGACCCCCGGCGCGGTTTTGTGGATAAACTGGCCGCATGAATTTCTGCCGCCTGTTCATAGACCGCCCCGTCGCGACGACACTGATGTCCATTGCCATCTTCATGGCGGGGTTCATCTGCTACCCCCTCCTGCCCGTCGCCACGATGCCGGACATGACCACGACCGCCATCATGGTCGTGGCGACCCAGCCGGGCGCGGATCCACAGCAGATGGCAACATCCGTCACCACGCCTCTGGAACGCAGGCTCGGCTCCATCGCCGATCTGGAAAGCATCGAATCCGACACCAACGCCGGACAGGCCCAGATTTTCCTTGAGTTCTCGTCATCGCGAAACATCGACGGCGCCCTGCGCGACACACAGGCCGCCCTGCGCGCCGCAAGAGCCGACCTGCCGACAGGGACGATGGATGCCGATCCGCAGGCCTTCAAGATGGATGGCAGCGGTTTCCCGGTCTATCTGATGAGCCTCACCGGCGATCAGAAAACGCAGGCCGAACTCTACGACATCGCCAATATCCGCATCAAACCGCTCCTGGCCGAGGTCAAGGGCGTGGGCCGTGTGGAAGTCGTGGGGTCAACGAATCCTGCCGTCCGTGTCGAGCTCAACCCCGGACCGCTCTACAAATGGGGCATCGGTTTCGAGGACGTGCGCACCGCCCTTGCTTCGGCCAATGCCTTCACACCCAAGGGCTTCATCGACAGCAACGGCCAGCGGATGATGCTGTCCACCAACGATCAGGCCATCAACGCGTCCCAGTACCGGGACCTGATCGTCGGCTATCGCAACAATTTCTACCCCGTCCGGCTGAGCGACATCGCCACCATCAGCGACAGCGTCCAGGACGTTTATCAGACCAGCTACATCAACGGACATCGCGCCGTCACCCTGGTCGTGACCGCCCAGCCGCACGCCAACACCGTGGCCATCGTGGACGGTATCAATGCCAACCTGACGCATCTGCGCGATGCCCTGCCGGCCGACGTCAATCTGGTCGTGGGCCTCGATACGTCCCGCTCCATCCGGGCGTCGCTTGCGGATGCGCGGCTGACGCTGGTCCTGTCCGTCGTGCTGGTCGTGCTCGTGATCCTGCTGTTCTTCCGCAAGATGATCACGACGCTCATCCCGGCCATCACAGTCCCCATCGCCCTGTCCGGCACGCTGGCCGCCATGGCCGCGTTCAACTTCACGCTCGACGTCCTGTCGCTCATGTCCCTGACCATCGCGGTGGGCTTCGTGGTCGATGACGCCATCGTCGTGCTGGAAAACATCGCCCGCCACATGGAAGAGGGGAAAGACCGCTACGAGGCCAGCCTGATCGGCGCTTCGGAAATCGGCTTTACGGTCCTGTCCATCAGCGCCTCTCTGGTCGCGGTGTTCATCCCGCTGCTGTTCCTGCCCGGCAGCGCTGGCTCGATCATGTTCGAGTTCTGCATGACGATGATTTCCGCCATCGTGATCTCGATGTGGCTTTCCCTGACGCTGACGCCGATGATGTGCGCGCATCTGCTGGAAATCGACCACGGCGAGGAATCCCGGAAAGGCATTCTCGGCCACATCGCCTTCGTCACGGAAACCTCGCTGGACTGGACGCTGAAACAGTATGGGCGGTCCATGCACTGGTGCCTGCGTCATCCGGTCCTGATGGGTCTGACCCTGCCGCTCAGCTTCGTAGTGCTGGTGGGCTCGGTCATGCTGATGCCCAAGGAATTCATCCCCTCCCAGGACATGTCGCTGCTGGCAGGGCGCATCAAGGGCGACGCCACCATGTCGTTCCAGGAAATCGACCGGCGTCTGCGGGAAGTCGGCGCCATTACCCAGACGGACCCGGACGTTACATCGACAACCATCTTCAGCGACGACAAG
Organism: Gluconobacter oxydans DSM 3504; assembly: GCF_000583855.1. Taxonomy (NCBI): domain Bacteria; kingdom Pseudomonadati; phylum Pseudomonadota; class Alphaproteobacteria; order Acetobacterales; family Acetobacteraceae; genus Gluconobacter; species Gluconobacter oxydans. The sequence continues at coordinate 1,162,009 of NZ_CP004373.1, forward strand.
AACAGCGGCGAGCTCTACATCCATCTGAAGGAAAAGGAGGAGCGCGCGTCAGCCGAGGTCATTCTGGACCGTATCCGCAAGCACCTGCCCGATGAGCCAGGGGCCGACATCTCGTTCTGGAGCGTTGGCGGCAGCAGCCAGGGCGGCAGCAGTTCCAAGAATACCGGCAGCTACCGCTACGTCCTGCGGGGAGACAACGTCGCCGACCTGTTCGGATATCTCCCGACCCTGCTGAGCGCCCTGCGCGCCTCGGGCAAGCTGGTTAACGTGTCTTCCACGACCGAGGGACAGTCGGTTGCGGCTTACATCACCGTCCACCGCGACACGGAAGCACGCTATGGCATCACGCCGCAGCTGATCCAGAACGTGCTGTATGATTCCTACGGCCAGGCCATCGTGTCCACGATCCACCTGCCCACGACCGAACACCGCGTCGTCATGGTGCTGGCGCCGCAATACCGCATGGACCCCGAAATGCTCCGGCAGGTCTGGATTTCCACAGCCGCAGGCACGGCGGCCGGTGGCGTGGCCTCTAACCTGATCCGGGTCCGCAGTGATGCCAGCACGTCCGCGAACAGCTTCACGTCCCTGGCCACGGCCTCCATCCAGAACTCGCTGGCCAACCAGATTTCGGGCAATTCCTCCAACGGTTCCGCTGTCTCGTCTTCGACCGAAACCATGATCCCGCTGACCAACGTGGCTTCCGTCCTGTGGAAGCCGCAGCCCCTCGATATCACCCATCGCGGCAGCTATTATTCCGCCAATATCTCCTTCGATCTGGCGACCGGGGTGAGCTACAATGATGCGGTCGATCTGATCAAACAGACCATGCAGACCACCCATGCCCCCGATGGTGTTCTGGGTGATTTCACCGGGACGGCCGGCGATACCCGCAAGCTCATGATCAACGGCGGCTTGGCGTTCCTGGCCGCGATTGCCGTGATGTATATCGTGCTGGGCATTCTCTATGAGAGCCTGATCCATCCCATCACGATCCTCTCCACCCTGCCGTCCGCCGGTATCGGCGCGGTTCTGGGCCTGTGGATCGCAGGAGAGTCCTTCAGCATCATCGCCATGATCGGCATCATCCTGCTGACGGGTATCGTCAAGAAGAACGCCATTCTCGTTATCGATTTTGCGATCCATGCTGAACGGATCGAGAAACTGTCCCCGAAAGATGCCATCTTCAAGGCGTCCATAACGCGCTTCCGCCCCATCCTGATGACGTCCCTCGCCGCCGCGCTGGGCGCAGTTCCGCTCATCATCAGCAACGGATATGGCGCGGAAATGCGTCGGCCGCTGGGTGTTTCGATCCTGGGCGGCATGGTCGTCAGCCAGCTTCTGACACTATACACCACGCCGATCGTCTATCTGTGGATGGATGCCATCGGCATGAAAAGCAAACGTCTCTGCTACTGGCTGCTCGGCCTTGTGCGTCGGCACAGCGGCACCGAGCCCTCCGCCAGACAGGTCTGAACCCGGGCCTGTCCATTTACGCGGTGGACAGACTCAGAGGGACGGCAGGGACGTTGTCTGCTGATGCGTCCGGTTGTCGGCGGAAAGCGGCATGATGCCGGGGATGACTTCCACTTCCGTCCGGTCCACGACACGCCCCGTCAGAACCATGCGGCTGCTGGCATTGTAGACGTGCACGGTGTCGCCTTTGCCGCCCGCTTCCAGAACGGTTCCTGAAACGGTCAGGTGGAGGCTCGGGCCGGAAAATGTCGCGACAACCGGCGATCCGCGATGCACGAGCTGCGGATGCGCGAGTTCGGACACACTGAGGACCTGACCAGCAGCGAGCACACCCCGCGCCTCAAGACCGACAGCGTCTTCTGGAGACTGAAGCGCATCGTCCGGAATCAGGCCGATGCGAACAAAGGTCATGGTGACGTCTTCTGGCAGAATGGGCTGCCCCAGATGCATGGCGTGACGCAGGGTCACGGCCCGGACTTCCATGGTCGCCGTTCCGCTCACGTTAAAGGCCGTCCCCTGTCCGCCGCTTGCAGACGCGACTTCAAGGCGCGCGGTGAAATGCTCGCTGCCATGAGGAGGACGATCGATATGCAGGATCGTCGGTGCCGCCTGATCGGCAACGGGAACGGCAACAGGCTTGAACCCGGTCAGGGCTACCTCAACCCGGGCCTCGGACGGAAGCTCCAGACCTTGCCGGATGACGGGAAGCACATCATCAACCGTGATCATGCGCGCCGCATGCGTCACGGTCACAGAAACCAGCGGAGAAGCATCAGGCCAGTCCACGCCGAACTGCGCGGCGATGGCTGTCAGCTGCGGACCGCCGACCACATAGCTGGCCCCCAATGCCGGGGCATCGCCAATTTCGGTATCCTGCCCTTTGCCCAGATCGGCGAACAGGTCGGACAGGCGAACACGCGGATGATCGACATTGACGTTTGTCCGCAGGGTTGCGGCAGAGGCGGACGACAGTGCTGTGCATCCTGCCAGCAGCAGGATGCCACCTTTCAGCAGGATACGGCTCATGCTTAGCCACCACCCAGATTGGTCACGGTTTTCATCATGTCATCCGACGCGGTGATGACCTTGCTGTTCATCTCATAGGCGCGCTGGGCCGTGATGAGATCGGTGATTTCCGTCACGACGTTGACGTTCGAGTTTTCGACGTAACCCTGCATGATGCTGCCATAGCCGACGGCTTCAGGGTTACCCATCATGGCGTCGCCCGACGCCGTCGTCTGGGTGAACAGGTTCTGTCCCATCGCGGCCAGACCATTCTCATTGGTGAAAATGCCAAGCTGAAGCTGTCCGACGAGTGTCGTGTTGTTCTGCCCGGCGATCTGGACGCTCACCTGTCCGGACTGATCGACGGAGATGCTCTGGGCGTTGTTGGGGATCGTAATGGTCGGGCTGATGAGATAGCCGTCCGCCGTCACGAGCGAGCCGTTATTATCCATCGAGAACGTGCCGTCCCGGGTATAGGCAAGCTGCCCGGACGGAAGCTGGACCTGGAAATAGCCCCGTCCCTGCACAGCCAGATCCAGTGAATTGCTGGTCTGTTCGAGACTGCCCTGATCGTTGATGCGGTAAATCGCGGCCGTCTTCACACCAAGACCAACCTGAGCACCGGCCGGGATGGTCGTACCCGTATCGGATGAGCTGGCGCCGACGCGGCGGATGTTCTGGTAGATCAGGTCCTGGAACTCGGCACGGGAGCGCTTGTAGCCCGTGGTGCTCATATTCGCGATGTTGTTGGAAATGGTTTCGACGTTGGTCTGCTGGGCCTGCATGCCCGTTCCGGCGATGTCGAGTGCGCGCATGGAGCGTTATCCTTGTCCCGTAAGGGTCGGTAAATCAGGCCGAGACCTGAACGATCTTGTCGATGGCGTTTTTCTGGCGCGTTGCTTCGGCGTCCACGAACTGCGCCATGAAGTCGAAGTTCCGCTGGATTTCCATCATCTGCGTGACTTCGGTCATCATCTGAACGTTGCTGCCTTCCACCATGCCCTGCACGATGTTGGGCCGCTCGACAGCGGTGGTCGGCTGGTCGGAACGCAGCAGCCTGCTGCCTTCGGCCTGGAGCCTGTTGTTATCCTGCGCCGTCACGATCCCGATCTGGCCCTGCTCGCCCGTTTCAGTCGAAATCACACCATCTGCGGAAATGGTGATGCGATGGTCGGTCTGCGGCAGTTCGATCGGCTGTCCGTCACGGTCCAGCAGGGCATTTCCGTTTTCATCGACAATGGCGCCATCCTGCTGTTCCTCGAAACGGCCGGCCCGTGTCAGACGGACGCCATTGGCAGTGCGCACCTGAAAATAGCCCTCGCCACCCAGTGCAAGATCAAGCGGATTGCCGGTCGACTGCATGTCGCCCTGCTGGAAGTCCCGATATGTCGCGCGGTCCTGCGTATAGGATTCCGTATCCGCGCCTTCGGCCTGTTTGGAGCCGTGCTGGTGGGACAGGAAGTCACTGAAGAGGACATTTTCGCGTTTGTAGCCCACAGTCGAGGCGTTCGACATGTTGGCCGCAACCACGGACATGGCGCGCTGCTGGGCATCCATGCGCGAAAGCGCGATATAGGTACTATTCTCCATGGGCTTTACAGGCTCCGGTCAATCCCGATTTCGGAGCACAGCCTAGCCGCAGAAAGCTTTCCCAATCGTTAAACGAACAGGGTTATCCCGACTCGCCGTGACGATATGGTGAAAGAGTTTCCAGTTCTGCCGCTTCCACCTGCATGGCGGTCCTTTCCTCTTCCACAAAGGCGGCCACGGCCTGTCGCAGGCCGGGATCGAGGATGGCGTGCGCGGAATGGGTGAAGGTCGGGAGATAGCCGCGCTGGATCTTGTGCTCGCCCTGCGCCCCGGCTTCGACGCGGGACAGTCCGTGCTCGATGGCGAAGTCGATCGCACGGTAATAGCACAGCTCGAAATGCAGGAAAGGCCAGTCTCCCTCGCAGCCCCAGTTGCGGCCGAACAGCGCGTTCGTGCCCATGAGATTCAGGGCCCCGGCAACCGCTTTTCCATCATGATGGGCCATCATCAGGACCACACGGTCTCCAAGCCGTTCGGACAGCATGGGAAAGAAGCGCTCGGTCAGATAGGCGCTACCCCATTTCCGGTCGATCGTGGACTGGTAGAAGCGGTAGAACGCCTTCCAGTCTTCCGGGGTAATTTCGTCCCCACGGAGCGTGCTGAAGGTCAGACCGCAGGACTGGGCGGCACTGCGTTCCTTGCGGATGGATTTGCGCTTGCGGGAGGCTAAAGCGGCCAGAAAATCATCGAACGTGACGTAGCCGTTGTTCTGCCAGTGATACTGGATGCCGGTGCGTGGCAGATAACCCGCTTCGGTAAAGGCCTCCATCGAAGCCACATCGCAGAAATTGGCGTGCAGGGAGGACAGACCAAGTTGCGCCGTGGCCTGAATGAGCGCGGAGGCCAGAGCCTGCGCCACGCCTTTCGGATCAGGCAGATCAGGCCGCAGCAGCAACCGTGGGCCGGGAACCGGTGAGAACGGGACAGCGCAGACAAATTTTGGATAATAGCGACCGCCCGCGGCTTCGTAAGCGCGGGCCCAGCTCTGGTCGAAGACATACTCGCCCCAGGAATGGGACTTTCCGTAAAGCGGAGCGAGGGCCGCAATCGTCCCGTCCGGTGCCCGCAGCACGGCATGGCGCACCAGCCAGCCGGTACGGTCCGCAACGGAACCGCTGTCTTCAAGGGCGGACAGGAAACCGAAAGAGACGAACGGATTATCCGCCCCCGCGCAGGCATCCCAAGCCTCGGCCCCGATCTCGTGGATCGAGGCGTGGAGGCTCAGGCTCCAGTCAGGGGACGGGGCGGTCTCCGGTTCTCCCATTCGGTCTCTCCCATCCGGGGTGATCAGGCGATTTCGAACAGCGCCTCGACTTCGACCGGGGCGTTCACGGGCAGGCTCGGCACACCGATCGTGGAGCGGGCGTGACGGCCGGCATCACCGAAAACCTCGACGGCCAGATCGGACGCGCCGTTCATAACGGTGGCCTGATCGGTGAACTCGGGCGTGCAGGCGATGAAGCCGCCCAGACGGACAACGCGGGTGATGCGGGAAAGATCACCATCCAGTGCAGCCTTGGCCTGGGCCAGCACATTGATCAGGCAGGCGCGGGCACAGGCTACACCGGCATGAACCGAAACCTCGTCCCCGAGCTTGCCGGTGATCAGAAGCTTACCATCCACCAGCGGAAGCTGGCCGGAGACGATGAGCTGGTTTCCGGTACGGACAGTCGTGACGTAGTTCGCAACCGGAGCGGCTGCGACCGGCAGCGTGATCTCAAGGTCGGCGAGGCGGGAGTCGGGGGTTGCGGTCATGGCAGGTCTCCGGTTGGGGCGCCCGAAGCGGGCATCTGATGGGGCCGCATGTTGAAACGGGAACGCCGTGATGCCAAGAGGCAAGACCGCATCAGGTCGGCAGGCTGTCGTCCCCCGCCAGACTCCGGCGGCTGCGTTCGAGTTCCTCGGCATAGCGGCGCAGGGCGTGCTGTTCGGTCAGGGTTCCGATCACCTGCCGGGATTGCGGGTCCTCGACGACCACCAGCGCGTCGGCCTCGGCCTTTTCGAACAGTTCAATCGCCTCACGAATGTTCATGTGTGGCGTGAGCATGGCGTTGCGGAACAGCGCCAGCGTTGCGATCGGCGTTTGCGACGCCGGGACAGCGTGCAGGTCGGCCAGATGGACGATGCCATCATAATGCCCGTCCCCATCAAGCAGGACGATCCGCTGGGCCGAGCCGAGCGGGAACAGGGCCTGCGCGCGGTTTACAGGCGTTTCTGCCGGAAGTGTACGGACCTGCCCGCGCATCATCCGGCGGACATTGAGCGAGCGCATCCAGCCGATATCAACGGCGGAGCGGATCGATTCACCCCGCAGATGGAAGCGCCAGGTCGCGAAGCTATAGCCGAACAGGCGGCGCACGGTCAGGAGCGACAGCACCGCAGCCACCAGTGTCGCGCCGCTCATGGAGACGCTGCCGGTCAGTTCCAGCATCAGGCAGATCATGGTCATGGGGCTGCCGATGACGGCAACGGCCATCGCACTCATGCCGACCAGCGCACAGGCCGTGACGGAATCCGGTGCAACGCCCAGCGGTTCCAGAAGCGTGCCGTAGATCGTACCCGCCAGCGATCCAAGATAGAGCGATGCGAAAAACAGCCCCCCGCGAAACCCGGATCCGATACACAGGCAGGACGCCAGCGCCTTCAGGAGCAGCAGAACAACGGCCATCTGCGCCGTGACATTTCCGGCAAAGACAGCACGCATCGCCTCGTGCCCGGCGGACAGGACAGACGGATGCAGCGTCGCCAGCCCTCCCACGATCAGACCGCCAACCGCAGGCCGCAGCCAGACCGGGCCGGGCATCCGGCGGAACAGCGCCTCGGTCTGGGTAACGCAGAACATCAGGCCGATTGCCGTCAGAGCCGTCAGGACACTGATGATGACTGCTCCGGCGGTGCCTTCCCAGGACAAGGTTCCCGGCGATGGAATAACGATGCCCGGCGGGACACTCCCCAGCGAGCGCGTCACGCCCACGCCCGCCAGCGCAGCGACCGCCACGGGGGACAGGCTTCCCAGAGAATAGGAGCCGATCACCAGCTCGAACGCATAGAACGCGCCCGCCACCGGCGCATCGAACGCGGCCCCGATCGCAGCGCCTGCTCCAGCCCCCACCAGCACGCGCAGATCCTCGCGCCGCACCCGGAAGGAGCGCCCGATCCGGGAGCCGAAAGCCGCGGCAATCTGGGTGAAGCCGGCTTCAAGCCCGATAGAACCGCCCACACCGTTGGACAGGACTGTCTGGCAGACGATGACCAGACTGTCCCGCACCGACATGCGTCCGCCATGCAGCGCATTGGCCTCGATGGGGTCCACGGGACTGCGGGGCATGATTTGCGCGACCATGACGCCGAACAACCCGATCGCCAGCCCGCCGCCGGTCAGCACCGCTACCGTTCGAAGCGGTGACAGGACGGTCAGTCCGGACAGATGGCCGCCGGACATGCCGGATACCCCGAACAGCAGCCGGTGCATGAAGAAGGTCAGATGGGTGACTACAAAAACGCACAGGCCCGACAGGAGCCCAACGAATCCCGCCAGAACGCTCAGCCAGATCTCGTTTCCACGGACCAGGGTTCGCAGATTCGACGGCGCATGGGGAAACAGACGCGCCTGAAAGCGGTTCATCCGCTGGCGCAGGAGGCGGGACCTGTCCTGAAAACGGCCGGAAGAGCCGTCAGGAGATGCGGGCGAAGGGGCGGGACTGGTGGACAAGCGAGCTCCCGGGCGGCAGGTGTGATCCTGTTTGACGGCAAGCGCGTCGCCGATCAACAGCTGTCATGGAAGGATCATTGATGAAACTGCATGTCATCGAACGCGGTGAAGGCCCGCAAACCGTCGTCTTCCTGCACGGGCTGTTCGGACGGGGCCGGAACCTCGGCTTCCTCCAGCGCGGCGCGGCTGCCGATTTCCGGACCCTTGCGCTGGATCTGCGCAACCATGGACACAGCCCGCATGGCCCCGTCAGCTATGCGCTCATGGCGCAGGACGTTCTGGAAACGCTGGATGATCTGGGGATCGAGCGTTTTGCCGTCGTGGGTCACTCCATGGGCGGGAAGGTCGGGATGATGCTGGCCCTTGCCGCTCCTGAGCGCGTCACAAAGCTGCTCGTCGCGGATATCGCCCCGGCCCGGACGGGTCACGGACATGGCGATATGATCGCCCGACTGGCTGCCATCACATTTCCCGCATCGCTCGAACGGCGGGAAGGACTGGATCTTCTGGAACCCGTGGCAGGCAGCCGCCCCGTTGCCGAACTCCTTCTGCAGAACGTCCGGCTTGGCGATGCGCCGGGGTGGAGCATCGGTTTTGACGATCTCGCCCGTGACATTCACGAAATCGAAAACTGGCCCGATCTGCAGATTGCGCCCTACGAAGGGCCTGTTCTTTTCCTGCGTGGCGGGGCGTCTCCCTATGTCCGCCCCGAGCATCACGATCAGATCCGCACTCTTTTCCCCCACGCGCTGATCCACTCCCTGCCCGACGCCGGACACTGGCTGCATGCCGAACAGCCGCGCGCGTTCCTGAGGGAAATGATGGAATTTCTGCTTAAACCGACCTGAAACGGGACGTTACGACACCAAACCGGATCAGAGGATGGCGGTTTTGTGCGAATCATTTTATTTCGATAAAGCAACATAAACAAAATCTAATATATTAATTTTTTGCTATTTTAATAAAACTCAATTAAAATTAAAGTAAAAAACTTACTTTTTCGAAAAATTAACGACTACAACATCAATGCCGGAACGGCGCATGCAATAACTTCATCAGGATTACGCGGATGTACGCTCTACTGTTCTCCGAGCCTTTGGTAAATCGTGCCGAAATGCGTGTCTTTACACGAGAGAAAATCTATTCTTCCGCACTGGCCCGGGGCGCAGCCCATGGCGATAAAGACACTATTCGGGCCATGATGATCGGATGGTGGCCTTTTATTCAGGCTTTTGAGCGCGCTATTGACGTGCGCGTCGGTCATCTCCCCATCAAGCCGCTCGTCCAGCGCTTTGGCCAGAGCCGGATCAAGACCTTCTTTTCGGAAGCCCGTGAAGCCGTCCGCGAAATGAAGGAAGAGGAAGGGTCGCACGCCATCCTGTGGGCCGATGGTGCGAAGGAATTCGGCCTCGACCTGTTCGGGACCCACTACGACACGCTGCCGAGCGTCCAGAAGCTGATTGCCAATGCCGACAGCGAAGATCCCGTGATCTTCTTCTCCTGGCTGGCCGCCGTGGAATACATCGCCGAAGAACTGGCCGCCTATCTCTGCCACGCGCCGAAGTTCACCAGCCTGTTTGCCAAGAAGCACTGGACCTGGGGTCTGGCCCATGACGAGCATGAGCATGACGGCCCGTCCCATCTGGAAATCGACGAGGACCTGGCCCGCGCCTACTACCCGTCCAACGATCCGGACATCACGCGCGCAGCCCTGACCGCCAACATGCGCGAATGCATTGAAATGTTTGAAAAAGCGAGCTTCGAGATTTACGCCACGACGCCTGAAATGGCGCATTAACGAAATCTTAAGCCCTTATCGGCTATCTCCGTGCCCGGTGTGCCATAACCGACGTGCGGAGATGTTGCCATCGACAGATTCGTCCGCCGCAAAGAAAAACTTCATAAATCCCTGTCATCGTGGCACCCTCCTCCTCTATTGGGAAGGTTCATGATGCTTCTGCCTGTCTCATCGGATCTTGCTGTCTCGTCCCAGTCAGGCGCAGCACAATGACCGCCCTGCTGACCCTGATGAAACAGGCGCGGCTTGCCCGGCTTTTCTCTTTCCGGACGGAAATCCCGGATGGAGCGGAAGAAGACATCCGGCTGTCCCGCTGCCGCGTCCTGCGGGGGCTGAACTTCTTTCATTTCGTTCCCCAGATCAGCTGCGGCCCCATCGCCGGCCTCTGCCTGATGCGGAACTACCCGACCTACGGCATGATCCTCTGCGGGTCCGTCCTGTTCCTGCTGCTGGTCTACAACATCTGCTTCTATGCGATCCCGACCGAGAAGCTGGTCGATACCAGGCAGTCCTGGATCCTCAAGGGGCTCAATTTCGCATTCGCACTCTGCTGGATCACGCTGCCGCCCGTCGTATTCCCCTATGGCGACGCCAATGACAGGGTCCTGGTCGCCGGCATCATGGTTGGCCTGACGGCGACGACCATCACGCTGATGCCCCTGGCCGGCATGGGGGAGATCATTGCGCTCATGCTGGTCCTGTCGTGCTACATCGCCCTTTTCCAGTCATGGGAAATCGATCACGGCTCGTTCTATTTCTATATCGCCCTCGAACTGGCGATTTACCTGTTTTTTGTCCTGTCCCTGACCATGGCAGTCCGGACCCTGTTCGCGGCGTTTCTGGTCAGCCGGTATTCGCTGGAGCAGCGGAACAGCATCGTCCAGCTCCTGCTGCGGAATGCGGATGATGATACCGGTGACTGGCTGTGGGAGACCTCCACGTCCGGAACGCTGCAGAATGTCTCGGCCAGCCTGGCCTCCGCGTTCGGCAACAGCCGGGAATGGCTGGAAAACCGGAACTTCTTTGACATCCTGTCCGATCTGGCAGGCCCCGCGGCTTTCGACAGAGACGAACGGACAGGTCTTGGCCGCCTGCGGCAGTGCCTCGACAACCGGATCTTCTTCCGGGACATCGTGGTGTCGGGGGCCCTCCATGGCCAGCAGCGCTTCTGGTCGCTGAGTGGGCGCCCCATTTTCCAGGACCGGAATTTCATCGGGTATCGCGGCGTCGGAACGGACGTGACCCAGACGCACTGGGCCCAGGAAAGCGCCTCTTTCCGGGCAAGGCATGATCTGCTGACCGGTCTGCCCAACCGCGGCGCTTTCCTCGACGACATGGAAACCTATCTCATCGAGGCCGAGCGCACGGGGGAAGCCTTCGCGCTGCTCAATCTCGATCTGGACGGCTTCAAGCAGATCAACGACCGGTATGGCCATTCCGCCGGCGACGAGATGCTCCGGAAAGTCACGGTCGTGCTGAGCCGGACGCTCAGCGAACGCCACAGGCTCTACCGATTTGGCGGCGACGAGTTCATGCTGCTGGAACGTCAGACAACGCCTGCCCAGGCGGCTAACACGGCCACGGGACTGATCAACGCCCTGACGAATGTTCCCATCCGCATCGGGGAAGGCGTGCGCTGTGCGGTCGGTCTCAGCGTGGGAATCGTTCTGTCCATCGGGGGTTCGGAACGGGTGGGAAGCCTGCTGGAGGCCAGCGACCTTGCGCTTTACGAAGCCAAGAGCCTGGGCGGCCACACGCACCGTTTCTACAACCCCGAACTGCGGACCGTGGCCAAGCGCAACCGCGACCTGATCCGTGCACTCCCCGAGGCGCTGGAAGAAGGGACACTGGGCATCGTCTACCAGCCCTTCTTCAACACGCAGAGCCAGAAACTCTGTGGATTCGAGGCGCTGATCCGCTGGTCCCATCCCGAATATGGCCGTGTCCCGCCCGAACGGATCATCCAGCTGGCGGAAGAAGCCGGGCTGATCCATCGCCTTGGCGTCTACGTCATGGAAAAAGCCTGCGTTTTCGCCCGCGAATGGGATGAGGGACTGGTTCTGTCGATCAATGTTTCGGTTGGCCAGCTCGAGGCGCCGGCTTTCCTGAAGGACACGTTCCGGATTCTCGAGAAGACCGGGTTTCCGGCCCGCTGCCTTCAGATCGAGATGACCGAAAACATCTTCATGGAGCCGGATGCCGCGACATTCACCCTGCTGAGCCGCCTTCAGAACGCCGGGATTTCCATCGCGCTCGATGATTTCGGCAAGGGGTTTTCGTCGCTCGGATATCTGCGGTTCTTCCCGTTCTCGAAAATCAAGCTGGATGGTCTTTTCGTCAGGGACATGCTGCGCGAATCCCGGGCGGCTTCCATCGTGCGCGCCGTAGTCGATCTCTCCATCGATCTGGGCGTGGCGGTCACGGCGGAAGGTGTGGAAAGCCAGGAACAGCTGTCCTATCTCAGGCGCCTCGGCTGCACGGAAGTCCAAGGATATCTGCTGTCACGCCCGCTCTCCCCGGAAGATACCAAGCAGTTCATGGCCACGACCCCGGCCATGATGGAATCCTCGTAACCCCGAAGGCGGGACTCACGAGGTCAGCGGATTAGGCGCCGTTTTCTTCCCTTCCTCGGCCACACGCCAGCAATACCAGGCCAGCGTCGAGCGATAGGGGGCGAAACGTTCCGTCTCCTCTTTCAGCGCTTTCGGTTTGGGAAGCAGGTCCATTTTCCGGATCCGTCTCCACCCCTCCCGCACGCCAAAATCATCGACCGGCATCACGTCGGGCCGGTTGAGCGTGAACATCAGGAGCATCTCGACCGTCCATCGCCCGATGCCACGCAGGGTGACGAGACGCGCGATCAACTCTTCATCCGTCATGACGGATGCCTCGGCACGACTGGGGACGAGACCATCCAGCCGGGCCTGCGCAAGGCCTTTCATAGCCAGGAGCTTGTTTCCCGAAAGACCGCAGGACCGCAGGCTTTCTTCGGAAAGGGACAGAATCCGCCCGGGCGCAGGCGGCGGTCCATCAACGCTCTCCTGCGCACCCAGAAGGCAGAGGCGGCCGAATATTTTCCGGGCCGCCGCACCATGCAGCTGCTGCCCGGCGATGGCCCGCAGAAGCGCATCATAGGGTTCCTGCCCGTCATCCCCGCGCAGCGTGCATGGCCCGATACGGGCGATGACAGCGGCAAGATCGGGATCCGCGCCCAGAAACAGCGTGGCAGAATCAGCCATCAGGAGCATGCCTTTCCGGAAGTTAAGGTTTGCGTGACTCTTTGTGTCTTTCTTGGGTCTCGCATTACTGCCATGATACGCCAATACAGACGCCCACCCCCAGCCCCGGATAACCAGCCTGCCGGATGACAACCCCGACCGCCCTGGTGCAAAAGGTCTGGCGATGATGCGACGCCACCTTCTCTTCGCCGACCGGCTGTTTTCTGCCAGGTCCTTTCCAGACGGGCTGTGCCGCGTATGAGCGGAACGGTTACTGTCACGTCTGGAAAGCCGCAGAAGCGCGAACCCCAGCTCTTCGCCCCCTCGGCGCGGACTGCGCCCGCACGCCCCCAGCACGCCCCCGCCGGAACCCGGGAGCGGCTGAGGGATTACGTTCCGCCATCGGTTCCGGTCCGCCCGGTCCTGACGCCGATGATGCGGCCGCAGACCATCGTCGAGAACGGGCCGACGGTTCCGTTCATTTTCTCGGCGGGACTGCACGCGGCTGTTCTGGCGTTCCTCCTGATGCAGCATCACGGCATGCATGGCTCGCCGGCCGGGCAGGAAGAGCCGCAGGTCGAAATGGTCTTCGATACGCCGCCGTCAAAAAGCAGCATGCGCGGTCCCCGGGCGCGGGACGAGGGCGGTGCTCCGCCACCTCCCTCCGCACAGAGTCCGGAAGAGACACAGGAAAACCAGCAGCAGCCGCAGAAGGAACAGTCCACGCCCACGCCGGCCGTCCCGACCCCCGAGACGCCGTCCGCGCCTGACGTCCCGCAGGAACCCTCGGCCGAACTGCCCAAGACAGCGCCGACCCCGGCACCCGTCACGCCCGGCGCGGCCCCGAGCCAGCGCAGCCAGCAGACATCGCCGCATGCCCATCGCTCGCAGCGTTCCATCCGCTCCGACCGGAACAACCCGTTCGCGCATCCGATGGATCTGTCGTTCGGCGAGCAGCCTTCGCCCTATCGCCGCCGTCGTGGGCGTGCGTCCGGTTCCGGCGGCCCGATCGACATGTCCTTGGGTCCGCTCAGCATGAACGGCGCCATCAACGCGCCGTATCAGACCCGCACGAGCGTCAAGGGCGTCAGCGAGGATTACGGCGGGGAAATCGACCGCTGGATCCGGGCTCACATGTACTATCCGGAAGAGGCCGCGCGGGCAGGCGAGGACGGTCCGTCTTCGGTGCATGTCGTGCTGGACCGCTCGGGCCATGTGAAGTCCGTCCGGCTGATGAGCCAGTCCGGCTCGTACTCGCTAGATGCCGCGACGACCGGCATGTTCCAGGGCGCACATCTGCCGCCGGTTCCGCCAGACATGAAGGGCGACCATTTCGACATCGACGTGACGATCAACTACATCCTGATCCGCCGCTAAGCACGGCGCGCGGCTTCGACAACGGAGCCGCAATCCCATACAGTCCACCGGGTCACTGCCCTGTTACCGGAGCCCCGATGCGCCGCCTCTGTCCTGTTCTGCTGCCTCTCTGCTTTCCCCTTGTCCTGGGGGGATGCTTCAGCCTTTCGCGGCCTTTCGCCGATCCGGGGCAGCAGGCCAGATATCTGACGGCGGCCAATCTGCCCCCGGCCCGGCTGGCCGTTCCAACACCCACGGAGTCCCTGCTGTCTGACGATGCCGCCGCGCTGTGGGCCCATGACATGGCGCAGGCGATGGTCGGCCAGTCCGTTCCCGCCATTGCCCAGCCCCGCAAGAAGGGTGACTGGTGGTTGAAAATGAGCGCGGCCACACGGAACGGCGCCGTCGTGCCCCATTACGTCATCATGACACCGGAAGGGAAAATCCGGGCGGAAACGGATGGCCCTGCCGTGGATATGGCGGGATGGAGCGCTGGCGACAGGCTGGCACTTCAGGGCGCCGCTGTTCAGGAGGCCCCCCAACTGGCGAACCTGCTGACGGGCATTCAGGCCAACATGATGCAGCAGGACCCGCACAGCCTCATGAACCGGCCCGCGAAGATCTGCTTCAAGGGTGTCACCGGCGCCCCCGGAGACGGAAACATCGCCCTCGCCCGCGCCTTCTATGCGTCGCTGCCGGACAAGACCAACACGGTGACAACGACCGAAAAGGGCGCGGATTTCATCGTCCGCGGCACGGTCGATCTCAAAACGGGCGCGCCAGGCAGCACCGGACATGCCGTCGATCATATCGAAATCGTCTGGCATGTCCTGACCCCGGATGGAAAGGAAGCCGGGGCCGCGACCCAGCTTCATGACATCGCGCCCCATTCGCTGGACGGGGCCTGGGGCGATACCGCCGACATGGCCGCCGACGAAGCCGCACAGGGCGTACGCACCATCGTCACCAACTATTCAGGCCGTAACCACGCCCCCCTGCCGGAAACAAAACCCGCACCGAAAAAGGCAGCCTGAGACTGGCAGCAACAGATTTCTGCCAGTCAAATGTAACTCTTGGTATCGTTAAGTAATATTTCTTGTTATGGGACTCCGGCCTTTTACCGGAGTTCCTGATGCGCCCCTCATGCCGTCTACTGCTGTCCAGTCTAGCCCTTTGCGCCGCTTCTGTACCTGTCATGTCCGCCTTTGCGGACCCGGCACCTGTCATCGCCGTAAACCGTGAGATCGGCCTTTCGATGACAGGCACGTTCCGTAACAGCGTCAGCGGTTACAATTCCCGCATGACGGAGCAGGGCACATCCGGTCGTTCCGGTTTCACCGAGGAATCCGCAAGCTCTTCGCGCTACCGCACCATTGGCTGGACTCCAGGATTTCAGGTTGATGCATCGGTCATGTTCAATGCTTTCGGAATGGAGAACCTTTACGGTGCCCTGCATTTCTCGCTTGAAGATGGCCAGAGAAACTACAAGTCACGCTATCGCGCTTACTCCAACCTTTCTGCTCCGTATGGATTTTCGGCCGGTGGAAACGATAGTTCCAACGGCACCGACAACCGTGGAGAAATCGGTAAAGGTTTCCTTCTGCTCTCCAACAGTTTTCTTCTGACGCCCTTCATCCAGGGCGGGTATACCACCAGTGGCAGTAACGGCGATTTCGGATACGGCTACGGGCTTTACTTTGCCGGCGCAGGCTTAAAGGCCGATTATGCCCTCACATCCCGCCTCGTCCTTCGTGGGCGCTTCGGATGGGCTGAGGTCCTCAATTCCGGCATCTCGTATAACAAACAGCCCCGGCCTCTTTGGGAAGGTGGTCTCGGCGTGGATTACCGCATGACCCGACGGCTCCATCTGACGGCAGGTGGCGACTATTCGTATATTTCCTATGGCCGCAACCGGAATGCCGAAACCGGCATGGGATTAGAGCATTCCTACTCCTATTCAGATGTCTCCAGCGGCCTGACAAACGGTCTGAAGCTGCATGCCGGACTGGCCTGGCAGTTCTGAGACCACCAGAGGAAGAGTACCCTGTCGGCACGTCATGCAGACGCCGACCGACAGGTACGCATAAAGAATAACTCTGGATGGATGACAGGGCGGCCCTGCACTGTTAGAAGGCCAGCAACTTCCCTGTCGCACACCGGACGAGGCCGTTTTTTATGAAGATCGTAGCCTGCAACAGTAACCTGCCGCTGGCCCGTGCGGTCGCACATGAACTGCGGATGCCGCTGTGCAAGACCGTGGTGAAACGCTTCGCCGATGGCGAGGTCTTCGTCGAGATTCAGGAAAATGTCCGCGGGGAAGATGTCTTCGTCGTGCAGAGCACCTGCATGCCGACCAACGACCATCTCATGGAACTGCTGGTCATGCTGGATGCGCTGCGCCGCGGGTCGGCCAAGCGTGTCACGGCTGTCATGCCGTATTTCGGATATGCCCGGCAGGATCGTAAATCCGGCCCCCGCACACCGATCAGCGCCAAGCTCGTCGCGAACCTGCTGACCGAGGCTGGCGCAAACCGCATCCTGACGATGGACCTGCACGCCATGCAGATCCAGGGCTTCTTCGACATCCCGACCGACAATCTCTATGCCGCGCCGCTCTTCGTGCGTGACCTGAAGGCGCGCCTGCCGGACCGCGAACTCATCATCGTCTCGCCGGACGTCGGCGGTGTGGTCCGTGCCCGTCAGCTCGCGCAGCGCCTGAACGTGGACCTCGCGATCATCGACAAGCGTCGCGAACGCGCCGGTGTCTCGGAAGTCATGAACGTCATCGGTGATGTCGCCGGCCGCTACTGCGTGCTGGTGGACGACATCATCGACAGTGGCGGATCGCTGTGCAACGCCGCCAATGCTCTCATGAGCCGTGGCGCGGAAGGCGTTGAAGCCTATGTCACTCACGGCGTTCTGACTGGCAATGCCTGCCAGCGCGTGAAAGACAGTCCGCTGAACATGCTGACGCTGACTGACAGTATTCCGGCAACCGAGGCTCTACTCGAAACCCCGAACATACGTCAGATCACCACAGCCAACCTGCTGGCCCGGGCCATGAGCGCCGTTGCCGATGAAAGCTCGGTCTCCTCTCTCTTCGACTGATTTTTCACCGGCCCGCTTCACGGTCCAGCCTTCGTGAACGGACTTTCCCATGTCGCAGATTGCCCCCAAGCCCTACTGGTATCTCCGTCACGGTGAGACCGACTGGAACCGTCAGGGACTGGCACAGGGTCGGACCGATATCCCGCTCAATGAAACCGGCCGACAACAGGCCCTGCAGGCTGGCAGGGTTCTCGCCAGCCTTTTCGACAACGGGCAAAAACCTTTCGCCCGTATCGTGTCCTCTCCTCTGACACGCGCTTTCGTCACGGCAGAAACTGTTCAGAAAACAATTCAGCACTACACAGGTATCACCCTCCCTCTGCATGTGGATGATAATTTACAGGAAGTCTGCTTCGGGATTCAGGAAGGCACCCCCATGGGGGACTGGTACAGACCCTGGATTGAAGACGGCCTTACCCCCGAAGATGCTGAAAGCTTTGGAGCATTGACGGACAGAGCCCGCCTGGCCGTCAATGAGGCACTGGAAAACCCCGATATTCCCCTGATTGTTGCGCATGGGGCCCTGTTCAGGGGGCTGCGACATGCGATGAATCTTCCGGTCGACATACGTCTTCCCAATGCAGTTCCAGTCGCATTGAAATTCACGCGAACGGGTTGGCAGACCGAGATGCTGGATCCATCAGTCTCTGCGACAAACGGTACTCCCCTACACTCCAAAGACCCTCTTGAATATAAAAGTAAACAATGATCTTATGAAAGATATTCTAGAGGAGAATAATGGAATGGAATTCTTCCATTTAAAAACATTTCATGGAACCACTCTATTTTTCTGCTCGGAAGAGCGTACCTTAAAACATTCGAACGAAAAGCAGGCGTCCTATATTGACGTCGTCATTGCCCAGTCCCCGGAAAATCCAGCTTTCTTTATTATCGCACCCGTCACTATCGGGGATGACGTGGAAAAAATCCGTCCTGAAGAAAACACCCTTTTCAAGGACAGGTTTTTCGTTTTTGAAACCGGATTCCAGAACAACAACAAGTTGTCCCTTCTTTCTCTTGAAGAAAAAAAGTTTTTTTCGGCAGATCCTTTTGGAAATCTTGCCTTCGATCGAGACGAAAGCCGGGAATGGGAAATTTTTTCTCTATTCCCGTATCAGGCTGCCTTAGATGAAAAATCCATAAAAATATTTGGCGATATAAATCGTTTCGTTTTAAATAAAAATAATATTGAAAAAACAATTCATGAAATAAGTCTATCAAACAAAAATATCCGGGTTGAACTTTTTAACCTGTTCGCCCGATCCCTGAACACAACACGCCGCAAAATTTTTTCCAAAATTCTTACAACTGCCTTCCTGAACCTCCCCGACGAAAATTATTTCAATATCCTTGAGATAATCAACCATATCCCTCACGCAGAATGGGTGCACAGGTCACTCCTGGAACTGGCACACTGGAATGTGCGTAGAAACAGCTGTTCCATCAGAAAAGCCGCAGGCGAATATGATTTTCTCGGATATGGGCATATCAGGGATCGCGGAAACGGGATTTACTGGGGATCTGTAATCCTTGGCATCGCCCGGGAAGCGATCGAAAGCAGAAAAGATATTGCTCTTCTGGCGACAGCCCGGGACGAAGGGATTTATTTTCTGGAATGGATAGCCCATCACCGCGTCATCGGAATAAAAGATTTCTTTATCTATACCAATGACAATACGGATGGTTCTGATGCCCTCCTGAAAATTCTTGCGGAAAATGGGGAAATTACCTGGATCAACAATACCGGCAACCATATTCCGGGCATCAATATGCAGTACAAAGCCTACAATCATGCTTTGACAACGCTTCCTGAAATTCTTGATTTCCGCTGGTGTGCAGTTGTCGATATCGACGAAGCCATTCTTCCCTCACAAGGAAGTAAAAATAGCATATTCCCTATTATTTCTGCCCGAGACGAGCAGGGCGTAGACTGTTTTTCCTTGAACTGGAGAGTGTATTACCCCAACAACCATTTGACATGGTCAAACGGATTGTCTGCAGACCGCTTCATAGAAGGCGATAAACACCCTCTTGTTAAGTCCATTTTTAAAACGAATCTGTTTAACTATTCCTACGCACATCATCCGGAATGCTCATACTCTCGAAGAATATATGCGACCGTAGATGGAAATATTTATTCCCAGAATCAGACGACAAATGAAGACCTGAATTTTACGCAAACCCCGACGGAATGGGCTCATGTCTGTCACTACCACCTGCGTTCCTTAGAAGAATATATCTGGAAATTTTCTCGCGGAGAAAATGACGGCAAAGGGGTCATTAAAAACAAACATTTCAGATACAATAACCCTGCCATTTTCGATTTATTCGCGCAGACCTTTAAAGTTGAAGGAACATCTACTGCTTCCCGGCTATCTGAAGACATACATACCGAGATGCGTCGCCTTCTAGAACTCCCTGGCGTCTCAGACGCGATGCAGGAAATTATTTCAAAATACCATAAGGCATCTGCAGTCTTTGTCGAAGAAAGCCTTCAGAGCATGTCGGTGGATGACCGAATTGACTCGAATACCAAGCAGACATGGGAAAATTTATGTTCGTCATGGAGACAAGAAAGACTTCAAAAAGGAACTAATATTTAAGAATATTGTACCCTAAATCTTCTTAAAAACCATGCAGCACTGATATTTACTGCAAAACCCTCATATTTTCCGTATATTCTCAGATGGGGGTTATGCGGTCGAACCTTAGAGATTCGGACAATTAAGAGTATTCAGTTTTCTTGATTTCGATCAGATTCAGTTCTTTGAAGAAAAGGCTTCATAGGGAGCCAGCGGTCCGGACCTGCAAATAAGAGCAGTCTTTCAGGCTTCCCTCTTGTGAAGGTCCGCATGGCCGGTTAGGGCTTGAAGTAATTTGATTTACAAGCGGAATATCCTCATGTCCTCTCTGCGTCTTCTGGCCGCCCTGACGGCTTTCAGCGGTCTGGTCTCTCCCGCGCTTGCCCAGACCCAGCCCATGCCGCTGCCCATGCCGGCTCCCGTCCCAGAACCTCAGGACCGTCCCTTCCCGGGCAGCCTGACGGTTTCGGTCGATGCGACCGACACGGTTCATCATGTCATGTCCATCCATGAGACGGTTCCGGTGCCGAAAGAGGCGCAGCAGAAGGGCGAGATGGTCCTTCTGTATCCAATGTGGATCCCCGGCGACCATTCCCCGACGGGCGTCATCGAACAGTTCGCTAGCCTGCGCGTGCAGAGCGGTGGCCGCACACTGAACTGGAAGCGCGATACGGTGAACGTCGCCGCCTTCCACATCCCGGTCTCCGCCAGCACGCCGAGCCTGGATCTGCATTTCCAGCTTATGACTCCGATCGCGCCGGGTATGGGCCGGATCGTCATGACGCCGTCCATCGTCAACGTGCAGTGGGACCAGGTTTCGCTCTATCCGGCCGGGTATTTCACCCGCGACATTACGGTGCAGCCCTCCGTACGCGTACCGCATGGCTGGCAGATCGGCTCGGCTCTCCGTGCGGCCACCTATGGCGACGAGACGCATTTCAATGCGACCACCTTCAATACGCTCGTGGACTCGCCGATCTATGCCGGGCGTTATTTCCGCAAGTTCGACCTGACCGGACCGGACCATGTTCCGGTTTCGCTGGATGTCGTGGCGGATGATCCGGACTCGCTGGACGCCACACCCCAGCAGGTTGCCGCGCATCAGAACCTCGTGCGTCAGGCGACGTCCCTGTTCGGCTCGCATCACTATGACCACTACGACTTCCTGCTGGCCCTGACGGAAGAGCTTGGCGGCATTGGTCTTGAGCATCACCAGTCCAGCGAGAACAGCGCGGCTCCCGGTTATTTCACGGAATGGGACAAGACGTTCCCCACCCGTGATCTGCTGGCTCATGAATATACCCATTCCTGGAACGGCAAGTATCGCCGTCCGGCCGATATGTGGGCGCCGAACTTCAACACGCCACAGCGTGGCTCCCTGCTCTGGGTCTACGAAGGACAGACGCAGTACTGGGGTAATGTCCTTGCTGCACGTTCGGGTCTCGTGACCAAGGATCAGGGCTTCGAAGCCCTGGCCTATATGGCGGCGTCCTATGACAACCAGACGGGCCGTCAGTGGCGCCCGCTGGAAGACACGACGAATGATCCGGTCATTGCCCAGCGCGCGCCGCTCTCATGGCGCGACTGGCAGCGTTCGGAAGACTATTACGTCGAAGGCCAGCTCGTCTGGCTGGATGCCGATACGTTGATCCGCAAGCTGTCAGACGGTCACAAGTCGCTGGATGATTTCGCCAAAGCCTTCTTCGGCACGAACAGCGGCAGCTTCGTCGTCAGCCCCTATCAGTTCGACGATGTGGTCGCGACGCTCAACACCGTGCAGCCTTACGACTGGGCTAAGTTCCTGCATGACCGTCTGGATACGATCCAGCCCCATGCCCCGCTCGATGGCCTGACCAATGGCGGATACAAGCTGGTCTACACGTCCAAGCCGACCTCCTTCATCAAGGCCAGCGAAGCCGCCCGCCATGCCACGGACCTGTCCTTCTCCCTCGGTCTGACCGTGAACGGCGCCGGGCATGTGGGACGTGAGCACTGGATGAGCCCGGCCTTCAAGGCAGGCGTGGTTCCGGGCATGACGATCCTGGCCGTCAACGACATGAGCTTCACGCCGCAGCGTCTGCTCCATGCCGTCACGGACGCGCAGAAGGATCCGAAGCAGGACATCCGCCTGATCGTGAAGTCCGGTGACCATGTCAGCACGGTCTCCATCCCCTATCACGACGGTCTGCGTTACCCGCATCTGGAGCGCATCGAAGGCACGCCGGATCGTCTGAGCGCGATTTACGCACCGCGTCCGTAAGGGCGCGTTTTCCGGGGCCCTGCCCCGGAACCCCGCAAAGGGACTCAGTCCCTTTGATCCCGATTCCTAATAAGCCGGTTTCCAAAGGCCCCCGGCCTTTGGCGGGTTTCAGGGCAGAGCCCTGAGCCTCACCAGGGAACCAGCGACTTCCCGAGCGACTTCTGCGCCGCCGGTGTCATACCCATGTCGTTACGGTTCCACCAGCCGCCACCCAGAGCCTGAAACAGCCCCACGCTGTCGGAGAAACGCGCGCCCTCTGCCTGCACATAGGCCAGCCGGGCCTGCGCATTGGTCTGCTGGGCCTGAAGCATGACCAGTTCGCTGACATCACCAAGACGAAGCTGCCCCTGGGCGATCTTCAGGCTCTGTGACGTGGCTTTCAGCGTGGTTTCGCTGGCCGTCATCGCATCGGCGTCGAAGGTGACGGCATGCAGACTGTCCGCCACGTCCTGGATCGCGGACAGGACCGTGGCCTTGTACGTCTCATTGGCCTGAAGCAGGTTGTCGCGCGCCTGACGCTCGGCATGCAGGAGCGAACCGCCCTGGAAGATCGGCTGCATGACGGTCGCGGCGATCGTCCAGTTGCCATAGCCGGGCTTGAAGAAATCACTCATGACCCCGACCGCCTGCGCCGGCGTGGCGCTGAGCTGCACGTTCGGCAGGCGGTTGGCGATGGCCACGCCGATCTGCGCGCTGGCGGACTGGATCTGCGCCTGCGCGGCCCGGATATCGGGGCGCTGGTTCAGCAGGTCGGAAGGGAGCGAGACCGGAAGCGTCTTCGGCAGGGTAAACTGCTCCAGCCGGAACTCCGGCAGCGGCGAATTGGGCGTCACGCCAACCAGCACGGCCATCTGGTCCCTTGTCTGGGCCAGTTGCAGGTTCAGACCCGGCAGCGTCGCCTCAAGCTGGGCCACGGATGCCAGCTGCTGGGCCATGTCCTGCCGCGACGCATTGCCGAGCCCCTGCTCGGCCGTCACGGTTTTCAGCACGGCGCGCTGGCTACGGATGAGCTCGTTCGTGGCGTCGATCTCGGCGCGGATCGTGGCTTCCTCGATCGTCGCATTCACGAGATCGGAAATCATCGTCAGCGCGGTGGCTTCAAGCTGGAACTTCTGCAGATCCGCCTGCGCACCCGCCGCCTCGATCGCCCTGCGCGTACCGCCCCACAGATCCGGCACATAGCCGATGTTCAACTGCGCGGTATGGACGTTGTATAGCCAGACATTGGCGTTCGGGATCGGCGAATAGACGCGCGATGTCTTGTTGCGTGTCGGGTTGAACGAGGCAGACAGCGTCGGATACAGCCCTGCGCCCTCGATCCGCCGCTGTTCCCAGGCGGATTTCAGCCCCTGCTGCATGGCACGCAGGGACTGGTTGTTCGCCAGCGCCTGATCGACCAGCGCATTCAGGTTCGGATTGCCGAACACCGTCCACCACTGGCCCGGAATATCCACGCCGGACTGGAACTGCTGCTGCACGGTCGCACCAACCACGCCATGCCCGGCCGTGGCTGTCAGGGGCACGCCCTGATAGGCCATGTTCTTCGGCAGGTCCGGGCGATGGAAATCCGGGCCGACCGCGCAGGCTGAAAGCGCGGTCAGACACAGAAGAAGCGAAACACGACGGGACATTCTGGAGCGCAGCATCATGATCCGGCTCCGTCTGCGGCAGGTTTCGGACGCTTCTTCGCATCCCGGCGTTCAACCCACATTTCAAGCTCGCTGAAATAGACCGGCAGGGCGAACAGCGTCAGCAGCGTGGCAATACCCAAGCCGCCCACCACGACCGTTGCCAGACCGCGCTGCACGTCCGTGCCCACACCCGTTGCAAGGGCTGCGGGGAACATGCCCGCCGTCGCGACCGTGGCGGTCATGAGGACCGGGCGGAACCGTTCTGCCGCACCGGCGATGGTCGCATCGCGCACGCCCAGACCTTCCACACGATGGCGGTTGATGCTGGCGATCATGATGATGCCGTTCTGCACCGCCACACCGAACAGCGCGATGAAGCCCACGGCGGTCGCGATGTTCAGCGTCTCACCCCGGACATGCAGCGCGATCAGGCCACCCAGCGTTGCCAGCGGCACGACACTGAGGATCAGCAGGGCCTGACGGATCTTGCGGAACTCTGCGAACAGCAGCACCAGCATGACGGCGAACATCACGCCCAGCGCAATCATCAGACGCTTCTGGGCCCGCTCTTCCTGCTGGAAAGACCCAGCCCATTCGAGCGTGTATTTTTCCTTATCGTAATGCAGCTGCTGGTCAATGCGGCCCTGCGCGTCCGCCAGATACTGCGAGAGCGGCCGCTTGCCATTGTCCACGCGGATGGTGATCTGGCGATGGCTCATTTCATGGGCAATGTTGCTCTCGCCCATATGCAGCCCGACATGCGCGACCTGTGACAGCGGGACATAAGCCCCTTCCGCATCCAGAAGCGGAATCTGCGACAGGGCCTGCATGTCCTGCAGATCCTTGCGGCGGATATGCAGCGTCGCATTGTAGAAACGGTCGTCCACATAGACGGTCGTGATGGGCGCATCGCCGATGGCGTTCGACACCACATCGGAGATATCCGAGATGTTGATGCCGTAACGGGCGGCGGCCAGACGGTCGGCCACCACGTCGATCTGCGGGATGCGCGGCTCCTGGAAGATCGACGCCTCGGCCGTTCCCGGAACCTGATGGAGAATATCCACGATCTGCTGGCCGATGCGGCGCAGTTCCTGGAAATCATTGCCATAGACGCGCAGGACAAGCGGGCTGTGCGCACCGCCGACCAGATCGCTCATATTATCCTGGATCGGCTGGCTGATGCCGAAATCGATCCCCGGAATCCTGGACAGACGGGCGCGCAGACGCTCGACGAACTGCGATTTCGTCTCGCCGGAGGGCCACTGGTCATAGGGCTTCAGCCCGACCGGCATTTCGATATGCGACGGCGTCCAGGGATCGGTGCCGTCATCCGAGCGGCCAAGCTGCGTGATGGCGTAGGATGTTTCAGGGAACTCACGGACGGCATGACGCAGTTCATTGGCGATGGACTCGCCCTTTTCCAGCGAAATCCCCGTCGGCATCTGCACCTGAAGCCAGAGCGACCCCTCGTCCAGATCGGGCAGGAACTCACGGCCGATCGTCGCGCCCAGGATCACGACCGCGACCATGGCCGCAACACCGGCGCCATAGGCAATCAGCGGACGGTCGATGAAATGGCCGAGCCAGTGCGTATAACGCGCATGCAGCCATTCCAGCGGCCGGTTGTGCCAGATGTGTCTGGGCTTGTGCAGGGCCAGATAGGTCAGGGACGGAATGAGCGTCAGGGCGCAGAGCAGCGCACCGAGCAGCGCGAAGCTGACGGTATAGGCCATCGGACGAAACAGCTTGCCCTCACTGCCTTCGAAGGCGAAGAGCGGGCTGTAGGCCACGATGATGACGAGCGTGGACGAAAAGATCGCCCGCCCCGCGCGCTGGGCGACGGGCAGGACTTCGGACGGAACGAGCGCCTCGGTCGGGCGCTCCTCGCGGATGCGGAGGATCGTCTCGGTAATGACGATCGCACCATCCACGATCACACCGAAATCGATGGCGCCGAGCGAGAAAAGGTTCGCTGACATGCCGAAGCTGTGCATCAGCACGAACACGACCGACAGCGCGAGCGGGATCGTCACGGCCGTGACGATGGCGCTGCGGGGGCTGCCGAGGAACAGTGTCAGGATCACGCCGACGAGGAGAATGCCCTCGATCATCGTTTCCGTGACCTTGTGGGTCGTGGACAGGACCAGATGGTCACGGTCCATATACGGCACGATGCGGACATGGCTCGGCGCGAGCTGCTGCTGGAGCTTGGCCACCGTGCTGTGAAGGCCGTCGAGCACAAGCGAAGGGTTTTCCCCGCTCAGCATCGTCACCACGCCTTCGATGGTGTCCGGATTCTTGTCCTTGCCCAGAATGCCCTGACGGACCTGATGCCCGAACTGGACCTGCCCCAGATCCTTGACGAAGACCGGCACGCCGCCATGGCTGGCGACGACGATGTTGCCCATGTCGTCCAGCGTATGGATCATGCCGATCCCGCGGATGATGTAGGACTGCTCACCCCGGCTGACGCGGCCGCCGCCAGCATTGACGTTACTGTTGCGGATGGCGGTCAGCACGTCTTCAAGGCCCACGTGGTAACGCATCAGGGAGGCCGGATCGAGAACGAGCTGGTACTCGCGCGTCAGGCCGCCGAAATTGTCCACACTGACGACGCCGGGCACGTGCTGGATCGCCGGGATGATGGTCCAGCGCTGGAGATCGGACAGTTCCAGCAGGTTCTTGTCGTCGGATTCCAGCGTATAGCGGTAGATCTCGCCGCTTGGACCGGA
This sequence comes from Gluconobacter oxydans DSM 3504, assembly GCF_000583855.1. Taxonomy (NCBI): domain Bacteria; kingdom Pseudomonadati; phylum Pseudomonadota; class Alphaproteobacteria; order Acetobacterales; family Acetobacteraceae; genus Gluconobacter; species Gluconobacter oxydans. The sequence continues at coordinate 1,188,480 of NZ_CP004373.1, forward strand.
AATCGGGCCGAGTGACGGCATGGCGCCGTTGCTCAGCGGATTGTTGGCAAGCTGCGTCTCCACGAGCTGGCGCGCCGCGTAGACATTCGTGCCTTCACGGAAGATCAGCGTGATCAGCGACAGGCCGAACGTGCTGGTGGAGCGGCTGTCCGTCACGCCGGGAACGCTGGCCAGCGTCCGCTCGAGCGGGATCGTGACCTGCTGCTCCATTTCCTCGGCGGCCAGGCCCTCCTGCTGCGTCGTGATCGACACGCTGACCGCGCCCAGATCCGGATAGGCCTCGACCGGCAGGATCTTCCACGAAAGACCACCGAGAAGCGCCAGGATCAGGGCGGAAAAGAAAACGATGTTCCGGTGGTTGAAGCACCAGGAGATGAAACGTTCGATCATCAGCTCAGGGCCACCGGCTCAGTCATCATTCAGAAGAATGGCACCGCTCGTCACGACGCGTTCACCGGCGGAAAGCCCTTTGAGCACACGGACACTGTCGCCCTCGTCATAGCTGATGACGATGTCGCGCCGCTGGAACGTCCGCGGTGCAACCTCGACGAAAACGGACACCTGATCGTTGTTCATCAGGAGTGCGGTCTTGGGGATGATGACGTCACTGCCCTGAGGGACATTCAGCGTCGCATCCACGAACATGCCCGGGCGCAGGGCGCCATCGGTGTTCGGACAGGCGATATAGGCGTTGACCCGGCGCGTATCGGGATGAAGCGCAGGATCGAAGCTGACGACACGGCCGGAGCACGTCCGCCCCGGGAATTCATCGAAGCTGACCGAGAGCACATTGCCGTCGCTGATCTGCGCCAGACTGTCCTGCGGAATGGCGGCTGCAATCCAGACTTCCGACAGGTCCAGAACCGTCATCTGGATCGCGGTCGGGTCGGTGATGTTCTCGCCCGGCGCCATGGTCGTCATGGACACGACACCGTCCACCGGAGAGACAAGCGGGGCCTGTCCCTGGGCCGAATAGCCGGGACGTGCGCCCAGAACCTGAAGCCTGCGCTGTGTCCGCTCGGCTTCCGCCTGGGCCTGCGCCAGATCGTTGCGGGCGGATTCCAGATCCTTGACGGCATTGCCGCCGATCGCCTGAACGCCCTTGGCGCGGGCATAGGCCCGGCGTGCGAAATCGAGAGCCGCGCGGGCACGGGTATCGTCAGCCCAGGCCTGATCCAGATCGCCGGCGGCAATCGTGGCGAGGACCTGTCCGCGATGGACCTTCTGGCCCAGATGGACCGAAACACCCGTGATCCGTCCGGTGACGGGCGCGTAGACATTCACCTGCCGGTCAGGTTCCGTCATGACCTGTGCGGGCAGCGCGAGACCATGACCGCGGGAAACGCTGGCAACCTCCTGGATGATCAGGCGTTTCTCAAGAGGGCTGCCTTCGCGCACGACAAGGTGCCCCTGTGACTGCGTCACCATGGGGGACTCGACCGCTGCAACGGGTGAATGCGGGGTTCGGAACCGCAGGACGACGACGAGAAGGATGGCCAGGCATAGCAGGCCTATGGCCAGCGCGCCGACGCGTGAAACGCGCATGCTGATAGAAAACCCCGTAACTCTGTCAGGACAGACGTCCCGTTTCGTCCGAAACGTCTGGAAAATACTGTATCTGCCACCAGTCGGACGTTTTCATGGCAGACGGTCTTACCATGCCCATGGCAGGACGCCAGATGTCACATAAGGAAACGATGGGACTTTTGCACTTCCCGAATGATCGCATTGCAAAAGTTTTATGAGATTGCCACAAAAATGAAAAAAAGCGGCCCTTCCGGGGAAGGGCCGCTTTCTCAAGATCCGGATCCTGATCGGAAAATCAGAAGCGGTATTCGATACCTGCGCCGACGACGGTCGGGTCGAGGGAATCATGCGCCGTGATCTTCGTGGTCTCGGCACTGTCCTGGGCCCAGGCGTGGACACGCATGAACATCTGCTTCACGTCGAAGTTGAAGAACCAGTTGCCGACGACCTGATAGTCGAAGCCGACGTTGACGGACGGGCCACCGGTCACACCGATGTTCACCTTCTGCGTCAGGCCGTTGTTGGCCGGAGAGATATTGTGGAACCATGCCAGCGTCGCGCCAACACCCACATACGGGTTGAAGCGCTTGTGCGGGCGGAAGTGCCAGGCGAACGTGACCGTCGGCGGCAGGACCCAGGCGCTGCCGACATCGACCTTGCCCAGACCCGGAACGCCTTCAGCGGCGATTTCGTGACGGGTGCTGGCGGCGATCAGGTCAACCGACAGGTTGTCCGTGAAGAAGTATTCGAACGTCAGTTCCGGCATGACCTGACGCGTCGTCTTCACGCGGCCGCCAAGATGGGCGCCGTTCAGGGACAGGCTGCTGTCACGGTCTTCCGGCAGGACGCCGAGAGCGGACAGACGGACGATGAAGTCGCCCTTGCCGAGTCCGATGCGCGTGTTGGCGCAGGTCTGGAACAGGCCGCAGCGACCCGAAGCCGGAGCATGGATGTTCACGGAAGGCACCGGAGCTGCCGTCATGGGGGCGCTGACCATGACCTGCGGCGCGGCAGGAGCGGCGGCGGGGGCCGTCTGGGCAAACGCCGGAGTGGCAACGGCACCGACTGCGGCAGCCAGCGCGAAAGCGTTAAATTTCATCTGGATGTTCCATCAACATTTGTTGAGCCTCACAAAGCACTCCTCCCCACCCATCACCTTGACCTGAATCAAGTCTGGTAAATTATGTGGTAGTGTGGCTGAAAGTCTTCAGGCTGAGGTCAGCACAACGCAAACGGGGTTCATCATGTCAGCGTCACATAGTCCAGAGGATGTCCATGATCGATGCGCCCATTGCGTGGGGCGGCGTCTGAGTATCTGTAGCAGCATTGACGACTGTGACCTGGCCATCCTTGCCAATGAATCTTCCCGCATGACAGTTGCGGACGGCCGCTCCTTTATCGAGGAAGGCGCGCCAGCCAATGATTTCTTTGTCGTGACCGGCGGGCGGGTCAAGCTTTTCACCCTTCTTCCGGATGGCCGGCGCCAGATCACCGGCTTTGCGGAAGGCGGGGACTTCCTGGGACTTGCCGCCTCGACGAGCTATGCCTTCGGCGCCGAAGCGCTTGGCGGTGCAACACTCTGCCGCTTCCCCCATGCCGGCATGCAGCGCCTGACCGAACGTTTCCCCAGCCTCGAACACCGTCTGCGCGAGGAAGCCTCCCGCGAGCTGGCCCTGATGCAGGCCCGCATGACACTTCTGGGACGCAAGACGGCCCGTGAGCGCGTGGCCACATTCCTGATCGAACGCTGCTCCCATCTGGACAGGCCGGACCCGTCTCACCCGATCGAACTCGATCTGCCGATGCCCCGCACCGATATTGCGGATTATCTCGGACTCACTATTGAGACAGTCAGCCGGATCCTCAGCGCATTCAAAAAAGAGAAACTTATCAATATCAGAAGCATTACCCATATCACGTTACTGGCCCCCGAACGGATATCGATGATTGCCGAGGGCATGGAATAGGCCTTTTCAGAAGAGGCCACATTCCCGCCATCAGGGCGTGCTCTGTTTTACTGATCCGTTTACAGGAGATTTTATGAACTTCACCCTTTTTTCCCGCTCGATGCTTGCCGCAGGACTGATTGCCGGCGCCGTTTCCCTGGCGCCGCAGGCCCATGCAGCAGACAGCACGACCTCGAGCACCTGCCAGCAGACGGGTCAGACCGGTGTCCTCGGTCGTCTGGCACAGCGGGAAGACTGCCTGAACAGCAAGGTTCAGAACTACCAGAAGCAGTCCCAGGACGCGCAGGCCGCTCGTGAAAAGCGGATTCAGGACCTGAAGGACAAGTATACGAACGCCCCCGCCAACCAGAAGGCACGCCTGCAGAAGCAGATCACCAGCGAGCAGTCCAAGCTGACCAGCATGCGCGACCAGCAGACCCAGCGCCTGCAGCAGCTCAAGAATGCACCGCAGGAACAGCGTAACCGCGTCAACGCCCTGGGCAACAAGACGCGCGGCGACGTGAACAACTTCCTCAACGGCGGTCTCTGATCCGCTCACTCCGGCCCCTCTGACAGGGCCGGATTTTCAGGGTCTCAAAGGGCCCTGAACGCCTGAAGGGCGCGGTCCCGCCCGTCCTTCAGATCGACGATGGGACGGGGATAGGTCCTGCCGAGCACAACGCCCCCTCTTCGCAGATCCTCGTCCGCCGCTGCCCAGGGCTCGAACAGCGCCTTGCCGGAAAGACGGCGCAGTTCGGGAACCCACTGGCGGATATAGTCGCCATCCGGATCGAACTTCTCGGCCTGGCGCGTGGGATTGAAAATCCGGAAGAACGGCGTGGCCTCGATGCCCGTGCCGGCCACCCACTGCCAGTTCATGGCATTGTTGGCGAAATCCGCATCCACCAGCGTATCGCGGAACCAGGCTTCCCCCTCCTCCCAGTCAATCAGCAGATGTTTCGTCAGGAAAGACCCCACGATCATGCGGGCCCTGTTGTGCATCCAGCCGGTCTGCCAGAGCTGACGCATCCCGGCATCCACGATCGGCACCCCCGTCTGTCCACGCTCCCAAGCCTTCAGATCAGACGCATTTTTTCGCCAGCGCATTCCGGAAAACTTGGGGCTCAGATTTTCAAACGGCAGTTTCGGTAGATGATACAGCGTGTAGCGGGCGAACTCCCGCCAGCCGAGTTCCGACAGAAAGATCCGCGGACCATCCGTATGCGCGCCGTGCTTCTGAAGCGCGGCCCAGACCTGCCGGGGCGATACCGCGCCGGAGGCGAGATAGGGCGACAGGCGGGACGTTCCTTCCTCCGCCACCCGGTCCCGGCCTCTGGGATAACCTGCGACGGAATCCTTTAGAAAATCTTCAAGATGCTCCAGCCCTTCGGCCTCGCCCGGCTCCCAGGTTTTGCGAAAACCCGCCGCCCAGTCCGGCGCCTGAGGACAGAGGCTGTCCTCGTTCAGCCGGGCATCGGACAGGACAGAGGCGGGGACGGCGTGGAACGACAGATGGGACGGCGCGTCGAGCGATTCAGGAACGGCATGGGTCTGAAGCGCTTTCCAGAACGACCCGCAGACCTTGTAGAATCCGCCCTGTTTCGTCTGCACGGTGTCCGGATCGACCAGAACCGTGCCCCATTGCGCGTGGACCTCACATCCCTGCTCTTCCAGCGCCTGCCGGATGCGATCGTCCTGCGCCCGCTCGCGTTCATGCAAACGATGATGCCAGTGGACAGAGGCCGCATCCGTCTGTTTCGCGAGCTGCGGAAGCAGCTTTTCAGCCGAGCCGGAAAGCGTCAGCAGCGTCCCGCCCTGTTTTTCCAGGTTCCGTCGCAGATCGGCCAGCGCTCCATGCAGCCACCAGCGTGCGGCCGCTCCGAGAGGGTGGAGAGCCGGCGTGACATCATCAAGAATGTAGATACAGATCAGTGGTCGGCCGGAAGCAGCGGCTTCATGCAGGGCAGGATGGTCTGCCATGCGCAGATCGTCTCGAAACCAGACGATGGCAGGGCGGTTCTGGGAGCTGGACATGGATCCTCACAGCAGGGGAAAACATCTCATAAAGCGCGTGACGGCGCAGGTCGTTCAGAATGAGCCCCGTCAGAATGGTATCAAGTCATTTTCCTGGCCCAGGCGGCTCATTACCTGAGAAAAAATTTCTCTTCCTGTTGTGAACCATTGTCATCGGATGTCGTTTACAAGGCAAAACGCTCTTTAGAGGATTTTTACCTATGTCCACCAAATCCATCGCACGCATTGCCCTGTCCCTGGCTCTTCTGTCCGGTGCCGGTGTTTCACTCTCGGCCTGCAATACCGTTCATGGCGCCGGTCAGGACGTGAGCTCGGTCGGGCATGACGTTTCCCGCGGGGCCAATGCAACGCAGAACGCCATTCAGCGTAACACCCCGGCTTCCCGGAACTGAGCCTCTTCTCCGGGCTATCGGGTCTATCGGACAGGCCGCCAGATCTTCGGATCTGGCGGCTTTTTCGTATCTGCCCCGCAGACCGGATCTGTCCTCACTGGAATGCGAACGCATTTTTGCTTGTCATTCACTACAGGACAGTCCCATAGTTTCTTTTGAACAAAGACGTTCTCAGGGCGGGGTGAAATTCCCCACCGGCGGTATTGGCGGATTTCTCCGCCTCAGCCCGCGAGCGCCTTCCGGATTTCGGTTCGGAAGGGACAAGCAGATCCGGTGAGACTCCGGAGCCGACGGTTAGAGTCCGGATGGAAGAGAACGCAGCACTTGTCCGGTGACGGACAGGCTCGGGCACTTGTTGCCTGGCCTGTATCCCGTATCGGCTGAGGGCGGCGTGCGCCTTGCGGGCGTCCCGACTGTAACGGGACCAGAAGACGCAACTTGGCTGACCAGACTACCCTTTCCGACACAGTTTCGCTGCCCGCGATCCGCCATGGCTTTCATTCGGCCATCACGAAGGCTGTCGACACTTTCGGCGCTACGGCACCCAACCCGTCTGTGGGTTGTGCGCTGCTGGATGCGGAGTGTCGTATCCTCACGGTCGGCGTCCATCCGCGCGTTGGACAGCCCCATGCCGAAGCGATGGCTCTGGCGCAGGCCCGGGCGGCAGGTGTGCTGGATCAGGCGCGCGTGGCCCTTGTGACGCTTGAGCCCTGCAATCATACCGGGCGGACCCCGCCCTGCAGCGAGGCCCTGCGCAACAGCCCCGTTCGTGAAGTCTGGATCGGTGCGGCCGATCCGAACCCGCAGGCCGCCGGTGGTGCGGCACGACTGCGCGAAATGCCGGGTGGAAAGCGCGTGATCATGCTGGCCGATCGGCCGGACATGACCGATCTGGCCCGGGACTGCCAGGCCCTTCTGGCCCCTTTCGCAAGCCGCGTCGTCCGGCACCGCCCGTGGATCAGCGTCAAGCAGGCGCTGGACGAACACGGCTCCATGGTGCCGCCGCCGGGACAGAAAACCTTCACATCCCCGGACTCGCTTGTCCTCGCGCATCGCCTGCGCCGGGCAACGGATGCGATCATCACCGGCGTTGGCACCGTTCTGGCAGACCGCCCACGCTTCACGGTCCGGCATGTCGCGGATCATAAAGGCCGTTCGCCGCGCCTGCTCGTCGTCTGCGACCGCCACGGTCGCCTTCCGGCAGACTGGGTAGCCGAAATGACGGAGGCCGGGTTCGAAGTTCTCACCAGTTCCGATCTGCTCTCCATCCCCGCCATGCTGGCGGAGCGGGGCGTGAACTGGGCGATGATCGAGGCCGGTCCTGCCCTACTGGCATCCGTGGCCGAAGCCGGGCTGTGGGATGACTGGCTCACCATTCATAAGACCCCGGGTCACAAAACTGCGGGCGCTGACCGCATCGACCTGAAATCGCGGGACGAGAGCCCGCTGCGACTGCTGAGGGAAAACGCATGTTCTCTGGAATCATAGAGCGTCTGGGAACCGTCCGCTCTGCTTCCGTCCGTGACAAAGCGATGGATCTGACCGTGGAGACCGGCTTTCCTGATCTGGAACTCGGCGAGAGCGTGGCCGTGAACGGCGTGTGCCTGACAGTCGAGACCTTCGATGCGGCAGGCGTAGCGACGTTCCACCTCAGCGGCGAAACCCTGTCCCGCACCCCTCTGGACCAGCTCAAAGCCGGATCACGCGTCAATCTGGAACGCGCCGTTGCCGCCAGCACACGCCTTTCAGGCCATATCGTGCAGGGCCATGTGGATGGCATCGCGATCCTCGCCAGCATCGAAAAGGCGGGCGTTTCCTATGCCCTGCGCGTGTTCGTCCCGCAGGCCCTGCGTCAGTATGTCGTGGAAAAAGGCTCTATCACCTTCGATGGCATCAGCCTGACGGTGAACGAACTGCATGATGACATCATCCGCGGCAATCAGGCCGGTTTCGAAGTCGGCCTGACGATCATCCCGCACACCTGGGAACACACCAACCTCTCCACGCTATCGGTCGGGGACCGGATGGATGTGGAAGTCGATGTGCTCTCCAAATATGTCGAGAACCTGTTGCGGTTCTCGCCCAGTCTTGCAAAGGCCGCATCATGAAGCCGTCCCTGAAAGCGGCCATCGAGGCCATCCGCGCTGGCGGCATGGTCGTCATGGTCGATGACGAGAACCGTGAGAACGAAGGCGATCTGGTCATGGCGGCGCAGTTCGCCACGCCGGAAGCCATCAACTTCATGGTCCGCGAGGCGCGCGGGCTGGTCTGCCTGCCGCTGGAAGCCGAACAGGTGGACCGCCTCGGCCTGCCGCCCATGGTCACGCGCAACCGCGACCCGCGCGGTACGGCCTTCACGGTCTCGATCGAAGCAGCAACAGGTGTGACGACCGGCATTTCCGCCGCCGACCGCGCCCGTACAATCGTCGTCGCAGCCAATCCGACCGCAACGCCGGATGACGTCGTCTCGCCCGGCCACATCTTCCCGCTCCGCGCTCATCCGGAAGGCGTTCTGGGCCGCAACGGCCATACCGAAGGCTCCATCGACATTGCGCGTCTGGCCGGGCTGGAACCGGCTGGCGTGATCTGTGAGATCATGGCCGATGACGGCAGCATGATGCGCCTGCCGGAACTGCGGAAATACGCGGCAAAGCACAACATGCCCGTGGTCAGCATCGCAGACCTTCAGGACTGGTGCCGCGAGCATGGCCGTGGTCCTGTCGCAGGCCATGACCTGATCTGCACGCCCGTCCCTGCGGCTGGCGAAATGGTGGCCGAATCCGCCCTTCCGAGCATCTTTGGCGGTCATGACCTGCGGATCCATGCCTTCCGCGCCGTCGATGGCGTGGAGCATGTCGCGCTGGTGAAGGGCGATCCATCCAAAGGCGTGCCTTTAGTGCGGCTGCATTCAGAATGCGTGACGGGCGATGCGCTCGGCTCCCTGCGCTGCGACTGCGGCGCGCAGCTCCGCGAGGCGCTGGAACGGATTTCGGCGTCGGAATCCGGCGTGCTGGTCTATCTGCGCGGCCATGAAGGACGTGGGATCGGACTGGCCAACAAGATCCGCGCCTACGAGCTTCAGGATCATGGCATGGACACGGTGGAGGCCAATGAAGCCCTCGGGCTGCCCGCCGATGCCCGCGAATGGGATGCGGCAGCCGACCTGCTGCGGCATCTGGGCGTAAGTTCACTCCGCCTTCTGACGAACAATCCGGACAAGGAATCCAACCTGGTCCGCTTCGGCTTTGACGTGAGATCCAGCGAGCGGCTGGAAATCGAAGCCAATCCTTTCAACCGCGCCTATCTTGCAACCAAACGCACACGGATGGGCCATTTCCTTCAGGAACAGCCGGCATGAGCAAGCACATCCCCGTAGCCCCCGACCTGCGTCTCTCGCCTGCGCCGAAAATGGCCATCGTGGTCAGCCGCTTCAACACGAACATCACGGGCGGCCTGAAGAACGGCTCGCTCGAATGGCTGGAAGAGCGCGGCATCACGGATGTGGACGTCTATGACGCGCCCGGCGCTTTCGAGCTGCCGCTTCTGGCACAGCGTCTGGCGAAGTCCGGCAAGTATGAAGGCGTGATCTGCCTCGGCTGCGTCATCAAGGGCGACACCGCGCATTTCGAGTTCATTTCACTCGGCGCGACCATCGGCATCATGCAGGCCCAGCTTGCGACCGAAGTACCGATCGCCTTCGGCATCCTCACGACCTACACCGAACAGCAGGCCGTGGACCGCTCCCGCAAGGATGCCGAAAACAAGGGCCGTGAAGCCGCAGCCGCCTGCGTCGAAAGCGTGGCCTTCCTGCGCAACGTTCCCGGCCAGCCCTGATCATGTCATGCTCCCTGATGGTTTGCGGACTATCTTCCGTTACCATCAGGGTGATCCTCATCGGCTGTGGAGATGCTCCCGAACGCTGATGGAGCACCCGGAAAACATAGCAGACTTGCACTTGAGCGCAGTTTTTGCTATATTTTGCTAATGTAGAAGGATTTCATTTTCCTTCGCACAACAATCATAAAATGTACTAGATGTCCCTTCCCGATACTCGCGGGCCAAGGTCGATTACATTGCCTTCCTGAAAATTGAGGAATTTAATGTTGAAGAAATTTATTTTCTTTTGCGTACTGCTGTCCAGTCCGGCTCTGGCATCGGATGTGATCCCACAGACTTACCGCGCTACCGACAATCAGTATCATACCGTTAATATTACTTCGAATCTTGATGCGACAGGCAAGCCGGTCGTAGGCGCCTACCGGGATCTGAACGGACAGTGGCATGCCACCACCGTTTCAGTTCAGGCCTGTGGGCTGGACGCAGACAATCATCCTGTCCCCTGCGCGCCAGCCGTGACCGGCAGCACTCTTGAGAACTATCTCCAGAAATCGGCCGTCAGTGTGGCCAATGGTGTGGCCGCGCTCGACGCACTGGGAGATGTCACAAGCCCCCTCACCTCGGGAACCGACTGGCTGGGCACATGGCAGAAAAATGCTCAGTCCGTCGATGCCTTTGCCCAAGGCTACGAAAGCGCGCTTTTCGGCGGCCAGATGGCAACGGGGGAAAATAACGGCACCTATATGCCCCGTTCCCTTCTGGTCCAGACCGATCCTTACGGCCCGTATTCGACCGGATGTGGCGTGGGCGTGGCCATGACCGGATCGGTCTATAATTCGCAGTATCCGATTTCCGAGCAGGATCCGCGCGTGGGAGCTGGTGCTGTGGTTGGCGTTGGCGGCTATGACACCGTTGCGAACTGCATTCTCGTCAGCAACATGCCCGCACGCCTTGTCCTCACGGCTACCGGCTATACGGCGACATCCGTGCAACTCGCTACGCCCCTGACGGCCGCGCAGGCCGCGCAGATTCACCCCAACATGTACATCACGACCAACAGCCCCAATCCGGACCTGACACCCGCGGCCACAACAGGGCAGCTTCCCAAAAGAAATCTCTACGCGGGGTTTGTGAGTGCACAACCGGCGGCAGGCGCCACGTCAATCAACGTCTACGCCTGGGACGTTCCCGGCATTGGGACCAAGGCCAGCGGGCAGATCCCCCAGACAGCCACGCTTGATACCGTGTGGAGTGCACGTTCAACTCCTACGGTCTTTCTGGGCGGTGGCGCAGCGGGCAGCGCTTTTGGCAGCAACCTGTTCTTCAACCTGAATGCAGCCGATCTGACGCCTTCCACGACGAACCAGTCCCTGATTCATCAGATCACCCCTGCGGAAATTGATCTGAACATCATCAACGGAACGGCCCCCGCCAACTCCATCGACTGGCAGGGCATCAGCATGAATGCAGGAAACCAGCCTGCAGCACTAACAACTGATAGCAGACAGATTTTTCTGGGTGGAAACATAGCCCAGCACCTTGTTTTCGACGGTGGTGAAGGAAACTGGCTCATTAATGGTGATAATATCTATGTCCCTTCCCTCAAAAACCAATCCCTGAGCGCTCAGAACACAGCACAGCTCTATCAGGAGTGGGACCAGTGGATCGGCGGCGCCAACCGGATGCGCTTTCTTCTCTGGAATTCTTTCGGCAACCCGACCGCACCGCAGGGCTGGGAACAGGCTGTTTCGCATTTTGGTCCGACAATAGACGGAGACCCCGTCACTGAAGGCGATCCGGGCGGCTCCAAGCAGGCCGACATTGAATGGAACCGTGCAGAAAATTATGGTGGGCTTGATCTATGCGGGTACGGACATAATTGTGGCTTTACCCTGACAGGCGACGGAAATATTTCCGTTAGTGGCACGAGCACATTCAACTCCAGCTTCTCCATCACCGGGGGCAATACACTCTATATTCAACCTTCAACACTCGACAACAACCTGTTTTCAGGATGGTGCGCTCCTGACAGCTACAGTATGTCGCTATGTTCCAACATTGGTGCGTGGGTGTCCCTTCAGTCAAAAGGAGATCTCCGTTCTACAGCAGGCGGAACAACTTCATCGTCGGCCTGGCACCCTGATGGTTACGGGAACTGGTATGCTTCCAACTCAAGTAATGATGGCGGAATTTCCGGCGGTGGGTCTATAGCATCATCCTCATATACATTAGAAACACTCCCCACAAAAAATGAATTAGACGGTGCACGACTATGGTGTTCGGATTGCAAACTGAATGGCATTAGCGGAGTCGTTGTGTACTGGCATGCATCCATATCCAAATGGACTGACAGCCAAAATAATACTATTTCTCAATAAACCAGAAACAATCCTCACGTTCCCACTCTAGCGTTTCTGGGTGGAATTCCAGAAAAAAAAAGAATATGTCTCTACAGCTATCCTTTAGCGTAGGGACATTGAAAGTCATGGTATTTTTCCTTCTCTCGTCATGGAACACAGTTTTAGACTTTGACGAAAATAATAATAATCTTGTTTGCCGCGAAATAAACAACCAATCACCCTCTGTAACAGTTGAAATTAAAGACACCAAAGCTGAAATTAAGATTCACAATGCGGAACCCATATCTGTTTCAGAAGATATGAGCTTAAAACCCGGGATGGGTTCAACAATATTTGATATTAAATATCCTTCCCGATCCGGCCCCTATATCAGCTTAATGTTTCATGGCCTTTACATGAGCGCTACATCAACAGGCACCGTAGCTGTTGATAAAACTCGAAATTTTAGCTGGGAAACATTTAGGATCATTTCCCAAGCAGATTTAAATAATTTGTCTCATTTTTTAAATAATTCTTGGTATATTCGCTCCCGAAAAGAAATTATCTCACACCATGAAATTTCTGGTTCAGGTGACTTTACAATACGAATTGGAAATTTTTTCTCTACAAATACCGAAGATCTGATCGAAGCATTAGAAAAACCAAACCCCAAAGAGGTAATTCTTTTTCATGATGTCTGGAAAACAGAATTTTTAGATTTGTTTAGACCTGCAGTATACTATTGCAGCTTTGGGCGTCCTGAAGGTTTCGAATGCCTTAAAATGTCTATATCTTCTCTAAGAGAGTACGGAGAATATTCTGGCGAAATCAAAATTTTTACAGAAAAAAATCATGAATATATTAAAGATTTTCTTCCAAATGGAAATTTTGATAGAATTAGCATAGAAAAATATACTGCTCTTGATAATGTAGACTATATGTCAGCACGTTTTGATACGGAATCAATCTCATCACTCAATGAATATCAGCCAATATTATATATGGACACAGACATAATTGTAAAAAATCCCATAGAAACCGTATTGCGCTCTATTATATCAGACAAAATCCATCAATTTCAGGTATTTAAAGAAGTTGATGATGTTGCTCATGATATTTATTGGGGAAATGAACTTTTCGATGATGATCCAGCATCGGAAAAACCCAATTTCGGATTTTCGACTGGCATTATAGGATTCAAAAATTACCAAGAAATTTCGGCATTTTTCAAAACAATTAGAGAGATTATATTTAGACAAAGCACCATTTGGGGGACAAGGCAAATAATTCGTTGCTTTGATCAGCCCGTAGCAAATTATGTTTTGGGAAAATTTGCTTCACTAGGAAGTGAATTGCTTTCTTCAACAGTCATAAATTTTGATATGGAATACAACAACAGCCCCGAGGATAAATACAAATCATACGTAGACAACATAAATGAGGTTATTGTTCACTTTGCCGGCGGAGTCGGCGCGTATGACTGGAAACTTGAAGCAATGAAACGTTTTCTAAACCACCTCGAAGAAGGATCATCATCAAACGAGGCGTAGGTTTAAAAAACCGACCGTACTTTACCGCCCCCGGTAGACAAATTCTGTTTTTTGACTCCCTGCCTGTTCCACAAGATTGTGAAACGGCGACAGGCTGCAGACCGGATCGGTGTTTGCCGCATTTCCCGTCAGGGCCAGGGCCTGACAGCGGCATCCGCCCCAGTCCCTTTCCTTGCGTTCGCAGGACCGGCAGGGCTCGGGCATCCAGTCTGTCCCGCGGAACATGTTGAACAGGGGCGAGATGTTCCAGATCTCGGACAGGGTCACGTCTTTCACATTCGGGAACGAAACATCGGGAATGATCTCGGCCGCATGACACGGCAGCACCCGGCCCGAGGGCGTGACATTCACGAAACGCTGCCCCCATCCCCCCATACAGGGCTTGGGCCGGTCTGCATGATAGTCCGGCGTCACATAATCGATGGAAAGGCCGCCCTTCGCGCGTTCAGCTTCCACGGCACGGGTGGATTCCTCTAGCTGGTCCCTGCTGGGGAGAAGCGCATCGCGATTTTTCAGCCCCCAGCCATAATACTGGGTATGCGCGATCTCCACCCGCCCTGCTCCGAGTTCCCGCGCCAGCGCGAACATTTCGGGGATACGGGCAACATTTTCCCTGTGCACCACAAAATTGAGCGTCATCGGAATGCCGGACGCGCGGATGAGCCGCGCTGCCGCGATCTTGCGGGCCTGCGCCCCCTTGAGACCGCCGATACGCTCGGCTCCCCCCTCCGTCACGTCCTGGAAAGAGAGCTGGATATGATCCAGCCCTGCCCTGTCGAGGGCTTCCAGTTTCGGTTCGTCCAGCAGCACGCCGGACGTGATCAGGTTGGAATACAGGTTGAGTCTCCGCGCAACGGAGACCAGTTCGACCAGATCAGGCCGCGCCATGGGCTCGCCGCCGGAGAAATGAACCTGGAGCACCCCAAGCTCGGCCGCCTGCTCCAGTACGGCAGTCCAGGTGGCCGTGTCGAGTTCTGCCGCCTTGCGTTCGAGTTCAAGCGGATTGGAGCAGTAGGGGCAGGAAAGCGGGCATCGATGCGTCAGTTCAGCCAGAAGGCTCATCGGCGGCGAAGGGAGTGTCATGTGTGCAGGACGTTCTTTTCTGTCAGTTCAGAAAGAAGCGTGAGGACATCCTTCGCAATGACCTCACGCGGGGCGGAAAACTCGATTGCAAGCTGCTGGATGATGTCGCCGACGCTGCGCTTCCCATCCAGCAGCCGCAGAATATGCGGCGCGGCGCCCTCAACTACAAATGCTTTTTCAGGCGCCTGCACAATCCATACGTCCCGCACGCGATCGTACTGGAGACGATGCCCCCGGGCAAAGGAGAGAACCGTCCCCTCCGTCACGACATGCGGAGCCTCCGTCATGGAACGAAAGCCCCCGGCGGAATGTGGCCTTCCACATAGGCATAGTCGAGCGCGTCCAGCATCGTCCACAGCACGGAACACTTGAACTCCAGCGCTCCCAGGACCTCTTTCTGCTGCTCCGGCGTGCGGGCGTTTTCGCGGACATAGGCCAATGCGAAATCGGAATCCCGCGGAGCCTGCGTCAGGCGCGGCGTGAAATAGGCCAGCGTTTTTTCCGACACGAAGTCGTAGTGACGCAGCATCCCCGAAACGCGCTCGCTGATGATCGTGGGCGAAAACAGTTCCGTCAGCGACGACGCAATGGCCGCCAGGATCGACTGGTCCCGCACGAAGTTCACATAGGCATCAACCGAGAAGCGCGTGGCCGGAAGCAAGCCCTCGAGACTTTCCACATAGTCCCGGTCCAGCCCCAGACCATCCGTCAGCATCAGCCAGCGCGCGACACCACCCGTTCCGGGTTCCGTGCCGTCATGGTCTTCGATCCGGCGACGCCATTCGCGGCGCAGTTCGGCCGTCGGCAGGCGTGCCAGAAGCGTGGCATCCTTGGCCGGGATGCGGTCCTGATAATAATAGCGGTTCAGCGCCCAGGCCTGAACCTGAGCCTTGTCGAGCTTGCCGTCATGCAGCTTGCGATGGAACGGGTGCCGGTTGTGGTACCGCTCGGCCCCGATCTGGCGAAGCTGTGCTTCAAGCTGGTCAGGTGTGAGGAGCGTCATGGTGTGTCCAGTCTGAAAGTCATGCCGTCTTCCGCAACCGTCCATCCGGCGCGTTCGACGTCTTTGCGTTCGGGGCTGTCTTCGAACAGAATTGGATTGGAGTTGTTGATATGAATCAACACCTTACGGGGTTTTTCGCATGTCGTGAAACATTCGACCGGTCCCCCGGCATCATTCACGGACACATGCCCCATCCGCTGTCCGCTCTTCGGACTCAACCCGGCGCGGATCATTTCGTCATCCCGCCACAACGTCCCGTCAAAGAACACGAGATCGGCCGCAGCCACCCGTTCCACGATTTCCGGCGTAATCTGCGCACAGCCGGGAATGAAGAGCATCGTCTTGCATCCATCCGTGATGGACAGGCCCAGCGTTTCGTCCGGGCGTGAGCCTGCGGCTTCCGCGTAAAGCGGCGCCTTGCCGGGAACGGCGAAGGCCGTGAGCAGAAGACCGGACGGAATCCCGTCCTTGTTCATCAGGGACGTGGCTTCATCGAGAATGAGCGGAACACGTGGGACGATTTCGGGATCGAGCGCCCCGAAGATCGGATTGTCCGCAAGCTGCTGCAGGGTCGAGTCGCTGCCCATCAGGGTAAAAGGCTCACGCTCGCGCAGGGTCAGAAGGCCGGTTATGGCGTCGATCTCGCCGCAGGTCAGGACGACGCCCTGAATAGGCGTGCCGCGCAGGCTGCCCTGATGATGCAGGGCCGGCGTATCGATGATCTGCTGCCGCAGATCGGGCGAGGCGTTGAGAATGAACCAGCGCTTTCCGTCGGCACTGACGGCAAGAGAGGCCTGGGTCCGGGCTTTCGCGCCCTGTCGCGTGCGGGCGGCCACACAGCCGGGTGCTGCGGAGTTCCACTGCGGAAAACCGCCCCCTGCCGCCGCGCCAAGCACGATGACATCAATCATTTTTTCACAAACCGTCTGACTGGGGCACCACAGGGCACCCATGAACGAAAACGGCCGCTCCATGGGGGAGCGGCCGTGCCATTATTCCTCAAGGACGGGTCCCCGGGAAAGCGGCTTATTTCTTCTCGCCGCAGACATACGAGTTGATTTCTGCGCCCAGCGGGATTTCGGTAACTTTCGGTGTGTTCCAGGCCATGATTTTTCTCCTTGGTCTCCGATAACCGGCAGATGCGAGAGATGCTCCACCCCTGCGCACCCACAGGCGCTCCTCATGATTTAGTGACCGGATGCCACTGGAGTTCAAGGGGTTTTTTGGGCAGAACACGCAACTGTGTCCTTTCGCGGATCGTTTTGGTCCGTAAGCTCCGTCTCCGTTGCAGGCAAAGAAAACATGTCCGGCCGTCCCATCGCGTCTTCCGCCGACCCTGCCTGTAGCGACAGCCCCGCTCCCTCCGAAAAACCGGGCGAAAGACTGTTGCCCGACGGCGATTTTCCGGACCCGACCCTCGACCGGAATCTCCTGCGCGAACACCTGAACATCCGCGACATGTGCGTCCTGATCCTGACGATTCTGGCCGTATTCTATTCGCTGTATTTCACCGCACCCATCCTGCTGCCCTTCGTCTTCGCGCTCGTCCTGAACCTGCTCATGATCGCGCCCATGCGATTCCTGACGCAGCGCCTGCACCTGCCCCGGCATCTGGCAGGCCTCATGCTGATCGTCATGATGTTCGGAATCGTGGGCGGAATCGCCACGACCATTTCCGTCCCGGCCGCCGGCTGGATCACGCGCGCCCCTCAGACGCTTCCCGCCCTGCAAAGCAAGCTGGCCCTGCTCAGCGGGCCAATCGACGTGGTCCAGCGCGACTATATGCGCCTTTCCGCCATGTTCAGCGGCCATTCGGGCAGCACACACACCACCCATGGCGTGAGCGGGACGATCGGGGGAGAAACGGCTCTCTCGCGCCTCGGATCCTCCGTCCTGGCCGGAACACGCGAACTGGCCGGCGGCTTTTTCTCGATGCTGCTGATGCTGTTCTTTCTCATGACGGAAGGCGACACGCTCCTGCGCCGCTGCGTCGAGATCATGCCAACCTACGCCAAGAAACGCCGCCTCGTCGAAATGGCGACCCAGATCGAGCAGAACGTCTCGCTCTATCTCGTGACGATCACGATGATGAATCTGGGTGTCGGGCTAGTGAATATGATCCAGTGCTGGGCCACCGGCATGCCCAACCCGCTTCTGTGGGGCGTGCTGGCCTTCCTGCTGAACTACATTCCCATCATCGGCCCACTGACGGGTGTGGTGGTCTATTTCGTGGTCGGGCTGTTCAGTTTCCCGTCCCTGCTTTACGCGCTCCTGCCGCCCTCGATCTACCTGCTGATCCATGTTCTGGAAGGCGAGACCATCACACCCATGCTTCTGGCCCGGCGCTTCACCCTCAATCCCGTTTTCGTCATGGGATCGCTGCTGTTCTGGGACTGGATGTGGGGCATTTCGGGCGCGTTCCTGTCCGTCCCGATGCTCGCGGTCTTCAAGATCGTCTGTGACCATATCGAAGTGCTCGCCCCGCTTGGGCATGTTCTGGGGGGGCCGACACGGCGGACGATCAGCCGCGCCATCGTCGCGCAGCTTCAGTCCGAGCCGTGAGGATCGGGGCTTTGCCCCGCGCCCCACAAAGGGGCTCACCCCTTTGCGGGTTTCAGGGCAGCGCCCTGAATTCAGCCCGAATATCTGGCCAGAACGGCCTCTTTCACGCTAGACGCTTGGCAGAACATTTCCCATCCGGCTCATAATGCAAGGAGACCCCATGACCCAACTGCCCCGCCGCGGCGTCTGTCTGGTGATCTCGGCCCCGTCTGGTGCGGGCAAGTCCACCATTGCCAACGCCCTGCGCGCTTCGGAACCAACCCTGCGCCATTCCGTCTCGGTCACAACGCGCAGTCCGCGTCCGGGAGAGGTCGAGGGCGTGCATTACCATTTCCGGGACATTGCGGAATTCCGCCGCATGGCCGCGGATGGCGAGCTTTTGGAATGGGCAGAAGTTTTCGGGCGGGGGTATGGCACGCCGCGCGCACCGGTCGAGCAAGCGCTGGATGCCGGGCATGACATGGTGTTCGACATCGACTGGCAGGGACACCGCCTGCTGCGTGCGGCCCTGCCGGACGATGTGGTGAGCCTGTTCGTCCTGCCGCCGTCGCTGGAAGAGCTGGAACGCCGGCTGAACAAGCGGGCCTCGGACCATCCGGAAGAAATCGCCAGGCGCATGAAGGCGGCGCTGGATGAAATTTCCCACTGGTCCGAATTCGATCATACGATCATCAACTCGGACCTCGACACCGCCATTTCGCAGGCCCGCTCCGTCCTCACGGCCGCACGGCTTGCCACACGGCGCCAGCGCAACCTGCTGGACATGGTCGCCAGCTTCAGCCGCTGATCTCGTCAGTCGCGACGCCCTGAGAACCAGTTCTCCGGTTTTTGCGGAACCGGAAATCTTTCTGCGGAACTTGGGAAGAGTCCGGCTTCGTGATATGGCCTGCCGTTCTCTCAGTGGCTGCGGACGGCAAGGGAAAGACACTTCATGACAGCGCCCCAGAACGGGACCGGAAACGGCCTCCAGACCGGAGCGGACCTCGCTGTCCGCAGTGACTCACCCCTGATCCTGGCGCTCCCGAAAGGGCGGATCCTCAAGGCGCTGGCCCCCGTCCTGACACGCACCGGCATCGAACCTGATCCGGACTGCCTGACGGAAAGCAGCCGCCGCCTGCGCTTTGGCACGTCCGATCCGAATCTGGATGTGGTCCGGGTGCGCTCCTTCGATGTCGCGACCTTCGTGGCCTATGGCGGCGCCGATATCGGCGTCTGCGGTGCGGATGTGCTGATGGAGTTCGATTATCCGGACATCTATGCGCCGCTCGATCTGGGCATCGGTGGCTGCCGCATTTCCGTCGCACGCCCCAAGACCATGGTCGAAGATCCTGCAACCGGTCAGTCCCGCCTGCGTGTCGCCACGAAATACCCAACCATCGCCCGCCGCCATTTCGCGTCCCGTGCCATCAACGCCGAGATCGTGCATCTGAATGGCGCGATGGAACTGGCGCCGACGCTGGATCTGGCGAGCGTGATCGTCGATCTGGTCGATACCGGCTCCACACTGCGCGCCAATGGCCTGATGGAAACCGAGACCATCGCCCATGTCACGAGCCGCCTGATCGTCAACCGCGTTGCGCTCAAGACCCGCCCTGAAGAAATCAGCGCCCTGATCGAACGCTTCCGCGCCGCCCTGAACACGGAGGAAGCCGCCTGATGAAACGCCTTGATACATCCGCGAACGGTTTCTCCGAAGACTTCGCAACACTTCTGGCCGCGCGCGGTAGCGACGAACGCAGCGTGGCCGAGCCGGTCCGCGCCATTCTCGCCGATGTACGCAGCCGGGGCGATGAAGCCCTGTGCGATTACACCGCCCGATTTGATCGCCTGACCCTGCCGCCTGAAAAGCTGCGGATCAGCGCCGAAGAAATCGCGTCCGAAGCCGCGCGAGTCCCTCGGGACCTGATGGAAGCCCTGCGCACCGCCGCCCGCCGGATCGAGACGTTCCACGCCGCCCAGATGCCGAAGGATCTGGATTTCACGGACGAAGACGGCATCCGCCTTGGCATGCGCTGGACCCCGCTGGATGCAGTCGGGCTGTATGTTCCCGGCGGCAAAGCGGCCTATCCGTCTTCCGTGCTGATGAATGCCCTGCCCGCCCGCGTTGCGGGTGTGAAGCGGCTGGCCATGTGCGTGCCGTCTCCGGACGGCGTGCTAAACCCGCTGGTTCTGGCGGCCGCACAACTCTGTGGCGTCGAGGAAATCTATCGCATCGGTGGCGCGCAGGCCGTGGGCGCCATGGCGTTTGGTACGGACCTCATTGCGCCGGTGGACCGCATCGTCGGCCCCGGCAATGCCTATGTCGCGGAAGCCAAGCGGCAGGTCTTCGGGCATGTCGGCATCGACAGCATCGCCGGGCCGTCCGAAGTCGTAGTCGTCGCCGATGGCCAGAATGACCCGCGCCTTGTCGCGCTCGATCTGCTCGCGCAGGCCGAACATGATGAGCAGGCCCAGGCCATCCTCATCACGACGGATGCCGACTTTGCCGAGCGTGCTGCCGAAGCCGTCCGCACGGAGCTGGAAACGCTGCCCCGCACGGCCATCGCCTCAAGAAGCTGGGACGACCATGGCGCGATCATCGTGGTGCGCTCACTTGAGGAAGCCGCCGAGATCGTCAATGCGCTGGCGCCCGAACATCTGGAGGTCATGCTCGACGCCCCGCGCGAGTTCTCGGCGATGATCCGCCATGCAGGCGCAATCTTCATGGGCCGCTACTGCCCCGAAGCCGTGGGCGATTATGTCGGTGGTCCGAACCACGTCCTGCCGACCAGCCGCACGGCCCGTTTCGCCTCCGGCCTGTCAGTCTTCGACTTCATCAAGCGCACCACCACCATCGAAGCCGACGAAGCCGGTCTGCGCCGCATCGGCCCGGCCGGTGTGGCGCTGGCCAAGGCCGAAGGGCTGGACGCCCACGCGCTCAGCCTGTCGGTCCGGCTGGAAAAGAACTGATCCAGCCTCCACCCGGGAGGTTCTGACACCTCCCGGAACATCCCGCTTTACCGGAGCGAGCCCGTATCCGGGTCCAGAACCAGAGGCGTGGTGTTCGGCGTCTGCGTGAAGTCGAACATCGTATTGATCTGGCCCGCATCCGCATCAAACGAGCCGCCACCAAGGCGCTTTCCGCCCAGCCAGTTATCTTCGATGAAGCGCACCACGGAGGCCTGACTGGTCAGGTCATGACTGACGAAGTTCCGACGTGCATACGGCGAGATCACGATGAGCGGGATACGCGTTCCCGGCCCACAACGCCCATTGGCCGGCTTGCCCGCCACACCTTTCGGAGCCGATCCTGCGGTTCCGCAAACCCCGGGACCGTTGAGCTGATCCGCGGTACTGTCGAACGAGCCCCAGAGCGGTTTGTGGAATGCATGATCGTACCAGCCGTCTGAGTCATCATAATCGATGATGATCGCGGTGCTGGTCCATTCCGGCTGACTCTGGATGAAGTTCACGAGCGTCACGATACCATTCTGCTCATCCAGCGGGTCCGAGTTGCCAGGATGACCATCCTGATAGCCCGGCATCTTGATATAGGAGACCGCAGGGAAATTCCCCGCCTTCACGGCCGTATAGAAATCCTTGATATCATACTGATGGTTGGCCGGTTCCCGCGTCGATGTTCCTGGGATCGTGCTGAAGCCGATCGAAGCCGTGGAGTTCGGTCGGGCATGCGTCGGATTGGACGTACTCGCGAAATACTGGAACCAGGCATGATGCGGAACATAATCCGTGCGAGTTCCCACCGTTTCGGAATAGGTGCTGCGGCTGCACCCCGTGGTATTGTTCGCGTTCGTAAGCGTCAGGTCAAAGCCGCCCATGAAACCACCCCAGGAAATACCCTTCTCGTTCAGTAGGTCACCAATATTTTTGGCATTGATCAGCACCTGTGACGGGGTCGAGCAGCGATCGTAAGCCGGGTCCTCATCGTTGATCAGGGTGTATCCGCCTTGCCCGTCATGAATGTAGGCATTGCCGAGCATGTTGCCCGCGATAGGCTGAAGACCATTGGTCTGGCCAGCCACAACCTCAAGCGCACCCGGCGTGGACGGGCCGTATGTATCGCTCCAGTTATTGTCGCTCATCGCGTAATGCTGGGCGTAATTCCAAAGCGCCGTGACCGTGTTGCCATCAAAATACCCCAGGACCTGCCCCTTCGTCCCGAAGGCACCCGAGCTTCCAGATGTTGCTGATCCGGTATATTTTGGAAACAGATCCATCTTCCCAGCGTCGTAAGCCTGCTGTTCCGGCGTGTAGCTGTGGTTCTGATCCGCCGTATTGGCCTGCGTCCGGTCAATGCGGAACGGAAGTGCGGCTCCCGCCCCGTTCGCCGGACTGGAATTCGGATTGTTCGTAAGGAGATTTGCGCTTGTGAGATTATTGACAGAAGGCGTATTAGCCAACGCCGTAAAAGCCGGTTCACCGCTCACATTCGCCGCCTTGGGATAAGTCGCGAAATAATGGTCGAACGAACGGTTTTCCTGAAATATCACCACGACATGCTTGATGGGCGTCGCAGTCTGATAGGACGCAGCAGAAGACGCCGCCAGCCCCACGGACGGGAAAAGAATGGAGCCGGACAGAAGGACTACCAGGCCGGATTTTGCTTGTTGTACGCGCTTCATGAACACCTTACGGAACCTTTCCTCACTACGATCCACCGGTTTGACAAACATTCTGAACCCCACGCCCATCGTTCGTCCGAATGCTTCTGGTTTGTGGAGCATGTCACCCATCCTGTCGTTTCCCTGTCTGTCCCGTGACGGTGTCAGCCGCAGGAGCTACAGCCGGAGCATCCGTATCTGTCAGCGTCCCAAGAAACGCGATGATCGCCCGGCGCTCGCTTTCGGTTAACGCCGGCGACTCTCCGGCCTTGCGATCAAACGGCGCATCAATCATGTCAATATTAGAACGATATTGTTCCGGAATGTCGTTGTAGGCGTTGATTTTTCCGTCCGGACTGCGCGGATAGAATTTTTCAGGCTGAAGATCCCGAACAGCATAAAAATCCAGAACAGCTTCGAGCGTGTGAAAAACACCATTATGGAAAAAGACATGACGTGTCGCGACATTGCGCAGGGTGGGCGTCACGAACATTCCGCAATACGCCGCAAAAGCCTTCCGACCATCGAGCTGACCATCACACACTCCGAGATCGTCATAGCTGGCGAGGGCATTGCGGCTGATCGCCATGTTGCGCGGCGCGCCCAGCGCTTCATACTGATGATCGGTAAAAAGCGGTGGCAGGCCATCGCGCGTAATGTGGTCGAGATGACAGGCCGCACAGTTGCCTTTCTGCGGATCGTTGAACAGGAGATAGCCTTCGCGTTCGAGTGGCGTGAACCTGGCTTTCCCTTCCAGCCAGGCATCAAACCTGCTGGAATATTCGTGGAAATGACGGTCTTCCAGCTCGTAACGCCCAATCGCGAACAGCGCTTCTTCACGCAGGAAGGCAGCATCCTTTTCTCCACGCGCTCCGGCCAACGCAAAAAGAGCCGCACGGTAAGGTGCCGTGTTCAGCCGTGCAGTAACACGCTCCGGCGTGGAGGCCATTTCATCGGGATCAAAAAGCGGGCCGCCCGCCTGCTGCTGAAACGTATCGGCCCGACCATCCCAGAACAGCCCGCCCTGTGGAACGATATGCGCAGCAGATGACGCCGTATCCGCCGCACTTTTGCTGCCGCGCCGGTTTCCCATATTCGGCACAGCGATGACGCGCGGTGCAACGTCGTCATTTCCCAGATCCGGACCGATACTGAACGGCGGCATACGTTCCAGATAGGTCAGCGAGGGAATTGCGCGCCGCCCCTGCCGGTGCAGATCCGCCCCACCTTCGAAAACGGACGCATTGCCCGTCGGCCCGTAATGGTTCTCCGGATCATGACAGGACGCGCAGGACAGTTTGCCCGAACCGGACAGCGCCCTGTCGTAAAACAGCATGCGCCCGATCTGCGCCATCTGCGACAGGGGAGCCTGTCTGGGACGATGAAAATTCTGGGGACAGGGATTGCGACCATCCGACGCGGGATCACAGACATCCTGAGACACCGGGGGCGATACAGGCGAGGACTGCGCCTCACAACCTGCGCCGAGCACCGTCATGCCAAGGACTGCACTGACACACCGGATGGTCCGCATCACGCCCCTCACAGGAAAAGCGTCCGTTCTCCACACCGCACGTGCACCGTTTCCTGAACCCGTCATAACCAAAGGTCGTACCATACTGAAATGCGGGAGCTTCCTTGTTGCCAGTCCTCACGATCAGTTCCGGCAAGGGAGTAATCGCTGTGTCCGAGACAAGGGCTGATAACGGATTCAACAAAGAGGAGGATGTGACAGTTTTATGAACCTCAGCCTGCAGTTTTTTGCTCCCTTTTCCCATGAAGGCAGGATTGATGCAGTCCGCACGACGCTCGCATACGCCTTTCAGATTTGAAATCGGGCACGGGGAAGCAGAAAGTTTTTACCCACGATCCGGAACTGCTCTAGGCTCCGTCCTGAGAAGGAGAAGTGTATCATGGCCAAGTTGTCGATCGGTGATCATGTGTCGGACCTGAAGGGCATGCATGATGGCAGGCTGGTCGATATCGACGGCTCCACCGGTTATGTAGAGCAGGCCAATGGCGTGGAGGTTGAATTCCCGCTGAGCCAGCTCAAGCCTTACGAGCCCCCGAAAATAGCGGAAGAGCGCACGCTCTCCGGGCCCCTGCGGGACCGGCTTCTGAATCCTGCGCAGAGAGCGCTTCTGGCTTCGGTTCCCGCCTCCCTTCTGGCTGCAATCGCCAAAAGCTATGATGCGGGCAGTGAGGGGCCCGGATCGCGGCCACCTTTTGCGGCACTTCCGGAGTCCAAACGCCTTGAGGCCATCCGGATCTATCTGCCCACGCTGCCGCAGCGGCTTCTGGCGTCACACATGTCTCTGGTCGTGGCCATGCGCGATATTTCCAAACTGTCCTGACAGACGGGAGCGGCACGCTCTTTCGTTGCGTTGACGGCGGCAGGCATCATTCGTACAAGCCCGTTTTCTGAATCCGCGAAGCCCCATCAGGCGCAGCTTTACTCAGCGCCGGAGGCGCCGCTTCATCATGTCCCCGACTTCTGCCCAGGCTTTTGCCGATCTCGCCCTGGCGCCCACGCTTCTCCGCGCGCTGGATGAAGCGGGTTACGTCAAGCCTACGCCTATTCAGGCCCAGTCCATCCCGCTGCTGCTGGAAGGCCGTGATCTGCTGGGGCTGGCCCAGACCGGCACCGGCAAGACGGCCTCTTTCGCACTCCCCCTGCTGCACCGGCTCGCCGCAACGCCCCGTCCCGCACCCAAAAACGGCGCGCGCGTTCTGGTTCTGGCTCCCACACGCGAACTGGTCTCCCAGATTGCGGACGGGTTCGAGAGCTTCAGCCGTCACCAGCCGGTGCGCGTCACGACGATTTTCGGCGGCGTCAGTCAGGTGCATCAGGTCAAGGCGCTTGAAGAGGGTGTAGACATCATCGTCGCCGCACCAGGCCGCCTGCTGGACCTGATCGAGCAGGGTCTATGCGACCTGTCGCAGCTTGAGGCGCTGGTGCTGGATGAAGCGGACCAGATGCTGGACATGGGCTTTGCCAAGCCGATCGAGCGCATTGTCGCAACGCTCCCCGAAGACCGGCACACGGTGCTGTTTTCCGCAACGATGCCGAAATCCATCGCAGCCCTCGTCGAGAGCCTCCTGCGTAACCCGGCCAAGGTCGAGATCGCACCGCCGTCGAGCACGGTGGACCGGATCGAACAGTCGGTCATGTTCCTCAATGCGTCCGACAAGAAAGCGGCTCTTCTGGCGCAGCTCCGGACGCCGGGCATCGGTCAGGCCGTCGTCTTCACGTTGCAGAAGAACATCGCCAACGACGTCTGCACCTTCCTGACGGAATCCGGCATCACGGCCGAAGCCCTGCACGGCAACCGCTCGCAGGGTCAGCGCGAGCGCGCCCTGAATGCTTTCCGTGAAGGTGACGTTCAGGTTCTGGTGGCAACCGATATCGCCGCCCGCGGCATCGACGTCGATACGGTCACGCATGTCATCAACCATGATCTGCCGAGCCTGCCGGAAAGCTATGTGCACCGGATCGGACGCACGGGCCGTGCAGGCCGCAGCGGTTTCGCCATCACGCTGTGCGATGCCGAGCAGCGCGCCTGGCTGCATGCCGTCGAGCGTGAAATCGGCCGGACGCTGGACGTTCATGACAGCCATGAATGGCATTCGGAAGAGGCGCGGAACTCCACCATGCGCCCGCCCGTGCTCGGCGGCGGTCCGGTCAAGCAGGTCAAGCCGCAGAAGGTGCGCGAGCGCCGCGTCTGGACCGAAGAGGAAAAGATGGCCGCCCGGGCAGCGGCGGCTGCCAAAGCGTCCTGAACAGCCCCCGTCGTGCTGTCCGATAGGGCGGCACGACGCGAGAGTGCCAAAAAACCGCAAGAATCCCCGGACAGGGACCGGTCATGCTTGACCTTTGGGCTGACAGTCCGCACATAGCGGGCTGGATTTTCTGGCTCCGCACCGGAGCCACTGCCGCGCGCAGATCATTACCCTGTCCCTGAAGCAAGGATTCACATGTCAAAAGAAGACCTGATCGAGTTTACCGGCACCGTCATGGAACTGCTCCCCAACGCCATGTTCCGCGTCACGCTCGACAACGAGCACACCATCCTCGCCCACACCAGCGGCAAGATGCGCAAGAACCGCATCCGCGTTCTGGCCGGTGACCGCGTGAACGTCGAAATGACGCCGTACGACCTGTCCAAGGGCCGGATCACGTTCCGCTTCAAGTAAGACAGTCCGCCGCATGACCTCCTCCCCGTCTTCCGCAGAAGGGTCATCCGGCCTTCCGGACCGTCCGAAGCTCGTTCTGGCCTCCGCCTCCCCGCGCCGCCTGAGCCTGCTGGAACAGATCGGCATCGTGCCCGACGCCGTCGTCAGCGCCGATATCGACGAAGAACCGCGCCCCGGTGAACTGCCGCGCCCGCTCGCGCAGCGCCTCGCCCGCCAGAAGGCGGAGCATGTGGCCGCGCAGCGCACGGATGCCGCCCTCGTCCTTGGGGCCGATACGGTGGTCTCCGTCGGCCGGCGCGTGCTGCCGAAAGCCGAAGACGAAAAGACCGCCCGCGCCTGCCTGAAGCTGCTCTCCGGCCGCCGCCATAAGGTGCTGACGGCCGTGGTCCTGCGCCCGAGCGCGGGCTGGCCACAAGGCACGCCCTGCGAGAGACTGGTGGAAACCTCCGTCATTTTCCATCGCCTGACGGAGGCGCAAATCGACGCCCTGATCGCTCAGGGGGACTGGCAGGGCAAGGCGGGCGGCTATGCCATCCAAGGCGCCGCCGCCGCTCATATCCGCCAGATCGGCGGCAGCTATTCCGCCGTCGTAGGACTGCCCCTGTTTGAAACGGCCCAGCTCCTGCGCGGACAGCCGGTCGGCAAGCCTTCAGGTGGCTGGATCGCATGACCGAAATCCGCGCAGCCTGTTCCCCGGGCGAAGTGCGGATTGCTGTCACGGACCATGACACCCTGCTGGATGCCGCGATCTGGCGTCCCGGCTGCCCGGATGGTCTGGAAGACTGGCACGTCGTCCGCGTCCAGAAAGCCGCTCCCGCTCTGGGCGGTGCATTCGTCCTGCTCGAAGACGGCCAGAGCGGCTTTCTTTCCACCCGCGAAGCCCTGACCGAAGGGGCTCTGACAGCAGCCCGCGTCAGCCGTGCCGCCCAGAACGGCAAGGGCCTGCGCCTGCGCCGGGCAGACATGCCCACTGAGGCACCCTCTGCCCCCAAACTGCTCGAACGCGGACCAACCCCACTCGACGAACTGGCAGACCGCTATCCGGAGGCGCCGATTTTCGTGGACGATCCGGGCATTGCGGCAAAACTGCCTGTCCGCCTGCGTCCGCGCCTTCAGCGCTGCCAGCAAGCCTTCGACGCTGCGCTGGAAGCGGATTTCGACAGTCTCGGCAGCCCCGAGGCCGATCTGGGCCTCCTGACCGCCAGCATCTTCCCGACCCCCGCTCTTGTCGCCATCGACCTCGACAGCACTGGCGCCCCGGACTTCAAGGGCAATGTCGCAGCCTTCCCTGAACTGGCCCGACAGATCCGCCTGCGGAACCTCTCAGGCACGATTCTGGTAGACCCGGCGGGGGTGAAGACGCGCAAACGCCCGGCTCTGGTCCCCTTCCTGCGTGAGGCTCTGGCTGGCGATCCCCTCAAACCGGACGTCCTCGGCGCCACACCCTCCGGCCTGCTGGAACTGACGCGCCCGCGCCGCCGTCCCCCCTTGCATGAACTCCTGTCCTCCCCACATGGGCAGGCGCTGTCCATCCTCAGGACGATCCTGCGCGAAAACCGCCCCGGCCAGACGCTGACCGCCTCGATCGGACTCGTCACGGCGCTGGAAAACGATCCCGATGCCCTGGCGGATTTCATATCCCGTCGCGCCCGGCCGCTGGACCTTGTCCTTGATCCCAATGCCCCACCCGCAAGCTGGAGCCTGTCATGAGCAACGCCACCTGCCCGATCTGCCATCGCCCCACCGATCCGCAGTTCCGGCCTTTCTGCTCCCGCCACTGTGCGGATGTCGATCTGGGCCGCTGGTTCAGCGGGACCTACCGCGTTCCGTCCTTTCGTCAGGATAATGACGAAGAGCACGACGAATATCGCGACAGGGAGGGTTGATCCCGCCTCAATCATCAGTTAAACCCCATCTCCGCAACGGGGTCCGCCCTGAAGCTCGGTGCCCAAGTAGCTCAGTTGGTAGAGCATGCGACTGAAAATCGCAGTGTCGGTGGTTCGATTCCGCCCTTGGGCACCATTTTCCTCCTGAAAAAATCTTCTTCTGATCAGCGCTTCACGCGAATGGCTTCCTCTGTCATGGCGCGATTCCCTCTGGCGTTCTGACAGCCGGATCTTCCATGATGAAGCCGGGCAGGCCATCGCCGTCTGAAACAGGCCTCATCTCTCGCGCCCGGAGATATCGGGAACCGAAAAATGGACGATCCCCTTTCCCGGCATCACGACCCTGACCTTCCACCCCGGATGGAACCGGAGCAGGGCCCCCAGCCTGAACTCCAGCCCTGTCCCGAGCCGGATGCCAACGGGCGACGTCGCCAGCCACCAGTCTGGTTTCTCCTGCCCGTACTCTGCATCTGTCTGTTTCAGGTTGCTGTTCTGGTGCCGCAGATCGCCCATCTGAACATCGGCCCAGGCAGGTTTTTCGGAATATCAAACCATCAGGACAACACCCACGCCGCCCGACTCAACCGCGCCGTGTCCGGAACGCCCCGTTATCCCCAAGACATGGTCGACCGGCATATCGAAGATCACGTCACGGTGGCCTGTACGATCGATGCACAGGGCCATTCCCATGACTGTCTGGTCCAAGAAGGGCATTATGCGGAGCTGAATCAGGCCGCACGCGACTATGTGGTTCAGGCATCCTATTTCCCCGCGATGAGAAACGGTCATCCCGTCAGTTCACACTACAGGATGCACTTCAACTTCCTCATCCCTCCGGACCGGTGACCGATAACCGGAACATGAATTCTCCCTTCGCATGCATCCGAACCCACGTCGGAGCGTTGTCTCCTCAAGTGTCAGTGCCACACGGGTTTGCACCCGCAGGGCCTGACTATGAAAACAGACAGAAGGTTTCATGATGTCTTTCAATATCAGCCGCCGTGGCGTCGCCCTTGCAGCCGTCCTTTTCGGTGCCGGTCTTGTCGCAGCTCCTGCCGTACGCGCTGAAGATACGCTCGGGGCCCCTGTCGGACATGTCACCCTCACCGCCCATTCGGCGGATGTCGGCGTGGGTTACACCTGGGGTGACGGCACCCTGACCTACGGCCATCATACCTATCACTTCAAGGTCAGCGGCGGGAACATCGCCGCCGTCGGCTTCTCCGCCCTGAAGGCCGAAGGCACCGTCTACAACCTGAAGCACCTGCATGATTTCGACGGCAGCTACGGCTCCCTCGCCGGGGAAGCGACGCTGGACAAGGGTCTGGGTGGCGCTGTCCTGTCCAACAGCAACGGCGTGCGCATCAAGATCGAGACGGCGACCGAAGGTGCGCGTCTGGCTGCGGGTGCGCAGGGTCTGACCTTTACGCTGAGCCGGTAATCTGGTGTCCTCCTGCCGCAGCCTTCCGGGAAGGCTGCGGTGACAGGCCGGACACTTCCCCCGCGTGCCCGGCTCTTCCTGCATTTTTTCGCGGGGGAGCGGAGCGTGACAGATCATGGATACCAACATTCTTGTTCTCTCCTTCACCGAGCAGAGCAAGGCCTTCCAGGCTTTTTCCGAACTGCGGGAACGGGCTGCAGACCAGAAGCTGGTCGTCATCAACGAGGCTGTCGTTGAGCGCACCACGGACGGCAACATCACCATTCATGACAACTGGGCCAACGGGTCTTCAGGTGAGCAAGTTCTGAACGGGACGCTTCTGGGCTCGCTCGTCGGGCTTCTTCTGGGGCCGCTGGGCGTGCTTCTCGGGGCGTCCATGGGTGCGCTCGTGGGATCAAGCCTGTCGGTTGAGGATGCGGCCATCCGCAGCAGCCTTCTGGCGCAGATCGCCTCCGTCATTCCCGTGGGGACGACGGCCGTGATCGCGACGGTTCAGGAATATGTGCCGCAGGTCGTGGACGATCTGGCGGCGTCTCTTGGTGCATCGCTGGTGCTGCGTCGGCCAATCGAGGCCGTGGAGCGCGAGGTCCTGGCCCAGCAGAAGGCACAGGCCGCTGCGGCAGCGGAGGCCGAGCGCGTCCTCGTACAGCAGCATTCGACCGAATGGCACGACCGTATGAGCGAGTGGCAGAAGCAGGTTTCGACCAGCCTTCACAATCTGAAGAACAGGATCACGGGCGGCTGAGATCGTTACGGTCTTGATCTGAGCCTCTGATGCGGGCCATCGTGACGAAACATTTCCTTACAGGATGTCGTCATGATGGCCCGTTTTCGTATGCTTTTCCTGCTGGCCGGTCTGGGCGCGTTTGCAGCAGCATCCGCGGCTCCTGCGCCGCCACCCGTTCTGGCGCCGTTTATTCATGACGGCAGTTTCGAGCCCGGCGATTACGGGTTGGTCCGGGGTGCTTTTCCGGGTGCGACCACGCAGCAGGTCGCGGACTGGAAGGCCATTAAGGCTTATGGCAAGGCCTGCGTGCATGATGCGGCACTCGTGCAGGATGCAGAGTTGAAAAAGCTCGGGATTATCGCCTCGGTTCCGAAAGATCGCGGCTATCAGGACCGGCTGTGTTCGCAGATCCTTAACGTCATCTCTGCGCCGGAAGGTTTTGCGAATTGGGAGGCATTCCGGACAGCATTGTCCCGCAGCCTTCCCTATTTCCAGACTTACGAGGCCGGGATCACGGCTTCAGTCAATGCCATTCAGGGGGCAGAAGAGAACACGCTCGAAGAAGAGGCCACAGCACGCATCATTCCTGATCAGGCCTGGCGGGGGCCCCTTGGGATGGAAACATTAGACACTCTGTCAGGCGTTGATGCCGATACACTCAGAATGCTGAAAAACCGTACTGTACACAGATTTGAAGATGTGGATTGGGACAACAGTCACTGGGTGCGGCATCTGCTGGACACGAAGGGATGGTCAGCCGTGATAAAGGCGGGACCGAGAACCGCAAAAATGGTCTGGCTGATAGTGCAGCATGCCGATGAGGATCCGGCCTTTCAGGCCAAAGCGCTGCATCAGCTTGCGCCCTATGCGCGCGCTGGCAAATTCGCCAAGCCGGATTATGCATTGCTGACAGACCGGGTCATGCTGGCGACGACAGGCAAGCAGCATTATGGCTCCCAGCTTTCGTGCCAGAACCATCACTATGCACCCCGTTCGCTTGATGCGGGCGGCGACGATCCGAAGACGCTGGACAAACGGCGGGCGGAAATGGGGCTGTTCTCGGAAGCCACCTACCTCACCTATCTGCCACCCCATTGCTAAAAGGGGTGAAGGGGGCGAGCCCCCTTCCGGGTGCAGGGCAGCGCCCTGCATCACAACGCCGTCGGACGATCCATGGTTTTGCGCAGCGGATACAGCGCCAGTTCTTCGATTGTCGCACCGGTATTGGTGGCCTGAAGGCCCAGCGTTGTCAGCGGATTGGCAGGGAAGACCAGGGCCGTGGCAACCGAGAGGCCGTCATTGGCGAAGAGTTCCAGCGCACAGGCATCCAGCACCAACCGCAGGGAAAAGCGGCGGCTGTTAGCGATCAGGGGCGTGGAAAAGCGCTCCGTGAAGAACGGCTGGGAGAAGCCGTGCAGATCGCCGCGGTCGAGCCAGAGCTGGCTTGAGAAGGCGTCGAAGCCGATGGATAGGGACTCTCCCTGCCCGTTCGAGAACACGATGACGAAGCGGCCTGCGCGTCCCTGTTCGCCGTCCGGCTGCGGGTTGCTGCGTTCGTCAACGGTGACGGTCAGGAGCAGTTCGATGGCAGTGCCGGTGGGCAGCGCAACCTGCACCCCGCTCTGGGCGGCGATACGGTCCACCTTGAACGGGATCTTCTCACCCCGGAAGGCTTCGAGCCCGTAGGGGCGCTGGACCAGACGCAGCCAGTTCATTTCATCCCGGCGCAGGGACATGCGGCGCGGCAGCGTCATGAGGCCGCGCCAGCTCCGGTTGGGGACTTCCTCGCAGTACTGCCAGTTGCCGAACCAGGCGAAATAGACCGCCTTGTTGTCCGGCATGCTGTCATAGACCTGCATGGCGTAGCTGTCCTTGGCGAAGTCCGTCAGGCCGATCACCGTGTTATCGGGCGTAAAGCGTTCGCCGTCGAAATCGCCCACGAAATACTGTGTGACGCTGCCGCCCAGCGGGCCACCCGGATTGACGGAAACGAACAGGACCCATCGCCTGCCTTTTTCATCGCCCTCGATGTCGAGTTCAATCAGGTTGGGGCATTCGTAGTCCACGCCGAACAGGCCGGCGGGACCGAAGCTGCTGAGATGCATCCAGTGCAGCAGGTCGATGGAGCCGTAGAACAGCACTTTATGAGCGCGTGCACTGACCACGACCATGATCCATTTGCCGCTGGCCTCGTGCCAGAAGACCTTGGGATCGCGGAAGGAATTGACGCCGATATTCAGGATCGGGTTGTGGTCGTAGTCGATGTAATGCTGGCCGCCATCGGGGCTCCAGGCGATGTACTGCGTCTGGCTCTGCGGTGTGGCGCGCGTGTAGATCGCGACCAGTCCGCCGGGCATGGGCGGGAGCGCAGGCGGGGCAACATGGGTTTCGGCGCTGCTTGAAGGAGCATAGACCGAGCCGAACGGGGCGGACTCATTCGGGCCGAGCGCGGGCATTTTGTCGGGCGCGTAAGGCGTGTCAGATGTGGTTTTCCGCAGTTCCGGGGCGAGCGCCTGCACGGCGGCCTGCGTGGCCGTCGGGGTCGCCGGAGGAGCAGCGGCAGCCTCCGGTTTGCGGGGCGGGAAGAGGCCCGAGACGTTGTTGCGGTCCAGCACGACGCAGCCGGTATAGGCCTCGCCCGCTGCCGTCTGGTCGATGGCGATGGGCTGGTCCTGCCAGGTGTAGAGATCCGTGCTGGTGGCGTGGCCCCAATGGACGCGTCCGGCATAGGGGGCGGTAGGGTCGTACTGGTAATAGAGATGGTAGGTCTGGCCGTCGAAGATCAGGCCGTTGGGGTCATTCATGAAGCCGGTGGGCGGCGAGAAATGAATGGAGGGGCGATAGAAATAGTCGCTCTGGGTGCGGATGACAGGCTTGTTATTTGCGCCGGGCTGATCGGCGGGTTCGATATGCGCATTGCTCGGCTGATGGCCGTGAGACGTGAGTGTGTCTTTCGGCGGTTCATCGGCGGCGCTGGCATTCCCCGTCAGACGCAGGCTGCTACCGACGGTGCCGGCAACGGTTCCGGCGGCAAGAAGGGATGTCAGGGCGCGGCGGCGGCCCGGGACTGGCAGGTCATTATGGTCTGTCATGGCGGACAGGATACATGAGACGCCCGTTTTCAAAAGAGCGGGCGTGAGCCCGGGGCAGGACGTTGCATGTCCGGCCCGGATACGGACATAGTGCGGCATGAAGCGTCTCGACCCCTTTCTCCTGTCCCTCATCGCCGCGATCGCGCTGGCCTCTTTCCTGCCCTGCCGGGGGCAGATGGAGCACATTCTCCAGCATGTCGTGACGATCCTCATCACGTTCATGTTCTTCTTCCAGGGCGCGAAGCTCGAACGTCACGCCATTGTGGACAGCGTGAAGGACTGGAAGCTTCAGGGGAGCGTACTGCTCTGCACGTTCGCGCTGTTTCCGCTGCTGGGGATCGGGCTGCATCTGCTGTTCCGGTCCGTCTTCCCCGATGCGCTGTTCGGTGAAGAGCTGTGGTCGGGCATCCTGTTCCTGTGCTGCCTGCCGTCCACCGTGCAGTCTTCCATCGCGCTGACCTCCATCGCGAAGGGCAATGTTCCGGCCGCGATCTGTGCAGCGACGGTTTCCAATATCGCGGGCATTGCGCTCACGCCGCTGCTGACGGGCGTGGTGCTCGGGCATGTAGGCGCAGGCCATTCGCCGCTGGAATCCGTGCTGGATGTGGGCAAGGAGCTGCTGCTGCCGTTTGCGCTGGGACAGATCCTTCAGAAATGGGTCGGGCCGATCGTGCGCAAGCACAAGATCCTGATTTCGTTCACCGATCGCGGGTCCATTATCGTGGTCGTCTATACGGCGTTCAGCTCGGCCGTGGTCGAAGGGATCTGGCACCGGGTTTCAGGCACGCATCTGCTGGAAGTGGCGCTGCTCGACAGTTTCATGCTGGCGCTGGTCTTGTTGCTGTCGCATCTGATGGGCGACGGGCTGGGGCAGACGACGGAGAACAAAATCGCGCTTCAGTTCTGCGGCTCGAAGAAGTCGCTGGCGTCGGGCGTGCCGATGGCGAGCGTGATTTTCCCGGCGGCATCGGTTGGCATCATCGTGCTGCCACTGATGATCTATCACCAGATCCAGCTCTTCACCTGCACGCTGCTGGCGCGACGTTATGGACGTCGGGCGCTCGAGACCAGCGACCAGGGCACGGCGACCTCGCCGCAGCGTCGCACTGCCACACCGTAAACTTCGGCGAACAGGGCGTCCGTCAGGACTTCGGCAGGCGTGCCGATACTGACGAGACGGCCCTGCGACAGCACCGCAATCCGCGTGCAGAAACGGGCCGCGAGGGCCAGATCGTGCAGGACGACAGCGACGGCCTGACCCTGTGCGGCGCATTGGCCGAACAGGTCCATGACCGTCAGGGCCTGCGCGGGATCGAGGGCCGCGACCGGTTCGTCCGCCAGCAGGATCGGGGCCTGAACCGCCAGCGCGCGGGCGAGCAGAACGCGGGCGCGTTCGCCGCCTGAGAGCCGGGCGGAGGAACGATCGGCAAAGGCGCTCATCCCGACCGCATCGAGAGCCTGCTGCACGGCTGTTTCATTCTGTTCCGCCGAAGCCGTGCGACGATGGGGCAGGCGCCCGAGCATTGCGACATCCCGCACGCTCATACCGATGGCAGCGGGCGCTTCCTGCGGGAGGTAAGCCAGATGGCGCCCGCGCTCCTCGGGCGGCATGGTAAACAGGTCCTGTCCGTCCAGCAGGACGCGGCCGGTCTCGGGGCGGAGCAGCCCGGCCATGATGCGCAGGAGCGTGCTTTTGCCTGCACCGTTGGGGCCGATCAGGCCGAGGACTTCGCCGGGACGGACGTCGAGTGCGATATCGTTGAGAAGTCTGTTGCCCTGAAGGATCAGGCTGATCGTGTCTGTCTGGAGGATCATGGTGCGCTCCTCATACCGGCCGGCCGCGCAGGCGCCAGACCTGCCAGAAGAAGACCGGCGTTCCGATCAGGGAGGTGACGACGCCGAGTTGCAGTTCGGCGCCACTGACAGGCAGGCGCACGAACAGATCCGCAGCCAGCAGAAGCGCCGCGCCCCCGAGTGCAGACGGCAGCAGGAGGCGCGACGGACGGGCGCCGGCGAGCGGACGCAGCAGATGCGGCATGACGAGGCCAACGAACCCGATGCCTCCTGCAACAGCGACGCCGCTGCCGACCGCGAGTGCCGTTCCGAGCACGACGCGCCACTGTACCGCGCGCAGGGGAAAGCCCATCGTCTGGGCAACGTCTTCACCAAGAGTCAGGGCGTCGAGCGAGCGTCCGGTGCTGAACAGCAGGGCCGAGCCGATCAGAAGGCCGGGTGTGGCGATCAGCACGTCATGCAGGCTGGCGCGGGACAGGGAGCCCATGAGCCAGTGCATGATTTCGTAGGACGCATAGGGGCTTGGCACGAGGTTGAGCGTCAGGGCCAGAAGGGCGGCGCTCATGGAGCCCAGCGCCGCACCGGCGAGCACCAGAACGAGCGTGCCGCCGCGCGTCAGGGCCAGAAGCAGGAGTGTCGCGAGCCCGGCGCCGGACAACGCCGCCAGCGGCAGCGCGGGCGCCCAGACCGCCGAGACGCCGGTATAAAAGACCAGTACGGCGCCGAGCGCACCGCAGCCCGAAATGCCCAGCACGCCCGGATCGGCGAGCGGGTTGCGGACCAGTCCCTGAAGTGCTGCGCCGGACAGGCCGAGCGTTCCACCGATCAGCAGGGCCAGGATCATGCGTGGCAGGCGGATCTGGCCGATGATGGTTGCGGCGATCGTCTCGCGGCCATGCAGCATGTCGGACAGGCCTTGCACGACGCCGATCCCCGCCGGGCCTGCGGCCAGTGACAGGACGGCGAGAGCCAGAACCACGGCGCTCAATATGGCGACGCTTAATGTATAGCGGCTCATGGCGAAGGCTCCGTGCCGGTCAGACGGTCATGCGCGGCGATCAGGGCGGTCAGCGCATCGAGAGTGTCAGGCGTGCCGCACATTGTCAGGCGGCCGGGAAGCGCCAGAAGATGCGCGCCCGTGAAGCGGTCTCGCAAAGCAGGGTGATGCACGACATCTTCCGCAAGCGACGCGCCTTCCGAAATCATACCCGTCACCAGAAGATCCGGCGGATGGGCGATCAGCGTTTCCAGCGCGATGGTGCCGTCCGGGCGTTCGGAAGCAGACAGGCGGAATCCGGCGCGCTTCAGCAGATCGGAAATCAGGCCCCCCTCTTCTCCCGCAAGGTTCGCGCCGATAACCGTGGCCGTCAGGATCTGGTCCGAATGAACGGGATGGAGACTTTCCAGACGGTCCGCAAAGGCGCGGATCATATTGTCGCCGCGTGCGTCCTCACCGATGGCATGAGCGACCGTGCGGATCTGCGTGGGAATGTCTGCCAAGGACGCGATGGACGGAAGCTGGACGAACGGAACATGCAGGGCATTGGTCACGAGCGGGACTGTCGGGCGGTGCCATGTTCCGTCCAACACGACGTCCGGATGGGTAACGACAAGGTTTTCGCCGTCAGGGCGCTGGACGGGATATGTCGCTGCGATCTCGCAGCGGACGGATTCCGCGCAGTCCGTGGCCAATGGGCTGAGACCGAGGATGTGGGACGGGTCTGCCAGTTCGAGCAGCAGTTCGTCCGTGCACAGGTTCAGGGAAACGATACGGGTCCGCACCGGACCGGCACAGGCCGATCCAGCGATCGCACCCGTCATCAGGCCCGACAGCAGCAGGACTGCCATCGGGGCTGAAAGGACGTGAAGGAACGCCTTAAAGGCCAAACGTCACACCGCCATAGAAGGACCGGCCCGGCTGGAGATAGCCGACCGGGTTTTCATAATACCGGTTCCCCAGATTGTCGCCGCGCGCGAACAGGGTGACGAAATCGGCCAGCTTGTATTCCGCAGCGATGTTCACCGTGACGTAGTCATGACCGATCGTGCTCATGGACGTGTAACGGTCGAGATCGTGCCAACCGCTGACATAGAGCAGGCTTGGCGTGATGCTCAGGCGCTTGGTCGGCGTCCAGATGACGCTGGCTGTGGCCTTGTGGCGGGGCCGGCGCACGAGGGCAGCGCCGGTGCTGCGGTTCGTGGCGTCCGTCCAGGTATAGGTTCCGCGCAGATCCACGCTCTTGATGATGCGGTAATCGACGAAGGCTTCCACACCATGCGTCTGGGCGCGGGCGACATTCACATAAGTGTAGTTGTAGCCCGACAGCGCCGTGTTGATGAGGTTGCGGACATGGTTGCCGTAATAATCGGCGCCGAAGGTCAGCTTGCCGTCCAGAAGGCGCTCTTCAAATCCGGCATCGAAACCCAGGAGACGCTCGGCCCGCAGGTTCGGATTGGCCAGGAAGTAATAGGCCGGGTAGCTGACGAAGAGCTGGTTCAGGGACGGGCCGTGGAAGCCCGAGCCGCCGCTGGCCTTCAGCGTCAGGCCGGTGCCGGGGATCTTCACCGCTGGAGCGACACGCCAGGTCACGTAATTGCCGTAACGGGAATTGTTGTCGTAGCGGATATTGGCCGAGCCGAAGAGAATGTCGTGCCAGTGGCCTTCGAGCTGTCCCCAGGCGGCGTTCGTCGTGGTCTGGGCAGAGACCGGCGTCATGATCCGCTCGCGGATATAGTCATAGCCCACCAGGAAGGAGCCGTTATGGCCGAGATGGGTCAGGCCCTGCCAGTCCACCTTCAGGCGGTCGCCACGGTTGGACGAAATTTCCGGATCGCCAGCGGTGATGTCATGACGGCGATAGGTGATGTATCCAACGCCCAGCGTTTGCTCGAACACGCCCTTGAAGGACTTCAGATGAGCAGTGCCGCGCAGGATAGCCTGTTTGAGATCGCTTTCGTTCTGCTGGGCTGACGGCAGCGTAGGGTAGGAGCTGTAATCGTCGGCGACGTATTCGTAATCCGCCTGCGTCAGATGGGCCGTAAAGCCGAGATCGAAATTGTCCGTCACGTCATAGCCGAGCCGCACATTGGCGGTGCGGTTGTCGTTGCGGTTGGACGCGACGTCATGGTCATGAACCTGCGCACGGATGGCTTTCGGCACGGCCTGATAATCGCCGACATGATTGTGCGAGACTTCGACCATGTAATGGAAACGGTGCAGCGAGCCCGAGAAACCGGCCGTCTGGTTCTTCGTGGAATAGCTGCCGCCTTCGAGACGGACGAAACCGTGCAGCGGTCCCTGCCCCTGTTTGGTCGTCATGTCGATGACGCCGCCCATCGCATCCGCACCGTACAGACCGCTCTGCGGTCCGCGCAGGATTTCCACCCGGGCCAGACCATCGGTGAGGAACTGTGCCGTATCGAATGCCCCGGCCGGCGTGGACGGATCATTGATGTCCATCCCGTCCAGCCGCACCTTCACTTCATTGGAATTGACGCCGCGCATGAAGATCGAACCCGTGGCTCCGGGGCCACCCGAACGCACCATGTTCAGGCCCGGTTCACGCGCCAGAAGATCCGCAAGGTCGCGTCGCTGCAGAAGTTCAATGTCACGCTGGGTCACAACCGTAACCTGCGAACCGACCTTGCTGATGTCCTGCGGGATGCGGTTGGCCGTTACGGTGACGGTCTCGGGGACCGTGGCGGTCACGGCGTCAGGAGTGGTCTGCGGGGCACTGGTGGCTGTCGTCCGGGGAGCGGCCGGGGGTGCCTTGGGCTTCTGCGGCGGTGCCGGTTCCTGGGCCGGGACGGACGCCAGCGCGGGAACGGCGACAAGCATGCTCGTCGCGAAAAGAAGGCAGGAAATACGGGGCATGGCGATAGTAATGTCTCGTCGTTCTGCGTCGCCCTCAAGAAGGAGGCAGACCCGCAGTGACAGGGCCTGACCCGGCGTTCCGATGCACCCCGCCCGGACCGTCCTTCGGACAACTCATGCTGACGGCAGGTCTCCTGGCTCGCGCTCCGGTCTCAGGCCCCTTCCCGGCACCGGGCCAGTGGGTTCTCTCCTGAAGCCGTACTGTCCACCCGTTACGGAGCGACAGTCAGCGCTTACAGTTGCGGGGGCAGCCGCAGTTTTGCACTGCGTTCCCTTTTCACCCGGCAGACCGGGCACCGTCAGGTGTCATGAAGCGCCCCGGGCGGCACAAGTCAAACACAAACATCCATTCATGGCTGATTTGATGCCGCACAACTCTGCAACATTGCTTTCATTCCGTTACAATCCGGTCTTTGCCTCGAATATCCCCGGACGTCAGTGTTCCTGCCATCGGATACAGGATCAGGACACGATCATGACGACCCCTTCTGCTGCCCAGACGGTTCACCACGACCGCGACCTTCCGGCAGGACGCGATGGTATGAAAGCAGAGGGGCCCGGTCTTCCCCAGCGCCTGTTGTGCAGCACCTTCCGGGTCAGGCAGTATAATGACGTCCATGCCCGTGCCGCCGATCTGAAACTGCGCCTGCCGCTGGGCCGCAAACGCCTTCAGCGGATCGAACGCATCCGCGAAGCCGGGGCGCTGTTCATCCATGTTCCCAAGAACGGCGGGACCTCGATCTGTGACCTGCTGTATGGCGGGATCATGATGCATGAAACCTGGCGCTATTATCAGCATGTCGCGCCCGATCTGTGCCGGACCCTCCCCAGCTTCGCGATCTGGCGTGATCCCGTGAAGCGTTTCGTTTCCGCATGGGCCTTTGCCCGTCGTGGCGGCACGTCACGGGTAAAAATCCATCCTTCCGTCAACGCGCTCTACCGCTCGTTCCATACGCTGGACCATGCCATCGAGCACGTGGGATCCTGTTCGTCCGTTTACGAGATGGATCATATCTTCCGTCCGCAGACCCTGTATGTCTGCGACCGTAATGGCCGGCTTGCCGTCGATCAGCTGTTTTCGATGGACCAGATTTCGTCCCTGCCCGATCTGGTGCCTGTCCTGAAGGGCAAAACCATTCCCCATCTGAACGGCAACAGCCACGATGTCGTCCCCACGGCCGCACAGGCGAAAAGGATTCGACAGATCTACAGCGCAGACGAAGCACTGCGTCCCGCAGGATGACTTTTTGAAACGATCGCCCCCAGAAAAACGGGTCATGTCTTCCAAATGTCACAATGCGCAGGGAGTTACCTGCCCTTTCGCGCCGTTACATCAGCGAAATGTGACTAAATTGCCATACCCCCTTCATGTCATACTGTATCACTCTACATCTGATTGAAATAGAGCCGGCACTCATGCTTTTTCTCGGTTGAAAGTTCACCTGACCGAGAAAGACCGAAAATACGATGCGCCTTGCTCGCCTGCTTTCGACTTCGGCCCTGTTTGCGTTCGGTACGGTGTCGGCATTTGCCGCACCCGCAGACAGCACGGCCTCTTCTGACAAGAAGAGCCCTACGAAAGTCGCTGCTGCCGCCCCGTCCATGATGGGCAATACGGCTCCAACAGACGAACATGAAGAACATGTCTCCGTCAGCGGACATCACACCTATTTCGATGGCGTAACGCGCCGCGATGTCGGTGGTGGTCTGATGCAGAAACAGGACTCCGCGAAGTCCGTTTCGGCCATCTCCCGTGACTACATCGAAAAGCAGGCACCGGGTCAGGACCCGATGCAGCTGATCGCACTGCTTCCGGGCGCAAACGTTTCGTCTTCCGATCCGGCAGGCCTGACGGGCAGCCACATGAGCGCCCGCGGCCTCGACCAGTCGCAGATGGGCTTCACGCTTGAAGGCTTCCCGATCAACGATATCGGTTCCTTCTCGGTCTATTCCCAGGAAATCGTGGACTCCGAAAACCTGCGCAAGGTCAGCCTGGCACAGGGTTCCGCCGACCTCGACAGCCCGCATCTGAGCGCCACCGGCGGCGTGGTCGACATGTACATGATCGATCCGAAGATGAAGAAGGGCGGCGCGTTCGACGTCTCCTACGGTTCATACGATTACA
Organism: Gluconobacter oxydans DSM 3504; assembly: GCF_000583855.1. NCBI lineage: Bacteria > Pseudomonadati > Pseudomonadota > Alphaproteobacteria > Acetobacterales > Acetobacteraceae > Gluconobacter > Gluconobacter oxydans. The sequence goes on from NZ_CP004373.1 coordinate 1,230,487, forward strand.
CGCGCGGCTTCCTGCGTCTGGATACCGGCAAGATCGGCCAGACCAACCTGCGCGCCTATTTCTCCGGCTCCTATGCGACCGAAGACGCCATCCACTCCATGGCCACGAACCGAAAGCTTCATGCCGAAGCGAAGTTCGTGAACGACTGGGGTGACGGCAACCGCGTCTCGCTCGCGATCGTCGGCAACCGCCTTTACAACTACCTGACGCCGAGCGTGAACCAGGCGTCCTGGGAGACGTACGGTTTCGGTGTGAAGGACCAGTACATCGCGCCCTGTTACAGCGGCAGCACCTGTACCCGTCCGAACGGCACGACGTTCAAGAACACGTCCGGCTCCACGATTTCCAACACCTCTTATAACGGTGTCTACAAGGACCCGACCGGCAAGACGACGGCAGGTGACGCCAGCTACTACAAGCTGCATCAGAACCCGTTCACCAACATCTATGCCAGTGCGCCTTCCACCTTCAAGCTGACGGACCACCTCGTCCTGACGGAAACGCCGTATTTCTGGTACGGTGACGGCAGTGGCGGTGCGGCCTACAGCCTTCCGACGAGCTGGGGCGCCACGTCCATGAGCGGTACGCTCGATGGCAAGACGCAGACGAAGGGCAGCCTGATCTACGAGCCGTCCATCACGACGACGTATCGTCCGGGTGCCGTCACGAAGCTGACGCTGACCACGGGTGTGAACCGTCTGATGGTCGGTTACTGGTTCGAATATGCCAAGCAGTCCCAGACCGCACCGGCAACGGGCATCGCTTCCGATGGTACGCCGTGGAACCTGTGGGGCGCCGGCCCGAACTTCGTGTTCAATGACGGCACGACCTACCAGTACCGTCAGAGCCTGACGCAGACGCGGACGCATACGATGTTCATCGGCGACAGCCTGTCGCTGCTGCACAACAAGTTGACGATCGACGGCGGCCTGAAATATGCCATCGTCACCCGCGATGCGCACAACATGCTGCCCGATACGTCCACGGGTCCGTACATCAACAAGACGTATTACCAGCCGCTGCCGACCGCTGCGATCCGTTACCAGATCAATCCGGAAATGCAGGTCTTCGTCTCGGGCTCCACGAACTTCCGTATCCCGACGAACTACTCCCTGTACGACGCTGGCACCTATTACAAGAACGGTGGCTATTCGACGCACGGCTCGACCAACCTGCAGCCTGAAATCTCGATTTCGGAAGAAGCCGGCTGGCGTTACACGGGTCCGACGGTCATGGCCTCGGTCACGTACTTCCACTACAACTTCACGAACCGCTTCTTCTCCCAGAGCGAATGTCTGGACGAGAGCTGCAGCAGCTACGCAACCGGCAGCATCAACGCTGGCGGCCAGAGCACGAACGGTGTGGATGCCGAAGTCGGAACGCGTCCGATCTTCTATCACATCCGTCCATATGTCTCTTTCGAGTATGTTGATGCCCGCACGACGAGCAACCTGCGTGCCGGCAGCGGTTCGTCCATCGACTATCTGCCCACCAAGGGCAAGTTTGCTCCGGAAACGCCGAAATATCAGGTTGGCTTCAACCTCGATTATGACGACGGCAATGTCTTCGGTGCCTACAACCTGAAATACGTCGCCAAGCAGTATTCCACGTTCATGAACGACGAAAGCATCCCGGGCTACGTCAAGATGAACATCACGGTGGGCTACCGCTTCAAGAACCTGGGCTTCCTCCAGGCTCCGAACGTCAAGCTGAACCTGACCAACATCACCAACAAGCACTATCTGGGCTTCCCGATTGGTCTGCAGACCAATGCCACGACGATGCGCGGCATCTTCGGCAACACGGTCAAGGGTTCCACCCCGACCTACATGATCGCGGCACCGTTCGCTGCGACGGGTTCCATCAGCGCCGGTTTCTGATCCCTTCAGATCCTGCTGAGCCTGAATGCCCCATGCCGGTCTCCGGCATGGGGTTTTTCATGCCTGGAAGGGCTTTTGTGCAAGGCTGCCGTGCCCTTGCGCTCTACCCTGCAATATGGCCATTTATGACTGCGCCAAAGATGAAAAGGATCCACGGTGGGCAGAACGAAAACGACAGCCAGATCAGCGCTGGATATTTATCTGGACGCCCTGCGGGATCACCTGTCCATTGAATCCAAGGCGATCGAGACCGCGCTTTCGGAGCTTCCGGTATGTGAGCAGTATCCGGGGCTGTGCAGCCGGATGGAGCAGGATCTGGCGATGGGCCGGAGCCATGCGCGGGAGATCACGATCATTCTGTCCCGGCACGGACACCCTGCCCCGGTTCCCCATGAGACCGTCTCGTCCATTCTCAGCACTGTCTCGGGGCTGCTGCATGGGGGTGAGGAGCATGACGTTCTGAAGAACGTGCTAGCGGCGAGCGGGTATCGCGCGCATCAGATCGCCTCGCTTCAGGTGCTGATCGTGCTGGCACGGCAGCTTGGCTTTGCGCAGGACGCGGCCGCGCTGGACTGTCTGAAGGATGAGGAAATAGCGGCGGCCGGAGCGCTTGAAGGGCTGATGCCGGAAATCGTGGCGCAGTATCTGGCGGCGGACTGAGGCGGCTCAACGCGGCTTGCAAGACATCCGTGAGGGCGTAAACTTCGGGCATGTCCTCATTCCGCTTCCTTCATGCTGCTGACATCCATCTCGACAGCCCCCTGAGGGGGTTGAGCCGTTACGAGGGGCTTCCCGAAGCGGAAATCCGCGGCTCCACGCGGCGCGCGCTGGACCGGCTGGTCGAGACGGCACTCACCGAAAAAGTCGATTTCGTCGTGCTGGCCGGCGATCTGTATGACGGATCCTGGCAGGATGTGGGGACCGGGCTTTACATGGTCCGGGCGTTGAGCCGGCTGGTTCAGGCGGGCATCCGGGTCGTCACGCTTTCGGGCAATCATGATGCCCAGTCGGTCATTGCGCGCGAACTGCCGCTGCCGGACGGGATCGACCATTTCTCCTATGATGCGCCGCAGACGCTGCACTGGCCTGAACTGGGTGTGGCGCTGCATGGGCAGAGTTTCCGGGACCGGCATGTCACCCAGGACATGACGCGATCCTATCCCGCGCCGGTGGCGGGGTGTTTCAATATCGGGGTGCTGCATACGTCGCTCTCGGGATATGGGGAGCACGAAACCTATGCCCCCTGCTCCGTCGAGACGCTCTCGGCCAAGGGGTATGATTACTGGGCGCTGGGGCATGTCCATGCGCGCGAAATTGTCTGCGAGCATCCGTGGATCGTATTTCCGGGCGTGCTTCAGGGGCGTCATGCGCGGGAGACCGGGGCCTGTGGCTGTGAGCTGGTCACGGTTGAGGACGGGATCGTTCAATCCGTCGAATTCGTGGAATGTGATGTCGTGCGCTGGGCCCGGCTGGAGCTGGATGTCAGCGGGATGCAGACCATGGATGCGGTTCTGGGCGCGGCGCGTCAGGCGATGGAAAACGCGCTCTCCGATGCGGGCGGCCGGACGGTTATTGCGCGGATTGTGCTGACGGGGCGAAGCGTTCTGCATGACCGGTTATGTGCGTCGCAGGCGTGGAAAGAGGATCTGCGGGGCATTGCAGTGTCGATGGCGCAGGGGACGGCCCAAATCGCGCTGGAGAAAATCCGCAACGAGACGTCCGCGCCCGTGCATCGTGCCGGGGTGGCGGAGACGCGGGAGCTGGATCTGGCGCTTGAGGGGCTGATGCAGGACGAGGATTTTCTCGCGTCCCTGCCCGAGGCGTTTGAAGGTTTTTTCTCCGCCCTGCCCTCCTGTGTCGAGCGGGACAGTCTGATGCCGGACGGGCGGTTTCCGCTTGAAGAGGCGCGGGCGGCGTTGCGGGCGCGGCTGGTGGGGGAGACGGAATAATGCGTTTCGAACGTCTCGATCTTCTGCGCTATGGCGGGTTTCAGGATGTCACGCTGAACTTTCCGAAGGGGAAGCGGGACCTGCATGTCATTTACGGGCCGAACGAGGCTGGAAAATCGACGACGCTCTGTGCGATCCGGGATTTCCTGTTCGGGTTTCCGCATCATATTGCCGGAGACTGGATGACGGCAGCGCCGCTGCTGCGGGTCGGGGCGTGTCTGGAGCAGGACGGGACGGTTTTCGAGGGTGTGCGGCGTCGGGGGCGGAACCAGACGCTTTTTGCGGCCGATGACAAAACGCCTCTGGATGATCTGCCGCTGCGGACCTGGCTGGGTGGGCTCGATGCGAAAGGGTTCGAGGCAGCCTGGGCGCTGGATCATGCGCGGTTGCGGGACGGCGGCGAGGAAATGCGTCGGCTGAAGGACGATGCGGGGCTTCAGATCCTGGCGGCTGGTCTGGGTCTTGAGGGCGTCGGGAAACTGGCTGCGACGCTTCAGGACGATATCAATTCGGAATGGAAATCCGGACGCGCGCGCTCGGCCCTGCAGCAGGCGAAGCTGAAGCTGAAGGAGTTGCAGCAGACGCTGCGTCAGGACACGACGACGGCGCGGCAGCTTTCCACCGCGAACCGGGCGCTGTCTGTTTCTGAATCGGAACGGTTGGCTTGTGAGAAGGAAGCGCAGGCTCTTGGCGTGCGTCGCAGGACCAACTCGCGTCTGAGAATGACATCCGTTCCGATTCAGAAACTGATGGAGACGGAAGCGGAGATTGCCGCATTTCCGCACTGGGATCTGACGGTTCAGGACTGCGCGCGGATTGAAAAAATCCTGGAAAATCTGCACCGGGAAGAAGAGGCGCTTTCGGCTGCGCGCCAGAAACTTGAGGCGGTGTCCGGGCAGGTCCGGGAGTGTGGCGAGCCGCATCCCGTTCTGGCGGAGCAGGATGCCATCCGCGCACTTCTGGGCCGGGGTGTTCTGGTTGAGCGTCTTGAGGCGGCGGCAGGGGACCGTCAGGCGCGACTGACGCGGGACGGGATCTGGCTTGAGCAGTTCTGGGCGCGGCATGGCTGTGAGCCGGACGTGCTGCCAGACCTGTCGGAACTGGATGATCTGGACCGGCGGCTTCAGGAACGCGCGCTGCTGCACACGCAGGAGCAGGATCTGCGGGACAGGCTCCGGGAGACGGAGCAGGCGCTGAATGCACTTCACCCGCAATCCGTTTCGGATACGGATGGAAATGGAAACGGGGAGCGTCTGCGTCTGTTCCGGCTGGAACTGGATGAGGCGCGGAGCCTTGGTCCGCTGGATGAGCGGATCGATGGTCTTTCGGAGGCGATTGCGCGGCAGGAAGACGTCACGGCGTCTGCTTATGGGGCGCTGTTGCCCTGGCGTGCGACAGGCGCGGACCGGAAGGCCGAGCTGACTGCACTTGCCTTGCCGGACATGGCGGCGCTCGAAGAGGAAGCGCGACTCCGGGCGGGGCTGGAAGAGCAGCGCCGGATGGCGCGCGAGGACGAGCAGGCGGCCGAGACGGACCGCGCGCATCTGGAACAGCAGCGGCGGCGGCTTGAGGAAGGCGGACAGGCCGTTTCACGCGAGCAGCTTTCCGCGGCGCGGCAGGAACGTGACCGGCTGTGGCAGGAGATGGAACGTCATTTCCAGTCCGGGGCCTGTCCACCTCCGGCGATGCGGGAGGCCTTTGGCGTTCTGGTCCAGAATGCGGATGGTCTGGCGGACCGGCGTCATGACCATGCCGAGCAGTCGGCGCAGCTTGCGGCGCTGTCGCGTCAGGTTGAGGATCTGGCGCTGAAGGCGGGAGAGGCCCGGCGCAGGGCAGCACATGCGGAAGCGGAACTGGATCGGCGTGATGCTGCATGGGCGGCTCTGCTGGGGACGTTGGGCGCGCCGGTCCTGCCTCCTGCTCCGCTTCAGGTCTGGATTACGCGCCGTCAGGCGGCGCTTGCAGCCGAGGAGCAGTTGCAGGGCACGCGGGCGCAGTTGCAGGCCGCCATGCAGTCCCGGGCGGATATGAGCCGGCGGTTGCAGGCTTTCGTGCCGGCATGTCCATCCGAACGGCTGGCGGTTCAGATCCGGCAGGCGGCGTCGGTTCTGGAGCGCGACGAGGCCCTGGCAAGGCAGAATGAGGCCCGGAATGCGGATCAGCGCCGGTTGCAGGAGGCTGTGGCAAAAGGCAGGGCGGCTCTGGCTGGGCTGGAGCGCAAACTGGCTCAGTGGGACGAAGACTGGGCGCTGGCCTGTCAGGCCTGTCGTTATCCGGGGCGGCCGGACCGGACGGATCTGCGGGATGTGCATGATGCGCGCGTAATCCAGACACGGATGGAAAGCGAACAGAAGGAACAGGCCGCCGAGACGCGTGATATTGCGGCGTTCCGCACGGAACTGGGGACGTTCCTTCAGCGCCACGGACAAGGATCGGCGGCCGAACTGGAAGCTTTCCTGACGCAGGCGCTGGCCCGCGAGCAGAAACGGCAGAATGTGGTTCAGGCTCATGCCGCGCTTGAGGCCGAGGTTGCGCAGAAGGATCTGAAGATTGCGTCGCTGGTGGCGGAGCTGGCGCCTGTGCGGTCAACGCTGGGTCTGGGGCCGGACGATGATCTGCGTCATGCACTGTCGCGGGCGTGCGAGCGGGCTGCATTGTGCGACAGGCGTGACGAGTTGCGCGATCAGATCCTTCAGGCCGGAAATGGCCGGCCGATCGACGTTCTTCTGGAAGAGGCCCGCGAGACGGATCCGGCACAGCTTGAAGAAGAGTTCGAGGCCATCGAGGCGGAAACGGTGGCGCTGAACGCCCGCAGGTCGGAGGTGGACGAGCGTCTGTTTACCGCGCGCAAGGTTCTGGACGATCTGGAAAATGCCCGGGGCGTTCATGAGACGGCTGAGGAAATCCAGGAGACGGAAGCGGATATTGCCGAGCGGGCCAGCCGCTATATCTCACTCAGGCTTCAGCAGCTGATGCTGTCGCGGCTGGTGGAGCAGGGGCGACAGCAGGCCCACGGACCATTGTTGTCCCGCGCCGGAGCGCTGTTTTCGCGGCTCACGCTTGGGCGTTATGTGGGGCTTGCGACGGAAGAGGACGGGTCGGACGGGCTGGTTCTGGCGGGATGCCGGCCGGGGAACACGTCGCTTGTTCCCGTTCATGCCATGAGCGAGGGCACGCGCGACCAGCTTTATCTGGCGTTGCGTCTGGCGTCGGTCGAGCAGGCGCTGGAGCGTGGAATCCGTCTGCCTTTCCTTGCGGATGATCTGTTCGTGACGTTTGATGAAGAGCGCACGGAGGCGGGTCTGAAGATTCTGGCGGAGATTTCGGAAAAAACGCAGGTTCTGTTTTTTACCCACCATGGGTATATCTTAAATCAATCGAAAGAAATTGGCTGTCTTACGGAACTATAATTCCGTTTCTAAAAAAATGTTTACTTTATAACATTCCAATGCTTCGCAGTTTCGTGAATGACACCGAGTGACGAAATAGTATGAAATACAGTCTGGCTATTTTCCTTTGAGCTGATTTTCCATATAGCCATCCTGACATGGGTGTTTTGACTGGTTTTACTATTAAAAATGGTGTTTAACGGCATTCCCACTTTCCTTCACGGAGCACAGTCGTGACTGAAAGCCCCCGCGGTAGCCTGAATGCACAGCGCATCATCCCGCTCGCGACCCTTGCGGCACCTCCCCGTGGAATGGACCCGATCGTCGTTCGTCTCAGCACGGCCCTGTCTGCGGGCGTTGCGGAGATTCTGGAGCAGGAACGGGCGGTTCTGGTGCTGTCACGGCAGTCCACGGGCAGGCTTTATCTGGATCAGCACCAGTTCTCGACTCTGGCCACGCCGCCGCGTGTTGAACCTACGGCGGATGTCTTTCTGCTGAGCGTCACGCGCAGTGCGCTGCTGCGGTATCTTCCGATGCTTGCGGGGCTGCCGCCCCTGTCTTTCAATATGGAGAAGGGGCCGGGGGCGTTCCTGCTTTCCGCGGGGTCCATGCTCGAGGCCGGTGTGCTGGAAGGCACGATTCCGCAGACACGCCAGCGCCTTATGCAGCATGTCACGGATCTGCTGATTACGACAATCCTGGACTGTTTGGAGCTGGAAGTCAGTGTCGCGGGGCGGCGCCGGCATCGGCAGAAGCATATCCGACACTATATCGAGACACGCCTGCACGAGCATGATCTGACGCCGCAGAGCATTGCGGAAGCGTCGGGGATTTCCACCCGGGCGCTCTATCAGCTTTTCGATGGCGAGGAGGGGGCGGTCGCGGGGTGGATCCTCAACCGGCGGCTTGAGCGGATCCATGCGGATCTGACGAACCCGGCCCATGATGCACTGCCGATCGCGCAGATCGCGCTGAACCACGGCTTCCGCAATGCCGCGCATTTCTCCCGGCGTTTCCGGCAGAAATTCGGGGCGTCCCCGCGGGAAATCCGGCAGCGTTCCGCCTTGCGGCTGGGGCGGCTGGAACAGACGGGATCGTCAGGGCGACGCTAACCAGAACGGGGCTAATCAGGACGGCGCTGACTGCATGCCCCGGACGAGGCGGGTGGTGGACTGGCCTTCGACAAGGTCCACCAGCACGACCTTGCCGCCATAACTCTTGACCACATCGGCACCGACCACCTGGTCTTCGGTGTAGTCCGCGCCCTTGACGAGAATATCCGGCTTCAGGGTGCGGATGACCTCCAGGGGCGTGTCTTCGTCGAACAGCACCACGAGATCGACCGAGCGCAGGGCCCCGATGACCCGGGCGCGGGCTTCTTCCTTCTGGACTGGGCGGGTCGGTCCCTTGAGCCGGCTGACGGAGCGATCCGTGTTGAGGGCCACGACCAGCCGGTCTCCTTCACGGGCCGCCGCCTGAAGCAGGCTGACATGGCCGGGATGGACCAGATCGAAACACCCGTTGGTGAACACGACCTTCGCGCCGTGCCGGTGCCAGCTTTCCACGATGCGGGCCGCCTGTTCGACCGGCACGAGGGCGCCTGTTTCGGGCATTTCCTGCAGCAGTTCGCGGGAGAGTTCCTCGCGCGAGACCGTGGCGGTTCCGAACTTGCTGACGGACAGGGCGGCGGCGGCGGTTGCGATGACGACGGCTGTTTCCAGCGTCTGACCGGCGGAAAGCACGGCGGCGACCGTGGCAACGACCGTGTCTCCGGCGCCCGAGACGTCAAAGACTTCGGATTTGCGGCTGGCAACATGCAGCGGTTTGGCGTCACGTTGCCAGAGCGTCATGCCATCTTCCGATCGCGTGACGAGGACGTTGCCGCCGAACTGGCCGGACAGGGTTTCCGCGACTTTCAGGACCTCGCCATCCGTGCGCGCCGGCAGGCCGCTGGCCTGTTGCGCCTCAATGCGGTTGGGGGTGACGAGCGTGGCGCCGGCATAGGCTTCGAAGGTGGGGCGCTTGGGATCGACGATGACGGGGATGCCCTTTTCGCGGCCGGCGGCGATAATGGCGCGCAGGACCTCATCCGTCAGGACGCCCTTGGCGTAATCCGAGCAGACGAGGACGTCCGAGACAGCGATCGCACGACAGGCTTCTTCCACAAGGCGCTGCTGGAGTGTTTCGGAAAGGGGGGTGAGCTTTTCGACGTCGATGCGCACGATCTGCTGGCGACCACTGACGACGCGGGTCTTGGTGATGGTGGTCCAGTCGGGGGACGAGACGATGCCGTCCGTCTCGATGGTGGGCCAGAGTTTCAGGGTTTCGTTCAGGCGCGCGGCCGAATCATCCTCGCCCACGAGACCGACAAGATGGACCTGGGCGCCCAGGGCAGCGGCGTTGACCGCCACATTGGCCGCACCGCCCGGCACACAGCGCAGACCGTCATGCAGGACGACGGGAACAGGGGCTTCTGGGGAAATCCGGCTGACGCCGCCCGAAATATACTGATCCAGCAGCAGGTCACCGATTACCGTAATGCGGCCAAAGCGGAAATCGTCGATCACAGGCCTGCTTCTCCTTCAGTCATGCGCGGCGGTTCATATTTCACCGGAGCGCGCAAAAAGAAAAGGCGAGGGATGACACCCTCGCCTTTTGCGAACCGGACCGGAGACATGGATTGCTCCGGGTCTTTGCTCACTCTGCGGCAGGACCGGCCAGCAGCGTTGCGAGCGAACGGCCGAAACCGGTCGGATCGGGAAGGGGCTCGCCTTCCTGCACGCGGGCCAGATCCAGCAGGACGGTCGCATAGTCCTTGACGCTCTCGCCCTTTGCGACGCGCTCGGCCAGGGCCTTGATGAGCGGATGCTTCGGGTTGATCTCGAGGATCGGCGGCATGGCGGGCATGGCCTGACCCGAACGGCGCATCAGGCGCTGCATCGTCAGATCCGGACCACCATCGGACGTGATGACAACGGCACTGCCCGTCAGGCGCACGGTGCTGCGGACGTCCTTGACCTGATCGCCAAGCGCGTCCTTGAGGGCCGGGACCAGCTTTTCGACGTCTGCAGCTTCGGTCGTGTCTGCTTCCACAGACTCGAACTTCTCCAGATCGCCATGGGAGTGGGTGACGGAGCGCAGGGGCTTTTCCTGATAGGAAGACAGACGCTCCGGCCAGAAGCCGTCCACCGGATCGGAGAGAAGCAGGACTTCGAGGCCGCGGGCGCGGAAGCCTTCAAGCTGGGCCGAGGACTTGAGCGCGTCCAGACTGTCGCCGGTCAGGTAATAGATGGCGTCCTGAGCATCCTTCATGCGGGAGATGTAATCATCCAGCGTGATCAGGTCGTCACTATAGGTCGAGTGGAAGCGGGCGAAACCGGCAATTTCCGTCCGGTGTTCGGCGTCTTCCCACAGGCCTTCCTTGATGACGGCGCCAAAGTTTTCCCAGAACGTGTTGAAACCGCTGTCGGCTTCCTTCGCACGCTTGCTGATCTCGCTCAGGACACGTTTGGTCACGGCTTTGCGGATACGGGCCAGGACCGGGGTGGCCTGAAGCATTTCGCGCGAGACGTTGAGCGGCAGGTCTTCGGTGTCGACCACGCCCTGCACGAAGCGCATCCAGTTCGGGACCAGTTCGGCTTCGTCGGTGATGAACATCCGGCGGACATGCAGATGGATCCGGCTTTCGCGGGACTGCTCCATGAAATCGAACGGGCGGGCGCTCGGCAGGAACAGCAGGGCCGTGAATTCGGTCACACCTTCCGCGCGCCAGTGCAGCGTCGCATAGGGCTCATCGAAAGCATGCGAGATGTGCCGGTAGAACTCGGCATACTGTTCCGGCGTGATCTCGGATTTCGGCTTGCTCCACAGGGCTGTGCCTTCGTTGGCGGCCTGGTCTTCGGTGGTGCCGTCTTCCTTGGTTTCACGCAGGGTGATGGGCCAGGAGATGTGGTCTGCCCATTTGCGAATGATCGAACGTAGACGCCAGCTGTCGAGGAACTCGTCAGCATCATCCTTCATGTGCAGGACAATGTCGGTGCCCGGCGTGGAGCGGGAGGCGGGGGTGAGCGTGAAGGCGCCCTTGCCGTCAGACGACCAGGTCCAGGCTTCGTCGGAACCGGCCTTGCGGGACGTGACGTCCACACGGTCAGCCACCATGAAAGCCGCGTAGAAGCCCACACCGAACTGGCCGATCAGGCTCGGACGGTCTTCCGGCTTTGCGGCATTCAGCTTCTCACCGAAGGCGCGGGTGCCGGAACGGGCAATCGTGCCGAGGTTCTGGGCCAGTTCGTCATGGGTCATGCCCACGCCGTCATCGGAAATGGTCAGCTCTTTCTGGCTCTTGTCCGGATTGATGCGGATGGACGCATTTTCCGGGAGAGCCAGTGCGCTGTCCGTCAGGGCCTCGAAACGGCGCTTGTCCGTGGCATCAGCCGCGTTGGCGACGAGCTCACGCAGAAAGATCTCACGATCCGAGTAAAGGGCATGGACCACCAGATCCAGAAGACGTCCGACTTCGGCACTGAACTCGTGCTTTTCGGCTGCCTTCTGGGTGTTCGTTTCACTCATCTCATCAGTCTCCGTACAGGAAAGTGACTTCGATATGCGATGTCACAAACGGATTTTCAACCGGCATCAGAGGTAAGATGCGAGCGTCATGCCCTTCATGTCGGCGATGAGGGAATAGGACGCCTGAAGCTGGTTGTTGGTGTCCGTCACCTGCGTGGAAACCTGCGCCAGATCAGCATCCTTGACCTGCCCGAGCTGGGTGGTCAGGGCGGAAGACATCTGGCTCAGCATGGAGGCCTGGGTTGTCAGGCTGTTCTGCTGAACGCCGAGAAGGCCGCTCATGTCTCCCAGGCCGCTCGTTACGGTTTCCATGGAGCTCTGGAGGCCTGAAATCAGGCTGGAATAGTCACTTGCGCTGGTGGAAGACGAGCCGAGGGAGGCGACCACCATGAGGTTGCGCATCAGGTCGCGGATGGGCGATGTGGTGGAGGTCGAGGTGGCGCTCTGGGTGGCGACCATGCCCACGGAGACCGTTTCGGACTGACCGACGACGACCTGCATTTTCTGCTGGTAGGCCTGATCGGGGGACGTGGACACCGCTGCGGAGAAAGGCTGGCCGGCGGCGGTATTGCTGGCCAGATCCCCGGTCGTGCTGAGCACGTCGTCCGCACTGGTGGAGCCGAGCTGGCTGACGGCCTGTTCGATCTGGGTGGCGAGATCCGATGTGCCCAGATCGGTGCTTACGGGGGCGGTCGTGTTCTGCTGCCCGGCGAAAACGTAGCTGTCGCCCTGTTTCGTATTCAGCAGGTTGCCGAGCGATGTCAGGGCCGACTGGGCGGCGGTGGCGGCTGTCGTGACGGTTGAATAGGTCAGCGTGCTGCCGAGCGTGGACAGCGAACTCGTCAGATCCTGGGCAATGGTGGAGATCTGCGACAGAGCGGTCTGTGTCGTGGTCAGGGTGTTCTGCGCATTCGTGACGTTGCTCGTCCAGGCGGACACCTGCGTGATGGCCGGCTGAAGGGCGAGGGCCTGTGTCCGGGATGCGCCGAGACCGGCATAGCTGCTGGAGAGAACGCCGGTCGAGGCTTCGAGCTGGAGCGAACTCTGGCTTTGCGAAAGGTTCTGGACACCCAGAAGAAGCTGGCTGGAGATTCCTCCGAAGCCGAAACTGGAGATGGTTCCGGTCATGATCAGGTTCCGATTGCGCTCAGCAGAGCGCTGAACATTGTCTGGACGGTTGATACGACTTTGGCATTGGCCGCATAGGCGTTCTGCAGGGTGACGATATTGGCCATTTCCGTGTCCACGGAGACCGTGGATGTTCCGGAAAGGTTGGACGTCAGGCTGGTCTGTGTCGTCTGGGACAGGGCGAGGCCGCTGCTGGCATCGCTGGCGGTGGCGGCCTGTTTTGCCGTCAGGGATGTCGCAAGGGAGATGATCCCCTGATTTCCCGTATAGCCCGTGGACAGGGTTCCGGTCAGTCCGAGGTTCGTGCTCGGCGCTGCCGTCTGGGAGGTGCCGGCGGAATCGGATGTGGTTCCGAAACCGTAGCTCAGGACCTTCTGGATGGTCTGTGTTCCGGATGTGCTGCTGTCGAGCAGTTTGGACGGATCATCGGAATAGGTGCTGGAAACGCTCATGACCTGCGAGAAGCCGACGCTTCCGGTCGGCGTGAGGTCCGTCTGCGATGTGCCCGGAACGTCGCCATCTGCGCCAGATGTGAAAAGGGGCATGCCCTGATCGCTCAGGCGGGTGGCAACGGTTGATGTCAGGGAGTCCAACTGCGCCTGCATGGTGGGGAGCGTTGTATCGCGCAGGGTGATATTCGCGCCCAGCGTTCCACCAGTCAGATCCGCAGTGACATCCCGGCCGTTCATGGTGATGGCAGGAATGCTGCTGTCGGCAGACGTGGCGGAATAGGTCGAGCTGACCGAAATCTGGGCTGATGACGTGCTGAGGGGCCAGGTGGAGGAAACGGTTGCGCCCTGGGTGCTGCTGGTATCCCGCGTCGGCAGGGTCACGCCATTTGCGGTGGAGATGGTCATGTCGCCATTTGCGGACTCGGACCAGGAGACGGAGAGTTCCGAGGAAAGCGACGACAGGGCCGTGTAGCGCTGGTTTTCCAGCGCGGCCGTATCCTGACCGGTGCTTTTGAGATTCATGATCTTGGTGGACAGGGCACCGATCGTGGTGAGATCGGTGTTGATGTCCGAAACCGAGGATACGACAGTATCCTGGGCCGTCTGGCGCTGGGTCTGATAGGCCGAGGCGAGGGTGTTGACGGACTGCGCGAAGGTGGAGGCGGCTGAAATGACCGTGCTCTGGGCCGATGCGCTGTCGGGCGTGGACGTCAGGGACGTCAGGGCGGACTGAAGATTGCCCAGTTCGTCAGAGAGGGTTCCGCTGCTGCCGGAGGTGGCGCTGGTGGAGCCCTGAAGTGCGGTGATGTTGGACAGGGAGTTGCTCGTGGCCGTGTAGGCCGCGACGTCCGCATTCTGGGCGTAGAGCGCCTTCTGGACCTGCTCGTTCGTGGCCAGGGTTGTGGCGGCAGTGCGCACACCGGTGCCCATATTGCCAGCCACGGTGGACTGAACGTTGGCGTTTTCCTTGATATAGCCGCTTGTCCCGGCATTGGAGACGTTGTTGGACGCAACGGCCATGGCGTTCTGGACGGCGTTCAGGCCGGACGTTGCAATCGAGAGTGCGCTGTTCAGTCCCATGAGGCAGGTATCCCTTCAGTCCGGCTTACTGGATCATCGCCAGGGTGGTCTGAAGAAGCTGGTCGGCCGTGGAGACGACTTTCGTATTTGCGCCGTAGGCCTGCTGCGCCACGATCAGCTTGCTGAGATCGCCGGTCAGATCCGTGGTGGATTCCTCGATGGAACCCGTGGTCAGGGTGCCGGCGCCATTGGTGTTGACGGCGTTGATCTGCGGGCTGCCGGACTGCGACGTGGCGGTATAGGCCTGTCCGTTCTGGGCAGACAGGCTGTTCGGATCGGCGAAGGTCGTCAGCGGGATCTTGGCGACAAGCTGGGAATAGCCGTTGTCGAACGTTGCCATGACAGAACCGTCCGTCTCCATGGAAATGCCGGAGAAGGTGCCGCTGGTGACGCTGTCAGAGGTCATGGAAACTGTGTTTGCCGAGCCGAGGGTGACGCCGCTGAGGCTCACGGTCATGTCCTGAGGGGAGCCTGTATAGTTGAAGCTTGAGCTGGAAGTGCTGCTGGCTCCAGTGCTGTCCTGGGACGTCACGGAGGAAACGGCGCCGGTGGAATCAAACGTCACGGTCGCGCTGTTGCTGGTGCCCGTAGTGTCGTTAGCATCCTTAACAGTCCAGGTCGTGTCGTTGACCTTCGTCCAAGTCAGATCGACCGTCGAGGCCGCACCTGTGCTGTCATAAGCTGTCGTCGACATATCGACAGTCTTGCTGCTGCTGTCGAGCGTGCCGGTTGCGGTCAGTTTCGTGCTCTCGGTCGGTCGGAACGCGATTGTGGAAGGAACCTGAATGGCAGAGAGAGACGTGCCCAGGGTGCCTGAGGTGGCGTCGACGTTGTAGCCCTCAAGGTAATAGCCGGACGTGTTGACCAGATAGCCGTTCTTGTCCTGCGAGAAGTCACCGTTACGGGTGTAATACTGCTGCGTTCCCAGAACGGGGGTGCTGTCATTGCTCTGGCCGGTGGCCTGCACGACGTTGAAGAACCCGTTGCCGGAAATGGCGAGGGCCGTGCTGTTGGTCGACGTTGTGACCATGCCCTGGTTATCGGTGTGCTGACGGGTGGTCGCAGAGACGCTATCGCTCAGGGATTCACCGTCATTGGCCAGTTCGTTGTTGGTGACGTAGTCCTCGAAACTGGTGGTGCTCGCCTTGTAGCCGGTGGTCTGGCTGTTGGCGATGTTGTTGGACAGGTCGGTAAAGGCGTGGGACTGGGCGTTCAGGCCACTGACGGCCGTGTGGACCGCGTTGATGATCGAGGACATGGCATACTCCCGGACATGGAACAGGCTGCGGGTCGTATGCCCGAGCATCACGGCCAAGGATTCCACGACGGATGTTAAGGAAGTCCTTACGAGGCAAAAAAGAGCGGTCCAGCCTGCATGAAAGCCGGATTCGGCTTTGGAATTCCTTGGAACCTGGGCGGGAAAAACACTTTCAGCCTCTGGTTCTCCGGGTTTGGAACGGGCAATATGTGTGAGCATGCCCCAGCCAGACGACGACCCGAAAAAGCCCAGTATTCCTGACGATTCTCCGGTCAGACCCGCCAGATTCGTTCATGGCAGCATCATGCGTCATGTCGTGACCATGGCCGGGACGGGGGCGATCGGGCTGATGGCGGTGTTTGCCGTCGATCTGCTCAATTACGGCTATATTTCCCATCTGCATGACAAGACGCTGACGGCGGCGATCGCGTTTGCGACGGCAGTCAGCTACGTGCAGGTGTCTGTTTCCATTGGCATGACGATCGGGCTAGGAGCCTGCACGGGGCGGCTGATCGGGGCGCGGCAGCATGCCGAAGCCCGGCGGATGGCCTCGGCATTTCTGGTGGTCATGGTGGCGATTGCCGCTGTGCTGGGGCTGCTGACGGCGACGTTCGCGATGCCTCTGCTCGGGCTGCTGGGCGCGCATGGCGAGGCGCAGCAACATGCGGCGACATTCCTGCATATCGTTTCGCCAGCGTTGCCGCTGGTCTGTCTGGGGATGGCGCTGTCATCGCTTCTGCGGGCGGTCGGGGATGCCAAGCGCTCGATGCGGGTGACGCTGACCGGGGCGGTTGTTTCGGCCTGTCTGGATCCGGTCATGATTTTCGGGCTGCATCTGGGGCTTGAGGGGGCTGCGATCAGCACGGTTCTGGCGCGACTGGCGATTGCGGCGAGCGGATTCCTGAATTTGCGCGGTCACGCCATGCTGGAATGGCCGGAGCGGTCGGCGTTTGGGCCTTCCACGCGACTGATTGGCGGGATTGCGGTTCCGGCGATTGCGACCAATCTGGCGACGCCGACGGGGGCGCTGTTCGTGACGCATGCGATGGCGCGGTTCGGGCTCAATGCAGTTTCGGGGCAGGCGACGATTGACCGGATCGTGCCGGTGGCGTTTTCGCTGGTCTTTGCGCTGACGGGGTCGGTGGGGCCGATCATGGCGCAGAATCTGGGGGCGCGGCAGATCCATCGCGTGCAGGAGGCGCTTCTGGCGGCGCTCAAGCTGACGGCGCTGTGTGTGGGCGTGACCTGGCTGATTCTGGCGGCGACGCACAATTACATCATCCAACTTTTCGAGCTTCAGGGTGTCGGCGTGGACATCGTGCGGCTGTTCTGCTGCTGGCTGGTGCTGAGTTACATGTTTGTGGGACTGCTGTTCGTGGCCAATACGGCGTTCAACAATCTGGGGCACCCGTTCTATTCCACGGGGTTCAACTGGGGCCGGGCGACGCTGGGGACCATTCCGTTCGTGTGGTTCGGGTCGGCTTACGGGCCGGTCGGAATTCTGGTCGGGCAGTCGCTGGGCGTGGTGCTGTTTGGCAGTCTGGCAGTGGTGACGGCGTTCCGGGTGATCCGGAAGCTGGAGCCGGCGATTGTGAAGCCTTAAGAGGGTGCTGGGGTTGCCGCTGCGACTGAGGCCAGTGTTCTGACCGTATGTGCAGCGGCGGGATCTGGCTTTATCGGGCGGAGAGCGCCGTTTTCTTGGCGGCTTTGAGGTTGCCTTTGGCGATTTTGCGCGCCTTGAGGCGTTCGAGACGCTCTTTCATCGCCATTTTCTCGTAGCGAATGCGCTGACGGATCCAGTTCAGCATGCCGGATGCTGTCAGGACCGCGATGCCCACGAAGGTCCAGCGATCGAGCGGCTGTTTGAAGAGGAAGTAGCTCAGCGCGACGCCCCAGGCCATCTGGCTGTATTGCGGCAGGGCGACGCGGTTTGCCGGGGCCCGGGCGGTGGCAAGCATCATGCAGAGCTGTCCGAGCGCGGTCAGGAAGCCGTATCCGAACAGGTAGAACCAGATCTTTGTGTTGGACGGCCATGTGGCGTGGGCGATCATCAGTAGACCGTTGCCGACCAGGGCGCCCATCAGGCTCGATCCGAAGAGCGACAGGCGGACGGTTTCCTTGCTGGCAATGCGATAGGCGATCACGCTGCCCGCATTCGCGCAGGCGGCCATGAGGGCGCACAGATGGCCCAGATTAAGGGGGCGCACTCCCGGGCGCAGGACGATCAGAACACCCGCAAAGCCAAGCGCGACCGCCAGCCAGGCCCAGAACGTTACTTTCTCCTTGAGCAGCACGACGGACAGGATCGTGACGAACAGCGGCATCAGGAACGTGATCGACAGGGCCTCGGGCATCGAGAGCAGCATGAAGGCTTTGACGCTGGCGGCCGTGGCGACGAAGACGCAGACGGCCCGCAGCAGCCACATGCCGCGAAGCTTCGGACGCACGATGTCGAGATAGGATTCAGTCGGTTTGCGAATGAAGGGAAGGATGAGGAACCCGAACACACCGCCAAAAAACGCGACCTCGAAGGGGTCGAGACTTCCGTCCAGCAGTTTGGAAAAGGCGTCGCTGATGGCGAACGCGGAATAGGCACCGAAGGCCAGGGCCATTCCGGAGAAGAGGGTTTTGGTGTCCATAAGGCGCGGGGACTCTGACGGGAGAGAGAAGGAAACGTGCAGTCCTGAGACAGGGCACCAGTAATTTCGGTCAGGCTTCTTAGAAGAAGTATTATGGAAATTCAAACCCGTTTCCGGAATGACGAGTATTTTCTTTTATAACTGGGGATATATTTTGTTATAACACATAATTATTTATATATAACACTGTAAAGGTTATTAATTCACACCTGATGCTGCGTCTGGTGTGTTCCGGTCCGGCCGGCGAAATCGACTCTGGTGAAGGCGCCCGTTATAGAAGCGGCACTCTTCAATGCTGTTTTCAGGGGAACGGTCTGTGCAGTGCGAATGGCGTAGGTCTTACGACAGGCTGGTTCCGATGCTGATTAAGGAGCATTTCGGAGATCCGGGTGTGATGACCCGGCAGTTTCCTTACATGAAATCGACGTTTCTTTGGAAAGGGGATGATTTCATTCTCACGCCGGAAGCGCTCGCCAATCCGAAGAACAAGTATCATGGGCTTGAGCGGCTGGCGCTGGAGCATCATGAGGCCGGAGACTGGCGGCTGGCCGGGGAATACTGGCTGATCGCGGCGGGGTGGCGCCGGAACCTGATGAATCCCGAGAACGAGCGGCATGTCGAAGCGCTGCAGTTCGCGCTGCGGCATGTTGAATATGATCGCGCGCTGGCGGAGTGGAAAAAGAAGAAGCTCGGCCGGAATGCGATGCCCTATCCCAGCCAGTTCGGGCTTTCGGACGACTGATTTTCCGGAGCATTTCATGCAGGGATGGGAGTCCCTGCATGCATACCCAGTCTGAAAATTACTGACCGAACACCTGCTGATAGAAAGCGAGTTCCCTTTGCAGGGCGTCCTCTATGGTTTCGCGGGCGCGGAAGCCGTGGGCTTCCTCCGGATAGACGTGCAGGGCGGAATGTTCGAGTTTTGTGCGCATGGATTCCGCCTGTGAGAGGGGGACGACCCTGTCTGCGCCGCCGTGCAGGAACAGGACGGGAACAGTAATCCCTTCAGCCTGCGTGATGGGAGAACGTTTCAGATACACGGCCTCGTCTTCCGGATAGGGGCCGATCAGGCCGTCCAGATAGCGGGCTTCGAATTTGTGCGTTTCTTCGGCGAGGGCGCGCAGATCGGTGACGCCGTAGAGGGATGTTCCGGCGGCGAAGAGGTCCGACTGGGCAAGAGCACCGAGGACGGTCAGGCCGCCGGCGCTGCTGCCGCGGATGACGCAGCGGGCGGGATCGGCGAGGCCACGGTCGAGCACGGCCTGCACGCCGGCGAGGCAGTCTTCGATGTCTGCGACGCCCCACTGACCGTCCAAGGCTTCGCGATAGGCGCGGCCGAAGCCGGTTGAGCCGCGGTAATTAACGTCGAGGACGGCAAAACCGCGTGAGGTCCACCACTGCACCTTGAAAGCGAAGGACGGGTTGGCACGGCCGGTCGGGCCGCCATGGGCCATGACGACGAGCGGTGGTTTTTCGCCGGGCTGGAGTGTGCTGGTGCTGCTGGCGGGAGCGTAGAACAGGGCGTGGGCTTCGGCGCCGTTGGCGGTCGGGAAGGTCAGGGGGGTGGGGGTTGCGATATCGGCTTTTGTCACGCCGGGCGGGAGGGTGACGCTGGTGCGGAAGCGGTCACAGGGCTCGCCGGGACGGCCGACGGCAATGGCGGCAGGGGCGTCGGACGGGGCGTCGATCCATGCGAAGCATCCGTCTTCGAGCGGTTGGGGGACATTGACCGGAGTGCCGAGCGAGACGTCTGTCCAGTGTCCGTTGTCTTCCAGCAGGACGTGATTGAGACCGTGGCGGATACCGAGGGCCAGCAGTCTGTTTCCGGGCAGCGGGGCCATGGTGCGTTGACCGAAGACCCAGTGCGGCAGGCCGATTTCGGCGTTGGCACCGTCGAGGCTGTGCGGGTGCCAGCCGGTATCGTCATGGGAAAAGCGGATGGGGGTCCAGCGGCCTGAGGCGTCGGACGTGGCGTAGAGCGTGCCATCGGGGGACCAGCAGGGTTCGATGATGCTGCATTGTTCCGGGCCGGTCAGGTCGGTGACGGGGCCGAGTGTGCCGGTTGTGCGGTCGAAGGGTGCGACGGAGAGGGTTGTGACGGTCCAGGGCATGGCGGGGTCGTTCCAGCTGAACCAGGCCAGGAAGCGTCCGTCGGGTGAGGGGCGGGGGGCGGCGTAGAAATCCGCGCCTTTGACCAGCACGGTTTCGAGGCCGTCGGACTGAACATGAACGAGGGTTGCGACGGGCGTGCCTTCGCCGTGGGTTTCGCGCACGCAGAACACGGCATCGGAAACAGGGTCGAAGGTCAGGTCGGCGTAGCGGTGTTCGGGGTTTTCGCCTGCCTGTGCCCATTGTGTGGCGGTGGGACCATCGCTGAACCAGAGTCCGCCGAGCTTGCGGTCGCTGAAAACGACCTGCGGGGCGCCGTTCTTCAGACGCACGTCCCAGGCCCCGCCGCCATATTCGTGCACCCGCGTGCCGACCGAATATCCGGGCGGGATCAGGTCGCGGATCCGGCCTTCGGGATCGCGGGCGGTGATGACGGAGCGGCCCTGTTCATCCGGGCGGCTTTCGAGCCAGATGATCCAGTTTCCAGCCGTGCGCAGTTCGGAGAAGGACAGGGTGCGGCCGGCCACGAGTTCGGGCGTGACCCAGGACGGCCAGTTTCCGGATGCGGATTTGGGAGCGCGGGGGGAAACTGTGGGGGAAGGCGATGTCGTCATTTTTCATCCTGTCTCCGATGCCGTAGTATCGTAACCGGCGGCCTTCCTTTCCGCCACAGCTTGAACGGGACCAGGACACTGTTTCACCTCAGTCATTTTCTCGACCACATGCTGGTGCATTACGGCTATGGCGTCGTTGGCGTCATTGTCATGTTCGAGAGCATGGGCCTTCCCCTTCCGGCGGAAAGCGTCATCATCGCAGCCTCGCTCTATGCGGGCAGTACCCATCATCTGGAAATCCGCTGGATCGCCCTGGCCGCCGTGCTTGGCGCCATCATGGGCGACAATATCGGGTATCTGATCGGCCATCACTTCGGTTACGGCATTCTGAAAAAGCACGGCCACAAGGTCGGCATGACGGAAGAGCGGCTGATGCTGGGGCGGTATCTGTTCCGCAAGCATGGCGGGATCGTCGTGTTCCTCGGGCGCTTCATCGCAGTGCTGCGTGTGTTCGTGGCGCTGCTGGCCGGAGCGAACCGGATGCCCTGGCATTCGTTTCTGTTCTTCAATGCGATGGGCGGCATCTGCTGGGCGGGGGGCTATGCCTTCGTGACCTATGAACTGGGCAAGCAGATCGAGAAGATTTCGGGCCCTGTGGGTGTGGTCATGGCCATTCTGGGGGTGAGCTGTCTGATCGGGGGGCTCATCTTCCTCAAGAAGAACGAGAAGCGCCTGACGGATGAGGCCCTCAAGGAAGCCGAAGCGGATGAAAAACGCGACGAGGCCCGCGCAGATACGAAACCGAGCTGACCCACACTGGAAGGACAGACCCGATGACACAGACCGCCGCACCCGCCTGGTCCACGGATTCCCTTGAGCGTCTGGACGGGAAGACGGCGCTCATTACCGGATCGACGGGGGGTCTGGGCTTCGAGGTCGCCTGCGGGCTGGCGAAGCAGGGCGCCGCGATCCTGCTGAGCGGGCGCAACCGTGACAAGGGGCAGGCGGCTCTGGCGCGGCTGCATGAGCGCGTGCCGTTCGTCAAAGCGCGGTTCGAGCTGCTGGATCTGGCGTCACTGGCCGGGATCGAGGCGTTTGCGTCTGCCATGCGCAGCCGGGGCGAGCCGATCCATCTTCTGGCGAACAATGCCGGGGTCATGGGGCCGGCGACACGGCTGACGACGAAGGACGGGTTCGAGCTTCAGTTCGGGACCAATCATCTCGGGCATTTTGCGCTGACCGGACGACTGCTGCCGCTACTGGCAGCGGGGAATGCAACGGTCATGACGGTGGCGTCTCTGGCGGCGCTGAAGGGGGAAATCCCGTTCGGCGATCTGAACGCGCGGCATTCTTACAATCCGATGGTGCGTTACCGGCAGAGCAAACTGTGCAATCTGCTGTTTGCGCTGGAACTGAACCGCCGGGCGCTCAAGGCGCCCTGGCCCATCCATTCGCGGGCCGCGCATCCGGGCTGGGCGGCGAGCGATATCGTGGCCAATAATGGCAGCCTGGATCAGTCCGCCAACAAGGCGGCGCGGTTCATGCGGGGGCTGGCGCGGCGTGTGGCCGGGCCGGTCTTTCATGCGATGGGCCAGACGGTTGAGGAAGGCGCCTGGCCGCTGCTCTATGCGCTGGCCAGCCCAGAAGCGCGTGACGGTGGCTATTACGGGCCGCAGGGTCCGGGAGAGCGTCGTGGCGTGCCGGGGATCGCGGGACTGCCGGCGCTGGCGCATGTACCCGAACTGGCGGAGCGTCTGTGGACCGTCTCCGAACAGATGACGGGCGTGAAATACGGACTGCTCTGAGACGAATAAAAGTTTTTGGGTGTCGCCTTTTTTCAAAAAGGTGACGTTCCTTGAATCTTCTTGGAAAAAGCTTCACCAAAAACTTTTATTCGGGATCTTTCTCAGGGACGAACGATGATCATGATGACGATGATCATCATCAGGATCGTAGGAACCTCGTTGGCGATCCGGTAGAATTTTTCCGGATGCTGGTTGCGGTCTTCGGCGAAGGCGCGACGCCAGGCCCCGCAGGCGCCGTGGAAACCGGCGAGCCCCAGAACGCAGATCAGCTTCGTCCACCACCAGCCGGCGTTCCAGTCGATCAGGCCGGGAATGGAGGCCAGTGCGCCGCCGGCGAGGAAGGTCACGATCATGGCCGGAGTCATGATCTGGCGCAGGAGCTTGCGCTCCATGACCTTGAACCGCTCGCTCTCGGCCGAACCCGGTACCACCTGACAGTGATAGACATACAGGCGCGGCAGATAGAACGTCCCGGCCATCCAGGCGATGAACGCCATGATGTGCAGGGACAGGATCCAGCTCTGATAGGTCGCGAGAAAGTCGGTCATGCGTGTTTCTGGCTTTCCAGCGTCCGGCGGAGCAGGGGTACCAGCTCATCCAGATGCGTGATGCGGACAGAGCCTTTGACGGGCCAGAACGGGGGCAGGGGCACGTCCTCGGGGCGAAGAAGCACACAGGCCATGCCGGCCTTCCAGGCTGCTTCCGCACCGGTATTACTGTCTTCGATGACGACACAGTTTTCTGGCAGTACACCCTCGGCCTTTGCGGCGTACAGATAGACGTCCGGAGCGGGTTTGGGGCAGCCCATGTCATTGGCGGAATGGATGCGGTTTTCGGGGAAATACTGCGACATTCCGGTGCGCTCGAACTTGGCTTCCATCTCCCGGACGGAAGAATTGGAGCCGACGCGAACCGGCATTCCCAAAGCCCGCACGCCTGCCAGCATTTCGAGCGCTCCGCTTACGGGTTCTGCGCTTTTTCGCATCATCTGTACGAGATTTTCGCGCAGTTTGAATGCCGTTTCTTCCGGCAGGGAATGCCCGAGGTCATGCTCGAGTTCTGTCACGATCTGCGGCAGGGCCTTGCCTGCAAAACGCTTATGCGCCTCGTCATCGGAAATGGACAGCCCCTTGGAGCGGGCGAATTCCGCCGTGGCCCGGCAGGACGGGCCTTCGCTGTCCACGAGAACGCCGTCGCAGTCGAAAATGACCAGTTTCAGCTGGCCTGCCGGGTCCAGGGCGGTTGTCATACTGACCGTACCGCCTCGACGAGGGCTGCCACGTTTTCAGGTGGCGTGTGCTGCATGACGCCGTGTCCGAGGTTGAAAACATGCGGTTTTCCGCGCATCGCGTCCCGGATGGCCTGGGCTTCACGCACCATTGTTTCGCCGCCGGAGAACAGGATCATCGGATCCATGTTGCCCTGAAGCGTCAGGCCGGGGCGGACTTCGGAGACCAGTTCGGAGATCTGGGCCGGGTCGGCGACAGTGTCGAGGGCGAGCGTGTTAACACCGGTTTTCTGCGCATATTCGCGGACCATGATGCCGCCAAGGCGCGGGAAACCGATAATCGGGGTTTTGGGATGCCGGGCACGGATGTACTCGACGATCTGGCGCGTCGGCTCGATCACGTAGCGGCGGAACGCGGAGGGCGGCAGGATTCCGGCCCAGGAATCGAACAGCATTACGGCTTCCGCGCCGGCTTCGATCTGGCCGCAGAGCATCTCGGCGGTACTCGAGGTCAGGGTGTCGATCAGGCGATCGAACAGGGCCGGGTTGGTCTGCATCATGCGGCGGGTTTCGGCGAAATCCCGCGATCCACCGCCCTCGACCATGTAGCAGGACACCGTGAACGGGCTGCCTGCGAAGCCCAGAAGCGTGGTGACGTCCGGAAGCTCTTTTGTGAGGCGGGACAAGGTCTCGCGCACGGGTGCGACGGCATCCTGTACGCGCTTCGGGTCCAGTCTGGCGAGGTCGGCTTCGGAGCGGATGGCGCCGAGCACGGGACCACGCCCGTCAATGAATTCAAGGGACTGACCCATGGCCCAGGGCAGGATCAGGATGTCGGAAAACAGGATGGCGCCATCCATGCCGTAGCGGCGGATCGGCTGGATCGTCAGCTCGGTGGCCATGTCCGGGGTCATGCACCGGGTCAGGAAGTCGGCCCTGTCCCGCATGGCGCGGAATTCGGGGAGATATCGGCCTGCCTGACGCATGAGCCAGACCGGAGGCGGCCAGACGGCTTCACCACGGAGGGCCCGCAGAAGCGGTTTCGACGAGGGTGAGGAAGGTGCGTTTTCCGAAATCATGCCGCCCACTAATCATAAAAGAAAAAAGAAAGAAATGCTGGAGGTTAAGATGATCCCTGTGGATACCGGGGTACCCGGCTTTCTGAAAATGTACCCCGTCTTACTCACACTGTGTACAACTCCGGAAGCCGCACTTTGCAAGGGAGTCGCTGATTCAATCCCGAATTGCCCACAGAGAGCCTGTGTACAACCCCCAGTTCCGGCTGGTGTACCGTACAATCCACGGTACTCGGTACTCCTTTCGCAAGGGCAGGTACTATCCCCATGTACCCCAGTACTGACGCAATCTCTTCACCGGGTGATCCGCAGTACTCGTCCCTGTTCCAACAGTCGATAGTACGGAGTCGTACTTCATGATGTCTTTCAGTACTTCCCTCATTCTTGCCAGCGGCTCTTCGGCCCGGCGGATGCTTCTCGAAAATGCGGGGCTGGCCGTGCAGGTCCGCCCCGTCGATCTCGACGAGGAGGCGTTGCGGCGATCCTGCGAAGAGCAGGGACATACGCTTTCCCAAACGGCCATCGCGCTGGCGGATGCAAAAGCCAATCTTGCGACGCGGGATGTGGGCTTTGATGAGCTGACGGTTGCGGCGGACCAGATCCTCGATCTGGACGGGGTGGCGTTTGCCAAGCCGGGATCTGTGGCCGAGGCGGCGGAGCATCTGCGCCGGCTGCGGGGGCGGACGCATGTCCTGCGCACGGCTGTCGTTCTCTATAAGGGGGGCGAGAAGGTCTGGGAGCATCTGGCGTCGCCGCGTCTGACGATGCGGGATTTCTCTGATGACTTTCTGAAGGCCTATCTGGAGCGGGAAGGGCCGGCGATCCTGTCCTGTGTAGGGGCGTATCGGCTTGAAGGCCCGGGGATACAGCTTTTTTCGGCTGTCGAGGGGGCGCAGGATGCCGTGATGGGACTGCCGCTGTTGCCGCTGCTGGAGGAACTGCGGGAACTGAAGGTCCTTGGGGTCTAAAAAATCTGTTTTTCAGGCTTGTCAGGGCGAAATCATGACGATATACCGCCCTCATCCGGCCCCGTCCCAAAGGGGCCGCATTGAAACATGTGGGGCCATAGCTCAGTTGGGAGAGCGCCTGAATGGCATTCAGGAGGTCGTCGGTTCGATCCCGATTGGCTCCACCAGTTTCCCTTTTCCCTGAAAATCTGAAATTTCTGTTTCAGCTCTGCCGTAGCAGCTCGCGATCTGTTGACGCGGGCGTTCAGCTCTCATACGGCAGTCGGATGCAGACCGGAACGCGACACGCCCCCTTGCCCACCTTCATGGATGCTGACCAGCGGGCGCTGTGGAGCGGCTGGCTCACGCGGACGGTGCTGCCGGCCTGGAGCGGCGTCGGGTTTGATCGCGGGCGGCGTCTTTATCATGAGCGACTGACATTTTCCGGAGAACCGCTGGTTCTGCCCGCCTCGCGCCTGATGGTGCAGGCGCGGCAGATCTCGACATTCTGTCGGGCTGCGCTGGACGGGCTGCATGATGCTTCGGCGCAGGCGCTGGCATGTCTCGAAGAAGTCGAGCGGCTTTACCGGCATCGGGATGGCCAGGCGGGGTGGATCTTTTCCGTGGCGCCGGACGGGTCGCCGGTCGGGATGCAGCGCGATCTTTATGCGCATGCCTTCATTCTCTTTGCCTATGGCTGGGCTTACCGGGTGAGCGGCAATCCGGATTTCCTCGCGGTGGCGCGGCAGACGGTTGTGGAGCTTCACCAGATCTTTGCGGCGGAGCATGGCGGATTTCTGGATGAAGTGTTGCTGACGGCACCGGGGGTTACGGGAGCTGTGCGGCATCAGAACCCGCATATGCATCTGCTTGAGGCGTTTCTGGTGCTGTTCGAGGTGTCGGGAGACAGCTTTTATCTGGATGAGGCGACGGCTCTGGTGCGTCTGGCGCTGGAGCGGCTGATCCAGCCAGGGGCCGGAGTGTTGCCCGAGGAGTTCGGGGCGGACTGGCGGCCTGTGGCGGCTTTGGGGGAAAACCGGGTGGAGCCGGGGCATCTGTTCGAATGGTCCTGGCTGCTGGGGGATTATCTGCGTCTGAACCCTGGGGCGCTGGACGCCGGGGCGATCCGGCAGGCTGCGGACGGGCTGTTCGCGTTCGGGATGCGCCACGGCGTGCGGTCGGATGTGCAGGGGGCCGCGGTGCGCGATGCCATTGCGGATGATGGACGCTCCCTGGAAAACGCCACGCGGATCTGGCCGCAGACCGAACTGTGCCGCCTGCTGATCTGCCGGAACGATAGCCCGGAGATCCTGCGGGGCCTGACGGAGCATTTCTTCGCGACGTTCATTCCCGACAGCACGCGTGCTGTGTGGATCGACCGGTTTGATGCGTCCGGTAAGGCGAGCGTTTCGGATGTGCCGGCCAGTTCGCTTTACCATATCTATGGTGCGGCGCGGGAGTTCTGCTGAGACGGCAAGGGTGGACCTGCTGTCCAGCTATGTTAGCGTAACCCCGGGTCGGTATGAATTCTGGCAGCGACGGTTTCCGACTTCTGGCAGGTGCTGCCCTGAATGTTCTCTGAAGGAGAAATACGGTGCGTTACTCAAACGGTATTTTCGCGGTTCTTGCGGCAGCTGGTCTTGTTGTCTCGTCGGCTCATGCCCAGTCCATTCCGGGCGTTGGCAGTGCGGGCAATGCCATGAGCGGCATGTCGGGCATGAGTGGCATGACCGGTGGCACCGGCATGATGAGCAGCATGCTGCCGAATATCTCTTCCGCTAGCACGGGCAATGTCGCCGGTGTTCTGAGCTACTGTGTGCAGAACAACTATCTGAGCGGCAGCGGTGCGACCTCGGCCCTGAGCAGCCTGACCGGCAAGCAGGACGTGACGTCGTCCAGCGATTACACGGCTGGTCAGCAGGGGCAGCTTCTGACGGGGGGCAGCAATGCGTTCTCGCTGTCGAGCCTCAAGGGGCAGATGAAGCAGAAAGTCTGCAACATGGTCCTCAGCCGCGCGAAGAATCTGCTCTGAGGCATTCGTGTTCCGGGTGGTCGCGTTCGCGACCGTCCGGTTCGGGATGGTTTAAAGCGGTTTGACGAGATCGGCCGTGATGCCGTTCGTGGCGGTCAGGGCATCCTGGGGTGAAAGCTCGATCAGGAGGCCCTGACTGCCGCCATTGATGACGACGGGCGGGCCGTCCATGCCGCATTGTTCGAAGGCGGTGGGGACGGTGCTGCGCTGGCCGAAGGGACTGACGCCGCCGATGCGGTAGCCTGTGCGCTGTTCGGCATCGGGGCGGGAGAGCATCTTGGCTTTGCGGCCGCCGAAGGCCTGCGCCACGCGGGCGAAATCCAGTTCGCGGTCCGCGGGAAGCACGACGCAGGCGGGGCGGCCGTCGATCTGCACCATCAGGGTCTTGAGGACGTGATCCGGCGACAGGCCGAGTGCTGCGGCAGCGGCCACACCGAGTTTTCCGGCCGAGGGATCGTAATCATAGACATGGCGTTCATAGGAAATGCCGAGAGCGTCCAGTGTCAGGGTCGCGGATGTGTCCTGCACGCTTGTTCTCCTGTCCTGTGCGGTCATCTTGAAGGGTTCAGGATGGCAGGCGCGGGCGTCCGATGCTAGGGTCAGGGCTATGATTCAACAGCGTTTCGTCCGTAACCATGGCTGCTAGTCTGCTGGCCTGCATGCTGGCTTCGGCCCTGCATTACCGGCTGCCGCCGCGCATCCTGCCTGCGATCCAGCGGGTCGAGGGCGGGACGATGGGGCATGTCAGCACGAATACGGACGGGTCGGTTGATATCGGGCTCATGCAGATCAATTCGCGCTGGATTTTGCCCATTGCGTCCATGATCCATCAGCCTGTGCCGCAGGTTGCGGCGCGACTGGCGCTTGATCCGTGTTTCAACATCGCGGCGGCGGCCATGATCCTGCGCAGGGCGCTGGATGACGAGCATGGCAATCTGATGAAGGCGATCGGGGATTATCATTCCCGGACGCTGCCGCTCAATCTGGATTACCAGCGCAAGGTGGTGGCTGCTGCTGCGGCGCTTTATCTGCGCCAAGGGTGAGGGGTTCTGGTGAGGTGGTCAGGCGGGATGTGTTACTTTATAACGCTACACCCATGACGCTTTCCCGAGGAAAATGATGCGCTGTTTCCCGGCTTTTCTGCTGGCTGGCCTGGCTCTGGGCAGTCTTGGGAGCGGTTTGACCGCTGCTCAGGCCGAGCCTTCCCGAACTCCGGTATCCGTGGTGTGTGCCGAGGCGGCGTGGTGCGATGTGGCGGCGCAGATCGGCGGGGCGGATGTGCAGACCCATGCCCTGCTCGCGACACCGGGCATTGATCCTCATGATCTGACGCCGTCGCCTTCCATGGCCCGCGCCATGGCGGGGGCGACGATCGCGGTGGTGAACGGCGCGACCTATGACGACTGGGCGCTGCCGTTTGCGGCGTCCGTGCCCGGAAAGATCGTGGTGGCGGGGATTGCCGGATGGCAGCCCGGCGATAATCCGCATCTTTTTCTTGATCCTGAAGCGGTGGGAAAGGTCGCGCATGTCTTTGCGGACATGCTGGCGCATCAGCCGGGGATTTCGACATCGGCTGTGGAAGCGCGGCTGGGGGCGTTCCTGAAGGAACTCGACGGTGTGAAGGCCCGTCTGGCCGCGATGAAGGTGCGTCATGAGTCCGTGCCCGTGGCGGCCGTCGAACCGGTTGGGGAGACGCTGCTCCGGGATGCGGGGCTGGATGTCGTGGATGAGAGTTTTGCACTGGCGATCATGAACCATGCGGAGCCGTCTCCGCGGGATGTGGCGCAGGTCGATACGCTGATCGACGGGCGGAAGGTGCGGATGCTGATCACCAATCCAGCCATTCATTCCCCGCAGATCGACCGGCTGGTGGATCGGGCGCATGCGGCTGGCCTGCCGATTGTGGCGATTGGCGAGACGCTGCCGCCAGGGCAGTCCTGGCAGGGTTGGGTTTACGGGATTCTTCAGACTGTGGAGCAGGCGCTGGGTGATGGTGGACGCTAAAAAGGTCTGCTGTCAGCCGGAGCGGGGTCTGGTCCTGCGGGATGTGACGCTCACGGCGGGATCGACCTGCGTGTTGCGGGATGCGTCCCTGACGGTGCCGCTCTCGGGGATGACGCTTCTGTCCGGGCGGAACGGGGCCGGGAAGTCCACGCTGCTGCGGGCGATGCTGGGGCTGATTCCGCTTCAGGGCGGTGAGATCCTGACCCATGGTCTGCCACCGGCGCAGGCGCGGCAGCATATCGGTTACATGCCGCAGAGTGTGACGGATGCGGCGCTGCTGCTTCCGGCGGTCAGTCATGTCCGGGCGGCGGTGGACGGGCTGCGCTGGGGGCTGCCGCTGCGTCTGCGGCCACGGCGGGAGGAAGCGGACCGGCTTCTGGCGCTGACGGGGGCTTCGGCGTTTGCGCATCGTCCGCTCGGGCTGTTGTCCGGCGGGGAGCGTCAGCGGGTCGGTCTGGCGCAGGCTCTGGCGGGGAATCCGGATCTGCTGCTGCTGGATGAGCCTCTGGCGGCGCTCGATCAGGCGGGGCAGGAGCAGACGGTGCGTCTGCTGACGGATCTGACGGCGCGTCTGGGGATCGGGATTGTCCTGACATCGCATGAGACGGAGGCGCTGGCCGGGGCCGTGACGCGCGTGGTGCAGCTTGCGGACGGGGGGCTGCATGTTCGAGTTTGATTTCATGCGCCATGCTTTTGTGGGCGCGGCGGTTGTGTCGGTTCTGGCGGGGACGGTTGGCTGGTTCCTGATGCTGCGGCGTCAGGCGTTTGCGGCCCATGCGCTCTCGCATATCGGTTTCAGCGGTGCGGCCGGGGCGGTCTGGCTCGGGTTTCCGCCGCTGTCGGGGATGGTGGTGTTCAGCCTGATGGCCGGGTTTGTCATCGGGGCCGAACGGGAAGGGGAGCGCGGCGTTCCCGCCCAGCGGGACAGTACGATCGGGCTTGTTCTCGCGGCCAGTCTCGGGCTTGGGGCCTGGTTCCTGCACATGAGCAACCGGGGTTCCAGTCTGGCGACCACGCTGTTGTTTGGTGATGTTCTGGGGATTGATCTGCGGACGCTGGAGGCGCTGTGCGGTGTGGCCGTGCTGTGTCTGGGGCTGCTGGCGTTTCTGGGGCGGCGGCTGCTGTTTGCCAGTCTGGCGCCGGAAGTGGCGCGGGCGCGGGGTGTGCCGGCGCGTCTGGTCTCGGTGGTGTTCATGGCCGTGGCGGCGCTGGCCTGCGCCGCCTGTGCGGAAGTGGCCGGGGCGCTTCTGGCGTTCAGTCTGATGATCGGGCCGGCTGCGACGGCGCTGAAGCTCGGGCTTGGGCCGCTGGCCGGGATTGCGCTCTCGGTCGGGCTGGCGCTCGCCCTGTCATGGGGCGGGCTGATGCTGTCCTGGGTGACGGACGCACCTGTCCCGTTCTGGATCGGGCTTGGGGCCGCCCTGTCCTATGCGCTGGCCGATCTGTGGCAGCGGGTTAGAAGTCGTTGAGACCAGCCGCTTTGAAGTGAATCAGCAGCATGAATGCGACAAGCATTACATGCATGATGATCAGCGCTTTTGTGCCAATGACCGGGACATCTTTGGTGGTATCGGGTGTTTGCATGATCGTATCCTGACGGGCTTGTGACAGAATAGTCAATTCTGATGGTATTTCCCACAGAATTTCTGTTGGTTTTCTGCCCGGCCTGAAAAACCATTCATTTTGTGATATGTTATGTTTCTATGGAAAACGATACGAAAACAGTCCGAACCGGACGGGACCACATCGATCCCGCGTCCATCGAAGTTTCTCCCAACGCCAAGCTGATGCTGATTCTGGCCGCTGTGGTCGCCGCGATCTGCGGTGGTCTCTATGGCTATGACACGGGCATCATCTCCGGCACGCTGCCGCTGATCGGGGATGATTTCCGCCTAGGTGCCACCATGAAGGAATGGGTTGCATCCGCCATTCTGCTCGGCGCCATCTTCGGCGCATTTGCGGCCGGAGGACTTTCGGAGAAATTCGGTCGCCGGAACACCACCTGCATGGTGAGTGGTCTGTTCGTGGTGGGTGCCACGGCCTGTTCTCTGGCGCCGGATGTGTGGAGCCTGATTGGCGCGCGCTTCGTGCTGGGGCTGGCGGTTGGCGGTTCGACGCAGGTCGTGCCGATGTATATTTCCGAACTGGCGCCGCAGGAGCGTCGTGGCACGCTGGTCACGATGTTCAACGTGGCCATTGGTCTCGGTATTCTGATCGCCAACATTATCGGCTTTACGGAGCGCGTGAACTGGGGCTGGCGTCCGATGGTCGGTGTTGCGGCCATTCCGGCGGCCATCGTGTTCATCTCGATGTTCTTCATGCCCAAGAGCCCGCGTTGGGCTGCTGAGAACGAAGGCATGAAGAGTGCCATCATCCAGCTCGGCCGGATCCGTACGACCAAGCGGGCCATCCGCCGCGAGGTGCAGACCATCCGTGAGAACGCGGAAGGGATTGATCCGAAGAACCGTGGCTGGCGCGGTCTGTTCCAGCCTTGGGTGCGTCCCGCACTCGTGGCCGCTCTTGGCGTTGCGTTCTTCACGCAGTGCGGCGGTCTGGAAATGATGATCTACTATACGCCGACTTTCCTGAATGATGCGGGTTTCGGCACGTCCTCGGCGCTTCTGGCGTCGCTGGGTGTGGCGGTGATCTACTGCATCATGACGTTCCTGGGCTGCATGTTCGTGGACCGGATCGGCCGTCGTCGTCTGATGCTCATCATGGGACCGGGGGCGGCTCTGTCGCTGGTGGGGCTTGGTGTGATGTTCCTGAGTCATCCGGCTCCGGGCAGTGTGGGCGCCTACATGATCGTTGTGTTCCTGCTGCTGTTCATGATGTTCAATTCCGGCGGTATTCAGGTCTGCGGTTGGCTGCTGGGGGCTGAAATGTTCCCGCTGTCTATGCGTGGGCAGGCGACGTCGCTTCATGCCGCGACGCTGTGGGGGGCCGATCTGCTGGTGACCAGCACGGCGCTGAGCATGGCCGAAGCCATCGGGCTGAGCTGGACGATGTGGTTCTATGCGTTCGTGAACCTGGCATCCGTGGTCTTCGTGTTCTTCTTCGTGCCGGAAACGGCCGGTGCGTCGCTTGAGGACATTGAAGAGGCGCTCCTTGAAAAGCGCTTCCGCCCGACGCCGGGGAATACCCGGATCGTGCAGAGCGATGACGGGGACGCCGAAGCCGCTGCATGATACGCTTTCCCCTTCACGCAGAAGGGGAACTGACCATGACGGATGTTATCGCACAAAGGGTTGCTGCCGCACGATGTGGCAGCAACCCTTCTGTTATCGGGCGTATGAAATCGGGCTGGCTGGTGATTGGTCAGACCCAGCCTCTGCCGGGCTATTGCCAGCTTCTGGCTGATCCGGTCGTGCCGACGATCAATGATCTCAAGGGTGAGGCGCGGGCGCAGTATCTCGCGGATATGGCGGCGGTCGGGGATGCGCTGCTGGCCGTCACCGATGCGGTACGGATCAATTACGAGACCTGGTGCAATCTGGCGCCGTCCCTGCACACTCACATTGTCCCGCGCTATGCCTCCGAAGATCCCGAGAAAGCCACGCGCCCGGCGGGGACGGTCTATGACTACGATGCAGCGCGGCCATTCAGTCTGGAGCAGGACGGCCCGTTCATGGAGGCCATGCGGCGTTATTTGAAGCTTTAAAGCGTGGGGTAGTCATTTTTCTTCCCGGCATTACATTCTATGGTTCGGGTTTCTGGAGATGCAGGGCAGCTTACTGGCATGAAAACAGCAATTATTCTGATTGTTCGGAACGAAGTGCAGGACATCGTATGGTGGCTTGCCCATCATCTTGGTGTCGGGATCTCCACTCTTATTATTTATGACGCTGGTTCGACCGATGGAACGTGGAGCCTGCTTCAGGCTGCCAGGCGGACGTCCGATATCCGGCCCCATCGTCTTGATGATGCGACGCATGAAACGTGGGGAGGCCTTCGCAGGAGAGCTGTTGCCGATGTTCGGGAGCGTTATGGCCGGGAGTTCGACTGGCTGGGTGTTTTCGGGATTGAGGACTATCTGACGCCGGCGGAGGAGCACACGCTTCAAAGCCTGTTCCCGATGGCAGAGGACTATCGGGGCGTTCTGTTCAGCCATCGTCTGTATGGTGGCAATGGTTATATCGGTCTGCCGAGATGTTCGCCTGTTCATGCCTATACCCGCCATGCTCCGGATGATTTTCCACATCATGGGGAGGGTATTCTGTTCGTCCGTTCCGCGGTGATGGATCATGCTTCTGTTGAACAGTCGGACTGGGGACTGGATGGGAAGGACATTCTTCGCCCGTCAGGTCAGACTCTGGAAGATCATGCGGGGCGGGAGTGGACACATGGCTGGGTGCGTCGATATGCGGTCAGAAGCATGGCGCATCAGGTTCGCAGACTTGCCTTTGACCGTGTGCTCGACAGACGGCAGCCCGACCTGCATGCCCTGGACCGTAATGATGTTGAAGGCGCGGATTCTTCGCTTTTTGCAACAACGGAAAACCTCGCTGTCGCGATTTACGGTGACGTTTGGGCTGATGTCATACGCAGGAAGAAATTCGAACAGATCCTGCAGATGCCGGACAGGGATTCCGAAGCCTTCTCTCCGTCATCAGGAGCCAGATTTTTCCGGATACAGGGCCTGAATGGGGAGTTCCTGTGCTGTGACCAGCGGGGGGGCCATCTGGTCGGTCTTCATGAAGGACACATCGAAGAAAGCGGCCATCATGTCCTGATGGCGGGTTGTGTCTGGGAAGAGTTGCCGGGCTGGATCGTGCTGTTCCGCGAGGACGGTCAGATCTGCAGCAACAGGATCAGCCATGCCGGGCTTGCTCCCGTTCCGGTTCCGGTTGCAGCATTTGAGACAGTGGACGTGGAGAACGGAGCGGTTGCGATGCGACTGCCAGCTACGGGGCGTTTTCTGACGCTTGTTGTCGGGAACGGGGAAGTCTGCGTGAACAGGACCGAGGCTTTCGGGTGGGAATATTTCAGTCTTGTCCCAGTTGAAATCTCTTCATCCGGACAGGGATCGGAACTGACGGAAGCACTGGGTTTCCTGCCGGTTCTTCTGGATGGGAGACTGCGTGCAGAAAATCTGGCGGAGGTACTGGAAAGAGTGGATGTCTCGCAGTCTTTTCTGCTGCCCCTCATGTTCTCCATGCTGCCGGAGCGGGAGCAGGCACGGTTCAACGAGGATTATCCCGGCCTGTTCCCCTCCTGGCTCAGTGCTCTGGTGTTCTGAGCAGAGCGCTTCTCAGGCGCTCACCTGCTGTTCGGGGACCGGGTGATTTCGTTCGAGATACCGGTAGACCTGCTTCAGGCGGAGCGCCAGCCGCTGGTAGACGATGCGGGTAAAATGTGTGGAAGTGGTCTGTTCATCAGGATTTTCGACGAAATCGTCGATCGGGATAACGGAGACGTTGGGGAAATTCTTCTGCTCGGCTTTGGTCCACCGGTTCATGGATTGGTGCCTTTCCAGGATTTCGGAGGGCATGCTGGCCGGGTTTTCACTGCTTAGCAGGAGAATGACCTGGGTATCAGCCGGAATGGCGGTCAGGATTTCCCGTAGATTCCGTCTGAAAAGTGGTTCATCAGAGGGCCCCTGATACACCATGTTCGCTCTGAAATACCGGAATGCCTGAATACCGTCTTCAGGCACGCCGCGGTTTCGTAGATCAGCCTCATAGAATGTGGTCAGGTCATTATAACCGAGATTGGAAGGCGTGTAGGTCAGGACCGTCTGGCCGCCATGCTGGGCGTAGGTCCGGTAATACAGGTCTCCCCAGAAGCTGAAGATGATCAGACTGTAATGGGGAGATGCATAATCCAGAGAAAGGTCTTCATCGGTATAGCCGCAGTTCAGCAGGCACTCCCGGTGAGCAGCTGGGACGGGTCTTGCCGACTGGGCAACGATGGTTGAATGGTCGCGTCGCAGTTCACCACCGTGGCGGATGGTATTGGCGAACAGGCGGAAACGCTCGGTAACGGGCTGCAGATAATGCGCCACGGCTTCCAGATCGCAGCCGCCGCAAAGCAGGATGCCGCCACGCCCGGCACTCTCGCGCGTCGTGGTATCCTTTTCCTCGTTGTAAAATGAGATCCAGTCTGCCGGATTACTTTCGTCAAAGAGATCCGAAATGACTTCTCCCTTGATGTGAATTTCAGGACGGCCAAGCTGGCGGTAAAGCCAGAGTTCCACGAACATGCCCAGTGTACGGCATGAGAAGCAGTATTGTTCGAGCTTGTTGTAACCGGCACCCCGGACATGAACGAAAAAGCCGACATAGCCGTAATCGCCAAACCGGTCCCGCACATGCACCAGGGCTGTATGGACATTGTAGGGGCGGATCATGTCCCGCACCTGCTGGCGGGCAGTTTCCATGTCGTCGGAAACGCGGTTCTTCGTGTAGTTGAGCTGGTTTGTCCGGTTCAGGAGCTCGATGGCACGGTCGATATTGCCTTCGACATCGTAGTCGAGTTCGACCGTGATGTCGCTTTCCCGCAGGAAATCGAAAGCGTTTCCGCCAATGGTCTGTTTGGCTGCATTTTTGACTTCAAGGATTTTGTAGTCCGCCAGACGCTTCATGTCCGGGTCGGGCTTGCCCTTGAAAAGAGGATTTTCCAGCAACCCAGGGAGAATGCTTTCGTCCGCGACCTGAAGGTCGGGGACCATGAATTTTGCTTCCTCAAGATTCATGGGGTTGTCGTCAACGAACAGGATCGTGGGCGCCCGAAGCTGGGCCTGTTCGACAATTTCGCGGATTCTGGGGCCTTTTGTATCCCAGTTTATACTGGGGAAGACGAAATATTCCCAAAGTCCTAGCCGTTCGAGGACATCCTTGGCTGCGTTGAAATCGTTTTTCGAGCAGATGGAACTGACAATGCCGCGCCGGGCAAGTTCTTTGACGACCTCACCGAAATGCTGGTCCTCATCAATGCCGCCTTCAGTCAGTGTCCCTTTCCAAAATGTTTCGTCGAGATCCCAGATGATGAGTCTTACGGCTTCGGTCATGGAAAGGTACTTCCTATCAGAACGACTGTATTTGGAGGATAAGCATAGTCAGCGGTGTTTGCTAGATCGAACGGGAGCAATACTGTCCCGGACCCGTTTGACAGTCTGTTATCGGTGATGGGTCGGGAAAAGATACCACAGCCTGAAAACCAGACTTTCCACAGATCGCTGACGTTTGAGATTTCTGTACCGGCACAGGACAGACAGACGCTGCACAAAAGTCCGGGCTGCTGCGAGGTCTTCAAGGAGTTTCCGGTTTTCCGGTGTAATTGTTTTCGGGCCTTCTCGCAGGCAGGCGACATTGGAATTGAAGATCGTCATGAAGACCTTCGGTCCGCGACGGCAGGCAGCCCAGGCGCGTCTGATGAAGGAGCCGGTTGCACCAACGGTGTTGTGGGCGTGCTGCCGGTAGTAGCTGACGCAGCGGTTGTCGAAAATGACCTCTCCGCCGGCTGCGGCCGTCAGGAGATAGGCCCACCAGTCATGCAGGACCGAAGGCGGGGGCGGCGTGTTCCGCATCAGGCTGTGGGTTGCGGCGTTCAGCAGGATGGTGTGGCCGGTTGCGATGTTCTGCGTCAGGGAAGCCGGAAAATCGGGTCTGCGGCGCAGGGGGGCGGATTCCTGGAAAATGACGAGATCCGCGTCTGTCAGATACTGCCGGGCGCAATACAGGGTCGGCTTTTCGGCAGGGCGACGGCTGACGGCATCGAGGGCCCATTCCAGCTTCTGCGGTTCCCAGATGTCGTCCTGATCGGCGAAGGCGACATAGGGCGTATCGGGGATGGCGTCGAGCAGATGCGCGTAAGATCCTGCGACGCCCAGGCGGCCGTGGCGGGTCGTGATTTCGACGCAGCGGCCCTGTCCGGGACCTTTGGCAAAGGCGCGCATCCGTTCGCGTGAAAGATCGGTCGAGGCGTCATCGCGCCAGTAGAGCGTCCACTCAGGATGGGTCTGGCCCAGGATGCTGGCAAGCTGGGCGTCCAGATAGGTTTCGCCATTGTAGAGCGACAGGAGAATGGCGATCTGACGGGAAGATTCGGCCCTTTTCTGTGTCATGTTTCGGCACCTGGGCATGAGGCCGAAAGAAAGGAAAAGGGAATCATTCGGACGCAACGGCAGAGAATGTGATGGTCGGTTGCCCTCCCGCGGAGAGAGGGCAACAGGCGGTCAGGCTTCAGGAGAAAACAGCTTGTGGACGATATGCGTCACGCTGTGGCGCCAGTCCGGCATTTTTACGCCGAAGACGCGATGCAGCTTTGAATTGTCCATCCGGGAGTCCTGCGGACGCTTGGCCGGTGTGGGCCAGTCTTCGGTGCGGATGGCGTTGACCTGCGGCATGGTCTGACCATGCTTTGCGGCCTCTTCCAGCGCGGCGACGGCCAGGCCGTGCCATGTGGTTTCGCCGGTTCCGCTGGCATGGAAAATGCCGCGATATTCTGGCTTCCAGCCATCGCGCTCGATCAGGGCGATGATGGCAAGAATGGCTTCGGCCAGATCGTCAGAACTGGTCGGGTTGCCTTTCTGGTCGCCGACGACCTTGAGCACGGGGTTTTTGGCGCCCGCATTGATCATGGTGCGCACGAAGTTCTTGCCGTGGGCCGAATAGACCCAGGACGTGCGCAGGATGATGCTCTTGATGTTGGCGGTCAGGACGGCCTGTTCGCCTTCAGCCTTGGTGCTGCCATAGACCGTCTCGGGAGAGGTGGCATCGTCTTCGGTGTAGGGCGTACCCTTGTCACCGGAGAAGACGTAGTCCGTCGAGACATGGATGAACGGGATATCCGCCTTGGCGCAGGCTGCGGCGAGCGCTGCCGGGCCGGAATTGTTGGCGCGTTCGGCGCCATCCTTCTCGGTTTCGGCCAGATCGACAGCCGTCCAGGCGGCTGCGTTCACGACAACTGACGGCTTATATTTTTCGACCGTGGCGGCAATGGTTTCCGGGCGGTCGAAATCGAATTCCGGACGGCCGACGCGGATGATGTGCTCGTTGCCGAGATTCTGAAGGGACGTCGCAAGCTGGCCGTTGCCGCCCGTGACGAGAATGGGACCTGTGCTGGACATCGTCATGCTCACTTTTCGTACGAGAACCAGCCCTTGGCTTCTGCAAAATGCGGTGCGACCTTGTCCTTGTCGGACAGGATGGCGTCAGCTTCGGAAACGGGCCAGTCGATCTTCAGTTCCGGGCAGTTCCAGATGACGGCGCGTTCGGAGACCTTGCTGTAGAGCGAGGTGCATTTGTACTGCACTTCGGTGTTCTCTTCGAGCGTGACAAAGCCGTGCAGGAAGCCGGGCGGAATCCAGAGCTGGGACCAGTTTTCGGCGGAGAGTTCGGCGGCGACCCATTTGCCATAGGTCGGCGAGCCCGTGCGGGCGTCGACGGCCACGTCCCAGATGGCGCCGCGCGTGACGCGGACGAGCTTGCCCTGCTCGTAAGGCGCAAGCTGGCAGTGCAGGCCACGGACGACGCCTTTCTGGCGGGACAGGCTCTGGTTGTCCTGAACGAAAGGCAGGTCGATGCCTGCTTCGCCCATGCGCTCCACATTGTAGGTTTCGGAGAAGAAGCCGCGATTGTCACCAAAACGGGGAGGCGTGACGAGAATGACCTCTGGAATGGAAAGACGTTCGACTTTCATGCTCTGAAAATCCCTGTTTTGAAGATGGGGTCGTGAAAATTGGTCACGAAAAAACGGCTCCGGCTGCAAAAAGATGCAGAAAACCGGAACCGTATGAAGAAATCAGCTGTCGGCCAGTTCCCGCAGCAGGCGACCGAGTTCGGTCTTGCCCATTTTCTTTGCGTGTTCGCGGAGCTGGTCAGCGGTGATGAACTTGTTGCGGAACGCGACTTCGGCGGGGGAGCCAACCAGCATGCCCTGACGGGACTGGATGGTCTGCACGAAGGTTCCGGCCTGCATCAGGCTGTCGGGCATGCCGGCATCGAGCCAGGCGCAGCCACGGCCCAGACGGTC
Source organism: Gluconobacter oxydans DSM 3504 (assembly GCF_000583855.1). Classification (NCBI taxonomy): domain Bacteria; kingdom Pseudomonadati; phylum Pseudomonadota; class Alphaproteobacteria; order Acetobacterales; family Acetobacteraceae; genus Gluconobacter; species Gluconobacter oxydans. The sequence continues at coordinate 1,270,561 of NZ_CP004373.1, forward strand.
CACCTGAAGGGTGCCTTCTTCGAGATACATGCGGTTGAGGTCGGTGATTTCCAGCTCGCCGCGGGCGCTGGGCTTCACCTTCTTGGCGAAGTCTACGACGCGGTTGTCGTAGAAATACAGGCCCGTGATGGCCCAGTGGGATTCCGGATGGGTCGGCTTTTCCTCGACCTTCAGGGCCCGGCCGCTCTCGTCGAAGGAGACCACGCCGTAACGCTCGGGATCGCGGACCTGATAGGCGAAGACCGTGGCACCCTGCGGACGGTTCGACGCGGCACGCAGAAGAACGCCCAGATGTTCGGAGAAGATCAGGTTGTCGCCCAGCGCCAGGGCACAGGGAGCACCCTGGATCCAGTCTTCGGCGATCAGGAACGCCTGCGCCAGACCGTCCGGGGAGGGCTGAACGCGGTATTCGAAGGTGACGCCGAACTGGGAGCCATCGCCCAGCAGACGCTGGAACTGGGGCATGTCATGCGGGGTGGTGATGATCATGATGTCCCGGATTCCCGCCAGCATCAGCGTGGAAAGGGGATAGTAGATCATCGGCTTGTCATAGACGGGCAGGAGCTGCTTGGAGGCAGCCATCGTCATCGGATACAGGCGTGTGCCCGAACCGCCGGCGAGGATGATGCCCTTCATGGGCTTTGTCTCGATGGTGCTCACGTGTTTGCTCCCAGTCTCTGGCCGGTGTAGCGCTTGGAGCGGATTCCTTCCCACCAGGCGCGGTTGTCGAGATACCACTGAACGGTCTTGCGGATGCCGCGTTCGAAATCGTGCTCCGCTTTCCAGTCGAGTTCCTTCTCGGCGTGGGAGGGGTCGATCTCGTAGCGGAAATCATGGCCGGGGCGGTCGGTCACGAAGCGGATCAGGCGCTCGCGCGGGCCGGCCGGGTCGGGCTGAAGTTCGTCGAGGACGGCGCAGATCTTCTTGACGACTTCGAGATTGGTGCGCGGCTGGCGGGCGCCGATGGCGTAGGTCTCGCCCGGCTTGCCGATTTCGACGGCCTTGACCAGGGCTTCGGCATGGTCTTCGACGAACAGCCAGTCGCGGACATTCTCGCCCTTGCCGTAAACCGGAAGTTCGCGGCCTTCGATGGCGTTGATGGTGACCAGCGGGATCAGCTTCTCGGGGAAGTGCCAGATGCCGTAATTGTTGGTGGTGTTCGTCACGAAGGTCGGCAGGCCGTAGGTGTGGAACCAGGCACGGACCAGATGGTCGGACGAGGCCTTGGAGGCCGAATACGGGCTGCGCGGATCGTAGGGGGTGGTTTCCGTGAACGGCGGGTCATTCGGCTCCAGATGGCCGAAGACCTCGTCCGTGGAAATGTGATGGAAGCGGAAGGCCTTCTTTTCGGCATCTCCCAGCGTGTTCCAGTATTTCCGGGCGGCTTCGAGCAGGGAATACGTGCCGACGACGTTCGTCTGGATGAAGACACCTGGGCCATCGATCGAGCGGTCGACATGGCTTTCCGCTGCGAGATGCATGACGGCGTCCGGGCGGTATTCCTCGAACAGGCGCTGCATTTCCACGCCGTTCACGATGTTTGCACGGGCATGGGAATACCGGGGATCGTCTGCGACTTCGCTGACCGTGTCTTCTGACGCTGCATAAGTCATGCAGTCAACGTTCAGAACCGAATGTTCGGTGTTCCGGATCAGATGGCGTACAACGGCCGATCCTATGAAACCACAGCCGCCTGTCAGCAGAATCCGCATTTGAACCTCATGATATTGGATCAGGGTCTGAACCCCGACAGAATAACTTTTATCTTACAGCGTTGTTGAAACAGCGCAAATAACGCCGGTACGTTTCTTTACACGCCGGACAGGTGACATTGGGAAATGCTTTCACCTCTCGCGCTGTCCGGACTGATGGGCTAATCCCACAGTCGTGCGGAGGCAGGAGAGGCAGGCATGCTGGCTGATACTTTGACACGCTCCCTGACGGATGTTCTGGAGCGGCCCGATCTTCGGGTGATTGCGGACGGGCTGGTTCCGATCCTGGATGTGTCACTGCCCCTGCCTTTCAGGATCGAGGGAGCACTCGAACCGGGGCAGCCTTTCTGTCTTCAGACGGCCACGCTCAAGCTGGGCGGTCCGTGTCTTGAGGCACCGCGTCTGGCGCCGACTTTCCTGCGACATGCCATCGAACTGATGCGGCTGCTGGAGCCGGGCGCCAACCCGTATCTGGCCAGCTTTGCCGCAGCGCGTGTGGCGGCGTTGTTCCATGCGCTTGATACGGGTGATGTTGCGCCTCTTCCGGTCTGGCTTGCGGTTTTCAGCGATGCTGTGCCGGATGCGTCGGCTCTTATGCAGAGCTGGGAGACGCTGAGTGCGTTCCTGCCGGATCTGCCATTTTTCACGCAGCATGAGGCAGAGCGGCTGGAAGGGGTTCTGACCCGTCTGTGGCCTGTTCTCGCGCCGGCCGAAAGCCTGATGAGCAGTGGTGGGGACTCCCGGCTTGCTGTTGATCCGCATACTGGGCTGAACCGGTATTCAAGCTCCCATCGTCCGCGCCCCTGGGCGATCACTTTTGGGTCATCGACTGCCTCTTCGCTGTCCGAGCGTGGTTTCGGGGGAGCGGAAGCAGCCCGACGTGGTATGATGAGTGCGCTTCTGGCCAAGCAGGACCCGGATCTGGTGCAGGAAGGTGTTGTGCGTCGGGCGCGCGAGGCGATCGGCGCGCATTTTGGTCTGCCGGAAGATGCCGTTCTGCTCTCGGCCTCCGGAACGGATTGTGAGCTGGCGGTTCTGGCGCTTGTTGCGGCGCGAACGGATCGGCCGGTCACGTCCATTCTTCTGGCGCCGGATGAGACGGGCAGCGGGGTTCCGCTTGCGGCCTGCGGGCGGCATTTCGCGACGGACAGTGCCTGTGCCACGCTTGTGGGCAAGGGTGAGGTGATCGAAGGGTTCTCGCCCGAGACGCGGTTGATCGGTGTCGATATCCGTGCGGCTGACGGGACGGCGCGGGCGGTGGGCGAGATCAACGCCCAATGTGCAGACCTTGTGCGGCGGGAAGTGGCCGAGGGGCGGCATGTTCTGCTGCACCGGCTGGACCAGTCCAAGACCGGACTCGCGGCGCCGGACATGGATCTTGTCTGGGAATTGTGTACGGAGCTGGGCGATCAGCTCAGCGTTGTTGTTGATGTCTGTCAGGCGCGGCTGAGCCCGTCGCGTGTGGCGGAATGGGTGGAGCGGGGGATCATCGTCATGATAACCGGCTCCAAATTCTTTACCGGCCCGCCTTTCTGCGGGGCCATTCTCCTTCCTCCTGCAATTCGCAACCGTCTGTCGTCCCTGTCGCTTCCCAAAGGGTTGCGGGCCTATGGCAATCGGGACGAATGGCCGGAAGGCGCGGACGCGTCAGCCCTCAATAACGGTCACAATATCGGACTGGCGCTACGCTGGTATGCGGCTCTGGCGGAAATGGATGCGCTGTTTGCGCTGCCCGATCCTGTCATTCGTGGACGTCTGACCCGGTTCATGACGGAAGCCGTGGCCATGGTTAAGGCCCGTCCGGCGCTGACCATGCTGCCGATGGGCACGCCTTTTGATGACGGGCGCTGGGATGCAGTGCCGACTATCCTGTCCTTTCTGGTTGAAGATCCCCATGCGCCCGGGCGTCCGCTGGCGCTCGAAGATGCGCGGCGGCTGCATCGCTGGCTGAATGCGGATCTGTCACCCTGGGTGACGGAAGGCGAGGGCAGCCTGCTCTGTGTGCTGGGCCAGCCGGTGCCGGTGCCCCATCCTCTGGTGGAAGGGCCGGCCGGAGCGCTGCGTCTGTGTGCGGGGGCGCGTCTTGTGTCGGGTGAGCCGTCGCATGAAGGGCTGGACGAGGAGCGCCGGCTTCAGCGCGAATGCATGGATGCACGCCGGGTGCTTGGAAAACTGGAACTGATCCTGAAGCACTGGGATGTTCTGCTGGACGCGAACCCTGTCCCCCGTTACGCCCCGTTGTCATGACCCAGACAGACAAAGCGGTCCCGCACGGGCATTTTCTCGATACGCCGGAGCTGCCGAAGGGCGTCACCCGGTTCTGGCTGATCCGTCATGCGGTTGTAGAAGCCAGTGCGCGCAAGACGATGTATGGCGCGCTCGATGTGCCGTTGTGTCGTGAGGCGATGGCGAGCCAGCAGGGCGGCTATGCCACACTGGCACGCCGTCTGCCGAAGGATGCGCTGTGGTACAGTTCACCGTTGCAGCGGGCGCAGGATACTGCGGCTGAAATCCGTAAAGCCGGGGCGTTTTCGCAGGATGTGACGATTGACGGGCGCTTCATCGAGCAGTCGATCGGGAAATGGCATGGCACGCCGCATTCGGAGTTCATGTCCCTGCTGCGTCTGCCGCCCAACCCGTTCTGGTCTATTTCCGCCTGTGAGCTTCCGCCGGGCGGGGAGAGCATGCTGGATGTCTGCGCGCGTGTGGGGCATGGGCTTGAGGATCTGGCGAATGCACATGAAGGTCAGGACATGGTTGTCGTCAGCCATGGCGGCGCCATCCGGGCGGCTCTGGCGCATGCGCTGAGCGTTCATCCCGATACGGCGCTGCGCTTTTCGATCCAGAACCTGTCCATCACCATCCTGGAGCGCATCGACTGCCTGTGGCGTGTCGTGACGGTCAACGAACTGCCTGATTTCCGGGGCTGATATCCTGCCGGGGAGAAGCATCAGTCTTCTCCCCCGGTATTTTGGTTCAGGACTTGCTCGCGGCTGAGCATTGCTGCTGAAGACGGTCGATACCAGTCATCTGACATTCCACTACCAGTTCATTGACCGTGATCGTTTTCTTGGCCTTCTTCGCGATCGTGATCTGTTGGGGCAGTGTCGCCGGATCATCGAACAGTTTCTGCTCCTGGGCCAGATAGGCAAGGGCGTCATCGGTCTTGCCCTGGCTGTCGAGATAATCGGCCCATATGGAGACGGTTTGCAGGATGACGTCGTCACGCTGGCTGGCGGCCTGAAGATCCGCAATGGCCTGTCTGTTCTGGCCAAGCCCGGCTTCCGTCAGGATGTTGAAATAGAGCCAGATCTGGCTTGAGCGCACCGGACTGCCGATCCCCGCCAGAAGCTCTCGGGTTTTCTGCCAGTTCTTTGTCGCTGCCGTATCGGCAATGTCATTGATGGCCTGGCTTTCATGCAGGAATTTCTGCACCTCCCGGCTTCGGATCCACTTCTGGAAGGGCGCCTTGTGAAGGATCGGGATCAGGTCTGCATAATTGCGATTGATGTAATGTGACAGTTCCGCCTTGCGTTCAGCGGCGTGAGGATGATCGAGATTGACGTAGACCACGCCTTTTCCGACATAGTTCAGTCCGGAGCCCAGAAGTGAGAAACCGGGTGTCAGGATGGGGCTCAGCACTGCGGCCGTCAGATTGTCTTTCTGGTTTTTCTCAGCTTCCTGCCGGGCCTTTTCCTGTGCTGCTTTTGCTTTCAGTTCGGCCCGCGCCGCATCGCGCTGGTCGGCTGTATTGAGAGCATCCAGCGAGGTTTCCGCCATGGAGACCGAGTATCCGGCCTTTGCCATCAGATCGACCGCAAGGGTATCGGCTTCCTCTTCTTGGGAACGGCTCCAGCTTGGGAAGCCGCCATATTCACCGATGGTATGTGCGCCATACAGGGACAGCAGAGCCATTTTGGCGCTTGATGCAATGGCGCTTCCGCCTGCGGCGCCGGCGACCATGGTGCCAAGTTCACCGGCTCCCGAGAATCTCTGTTCGAGTTTCTGGTTTGCGGCCTTGTCGGCTGCATGTCCCAGAAGGATATGGGACAGTTCGTGAGCAATGACGAAAGCGAAAGCGTCTTCGGACTGCGTTTCCGGATTGTCAGAAAAATACTGAATCATGCCGGCGTTGATGAACATGGCTCCCGCAGGAGAGACATCCGAGGAAAACTGCTCGTCCACGCTCAGGAAGATGGGCGCTTCGGGTTTTACTCCGGTCCACTGTGCCAGAAGACGGTCGCGGATCTGTTCCATGTAGGCGGTTACGGTCGGATCGACCACAATGCCTTCGATCTTGCTGTTGTGGGGAAAGATCAGTTTCTGAAGTGCGGGGCGCGTCGGATAGGATGCTGGGGGCGTAATATGGGAAATGTAGGTGCCCTGCGCCGGGATGCCGGGATCGGACGTGCTGCATCCCAGAAGGGACAGGGTGCCTGCGAGTGCCAGGAACTTCTTCATGTCAGTGCGTGCCCGGCTTGCAGTTGCTGGCAAATCCCGAGGATGAGCCTGTTCCGGAGGCTGAAAGCGTTCCAATATAGCTGCAGGATGTTTCCCGGGGGGCTGCTGCTGCCATTGTTGTCGTGACGGCAGCGCGGGCTACCAGAACGAGGCCTTTCGGAGTCTGGACCTTCAGCAACCCCGTCTCTTCGTCGATGCCGACAACCGGCTGGTTCAGCAGGTCAGAGGCGGGAATCTGACCGAGAGGAGCATGACTTTCCGAAAACGCATGAACCGTCTTTTCAAAGACGCCACTGACTGTAGGCGTTGATGCCGCCTGAGCCTGGGAAACCAGAATGGTGGCGCACAGAAGGCCAAGAGACAGGATCTTTTTCATTGAGAGCTGCTTTCGGAGTTTGGCACGCGTTCTGAGGTGAGGGCGTGCGACCGACGATTGAGGAAATTGACGAAAGTCAGGACGAATCCCGTGGATTCACAGGATTCCCCAACGGCCAGCCAGAGCAGGATGAATCCGATCCAGTCGGCATTTGGCCATTGAATGAAGAGTTCGTTCAGGGCGAATACGATGCCGGTCAGGCTCGTGAGCAGAGCGAGATGCGCCCAGAAGCCCAGGCGGAATTTCTCGGCTTTTTCCGCTTCGGACTCTTCCGGATCGTGTGCATGTTCTGTTTCTTCCTGTCGGGACCGCTGTGCCGAGCGCCGTAAAAGAACCAGGGTTCCAAGCAGAACGAGGAACAGACAGACGTATAGAAGAGCCTCATCCACACCGTTGAGGAGGGTCGGCTGGTGTGACAGGTCGAACGCGGCGAGCCCGGCGCAGAATATTGCAGGGACAAGAGCATTCACACGAAGGGAACGTGACAGAAAATCCCGGCTTTTCCGGCGGATATCACGCCGCAGTTTGGCTCCGTGACCTCGTGGGACTTCGGGGTGACTGTAATAGAACTTGAACGCCATCCATCCGGTGAAAATGAGCCACAGGATGAACTCGCAGATTTCTGCCCAGCCGATATGGACGCCGTGACCGAGCTCCATTTCCGAGGGTTCATGGAAATAGTGATTGCCGTAAGTGACGAGATTGTCGAAGGCCATGGCATGCAGCACGACATTCGGAACACGGCCCAGAAAGGGAATGACGGTGTCGTCATGCTGGTCCCGGATGTCCGTTCCGTAAAAGACCGCGCGGCCCTTCAGGAGATGCGACAGAGGAGGGCTGCCGGCAGGCGTTCCCAGGCCGCGCTCGCCCAGCTGATGCGCGCCAATGGTCAGGGGATAATAAGCGTGTCCGACCTCATAGTCGCGCGAGCTTCCCCAGAATGCCCGGAAACCCAGGGTAAAGGACTGCACGATGCTTCTGCAGAAGAGCCCTCCGGAAAAGGGCACGGCGCAGATATTGCGGGGAGAGTTGTCCAGTGAACTGACCTGTGTCTGGGCAGGGTCCACATGCAGGCCCCACTGGATCATCATGGGACGGCGGAAATCATCTTCATGAAACGATCCGCACTGTCCTGACCATGTCGATGTGCACAGGCTGCGATAGACGTCGAAAGCGGCGTTTGCCTCGGGTTTCCTTGTCTCCTCCTGCGATGGTTCGCCTTCCTTTAAGGCTGCGCCCTCTTCTTCGAACAGCAGGGGATAGGCAGAAGAGGTTTCGAGGGCGTTGCTATAACTTTCGACATCTCTCAGTGGTGGCAGAAGATGGATCTGGTCGTGTCCTTCTTCGCCCCGGGCGAAGAAAATAGGGATATGTTTCGATTTTGCTTCATCCAGAACGCTCTGGAACAGAGTCAGTGATTCATCCGTATGTTCATAGGCCATACGGAAATCGACATAGATGGCGGCGGGATCAGCTTCCAGAATCTGCCGGAGAATGAAGACCTGTCGCTGGTAGGAGAGGGGCAGAGCGGCATCAAATTTCTGCAGGGTTGGATCATTGATCGCCACGACCGCCACCCGCTGGTGAGACTGTGGAGAAGAAAGCCCATAGAACGGTGCAGTAATGGCTGAAAAAAACTGTGCCGATGAATTTTTTGTTGCACTCTCCAGAGAGAGGGGATCAAAGAATTTATAGACAATCCAGAACATCACCATCATGAAGATGTAAAGGATGGAACGATATTTTAAGACTCTGTTAACAACAGAGGCGGAATGTCGGAAAGAATGATTTTTATGCACGGTTTCATCTGTTTTACTCACTGTTGCGTTTTGTAAAAATTGAAATATGGAAAATCAAGTTTAATTTTTAATGCAATCTGAAAAAACGTATCTTATCCGGAATGAGGGTGTGAAGGTTTATCCGTGAGGTGTGTTGGGGGTCGGTTTTAACAGACAGAGAAAAATGCCAGCATCATGGGGGCGGAGCAATTGACGCTCGGCAGGACAGGTTCTGGACTTTCTGGAAAATACAGAACTGACCGCAGAGAGTTCTGTGTTCCTGAGAAAGGAATATTCAGGATCTGAAATTTTTGGGAAATAACCGGAGACGGGCATGGTGGGCACACAAGGGCTCGAACCTTGGACCCGCTGATTAAGAGTCAGCTGCTCTACCAACTGAGCTATGTGCCCATGGCCCGTCTACCGGTGGAGCGGCTTATAGCGGGATTTTGCCCCGGGCTGCAAGGGGTTTTTCATCTTTTCGTGCAGTTTAGTGCTGAAAAAATGAAAAACCTTTTATTCCAATGACTTACCTGCGGTTGAGCAGGCGCATGACGCTCTCGAACTGCTCCAGGGACGTGTAATCGATCTTCAGGGAGCCGCCTTTTTTTCCATTGTAGGAAATATGCACTTTCAGTCCGAGGCGGGAGGAGAGGTCGTTTTCGATCTGCAGGATTTCCGCGTCCCGTGCCTTTTTGGACGGTGTCAGGGTATTTTTACCGCCGGTCAGGGCTTCTGTCTGACGCACGTTGAGGCCACGGGCTATGACGATTTTGGCTGCGGCGACCGGATCGGGATGAGTCAGCAGGGCGCGGGCGTGACCGGCCGTGAGTTCGCCGTTGCGGACATGCGCGCGGACTTCGGGCGGCAGGTTGAGCAGGCGCATGGTGTTGGTGATGTGGGGGCGGGACTTGCCCACGGCACCGGCCAGTTCTTCCTGCGTCAGGGTATAGTCCGTGACCAGGCGCTGCAGGCCCTCGGCCTCTTCGATCGGGTTGAGGTCCGCGCGCTGGAGGTTCTCGACCAGGGCGGCGGCCATGGCGTCCGTGTCGTCGAGTTCGCGGATATGAACGGGGACGCTGTGCAGGCCTGCGAGCTGTGAAGCGCGCCAGCGGCGTTCGCCGGCGATGATCTGGTAATGGCCCGGCTTTTCCGGATCAGGACGGACGAGCAGGGGCTGCAGGACGCCGCGGGAGCGGATGGAATCTGCCAGTTCGGACAGGCGCTCGGGGTTCATGTCCTGTCGTGGCTGGAAGGGGCTTGGAGCCAGAACATCCACCGGCAGGGAGGAAAGCTGCTGCGGCTGGGCGTTCGCACGTGTGGCGCGGGCGAGTTGCGGGGCCTGATCGCCCAGAAGAGCCGCGAGGCCGCGACCAAGACGCGGAGAACTGTCCTTTTTGGCCATCGCAGGTTACGCCTTTGCCTTGTTCTTGTTGCGTTTGATCAGTTCGTCCGCCAGCGCCAGATAGGCGATGGCACCCGTGGAGCGGGCGTCATAGTCCAGCACGGGGCTGCCGTGGCTCTGGGCTTCGGAAATTCGGATGTTGCGCGGAATAAGCGTCTCGAACACCTGATCGCCAAAGAAGCCGCGCGCGTCCTGCGCCACGAGTTCGGACAGGTTGTTGCGCCGGTCATACATCGTCAGGACGATGCCTTCGAGATGCAGGTCGGCATTGAAGGCGCGGCGCACGCGGTCGATGGTGCGGACGAGCTGGCTGATGCCTTCGAGCGCGAAGAACTCACATTGCAGCGGCACGATCACGCTGTCAGACGCGACCAGCGCGTTCAGCGTCAGCAGACCGAGGCTTGGGGGGCAGTCGATCAGGATGGTGTCGTAATCGCCTTCGAGCGCGCGCAGGGCGTCACGCAGGCGGTATTCGCGACGCTCATCGCCGATCATTTCTAGCTCTGCACCCGCCAGTTCGTTATTGGCGGTGATGATCGCCAGATTGTCGAACCCGGTCGGCTGGGGCAGGGCGTGGGGTTCAGCTTCCACCATCAGTGCGGCATAGGTGCCGGTGTTGCGCTGGTCGTAGTCGATGCCCAGACCGGTGGAGGCGTTGCCCTGCGGGTCCAGATCCACGAGCAGGACGCGCTGTCCCTGACGGGCCAGACCCGCGGCCAGATTGATGGTTGTGGTGGTCTTGCCGACGCCTCCCTTCTGGTTGGTGACGGCAATGATCCGGGTAGTGGGAGATTCGGTTTTAGACGACACGCTTGAAATCACTGACCTTGATGATGGCTCCGCCGGGGTCGGTGCGGCTGGGAATGATGCTGTGGCTCATGTGCCAGTCGGCGCTTGCCTCGGTCAACTCGGCCTGCGCCTTCTGACCTTTCAGGAACAGGCAGAACCCGTCTTCCTTCAGCAGCGGCCGCGCCCATTCGAGGAGCCTGTTGAGAGGAGCCAGCGCCCGGGCCGTGATGATGTCGGCCGGAGGGGGACTGGCGGCTTCGATACGTTTGGCGATGACCGTGACCTTGGCTTCGCAGATGCGTCCGGCTTCCCGCAGGAAGGCGCATTTGCGCTGGTCCGATTCGATCAGGGTGACGGGGTTTCCGGTGGCGATGGCCAGAATGATGCCCGGAAAACCGCCGCCAGAACCCAGATCGGTGATGGTCGCGCCTGCAGGGATCAGTTCCGCGAGCTGGAGGCTGTCTTCGATATGACGGGGCCAGAGCTGGGCGATGTCACGCGGGCTGACGAGATTGATCTTTGCGTTCCACTGCACGAGCAGGTCGGCAAAGCGCTCCAGCCTCTCATGTGTTTCACGTGAAACGGTGGTCATGACAGGGTCCTTACATGGGCCAGCAGGGCGACCAGCGCGGCAGGTGTGACCCCGCGCACGCGCTGTGCTGCGGCGAAACTGGTCGGGCGGGCCTGGGAAAAGCGCTCGCGCATTTCGCTGCTCAGGCCACCGATGGCAGTGTAATCCAGATCGGCCGGAAGGGCGATGGCACTTTCGGATGCGAGCTGTCGAATTTCACGATCCTGCCGGTGAAGATAGCCGCCATAACGCGCTTCGGTCTCGACATGGCGACGCACGCGCAGGGGAAGTTCGGCGAACCAGGGGGCCAGCGTGTCCAGCTTCGTATGGTCGCCATTGCTGGCGAGGACATCGAGAACCGTGCGCCTGCGGCCGTCGAGCGAGACCTCGAAACCGACATCGCGCAGGGTCTGCGGCAGGAAGGTCGTCTCTGCCGCGCGGGCCATGGCGGCGTCGAGTTCGGCTTTCTGGGCGGTGAAGGCGGCTTCGCGTTCGGACAGGACGCAACCTGCGGCGATGCCCTTTGGCGTCAGGCGTAGGTCGGCGTTGTCGGCGCGCAGAGTGAGGCGATACTCGGCGCGCGACGTGAACATGCGATAGGGCTCGCTGATGCCGTGCAGGGTCAGATCGTCAATCATGACACCGAGATAGGCGTCACTGCGATCCAGCGTGAGCGGTTCATTGCCTGCCGTGGCGCGGGCGGCGTTCAGGCCCGCAAGCAGACCCTGTGCGCCGGCTTCTTCGTAGCCGGTCGTGCCGTTGATTTGCCCAGCGAGATACAGGCCCGGCAGGCGGCGGAGTTGCAGAGACGGCAGAAGCTCACGCGGGTCCACGTAATCATATTCGACGGCGTAACCTGCCGTGACGATACGCGCTTTTTCCAGACCGGGCATGGTGGCGATCATGGCGGCCTGCACATCGGCGGGCAGGCTGGTGCTGATGCCGTTCGGGTAGACCAGATCGCCGCCCGGATTGCCCGGCAGGGCCTCGGGTTCAAGAAAGACCTGATGCGAGGTGCGCTCGGCGAAGCGGACCACCTTGTCTTCGATCGACGGGCAGTAGCGCGGGCCGCGACCGGCGATGGCGCCGCCATACATGGCCGAGCGGTGCAGGTTCTCGTTGATGATCCTGTGGGTTTCGGCCGTGGTCTGGCTGATGCGGCAGACGACCTGCGGGTTGGTGATCGCGGCCGTCATGGGGCTGAAGGCCTCGGGCTCGGCATCACCCGGATCGGCCGGGAGGTTCTCCCAGTCGATGCTGTCTTTGGCCAGACGAGGAGGCGTGCCGGTCTTGAGGCGGCCCATTTGCAGGCCGAGCGCATAGAGCCGTTCGCCCAGACGCTTTGCCGGAGCCTCGCCGATGCGTCCGGCTTCCGTCTGGGTGTGGCCGACATGAATGACACCGCGCAGGAAGGTTCCGGTGGTCAGCACGACGGCGCCGCAGCGGAACTCGCGGCCGTCTTCGCAGATGACTCCGGTGATGCGGCCGTTCTCTTCGATCAGGTCTCCGGCGGCGCCTTCGAGGATCGTCAGGTTTGGCGTGGCAGCCAGAAGATCCTGAATGGCGGCGCGATAGAGCGAGCGGTCGGCCTGTGCACGTGGACCGTGGACGGCGGGGCCCTTGGAGCGGTTGAGTAGTTTGAAATGGATGCCGGCGCGGTCTGCGGCCTTGCCCATCAGGCCATCGAGCGCATCGATTTCGCGCACGAGATGGCCCTTGCCGATTCCGCCGATGGCCGGGTTGCAGGACATGGCACCGATCGTTTCAAGCCGATGGGTGAGCAGCAGGGTGCGCCCACCGAAGCGGGCCGATGCCGCTGCGGCTTCACATCCGGCATGACCGCCGCCGATCACGATGACATCGAAATCGCTCAAAACCTACTTCCCGATACAGAACTGCCCGAAAATTGCATCGAGCAGGGATTCAACATCAACACGTCCTGTCAGACGCCCCAGAGCCAGCATGGATAGTCGAAGTTCTTCGCCCCGAAGCTCCGGCCAGGTTGCGGTCCGTGCGCGGTCCAGATGGGTTGCGGCCTCCTGGATTCCGGCGCGGTGTCTGGCGCGGGTCAGCGGCGGCGCGGCGGAACCTGCCATAAGTTCTGCCACCCGTTCGGACAGGATCTGACGCAAGGCAGCGAGGCCTTCGCCGGACTGCGTGCTGATCCCTAACATGCCGGGCGGGGCGGGCGCGATGTCGATTTTCGTCCGGATGGGAATTTCCTCTCCGGAAAGGGATTCGAGGCTCTCATCCGGGCCGATCAAATGCAGCACGACGTCGGCCTGTTTCACGTGAAACAGTGCGCGGCGGATGCCTTCGGCTTCGATCTCGTCTTCGGTTTCGCGCAGGCCGGCCGTGTCGATCAGGCGCAGGCGCACGCCGTCCAGAACCCAGTCGAGCGCAATGGCGTCACGTGTGGTGCCTGCGCGATGGGTGACAATGGCGGCATCCGTTCCAGATAACGCATTGAGAAGACTGGATTTTCCGACGTTTGGTGAGCCTGCGATCACGACCGTCAGGCCCTGACGCATGAGTTCGCCGCGGTTGTCTTGAAGATGGGCGGACATTTCGGTCTGGAGTTTCGAGAGTTCTTCGATCAGGCCGTCTTCCACGTCCTGCGGCAGCTCTTCGTCCGGGAAGTCGATCAGGGCTTCCTGATGCGCCAGGACGAGGCGCAGGCGCTGTGCCCAGTCGTCGTACAGGCGGCTCAGGGCGCCGTCGGCCTGACGCAGCGCCTGTTTGCGCTGGCTTTCGGTTTCGGCGTCCACAAGATCGGCAATGGCTTCGGCCTGAAGCAGGTCTAGTCGTCCTTTCTGCACGGCGCGGCGGGTGAATTCGCCCGGTTCGGCAGGGCGGGCGCCCAGATCGGTCAGTGCGTCGGCGACGCGGGCGATGATGGCGGGGCCTGCGTGCAGGTGCAGCTCGAAGCCGTCTTCGCCGGTATAGGAGTTGGGGCCGGGGAGCCAGAGGGCGACGGCATGATCGAGCACCTCTCCGTTATGACGCAGGGTGCGCAGGCTGACGCGGCGGGGTTCGGGCAGGCGTCCGTTGCAGAGTGCCTTCAGGATTGCATCGCTGCCTGGGCCGCTGGCACGCATGATCGCGATGGCAGCGCGGGACGGACCCGTGGCCAGTGCGAAAATGACCTGTGGCGTGTTGTCAGGGGCGTCCGGGAGGGATGAGCGCGTCATGGGTTTCTATGTAGTGCAGGTGGCCCGGCGGTGAAATGCCCTGCGGACAGACATGAAAAGCGCAGGCATGAAAAAAGGCGGATCGTTTCCGATCCGCCCTTTCTCTCAGACTGACAGGAGTGGGGACGCTTACTGTGCGTCGTCCACGCCGGTGTGGGTCTGCGGGGAGAAGGTCCAGCCTTCGCCGTAAGGCTGCGGCATGTAGGCCATCCAGCCCTTGCTGGAGACGTTCCAGCCAGCGGTGGAGACCGGTGCACCCGTCGTGCGCAGCTTCTGGATATCGGAAGCGGACACGGTTCCCGGTGCGTTGTTGCCCCAGCCCTTGCGCATGAAGTTCACGACATCGGCCATCTCCTGGTCGGAGAGGTGATTCTTGAACCCGGGCATGGCAACAGCGGACGGTGCGCTGTTGGTCGGGGGCAGGATGCCACCGAAGGCCACGACATTGGCGAGCGACGTCGGATCGTCGGTAATGACGACCGGGTTGCCTGCCAGCGGCGGGAACATGCGGTTGACGCCCGTACCATCATTCATGTGGCAGATGGCGCAGTTGTGCAGATAAACTTCCGCACCTGCGTTGCCCTGGCCACCCTTGTTCAGCAGAGCGGTCGTCTGACCGTCATCCTGACCGAGGTTCTTGCCTTCCGGCACGGCCGGCATGCTCTTGAGGTACTTGGCCGTGGCGCGCAGATCGTCGTCGGACCAGTGCTGCGTGCTGTAGGCCACCACGTCGGCCATGCCACCGAAGACGGCGGAGTGGTCGATACGGCCGCTCTTGAGGAAGGTGACGATGTCATCTTCAGACCAGCGGCCCAGACCCGTGTCGCTGTTGCTGCGCAGGCTCGGTGCGATCCAGTTGTCGATCGGGGCACCACCGGCCAGGTAGGCGTTGCCGCCAGCCGTGCCGTAGGCCTTGACCTGCATTCCGAAACCGCGGGGCGTATGGCATTCGCCGCAATGGCCCGGACCGTTGACGAGGTATTCGCCGCGGGCGACTTCCGGATCACTGATGCTCTTGTCCACGCCCGGCGTCATGCTCGGGACGAACATGGCGCGCCACATGCCCAGCGGCCAGCGCATGGAGAGCGGCCAGCTGATGTCCGGCGCCTTGTTCTGCAGGGCGACCGGCTTCACGCCGTGCATGAAGAAGGCATACATCGCACGGATGTCGTCATCGGACAGACGTGCGAATTCAGGGTAGGGCATGGCCGGATAGACCGTTGCACCATCCTTGCGGATGCCCTTGCGGAGGGCCTTTGTGAAGTCCTCCAGGGTGTAGTTGCCGATACCGTGTTCCGGGTCCGGCGTGATGTTGGTCGAATAGATCGTGCCGATCGGGCTCTTGATCTCCAGACCGCCCGCATAGGGCTGTCCGTGAAGGGCCGTGTGGCAGGCGATGCAGTCCGACAGGCGGGCGACATATTCGCCACGCTTGATCAGGGCTTCATCGGCGTCCTGGGCATGGGCGGCGCCGAAAGACACCGCCATGAGGCCGATAGCGGCCGCGAGTTTCCATCCCTGTTTCATCTCAGATACCAGCCTGTCCCGAGTTAATGCGTTCAGCATGTCACGTGCTCCTTATGCAAACCGCTGCCTCAGGGGTGATCCGCGGTCGGAACATCGGCCGTGGACTGCGGGACATTGAGGAACTGATCGTTCGGAACGCCAGTTGAGTTTTCACGTGCCTTGACTTCGTCGTCGTAGGATTCGTTCGCGCGCTTCACGATGAAGTTGCGGATATCCTCGATCTGCTCAGGCGTCATGGACGTGTCGAAGCGGTCCATGCCGTAAGCCGTCAGAGCACCGCGGCCAACGAGCTTGTAGAAGCTTTCCCTTCCGCGCGGAGCACCGGACCAGCGAAGGTCAGGCAGAACGCCACCGGAGATCGCGTTGTCGCCATGGCAGGCCGAGCAGAACGTCTGATACATGAAGTATCCGTCCTTCTGGCGGGCCTCGTCATAGGTCGGAACCGGCTTGACGGGGGTGAAGCCCAGCTCGTTCTTCGGCGGCAGGCTGTCCTTGCCGTCAAGCGAGAAGGCGATCACGCGGGAGTGGTTGACCGTCCAGCCCGAGGTGCGGGCAACGCCGCCATACAGGAACGGATAGATGCCACCCCAGCCCACTTCAACCGCGACATACTGCTTGCCGTTGGCCGTATAGGTCACCGGCGGAGCGATGATCGCGCTCTGTGCGGGGAAGGAGTAGAGATCGTTGCCGTTCGTGGCGTCGTAGGCGTGGAATTCGCCGTTCGCCAGACCCTGGAAGATCACGTTACCGGCCGTAGCCAGAAGACCACCGTTCCACGGACCCTTGTGGTTGATCGTGAAGGCCGGAGCCATCTTTTCCGGATCCCAGGCAACCGTCCAGCCCTTCAGGACCTTCAGGAAGTCCTTCTTGGCGGCCACATGCTCCGGATCATTGTCGTCGAAGAGGCCGATCTTGTTCATGTCGAGGCCGAGGTTCCAGGCGTCATGATACGCCTTGAAGCCGCCTTTCTGGCCATCGTACAGGAGCGGGATCTGCTGTGCCGGGATGTAGACCAGCTTCGTCTTCGGGCTGTAGGCCATGGCGGCGAAGTTATGGCCACCAAGCTCACCCGGGATGCCGAGCCAGGGCTTGCCCGTCAGGGTCCACAGGGCGTCAGGCACGTAGTTCGGGCGACCCGTAACCGGATCCAGGCCGTTGGCCCAGTTCTCGTAGGTGTAGGGCTTGCCGGTGATGAACTTACCGGTCTTCGCATCGATGATGTAGAAGAAGCCGTTCTTCGGAGCATGCACGATGACGTGGCGCATCTCGCCGTTGACCGGCATGTCGAGCGTCATGATCTGCTGGACGGAGGTGTAATCCCACTCGTCCATCGGCGTTTCCTGGAAGTGCCAGACATACTTGCCGGTGTCAGGATTGATCGCGACGATGCTGCCGAGGAAGAGGTTGTCGCCCTTGCCTTCGGAGCGGAACTTGTAGTTCCACGGCGAGCCGTTGCCGACGGCCAGGTAGACGAGGTCCGTCACCGGGTCATAGACGAGCGAATCCCAGACGGTACCGCCGCCGCCCTGCTGCTTCCAGGCGCCGTTCTTGCCCCAGGTCGGGTAGGCCTTGGACATCAGGATGTCGTCGGAGGCTGCGCCGTCCGGCTTGTTCTCGGGGTTCGGAACGGTGAAGAAGCGCCAGTCGAGCTTGCCGGTTTCCGCGTCGAAGGCAGAGACGAAGCCGCGGGCACCGAATTCTGCACCACCGTTACCGATCAGGACCTTGCCCTTGGCGATACGGGGGGCACCGTCAACCGTGTAGGACCGCTGGTGGCCGAGCTGGGCCTCCTTGGGGATCGTGTAGACGCTCCAGACCAGCTTGCCGGTCTTGGCGTCGAGCGCGATCAGACGGCCGTCGAACGTGCCGAAATAGACCTTGCCGTTCCAGTAGGCGGCGCCACGGCTGACCGTGTCACAGCAGCCACGGTCGGCGATGTTGCCCGGAACCTTCGGATCGTAGGACCACAGGAGCTTGCCGGTCGCTGCATCCAGCGCCTTCATCTTGCTCCAGTTGGTCGTGGCGTACATGACGCCGTTGACGATCAGGGGAGTGCCTTCCTGGCCGCGGTTCGTGTCCAGATCATAGTGCCAGGCGAGCTTCAGCTTGCCGACATTCTCCGTGTTGATCTGGTCGAGCGGGCTGTAGCGCTGCTCGGAATAGGAACGGCCGTAGGACAGCCAGTCCCCGGGATGGCCGCCGTTATCGGAGCTCGTGATTGCTGTGCCGGTATCTTCCTGCGCAAAAGCGACAGGTACAGCTGCTGAAAATGCCAGCGCGGCAGCGCAGCTGAGAAGGCGCTTTTTCGTAACCTTGATCGGCGTCAGTAGACCAGAAGTCATGATCCAACTGTCCTTTTTGTAAAGACTGTTTCCGCTGTGATATTCTGGACCTGTGAAGTCTTGAAAGGGACGGGGCTAATCCTCGTTCTCTCAATCCAACACTCAGTACCGGACACCGGCAGCATGAGAACTTACTGAGCCTATTTTATTGCTTAAGACAAACACGGCTTCTGACGTTTCCGTGAGGGACGGGGCGGGATCGCTCCGAAACCGGGCGCGATGCGGCTCACCGAATAATTACACTGCCGTTCCGGAAATCCTCCGACTGCTTTTCGAATACAAAAAATGGCAGTTTTCCAACACATTACAGAATATTGCTACAAAGCCTACATGAGCGGTCCAGTATGTGTTTTGTGCATGTCGCTATACCGCGATATGCGTGTGGAGCATGGCTAAAAAGTCTCGTCCTGATGGTGATATCGCCGGATTGACGGTTTTGAGCGGCTCGGGCACCGTGTCGTTCATGCCACAGCTATCCTGCCACTCACCTTTCGGGGCCCTTACCATCAGTGAAGATGAGGGCCAGATCGTCGCTCTGGACTGGGGTTGGGGGCGCGATCAGGAAGAGACTCCGCTCCTTCTGAAAGCCCGCGACCTTCTGGAGCGCTATTTTGACGGGGAATCGGTCGATTTCGAGACCCTGCCTTACCGTCCTTACGGGACTCCGTACCGCCAGAAGGTCTGGGACGCGCTGCGCCGGATTCCCTATGGGCAGACGCGGACCTATGCCGACATCGCGGCCGAGGTTGGCGGTTCGGCGCGCTCGGTGGGCGGGGCGGTCGGGGCGAATCCGATCCCCATCCTGATCCCCTGCCACCGTGTCGTCGGGCGGTCGGGGCTAGGGGGCTATTCGGGGCTTGGGGGTGTGGCCGACAAGCACGCGCTCCTGCATCTGGAAGGCGCGCGCTAGGACCCCGTCTTTCACTCCACGTCGCTGAAATACAAAAAAAAGGGAGCCGAAGCTCCCCTTTTTCATGTCGGCCGTGCTGATCATGGATCAGTTGTTCATGGCCTCGAAGAAGTCGTGGTTGGACTTGCTGTATTTGAGCTTGTCCAGCAGGAAGTCCATGGCGTCCATCGTGCCCATCGGCGCCAGGATGCGGCGCAGGACCCACATCTTGGACAGCTCGGCGCGGTCCACCAGCAGTTCTTCCTTACGCGTGCCCGACTTGGTGATGTCGATGGCGGGGAAGGTGCGCTTGTCGGCCAGCTTGCGGTCCAGGATGAGCTCGGCGTTACCGGTGCCCTTGAACTCTTCGAAGATGACTTCGTCCATGCGCGAGCCCGTGTCGATCAGGGCGGTTGCGATGATCGTCAGCGAGCCGCCTTCCTCGATGTTACGCGCAGCACCGAAGAAGCGCTTGGGGCGCTGCAGGGCGTTGGCGTCCACACCGCCGGTCAGCACCTTGCCCGAGGAAGGGACGACGGTGTTGTAGGCGCGGGCGAGACGGGTGATGGAATCCAGCAGGATGACCACATCGCGCTTGTGCTCGACGAGGCGCTTGGCCTTTTCCAAAACCATTTCCGTCACCTGGACGTGGCGGGTTGCCGGTTCGTCGAAGGTGGAGGAGACGACTTCGCCGCGGACCGAGCGGGCCATGTCCGTCACTTCTTCCGGGCGTTCGTCGATCAGCAGGACGATCAGGAACACTTCGGGATGATTGGCGGAGATCGACGCTGCGATGCTCTGGAGCATCACGGTCTTGCCGGTGCGGGGCGGGGCGACGATCAGGGCGCGCTGGCCCATGCCGATCGGCGTCACGAGATCGATCACGCGCGGGGTGTAGTCGCGCTGGTCTTTCTTGCCCTTGCCGCGCGGGGAGGATTCCGTGACGGCGGCTTCGGACTGTTCGACTTCCATCTTCAGGCGACGCTCGGGGTAGAGCGGCGTGAGGTTGTCGAAGTTGATGCGGGTCCGGACGGTTTCCGGAGCCTCGAAGTTGATGGTGTTGACCTTCAGCAGCGCGAAATAGCGCTCGCCGTCGCGCGGGGCGCGGATCTGGCCTTCAACCGTATCACCCGGACGCAGACCGAAGCGGCGGACCTGGGCGGGGGAAATGTAGATGTCGTCAGGGCCGGGAAGGTAGTTGGCTTCCGGGCTGCGCAGGAAACCGAAGCCGTCCGGCAGGATTTCCAGCGTTCCTTCGCCGTAGATCGCCTGATCGCGCTCGGCAAGGGTCTTGAGGATGGCGAACATGATGTCCTGCTTGCGCATGGACGAGACGTTCTCGATCTCCAGTTCCTCTGCATAAGCCAGCAGATCGGCCGGAGATTTCTTCTTGAGTTCGGCGAGATGCATGAAAGACGCGCCTTGATGTGCCGTAGGGGGCAGACCTGATAGGGGAGGATGCGCGACCACACAGAAGACAGGGCGACTGGGCGGGGGCTTCGGGTGTCAGGCGGGGATCCGTAAAGATTTCGCAGGACAGTGAAGCGGGCGTCATCCGGATGGAAAGGGAGACCGGGTGACAGGACGTCACCGGAAAGTCGTCCCTCGATTACCGGAGCGCGCGAACCGGTGTCAAGGCTGGTGCGCGTGCTCTGGAACACTTTGATCCATGTCAGTTTTTCGGGATCACGCTTTCAGCATGGCGTCCGCCGTGCGCAGGGACAGGGCCATGATGGCCAGGGCCGGGTTGGCGGCGGCGGCGCTGGGGAAGATCGAGTGATCGGAGATCCACAGATTGTCGATATCGAAACTGCGGCCTTCCGGATTGACGACATTGCTGCCCGCATCCGTGCCCATGCGGCAGGTGCCGATCATGTGGGCGGCGCGGTCGATGACGCGGATGTCCTTTGCGCCAATGGCCTCCCACATCCGGCTTAACAGGTTGGCCGCATGATTGTGCATGGCCCATTCGTTGGGGCCGTAGGAATGTTCGATCAGGGGTTTGGGGATGCCGAATGCGTCCTTCTCATTCGAGAGGGTCACGCGGTTTTCGGGGCGGGGGAGGCACTCGCCGTTGATGCCCATGCCAGCGGAGCGGTTATATCCGGCGAGTGCGCGGGCGAAGGCCGGGCCGCGTGTCGTGGTGCTGCGGGCGAGGTTCTGGCCCCAGGTTGCGGGCATCATGCCCAGTGACTGGATCAGGTAGCCGCCGACAAAATCTGCGTCATTCGGGCGCATCATGTCTTCGGTGATGGTCAGGGACGGGTAGCCGCGATTGGGGCGGATATCCTCGTCGAATTCGCCCCAGACCTGCGTGGAAACATGGGTCATGTAGTTCTGGCCGACCTGACCGGAGCTGTTGGCGAGGCCGTTGGTCAGGAGCAGGCGCGGGGTCTCGACGGCGCCGGCAGCCAGGACGAGGGTTGCGCATTTCTGGCGGTGTTCGATGCCGTTCTGGCGATAGACCACGCCGGTCACGCGGCCGGAGCTGTCGCGTTCGATCGTGTGGGCGAAGCAGCCGGGCCGGAGTTCCGCACCATAGGCGACGGCCATGGGGAGCCAGGTATTGTCCGCGCCGGATTTGGCGCCGTTGCGGCAGCCCTGATGGCAGGCGCCGCAGTTTGCGCAGCCATGACGGGTGCCGAAATGGGGCTGTTCGATATCGCGGGTGATGAGAGCGGCGGGGCCGTCCGCATGGCGCATACCGAGCGCGTCACAGGCTTCGCGCATTTTCAGGGCGGCGGAATTGGCGGGCGGGGGCGGGTAGGCGTAGCGGCGGGTTGGGTCCCAAGGGTAAGATTCCGGGCCGGAGACGCCGATGAAGGATTCCACGCGCTCGATATAGGGCAGCAGTTCATTCAAGCCGAACGGCCAGTCCACGCCCTTGCCGGTTTCGGTGTGCAGATGGAAGTCCCGTGCGTCCATGCGGGGCATGAAGGCGCCGTAATGCAGCAGGGAGCCGCCGAGGCCGGTGCCGCTGTTATTGCCGCCGAAAGCCTGCGGGTTCGTGCCGGCGGAGAGGCGTTCGTGCAGCCAGTACAGCTCTCGTGCCGCGATCTCGTCAGGTGTGTGGCCCATGGCGGTGAAGGCGGGGCCGGCTTCGAGCACCACAACGGTTTTGCCATTGCGGGCGAGTTCTGCGGCGAGCGGTGCGCCACCGGCACCGCTGCCGATGATGACGGCATCGACGATGTTTGTTTCTGCGAATGTCTTCATGACGGTCGTGCTGTTCATTCCCTGGAGTCTGCCATTTGGGCGAGGGGGGCGGTGGCTTTGGGCTCGAAATCTTCGCGGCTGTCAGGGCCGACTTCGGTGAAGCCCTGAAAGACAGTATCGCCGCCGGTGAGGCTGGAAGAAATGCCGAGTGCCTGCTGCACGCGCGGATCGCTCATGACGCAGTCTACGACTTCGCCGCGCAGATCGCCGGCCCAGCGGGCCATCTGGGGAATGGAGAGGCGGCCGTCGCGGTCGAGGCCGAGCTGACCGGTCATCATGGCGTCGAGCAGGACGCCGCGCAGCTCCGGAGCCAGATGGATGAAGCGGATGCCGTGCTGTTCGGCGGCGACATCGTCGAGCGTCAGGAGGGCCGCTTCCCAGGCTTCGGCGTCGGGCGGAAGGTTCGCAAAGCGCCAACCGTCGCGGGGACCGGAGAGGGCAGCGTCGATCCGGGCTGTCATGTTGATGTCGGTGCCGGGAGGCAGGATCTCGTCGAAGGGGAGCAGGACGGGAAGGAGTGCATCGAGGACGGCATAAGCCTGAAGCGACAGGGTCCGGGGCTGTGTTTCAGGCGCTGAAAGCCGGGATGTCAGGATCGCGCGGGTGCGGGTGGAGAGGTGGTCGGAGTCCAGAATTTCAGGACGGTCGGGCGGGGGGGACATTGCGGCCTCCTGTGTTTTGGTTTCAAAGTCCGGCGACGGCGATGGTTCCGCCTCCCGCTGGCGGCAAAGATGCAGTATCCTGCATGACCGAACCTTTTCCGGTATGGTGCCGGGCGTGATTCTGGGGGCCAGTTTTTGGAACGGGCCGCAGGACAGACAGACATTTCCCCGCTTCGGGGCGGGACGCAAGACAGGGAAACAGCATGACGGTCGAGATCAGGGTTCCGGCGCTTGGAGAAAGCCTGACGACTGCGACTGTCGCGCGGTGGCTTAAAAAATCCGGCGACTATGTGCAGCATGACGAAACCATCGTGGAGCTGGAAACGGACAAGGTCAGCGTCGAAGTGACGGCGCCGTCCGCCGGGCGTCTGGAAAACTGCGTGGCTGTTGGGACGGAAGTCGAGATTGGCGGCCTGCTGGGCGCTGTGGATGAGACGGCAGAGGCGCCGGCTGCGCCTGAGCCTGCTCCGGTGGCTGAAGCGCCTGCCGAATCGCCTGCTGCTCCGTCGGCACCCGAGCCTGTTGCACAGCCTGCGCGCGTGGCCCCGCCCGCACCGGAAGCGCCGAAGCCCGCTGCTGTTGCTTCGGCCCCCAAGCTGTCATCGCATGAAGCGCGGGAACGTCGCGTACCGATGAGCCGTCTGCGTCAGACGATCGCCCGCAATCTGAAAGCGGCGCAGAACACTGCTGCCATTCTCACGACGTTCAACGAGATCGACATGTCCGCCGCCAAGGCGCTGCGGGCACAATACAAGGAAGAGTTCGAGAAGAAGCATGACGGGGCCCGGCTGGGCTTCATGTCCTTCTTCGCGCGCGCTGTGGTCGGGGCGCTGAAGGATTATCCGGCGATCAATGCGCAGATCGAAGGCGATGAGATCGTCTATCGTGATTTCGTCAATCTTGGCATTGCGGTCGGGACGGAGCGCGGGCTGGTGGTGCCGGTGCTGCATGATGCCGATCAAATGAGCTTTGCCGAGCTGGAGCGTCGCATTGCCGATTATGGCAAGCGGGCGCGGACGGGCGGGCTGAAGCTGGAGGAGCTGTCGCATGGCACGTTCTCCATCACGAATGGCGGGATTTTCGGATCGCTGCTGTCCACGCCGATCCTGAATACGCCGCAGTCGGGTATTCTGGGGATGCATGCCATTCAGGATCGGCCTGTCGTGCGGGACGGACAGATTGTGATCCGGCCGATGATGTATGTTGCGCTGTCTTATGATCACCGGATCGTGGACGGGCGGGAGGCGGTGAGCTTCCTCGTCCGGATCAAGCAGCTTGTGGAAGATCCGCGGCGTCTGCTTCTGGATCTGTGATGCCTTTTGCGTGGCTGGGGCGTTGAAAGACGTACCAGTCATGCTGAACGCCCGGACAGGAAACTGTTCCCTCGCGTTCTGTCTGTTGTTCTGAACTCGAGGATGGTTTTCTGAAGATGCGTGATGTTTCCAGACTGACGCGGTTTGTGGCCCTGTTATCTGCGTCCACGGCCATGGTTGTGGGGTTTGCGCCGCTGGTGGCCTGTGCGCGGCCGGACAGTGCGGGGCCGGAACTGTCGACGCAGCAGCCCGATACGACGCCATCGTTGGGCGCTTCAGTCCCCCCGCCTGCCAGCAATCCGCCGACGGATACGCCGCCGCAGCCTGATCTGGCGCCCCCGCCGATCGATATTCCGGATCTGCCGGTTGTGTCGGATGAGGTGGCGCGGCAGGAGGCGTCCCGGCTGGCGGTGCTGATGAAGCACAATGTCAAAGGGTTCAGCACGTACACGCCGGAACGTCGGAAGGCGTTTCTGACGCTTGCGAAGGAGGCGGTGACGCAGGCGGACATGCCGGTTTCGCGGCCGCAGCTTGTCATGGTCGTGGATCGTAACGAGAAGATCCAGCATCTGGATTATGTGCTGGCGCTGCCGGATGCTCCCTGGGAGTCCCTTGGAGGGACGCCAGTTTCGACCGGGACGACAGGGCGCAAATATTACTACATCACACCGACCGGGGTTTTTCAGAACACAGCGGACCGTCTGGGCTATCGGGCGGAAGGTACGAAGAACAAGTACGGAATCCGCGGGATTGGTGCCAAGGGATCGCGTGTGTGGGACATGGGGTGGCAGACGGCGATGAAGGGCTGGCTGCCACGTCATGAAACCGGCCAGATCCGGCTGGAAATCCATGCGACGGATCCGCAGTTCCTGGAATGGCGTCTGGGACATCCGGCGTCGGAAGGCTGCATCCGGATTCCGGCGACCATGAATAAATTCATGGATCATTACGGGCTGATCGATGCGCTGTATGAGCAGGCCGCGAGTTATGACCCGCGCTTTCAGGCGCTGCTGCCGAAGGACCGGCAGCCGACGCAGATTGCGGGCGATCTGGTCGTCGTGATTGATTCAGGGCCGCTGACGGAGCCGAAGATCGACCCTATTGCTGATAAAAGACCGTTACCTTAAGTATAGAATTAGAAATATTTCAAAATAAGTATGAAGGTTTGAAGTAAAACGTGTGAATGTTTTATTTCAGGAACGGTAAAGCAGTTTTCCTGAGCTGAAGCCTTCCGTATGGAATGCGCGCCATTCACTGGAGCCCATTCCCCATGACGTTCAAGATGCGTAACCATATCCTGCTTTCCGGGTGCTTCGCCGGTGCCTTGTTGCTGGGAGGAAGCGCCCACGCAGATGTTTCTGATTCAAAACAGAAGAAGCATGAGGAGCACAAAGCCAAAAAGGAAAAAGCGGCGACGCCTGGCGTGGAAAATCTGACCGTTCTTGGTCATGCCGCGCGGATTGCACCTGCGACGGTGCCGCTGGATATTACGGAGCCGACATCAAAAATTCAGTCTGGCTTTCTGAGCAACAATATCATTCCGCTCGCCAGCATCGACGATATCATCCGGTTCCAGCCGAGTGTTTATTCGCAAAATCCTAACGGTCCCGGAATGGGTAAAGCCGAGGCGATGAGCCTTCGCGGCTTTCAGGACGGGCAGTACAACATGACGTTCGATGGCATTCCGTTCGGTGATGCCAGTGATTTGCACCACACGACATCGTCCCTGTTCATCTCGCACTTCCTAGGGGAAGCGCAGATTGATCGCGGTCCCGGAACGGGCTCCACGATCGGTAATGCGACGTTCGGTGGAACGATGGGGTTCATGTCCAAGACGCCGTCGGCCAAAAGGGGCGTGTCGCTGTACGGGACTTATGGCAGTTTCAACACGCGCGCCGGTGGCATCGAATTCGACAGCGGCAAAACGCGTTTTGGGCGTGCATTTCTCGACATGCAGCATGAAGAGACGAACGGCTATCTGACCAATTCGGCCGAGCGCCGGAGCAATCTGATGTTCAAAGACGTGATCGATCTCGCGCCCGAGACGACGCTGACATTCGAGACGACATACAACAAGGAATGGCAGTACACGACACAGGGTGCGACGCTCGCCGAATATGCGAAATACGGCAAGAATTACGGGCTGTGCAACGACCCGTCCAAACAGTGTTATTACGGATATAACCCCAGTACCTACACGTCCGATTTTGATTATGTGAGCCTCAAAAGCCGCCTTGCATCATGGCTGACGATGGAAAACCAGCTTTATACGAGCGGGTTCGAGCATGATTATACGGAAAGCACGGATGCCAGCCAGACGAGCACGGCTGCGAATGGTGTGACGTTCTATAATTCGGCCGGGAAGAAAGTGGCGACCTATGCCAATGACATTCCCGGAAAATATGCGGACGCTAAGTTCCGTTCTTATGGCGATACGTTGCGGTTCAAGGCGCATACATCCTATGCGGATATTCTGTTCGGTGTGTGGGCGGATGTGCAGAAGGATCGTCGCTACACCTATGCGCTGGATCTGAGCAAAAATGCGATCCCGGTTCCGTCCAAAACAGGTTCGGCTTACAGCTATGATATTTCCGATCTGAACACGACGGTGCAGCCCTATCTCGAGTTCGATATTCATCCCTGGAAAGGGGCGGTTATCAAGCCGGGTGTGAAATATTCCATGTTCACAAGGGACTATGATGCGACGATAAACAAGTCGACAAAGGTGCCGATGAAGGACACCCAGCATTATGGATCCTGGCAGCCATCCATTGCGATCAATCAACGGATTATGAAAAACTGGAGTGCGTATGCGCAGATTGCGCGCGGGTTCCTGGCACCTCCGATGTCGGTTTTTCAGGTTCAGTCCGTTGGAAATGTGAAGCCGGAAACGACCCTGAATTATCAGGTTGGATCGGTTTACCACGGCAAGAACTGGATGCTGTCGCTGGATGGGTATTACATCGATTTTTCCAATTATATCGCTTCCGCACAGATCAATGTTGAGAACATCGGCACGACATCGACGTATGTGAACAGCGGTGGCGCGATTTATCGTGGGATCGAACTCGAAGGGCAGTATGTCATCGGATACGGCTTCTCGCTTTACGGCAATTACAGCGTAAATGACGCGCGCTACAAACACAGCAGCGTGCGCGTGGCGACGACGCCGGATTCGCTGGCATCGTTCGGTCTGCTTTATGAAAATGCGAAGGGTCCGTATTTCTCGCTCATGGGGAAATATGTCGGGCATCACTGGGGTTTGGACAGCACCACCAATTCGGCTGGTCATACGGTGTTTGAAAACCAGTACAGGATCCATGGCAATGTGACGGCGGATCTGGCCCTGGGCTGGCGCATTCATAATATCGGTGGCTTCATGCGCGATGTGACGCCGAGCCTCAAGATTTCCAACCTCTTCAATAATCGCTCCATCAGCGATTTTGCGGGCAACCAGTCTTACGGTGATGCGCCGCTTTACTGGCGGCTGGCCGGACGGAGTGTGTTCTTCAACATGACGGCGACCTTCCCGTGAAAAAGACCGGCTGTGTCCTTCTGTTTGCGCTGTCCCTGACGGGATGTTCGGGCGAAGCCTCTGCGCCGTCCGGGCCTGTTCTGGAAAAAGTCGTGCTTCTGTCCCGGCATGGGATCCGGAGTCCGACGACGTCTCCGGCGTCTTTGAAAGCGAAAACCGGGTTCGACTGGCCTGAATGGTCCGTGGCGCCCGGCGAGATGACGCCGCATGGCGCGGCGGCGCTGGGGGCGATGGTGCAGGCTGTCCGGTCGCATTATCTGCGTCTGGCTTTTGGACCGTTGCAGAACTGTTCCGATCGGATCCGGGTCTGGGCGGACGGGGCGGATCACAGGACGCAGCAGACCGGGCAGGTCTGGGCGCGGGATGTGGCGCCGGACTGTCATGTTAAGGCGCAATGGCAGGCGCAGGGTCCGGACCCTGTTTATAACGCCATTGCGGCGGGTCGCGCCGTGCCGCCGCGGCAGGAGACCGAGCAGGCGTTTGCGTCTGCATTGCCTGTGTCCCGTACTCCGGAGGTGCAGCGCGGATTACAGGCGTTGCAGACGCTGATGGCGCCGGGAGCCTGTGAGGGGGCAGAGCGTACCTCGCATTGTCTGCGGGATGATGCCGTTTTGGACTGGAAAAAAGCTGCGCCCCATCTTTCAGGCGGTGTTGCGACGGGGGGGATGGCGGCGGAAAGTCTGCTGCTTCTGTATTCCGAAGGCTTTTCAGATGATGTGTTTGGATCTGCGAGAGCGGATGTTCCGGGACTACTGAAGACTGTCATGCCGGTTCATGAGGCGGAAAGTCTGCTGCTGCGGCGTCTGCCGGTTGTGGCGCAGGCGCGGAACGGGGTTATGGCGCAAAGCATCCGGGCGTTTCTGGCGGATCGTCCGGTTGAGGATATTCCCGGTATCACACCCTCCGCGCGGCTTCTGGTGCTAGCGGGACATGATACGAACCAGGATGCCATGGCGGCGATTTTCGGGCTGTCTTGGGCGTTTGAGGATCAGCCGGACAGTACGGCGCCGGATACGGTTCTGGCATTTGAGCGGTGGCGTTATCCGGACCGGCATGTGGAGGTCAGGGTGCGGATTTTCCATCAGTCTCTGGAGGAGCTACGGGCAGGTCAGGCGTCCAGTGTCGAGCGTTCGATGCAGACGCTGGAGCCGAGCAATCCAATCCTTCCCTGACACAGGAATTTCACAAAAAAAGCCCGGCTGTTTCCAGCCGGGCTTTTTCATGCTGTCCGTGCGGACGGGGCGCGGATCAGTGCGTCCAGTCAGCCGGAACCTTGCCGCCATTCTTGGCCAGCTCGGCATAGACCTGCTTGATGAGCCAGACGTTCATCGTCGCGGTGTCGTCCGTGCTGCCCGAATAATGCAGTTCGCCAGCCAGTTCCTTGCGGGACTGGAGCGAGCTGTCGAGACCGAGCAGCTTCAGGAGATCCACGATGGAGGTCTTGTAGTTCAGCGGCTGGCCGGCCTTGGATGCCAGATCGGACAGGACGGCATCCACGTCCACCGGAGCTGCGGCGGGCGCTGCTGCGGGAGCAGCCGGAGCGGCGGCAGGTGCAGTGGCGGCCGGGGCTGCACTGGTGGACGGCGTTGCGGCTTCTGCATGGCCAAAGATCTTGGACATGATGGTGCTGAAAAGACCCATGAGTGTAACTCCTGTTGATTAAGGAAGTCCGGAAGGGGCGTAACCGGGGTTTCGCCCTTCCTGATCCGCCTTGTCTTAGTAGCGGTATTCTTCGTGCTTGAACGGACCATTGACTGGAACGTCGATGTAGTCGGCCTGTTTCTGTGACATTTTGGAAAGTTCTGCGCCGACCTTTGCAAGGTGCAGGGCAGCGACTTTCTCGTCCAGAGCCTTCGGCAGGGTGTAGACCTTGACTTCGTACTGGCCCGGCTTTGCCGTCCACAGTTCGATCTGCGCCAGCGTCTGGTTGGTGAAGGATGCGGACATCACGAAGGACGGGTGGCCCGTTGCGTTGCCCAGGTTCACCAGACGGCCTTCGGACAGAAGGATGATGCGGCGGTTCGGAGCCAGCTCGATCTCGTCGACCTGCGGCTTGATGTTGTTCCAGCGGTAGTTGCGCAGGGCTTCGACCTGGATTTCGCTGTCGAAGTGACCAATGTTGCAGACGATCGCACGGTCCTTCATCTCACGCATGTGGTCGATCGTGATGATGTCCACGTTGCCCGTGCAGGTGACGAAGATGTCGCCGCGCGGTGCTGCGTTTTCCATCGTGACGACTTCATAGCCTTCCATGGCGGCCTGAAGGGCGCAGATCGGATCGACTTCGGTCACGAGCACGCGGCAGCCTGCGTTGCGCAGGGAGGCGGCGGAACCCTTGCCGACGTCACCGTAACCGGCAACCACGGCGACCTTGCCAGCCATCATGACGTCCGTGCCGCGACGGATCGCGTCCACGAGGCTCTCACGGCAGCCATACAGGTTATCGAACTTGGACTTGGTGACGCTGTCGTTCACGTTGATGGCCGGAACCTTCAGCGTGCCCTTCTTGGACATTTCCCACAGACGATGCACACCCGTCGTCGTCTCTTCGGATATGCCGCGCACGTCCTTGAGCATTTCGGGGTACTTGTCATGCATCATGATGGTGAGGTCGCCACCATCATCGAGGATCATGTTCGGCGTCCAGCCATCGGGACCATGGATGGTCTGCTCGATGCACCAGTTGAATTCGTCTTCCGTCAGGCCCTTCCAGGCGAAGACGGGAATGCCGGCTGCGGCAATGGCTGCTGCGGCGTGATCCTGCGTGGAGAAGATGTTGCACGAGGACCAGCGGACCGTGGCACCGAGAGCAATCAGCGTCTCGATCAGCACTGCGGTCTGGATGGTCATGTGCAGACAGCCGGCGATGCGTGCGCCCTTGAGCGGCTGTGAATCCTTGTACTCTTCGCGAAGAGCCATCAGGCCCGGCATTTCGCCTTCGGCGATGGAGATTTCCTTGCGGCCCCAGTCTGCCAGAGTAATGTCGCGAACCTTGTAATCCTGCGTCGTCATGAAATGGCCCTTGCTGCCCATCTTTGGATGGCTGCCTGTATAAAGGCTTGGCGGACCCGCGGAAAGGGCGGGCCCGGCAATAGGCCTGTCTCCCTTATTCCGGCGACGTGGTCTGGGGCGACGTTTCGGTCGGCGTGGTCGTCTTGTGGTGCGAGCGGTGATGCTTGCGGGAGAGCTTGTGCACGTCCTTCTGGTTGGAAGGGACGGGACCGGTTTCGGTCGTGGTGCGGCTCATGGCGCCGGGGGCTGCCGGGGGCGGCTGGTCCGGCTGTTCCGTGACCGTGCGCGGATTGGTCGGCAGGCTGTTGTTCGGCTGGCTGACCGTGGAGTTCTGGGCCTTCTGGATGGCCGAAGTCGAGGTCTGCGTCTGGTCGTTGCTGGGAGCGCTCACGGCCTGGGCCATGACGGACGGAGCAGCGACAGCAGTGCCGATCAGGAGGCTTGCAGCGAAGAAGGATGTGCGGATGGACATGGACATTCCTTTCCGGAGGGGAGTTCCCCTGCGTCAGGGGCTGACTCATCAGGGAGTGTTGGAATAACCGCTGCGCCCGGCCGGAGTTGCATCGCGGGACGCCTCTGTTTACGGAAAGGGGGGTATATTGCGTCGGTCTGCAGACCATGCGAGAAGCCGACAGAGTTTGTCCCCCGTCTTTTTCCAGTCGTTTCTGTTGAACCTGCATGCCGGTTCTGCCGGTCCTGAACCCCCTGAGAACAGGAGGATGTCGTGTCAGACAGCACTGCCTACAACTTCCCCTTCACGGTTCTGGACCCGGAACATCAGGAAACCGGCGCGCCCGCTTTTGCAAACGGTCTCGTCTGGGCGGTTCATGCCGTGCCGGGGCAGGAGTTGCGGACGCTGGCATCGGCGGAAGTCGAGGCGCTTCTGGCGCCGGAGCGTCCTGTCGAGAGTGATGGCTGGTACTGGCTGCATTTCGATACGGTGCACAGCTCCGCACGCGGCTATGTCGCGCATCTACCGGATCTGCCCGAAGACGTGTGCGCCATGCTGGCCGAGACGGAATATGGCATTGCGCTTGAGGCATTTGGTGATCTGATCTGGGGCGCGCTGCCGGCGTTTGACGATGCGCTGTCCGAAGAGGATCGGGAAATCTGCGCCTGGCGCTTTGCGATGCGGCCGGATCTGCTGATCACGACACGACGCAATCCCATTCCGGTTCTGGGGGCGGCGTATCGTTCGCTGAAGCCGGACCAGATTCCGAAGACACCTGCGGGGATTATCGACCGTGCCCTACGTGAGTTTACGGGGACGGTGCGGCGGCAGCTCGGGCACCTGGATGACGAACTGGACCGGGCGGAAGACGTGCTTCTGCTGATCGAGCATCGCTCCGATCTGGGGCATCTGGGTAGCATTGTCGGTAAGGTGCGCCGTCGTGCGACCGAGCTGCGTCGTGTCGTGACGCCGATTGACCGTGTTCTGAAGGACGAGGATCTGGATCTTCCGGACTGGGCGGAAGACGAATTGCGGGATCGGGCCGAGCGGCAGGTTCATGCGGCACTGGACGATCTGATCGCGCTTCAGGACCGCGCTCGCTCGTTGCAGGACGAGCTTGGCTCCAATCAGGCGGAAGAGACCAACCGGCGTCTGTATATCGTCTCGGTCGGGACCACGTTGATGCTGCCGGCGACATTCGTGACCGGATTCTTCGGCATGAATACTGGTGGGATGTTTCTGGCGCAGGGGCAGATGGGGACCGTGGAAGCGGGCATTGTCTGTTTCGTCTTCATGACCGTGACGTTTCTGTTCATGAAGATTGCGCGTCTGCTCTGATTTTTTGGGTTGAGGGCTGGTCCAAAGAAAAACCCCCCGTGCCGGGCACGGGGGGTTTTCTGTGTCGCAGGGACTGATCCGGGAAGGATCAGACGCTTTGTTCAGACGCTTTGTTCAGACGCTTTGTTCAGACGCTCTGGGGCTTGCGGGAGTTTGCGGCGGCAACAGCCTTGCCCCACTCCACGAGGGTCTTGGTGCAGTCCGTACGATCAAGCTTGCACTCGATGAGCGTCGGGCCGCGGGTGTTCTTCTTGGCCTTGGCGATGGCTTCGGCCAGTTCTGCACCGGTCGTGGCATGCAGGCCGAGACCGTACTTGCCGCTTTCCTCGCCCGGGACGCCCTGGTTGAAGCACTGCATCAGAGCTGCGTAGTCC
Source organism: Gluconobacter oxydans DSM 3504 (assembly GCF_000583855.1). Classification (NCBI taxonomy): domain Bacteria; kingdom Pseudomonadati; phylum Pseudomonadota; class Alphaproteobacteria; order Acetobacterales; family Acetobacteraceae; genus Gluconobacter; species Gluconobacter oxydans. The sequence goes on from NZ_CP004373.1 coordinate 1,303,503, forward strand.
CAGTTCTGGATGTAGTTGTACGGGCCGTCATGGATGGCGATTTCGATGACGTAGCCGTGGTTGTTCACCAGGAAGATGATGACCGGCAGTTCGTAGCGGACCATCTGGGCCACTTCCTGCGCCGTCAGCTGGAAGGAACCGTCACCGACCATCAGGACGTGCTTGCGCTCCGGCGAAGCGGTGGCGTTGCCGAACATGGACGGAACGGACCAGCCGATGTGACCCCACTGCATTTCCGTCTCGACCTTCGCACCTTCGGGAAGGTGCATACGCACGGCGTTGAACCATGAGTCGCCGGTCTCGGCGAAGAGCGTGGTGTTGCCGTCGACCAGTTCGTTGATCTGGCGGGTCATTTCGTCGTTGGACAGCGGCTTGGACGGGTCGGCCTTAGGCAGCATGACGGGCTTGTATTCGCCGGTCAGGGCTGCGGACTTCTTCGGAGCCTTCTCGGTCAGGGCCTTGACGAATTCCTTCAGGCGGAAGCCTTCGAAGGTCTTGCCGTTGACGGTGACGCGGTTGGGATCGACCTCGAGGACCTTTTCGCCACGGACAACGCTCTTCCAGCCGCCCGAGGAGTAGTCATTCCAGACTGGTGCCAGGCAGATGACGGCATCGGCGCCTTCGATGATTTCCTGGGCGCCCGGGCTGCTGACGTCGCCCCAGTACACGCCACGGAAGCCGGGGTGCGTCTCGGGGAAGTAGCTCTTTGCAGCGGCCATGACCGTAACGGGGCAACCGAGCTTGTCAGCCAGTTCGACCGTTTCCTTGAGGGCTTCGGCTGCGCGCAGCTTGGTGCCGACCAGGATGGCGACCTTGTTGGCCTTGTTGAGGAAGCTCAGGCTCTCGTCCAGAGCGGCCTTCAGGCTGGCTTCGTCCGGACGCGGATGGGCGTGCAGGGACGAGACCGGGCCCGGACGGACGCAGGGTGCGGCCGAGATGTTGCAGGCGATTTCGAGATAGGCCGGCTTCTTCTCACGCAGCATCGTGCGGATGACGTGGTCGATCTTGGCCGGGGCGGTTTCAGCAGAGGTGATGCTTTCGGCGGCACAGGTAACGTGCTTCGCCATTTCCATCTGGTAGCTGTAGTCCGTCGTGCCGATCGTGTGGTGCAGGACGTGGCCCGAACCGTGATCGTTGGAGTTCGGAGCGCCCGAAATCACGAGGATCGGCAGGTTCTCGGCATAGGCGCCGCCGAGGCCGTTCATGGCGGAGATGGCGCCGACGCTGAAGGTGATGACGGCAGCGGCTGCACCGTTGGCGCGGGCATAACCTTCGGCGGCGAAGCTGCAGTTCAGCTCGTTGCAGTCATAGATCTGCTTCGTGCCGCCCTGTTCGATCAGCTGGTCGAGCAGAACGAGGTTGTAGTCGCCGGCAACGGCGAAATGATGCTTCAGGCCGATCTGTGTCAGTCGTTCGGCAAGATAATGTCCGACAGTATAAGTCATGATTTCAGTACCTCAGGAGCCATAGGGACGGTCAGATGACTGGATGATCTGCCTTGCTGACAGGACCATGCAGTCATCTGACCGAAAAAGGCAGGTGACAGGTCACGGGTATCCGGAAGGACCGCGTAGCCATTGGGACAACAGTGGTGTCGGGAAGGAACCTGGACCTGTCCGGGAAAAGCGTATGAGGCCATCCGGAGTTCGGGGGCAGGTGTCTGGAGCAGGACGCTGAAAGGTGACGTGCCGTCAGGGGCGTTGGAAAAACCGGGAACTATAGGTGTGCGATTTTCTGTCGTTAAATAATGGGTAGTATAACAGAAGAGACGGCCCGTTCCGTCATGACGGGCCCCAGAAACGGCAAGAAAAGAACCTCTAGATGACATATCTTCCCATGACAGCCGGAAAACAGACCGGCTTCGTATGAAATACCTGTCTGCTCCAGACACAGGAATGTTTAGAACAAAAATCCCGCATGTGAAGGACATCAATCAAACATTACAATTAATTGAAAAAACCCTTTCTCATGAGGGGGAATTGAATACAGCCGGAAGGCTTCCGTGAAACGGATGAGGACCACAAAGGTCTGGTTCCGGTATTTCAGGCTGGAAATAGCGTCGAGACGTCCCGGATGACTCTTCCGGGACTGGCTGTGTCTCTGGTTTTACAGTGTTTCCGGTGCTGACGTCGGGGCCGTCTGATGGTGAACGGTGACAGCGGTCGGGGCGGTATCGATCTGCCATGTCAGCTCGATTGAGGCGCTTGTGCCGGGCATGATCTGGCCGATCCGGGTCAGGGCATCGGTGTTCAGGAACAGGGGAAGGTTTCTTTCGCCGAACCGGAGGGTCATCTGCTCGTGCAGGGCCGGAGTCGGCAGCTCTTCGCCGGTGTCGTCTTCCAGCTTCAGGGCAGCGGGCGTTACGAGCAGGGAAAGTCCGCGCAGCATTTCCAGAGTCAGGGGAAGAAAGGTTTCCCACTCTTTTTGCGACGGGGAATAGTAATCCACGAGGCCGGAACCAAAAGGAACGCTGATCAGGTAGGTCTCATGCCTGGGCAGGAAGAATGCGACCCGGTTATGGGGCAGTTCCTGCATTTCCATTTCCGGGAAAGCCCGGGGCATGGACACGCGTTTTTCCATGAAGGGGCGGCAGGGGAACTGGAAGGCTGCCGGAACAAGGGCGCAGAGTCCCGGAAGGCGGCCTGGCTGGAAAGGGGTGCGGGTCGGAGCATCTTTCAGTGGATCGTGGTCGAGCATCCAGCCATGCCAGTCCATGAACCACAGGCGCAGTGTCGGGGATGTTTCAGTCATCGTGTCTCCGGGGTCTGCTTGGTGAGGGCCAGGCATTTCTTCATGACGCCGGGCAGGGCGGCGCGCTTTGCTGAGCGGAACGTGCCGAAAGAGGAATCGATCCCTGCATTATGGCTCTGCGGAAGGCAAGCCTCGTAGACCGTGAGGTACAGGGTGAAATGGGTGAAGACATGGCGGATCTCGCCTCTGCGGACCCAGTGGGTCAGGCAGGGGGCGTGGGTGAGGGCTTCTTCGTCCCTCCAGGGCGTGCTGCGCCAGTCGGTTCCGGGGAGCTCGTCCATGCTGCCGAGCAGGCCGGTGGGGGGGCGTGTGCGCAGGAGGATCTGGCCGTAGTTGTCATGCAGGAGGAAATGCGCGCCGTAACGGGTGGGACGAGCCTGTTTGGGCTGTTTGGCCGGGAGTTGTGCTGCGATGCCACGGGCATGGGCGATGCAGGATGTCTGCCAGGGGCAGGTCAGGCAGGCGGGACTGCGCGGAGTGCAGATCGTGGCGCCGAGATCAAACAGGGCCTGTGCGAAATCGGAGGGGCGGCTTTGGGCCACAGGATCGTCATTCAGAAGCGCGGCCTGTCGGGCCAGGAGCGGGCGTGAAGCCGGGAGGGGATCTTCGATGGCGTTCAGGCGGGCTGTGACCCGCTCGACATTGCCGTCAACGGGGACGACGGGGCGGCCGAAGGCGATGGCGGCGATGGCGCGGGCCGTATAGGCGCCAATTCCGGGGAGTGTCAGCAGCTCTTCGACCGTATCGGGGAAACCGCCGCGTTCGGAGACGCGTTTTGCACAGGCATGGAGATTGCGGGCGCGGGCATAATAGCCAAGGCCGGCCCAGAGGTGCAGGACGTCTTCGAGCGGGGCCGCCGCGAGATCCTGAACTGTCGGGTAATGCGTGAGAAAGCGCTCGTAATAGGCTATGACGGCCTTGACGGTTGTCTGCTGGAGCATGATTTCGCTCAGCCAGACGGCGTACGGGTCCGGGCGATGGCCGGGGAGGCTGCGCCACGGCAGGACGCGGCGGTGGTGGTCGTACCAGCGCAGCAGGGCGGATGCATCAGGAGTCACGGGAACGGATATGACGAAGGATTGCGGTTCGGACAAGCGCCCCACACGAAACACGTCCCGAAAGAAGGCCGCACCGGAGCCCGATGGCTGGGTGCCGTCAGACCGGAACTGGAAGCCGCGCCGCTCGGGGGCGAAGCAGATCGGGTCTTTCGTGCAGGCGCTGACGCAGCCGGTCTTCAAGAAGAAGCCGCCCGTTCTGGCGCGACTGATGATGGACTGGGTGGATTTTGTCGGGCCGCGTCTGGCAAAGCAGACCGAGCCGCGCCGTCTTTCTGCGGGGACGCTGACGCTGGCGTGTTCGGGACCGATCGCCATGGAGCTTCAGCATCTGGCGCCACAGATCATCGAACGCATCAATGTCGCCTGCGGGTTGCGGGGGGAATATGGAATCGAGCGTCTGAAGATCGTTCAGGATCTGGTCGCGTTCGAGCGGCCGACGCCGAAGCGTCCGAAACCGCTGCAGATCGAGGTGCCGGATATCGAGGATGAGGAGCTTCGACTGGCGCTGGAGAGCCTTGGTGGACATCTGGGCGCGCGGCGCCGGCGAAGGTGACGGAAATGTTTCACGTGAAACAAGTTGTTTCGTCATGGGAAAGCCACCTTCCCACGCGATCTGATAATGCCGATATGGGAAAATGATCAGGCTTTCCCACAGGAGACTTGCCATGACCTTTGCACACAGACCCGCTGCCGCACTGATGCTGGCCCTGCTGGCGTCCTCGATTTCTCTCCCTGCCTTTGCCCAGCATGGTGGCGGCGGAGGTGGCGGCCATGGCGGTGGTGGAGGCGGTGGCTTCCATGGCGGCGGTGGCATGGGTGGTGGCGGTTTCCATGGAGGGGGACCCGGCGGCATGGGCGGCGGCGGATTCCGTGGTGGTCCCGGTGGTGGCTGGGGTGGCGGTTATGGCGGCGGCCGTCCGGGTTGGGGTTTCCGTGGCGGCGGCTGGGGCGGTGGCTGGGGTGGCCCGCGCTTTGGTGGCTGGGGTTATCCGGGCTGGGGTGGCTGGAACGGATGGGGCGGTCCCGGGTGGTTCGGTTATGGCTGGGGCATGCCGGGCTGGGGCGGCGGCTGGGGCTGGGGCGGTTGGGGCCTTGGCGTCGGTCTTGGCATGGCAGCCGGAATGGCTGTGGCCTCGCCTTATGGCTATGGCGCCTACAGCGGTTATGGATATGCACCGGGCTATGCTCCCGGTTATTACGCCGCACCGTCCTATTCCGGGGTGCCGCCCTACACCTGGGGATACTGATCGAAAAAAGCCGCCGGAGTCCGGGACTTCGGCGGCTTTTTCATATCCGGAGCTTTGACGTTCCGGTCAGTCCGTCACGAAATCCTTCGCGTGATAGCCCTGCGCAAAGAGATGCGCGCGCAGGCTGGCGAAGTTGATCTGCGTGGAAATGATGCGGCGGACATTGGGCTTGGCGTGGAAGGCCAGACCGAGTCCGGCGCTGGCCAGCATCGGAATGTCGTTGGCGCCATCGCCGGTCGTCAGGGCAGCACGAAGCTGCACGCCGCGCTCTGCGGTCAGGCGTTCGAGGTGGTCGCGCTTGGCGTCGGGGCCGAGGATCGGGCCGGCGAGGCGGCCGGTGATTTTGCCATCCTCGATTTCCAGCGCATTGCCGTAATTCTCATCGAAGCCGCAGAGTTCGGCCACGCGTTGGGTGAACCATGTGAAACCGCCCGATACGAGCGCCGTGCGGCCGTTGTGTTTGCGCATGGTCTGCACGAGTTCGCGCGCACCTTCGGTCAGTGTGACGGAAGCCCAGACGTTTTCAAGGACGGAGGCCGGTTTTCCGGCCAGAAGCGCCACGCGCTGCTCAAGGGCTGTTTCGAAATCCAGCTCACCGTTCATCGAGGCACGGGTAATGGCGGCGACGTCTTCGCCACAACCCAGCAGATCCGCCAGTTCGTCGAGCGTCTCGCCCGTGACGATGGTGCTGTCCATGTCGGCGACGAGGACGGCCCGGCGGCGGCCGCGCGTTTTCAGAAGCAGGGCATCGACGCGATAGGGCGCGAGGGTTGCGCGGATGGTGGCGGCGCTGGCCGAGCCGGGACGCGGCGGCGGGCAGGGAATATCCACCGCTTCGCCCGGGGACAGGACGATGGGGGCATTGCCCTTGACGAGCGTCCGGGCCACGTCGATGGCCTCGGGTTTGAGGGGGCCGGATTTCCGGTCAGCGATAAGGGTCAGGACGGCAGGAAGGGACATGGGATCTCGTAACGGTCCGGCACGTGTGGCAGGAGGGGAGGAATGAACGCCCCGAAGACGACAGAAGCAAAAACTGCGATCATTGTGGCTGGACCGACGTGCTCCGGCAAGTCGGCACTGGCGCTCGACCTTGCCCGGACCTTTGGCGGCACGGTCATCAATGCGGATTCCATGCAGGTCTATCGTGATCTGCACATCCTCACAGCCCGGCCCGACGCGGCGGATGAAGCGGCGGTGCCGCATAGGCTTTACGGCGTTCTGGACGCGGCCGTGCCGGGGAGTGTGGCCTGGTGGCGGTCCAAGGCGCTGCGGGAAATGGATGTGGCCTGGGCCGAGGGGCGTATGCCGATCCTGTGTGGCGGGACGGGCATGTATCTGCGGGCGCTGACGGATGGTCTGGTGGAAGTGCCGGACCCTGGCGATGCGGCACGCACCGAAGCGCGGGATCTGGCGGAGGAAATCGGGCCGGAGGCGCTGCATGCGCGGCTGATGCAGGTTGATCCGGAAACGGCATCGGGTCTGCGTCCGAACGATACGCAGCGGATTTCGCGGGCCTGGGAGGTCTGGACGGGGACGGGGCGTGGGCTGGCCTGGTGGCGGTCGCAGCCGGGGCTGCCGCCTGCTCCGTGCCGGTTCGTGTCCGTGCAGCTTGATCCCGAACGGGAAGGGCTGCGCCGGGCGATCGATTCCAGATTCGGGCAGATGCTGGAGGCCGGGGCTCTTGAAGAAGTGTCTTCTTTGCTGGCGCGGGGGCTCGATCCGGTTCTGCCTGCCATGCGTGCGCACGGGGTGCCGGAGCTGGCGGCCGTTCTGCGGGGGGAGGTCCCGCTTGAGGAAGCGCGGAAATCCGCCGTCCTGGCCATTGGACGCTATACGCGGCGGCAGGCGACCTGGTTCCGGCATCATGCGCTGGGAAAGGGTAATGACGGGATGATTTCGTTGCGCAGATATACCCATTCTGCGCAAGAATCGGAAAGTCAGTATGAAAAAATAGAGAACTTTATATCTGAACGAGTTGACGCCGCTGCGCGGGCGTCCTAAATCCCGCCGCTCATACCTTGGGAGGAAACGGTGACGGCTGCTGAAAGAGACGCAGGAACAGGCAACGAGGCGCTGAATGGCGCGGAGGTGCTTCTGCGCGTTCTCGATGAAGAGGGTGTGGAGGTCATATTCGGATATCCGGGTGGGGCTGTCCTTCCGATTTACGATGCTCTCTTCAAGCAGGACCGTATCCGCCATGTGCTTGTCCGCCATGAGCAGGCTGCCGTTCACGCGGCCGAGGCCTATGCGCGTTCGACGGGCAAGGTTGGTGTAGTGCTGGTGACGTCGGGGCCGGGTGCGACCAATGCCGTGACCGGGCTGGTGGATGCGCTGATGGATTCCATCCCGCTCGTCTGCCTGTCGGGTCAGGTGCCGACGAAGCTGATCGGCAATGATGCGTTCCAGGAAGCCGACACCACAGGCATCACGCGGCCTGCAACCAAGCACAACTATCTCGTGCGGGAGCCGGGCACGCTGGCGCAGACCGTGCGTGAGGCGTTCGAGGTTGCGCGTTCGGGCCGTCCGGGGCCGGTTCTGGTGGATCTGCCCAAGGACATCACGGTCGGCAAGGCGCCTCTGACGAAGCCTGCGCTGTCACGCCTGCAGCGTCTGAGCCATCAGGGCGGTCCGGATGCGGAGGCGATCGCGCGGACCGTCGAGGCGATGAAGACGGCCAAGCGCCCGCTTTTCTATACGGGCGGTGGCATCATCAATTCCGGGCCGGAAGCGTCGGAACTGCTGCGTCGTCTGGCGCGCAAGACCGGTTTTCCGGTGACGTCCACGCTGATGGGCCTGGGTGCGTTTCCATCTCCCGATCCGCAGTTCCTCGGCATGCTTGGCATGCACGGCTCGGTTGAGGCGAACATGGCCACGCATGGCTGTGACCTGCTGATCGCGCTGGGCTCACGCTTCGATGACCGTGTGACGGGACGTGTGGATGCGTTCTCGCCCAATTCGTTCAAGGTCCATGCTGATATCGACCCGAGCCAGATCGACAAGATCGTGCCGGTGGATGTGCGGATCGAAGGCGATGTGCGCGATACGCTCGAAGCACTGCTGGAAGCCTGGGGTGATACGCCGGCGCCGGATCTGTCCACCTGGTGGAACCAGATCGCGTCCTGGCGCAGCGTGGATGGCTTCGGCTTCACGCAGGACATGGACCCGTCGGCCATTATCCGTCCGCAGCATGCTATCCGCCGTCTGTATGAGCTGGCCAAGGAGACGGGGCGTGACACGTTCGTGTCCACCGAGGTCGGGCAGCATCAGATGTGGGCAGCCCAGCACTTCCAGTTCGACAAGCCGAATCGCTGGCTGACGTCGGGTGGTCTGGGGACGATGGGCTATGGTCTGCCGGCCGCCGTGGGTGCGCAGGTGGCGCATCCGGATGCGCTGGTGATCGATATCGCCGGTGAGGCGTCCACGCTCATGAACATCCAGGAACTGGGGACGATCGCGCAGTATCGCCTGCCGGTGAAGATCTTCATCCTGAACAACCACTATATGGGCATGGTCCGTCAGTGGCAGGAGCTGCTTCACGGGTCGCGCTATTCGCAGTCCTACAGCGAGGCGCTGCCGGACTTCGTAAAGCTGGCCGAAGCCTTCCATGCGACCGGAATGCGGGCGACGCATGTGGGTGAGCTGGATGACGTGATCCGCCGGATGCTGGAGCATGACGGTCCGGTCGTGGCTGATATCTGCGTGGCGGAAGGCGAGAACTGCTATCCGATGATCCCATCGGGTGCGGCCCATAACCAGATGCTGCTGGGTCCGGATCAGGATTCCGAAGCGGCGGGACTGACCGAAGAAGGAAAGATGCTGGTCTGATGACGGAGACTATCCAACATTCGGTCATCTCGGTTCTGATCGAGGACGAGAGTGGCGCGCTGGCCCGCGTGGTGGGCCTGTTTTCCGGCCGTGGTTACAACATCGAGAGCCTGACGGTGGCGCTGGTGGATGCGGAGCAGAAGCTCTCGCGCATCACGGTCCTGACGTCGGGCACGCCGATGGTGATCCGGCAGATCAAGGCGCAGCTCAAGCGCCTGATCCCGGTGCATGATGTCTGCGACCTGACGGAAGAAGGGCCCTATGTGGGGCGTGAGCTTGCGCTGGTGAAGGTCGTCTCGTCCGGTGATCGCCGGACGGAGGCCCTGCGCATTGCGGATTCGTTCCGTGCGCGGCCCGTGGATACGACGGCCATGAGTTTCGTGTTCGAGCTGACGGGGTCTCCCGAGAAGATCGACGCGTTCATCGAGTTGATGCGCCCCCTTGGCCTGGCCGAGGTTTCGCGCACCGGGATTGCCGCCATCGGGCGCGGTCCTTCAGTGTTTCATCTTAAAAAGGAGCCTGTCTGATGCGGGTGTATTACGATCGCGATGCCGATCTGAATCTGATCAAGAGCAAGAAAGTCGCGATCATTGGCTATGGCAGCCAGGGTCACGCACACGCCAACAACCTCAAGGACAGCGGCGTTTCCGACATCGTCATCGGCCTGCGTCCGACCTCTTCCGCCGTGAAGAAGGCTGAGGAAGCCGGTTTCAAGGTGATGGAGCCGGGTGAGGCTGCGGCCTGGGCCGACGTTGTCATGGTCCTGACCCCTGATGAAGGCCAGGGCGCGCTGTACAAGGAAAGCCTTGAGAAGAACCTGAAGCCGGGCGCTGCCCTGGCTTTCGCTCATGGTCTGTCCATCCACTTCCGCATCATCGAAGCCCGTCCGGATCTGGACGTGTTCCTGATCGCGCCGAAGGGCCCGGGCCACACGGTCCGTTCCGAATACCTGCGTGGTGGTGGCGTGCCGTCCCTCGTGGCCGTGGCACAGAACGCTTCGGGCAATGCGCTTGAGATCGCCCTGTCCTACGCTTCCGCAAACGGTGGTGGCCGTGCAGGCATCATCGAGACGACGTTCAAGGAAGAAGTCGAAACCGATCTGTTCGGTGAGCAGGCTGTCCTGTGCGGTGGTCTCGTTGACCTGATCCGCGCCGGCTTCGAGACGCTGGTCGAAGGCGGTTATGCGCCGGAGATGGCCTATTTCGAGTGCCTGCACGAAATGAAGCTGATCGTGGACCTGATCTACGAAGGCGGCATTGCGAACATGAACTACTCCATCTCCAACACCGCCGAATACGGCGAGTATGTCACGGGTCCGCGCATCATCACGCCGGAAACGAAGGCCGAGATGAAGCGCGTTCTGACGGACATCCAGGACGGCACGTTCGTTCGCAACTTCATCCTTGAGAACCAGTCCGGCGGCGTTGGCTTCAAGGCCATCCGCGCCCGCAACGACGCTCATCCGATCGAGAAGACCGGTGAGAAGCTGCGTGCGATGATGCCGTGGATTGCCAAGGGCAAGCTGGTCGACAAGGCCAAGAACTGATCAGACCAATCCGAAGGGCCGGATTCGGCTCTTCGGAACGGGGAAGCCTCGGCTTCTTTCGGGCGTCGGGATTTCCGGGATTCGTTTCCCGGCGATCCGGCGCCCGAACTGTATTTGCCGTGGGATATTCAGGAAAGTTCCGTGTCTCAGCCCTGTGTGCAGGAAAGGGAAAACCCGTTTCTCATGCAGTGGGAACATGGGCCGGCAGAGATATGTGACATATTGGGGAATTACCCCATAAAGTGCTTGCATCAGGGGGGAGGGGCCGCTAACTAGCGCGCTTCCTGGCCCAAGGGGGCAATTTTGCCCAACAGGCTGTCTACTGGTTTGGGGGTACGTGATGAACGCACTTGCTCAACTGGGGATGGTATCGGAACTCCCGAGAGATATCCAGAACGGCGCAGCTCACCTCGTTGAGGAGGAGCGCAAGGATTACTTCATTGAGCGTGATGGCGAGCGTTATGCTGGCAATCACCTGCTGATCGATTTCTGGGACGCCCGGAATCTCGATGATCCCATGCGGATCGATGAAACGCTGTGCGAAGCTGCGGTGGCGGCTGGCGCAACGATCCTGCACAGCCATTTTCACCACTTCACGCCCAATGGTGGCGTGTCCGGCGTGATCGTGCTGGCGGAAAGCCATATCTCGATCCATACGTGGCCGGAACGGAATTATGCGGCCGTGGACGTGTTCATGTGCGGTGCATGTGACCCGAACCTGTCGATCCCGGTGATGCAGCGCCTGTTCCAGGCCGGCCGGATCGAGGTCGATGCCGTGCGGCGTGGCCGCGTGCAGGACAAGGCCGCGAAAGCAGCCTGAACTGATGAAAGGACCGGGTAAAAACCGGTCCTTTTCCAATACAATCCGACAAGGAAACGATGATCCATGGCTGAAACATGGCTCAACGAGACCCTGTACCCGGACTGGGGACAGCGCTTTCTCGTTACGCGTGAGCTCGCACGGGTAAAATCCGACTTCCAGGATGTGGTGGTGTTTGAAAGCTCCAGCCACGGCCGCGTGCTGGTTCTGGACGGTGTCATCCAGATCACCGAGCGTGACGAGTTCGTCTATCAGGAAATGCTGACGCATGTGCCGCTTCTGGCGCATCCCTGTGCGAAGCGCGTGCTGATCATCGGTGCGGGTGACGGTGGCGTTCTGCGTCGCGTCCTGCAGCATGATACGGTCGAGAAGGCTGTCATGGTCGAGATCGACGGTGCGGTGATCGAGCTGTCCAAGCAGTATCTGCCGGACATTGCCGGGGATGCGTGGAACGACCCGCGGGCCGAAGTCATTGTCGGTGACGGCATCGACTATGTTGCCAAGGCGGCTGATGGTTCGTTCGACGTGATCATCGTCGACAGCACCGATCCGATCGGTGTGGGCGAAGTGCTGTTCACGGACGAGTTCTACAGCAACTGCGCACGCATCCTTTCGGCTGAAGGGCTGATCGTGAACCAGTGCGGCGTGCCGTTCATGCAGGCTGATGAGCTGTATGAGACAAGCCTGCGTCGCGCGAAGTTCTTCCCGCATGTTGGCGCGTATGTGGCCGCTGTTCCGACCTATGTCGGCGGGTTCATGACGCTGGGTGTGGCCTCCAAGGGGCAGGCGCCGAACACGCAGACGGTCGAGCAGATCCGTACCCGTGCGGAAGCCGCGAAGATCCTGGGGACGACGCGTTACTGGACGCCGGAGATCCATGTCGGATCGTTCAACCTGCCGCCCTATATTGCCGAGCATCTTCCGAAAACCGGAAAATGATCGTGTGCCTGCCCCTTCATTAAAGGGGCGGGCCGCTACAGCTGGCTTTTCAGGCTGCTGTTTATCCGTTCCAGAAGTGTTACGAGAATATCGCGTTCGAGGGGTGTGAACCCCTGGAGTGCTGTGCTGGTCAAGTGTTCCATTATCGGAACGATATTCCGGCTTTTCCGCTGGCCGTCCGGTGTCAGCGTGACCAGTGTGCTGCGGCGGTCTGTCGGGTCTGGTTCGCGCCGGATCAGGCCGTCGCGTTCCATCCGGGCGAGAAGTTTTGTCATGCCCGGCTGTTCGATATCTGCAAAATCCGCGAGGGCTTTCTGATTGAGGGTTTTTCCGTCCTGCAAAGCCTGCAGCACGGGGAGCTGACCGCTTCGGAGGCCTGTCTTTTTGAGTTCGCGTTCCAGCAGGAGCGTGAAGAGCCTGTTGTTGCGCGTGGTCAGGGCGCTTAGCTGCGAAGGGGTGGTCATTCGGATTCCGGGGATCATGTGGATGGAATACATAACATGTTATGTATTGAGAAAATGAAAAAACCCGGCTGGCCTTTTCAGGCTGGCCGGGCTGGAAAATCAGGGCGTCATCTTGGCCAGGGGCGCGACGCAGCGGTGCTCGCGATAGAGCGTCCATTCATCGCAGACCTGATTGGGCGGGAAGGTGCAGATACCCGTTTCGCCGCCGGCAGTCCGGACGTCACCGTGGCGGCCGCCCTGCTGCGTGCAGTAGACGCTGGCGGGGTTGGGGATGCCGATCAGGCGCTGGCGCGGATTGTGCTGCGGGTGTGAGGCGCAGGCGGAAACCGTGCCGCACAGAAGAGTGATGGTCAGAAGGCGTTTCATGTTCGACAGATGCATTGTTCAGGGGGCTCTCTTCTTCAGGAAGCGGACACTGCGTTCCTTGATCTCCAGGTCTTTTACAGCTTTTGCAAACACCCCGAAATGCGGGGTCTTGAGGTGCTCTTCGAAGGCGGCGCGGTCGGTATAGACTTCCACGAGGATGACCGTGTCGGCTTCCGTCTCGGGAGAAAGAACCGTGAAGCTGTGGCAGCCGGATTCGTCGGCGACGGAGCGCTCGCTGTCATAGGCGCAGGCTTCGAGGAACTTCTCATAGGTCGCGGGTGTGGTCTCGAATTCGGCAATGACCGTCAGTTCGCCAGCCATGATGTTCTCCTTTGCGTGTTGCAGGGCAAAAGACACAACGCATGAGCGATCGTAACGATTGCGGAGTTTTTCGGAAACTGGCAGGATCGAACTGACCGACACGGGAGAGACCAGCCGTCAGGCTGGCGCCGAAGGAGCAACCGCCCCGGAAACTCTCAGGCCAAAGGACCGAGGCGGTCAGGACATTCTGGAGAGAGGTGCGGTTTCGCATCCGCCGACGGGATAGCGATCTCAGGCGAAAGGACAGAAGGGGCGACGTTTTTCCGGCTGCGTCAGCATGGAGCCGGGGGCGTCTGCATCTTCACGTCTTGAGATAGAATGGACCGGGCTTTCCCCATGAGCGATTCCCTCCAGCGTACTCCCCTTTATGATCTGAATCTGGAACTTGGCGCGAAGATGGTGCCGTTCGCGGGCTTCGAGATGCCGATCCAGTTCCCGGCCGGGCTGATGACCGAGCATCTGCATACGCGCGAAAAGGCCGGTCTGTTTGACGTGTCCCACATGGGGCAGATCCGCATTGCTGCGAAGAGCGGGGACGTGAAGGACGCCGCTGCGGCTCTGGAGACGCTGGTTCCGGCTGATTTCGTCGGACTTGCCGCCGGGCGTCAGCGTTACGGGCTGCTGACCAATGAGAAGGGCGGAATTCTAGATGACCTGATGGTCGCCAATATGGGCAAGGACCTGCTGGTTGTCGTCAATGCGGGCTGCAAGGTTCAGGATGCGGACCGGATCGAGAAGGCGCTGTCCGATCGCTGTGTCGTGACGCGCCAGTTCGACCGTGCGCTCATGGCGCTTCAGGGCCCGGCGGCGGAAGCGGCTCTGGCGCCGCTTTGCCCGGCCGTGAAGAACATGCGCTTCATGGATGTGATCGAGACCGAGCTGGCCGGTGTGCCCGTGACGGTGTCGCGTTCCGGCTATACGGGCGAGGACGGATTTGAGATCGGCTGTGCCGGCGCGGATGCCGAAAAGGTCGCACGCGCGATCCTGGCGCAGCCGGATGTGCTGCCGATCGGTCTGGGCGCGCGGGATTCGCTGCGTCTGGAAGCCGGGCTGTGCCTGTATGGCAATGACATTGATGTCACGACCACGCCGGTTGAGGCGTCGCTGGGCTGGGCGATCCAGAAGGCGCGTCGTGAAGGCGGTGTGCGTGAGGGCGGCTATCCGGGTGCGGATGTTGTGCTGAAGCAGACGCGTGATGGCGTGACGCGCAAGCGCGTCGGGCTGGTTGCGGATGGCCGGGCTCCGGTGCGGGCGGGGGCGAAGCTCTTTGCCGATGCCGAGGGGCAGAAGGAAATCGGGGTGGTCACGTCCGGGGCGTTTGGCCCGAGCGTGAAGGCTCCTGTTGCGATGGGATATGTCACGCCGGATCACGCGGCGGTGGATACGCCCGTCTTTGCAGAACTGCGGGGCAAGTATGTGCCGCTGCATGTGCGGGCGATGCCGTTCGTGGCACCCGGCTTCAAGCGCTGAACTTACAGTTGAACTTCAGATCAGGAAAAAGCAGCAATGACGACCTATTACACGAAGTCCCATGAATGGATCCGCGTCGATGGCGACCAGGGCACTGTCGGCATCACGGCACATGCCTCCGAAGAGCTGGGCGAGCTGGTGTTCGTCGAAGCCAAGGATGAGGGCACGGAAGTTGTCGCCGGTGATGCTGCGGCTGTCGTCGAGTCCGTGAAGGCGGCGTCCGACATCTATGCGCCGGTTGCGGGCACGCTGGCCGGCTTCAATGACGCGCTGTCCGATGATCCGACGCTGGTGGGCAAGGATCCGGAAGGTGAGGGCTGGATCTTCCGCATGACGGTGGCCAACCCGGACGACCTCAAGGGCCTGCTGACGGCCGAACAGTACAAGAGCCTCTGAGGGGATGCGGGGTCTGCGCTGGCAGGCCCCGTTTTTTCTTCAGCCCGCCACTGCTTTCATGAAATGCCAGAGAACCTGCCTGTGACGACCTTGTGGCCTGCCCAGACCGAAGATTTCAGCTCCCGCCATATTGGCCCGCGCCCTTCCGAAATCGGAGAGATGCTGCGTGTCGTAGGGGCTTCCAGCCTTGATGACCTGATCGATAAGACCATTCCGGCCGCCATTCTCGATCGCGGGGATCATGGGATTGGTGCTGCCCTGACCGAGCAGGATGCACTGGCGCGTCTGCGGCAGATCGCCTCGCGCAATCAGATTCTGACGTCCATGATCGGGCAGGGCTATTACGATACGGTGCTGCCGCCGGTTATCCAGCGGAATATCCTGGAAAATCCGGCCTGGTACACGGCTTACACGCCGTATCAGCCCGAAATCAGCCAGGGACGCCTTGAGGCGCTGCTGAACTTCCAGACGCTGGTGGCGGATCTGACGGGACTCGACATCGCCAATGCGTCCCTGCTGGACGAGGGCACGGCCTGTGCGGAAGCCATGGCGCTGGCGCAGCGCGTGGGCAAGTCAAAGGCGACGGCGTTCTTCGTGGATGCCGATACGCACCCGCAGACGATTGCCGTGATCCGCACGCGGGCCGAGCCGCTGGGCTGGGACGTTGTGGTCGGTAATCCGGAAACGGATCTGGATGCGTCCTCCGTGTTTGGAGCGCTCCTGTCCTATCCGGGGTCTTCGGGGCAGGTTCGGGATCCACGCAAGGTGATCGCGGCGCTGCACGAAAAGGGTGCGATTGCGGCTCTGGCCTGTGATCCGCTGGCTCTGGTTCTGCTGGAAAGCCCGGGCGCGCTGGGTGCGGATATCGCGATCGGCTCGATGCAGCGCTATGGCGTGCCGATGGGCGCCGGTGGGCCGCATGCAGCGTTCATGGCGACGCGCGATGCGTTCAAGCGGCATATGCCGGGGCGTCTGGTGGGTGTGTCGCGCGACAGTGCGGGCAAGCCGGCCTATCGTCTGGCGCTTCAGACGCGCGAGCAGCATATCCGCCGCGAGAAGGCGACGTCCAACATCTGCACGGCGCAGGCGCTGCTGGCGATTATCGCGTCCATGTATGCGGTCTATCACGGCCCGGAAGGTCTGAAAGCGATTGCCGCACGCACGCATCGGATGGCGGCGATCCTGTCCGCCGGGCTGAAGGCTCTGGGTGCGACGGTCGAGACGGATGTATTCTTCGACACCATCACCGTTCAGGCGGGCGCGTCCGCGCCGCAGGTTCTGACGCGCGCCGTGGCTTCTGGCATCAATCTGCGCGATGCAGGGGATGGCCGGATCGGCATGTCCTGTGACGAGACCACGACCCCGGAGACGATCCGCGCGGTCTGGGCAGCGTTCGCGGGCGAAGGGGCGGATCTATCGGCCATCGAACAGGCGCTCGATGTGGCTGATGCGCTGCCGGAAGCCCTGTCGCGGACGGCACCGCTGCTGACGCATCCGGTGTTCCATGCGCACCGCTCCGAGACGGATCTGCTGCGCTACATGCGCGCGCTGGCTGACAAGGATCTGGCGCTGGACCGGACGATGATTCCGCTGGGCTCCTGCACGATGAAGCTCAATGCGACGGCGGAGATGATCCCCATCACCTGGCCGGAATTCGCGCGGATTCATCCGTTTGCGCCTGCGGATCAGGTTCAGGGCTATGCCGAACTGTTCACGTATCTGGAGCGCACGCTTTGCGCGATTTCGGGCTATGATGCCGTGTCGCTTCAGCCGAATTCCGGCGCGCAGGGCGAATATGCCGGGCTTCTGGCTATTCGTGGCTATCACCGCGCGCGTGGGGATGAGAACCGCGACGTCTGCCTGATTCCGGCCTCCGCACACGGGACCAATCCGGCGTCGGCCCAGATGGCCGGGATGCGGGTTGTTGTCGTGGCCTGCGATGAGAACGGCAATGTGGATGTCGAGGATCTGAAGGCGAAGATCGCGCAGCATGACGGGCGCGTGGCGGCCATCATGATCACCTATCCGTCTACGCATGGTGTGTTCGAGGAGCGGATCGTCGAGATCTGCGAATTGGTTCACGCTGCGGGTGGGCAGGTCTATCTGGACGGTGCGAACCTCAATGCGCAGGTTGGTCTGGCGCGGCCGGGGCTGTATGGCGCCGATGTCTCGCATTTCAATCTGCACAAGACGTTCTGCATTCCGCATGGCGGCGGCGGGCCGGGCATGGGACCGATCGGTGTGGGCAAGCACCTCGCGCCGTATCTGCCGGGACAGCATGGCATTGCGGTGTCTGCGGCGCCTTTTGGATCGGCGTCCATTCTGCCGATTTCTGCCGCTTACATCATGATGATGGGTGATGAAGGGCTGCGTCAGGCGACCACGATGGCGATCCTGAATGCGAACTACATCGCATCGCGTCTGGGTGAGCACTACCCGGTTCTGTATCGCGGGACGAACGGCTTTACGGCGCATGAATGCATCGTGGATCTGCGGCCGCTGAAGGATGCGGTCGGCGTGACAGTGGACGATATTGCCAAGCGTCTGATCGATCACGGCTTCCATGCGCCAACGGTCAGCTTCCCGGTGGCGGGAACGTTCATGATCGAGCCGACGGAATCCGAAGGGAAGGGCGAACTGGATCGCTTCTGCGATGCGATGATCGCCATCCGTGCGGAAATTGCGGAGGTTGAAGCCGGGCGTGTGGCGATGGAAGAGAGCCCGCTGCGCTTTGCGCCGCATACGACGGCGGATCTGGCGGGGGACTGGGGCCGCTCCTACAGCCGCGAGGCCGGGTGCTTCCCCGGTGGTGTGGATACGGCGAAATACTGGTCGCCGGTCGGGCGTCTGGACAATGCCTGGGGGGACCGGAACCTTGTCTGTTCCTGCCCGGATATTTCGAGCTACGTCGAAGGCTGAACGGGTTTTTCAGTTCGGTGTTTTGGCAAAGGCGTCTTCTTTCGGGGAGGCGCCTTTCTGCTGTCCGGTCCTTTCAGGTCGGATACCCGGCATGGGTTCTTTATCACAAAGGGGTGAGGTATGGTTTCACGTGAAACGCTGTCCGTCGCCTGAAGAGGCTTTAGGGCAGCTTCATTGTTGATGAGGAGTTCCATCATGAGCCAGACGGTTCACATCACGGCCGTTGTCACGGTTCCCGCTGAACATGCGGCAGCGGCAGAGGCGGCTTTTGCGGCCTGTGTCGTGGCATCCCGCAAGGAAGAGGCCTGCCGCCACTATGTGATCAGTAAGGATATCGAGAAGGGCGGGCGCTTCGTGGCCAACGAGGTCTGGGCTTCGGAAGCCGGTTTTGAGGCCCATCTGGCCGCGCCGCATTTCAAGGTTCTGGGGGATGCCCTTGCCAAATGTGGCGCTCAGGCCGAGATCATGAAGGTTCAGCCGCTGGACGACGCTGCCGACGCAGCCTGAAAAAGCGGTTTGCTTTTTTGCCGGAATATGTCCCACTCGGGGATCGACTGCTTTACGGAGCAGCCTCTGGAAGACAGGAGAGTTTCTTATGGTTTCGATGGTGACGTTCAAGGTTGACGGGATGTCGTGCAACGGATGCTCGGGCAAGCTGCAGTCCGCGCTGTCCAGTGTTCCCGGCGTGTCGTCTGCGCAGGTGACGCTCGATCCGGCCCAGGCTGCCATTCAGTATGATGAGCAGAAGGTGACGCCGGTGGCGCTGCGGCATGTGGTGGAAGACGTCGGGTTCGACGTGATCGCTTGAAGCCTACCGGAAAGGCCTGTCACCTAGCGATGGTAATGGGGCAGGCCGATCCCTTTGATGAGTGCTGCTGCACGCAGGCTGAAGCCGGCCAGGACGGCGATGGCTGCCGCGAGCGTGGTGTTCAGACCCAGGGCTGTCAGGGAGACATAGGTTCCTGACGCCAGGGCGACGGCCGTGACATAGAGTTCCGGCCGGATGATGATGGATGGCACACCTGCCAGCACATCCCGGAAAATACCGCCCATGCAGGCGCTGACAATTCCCATGAGAGCCGCGGGGATCAGCGGGATGCCGTAAGCCAGCGCCTTGGCTGAGCCGAACACGCCATAGGCTGCGATCCCGAGACCGTCGAACCATTCCACCGCGCGGGCCGGCCAGAAGCGGGCTGGTGTGAACCAGACGGCAATGGCGGACAGCAGGCAGGCAGCAATCGGAACGGAGGTGTGCATCCAGAAGACGGGCGCGCTGATCAGCAGATCCCGCACGGTGCCTCCGCCGACGCCGGTGATGGCGGCGAAGAACATGAAGGTCACGATGGTCAGGCGTGCGCGTGCGGCTTCGATCGCGCCTGAAATGGCGAAGACGACCGTGCCTGCGATGTCGAGGATCGGCAGGGCGGACGAGGAGAAGGCCTGAAGGGCGGGAGGGATCATCGGGCCGTCTTGAAGTGTGTGTTGAAAACAGAAAAGCCCGGCACGAAGGCCGGGCTTTCCGTAAAGGTGATGTTCTGACCCGGATCAGACCGAGTAGTACATCTCGAACTCTGCCGGATGCGGCGTGTGTTCGAACTTGTAGACTTCCGGCCACTTGATGTCGATGTAGCTTTCGATCTGGTCCTTGGTGAAGACGCCGCCTTCGAGCAGGAAGGCATGGTCTTCCTTGAGGGCTTCGAGAGCTTCACGGAGCGAACCGCAGACCGTCGGGATCTGGGCCAGTTCTTCCTTCGGCAGTTCGTACAGATCCTTGTCCATGGCGTCGCCCGGGTGGATCTTGTTGCGGATGCCGTCGAGGCCGGCCATCAGCATGGCGGCGAAGGCGAGATACGGGTTGGCGGTCGGGTCCGGGAAGCGGACTTCAACGCGCTTGGCCTTCGGGTTGGTCGCATGCGGGATACGGCAGGAGGCCGAACGGTTCGCAGCGGAGTAAGCCAGCAGCACGGGGGCTTCGAAGCCCGGGATCAGGCGCTTGTAGGAGTTGGTGGATGGGTTCGTGAAGGCATTCAGGGCCTTCGCGTGCTTGATGATGCCACCGATATAGTACAGCGCCTCATCGGACAGGTCGGCATACTTATCGCCAGCGAAGGTCGGCTTGCCGTCCTTCCAGATGGACTGGTGGACATGCATGCCCGAACCGTTGTCGCCCGAGATCGGCTTCGGCATGAACGTGGCCGTCTTGCCGTAGGAATGGGCGACGTTGTGCACGCAGTACTTGTAGATCTGCATGAAGTCGGCGGACTTCACGAGCGTGTCGAACTTCGTGCCGAGCTCGTGCTGCGACTGTGCGACTTCGTGGTGATGCTTCTCGATCGGCAGGCCCATTTCGCCCATCGTGGAGAGCATTTCGGCGCGCAGGTCGTTTTCGCTGTCCACGGGCGGGACCGGGAAGTAGCCACCTTTGACGACAGGGCGGTGGCCCATGTTGCCTTCCGGATAGGCTTTCAGGGACGCACCCGGGCCTTCGATGCTGTCGAGCTGGTACATGCCGAAGTTCGGGCCTGTGCCGAACTGCACGTTGTCGAAGATGAAGAACTCTGCTTCCGGACCGAAGAACGCTGTGTCACCGAAGCCGGCTTCCTTGAGGTAGGCTTCTGCGAGCTTGGCGGTCGAGCGCGGGTCGCGGTTGTAGAAGTTGCCCGTCTTCGGATCGATGATGTCGCAGAACAGGATCAGCTGCGGCTTGGCGGAGAACGGGTCCATAACGGCCGTTTCCGGATCCGGAAGCAGGACCATGTCGGACTCGTTGATGGCCTTCCAGCCCTGGATGGACGAGCCGTCGAACATGAAGCCTTCAACAAAGGTATCGTCTTCGATGGTCGAGACCGTCTGGGTCGTGTGGTGCCACTTGCCCTTGGGGTCCGTAAAGCGCAGATCGACGAATTCCGCCGCGTGCTCCTGGATCATCTCGAAGACGCGGGCAACGGCCTGCGGGTTCGGGGCGGGCGGCTTGCCAGCTGCTGCGGGAGCAGCCTTGGGGGCTGCAGCCTTCGAGGTACGGCGCGCGGGAGCGGCCTTCGGTTTCACGGTAGAGGAAGTGGGGGCTTTCTTGGC
This sequence comes from Gluconobacter oxydans DSM 3504, assembly GCF_000583855.1. Taxonomy (NCBI): domain Bacteria; kingdom Pseudomonadati; phylum Pseudomonadota; class Alphaproteobacteria; order Acetobacterales; family Acetobacteraceae; genus Gluconobacter; species Gluconobacter oxydans. The sequence continues at coordinate 1,324,700 of NZ_CP004373.1, forward strand.
CATCGATCTGTCGCCTTGCATCGTGTAAACGGCTGCAAAACGATTAAGCGACAAATGCCCGTCTGTCGAGTATGGGAAATTACGCCATTTGGCGGATTTATGATTGAATCTTTCGGAAGCGAACCGGAGTTTTCCACATCTGGTCCGGAACTTGCATGCAAAGAGAGCAGCGAGACTCTTTTTGGGAAATATCCTCATGATGCCTGCTTCCTCATCTCCGGACGGCCTGAAAGACAGCGATCTGCTTTCCCTGCCGCTCGAACGGTACCTGCACGAATTCCGGGGCGGCCTGCTCAGCCTGCCTGAAAGCGAACGGGATGTGATTGTCGCTGAAGTGCGGGCCCAGGTCGCGGCGCAGGCCCGGCTGGGGGAAGGGGCGGCGCTGGCTCTGCTGGAAAGACTGGGAAAGCCGGACAGGCTCGCGGCACGCTTTACGATCCGGCATGAACTGTCCGTCGGTGTGCAGCAGTCGAATCCCTTTGGTCTGTTCTGGGTTCTTCTGCGGCTGGCGGCGGGGAGTCTGCTGGCGTTTGTCGGCGGATTTGTCGTGATTGCGCTTGGGCTGATGGGGCTTCTTCTGGCAGCGATGCCCGTGCTGCGGCTCTTTGTTCCGCAGGATATTTTCGTGGTGGACGACAACCCGTTCTCGATCACTGTTACGACGGATGGTGTGCCCGGGAATGGCATCCCGCTTTCCTGGGGATATGCGATCCTCTGCTGCGGTATCGGAATCGTCCTTGTCGTGCTGGCGATGCTTCTTTTGCGGGGACTGGGGCAGCTCCTGTTGCGGGACATGCGCCGCAAAACGCAGGGGCTGGACTGAGGGGCGGGAGAGGGGATTTCCATTATGGAACGGAAGGGGAGTGCGAAAGGCTTTTCAGCGCTCCTTCAGCCTGCGATGGTGCAGGGCTTTCTGTTTTCCGTCAGTTCTGGAATCCGTTGATGAAAACGCCCAATCAGTATCTTGCGAGCCTTCCGACAACCATCTTCACGATTATGTCACAGCTTGCCGTGAAGCATGGGGCGATCAATCTCGGGCAGGGGTTTCCGGATACGGAGGGGCCGCAGGATATCATTCAGGTCGCGGCGGATGCGCTGCGCGGCGGGCGCAACCAGTATGCGCCGCTGACGGGCCTGCCGGAACTGCGTGAGGCCGTGGCGGCGTCCAACCAGCGTTTTTATGGGCTTGAGGTCGACCCTGCGACGGAAGTTGTCGTGACGTCTGGCGCGACGGAGGCTCTGGCGGCGTGTCTGATGGCGGTCGTGGAGCCGGGGGATGAGGTGGTGGTGATCGAGCCTCTTTATGACACCTATCTGCCGGCTCTGAAGCTTCTGGGGGCGGTGCCACGTTGTGTGCGGCTTGCGCCGCCGCACTGGTCCGTACCGGAGGCGGAGCTTCGGGCTGCGTTTGGTCCGAAGACCAAGGCGATCATGCTCAATTCACCGATGAACCCGTCCGGGAAGGTGTTTGTCCGCGAGGAGCTTGAGCTGATTGCGGATCTGGTGCGGGAACATGATGCCTATGCGATCTGTGACGAGGTTTACGAGCATCTGACGTTTCACGTGAAACACATTCCGCTGATGACATTGCCGGGGATGCGCGAGCGGTGCATGCGGATCGGGAGTGCGGGCAAGAGCTTTTCCCTGACGGGATGGAAAGTCGGCTATGTGACGGCACCGGCGGCGCTGGCATCCGTGGTGGCGAAGGCGCATCAGGTTCTGGTGTTCGCAACGGCCCCGAACCTTCAGCGGGCCGTGGCTTACGGGCTGAACAAGGATGACAGCTATTACGAAGGACTGTCAGCGCAGATGGAAATACAGCGGGATCTGCTGCGGGATGGTCTGCACCGGCTGGGGTTTGAGACGCTGCCGGCGGATGGCAGTTATTTCATCGTGGCGGATATTTCGCGACATGCGGCCGGACGGGGCGATGTTGAATTCGCGCGCTGGCTGGTGGAACATGCGGGTGTGGCCACGATCCCGGTTTCGGCTTTCTATGACCCGCAGGGGGATGCCCCACCGCAGAATCTGATCCGGTTTGCGTTCTGCAAAAAGCCGGAGATCCTGCGGGAGGCCTTGAAACGGCTGGAAAAGGCCCTTTCTTAAAAGTCCTGCGTCGTGCTCCGCTCTGTGTTCAATCTGTCTGCCGGAAAAGCCGGTCTGTTCTGTCTGGAGATTTCTCATGTCTGTTGCTGCTGATGCTCTGGGCGCTCTTGCGACGACCGATGCCCTGTTTTTCGGGCGACCCGATTCAAAGCTGACCCGTGACGATGCCCGGGCGCTCGTCAATCGTGGGCTTGATGGTGTGGATGATGGCGAGCTGTTCCTGGAATACCGGGAAAACGAAAGCATCAGTCTGGATGACGGGACGATCCGTTCGGCGAGCTTCAACACGTCTTCAGGGTTCGGGCTGCGGGCTGTTCTGGGAACGGAGACGGCTTTTGCGCATGCAGACGATATCAGCCGGGATGCTCTGGAGCGGGCTGTCAGTACGGTGGGTGCCGTGCGGCAGGGACGCAGCGGCATCATGGCGCCGGGACCGCAGGCGACGAACCAGCGGCTTTATGGCGACTCCCGCCCGCTTGAAGGAACGGATTTTGCAGCGCGTGCAGCAGTTCTGAGCGAGATCGATGCCTATGCGCGGGGGCTGGATTCCCGGGTGGTGCAGGTCAGTGCCGTACTGAGTTCCGAATGGCAGGCCGTGCAGATCATGCGGCGCGCGGACTCCGGCGGCGATGTGGCGGACCTGCGGCCGCTGGTGCGCATGAACGTGTCTGTCGTTGTGGAAAAGGACGGTCAGCGTGAGAGCGGAAGCTGTGGTCTGGGGGGGCGCTATGAACTGGACCGTCTGCTGGCGCCGGAAACGTGGCGCGATGCCGTCGACAAGGCCCTGAAACAGGCTCTGATCACACTGGAAGCCGCACCGGCGCCTGCAGGGGAAATGGATGTGGTGCTTGGTCCGGGATGGCCGGGCATTCTGCTGCATGAGGCCGTTGGGCACGGGCTGGAAGGCGATTTCAACCGCAAGGGGACCTCGTCCTTCTCGGGGATGATCGGCAAGCGTGTGGCGTCTCCAGGCGTGACTGTGGTCGATGATGGAACGCTTCCGGAGCGTCGTGGGTCGCTGAGTGTTGATGATGAAGGAACGCCGACGTCCCGGACCGTTCTGATCGAGGATGGGATCTTGACCGGTTATCTCCAGGACCGGCTGAATGCTCGTCTGATGGGAACGAAATCCACCGGGAATGGACGCCGGGAATCCTATGCACATGCTCCGATGCCGCGCATGACCAATACGCTCATGCTGGAAGGAGGCGCGACCACCGATGAGATGATCCGCTCGATGAAGCGGGGGCTTTATGCCGTGAACTTCGGGGGAGGCCAGGTGGATATCACGTCGGGCAAGTTCGTGTTTGCGGCTTCGGAAGCCTATCTGGTCGAGGACGGGAAAATCATCCGTCCGGTGAAGGGCGCCACGCTGATCGGCAATGGGGCGGATGCGATGAACCAGATTTCCATGATCGGGTCCGATGTGGCGCTGGATCCTGGCATCGGAACCTGCGGCAAGGCTGGTCAGGGCGTGCCGGTGGGTGTCGGGCAGCCGACGCTGAAGATTTCGGGTCTGACGGTGGGTGGTACGGCCTGATCCGGGGACGCCGGGCCGTTCGAGAGACGAAAGCTATTCGTGATGGGTCATAATTACGCCAAACCCCTGACGGCTGAAGCCCGGATGGAGCGGGTTTTCTCCCGTCTGCCAGCGGACTGGGCTGTGAAAATGGAGCGTCAGCCGGGAACGGGATGGTCGGTCTGGATGCAGCGCCCGGATGGGACGCTGCATCAGGAGACGCGGGATACGCTGGTTGAAGCGCTGGAAGAGGTGTGGCGCGCCCTGAGATAGGCCGTTTTCAGAAGCTGTTATGCGTCGCGAGCATGAAGAAGATCCTGTTGACGGCCGGGTAGACCAGAAACTGGATCAGCAGCAGGACGACCATTGGCGCAAAATCCATGCCGCCCGTATTGGGAAGGATGCTGCGGATCGGAGCCATGACAGGTTCGACGATCCGGGCCAGCGTGTTGAAAATGGAATAGAAAAACCGGTTGCGGATATCCAGGATCCCGAAACCCAGCAGCATCGACAGGATGCAGTACGCCAGCAGAATCCACACAAAAGCCTGGATCAGCATCAGGATAATGGCATGCAGGGCAACCATATAAAACCTCGTCGAATGTCGGGAAGGGCAGCCGGAAGGCTGGTTGAGGAACGCTTGTAGCCATAGCGATAGCACAGAACAACGTCTTGCGTGCAGGGCTGCTTGACAGTCTGCGAGAAGAAGAGAACTATTGTTCTGCCGTGGGGCTGTAGCTCAGATGGGAGAGCGCCTCGTTCGCAATGAGGAGGTCAGGGGTTCGATTCCCCTCAGCTCCACCACGGTTTTCGTTTGTCTTAAAATATAGATAAGACTGAATTGTTTCTCCTGTAGTAATGGAGAGATCAATACTGGATTTTTAGGGTTATCATCTCCTAGGGGAAGCTGGGTGTGTTCTGGTTTGTCTGTTTTGCGGGCAATAGAACATATCACTGAAGATATTACCGCAATCAGAGAGTTTGTGTAGCGCAAATTCCTAATAATTTAAAGTAAACCTGCATAATTCAATTTTTCAATTTTACTACATGATGTTAAATCCGCTTTAAAATCACTCGAATATCATATTATTGGAATATTTAATGCGTATAAGGGATTGTCTAGTCTCTTCTCCCCTTATAGAGTTCTGATGTAGTGTGTTTTAATTGGGTAAATTTTTCTATTCACGGGAAAGTGCTCGCAGGATACTTTGCTCTTCGGTAGAGATGCCCTTGACTGATTTTTGTAAGGTGGATGCGTTAGAATGTCTAAATCGGTAGAAACTCGAACAGCCTTAGTTCAGTTCCAAGGACATTTTGACGGTCTGGAAGATGGTGCCGTCCGAGGGTGGGCGACATGTAATCTGGAAAAATTTTCTCCTGTAAGAATTCACATAATCATTGATGGGCAGGAAGTCGGAATGGCGATTGCCGATTTGCCCCGTGAAGACGTTCAGGCAACGTTTTCACTTCCGACCGCCAATCTGGGTTTCAGGTTCCAAATACCATCAAGTTACTTTAACGGTGAAAAACATACGCTTTCCTTGCGTCTGGATGACCGTTCCGCTCTGCCACTTTCATCCGATGGCATGACCTCGATCATATTTTCCGGCCATCGCAAGCCTTCTTATAAAAGTCATGTTGACGGCGTGAAACAGGGGGCACTTCGCGGTTGGGTGCTTCGCAAGTTGCGAGATGGCGAAGAGACTGGTGGTGTGGTGCTATCAATTCTCGTTGATGGTATTCGGATCGGACAGACACGCGCAAACCGTTATCGTGGAGATGTTGCTGCCGTCTTGGGGTGTGATCCCAATTGCGGGTTTGAGTTCCCCATTCCACAAGCGCTAAGAGGAAGTGGCCAGCATACAATCAAGGTCTTGGCACAACCGGATGATATAGAGCTTGATGGCTGTCCAATAGTAACGTCCTTTGCGGATGATGCATTTGAAAGCCGGATCATCGACGTCACCAACGAACTCGATGAAATTTACAGACGTATGGCGAAGCTGCGGCAGGAGCTTCGTGATCTCGTTCCCAAGCGTTCCTATACGTTGGGAGACTATGATCGATGGGCACGCAAATATTATGCTCTTCTGGACAAACGAGTGGCTGAACAGCGTGTGCGTGAAGAAAAAAATAGCGCATTCACGCCGCTTGTCTCAATTCTTTGTCCTGTCTATCGCCCGCTTGAAAGTGACTTCAAGGCAGCTGTCCAGTCTGTTCTTGATCAGACTTATCAGAATTGGGAGCTTATCCTCGTTGATGATGCGGGTAAAAGTCGCGAAACAACGGAAATCATCAATAATTTCGCCAAAATCGATCCGCGCATCAAATGCATTACCCTAAAAAAGAATGTGGGGATTGCTGGCGCTACAAATGTAGCAATGGATGCTGCCAAAGGGCAGTATGTTGCCTTCTTTGATCACGATGATCTTCTGGTAGATGTCGCTATTGAAGTCATGGTTCGAGCGGCCCATGAAACCGGCGCCAAGATCCTTTATTCGGATGAGGATAAAATCGATCAGGCCGGGTATTATCTGGAGCCCAATCTCAAACCTGATTTCAACTATCGTTATCTTCTTGGTTGCAATTATATATGTCATTTAACGATGGTAGATGCTGCGACAATGCGGAAGATTGGGCATCTCAACTCCGATTACAACGGAGCGCAGGACCATGATTTCGTACTGAAAGCAACGGAAGTTCTTAGTCCATCAGAAATTTTCCATGTGCCTGAAATTCTTTATCACTGGCGCAAAACCCCCAATTCCACAGCTGTTGATGTGAGCCAGAAAACTTACGCGATCAATGCCGGCGTAAAATGTGTGGCCGACCATCTCAAGCGACAGAAAATAGCTTCCAAGGTTTCGTCCATCCGCGGACTGACGCTTTATGGTGTAGAATGGACCTCGCGTACCCAGCCGTCAGTGACCATCATCATCCCCTTTAAAGATCAGCTGGATACGACGCTTACCTGCGTCGAAAATATCCTTAAGCATACGGTTTACAAGAACTACAATATTATTTTGATCGACAATTGGTCGGTGCGTGATGAGACACTGGATTTCATCAAAAAAATTCAGAAACATAAAAATGTTTCTGTCATAACGGTAGAGGAACCATTTAATTTTTCTCGCCTTAACAATATCGCTGTAGCTCAGGCTACATCTGATTATGTCGTATTCATGAATAACGACGTATTTGTGGAAGATCCAAAGTGGTTACAGCGCATGGTTGGAGAAGCTCAGGCATTTAAAGATGTCGGAGCTGTTGGTGCCAAGCTGCTTTACCCTAATGATACGATTCAACATGCCGGTGTAGTTGTGGGGCCGGCTGGTGTGGCAGCTCATGTACATCGGGGTGATCCGCTATCAGAATATGGATATATCGGCCGCACCATGCTTTCGCACGAAGTAACAGCCGTTACTGCGGCGCTTATGCTGGTCAGACGTACTGTTTTTGATGAAGTCGGCGGATTTGATGAAGAAGCGTTGAAAGTCGCTTTTAATGATGTTGATCTATGTTTGAAAATTCGTCGGGCGGGGTATCGGATTATCTTTAGTGCAGAGACGATTGCTTATCATCACGAGAGTCTGTCTCGTGGAACTGATGACAAACCCGAACATGAAACGCGTTTCTTCCTGGAAACTCAGACTATGCTCGAACGCTGGAGTTCAGATCCGCTATTTGAACGCGACCCATCTTATCCGCGCTATTTTACTGTCGACCAGCAGACATTCTTTAATCTGGTAGATCCTGAAGACCTTCCCTGATCTCACAGAGTTATATGGGTTGCCTTTAGAAATGACGTAGCTTGGAAACAGCTCGCTTCTCTCTTCGGGACGGAGTTTTGTCTCAGGCTCTGTGAGGAGCTGTGAGATTAGCGAGCTGTGCTGACTGACGACCAGATGGATTATCAGTCGCTCTTTTTTCGAAGAGTTGGAAGCTCCCGGGGCGAGAGGATTACTGTACGTTAAGAGGTGTCATTTTTGCGTATCAGTAATGATCTATGCTGGCGTGATACTTTCGAAAGATTATGGCATCACACCCGATGCTGTATAATTGTTGAAAGTGTTGGGCCATCATGATTGATGAGACTTAGGTCAACAGACGTATCCTGCCGAACGGTTTCAAGTCTGCAGGAGAGGGAAATGCGGATGTTCGTCTAACTATTCTTCATGATAGCGGGTCAGCTCAGTGGCAACCTGATCTGGAAAACATTTCCATAGCATCATGAAGGCCGTGTGATGGGCACTAAAATCTCCAGAAGTTAGAGTTCGTTATGGTTGGAACATAAAACTACACGTAGGATCATATTAAATGGAAGGGTCATAGGGGAGCAAACAGCTCTAAATTAAGGTGGTGCCCATTTGAATAATTCAGGCCTTCTATTTTATTATACTCGACAACATTTATTCCAAATTTCTTCAAGGCAGACATAAAGATGTTTTTGTCTTTGAAGTCGATCAGCGCCAGGCTGCACTGGGGATGGTCGTGCAGATATGCGGCTGCGGCTGCGGGGCCGATGAGCTGTGTATTGGGGCCGACGAGAAAGACCAGGCTCGGCTCGGAATAGGATGACGATATCAAAACACTGTCATTGCAGGGGCGGACGTCTTCGAAGAGGTCTGCAATCCGGGGGCTGAGACGGATGGTCTGGAGATTGGGGATCACGCTCAGGAACAGCCCGGCATGAGCAATGACGGCTGCGCCCATGGCGCAGAAGGCTGCCTGTCGCCGCTGCTGCTTCAGGAGCATCATGATGGCGCCGAGCATCAGGGGGAGGGATCCTCCCAGCGCGATCAGGGCGGAGAGTGAGAATGTGTGCTCAAGCTTGTATAGAGCGATGCTGCCCGCAAGGCAGAAGCCGATGCCGATGACCGCCCACAGAACGCCATAGACCCCGAGAAGAGCCTTTGCCCATCGTGAGAGTGTGGGAGGGCGCCATGCCATGAGGCTTGCGGCAGTGAGGATGGCAATCGCCGGATAGGTTGGCAGGACGTAATGCGGGAGTTTGGTGGCGATCAGTTCGAATACCAGCCAGTGCGGGACGATCCAGCTGAGGAGGAAGCGGACCTGCGGGAGTTTGCGGTTTTTCCAGACTGCCGGAATGGCCATGGCGGCAAACAGCGAGCCAGGCCAGAAGGCCAGTCCGAAAACCAGCAGATGGAAGCCGGGAGGAAGGCCGTGAGCTTCCTGACCATGGGCGACCTTGCCCAGGAAGTTGCGCCCAACCGCGCGGGCAAAGAAGTCCCCGCCGCTGATGATCTCGATGGCGACGCACCATGGAACGACCAGGGCAATCATGAGCAGCCAGCCCCAGCGCGGGCGCAGGCGCGACCACCATGAGCGGTCTTTTTCCAGAAACCACAGGGCCAGGGGCGTGCCGAAGCCTGGAATGAGGACGACCGGTCCCTTGAGCATGAGGCCGACCCCGAGGGCAAGCCAGTAGGCGACTGCTACACGTAGATGAGTGGGGCGGTTTTTTCGCCGATCCGTGAGCGCACAGAGAAGGGCGGCTTCGATGCACAGGATGTCCAGCAGCAGGACCGTGTCGATGGTCGCCATGTGGCTTTCGGCGACGAACAGGGTTGAGACCATCAGCAGCCCTGCCGCCATCAGGCCCGTTGCGCCACCGAAGAGAGTTGCGCCGATCCAGGCCGTCAGGGGGACGATGATGGTTGCGGCAAGGAGGCTTGGAATCCGGTAGGGCCATGTCTTGCGCAGAACCGAGGGACCGAAGATCTTTTCGGCCGCGGCAGTCGAGGCTGCTTCCAGCCAGTAGATGCCGGCCGGCTGGAGATAGCGTGGTTTGTCCTGGAAGCGGACGTCGATGAAGTTGTGGGAGAGAAGCATCTGTTCGGATGCTTCCATGTAGCGGGGCTCGTCCCGATCGAGGGGTGGAAGCGTCATACGGCCGGGGAGCGCGAGCAGAAAGGCCAGCAGCCCGAGAAGAGCATAATGCCGGAGGTTCAGGGTCATGGGGACTCTCCGCGCCGTTCTGTCAGGCCGGGCATGCGGCAGGATCCCGGAAGGTCCGGATCCGGTGACGGCTTCAGTGTTCGGTCAGATGATCGGGCAGGTGCGTGCGGTTCTGAAGCCACATGACGCCCAGAAGGTCACGGATTCCCACGAGGGCCCGGTTGAAATTCGTATATTTCGAGCTGCCGTGCAGTCGCGCCCGGTGCTGGACCTCGATGCAGATCAGCGGTGCGCCGTAATGCCCCAGCAGGGCAGGCAGGAAACGATGGACGCCTTCGAACTGCGGGATCTTTAAGAAGAGGTCGCGGGAGAACAGCTTGAGCGGTGCGCCGGTATCGGGGCAGCCGTCGTTCAGAAGGCGGCGACGCAGGCCGTTGGCAAGGCGTGTGGCGATCCGGCGGGACAGGCGGTCATTGCGCTTGCGCCGTACGCCGACAACGAGGGGGGCTGTGCCCGGAGCCGATGTCGCCTGGTCCAGCATTTTCAGGATGGCGGACGGGTCGTCCTGACCATCGCCATCAATGGTGGCGATCCACTGACCTTTCGCAGCTGTAATGCCGGTGCGGAGTGCTGCGGATTTTCCGAGCCGCTTTGGATGGCTGATGATGCGCAGGCGGGGCAGGAGCGTCTGCCGGGCTTCCAGAAGTTTTTTGACGGTGGCGTCGGTGCTGCCGTCATCGATCGCAAGGATTTCTACGGAAGGGTCGGCGCCGAAGGTGTCCGCCAGTTCCTGACAGACCGGCAGAATGTTTTCCGCCTCGTTCAGAACGGCCATGACGACGGAGAGCCTTGTGGGCTGTCCGTCGTCATGGGAGGAACCTTGCACCGTGGAGGTGGGCATCGGATCAGGCAGCGGAGCGCCGAAGGGCTTCCGGCAGGCTGTCGATGCCCTTGTCGATCAGGGTTGCGGCGATGTCGGGGCTCTCCGTCAGACGGGTCGACACGACGTCGCGGGCTGCGGCAACGGCGATCTGGGCAGCGCGATCCTGGATCTCACGGATGGCCGAACGTTCGGCTGCGTGAATGCGATCCTGCGCCATCTTTTCATAACGGGCTGCGGCGGCTTCGGCATCCTTGCGGGCGCGTTCTGCCAGACCGGCGGCCTCGGCTTCGGAGCGTGCAAGCATGGCCTGTGTTTCGGCCAAGGTCTTTTCACGCTCGCGGGTGGCATCTTCCAGCATCTGCTCGGCTTCGCGACGCAGACGGGCAGCTTCGTCGAGATCGTGGCGGACGCTGTCGGCGCGCGCATCCAGGTGGCCGGTGATGGCGACCCAGAGCTTGCGCCCGAAAATGACGAAGAACAGGACGAAGGCGAGGGCGGTCCAGAACCGGGGATCGTGGAACATCTTCGTCTCCTTAGGCGCTGACGCGTTTGACGGCGCTGGCGACAGTCTGTTCGTCCTGCGTGCCGATCAGACGCGAAACCAGATCCTGGGTGGTGCTGGTGGCGATCTCGGACAGGCTGGACAGGGCCTGTTCACGGGACTGGGTGATTCGGGTCTCGGCGCTGGCGATCTCGGCTTCGAGGCGCTTGGCCGTTTCCGCAGCGTGAGCTTCCGCGTTGGCGCGGGCTTCGCTCTGGATCCGCTCCACATGGGCGCGGGCCTGCTCGGCTGCTTCATGACGGGCGCTGAGGAGTTCCGCGCTGGCGCGGTCGGCTTCAGCCTTGGCCTTGCGGGCAACATCCAGATCGTTCTGGATCCGGGTCCGACGGTTGGTCAGCACCCGTTCGACACGCGGCAGTGCGAAGCGGCTCAGGGCGAGATAGAAGCCGCCGAAGATGACGGCTCCCCAGACGACCTGTCCGATCAGCAGCGGATCGTGGAAGTTCAGCTGTGGCATGCCCGCAGCCACGGCACGGCCCGGCACGGCCGCAAGCGGAGCGGCGAACAGGAAGAGGCGTGGCGTACGGTACATGTTCGACCTCAGGCGAACAGGATCAGGAAGGCGATCAGCAGGGCGAACAGCGCGACGGCTTCCGTCAGCGCGAAGCCCAGCATGCCGATGCCGAAGACATGCGGACGCGAGGCCGGGTTGCGGGCAACCGAGCTGATCAGCGTCGAGAAGATGTTGCCGAGACCCATGCCGACACCGGCGAGGGCGAAAACGGCAATACCGGCACCGAGGTCACGGGCGGCCTGGGCGATGCTGATGCCGAATTCGTGAGCGGCTTGAACGTCCATTGTCAGGTTCCTTGTTGGGTCGATTAAAGGGTTAGTGCGAAGCTGGTGTGGCTCAGTGAGCGACGGCCTCACGCAGATAGATGCAGGTGAGGATGGCGAACACATAGGCCTGCAGCACACCCACCAGCAGTTCGAGGGCCGTCAGCGCGATGTTGATCGCGATCGGGGCGATGGCCAGCACATGGCCGAATGCGCCCAGACCGGCGAGCATGATCGTGAAGCCGGCAAACACTTCCAGAAGCACGTGACCCGCCACCATGTTGGCGAAAAGTCGGATCGACAGGCTGACCGGACGCGAAAGGAAAGAGATGATCTCGATCGGCACCAGCAGCGGAGCAAGCCAGACAGGCGTTCCAGCGGGCAGGAAGTGCTTGAGGAAGCCGACACCCTGAAAACGGATGGAGGCAAGGATCGAGATGATGAACACCATGATGGCCAGGCCGAAAGTCACGGCGATATGGCTGGTGTACGTGAAGGAGAAGGGCAGCAGGCCGAGATAGTTGCCGGCCAGGATGAAGAAGAAGATCGCGAAGACGAACGGGAAGAACGTTGCGCCGTTTTCACCGATCGTGCTGACGGCGAGGTCATGGACGAAATCGTAGCTGATTTCGGCGGCGGCCTGAAGGCGGCCCGGCACGACGGCGGCGGGGCGCATCCCGACATACAGGAAGACCAGAACGACGGCAGCGGCGATCAGCATGAACAGTGGCGACTGCGAGAACCGCAGGGCTTCTCCCAGATGTCCAAGAACCGGATGGAGCTCGAACTGTCCGAGCGCGTCAATCGTCGATCCGGCTGCCACGCTGGCTTCTCCCGTCATCTTTCGGTCCGGACACCATGTCCGAATCCTTCAAAACCCGCCAGACATTCAACATGCCGGCACCACATCCTGCCAGGGCGAAAACGGACAGGAACAGAGCCCTGTACCCGAACCAGTGACCCAGCGCGTAGCCTATGGCTACACCGACCGCGAGCCCGGCCACAAGGTCCGTTCCCACGCGGATCGCCAGTCCAAGGGATGACATGGAACTGTCACCATTGCCCTCGTCGGTTACGGCGAATTCCCCTGAGCGGGGATCGAGCTTCTGACGGGCACGCCTCAGGCGTTCGTCGAAGTTTCCGTCGTCACCGGCAGGGGCGTGTCCCATGAGGTCTGATCCCTTACCCTGTACGCATCCTTTTTACCCGGTCGTTTAACCGGATTCCTTCTCAGCGCAGGCGCTAGCTACCGGCGAGTCCGTTGACTGTCAATGTATTCTGCTCGCCGGAGCCATCGAAACCTGTTTTCGCCCTAGCTGACCAGTTTCAGGCGGCGCCCGCGGTCCTTCCATTCCGGGCTTTCGCCGGAGCCGCGTCCGAAGGGCAGCATGGGGGCTGGATCTTCCGAACTGGGTTCGACGCGGGGGGCGTCCGGCATGTGCTCGCCCAGATAGGCTTCCGACAGGGTGCGGAAGGCATAATCGAGCATGGAGGTCGCGTAAGCCGTGGACGGATCGCCCTCAACAGTGCCTGCGGGTCCGAACCGCGTATAGGCGAATCGTTCCACAAAGGCCTCCAGCGGAGCGCCATATTGCAAGCCGATGCTGACGGCGTGGCCGAGGCAGTCCATCAGGCCGCGGGCCATTGGGCTCTCGCGGGGCGGGGTGAGGCTGATCTCGCCGAGCGTGCCGTCCTCGAACTCGCTGGTGCGCATGAAAAGACTGTGACCGCCCACGGCCGCGCGCTGGGTGAACCCGGTCTGGCGCATGGGGAGCGGGCGGCGCACGCCACGGGCCAGCTTGGCCTGAAGGTCGGCCAGATCGGGTTCCGGCACCGCCGGCAGGAAGTCCACGACGTTCTTCACGGCGGCGTGCATGGCCGCCTGAGCCTGCGGACGAACGGGCGGCAGCGGGGTCTCGCCAGCCAGTGCAAGCGCCAGGGCGGATTCGGGCGTCAGGCCACGGCAAGCCAGCCGGGCCAGCGTGGACGCACGCAGATGTCCATCTTCGCGCAGGGGCGAGAAGGCCGGGGCGAGGCCGCAGGTTTCGACGCCCAGCAGGCCTTCGGTCGGGGCCGGGGAGGAAAATCCGGTTTCGATCGGGCAGAAATGCCGTCCCTCTTCGGCAGCACAGACAGAGGATGCGAGGGTTCGCAGCCCTGACAGGGGCGATTCCGGAATGGAAGGCGGGGGCAGCTTCGTTCCGGCGCGGGCTACGGTGGTGGTGAGCGCGGCCATGGCGCAGGCGGCATTGCGGGCGTCGTCACTGTCATAGTCGAGACCGAGTGCTGCCAGGCAGGCATCGAGATCGGTCAGGAGAACGAGTCCTGCGGCTTCGTCTTCCGGTTTCGCGGGGAGATCGAACAGGGGCAGCTCACCTGTGCGTTCGATCCGGGTCGCGGCGTGAAGGCGTCGCAGGGCGTCGCAGGCCAGACGGAGGCAGGCGACGAAATGCTCGGCGGCGAATCCGGTCTCCTGCACGAAGCTGGACAGGCGGATGGTGAAGCCAGGCGTCTGGTCGGGCTGGCACTGCCACAGCGCGGTATTGGGCGCCATCTGCTGCATCAGCAGAAGATAGGACAGGCTCCGGCCCGGCGACGGCGTGTTGGCCGGGGTGCCGGGGAGGGGCGGGCACGCATCGATCGTGTCCACCCAGCGGGCTGCCTCCGCGGCAAGTCTGACCGGCCCACCGTTCAGGGTGATCTGGGCGAGGGCCTGCGCGGCCTCGTCATCCCAGGCGGCAGGAAGGGTGACTGAGCGCAGGGCGCTGTCGTCGGGGTCGGTCATGACCTGAAGCGTCCTCATGCGAACGCCGGTCCAGTGAAGGCGAGCTGTCATGCTGCGAATCTACGCCCTGCGCCCGTGGGCCCGTAAGCCGGAAAAGGGTCTCCGGAAGGCCGCTAATGGGCGGGAACATGGGGATATGGGGGATAACATTTTCCCAGGGCCTGCCGAGGGACGATTTCTGCGGGAGGATTGGACGCGCGAAGCGGAGTCGGGTAGTGCTGGAAGGATGATTTTCACGAGGGTATCGTCATGAGCGCTGTCACGGTCCGTCATGACCGGCTGGAGCTTCTGGCCGGGTTCGCTGTCCTTGCCTGCCTTGCGGGTCTTCTGGTCGCGGCAATGGTCGGGCACCATCAGAGCGATGACGGGGGCTACCCTGTCCATGCGTCCTTCAGCCAGATCGACGGCCTGACGGTCGGTTCCGATGTGCGGCTTGCTGGCATTACGGTGGGGCATGTGACCGGCGCCGTGGTCGATCCTAAGAGTTTTCAGGCTCAGGTGACGTTTACGCTCGCGCCCGATGTGAAGCTGCCGACGGATTCTGCTGCGATTGTGACGTCTGACAGTCTGCTGGGCGGGAAGTATATCGCGCTGTCTCCGGGGGGAGCGGATTCGGTGGTGAAGCCGGGCGGTGTCATGACCGAGACGCAGGGCTCCATCAGTCTGGAACAGCTTCTGAGCAAGTTCATTTTCTCCGTGACGGATTCGCTCCAGAAGAGCCAGAAGGCCGCTGCGGGAAAGCCGGCGGCGGGCAGTCTGGCGGATGAGCCCTGAGTCATGACGGATGCGCAGAAAAATGCGTTTCTGTGGGTCGACCACGAGGGCAATCCCGTGTCCTGTGTGGAGAAGGTCCAGATCCTGCGGGAAAACGATGCCGAGCTGCGTCAGGCCCTTCAGGATGCATTTGATGACGGGGTTCTGATGGGGGTTGCGCCTCAGGCGATGCTGCAGACGTTTCAGGCCATGCTGTCCGATCTGAAGAGCCCGCTCCAGGGTGGGGCTCAGGAGAAAGAGTCATGATGAAACTCTGGTCGGACCGGGTTCTGCCATGCGGGGCTGCCGGAATGATTCTGCTGGCCGGGATTTCAGGCGCGCGGGCCGCGACAGGTGTGGCGCCTCCGGCGATGTATCCGGCTGCAACCTGGCAGGGACAGTCGCAGGCCGTGGTGCGTGTGCTGGACAGGCTGGACGCCCATCTGGAGCTTCTTACGATTCCCGTGGGCGGGAGCGCGACCTATCACGGTCTTTCCGTGGGTGTTGAAGCCTGTGTCAGCCGGCCGCAGACGCTGGCGTCGGATGCCGGAGCCCTGCTGCATCTGAAGGACAGCAGCGATCCGCAGCGGCCGCCTTTTGATGGCTGGATGCTGGCTCAGGAGCCTTCTGTCGCAACTTATGGCAGCCCTTTGTACGATGTGCGCGTTGTTTCCTGTGCGGGAGCGCCGACGGCACCTCAGGCGGGGCCTCTGCCTGTGGTGAAGGCACCCGTGCTCGCCAGTGCGGAGGTTCCGGTGGAAGAGGGGGGCGATGCTCCGGCATCCCAGCCCGGTTCTGCCTCAGGCGGTCCTGTACCGCTTGCTCCGGATAGTCATAATCCCATTCCGCTCGCGCCTCCCAGCGGTGCGGCGCCGTCCCTTGCTCCGGCCATGCCAGCGCAGTCTTCGGGGCAGCCCCTGTCACCTCCCGAGGCTGATCCCGGCCTCGAATAAAGGTGGGATGGGGCGGAATGACCCAGAAACAGGAAGAAATGACAGCTTCATGATTCAGGTTCCCTTTCCCCCGTCCCGGGCAGCCCTGCTGCTTGATTTCGATGGAACGCTTGTCGATATCGCGCCTACTCCGGAAAGTGTCCGGGTGCCGGAAGGGCTCGCGGCGGATCTGCTGCGTCTTCGGGATATGCTCGATGGCGCGCTTGCGATCATTACCGGCCGGCCCATTGCTCAGATCGATCATTTCCTGCCCGATATCCCCCATGCTGTGGCCGGCGAGCATGGCGTGATGATGCGCCACGCGCCCGGCCAGGCATTACGGGAGCGGGAACTGCCCGTTGTGCCCGACGAATGGGTGCAGGCTGTTGAAAAGGCTGCGGCAGATCATCCCGGCGCCAGTGTTGAACACAAAAAAGCTGGAATGGTGCTGCATTACCGTCGTGCGCCCGAAGCGGAATCCGCTTTTCGGGAGCTGGCGTCGGCCTGGCCGGTGGAAAACCGGGGGTTTCACCTTCAGGATGCCCAGATGGCCATCGAACTCCGGCCACTGGGGATCGACAAGGGCAAGGCGCTGCGGGAACTGATGGCGGAGCCGCCTTTTGCCGGGCGGCTTCCGGTTTTTGCCGGTGATGACGTCACGGACCGCGACGGGGTGAGGGCTGCGCGCCAGATGGGGGGCGCAGGCTGGCTCATTCCCGATGATTTTCCAGATGCGGCCACGTTCCGGCGCTGGCTGCATGATCTGTCGGAGGGACACGGATGGGGCGCCTGATCATTGTTTCCAACCGGACGCCTGCCCCCGGGGAGCGTACGCAGCCTGCCGGGGGGCTGACGGTTGGTCTGTATGATGCGGTACAGACGCAGGAGACCCTGTGGTTCGGGTGGTCGGGCCATCAGCATGCGGATGCGGCCGACCGGCCGGTCCAGAGCGAGCAGGTGGGGAACGTCAATTACGTGACGTTCGACCTGACGCAGAGGCAGTATGACCGGTTCTATCTGAACTTTTCCAACGGCGTCCTGTGGCCCCTGTGCCATTACCGGACCAACCTGATCCGCTACACCCGTGAGGACTGCGACGCCTATTATGAGGCGAACGAGGTCTTCGCGGATCGTCTGGTCGGGCTTCTGGAGCCGGATGATACGGTCTGGATCCATGACTATCACCTGTTTCCGCTGGGCAAGATGCTGCGGGACCGGGGGGTTACGGGGCGGATCGGGTTCTTCCTGCATATTCCGTTCCCGCCCTGGAGCGTGGCGCGTCTGCTGCCCAGGCTCGACATGCTGCTGAGCGGCCTGGCGGCCTGTGACCTGATCGGGGTGCAGACGCCTGAGGACGCGACCAATCTCAAAGGATGTTTCGAGGTCTATGGCCTGAAAGCAGCGGTCGAGGCCGTGCCGATCGGGATCGATCCCGTCAGCTTCCGTCAGCAGGCGATCGAAAGCGCTTCCTCCGACGAGGTGGTGAAGATCATGGATACGCTGGAGGGGACGCGCCTGATCATGGGGGTGGACCGGCTGGATTATTCCAAGGGTCTGCCCGAGCGGATGAAGGGCTTCGAGGCTCTGCTGAAGAACTATCCCGAGCATCGCGGGCAGGTGACGTTCCTTCAGGTTACTCCGGTGTCACGGGGGGGCGTGGAGAGCTATCGCCTGCTCAAGGAAGAGCTGGACGGGCTGGTCGGGACGATCAACGGCGCCTATGGCACGCCGGACTGGGTGCCGATCCGGTACACGACCTGGCCGATCGGGCGGCATATTCTCGCCGGGCTTTACCGGATGGCGGATGTGGGGTTTGTCACGCCGCTGCGGGATGGCATGAACCTTGTGGCCAAGGAGTTCATCGCGGCGCAGGACGAGGACGATCCTGGCGTGCTGGTGCTGTCGCGGTTTGCGGGGGCGGCTCCGGAAATGCCCGAGGCGCTTCTGATCAATCCGCTGGATGCGGAAGGGATGGCCGATGCGCTTCATATCGGCCTGACCATGGACGTGCACGCCCGTCATGCGGCATGGTCCGCGATGTATGACGAGGTTTCCCGCAATACGGCGGGGAGCTGGTCCAAGCAGTTTCTTGATAGCCTGGAGGCGATCCGTCCGTGCCACTGAACAGAACATACCGCCCCGTTTCAACGTCTGCGCTGGGTGGTCTGTATGTTCTGGCGGGGCTGGTGGCGCTCGGGGTCGTCTGGTTTGCTGAACACTGGCTGAAGCTTGCGCCCTGCGAGTTGTGCCTGTGGGAGCGGCGTCCGTGGTGGGTGCTGATCGGGCTTGGGATTGTCACGATCGTGCTGCCGAAGCGCTATGCCCGGTACGGGATTTTCTTCGGGCTTCTGTGCCTGATGACCAGTATCGGGCTGGCGGTTCTGCATGCGGGCGTGGAGCACAAGTTCTGGCCCAGCCCGGCACCCGAATGCAGGGCGCCGGTCTTTCACGGGGGCAACTTCAAGGACTGGATGTCGGCGATGCCCGCACGGCCGAACAAGCCGTGTGATTCGCCGGATTACCTGTTCGGTCTGCCCGTCTCCATGACGGAGCTGGGCGGTCTGTATGCGGTTGTGGTGTTCGTGGTGGCTCTGGTCGGGAGCTTCCGCATGGGCCGCTCCCGACGCTGAGAGGCCGTATCAGAGGCGCGTGCCGCGTCCGCGCCCGAAGACAAGGCTGATGATCAGCAGCACCAGGAAGATGAAGAAAAGGATCTTGCCGATATAGGCAAAATCTGCCGAAATTCCGCCAAAGCCCAGCACCGCAGCACATAAGGCGAGGATAAGGAAGGCAATGGTCCAGCGTAGCAGGTCCATGGGACTGTCTCCTTTGTCAGTAGCGCCCTCTGAGGGAGAGGCGGGGTGTGAGAAGGCTGAACGGCGGCGGAGTGAACAGGTTCATTTTCGCAACGTCCGTTTTATTCGGGGGCTGAGTCTGGGAAGCCCCTTTTCGATATTTCCATGGGTCGGATGCCTGTGTTCGGCCATCCTGCCTGCCGGAGGACCATCATGACCCTGTTCCGCTCCCTGTATCATCAGGGGTTCGCCCGGATCGCCGCCTGCACGCTGCCGGTGACGCTTGCCGATCCGCTGAAGAATGGTGAGCGGGTTCTGGGGGTTCTGCGCGACTGTGACCGGCAGGGTGTGGCGGCGGTGGTGTTTCCGGAGCTGGGGCTGACGGGCTACACGCTGGATGATCTGCGGTTTCAGGACGTGGTGCTCGACGGGGCGGTCGAGGCGCTCCGGCGGGTGGTCGCGGGGTCTCGGGATCTGCTGTCCGTCGTGGTTGTGGGGCTGCCGCTGGTGCGGGGGGGCCTGCTCTATAACTGTGCGGCGGTGGTGCATTGCGGGCGCGTGCTGGGTGTGGTGCCGAAATCGCATCTGCCGCGTTACCGGGAATTCTACGAGCCACGGTATTTTACGTCTGGGCTTCAGACATCCGGGACGATCCGCCTGTTTGGCGAAGACGTGCCGTTCGGGGCGGATCTGCTGTTCCAGGCCGAGGATATGCGCGGGCTGACGCTGGGCGTGGAGATCTGTGAAGATCTGTGGGTCGCGTCTCCGCCGAGCGGGAAGCTGGCGGAAGCGGGGGCGACCGTCATTCTCAATCCGTCGGCGTCTCCGGTCACGATCGGGCGGACGGATGACCGGTCGCTTCTGTGTCAGGCGCAGTCCATGCGGACGCTGACAGCCTATGCCTATGCGGCGGCGGGTGAAGGGGAGTCCACGACCGATCTGGCCTGGGACGGGCAGGTCTCGATCCATGAGGCCGGGCGGCTTCTGGCGCAATCGGACCGTTTTCCGCAGGGCGAGCGGCTGGTGGTGGCGGATGTGGATCTGGATCTGCTGCGGCAGGAGCGGATGCGGACGGGCCAGTTCGGGCAGCCGGGCCAAGCGTTCCGGACCGTCGGGTTCACGCTTGCTCCGCCCATGACGGATCTGGGGCTGAAACGGGAGGTCGTGCGGTTTCCGTTCGTGCCGTCCGATGCGCGGACGCTGGCGCGGGACTGCTATGAAGGCTGGACCATTCAGGTCAGCGCCCTGCGCCGGCGGTTGCTGGCGAGCGGGGCGCAGCGAGCCGTGATCGGGGTTTCAGGCGGTCTGGACAGCACGCTGGCGCTGCTTGTGGCGGTGCGGGCGGCGGATGAGCTTGGCTGGCCGCGAACGCATGTCCTTGCCTACACGATGCCCGGTTTTGCGACGGGAACGGAGAGCCGCTCGCTGGCCCATGCGCTCATGGAGGCGCTCGGCGTTGAAGTGAACGAGCTGGATATCCGGCCGACGGCGCAGACGATGCTGGCGGGGATCGGTCATCCTTTTGCCGAAGGGCAGCCTGTTCATGACATTACGTTCGAGAATGTGCAGGCGGGTCTGCGGACGGATTTCCTGTTCCGGATCGCCAATTACCGCAATGGAATCGTCATCGGGACAGGGGATCTGTCGGAACTGGCGTTGGGCTGGTGCACCTATGGGGTGGGGGAC
The DNA here is from genome assembly GCF_000583855.1 of Gluconobacter oxydans DSM 3504. Lineage (NCBI taxonomy): Bacteria > Pseudomonadati > Pseudomonadota > Alphaproteobacteria > Acetobacterales > Acetobacteraceae > Gluconobacter > Gluconobacter oxydans. The sequence goes on from NZ_CP004373.1 coordinate 1,345,417, forward strand.
CAGATGTCCCATTACAACGTCAATGCCGGGATGCCGAAGACGCTGATCCAGCATGTCATCCGCTGGCTGGCGCGGGATGGAAAACTGGGTGACGGTGTAGTGGGTGCGGTTCTGGAGCGGATCGTCAATGCGGAGATCACGCCGGAGCTGGTGCCCGATACCGGACAGGGCGTTCAGAGCACGGAACAGACGATCGGACCCTACCCGCTTCAGGATTTCACACTTTATCATATTCTGCGTCACGGCTTCAGGCCGTCGCGGATCGCGTTTCTGGCGGAGGTGGCCTGGAGCGATGCGTCCCGCGGAACATGGCCCGAGCATTATCCACAGGACCGGAAGATTGCCTACAACCTGGGCGAGATCCGGCATTGGCTGGAAGTGTTTCTGCGGCGGTTTTTCGGGACGAGCCAGTTCAAACGCTCCGCCATGCCCAATGGTCCGAAGCTGGTTTCCGGCGGCTCTCTTTCGCCGCGCGGAGACTGGCGGGCGCCGTCTGATGGCACGGCAACGGCATGGCTTGCGGAACTTTGTGATAATGTGCCTGAAACGAACACACATCCGTGAAGTTTTGGTGTGCAGGAGTGTGGGGGGTTTTGTCTGCCCGCATCCGTGCCAATATGTTGGAAACCCGTCACCACATAGGAACATGACTCGTCATGGCTTACGCTACGATCAACCCTTATACCGGTGAGACGCTCAAGACCTTCCCGGAAGCAACCGACCAGGAAGTCCAGACCGCGCTGACCGAAGCCTATGATGCGTTCAAGAGCTGGCGCCACACGCCGTTCGCCGAGCGCGCAAAGATTATGACGGCAGCGGCGAACATCCTTCGCCGTGATATCGACAAGTATTCCAAGCTTCTGACGCTCGAGATGGGCAAGATCTATGCCGAAGCCAAGGCAGAGACGATCCTGTCCGCCGAGATTTTCGAATATTACGCCAAGAATGCTGAAGAGCTGCTGAAAGCCGAGAAGCTGCCGGTTGCGGATCCGAAGGAAGGCGAGGCCGTCCTGATCCATCAGCCGCAGGGCATCGTGTTCGCGATCGAGCCGTGGAACTTCCCGTTCTACCAGATCGCCCGCATTATCGCGCCGCAGCTTTCCGCCGGTAACACGGTCATTCTCAAGCACGCCTCCAACGTGCCGCAGTGTGCTGCCGCGTTCGATGACCTGATGAAGGAAGCCGGTCTGCCGAAGGGTGGATTCCGCAACCTGTATGCCGCCCGTCATCACACCGAGACGATCCTCAAGGACCCGCGCGTCTGTGGCGTGGCCCTGACGGGTTCGGAAGGTGCGGGCGCTGTTGTGGCCGGGATTGCGGCACAGGCGCTGAAAAAGTCCACGATGGAGCTCGGTGGTTCCGATGCGTTCCTCGTTCTGGACGATGCGGATCTGGAAAAGACCGCGAAGTGGGCTGCTTTCGGCCGTCACTGGAATGCCGGTCAGGTCTGCGTGTCTGCAAAGCGTCTGATCGTGGCGGATGCCGTGTATGACCGCTTTGTCGAGCTGTACAAGGCTGAAGTCGCCAAGCTGATTCCGGGTGATCCGATGGACCCGAAGACCACGCTGGCTCCGCTCTCCTCGCAGAAGGCTGCTGATGATCTGAAGGCTCAGGTCGAGGAAGCCAAGAAGCATGGTGCCGTTGTTGAGGCCATTGGCCCGTCCGTGCCGGAGAAGGGCGCCTTCTTCCAGCCGCTGCTGATGACCAACCTGCACGAGAACAATGAAGCTCGTCTGTGGGAGTTCTTCGGTCCGGTGACGCAGCTCTATCGCGCCAAGGACGATGCGGACGCCATCCGTATCGCCAATGACTCGCCGTTTGGTCTGGGTGGTTCGGTCTTCACGAAGGACACCCAGCGTGGCGTGAAGGTTGCCGAGCAGATCTATACGGGCATGGTCTATATCAACCATCCGACGATGGTGAAGGCTGATCTGCCGTTCGGTGGCGTGGCCCGTTCGGGTTATGGCCGTGAGCTGATCGGTCTGGGCATCAAGGAATTCGTCAATCACAAGCTGATCGACGTTGTTGATATCGACGCACCGTTCTGATTGAGGCGTATCGGGCTTCTTCGTGAAGTCCGGTTCGATCTTCCAGATCATGAAAAACCCGCTTCCGGATCTGTCCGAGAGCGGGTTTTTTCTTGGGCGGTCTGGGAAAAGGGTCTCAGCTTTTCCGGGGGGTGGCCCGTTCGGCGCTAAGGCGGATCCAGGGGTGTCTGACCTGAACGAACGCCACGACCCGGGCCTTGTGGGCCTCCTTTTCGGTCGAGGCGTTCGTCATGGATGTCTCATGCTGGCGGTAATCGGCCAGGATCTGCGGGACGTGGTGGCCGGGAAGGCCGCGTTCCGCCAGTGAGCACCACAGATCGAAGTCCTCCCAGCCCATTGCTTCACGTGAAACATAATAGCCACCCACCGCAGCCCAGGCCCATTTGGTGACCATGGCCATGGCGTCGATCCTGTTGCCGGAGACGAGGGAAAGCGGATTGAACGGCAGGTCTCCCAGAAGCTCTGGCGTACCTGGCTGGTGATGGGTGTCTGCGCTCATATCCATCAGCACAGGGCCGTGCTCGTTGAAGCAGGCGATGAGCGGATAGGCGTAGGCTGTGCCGTCACTCATGGAGCCCAGAAGCGTTTCGCAGGCTTCGGGGCGCAGGATGTTGTCGGCATCCAGTTGCATGACATGCACGGTCTCGGCCGCGTCCATTCCGATGTTGCGCGCGCCTCCCAGACCCGCATTGGCGATGGACTGGCGCAGAATTAGGCGGTTGAAGCGGTCGCAGTGCCGCTCCATCCAGGTGCGGGCCAGAGCGACCGAGCCATCCGATGACCCGTCATCAACGACGATCAGATCCAGGACGGGAAGGGTCTGCGCCGCAACAGATTCCAGTGCGTCCAGAAGATGTGTTTCGTAATTATAGGACGTGATAACGACAGTGACGGGAGCTTCGCCCAGTGCGTCGTGATGGAAAAGGGTACGGCTGGGCGGGATGACGGGCACGGGAGGTGGAGTGAGACGGTCTCTGGCAAGGCGCGTTTCCCCTGCAAGGGCTGCAGCTTCGTCACCGCACATGGACGTCAGGACGAGCTTCATGCGCCGGGCCTGCGCCTGCGGGCCGAAGGGCCACAGGACGGAATGATAGGCGTCCCGTGCCATGCGAACGCGGCGTTCCGGGTTGTCGATCAGTTCGATCAGGGCGTCGTACCAGTCTGTCGGGCTGTCAGCCAGAAAACCGGTTTCGCCGTGGCGGATAACGCGCTGGAACGGCCCGGTAGGGGAAGCGATCGTTACCGCGCCCGACAATGCAGCTTCGAAGAACTTGATCTCGCTTTTGGCTTCACAGAAGACGTTTCCTGTCTCCAGCGGCGCGATGGAGATGTCGAACCGCGCGAACTCGTCCTGCAGTTCCTCGAGGGGGACCATGTCCCGCCACTCGATCTGGTCCTGCACGGGGATCAGGCTGGGAAATTCTTCCATCAGCAGGACCGGGCGATGCGTGACGGGTTCGCGGAACAGGACGAGGCGCGCTTCGGGACGCTGGCGCAGGACTTCCGCGATGGTGGGGCAGACGGGGGCGAAGTCCCGCTGATGGGTCCGGGAGCCTGTGGCGTAACCGATGCGAACCAGATCGTCACCGGCGCTGACGCGGCCTGGCTCTCCACGCATGCGAAGTGCCATGCGCGCCCGTTTTAGGGTGGATATGTCATAGACGTTCGGAAGCAGGTGAACGACGGGGCGCAGGCTGTGCATGGCAAAGACCAGCTCGGCCGTGGTCGTCGATCCCTGATCGCAGCGCAGGAAGGTGCGGCGCATTTCCGAGAAGCAGCGCTCGATACGCTCTTCCGTGGCGCCAATCGAACGGATGCCGTCGATCATGTCCACGCGAGCATAATGGGGAACGAAGACAATATCGTCCGCATCGAAGACGGTAATGACGTTTTCCGCTTCGGCCAGATCGAAGATTGTACTGACATGGCCACTGTATTCGACCCGCCAGAACACCATGACATCCGCCCAGTGGATATCGTCATACCCGACCGCAGCGCAGGGCTGGACCCTGGCTTCAAAGCCGGCCTCCCGGGCCGCCGCGGCATTGCGGTAGCAGCGGTACAGAACGCCAGGCGTGTCGGGCTCTCCCGCAACGAACAGCACACGGCGTACGGAGAAAGGCGTGGGATTTGATGCCGGTTCTGGCTCCGGTTCGGGAGCCGGGACCAGAGCGGCCTCGGGGCTGCTCTCCTCCGTGTCGGGTTCTTCCTGAACCGGGAGGACGGAGTGGGATGGATGGGGGCGGAGAATGCGTTTGAGGCGTCGTGCCGCCCGGAACCAGAGCGGAGGTGTCGGAAGCGGATCAGGAACGGGGTCTTCAGGTGGTAGAGACACGACCGTCGGCGGAGCGGGTGGCTCTGTCTGTTCGGGCAGCGGGGGCTCGGGGGGCAATGGCGCATTTCTGGCGGAAAGCATCCGCAGAGAGACCCGGAGTTCCTGGATGGTCTGCGTTTTTTCAAGCGATGCCTGCTGTATCGCCTGCGTCTGGGATATCAGAAGACGGGTTTTCCGACTGTCATCTAGAAGCAGTCGGATGTTGCGTCGGAGGCCGAGGCTTTCCGCGGTTTCGGACATCAGGACACGCAGAAAGGGTGAATCGCCTGCATTCGTCAGGGCGCTTTCCGGGGCCAGGGTAACGGAGCCTGTGGGGTGATCCGGCCCGAACTGGAGAACAGGTAATGAAGAAGGGCTCTGGGGCGCCTCTTCCGTAATCTGGCACAGCAGGGGAAGAGCGGTCCCATCGTTCCGGGATGTCTGGGAGACGATCCGGATGTCCCTGTCCGGCAGGTGTGTTTCCAGCATTGCACGGAGAGCGTGACGAATCTGGGCATAGACGCGGGGTGAACATTCAATCCGGGCAGAGGAAAGGCCTTTTTCCCCGGTCAGGATCATTGTCAGCCAGACAGTCAAGAAAAGGTGATCCTGCAGATCGGGAGGAGTATCGGCCTCTGACCTTTCCGATGCCAGCAGGAGTGCCAGACATGCCAGGTGATGGTCCGCCCCCGGAAGGGGCAGTGAAGGGGGGATGGAGAAATTCACGAGTGGGCCTGTCGGGATCTAAGTGTCTGTGAAGGATAGATTGTTTCAGAAAAGGCGCAGGCGGGTCGGGGCTGGCTTGACGCAGTAGTGGTAATATTTATTTCTTGTGAAATTAACATTGACGGAACTTTTTTGATATAAAAGGATTTGACTGAAGAGCTGGATCCCCCGCTCTTTCCCGTTTCCATATAATGAAAACGGAAAATTCTTTGTCGGCATGGCTGTTCCAATCTCCAAATGATGGATCTTGATTCCTTGTATCGTGTCCGAAGTGGATTGCTTTTGATAATCTGGCTCTGATATATGCAAGACTCGTCGCTCGATCATTTGGGTGGTCCGAGGGCCGCCGGTGCGAGGCAACCTTTTTAGGAGTGCATGGTAATGGCTAACATTACTACAGTAGTTGGCGCCTCCGGCCAGACCTTTGCGGTCACGGTCAGTGGTGGGCAGACCCAGCTGCTGGCGCAGCAGTATCAGACTGCTGTTTCCACCCTCCACGCGAGTGGTGGGCTTGATTCTTACGATCTGGTTCCGGGCAGTAATGGCGCTACGGGTACTACGACGGGTCAGGGCCTGATCAGCCAGGGTGGTGATTACACCGTTTCTGGCGGTACCACGCAGTATATTGCTGTTGGCAGCTATTCCACGACCGGCGAAGACTCCCTGAATTCTGCTGTCAGCCTGGATCTCTCCGGCAGCACGGTCAAGAACGTCAGCGTTCTTGCCGGTGACTTCGCCGGTGTGTCCGTGACGGCCGGTAACCAGGATGGCACGTTCATTGGCGGCGTTGGCAACAACACGTTCAATGGCGCCAATTCCACCGGGAACTGGACCATCGCCACGGGTGACGGCAACGACACCGTGACGGGCACCAATGGTAACGACACCATCAGCACGGGTGAAGGCAACAACCTCATCAAGCTGGGAACCGGCACGAATGTTGTCCGTTCCGAAGGTCAGGACACCATCGACGGCACGACCGGTACCGATACGGTCACGCTGCTCGGCGGCAGCTCCGTGGTCACGCTGGGTGCCAACGCAACGGTTTACGACACGACGTCGCACAACACCGTTTCGGGTGGCAACAACAGCTTCATCACGGGCGGCAGCTCCAGCACCTACTTCTCGACCGGCAACCTCAGCACGGTCTCGGGTGGTCTGAACGACACGATCTCGGCTTCCGCCGATATCTGGCAGATCCGTGGTACGGCCAACTCGATCACTGCTTCGGGAGCCCTGACGTTCCTGAACGGTACGGGTGCAACGACCGTTTCCGCCGGTACGTCCACGCTGTTCGGTGCTTCGGGTCTTGACCTGATGCTGGTCGGTGGCTCTGCAAGCTCCGCCAACCTGTTCGTTGGTGGCGATGGCAGCGAGACCGTTTCGGCTGCTTCTTCCAACGGCACGCTGCATGCTTTCGCAGGCACGGGCGACGAGACCATCATCGGTGGTTCCGCTGCTGATACGCTGGTTGGCGGTTCGGGCGCGGCTACCCTTACGGGTGGTTCGGGCGCGGCAAACCTGTTCGCTCTGAACAAGGGTTCTGCTGGCGGTGACTACACGATCACCGACTTCGGCAGCGCAGCCGGTAACCTGATGGCTCTGTACCAGTACGGCCTTCAGAACAACGACGGTCTGGCAAGTGTTCTATCGAACGCTACGGTTGCTGGTGGTAACACCACGATCGAACTGTCCGACAACTCCAAGATCACGTTCGTTGGTATCACCGACCTGAACGCGTCTAACTTCACCCTGAGCTAATGACGGCATCTGTCTTCTGACAGACTGGCATTGTTCAGGAAGGCCGGATCCGGAAGGGTCCGGCCTTTCGTGTTTCTGAAGTCTTTTTATCTCCTTTTGTGAAAGCCTGACAGAATGCGGGACGACCCGCGTGAAACCCTGACTGAAAGCTATCGCAGTGCGGCCCGCCTGAATGGCTTGAGAGCCGAACAGCTGCAGAAGGAAAATCAGAAGCTTCGGCGGCAGCTGTTCCTGATTCAGACGTCCCTGTCCTGGCGTGTGACGCTTCCCCTGCGTGCTGTGCGGGCTCTGACGTTTGGCAGGCTGCTTTCCGGCCGCCCCGTGAGCGAACTTCCGGAGCGGTTTCTGCGTCTCTGGGGACGGGAAGGGCTGTCGGGGATCAGGAAAACCATTATCCACCGTATCCGCCGCCTGAAGCGGATGCATGGTGACCGGCAGAAGGTTTCGACGCTATCCACCGCTGATACCGGGGAGCTTCATCCTTACAAAGCCACGCCCGAGTGTGGAACCGCGAGACTGAAGCCTCAGGTTCTCATCATTGCGGAACTCAGCCTGAGGCAGTGTGCCAAGTATCGTGTCTGGCAGAAGCGGGATTTCCTGAAGATGCTGGGCTGGTCAGTTCAGGTCGTGGACTGGCGGGATCTTGCCGAAGCCCAGTCTGCCCTTCAGCTTTGCACGTATGTCATTTTCTATCGGGTTCCGGGCTTCGACGATGTCATGAAGCTGGTGGAGGAAGCGCATCGGCTGGGACTGGCTCCGCGCTGGGAAGTGGATGATCTCATCTTTGATGAAGGGGAGTACCGGCAGAACGGGAATATCAACACGCTTCCTGCGGTTGAACGTGACCTTCTGCTCTCCGGGGTGGCGTTGTTCCGCCGGTGTATGTTGGCCTGTGGTCGGGGCATTGCCTCAACGGCAGCTCTTGCGGGCGCCATGCGAGAGGCGGGGCTGACGGATGTCGCTGTTCTGGAAAATGCCCTGGACGCACAGACGCTTGGAATTGCAGAAGCTCTTCCTGCTCCTGTGTCCTCAGACCGGATCTGGGTTTCGTATGGGTCAGGCACCAATACTCATGATGCCGATTTCAGGCAGGCCGAGGCAGGGCTGCTGGCAGCGATGGATGAGGAGCCGCGGCTTTGCCTGAGGGTTATCGGGCAGTTGCAGCTGTCTTCGGCGTTCAGCCGGTTCGGGGACCGGGTCGAGCGTCTGACGGAACTGACCTATCCGGAATATCTGAAGGCCCTGTCCCAGACGGATATCGCGATCGCTCCGCTGGAAAAGACGCTGTTCAACGACTGTAAAAGCAACATCAAGTTTCTTGAGGCGGCGATTGTCCGGGTCGCGGCCATCTGTTCTCCCTGTGCCGCGTTCCTGACAGTTATGCGCGACGGTAAGAACGGCCTCCTTGCCGCAGATACCGCAGCGTGGCGAAACGGGTTCCTAGCCCTGGCGCGGGATGGGGATTACCGGAAACGTCTGGCGGAAGCGGCTTATGAGGACGTGATGGCGCGGTATGCCCCTGAGGCGATGGCGCAGACACAGGCCCGGGCGTTGTTTGGTCTTCCGCTCCGTCGCGAAGCCGAAGGCCTCAGGGTCCTGATGGCGAATGTCTATTTCGCGCCACGCTCTTTTGGCGGTGCTACGATTGTGGCCGAAGAGATGGGGCGTCGCCTGGTCCGGCAAGGGGCTGAGGTCAGCGTCATGACGTCCAGACCGCCTGACGTGAATATCCCTGATGGGGACGTTCGTTATGACGTGGACGGCATGATGGTCTTTGCCTCCGTGTTGCCTGACGGTCTGGACGGGGTGGGGCATCTGGATAATCCGGCAATGGCTTCCCGGTTTGCGGAGGTGCTTGAAGCCTGTCAGCCGGATGTCGTGCATGTTCATGCCGCGCAGGGATTGGGAACGGGGCTCCTGCGGATCTGTCAGGAGAGGAGAATTCCTTACGTTCTCACGCTGCACGATGCCTGGTGGCTTTGCGAGCGGCAGTTCATGGTCAAGGGGGACGGACGGTACTGTTTCCAGACGACCATTAATCCTGCGGTCTGTCAGGCCTGTGTACCCGGTGTGCGGCATCTTGCGGATCGGGCTGTCGTGATGCGGCAGGCGCTGGCGGGTGCGGCCCTTCTGATCAGTCCGTCGCAGGCGCATCGCGAACTCTATCTTGCGAACGGGATTGCACCTGAACGGATCGTGGTCAATCGCAACGGTTTCTGTTGGCCCAAGCGTGCGCGCAAGCCGCGGCCCCCCGGGGCACCGCTGCGATTTGGATTTGTTGGCGGGACGGAAGCCGTCAAGGGATATGGCCTGCTGAAAGAGGCCATGCAGTCCCTGGCTCGAAGTGACTGGGAGCTTGTCGTTGTCGATAACAAGCTCAACCTCGGATTTCAGTCGATATTTCCGGAAGACTGGACCGTTCGTGGGAAGCTCCGGGTTGTGCCGGCCTATACACAGGCCGGGCTCGATGACTTCTATGACCAGATCGATGTTCTGCTGTTTCCGTCGCAATGGAAGGAAAGTTACGGTCTGACGGTGCGTGAAGCGCTGGCGCGGGATGTCTGGGTCGTCACGACGTCTCCGGGGGGGCAATCAGAAGACGTTGTGGACGGGGTAAACGGGACGTGGCTGCCGCTGGACGGTAAACCACAGACACTTGTCCAGGCTGTCTCCGCGCTTCTGGATGCGCCGGAACGCTTTGAGGGGCACGTCAACCCGTGCAAGGAACGGCTTGCGACATACGACATGCAGGCGGAAGAACTTTACGGCTTCCTGAAGCAGGCCGCAGGGCAGTCTAGTGGCCGAGGAGCAGGGCTATAAGGGCGTGTCGCCGGTCTTCGCTGGCCAGGGCCTGGATCAGTCTGGCCCGGAAGCCTGCGCGTTTGGAACGGTTGCGGGGCGGTGTTGCCGCAAGATAACGGGCGATCCAGTCGGGGCTGAAGAAGGCGGGATCGGGGATTTCCTGCCGCCACAGATGGGTGGACGCGATTCCGCTCGGGTTGTCGCGCAGGAGTTCGGTCTTGATGAAGGGGGCGTGGCCTGATCGCAGGACGGCGCGCCAGTCCGTGTGCATGGGGTTGAGTGCCAGAAGACGGGCGAGACCTCGGGGATTGCTCCAGGCAGCTCCGCAAGACAGTCCGGCCGCCTTGATGGCGAGGCCGAGGCCAAGCTCTCCGTGCAGGACGATCTCGTCCTTGCTCATGTCGCTGAAGGGTTGGTTGAAGATCCGCTGGATTGCGGGATGATCCAGGACTTCGCGGGTCATGCACAGGAACCAGGATTGCAGATGGGGTACTACGGCTTCCGAGCGGACCATGCCCCAGATCTGCAGGTTCTGAGCCCGCATGCGCTCCACGATGGGAGTGAGCGGGAGGAGCGGGCCGAAGACGCTGTCATTGGCGAACAGGATTTCGTCTGCGTCCTTGTCGCAGCCACGGGAGAGCAGGAATTGCCAGGCTCCGAAGTCCAGCCCGGTATTGGGGCGGGCGTGGACGGTTGCCGAAACCGGAGGTGTGCCGCTGGCGAGGTCATCGTGCAGCGATTGGGCTTGTGTTTCCGACAGGCCGGAGGCGGCGATGTGGATCGTGAAGCCGCAGGACGCGATCTGGCAGAGCAGATGGCGTGTGTGAGGGGGGAGCCCCGCTTCTGTACTGTAATATGCGAACAGGCAGACAGGGGCTGACACGGACCGTCCTGTTGAAGAAAGAAACGTTAAATTCATGATATATGGTTGTTTCTAGGGCGGTTCTATAGGAAACACTATGGCATTCTGAGGCGATAGACAATCCGCCCTTCAGTTCGCATTAGCGGCATTTCTGTACCGGCAAGATGCGATCTGCACTGAGTAAATCCGGAGTTTTATTCATGAGCAAAGCTTTTCTTGCCGCAGTTCTGCAGGATTCCATGAACTGCACAGGGGTTGTTGCCCAGCGGGCGGTCAATGACATGATTGACGCCATTATTGAGGAGCTGCGCGAAGAAGGTGGCTTTACGCTGCCATCTTTCGGGACGTTCACGGTCTGTGAAACCAAGGCAAGGCAGGCCGTCAATCCGCGGACCGGCGAGCCTGTCGAGGTTTCAGCGGGGCGGACCGTCAGGTTCAAGGCCAGTCCGGGACTGAAGCAGCTCGTCTGAAGGATCGTGAGCGCTCCGACAGGGGAACTGTCGGAGCGCTCGGTGCAACGTGTTTGTGACTGCTCTCAAAGGGGCTGTCAGATAATGGACATGATCTGAGGCCCGAGAAGCGATTTCAGATTCATCCTGTCATTACTTTCGAGTGTGGATGATTTCAGCAGGAATTCTTCATACGGAAAAGATCCTGCAGAATTGAGCATGTAATATATCAGGTCCGAAGCCGGTCCCTCATTGTCTCCAACGAATGTCAGCTCAGAGACCTTTTCTCCGAAGTAAAACTTTTCCCAGTCTGAAGCCTCTTCCCGTGAAAATTCCACGCTTCCACCATGACTTGCGGGAATGCAGGTCAGGTATTTTTGGGTTTTCGGAGATTTTATGAAGATGGAGCCATCCGATTCATTGGAATCGAATTCAAATTCATAGCAGTAATTGCTTTGAGCTGAGTGGGTGATGTGGAATCGAACATTTGAAGAATACGCAACAGGATTCCGGAAAAGCCAGATTTTGTTGCTGTCGTAGGGGATGGCCGCCAGAATGCGCTCAAATCCCTCTCCCTGAAAGAGATGTCCATCAATGTTGTTCAGGGAAAGATGTTCGCCATGAATGCTCTTGAGATGGAAGACATCCACTTTTCGGTGGGGAGCCAGGCTGTTTTCCGTGTTTTCCAGAGCGTTTCCTTTCTCGAGGAAATTCTTCATCGAATACTGGAAAACTGATTTCTTGATAGTGTTGTAAACGGTATTTGCCGCATTGATGCGTGCCTGATCCTGGGGATCATAGACATCATTACGATCAAAATGAGACCAGTAGACCGTACTGTTCGACAGATCGGATCCCAGACGTCTTTTGATGCGGTCGATGAAATGCTCCATGGAGCGGCAGATATAATGATTGATTCTGGCGCCTTCCCACAGGATGTTTTTCGTGGCCCCGGGACGCCATTCTACGGGCTGGCCGGCAGCGTCCGCGTAATTCCCGTAGGACAGGTTGAACTTGTGGGGGTTCTCATACACGAAGCTGACAGCTTCCGGTCTGACGAAGCTTTTTACGAGCGTATTGTCATTAAGCTCGGGCGTCGATCTGTGGTTGAAGACCTGATAGGTCGGGACCTTGTCTTTCAGGACCCTGCTGGAACTTCCGTATATGCACCAGCTTAGGGCAATCCCCGTGTCGTCTTTACTGAACTTGTCCAGAAATCCGTTTATGTCCTGGGTGCCGTCGATGCTGACATATTCGTCACCATCCAGCATGGCGATCCACTCATAGTGATCGATGGACTTCTTGATGGCATCAAAATAGCTGTCGCGTTGTCTGTAGTAAAAATTGCCTTCAAGCATGGAAGTCCTGCAAACCTCCACGTTGTAAATGCCTTCACAGGATTTGGCTATTTCATAGGTCCCGTCGGTCGAGTGGTCGTCATATACAAATATTTTATCGAACCCGAGGGAAATATGCCATGATAGCCATGCCATGATGTCATGGGCTTCGTCTTTAACGAAAAGCACTATTGCAGATTTTTCTTTTTTCACGACGAAGACCCTGATTGATGTCGGAAGTATGTCCTTCCAGATTACATCCTTGATCGAGATTAGCCAAATCAGTTGACGGGCATTGTCCTGAAACGCGGCATACCCGTTGGGGAAAGCATTTTCCGGTTTTTGGAGGCTGGCTGGGGTGGGAGGATTCGAACCTCCGCATGGCGGAATCAAAATCCGCTGCCTTACCGCTTGGCTACACCCCAAATGATGCGCCCTTCAGAGCGCATGCTTCCGGCCTTCTAATCTGAACCGGCTGCCTTCGTAAAGTGCGAAGTCAGGATTCCAGTTCAAGATCGTGATCGGGCAGGCCGGTATTGTTCAGGGCCTCGTCCATTTTGCGTCGGGCGGACGGCTTGAGAATTCCGTAGCGCTCGGCGCGGTCCAGGGCGGTATCGAGGGCCGCCATGGTGGCTGCGAGGTCAGGACTTTCGTCCTTTTCCCAGGCCCGCATGGCATGGGCCCAGACTGCGGCCAGGGCATTGATGCGCATCACGCCGCCAAAGCCCGTGCAGTCGATCCCGGCGGCTTCCGCCAGCCATTTCATGGAATCAAGGGTGGTGCCGGCCAGAAAAGCCGCCAGAGCCGGGTCGTAGGGCACGGCCTGCAGGACGGCGCGCACGCCTTCACGATATTCCTGGAAGATATCGAAGCGGCGCATGATCAGGTCGAAGAGGTATTCGCGCAGCGTGCCGCCGTCACCGTCGTCACGCAGGGCGCTGGCATCGGCAAGGCGTCCGAGCTGGAGCAGCAGCAGCGCCTTGACCGGATAGCGCCTGCGGACGGTTTCGACGGGAAGACCGGCTTCGCGGGCTGCGTCCACGAGGGAAAAGCGGTGCCATCCCTCGTTTCCGGCGAGCGACAGGGCGGACTGGAGAAGGGCGGCGTCGAAGGCTTCCTGCGCCATGTCTGGCGGACCGCTCAGCGCCATGTCGTCGGATTCAAAGGGGTCCTGCCGTCCGTCCATACGGGTCTCCTGTCGAAAGCTTCTGGTTTCATGGTGGGAGCATTGCGGTCTGCCGACAAGCTCTCTCCCATAAAGAAACCGTCAGCCTGCGAGTTCGTCGGCCCGTTTTGTAGCAGCGTCAATAGCTTTTGGAACAGTCTCTGGCCAGGCGTCGGATTTCATGAGGACGGCCAGGGCTGCTGCTGTGGTGCCATTGGGGCTGGTGACGGCCTTGCGCAGGTCTTCGGCGCTGTCGGGCAGATCATCGAGCATGCGCCCGGCGCCGTAGATCGTTCCACGCGCCAGACGGCGGGCGATGGTCGGGGACAGACCGTGCTGCTGGCCCGCTTTTTCCAGAAGCTCCGCCAGCAGGAAAACATAGGCGGGGCCGGAGCCGGAGATGGCGGTGACGACGGACAGATCGGCTTCCTTCTCCACCGGAACGACGTCTCCGACGGCAAACAGCAGATCGTGACAGATGGATTTCTGCTCCGGCGTGGCGGAGGGGGCAGCGTAGAGGCCACTGATTCCGGCGCCCACGGCGGAAGGCGTATTGGGCATGGCGCGCAGGACGGGAATGTCCGCGCCAGCCAGCCGGGCCGCGTCCGAAAGGGCGGCGCAGGTGCGGCCGGCCATGACGGAGAGAATGGCGGCGTTGCTCATGCGGGGGCCAAGCGCCTTGCCGATCGCGTCGATCATGATTTCGGCAGCGGCTGGCTTGACGGCAAGAACGATGATGTCGGGCTTGAAACCGGCGGGGATTTCGGCGGCGGTACGGACGACGGTGATGGCGTCGTCCGAGCCGGTTCGGTGTCGGTCAAGAATGACGAGCCGGGGCGGTGTGGGGGAGGCGAGCCAGCCGTCGAGCAGCGCGCCTCCCATCTTTCCGCACCCTGCGAGAAGAACCGAAGGGACGGATGGCACGGTCAGGCGTCTCCTGCGCAGTCGAGCATTGCGGCGTCTATGGCGTCCTGCGGTGATTTTCCGCCCCAGAGTGCGAACTGGAAGGCGGGGTAGAACCGCTCGCATTCGGACATGGCGATGTCCACCAGGTCTTCCATGCTTTCACCGGGAAGGGTCTGCACGCCACGCAGCAGCAGCGTATGTCGGTAAGAGGGGGTTCCGGTATCGGGATCGACGGCGAAATGGCCGATCCAGAGGCGGTTATTGGCCAGGGAAACGAGTTCATGGACGGCCGGACGGCGCTTGGCGGGCGAGCGCAGGTCCAGGATGCAGTTGAGATGCAGGGCCGAGAGTTCGTCGGACCATGTGAAATACAGCGAATAGTCGCACCACTGTCCGGGGGCCTGGGCGGCCATTTCGGACGGGCCGAGGCGTTCGAACTCCCATTCATAGAGGCCCATGACCTGTTCCATCAGGTCGAGCGGATGGGATTCTGTTTCCGTGGTGAGTGAGGTGCTCAGGGCAGGCATGGCGGGTCTCCCAAGGCCGTGGAGCCTGGCACCGGCCTGGCGCCGGTGCGGCGCTCCAGATGTCTGCGGCCGGAAGAGGAAAATCCCCTCCCGACATCAATCACGTTATGGACCCTTTGCGCGGTGTGCAAGCATTACGCGTTGCAAAAGTCACACCGGCCCTGATGACTGTTGCAGATCAGCCCTGCGGACCGCCCTTCTCTTCGGTTGCGAGTTCCTCGACAGCGGAGAGACGCGATTCGATTTCGGCCAGACGCTGCTCGGTGGCGTCCTGTGCCATGCGGGCGCGGGTGGCCATTTCCTGTACGGCGTCGAATTCGTCGCGGCGGACGAGGTCGAGGCTGTTGAGGATTTCGTCCACGCGGGTGCGGACGATGGCGTGAAGCTCTTCGCGGGCGCCGGTCACGGCGGAAAAGGCGTTGCCGGCAAGGCCTGCGAGGTCGTCGAAAAAGCGGGGTCTGTCAGCCATGATGAAGTTCCTGCTGTTCTGCGGCGTGTCATGTCGGGCGCGTCGCTTGGATCGTTATCGGGGACAGACTATACAGGAAGGATGATTATCGTCACCGGCGGGGCCGGATTCATTGGTTCGTGCCTTCATGCAGCCCTGCGTCGCCGGGGCTTGCGGACGGTTGTGGTTGACCGGCTCAGGGACGGGGTGAAGTGGCGGAATCTGGCGTCCCATGCGCCGGATCGCATCATCACGCCTGACGCGCTTGAGGGTTTCCTCGCATCAGAGCCGGATGTCGAAGCTGTGTTCCACGTGGGGGCGATCAGCGCTACCACGGCGCGGGATGGCGATCTGGTCTGGTCGAGCAACGTGGACCTGTCGCAGACACTATGGCGCTGGTGTGCGGCACGGGGTGTGCGGATGATTTACGCCTCCTCGGCCGCGACCTATGGCGCTGCGGACCAGCCGGAGATGTTCCGTGATGGGCTGGAGAATATCGACGGGCTGCGGCCGCTGAACCTTTATGGCTGGTCCAAGCAGGCGTTCGATCTGTGGGTGAAGCGGGAAATCGAAGCTGGTGCGCCGGTGCCGCCGCAATGGGCCGGCCTCAAGTTCTTCAACGTCTACGGGCCAAACGAATACCACAAGGGATCGATGATCTCCGTGGTGAAGGTCAAGTATGACGAGGTCGTGCAGGGCCATGCGGCAAAGCTGTTCCGCTCGGATGTGCCTGGTCTGGCCGACGGGCAGCAGAAGCGGGACTTCATCTGGGTCGGGGATGTGGTGAACGTCATGCTGTGGCTGTTCGATCATCCGGGCGTCAGTGGACTGTTCAACTGCGGAACCGGCGTGGCGCGGAGCTATCTCGATCTCGCGCATGCGGTCTGCGATGCGGCAAAGCGGGCGCGGGATGTGGAGTTCGTGGACATGCCTGAGAAGCTGCGCGGGCAGTACCAGTCCTTTACCTGTGCGGATATGAGCCGCCTTCGCGCTGCGGGATATGATGCGCCGTTTACGTCTCTTGAAGACGGTATCGGGCAGTATGTGCGCGAGTATCTCTCCCAGCCTCACCCCAATCTCTGAGAACCGATTCCTTGAGCCATCCCCTGATCTTTCCGGATTTCGATCCGGTTGCCTTCCATATCGGTCCGCTGGCGGTGCGCTGGTATGCGCTCGCCTATATGGTGTCGTTCATCATCGCGCTGCCGATTGCGCGGCGGCTGAACCGTCTGGCACCGGAAGTGGCGACGAACGAGCAGGTGGATGATTTCCTGTTCTACGCCATTCTCGGCGTGCTGCTGGGGGGACGGCTGGGCTATGTGCTGTTCTACCGGCCAATGGATTACCTGTCGCACCCGCTGGAGATCTTCAAGACCTGGGATGGCGGGATGTCGTTCCACGGCGGTGCGCTGGGCGTCATTCTGGCGCTGGCCTATTTCAGCTGGAAGACCCGGCTCAGCTTTCTGGCGTTCGCGGACCGGATCGTGCCGGTTGTGCCGATCGGGCTTGGCCTGGGCCGCTGTGCGAATTTCGTGAACGGGGAGCTTTGGGGGCGTCCGGCGTCTCCGGATCTGCCCTGGGCGATGATCTTCCCGACGGGTGGGCCGATTCCGCGGCATCCGTCCGAGCTTTACGAGGCCCTGACCGAGGGTGTCCTGCTTCTGTGTGTGATGCTGTTTGCGGCCAGCCGTCCGCAGGTTCGTGAGCGGTTCGGGTTCCTGTCGGGGCTGTTCCTGTTCGGTTATGCCTGTGCGCGGAGTTTCTGCGAGTTCTT
Source organism: Gluconobacter oxydans DSM 3504 (assembly GCF_000583855.1). Lineage (NCBI taxonomy): Bacteria > Pseudomonadati > Pseudomonadota > Alphaproteobacteria > Acetobacterales > Acetobacteraceae > Gluconobacter > Gluconobacter oxydans. The sequence continues at coordinate 1,362,536 of NZ_CP004373.1, forward strand.
CCGTCAGCCGGATGCGAATATCGGGTTCCTGTCGGGGGGGACGACGATGGGGCAGCTGCTGTGCATTCCGATGGCGCTCGCGGGGATGGGACTCATGGTTTACGCGATGCGTCGTCCGGCGCAGGTATCGGCGCATGTCTGAGGCTGTGCTGACGGGATCGGTTCTCAAGGTTCCGCACGGGTTTTTCACGCGGCTCGGGGGCGTTTCGCCGGCACCTTATGACAGCCTGAACTGTTCGCTGTCCTCGCAGGACGATCCGGGGAATGTGGCGGAGAACCGGGCGCGGGTGGCGCGGGCGATCGAGGTGGCGCCGGATCATCTGCTGGGTCTGAAGCAGACGCATAGTGACATTACCGTGCCTGTGACGGCTGAAACGCCGCTCTGGGTGGCCGGGAGCGGGCAGGCAGGTGATGCGCTGGTAACGGACCGGCCGGAGATCGGTGTGGGGGTCATTACGGCGGATTGCGGACCTGTTCTGCTGTCGTCTGATGACGGTCGAATCGTCGGTGCAGCTCATGCGGGCTGGCGCGGGGCTGTGGGTGGGATTCTGGAATCCGTAGTCGCGCAGATGGTGGCGCTGGGGGCTACGGGGATCAGTGCCGTTGTCGGGCCGTGCATTGCGCCGGAGAGCTATGAAGTCGGTCCGGATATGCGGGATGCTGTTCTGGCCAAGGGCGCAGCGGGTGAGACTTTCTTCCGTTCAGCGCCGCGTGAGGGGCATTTCCTGTTCGATCTGCCGGGCTATTGCGGCTTTCGGCTGGAACAGGCTGGGGTCCGGACCGTGCAAATCCTTGGTGTGGATACGCTGACGGATCCGCGGTTTTTCAGTCACCGGCGGCGGACGCTCGCGGGTGGTGGGCATATCGGGCATCAGATCTCGGCGATCCGTCCGCTGGGCTGAGGGCGGCGCAGGCCGGATTTTTCGAGCAGCCAGCGATCGGCGGGGCTTGAGAGAAAGCGGTCCACGAGGGCTCCGAGGCAGAAGGACAGGCCGAGGGTTGGGATGAACCAGACCCAGCCGAGCATCCAGTTTTCTCCGGTGGCTCTGAACAGATGGACCATCGGCATGACGACGAACATGTGGCTGAGATAGATTTCATAGCTCAGCCGGCCCCACTGGCGGGGCCATGCCAGAAACCGGTTTCCGGCGGCCTTGCCCCATCCGTTGTAGAAAGCGAGAAGCAGGGCAGCGCATGAGGCTGTGAAAAACAGCGGTGTTGCATAGCCGAGGGTCAGCCATACGACATGGCCGTCGATCAGATAGAGACCGACGCCGAAACTTCCGGCCCAGCCGAGCCAGGGCGTGAGTTTTGCAAAAAGGGACGGGGATATCCGGTGCGCCAGAAGGGCTGCGCAGACGCCCATGGCGATGGCGGAAATGCCTGGTCCGTAGGCTTCATCCTGCCAGATGTCCGATGCGTTCCGGATCTGCCATTCCGCGAAAGGGCTGGACAGGGCAAGCAGCGCGAAAACGAGACCGGGCAGTTTGGGAATGCGTCCGCCCAGCAGGCAGAGGATGGGGAAGGCTGCATAGAACAGTTCCTCGACCGAGAGGGACCACAGCACATCCCAGTTGGGAGGAAGATAGTTCGTCCGGGCTTCGTAGAGGTTCAGGTGCATGAACAGCGCTGCGAAAATGGCGCCGGGCAGGGTCTGGCTGTCGTGATGGAAAAGGAAATCGGACACGCCTGCAAGGTTGAGAGTGGCCAAAATCCCGAGCAGGATCAGCAGGCATGGCAGGATGCGGCAGGCCCGGCGCATTGAGAAGGCGATGGCGTTGATGCCGCCCAGACTACCCCATCGTCGTATCGTGTGGTCGGTGATCAGGAAGCCTGAAATGACGAAGAAGATCTTCACACCTTTGCCGCCATCCCAGTTCAGGGCTTTCAGCAGCATGGCGGGCAAAACGGCGGAAAGGCCGGTGTGCATCAGGGGGATGCGCAGGGCGAGGTGATGGATGACGACGAGGATAATGGATAATCCTCTGAGCAGGTCGATCCCCGGATTGCGCTGTGCGCCTGTCGTTGTCTGCACCCTGAAATCCCATCCTGCAAAAGCGGAACGCTTCTGTAATGGAAGTCAGGCATGATTCCATTCGGAATATGGCGTGGATAGGGGGCAGATATAAAAAAGGGCCGGAGAATGTCTCCGGCCCCTGTTTTGTCTCAGACAGCGTGGGTTCTGGCTTCCCGGTCCCAGAAGCGCAGTTTGCGGCACAGGGTGATGAAGGTCTTGAGGTCGCTGGGGGCCTCAAGCGGGATGATGCCGTCATCCATGTCTTCGGGCGTGATGCCACCCTTGGCGAGAAGGGGCTTGGCGTCCGGGCCGTAGCCGATGAACTTCGCATGGGCGAAAGCATCAGCCACGAAGTCCCGTGCGGTGGCTTCGCCGGTCAGGAGTTTTGCTCCTGCTGCGGATGGGAGCAGGACGACCGCATCATACAGGACCGAGGGGGCACCGACGATCTTCTGGCCAGCCGGGACGAGCTTGCCGTCTGTCGTTTTTACGCCACCAACCGCCGGGGCGACCAGTTCGACGATCGTGCCTTCGGCTTCCGCGGCTTTCATCAGGGCTGCGAGCAGGTCCGCATCCGTGCCATCGGTAACAAGCACACCCAGCTTGCGTCCTTTGAACGTCTTGGGACCGTTTTTGAGGATGCTGAGCGGGTCCGAAGCTGGCAGATCCGTCAGCGGCGTGCGGGCAGCCGGGGCAGGAGCGGGCATCTTTTCCAGACGCAGACCTTCAGCCACGCCCTTGGCGAGCTTTTCATCGACGTTCAGCAGATGGGCGACGACGCGGGCACGGATGGCCGGGGTGAGGCACTTGCTGAGCTCGAAGACGAAGGCATTCTTGATATGCGTCTGCTCGGTCGGGGTCTGGCTCGTGTAGAACTGGCGTGCCTGACTGTAGTGATCGGCGAACAGTTCGCCGCGTTCACGGGTCTTTCGGCCGTTCACTTCCTCGGCGTAGGGCTTGTAGCCGGTCTGCGGGTTTTCACGCGGTCCCATACCCCAGGAATTAGGCTCATAGTTTGCACGCCCTTTCGGGTTGTGCATGGCCATGTGGCCGTCCTGCTGGAAGTTGTGAAACGGGCATTTCGGCGCGTTTATGGGGATATGCGTGAAGTTCGGGCCGCCGAGGCGCTTCGTCTGGGTGTCCAGATACGAGAAGTTCCGGCCCTGCAGGAGCGGATCGTTGGTGAAGGCGATGCCCGGCACGACGTTCTGGGTGCAGAAGGCGACCTGCTCGGTTTCGGCGAAGAAGTTGTCCACCGTGCGGTTCAGCACCAGACGGCCGATGCGACGGACCGGGATGAGTTCTTCGGGGATCAGCTTGGTGGCGTCCAGAATGTCGAAGTCGAACTTGTCGGCAAAGTCGTCATCGAAGAGCTGTACGCCGAGTTCCCATTCCGGGAAGTCGCCGGAATTGATGGATTCCCACAGGTCGCGACGATGGAAGTCCGGATCGGCACCGTTGATCTTGACGGCTTCGTTCCACACGACGGATTGCAGGCCCTGTTTCGGCTTCCAGTGGAACTTCACATAGGTGGATTTCCCCTCGGCGTTGACGAGGCGGAACGTGTGAACGCCGAAGCCTTCCATGAAGCGGAAGGAGCGCGGAATGGCGCGGTCGGACATGATCCACATGAGCATGTGGACGGTCTCGGGGGAGAGCGATGCGAAGTCCCAGAAATTGTCATGGGCGGACTGGGCCTGCGGGAAGCCGCTGTCGGGCTCTTCCTTTACAGCATGGACCATGTCCGGGAACTTGATGGCGTCCTGGATGAAGAAGACGGGCATGTTGTTGCCAACAAGGTCCCAGTTGCCTTCTTCGGTATAGAGCTTCACGGCGAAGCCGCGCACGTCGCGGGCCACGTCGAAGGAGCCGCGGCCACCGGCGACGGTCGAGAAACGGACGAAGGCGGGAACGCGCTTGCCGATTTTGCCCAGCACACTGGCCGTCGTGTAATCGGCCAGGGAATCTGTCAGTTCGAAAAAGCCATGCGCACCGTAGCCGCGGGCGTGGACGACGCGTTCGGGGATGCGCTCGTGATCGAAGTGGAAGATCTTCTCGCGGAAATGGAAGTCTTCCAGAAGGGCAGGCCCGCGGGTACCGGCTTTCTCGGTGTTCTGATCGTCGGAGACGGGGACGCCCTGCTGGGTCGTGAGGGTCGGGGTCTCGCCTGACGCCACCTGATGGGTGGCGCCCTGCGGGCCGCGTTCGAAGGTCTGGTCGCCAACGGTGACGGTTTTGCGTTTGTCCGTGCTCATGAAATGCGCCTCTGCCTGTAGGCCCGGCAAAATACGGGACTTCGGGAAGTCTGGATGAGGAAGCTGCCCTTCCCATCGGAAAGGCCGTGCCCCTTAGAAGGCGCTGCCAGGGGCAAGTGTTCCTGAAATAAATCCGGGAAATTTTCTGAACCTGTCCGGAAGACGGGCCGTTAAGCGCAGGAACTCTGTCCATGACGACACAGGAGTGTTTCCATGCCTGCTGATCCTCGCACCCGCTATCCGCGTCCGCCGTTCCGGGGCCAGACGCAGAAATTTCCGGGTCTTTCAGAAAAGATGATTCCCCGACCCGATTACGGCGAAGAAACCTATAAGGGTTCCGGAAAGCTCGCGGGGCTTGCGGCCCTCATCACGGGGGGTGATTCGGGGATCGGGCGGGCTGTCGCGCTGGCATTTGCGCGTGAAGGCGCCGATGTCGCGATTTCGTATCTGGAAACGGAGGCGGATGATGCGCGCGATATCGGGGAACAGATCAAGGCCGAGGGGCGGAACTGTCTGCTCCTGCCCGGAGACATTCGTGATGGCGCGCATTGTCGTGAGATGATCAGTAGGACCGTCGAGACATTCGGGCGGCTTGATATTCTGGTGAACAATGCCGCCTTCCAGAAGGCGCGGGCCAAGCTGGAAGAGATTTCCGATGAGGAATGGAAGCGCCATTTCTCCACGAATACGGATGCGCTGTTCCATCTGACGAAGGCGGCTCTGCCGCATCTTCAGGCCGGGGCGTCCATTATCAACACGTCTTCGGTCAATCTGAAGACGGCGCCGGAACTGCTGGTGCCGTATTCCATGACGAAGGCGGCGATTGCGAATTTCACGTCCAGCATGGCGCAGCAGCTCGCCGGGCGGGGAATCCGGGTCAATGCCGTGATGCCGGGGCCGATCTGGACGCCGTTCATCGCCACTGGCATGCCCGAGGAAGAGCAGGAACATCTGGGTTCGGATGTGCCGCTGGGCCGTCCGGGACAGCCGGCCGAGCTGGCGGGGGCCTATGTCTATTTTGCCGATCCGCTGAACAGCTACACCACGGGCGCGCTGCTGGCGGTCAATGGTGGGGTGCCGATGATCTGAAGGCTTGCGCCTGAGGGTTCAGGACCGTGCAAACGCCTGCTCGTCATCGAGCGGGCGTTTTTCCGTTCTGGGGCCGAAGACGAGCGTGACGGTGGCGCCTGACAGCAGGATCAGGGTCGTGAGGCCGAAAACGCCGGGAAAGCCCGCAAGCGGGTAGAGCCAGCCGATCAGGACGGGTGATGCGATGGCGCCCAGGCGCGCGATGGCAGAGGCGAGACCCATGCCCCGGGCGCGCAGGGACGTCGGAAAGAGCTCGGGTGTGTAGGCGTAAATGCCGCCGAAGGTGCCGTTCATGAAGAAGGACAGCAGGATGCCGAAGATCAGAACTTCGGTCGGTGTCTGGCTTGTCGCCATGCCGATGGCGCTGATGGCTCCGGCAACCATGAAGAGCGCCACCGTTCCGCGCCGTCCCAGACGATCGGTGAGGAAGGCGGCGGAGGCATAGCCGGGAAGCTGGGCGAAATAGATCGAGATGGCGTAGCCGAAGCTGCGGGTGACGGTCATGCCACGCTCGATCATCAGGGTCGGGATCCAGGTGAAGAACGCGTAGAAGCTGAAGGTGATGGCCAGCCACATAGCCCAGCTCATGAACGTGGAGCGGCGCAGGTTGGGGGCGAAGAGATCCCGGACCGGACGGATGCTCGGGGCGCCACGGTCGGTCGTGGTGGTGAGGCCGACGGCAAGGCCCGCGCTTTCCTCGATGTCGCCGACGATGCGGCAGGCTTCGGCGGTCTGGCCGCGTTCGTCGAGCCAGCGGGGGGATTCGGGCAGGGCGCGGCGCCACCACAGAAGCATCAGGACCGGAAAGCCCGTGAGCGCCAGGGCCCAGCGCCAGCCATCCGCCATGGCGGGCACGAGCATGAACCCCATGATGGCGGCGGTGACATAGCCGAAGGAATAGAATCCCGTGAGGGCAGCCGTGAATGCGCCGCGATAGCGGGCGGCCACGAATTCGCTGAGATAGGGTGCGATGATGGTGGCTTCCGCACCAGCGCCGATTCCGGAGAGGAGGCGGCACAGGAAAAAACCCGTAAACGAGGATGATCCCGCCGAGAGCAGGGAGCCGATGGCGTAAATGGCCAGGGCGCTCATCATGACGCGGCGGCGGCCGGAGCGGTCTCCCCACCAGCCGGAGAGCAGGGCCCCGAGCCCGTAGCCGAGATAGGTGGCGCTGCCGAGCAGGCCGAGTTCCGGGCCGCTCAGATGCCACTGGCTTTTCAGCATCGGGAGCGCGAAGGCCACGATTGCGGAATCGAGGCCGTCGAATGTGTAGCCGAGGCCGCCGAGGAACAGGAGTTTCCAGTGAAAGCGGGTAAAGGGCAGGCGTTCGATGCGGGCGGCGATGCTCATCGGGTGGGGGATCTGCCGGAAACTGTGGAAATGAAACGCAAGCGTAGCGGCCTGCAGACGGGCTGGTCCAGAGGGGCGGAGTCCGAAAATGGTTGTGCCGGTGGCGGTTTTCCGCTACTCCGCGCCTCGCACAGGCACCCCTGGAGGTCTGTGTTGAGTGAAATTCAATACGCAGGAGCGTAACAGTGGCTAATTTGACGACACTTGCTGTCTCGACGCGTGCGAAGGCTGGTAAGGGGGCAGCGCGCGCAACGAGACGTGAGGGCCTGGTGCCGGCCGTGATCTACGGTGGCAAGCAGGAACCCTCCATCATCGCACTTGATCCGCGCGTGATCATGAAGGAACTGCATCGCGGTGGCTGGTCCTCCCGCGTGTACAACCTGGCTGCCGAAGGCGCAGAGCCGGTTGCTGCCCTGATCCGTGACGTGCAGCTGCACCCGGTCACCGATGCCCCGATCCATGTTGACTTCCAGCGCGTTGCTGCCGGCACCAAGGTGCACGTTGAAGTCTCCATCGCTTTCGTTGGCGAAGAGAAGTCCCCGGGCATCAAGCGCGGTGGCGTTCTGAACGTCGTCCGTCACTATGTGGACGTGCAGGCTGATCCGGCCAACATTCCGGAGCACTTCACGGCCGAGCTGAGCGGTCTGGACATCCACGACAACGTGCGCTGGACGGACCTCAAGGGCACCGAAGGCGTTGTTCTGGGAAGCGGCCAGGCTGCTGACATGGTCATCGCCTCCATCGCTGCACCGACGATCGATGCCGAAATGGAAGCCGAAGCTGCTGCCAAGGCTGCTGCTGAAGCCGAAGCCGCTGCTGCAAAGCCCGGCGCAAAGAAGAAGTAACCGATGAGGCTCTGGACCGGTCTCGGCAACCCCGAGCCGGGGATGAGCCGTCATCGACACAATATCGGCTTCATGGCGGTCGACGAGATCGCCAGGCGCCACGGTTTCTCACCGTGGCGCAAGCGTTTCCGGGGGGAGACCTCCGAAGGCGTCATCGGGGGGCAGAAGATCCTGCTCCTCAAGCCGATGACGTATATGAACCGGTCAGGCGACAGCGTTCAGCAGGCCGCGCAGTTCTTCAAGATTGCGCAGGACGATATCACCGTATTCCACGACGAACTCGATCTCGCCTTCGGCAAGCTGCGCATCAAGCGTGGCGGTGGTGCCGCCGGGCATAATGGTCTGCGCTCCATGGATAAATGTCTGCCGGGGCCGGATTACTGGCGTGTGCGGATGGGGATCGGTCATCCGGGACACAAAGACCGTGTGACCGGGCATGTTCTGGGCAATTTCGCCAAGGCGGAAGAGCCGGAGTTGGAGCGCTGGCTTGAGGCCATCGCCGATGCGGCGCCCCTTCTGGCGAAGAAGGAACACGAAGCCTTCATGACGAAGGTCGCGCTGCTGGCGGCCTGACGGTACTACGGCTGAAATGGCCGCTCAGGGCGGGGCGGATGAACAGGGCGACGACATCCATCAGGGCGTGAAATCCTATCAGCCAGATCAGCGGTGTTCCGTTGAGGGCACGGATCATGAAGATCAGGCCGAGAGCTGTCGTGGCCAGAACGCCCTTGAGCCCTTGATACCAGTGCATCCCCCCGAACAGCAGTGTTGAGAGCACGGCTCCGGCAATCAGACTTCCGGTGAGCTGGCCTGCGAGCAGGGGAAGAGCCAGCCGGAAGAACAGTTCCTCGCCCAGACCGGCATTCAGGCACAGCAGAAACGCCAGTCCGGCTTCGGGCCATGTCCGGGGGATCATGGCCGCAAAGTCGCCTAAAGGTTTGAGGGGTAAGGGCCGTTTGAGCTTTCGGAGCAGGAGGAAGACTCCTGCGAGGATCAGAATTCCGCAGCCAAATCCGATGAAAAAGGCCGGCGACGTTTCAGGCGGTGCCGTGCTGGCAGTTGGAGTGGGATGCGACAGGCGCAGTTGCGTCAGGCTGGTCCAGCCCAGAGGCCGGGGCAGAAGCCAGAGGGTGATGACCCCGCCCAGATCGAAGAGCAGGATGCTCTGGATGAGCCATTTCAGATAAAGGCGACGCCGTTCACCGGTCCGATTGGCCGTCCGGAAGTGCTGCCAGTCCCGTGTTCCTGCGTAGCTGTGATGGATGCAGGCGCCCAGCAGGGCCGTGAGCCAGAGGATGGCCAGAATTCCGGACCTCGGAGTGCCGTGCAGGATTGTCATGATCTTGTTGTCTTTCCATAATGGAAAGTCAGATCATCATTTTCCACATTGGAAAGTCAATAGCGTGCAGCAGGATGGAGTCAGGACTGTGGACATGACCGGCCGGGATGATGCGCGTGTGCAGTTGGAAGCCTTGGGGGCTTTCAGGGAAAAGCTGGGGGATGAGCTTGTCTGCCCCTGGTGGAATGCGCCCGTCATGGGTGGGCTTCTGGCGCTGCTGACATTCGCCATGAGCCTGGATCCGCCATTCATCTTCCTGCTGGAAGGGCTGTGCATCGCGTTGATAGGCATTTTCTATGCGCTGGCGCGGCGGCGGATGGGATATTTCGTCAATGGCTATCGTCGGGGCCGGACGCGGAAGATCGCGATCGGCATGATGCTGGCGGTCTATGCGATGATGGCGCTGTCGGGGGCTGGTGTGCGGGTGTGGCATCTGGCCTGGCTGCCCTGGCTTGCGACGCTGGGCAGTTTTGCGATCGGCTATGGGGCAGGGCTGCTCTGGCAGAGGGCCTGGCGTGCTGATATGACAGCGGCGTTGTGACTGCTGTTCCTCAATTCGATCCTGTCATTCATCCTCCCGCGCGTCTGCAGCTTGCTGCGGCCCTGTCGGAAGTGGACGACATGGAATTCGGGCGGGCGCGGGATCTGCTGGGGGTGAGTGACTCGGTTCTGTCCAAGCATCTCGCCCAGATGCAGGAGGCGGGCTATGTGCGGTTGCGCAAGGCGCCTCTGGGGGGACGGCAGCGGACCTGGCTGGTTCTGACGGCACAGGGGCGTGCGGCTTTGAGGGCGCATGTCCGGGCTTTGCAGGATCTGGCGGGAATCGTGGGCTGAAAAGCCTGTTTCGCAGTGGGAAGTGGTTGTGAGCCTCTTCGGTTTCTGCGAACACAGGGCAACGGAATTTTCTGGAACGGATCGTTCGCGTCTGGACGGTCTTCAATGATGATGGAGAGCACGAATGGGTTTCAATTGCGGCATCGTTGGTCTGCCCAATGTCGGCAAGTCCACGCTGTTCAATGCCCTGACGGAAACGGCGGCTGCACAGGCTGCGAATTACCCGTTCTGCACCATCGAGCCGAATACGGGCCGTGTGGCTGTCCCGGACCCGCGACTGGATGAGCTGGCACGGATCGGCAAGTCCATCCGCAAGGTGCCGACCAGCCTTGAGTTCGTGGATATCGCGGGCCTGGTCCGTGGCGCGTCCAAGGGCGAAGGCCTGGGCAATCAGTTCCTGGCCAATATCCGTGAAGTCGATGCCATTGTGCACGTTCTGCGCTGCTTCGAAGATGATGACATCACCCATGTTGAAGGTGGCGTTGATCCGGTTCGGGATGCGGACATCATTGAGACGGAGCTGATGCTGGCGGATCTGGAAAGCCTGGAGAAGCGTCAGGTCGGTCTGCAGAAGCGGGCCCGTGGCAATGATCGTGAGGCTCAGGCTCAGCTTGAACTGATGGAGCCGCTGCTGGCAGCTCTGCGTGACGGCAAACCGGCCCGGACGGCTGTTCCGAAGGGGCAGGAAGCAGAGGCCTCCCGCCTTCAGCTTCTGACGACGAAGCCGGTTCTGTATGTCTGCAATGTCGAGGAAGGGTCGGCCGCGACAGGAAACGCCTTTTCGGAAGCCGTGCGCAAGCGGGCTGAAGCCGAAGGTGCGGGCGTTGTCGTGGTGTCGGCTGCCATTGAAGCGGAAGTTAGCCAGCTGCCGCAGGAAGACCGGACGGAGTTCCTTGAAGGGCTGGGTCTGACGGATAGCGGGCTGGATCGCGTCATCGCGGCTGGCTACAAGCTGCTGGGCCTGCGGACGTATTTCACGGTTGGACCGAAGGAATCCCGCGCCTGGACGATTACGGCCGGGACCAAGGCACCGCAGGCCGCTGCCGTCATTCATAACGACTTCGAGCGCGGGTTCATTGCCTGCGAAACCGTGGCCTTCGACGATTACGTCGCCTGTAATGGTGAGGCTGGGGCGAAGGAAGCCGGAAAGCTGCGGATCGAAGGCAAGGAATACGTGGTGCAGGATGGCGATGTCCTGCTGTTCCGGTTCAATGTCTGAGGCAGGGCACATTCTGGACGGTCTGGCGGAGCGTGCTCGCCGGGCCAGCCGGAGTCTGGCGCGGGCGAGTGCGGGAACCCGCAATCATGCGCTATCCGAAGCTGCGAAAGCGCTCAGGGCCCGGTCGGACGAGATCGTGGCCGCCAACCAGAAGGATCGGGCAGCGCTTTCCGAAGACCGGAACGCGGCGTTCCGGGACCGTCTGACGCTGACGCCGGAGCGGGTTGAGGCAATGGCGCGCGGTCTGGAAGACGTGGCAGCCTTGCCGGATCCGGTCGGGCGGGTTCTGGCGGAATGGGATCGGCCGAACGGGTTGCATTTCCGCCGGGTGGCGACGCCGCTTGGCGTGATCGGCATGATCTATGAAAGCCGGCCGAATGTTGGAGCCGATGCCGCTGCTTTGTGCATCAAGTCCGGCAATGCGGTGATTTTGCGTGGTGGCGGGGAAAGTCTTCATTCCGCGCGCGCCATTCAGGCGGCGATGGAAGACGGATTGCGGGCAGCCGGGCTGGACGAGGCCTGTGTGCAGATTCTGCCGTCTGCCGACCGGGCTCTGGTCGGGGCGATGCTGCAGGCTTCGGGAAAGATTGATCTGATCATCCCGCGCGGCGGCAAATCCCTTGTGGAGCGCGTGCAGCGTGAGGCCCGCGTACCGGTTCTGGCGCATGCGGACGGTCTGAATCACACCTACATCCATGCCAGTGCTGATCCGGCCATGGCCCGAAAAGTGCTGCTGGATGCGAAGATGCGGCGGACCGGGATCTGCGGTGCGACGGAGACGTTGCTGATTGATGCGGCGATTGCGCCGGCTCTGCTGCCGTTGCTGGTTGAAGATCTGGCTGCGAAGGGATGCACGTTCCGGGCAGATGACCGGGCGCGTGGGATTGTGCCGACACTTGCGGCAGCCTCGGCCGATGATTTCGATACCGAATGGCTGGATGCCGTGCTCTCGGTTGCGGTGGTGGACGGGGTTGAAGATGCTCTCGATCACATCGCGCGGCATGGAAGTTCGCATACCGAGGCCATTATCGCCGAAGATCCTGAAGCCGCGGCCGAGTTCCTCAACGGGACGGACAGTGCGGTGGTGATGTGGAACGCGTCCACGCAGTTCTGTGACGGTGGGGAGTTCGGATTCGGTGCGGAAATCGGCATTGCGACAGGGCGGATGCATGCCCGGGGACCGGTGGGGCTCGAGCAGCTGACATGCTACCGGTACGAAGTGATCGGCACCGGGCAGGTCCGGGGCTGATCAGTATCCCGACGTCCGGTGACGGCCGGAACATGCGGATCGGCCTGCTGGGCGGGTCTTTCAATCCGGCGCATGCGGGTCATCTCATGCTGGCGCGGCGGGCCTTGCGGGCTTTGCGTCTGGATCAGGTGTGGCTCATGGTCTCACCCGGGAATCCGCTCAAGCCGAGTAAAGGCATGGCGCCGTTCAGGGTGCGTCTTGCTTCTGCGGAGCGGATTGCAGACGGACGACGAATCGTTGCAACGGATATCGAATCGCGGCTTGGGCAGCGCTTTACCGTAAAAACGGTCGGATTGCTGAAGCAGCGTTTCCCGCATGTGCGCTTCGTGTGGCTGATGGGCGCGGATGGGTTGGCGCAGCTTTCGCACTGGAAGCGCTGGCGGCGGTTGGCTGCGATGGTTCCCATTGCTGTGCTCCCGCGTCCGGGCAGTGTTTCGCCAGCCCTGCGGGGGGCCGCGGCTTCTGTTTTGCGGCATCAGAGACGGCCTTCGCGCGAATCTCCCATGCTTGCGGAGCGAAAAGGCAACGCATGGACGTTCCTTTCTGCGCCGCAGAACGATATATCGGCTACAGCGTTGCGTGAGTCCGGCCAGTTTCGTCCGGATTCCGATCAGGAGTAAAAACCATCACCAAGACGACCTCTCCCGAATCGCAGGCCAAAAAGCCTGTGCGCCGGAAAACCAGCTCCCCCGATGCGGCACTGGCCGAGGCTGCCAAGGTGCCGGGAACGGCTCGCAAGAAGGCCGCAGTTGCCGGACCGAAGAAAACGGCCGTCAAGCGCGAAGCCGTGCAGCCGGATCTTCTGACCAGCATGCTGACGGTCATCACCACGAGTCTGGATGAAGACAAGGGTGAAGACATCGTTGTGCTGGACCTGGTCGGCCGCGCGAATTTTGCTGATCGCATGGTCATTGCGACCGGTCTTGCCGACCGCCAGATTTCCGCGATGGCGCATCACATCGAGAAGAAGCTCAATGAGATCGGCATCAAGCGCATCCTGATCGAAGGCGCGAATGGCAGCGACTGGGTCCTGATCGATGCCGGTGATGTTGTCGTGCATCTCTTCAAGCCGGAAAGCCGTGAGCTTTACGGGCTTGAGCGCATGTGGGGCACCGATCTGGATGGCAGCGAAGACGAAGTTGCTGTCGGGCAGGACGAAGAGCAGGACTGAATGAAACTGGTCGCAATCGGCCGGCTCAAAGCCGGGCCGGAGCGCGAACTGTTCGAGCGTTATGCGGGCCGGATCAGGCCCGCTTTGACGGTGACGGAACTCGCGCCGTCAAAAGGCAGCGTCCAGGAGCAGAAACGCAAGGATGCTGCGGCTCTTCTGGGGGCCTGTCCTGACAATGCCCTGATCGTGGCGCTGGATGAAGGTGGCAAGACACCGGACAGCCTGCGGCTGGCGGAGATGCTGTCCCGCTGGCAGGAATCGGGGCGCCCGATTCATTTTCTGATTGGTGGCGCAGAAGGGCTGGATTCGAGCGTGATCCAGCGGGCCGATTCCGTGATTTCTCTGGGGAAACTGACCTGGCCGCACATGCTGGTCAGGGTTCTGATCGCCGAGCAGGTGTTCCGGGCTCAGGCCATCAATACCGGCCATCCCTATCACAGGGAATCACGACCGGACTAAAGCCCGGTCGTCAGGCTTTATCAGCGAATCGAACGGTCGGGAGCGTCCGAAGTGAAGGCATCGTCCGGAGCTTCGGCGACTTCTGTGTTGCTCATTGGATGGCTCAGAGCGTCAGAGCCGTTCAGGACGGCGCGGTGACGGAAGCCTGAGACATTCGAAGCGCGTGCCATCACGACATGCGGGGCCAGATTGCGATCACCATTGTCGGAATGGGGATAGATGAAACCGTAGGTCGGATAGATGCTGCCCAGGCGGCCGCTGCGATCGTTGAGAGCGACGCGGACCGCGCTCCAGTCATTGTTGGGCGAAACGTCAACGACGCGCACGTTATGTGCGATGCCGTTGGAAGCCCAGTGGGACTGGTCGATATAGATTGTGCGGCTGTCTTCCACCGAACGGACCACGGCGACATGGCCGAGCGGCATGCGGCGGATGGCCCGGAAATTCAGGACCGAACCGGCCTGCGGGGCAGACCCGCGGGCATAAACGCCAGCGGCATTGTACCACCAGTCACGCGCATTGCCGTGCAGAACGACTTCTGAAGCCGTCTTGGCGTAGGCGACGCACTGAATGACGCGAGCATAAGAATGGCGATGGCTGCTGGAACGGTGGCTGTGAAAGACGGTCCGTCCGTGGTGACCCGAACTGTGACGGGCCTGAGCCTGTCCCGAAAAGAATGCGATCGCGGAGAGCGCCAGAGCAGAGAAAAAGGTTTTCCGGCAACTTTTATGCTTCACGATCTTTAGGATCCTGATTGGTTGTGTGTTGTTCGGGTTACAGGGAGGTAACAACCTTCCTGCAACCCTGACAAGAGCAGAATGCAGGCCTGTGGGTTAAATTTTCATTTCCAAAGAAAATCTTTTTGACACCACACTCTGCTGCATTCTCGCCATAATCGTCTGATTCAGATCATTTCGTTGTCGTGAGCATGATTTCCACGAGGATCTTCGGGTCCGCCATGACGGCCTGAACGCAGGCGCGGGCAGGGGCCATGTTTTCCGGAAGCCATGCGGACCAGATCGTGTTGAGGGCGGTACGGTCTGCGATGTCCTTCACCCAGATCTGGGCCTGAAGGATGCGGGTCTTGTCGGTGCCGTGCACTTCAAGAATTTCGTCGAGCTGGTCGAGAACGCTTTTG
>NZ_CP004373.1:1382500-1580000 GCF_000583855.1 Gluconobacter oxydans DSM 3504
AGGCAAACCCGGGGAACTGAAACATCTCAGTACCTGGAGGAAAAGACATCAACAGAGATTCCGCTAGTAGTGGCGAGCGAACGCGGAGCAGGCCAATGCCTGATCAGGAAGAAGCTGAACGGTCTGGAAAGTCCGGCAAGAATGGGTGATAGCCCCGTAAGCGTAGTGTTCTGATGAGGATTCGAGTAGGGCGGGGCACGTGAAACCCTGTCTGAACATGGGGGGACCACCCTCCAAGCCTAAATACTCCTTAGTGACCGATAGCGAACAAGTACCGTGAGGGAAAGGTGAAAAGCACCCCGATGAGGGGAGTGAAAGAGACCTGAAACCGGACGCCTACAAGCAGTCGGAGCCTCTTATGGGGTGACGGCGTACCTTTTGTATAATGGGTCAGCGAGTTTCTGTTTGCAGCGAGCTTAAGCCGTTAGGTGTAGGCGTAGCGAAAGCGAGTCTGAATAGGGCGAATGAGTTGCTGGCAGAAGACCCGAAACCGAGTGATCTAGCCATGGCCAGGCTGAAGGTGCGGTAACACGCACTGGAGGGCCGAACCCACGCCTGTTGAAAAAGTCGGGGATGAGCTGTGGCTAGGGGTGAAAGGCCAATCAAACTCGGAGATAGCTGGTTCTCCGCGAAATCTATTGAGGTAGATCGTCGGGTGTTTACCCTGGGGGGTAGAGCACTGGATGGGCTAGGGGGGCCCAAAGCCTTACCAAACCTAACCAAACTCCGAATACCCAGGAGTATAGCCCGGCAGACAGACAGTGGGTGCTAAGGTCCATTGTCGAGAGGGAAACAGCCCAGACCACCAGCTAAGGCCCCTAAATCGTGGCTAAGTGGGAAAGGATGTGGGGATTCCAAAACAACCAGGAGGTTGGCTTAGAAGCAGCCATCCTTTAAAGAAAGCGTAATAGCTCACTGGTCTATTAGAAACCCTGCGCCGAAAATGTAACGGGGCTCAAGCCACGTGCCGAAGCTGTGGGTGCATTCTTTGAATGCGCGGTAGCGGAGCGTTCCGTAAGTCTGCGAAGGAGACGGGGTGACCCTCTCTGGAGATATCGGAAGTGCGAATGCTGACATGAGTAGCGACAAACAGTGCGAGAAACACTGTCGCCGAAAGTCCAAGGGTTCCTGCGCAAGGTTAATCCACGCAGGGTGAGCCGGCCCCTAAGGCGAGGGCGAGAGCCGTAGTCGATGGGAACCAGTTGAATATTACTGGGCCTGCCAGAAGTGACGAATGAGAGATGTTGTCTGTCCTTAACGGATTGAACAGGCTTTTCAATCATTCCAGGAAATAGCTCTGGCGTATAGACCGTACCCGAAACCGACACAGGTGGACTGGTAGAGAATACCAAGGCGCTTGAGAGAACGATGCTGAAGGAACTAGGCAAATTGCTCGTGTAACTTCGGGATAAACGAGACCCGCTCGTGGGCAACCATGGACGGGTGGCACAGACCAGGGGGTAGCGACTGTTTAGTAAAAACACAGGGCTCTGCGAAATCGTGAGATGACGTATAGGGCCTGACGCCTGCCCGGTGCCGGAAGGTTAAGAGGAGGTGTGCAAGCACTGAATTGAAGCCCCGGTAAACGGCGGCCGTAACTATAACGGTCCTAAGGTAGCGAAATTCCTTGTCGGGTAAGTTCCGACCTGCACGAATGGCGTAACGACTTCCCCACTGTCTCCAGCATCGACTCAGCGAAATTGAATTCCCCGTGAAGATGCGGGGTACCCGCGGTCAGACGGAAAGACCCTATGAACCTTTACTGCAGCTTTGCAGTGGCATCAGAGACATTCTGTGTAGGATAGGTCGGAGGCTTTGAAACCCAGGCGCCAGCTTGGGTGGAGCCATCCTTGAAATACGACCCTGAATTTTTCTGATGTCTAACCGAGACCAGTAAGCCTGGTCCGGGACCCTGCATGGTGGGCAGTTTGACTGGGGCGGTCGCCTCCCAAAGTGTAACGGAGGCGCGCGATGGTGGGCTCAGGCCGGTCGGAAACCGGCTGTCGAGTGCAATGGCATAAGCCCGCCTGACTGTGAGAGTGACAGCTCGATCAGAGACGAAAGTCGGCCATAGTGATCCGGTGGTCCCACGTGGACGGGCCATCGCTCAACGGATAAAAGGTACTCTAGGGATAACAGGCTGATCTCCCCCAAGAGTCCACATCGACGGGGAGGTTTGGCACCTCGATGTCGGCTCATCACATCCTGGGGCTGGAGCAGGTCCCAAGGGTTCGGCTGTTCGCCGATTAAAGTGGTACGTGAGCTGGGTTTAGAACGTCGTGAGACAGTTCGGTCCCTATCTGCCGTGGGTGTAAGAGACTTGAGAGGATTTGTCCCTAGTACGAGAGGACCGGGATGAACATACCTCTGGTGCACCGGTTGTCACGCCAGTGGCACAGCCGGGTAGCTAAGTATGGACGGGATAACCGCTGAAAGCATCTAAGCGGGAAACCCACCTCAAAACGAGGTCTCATAGAGCCGTGACAGACCATCACGTTGATAGGCCGGGTGTGAAAGTGCAGTAATGCATGCAGCTAACCGGTCCTAATCGCTCATACTTCTCACTCCAAAACACATGCACAGAAATCAGCCACACACTTCAAACGCACCAACCACCACCCTCTCTCAAAAGACAGGGTGGGCTGGAAGACCTGGTGGCCATTGCGAGGGCCCTACACCCGATCCCATCCCGAACTCGGCCGTGAAATCCCTCAGCGCCTATGATACTGCACCTTAAGGTGCGGAAAAGTCGGTCGCCGCCAGGTCCCCCAGCCTACCCAACACCACACCAAATCCCCCAACATCAACCAAACACCACCGCGGGGTGGAGCAGCCCGGTAGCTCGTCAGGCTCATAACCTGAAGGCCGCAGGTTCAAATCCTGCCCCCGCAACCATAGATCCCTGCACCAGGTGCCTGAAACCCCCACGAAACCAACAGGTTCGTGGGGGTTTTCGCATTTGAAGGCCGGGGGGAGGAGAGCAGATTTGCTTCATCGCTTTGGGATCTAACGCTTCGGAAAGGAAAATTACACTACGTATGCTCGCGTTCCTGTAATGAGCAAGTTACTCGTCAGGACTGAGCCGCGCTGAATATTCGGGAGAATCATGTATGACCAAGCTGCGTGTTGCCGTTATTCAGGCCGGAAGTAGCCTGTTCGATACGCCTGCAACTCTTGATCGCATGGAAGCGCACTGCGAGGCTGCTGCTGCGCAGGGGATTGATTTAGCAGTTTTCCCGGAGGCCTATATTGGCGGATATCCTAAAGGACTGACCTTTGGTGCCGTTTTGGGAAGCCGTTTTCCTGAAGGACGGGATGATTATCTGCGGTACTGGAAGTCAGCCATTGTGGTTCCGGGCCTTGAAACAGAGCGGATCGGGTCTTTTGCCCAGAAAATGACAGCACACTTGGTCGTTGGGGTGATCGAGCGGGATGGTGCAACCCTCTACTGTACAGCACTCTTTTTTGGGCCTGACGGAGCGCTTTTGGGCAAGCATCGCAAGTTAATGCCGACGGGTACCGAGCGTTTAGTCTGGGGACAGGGAGATGGGTCCACCATTCCGGTTTTCAGTACCGAGATTGGACGCCTGGGTGCTGCGATTTGCTGGGAAAACTATATGCCGGATCTCCGTCAGAGCATGTACGCGCGGGGGATCAACCTTTGGTGCGCGCCTACGGTGGACGAGCGTGATATCTGGCAGGCTTCCATGCGTCATATTGCTTATGAAGGTCGGACTTTCGTTCTGAGTGCCTGTCAGTTCATGACGCGTGCAGACGCCCCGGAAAACTACGCGTGTCATCAAGGAAATAACCCCGAAACGGTTCTTATCCGGGGAGGCAGCATTATTGTCAGCCCATTGGGAGAGATCATCGCGGGACCGGTTTATGACCGGGAAGCAATTCTGACAGCCGATATCGATCTGGAAGACATTATCCGGGCAAAATATGACTTGGATGTTGCAGGTCATTATGCCCGCCCCGATATTTTCAGTCTGCGCGTTAACGACGTTCCACAAAATCCAGTTTCTTTTTCAGAACAGGCTCAGGCTGTCTCAGGAAGTGACCAAAGCGAATAGCCTGTTCTGCTGGCGTCAGGAGGGTGAAAAGGGCTCCTCAAAACCAGAAGGTTTTTCGAGCCCTTATGTCACTAACGGTCAGGATTGAGGCATAAGAAAACCTCGATGTGAAAACGCCACATTTCGTGCTGCGTTTTCAGCCAAGGACAGCGTTATAGAATTTCTTCAGGGCAATTTGGTAATTTGCCATGTCGAATTTGCGGGCCTGTACGGGGCCATCCTGATGCATTTTCTGACAAAGATTATCGTCCCTATCGAGCTTCTGGATACCTTCCATGATGCTGATCGTATCATAGGCATCCACCATCAGCCCGGCCTCTCCCACGACTTCCGGCAGCGATGCCTCTCCTGAGGTCAGGACAGGTGTTCCCATCATCATCGCTTCCACGACGGGCAGACCGAATCCTTCGGTGAGGGAAGGAAACAGGACGGCTCTCGCCCCCCGGATGAGCATCATGAGGTCATTTTCCGGCAGGTATTCCATCTGGATAATACGTCCCAGACGCTTGCCACGCTCCAGGAGCTGTTGTTCGCCTTCTGATTTCCAGGCCATGGCACCCACTACGACCAGCTGTCTCTGACTTTCAGAGGCCAGGAAAGCCTCAATCAGACGCGCGATGTTCTTCTTGGGCTCAATGGAACCATAGTAGAGGAAATATCCATCTGTTCTGAGATCATAAAGGCGATTGAGTGTTTGGGTAATAATGTCAGCAGAAAGGTTCTGAACAGCGGTCTGTTCCCGCACCGACTGATAGGTGTTGTGCGTGATTGCTGCAGCCTGCGGGGCAAAGTCTATGATATCCCGTCGGGATGCTTCTGAGACGGTACAGATCGCATCTGCGTGCCGCACGATATCCGTAATCAATCGGAGATGGTTGGTCTTGTTGTCCAGCGTGGTGTGTGGGAGGCGCAGGGGTACAAGATCGTGAATGGTATAAACGTTCTTTGTATTCCGAGCCCGGATTGGCAGTGGATAGGTCCAGTGCATGACATCCGGGGTATTGGGCAGAGTAATATTCAGGAAACGGCGCGTCCGGCGGTAATGTGCCCATGCCGTGATGAACAGGTCCCGTGCATTGAGAATACTGTCAAAAGCTGGAAGCCGTTTTGAAAAAGAACGGGCATCTACATGCTGGTCGACCGGAACGCTGACAGCACGGTGCCCCAGAAGTTCTGCACGGGCCCGTTCTTTCCATCGGGCGCCCATGAAGCGTGCCCGACGGCTTGGTTCCTCTGCGCAGACCTGATCGAAAAACAGGATTTCACGCAGCAGACTTGGTGCCTTGGAAGGGATGTTCAGGCCATACAGTACGTCGACCTCACAAGACATTTCCTTGAGGGCATAACTCAGTGTCCGCGCGTAGGTCGCTACTCCCGTGCCGCGGGGAAGGGCAAGATTGAAACCATCGAGAGCGACGTGAAGGCGAGATTGAACGGACACTTGAACTCCTTGAACGGAAATGGGGAATACGACATCAGACCGTCGGGTTGTGGCAGGAAGAAGGCTGTCTTCCGGCCAGGACCTCACGATACAGGGCGCTGAAGCGCAATCCGTAATCATGGGGATTGAAATGCTTTACACGTTCGCGGCCAAGGGCAACGAGATTTCGGCATAAGGTCTCGTCCCGGTCCAGCTCGATCAGGCCTTCCGTGATCGACCCGATATCGAGCGGGTCCACCAGGCAGCCGGCGCCCCCCGCAATTTCCTCAGTGGTGCCGCCCTGAGAGGTGAGAACCGGAATACCCAGAGCCATGCCTTCCACGATAGGAAGCCCGAACCCTTCGGCCAAAGAGGGAAATACGATGGCGCGGGCTTTGGTGAGGGCTGCAAGAAGATCAGGTCGGCTAATCCAGGGTAGCCGCATGACGCGCTCTGGGTGGAGATGTTCTGAGAGTGCCGCGAGTTCCTGCTGTGCGCCGAAGCCATCCGGACCAATCAGAACCAGCATGCGCGTGGTGCGGCTGAGGCTGTGAGCCCGGATCAGGCGTGCGATGTTTTTGCGGCGTTCGATGGTGCCGATATGGATGAAGCTTCCATCAGGGCAGGGTGTCTGTCCTATGGAGTGGCTGCGTGAGAGTTCTGCCTGGATGTTGGTCGCCTGATGGATGGCGTGGATCCGCTCCGGCGGCAGACCGAAATGCGTCATGATATCTTTTTTGACGCTTTCCGAAATCGTGATGATCAGATCTGCCCGATCAATCACACGCTCGAGCATCCGCTGGGTCCGCTTGGGATCCGTCTGGCAGAATTCGGGATGCAGAATGGGGATGAGGTCATGGATCGTGACGATGTTGGGACAGCCGGGCATGTAGAGCGGCAGTGGACAGGTCCAGTGCATGATCGAGGGTTCTTCAGTGGGCTCGACTGCCAGAAGTTTTCCAAAGATATTGAAATGCACATGCCCGATCCGGAAGATATCCTCGGCAATCAGGTTTCCTGTCTGGGGGCCTGTACCAGCGAAACCCTTGCGCCGCCGGCTACTCAGGGCCCGGGCGAACCGGAGGCTGCGGGCGGGAAACGAATGGGAATGCTGCGAGGCGGCTGGCTGTAAACCCGACGCTTCATGGAGCCACCCTACCGAGATTTCCTGCTGGTTTTTCAGGGCTTCGGCGAGTGTTTTCGTGTAGGTTGTGACGCCGGTGCCCATGGCCCGGCCGGTATTTCGGGCGTCTAGAATGATCCGCATGAAGTCGTAGACTTATCGCGGCCGGATATGGGTTCGAAAGATGCGATCCAGCAGGGGAACTGTCGTAGCGTAATTGCCGTGGACAGGCGCATGATGATGCAGCAGATGATGCTTGCGCAAAATCCGGGGAAGCCGTCTGCGAGAATTCGTCTGATGGCAGGCCCAGTGCACCGTGTCATAGACGGTATAACCCGTGACGAATCCGGCAAAGCCTGAGTTATGGCCAGGAAGTCCGGAATGGCGGCAGGCAAGCCATATCAGAAACCCAAGAGGAAGACTGACGGTCAGGGGCATGATGCTGCGCAGTGGGTCTTTCGGATCCGCATGATGGTTGCCGTGGATCAGAAAGATGAAGTGACGTCCCATCGCGGAACTGAGCTTGAGATGGAAGATGTGGCGGTGTGCGACATATTCGAAAAGAATCCAGGCCAGCAGTCCTGTCAGGAAGCCTGTTACCATTTCCCAGCCTGAGTCCGACCGGAAAGCTGTCGCGATCGCAAGAATGTCGATTGGAAACCAGACGCTGAAAAACAAAGGGAAAGGAGTGAGCGTCGTCAGCTCGAGCCATTTGTTTCGAAACAGGCGGACCCGCGTCGGATGTGCCCTGAAAGTGCGGACCATCATTGCAAACCTCACCTGTCTTTACAGAAGCAACCCGTAACTTTACGTCCTATCATCCAGCCAGTTCCCTGTAAATCACGGTAAAATCTCAATGTCTGCCAAACCGTTACACACAGACTGAATAACCAGGTGCCGAACAAGGTTTCCAGGAGAATGCCTGACAGAGGTCCTCAGAACGGCAAGACTGATATATGGTGGCAAGATCAGAAGTGTGAGGCAAGCCGATCCATATGAATAGGGTGTCCGTAGGTTTCGAGAATGACAGGATGACCGGAGAAAACAGATCTCCTGGCAGAATGCACCAGACCATGTCCTGGATCCGGCGCCGGTCCGTTTTTCTGGGGGTTGTTGTGCTTCCGACCGTTCTTGCGGGTGGCTATTACGGACTGGTGGCCTCCCCGCAATACCAGTCAGAGGCGGAATTCGTTGTCCGGGGACAGCCGTCCCAGTCGCCCGGGGCGCTGGCTGGACTGCTGTCCGGCGGGAGTTCTGGTGGGACAGAAGATACCTACGTCGTTCAGGAATACGTGACGTCACGTGATGCAGCGCAACTCCTGCTCCATACGCAGGATCTGGCTAGCGTTTTTGATCGGCCGGGAACGGATGCTCTGGCGCGTTATCCCAACTTCTACTCGGGTCTTACGTTCGAGCATTTCTATTCTTATTATCAGCGCCACGTGAAGGCTGAACTGGACACGACCACTGGCTTGTCCACGTTGCGTGTCCGAACATTCAGGGCTGACGATTCACAGAGAATTGCCAAAGCGTTGATTGCTGCGGCCGAGCAACTCGTCAATGAAATGAATGAACGGCAGCGGGAGAACACGATTTCCGCATCCCGCAAGGAGCGCGATCTTGCGATCGAAAGGCTGAGGGGAGTCAACAGCCAGATCGACTCATATCGCAATGAAATCGCGATGCTTGATCCGCAGCGCCAGTCCCAGCCTCTCCTGACAGATATTGCAGGGCTGGAAACAATGAAAATGGCCACGCGCGTTCAACTCGAACAACTCCAGCATTCCACGCCAGATAGCCCGCTCATTCCCGTGCTCAAGCGCCGAATGGCAGCGTTTGACCAGGAAATTACCCATTCGTCTTCCCGTATAACAGGAGGGAAGGATACTTTCGTTCCCAAGATCAGTGGCTATGAAGACCTTCTGTTCCAGCGCCAGCTTCTCGAACGGGAAGTGAGTGCGGCTGATGCTGCTCTTGATGCGGCGCGGATCCAGGCGGACAGACAGCAGCTTTATCTTGAAGAGGTCACAAAACCCAATCGGCCGGACTATGCTGCCTATCCCCGGACACTTGCCAACATAGCAATCGTATTTGCCACCATGTTGGCATTGTATCTGATGGGCGCTCTTCTGGTGTCTGGTGCCCGCGAACATAAGAGCGTCTGAGATATGCTGCGCTGTATCGACGTCACGAAGGATTATCCCGTTCATGGCGGTCAACGCCGGGTTCTGGATAAGGTGAACTTTACTCTCAACAGAGGGGAAAAGCTTGGTATCCTGGGGCGTAACGGCGCAGGAAAATCTACCCTGATCCGTCTGATCGGGGGGGTAGAGCCGATGACGGCCGGGCGTATCGAACGCACTATGACTGTGTCCTGGCCGCTAGCGTTTGGAGGGGCGTTTCAGGGGAGCCTGACCGGGCTGGACAACCTGAAATTCGTTTCACGGATTTATGATCTGGACTATGCCTACACCCGGGCATTCGTGGAAGATTTTGCGGAATTGGGGCGGCAGCTTCTTGAGCCGGTCAAAACCTACTCTTCAGGAATGCGGGCGCGGTTGGCCTTTGCTCTGTCCATTGTGATCGAATTCGACTGTTATCTGATCGACGAGGTGATCATGGTTGGTGACGCCCGTTTCCACAAACGATGTCAGGACGAATTGTTCAATAAACGCAGTGAGCGAGCCATGATCGTCGTTTCGCACGATATGGGGTTCATGCGTGATACCTGCGACAGGGTCGGTGTTCTCGATAAAGGCCATCTCAGGCCTTATGAGACGCTCGAAGAAGCAATCGCTGTTTACGAAAACCTATGAAACGCGCGATAGGCCCTCTCATCCTGTCGGAACAGGATGAGAGGGCATTGCCTCTTCTTAGCGGGCAAGCCAGGCCGCTGTAATCGCCGGGCTGATCAGTGTGCTGATAAGCTGCGTGAACTTATAGAACCGATTGGTTTTTGCATTGGCGATGACAAGCACGTCGTGATTTTTCATGGGAACACGCTGAGCGGCGAAATACGACGTCGGATTCATGAGATCCAGTTGATAGACAACCGGGACACCAAGTGGTGTGGCGGGTGTCGTGATTTTCAGCGTTCTTGCCGTCTCAGGAGTTTCAAAACGGAACAGGAAAGCTGCGTTCGGGTCCGCACGGCTGTCAGACGGGCCGCCGACCCGCGCCAGAGCTTCTGCGAGGGAGACATGAGGAGACTTGAACGGTGTTTCTGTTGCCTCCCGTCCTGCTGCTCCAAATACCGTGTAGGTGCGCGGCTGATAGATGACATGCAGACGGTCTCCAGGACGGGCGCGGATATCCTGGGCCGGATAGGATTCCAGCGTCCCCAGATCGGTGGCTGCCGTATGTTCCTGGCGCACAAGCTGCACATGAGTGTCTTCGGGGGGATAGATGGCACCGCCTGCGATGGCGATCAGGTCGGACAGACGTTCCTGAGCGGTACTCAGTGTGACGCGGCCTGGATGATGGACTTCACCAGAAACAATGACCGTATTGGAAATGTCACTGGCAATCCTGACCATGACCTGAGGGTTCTGTGATTTTCCAGCCAGCCCCGCACTGATCATTGCCGCAACAGCTTGCGGGGTCTTGCCCGCGACATGCAGGCGTCCTGCATACGGAACGAGGATTGTCCCGTCGGTTTCGACTTCAGTTGGCGGAAGCGTTTCAGCGGTTACGCCAGTGGCACCTCCTGACGCGGCACCCATGCCATTGGACTGGGTGACGGCCGACAGGCTGCCGCCCGATGAGAAAAGACCGTTCCCCAGTTCGAAGACTGTGATGGTCAGGACGTCACCCGCACCTACCCGATCATTCTGGGCTGGGGCATTGTCAGCCGTATCCAGCGAAGAGATGAACGGGGGAATCTCAGCCGCCAGAATCGCCGCCACGTTCGGCGTAACCGGGAGTACGGCAAAGTCCAGAGGATTATGTTTCGTATCCCGTGATGCCTGCAGCACACCACTTTCAGTGGGGCCACTGTCTGGCATGGCGCTGCATCCAGCAAGAGCAAGGGCGAACGCATATGCTATGCTATGCTTGGCAAAACGGGCCGACCAGCGTGGGCACGACAGGCTGATACGCGGAACGGTCATAGAAGTTGAACCCTCGGGAAAATCCTTGTCAGCGCGTTGTGTAGACTTAGAGTGGACAGCAGGTCCACCCATTGAAGGGTTTGTGACTGAAAGCATGCCGACAGACGAGGCCTCAGAAATTTTTTACGCTGCGTCGATCAAGATATCGCCCATATTCGAATACCAGCAGACCATCGTAGATATGCATGCTTTGCACGTTTTCACTGAAAGAGTTGGGAGGAATGACCTGTCCCGTGTGATGAGCATGCATCTCATCGATCAAATCTTTGGCATATCCTAAGATGGTGCCTGGATCTCCCAATGATCCTTTATAGTTTTCCCAGTAGGATGTGTAAGTATCTTCTATAAAATAGAGTCCATTATTCTTGATGATGGCATTCAGGTTTTCGAAACTTGAAATAGTATCCTCCGGAAGATGCGATCCGTCATCTATCACGATGTCTGGCGCGCCAAATTCTATGACAAGCTGCTTTCGGAACAAGGGATTATCCAGGTTTCCGGCCCTGAAGGCGATCTGATCTTGATCTTTGTACCCGTTGGTGAGGCAAACAATTTTTGAAAAGGCCCCCAGGTACCGCACCCACATTTCTGCCTGAGCCTGAGCATGCGGCTCATCAATAATCAGGTAGAGAACGCAGGGACGATTTTTATAAGACGCAAGGTATCGCTCGTAAATCGAGAAGAAGTGCACGTTTTTCTCAATTTCACCGCTTTTGACGCTGGTGAATGCATCATACAGAGACAATGTGTATTCCTCAGTCAATTCTTGACAAAATTTCGTGCGCAATGCCTTTTGGGTCGGATACGATACTGTACAGATTGAACCCTAGAGTGTTTTCGTGCTGCTCTGTTCCAGATTTCGGGAATAAATATCGACTTTTATTTTTTGCTGCTTTGTCTATTAGTTTAAAATTGCTGTTGAGAAGATTTGTGGGGAGAATGCAAAAAATATCATTCTCCAACTCGGAAAATATACTCATGTGAAATGCGGAAGAAGAAGTGCCAATAATGGTCTGGCGTTCTCTGAATAAAGAAATCTGGTCTGGAAGAGACATGGTTTCCGGGCAGAAAATTTCCACGCCTGCATCCCGAAGGACATCGATGATTTCTTCTTCATTTCCGATTTTGGTGACACCGTTTCGCATCTGGTGTTTGCTGAGATAAGCTGGTGTTGTGTTGGAGTGAATGGGCCTCTGTCCAACGATACGATCGCCAATCTTCCGCATCATTCTGCCATAGACGTCATGTACGAAATTCTGCTCCTCCAGAGAGGCTCTGGGAATGGAGAGATGGCGAATCCGTACTGGAGTTTCGAACGTGGCGAAATCCTTGGCTTCAAGATTCGCCCCTTTCCAAAACTCTTCTCTGTAGGAAGGATTGAACCAGTCCGGAATTGCTCCGTGACTATGGCAGAGAATAGGTGAAGTCTTTTCGTGAAATTCCAAAAACCACAGCCGTGACAAGGAACTGATCAGGAAATGTCCGAAGTGGTTTATGATCGGACCACCGTAGATATAATGTTGTTCCGGCGCATACGGGACATCATCAAAATTTATATCTGTCGTGCTGTTTCCACAGACGAGGGCGTGTTGCCCACGAAAATATCCCGAACTATCGATCAGACGTCCGTCACGGGAAAAAATCCCCCACTGCCGGTCGTGGTCGAGGTGTACACCCACAGTGAACGGCACAAAAAGAACATCAAAATGCTCTTCTATGGACGGGCGTGAACGGACCAGATGATCGTTTCCCCAGATCGTGGTAACATCTCGAAGGATCATGAGAAAATCCTTGAAGGGGTCGTGGGGTTCATGTCTGTCTGCAATTCTCTGTCGATTGTCCCGTGCGTCAAGGGATCGAGACCCCTCTTCGCTTTTGTGAAGAGGGCTAACTATGGTAGACCGCCCCCTGAAAGGCAAGATGCCGGATTGGTGCGTTAGAATGCATATCTGAGAAATATTTTTCTCTACATTGGAGATGTTTCATTTACATGCGTCATTATCAGAACAGTCTGGTGTCGTTGGTAAAACTTCAGATCAAGGTCATTGCTGCACTGATGATGCGTGAGCTTCACACGCGTTTCGGGCGAGAGAATCTGGGATATCTCTGGATTGTGGGTGAGCCCATTCTTTTCTGTGCTGGCGTCGCGATCGCATGGACCGCAATTCGTCCTGCTCACGAGCATGGTCTGCAGACAACGGCAGTGGTCATTACGGGCTATGTGCCCCTGACCATGTGGCGGCATTGTCTCATGGTTTCCATTCGAGCGTTCGAAGCCAATGGCAGCCTGCTTTTCCATCGGCAAGTCACACCCCTGGATATTATTACCGCTCGAAGCGTTCTGGAAATCAGCGGAACGATTATGGCCGGTCTGATCGTTTGTACAGGGGCTATTCTTTTGGGTTACATGTCTCCTCCCAAGGACATTGGCCTGCTGTATGTCGGCATTATCTATCAGGCAGCCTACTCTTATGCGACTGCCCTGCTTGTGGCGGCTCTGAGCCAGCGCTCCGAGCTGGTGGAAAAGTCCGTAAGTGTATTTTCCTACCTTTCTTTGCCGTTCTCAGGAGCATTCGCATTTTGCAGTTGGCTTCCGCAGAAAGCGCGTGAAGTCTTACTTTGGTCGCCCTCCGTCAATAATATCGAAATGATCCGGGGAGGGCAGTTTGGGGAAACAATTCATCCCTACTACGACATGGTTTATGACGCTTATGCGACGATCATTCTTTTGATTATTGGTCTCTCTCTGACCTTGCGGGTGCGGCGCTTTATATCGGTCGTCTGAAATCCGTTATTGGCCTGTTGCCGTCCAGACGATCTCACAGTCTGCTTTGCTCGCTATGACGGTGAAGCTGACAGCAGAAACACTTGTTACGGTGGCTGTCGCGTTTTCTCCGTAAGTTTGTGCGAGCAGGATTGGGGCCGCAAAAAAACAGTTATGGCCCAGAGGCCGTTTGGGGAAAAAGATTTCTGTGCGTCCCTGCTTCGCCTTCGTTCTTCCATGAAGGCTGATCAGGCCGTCTGATGTTATTTCGCCTCCGATTTCACGGAGTGATGTCTGGCTGATCTGGTTTCCCCCAGCATCGCGGACTTTTTCTCCGCCGGACCAGGCGGCCCAGAGGGTGTCCACCTCGGAGAGCGTGTTACGTTTGGGATTGGGAAGCGCCGGATCTGCGAATTCAAAAGCGCAATAGATCGGGGCATAGGACAGGACATTGGTATCGCGGGCACGGAAATTGTCAGAGCGTCCGTCGACATAAACGAGGGATAGATCCGGTTCACTACCCGCAAAGACGTCGAATTTCACGCCGTCGAGCAGGATATCCCCGCAATCGACAAAGCTCATATAACGCCGTCTTGGCCGCCCATCGGGAATGGGCAGATGATCCACGTTGCGGTTGGCAATGTAGAAGCCGCCGCGAACGATGATGTTCCTGCAGTGGACCAGATCCAGAGCATACCCGAAGCCCTGCCAGTCACATTCCATGAAGTACCAGATGACGCTGCGATAGGTCTCATCAATGCTGTTCCGACGGTCCGGTGAAGCATGGACCCGCGACCGCACCATTCCCCAACCATTATAACAGGTGCAGGAATAGAAGCGCTGTCCTTCCAGCGGAGAGCGGATGTCATAGTCCCAGCCCCAGCTGTAATTGGCGACCAGGACATTGATGAAGATATAAGTGAAGCATCCCTGTGTGAAATGGGGTTCGCTGATGATCTTGAAACCAGCCGCATCCTGCATTGCGAAGTCGGGCCCGAATACCGTCACGTTTTCGCAATGCCAGTTCCGTGGGCAGTTTACGATCGTGGCACCCTGGCTCCATTTCCGCAGGGCGACGCCTTGCCACGTCATGCTTGCCTGTGGAGCTTCTGCAGCGAAATGGACGGAAATGCCCGTGCATCCACTGCCTTTCGGGTTACCGTCATCGAAACCGAGGTCCTGAAGCTGAAGATAACCCCTTGCTGGCTCACTGGACGTCCCGTGTGTCAGGATTCCCTTACCGCCCGTTGCCATCACCAGGACCGTCAGGTCCTGTCCGGCCCCGCGGATAGTAAGATTGCGGCCTCTCGTCTGTAGTGGCCCCGAAAGACAGATCGTCACAGCTGGAAGATCAAACAGGATGGAAGGGCACGCCATGTTTGGAGTGGTGACGCTGCTTTCGTCGATGCATCCCTGCAGGACATGCAGGTCGTCCGTTTTCCCATCAAGAGCCGCGCCACGACGCCGGAGTTCGGCTTCATCAATTCGCAGTGACGAAACTCTCTTCTCCGCGGAGGCCGAAGCTGCGGCGAGGAAAGGCGCGGCAAGACCCATGCCGACCAGTGCCCGGCGGCGGTTGACATCGGGATGTATACGGTCGGCTCGACGGGACATGTTTAGGTCTCTCCGGGTTGAAGAAGCTTTTCGTACAGAACGCCCAGATCCTGCGCCTGGTCGCGTGCAGTCCGGGATATTTTCAGTTCTGGGGCAGGCTGCCTGAAGCGGGTGGGGGACTTATCGATCAGCGTCAGGACGCGGCGCAGATCTGCTGCGCTGGAAACATCGATCCGGAAGCCATTGATATCATTGTTGATGGTATCACCGATGGCGCCACGATCTGATGCGACTACCCAGCATCCGCAAAGCGCGGCTTCGCGGGTGACGAGCCCGAAACTTTCCGGCCAGATCGAGGGAGCCAGCAGGACATCGATGCTCGCGTAGAGACCGGCCACTTCATTCTGGGACATTTTGCCGCGGAAAACGACCGGCGTCTGTCCAAAGACATCTGTCCGCTCATCGCCGGGACTCATCGCATGATCTATGGCCAGAAGTTCGAGATTGTGGAAATTCCCTTCCCGAAGGGCAATCTGGATCAGGTCCCATCCCTTGTGACGTGCCAGGCCTCCGATAAAGCCTAAACGGATACGCCCGGATTCTTCGCGGAGACGTGGACGGGGCGTAAGGGCGCTGACACCGTTTCCAATGGTCTGGACGTGATGGACCCCGGCAGTACGATAGAGTTCTGCAAACGCTTCCGAGACGGCCAGAACTGCTTTTGCGCCAAAGAGCCTGTCGCGCAGACTCTCCATGCGTGCCACGGCCTTTGCACCGCACCGTTCGAGGGTTTCAAGAGGCGAAGAGTAGTTATAGAGCCGCGGCTGCCCGAGTTCGTCGATGACAAACTGTCGGTCCGAAATCCACCAGGCATCGTGAAGAGTGATGCAGTAAGGAATGTCCAGTTCCAGGAGCACATCAATGATGCCGGCGGTCAGGCGCTGGATGCAGTGGAAATGCACGAGGTGGGGACGGAACCGTTCGATCACTTTGCGGAATTGCGTGACCATGTTGGGGTCTTCAGCGATACGGTCCTTGTCGTCCACATCCAGAGGGGCGACCGATGTGACGAGGATACCATCCTGTGCGTAAACCCGGAGTTTCTCGCTGTCGGGTTCGGCCTGGGAAGTAAAGACTTCGAACAGAAAGCGTTTGTCTTCCGGAGTGGAAAGGTCGCTGAGGTTGTCGTGGAAGACCCGGGTGGCTCCGCCGATGGCCTGGGGGGGATAGAAGACATTGACGCCGAGAATGCGGTGCCGTGCTGTCGTGTCTGGCGGTGCCGTTCGTTCCATGAGTGCTTTGGCACGGCTGGCGAGCGGGGTGGCCCCGTAGGTGGTGAGGGCATGGGTATAGGCGGCTTTTCCGATCCGGGTCCGCAGTGCCTGATCTGCCACGAGCTGGTCCAGCGCCCGTACCCAGCTGTTGGTGTCCGTGGCGAAGAGAGCGGTCTCGTTCTCTTTGGCAACATCCCTGTAGCCGGCGGTGTCGCTAAGGACAGAGGGGATGCCGAACATTGCGGCTTCCAGCCATTTGATGCCGCTTTTTGTGTCGGTCGTGGGGGATTGGCCAAGGATGGCGAGATTGATGTCGGCCGAGGAGAGAAGGGACCAGTAGGCCTGCACATCCGGCAAAGGGGGAAGAAGCGTGATGTTCCCCCTCAGGTCCGTGAGAATGCTGTCCTCGGGCAGGTCGCCGACGATGCAGAGCCGGACCCGCTGGCCATATTTTTTAAGGATCCGCGCCAGGGCCGGCTCGAGCACGGAAACGATTTCTGAACGGTTTGCTTTCGTGTTGCTGCCATAGAAGATCGTCACGGGTTGATCGGGAGAGGGAGATTTTCTGCCGTGACGCCGCATTGCGATTGCATGCGCCTCTCCAAGGCCGTTCGGCTGGACGAAGACTTCGCCATTGTGATGGCGTCGCATCCGCTCGGCGAGAGGTTCTGTGGAGGCTATGGCGTATTCGCACAGGCTCAGGGCCTTTGCGAACAGCGGAGCGCCCAGTGCCAGGCCGTAATAGGTTTCCTGGCTGATGGTGCCGCCATAAGTCTCGAAGGGTTCAGGGTAGAGTTCGGCATCGAAAATCGGATCATCGATGTCGTAGAACGTGGTGAGGCCGAGTGAGCGGGCCAGATGGATGGAGCGGATGACTGCGGGCCATGCGGGCGTCCGGTAGAAGATTACGCTTTCAAAAGCGGAAATTCCTGCGGTGAAGGCATCGAGATCACTATCTACATTGAAGATTTCAACAGTGTACCCCGCAGTCAGCAGATGATCCCGCCGTTGCTCCACACGATAAAGACGGCACTGGGAAAGGCTCATCTCGGCAACGATGGCAATCTTTCCGGTACGTGGCCTGAGTGCTTTTGGAAAAGGCAGCCGAAATGGGATCTCATTTAGGAAATTGTGAATGATATTCTGACCGTCGGCTATGCGTCCGATTCGAGCTAACGCCAGTGCCTCTCTCCAGGCTTGCTGGAGGTCCTGTTCTTCCTGGGTTCTGAGCGTATGGCGCAGAGCAGGTTCGCCGGCATGTGATGCGCCACCTGCGTACAGAGTCGTTCGAGCTGCTTTCCGTTCGCCTAAATGGTCTTCGCAACGTGCCAGAACCAGATATGTCACGGCTGCTTCGTGAGGCTGGCGAACCAGATCCTTCAATAATGGAAGCGCCGATCCTTCCATGTTCTGTGAAGCCAGCATAAAGGCGAGTGCGCGCGTATTCTGACGGCAGGTGGGGACATGGAGATAAATTTTTTCCCGTAGTCGTCTGGCTCCCTTCTGATGAAGAGCACTTCCCTTTTCACCACGGCATGCGATGGCGTGCAGGAGGGGAGCGTTGCGCGGTGTGGGCGTGACGGGGCGCTCGGGATCGGTGAGGAGGTCGGAGATGAAGCCCTCAACCAGGGTGCGCCGGGTATGGGTGGCGGCGTTTTCGTCCCGGAAGGCCGATGAGAGAAGGGGATCCACGTCTTCGAGCGTAGTGATCCGGTCGCCCAGAAGGCTCTGGATCCAGCGTTTTTCGTTCGCAGGGACGTGCTGCGCAATACCAGTGGTGAGCCAGTGCCGGTAAGCGCCGGCATCCGTGAAGGCGATGCCGTTCAGACGGAACCTGCGATAAAAATCGGGATCGAAACTCTCGACGAGGCTGAAGGGGAGGCATTTTGAGATACCGGACGTGCAGAAATGCCGCACGAGGTCCAGAGCGACGGGGGTGCCGAACGTCTGGCGCACTTCAGGATTGATTTGCCAGTAGGCCCAGGGGTCGAACAGTTCCATTCCGGCGTGGCAGAAGCCCTCGCTGGTCCAGAGTGCGGTAATATCGGGTGTCACCCATTCTGGCTGTCGCCATGAACGCTTGGGCTGCTTCTGGCGTTCGCGCAGGGCAGCGATGTCCTCCGCCGCGAAGAGGGGATCGCCGGAGATGCGCTGGCCTTCTTCCAGCGCGGTGATGCTGTCGCGGAAATTGCCCGCAAGGGACAGCAGATGACCGAGCTGAAGCCAGCCATCGGGATCATGTGGCGAGAGAAGCGTTGCCTGACGGTAGGCATGTTCGGCCTGGGAAAGGTCTCCCTGTTCCTTGAAGGCGTGGCCGAGCTGGATCCAGATATGCGCCAGACCCGGATCGACCGCCAGCGCTGCCTGATAGGCTCTGGCGGCCTGTGCCCAGTTCCGGTCGCTGTTATGCGCGTTTCCCTGACGGATATGATGATCCACAGGGAGAGACGTCCGGAACAGTCGGCCGATCCGCCATGGTTTCATGGGCGGGAAGCCAGAAGGGTACGATAAAGGGACAGGATGTCCCGCGCCTGATCATCGGCATGACGCAGCGGAGTGTCCGGCTGCGGGGGAGGTGTCAGGTAACGCTCCGGATCGGCGTCAATCATCTCCAGAACCCGGACGAGATCCGCGGGCGAGGTTGTATCGACCACGAAGCCGTTCACTCCCTCGACGATGTCAGTGCCCATGGCCCCCTGATTGCTGCCAATGACCCATGCGCCGCACTGGGCTGCTTCGCGGGTCACGAGGCCGAAACTTTCGGGCCAGGTGGACGGGGCGAGCAGGATGTCCATGTCTCCATAAAGTGTGGCGATCCTGTCTGCCGGAACTTTTCCCCGGATGGTGACAGGCGTGCTGCCCCATCGCGTTTCGAGCGGAGAGCCGGGATCCCGAGCATGTTCGAGGATGGTCAGGGAGAGGTTCCGGAAAGGACGGCTGCGAAGGGCGGCTTCGACGAGATAGGCGCCCTTGTGATGTTCCAGTCCGCCCAGATGACCCAGCCGGACGCGACCCTGCCGCGGAGTGCGCACGGGGGCGACGAGCGCCGATACGCCATTGGCGATCGTGGAGACCTGGAAACCTGCCTTGCGGTAAATTTCCGCAAATTCTTCGGAAACCGATAGCAGTTCCTGCGCGTGACGCAGGGCGCTCCGCAGTCGGGCGGCCCGTTCGAGACTGCGCGGCAGGCCAATCCGGTGCGAATAGGACTGTGTTGCAGGGTCAATGCTGATACGGGCCGGTTCCCCGTCTTCCTGGACAAGGAAGGGGAAGTCTGACAGCCACCAGGCATCATGCAGCGTGATGACATACGGGATGCCCAGTCTGCGGCATGCCTCTGCGACCGCGACAGAAAGGCGCGGCAGACAGTGGATGTGGACCAGATCCGGCTTGAACAGGGTGATGATGCGGCGTGTCTGGGCATCGACCTCGGAATTGTAGGTCCGCCAGTCCATGTCGATTTCCTGGGGCGTGGCGATCCGGAAGACCGGTGCACCTTTCCAGCTGTCGACACGTGTGACGCCACGATGACTGTTCTCGTCATCAGATGCCAGGATCGCGAAATCATAATCGTCACCGGCATGAGCCAGCATGTAGCCTGCATTGTCCGAAAGGACGCGTGTTGCACCCCCAGTAGTCTGGGGCGGGGCAAAAAGATTTGCGAACAGGATACGTGGCTTGGCCTTGGTGGCCGGGACCGCCCGGACGGGG
Source organism: Gluconobacter oxydans DSM 3504 (assembly GCF_000583855.1). Classification (NCBI taxonomy): domain Bacteria; kingdom Pseudomonadati; phylum Pseudomonadota; class Alphaproteobacteria; order Acetobacterales; family Acetobacteraceae; genus Gluconobacter; species Gluconobacter oxydans. Next base: position 1,402,532 of record NZ_CP004373.1, read on the forward strand.
GACCAGACGACAGGCGTCGGGGAAACAGCTTCCTCAAAGTGCGTACGGGCCGCGAGGGTGGCATCTTCCAGCGTCTGGGGCTGGCCGATCCAGGCTTTCAGGACTTCGGAAATCTGGGCCCATTTGGCGTAGCCCGGCGTTGATGCGCTGCCCAGTGCGGGATTGTCAGAGAGCACGAGGCACGGAATGCCGGACCATGTTGCTTCATCCGCCAGCGAACGCTGGTCGCGGGGGAGGTGGCGCAGGTCGAGGGCGATGGCGCAGCGGCTCAGGGCGGCGAGACGCTGATCCGATGTCAGTTCGCTTCCAAGGCGCTCGATACGCGTGGAATTGCGGACAGACAGTGGAAGAGCAGGATCAACACCTTCCACGAGAAGCGAAACATCCGGATAGGTCTCGAGGAGGGCGTCGAGCGCCTTCAGGAGAGCCTTTTGCCCGATCCGTGGGGCATAGGCGTCCTCATCTGCCGTAGACACGCGAACTGGTCGGCCCGCCAGAGAGCAGAAAATACGGATTTTCCCCGGAGCCGTTTCTGTGGCGGGCGGCATGTCGGCCAGAGCGTCCATCAGGGCGGAGACGCCGAGACGGGGGCGAAGGCTGAGGTCGTGAAAACGGGTGATGAGGGAAGGCATGGTCAGGACCACGTCGTCACACATTGTTGCTGCATGGATCGAACGCAGGGTCCGTCCCGTTTCACGGCTGTCGCGATACAGGAGGAAGTCGCTCCATGCCAGGTCGGACAGATCCGGGCCTTCGCCCGTGCTATCGCGGCCCAGCGGACCGGCCCAGTAGATGTTGCGCACGCCGAGGGCCTTGGCGCGCAGCAGGGTATCGACGATCAGTCCGTCGGTCTCAACCTCATGGTACAGGGCTACCGAGGCGCCGGGCAGGCTTTCCGCAAACAGGGCGACCTGCTCACGGGAGAAGACGATAACCTGTCTCGCGTCATCGGGTGCGATGCGTAGCGATGCTTCCCAGCGGGTCCTTTCGGATAGTCCGGAGCCCGAGAGGATGAGGATCGGTCCGTCTGTCCGGGCAAGGGTCAGTGGGGCAGGGATGCCTATCGATGCTACGGTTGGAACAAAGGTGTTCATGAACGCGAGGAAGCGTGCGTCAGGATGGGTTCTGGCCCGGATGTCGTCCTGAGTGATCCTGTCGTAGCTGTGGTGTGCGGCGTGATCGAACCAGCGCATGAACAGATGGGTCCGGGCTTCGCGCCAGGGCTGCATTTCTTTCCAGGCCGTCTGGGCGGTGCGGAGATGCTCCAGGCCTTTTTCGTAGAAGCCGAGATCTGCCGACAGGCGGATGCAGTTGATGTGGCTCCAACGGTTCGGCGTGTCCGTCTTCAGGCAGCGTGTATAGGCTTCAAGAGCCCCGTGCAGATCTCCCTGTGACTGAAGCCGGTCACCCAGCGTATGCCAGAAGACGCCGCGATGCGGCTCGACGCGGGCGGCTTCACGTAGACATTCCGTGGACAGATGCTGGTCGCCTGCTCCCTGGGCCCGTGCTGCACGCCAGGTCCAGAGGTCTCCGGCGCCCGGACCGCCCACCAGATCATCGCGGGGGGGCACAGCAGTGGACAGGAAGGCATCCAGCAGGTCGAGACGCGTGGAGCGGGCGAAGCGGGCCCGGTCGGTGGCCTGAAAGAGATCCCAGTGGAAGGCCGTGGGATAGGTCCGCTGGCCGATCATGTGCTGCAAGGCCCATTCCTCGGACGGGGCACGATGCATGAGGCTGCCAGCCTCCAGCCAGTGGCGGTAGGCATCAATGTCGGACAGATCGGCGGCATCGGTATACTGGCGGCGATAGAAGTCCGGATCGAATGCTACGGAAACCGAGAGCGGGGCGATACGCTCGATACCGTCTTTCAGGAAGGTCAGGATCGCTTCTGCGGCTGAAGCGGGCTTGCCGCACCATTCGAAGTTGAGTGCGCTGAATTCCTGGAGGTCCAGCATGTTGAACCACGGCGCGCTGATCGCACCCAGACGACGCAGGAGCAGGATACGGGCGGGAACGCCGTCCTGATAATCCTTTCTCTCGGCGTCACTCAGGGAAATCTTATTCGTGGTGAGGAGGGCCTCGAAGGCTTCGTCCAGACCCGGGAAATGGTAATGATACGGACGGTTCTGGGCGGCTCCGATGTTAAGGTAATGCCGGGCAGCGGTCCACGAAACTGGCTGGGTGACAGGCAGATCAGGGTTGGCCATGAAATAGGCGCCGGCGTCAAAATCCCGTGGGAGGCGCTGTTCAAGAGCGGCCTGTTCCCTTTTCATCATGGCTTCCGATCCATACCGGCCGACCAGTCTGCCATGGGTGAAGTAGTGATCCTCAAGAGCACGGTCGTTGGGCAGGGCGCTCAGGTCGCGATAGAAGCGGCGGTAGAACGCCGGATCGAAAGCGTCCTGATTCCTCTCCGCCTGTTTGCTGCCTTTTCCTTCGGCACCATGGTTCGCGAGGGCGCGCAGCTTGTTGACGAGCGACTTCTGCTCAGTGTCCGTTTCGAAGGCTGACCGTGTCCGTGCCAGCCGCGATGCGACGAGGGAGCCCGGGATCCAGTAATCCTCCCGCTGGGCGCGATGACGGATTTCCTCGTCAGAAAGCTCCGGTGCGACGAGGACGACGCTGCGGGTCTTTCCGCTCACGGCATCCACTTCGTACACGTCACTCAGCATCTGTTCGATCGTGGACTCATCCGGGTTCAGGAAGCGCTCGATCAAAGGAGATGTGAACTGGGACCAGAACCCGACGGCGCTCATCCATAGCAGAACGATATCCGAGGGATCGGATTTGATGGTGTTGAGGATCAGATGGCAGGGATGATGGGGATCTTCCTGCGCTGCGACGTCATAGGACGGCACGGTTCGGTCGCCATCCTTGCGATAGCCCAACAGGGGGCCGTACAGCGGATGTTTGAAGAACATCTCCAGCCAGGCGAAGCTGTCCTTCAGTTCGCCCGGAAGGAGGCCGTCATTGAGGATGACGTCTTTCTGGAAAATGACGTGGGGCAGGGCCGTTCGGGCGTTGCCCGAATAATTCGCATTGCTGGCGATGCAATGAAAATATACCTGCGGAATGGAGCCACCCAGTCCCTGCGGGCCTTCCTGAAGGAAGAAGGTGTTGAGGTCCCGTACGACAGTTCCGGAATAGCCGACGTCGCAGACATGGACGCTTTGGTGATTCAGAACGCCGGCATCCTTCAGATAGGATGCGGCCATGGCACGCTTGTGCAGGAGTGCCGTGCGGATTTCCTCGACCAGACCCGATGCTTCATAGGCTTCCAGAACCGTGAAGGTATCCGTCGAGGAGTGGTAGACCTTGTCCGCATCCAGGCCGGCTGGAGTGGCATCGATACCGAGCATTCCGGAAATCTGACGGGGCGTGGCTTTGCCGTGATGCAGCCAGAACGCGTGCCCGATCGACTGCAGAAGCCATTTGTCCTGGAAATTGACATTCAGCCAGCAGGTGACGGCGCGGCTGAGGAACAGGTCTTCCGAGTGAATGGGAGTGAAGAAGTTGCGGAACAGCGGCGAATTCCACTTTTCCAGCACCTTGTGCAACAGGCATCCGTCACGGCTCAGGAAGAACAGTCTGTCGCTGCCATCGCTCTGTGCGCAAAGCAGCAACTGCGTCAGGAAAAGCTTGGAAAGATCGCCAATTTCCATGTGAATGTCGGGACGGCGGCCGTAATCGGGGCGCTTGATACGGAGCAGTGGAGCATGGGCGACGTGGATCGCATGACCGCCCAGGCTGGTGGGCATGGCGACGTCGGAATGCGTATTGTCTCCCAGATGCAGCGTCTTCGCAGGGGCAATATCGAACTGCTTCCACACATGGGTGAAGAGATTGCCCGAATGTTTCGTAAGGTTTTCCTGCGAGGATACGAAAACGCGATCAATATGCTGGGCAAGTCCTGTCTGAAGCAGGATGCCCTCGATCTCGGTCTGGGAAAAATACATATCCGAGATGGCGATGACCGTCTTGCCCTGTGCCTTGAGTGCAGCAAGCATTTCGGCGGCGCCTTCGACCGCGTACAGGTTCTGACGATCAATCTCGTATTCGAAGGCCGCGACCTTCCGTCCCAGAGTCAGGGCTTTTTCCGTATGGCCGATCCGGGCGGTGAAAAGGCGGCTCCAGACAGCTTCTAGGGTCGGTTCCTCGATACGTTCATGTGCGGCGGCTTTCATCACATTGGTGATGTCGTAGCGCGTGAGGGTCAGAGCGCCCGGATTTTCCTTGCCGAATTGCCCCAGAAGGCTGAGGGCATAGGCGCTGGCAAGATCATGAACCTCATTGACTTCCAGATATCGGCGATAGACGAGCGTATCGAAAATATCGAAGGAAACGAGATCGTGGCTTACGTCGGAGGCGCCGATTTCAGACAGGGAAAAAATTTTCTGCATTAGGAGTGCCTGATCCGCTTTCAGATAAAGACAGGGTTTTCAGAAATCTGGGGAATTAGAAACCAAGTGCTGCGAGTTCAACAGTCGCGACTGTGGCGCCGGGATCATGGCGCAGGGCTTCGCGATAGGCTGTGGCCGCTTCTTCGCGTCTGTTCTGGAGTTTCAGGGCGTGTCCAAGCTGAATGTATCCTTCCGCCTGTGTCGGGCTGCGTTGAATGGCCTGTCGGTAGGCCAGTTCGGCATCCACGAGATAGCCGCTCTCCTTCAGGGCATGCCCATACTGGATCCACATGTCCACGCGGTCCGGATATCGGGTGAGGAGGTTCCTGTAAGCCAGGGCGGCTTCCGGCCACTGTTTCGCGTCCCTGGCCGTGTCCGCATTGCGAGCCAGATCGCGAAGGCGGGGAGCACTTTTGAATGGAAAAATCATGATCACGATACCTGGTGGGACGTTCGGCGGAATATCAGGAAGAATGAAAAGGAGAGGTGAACTTCTGGTCGGTGGGGAAGAGACCTTACGTTGCCTGAATATGACGCAGGGCCACGGACGGAGAGACGGGCCGGATCAGGCGTAACGGAAGTGTCGCATCGACCCAGACAGGATTGACGGTAGGATCCATGCTCAGCTTCCTCACTCCCCAGATGTTTTCGAACGCCGCGCGCTCCATCGTTCCGAGAGAATGCCGAAGGGGATTCAGATGGTCCAGTCCTCGCGAGGCAGATTCATCGTGACGGGCTTCGATGAGGGGCGTCCAGAGAATTTGCAGGCCCTGTTCCTGCAGACGCAGGCAGAGGTCGATATCGCTGTAGCTTATGGGCATCCGTTCGGCATCAAAACCGCCGGCCCTGGCGAAGACCTCGGCCCGGATGCCCAGAAATGCTCCGGTAACGGCAGAGACCTGCCGGGTGCATTGCCAGCGGCCGAAATGGGCATTGCTGTCGCGCGGTTCGTAAAGGCCGTCGTGAATGACGGAGCCCTGCCATCCCAGCAGCACGCCGGCGTGCTGGATGGTATCGTCCGAATAAAGCAGCCGGGCGCCCACCGCTCCTGTTGAGGGAGCGCGAAGCAGGCCGGCGAGCACCATGTCCCAGTTTTCCGACAGCATTTGCATGTCGTCGTTACAGAACAGGATATTGGGTGTGCTGATCCCGGCAGTGGCTTCATTGTTCAGGCGGGACCAGTTGAAAGGAGACGGGTCGCGCAGAATGTTCACACGGGGGTGACGCGTGGCGAGTTTTTCAAGAAGGAGGAGGTCTTCTGCAATTCTGGTGCCGTTGTCCACGATCAGGCAGTGGATGCGGTCGGGGTGCCGTGCCGTTGCGAACAGGCTGTCCACCATTGTGCAGCAGTCTGCGGCATTGTCCCGAGTGCAGATGACGACCGTGCAGGGTTCGGGCAGGTCGTGAATGACGAACTGCTCCGGAAGGGGGTGGGGGGCGCTGCAGACAGGGCGGTCCGACGGTCGGGGACTAGCGACGAGCGGGTAGGGAATATGAGCGATGCGCTGTCCTGTCGTCAGTCCATCGCGGATGATCCTGGCAGGACTTTTGCCACGATATGTCGGCCATAGCTCTGCGGAGAAGACGATGGCGTCTCCAATAGTGTCTTCCTGTTCAAGCCATATGGCGTCTGCGGCAGGGCGTGGTTGAAGGGCCGTGGCTTCGAACAGGGCGCTGCGGGAGATCGACAGGGTCAGGGTTTCGGCGTCGAAGAAAGCAATGTCGCAGGTGCTGGTCTGGACGGCACAGGCAATCCAGTCCGCGAGAAGTGGGGAGGGAATGCAGTCAGCGCCGATGAGCAGGACGTTTCCGGAGACCTGTTTTTCGGTGTGAGGCAGGGTAGCTGGAAGTGCGTCTGCATCAGGCAGATGGGTGATGGAAAGACCCGGCCGCATCCTCGTGTTCCATGCATCACGAAGGGTGGAAGAAGCGCCGGTTGTATAAAGCTTCGTGAGGGAGGACATGCTGCCCAGGGCCGTCATCTGGGCGGCGGCAACGGCTTCTGAGACATCATCCTGCGCAATGATGACTGTAAGCGGTAGTGGCGTAGCGGCCGGTGGCGGCGGAATACGGAAGAGTTTTCGGAAGATCGCGTAATCTTCGCTCGGGAAAGCGTTGAATGCGGAAATGTCCGGGAGCACGGCGGTCATGTCGTCCAGCCGGTGGCGCATGTCGGCCAGGGTTGCCGCAAGGTGAAGGCTTTGTTCGGTGCCGTGGGACAGATGCCGATGTGACATGCTGGCCCGCTGCGCGGCCGTGTCGCCGGCGAGGAAAAGTTCCCGATGTGCGGCTTCGCAGGTGGGGTCGCGTTCAAGAGCCTCATGGTAATGGTTCAGCGCCAGAATGCGACGGCCCTGGATCTTGTAGACGTGACCGAGCTGAAGATAGGTTTCGGCCTCTTCTGGGGCCTGGGTGATAATGGTGCGGTAGATATGTTCGGCGGTTTCAAGCTGGCCGCTATCCTTGAGCATGTTGCCCAGCTGCATGCCGAGATCGAGACGCCAGGGTGCGAGCGCGAAGGCGCCTTTGTAGAAGTTTGCGGCGTCTGCGGGGTTGCCTGCGTCCCTCATCTGATCCGCTTCCCGGGTCAGCGTCGTCATCCACTGCTGGCACGCTGCAGGGCGAAGATCCCAAAGGGTACGCACATCTGAAATATCCTTCTGGCCGGCAAGCCGGGACCAGTCTTCCTGACGGCACAGCGTCAGCAGTTCTTCCACGGGCATGGATGGTGAATGTCCATGCGTGTCCGTGCGTTGCGCCGTGTCTGTCCGTCGGGTGGAGAAAGGCCAGAGCCGCTTGAAAAACATCAAAGGGTATGTCCTGCCGAAGGAAGAAGAAGACGGGGGAGAGTTTTTCCGGATGCCAAACGCTGCAGCTTGCTATGACAGTGTCTGGATATGCGCGAGCGCACGGGCGATGCTCTGAGGCCAGGTGAGGATCTGCTCTTCGGCCAGGGGCACCGGTGGAGCGGGTTCTGCTCTGTCCGGTGTCAGTCCAGACAGGGTTTCTATGGCCCGGATCCATGCCGGCCCATCCAGCGGGTCAAGATATGTGGCGCAATCGCGGCCAATCTCGTGAAAGACCGGAATGTCCGAGCACAGAACGCGTGTGCCCAGGGCCAGAGCTTCGGCCAGAGGCAGGCCGAACCCTTCGGAGAATGACGGGAACAGGAGAGCCCTGGCCCCGCGGAGCAGGTCGACGACTGTGGTGTCGGGCAGGGAGTTGTGTTCTTCCACCATCCCCTTGAGAGCCGGAGATCGCTCCAGCATGTCGATGACCTGCTCGTTTTCCCAGCCTCGTTTGCCCACGATGACGAGATGGGGCGCGGCCTTTCCGTGGATATCGACAAGGCGTCGCCACAGGTTGAGAAGCAGAAGATGGTTCTTGCGGGCCTCGATGGTTCCCAGGCAGACGAAATAAGGATGGCTGCGTCGGGTGATCGTGTCGGCTTCGTCGCCAGGAAGTATGTCTGTTTCCGAGGCGGCACGCAGATGGACCCCGAGTGGGACGGGCCATATGGGTACGTTTCGGTGTGCGTTTTTAAAATAGGGGAGAAGAGACTGTTGGGTCGCCTGTGACGGGACCAGGACGGCGTCGGCATACTGGACGACCGTCTCGATACGGCGCAGGTGGCGTGCAGGCTCCCGCTCCCGCGCGTATTCAGGGAATTCGAGCGGGATCAGGTCCTGGATCATTGGAACGAACAGGCCATTGCGCCGCCGGATTGCAGCCGCGATCAGTCCGGGTCGTGTCAGGTGGTGATGGGAGACCAGAAGATAGATATTGCGGCCGTCGGTTCGCGCGTGTGGCGCGGTAGAACGGACGGGGCGTGGGAGGAGAAGGCCATGCAGAAGGGCCCGGCCCAGTCGGGCGGCCCGTCCTCCGTCATCCACTCCACTGTCCCAGACAGTGCCGATGGCCCTGATGAAGGCGAGAGCCCTGTCATACGGGAGAGCGGCGAACCGGCCGATCGGGTGGACGGCAGCGAATTCGAGATGGTCGGGCGCGTTCTGATGCAGGTAGCGGGCATATTCGAGTTCGACGCGGTCAATTCCTGTGGGGACGCGGGCGCCCGCGCGGGTGAGGATCCGCGAGATGTCGAGTGTATAGAATGGCACGTTGTCAGATAGTGACTGGCTCATGATGAGACCTTTTCCAGAGCCTCAGCCTCCGTTTCAGCCGGAACCGGAGAGATGATTTCCGCTGGCGTATCGGGGTGGCAGGCCAGTTCCTGGCGCAGGGTTTCGCGGCGCGCCATTTCGGCACGTGATGCGGTGGCAAAGTCGCGCGGGCTGTGGCGTGTCAGCCGGTCAATTGCGTGGCGCACCAGCTTGGCCATGCCTTCGTTCGAGAAGAAGCCCCCGGGAATCAGGCAGCGTTCGATCAGGACGCGGCGATAGGCGGCGAAGATTTCCGGGTCCGGTTGTCCCGGATTCGACCAGAATTTCTCCAGAGGGCCCTGAAACGTGATGCCTGGAATGTCGTAGACGGCATTTCCCAGCGTGATGACGGGTTTGTTTTCGGCGAGGGCCAGCGTTCCAGTCGTACTGTTGATGGTAATGACACCGGTGGCAGTACGAACCAGATCCGCGATGTCGCCCGTTTCGAAATAGTCCACACGGTCTGAGACGCCGTACGCTGCGGCCTGCATGGCAACTTCGTGGCACCAGTTCCGGATATTGTTGTCGAGCGGATGCTCCTTGATGACGAGGCGCATGCCGTGGGGGGCGTGGGACGTGAAAGAGGCGATCACGACCCGGATGGCTTCTGCCATGCCGCTGAAAGAGGAATGGAGACGGACCTGGGCATCGGCGTCGAGCTGAAGGGGGAACAGCATGTAGGGGCTGCCGGAAGCCCGTAGCGCCTCGAGTGTTTTCTGGCTTCTGGCGCGGCGTTCGTCACGGGCGAGCAGTTTGCGTAACCAGCCGATGCCTTCTGTCAGGGGATGCCAGGGGCGGTAGTTGTTCCAGTGGCGGTAATGCCAGCGGGAAAGAAGATCGGCGGTATTGTAGGCCAGTCCCTGAAGGGCCCGCGTCCGGAAAGAAGACGGAACCGGGTGGTGCGGCGGCAGGGCAGGAAGGGTTCTGGCGCGCTCGACGTAGTAGGCTGGATCGCGAGAAAGAGTGGAGTTGCCATTGACGCCTCCGAGCTCGAACGTCACCCAGTCGGGGCGGAGATAGCCTTCTTCAAAGACGTGCACCGGAATGTGCAGCCGGGCGCAGACTGCGATGGCCGCGCTGTGCAGAGGACGGCAGTCTCCGAACAGCACAACATCGGTAATGTCGTGCTCAATGATGATCCGGGTCAGGGCGTCCGGCCATTCATCGGCGCGGCCCGTGAAGTCGATGCCGCCGGGCAGGCGCCAGAAAAGCCGGTCACCGCCATTGAAATTGACTTTCCAGACTCCGTATCCCCGGCGGCGCAGTTCCCTGCCGATCAGTCGGAAAAACGGTCCCATCAGCCCCTGAAGGAGCAGGATGTTGCGCTGTACGCCTTCGGTGCCGTGCGTTGTATTGGACGCAGTATCTCCCGCGGAAGGAGATGTCCTGACGGAAGTCATGACCAGTCCTTCTTTTTCGCGCGTGTTTGCAACACCGTGTGAACTCCCTGAACAAAGGCTCTTCTGATTCCCCCCTGGGCTCCGCGCAGGCGCATGAGAAGATCAGGTCGCCAGACTTCGGGGGTTTTGAAGCGGTCGATAAGAACTTCCGGTCCGCAGAACAGGCCAGTCAGGGGATCAATATATCGTGGATAAAGCAGCAATGTGGCAGCCGTGAGCTGAGCGATGTTCAGCTGCCGGGTCCGTCGTGCGACAGGCGCCAGATCGTGGGTCAGCCCCCAGCCAGCGTAGAAAGGCTGTCCGTATGTCGTGACAGGCAGGCCGCGCATGATGGCTTCGAAGCCTGTCAGCGACGTCAGTGTATGGACTTCATCGACGGCATCCAGCAAGGGCGCCATGCCTCCCCCACGGGAAATCCGGTCCGCCACGTGCAGGACATCGGCATCAGGGATGGCGCCGGCGCGGTGTCCTGCATCCACATCGGGATGTGGACGATAGACGATGAAGGCATCCGGACAGGTCGCTCGGACACGGCGCAGGAGGTCCATGTTGCCCTTTATGCTTCCACCGCCCAGTCGGACCGACATGTCGTCCGCCACCTGGCCGGGGACGAGGATGATCCGTCGCCCTGCTGGTGCGTCGAATGCTGGAATGCTGCCGCCTGCCGAATACTTGGAAATATTCTGTGTGCGGATCAGCCCGATTAGCGCGCGCGCGCGCTCCTGAAGAGCCTCTCCCAGTGGGTGGGTGGCGAGTAGGACTTCCAGATCGCTGGGCCGTGCGGGATCGTAATAGGGGCCCCTGCTGTCCGCGATGATTGAGGCAGGAGGCAGGAAACCGCTGCCAAGACCGACAGAGCGGATGAAACCATCTTCGATACGGAAAAAGGGAAGATGGTTTTTCTGGGCTGTCTGTTCCAGTTTGCGCGGTATGCGTGTTGCCCAGACAGCAATGCCATTCTGGCCTTTGCGCGCGTGTGCTACGGCCAGCGCACTTGTTGTCGTGCGGCGGAAGAGGGGGAATGGACGGCGTTTTTCCGCAGTGGCGAAAAATTCCCTCATCCGGGCGCGTTTCCAGAATGACATGCCGACGCACACGCTGATGGTGCGATTGGACGTGAGGATGTGCTTCCATTCCGTCAGGAGAGAGATCGCCTCCAGGATGTCGATCGGCAGTCCCGAAAAAGGTGACCGGTATTCTGTTGCGGCGTGAAGGATATGCAATGCTGCCGAGGGGGCATGCAGGTCCGGTTGCCAGCCTTCGTCTCTGTCTGGACGTAGAATCGAATGTCCGGTCAGTGCCCCGAGTGCTGACAGTGTCGTCAGGCCTTTGGGGGGCAAGAAAAATGTGCGCGTTCCATCCAGCAGGGAGTGCGGATCAACATTTTCAGAGAGGGCTTGGGCTCCTTCGGCCCGGGCCTCGTTCCGCATTCTGCGCCATTGCACGCCGTCATGCGGAGTTACAAGAAGGAGCCGGGTAGGGCTGGTCCACTCTTTTGCTTTTCGCCACATCTGTAGGGCATATTCTGCATGAGGGGGGACGCAGACTACGATTGGGGCTGTCGTTGCCGCGGGACGCTCCCAGAACATACCGCCCACCCGTGCTTCCCAAATCATCCGTACAGCGGGGTTGTTCCGGATATGCTCGGGTGAAACCAGGCCTTCAGCCGTCAGATGGGAAATGGCGGACCGGATTTGCGTAAGCGGATGGACCGGATTTCCTAAAGGGGGCGCGGAAAGAATGAGGGGGAGTGGATTGACGGGCGAAATAACTCCTGGACGCAAGACCGGTACTCTTCCTTTCTCGTGCCCTCGTCCGGTGTCGTTTCTGCGGGGCTGGGTAAAATTCATCGGATGGTCTAACATTCAAAGAGTATGCATGAAAGATAAAAAATTAATTACAAAATGGAATGAAATAACATCATGCTTAACTTAAGGTAAGTGAAATTATTTAAATATAATAAACAAGTAAATTATTCGGGATAAATATGTGATATTGTTATATTTTTTATTTACGGTCTGGGTTGTTTTTGAGTTTATGGACTGGATTACATCCCGTTCTGTGAGATTTTCAAGAAAAAGTTCTCATCAGGGTGGGGTTCTGGTTGTTTTTTGTCAGGGAATTATTTTCCGTTTCTTTGTAACATTTATGATTTTTGGGGCACTCGTGTCGCTTGTGGGACATCCTCTGGCGGCAGCGGTGTTGGCAGTGCTGACTGGAGTTCTGCTGGTTTTCGGCTCGGGTTTGAAAAGGAATGTCCTTGGAGAACCGCTGATGTTCAGCGATGTCGCCGTCATTGGCGCCTTTGTGCGGCATCCCAGATTTTATATCGGGGCTATTCCGCCGTTCGCCCGGATTCTGGTGGTGGCAGGACTGGCGTTTCTGGGAGCGTCCTTTTTCGGATTGCTTCTGGAGGATGCACTCTGGCTTGGGAGCGGCTCTGGTCTTTCCGTTCGGGTGCAAGGGTTATGCCTGTTCGTGACCGGATGGTTCTGTCTTGATGTTCTAGGACGTGTCGGACTGGCGCGCAGGCTGCTGCCTGCTGCGGATTTGGATATGGGAGAACAGCGCTACGGTCTGTTGGCAACCATTGTGCTGAGCTGGCTGAGATGGAAGGACGACCGTCGTCGGAAATTACCTAGCTGGCCACCGGTGTCCGCAGGGCAGCTTGATCAGGCTCCCCTGATTGTAGTGATCCAGTGCGAATCGTTTGCCGATCCCCGTGAGTTCGGTCTCGAAGATGCGTCAGCCTGTGTGCTGCCTCATTTATTGTGTGCAGAACGGGAAGGGGAGGTTGGAAAACTCCAGGTTTCGGGGTTCGGTGCCTATACCATGCGCACGGAATACGGTGTGCTGTTCGGTCATGAAGAGAGTGAGCTCGGTTTCTGTCGTTTCGATCCTTATCTCACCGCAGGAAAGCAGGCTGGCGACGCGCTTGCGGCCCGGCTGTCTCCTGTCTGTGGGGATAGGGTCTTTCTGCACCCCCATGATCTCAGGTTTTATGGGCGGGATGTCCTGATGCCGGTCGCAGGCTTTAACCGGCTGATCGGTACCGAAGAGTTCGCTGCTGCGGCGCAAGAGAAAGGTCATATTGCAGATCATGCCGTGGGAGACCGGATACTGACACTGATTGATGAGGCTGTCTCCAAGCCTTCGGGAACATTCATTTTTACGGTTACGATCGAAAATCATGGACCCTGGTCAGGAGGAATGGCCGATTATCTTCAGCATCTTCAACAAGGGGATGAGTTGCTGGGACGTGTAACGCAGGCTCTTGGGCAGACCGGTCGAGACGCTCTTTTGGTATTTTATGGCGATCATCGCCCCTCGCTTCCCGGTGCTGTCATGCCGGGTGGTGCGCGTCATACGCCGGTTGTTGTTAAAGGTTTTGGTGCGTTGTCGGCTATGTCACGGCTCGATGGTGTATCCCTGACCCCCGCGGCTCTGCACCATCGGATCATCAGTCTGGTTGCCGGGTGTGTATCCTGAAACTGCCGTGGGGAGGTCGCTTGAAGAGAATACACCTCAGCGGATCAATGAAGCCAGTCCATCGATCTTGTCTGCCAGTGCGGCAATCATGTGTTTTAAATCTTCTGGAACGTCTGATTTGTCAGCAGTGATATTCAGTCGTTCCGCATCGGCCTGAAGTTCACCGAGAAGTTCGAGAATTTCCGAATCTGTGTCGGTGTCATCATAGGACATGAGTTGGTTTCCTTTGCCTGTGTCCACAGTGAAAGGTCAATTGCTGTTTGTCCAGTCGGTCTGAAGGGGGAGGAGCCTAATTTTTGGGCGATTGGCTATGCCATAATCCGCGCCTGAGAACGCTGGCTCGATAGCGTCTTCGTGAGTGTTTGTGGGGAGCCATGACGAGGCACGTTTGTTTCAATGCTCAAAAGTCTCTTGCAACTTGAGAGTATTCCCTGACCCAGGGGTAACCTTGGGCCAGGGAGAGTAACAGCTAAACCAGTATAAGATCATCTGGGTATAGCCCATTTAACCTGTAGAATTATCCAAACAGGCGGCGTATCTCGCGTCAGAGGGCCTTAAAAATTCCAGATAATTTTTCCTCGAATACCGCTGTCGATATAGTTGGCGCCGTACTGACCAACATACGATACGTTAGCATTCAGGCGATCGGATAGACGTACAGCCGTCCCGGCATTAATGACGGCCGCATCCTGCGCCAAAAGAGCGCCGGCTGCCTCAAAATCTGAGCTTCCCGTTGCAAAGCTCTGGTGTGCTGTTGGCGTTATGACGCCGTAGCTATGCCGATAACCCAGGCTACCATTAGGCATCAGTACGATATTTCCGACATGGAAAACGGTGGAGCCGCGAACACCAAAAGTGGAATACGTGGTGCCTGTATCCATGCCGCGCCCATTCAGAGCAGCAGTCTTTCCACCATCTTCATGGTAGCCGTTCGTATGCACATTGACATAGGCCACATTGGCAAAGGGTTCGATCCGTGTGGCCCGTCCAAAGCGGAACTGATACGCGATGTCGCCAAATGTCTGCGCTGTACCGCCCAGATAGCTGCTCGACAGGTGGTCGCTGAGACCTGGAGCTTTCACGGTCCGATTCAGCCCCAGAATGTCCCAGCTGTAAAAAGCTCCAAGCCGGAGATGGAGGTGTCCCCAGTGGGTGCCAGCGTAACCACCGACACTGACATCATTACTGTGTCCGGAAGACTGCACTGCATTGCTGCTGAATGCTGAGTGACCATAGCTTACGAGGCCACCAATACGCCATGTCTGGAATGCCTGAGTATCAGCTCCCATTACAAAGCCGCCCAGTTCGTGATGAAGGCTGCTGGCATTGCCGCCGCCCCCATTGTGACCCCATGACCCGTAAGCTGTGCCCCACATTGTCAGGCCGGGCTCGCGACAAGCAGAGGCATTGCCGGCAGTGCCGATGGATACAGTCTTGATCGTGCTTTGGCTGACGCCATTGATGCAATCTGATGAGACCAGCCGATCAAGGGCAGCATTCCGGATGTAGAAGCTGTTTTCAATCATTGTTGTACGCGCCGAGGCATGGATTTCACCCGACAGAGAATTATAGGCATGACGAGCCTGCTTCTCATTCAGGAGTTCAACAGCCCCAGTTACAGCACCGCCAGCAGCCCCCATGCTGTCTAGGGCACTTCCCACGGCGTACTGGTTACGTGTTACCGCAGCAGAAGCAAAGCTACGGCTGTTACGATCCATATCCAGATAAATGCTGTCCGCTGTGTAGTCGATGGTCGGGGAGAGGAAGTAATAATTATTAACTAGTCCGCTATCATTAATTGTACCAAAGGTGCCAGAAATCCCATTGGAAGCAGTTAGAATCTGATAACGGCTATTGGCGGATAGAATGGGGCTGCCAACGGTGTTTACAGTCAGGGTATTACCGTTGAGGATGACCTCTCCATTCACTTCTGTCTGGCTTGAGTGGCCATTCTCTCCTACCACAGCCAGATAATTCGCCCCTTGTTCCAGCGTCAGGTTACCATTTACGTGCAGGATGCTATCCAGACCGTTCGCTGAGGTATCAAGTGTACCGGAGCTACGAATATCTGTAGTACCAACAGCTCCAGTACCGGATAGCGTTGCACCATCATCTACAGTAACCGCCGAGTTTCCTATGAAACCGGAGACTGTCAGCGTTCCATTCTCAATCGTGGTATCACCCGTATAGGTATCATAAGCAGCAAGCGTGACATTGCCGCTCCCGGCTTTGGTCAAGGTTCCAGTGCCGCTGATGGAGTTTGACAGAGTGCCATCCGTGTCCTGTGCAATAGCCAGTGCCGCATTATCCATGATGGCGCCGCTGCCGAAGCTTGACGTTCCTCCAGTCAGGGTTCCGGCTGAAATCAGTGTGCCGCCTGCAAAGGTATTAATTCCCGTCAGTGTGACATTGCCGCTCCCGGCTTTGGTCAAGGTTCCAGTACCACTGATGGAGTTGGACAGAGTTCCGTCCGTATCCTGTGCAATAGCCAGTGCCGCATTATCCGTTATGGCGCCGCTGCCGAAGCTTGACGTTCCTCCAGTCAGGGTTCCGGCTGAAATCAGTGTGCCGCCTGCAAAGGTATTACTTCCCGTCAGTGTGACATTGCCGCTACCGGCTTTGGTTAAGGTTCCAGTGCCACTGATGGAGTTGGACAGAGTGCCGTCCGTATCCTGTGCAATAGCCAGTGCCGCATTATCCGTTATGGCACCACTACCAAAACTGGATGAGGTACCGGTCAGGGTACCTGAATTCAGGACTGTACCTCCAGTGTAAGTATTGGAATTGGAAAGAGTCAGGTTGTTGGAGCCGTCTTTAACAAGGATGCCTGATCCTTCAATGGCATTGGAGAACGTCAAATCATTGGAATGGTTAAAATCAACCACCCCATTATCAAGTATGTTTCCAGATATAATTCCAGTGCTGCCGCCGATACCGAAATTTATGGAAGACCCACTGTTCACAACCACATTATCTATAACGCTATCACCGGTAACGGTAGTCGCCCCAGATGCTGTCAGCAGATGAAATCCTACTGCGGAAGAAAATACCGATCCGTCTTCCAGGAAAATATTATTACTATTGTTACTGGGGTCTGCGGAAACCAGTCCCGTAATTGAAGATCCTTTTTCAATATAAAGGTTATTCTCCTGTTGAGTCCCGTTGTATCCTAGTTGGATGGCATATGAGTTTGATGATATTGTCCCAAAATTATATATATTTACTGAGCCATTGCCGGTTGTATCAATGGCGTGACCGTCACCGCCAGAAAATCCATTACTCTCTATGGAGCCATAATTCGTGATATTTAAATTTCCGTTTGACCAGACGCCTACGACTTCACCTTGAATATCGCCCTTATTCAAGATGTTATCATTTCCATCCATGTACAATCCGTAGCCGGTACCTTTTATTTCTCCAAGGTTGGTAATATTATTGGTATTATTTAATGCTGTAACTCCCACCCACTGTCCATCGATAACACCCGATGCATAATTTGTGAGGTCGAGGCCACCTGTTACAGCAACAGCTTCTGAAGCGTTTCCTTCTCCGTTTTTGTCATACCCAGCTGCTCCGGTACTTTGGATAAGGCCATAATTTTCAATAACGGCCTTATTGTCGATATCTACGCCGTCGCCATCGCCGGTTCCTGAGCCGTCATATTCTCCGATGATTGTCCCATAATTCACAACAGAACCATCACCATCCGAGCCAACGCCAGAACCGTTTCTGCCTACAATTGTTCCGTAATTGACAACGTTTACGTCAACGGAAGAGGTAATGCCATGACGTTTTCCGGAGATAGTGCCAGACTGGTTGTTTATTACGGTTCCAGCATAATCCTGAAAATCTATGCCATCATGACTGTCGCCTGTTGCGCCGTCAGCGTATATTTTTCCGTCATTGATGACAGTAGCGTTATTTCCGGGACGAATTCCGTCAGCATCATCTGAAATTAAAGAGCCTGTAGAGGTATTAATTATTGTCGTAGAGGAGGACGTGGAAGAGATATTATCGAAATCAATACTCTGCCCCCCAGATGTGCTTTCAATGGTTCCGCTGTTTGTTAGTGAAATTACAGCTGACCCTTCCGTGTAGGATTTCGCTTGCACGCCATCATCTTCGCTGATGATACTAGAACCCGTGCCGATATTTATGGATATGTCGGTCGGTTTTTTTATAACAATCGCTTTTTCGCTGCCGGTGGAGAGCGTAGTGCCGGAAGTTAAGGAAAGTGCATCATCTCCGGAGATTGAGATAGGAGTTGTACTGGAGCCTTGAAGAGATACCGTCTTGGCGAATGATTTTTGATACGAGAAAGCCAGCATTATGTATATTGTGTAGTACATATATAGTTTTCGTGATGAATATTTTCCATTGAGATGGATTTTGTTAATATTAATCATTTGGTTGTCTTTCCTAATAATTCGTAAATAGACAGAAATTCATTTCCTGACGATTTGTGTGTCTTTTTGTTTCAATTTCTGCCCAGGGTGTCACGGAGTGTTTTTTTTGCTACTATAGAATTTTATTGCCAACAATATATTTCGGTAAAATAATTTCGTATTGTAGAGATTGAACCATCGTTGTGGGGATGGGGCTGAACGGTTGTTGATTGACAACTCTTTCGAAAACTTTCGTTTTGTTATTGTGGTGAAGCGTATTTCGTGGCGCTTTGGACCCCTTAATAGGACTGTGTCTGTCCCTTTCGTCGTAGATTAATATCGATTTTTGAGTGGCTCGCTAAGTCATGATTTGAGCCAGATTACGCTGCTGGGAAACAGTATTCGGGCGGCTTTAAGTTGCCTACGGAGCCTTAGGCGCTCCCTGTCAAGCTACAGGTGGATGCTGCTCCCATACGCATATGCGCATGGAAGATGGGGCAGTTAGAAATTGTCTGACGAGGATTTGCGGCGGCCGCCCAGGCTGTAACGGTTGCCTGGGTAGGTGAAGATACCTTTCATGACGACGCGGCCTTTGACCCATGTGCGGCGTACGAGCTGGAGGCAGGGTTCGTGGGGGCCGATGTCCAGCAGCGATTGTAGCTCCGGCGTTGGAGAGACGGCGAACACGACGTGTTCGATCTCATCGGGGCCGGAGATATGGTAAAGGTGCCGGTGCGGATGGGTGAGGGTGAAGTCCTGCTGGAGGTATTCGGGCGCGAATGCCGGAGAGACGAAACGCTCTTCCACCTGAAGCGGGATATCGTCTTCGAAATGGACGATCACGGAATGGAACAGCTTGCTGCCGGGACGCATGTCGAAGGAAAATGCGAGATCGATATCGGCGCGGATGGCTTCCAGCGTGATGACGCGGGCGGTATGAACATGGCCTGAACTCAGGATGTCATCGGCGATATCGTGAAGTTCCAGAAGGTCAGCCTTTGGCGAAGGGCGCGAGACGAATGTTCCCACTCCCTGTGCACGGACCACGACGCCTTCGGTCATCAGTTCACGAAGGGCCCGATGGACCGTCATGCGGGAGACGCCGAGGAGTTCGACCAGTTCGCTTTCGGAAGGAAGTTTCTGGCCTTCTTTCCATTCGCCGTCCTGAATGCGCTCGGTAATGTAGAGTTTGACCTGTTCGTACCGAGCGGGAGAGCGTTCCCGGGAGACGTCCATTTTCATGTCGCGGGCTGTCCTTCAGCTGGGAAGCGGCAATCCAAAAAACATCCTGGCGAAACGGTTATTTAGACAAGAGGTTGTATGGATAAGAATATGCAACTTTATATCACAGGGTCCAGTTTACCGTCAAAAATTCGCTGAACTGGCCTTCTGCCGCCAATCCAGTACGAGAGTTCGTGTGGGCCGGCGATGTCCCACAGAAGCATGTCTGCGGCCTGTCCGGTCGTCAGGCTGCCGGTGACGTTCTGAAGCCCCAGGGCCTGGGCCCCGATCCGGGTTACGGCTGAGAAGGTTTCTTCAGGAGTCATGCGGAACAGGGTGCAGGCCATGTTCATGATACCTGTAAGGCTGACGCTTGGGGAGGTTCCGGGATTGCAGTCTGTGGCAAGTCCCATGGGAACATTGTGTTTTCGGAACAGGTCTACGGGCGGCATGCGCGTTTCGCGGATGAAATAGAAGGCTCCTGGAAGCAGCATCGCGACTGTGCCGGCCTGAGCCAGGTCGATGACGTCGTCTTCCACGACATATTCCAGATGGTCGGTGGAGAGGGCGCCGTAACGTGCGGCCAGCTTCGTGCCACCGCTGTTTGAGAGCTGTTCGGAATGGAGGCGGACGGGGATTTTCAGGTCGTTTGCCGCGATGAAGAGACGTTCGATCTGATCGGGTGTGAAGGCGATGTTCTCACAGAAGCCGTCAATACTGTCGATCAGCTTTTCTTCCACGGCCTGCGGCAGAATGTCAGTGATGAGGTGGGAGACATAATCGTCCTGCCGGTCTTTGAATTCCGGCGGCAGAGCGTGTGCGCCGAGGAAGGTTGCGTGAACACGTAGGGGCAGGGCGGTGCCGATGGCGCGGGCAACGCGGAGCTGTTTGAGTTCGTCCTGCAGGGTCAGGCCATAGCCCGACTTCATCTCAAGGGTCGTCGTGCCTTCGGCGATCATGCGTCGTACGCGGCGCGCTGTGACGTCAAAGAGTTCGTCTTCGGAGACGTTGCGGGTGGCGTTAACCGTCGAGATGATCCCGCCGCCTTTGCGCGCGATTTCCGCGTAGGAGACGCCATTGAGGCGTTCGGCGAATTCCAGGCTGCGGTCGCCGGCGTAAATGACATGGGTGTGGGCGTCCACGAGGCCTGGCGTCATCCATAGGCCGTTTCCTGAGTGGATCTTATGCGCCAGGTTTGGCGGAGCGTCTGGCAGGTCACGGGCCGACCCAATCCAGCTGATGCGTCCGTTTTCAATGCCGATGGCGGCATTGTGGATGCAGCCATAGCCGTCCTGATCCGAAATGAGCGCCGGGTCGGCAGTCGCGACATGAATGTCTGTCCAGAGCGTATCCCACATTCGCGTTCTTCCTTGCGCCATCAAATCTGTCGTGGTGGTATATACAAGCCTTACAATTCCATTATCATCATGCAACCAACGGGAAAAGCAAAGACTTTCCGCGTGATGAGGGAAGGAATGTCGAGGTTATGGAACTGTTTGCAGAACAGGCCCTTCTGCCAGACGGCTGGCACAGGAATGTGCGGATTACCGTTTCCCCTGACGGATGGTTCGAATCGATTGTCCCGGATTCCCGGATATCTGCGGATGCAGAGCGTAAAGCGATTGTCGTTCCATCGCAGCTGAGCCTGCATTCCCATGCTTTTCAGCGGGGCATGGCGGGACTGGCGGAGAGCCGTCAGAATCCGGCGGATACGTTCTGGACCTGGCGGCGGCTGATGTATCAACTCGCGCATCGCATTTCGCCCGAACAGATGCAGGACATTGCAAGCTACCTGTATATGGAAATGCTGACGGCCGGATATACGCAGGTCGCGGAATTTCATTATCTGCATCATGCGCCGGGTGGAGCGACTTACGGGCAGGTGGCGGAGATGTCCCTGCGCGTCGGTGAGGCGGCGCAGGCGGTCGGCATTGGTCTGACGCTTCTGCCGACGCTGTACGAGCGCGGGGGCTTTGACGGGCGTCCTCTTCAGGAAGCGCAGGAGCGGTTCGCGACGACGCCGGAACTCATCGGCAGGATCATCAGCGAGACCCGGTCGGCCTGGGCAGAAACGCCGCTGCTCTCTGTTGGGCTGGGTCTGCATTCGCTCCGGGCGGTTGATCTGAAGACGGCTTCGGATCTTCTGGCTGCGCAGACGGGTCCTGTTCATATCCATGTCGCCGAGCAGCAGAAGGAAGTGGAGGAGTGCGTCGCCTTCGTGGGTGCGCGGCCTGTGGAATATCTGCTGTCCCAGGCGGATGTGGATGAGCGGTGGTGTCTGGTGCATGCGACCCATCTGTCCGCTTCCGAGGTTGCGGGGATGGCGCGTTCCGGAGCGGTGGCGGGCCTTTGTCCGATCACGGAAGCCAATCTGGGGGACGGGCTTTTCCCGCTTGCGTCTTATGTGAATGATGGGGGGCGCTTCGGGATTGGAAGTGACAGCAATGTCCTGATCAGCCCCTGGGAGGAGCTGCGCACCCTGGAATACGGGCAGAGGCTTTTTACGCAGACACGATGTGCGGCTCTGCCGGCGGAGACGCTGGGATCCACGGGTGGGTGGCTGTATCGGCAGGCGCTGGATGGCGGGCGCCGGGCCTGTGGGCTTGAGTCCTGGGGGCTGGTTGCCGGGGCGCGGGCGGATCTGTGTGTGTTGGACGAGGATCTGCTGCCGCTTCCGTATCTGCAGGATGATGCCGTTCTTGATGCGGCCATTTTCGGATCACGCCAGCCCCCGGTGAAGGAGGTGCTGTGTGGTGGCCAGTGGCGCGTGCGCGATGGACGGCACCTCAATCATGACGCTGTAACGGCTGCGTTCTGGCGCACTGTGCGCACTCTTCTTGATCTCTGATCTTACAAGGAAATCCTGACCATGACGGATGTTTTTTCCTTTGTTCGCGGGACAATGCCCGTGCTTGTGACTCTTCCGCATTCCGGCTGCCATCTGGCGCCCGGGATGGAACGGCGGATGACGGAACGCGGGCGTCAGTTGCCTGATACCGACTGGTATATGGAACATCTTTATGCCTGTGCGCTGTCGAAGGGCATGGGGGTGCTGAAGGCCCATCATTCCCGTTATGTGGTGGATCTGAACCGTGGCGCTGACGATGCGGCGCTTTATCCGGGGCGGCCCAGCACGGGGCTTGTGCCGGCGCTGACGTTTGACGGGCAGCCCATTTACCATGAGGGGCAGGCGCCGGACGAAAGCGAGATCGCCGAGCGGCGGGAGGCTTACTGGCGTCCCTATCATGAGGCTGTTGCGGAAGAGCTGGAGCGGCTTCGTCAGAAATGGGGATGGGCGGTTCTGTGGGACGGGCATTCCATCAAGTCGAGCATTCCCCGGCTGTTTGAGGGGACACTTCCGGATCTGAACCTGGGGACCAATAGCGGACAGTCCTGTGACGGGGAATTGCAGACTCTTCTGGCGCAGAGGCTGGCTGGAAACGCGGCCTACAGCCATGTCGTCAATGGGCGTTTCAAGGGCGGATATACGACGCGGCATTACGGTCAGCCTGAGCGTGGAATCCATGCCATCCAGCTTGAAATTGCGCAGTCTACCTATCTGCGGAGCGAAGAGGCGCCCTGGCCGATCGATCTGGAGAAGGCGGTGCGTCTGTCGCGGATGATCGATGGCCTGCTTGAGACTGCGCTGTGCTGGCGGCCAGAGGCGGCGTGTTCGGGAAAATAAATCCCGATGTCATTTCATAAATGGATTGACAATTCCGCAGAGCGATTTGAGTATTGGTATATACAAGTTCATACAGGATGAAGCCCATGAGTGATCCCGGCAACCGCCTTTCGAATGATCGTGTCATCCGTGCCCCGACCGGGCCTGAACTCTCGGCCAAGAGCTGGCAGACGGAAGCGCCGCTCCGGATGCTGATGAACAATCTGGATCCCGACGTGGCGGAAAAGCCGTCCGAGCTCGTTGTCTATGGTGGCATCGGTCGCGCGGCGCGGAACTGGGACTGCTATGACAGGATCGTCGAGGCGCTGCGTGATCTGGAAGACGACCAGACGCTTCTGGTGCAGTCCGGCAAGCCGGTTGGTGTGTTCCGGACGCATGCCGATGCGCCGCGTGTCCTGATCGCGAACTCCAACCTCGTGCCGCACTGGGCGACCTGGGAGAAGTTCAACGAACTCGATCGGGCCGGGCTCATGATGTACGGGCAGATGACGGCGGGATCGTGGATCTATATCGGCTCGCAGGGTATTGTTCAGGGTACGTACGAGACCTTTGTGGAAATGGGGCGCCAGTATTATGGCGGGAACCTCAAGGGGCGCTGGATTCTGACGGGCGGTCTGGGCGGCATGAGCGGCGCGCAGCCTCTGGCGGCTGTCATGGCCGGTGCGTCCATGCTGGCGGTCGAATGTGAGCCGTCCCGCATCCGCAAGCGTCTGGAGACGGGATATCTGGACCGGCAGGTCGATACGCTCGATGAGGCGCTGGAAATCATTCAGGACGCCTGTGCGAAAGGCGAGGCCGTTTCCGTGGGTCTTCTGGGAAATGCGGCCGAAGTTTTCCCGGAACTGGTGCGTCGTGGCATCCGGCCGGATGGTGTGACGGATCAGACCTCTGCCCATGATCCGCTGAACGGTTATCTGCCAGCCGGATGGTCACTGGAGCAGGCCGAGAAGATGCGGATTACCAATCCTGCGGCGGTTGAGAAGGCGGCCCGGGAGTCCATGCGCCTTCAGGTCGAGGCCATGGTGGCGTTCCATCGCCAGGGCATTCCGACTTTCGATTACGGCAACAACATCCGCCAGATGGCCTTTGACGAAGGGCTTGAAGACGCCTTTGCCTTCCCGGGCTTCGTGCCGGCCTATATCCGCCCGCTGTTCTGCCGGGGTATCGGGCCGTTCCGCTGGGCAGCGCTTTCGGGGGATCCGGAAGACATCTTCAAGACGGACCAGAAGGTCAAGGAACTGCTGCCGGACGACAAGCATCTTCATAACTGGCTCGATATGGCGCGGGAGAAGATCCACTTCCAGGGACTGCCTTCGCGCATCTGCTGGGTCGGTCTGGGGGACCGTCACCGTCTGGGACTGGCGTTCAACGAAATGGTGGCCAGCGGTGAGCTCAAGGGCCCGATCGTGATCGGCCGTGACCATCTGGACAGTGGTTCGGTCGCCAGTCCGAACCGTGAGACCGAGAGCATGCGTGACGGATCGGACGCTGTGTCCGACTGGCCGCTGCTGAATGCGCTGCTCAATACGGCGTCGGGCGCGACTTGGGTGTCGCTGCATCATGGCGGTGGCGTCGGCATGGGCTTCTCCCAGCATTCCGGCATGGTGATTGTGGCAGACGGTACGCCGGATGCGGCGCGGCGTCTGGAGCGGGTGCTGTGGAACGACCCGGCTACCGGCGTCATGCGTCATGCGGATGCCGGTTACGACATTGCAACTGATTGTGCCCGCGAGAAGGGCCTCGACCTTCCCATGATCACGCGCGGAGCCTGAGACCATCATGACAACCAGCACTTTTACACTCACGCCCGGCAAGATCACGCTTAGCGACCTGCGGGACTTTTATTTCGGCCAGATGGATGTCCGCCTGGACGATGGGACCTTTGAGGCCCTGCAGCGTGCGGCGGAATCCGTGGAGCGGATCGTCGGGCGTGGCGAGCCTGTCTATGGGGTGAATACGGGTTTCGGAAAGCTCGCGAAGACGCGGATTCCCGATGACCGTCTGCGCGATCTTCAGCGCAATCTGGTGTTGAGCCACGCGGCGGGGATCGGGCAGCCGATGCCGGAGCGTGTGGTCCGTCTGATCCTGCTGCTCAAGGCCAATGGTCTGGCGCGCGGCTATTCGGGTGTGCGTCCGCAGATCGTGCAGCTTCTGCTGGACATGCTGAACCGGGGTGTTGTGCCCATTATTCCGGAAAAGGGATCGGTTGGCGCTTCGGGCGATCTGGCTCCGCTGGCGCATATGTCGGCTGTGGTGATCGGCGAGGGCGAGGCATTTTATCAGGGCAAGCGCCTTAAAGGCGACGAGGCCCTGAAAGCTGCCGGGCTTGAGCCTCTGGTTCTGGGGGCCAAGGAGGGTCTGGCCCTTCTGAACGGCACGCAGGCCTCCACGGCGCTGGCGATTGCGGCCCTTCTGGATGCCGAGCGGCTATTTCATGCAGCCCTTATCACGGGTGGCCTGACGCTTGATGCGGCGCGCGGCACGGATGCGCCGTTCGACCCGCGTCTGCATGAACTGCGCGGTCAGAAAGGGCAGATCGAATGTGCGGCTGTCTATCGCGCGCTGATGCAGGGGTCTGCCATCCGGGCATCGCATCTCGAGGATGACGAGCGGGTTCAGGATCCGTACTGCCTGCGCTGCCAGCCGCAGGTCATGGGTGCCTGTCTGGACAATCTGCGTCAGGCGGCGCGGGTTCTGGTGATCGAGGCGAATGCGGTTTCGGACAATCCGATCCACTTCCCGGACACGGATGAGATGATCTCGGGGGGCAACTTCCATGCGGAACCTGTGGCGATTGCCGCGGATCTCATGGCGATTGCCGTCTCCGAGGTCGGGGCGATTGCGGAGCGGCGTCTGGCGCTGCTGGTCGATGCACAGATGAGCGGTCTTCCGCCGTTCCTGGTGCAGGACAGCGGGCTGAATTCTGGCTTCATGATCGCGCAGGTTACGGCTGCGGCTCTGGCGTCCGAAAACAAGACGCTGGCCCATCCGGCAAGTGTGGACAGTCTGCCGACTTCTGCCAATCAGGAAGATCACGTCTCCATGGCGACGTTTGCCGCGCGTCGCGTCGGCGATATCGTGGACAATGTCCGGACGATCATTGCGGTTGAATATCTGGCGGCCGTGCAGGGACTTGATTTCCTGGCGCCGCTGGAAACATCCGCGCCGCTGCTTGAAGTCGCGAAGACGTTGCGGAAAACTGTGCCCTTCTTTGCCCAGGACCGGCTGTTCACGCCGGACATGGAAGCCGCCCGCGCGCTCATCATCGATGGCGCTCTGGGAGGCTGTGTCGGGTCGGGCGTTGCCCTGCCTGCTCTTGAGGGCTGATCGGGACGGGAGAAGAACGGGGAATGAACCATCACGGTATTGCGGCTCTGCATCGTCGGGCTGACAGGGTTCTTCCCCGTATTTTCCGGGATTATGTCAACGGTGGCTCCCATTCGGAGCGCACCGTCCGGGCCAACCGCCGGGCCTTTGACCGCTGGGCGGTTGTTCCGAAATGTCTGGTGGATGTTTCGGAGTGCGACCTGTCCGGGTTTTTTCTGGGAGCCACGCATCGGCTCCCGTTCATGTTTGCGCCGCTGGGTTTTGGTGGCCTGATGTGTCCGGACGGCGAAATCCGGGCCGCGCGGGTTGCGGCTTCGGCGGGTCTGCCGATGGCGGTGTCCACTTTCGCCATCCAGTCGCTGGAAACGCTCTCCCGGGTGCCGGGCGTGACGCTCGCGGCCCAGATCTATGTCTTTCGCGACCGCGGCATTACCCGTGACATGCTGTGCCGGGCGGAAAGCTGTGGCATCCGGAACATCATCCTGACAGTTGATACGCCGATCACGCCGCTCCGGCTGCGCGATGTGCGCAACGGCTTTCGCAATCTGACGCGCCCGTCCCTGCGGCATGTGCTGTCCATGGCCGCGCATCCCCGCTGGACGGCGGGGATGCTGCGGAGCGGGATGCCGAAAATCGGCAATCTGGCGCCTTATGGCATGGGCAGTAACCTGATGGAGCAGGCCAGGAATGCGGCGTCCCAGATCGATCCGACGCTGACCTGGAAAGATCTGGACTGGCTGCGCTCCGTCTGGCCGGGGCAGCTTGCCGTTAAGGGAATCATGGACGCAGGGGACGCGCTGGCCTGCCAGAAGGCGGCAGCGCAGACGGTGATCGTTTCCAATCATGGGGGGCGGCAGATGGACCCGGCTCCGTCGTCGCTTTCCGTCCTGCCGGACATTGTCGAGGCTCTGAAGGGGGAGACGGACGTCATTCTTGATGGCGGTGTCCGCTGGGGCGGGGACGTGGTGACCGCGCTGGCGCTGGGCGCGAAGGCTGTGGGGATCGGGCGTCCCTGGGCCTGGGCACTTGCTGCGGGTGGTGAGAGAGGCGTTCGCAGTCTGGTGGATGGGTTGGGCGGTGAGATCCGCGATGTCCTGCGTTTGGGCGGGATGGTGGATCTTGCGTCGCTGCGGGCGCAGGGAGCGGCAGCGCTCCGGCCGGTCAGGTGACGGCGTAGGCGATCTGACCCGCTTTCAGGACGGTGAGTTCAAAGGGGATTTCGCTCAGAAGAATGTCTCCCGGTGCGAGCGTGTAATGCTGCTCTTTGGTCGTAACGTCCCAGTACCCGTCTACGGCGATAAAACCCAGCAGAGCATCTGAAGGAAGATTTTCCGGGGTGATGGCGGTCAGGTCCGGGCCTGTCCTGTTCGCGGGGCGCATCAGGTTCAGGACGTCTACCGGGCCGTCCAGAGGTGCGCCTGTCAGCGGCAGGTCGCCACTGAACCGGATCACGCCGCCGGGCTGATCCAGCAGAAGGGGCGGACCGCCCGACACGGGAAGAAGCTGGACACCATTGCCTGTCAGAAGCCCCATCTGTCTGAACAGACCCGCAAAGCTGGAGAACGGTGCGGGTCGGGTGATGCTGGCGACACTGAGGCGCCATTCCGGCTGTTCGGTCAGCAGGCGGGTGGTGCCGGCACCATTTTTCCATGGGCTTGCGGGCACGGTGGGCAGACGGATGTGCCGAATGCTCATGGGACGTCTGCGGGAACGAGTTTTCCGGGGTTGAGGATGTTCTTCGGGTCCAGTGCGCTCTTGATGGCGCGCATGACGGACAGGGCGGCAGGCTCGTGCTCTTCGGTCATGAAGATCTGTTTTGCGAGGCCGATCCCATGTTCGCCACTTGCGGAACCGCCGAGCGAAAGGGCGCGGCGGATGATTTTATGGTCCAGTTCGAGGGCACGCTTTTCGGCATCCGCGTCATTGGGGGGGATCAGGATGACGGTGTGGAAATTGCCGTCTCCAACATGGCCGACAATGGGGGCCAGCAGGCCGGAGGCGTCGATATCGGCTCTGGCGCCGGTCATGAGTTCCGTCAGTGCGGCGATGGGGACGATGGCGTCCGTGGTGATGCCTCTGTAGCCGGGGCGATAGGCCATGCAGGCCCAGAAGGCGTCATGACGCGCCTTCCACAGCGTGTTGCGCTCCTCGGTTGCGGTGGCCCAGCGGAAGGACTGGCCGCCCTGGCTTTCCACGAGATCGCGCAGCACCGTTTCCTGCTCCGCGACACTGGCGGGTGAGCCTGTCAGCTCGAAGAACATGGTGGGGAGGGCGTCGTAGCCCGTGAGATGGGAGTACAGGATGCAGGCGTCCATCTGGACATCGTCGAGCAGTTCCATCCGGCCGACCGTCAGGCCGCACTGGATCACGAGGACGGCCGTCTCCACGGCGCTGGCCAGTGTCGGGAACTGGCAGACCGCGGCGCCCACGGCTTCAGGGATGGGATGGAGCTGGGCCTGGACTTCCGTGATGACGGCCAGCGTGCCTTCCGAGCCGATGAGCAGACCCGTCAGATCGTAGCCTGTGGCGGCTTTGCGGACGGCGCCGCCCGTATGGAGGATACGTCCGTCGGCCAGAACGGCCGTGAGGCCCAGCACGTTCGCGCGCATGGTGCCGTAGCGCATGGCGCCGGTGCCGGAGGCCCGGGTGGCGCACATTCCGCCAAATGTCGCTTCGCCGCCGGGATCGACCGGGAAGAACAGGCCCTGTGTCCGCAGATGGAGGTTCAGATCCTGCCGGGTCACGCCCGCCTGCACGCGGCAGGTCAGGTTCTCGGGCGAGACGTCGAGAATATCCGTCATCATGGACAGATCGAGGCTGATGCAACCGGGAACGGGCGTCAGCTGTCCTTCAAGGGAGGTGCCGCCGCCGAAGGGAATGACAGGAACATTTTCTTCGTGACAGATCCGCAGGGCGTCGGACACGTCCTGCGTGGTGCGGGCGAACAGGACATAGGCTGGCAGCAGGGTCTGATCCGGGTGGCGCCATCCTTCGCCATGCGCGTGATGGTCCCGGACCGTCTCGTTGGCGGTCAGGCGCTCCCCGAAAAGAGGGGCGAGACGCCGGGCGGCGCGTTCGGCGGCAGAAGGGCCGGTCATGGCGCGTTCCTTCTCAGGCTGCGGAGGAGTGGGAGGGCTGACGGACGCGATCGAAGGCTTCAAGGAAAGCCTGACTGTCTTCGGGGCGCGCAATGCTGACGCGGATCCAGTTTTCGTAGCCCTTTTCCTTCCAGGGTTTGACGATGACGCCCTGTTCGAGAAGGCGTTCGGCGAGGGCTGACGCGGATTCTCGGGCGTCGAAAAACAGAAAGTTGGCGAAGGACTGTGCGACGAAATAGCCGCGCTCTTCCAGAGCCGCTTTCAGCGCTTTGCCTTCGACCAGGGTTGCGTCCACCGTTTTGTGCATGTGTTCCTGATCGAGCAGGCTCAGCCGGGCCATTTCCAGCGCTGCGCTATTGCTGTTGAACGGATCGCGGACGCGGGTCATGACGGCGGTGAGGCCGGGATCCGACGTCAGTGCGTAACCGACCCGCAGCCCGGCCAGACCATAGGCTTTCGAGAATGTTCTCAGAACCATCCAGGGACGCGACTGTTTTCTGAGAATGGCGAGACTGTCGGCATAGTCCGGGCTGGAGCGCGCATATTCCCAGTAGGCCTCGTCGATGACAATCAGCGTATCCGCCGGGCAGGCGTCGATCAGGTTCTGCATGGCCTCTCCTGTCATCATGCAGCCGACGGGATTGGACGGGTTCGAGAACATCAGCACCTTGAGAGGTCCGGATGTTACGGCCTGATGCAGCCGCGGTAGGTCGAAACGGGCATCTGCCGTCATGGGAATGGCGTCTGCCCTGGCCCCCATCATCTGCGGCCAGATCAGATGCAGCCCGAAGGAGGGCAGAACCGTGACGAGGCGGTCTCCGGGAGACAGGAAGGCTTCGCAGATCATGCGGATGATCTGTTCAGAGCCGTTTCCGATAACAATCCGGTCCGTGTCGATTGCGGTCTGACGGGACAGTTCCTCCCGAAGCCCCTCGGCGGACGCGTCCGGATAGCGGAACAGGCTGGAGGCTATTTCGGTCCAGTGCTCTAGAGCCGCGGGAGACGGCCCATACGGGTTTTCGTTGCTGCCCAGTTTGGTGATCCGCGGAATGCCGTATTTTGCCCGCACGGCGTCTTCTGACAGGCCTGCATTATAGACCGGCAACTGACGGACTTCAGCCCGGGCCAGAGAGAGGGGAGAGGTCTGGCATTCAGGGGCGGTGTTCATGCGATGGCTCCACGGAAAGAAGGTGCTGGGGGCTGTGTGAGACGGGATCATTTAACTTGTAAATACAACCATAGATTCTTTGGGATATCCAGAGGATGAAGGGGCTCTGGACGTGTTTTTCAGGCCTTTTCACGCGCTTTTTTCAGGGGTGTTTTCCGTTCTGGCCAAGGGCGCGATCGGAAAGAATAGGATATTGATAGAAGGGGATATTTTAAGGCGTTTGGGGCGAAAAGTGATGTGGGGATGGTGTCTGCTGAAGGGGAAGAATTTCCAAAAAACCAGTTCGATATCAGAATAGACATAGACAACCTTTTTCCGGAATGACATGGTCTATCCCGAAAAGGCCGCATGCCTTTCGGTTTCCTCTGTAGCCTGTCAGTGACTGATGGTGTCTCCTTCAAACGACTGCTTTGGGAAAGTACGGGAATATGATGTCCAAGAATAACATTCCATCACCGGATCAGGATGCCTGTTGTTTTCCCGTCTCAGGAAGCAGATCTCAGTCGGATCTGAAACGAAAGGGTGCATCTTCGTTTCTGGTCTGGGTTCTCGCATCGACGGCATTTTCCTGCTGCGCGGCCCAGGCGGCAGATCCCAAGAAGCAGACCCGTCCCGTCGTCCATCACAATGCTGGCAAGGCTGCTCCGGTAGCGCCTGTCCGCTCGAAAGCCGCGCGGGCCCGTCGTGCGACGGCGCGTGAGGCGCTGGAAAGCGAGAGCATGCAGGTGACGGCCCATCACGTTCCTCACGGTGCCGTTACGACAGTCTCTTCCGAAGCGTTGGCGGATGCGGTGCCGGGCACAAATCCGCTCAAGGTTCTGGCGCGTCAGCCGGGCGTCATGTTCCAGTCCGATGATCCGCAGGGCATGGATACCTGGTCTACCCAGTTCTATATGCATGGCTTCCTGCAGAACCAGATTGGCATGACGCTGGATGGCATTCCGCTGGGCGATCAGGAATTCCATACCTTCAATGGTCTGAACTCCGTCAATGCGATCTCGGCCGAGAATGTCGGGCGAATGGATGTTTCCATGGGAGCGGGGGCTGAATCCGTTGCCAGCACCAGCAATCTGGGCGGTGCTGTCGAGTATGTTTCTTCCGACCCCAAGCACAAGGCGGGTGGTCTGGCGTCACAGACATTCGGCTCAAACAGCGGCTTTCATACGTTTCTGCGGATGGACAGTGGCGATCTCAACAAGAGTGGCACGCGGTTTTACGTCTCCTACATGCGCAATTCGCAGGATAAGTGGAAAGGAGGCGGCGACCAGTTTGGTCAGCAGGTCAACGCCAAGTTCGTGCAGCCGATTGGTGAACGCAGCAGTATTTCGTCTTTCTTCGATTACAACCTGACGCAGAGCTATCTGTATCAGGACATGTCCTTCGATATGCTCAAGAATGGCGGATACGGGATCGACAACTTTTACGGCACGCCTAACGCCTACAAGAAAGCCTATCTGTCTGCGCTTTCGGCAAACGGTCTGCCGGGTGGTGCGCTGCCGGCGGGTTATTCCAAGATGTCCGATCCGTGGGATGCCTCCTATTACGATGGCGCACTGGTTGAGCGTGATTATCTGGGTGGTCTGAAAGCCAATCTGGCCCTGACGGATCGGCTGCGGTGGGAAAGCGTGGTGTACGGTCACGGGCAGTATCTGCGCGGAACCTGGGCGAACCCGTATGTTTCCTCTCCCAATGGTGCGCCGCTGATCGATCAGGCGACCGTGACGCATTCCCAGCGCTTTGGTTTTACGTCCGCTCTTCATTACCAGATCGCACATAACGATATCAGCGGTGGCGTGTGGTATGAAAACTTCCATACGGATGTGGGACGTTTCGGTTATCAGGAACCGCTGCTTTCGGATGTGGAATCCGGGAAGGCCAAGCCTGTCAATTCGGTCGGGGAACTTCCCGATCCTTACGCCACGCTGTGGGGGCAGAACCTTAATTCCAACAGCTTTACGGCTTTCGTTCAGGACACGTATCACGTTCTGCCCAACCTTTCCCTGCATTTCGGCTTCAAGTCGCTTCTGCAGACGGTGCGGGGTGGGCAGTATGCCAATGATGAGAGCTATACGGGTGTTGGCCAGATCGCAGGCGGCAGCATTACGACGGCCAAGGCGTTTCTGCCGCATATCAGTGGAGACTGGCATTTCCTGAAGCATCACGAGCTTTATTTCGATATCGCGGAGAACGTGAAGTCCTATCCTGTGCAGGCCTTCAAGGAAGGGGCATCCCCCTTTTCCGTTTCACAGTCCGCGTATAACCAACTGCTGCAGAATGGTGGTCTGAAGCCTGAGACGGACTGGAATTTTGCAGTCGGCTATCGTTTCACGCACAAATACGCTCTGGCGTCCGTGCATGCCTACAGAACGAATTTCCACAACCGTCTGCAGCAGGTGACGTCGGGTTCAATCGTCAACCCGGTGTCCACGGTTGCGAATGTGGGTGGCGTGACCATGAATGGCGTGGATGCCGGTCTGACGCTGATGCCCGTCAAGGGGCTCTCGCTGTACAACAGCATCAGCTACAACCATGCGACCTATGACAACAACGTTACGGAAGCGGGGACGACCTATCACATCAAGGGGCAGCAGATCGTTGCGTATCCGCGCTTCATGTACAAGGCGAGCCTGGCCTATGAGTGGCGGAACTTCTCGGCGCATCTCGATACCCAGTTCCTTGGCACGCGCAATTACAGCTATACAGGGGATATGAAAATTCCCTCTTACTGGATTGAGACGCTGGGTGCGCGGTACCGCTTCGGCAACCTTGGAAAATATTCCAGAAGTCTGGATTTCGTCCAGAACCTGACCTTCGAGTTCAATGTCTATAACCTGACGAACACGAAGTATATTTCCACGATGGGTGAGACGGGTGTGCCGATGTCGGGCGACTACCAGTCGTTCCTTGTGGGTGCGCCGCGTCAGTACTATGGCACGTTCAAGGCTGAATTCTGATGACGGAACAGGTGCGCAGGGCTGAATTCCACCAGTCCGTCGAGGTTCATACGATCTATCGGATCCCGACGGAACACCGGCATGGACGTGTCCGCGACCTGTTTACGGTCTGGTTCAGTACGAACATGACGCTCCTGACGATCGTAACCGGAGCGCTGGGACCAAAGATCTTCGATCTGTCCCTGATCTGGGCGATTGTCGCGGTGATTGCTGGCAACCTGGTGGGCGCGGTTTTCATGGCGCTCCATGCCGCGCAGGGCCCGGTTCTGGGTGTGCCGCAGATGGTGCAGAGCCGCGGACAGTTCGGCGTCTGGGGAGCAGTTCCGATCATTGTTCTGGTCGTGCTGATGTATATCGGGTTCGCGGCTTCGAACTGTGTCGTGGGCGGTGAAGCGCTGGACGATGCCCTGCCTGTGCTGGGGCGGGTTCCGGCGGTTCTGCTGCTGGCCTTTATCAGTCTCGTCCCTTGTATTCTGGGGTATGGGGCGATCCATGCGTGTTCAAAGGCCGTGACATGGCTGTCCGGCATTGCGGTCATGTACTGTCTGGTGGTCGGGTTTTGGCACATGCCGGTCACGCTTCTGACGGAACTGCATGGCTCGGTCGCCGGTTTCTGCGGCATGTTTTCGATCGCGGCACTCTGGCAGATTGCCTATGCGCCGTATGTTTCCGACTCATCGCGCTATTTGCCTGAGGACAGTCTGTCCGTCCGGAACACGTTCTGGGCGAGTTATGGGGGGACTGTTCTGGGTACGATCCTGCCGATGGTCCTGGGGGCCTTTCTGGTCTTGCAGTGGCCTGGCGAAAGCGTGGTGCAGTCGCTGGGTCATCTGGCGGGAGTGTGGGGCGCGCCGGTTCTGGTGGTTCTGTCCCTGTCCATTGCCCTGGCCAATGCCATGAGTGTCTATTGCGGAGCGCTGTCGAGCATCACGATCATTCAGACCTTTCTGCCTGAATGGCGGGCAGCGTTGAGAAGCCGTGTGGTCCTGACCTGTGCGCTGCTGGGTCTGTCGCTGTTTTTCGCGCTGGGCATGGCGGACAGCTTCATGAAGTCCTATGCGGCTTTTCTGGATATCCTGATGGCTGTCATGGTGCCGTGGACGGCGATTAATCTGTACGATTACTACGTCCTGCGTCATGGCGATTATGATGTTGAGTCCTTTTTTCGGAAGGACGGGGGCATATATGGCTATGTAAACTGGGCTGCGGTCGGAAGTTATGTTCTCGGCGTACTCGTTGAAATCCCGTTCCTGAAGAATGAATTCTTTACGGGATTTTTCGTCCCCTATCTTCACAAGGTGGATGTTTCCTGGCTGGTCAGTCTGGTTGTGACCAGTCTGTTCTATGCGGTCGTATCCCGAAGGAGCAGTGTCGGTGATGTCTCCCGTCCGTCTTCCTGCTGATATGCGGCGGCGCGTGTGGCGTCGGTACTGTCAGGTCGGTCTGCTTGTTGTCGGGGTAGCAGGGAGTGGGCAGATTGCGTGGGCGCAGACCGTGCAGCGTTATTCTGATCCGAAGGATGATTTTCCGATTTCGGCTGCTGTTCAGGTCCCGGCAGGAGCGGAGACAGTTTATGTCTCCGGTCTGGGGCCTGCGCCGGACAGGGCGTCCGGCACGACAACTGAGGAGCAGACACGGAGTGCGCTGGATCAGATCTCGGCGGCACTCGGGCATTTCGGGATGACATTGCAGGATGTCGTGCAGATGCATGTCTATCTGGTGGCCGATCCGCAGTTGGGTCACATGGATTTCGACGGCATGATGCAGGCTTATCGGGCCAGGTTCAGAAGCGGTTTTCCGGCCCGGACCGTTATCGAGGTTCCTCATCTGACCAATCCGCACTGGCTGGTCGAAATCGATGTCGTGGCATCGAGGAACGATGTGAATAAAAAACGTTTTCCTGCGAAATGATGTTCCCGCCGGGAGTAGGAAGGCGGCGTCTGATCGTGGTTTCGTCTCTGGATTTTCAGGGCATCAAAAGGGGTAAGGCATGAACGTATTCAAGCGGACGCGGCTTTCTCGGAAGCGGATGGGCAAGGCCCTGCTGAAAAGCGGCTTTCTGCTGCTGGCTGGCGATCTGATGGTGGCCCAGGCGCTGAGTGCTCCGGCGGATCATCAGGCTGCGGCGGACCAGGCTCTGGAGCTGGCGGAAAAATCCATTGCGCTGCGCTCGGTCGCTGGGCCGGGAAACCAGACGCCGCAAGTGGCCGCGCTGTTCCGCGATGCGCTGGTCAAGGGCGGTTTCGCCCCGTCCGATATTACGATCACGCCTTACAAGGACACGGCTTATCTGATCGCCCGCTGGCCGGGGCAGGATCCGTCCCTCAAGCCGCTGGTCATTTCAGGGCACATGGATGTCGTGGAAGCCAAGGCATCGGACTGGACGCATGATCCGTTCAAGCCGCAGATCGAGAACGGCTATCTTCTGGGCCGCGGCTCCACGGATATGAAGCTGGATGACACGCTGGCGATTGCGGCTCTTCTGGAGCTCAAACGCGAGGGGTACAAGCCGCGGCGCGATATCATCATCGAGTTTTCGGGGGATGAAGAGACCACGATGGCGACGGGTGCCATCATCGCGGACAAGCTCTCCAATGCCGAACTGGTGCTGAACATGGACGGCGCGAACGGGACGCTCGATGAGAAGACGGGCAAGCCGGATTATTTCACCTGGGAAGGTGCGGAAAAGAATTATGCCGATTTCCGCCTGACCGTGACCAATCCGGGGGGGCATTCCTCCGAGCCGCGTCCGGTGAATGCGATCGACGAGCTTGCGGCTGATCTCCTGCGGATCCAGCAGCACCGTTTCAAACCGGAAGTCAACGAGCTCAGCCGCAGCTATTTCCTGAATGCCGCGCGCTGGCAGAAGCCGGAGATGGCTGCTGCCATGAAGGCTTTTGCGAAAAACCCTGCGGATGAAAAAGCCATTCGTACGCTGTCTTCAGACCCGTCTTATATTGGTCGTATCGGAACGACCTGCGTCGTGACCATGATCGAGGGCGGTCATGCGCTGAATGCCCTGCCGCAGAAGGTGACAGCCGACATCAACTGCCGGATTTTCCCGGGCCATCCGCGGACAGCCATTATGGAAGAACTGCGTCAGGCTGCGCAGGATCCGTCCATGAAGATCGAGGATGCGACGGAAGGATCGGTTCAGACTGCCGCGTCTCCGATGCGTCCGGATGTGATCAAGGCGATCGAGCATGGGATGCAGGTTGCCTATCCGGGGGTGGCCGTTTTCCCTGCGCTGTCTTCAGGGGCGAGTGACAGCATGTGGTTCCGCTCCCATGATGTGCCGAGCTACGGGATCAGCCCGATTTTCATCAAGAACTCGGATTCCTTCATGCATGGCCTGAACGAGCGCACGCCTGTGGCCAGCATCGCGCCCGCCATCGAGGATCTGCTGGTGCTGTTTTCGGACCTGTCTCACTGAGGACAGTCCGGATGTTGTGAAAGGGGGCGCACGTGTTTGATCTCGTGATCCGTAACGGTTTGCTGGTTGATCCGGAAACGGGGCTGGAGCAGGTCGGCGATGTGGCGGTGCAGGACGGGATCATCCAGCGTGTCGGTGCTGTTTCCGGTAAGGCCCGGCATGAAATCGATGCGACCGGGCTCGTGGTGGCCCCAGGCTTCATCGACCTTCACGCCCATGGGCAATGTGTGGCCTCCGATCGCATGCAGGCGTTTGACGGGGTGACGACCTCTCTGGAACTGGAAGTCGGGATTTTGCCGGTTTCTGACTGGTATGCGCGCCAGCAGGAACAAGGGCGGGTTCTGAATTACGGGGCCTCGGTGGCGTGGGCCTTCGCGCGGATCAGCGCGATGATCGGCCGGCCGGTGGAGCCTTCTCTTTCGTTCATGGGGAAGTGTTACGATGATCCCCGATGGAGCGAGAATACGGCGAGTTCTTCGGAACTGCGGGATATTCTGTCGCTGGTCGGACAGGGATTGTCGGAAGGGGGGGTGGGGATCGGTATTCCCCACGCCTATGTTCCTGGCGTCGGTGCGAAGGAACTCGTGGAGCTCTGTACGTTGGCGAAGCGTCATGAGGTGCCGACCTATACGCATATCGCCTATTCCTCGAATATCGATCCGCGCAGTTCCATTGAGGCCTATACCCGTCTGATCGGGTATGCGGGTGCGACCGGCGCGCACATGCATATCTGTCATTTCAACAGCACGAGTCTGCTGGATATCCGGCAAGCGGCAGAGCTTGTGTCCATGGCACAGAAGCAGGGGCTGAACATCACGGTCGAGGCCTATCCGTATGGAACGGGTTCCACGGTGATCGGGTCGCCGCTTTTCGGTGAGGTGGCGTTCCGGGAGCGGACGGGCAGTCCCTATACGGCAATCCAGCGGGTCGATGACGGGCATCGGTTTGAAAGCCGTGAAGAGGTTCTGGGCGTGCAAAGGGAGCGGCCTGATACGCTCGTGCTCTGGCATTTTCTGGATGTGGAGAGTGACCCGTCGGCGCAGGATCTGCTGGATGTGTCGGTTCTTTATCCGGGCGGGGTCATTGCCTCGGACGCCATGCCCTGGACGCTTCCGGATGGTTCCGTTTACGAGGGGCTGGACTGGCCTCTGCCTGAGACGGCGGTGGCCCATCCCCGTTCGTCTGGGACTTTTTCGCGGTTTTTGCGGGAATATCTGCGTGAGCGCTCCAGGGTTTCGTTATGCGAGGCCATGCGGCGCTGTTCGCTTGGCCCAGCGAAAATCCTGGAGACTGTCTCTCCGCAGATGCGCCGGAAAGGGCGGCTTCAGGAAGGGTGTGATGCCGATATTGTCGTGTTCGATCCGGATACGATTACGGATCGTGCGGATTTCGCGGCCATGAACCGCTCTTCGGAAGGGGTTCGTTATCTTCTGGTCAATGGTCAGTCCGTGATTTCCGGGGGCGAACTCAACCGGGACGCTTTCCCGGGACAGCCTGTCCGTGGACATTGCGGGGTGGTGTGAGCCGGGGATCTGGTCTGGGAGAGGCTGCGGCCGTTCCGGTGCATGTGGTGGGCGGCTTTCTTGGGGCCGGGAAAACCACGCTGCTCAACCGGCTGCTCAGGGCGCAGCAACACCGGCGTCTCGCCATTCTCGTCAATGATTTCGGCGCGATTGATATCGACGGGTTGCTGGTGGAGCGGCGGGAAGAGGACGTGCTGGCGCTGAGGAATGGCTGCATCTGCTGTTCCCTGCAGGCTGATCTGTTTTCCATGCTGAGGATGCTGCTGTCCCGTCGGCCGTTGCCTGAGGCCATTTTTATCGAATGCAGCGGGGTTTCGAAGCTTCAGGAAATGCGCAGGGCGCTGGCAGATCCCATTCTCTGGCAGTACGCGGCCCTTGAAGGGGTGATCTGTGTCGTGAACGCTGCCGATGTGGTCGCGCAGGCCAGGGTGACTGAAGATCCTCTGTGGAAGGAGCAGATTCTCTCTTCGGACATGATCGTTCTTTCCCATACGGACGAGCTTGGAAAAGCTGGTGTCAGGGATGCAGAAGAGCGGTTCCGGGAAATTGGGCCGGGGATACCGGTCCTGCCTTTTTCAGACAGCCTGCTGACGCATGAGGGGCTTTTTCGTCCTCTGGACCGGAAAACGGAAAAATCCCTTTTCCGGATTGAAGGGGAGAGCATTGATGATGATTTCGTCAGCCTTGAGTGGCGATGGGGATCTCCGCTGGACCTGACAGGATTTCGCGCGGTGATCGAACGCCATGCTCCGGTGCTGCTTCGGGCAAAAGGTATCCTTTATCTCGCGACCGCTCCGCAGCGTGCGTTGCTGCTTCAGATGACAGGATCCCGGATTACCATCGGGCAGGCACCGGAGAAGGCCCGGTCCGATCCCGCCACCCGACTTGTGTTCATTGGTCGGAAAGGGATGTTCGATCCGCAGGCGCTCAAGGTTGATCTTGATGCCATTATAGAGAGCGGGCCTCCCGAGATGCGGGACTAGATCCTTATCGATGATCGAACGGGCGTTCGTCGCTGCCAACCTGGCGGATATAGAGATGGCGGAAATCCGGTTTCGTGTTGACGAAGACCGGCAATGTCATCCCGCCGATTACGGGACCATCCGTGAGAAGGGTCGCTGTGGTGAGGCGCGGTAATTCGCGATCCCGGGTTGCACTCAGCGAGGGCAGAAGGGGATAGGCTCGTTCCACCAGTGCCGAGAGAACCGATGCCGGAAATCCGCCGCTCAGTAAGATTGTTTCGGGATCGAATGCAGTTTCTATGATTGCTACGAGGAAGCGCAGGGTCTTCGTCGCTGTTTCCATCCAGTGCATGAGAGTGCTGTCACGGCTGGCATGCAGGTTGCCGATCGCCTCGGGGGTCAGTTCCGCCACCGGACAGTGCAGCATGCGGGCAATGGCATGGAGCGAAAGCTGATCATCGATCACGCCGCCGGGACTGTCGGGAAGGCAGAGAGGCAGCGGGAGAAGGCCGAGTTCGCCTGCATTCCCGCGGGCGCCTTTCATGGGCATTCCGTCCACGACGATGCCTGCCCCGGTGCCATATCCGATATAGACCAGAACGGCATTGCGGGGCGGGGTTCCGGGATGGGAGAACAGTTCAGCCATGGCGGCCGCGGTGGCGTCGTTTTCCATCAGGACGGGCAGGTCCAGAAGGGCTCCGAGCTTTCCGGCCACGTCAAAGCCGCGCCACAGATCCCATCCGGGCATGGTCATTTCGGCTTCGTAGGTATCCGCGTTGAGTGTTGGCAGGACGAGGCCAATGCCCCAGATTTTCTGTTTTTCGATCCCGCTTTCGAGAATCATGGTCTCTGCCAGCTGGGCCATGACGGTCGTCGTGGCTGCGGGATCGGTTGTCTCGCCTATCCATTCGATCCGTTGCCGGATGTTCAGCAGAAGATCGCCGAGGACAATCGAGATCCGTCCCTGATCGACATGCATGCCCAGCGAATATCCGGCGTCGGGATTGGGGGCGAGATAGGTCTGGGGCTGTCCGCGCTGGCCAACGGATTTGCCGACCTCGTGAATGAGGCCCTGTGTCAGGAGCTCACGGGTGATGCCGGAAATTGTCTGCGGCTTGAGGCCGATACGGTCCGCGATGTCCACCCGGCTCAGGGGGCCGGCCTGATGGAGGAGTTCGAAGATCAGGCGACGGTTGTAGATCCGGGAATAGGCCTGCCCGGCGCCGTCGGATCGGGTGTTTTCGTTCATTTGACAGCCCCCGCAGTCAGGCCGGAGGCAATGCGGTTCTGGAAGAACAGGACGAGCAGGATCGGGGGGAGGGTTGCGAGAAGGGATGCGGCCATGATGGTCCCGAAAGGAAGTTCAAACCGGCCTGGAGCGGAAATCAGTCCGATACCGACCGGAAGGGTACGGGCTGAGTCGTTGAGTGTGAAGGTCAGGGCAAAAAGAAACTCGTTCCAGCACGTCATGATGTTCAGCAGTCCAGTGGCGGCAATTCCCGGCCAGACCAGGGGCAGGTGAATGCTGAAGATCCGGCGCATCAGGCTGCAGCCGTCCAGTTTTGCCGCGTCGTCCAGTTCGGGGGGGAGGTCCCGGAAAAAACCCGTCAATAACCAGATCGTGAAGGGAAGGGCAAAGAACAGGTCGGCAAAAATGATGCTTTCGACGTGATCATACAGCCCCAGCGCTGAGATCAGTTCGAACAGGCCGGACAGGATGGCGATCTGGGGCAGCATCGAGCAGAGCAGCAGGAGGCCAAGCACCAGCCGGCGCCCGGGAAAACTCATCTGACCGAGGGCATAGGCTGCCGGAATGCCGAGTAGAAGCGAGATGAGCGTAACGGAACCGGCGCACAGGACCGAATTGAACGTCTCCCGCCACAGTTCGGGACCGCCGAGGACTTTTCTGTAGTTTTCAAGGTCGGGGAACGTGAAGAGAGCTGTGGAAAAAAGTGTGGTTCCGTGACGGAATGATGTGACGAGGGCCCAGTAGAGTGGAAACAGTGTGTGCAGGATGATGAAGGCCATCGCGACCAGACGTCCTGTGACCAGCATCTCTGTTGTGAGTCTCACGATGAGCGTATCCACCCCGGAATCTTCAGGCACACACCATAGAGCGAAGCTGCAAGAGCGATGATGCCGAGGGTTCCAAGCGCCGACGCTGCGCCGTAACCCGGTGCTCCGAACTGGACGATCTGGCTCTGCACGAAGGCGGAGAGGGTCATGCCACTCATATCCGTTCCGTACAGCACACTGGCCAGATCGAACATCCGCAGGGCATCCAGCAGACGGAACAGCACGGCTATGGACAGGACGGGGGCAACGAGGGGCAGGGTGATGGAGATGAAGCGCTGCCAGGGTGAGGCGCCATCAAGTTTTGCAGCTTCGAAAACATCGGTGGGGATGGACTGTAATCCGGCAAGGGAAAGCAGCGCCATGAAAGGGGTCGCCTGCCAGAAATCTATGGCGATCATGACGGCGACCATGCTGCGCGGATGGGTGGTCCATGCAACGCCCTGATGCAGCAGGCCCAGCCGGACGAGCATCGCGTTGATGATGCCGTACTGGTCATTGAGCATCCAGTTCCACAAACGGGCGGCCACGACGGAGGGAACGGCCCAGGGCAGAAGGATGACGGCCAGCAGGATTCCCCGGAGTTTCAGACTGTAGCCCTGAAGAAGTATGGCAATCGCCAGACCGGCGCAGGTTTCGCTGATGACGGCTCCGGCTGCGAAAAGCAGCGTCGTGCTGACGGCGGTCCACCAGGCCCTGTCCTGAAGAAGAACCCGGAAATTGGTCAAGCTCCATCCCGGCTGTGCCTGCATGAAGCCGTGTGGGTCATCATGGAAGGCAAGCCAGATCGTTCGGGCGAACGGAATTGCGGTGACCGCCATCAGCACGATCAGTGCCGGCGCGACAAGAGCCCAGGGGCGCCAGTCAAACCGTTTTGGAAGCAGGACAGTCAGCATGGGAGATGGTCAGTCCGCCGCCAGCGCGCTCAGTGCTGCACCGATGATTCCGGACTGTTCCCCCAGTCCGGCGATGAGGATGGGAATGTCCGCACAGGAGCGTTCCCAGATATTGGCGCGGACATGTTCCTCCAGTTTCTGGCGGTAAAATCCTTCCGAGCATCCAAGACCGCCGCCCAGAACGATCTTTTCAGGATCAAGCATGTTGACGGCCTGTGCGATGAGGCGGCCGGTCATGCCGGCGGCGTCCTCGATGACGCCTTTTGCACGGCTGTCTCCGGCGGAGGCAAGGGTTTCGAGCGTATGGACGCCCTCTTCCAGTTTTTCGCCGCCCCGCGCGGCCCACAGACGCTCCATCCCCAGCCCGGATGCAAAATCCTCGGGGATGGCGATGCTGAGACGGGAGCGGTCTTCCGTGGGGACCGCAAGGCTGGAGCTGGCGAAATGGATGGCAAAACCATGTGTGCCCCTGTAGGGGCGCCCGTTCAGGCACAGCGTATAGCTGATCCCGGATCCGAGGGAGAAATAGGCGAAGCTGTCGCAGGACTGGCCGGACCCGAAACGGGCTTCCGCAAAGGCCCCGGCCCGGACATCGCTTTCCAGCCGGACGGAGAGGCCGGTATGTTCGTGGATGGTGCGGGTGAGATCGGGGAGCGGGAAGTTCCAGGCGCTCCGGATCTGTCCTGTGATGTCCACCAGTTCCGGAACGGCAATGCCTGCGGCCTGGGGCATGTCATCGGGACCGTGGGCATCCCGCCGGGCCGCATCCATGACCTGTGCCACGATAGCGGTGATGTCGGAGACGATTTCTCCGGGAGCGACGTGACGCCGCGTGGGGATGCGGGTGAGAAAGCATATTTCTCCCGTACACGGATTGACTATGCCGGCCGCGATCTTGGTGGCGCCAATATCAATTCCGAGAATGGGAGATCGGGACAGGGAAGGGGTCACAGGCCGAGCCGTTTCAGCACGTCTCTGTTATGGCGTGCGATGGGAAGGGGTTTGTCAGGGGGGCAGGGATACATATCCTGCTCGACGACGACGAAGCCGTCGAAGTCCTGTTTGCGCAGGAAATCCACGACCTCGGTGAAGTCCAGAATGCCTTTGTCCAGTTCACACATCACACCATTCTGGAAGACTTCCATGAAAGGTGTTCCGGCCGCCATGGCCCGGGCATGGATGGCTTCGTCCAGATTTTTGAAATGATAATACGGGATGCGCGATGCATGCTGGCGCATGAAAGCGAGTGCATCCGCTCCCGTATAGGCGTGGTGGCCGAAATCGAAGCAGAGCTCGACCTGATCGGCAGGGGTGTCGTTCAGCAGACGGAGGAT
Organism: Gluconobacter oxydans DSM 3504; assembly: GCF_000583855.1. Lineage (NCBI taxonomy): Bacteria > Pseudomonadati > Pseudomonadota > Alphaproteobacteria > Acetobacterales > Acetobacteraceae > Gluconobacter > Gluconobacter oxydans. The sequence continues at coordinate 1,446,040 of NZ_CP004373.1, forward strand.
TTCCGTTTCGGTTTCGACGGCGGTGCCGATATGGGGATGGAACAGGAGGTGCAGACCATGCTCATGCCGGATTTCCCGGGCAACCGTCGTGATGACATGCATCATGCGTTTCCAGATTTCCGGGGTGGTGATCCGGGCTTCCGGGGTGAGATAGACGTCTGAATCATCCATCAGCAGAAGCCAGGGCGTGTTGGTGGCGACCAGGGTTCGGCACAGCGGGCGCAGTCTGTCACGCAGGGTTTCCAGGGCATCCGGTGCGGTCAGGGGATGAACGACCGCTGCGCCGCAGAGGCCGAGGCCACGGCTGGAAAGCGCGTCCTGAAGCTGCGCGGGATCAGTCGGGAGGTAGCCCCACGGACCAAGTTCGGTCCAGCTGTAACCGGAGGCTGCGACCTCATCGAGGTAACGCTCCCACGGGGTCTGTTTCGGGTCACTGGCGTACCAGACGCCCCATGCATCAGGGGCCGTGGCGGTTCGGATGGTCATGGTCTGTGCCTCTCGATCGTTGAGTTGGAAAGCGTCCACTGACCGAGCATGGCAAGCTGCTCCAGTGAGGAGACGAGAGAAGTGAGCGTCTGCGGCGACGGGTGTGTGCTGCGCAGGGCGTCCTTGAAGTGGTTCGCCATGATCCACGAGACGCGGGGATAGTCGATTCCGGTCTGTGCGACTGGCCGGAGTCCGAGGGATGCGAGGGCCGGGCGAACGGTGTCCAGGATGGGAATGGCGCTGCGGATTTCAGGATCATCAAGGAGAGATGTGCGGGCCGGGATATAGCCACCTGCAAGCGCCTGATGGCGTTCAACGGTCTCGCTGGTCAGATAATGCAGCAGGGAGAGGGCTTCGGCAGGGTGTGCCGTATTGCGGGGGATCCCCAGATAGACTGTGCCGTCTATGCCGCTCGGGGCATCCTGCGTGTCTCGGGGCAAAGGGGCGACGCCGATCTTTCCGGAAACGGGGCTGTCGGGGTTGTTGGCCAGGGCCCAGGCATAGACCCAGTTCCGCATGAAGACTGCATGACCGGACTGGAAAATGCCGCGGGCATTTTCCTCGTCGTAGTTGAGGACGCCCGGGGGCGAGACTGTACCAACCCAGCGGGTGGCACGCTCGAGGGCGCGCTGCAGGCCGGGCAGGCTGGTTCTGACTGTACCATCGGTTCCGACAGGATTTTCCGCGCCGTCCCATTCCAGGGCATTGCAGACGAGACTTTCCGAGGTCCGGCCCTGCCAGACATAGCCCCAGACCGGGTGGCCCCTCTGATATTCAGCATTCTGAATTAGTGTGGCGGTTCGTTCGAGATCGCTCCAGCGTGTCGGGACCGGCAGGTGATAGCGCTCAAGCAGATCGCGACGGTAGAACAGTAGCCCGATGTCCCGGTACCACGGCAGTGCGACCTGTCGGCCCTCAATCTGAAAGGGCGGCGGCCGGGTGGCCGCGTCATCGTCGGTGGGGGGAATGTCCAGAAGGAGCGGGGCCAGAGCTCCGATCCAGGTGCTGTCAAGGATCAGGACATCGGCGACGGGATGATGGGCTGAGAGCAGCTGACGGTAGAGCGGGAGGACCGTTCCCCAGTCGGAGGGGAGGGCGATGACCCGGACTTCATGGCCCGTTTTTTCCATCCAGCTTTGGACGGCGTGATGGCACAGGGACAGTTCGGTTCCGCTGGATGAGCAGAAAACGGTCAGCGTGGCGGCCGTGGCAGGACAAGTAGCAGCTGTTCCGGCAAGAAGGAGCCCGCAGAGAGCCCCTGCCCATATATTTTTCCGATGCACAGGGTGTCCGACCTGTCCTCTCCTGCTCACGGCGTTTCTGTTCCCCGGGAAAGGGCGGTGGCCATGAAGAGAGAGGCTGCGGTGATTTGTCCCTGCGCTGAGGCGTGAAAGGGATGGTCGTTCCAGGTGTCGCTGGTGAGGGCGTCCAGTTTTCTGCTGTGCCAGGCGGACCGGGCCTGCAGTGACAGCCAGTCCGCAATTCTGGTGCGCGTTGTATTGTCGACTTCTGAAGCTGCAACGTGGCCGAGTGCCCGGACAAAGATGCCGCGGAAAATTCTTGCATCCGTGTTCATGGGGCCGCCGGGCTCCTGGAATGTTCCGGGAGAAGGCGTGAAGGCCCTGATGGCGGCCAATGCAATTCGCGATGCCGTCTGTTGTGGCGCGCCGTCTTCTGTCAGGGCCGAGATTTCCAGCAATCCATCAAGGATTACGCCCTGATTGTAGCTGTATGCCGGGCCGCCGTTATTTCGGCACTGGTTGTCCAGCCCGTCATTGATCAGGTTGTCGGCGTCAATCATTCCGCTGTGGCGGAACCAGGACCAGCTTTTCAGGGCCCAGTCTCGGTAGGCTTGTTCATGCGTGAAGCGATAAAGTCGGGCTGCCGTGCTTAGGAACAGTTCGTTTGTAATGGCATTCTTGTAGGTTCGTGCATGGTCCCACCATACGCCGCCACCGCAACGCCCGTCCCAGTATTTCGAGGCGATGGTATTGAAAATTCTGCGTGCATCCTGGATCTGGGCCGGGCTGTGTGTAAGGCGTGCCATGTCGAGGTCCGCCTGCGCGACCCACAGGTCATCGTCGTTTCCGTCCAGCCCCTGACGGTTCTGGAGCGCACGGAGGGCGCTGTCGTGAAAGCGGGTACTCCTCGACATGATTTCATAATCCGACAGCGTACTGACCGTCACGAAACGCTGCCAGGCATGCAGATCCCGCCAGTCTGAATGGTTGGCAGTTTCGTAGCGGTTCATGAGGGGGTGGAGTGTCAGGGTCGTCTGGTCTTGCAGAGACACAATGGCGTTGTGCTGTTTTTCCGGGTTTTTTGCGCAGGCATTCGGCGCAGGAAGAAATGCGCCCAGCGCAAAGACGGTCAAGGCAGTCATGGTCCTGATCGCCTGTTTATAGGAACGCATTGAAGAGCATGTGCATGCCATCGGGGTTTCAGGCCTTGAGCTTATGGGAGCAGGGCAGGCTGGCATGACACATCCGTGGTTTCATCGTGAAAACTGACATTCAGAATGGAATAAATCCGGTAAGAGTTTTTTTTGCGATGCGGGAGGGCTGAAGCTGTCTCCGGGATGGTGGGGATGAGCGGATGAAAACAGGATTCTGGGAAAATATTTAATCAAATAAAAAGATTTAATCATTGAAATGGAAGATTATTCCTGAAATTTCTCACCTTTTAGGTGTTTTCTGATGCGGTTTTCGTTCTTGGAACGGACGTTCCGTTCGCAATCAGGCTTTGATGCTGTCTGTGAAAAAGTAAAGTGAAACTTTCGCGAAAAAAGCTACTCCTTTAAATGGTTATTGAGAGTAAATAGTTGAAAATAAATTGTTTTATATACCTCCTGGCAGCAGGAAGAGGTATTTTCCCGGCCTGTTCGAATAGGGTTTTTGGGTGTCATGATAGTTTCATCAAGTTACCGTTGCTAAACGGGGGTTCTCTCAAATAAATCAATTTCAGGAAATTAATTCGCGGCAAGGATCATTCATCATGGTGAGACGGCTTACCCTCGGGCTGATTGGTGCTGGCGAAGTGGCCCAGCTCATTCACCTCCCGATTCTTCACCAGCTGTCGGATCGGTTTGATGTCGTTTCGATTTATGATCCGTCTCCTTCAGTGGCGCAGGCTGTCGGGCGCCACTGGGGGGTGCCGCATATCCATACGGATATTGAGAATTTTTTCGCGGACCGGGTGTTCGATGCCGTCATGATCCTCAGTCCGGACCAGTATCATGCGGAACATGCACGGAAGGCCTTTGCTGCAGGGCTGCATGTTTTTCTCGAAAAGCCGGCATGTCTGACGGAAGCAGAATTCAGGCCTCTTAACGAGGATTTCGAACGGACGGATCGCGTGGGGATGGTGGGTTACATGCGCTGTTACGCTCCGGCGTTCCAGAAGGCGCGTGCGCTTCTGCCTGAACTCGGACCAATCCGTCATGTCCGTATCCGGGATGTTATCTGTGAGGGGCCGTGGTTTTTCGGGCAGGTGACGTCGGTTGCCGTGCCGGATGGTGACATTCCGGACGATCTGCTGGTCGCTGGGCGGCAGGCGCGAAGAGACGCAATTCTTTCCGTCTGTGGAGCCGATGCTCCTCCCTCGCTTCTGCGGGGGTACGAGGTTCTGACCGGGCTGGGAATTCATGCGTTTTCGGCCATGCGTGTCCTGCTGGGCAGCCCGGAACGTGTTCTCGCGGCGCATTTTGGCGCTACGGGGACGGAAATCAGTATCTGGTTTGATTATGGAAGCTTCATTGCTTCCTATGAATGTCTGATCGACGATGTTGCGCGGTTTGAATCGTCCATTGAGGTGCTTTCAAATACGCAGCGGCTTCAGGTCCGTTACGACACCCCTTACATCCGGAATCTTCCGGCGGGTGTCACCTTCCAGGAAACCGTTGGTTCCGAGAACCGCGTTACGGAATATGGTCCTTATTATCAGGATCCGTTCAATGCGGAGCTGGTCGCTTTTCACGACGCGGTCGTGACGGGTGCGCCGCTTGTCGATCCCTTTTCCAATGCGCTCGCTGATCTGACCCTGTGCCGGCAGATCATCGAGGTTGCAAAAACCAGCATGTCGCCCGTCTGAGGGCGCTTACCCCTAGCAGAAATCAATGTGTGGACAGGATCTCCGGATGGGGAAGCTGTTCGCGCGCTCCATGGAGAAGTCCTGATGTCCAAATCGTACCGGCAGCAGTCGCCCTGGAAGGCGTTCAGCTGTCTTATTCCTGTGGTGATCGTGGGGGTCCAGCTTGGGCAGCCGGCCGCCGCTGAAACGAAGTCGCTCAAGAAAACCCATACCCGCAAGGCCGTGAAAACGCATCAGGCGCCTGCTGCGGCGCAGGCAAAGCCTGCTGTTGCTCCGCCTGCTGCCAAGGCTGCTCATGTTCCGCCCAGTGATCTGGTGAGCCATGATCAGGAACAGGTGCATGTCACGGGGTTCGGGACGTCTTCGGGACGGCAGCTCAAGGCGCAGAATGAAATGATGAGCCTGAGTGCGAAAGATCTCGCACGGCTACCGGCCCAGAATGTGACGGAAGCGCTGGCCAGATTGCCGGGTGTGACCGTCATGCCGACCAGCATGCAGGGCAATTTCGGCGGTATTGATACGGCCGCCCGCGGCACGGGAGCCACGGTGTCGCTGCGTGGGATGAACGGGCAGTACAATATCAACCAGATCAACGGTATCGATGTCGCGGAAGCTGCGCCGTTCAGCCGGACGGTTTCGCTGGATCTGCTGCCGCCGACCGGATTTTTCAGGATTGATGCCAACAAGACGCTGACCCCTGGCATGGATGGAGATGCCATTGGCGGTATCGTCAATTTTGAAATGCCGAATGCGTTTGATTACGGACATGGAACGCATGGCTCTCTCCAGCTTGGGGGGCAGTATAACGAAAAGGCCGCTGATTACGGTGCGAGTGCCATTGGCGGAAATGGTGCGGCTGAAATTTCCTCCGTTTTCGGAAAATCCGACCAGTTCGGGTTTTACATGAGCGGATATTACAATCAGCGCTATTTCGCGGCCGGCGAGCAGACCTATTCGGGTGGTGAATGGGGTGTGTCGCGTGCCATGGATGCGCAGGGCGATCTTTATCCGGGGCAGGATCCGGTCAAGAGTCTCCAGCTGTTTGGCGTTGATCCGCAGGCCAGTATCGGTGTGACGAAACGCTATGGTGGTACTGCGGGTTTTGAATGGCGTCCGGACAGTTCGACGCGGGTTTATCTTCAGGGCACGGAATCCTATTCCGACACGCAGCAGGACATCTATCAGGTCGCGATTCACGGAAATGACAGCGGTGCGTCCAGCGCTGGCATGATTTCCTATGTCGAGCAGGCGGACGGGTCCTATGCGCCGTCGATCACCCGGACAAATGTCCATTACTGGTACGAAACAAATCCGACGCTTGAGCAGCTTGGCACCATGAAGCTGGGCATGGACAAGAAGCTCGGACGGTTTTCCATTTCGCCTTCGGCTTTCCTGAGCTGGGGCACCATCAGCCGCGATCATATCGAAACATCGGCCTGGCAGTCGGGTGTTGCGGCTTTCGATGGCGCGCCGAATTTCGTTTACAAGGATGGTATGCCGACTGTCGGGCTGACGTCTGCGCAGGCCGCTGTTGCGAACGGCACTCTGGATTTTCCGACGCATAACCGCGGCGAATATGTCCAGTCAGATGCCTGGCAGCTTCGTACGGGGACGTCGCTCGATATGAGTTATCGTCTTGACAGGTTCCATATCGACACGATTTCTGCGGGCTTCAAGTATCAGACGAGCTGGCGGAATTACATCAACCGTGACACGGAAGGTCAGGATAACGGGGGCTCTGGCGCCTATCCTGCCGGTGGCACGCTGTCGCAGACCGGACTGGTGGATGGGAGCCTCTCTTCTCTGATCCCGGGGGCGTATAATTTCTATACTCCGACCATCAGCCGTTCCGCGTTGCTCAGCAACTATCTGGCGGATCCCTATAACTGGAAATACATGGACAAGGATGCCTGGAACGGGAACACGATCGGGGGGACCGAAACCGTCTATGCCGGGTATGTTTCCGCCCAGATGCATTTCGGAAAATTGCAGGTCGTTCCCGGTATCCGGTTCGAGCAGTCAGATCTGCATAACACCTACTGGGCCAGTGGCAATGAAGGTGTCTCGACTGCGGATGCCCATTATGGCTGGTCGGCGACCAACAGTCATTACTTCAAGGCGCTGCCGAGCATTCATCTGACCTATCGTCCGCGGCAGGATATCGTCTATCGTGCATCGGTGTGGACAAGCTATACGCGGCCGTCCTTCTTCCAGCTGAGTGGTGGCTCGCAGATTACCCGCAATGATGACGGAACGCTGAGCATTACGACGGGTAATCCGAACCTCAAGGCGACGACGGCTGTCAATTACGATCTGTCCTGGCAGTGGATGCCGAGTTCGACCACGAGCTTCTCGCTGGCCGGGTTCTACAAGCAGCTTTCCAATTATATTTATGATAATGGTGGTTCGTATAATAACGAGACCACCACGGCAGGAATTGCCAACAGCGTTTCCCATCCTGAAAACGGTGGCAGTGCGACGCTGTTTGGTCTCGAATTCGCGTTCGAGCATCAGTTCAAGGGGCTGCCCGCGCCGTTTGATGGTCTGGGAGTGCGCGGGACGGCGACATGGGAAATGTCGCGGGCCCATCTGAACAATGCCTATCTCAGTTCAACGGAAAACATGCAGGATGCGCCGCGCTGGATGACCAATGCGGGGGCGTTTTACAACAAGGGGCCGTTCCAGTTCGATCTGAACTGGCGTTTTGTGGATGCCTATCTGTACGAATACGGTCTGTGGGGAACGCCGAACAACTTCAAGACGAACCTGAACAGCAGTTCGCTTGATGCCTGGGTACAGCCGAGCCTGAATCTGGATGCGCATCTGGGATATGCGGTGACCAAGCGGTTGCATGTGGATTTCTCGGCCCAGAACCTGGGTGTGAACCGTTTCTATCGTTTGACGATCGGGCGGCACAGCAATGCGGTTCCGCAGAATATCCTGACATCGCGGACCTTCTTCCTGAACGCCGGTTATCGCTTCTGATTTCCGGGACATGACATGCGCCGTCCGGATCTTGGGATCCGGACGGTTGTCTTTATTCTGTTGCGGCGGGTGCCGTGACGTTCATTTGTCCGGATAGCGTTATCGTCCGGATTCTATTGCGGAACAGAGCCATGATTTCTTTCCCCGTTGCTTCGCGTCTGGCTATCGCTCTCATGGCTGCGGGGGATGTCTCGATAGCGGCGACGGCCATGGCGGAAACGCCGCAGGACAGTCTGCGTCTGGATCAGATTCAGATCATCGGATCCCATAACAGCTATCATGCCGGTCTTGATCCTGCGATCCGGTCCCGGCTTCTGGCATCCGCACCCGACCTTGTGCGGGAACTGGACTACCAGCATCCGCCATTGGCCGCGCAGCTTGATGGGGGTGTCCGGCAGCTTGAACTGGATATCTATGCGGATACGGCGGGCGGCCGCTTTGCCAGTCCGCATCGGCCTGGTGTTCCGGAAGATGTGTGGCCACTTTCGCCTTCCGATCAGACGATCATGCGTCAGCCCGGTTTCAAGGTCATGCACATTCCGGACATTGACCAGCACGCGACGTGCCAGCCGTTGCTTCAGTGTTTGAGCCAGATCCGGGAATGGTCTGTCGCGCATCCGGGGCATGTACCGGTTTTCGTTATTCTCGAAGTGGAGCAGCACAACGATATTACCGGCGGGACGGAAGCTGAGCCTTTTGATGCGGCGACATTCGATGCGCTTGATTCGGCCATTCGGAGTGTGTTTTCGCCGTCCCAGCTTCTGATGCCGGATGATGTGCGGGGAGAGGCTCCCGATCTGCGCAGCGCGATCCTCACGAAGGGGTGGCCCTCGATGGGGCAGGCGCGGGGGAAGGTCGTGTTTCTGCTGGATCAGCGCAGTGACCGGAGCTTGTATCTGAGAGGGCATTCCGCGCTGCGCGGGCGGGTGGCTTTTACGAATGCTGATCCGAATGCGCCGGATGCGGCGTTCACCGAGATGAATGACGGGCCGGGGGGCGATATCGCAACGCTGGTACGCCGTCATTTTCTGATACGGACACGCTCTGATGCCGACACCGTTGAGGGACGTTCGGGAGATGTGGGGCGTCGGGATGCGATGCTGGCCAGTGGAGCGCAGATTGTCAGTACGGATTACCCCGATTCCGAACCCGCGCGATGGAGCGGTTATCATGTCGGATTTCTCGATAATGCCGCTGTTCGCTGCAATCCGGTCTCCGCGCCGGCCGATTGTCAGTCCCGTTTGATCGAGACGCCTGCGAAAGGCGATTTTCACCTCGAGCGGATGATCATGGTGATGCGGCATGGAATCCGTTCTCCGCTTGCCGGGCAGGTCCCTGCGGGCGTTGGGATTGCAGGGGGATGGCCGCAGTGGAGTGGGGCTCCGGGGGATCTGACGCCTCATGGGGCGCTGGGCATGACGGCGCTTGGAACATTTGACCGGGTGTGGATGGCGCAAGCGGGACTGATACCGGCGAAAGCCTGTCCGTCCGCCGGCGCTGTGGCGGTCCGTGCCAATTCCTCCCCGCGGACTATCGCCAGTGCTGAGGCATTTGTGCGTGGCTTCATGCCGGGCTGTTCAATGACGGTCATGCACAAGCCGTCTGGTCAGCCGGATGTTCTTTTTTCTCCGCTGGATGCTGATCCGGCGCGTTTTGATATGTCTGCGATTATTCCGCAACTGCCTGATGCGGATCGCATTTTCCGTGCGAAAGGTGAGGCTCTCAAACTGCTGGGGCGTGTGCTGGATTGTGGTCCGGCATCCTGTGGGTTTCTGAGCGCGCCTGCGCATGTTGGTGTGGATGCGACGGGGCACCAGCTTGTTCTTACGGGGCCGGTCGCGCAGGCGTCTTCCCTGTCCGAAGCACTCATGCTGTCCTATCTCGATGGAAAGCCGCTGGTTCAGACACCGTCAGGTGTTCTGGATGTGGGCGACCTCGGGACCTTAAGCGCCCTGCACGCTGGCATGCTGGAAGCGGTGGTGCGTCCCCGCGCTCTGGCCGAACCGCTCTCTCGCGAGATGAGGGCGCGGCTGCTTCAGGATCTCCGGGATGAGGGTGGGCCTGCATTCAGGCTTTATATGGGGCATGACGACACGATCGGTCCCCTGCAGACCATGCTGGGTTTTCATTTTCGTGTTCCCGGCTATGCCGAGGATGAGATTCCCATCGGATCTGCCCTGGGATTTGCGGTGTATGGAAATGGAACCGGGGAGCGCCGTATCCGTGTCTTCATCCAGTCCCAGACTCCGCAGGCTCTGCGTGATCTGGATGGGAAGGCGCTGCCTGTCGTGCTCTATCCTCAGGTTCCGGGCTGTACGGAACCTGGCGGATTGTGCGCTCCGGAGGTTCTGGCTCAGGATTTTTCTGAAGTGCGGCGTGCGGAGCGCTGAATTCCTGATCCCTCGTCTGGAAGCGGAAGAAGGCTCTGTTCGCGACTGAGGGGGAGCCGCACGGCCTGATTCTGGATTTTGAGGACGGGGCTGTGGGGAATATGATTTTCCTTTGTTCCCCGTGTTCGATATCTTCACCTTTTTTCGGAGAGTCTGGGACCATGGCTATCAAAGATCCTGTTGTGATCGAGCATCTTAACACGCAGCTCACGAATGAGCTGACAGCGATCAACCAGTATTTCCTTCATGCCCGGACGCTCCGGCACTGGGGTGTGACCCATCTGGGGAAGAAGGAATATGACGAGTCCATTGAGGAAATGCGTCATGCGGACTGGCTGATCGAGCGGATCCTGTTCCTGGGTGGTCTGCCGAATGTTCAGCGTCTGAACCCGATTCTGATTGGCCAGACGGTTCAGGAAGTCCTGGAATGCGATCTGAAGCTTGAAGAGAAGGCCATTCAGGATCTGCGGGAAGGGATCGCTTACTGTGAAAGCGTCCGGGACTATGTCTCGCGCGATCTTCTGCTGAAAATCCTCGTCAACGAAGAAGAGCACGAGGACTTCATTGACCGTCAGTTCGACCTGATCAAGCAGGTTGGGATCGAGCGTTACATCCAGAAGAACTCCGCTTCGGCACCCGATCAGGACTGAAGCAGCGTTACAGTATGACGTTCAAGCAACCCGGCATTGTCCGGGTTGTTTTTTTATGCGGCGTTGAGATGTGTCTGTTCGGACTGGGCTTTCTGAAGGGCCGAGCGCAGCAGGCAGACGATGCCGGGGACGCAGTTGCCGCACTTGGCTTTGCATTTCCGGGCTGAGTAGATTTCCGCCGGTCGGGATGCTCCGTTGTGGATTGCGATTTCGATATCCTGATGGGACAGCGCGTTGCACGAGCAGACGATCATGGAGAAGCAGGCTTCCGTTCACTGGGACCGATGAAGCGAGCCTAGTTCAAATGCAAATGGTTCGCAAATGCATTTTTGATTTTGGGCGACTCAGGAGGAATCCTGGCTGATCCAGCGCTGGACGACGGGGCGGATTGCGAAATTGCTCTGGATGCGGACGACGCCGGGGAGGCGGGAGAGCTCTTCCTTGTGGATGCGTTCGTAATCCGCCAGATCGCGTGCGGCGACGTGGAGCAGGTAATCGGCCTCACCCGTCATGAGATAACACTCCCGGACATCGGGGCATTCGCGGATACGGGCTTCGAATCGGCGGAGCGTTTCATCCGTCAGGCGCTCAAGGGTGATCTGGACGATAACGGTCGTGAGTTTGTGGGCCGAGCGTTCGTCGATGACGGCTCGGTAACCCCGGATGACGCCCTGTTCTTCACGCAGGCGCACGCGTCGGAGGCAGGCCGACGGGGAGAGGCCCACGCGCTGTGCCAGCTCGGCATTGCTGAGGCGTCCGTCGTGCTGGAGGATGCGCAGGATGGATTCGGTGATGCGGTCGAAGATCATGATGGAATTATCGGTCTATTTTCGCATTTTCGATCATAGATTTTTTGTTAACTGAAAGATTATGCGGTCGTCCGGCAGGATATTCTGATCGGGAAGAGGATAGTCTCATCTTTCATGATGAGCGCATGTCCTGATCCTCTGTGGCCTTCCTATCGTGCCGGTGCCCGCCTGACGGTGGATCTGGACGCGATTGCTTCCAATTACCGGTATCTTCAGACGCTGGCCTCAGGCGCTTCGTGTGCGGCGGTCGTCAAGGCGGATGCCTACGGGCTGGGAATCGAGCGGGTTGCCCCGGTTCTGGAGAATGCCGGAGCCACGGATTTCTTTGTCGCGCATGTCGATGAGGGCATCAGGCTGCGGTCCGTTGTGTCGGACAAGGCCCGGATTACGGTGCTGCATGGACCGCGCCCCGGGGCGTCTGGAGACTGCGTGCGCTATGGTCTGCGGCCTGTCCTGAACAGTCTTGAGCAGATTGCGCTGTGGCGCGACGAGGGCTCGTGGACAGGCGGGCTCCCAGAAGCGGCGCTTCAGGTTGATAGCGGGATGTTACGGTTCGGTCTCTCTGACGCCGATCTTGAAACCCTTCAGGCGGATAAGGGGCTTGTGGACGGGCTGCACGTCGGTCTTGTCATGAGCCATCTGGCCTGTGCCGATACGCCCGATCATCCTGCCAATCAGGCCCAGAAAGACCGGTTGTTGCAGATGTCCGCGCGGCTGCCGCCTGCGCCGCTCAGTCTGTCTGCGTCGTCGGGGATTTTTCTGGGGACGGACTATCATCTGGATGTCGTGCGACCGGGTGCCGCACTGTATGGAATTGCACCCAACCGGACTGGCCCCAATCCGCTGTCGCCGGTGGTCCGGCTTCAGGCCCATGTTCTGCAGATCCGTGAGATTTTGCCAGGTGAGGGGGTTGGCTACGGCCTGACCTATCGGCCTGACCGCGTGCGCCGGATTGCGACGGTGGCTGTCGGGTATGCGGATGGTTTTTCCCGGCATGGCGCCGGGCAGGGCTGTGCGTGGTTCGAGGATATCCGTCTGCCGATTCTGGGGCGAGTCTCGATGGATTCCCTGATCGTGGATATTTCAGAGGTGCCGGAAGGAAAACTTGGTCCCGACATGATGGTGGATCTGATCGGGCCCAGACGCAGTGTCGATGATGTCGCGGAAGCGGCGGGAACGATCGGATACGAGGTCCTGACGTCTCTGGGGCACCGTTTTCATCGGGAATATGTTGGAAATCAGGAGAACCCCTCACGGGGCGATTGACATTCCAGCATGGAAAACAAGATAGACGAACTGAAATCGGACTATGTCATGATGATATCGTCTGTCGCAGCAAATCGGAATTCTCATGTATCTCCGCCGTGATAGAGCTTTGACCGCCATATCCATCATGCTGGATGTCGCTTTCCATGCGGGCCGATCCGGGGTCGTGAGTGGTGCGGATATTGCCAGACGTGGTGACATGCTGCGTCGGGGGATTGAGCCCGTGCTGCAGGCGCTGTCCCGGGCCGGTCTGCTTTCCAGTGTCCGTGGGCCCAAGGGCGGCTATCGCCTGGGGCGGCCGCCGCGGACCATCACGCTGAACGAGATCGTCCGGACTGTCACGGAAGATCCGGAAATGCCGGGGGATGGGGTCAATCTTCTGCGGACCAAGGTTCTGGAGCCGTTCTGGCAGTCAGTGGATCATGAGGTTTCGGAAAAGATGGCGTCCGTCACGCTGGAACATCTGCTGCAGAATGCGGAAGAGGCCGGAATGCAGCGTCCAAGCCGGGCACCGATTTCCTTCTCCATATAACCAGTAAAAAAAGTATTTTGTAAAAACCACGAAATAGGTTTTACAGGGCTGGATATCTTACCATGATGGATCAATGTTTGATCTGCTGTGGTGAATTTCCTGTTTCTGATATGCCTGCGCTCTGCTGTTCAGGCGTGGGAACAGGGACGGATTCATGATGGGTCCGGTCTGAAGGTCAGGTCGGGATTCATCAGGAAGGTGAGCGCTGATGAAACGTCCTGTCCGACTTGAACCTGGCCAGAAGCTGGTTCTGACTGCCAACCGCCTGCTGGATGGTCGTACCGTCTGGTGGTGTGCGGACGGGACGTGGGATCTTCACATTGGACGCGCGGCCCTTCTGGATGCGGATGAGGCGGAAGTAGTGCTCGCGCGCGTGGTGGCAGAGGCCCAGCGTGATGGGGTGGTGGGTGTCTATGATACGGCGGTGCAGGCTGTTGTGCCTCCGGAACCCGTCACCGTACGCGAAAAAATCCGGGCGCATGGCCCGACAGTTCATCCCGAATTTGCAGTGGAGACCGAACAGTGAGCATTCCTGTCGGCCATTACCAGTATGACCGGATAGACCGGGATTTCCTTCAGGCGCGGATTGCCGAGTTTGAGGGGCAGGTGCAGCGTCGTCTGGACGGGACGCTGAGCGAAGACGAGTTCAAGCCGCTGCGGCTGATGAACGGGCTTTATCTGCAGCTTCATGCCTATATGCTGCGGGTTGCCATTCCCTATGGGATTCTGGACAGCCGGCAGTTGCGCAAGCTGGGCGAGATTGCCCGGCGGTATGACCGCGATTACGGGCATTTCACGACGCGGCAGAACATCCAGTTCAACTGGATCCGACTTGAGGATACGCCGGCCATTCTGCGTGAGCTGGCTGAGGTGGATATGCATGCCATCCAGACCAGTGGGAACTGCATCCGTAATGTGACGGCGGATGAGTATGCAGGAGCGGCGGCGGATGAACTGGTGGACCCTCGGGTTCATGCGGAGATCCTGCGTCAGTGGTCTACGCTGCATCCCGAGTTCACGTTCCTGCCGCGCAAGTTCAAGATTGCGATTTCGGGCAGTCCGAATGACCGGGTGGCGGCGCGATTCCATGACATCGGGATTCTGGCCCGTCCGGGTGAGGATGGGGCGCCGGTGTTCCGGATTTTCGTGGGTGGTGGTCTGGGGCGGACGCCGGTCATTGGTGAAGAACTGTTCGACAGCGTGCGGGAAGAGCATCTTCTGGCGACGCTTGAGGCCATTCTGCGCGTCTATAATGCGCATGGGCGGCGGGATAATATCTACAAGGCGCGGATCAAGATCCTGGTCCAGGCGATCGGGGTCGAGGCCTATCGCGAGGCTGTGGAAGCGGAACTCGCCCAGATGGATCTGGAGCGGTATCGGCTGACGCCGGAGGCGGTTGCGGCAATCCGGTCGCGGTTTGCTGTGCCTCTGCTTGAGGCTCCGGCCGATGCAGATGCGGTTCTGGCGCAGCAGCGGCGGGATGATCCGCTTTTTGACCGCTGGGTGCGGAGCAATACGCATGTCCATCGCGATCCGGGGCATATCATTGCCACGATTTCGCTGAAGCCGGCGGGCGGGATTCCGGGCGATGCGACGTCGGCGCAGATTGCGCGTCTGGCGGATCTGGCGGATGCGTATTCGTTCGGGGAGATCCGGATTACGCATCTGCAGAATGTGGTTCTGGGACATGTGCGCAAGGACCGGCTGCGGGATCTGTGGCTGGGTCTGTCGGAAGTCGGGCTGGCGGAAGCGAATATCGGTTTGATCGGCGATATCGTGGCGTGTCCGGGGCTGGATTACTGTGCGCTGGCGAATGCGCGGTCCATTCCGATTGCGCAGAAGCTCGGGGCCCGGTTTGCGGATACGGCGCTTCAGGCGGAAATCGGGGCGCTGCGGATCAATATCTCGGGCTGCATCAATGCCTGCGGGCATCATCACGCCGGGCATATCGGACTTCTGGGCGTGGACAAGCGCGGGGAAGAGTTCTTCCAGCTGACGGTTGGTGGCCGGGCCGAGAATGGCGCGGCGATCGGGACGATTCTGGGGGCGGCTCTGCCGGAAGACGAAACGGTGGATGCGATTGCGCGGCTTGTGGACTGCTATCTCGGGCGCCGGGAGAGCGGGGAGACGTTCCTCGATACGCTGACGCGGCTGGGGCATGAGCCTTTCAGGGAGGCGGCTTATGAAACTGTTTGAACTCGGCGAGCGGTCGGCACAGGTTCATGATGTGCTGGTGACGCTTGCAGAACTGGCAGAGCGGGATGATGCGCGGGCGGTTCTGCTGGAAAGTGCGGATGATCCCGCACTTCTGAAGCCTTATCTGAACCGGCTGGATCTTGTGGTGCTTCGGTTCCCGATTTTCCGGGATGGGCGTGGGTTCACGCAGGCGCGGGAACTTCGGGAATATCTGCGGTTTTCGGGCGAGATCCGCGCGGAAGGGCATATCCTGCCGGACCAGGCGGCGTTTCTGCGTCGGTGCGGGGTGGACAGTGTGGTCCTGCCGAAGGACGGCAATGGTGAGCCGGCTTTGTGGGAAAAGCAGCTCCGGCAGTTTCCGGTGGCGTATCAGCGCTCGGTTCTGCCGGAGCGGTCCGTGGGGCCGGGGCTTCGGGTGGAAGAGGCGCCCTAACGGGCGCCGAACCAGCCGCGGCGCCAGAACCAGAAGAGTGGCAGAACGACCGACAGGACCATGAGTGTCAGGCCGTAGGGATAGCCATATTTCCATGACAGTTCGGGCATGTTGTGGAAGTTCATGCCGTAGATGCCGGCGATCAGGGTCGGCAGGATGCCGATCGCGCTGACGACGGTCAGGACCTTCATGCCGTCATTCTGTTCGATGCTGATGAAGCCGAGTGTGGCGTCGAGCAGGAACTGGACCTTGTTGACGGTCTGGGCATCGAAGTCGTTGAGGGAGGCGATGTCGCGTCCTGCGACCTTGATGCGGGTTCTCAGGGCCTGGGGGTCTTTTTCTGTCCTGTCGCCGATATAGATCAGGATCCGGTCCAGGCCGAGCAGGCTGTCGCGGGTCATGGAGGCAAGGTCGCCGCCATGGCCGAGGCGGCGCAGGGTTTCACGCAGCATCTCACCGGCCCGGGCAGGGTCACGGGGGCGGTCGGTGTTGAACACCCGTTTGGAGATGGCATCGAGGTCGCGGCCCAGGCCTTCCAGGATGTCTGCCAGACGGTTGATGACTTCCTCGATGATCTCGACGAGGATTTCGTTGGCGGAGGGCTCGCCTTTGGCGGGGTCGCGTTCGGCCTGACGGCGACCGACGATGTCGAAGCCATAATAGTCGGCATAACGGACGGTGATGAGGCGTCTGTCGGTCAGGACGAAGCCGATCGGCAGGGAAAATGCCGTGTCTTCCGCGCGTCTGACGAGGGGAGTTGAAAGATAGAGGACCCCACCTTCTTCGTGGTGGCGGGAGGAGCTTTCGATTTCCTCAAGTTCTTCCCGGCGCGGGATATGGGTGCCAAGGGCCTTTTCCGCACGGTCGATTTCGTCCGTGGTCGGATTGATGAGATCGAGCCAGACCGCTTTGGAAATATCGACATCCGGTCCGATTTCCCGGGCCGGAACGCCAGCGGGGCGCACGAGGAACATCAGGCAGATCCTTGGGACAAATGAAATGGCTGTGAGGCTCTCTCATGTCCTGACTGCAGCGGGATCGCAAGGTCCTGTCCCGGAATTGTTTCAGGAAGCGTCGGAAATCAGCGAGATGGATGGACGGCGCGGGCTGCCCTTGGTATCGCATTGGGGCCCTGAAGTGGAGCCGAGTGCGGTATGACGAACACATCTTCCCCCCTGTCCCCTCCTTTGGTCAATTCCCTCCGTTCCGGTCCGGATGACCGGGGGCGGTTCGGGATTTTCGGTGGCCGCTTCGTTGCGGAAACGCTGATGCCGCTGCTGCTTGAGCTGGATGAGGCCTATCGCGCCGCGCAGGCTGATCCGGAATTCCGCAAGGAGCTGGACTATTACCTGAAGGATTATGTTGGTCGCCCGAGCCCGCTGTGGTTTGCGCAGCATCTGACGGAGGAGCTTGGCGGGGCGAAGGTCTACTTCAAACGTGAAGAGCTGAACCATACCGGCTCGCACAAGCTCAACAACGTCATGGGCCAGATTCTCGTCGCCCGGCGGATGGGCAAGACGCGGATTGTGGCTGAGACCGGCGCGGGGCAGCACGGTGTGGCGACGGCGACGGTCTGTGCGCTTTTCGGGCTGAAATGCACGATCTACATGGGCGCAACCGACGTCGAGCGGCAGAAGCCAAATGTGTTCCGCATGCATCTGCTGGGCGCGGAAGTGAAGCCGGTGACGGCCGGGGCGGGAACGCTCAAGGATGCGATGAACGAAGCGATGCGTGACTGGGTGGCCAATGTCGCCGACACGTATTTCCTTGTTGGCACGGTGGCCGGGCCGCATCCGTATCCGGAGATGGTTCGTGATTTCCAGTCTGTTATCGGGGTTGAGGTCAAGGAACAGATTACCCAGGCCGCAGGGCGTCTGCCCGATGTGATCGTGGCGGCCATCGGGGGCGGCTCGAATGCGATGGGGATTTTCCATCCCTTCCTTGATGATGCGTCCGTTAAGCTGGTCGGCGTCGAGGCTGCGGGGCATGGGCTGGATTCCGGGAAGACGGCGGCCTCCATTTCCCGTGGGCGACCGGGTGTGCTCCATGGCAACCGGACGTATCTGCTTCAGGACAAGCACGGTCAGATCGAGGAGGCTCATTCGATCAGCGCGGGGCTGGATTATCCGGGGATCGGGCCCGAGCATTCCTGGCTGAATGATATTGGCCGGGCTGAATATGTGGGTGTGACGGATGAGGAGGCGCTTGAGGCGTTCCAGGTCTGCACGCGGACAGAGGGCATTATCCCAGCGCTCGAATGCGCGCATGGGCTGGCGCATGTCATGAAGATCGCGCCCACGATGGCGAAGGACCAGATCATTGTCCTGAATGTCTCCGGGCGTGGAGACAAGGACATCTTTACTGTGGCGCATCATCTGGGAGTGAAGCTGTGAGCCGTATCCAGACACGTTTTGCGGCCCTGAAGAAGGAAGGGCGCGGCGCGCTGATCCCGTATCTGCAGGCCTGTGACCCGGATTATGATACTTCGCTGGAGCTGCTGCGGGCGATGCCGGCGGCTGGGGCTGATCTGATCGAGATCGGGGTGCCGTTTTCCGATCCGTCCGCGGATGGGCCGACGATTCAGGCGGCAGCACTTCGTGGCCTCAAGGCCGGGGCGACGCTGGGGCGTGTGTTGGAGATGGTCCGGGCGTTCCGCGAGACGGATAATGAAACGCCGATCGTGCTGATGGGGTATCTGAACCCGATCGACAGCTATGGTCCGGCCGAGTTTTGCTTTGATGCGGCTCAGGCGGGTGTGGACGGGATTATCGTCGTCGATATGCCGACCGAAGAGGCGGATCTGCTGGATGCGCATGCGCGGGAAGCAGGCCTCGACATCATCTCGCTGGTGGCGCCGACGACGTCCAATTCTCGGCTATTCCATGTGCTGCGGGAGGCGAGCGGGTTCGTCTATTATGTGAGCATTACCGGGATTACCGGGACGAATAGTGCGAGTGCGGCGGATCTGGAGAAGGCGCTGCCGCGGATCCGGGAAGCCACGGATCTTCCAGTCGCTGTCGGTTTTGGAATTTCCACGCCGGAGCAGGCGCGGACGGCGTCGCGGATTGGGGATGCGGCGGTTGTGGCTTCGGCCTTGATCAAGACCATGGCCTCAACGTTGGAGAATGGTCAGGCGACGGAGCGGACCGTACCGGCGGTTCTGAAGCAGCTTGAAGGCCTGGCGGCGGCCGTCCGGGCCTGATTTCTAAGGTTCCGGCAGGCTGGTGCCTGCCGGAACGGGATGCTCAGACGCCGTCGTTGCGCAGGGACAGTCCGAAGAGGACGGTTGCGACGCCGGCCATGAGCAGTTCCACGGCGATGAACATGCCGATCAGCCACAGGCCGGACCAGGGCAGCGTCATGTAGAGCATGATGCCGATGATCAGTGTGACAAGGCCGCTGATGGCGAGGGCGAGCCAGCTTCTGTTGTTGCGGTGGCTGCCAGCCCAGAAGGTGCGGGCGAGGCCAGCGAAGATAAGGCAGCCTGCGAGGATGGCGGTCAGGAAGATCGAACCGGTGGCGGGCTCTTCGATCAGGAGAATGCCGCCGAGAATGTAGAGGCCGCCGATCAGTCCGGAGAGCCACTGGTTCGGGACGGGCAGGCCACGATGGGCGAAGCTCTGCATGACCTGGGCGACGCCGCCGATGATCATCAGGACGCCGAGGATGACCATGCTGGTCAGGGTGGTGGTGATGGCATCCAGAGCGGCCAGGATGCCGAGAATGATCAGGAAAGCTCCGAAACCAATGAACCAGCCGGGCTTGAGGCCCTGAGGGCTGGGGAAGCGGATGGTGTTGAAACTGTCGGACATGGTCTTCTCCGTTCAGGGACGTGGTCTGTCGGGCTGGCCCTTTTCGGGAAAGGGGCCGGATGCCGGACATGACGTCCGCTGTGATGGGTCGTGTCGGGGAAGATGGCATGATTTGTGATGCAGGCGGGAGAGATAAGACGGGCCCGCTGATGGTTGGGCTGGCATATTTGGCCTCCGGGCGTTAAAACGCGCCAGAGAATGCAGCCCTTCGCCGGGCTTTAACCCCACTCCGTCCTTTGTCCTGAAGGCGGCCAGAAAGTAACGAGACGACATGAGCTGGATGACCGACTACGTCCGACCCAAGCTGCGTGGCCTGCTTCAGCGGGACGTGCCGGACAATCTGTGGACCAACTGCGAATCCTGCGGGCAGATGATGCTCACCAAGGAGCTGGAGCGGTCCGAGAAGGTCTGTCCGCATTGCGGGCATCACATGCGGGCGACGGCGAAGGAGCGTCTGGGCTGGACGTTCGACGGGGGGGAATACACCACCATCGAGCTGCCGAAGATGCCGGTCGATCCGCTGGGGTTCAAGGATTCCAAGCGTTATACGGACCGCCTGAAGGATGCGCGGCACAAGTCCCATCTCGATGAGGCACTGGTCGTTGCTCATGGCATGATCAAGGGGCAGAAGGCTGTTGTGGCCGTCATGGCGCCCGAGTTCCTGCTGGGGACGATGGGTGCTGCGTTGGGCGAGGCTTTCGTGGCCGCCTGCCGTCTGGCTGTTCTGCAGAAGGCGCCGCTGGTGGTCTATACGGCTTCGGGCGGGGCGCGGATGCAGGAAGGCGTTGTCAGCCTGATGCAGATGCCGCGGACGACGATTGGTGTGCAGATGCTTCAGGAAGCCGGGCTGCCTTATGTTGTCGTGTTCACGAACCCGACGACGGGCGGTGTTTCTGCGTCTTTTGCGATGCTGGGCGATGTGCATATCGCCGAGCCCAATGCGCTGATCGCATTCGCGGGGCCGCGCGTCATTCAGGATACCGTTCGCGAGAAGCTGCCGGAAGGCTTCCAGCGTTCGGAGTATCTGCGTGAGCACGGCATGGTCGATATCGTGGCCAAGCGCTCCGAGCTTCCGGAACTGTTGGGGCGGATTCTGGGCATCATGATGCGCCAGAAAACCGTTTCCGACGCGGCGGCCTGATGACTGCGGAGCGTGGGGCGCCGGTTCGGCTGTCCGGCGAATATCAGGGACGGCCGGGTGCCGTTCTTGCGCGCTTGCAGGAGCTTTATCCGGCGCTGATTGATCTTTCGCTGGGGCGGCTTGAGGCGCTTCTGGCGAAGCTGGGCAATCCCGAGCGTCATCTCCCGCCGGTCATTCATGTGGCCGGGACGAACGGCAAAGGCAGCACCTGCGCCAATCTGCGGGCCATTGCCGAGGCAGGTGGTCTGCGCGTTCATGTCATGAGCAGCCCGCATCTGGTGAGCGTGACCGAGCGTTTCCGGCTGGCGGGACGGCTTGTGGACGAGGATGTTCTGGTTGCCGCGCTCGAGAAGGTCGAGCAGGTCAATGCCGGTGCTCCGATTACGGTTTTCGAGGTTCTGACGGCGGCGGGGTTCCTGCTGTTCTCGCAGGTGCCGGCCGATCTGGTGGTGCTGGAAGTCGGGCTTGGGGGGCGGCTGGATGCGACCAATGTCGTGCCGAAGCCTGCGGCCTGCGTGATTACACCGGTCAGTCTGGATCATGAGGCGTTTCTGGGCAGTACGGTTGCGGCCATTGCCGGGGAGAAGGCCGGGATCATCAAGGAGGGTGTGCCGGTTGTTTCGGCGGCCCAGGTACCGGAGGCGCTGGATGTCATTCGTCGCCGGGCCTCAGAGCTGAATGCGCCGCTTCGGGTGATCGGGCAGGATGTTGTCTTCACCGAGCGTGCGGATGGTCTGGAATATCGCGATGCGGATGGTGCGCTCTCGCTGCCGCTGCCGGCTCTGAAAGGGCAGCATCAGGCCGGGAATGCGGCGCTGGCTGTGGCCGCATTACGGGTTTCGGGGCTGGGTCTGCCGGTTTCGGCTTATCAGGGTATTTCTAGGACTTTCTGGCCTGCGCGGTTGCAGAAACTGGATGGTACGCTGGCGCAGATGCTTCCTTCCGGATGGGAACTCTATCTGGATGGTGGGCACAATCCGGATGCCGGTCAGATGCTGGGAACGGTTCTGGATGGGTGGAAAGACCGGCCTGTCCATGTGATCGCGGGTGTGAAGCAGACCAAGGATGCTTCGGGGTTTCTGGGACCGATCGTTGAGCGGGCGGCTTCGGTTCAGGCGGTGGCGGAGCCGGGGCAGCATCTGGCGATGCCGGTCGAAGAGATCATTGCGGCTTCGGGGGGGCGGGCGATTGCCGGTCCGACTGTCAGGGAAGCTTTGGAGCGTCTGGTGGCTGAAGGGGGTGCGCCTGCGCGGGTACTGATCTGTGGCAGTCTTTATCTGGCGGGTGTGGTTCTGGCGGAGGATGGCTGGGTCGCGCGGTAATCCGTTTCTGGTCGCGATGCAGGATGGTAGAAGGGCAGCGTGAACATGATCGAATCGCATTCTTCTCCGACCGTCTCTGATGCTTCCTCGAACGACGGAGATCTGGGTGTCCTGCTGAGGCGCAGTCCGCCGTCCAGCACGGCCGCCGAGCAGGCGCTTCTGGGCGCTATTCTGACCAACAACAAGGCGTATGAGCGGGTTTCGGACTTTCTGGAACCGGCTCATTTTTCCGATCCGCTCAATGGACGGATCTACGAGGCCATTGCCCGGCGGATCGAGCGGGGGCAGTTGGCCGATCCCGTGACCATGCGGGCGGAATTCGAACATACCGGTGTTCTGGATGCTGCGGGTGGGCCTGCCTATCTGGCGAAGCTGCTGACGGCGATGGTGGGTATCGTCAATGCGGGTGATTATGGGCGGGTGATCCATGATGCCTGGGTGCGCCGGCAGCTGATCGATATTGGTGAAACTGTCGTCAACAATGCCTTTGGGGCGCGGCCTGATCTGGATGGTTCCGATCAGATTGCGGCGTCTGAAGAAGCGTTGTTCAAGCTGGCGACGGAGCGGGGCCAGGAAGGTGGGTTTGTCTCGTTTACCAAGGCTCTGACGGAAGCTGTCAGTGTTGCGACCAAGGCCTATCAGCGCAGTGGCGACGTGGTGGGTCTGACGTCGGGTCTGCGGGACTTCGACAAGCGGACGGGTGGGCTTCATCCATCGGATCTGATCATCCTTGCCGGGCGTCCTGCGATGGGCAAGACGGCGCTCGCGACCAAGATTGCGTTCTCGGCGGCACGCTCGATCCTGCGGGATGCCGAAGATAGTGGCGAGAAGCCCAAGGGATCGGTTGCGATTTTCTCGCTGGAAATGTCATCCGAGCAGCTGGCGACCCGTATTCTTTCGGGTGAGGCTGAAGTTTCGGGTGAGAAGATCCGTCGTGGTGATATCGGGCAGAAGGAATTTGACCGGTTTGTCCGGGTTGCGCGCGAGCTTCAGCGACTGCCGCTCTATATCGACGATACGCCGGCGATTTCCCTGTCTGCCATGCGGACGCGATGCCGCCGTCTGGCGCGGACGCAGGGGCTGAGCCTGGTGGTGGTGGATTATCTGCAGTTGATGCGGCCGGCCATCGGAACGAAGCCTGACAGTCGTGTTCTGGAAATCTCGATGATTACGCAGGGCCTCAAGGCGATTGCGAAAGAGCTTTCCGTGCCCGTGATTGCGCTGTCCCAGCTCTCACGTCAGGTCGAATCGCGTGAGGACAAGCGGCCGATGCTGTCGGATCTGCGCGAATCGGGTTCGATTGAGCAGGATGCGGATGCGGTCATGTTCGTTTATCGCGACGAATATTACCTGCAGCAGCGTCAGCCCAAGGACAGTGCCTACGACAGCAATGACAAGTTCCAGGCTGCGACAGAAGAGTGGCAGCGCAAGATGGCTCTGGTGCACAACAAGGCGGAGCTGATTCTTGAGAAGCAGCGGCATGGCCCTACCGGAATGATCCAGCTGTATTTCGAAGGGGAATATACCCGGTTCGGAGATCTGGACGTCATTCACGAGTAGCTCTGCGGACAGGGCGAGTACTTTGAATGATGCGGATACCCCTCGGACGATCCTGTCTGAGGGAAGGGGCTGTCCGGCGGTTCGGATCGTGAAAAAATCGTCGGGACTTTTTTTTCGAAAAAGCGTCCGCGTGGGCAAACATGGAATGTCTCGATAATTGAATCAGTACTTCAAAAGTACAGATTTCATTAAAATATACAGTCAGAAAAAAGCTGTAATATGAAACTCTTCAGCGTGATTTCTCTGTGAAATGCGGTTGAAGATGCCTGTCCGCTATACCGGATTGTGGCTGCAATGCGGAAAATTGGCGGCAGCCAAAACCTGTCTTAATGGCTCAAAGCCATATTTGTTCCTTGACCCAATGGCACAGTGCCATTAATTTATCGTTAATCGGTGGTTGTCATGGGGGCGATCAACGGGGAAGGAAGGGAGCCGGTCAATGAATTCAGACGCTTTGATGACCGGGGATGTTTCCGATTTGTTCATTCCATCGATGAGGCGAGCTTATCGTGTCGTATCGAATGGGGGGCGCCTGAATGCGTATGGAAACCGGTGAAACAGTCACTAATGGATCTCCTCATCTGGTCTCTTGGGCGGATCAGGTGTGTCGGAAGATGTGTTTCTGTCCGTGTTCGGAGCCATGTCTTGCCGCTGGAGCACCAGTTCTGGGTGCAGGGCAGCCAGCCGCAGGGCCAGTTCTTCGTCGGTACGACCGTTCAGGACGCCTTTCAGAAGAAAATCTGTCGAGACGCGCAGGCGGTTCGACAGTGCCGCAATGAGGAAGACGCTGGGCGCGCGGTCACCGCGTTCGATCTTGTTGAGGGTCGAAGCGTCAACGCCCAGCAGGCGGGCGCATTCGCTCTGATTGGGCATGACGAGTTCGCGAGCCCAGGAAATGCGAGTTCCGATGGCTCGTTGGAGTGCAGTCAGAGAGTCCGGGCGCTTGTGTTTGGCCATGAGGCCTTTTTAGCAATGGCTTTATGCCAAATCCAGAAGAAGTTTTTTTTATCACACACTGTGGCATTTTGCCAAAGTTGGAAACAGTTCTGTACTGATAAAGGATGTTGAGATGAGGCAGGTCAAGTCAGGTTCCGTACCCCGTCGGGTCTCCGCAAGCGCTCTCGCTGCCATGCTTGCTTCCGATGGCTGGCTACCTGAGCAGGGCATTGCCCGCAAGGGACGGGGACGTTCTGCCAAAAAAACATCCGGAACGTCCTCGTCGCGCGTCCGGATGGTGACGGACAGGGAAACGGCTGAGGCGCTTCCTGCCGGTCATCCCGTGAGCTGGAATGCGCTGTGGGGTGCGGATCTGGTGCCGGTCTTTCCGGGATTGCAGCCGATGGGTGGCCGTGAGGCCGGGCTGGAGATCAACTGATGTTCGAGATGGTGCGGGAAATACCGGTTGCTGCTGCGGGACTGTCTGATGGTGTGGTCAGGCCGACTGGGGAGCGGTACCGCCATTCGGAGATCCGCGAGGTTGGAAATACGTTCCGGGTCGTGAACGCGGTGCAGTCGATGTATGACGCGGGCGATATCGGGGACGATGAACTGGCTGCTGCGGATCGCTGGTATCGCGAATATGTCTTTGCCTCTCTGGGGGTGGTGGAAAATCCGCCTTCTGATGGTCGTGTCAGGGAGCGGGGAGACATTCACACCTGGATGATGGGGCGCGGGCAGTGTTCTGCGCGGATTACGCAGATTCGTGATATGCTGGGGCTGTGCGCGCATGTTCGTCTGGAGATGCTTCTGGCGCGGGAGATGTCGTTTTCGGCCATGGCGCGGCATCTCTATCCGGCTCTGTCGGAAGGGCGGGCGCGGATGAAGGTGTCGGCTCAGTGTGCACTGCTTCTGGAGCAGCTGGCACATGTCTATGAAACGCTGTCCAAAAAGAAAAACAGGAAAAAATCTGGTTAACGATAAATTACCGCTTGATATATGAACGCAGTTTTGATACAAAAAATACATACTGAAGAATTACGACATGAAAATCTGAAGCCGGCCTTTCGAAAGAAGGCCGGCTTTTATTTTGGAAGTTTCCTGATTTATGGAAAAGTGTGAAATTTCTTCTGGTAGCGTTGTGTTGTCTGGCAGGCAGACATTCATTGTTCTTCAGAAAAATGCAGGTTCATTTGTCGGGTGTCCTCTCGTTTATGAAGGCGAGCCGGTTCATCGGGCGGATGTCGTTCTGGAATGGCATGAACTGGTGGACGCAGGTCTTTCCCGCCTGGATGTCCGGTGCAGGTCCATTCCCTGTCAGCGGTCGGTTCTTTCCGCCCGGGTGATTGGGCGGATTGCGCCGGAAACCCTTTCCCGTGTGGCGCTCCGTGCCGAACGTGAGCAGACGCAGCGGAATGTGGAAACCCTGGCGCTGCGCGGGACAGGTCACAGGGATCGGCCCCGTCAGAAGCCGGTTCGGGCTGTCTGGCTGGAGGGTGGCATGATGATGAGCCGCAGGGAGGCTTCGCTGAGAGCCGTCTGATGGTTGGTTCTCAGGGCGATCTGGGGAAAAAGGTTGGAACAGATGGATGAAGACGTATCTGGTAAATGTTCTTTGCGACGGGAACAGTCTTGGGAACGGAAGAAGAGATTTCTCGAACATCTGTCTGTGAGTGGAAATATTTCTGAAGCCGGGCGTGTCGCTGAGGTCCGGCGCAGTACGTTATATCTCTGGAAAGATACGGATAAGGAATTTTCTTCCCGGTGGGAGGAAGCTCTGGAAGAGGCTGCGGATGCTCTTGAAGCGGAAGCGCGGCGCAGGGCCATCGAGGGATATGATGAGCCTGTTACGTATGCAGGGCGTGTCGTCTGTGATCCGGATACGGGCAATCCGATTGTTCGCAAGCGGTATAGCGATGGGCTGATGGCGTTTCTGCTTCGGGCGCATCGTCCGTCCCGTTTCAGGGCGGGTATGGAATCCGAGGGGCGTTCGGGGACGATCTCGATCAGCATCAGCAGTGATGACAGCGCCCTTTAGGCTCAATGATTCGCAGCGTGAGGCGGTGCGGCTGCTGGGTGGGCCGGCGCGGCATATTCTTCTGAGGGGCGGGTCGCGGTCGGGAAAGACCTTTGTTCTGGTTCGGGCCGTTGTGATCAGGGCGCTGAAGGCACCGGACAGTCGGCATGGTATTTTTCGCCATCGGCTGACGGCGCTGAAGGCGTCGGTTCTGCGGGACACGTTTCCAAAGGTCATGCGGATGTGTTTTCCGCAGGTCGGGTGGAAGCTGGACCGGCAGGACTGTGTCGTGACGTTCCCGAATGGATCGACGATCTTTTTCGGTGGGCTGGATGACGAGCAGCGGACCGAGAAGATCCTCGGTCTGGAGTTTGCGACGGTTTATCTGAACGAGGCCAGCCAGATCAGTTATGGCGCGCGGAACATGCTTCTGACGCGTCTGGCGCAGAAAACCGGCCTGGCGGTGAAGGAATATATCGATGCCAATCCGCCGAGTATGGGGCACTGGCTTTATGCGCTTTTCGAAAGCGGGATCGAGCCGAAATCGGGGGAACCGTTAGCGGACAGGTCGCTGTATGCGACGATGATCCTCAATCCGCAGGCCAACCGGGATAATCTGAGTGAGGATTATCTCGCCAGCCTTGAAGCGCTCCCTGAGCGGGAAAAGCGGCGGTTTCTTTATGGTGAATATCAATCGGTTGTTGAAGGCGCGCTGTGGCGGCTGGAGTTGTTCCAGCGTGAGGCGGCGATTACGGCGCAGAGCCGGGCGGATGTGGCGGCCCGTATGCGGCGTATTCTGGTGTCTGTTGATCCTTCGGGGGCTGCGGGACCAGAAGATTACAGGTCCGATGAAATCGGGATTGTGGTCTGTGGCGTTGATGCGGCTGGTGTGGGGCATGTTCTGGAAGATCTGTCTGCCAGGGATAGCCCGGCGGGCTGGGCTGCCCGGGCCCTGCGGGCATTTGATGAATGGGGTGCTGAACGCATTGTTGCGGAGCGGAACTTCGGCGGGGCTCTGGTAGAGGGCACGATCCGGAGTGTGCGGGCGCATGCCTCGGTCAAGCTGGTGACGGCGGCGCGGGGTAAGGCGGCACGCGCAGAGCCGGTTGCAGCGCTCTATGAGGTTGGCAGGGTTGTTCATCATGGCCGCTTTACGGCTCTGGAGGATCAGCTCTGTCATTTCTCGGTCAGTGGATATCGCGGGCCACGGTCTCCTGACCGGGCGGATGCGATGGTCTGGGGGCTGAGTGAACTGATGCTTGCCGGAAGTGGCGGCATGACGGGCTGGAGCTCGTCTGGATTTTCGCTGGCGCGCTGAACTGACCCTCCGGGTCGGGATGCGGCCTGAAACAATGGAGAACACATGGACTGGTTGTCCCTGCAACAGCGTTACGCTGTTCCCGCGGGTGCGTCCGCGCGGACGGCGCGGCTGCTGGCGCTCAAGCGTGTTCTGGACGGGACGCAGTATGATGCGCTGCCGCATCCGTTCTCGATGGAGAAGTCGGGGGCGGGGGAATACATCCCGCTGTCGAGCCGGCGTCCTTCGGTGCGGACGAATCTGTGCCGGACGGTGGTGGATGAGTCGGTTTCGCTGCTGTTCGGGGATACGCACTGGCCGGGTCTGGTGACGGATGATGCGCGGGTGACGGAAGCCTTGAGCACGTTTGCTTCGCAGACCAGGCTGGCGTCGCTGCTGATGGAGGCGGCGCGGCTGGGCTCGGTTGGGTCGGTTGCGATCCTGTTCGAGGTCTCGGCCGGGGTTCCGAAGCTGTCCGTTCTGGAGACGGCGTATCTGACGCCATTCTGGGATGATGCGACGGGGGAACTGCTTCGGGTCGAGGAGCGGTTTCTGGTCCGGGGGCGGGATCTGGCGGCGCAGGGCTATCCGATTGCGGATGAGCTTCTGGGAGCGCAGTTCTGGTGGCAGCGGATCTGGACGCCTCTGGACTGTGCGGTGTCCGTGCCCTGGCTTGTGGGGATGGATGGCGGGGTCCGCGACGAGAGCCGGTCCGTGCGGCATGGGCTGGGGTTTGTTCCGATTGTGTGGACGCGCAATCTGGGCGGACCTTACGGGCGTGATCCGGAAGGTGAATGCACGTTTGAGCGCGCCATCGATACGGTCATCGAGGCGGATTATCTGCTGTCGCAGGCCGGGCGCGGGCTGAAATACGGGTCCGATCCGACGCTGGTGCTGAAGACGGGTGGGTTTTCCGACGGTGTGGCGCATCAGGGCGGGGCGGCTTCGGCGCTGACGCTACCGCCGGAAGGCGACGCCAAGCTGCTGGAAATCAACGG
This sequence comes from Gluconobacter oxydans DSM 3504, assembly GCF_000583855.1. NCBI lineage: Bacteria > Pseudomonadati > Pseudomonadota > Alphaproteobacteria > Acetobacterales > Acetobacteraceae > Gluconobacter > Gluconobacter oxydans. The sequence goes on from NZ_CP004373.1 coordinate 1,474,959, forward strand.
GAATGCGGCGGGGGCGGTGCTCGATCATTATCGGGAACTGCGTCTGGTGGTGCTTGAGCAGCTGCATGGCAACCGGGCGCATGGCGACCGGGTTGGTGGTGCGCAGTCGGGCAAGGCCATGGAGATGATGTGTCAGCCACTGATCTGGCTGGTGGATCGTCTGCGGCATTCCTACGGTGAGGGAGCGCTGCTCTCGATTTACCGGATGGCGTGCCGGTTTTCCTGTGTTCTGGAAAACGGGCTGCGGATCGGGGGAACGCTGGTCAAGGACCTGCCGTACTGCCGCATGAGTTTGCGGTGGCCGGCATGGTTTCCGTCTACCGATCCGGAGCTGCTGTCACTGACGCAGGGTCTGGTGGCGGCGGTCTCCAATGGAATTCTGAGCCGCGAGACGGCGGTTCGGATGTTTGCGATGGCATCGGGAAATTCTGATCCGAATACGGAATGGAAAATGCTGGAGCAGTGGTGTGCTTCTGAACAAGCATGAGTGTTGACGGGGGAATGATGTCCGGAACTGATGACACCATTGAGGATGTGGAGGCTCTGCGTCGGGCGCTGAATGAAGCGCGGAGCGAGGTTGAGGCGGTCCGTCAGGAAATGACGGATGTTGTGACGCGGCAGGAGACGCTTCAGCGCAGTCATGAGGAAGCGCTGGCCCGGGTGCGGCAGGACAGTGACCGGGAAGTCATTGTGGCGGCGCTGCGGGCGGAGGCGATCCGCAATGGTGCGCATAATCCTGATGATGTCGTGCGGCTGATTGATCTGGAAGGGATCAATCGGGGTGAGGATGGTTCCGTGGTCGGTGTGGCCGAGGCTTTGCAGCAGGCCCGTCAGGAGCGGGCCTATCTGTTCGGCGAGGTGCTGCGGCCTGGATATTCGAGCGGAACCACCGTCGGGCAGGCAGCGCCACGCCCGGGCGGGATCGAACCGTTCAATGCGCGCGCCGTCAGCGAGGCGGATTATGAAGCGCGCAAATGGCAGTTTCTGGCCCAGGGCTGAGGTCCGGGACGATATTTGACCGGGCCTGATGGCAGGCCGGGTTCAGAAAACACATTTACGGAAAAAACACATGAGCATTGATAATTTTCCTGTTCAGCTTCAGGCCGCCATTCAGCAGGGTTTTCTGGCCCGCGAGTTCGAGAATGGTCTGAAATCCCGCCTGGGTTTCCGGCAGGTTGCCGATCGTGAAGTGTTCCCGAATGCCATCGGTGAGACGCTGACGAAAACCCGCAAGAGCCTCAAGGCTCCGGTGACGACGCCGCTGAACCCGACGGGTAATACGAATTTCGATAATGGTCTGAGCCCGTCCGGCTGGTCGATCGAGCAGTATACGCTGTCCATCAACCAGTATGGCGATACGATCGACCTGAACATGGTCACGAGTGGTGTGGGGATTGCGTCGCAGTTCCTGGCCAATGCCAACACCAATGGTGTGCAGGCCATGCAGTCGCTGGACCGTCTGGCACGCAATACGCTGTTTGGCGGTGCACAGAATGGTGTGGGCGGTTACCTGGGTGGCAACACGCGTGTGACGGCGACGCTGGGGAGTGCTGACAATACCATTGCAGTGGATGACATTCGTGGCTTCCAGTCCGTGATCGTGAATGGTCAGGTGACGCCGATCAGCGCGACCAATGGTATGACCGTGACGGTGGGCGGGGATGTTTACACCCTTGTCAGTGTGACGGCGGATGCGACGAATGTGTCCACAGCGCCGGGCGGTGTTTCGGGTCAGATGACGTTCTCGGCGTCCGTATCGGTTACGGATGGGACGGAAGGTCAGGCGGTTGTGGCCTCCACGGCGCCGCTGGTAATCCGTCCGAATGGTCGTCTGACCACGGCGGCACTGCAGACGGCTAGCTCGAGCGGTCTGGCGGATACGCTGGGCATCCAGCAGGTTCTCGCCGGTGTGGCGACGCTGCGGCGTAATAACGTGCCAATGATCAATGGTGCGTATCACTGTTACCTGGATGATCTGCAGCTTCTCTCGCTGTTCCGCGATCCGGATTTCAAGCATCTGTACCGTGGTGCTTATGGTTCGGAAGAGTATCGTTCCGGTCAGGTGATCGAGCTTCTGGGCGTACGGTTCATCCCGACGACGGAAGCGCCGCAGCAGGTGTCTCTGGGTTCCGGTTCCATTCATCGTGCGCTGCTGCTGGGGCAGGGGGCGCTGATTGAGGGTGACTGCGCGCTCACGGGTCATTCCGATATTCCGGATTCCGAGCGTGCGCTGATCGAGATGGTGGACAGCGTGGCGATGGTGACACGTGAGCCGCTGGATCGTCTGCGCCAGATCATTGCGCAGTCCTGGTACTGGATTGGCGGTTTTGCACTGCCGACCGACGTGACGGCGGATATGACGGTCATTCCGACGGCTACGAACAGCTATCTCAAGCGTGGTGTCGTGATCGAGAGCCTTGGCACGGATGCGCTTGGTCTGACGTTCTGAGGTTTTTCCGGCCCCTGTCTGTAAGGCAGGGGCCTCTCTTGCGGGGAGAATGACATGTCCGGAACGGTTGGTTTATCGACGGATATTCTCTCGGAAGGAGAGAAAATGGATATCCGCCGGTTTTGTGGTTATCCCGCGATCGGGTCACGGGAAGGCAATCAGGAATCGTGGCGTTTCTTTCAGGTGGAAGGGGCGCTGGAATGGCGGATGAATTGTCTGTCCGGGGCGGAGCTTCAGCAGATCCGGCTTTATCTGGCGCAGCTTTATCCGCTGGAAAATGCGATTACGGCGTCGTCGGACAATCTGGATACGGCGCGGGCGGCGGGCTGGTATCACAATGGTCGGGAAGTTCAGGACCGGGTGATGCTGTTTACGCTGTGGCGGAGGCGTCTGTGTGCGTTTCTGGGGGTGGCTGGCGGGCTGGAGCTGCAGGACGGCCGGGCGATCGTGGTTTGAGGAGGGCTGTGTGCAGCAGGCAATGATCGCGGCCAGGCTCTCCCGAGGGTATGCGAAGGCGGCGGCCGTTCTGGGGGCTTTGGGGGAACAGTATCGTCCTTCGGGCGGTCTGTCGCCGATGGAAACCCTTCATGCGCAGCCCATGCTGGCTTTTGACGTCGATGCAGGGTTTTCGTTTGCGCGGCCGATCGGGTGGGGGATTCCGACGGAATATGTCCTGACGGATCGGCGGGATGATACGCAGGTTGCCGATATTCTTGTAGCAAACGGACGGATTTATTTTGTCGCGTCCGTGGAGCCTCTGCGGCCGCCTTTATGTGTTGTGTGTAGTCGGATCGTGACAGTCAGCGGGGTTACGGGAACGGTGGAGACGCTGGTCTCGGACTGTCCGGCGGCCGTTATCATGCGGGCGAAAGGGGAGTCTTCGGGCAGTGGAATTCCGGGAGCAACGCGTCCGGGACAGTCCGTGATGTATCTTCCGCTTCTGCCCGGGGTGGTGCTGACGCCTTACATGACGGTCACGACCGATCTGGGCACGACTTATACGGTTAATGCGGTGGAAACTTCCGGCTTCGGGATCCGGTGTACTATGTCGCTTCAGCAGGTCTGAGGGAGGACAAGAATGACAGATGCCTCCAAAGTCGGATTGGCGCTGGCTTATAACTGTGCGCAGATCCTGTATCCGGATGGGCTGTCGGGAGCTTCAGTGACAGGGCGGCAGGTGGTGCTGCGGCGGGGGTGGCTTTTGCCGAGCGATCTTTTCGCGGCGCAGAACATCCGCAACAACATCGATTTCGTGACTGTTACCATGGCGCCGCGGAAAATGCCGGAATGGGCTGAACCTTTGGGGCGGCCCTGGCGGGTACAGCAGAAAGTGGTTCCTACGGTTGGGGTCGTGGTTACGGATGGGACGGTTGAGATCGTCTTTTCCGGGACTTCTACACCTGCGGGTGTGGTGGCGGTCTGGCTGGATGACATGCCGCATGGAGGTGCGCCTTCTGCGGCTTATGCGGTGACGGCGCAGGATACGCCAGCGACGGTTGCGGCAGCTCTGGCGGCGGCGTTGACGGATGGTGTGGCGAGCGGGGCGACTGTCAGTGTGCCGGGACGGGTTCTGAACGGTCATGCCGGTGGATACGGGCAGTCGGTTCGGGTGACGCGGCGGCAGGCGCAGCTTTATCGGGTTTCGATCTGGACCGCGGATGCGACAGCGCGGGAGACACTGGCTTCCGTGTTGGATACGGCGTTGGCGGAGCAGAGCTGGATCAGCACTCTGGACGGGCGGGAGGCTCAGCTTCGGTTCCAGAGCGTGGAAGATGTCGACACGATGCAGAACGAGGCACTGTATCGGCGGGATTATTTCTATGAGCTGGTTTTCGACACCCTTCAGGTGCAGTGGGCTTCCGAAATGCTGTGCGGCATCGGGAACCTCTCTGGAGAGGGCGGGGTAGCGATGTCTTTCGGGGAGTTGGCTCCCGGGGGAGCGAACCAGACGGTAACGGCGGCTCTGGATGCCATGCAGGCTGTGGTTGCGGCGCAGGCTGCCGCCACGGCCTATCCGGGGCTGGGGGTTGATCAGTTCGGGACAGTGGTCGCTGCTGCCTGACGCAGAAGCTGAGTCAAAGCGCTGAAATTTCATCAGGAAAGCGGGTTGCTTCTGTGGGAGCGCCCGCTTTCTGCATTTTGGAGAGCGATCCGGGGATGTCTCTGGTCTATCAGGCGGGAACGCTGAATACCACGGCACTGACCGTGCCAAATCTTTACGTGCAGATCGCCCAGCCGCAGACGCTGGCCCTGGCGGGAGCATCGTCTTCTCAGCTGGGGATTGTGGGCACTGCCGGCTGGGGGCCGGTGGGGATGCCGCTGCCGATCGGGGGCATGAGCGACTATGTCGCGGCGTTCGGCGCCAAGCAGAACAAGACGACGGATGCGGGGCTGGCGGTCAATATCGCTGTGATGCAGGAAGCATCGTCTTTTGTTGTCGTTCGGGTGACGGACGGGACGGATGTGGCGGCATCCGGCACGCTGGATGGCGTGACGATCCAGGCTGTTCATACGGGTAGCGTGGGTAATGGCATCGTGGCGGCCGTGACGGCTACGGGTTCCGGATTTGCGCTTGCGGTTACGCATAGGGATCTGGGGGCTACGACCTATGCGGGGGCGGACTGGTCTGCCATTGCGGCGGCTGTGGCGCAGGATCTGAATGCGCTGGTGAAGGTCGTGCTTCCGGAGACGGTTCCGGCTGTGGCTGCAGCGAGTGTGACACTTGCAGGGGGCACGGATGGCGGTGTGCCGACGACGGCTCAGTTCATCGGGCAGGACAGCACGGTGCGGACCGGTATGTATGCGCTGCGCGGGCAGGGCTGTGCGGTGGCGCTGCTGCATGGTGTGACGGACAGCACGTCCTATACGGCTCAGGCGGCTTTCGGGACGTCCGAAGGGGTCTATATGATCGCTGTCGGGCCGGCTTCCGATACGGTGACGAATGCGATTGCAGTCAAGGCGGCGAGTGGGCTGGATGCGTCGTCGGTCAAGCTGATGTTCGGTGACTGGCTGTGGTGGAATGATGATACCAACGGCATGATGCTGGTCAGCCCGCAGGCATTTGCAGGTGGCAGGCTTGCCGCTCTTTCGCCGGAGCAGTCCAGTCTGAACAAGGCGCTGTCGGGGATCGTGGGGAGCCAGAAGGCGGGTCTGACGGGCAGCAGTGCGACCTATTCAACGGCTGAACTGTCAGTGCTGTTTACGGCCGGAATTGATGTGATCTGCAATCCGGCGCCGGGTGGCACTTACTGGGCGGTGCGCTGTGGACATAATTCGTCCAGCAAGAGCACCATGAATGGCGACAATTATACGCGCCTGACGAACTATATTGCGTCTTCGCTTGCGGGTGGCATGGGCGGTTATGTGGGTGAAGTGATCAACGATACGCTGTTCAGCGATATTCGTTCGACGCTTCTGGGCTTTCTGTCGTCGCTGCTCTCACAGGGTATTCTGGGCGTTCAGAATGGTGAGCTGCCTTACAGTGTGGTCTGTGATTCGAGCAATAATCCGCAGTCCCGCACGGCGCTGGGCTATGTGCAGGCGGATGTGGCGGTTCGCTACCAGGGCATCAACGAGAAATTCATCGTCAATCTGCAGGGTGGCGCGTCTGTCACCGTGTCGTCTGCATCGGGGAGTGTCGGCTAAATGGCAAATCCATACAGCATTGGCCGGGATTGCCGGATTACTGTTCTGTGGAACGGTCAGCGGGTTGATCTGCGGGACGTCACGTCCTTCAGTGCGGCCCAGGAAACACAGGCCCTGCGCGCAAATCCGCTGAACGGGGTGCCGCTGGAGTTCAATGTTCCCAATGGCTGGCGGGGAGCGTTCCAGATTGCCCGGGCCAATGCGGCACTGGATAATCTGGTGGCGGCTGTCGAAGCCGCATACTGGAATGCAGGGACGGTCGGAAGTGGGACGATCTATCAGTACGTGACCGAACCGGATGGGACGACCAGCACCTGGGAATTCAGCAATGTTTCCATGCAGCTGAAGAGTGATCCCTGGCAGGCGGATCACATGATCCATCAGACTGTTCAGTTTTTTGCATCTACGAGGACGAAGATTTCGTGAGTGATTTTCCGCAGGAAGTTGTTCTGTCCGATAACCGGCGTCTGACGCTGCGCGAGATTGATCCGGCAGATATGCTGGATCTGATCGAGGCAGCGGGCAGTGCGATCAATGGCGCGTCGGCATCCGCATGGCTGGGTTATGCGGAAATGATCTGTTCGGTGACGGCCATTGATGGTGTGCCGGTTCAGATGCCGCAGACCAAGGATGAAATCCGCGAGCTGGCCCGTCGGGTCGGCAAGGCCGGGATTGCGGCTCTGACGCCGCTTTTCGAGCGTGATGCGGATGAGGATCTGCGGGACGTCGCAAAAAACTGAGTCGGCACTCCGGGTTTCAGGAGATGCTGTATCTGCTGGATCACGGGGTGCCGTGGGATGTTTTGCGAGGATGGTCGAGAGCGCGGCGTCTTGCCGCGTGTGTCATTACCGGAGAGCGGGAAGGGCACTGTTTTGACTGGGACATGATGGGTTATCGGGGAGAGATATGATGCGGGAGCACATCTGGCGGTCTCTTCTCTCGGTCAGGACGTTTTTTGCAGCTTCTTCCAGAGGGTTGGTGTGGGTGCATCGGTCGTTTCCGGTTGCGGCTGTGCCACGGTTGAAAAAACAGGCTGGGATCGTGCCGTCGCGCATCAGGGGGCCTCTGGTTTCCGGAAGGACGGTGCGGGGTGGCGGCTTTCAAAGACGAGAGGGCATCCACGAGATTGCGCCTGTTCGTAAATCGGGTGGAGTATTTCATTCGGTGTTGTTTCCCGTGCGGGAAAAACAGCGGGTGGTGCGGATCCTGCGATTAGGTCTTTCTTTGAAGCCTTTTTTTGTTGTTGCAGAAAAAGCGGGAATACGTGCGGGTGTGCATGAGATGACTGCTTTTCCGAAACGGAAAGGGCGACTGGATGCAAAGTCGGGGCGGATTGTGGTGGCGCGGAAACGGGCTGCTGCTGATGTCGGACGAACGGCGGTATCCCCCAGTCGGGGGGGAATGATTGAGCGCGCATTGCCTGTCAGGCGCATCAGGCATGGTGCGACAGGGGTGTCTCCTGTCGTTCGCCGGGCAGTACTGGTGGATAAAGGTTCGACCTGTATTCCGCCAGTGCGGAAACAGACTGTGCACGCGCCATCATCTGAAGGAGCCGGACGGGAACATGACGCGCTTCCAGCCTTTCCGGCGCTCCGGAATTATCACGACAGGAACACTATGAGTGGTGATGTGGATCACGAGATGAGGCGTGATGATTTCTCGTTCGGCAATCGCAGGTCCCGTCTGGCGGCGCGACGTTCTGGCGGGGGCGTGGATGAAATCATGCAGCCTCAGTATCCGGGCCGAAGTATCGGATTTTTCTGACAGAGGAGGTGTTCCCCGATGGGTATTGGTCTTTCCGACATCGAAAATGCCATTGGTGCCGTAGGGCGGCTGGGGTCATCATCTCCTGTCATACTGGGAAATCTGGTTCTGACGGGAATTGAAGTTCCCGATACGCTGCAGGTTGGCGGTCGGCAGATGCTGGTTGTGCATCGTCTTCCGGGGGGCGGGCGTGTTGTTGATGCGCTGGGCAACGATCCGGGGCGTCTGGAGCTGAAAGGGCGCTTTCTTGGTCCGGATGCGCAGATGCGGGCTCAGGCGGTTGAACGCATGCGGATGGCCGGGCAGCAGGTTGCTTTTTCGGCTGCGGGGCTTTCCGTCCAGGTCTGGATTGCCCAGTTTCATTACGTTTACCAGGCAAAAGGCGCTGTCTGTTCCTATGCGCTGGTTCTTGAGCGACCACAGGAAACGACGGCTGTACAGACTTCCGATACTTTGTCCGGAGCGCTGGGAGATGATGTCGGGAGTGCTCTCGACAGTTTTTCCAGCGTGGTTTCGGATGTTTCCGAAGGGGTTTTTACGGCGGTGGGACAGGTGTCTTCGGTTGTCGGGCAGGTCATGCCGCTGGCGACGCTTGTTGGTGCCGGGGGTTTTGCCTCGAAGGTGACGGATGCTCTGGGGACGGTCAACGGCGTGGCGCAGAGTGGTATGAATCTCGCTACGGTGCCTTCCGCGCTGACCTCTGTTGCCGGGGGGCTGGAAAATGCGGGAAGTGGGTTGCAGTCCATTCTGACCGGAGCCGGACAGAATGTTGAAGCCATTCAGCCGGTCAACAGTGTTTCATTGAACGCTTTGGGACAGAACGCGGCGCTTCTGAGCGCTGCCGCCGATGCGGGCAGTCTGGTGAATCGCTCGGCGGCGAATGTTGCTGTGGCGCAGGGGCAATCGACGTCTTTGCCGTCCGTTTTCGCATGAGGACATGATGCAGGATATTATTGTCAGCGCTGCGGATATTTCGTTGTTTCATGTGGCCGCGCGTGAGCTGGGGAATGCTTCTCAATGGTGGAGGATTGCGCAGGTTAACGGGATGACGGATCCGGATCTGGGGTGGATTTCCGAAACTGTCGTGCTGAAGGTGCCGGCGGTCGAGAGTGATCTGGTATCGGGTTTGCCTGACGGGGTGTTGGAATGAGCGTCAGAAACCTGGAAGTCCAGGTTCTTTTTGATGGGCAGGTTGATCCGGTTCTGGCGCTTCTGCAGTTCGAGATTGATGCGAACCGCTATGAAGCCTGTGATGTCGCATCGCTGCGTTTTGCCGTCAGGGATCAGGCGCAGCAGGCTTTGTGGTTTGAGACGGAGCAACCTGCCCGGAAGTGGGTGATCCTCCAGATGCGGGATACGCAGAGCGTTTTGTCTTCGTGGACTACGCTGTTTGAGGGCCGGATCGACCATATTGAATATGCGGCCGAGCATGCCGTTCTGGAAATGGAATGCCGTGATGCGCTGGCGGCTCTGATGGATCTGCGGATTCAGGATGCGTGGCTCAACCATACCCAGCAGGAATTGCTGGAAATCATGGCGCAGGCCGCAGGCCTGGATGCGGCGATTGCGCTCCCCTCTGATCAGGCTACGCTCATGGCGGGTCAGTTCTGGCAGATCGAGCATAAGCGCGGTGCTCTCATGGGGCAGCATCGTTTTCAGACGGCGGCGGATCTTGCGTTCACGATTGCCCGGGATTCTTTTTGTGATCTTTACGCTAGTGGAACATCTCTTGTCTGCCAGCCACTGGGCTCCTCTTCCGATACAGGTGTGCAGGTGACAGACATGCGGAACGCGGTTCTTGAAACCAGTGTTGCGCGGGATCTGCAGCTTCTGTCTGGTGTGGTTGTGCACATGGCATCGTGGGATTCACGTCAGAGAAGTACGACGCAGATTTATTATGATGGCGTTTCGTTCTCTCAGGGCGCTCCGTCTGGAAACGCCAGTATCCATACCTTTCGTGTTCCCGGACGGCGGCTGGACGAGTTGCAAAGGCTGGCGCGTGGCAAGCATGCACGTATTGCGGCGCATGCGTTGTCTGTGCGGATCAGGATTCCGGGTGTGCCGGGTATTGCACCAAGAAACTACATGACTGTTGTAACGGGAAATGGGGAAAAGACCCTGGGGATTGATCAGGTGACCTCCCGGTTTTCCGTGGAGCAGGGATTTGTGCAGCAGGTTGTTCTGAGGGATCGCGGAGGTGGGACATGAGTGATGCTCGTTTTGATGCCGCTGCTCTTCAAGGCAGGACGGCGCATACGATGTTTGGAATCGTCTCAGCCGTCGATCCTGTCAATCATGCCGTAAAGGTCCGGATCCAGCCTGAAAATGTGGAAACGGGCTGGATTCCGGATGCTGGCGGGGTGCATGCGGGAGATCTGCGGATTGCGTGTCCGTCTTCTCCAGGCACGCATGTTGTTCTTCAGCCTGTTGAGGGGGACGGAGAGCATCTTGTTGTAACGGGATGTGTGTTTGATACGGTGGTGATGGCGCCTGTGTCTCCTCTGACCGGAGCCGTTGCGCAGCCTGGCGAACTGCTTGTCAAAGGGGGATGTGGTCGTCCGCCGCTTTCCTCGGCAGGCGCTTCCGGGGCGACGTCTTCGGAAGCGGGCTGGCTGCATGTCGGGTCTGCTGGTGTGGCGGCGGGTGCGGGAAATGCACGGATTGTTCTGAAGGACGGTGGCATCAGTTTTTCTGTCGGTGGGACAAGCATGACCCTGACATCTGCCGGGTTGACGGTTTCGGGGGGGGATGTGTGTACGGATCAGCATTCGCTGAATGAGCATGTCCATCTGCTGGGAAGTCAGAAGACGGAAGGAGCGCTTGGATGATCGCTCTTTCACATGTTTTCGGGAACGATCTGGTTCTGAACTCCGGCACGCTTCAGACGGTCTCTGGCACGGAGCTGACGAGACAGAGTCTGTTGAGGCGTTTGCTGACTGTTCCCGGGGATTATATCTGGCAACTGGATTACGGGGTGGGGCTGCCACTCATGGTCGGTCAGGTCATTGCACCGGAAGCGATGGAATCTGTCATCCGGGCGCAGGTTCAGGCAGATGCCGGGGTGGATTCATCGCAGGCCGTGACAGTGACTGTAACGGATGAGGGCGGTGGTGTCTGCAGATGCGACGTGTCCTATGTCGATGCAGCATCCGGTCAGCAGCAGAGCCTGTCTTTTTCCTACTGAAATGATGAGAGCGGCACAGTATTGAACCGCTCCAAGAGGATGCGATGTCTCTCTCCTTACGTTCCTTTTCCACGACTGTTTCGGCTGCAGTGACAACGGCGCAGGCCTCATGTTCCCAACTTCTGGACGTTTCCATCGGATCGCCTGTGCGGGCGCTTATGGAAGGTGTTGGCGGTGTGGGATTGTGGTTGCAGTATCTGGTATTGCAGTCGCTGCTGCGGACCCGTCTGGCGACGTCGACGGGGGCGGACTGTGACAGTTTCGTCAATGATTTTGGCATGACCCGTCTGCCGGGGACGCCGGCGACAGGGCTTGTGACGTTTACGTCCTTTATGGCCAGCGAGCAGTCGGCGGTTGTTCCGCCGGGAGTGATTGTGCGCACTGTGGGGGGGATATCCTTTGTCGTGACGCAGGATCAGTCCTTGCCGACATGGTCCGCATCTGCTGGCGGATATGTGCGGGCGGCAGGTGTGACGACGCTGTCGGTGCCTGTTTCATGCCAGGTGGCGGGGGCAGTCGGAAATGTCTCGGTCGGTGCGATCTGCCTGATGGGCACGGCGGTCTCGGGGCTGGATACCGTGACGAATACGGCGCCTTTCCTGAATGGCTCCGACCAGGAGACGGATAGTCAGCTGAGGGCGCGTTTTCCGCTCTGGCTGGCGGCGAAGGCGTCTGCCAGTCGGGCCGCGGTGGGGAATGCCATTGCTAACGTTCAGACGGATCTGAGTTATTCGCTCCGGGATGGTCTGGATGCGGCGGGTGTTGCGCGGAGCGGATATTTTACGGCTGTGGTCAATGACGGAAGTGGGGTGCCTTCGGACCAACTGCTGTCGAATGTCTATGAGGTCATTGATTCTGTTCGGGCCCTGGGGGTCGGTTTTGGTGTGCAGGCGCCACAGGTTCTGACGGTGGATGTTTCCATGGATGTTGTGGTGCCGTCTTCCGTTTCGGTTCAGCAGGCGGCAAGCGCCATTCAGTCTGTCGTGTCGAAAGATATTGCCGCGATGACCGTGGGGGCCGGATATCCGTACAGCCGTCTTTCCTACCTGGCCTATGCGGGCGCGGGGATCTCCGTGACGTCGGTTCTGAATGTCCGTCTTAATGGAGCGCAGGCTGACATTCCTGCCAACGGCAATCAGGCGCTCGTGGTTGGAAGCATTCAGATCAATGTCACCCAGGGCTAAGGATCCGGAATCTGGATCCATCGGCAGGGATGAGGAATTTTCATGGCGGTATTTAATACATATCCGAAACTCGAATCCCTGACGGGAGAAGAGGTCCTTGTTCTGGCGGATGCCAGCGGAACACGGACAGTGACGGCGACTGTGGCGCAGGTAACTGAGGCTCCTGTCAGTGTTTCGGCCAGTGGTCAGTTCTATGCCGACAAGGGAGCGCAGGTAAAACGTTTTGCGGACCGGCTTCTGGTGGGTGTTGCGGCGGAAAATCCTGCTCTGAGTGACCGGGCCAGTTCTTCGGAACATGACTGGCTGTCGGAGACCATGGCGGCGACGTCCATTGGTCCCTGGGCCTTGCAGGATGCCCAGTGCGCGTCGGTTGCGCAGTTCGGCAACAGTGCGTTCGTCGCAGGGTCGCGGACTTCGGATGCAGTGAGCGGCTCTTCGGTTCTGGGGTTTCAGCCAAGCTCCATCGGAGTGGCGTCCTGGGGAATTTCCGACGATACGTCCAATCCTACCACCACGACCGCCTATGCCTATTATGGTGAAGCGTGGCGGATGGCAGGGGTGGATTACCAGCCGACATTCGGGATGGAACTTGAGGCCGTCAATTTCGGTGGCCTTGCGGTGGGACAGTCCACGCCTTATGCGCCAAATGTTGGTGGTGGCGTGTATGGAATTCAGCTTGGCGCGGGTGGCGGCCAGACATCGGGGACGTCCGATGCTGCGGCAGGAATAGTATTCGTTTCCAATCCGAACTCCTGGCAGACGGGTATTGTTTTTGGGGCCCAGTCCCTGACGGGAACGGATGGGAAGGATTCCGGATATGCATCGGCTGTTTCGCTGGCGCGGAATCATGCTGTCGAATGGCATACGCCCGAGACCGTTTCCGGGGTGGCGGGGGCGAATGTGGGAGCATTTGTCCGTTCCACAGTGACGGAACGCACCAGCGGCACGCGGCAGGAATTTACCAATGACGGGATCCTGTTTGGCAATATCGAGGGGGAAACACTCTTCTCGATTGCCGGCATGGCCAGCCCGACCAATGCGCTTCAGGTTCAGGCTGGATCCGGGACGCAGGCAGCGGGTCTCTATGTGCAGGAAGGGACGGGAGGCTCCGGAAATCTGGGACTTTTTCCCGCAAGCGGGGGAGAACTTCAGATCACGTCACCAGTTACTGGAGCCGGAGGTACGATGCCGACTGTAGCAGATGGCGGTTTTCTCCATATCAACGTCAATGGTGCCGATTATCGTATTCCGCTGATGAGCCCCAGCCAGGCTGGGGGATGACCGGATGGGTATTCTTTATGACGAAGGCCGGGATATTCTCCGGGCATCGGATGGAAGCATCCTTTTCGATACGGGACCGGCTCCCGGTTCGATAGATGATTTCGCAAGCCGGCTCCGGCGTCTTTTGCCCAAGGGATGGTTTCCTTCGGAGCCTCAGGGGCTGAATGAGGAGACCGCACCAGTACTGGCGGCTCTTCTGCGCGGGTTTGGCACTGTCCTGGCTGGCATCTGGCAACTGATGCTGGAGTGTTCTCCGCAGATGCGTCTTGCGACGATGAGCGGCGCGTTTCTGGACATGGCTGCGGACGATTATTTCGGTGAAAGCGGTCTGGTCCGTCAGGCTTCCGAAACGGATGCCGTCTATCGCAAGCGCATTAGTGCTTCGTTGTTTGCCGAACGCAACACACGTCAGGCCGTGACGAATGCAATTGTTGCGGCGACCGGTGTGCAGCCGGTCATCATTGAAACCCTGAATGCTTCTGACTGCCATGCCCTTGGCTGCGCAACGTCGCCTGCTATGGGCGGGGGGTACGGTTATGGTGCGGCGGCCCTGCGTTACGGCAGCCTTCAGGGTGGTCAGTTCTTTGTAGAAACACAGCTGGGAAAGGCCGCAGATCTGGCGACAGTCTGCCGCGCCGTCGATCAGACGGCGGCCATGGGCGTTACCGGCTGGATCAAGGTGGAAAATTAATGGACCGGGCAATCGTTTATGCGGGATCCATCCCGCTCGACACGGATCTTCTGCGGGCCGGGCGTTATACCAAGGCTGCTTTTGGAAACCTGGCGTCCATGCTGTACGGTCCGAATGTCATGGCCGCGTCTGGACTGGGATATTCTGCATCTTCCAGCGATCTGAGCCTGACGGTCGAGGCGGGTTCGATCCTGGCGCCGGGCGTCATGGACGCCACCAGCCTGGGCGGCAATGGCGGGGGGCTTGCGGCGGATACAACGGCTCTTACATGCCAGTATATCAGCACGACATCGCAGACCGTTACGCTTCCGGGGAGCGGCAACACCTATACCGTTTATGCAGTCTGCTTCGAGCAGGATGCCGATCCGACCGTGCTGCCGTTTTTCAATGCCAGCAATCCGTCGCAGACGCAGGCAGGAATCCAGAATGACGGTGGCGCGCTGCCGGTGCGCCGGGCAGGTGTGATTTCTCTGGTGGCCGCTGCCAATCCGCCTTCCGCTCCTACGGGTGGATGTGTTGTGGCGCTTTACACGATTGCGGTTCCACAGGGCGCGAGCAACCTGTCAGGTGTGAGCGTTCAGCCGGGACAGGTTTTCTGGCCGACCATCCCGGAACTGGCAACGCAGGCTCTTCTCAAGGCCTGCACGGAACCCATGACGCTGGTGACTGTGAATGGCTCGGTCTCCGTTCCGGCATGGGCATCTCGGGTGGAACTGCGCGTTATTGGCGGCGGCGGTGGTGGGGCTGCTTCTCAGTCGATGACGACTGCCGGTGCGTTTTCTGGTGCCGGTGGCGGCGGTGGGGGAGATGCCTGGGGTATCTATGCCGTCAGCCCCACGCAGGGGAATGGTCTGGCGATTACCGTCGGAAGTGGCGGCGGGTCCGAGCAGACGGGCGGGACTTCGCTGGTGAGTTACAACGGGCAGACGCTTTTGCAGGCCGAAGGTGGACAGGGTGGAACATTTTATTCCACGACCGGATCTGCGGGCGGTGTGGGCGGTAATGCTTCTGGCGGCACGATCTGGAATCAGAGCGGAACCTCTGGTGGGGACGGGCAGTGCAACGCCTATACGTTCTCCGGATATGGTGGGGATGGCCCCTGGGGAGGTGCGGGACGTTGTGGCAACCAGGGGGGGCGCCTTGCAACGCGGTACGGCGCAGGTGGTGGCGGTTCTTACTCGGCAACGGCTGAGGGCGTGTCTTCCAGTGGTGGCACCGGGTTTCAGGGCTGTGTGCTTTATCGCTTCCTGCCCTGAGGCGGCGTTCAGTTCAGTGAGACTGCATCATCTGCCATATCTGGTGGGGGCATGGTCTTGCTGAACTGTCTGACGTCTTCTGCTGAAACAGGAGAGGCGTTGTTGCCCCAGGCATGGCGGATGAAAGTCACGACATCGGCAATCTGCTGATCGGTCAGTTTGTGACTGAAAGCGGGCATCGTGATGGAAGAGGGCGCGGCTGTCATGGCAGGAAGGCTTGCGCCCTTCTGAACGATGTGAACGAGAGACACAGGATCGCTCTGCATCATGACAGGATTGCCAGCTAAAGGCGGAAAGACGGCCGGATAGCCTTTTCCATCAGTCCTGTGACAGGCTGCACACCGGTCGACATAGATGCGGGCACCGCGTGAGGACAGATCCGCTTTGTGAAGCTGGTCGGTGATCGTGGGATCATACGTCCATGGCGTCTGTGTCTCGTCGGCGGGGGACAGACTTTTGAGATAATGTGCGATGGCGTGCAGGTCGCTGTTGGTCAGTTTCTGTGTGCCGTGCAGAACGGCCGAGGTCATGGAGCCGAAAACGCTGCCGGTGTTCGAGCGGCCGGTCCTGAGGAATGAAACGATGTCCTCCTCACTCCAGCGGCCCAGGCCGGTCCGGTTTTCCTGACGGAGTGATGGTGGCGTCCAGCCATCTACTGGCGCCCCACCAGCCAGATAAAGGCTGCCGTCCTGCGCAGTCAGGGCTTTTTCCTGCATTGTGATGGCGCGCGGGGAATGGCAGGCGCCGCAATGAGCCGGCCCTTCCACGAGATAGGCGCCCCGCGCAAGCAGTGGGTCGGTGAACTCTTCTGCTGTGCTGGCGATGGCCTTATGGGGCGTGGGAGCAAAGGCCCAGCGCCAGAAGGTCAGAGGCCAGCGAATAGAAAGTGGCCAAGAAATTTCGTTCCTAGGCGCTGAAACCGGCACAGCTTTAACGCCCTCCCTGAAATAGACAAAAAGAGCGTGGATATCGCTATCTGTCAGTCGGGCGTAGGACGGAAAGGGCATGGCAGGATAAAGTGTCGAGCCATCCCGGCGGATGCCTTGTCGCAACGCCTGTCCGAACTGGGCTTCCGTATAGCGGCCGATCCCGTGATCGGGATCCGGAGTGATATTGGTGGAATAGATTTTTCCCATTGGCAGGGAAAATGATACACCTCCGGAATACTCCGGTTTGCCATGAACGGAATGACAGGCCGCGCAGTCGGAGGCTGCGGCCAGATAGCGTCCCTTTTCTATAATGGCGTTGTCAGAGGCCTGCGCTGTGGCTTCTGCTGTGAGACCTATTCCCAGAAAGCAGGCGATGACCAGCGGCCACTTCATGCTTTCACCAGGGGGCCAGGGGACTTCAGGTAGGTCGTCCGGATGTGATGTGCGGCCCAGTAGGCCAGAGCGGCCACCATTCCCGTTGGATTATAGCCCATTCCTTGCGGGAAAGCGTTCGATCCGATGACAAAGACATTGGGCACATCCCAGCTCTGGAGATAGCGGTTGAGCGTACTTGTCTGGGGATTGTCTCCCATGATGGCGCCGCCTCCCAGATGGGTGGTCTGATAATTGCGGGTGTCAAAGGGCTGCCCGGCATTGAGATGAACCAGATTCATCTTTGTTGCCCCCATCGCGCGGGCGATGGGCTCGATCCTGCTGACGACATACTGGTTCATGCGGATATCATTGTCTTTCCACGTGAAGGTCATGCGAAGCAGTGGCTGCCCGTAAGCATCTTTCCAGGTCGGATCGAGATCCAGATAGACATCCCGATACGCCATATTGCTTCCATGGGCATCAATACCCAGCGAATGCTTGTAGGTATTGATCAGGGCGTTCTTGTAGGCAGAGCCCCATCGTGGTGTTCCGCCACCACCGGCGCCTATAGCGGCGGCGATGGGTTTCACACCCGCCTGATTGACCCAGACAGGCGATCCCCCCACAAAACCAAGCGGCCCATGGTCGAAATTCATGCTGTTGAAATCGTCAATGGCGACACCGGCCCCGCCGGCCCCGACGAATTGGTTGGTGTAGGTCGAAGAGGGAAGCCAGATGCGCGAGGATGTAATGGTCTGATAGACAAAATTGCGTCCGACCGTCCCGGTATTGCTGACGGGATCGTAAGGTTTTCCAATTCCGGAAACCAGCATCAGATGAACATTGTTGACCTGGAATGCCCCCAGGATCACCAGATCGGCAGAAAGGGACGTTTCCTTCCGGCTCTTTGTGTCCAGATAGGTTACCCCGGTTGCTTTTGTTTTTGTGCTGTCGAGATCGACCCGCAGGACATGGGCATTCGGGATAAGGGTAAATCCTGGGTCCTGCCGCAATGCGGGCAGGATATTCACGTTAGGCGAGGCCTTGGAATACAGATAGCAGTCATAGCCGCTGCAATAGCCGCAGAAATTGCATGGCCCCATCTGACAGCCATAGGTGTTGGTGTATTGTCGTGATGCGTTGGCAGCAGGCAGGGCATAGGGATGATATCCCGCATTTTTCGCAGCATCGCGGAAGATCGATGCTGAAAAGGTATCCTTCATGGCTGGGAGTGGAAAGTTATCGGAACGATCCGGAGAAAAAACATTTCCGTTTCCGACGATTTTTCCCTGAACCTTGTACGCTTCCCCGGACGTGCCAAAGACCTTTTCCGCCTTGTCGAAAAACGGTTCGAGTTCTTCATAGGTGACGCCATAATCCTGAAGGTTCATGCCTTCGGGAATGAATTTCTCACCGTAGCGTTCGATCACGGAGCTCCGCAGTCTCAGATCTTCGGGGGCAACGCGAAAATGCACTCCCGACCAGTGCAGGCCTGCGCCGCCCACGCCTTCTCCGGGCAGAAAGGCTGCGAGCTGACGGTAAGGCAGTGCCGTCTGGTCCATTGTATTGCGGATCGTCACTGTGGACTGGGACAGGTTCTGGAAAAGGCGCTTGCGCACGGCGCCGCGCAGTTCATCAATCGATTCCGGATAGGCGCCTTCGACGGGTGTCGTCCGCTCGGGGCCACGTTCCAGCATGATGACTGACAGTCCGGCTTCGGTCAGTTCCTTGGCCATGATCGAACCGGCCCAGCCAGCGCCAACGATGACTGCATCGACATGTGTCCTGCCCATCTTAAGCGGTCTCCCCTGAAATGGAGACCGGCGCGAGGGGATAGGGAGCGCCTTCCTGATTGACCCAGTCCATGAAATCCGCCCTGGCGCCAGGGAAACCCAGCATGATCCAGCCGCCAAGTCCCCGGTTGCCGCCGTAAAGTGGATCGGCGAAGGCGCCTTCAAGTGTATTGGTCCGGAGCTGCTCGAAAAAGACGCGGCCCGGGACTTCGCCTAGCTGGACCGATCCCCCTTCCAGCGCCGTCAGAATTTCATCCTGCTGCACCGGCGGGAGGTCTGCAAAGCCTTTGCCGTAATGTTGTCGGGTGTAGTGCTCAACGCCTGCGATGCCCTTGCGATACAGGTCGCGCGGTACAAACGGGAGCTGATATCCCAGATTGGCTGGCCCCTGCTGGAAGGGGCCGGACATGTACCAGTTTTCCCCCCGGGCATAAGGGGTCTGCATCTGACGGTCGATGAATTCCGCCACCCCCAGCGCTTTTGCGCCCGGCCCGTTATCGTCAGCAGGAAAGAGGCGCTCGCTGGCTGCCTCTACAAACCGGTATTCCATCGCATCGAAAAAGGTGGGCTGATAGGGATGGGCTGCCTCAGCCGCCAGCGCTTCTGTCCATGAGGCATTTCCCGAAGCCATCCAGAATGATGTGGTCCCAAGAAGCCCCTTCACGAAACTGCGGCGGAGCGGACGGTTCAGTGTCGGTTCCATGGGGGGCACAGGTTTCTCCGGACAGTAGAACCAGAAATGACAGAAAATCTGGAAACGGTCATTTTACAAAAAGGATGCCCTCTCCCTAACGAAGGCAGGCGCAGTTCACCAGACATGTGCTCATCACAACATGACGAGAGGCGTAAATCAGTGCGTTTCAGTGCTGTCTGTTGAGGGAAGCTTCAGTGTTCCGGGCTGTGGCGAGTGCTGGGTGGCTGTCGTTGCCGCCTCGGTGTCGGATCCTGTGGGGAAAATGGCGTCCGGCGCGCTCGGAGCGGCAGCGGGTGCTGCTGCCTTTTCGGATGTGGCTGATCCTGTGGAAGTCTCTGTAGAAAGTGCCGGTGTTGTCGGGGCAGTGGCCACCGGTTCTGTTCCAGGTGCTCCAAGTGTCTGCTGCTGGATACCGCCATTGACGAGCGGAGTTCCGGCAGCATCCGTCATCCAGGAAAGGAGCTTCTTGCGGATCTGGAATTCCAGTTCCACGTTCATGTCCTGCATCATCTGGCTGGTAAGGGTATAGAGTTCCTTGCGCGAGGTCGGATCCCGGTCTCCCGCATCCAGCTTGTGGGTGATGCGCGCATGGACGAAACCGGTATGCTGGTTACCGGCATCCGCGACGTTGAGCTGTACGTCCATGGCGCCAGTTACCACTTTATCGCCTGCCCGGTTCAGATAGGCCTGCTTGATGATGAAGTCGGCCTTGCCGGAGGTTCCGCTGGCTACCAGACGCTGGTTTGCCATGGCCTTCAGGGCCTGGTCCGGCGCAACGGGGGCCTTTGCCGATAGTGAGTCCGGCGCAGCGGGAGCTTCATCCTGCACGTCAATCGACGCTACGTTGAGATGGATCTGGGACAGATAGCTGTAATCAAGCGGAGGAAAGGTCTGGTCCGCATCTCCATCGGAGCATGCCGCCACGCCAAGGGACAGCACCAGAGCACTCAGACCAGTCCAGTAACGTACGCGCATATCCTGTCTCCTGAAGGCGCTACAGACGACCGAAAAGGGACTTGAGTCGACTTTTCAGCCCCTGTCTAGACGCTTGAGGGGGGGCAGCGGAAGCCGATTGTTCCACTGGGAGCGGCGAGGGAGCTGGCGCAGCCGGTGGGGGCGGGGAATTTTCGTCCGAGGGTTTCGGGCGCAGGCCGGACGCCTGTCCGACACCGAAATCCTCGGCTCTGAAGGGGCGCGCCTCGCGGATCAGCGCTGCGTGTTCGGGATGGCGTGCATACCAGCTCAGGATCAGTCCCGGGATCATCGCGCCGCCCGGATCATCACTAATGAGCAGCGGGGCATCGGGATAATAGAAAGAGGGGCGAAGGGCCGGAAGAGCGTTGTTCCAGATCAGGTAGAAAACCGTATCGGCTTCCTGAAAACGGCTGACACTCAGAGGTCCCGTCTGGAACGTGATCTGTGCCAGCAGAGGGAGCGCTGTGAAGGGCGAAGAAACGATCAGCGGGCCGTTTCCGCGCTGGGCAGCCAAGAGGGCCGTTATCCGGTTTGCGCCGATTTTGCGTCCGTTCGGACATGGTAGTGGCTCACCGCTATCTGCATGGCCTGATGGCAGAAGGAGTGTATGGGGTGCATATCCTTCAAGCCACGAACCGGCCAGCTCGTTCACGGCAATTTCAGGCAGGCTCTCGCAGGAGGGGCCGGTCTGGTCGGGCAGGGGAGAGCCCAGAACTCCTGATGCCAGCGGCCAGAACACCGGATCCATGGCGGTCAGAAGGCGTTTCCGCAAGGCGGGATCCAGCGCCAGAATATGGCTGGCACGATAATTTTCGCCTTCAAGCCACCAGCAGGCCTGCCGGCTGGTGCTCGCTTCAGCAAACACCACAACGCTGAAATCATCCGCTACAGGCGCCCGGCTGAGGGGCGCCCAACCGGGATAAAGCTGCTCGACCGGAAAGCCATCGAGCTTTACGTCATCAAGCAGAGGTAGAGTCATGCAGAGCGTGCTCCAAGTTCATCGCGCGTGAATCGGAAACCCACGTTGCAGAATTCACAGTTCATCGTGATGGCGCCATTTTCGACCATGTGATCGAGGTCGTCATCAGGGAATGTCTCCAGAACGGATGCGAGCCTTGCCCGGTTGCATCGGCAGCCATAGGCCAGCGCGCGCGGAGTGCCCAAACGGACATCCAGCGTACCAAAAAGCCGATGGATCAGCCGCTCGTGCGACAGGTCCGGATCAAGGACTTCCTGTTCCGTCACTGTGTCGGCCAGCGTGCAGGCGGTTTCCCACGCATCTTCATCCTGTTCGGTGGTCTCGATGCCGCCTTCGGCCGCAATCCGTTCCAGAACCAGTGCACCGGCCTTCCAGCCGTCAGCCGATTTCGCACAGAACAGCCGGATCCAGCAGTCATGCTGCTCGCTGGTCTGGAAATAGTTCATCGCCATATCGGCGAGCGTCGTGCCCGTCAGGTCCACGATGCCCTGATGCCGGTCCATGTCCGGCCCCTGGTCGATGGTGAAGGCCATGTAGCCGTCGCCTAGAAGCTCCTTGGCGGTGGCGGGCAACGCCTCGCGATTGGCATCTTCACGCAGACGCGCGAAAAACCGCAGATCCCCGCTATCTGTTGCATCCGCCACTAGCATGGAAACCGGCCCATCGCCCTTGACCTGAAGGGAGAAGGCACCTTTGAACTTCAGGGCCGAAACCATGGCGGCTACGAGTGCCAGAGCCTCGCCGCCAAGCCGGGAAACGGCATCGGGATTGTCGTGACGCGACAGGATGGCATCCGCCAGTGGTCCGAGCCGCACCAGACGGCCCCGAACCGGCGAACGTTCCAGATAGAACGGCATGACACCGCCCGAAACGACCATGTTCGGAACTTCAGGCCGGTTCGTATCAAGAAAGGGGGGTGTATCCATCAGCCGTTTTCTTTCCCCAGGGCCCAGAGCAGCAGGCCCTTCTGCGTGTGAAGGCGGTTTTCCGCCTCATCAAAGACAACGGACGCCGGGCCTTCAAAGACCTCGGACGTCACTTCCTCTCCGATATGGGCAGGCAGGCAGTGAAGGAACAGGGCATCGGGCGCAGCTTTTGCCATCAGGGCCCTATCAACCTGATAGGGCTGGAACACCTTGAGCCGCTTTTCGCGGTCCTTGTCTCCCATGCTGACCCAGGTATCCGTCAGTACTGCATCAGCCCCGGCCACAGCTTCTGCAGGGTCCCGGAAAATCTCGATTGTCGCGCCATGATCCCGTGCCCACGCCACGGCATCGGGGTTGGGAGCAAAGCCTTCCGGCGTTGCCAGGTGGACCTTGAAGCCGAGAAGGGCCGCGCCTTCCATCAGGGAGGTAGCGACGTTGTTGCCATCCCCGATCCAGGCCAGCGTTTTGCCGCGGATCGGCCCGCGATGTTCCTCGAATGTCAGGACATCCGCAAGAATCTGGATCGGATGGGAAACCGGCGTCAGGCCGTTGATGACCGGCACCGAACTCCACTTCGCTAGTTCGCGCAGATTGGCGTCATTGCCGGTCCGCAGCACGATCACGTCCAGAAAACGCGACAGGACACGGGCCGTGTCCGCCACGGTTTCGCCCCGGCCAAGCTGCATGTCGCCCGGTGAAAGTACGGAAACGGACCCGCCAAGCTGTCCCATCCCCACCTCGAACGACACGCGGGTGCGGGTCGAAGGCTGGGCCAGGATCAGGCCAAGACTGCGGCCTTCCAGCGGGCGATCGGGATGCAGGGGCTGTCGGCGCCCGTTCTGCAGGGCTTTGACTTTCGCTGAAAGGTCGATGACCTGCCGGATGACCTCGGGGCTGAAATCCCGCAAATCCAGGAAATGTCTTGGAGTCAGGGTCGCTGCTGTGGTGCTCACGATGCGTTCTCCTGCGTTGCAGGGGCTTTCAGGGAGTGAGCCGCCTTCACGAGCCTTTCGCAGGCTTCGCGGCATTCGGCTTCCGTCACGATCAGCGGCGGGACGAGGCGCAGCACGTTGTCCCCGGCGCTGACCGTCAGAAGCTCCTGATTCAGTGCGGCCTGCATGACGTCCGCGACCGGCGGCACGCAGTGCAGTCCCCGCATCAGCCCAATCCCGCGGACATTGTCGAAAACACCTTCAGACCGGCTCACGACATCTTCCAGCATCTTCCCGAACGCGTCGCCGACGCTCCGGACATGTTCCAGAAAACCGGGGCTCAGGATTTCTTCCAGAACGGTCACACCCGCCGCACAGGCCAGCGGATTGCCGCCAAAGGTCGTCCCGTGTGAGCCCGGGGTCAGATGCCGCGCCACCTCTTCCGTCGCAAGAACGGCGCCGAGCGGGAAGCCGCCACCGATCCCCTTGGCTACGGAAATCACGTCCGGACGGACGCCATACCATTCATGTGCAAACAGCTTGCCCGTCCGCCCCACGCCGGTCTGGACCTCATCAAAGCCCAGATACAGCCCGAATTCGTCACAGACGGCGCGGAGCCCTTCCATGAATTCGAGGGTTGCGGGCTTGATGCCGCTCTCACCCTGAACGGGTTCGACGACGATACCCGCCGTGTGCGGCGTGATGGCGTCCCGCAGAGTGTTGGTATTGTTGAACGGCGCATGGTCGAAGCCCTCCACCACAGGGCCAAAGCCCTTGAGGTAGGCGGGATTGCCCGTCGCCGAGATCATGGCCAGCGTCCGGCCGTGAAATGCGCCGTTGAAGCACAGGATGTTGGTCCGCTCCGGATGCCCGTTCTCGAACTGGGCGCGGCGGATCATCTTGACCATGCCTTCATTGGCCTCCGCACCCGAGTTGCAGAACAGCACCGAGTCCGCAAACGTGTTCTGCACCAGCAGTTCCGCCAGCTTCTCGGCCTGGGGGATCCGGTACAGGTTCGAGACATGCATGACCTTCGCGGCCTGTTCCGCAATGGTCTTCACAAGCTTCGGATGGGCATGTCCCAGCGAGGTCACGGCAATACCGGCCCCGAAATCCAGATATCGTCGCCCGTTCGTCGCCGTCAGCCAGACGCCTTCGCCCTGCTCGAAAGCAAGGTCGGCACGTTTGTAATTCGGCATCAGCGCGGGGATCATGATGGATCTCTGAATATCTGGTTGAAAACGAAACGGTTTGTGCGGAATCGCAAAACCCTGCTCTGGTTGCCCGGAGCAGGGCTTCAAGTTCCACACCCCTATAGTGAAGGGCAGAAAGGGGTTCCGTCAAACCCCGACGCAACAGAATGTCCCGGTTAACCCGGCAGATCAGACCCGCTGATACATTAGATCCCGCGCCAGCCAGCACCCGACCCGCACCGCTGTCACGCTGCCGCCCTGACGCTCGAATGCCAGTGTCCAGTCTCCGGGCGCCGTATGATCCAGCGCCCGGGGGCAGGGCAGAACCCAGACATCCTTTGCCAGGCGCTGGAGCATTTCCATCCGGCCATCGCCCAAGATTCCAGAGAAACCGCCATAAACCACGCCGCCAGCCAGTTCGATGGTCACTTCGGCCTCGTCCAGTTCCTCGCAGCGATAGACACCGGCCAGTTCGGTAATATCCTCGCCGGGCGTCTCATCACAGCGGGCGAGGATGCTGGTGCGGTTCTCGCCCGGACGTTCCATCACGGCTTCCGCGCCCTCCGCAGTCTCCTGCGCGTTCACGACGACCGATCCGGCCTCGACGCGCGTGGCTGAAATGCCTTCCAGAAGCTCCGGCACCATCAGATAGCGCAGCTTCGCCCCACCGGGCGCGGGTTCGATTCGGGCCGAGAGTCCCGTCTCCCGTTCCAGATAGGTGCCATACAGTGCTGTCGGCTGCTGCGTGCTCCGCTCAGGCTCGTAGGGCACACCCAGAGCCGCAGCCAGGATCTGCGCCGAGGCAACCTGCGCCGCGCTCATGTGATTGAACATTACCACGACGGACAGACGCTCGGATGCGACATGCAGCCGATGGGACCGCCAGCCGCGCAGGGCGCCCCCATGCATCGTGACGTCCCGGCCGAACATCTTGGTCCGCTGCAGCCCGAACCCGTAAGGCGCAGGCTGTCCGTCGCTGAATGCCACCGGAACGGTCAGGCGCCGGTAAAGACTGTTCGGAGCGTCGCGCGTCTCGTCAATGAAGCGCTCCCAGGCAATCATGTCATCCAGCGAAGCGCCGAGTCCGGCATCTCCCGTCCACCAGATGTTGTTGATGGCCGGGCGGAATCCGCTCTCCACGGTTCCTTCGTAGCCCACTGTTCCATCCGGCATGGCACGTGTTTCGGCGGCAAGGATTGCGCGTTCCATGCCGACAGGATTGAAGATCGACGTCTGGAGCAGTTCGGCGAAGCTGCGTCCCGTCCGGTCCTGAAGAATGTCGGAAATCAGCCGGAAGTTCTGGTTCACATAGGAATAGGACGTTCCCGGCTGGAACTGGAGTGTCCGCGTCCCGTCAATGACGCGACGGGCTTCGCGGTCGCCGAAATACCCTTCGATGGGCGCGCCATGCAGCATCGCCACCGCCCAGTAATCCCGCAGGCCGGACTGGTTATGCGCCAGATGCAGCATTCCCGGTGAGGGCTCATCCAGTTGCGGCAGGCGCGCATCCACATCTGCGTCCAGTTCGGACGGATCGTCATACAGGTCCAGCAGCGTTCCGCAGGTGAACTGCTTGGTGATGGAGCACATGCGGAACAGCGTGGAGGGTGTGAACGGAATGCGACGTTCCACATTCGCATAGCCCCAGCCATGCCGGACCAGAACCTCTCCGTCCTTCAGAACGGCCACGGCCCCGCCGGGACCGGGAAAGCGGGCAGGGAGGGCGGAGACGGCCGCTTCAAGACGGGCAGCCAAAGGGGCAGAAAATGAATCGCTCATGCCGGGAATGATGGCTCCAAGGCGTCTTGCCGTAAATGCCTTTCACGCCGCATACTCCGAAGCATTATGGAGGACAGTCCCGCCCCGCCACCCGTTCCGGATGCAGCGTCCCTGCGTGAAGTGGCGCTGGCGCATCTCGCCCGCTTCGCCACAACCGAACAGGGCCTGCGTCAGGTGCTGGACCGTCGCCTGCGCCGCTGGGGCGTGCGCGCTTCCCGGGCGGGTCTGCCGAACGAAGACATCGAATCCGCTATTGCATCCCTGCGTCCCGCCATCGACGGAATCGTCGCATCCATGACCGATCTCGGTGCCGTGGATGATGCCGGCTACGCCCGCAACCGCGCGCTCAGCCTGACCCGGACCGGTCGCTCCCGCCGGGCTGTTGAAGCCCATCTTGCCAACAAGGGCGTGGATCAGGACACGACCCGCGAAGCCCTCAACGACTCGCTCGGCGAACGCTCGGACAGCAGCGCGCAGGAAGCGGAGCTCGCCGCCGCCCTCGTTCTGGCCCGCAAGCGCCGCCTCGGCCCGTTCCAGAGACCCGACCGCGAAGAGGAAGATCCGCTCAAGGCACTGGGCGTCTTTGCCCGCAACGGTTTCTCCCGTGATGTCGCGCAGAGCGTGCTCGACATGGACTCCGATGAGGCGGAAGACCGCATCATCGCTTTCCGCAGTCTGTAGAAGATGACGATGCCCCGCTTTTTCCGCTGCCTGCCGCTGGGCCTTCTGGTCGTCCTGGCGGCCTGCGGCAACCGCTATGAATACAGCCGCGCCAGCTTCAACGGTCCGCTGCAATGCGCACCTTACGCCCGCGAGCGCACCGGCCTGAAACTGAGCGGAAGCGCCGCCTCATGGTGGGGACAGTCCGCCGGACGCTATGCTCATACCCATACGCCCCGACCCGGAGAAGTCCTGGTCTTCCGCGCCACGTCCCGCGTGCCCAGCGGCCATGTTTCCATCGTGCGCCGGCAGGTTTCGGACCGCACGATCCTCGTTGACCATGCCAACTGGGAACCCGGTCGCATCGACCGTGCTGTCCCCGTGACGGATGTTTCCGCCCGCAATGACTGGACGCTGGTGCGCGTCTGGTGGGCGCCGGTTCACAGCCTCGGAAAGCGCGCTTATCCGACCTATGGCTTCATTTCATCGCACGACAGTGACGACGCTTCCTGAGAGGAACGCTTGCACAATCGCCCAAGCCTTGCCACATGATGGTGGCCTTGGCTTTTCGGAGTAATACATTATGGGCAGCATGAGCCCCGTTCACTGGCTGATCCTGGCGGTCGTCCTGCTCGTCGTGTTTGGCGGCGGCGGCAAGATCAGCGGCCTGATGGGAGACTTCGCGAAGGGCATCAAGTCCTTCAAAAAGAACATGGCCGACGATGAATCCATGACCGCGACGGACGCCACGCAGGCTCCGGGTCACATCTCTCCGCCGAACCAGAATCCTGGCTACAGCCAGACGACCAGCAGCGAAACGCACCGCAACCAGGTCTGATGCAGAACCTCAAGGTTGATGAAAGCTGGGGCAATGCCTGCCGTCAGATCGTGCAGGCTGGCCAGCGGATGGACCAGCGCGGCTGGGTTCCGGCCACGGCGGGGAATCTGTCCTGCCGCCTGCCGGACGGTCGCATCGCGATCACGCGCTCGGGTGGCCACAAGGGTTTCCTGACGGACAGCGACGTCATCGAGATTACCCCCGATGGTGTTCCGGTCGATCCCGCAAACCGTGCCAGCGCGGAAACGCTCCTGCACACGCAGCTTTATGCGCATGATCCCGCAATCGGGGCCGTGCTGCATGGTCACTCCGTGGCTGCGACCATCCTGTCCATGGATGAACCCTCCGACGCGATCATGCTGGCAGGCTATGAGGTCCTCAAGGTGTTCGAGGGCCAGACGACCCACGATACCAGCCTCGAACTGCCCCTGTTTCATAACGATCAGGACATCGCGCGTCTGGCTACGGTCGTCGCACCAAAGCTCGCGGACATGCGTCTTGGCTATCTGATCCGCGGCCATGGCGTGTATGTCTGGGGCAAGGACATGTTCACGGCCCTGGCCCGTCTCGAAGGGCTCGAGTTCCTGCTGGCCTGCGAACTGGCCCGTCTGCAGAAGAAGGCCTGATCATGAGCCGTCTGACCGTCTATCGCGACGATGCTCCCGATACGATTCTGCTGGACGTCACCACGCCCGGCGAGATCGCAGAGACCCTGCGCCCTCACAACATCCGCTTCGACCGCTGGTCCGCTCCCGTCACACCGGCGCCCGACGCGCCGGCAGAAGAGGTGCTGGACGCCTATCGTCCCTATCTCGATACGCTGATGGGTGAGACAGGTGCGGGCAGTGCGGATGTGGTGCGGATCAACGCGTCCACGCCGAACCTCCCCGAGCTTCGGAAAAAATTCCTGTCCGAGCACACCCACAGCGAAGACGAAGTCCGCTTCTTCGTGCATGGGCAGGGGGCGTTCGTCCTGCATATCCGCGGTCGCGTCTATTCCGTCCTGTGCACACAAGGCGACCTGATCTCCGTTCCCGCAGGCATTCCGCACTGGTTCGACGCCGGGCCGTCCCCGGATGTCGTGGCCCTGCGCGTCTTCACCGATACGACCGGCTGGATCGCGCAGTATACCGGCGATGACATTGCCAACCGTTTTCCGGCCGAAGTGCCTGCCGAAGCCTCCGGCAACTCCTGAAAGTCTCCCATGATCCGTCTCGTTCTGCTTGATATCGAGGGCACAACCCTGCCGATCTCTTTCGTGCGGGACGTCATGTTTCCCTACGCCGCGAAAGCCCTCCCGGCCCTGATGCAGGACCATACGAACCCGATAGTTATGGGCGCCCGTGCAGATATCGTCATGGAGCATCCGGGGCAGGACCCGCTGAAGGTCTGTCAGGACTGGATGAAGACGGACGTGAAGGCCGTACCCCTCAAGACGCTTCAGGGCCTGACCTGGCGTCAGGGTTTCGAGGACGGCACCCTGAAGGCGGATCTCTATCCCGATGTCCCGCCCGCTCTGGAAGCATGGTCAAAGGGTGGTCTGCGTCTGGCTGTCTACTCGTCCGGCTCCATCCCGTCCCAGAAGCTGCTCTACGGCCATAGCGAACAGGGTGATCTGACGCCGCTGTTCGAGGATTTCTTCGATCTTTCGACCGGCGGAAAAAAAGACGCAGCCTCCTATGAAAAGATTACAGCCGCTGTCGGCCTGCCCGCACACGAAATCCTGTTCCTGTCCGATATCGGCGCCGAACTGGACGCTGCCCAGAGGGCAGGGCTGACCGTCTGTCAGCTCGTTCGTGAGCAGGACGGCACTGTCCCCCATCCGGGCGTACCGCAGGCCCCAGACCTCAACGCCGTCTCCACCCAGTTCGGCCTGCCCGTCGCATGATCCTGCATACGGACTGGCGCAATATTCCTGCCTCTGCCCGCAATACGGTTGCGGCCCTGGGCAATTTCGACGGCGTGCATCGCGGGCATGTCCATCTGCTCGATACGCTGCGGATGGCACGTCCCGATCACCCACTTTCGGTCGTCACTTTCGATCCCCATCCCCGCACGCTGTTCCGCCCGCAGGATCCGCCGTTCCGCCTGATGCTACCGGATGTCCGCGCCGCTGCTCTTGGTGAACAGGGCGTGGATCATGTCTTCCAGATTCTGTTCGATGCGGAGTTTTCCCGTCTAAGCGCCGATCAGTTCGTGAACGACGTGCTGGTGAACGGCCTTGGCGTGGCGCATGTGGCCTGCGGAGCGGATTTCGCGTTCGGCCACCGACGCACCGGCAATATCGAGCGGCTTGAAACCCTTCTGGCACCCCATGGAATCGGTCTGACCATCGTGCCCCAGCTTTCCGATGAGGGCGGTCCGATCTCCTCAAGCCGCATCCGTCGCCTGCTGCAGGAAGGTTATCCCGAGCGCGCGGCGCAGGAACTTGGCCGTCCCTGGAGCATCACCGGTCCCGTCATGCACGGAGACCAGCGTGGACGCCTCCTCGGTTTCCCGACTGCCAACATTCCCCTGACCCAGCATGTCGAACCTGCACGCGGCGTCTATGCCGCGCGCGTCACGTTGCCGGATGGCCGGGTTATTCCCGGCGTTGCGAATATCGGCCGTCGTCCGACCATCAATGACGGTCAGGAAAGCCGGCTCGAAGTCCATCTCTTTGATTTCAACGAGGACCTGTACGGCCAGATTCTCAGTGTCGCCCTGATCGCCCTGCTGCGTGAGGAAAAGCGGTTCTCCGGTCTGGACGAACTCAAGACCCAGATCGCCGCAGATGCTGCGCAGGCCCGGTCCATCCTGGGCGCCTGACGTCCCCGGTTTTTCCCTTTTTCAGCGCCGTCAAATCCCCTTTTCCGGTCCGGGAAAGGGGTTTTTGTTACGTATCGTTCTGTGTCATTTATGCCACGCTTCGACATGGAGAATGAGAATCTTTCGCAATGTTGCTGAATCTGTATTGAGAATTAGTCGCATTAACTCTTTAAGGACAGCATCCGTTTTCGTTTGCAGGATCGTGATCCGATGTCGTCCAGAACACCCCGCCACCCTCTGGGTCCGCTATCTCTTGCCGCAGGGCTGACGCTCGTCTGTTCCGCCGCACACGCACAGGGCGACACCCGGCATCATCACAAGGCCCGTCGTCACCCGGTTCCCAAAAACGACGCAGCTAGCGCCCAGACGCCCAAGGCCCTTCCGCCGAAAGCTCCTACATCGGGATCTGCTCTAAAAACGGCGGACAACAGCATCGTCGCAACGCCTGAGGAAACCGAACATCTGCAGGTCATCGGCTCTCCGATGAACACGTTGCAGACCCCCATCGGCATTGGCCGGATGCCCGAAGACGTCATGCATACGCCGCAGACGATCAACGTCGTGCCCAAGCTCCTGATGGAACAGCAGAACGTCAAATCGCTCGACGAGGCCCTGCGCAACGTGCCGGGCATTACCGCGTCGGTCGGTGAAGGCGAGGGCGGCATGGCGGGGGACCAGTTCCTGATCCGCGGTTTCCAGGCGCAGAACGACATCTATGAGAACGGCCTGCGCGATTTTGGCGTCTATACCCGCGACAGTTTCGATTACGACCACGTTTCGGTCATCAAAGGGCCGTCTTCGGAAGTCTTCGGGAATGGCACAACGGGTGGCGCCATCAACATCACCACCAAGGTCGCGCATCTCGGGGACAGCTACAGCGGCGGCTTCTCAGGTGGGTCGGGCGCCTATTATCGTGGCACGCTCGATTTCAACAAGCAGATCGGTGACTCCACGGCCATCCGTATCACGGGCATGGGCAACGAGAACAACACGGTCGGCCGGGACAATGTCTTTTCCCATCGCTGGGGTATTGCACCGTCCATTGCCTTCGGTCTGGGCAAGCGCACGACCTTCACGCTGGAATATTTCCACCAGACGGACAACCGCGTGCCGGATTATGGTGTGCCGGTCGTCACCAAGCCGGGAACGCGCGTTGCAAAGCCACTGACGGAATATGGCCTGAATCGCAACAACTGGTACGGCACGACCTATGATCAGGATGCGTCGAATGTGGACATGCTGACGGCGCGCCTGAAATTCGACCTGAACAAGAACATCACGTTCTACAACGATGCGCGTGGTGGCATGTACAGCCGGTACTTCTCCGCATCACAACCGGGCTGCGATACGACCTGCGCTGCCGAGTATTTCACTGATCCTGAAGCGGCGACCATCAACCGGCGTGGCCATCTGGGCGGTCCGGAGCCCTATCAGCAGAACGACTGGTCCGTGCAGGATGTGTTCTCGGGCATCGCGAAGTTCTCGACCGGCAGCATCCGTCACCAGATGATCGCCGGCGTCGATATCTCGCATGTCTATGACCGTCGCACGAACTACGCGTACAATTTCAACGGGCAGAACGGCACGAAAACTGACACGACAAGCCTGCTCCACCCGTCCGCCACCCAGCCGGGTCTCCTGCTCGGATCGCTGGGTCAGTACAGCGGAAATCTCGTGAACATCTCCGGTGTCGGTCATGCCATGTACAAGACGGGCGATGCCACCGATGTCGGCGCGTTCTTCTCCGAACAGATGTGGCTGGCACCCTGGTTCTCGATCCGTGGCGGCTTCCGCTGGGATCACTGGGACAGCCACTACTCCGCCAATGGCGGAACGGCCGGCGCCGGCGTGTCTTACGGACAGACACAGGATACGTTCAATCCGACCGTCAGCCTGATGTACACGCCCAACAGCAACATCATGGTCTATTTCAACTGGGCCCAGTCCACCACGCCGCTGGGCCTGTACGTGACGAACAGCTCCGAACCCCTGAAATCCACGACGCAGGGTTTCAGTCCCGAACGCAGCAGTCTTTACGAACTGGGTGCGAAGTATAACGCCTTTCACGGTCGCATGGGCTTTACGGCGTCCGTGTTCCGTCTGGAAAAGGGCAACGCCCTCATGACCGACCCTTCGACGGGGGATGTGTCTTCGTCCAGCGATCGTCAGCGTAACCAGGGCGTTGAACTCAGCGTTTCGGGCGAAATCCTGAAGAACTGGACCATGATCGGCACTTACGCCTATTACGACGCCACAACCGTCTCGTCCCTGACGGCGGCTGATGTCGGCAAGCGCATCCAGTACGCGCCGAAGAACTCCGCTACCATCTGGTCCACCTACACGATCGCGCCGAACCGCCCGTGGAACGTCACGTTCGGTGGTGGTCTGACCTGGCGTGATGGTGTCTACCTGAACGCCACCAATACAGCGGCAGTGCCCGCCACCGTGGAATGGGATGCCGTGATTTCCCACAATTTCGGCAAGCACTGGCGCGTCGCCATGAACGGCTACAACCTCGACAACCGGCTGAACTACAGCAACCTGTTCAGCGACCGTGCCACCCCGGCTGTCGGCCGGTCCTTCCTCTTCAACCTTTCGGCGAATTACTGACCGAAACAGCCGCGCCTGACGGAGAAATTCCCATCTCCTTCAGGCGTTTGCGCACCCGCTCCAGCAGGTCCGCGTCGCTTTTTGGGCCCAGCGTCGTCAGTTTCTGGTCCATCGCCAGCAGAATGTCGGACGTCGCATCCACGACGGCCTTGCGCCACCAGCCCAGCGCCTCATCGATCTTCCCGGCATCCACAAGCGCCGTGGCATGATTGTGCTGCCCCCGGTAATCGCCGCCTTCCGCTGATTTCCGATACCAGTCCAGCGCTGCCGCCCGATCCTGCGGCACAACCCATCCTTCTTCCAGAAACCGCGCATACAGGTTCATGGATTTTGCATGGCCGTTATTTGCCGCGGTGCGGAACAGGTCCAGCGCCCGCGCCAGATCTGTCTCCATGCCGATCCCGCGCATGGTCATGATACCC
Source organism: Gluconobacter oxydans DSM 3504 (assembly GCF_000583855.1). Lineage (NCBI taxonomy): Bacteria > Pseudomonadati > Pseudomonadota > Alphaproteobacteria > Acetobacterales > Acetobacteraceae > Gluconobacter > Gluconobacter oxydans. The sequence goes on from NZ_CP004373.1 coordinate 1,508,326, forward strand.
AGATTGTACCGGCCCCATTCGTCTCCAGCCGCCGCGGCAGCTTCATAACAGCGCGCTGCCTGCTGAAGGTCCTTCCCGCAACCCCAGCCAAACTGGAAGCACCGTCCGCGCATGTTATGCCCTGGTCCGAACCCGGCATTGGCCGCAATCGTGAACCAGTCCAGCGCTGCCACCGGATCACGCGGAACATACACGCTGTCCAGCAGCACCTGCCCCCACTGTACGATCTGAAGGTGCTGTCCCTTGAGCGCGCCCTGCCTGATTTCCTCGATCTGCGGTGGGAGGACAGGAGGCTCGGGACGGCGGGTGGGCGCTTTGCGGCCCAGGAATTTCTGAACGATCCGTTTCATCAGAGTGCGGGTACGATCTGCTGGACCTCGAACCCGTCCTTGCGAAGCAGGGCGGGCAGCCCCTTCGGCCCCGCCATGTGCAGGGAACCCACGGCTGCGAACAGCGATGTCCCGCTCTCATGGATCTTCTCGATTTTCTGCGCCATGCCGACATTCCGATCATCCAGAAGCCGCGTCATGAAGCGTCGCTCCTGCGCGGTATTCAGGCAGTCGCACCAGTCCTGATAACGATCCAGCCGTTTCACGTCGCTCGCTGCCCACATCTCCGCCAGATGCTGGTTCTCGCCCTGCGTCTTGCCGGAAGACACGCCCTTGACGATGTCATCAATGAACGCGTCCTCATCCGCAGCGTCCGGACCGATCAGCAGGTCCCGCTGCATCTGCACCGTCTCCAGCCCGATCAGTGGCTTTTTCAGACTGCCCGCCATGCCCTGCAGAACGCCATCCACAGCATAATCCGGATAATATCCGTTCTGGCGTGACGCCAGGGATTCGACGCCTGCCGCCTCCACGCCGACCGCCACATGTGCGAATGCCGCGCTGGGCACGCATTGCTGGTCCATCAGCGCATCCACTTTCGCCTTGCGCCCCGATTGTACGAGATGTGCCCATCGGGCGGGATCTTCCGGCTGGCGCAGCGTGGTGGCCGTGTCCGGGGCATTCAGATCAAGCTCAAGGGCGACCTCGCTGCTGTGCAGGATCGCGGCACGTGTCAGGGGGCCGGGCAGCAGCCAGTCCTGTTTTGCGATATGCAGCGTCCCATACAGCCAGGACGAGTGACCGTCCTTCGTCACTTTCCACAGGAAGCCCCGGTCCGGTGCCGTCTGGAACATCTGCGCCATCCGGGCCTTGTCCGGCACGCTTGCCGCTGCCGGGCAACGGGGCGCCTGCGCGTGTGCGGCCATGCTGAACCCCGTACAGACACCCAGAACGGCTCCTGCAAAAGACTGGAAGAGACGAAGTGCGTTCACGGTTCTGCCTTCTGAAAAAAGCGCCATATTGCCCATCATCCGCGAGTCCCGCCGCCCCGGCAACCCGCTTTGGGGCAGCCCTGCATTGCTGCCGCCTTTAACGCGGACTTGACCGGATTGGCTCGCGATCTCCATATAACCCACCCTTTGTGTGAATGACCGAAACTGGCTCGTCCCTCATGTCCGATAAGACTCCCGATCCTTCCGTCGCCGCCTTCAAGGAACAGCAGGACCGCTACCGCGATACCGTGTTCCTCCCCCGCACCGGTTTTCCGATGCGCGGCGGCCTGCCCAAGCGCGAGCCTGAAACGCTCGCCCGCTGGGCCGCTACGGGACTGGACGAAAAGATCCGCGAGGTCGGGAAGGGACGTACCGTCTTCACGCTTCATGACGGACCGCCCTACGCCAATGGTCACATTCACATCGGGCATGCCCTGAACAAGGTGATGAAGGACGTCATCAATCGCGCCCATCGCATGTCGGGGTATGAGGTCCGCTATCTTCCGGGTTGGGACTGCCACGGCCTGCCGATTGAATGGCGGATCGAGGAGCAGTATCGCAAGGCCGGCAAGGACAAGGATCAGGTGCCCCTGCTCCAGTTCCGCGCCGAATGCCGCCAGTACGCTGCCGAATGGGTGCAGAAGCAGGCCGAGGACTTCAAGCGCATCGGCGTTCAGGCCGAATGGGCCAACCGGTATGTGACGATGGACTTCAGCTCCGAAGCCAAGATCGTCGACGAAATCGGCAAGTTCCTGCTCAATGGCAGCCTCTATCGTGGCCTGCGCCCCGTCATGTGGAGCCCGGTCGAGAAGACGGCCCTGGCCGAAGCCGAGATCGAATATCACGACATCGACTCCACGACGATCTTCGTGGCCTTCCCGATCATCAAGGACCCGACGCCCGCCCACGCCCTGAACGGGGTTTCGGCCGTCATCTGGACGACCACGCCCTGGACCATCCCGGCCAACCGCGCGCTCGCCTACGGCCCGGACATCACCTATGTCGTCCTGCGCGTCGATGAGACGAACGAGAACAGCGTGGTTCCGCAGGGTGCCAAGCTTCTGGTGGCCGAGGATCGTGTGGACGCGTTCTGCACGGAGACGGGCATTACCGCCCATCACATCCTCTACACCCTGCCGGGCAACGGGCTTGAAGGCGCGGTCTGCGCCCATCCGCTTCGTGGCCGTGGCTATGAGTATGACGTGCCGATGCTGCCGGGCGATTTCGTTACGACCGATGCCGGTACGGGCCTCGTCCACATGGCGCCGTCCCACGGTCAGGACGACTTCATGCTCTGCCGCCAGTACGGCATCGAAGTCCCCGAACTCGTACAGGATGACGGCCGTTATGCTCCGTGGGTTCCGCATCTGGCCGGCATCCATGTCTTCAAGGCGGCCGATCCGGTCTGCGACCTGCTGACCGAAGCCCGCCAGTCCGCCGAACATGACGACGCCCCCGCCACCGGCCTGATGGCCCGCGGAACGGTCCGTCATTCCTATCCGCATTCCTGGCGTTCCAAGGCGCCGATCATCTTCCGCGCCACGCCGCAGTGGTTCATCGCGATGGATGGCGAGACGAAGCTGCGCGAAAAAGCCCTGAGTGCGCTCGACAACGTCACCTTCGTCCCCGAAGCCGCCCGCCGTCGCCTGACCTCCATGATCGAGCAGCGCCCCGACTGGTGCATCTCCCGCCAGCGCGCCTGGGGCGTGCCGATCGCGGTCTTCGTCGAGAAGCGCACCGGTGAAGTCCTGCGCGATGCGGCCGTCATGCAGCGCATCGTCGAGGCCTTCCGCGAAAAGGGAGCGGACGTCTGGTATGAAGCCGACCCGTCGCTTTTCTTGGGTGAAGGCCGGGATCCCGCCGATTACGAACAGGTCTTCGACATCGTGGACGTCTGGTTCGAGAGCGGGTCCACCCATCGCTTCGATCTGGGGCAGGAAGGTCTGAACTTCCCGGCCGATCTTTATCTTGAAGGTTCTGACCAGCATCGCGGCTGGTTCCAGTCCTCCCTGCTGGAAAGCGTGGGGACGATGGGTGTGGCACCCTACAAGGCGCTTGTGACCAATGGCTTCGTCATGGACGAGCAGGGCCGCAAGATGTCCAAGTCGCTGGGCAATGTCGTGGCCCCTTCGGACGTGACCGAAAGCCTTGGCGCCGACATCCTGCGCCTGTGGGTCCTGAACTCCGATACGAATGAAGATCTCCGCATCGGGCAGGACATCCTCAAGCAGCAGGGCGAACTCTATCGCCGTCTGCGCAATACGCTGCGCTGGCTGCTCGGCGCCCTGGACGGCTTCACGCCCGAAGAAGCCATGCCCTACGCCGATCTGCCGCCACTGGAGCAGTACATCCTGCACCGCCTGACCGAACAGCGCGGCCTGATCGCAAGTGCGGTCGAGACGCATCAGTGGGTTAGTGTCTATCCGGCACTGCACGGCTTCTGCACCACCGATCTTTCGGCCTTCTATTTCGACATCCGCAAGGACGCGATCTACTGCGACGCCCCGTCCGATCCGACGCGCCGTGCAGCCCGCACGGTGCTGGACGCCCTGCATCGCGCGCTCTGCACCTGGCTGGCGCCCGTCCTCGTCTTCACGGCCGAGGAAGCCTGGCAGGCCCGCTTCGGCGAGGAGGATAGCGTTCATCTTGCACAGTTCTTTGAGCCGGACGCCGAGTGGAACGACCCGGAACTCGGCAACCGCTGGGAAGACATCCGTGCCTATCGCCGCCTGATCACGACCGAGCTGGAAACGGCCCGCCGTGACGGCACGATCGGCTCCTCGCTCGAAGCCAGCGTCACGCTGCCTCTGTCGCAGGAAGAGGCCGGGATTTTCGGCGGGCTGGACTGGGCCGAACTGCTCATCACGTCCCATGCCGAAACCGAACTGCTGCCGGGTGACACGGCGCATGGCGGCCCGCAGGTCGAGCGTGCGCCGGGCCATAAATGCGCCCGCTGCTGGAAGGTTCTGCCCGAAGTGGGCGAGAACACCGAACATCCGGCGCTGTGCCGCCGCTGCATCGACGTGGTGAGTGCCTGATGTCCCTGTGGCATGAGGGCATGAGCCGCACAGGCCGCATGGTTCTGGGATTTGCCCTGCTGGTTCTGGTCCTCGTTCTGGATCAGGCCAGCAAGGACTGGATCCTTTATGTTTACCATCTGCCGGACCGGGGATCGGTCGAAATCCTGCCGTTCCTGAACTTCACGATGGTCTGGAACCATGCCGTGACGTTCGGCATGTTCGGCGGCCTCGGCAGCCGGGGACCGTGGATTTTCTGCGCGGTTTCCCTGATCGCCGTAGGGCTTCTGGTCTGGACCCTGACCCGCACGAAGCGCACGCTCGTGGCGGCGTCCTGTGGTGCGATTGCCGGTGGTGCCATCGGCAATGTCATCGACCGCCTGCGCTATGGGGCGGTTGTGGATTTCCTGCACGCCCATGCGTTCGGTTGGTCATGGTATGTCTTCAATATCGCGGATTCAGGGATCGTCTGCGGCGTCATCGTCTGGCTGATCGACTCCCTGCTCGCGGAACGTCAGGCCGCTGCCAAGTGATGCGATTGCGGAACTTGTTCCAATGGCTTGCCCCCGCGTCGCGCGGACTGTAGGAGTGTTGCATCATGATCGCGTCCCAGGGGCCCTCCATGCGCCGTAACCGTCTTTCCGTTGCCCGTCTCAGTGTCCAGATGGGTGCCATGGCTTCCGTCGGCCTGCTGCTTTCGGGCTGCTCGGGCGCCGATGTCTCACGCGCGATCGGTCTCGAACGGGCCATGCCCGACGAGTACACCGTCACGACCCGCGCTCCGCTCTCCATGCCGCCTTCCGAGCAGATGCAGCTCCCCGGTGCCGCAGATGCGCATCGTCCGGACGAAAGCCCGCGGATGCAGGCTCTCGAAACCCTGTCGCCGGATACGGCCCTGCATCCGGATTCCGGCAAGGGCAGCACCGGCCAGACTGCACTGGTCGGACAGGTGGACAAGTCCGCCAGCGCACCGAACAACGCCGAGCTTGGCGCGGCCGATGCCGGTTTCGTGGATAACCTGATGTTCTGGAAGGGCGGCAATGCCGGTTCTGTCGTCGATGGTGACGCCGAAAACCGCCGTATCCGCGAGAACTCGGCCCTGGGCCGCAATCCCGCAACGGGTGCGACCCCGACCGTCAGAAAGAAGAAGGCCTTCCTCGGCGTTCTCTGAAGTACCCTCCGTCCCGACTGCCCCTGATTGGGTGGACGGGACGGTCCTGTCTGCCGTCCGGCCCCTGTCCGGACGATGAGGAGGCATCGTGTCCGAGGCCCCGTCCTTTCCCCGCCCCACAATCCGTCGTCTTTCCGGCCATGTCATTGATCTGATTGCGGCTGGTGAAGTCATTGAACGTCCCGCCGCTGCGCTGAAGGAACTGGTGGAGAACGCCATTGATGCCGGGGCAACCCGCATCGTGGTCGCCCTGCGTGCCGGCGGGACGGACCGGATCGACGTCACCGACAATGGTTGCGGCATGACCCCGGTCGAACTGGAGTTGGCCGTCGAGCGGCACTGTACCTCCAAACTTCAGGACGAACGCCTCGTCCAGATCCGCACGCTGGGCTTCCGGGGCGAGGCACTGCCGTCCATCGGTGCCAGCGCGCGCCTGTCCATCACGTCCCGCACGCCGGAGTCCGATACCGCCTGGTGCATCCGGGTGGATGGGGGTGTCATCACGCCGCCCCAGCCTGCCTCCGGTCCGGTCGGCACGCGCATCGTTGTGACAGACCTGTTCTTTGCCACCCCGGCGCGGCGCAAGTTCCTCAAGAGTGCGCGTGTCGAAAGCAGCCATGCCGAATCCGTCATGCGTCGTCTGGCCCTGTCCGCGCCTCATTGCGCCATGCGCGTCCTGCTGGACGACAAGGTGCTGTTCGATTTGCCCGAGCAGAGCCCCATTGCTCGGGCAGCTTCCGTTCTGGACACGACTCCTGACACGCTGATCCCGCTCGACGAACAGCGCGGGGCCGTGCGTCTGTCTGGCTTCGCCTGCGGGCCGGCCCGCACCCGCGCCACCGGATCTGGGCAGTTCATTCTGGTCAACAATCGCCCGGTCACGGACCCCATGCTCCGGACCGCCATCCGCGTGGCCTACCGCCCCGTGATCGAGCGTGGCCGCTTCCCGGTCATGGCGCTGCATCTGACCGTGCCGCTGGAACGGCTGGACGTGAACGTCCATCCTGCCAAGACGGAGCTGCGGTTTGCCGACGAAGCCGAAATCCGGTCTCTCGTGATTGGCGGTCTGGGCCGGGCGCTGGGTCATGGTTCGAATGGCGGTGGTGGCATTCATGCGAGCTTCGGTTCGCGGCCGTCCATCGTCTATCCGCCCCGGCCGCCGGAGCCACGGGAAGCTCCGGCTTCCGTACCGCTACAGGGCAGCCTTCCGACCGGTTATGCTCCGCGATCCTCGCCTCTGCCGGACGCCACTCGGTCTCTGGTCCGACCGGGTTTTGCGGAAACGGACCCGGCTTTCGCCCCCGCTGCCCGTGCTCCGCAGCAGCCCGAAGCGCTCGATCCTGCATTCCCGCTGGGTGCTGCCATCGCGCAGGTCTTCGATACCTATATCCTGGCCCTCGCTCCTGATGGGGACCTCGTCCTCGTGGACCAGCATGCCGCCCATGAGCGCCTGACCCATGAACGCCTGCGCGAACAGTACGCCAATGGCGGCACGCTGCGGTCGCAGGCTCTGCTCCTGCCGGAAGTGGTGGACCTGCCGCGTCGCGAGGCGGAAGCCCTCATGGCCCGGGCCGAAGACCTGTCAAAACTGGGGATCGATCTTGAATCCTTCGGCCCCGGCAGTGTTCTTTTGCGCTCGGTGCCGGCCCTTCTGGGCGCTCAGGACATTCAGGGTCTCCTGAAAGATATTGCCGACGAACTGGCCAGTGATCCGGATCTGGACGCTGCCAGTACGGGAAGTTTCTCGCATCATCTGGATGCCATTCTCGCGCGCATGGCATGTCATGGTAGCATCCGTGCAGGTCGTCGCCTCAAGCCTGAGGAAATGGATGCCCTGTTGCGCGAGATGGAACTGACACCGCGTGCAAATACTTGCTCGCATGGACGGCCGACATGGCTCAAACTGACACGGCGTGAACTTGAACGTCTTTTTGGGCGCGTTAAATAACACGCAGGGTTGAAGAGCGGTTTCTTGCAACACCATGTTAGGACCAGCGGCGATCACTTTGGCGGCAGGAAAGACAACAGAATGTCAGCGTCACTAAAAGGCAGTTCCGAGGTCAGCAATGCCTCGCTCATCCACTCCCTGCGGGCCATTGTGGGCGCGCGGCACGTTCTGACGAAGCCGTCGGCGACCTACCGCTTCCGCAAGGGCTTCCGCTTCGGCATGGGTGACGTTGTGGCGGTGCTTCAGCCGGGCAGCCTGGTGGAACTGTGGCGCGCTGCGAAACTCTGTGCCGAAACGGGCCGGATCATCATCATGCAGGCCGCCAATACCGGCCTGACCGGTGGTTCTACCCCTGACGGCAACGACTATGACCGCGATGTCGTCATCATCAGCACGAACCGCCTGGACGGCATTCACCTGATCGGTGAGGGCAAGCAGGTCGTCTGCCTGCCGGGCTCCACCCTGCATGATCTGGAAGAAAAACTCGCTGCCATTGGCCGTGAGCCTCATTCTGTCATCGGCTCGTCCTGTATTGGCGCCTCGGTTCTGGGCGGCGTCAGCAACAATTCCGGTGGCGCGCTGGTGCAGCGTGGACCGGCTTTTACCGAGATGGCCCTGTTCGGCCAGATGGGCGAGGACGGCAAGCTCCACCTCGTCAACCATCTGGGTATCCGTATTGAAGGTAATCCCGAGCAGGTCCTTGCCGCCGTGCAAGCCGGTCAGCTTCCGGAAAATGCCATCGACTGGAAGGCCGGTCGTGGTCACGACGAGAACTATGCCATCCATGTCCGCGACGTGGACGCCGACACTCCCGCCCGTTTCAATGCCGACCCCAACCGCTGGTACGAGGCCGCGGGCTGTGCGGGCAAGCTGGTCGTGTTTGCTGTCCGTCTCGACACGTTCGAAGCCAACAAGAATCCGGGCGTGTTCTATATCGGGACGAACAACACATCCGACCTCGAAGACCTCCGCCGCCATGTTCTGACCCATTTCGACGAGCTGCCGATCGCCGGTGAGTACCTGCACCGCGATGCGTTCAATATCGCCGAAAAATACGGCAAGGATACCTTCGCGGTTATCCGCTATTTCGGCACGAAATACCTGCCGATGTTCTTCTCCATGAAGTCTAGGTTTGACGTTTTTGCGCAGCGCCTGCCCTTCCTGTCCGATCATTTCAGCGATCTGGCGATGCAGTTCCTCAGCCGCTTCCTGCCGAAACAGCTTCCCCAGCGCATGTGCGATTACCGCGACCGCTTCGAGCATCACCTGATGCTCAAGGTCTCCGCCCATATGACCGCACCCGTCCGCGCCTATCTGGAGCAGTGGGCCTCAAGCACGGGCGGTGCCTTCTTCGAGTGTACGCCGGATGAAGGCACACGCGCCTTCCTGCACCGTTTCGCCGCAGCCGGTGCGGCCGTGCGTTACCGTGCGGTCCATACGAAAACCGCTGAAGACATCGTGGCGCTCGACGTTGCCCTGCGCCGCAACGACCGTGAGTGGTTCGAGGTCCTTCCCAAGGAAATCGAAGACCGGATCATCGTCAAACTCTATTACGGCCACTTTTTCTGCCACGTGATGCACCAGGATTACGTGATCAAGAAGGGCTACAACGCCATGCAGGTGGAGCACGACATGCTCCCCGGACTGGATGCCCGCGGGGCGCGCTATCCGGCCGAACACAATGTCGGGCATCTCTACAAGGCGCCCGAGGAAATGGTTGCCCATTACCGCAGCCTTGATCCTTGCAACTGCTTCAACCCTGGCATTGGTTTGGCGACGAAGAAGCGGAACTGGGTTGCCGAGAGCGTCTGACGCGCTCCCGGTTCTCTTTCAGAATGCGGCGGTCAGGCTCATGTTGAAGGACCGCCCCATTCCCGGCAACGGCTCCAGAATGCCTGTGGCGTCGTAATCCCCCAGCGAGAGCCCGCCGAGGGGCAGGTAGTATCGCTGGTTCAGCACGTTCGCCAGTTCGGCATTGAGGGTGAAATACCGCCAGCGATAGCTCCCCCCAAGCCCCAGCAGCGCATAGCCCGGCGTGCGGGGCTCGTTGCGCAGCCAGTCCACGGTGTCCTTGGACTTCACGAGCGTTACTTCGACGCGTCCCGTCCAGTTCTCGTACGTCTCGTGCAGCCCGATCACACCATTCGTCGGCATCTGGTGATACAGGCCCGAATGCGTCACCAAATCCACGCCGCGGACCCAGTTGATGTTCCCGACAAGCTCGCCCCGTCCGTAAGCCGGCCTGTCCCAAAGACGTACGGACCCAGAGGCGTTGATGCCGTAGCTCTGGGCATTGTGGTTGACGAAACCCAGCATCGACAGCCCGTTCGAGAAGCTGCCCAGGCGGCGGACGTTAATGTAGTTGTGCGTGTAGGTGTAAAACGGCTGGATCTTCAGGTCCCAGCGCTGCATCGGGTTGGGGTCATGCCAGTCCACCGTCACGCTGGCCGTATTGGCGACTTCGGGCGACAGGTTCAGGTTCCCCACATAGCCGTTGCCATCGCCAAACCAGCCGGTCATGCGCGTCGCCATGCTGCCCATGCCCCAGGCATAACGCTCATACAGGTTCGGCGAGCGCGTCTTGCGGGCATAGCCACCTTCAATGGACAGGCTGTCCAGCGGCTTCCATCGCCCCGTTGCCGTGACATCGAAATTGACGTCCGTCCGGCCGCGTGACGCCTTGTTGAATGTCTCGGCTGCGGCAGCATCCGCCATCGACATCATGCTGCTCCAGGAATAGGGGGCGACCTTCCCCGTATTCATCATCACGACGTCATTGCGGAACCCGAGCTGCGTGGAAAAGCGTGGCAGCCACTGTGCATCCCATTCCACGAAATGGCCCAGCCGGTCCCGATGGCCGTTATTGATGTTGTGATAGGTGCCAGGCCCCATCATCGTGCTGCCCTGCAAAGGCGGCCACCAGTCGTTCAGCCCGTTATGATCGAAGGAACTGCCCAGCTTCAGCGTATGCTTCAGCCCGAGCGGAATGGTCGCCTTGATCGCATAAGCCGCCGTCCGCGCATCCGTGTTCATCGGCATACCCGTGGTGGCACTGTGACCGCCCTTGTCCGACAGCATGTCCATGACATGCGTCACCCGCTGCCACGACCCGCGCACATCCAGCGTGCCCCAGTTGAAGTCGCCCTTGTACTTGCCGTTCACGAAGGTCGAACGGTTGTTCGTCATGTCCATATACTGGTTGGGAAAGCCTTCATACGGGATGTCCTGCTGACCGAACGTCAGGGCCAGCAGATGATTGGCCTTCTTCACGCCCAGCGTCACCGCATGGTTGAAGCTCAGGTAATCCGTGGACCGCACGTGCTGTCCGTTTCCGCCAGCCTGATAGTCGCTGGCATGGGAATAGGACGCCGTATAGCGCAGACTGAACATCTCATTGGCGACGGTCAGGGACCCGGAAGCACCGGAGCCGCCGCCATTGCTGCGATAGTCGCCACGCACATGTCCGGTCACGAGGATATTGCCCGCTTTCGCAAAGAGCGGGTCTTTCCGCTCGATCTCCACGGTGCCGCCGATGCTGTCCCCGCCCAGACTGACGGGCGTGATGCCCGCAATCGCCACGGCGCGGGACACGCTGTCCGGATCGACATAGGACATGGCCGGGTTCATGTGATTCGGGCAGGCCGCATCAATCCGCATCCCGTCCACGAGTGTGGCCACTCGGTCATCGGCCATGCCGTTCAGGACGGGTAGGGCGGAAACACCCCCTGCGGAATAGGTGCTGTAGCCCAGTGCATGGTCCAGAAGATGCGCCGTATCCGCGCTGGTTGTCCGGGGCTGGCGCACACCATTGACGGTCAGATGTTCGGCTTTGCCGGCTTCGACGGAGCCCGGCTGGGGCAGGGTTTCCTGAGCAGAGGCCCCTGAAAAGGCGCTCAGGGTCAAAATGATGGCCGCCAGGTACGGGCGCACGTGAGGTGCACCGCCTGCGCGGGGGCTGAAAAAGGGGAGCATGATCCGCATCCTCGACTGGTCTGAAATCCAGTCACGGCGAATCACGTCCTGAAGAGCCGCCCGAAACGGGCAGACCGCAGGAAGTCCCGTCCTCCGCCATGACCACGATGGGGGTCAGACGAGGCGAGGTGGTCCCCGGGACGGTGGAAGCAGACGCCAGATCGCAGGCGGCGCGCGTGGTGTGCCCGGGTGTTGCCGGATCTGACGGCTTGTGGTCCTACGGGCGGGCACGAGGGGCAGACTGGCCAGGATGACCGCAAGCAGTTGCAACAGCGGACAGAGCGGGCAGGTGCCGTCATGGGAATGGTGGTGGTGATGCTGTCCGGCCGTCGTTCCGGGCATGGGCCCGGTCATCACCATGGGTGACGGCGCAATGTCGATCCCCGTCAGGCGCTCGATCGTCGCCCGCGGACTTTCTTCGGGATAGGCACATCCCTGAAGGACCAGCTGCCCCAGAAATCCCAGAAGAACCACGGCGATGACTGCAAGCGCAGACAGACCGGACCGTTGGTTCGAGGAGGGAAAGAGGCGGGACATGACGTCCGCATCTGGCGCGCGTGTCGCAGGCCGGTCAAGGGAGCGAAATACGGCCCATCCCTATATTTCTGTCAGTTTTCAGCCGATTATTGCTCAGGCGGGATCAGTGGAGCGGCTTCTGGCGCCCTGTCAGGACATTCCCGGCCGATGCCGCCGCGATGCACAGAACGCCCATCCAGCGCATGATGGACAGCGCCTCATGCAGGAAAATGAATCCTGAAAGCGCACCCAGCATCGGCTCCATGCTCAGCAGGATTCCCAGCTCGCGCGGGTTCAGGGTCCGCATCGCCATCATGTCCAGAATATAGGGCACGGCCGAGGAGAGGACAGCGACGCTCAGCGCGGCTCCCCCCTGCCAGGGATGGGTCAGTACCGTCGGGATCGTCGGAATCAGGCAGGGCAGCAGCAGAATACCTGCCGTGCTCATGCCCAGAGTGGTGGCGACGGGGGCGGGGAACATCTTGCCCATGCGTGTGCCGGTCAGGATATAGACCACCCAGCCACACCCACTCAGCAGGGCCGCGGCCACGCCAAACAGATTGAGCGAGGACAGGCCAATCGTCGCTCCCTCGGGCCGCAGCAGCAGGAAAAGCCCCAGAACCACAAGCCCCGCCCAGCACAGATCCAGCCATCGGCGGGATCCAACCAGTGCCAGCGTCAGAGGGCCTGTGAATTCAAGGGCGACAACAACGCCCAGCGGCAGCCGGACCAGTGCCACATAGAAGCAGAAGTTCATGACCGCGACAGCGGCGCCATAGGGCAGAAGCAGTTTCAGACGTTCGACAGTTAGCGAACCGCGTGTCGGCCGCCAGATGCACAGCAGGATCACGGCCGCCAGACACACGCGCAGCCCGACCATGCCGGTCGGACCGAACAGGGGAAACAGCCCCTTTGCCAGCGTTGCGCCGATCTGAAAGGAGGAAATCCCTCCGATCAGACATCCGACGGCCTTGAGCTGGCTATGAGACTCCGTGGAACTGGCCGGTGACGACACGCTCAGACGTCGAGCTCGTCAACGGATCGGGCATGTTCCTGAATGAAGCGGAAGCGCAGCTCCGGCTTGCGGCCCATGAGGCTTTCGACACGCTCACTGGTCGCCAGACGGTCCTCGGCCGGGGTGATGACCCGCAGAAGCGTGCGACGGGCCGGATCCATGGTCGTTTCCTTGAGATCCTTGACCGGCATCTCACCCAGGCCCTTGAACCGGGAGACCTCGACCTTCGCATTCGGCTTGAAGTCGGCCTTGATGCGACGGACGCGGTCCTGATCATCCATCGCATAGACCGTCTTGGGCCCATGCGTGATGCGATAGAGCGGCGGCTGTGCCAGATGCAGATGTCCGTGACGGATCAGCTCCGGCATCTCGCGATAGAAGAACGTCATCAGCAGCGAGGCGATATGCGCCCCGTCCACGTCAGCATCCGTCATGATGATGACGCGCCCGTAGCGCAGGCGGCTGATATCGAACGAGGCCCCGATGCCGCAGCCAAGAGCCTCGGTCAAATCCCGGAGTTCCTGATTGGCCCGCAGCTTGTCGGTTGTGGCGGATGCCACGTTGAGGATCTTTCCACGCAGCGGCAGCACAGCCTGCGTTTCACGATCACGGGCCTGACGTGCCGAGCCACCGGCCGATTCGCCCTCCACGAGGAACAGCTCCGTCTCCGCCGCATTTTCGCGCGTGCAGTCCGTCAGCTTGCCCGGGAGACGTAGCTTGCGCGTCGCGCTTTTACGGGCCGTGTCCTTGACTTCACGACGGCGCAGCCGCTCTTCCGCCCGCTCGACCATGAAGGCCAGCAGGGTGTCGGCCTGTTGCGGGTTGCCGCCCAGCCAGTGATCCACACGGTCGCGCAGCGCGCCTTCAACCAGTCGGGAGGCTTCCTGCGAGGTCAGCTTGTCCTTGGTCTGGCCCTGGAACTGCGGATCACGGATGAAGACCGACAGCTTGGCCGCCACGGAACCAAGGACGTCCTCGGCCGAGATCGCCGCAGCCCGCTTGACCTTGCGCTGGTCGCCCCAGGCGCGAAGCCCTTTGACCAGAGCCGCCCGGAACCCGGCCTCATGCGTGCCACCCTGCGGCGTGGGAATCGTATTACAGAACGAGGAAAGCGAGGCTGTACCGCTCTCAAGGAACGCTACCGCCCATTCCACGCGTCCGCCCGTGCGACCGTCTGCCGCAATCGGCAGCTCGACATCGCCGGCCCAGATCGGCGTCAGCAGATCCGGATCCGGCCCGAGCTCTGCCGAAAGGGCGTCTTCCAGACCGTTGGGGAACTGGATGGTGGCTTCGACCGGCGTCTCGTCTCCGGCCTTGATAAGAGACGGCTCGCATTTCCACTGGATCGTCACCCCCCGGAACAGCGCCGCCTTGGAGCAGCACATCCGGTAGAGGCGCGCCGGGGAAAAGTGGTGGTTGCCGAAGATTTCCGGGTCGGGTGTGAAACGCACCGTCGTGCCACGGCGGTTGGGCGCATTGCCAACTTCCGCCAGCGGCGCCAGCGAGACACCGCGCACGAAGTCCTGCCGGTACAGCGTCCGGTCCCGCGCGACCTCGACTTCCAGCTTCTCGGACAGCGCATTGACGACCGAACTGCCGACGCCGTGCAGGCCGCCGGAGGTGTCATAGGCCTTGCCGGAGAACTTTCCGCCCGCATGCAGCGTGGTGAAAATCACCTCAAGCGCGGATTTCTTGGGAAATTTCGGATGGGGATCGGTCGGAATACCACGGCCATTGTCCCGCACCATGAGCGTGCGCGGGCCTTCCAGCCGGACGTCGATGGTCGTGGCGTGCCCCGCCACCGCCTCATCCATCGCATTATCAAGGATTTCGGAGGCCAGATGATGATATGCGGTATCATCCGTGCCACCGATATACATGCCCGGACGGCGCCGGACGGGCTCAAGCCCTTCCAGCACCTCGATGTCGTGGGCGCCATATTCCGTGTCGACTGTCCCCTTGCGGGTGCCGCCGGCCCGGGTTTTGCCTGTCTTTCCTGACTCGAACAGATCGCTCATGTCTGCGTTGTCGCCGTCCCGTCACGGAACGTCAAGCGAACGCTTCGCGACAGGATCAGAGATTGGCTCAGGCGCGGTTCGTGTGGCGGGTGGCTGCCCGCTTCGTCACGCCCTTGCGGGAGTGGCGGTCGATGGTCGCCGGAGCTTCGCAGCTCTCATAGGAGGCCGGCTGGGCCACGTCCTTGGCTTCGGCGTAATGCGCCAGATCGGATGCGGATTCCAGGGCATCGATCTCGTCGAACATCGCCTCGCGCTGCTGGCAGAAGACCGTACCGGACTTCAGTCCACCCAGTGACTGGATGTCGGCCAGCTGCGTGATGTAATCATCATGTTCGACCTGCGCACGACGACCATAGGTCGTGTGGAAATAGCTGTTCAGACGCTCGTCCGCATTCAGCAGGGCCGGGCGGAACTTGCTGACGAAAGCGTTGTAACGGTCCTGCGCCTTGCACGACAGCGCCGTCACCATCAGCTCGGATTTCAGGCCAGCCACATCGAAGGCTTCGTGAGCGGGCGAATTGCCACAGTCCGCAGCGCGGGCGGACAGGGGATGAACGGCAGAAAGCGTAGCGCAGGAAAGCCCGACAGCAAGCAGGCTCTTGAAGGAACGACGGAAGATCGACGGCATTGACAGACTCCACAAGACCGGATCGACCGGCCACAACCACTGGAACAGACTACCCGCGGTCGACCCCCCGCGAAAGCTGATTCTGCGTCTGAGGAACGTGCGGCAAGCCCTTAATCCGAAACATGATTTCGTGGCAGAAAATTGGCGCGGGACGTCCCGGGGCGAATTTATCGCTTCCCGGGCACAAAATACCGTCAAAATGGCCACACTGTCCCCATGCAGCCTTTCGCCCCGTGCTGTCCTGTTCTACATGCGAACGTCTGTCTGCCGTGAAAACGCGGCATGTCCTGTCACGATGCGTTGGAGTTGACCGTGCGTCTGCGAGGTTCTGCCATTACCCTGGGTTCGGCACTGGCCGTTTCCCTGCTTCTCTCCGGTTGTGCCCAACAGCCGATCGTCCAGCGTTCCGTGGCCCCGAATCCCTTCGGCTACCAGCGGACCTCCGCTGTCTGCCACGTCTCCGCCGTCAAGAAGGCCGCTGACGGCACGATGAGCGTGGACATGACGGTCCGCAGCGATGACGGACTGTGCTCCATCGCCATCCAGAAGCCGATGGGTGGCAACTATGCCTCCTTCGGCGTCAATCCGCCGCCGGCACACGGCAAGGCCTTCCTCTATAATTATGATGGCAAGACCTATGTGGATTACACGCCGGCCACGGCTTACGCCGGAACGGATTCGTTCACGGCCGAGCTGATTCCCGGTGGTGGCCAGAAGCGCGAGCATCTGACGATCCACGCCACGGTGGATGCAACAGGCGTCGTTGTCGCCAAGCCGCCCGCAGTCGTCGCTCCGACGCCCGCGAAGACGACGGCCAAGAAAGCCACCGTCCGTCATACGGTGCGCCGCAAGAAGTAAGTCTTTTCCATCACGTCGATGGGTCTGAAAGGGCGGGGAGGTTTCTCTCCGCCCTTTTTTATGTCGGCCGGGCGTATGGCAGGCATAAAAAAACCGACGGCCTCATGAGAAGCCGCCGGCTGACCGGGAATCTGCGTCTGTTCGCAGACTTTACTTGAAATCGATTTCCACGCGGCGGTTCTGGGGCTCGCGGGTATTGGCAGCGGTGACCACCAGCGGGTGGCTCTCGCCGAAGCCCTGCGTCGTGATCAGCCCGGCAGCCACGCCGTCACGAACCAGCTCTTCCTTGACCGTGTTCGCACGACGCTGCGAGAGCGCCATGTTGTAGGCCTCGCCACGATGTCCCGGATGGGCTGCCGAGGTGTCGGTATAGCCGCTGACCTCGATATGCGTGACCTGCACGGAGGTGGAGTTGCGGGCTGCGGCGGCCACAACGGCTTTCGCGCGCGTGCTCAGCTCAGCCGAATCCCAGTCGAAGAACACCAGATAGGTGCGGGTGGGCGCAGGTCCCGGAATCGGCATGGGTGCCGCAACCGGCTTGGGCGGCGGGGGAGCGGGATTGAACTCGTAGCGCAGCCCCAGCATCAGCGAATGATTGAAGTCCGTGCGGGTATCGCGGTTGCCGCTGGATACCCCGAATTCCTTGGTCTTGTCCCAGCCGCCATAGATTCCGGTTGCCGTGGCATGGTGCCCGTTCGGACCCATCAGCGTGTAGAAGCGGTACTCGGCGGTGGCGGACAGGCCTACAACCCAGGGAACAGGGAAGGACAGGCCGAAGATGCCCTGATAGGCGAAGTTCCCGGTCGTGCCGCCCACATGCTGGTCAAACGCGCCGTTCGGGGCATGAACATAGGTGTTCATGGCCTGCCAGCCATAACCGATACCGGCGCCGAAATACGGGAAGACCCAGGACTTGCCGATATCCATGTCGAACAGGGCATTGGCCATGACGCCATAGCCCTGCTGACGGCCACCAACGGAGGACGGGAAGGTGCTGGAGCGGAACTGCTGCAGACGGTTGTTGCGGTAGTTGCCTTCGACTTCGACCCGGAAGCCGTTTCCAAGCCCATAGCCGAGGCTGCCAATACCGGTCACACCGGCCTGGTAATGGTCACGTCCGCTCGGAAAGACCGGGGACAGGCGCGCGGTCTGGTCCTGGTTGAAGCTGGCGCCGCCTTCACCTGCAATATACAGGCCTTTGACGGGCTGTGCGGTTGCGGCACCCATGACGAGCATCGAAACGCCTGCAGTGAACCCGGCACGGGTAAGCCAGGTCCTGACAACGGATCGTTGCGTCATGTCATTTCTCTCCAACCAGACAAATCTGCCAACCTTATCTGCGTGTGTTCTTGCCGAAAGCTCGGACGATGGCAACGCATCACACAGCACAATGCCGCATCATGCGGTTTTCTTTATGGCAGGTTCGCCATGTGCTGTGTCTTCACTCCCACAGTTTACGCCTCTTCGTCCAGATCGAGCCGTCGCGAGCCGAGGGTGCGTTCTATGGGCTGGGATACGTCCCGCATCTCCAGTTCGATGATCCACAGGTCGGGATCATATTTCTTCTGCCGCTCCAGATAGGCGTCCACGCCTGCCGGATCGGTGGCATCAACGCGGGCCCATCCGTTTCCGTCTTCGCGCAGGACGCCGGTTCCACCCGAGCGGTCGGTCAGGACGATCAGGACCGCTCCGGCGTCCTCATCGCCTTTCTTTAGGACCATGGCCGAGGTTCCGTCCGAGGAAATACGGCGCAGGACAGCCCGTACCCAGAGTCCCGTTTTCAATCGTGCGCCCATGACTGCTTCCGTTCGTCCTGCAAAGTTAGTGGATGGGCGCGCTGTTCTCGTCAGGAACAGACTCCAGCGCCGCCCTGTAGGCGGCAGGGGAGGACAGCAGCACCCTGGCGGCGTCCATATCGGCATCCGAGCCGATGGCGGCCGGGCAATGTTTCCGGATATCGAGGATTTTCGTCACCGGAACCGGATAGCGGGCCGCGCGTGCCATCTGCACGGCCTCGCCCTGCAGGGTGTTTCCCTGTTTCAGGGCGGAGAGCTGGGCCTGAAGGGACTCGGCACCAAGCGATGTGCAGACCTGCGGCATGACGCCCAGACCCTGGATGGGCCAGCCGAGTGGGGCCTGATTGCGACTCCACGTCACGAACAGCTCTCCTCCGTTTGGCATCTGTCCGATCACCTGCACGAGTCCCTTGCCGAGCGTCTCGCTCCCGATCACGACGGCGCGCCGGTGATCGGCCAGCGCGGAGGCCAGGATTTCAGCCGCGCTGGCTGTCCGTCCGTCCACGAGAATCACCACCGGCGTGCCATTGGTCATGTCGCCACCCTGAACGGCCCAGATATGGTTGGCCAGAGGGTTCCGGCCATGCGTGGTCACTGCCACGCCATGATCCAGCAGCAGGGCCGCGGTGGTGACGGCCTGCTGAAGGACGCCGCCGCGATCACCACGCAGGTCGAGAATAATCCCCGCGGTCTTGTTTTTGCTGGCAGAAGGAGCAGGCGTATCCGGTGTCGGTTCGTCCACGACCTGATCGATATACTGGCTGATCTCTTCTGCGGTCTGGGTTGAAAAGGACGTGACGCGCAGAACGGTGAAAGGCCCGTCCGTCGAGGCAAATACGGTTTCAGGCGGGACCTGTGTCCGTTCCAGCCGCAGCGTCGTTGTCCGATGGCCTTTCGCGGCGATCCCCAGCGTGACGGAGGTATGCTCGTCCCCCTCCAGCCAGCCCTGGACCGTGGTGACATCCTGACCACGCGTCGACCGGCCGTTGACGGAGACCAGACGCTCGCCCGTATCCACGCCGGCTTCCCAGGCTGGGCCGTTGGCGTTGACGGCCGTAATCACGATCATGCGGCCGCTCTGGCCCAGACTCAGCCCAACCGTTCCCGTATTGCCGGTCCGCCGCGTGCGGTCCGAACTGGCGGGAGAGGGACCGAGATACCGGGAATAGGGGTCAAGATGATTGAAAAGTTCGTCGAAAAAGCCCTGCAGAAGCGCGTCTGATCCGGCCTCCCGCAGCGTGGCGGAATGCTGCCAGGCGGCCTGCATGGCAGCCGTGACCAGATCGGCCCATGCCCCGTTGCTGTCCGAGGCCGGCATGATCCGGCTGAACACGACCGTCTGCCCCTGGAGGACATTCAGCATTGTGGGCGCCTGCGCAGATGTATCGGCAGAGCTCTTTTCCGCCGCCATTGCCCCACCGGGAGAGGGTGCCGGTCCCGACACTTCCGGGCGCGTTTCTGTGACGGAAAGGGTCGGGTCGATGGCCGTCAGCCCGTCCAGTCCCCACAGGCAGAAATCCCGCGCGGAATGCGCCTCGAGCGTACGGGGTTCCAGAAAGCCAAGGGCTGCAACCAGCACTTCGCGTGTCAGGGAAACTGAAAGTGCCGGCTGCGGTACGGGGGTAGCAGCGGAGATGGCGGGAGCTGCCTGCGCTGTGGTTCCGGCTGTATCTGCGGGTGTCTGTGCCTTTGCGGGTCCTGTCGGGGCGATCAGGATGAACATGCAGAACGCCAGACAGAGAGCCGGGCGACATGCCGCCTCGCGGCTGCGCGGCATGAAATGGATCATAGGGCGGACGGCATGACGCAAGACGGGGTCCTTGGAGACGGGACGGCAAAGAAGGCTGCTCCCCGTAAGGCGACCACGCCACAAACTTCAGCCACGGTAAAGACTTGCCAGACCGAATGTGGGGTCGGCAGTGCCGTCAGGCAACACTGTCGACCCGATCTGTTTTCAGCCTTCCGACGACGTGTCGGAAACAGTCTTACGCTTCCGCGGCGTTGTGGTTTTCGTCTTTGTGGCGGATTTGGCCGGGCTACGCTTTGTTACCTTCTTCGGGGCCGTCTCATCCCCTTCCGCAGCCGCAACGGCTTTTTTCGCCTTTGCTGCTTTCGGAGCCGCTTTTTTCGCGGAAGTTTTTTTTGCGCCACCTTTCAGTGGCTTGCCCTTCTCCGCCAGAAGCGCCACGGCCTCATCCAGCGTGACCTCGTCCATATCCTGCCCCTTCGGCAGGTTGGCAATTAGCTGGCCATGTTGCGCGTACGGGCCAAAGCGCCCCTTGCGGATCATGACCGGCTCGCCGTCCTTTGGATGGGGGCCCAGATTGCGGATGGAGGCCAGTTTCTTGGCCAGCGCATCCACGGCACGGTTCAGCCCGACGGTCAGGACGTCATCATCCTTGTCGAGCGTGCCATAGATGGCGCCCATCTTCACATACGGTCCGAACCGTCCCAGACCGGCCTCGATTTTCTCGCCCGTCTCGGGGTGAAGTCCGACCAGACGCGGCAGGGACAGCAGCCCCAGCGCCTGTTCCAGCGTCATGGTATTGCCGTCGAGCCCTTTGGGAATTGTCGTCCGCTTGGGCTTGGCTTTCTTGTCTTCGGGGTTCGGCTCTCCGCGCTGGATATACAGACCGTAAGGCCCGCGGCGGATCGTGACGTCTTCGCCGGTCTCCGGATCCTGCCCCAGAACCTTCGGGCCATCATTCAGCCCTTCGGTATCGCCTTCCTCGGCCACCAGACGGCGGGTAAACTGGCAGGTCGGGTAGTTCGAACAGCCGATGAAGGCGCCGAACTTGCCCAGCCGCAGGCCCAGCCGCCCGGTTCCGCAGGATGTGCAGACGCGCGGATCGGCCCCATCGGGACGCGGTGGGAAGAAATGCGGCCCGAGATCCTCGTCCAGCGCGTCGATGACGTCCGAGATCTTCAGATCCTTGGTTTGCGCGACGGCAGCCGAGAAGTCGTGCCAGAATGCGGCCATGACATCATGCCAGTCGGCCCGGCCGCCTGAAATGTCATCGAGCTGCTCTTCGAGCGAGGCCGTGAAGCCCGTATCGACATAGCGCTCGAAGAACGACGTCAGGAATGCCGTGACCAGACGGCCGCGATCTTCAGGAACGAAGCGCCGTGCGTCGAGACGCACATAGTTGCGGTCCCGCAGCACACCGAGGATGGAGGCATAGGTCGAGGGACGGCCAATGCCGATCTCTTCCATTTTCTTGACGAGCGAGGCTTCCGAATAGCGCGGCGGCGGCTGGGTGAAGTGCTGTTCGGCTTCCACAGCTCCCGTCGTCAGGCGGTCGCCTTCCTTCATCGGCGGCAGGAGCTTGCCGTCCTCGTCTTCGGCCTTCGTGTCGTCACGGCCCTCGATATAGAGCTTGAGGAAGCCGTCGAACGCGATGGTCGAGCCTGTGGCGCGCAGAAGCGTCTGGCCGCTCGCATCCGCCAGCGTTACTGCCACCTGATCCAGTTCGGCCGACTGCATCTGCGAGGCGACGGAGCGCTTCCAGATCAGCTCGTAGAGCTTCTTCTGCTCCGGCGTCAGGGCATGGGCGACCTGCTGCGGGGTGAGGAACACGTCCGTCGGGCGGATGGCCTCATGGGCTTCCTGCGCATTCTTGGCCTTGGTCGAATAGCTGCGCGGATAATCCGGAACGTATTCGTCACCGAAGGCCTTGCCGATATGCCCGCGGATGGACCCGATGGCTTCCTTGGCCATCGTCACGCCATCGGTTCGCATATAGGTGATCAGACCGGTGGTCTCGCCACGCAGATCCACACCTTCATAAAGCTGCTGGGCCGTCCGCATCGTGGTCTGCGCACTCATGCCGAGCTTGCGCGAGGCTTCCTGCTGCAGGGTGGATGTCGTGAACGGGGGCGGCGGGTTGCGCTTGGTGCGCTTGCGCTCGACGGAGCGGACCGTGAACTGTCCACTCAGAACGGTGTCGCGAGCGCCGAAAGCCAGCTGCTCGTTGTTCAGGTCGAACTGGTCGAGCTTCTCGCCCTTCAGATGTGTCAGACGTGCCTGGAATGCCGCTTTGCCCGGCGTCGTGAAGCCGCCGGTGACGGTCCAGTATTCCTTGGGTCGGAACACCTCGATTTCGGCTTCGCGCTCGCAGATCAGGCGCAGAGCGACGGACTGCACACGTCCGGCACTCCGGCTGCCCGGCAGCTTGCGCCACAGGACGGGAGACAGCGTGAAGCCCACCAGATAGTCCAGCGCGCGCCGGGCCAGGTAGGCGTCGATCAGCGGACGGTCCAGCTCACGCGGAGCGGCCATCGCAGCCGTGACGGCTGATTTGGTGATTTCGTTGAAAGTGACGCGATGGACGTCGACGTTCTTCAGAAGCTTCTTTTCTTCCAGAACGCTGCGGACATGCCAGGAAATCGCTTCGCCTTCGCGATCCGGGTCAGTGGCGAGGTAAAGGTTCTTCGCCCCCTTCAGCGCCTTGGTGATGGCGGAAATCTGCTTGGCACCGCGCTCGTCCGTCTGCCAGCTCATGGCAAAGTTCTCGTCCGGGCGCACGCTGCCGTCCTTGGGCGGCAGATCCCGCACATGGCCGAACGAAGCGAGCACGGTATATCCGCTTCCCAGATACTTGTTGATCGTCTTGGCCTTTGCCGGGCTCTCGACCACCACAACGTCCGTCATCGCCACTCCGGTATTCCGCGTCACTTCAGTTCGGCAGCAACGCCACGCGTCCGCCGGGCACAAACTCCACGACCCCGCCGAGCTCAAGCTCAGCCAGCGTCGCAAGCACTGCCGACACGGAGAACTGGCAGCGGCGCACCACATCGTCAACTGCTACCGGTGTTACAGACAGGAGGGAACAGACCGTCTTCTGGGCCAGATCCGGCTCAACCCAGTCCTCGCTGGCGGGGCTGCCCCAGGGCGTGGAAGGCTCGGAAAAGCCCGTCAAAGGCGGGCTGTGGGCGGATGAACGCTGCCAGGGCGCTGCCTCGCGCGGTGGAAGCGCCGAGGGCAGGACCTGAAGAATATCGTCAATATTTTCTGTCAGGGTGGCCTGGCCCGTTTTCAGCAACTGGTTTCCGCCCCGTGATCGCGGATCGAGCGGTGAGCCGGGTACGACGAGGAGTTCGCGGTTATAGGACTGGGCCAGATCGGCCGTGATCAGAGTGCCGGACCCGACAGTTGCTTCAATGATCAGGCACCCCAGCGAAATCCCGGCGATCAGGCGGTTGCGCCGTGGGAAATGGCGGGCCTGCGGAGCTGTGCCGAGCAGGGCTTCCGTTACCAGACAGCCCCTTTCGGCGATCTGCTGCTGAAGGGAGGCATTCTCGGGCGGATAGACATGATCCAGTCCGCCCGCGATGGCGGCGACCGTCAGTCCGGGATGAAGAGCTGCGGCATGGGCCGCCGAGTCGATTCCCCGTGCCAGCCCGGAAATCACGCAAAGTCCCGAATGGGCAATTTCGGCCGAAAGGCTCTCCGCCATCCGGATTCCGGCCGCAGACGCATTGCGGGCGCCCACAATTCCCACGGACCGCATCGAGAGTTTGCGGACGTCTCCAAGTGTGAAGAGGACAGGCGGGGCATCCGGGATGCAGGATAGGAGCAGCGGGTAGTCCGCATCCCCCCGCACCAGCATCTTTCCGCCCAGTTTTTCAAGGCGTTCCAGCTCATCCGCCATGCGCGAGACGGTCGGAATGACAGGGTCTTCCCGGCGTCCCGCCTTGCGCATCCGACCGGGCAGGGCGGCAAGGGCAGCGCCCGCACTGCCATACTGCGTCATCAGTCGCGCAAAGTTGATCGGACCGACGCCCGTTGTCCGCGCCAGACGCAGTATGTCGATTCGGTCTGTGGCGGGCAGGACGGGGCGCATGTCCGGAGAAGCTGTCATAGGATCTTTTCCTTAAGACAGATTTCTTAACGGATGCTTAAAATCTAGCGCCGGGATGCCTGGTCAACCTTCACGCGCGGTTCGCGTCCCGTCACAAGCCGGGCAATATTGCTGGAATGCCGGGCCCAGATCAGAAGCGAAATAAGAAGCGTCGCTACCGGAATGGGCGTGTGCAGTGGCCGTCCGGACAACAGCACCATCAGTCCCGGTGCCAGCAGGAATGCGGCCAGTGCTCCGGCCGAGGAAATCCGGCTCAGTCGTGCGACCAGCAGCCAGACCACGCAGCAGGCCAGTCCCACCGGCCAGCACAGGACCCAGATCGTTCCGAGCCCTGTTGCAACGCCTTTCCCGCCCCGGAAACCGAGCCAGACCGGGAAACAGTGCCCGATGACAACCGCTACGGCCGCCACGGCCATGGTGGTTTCGCTGGCGCCAGGGAAGAAAAACCGGGCGATCAGGACAGCCAGAGCTCCTTTGAGGGCATCCAGCAGAAGCGTCGCTGCTGCCAGGCCCCGACGGCCCGTGCGCAGGACGTTGGTCGCACCGATATTGCCCGAGCCGATCTTGCGGATGTCGCCGCCACCGGCCACGGCCGTCAGAAGCAGCCCGAAAGGGATGCTTCCGATGACGTAGGATACAAGAGATAGCAGGATCAGCTGTGCCTGAAAGCCGCTCATGAAGCGGCTCCCGCCCGTTCATCACCGGACAGCTCATCCGCCGTGAAGACTTCCACGCCGCGTTTGAAGGTCCGCAGGACGCGGCCCTTCAGGTCTTTTCCATCGAATGGCGTGTTCTGCGCCCGGCCGGGAAGGTTTCCGGCCACGACGGTCCACGACGCTTCCGGATCGAACAGGCACAGATCGGCATCGCTTCCAACCGCCAGCGTTCCGGCCTTGAGGCCAAGTAGTGCCGCAGGGGCCGAGGTCACCAGACGCAGGGCATCAATCAACGGCAGTCCAGCGCCAAGCGTGACGCCCAAAAGGGTGACCAGTCCCGTACCGCCCGCCCGTGCCTGTGCAAATGGCAGTCGCTTGTCATCCGCATCCGCTGGCGCATGATCCGACGCTACGGCGTCGATCGTGCCATCCGCCAGCGCCGCACAGACGGCCTTGCGGTCCGCTTCGCTGCGCAGGGGGGGCGATAGTTTCGCGTAGGTACGGAAATCGCCAATATCGTCTTCGGTCATGGCAAAATAGGGCGGTGCCGTATCGCAGGTCACCCGGATTTCGCGGCTCTTGGCCTCGCGGATCAGGTCCAGCCCTTCTGCTGTCGAGACATGTGCGAAATGCAGCCGTGCGCCCGTCATGGCTGCCAGTCGCAGATCCCGCGCGATCATGATGGCTTCGGCTTCTGCCGGAACCGAGGGCAGCCCCATCCGCACAGCCCGCGCTCCGGCCGTGGCGCAGGCGCCTTTGGCGAGAGAAGGTTCTTCCGGATGCTGCACCACAATGGCGTCGATAAAGCGCGAATAGGACAGCAGATTGCGCATCTGCTTGGCGTCCGAAATGGCCCGTGTCCCGTCCGTAAATGCCACGGCTCCGGCGTTCTGGAGTAGGCCGAGTTCGGCCATTTCCCCGCCTTCGCAGCCGCGAGTCAGTGCGCCATAGGGATGGATCGAGACCATGCCCGTCTCTTCGCCCCGGACGCGCAGGAGATGAACCAACGCCGGATTGTCGATTGGGGGCGACGTGTTAGGCAGGACCGCCATGGTCGTGATGCCGCCAGCCACGGCCGCCCGCGCGCCAGAGGAGACGCTCTCGCGGTATTCCGATCCCGGTTCGCCGAGCGCCACGCGCATATCCACCAGTCCCGGACACAGGACTGCGCCCGCGCCATCAATGACCCGCGCTCCTTCGGGGACCGATCCATCTTCGCAGGCGACGATCTTCCCCTGACGCACCGCAAGTCGTCCGGTCTCATCGCGACCCGAGGCCGGGTCGATCAGGCGGACATTTTCAAAAACAATATCACTCATACCGGCATCCGTGCCCGGGACAGGCGGTCCAGAACCGCCATCCGCACGGCCACGCCCATTTCAACCTGTTCGGAAATCACGCTTTGATCCGAATCCGCCACGTCCGAGGCGATTTCCACCCCCCGATTCATCGGCCCCGGATGCATGACGAGCGCGCCGGGTTTCGCCAGTGCCAGACGCCTGCGATCCAGCCCGAAGAAGCGGAAATACTCGCGGGCACTGGGCACCAGACCGGCGCCCATGCGCTCTTTCTGAAGGCGCAGGGACATGACGACATCCGCGCCTTCAAGTGCACGGTCCATGTCGGAAAACAGCTCGACATTGCCGAGCTCGGCCATGGCACCGGGCAGGAGCGTCGGCGGTCCAGCCAGATGCACCCGGTTTCCAAAGGCCGTCAGCAGATGGATGTTGGAGCGCGCCACGCGGCTGTGTCCGACATCGCCGCAGATCGCCACCGTCAGGCCTTCAAGACGGCCGAAATGACGGCGGATCGTCAGCGCATCGAGCAGCGCCTGTGTCGGATGTTCATGCGTGCCATCGCCCGCATTGACGACACTGGCTTCCACCTTCTGTGACAGAAGGGCAGGGGCGCCGGACTGTGCATGTCGTACGACCAGCAGGTCACAGCGCATGGCATTCAGCGTTGCTGCCGTATCCAGCAGCGTTTCGCCCTTGTTCACCGAACTCGTGGCGACGGACATGTTGATCACATCCGCTCCCAGCCGCTTGCCCGCGAGTTCGAAACTTGTGCGGGTGCGGGTGCTGTCCTCGTAGAACAGGTTGATGACCGTCCGTCCCCGCAGCGCATCACGCGGCGCGGAACGCGAACGGCTCAAAAGCGCGTAGCTTTCCGCCAGATCGAGGAACGGTACGAGCTGTTCGGCCGACAGCCCCTCGATTCCCAGCAGATGCCGGGGGACGGAAGGCCGCTCAGGCATCGACGGACCCGGAAGCGAGAACCGCGGCAATGCGGGCCAGCACTTCGTCCTGCCCCAGTGCCGACAGCGTCAGGTCAATGCCCGGAGACGTCGTGGAACCCGTCATGGCGGCGCGCAGCGGCTGGGCCACGGAGCCAAGCTTGATTTCATGCTTCTCGGCATAGGCGCGCAGCGTGGCGTCGATGGCTTCGGGCGTGAAATCCTTGAGAGCGGCCAGTTCCTTGCCGACGCCTTCGAGGACCTTGCGTCCGTCTTCTCCGAGCAGCTTTTCAGCCTTGGGCGTGAAGGTCAGTGGCAGGGTAAAGCCTGCGAAAGCCGCATTATCTGCCAGTTCGACCAGCGTCTTGGCGCGTTCCTTGAGGCCCGGCATCATCGCAAGAATGCGTGCGCGGGTTTTGTCGTCCGTCACCACGCCTTCGCGGCCCTGAAGGCGCTCCATGACATCATTCGTCAGGCGCGCATCGTCGGCCTGACGCATCCAGATTCCGTTGAGATGCGCCAGCTTGACGTAATCCATGCGCGACGGGGAGCGGCCCACGCCGTCCAGATCGAACAGCTTGATCTGCTCTTCGCGGGAGAGAACCTCGGCATCGCCATGACCCCAGCCCAGACGCAGCAGGTAGTTGCACAGGGCTTCCGGCAGATAGCCTTCCTCGCGGAAATCCACGACCGACTGCGCGCCGTGACGCTTGGACAGCTTGGCGCCATCCGGCCCGTGGATCAGCGGCAGATGCGCGAAATGCGGCAGGTCCCAGCCCATGGCGCGATAGATCATGGCCTGACGGAAGGTGTTCGTCAGGTGATCGTCACCGCGCATGACATGGGTGATCTCCATGTCATGATCGTCAACAACCACGGCATGCAAATAGGTCGGTGTGCCATCGGAGCGCAGCAGGATCAGATCGTCCATTTCCGCATTCGCCACGCGGACTTCGCCCTGCACCAGATCCTTGATGACGGTCTCACCTTCGCGCGGTGCCTTCAGACGCACGACATACGGCGCGCCTTCGGGGGCCTCGGACGGATCGCGGTCCCGCCAGGTGCCGTCGTAACGGGGCGGACGCTTCTCGGCCATGGCCTTCTCGCGCATGGCGGTCAGCTCTTCCGGCGTGCAGAAGCACTTATAGGCCTGCCCTTTTGCCAGAAGCTCCAGCGCGACTTCCGTGTGGCGGTCCTGACGCGCGGACTGGAAAACCGGTTCCGCATCCGCCTCGATCCCCATCCAGGCCAGACCGTCAAAGATCACGTCCACGGCCTTCTGGGTGGAGCGTTCCTTGTCGGTGTCCTCGATCCTCAGAAGGAATTCGCCGCCGTGATGGCGTGCAAAGAGGAAATTGAACAGGGCGGCGCGGGCATTGCCGACATGCAGCAGACCCGTCGGGGAGGGGGCAAATCGCGTACGGATGGTCATGTCGCCGTCATATCACGCTCTGCCCCGCGCTTCCATCCGCCAGCGCAGGGGCCTGTTCATGACTCCCTGGTCTGGCGATCGCCGGATTGTCCGGGAAAACCGTCAAAACGCCGTGTCTTACAAAAAGCTAAGCCTCTTCAAGCGCGTGTGATTTCCTGTCCTTTCCCGAACCTGCCTATCCTGTACCTCAATAGTCCGGATGGTGCCTTTTCGATGAACCGACGCGATTTCAACGCCCTGCTGGCAGGGCTGGGACTGACCTTCGGAGAGGGCAGGATCCATCATGCGAGCGCCACGACATCGCACGTGGACGTCTTTACGCTGCGTGCCAATGACTGGGTGCCGAACAATCCGGATCTTCCCGTCATCGTCTATCGCAATGCGCTGGAAGCAGGGCCGGACCGTGAGTCGGTCTATGAGGACCTGTTCGCCCGTAACGGCTGGCCACCGCAGTGGCGGAACGGCGTCTATCCGTTTCACCACTATCACAGTCTCGGGCATGAAGTTCTGGGCTTTTCCAACGGCTCTGCCCGCCTCATGCTTGGTGGCCCGAAGGCCTGGACGGTCGAGGTACGTGGGGGCGATATCGCTCTGCTTCCGGCGGGAACGGGGCACTGCAATCTTGGCTCGGACGAGGACTTCACCGTCATTGGCGCCTATCCGCCCAACCAGTCCTTCGACATTCTCCGTGCTGCGCCCACAGCAGAACAGAGCGCCCGCATCCATGACCTGCCATTCCCGAAAACCGATCCGGTTCAGGGCGGAGCAGGCGTCCTTGCACGGGAATGGCACCCCTTATGACAGCCTTTCCGCTCAGACGACGTCCCTTCCTTGCAGCGCTCGCGGGTCTGGCCACGGTCAGCAGCGCCAGTGCGGTTGAGAGCACGGGCCAGAAAACCCGAATTGGCATCATCGGCACCGGCCATGTCGGCACGACGCTGGCCGAACTCTGGGTTCATGCGGGCTATCACGTCATGGTCTCGGCCCGCTCCCTGACCGAGGCGCAGTCGCTCGCCACATCGCTTGGTCCGCTCGCCACCGCCGGAACCCCGGCCCAGGCGGCGGCTTACGGAGATATCGTGGTCCTCGCCGTGCCCTATGGCGCCATTCCGCAGCTTGGCCCGCAGCTCAGCCGGACGCTGCTGGATAAGGTCGTGCTTGATCCGTCCAATCCCTATCCCTGGCGGGACGGGGCGATTGCGGATACGGCGCAGAAGGATGGGGCGGGTGTGACGACCCAGCGTTATTTCCCATCGGCGCATGTGGTGCGGGCGTTCAATTCCATCGACATGACGACGCTCCGTTCTGAAGCCCATCGTGCGGCGCCTCTTCTGGCTGTGCCGGTTGCGGGAGATGATGCGCAGGCCGTGTCGCAGGTGGTGGCGCTGGTGAGGGCAGCCGGATTCGAGCCTGTCGTGACCGGGAATCTCGCGACTGCAAAGCTGTTCCAGCCGGGCAGCACCGGCTTTGAGCTGGAACAGGATGCTGCTGGTCTGAAGCAGGCGCTTCACCTGCCGCAGTAAGGGAGGTCTGTTCGGGATGCGTCGGCCTCGCGTGAGGAGGCGCGTCCTGCGGAAAAATCCGTTACGGTCCTGTCCGTGAAGACAGAGCCCCTTTCCGTTCCGGATCTCGATACGGACGAACTTCTGGCCCGTGCAGAGTCCCCTGACCCTGCATTGACGCCACCGCCTGCCATCATCCGGTCCTTTCTGGATCAGGGGCGGCAGATGATCTGCTGGCTTCCGGTCGCGGTGGGGCTCGGGGCTCTGCTGTATCTGGTTCTGCCGTTCGAGCCTTCCATCCTGTGTGTTGTGCTCGTTACGGTTCTGCCGATCCTGATGGGGGTTGCCTGTTTCTGGTGGGGCTGGCAGCGGCTGTTTCCGCGTCTGCTGGGATTCGCACTGCTCTCTGCGGCGATCGGGTTTGGCGATCTGGCATTTCAGGCCCGGATGCAGCCGCCGATGCCGGCCCTGCCGACCCATGCGACGGTCCTGACCGGGCGTGTCCAGTCGCTGGAAATCCTGCCGCCCCGCAATGATGACGAGGATGACGGCCATCGCGTGACTCTGGCGGATGCCGTATTCGAGACGCCTGTCGATGCCGGGATGGCGCCGTTACGCCGGACGCTGCATATCCGTCTGCGCGATGATGACGACCTGCTTCCCGAGCCCGGAAGCACGATCCGCCTGCGCACCATGCTGCGCGCACCGCCGCCGCCTTCCTGGCCCGGCGGGCGGGATCTTCAGCGGGAAGCCTGGTTCTCGGGGCTGGCCGGCAGTGGCTATGCGCTCGGTCCGGTCAGCCTTTCAGGCGCCCCCCCCCGCCAGTCCTGGCTTGAATCCCTGCGCGAAACCGTGGCTCTGCGTGCCAATGCTGCGCTGTCTGACCAGACAGCTGCCATTGCCGCAACCCTTCTGGCTGGAGAGGCGGGGAGCATCGACCAGCATACGCGCGAGACGTTTTCCGCTTCGGGGCTGGCACATCTCCTTGCCGTGGCCGGGCTGCATCTGGGTCTTGTGATGGCGGCTGTCATCGTAACGCTGCGTTGTGGTCTGGCCGCCATCGAATATGTCGCCCTGCGCTGGCCGTGCCGGCAGATCGCTGCTGTTGCCGGCCTGCTGGCCGGGGCGGGTTATGTGATGCTGACAGGCGCGCATCTTCCCAGCCTTCGCGCGCTGGGCATGGCCAGTATCGTGACGCTGGCCATCGTGACCGGGCGACGCGTGCTGTCCATGCGCTCGCTGTCCATCGTGGCGCTCCTGATCCTGCTGGTTTCGCCGGTCTCAGTTGTCGATGTGTCGTTCCAGATGTCCTTTGCCGCCGTGATGGGACTGATTGCGGGCTATGGTGCGCTGCGTGAGCCGCTTATGCGCCTGCGGGGTGAGGGGGAGTGGTATCGTGTTGTCGCGTCCCATTGTGTGGCGCTTGTCCTGACGAGCCTTCTGGCCGGACTGGCGACCCTGCCGGTCAGTATGGCGCATTTTGGCGCGCTTCAGCCTTGGTTCGTGCTGGCCAATCTCGTGGCCGTGCCGCTGGCGGCGGTCTGGATTATGCCGGTCGGGCTTCTGGCGCTCGTGGCCATGCCGTTCCATGCCGAAGCGCCGTTCCTGAAGCTTATGGGGATGGGAATCCGCATCGTGCAGACACTGGCGGAGCGTGTGGCGGCGTTTCCGATGGCGCATCAGCCCGTGCCCGCCATGCCGGGCTGGGGTCTGCTTCTGGTCATGCTCGGGCTGTGTTTCCTATGCCTGTGGAAGGGCAGGGTGTGTCTTGCTGGTCTGCTGCCCATCGCGGTTGGACTGGCCTCGATCTGGCTGGCCCCGAAGCCGGATATTCTCGTTTCTCCGGATGCGGGGCTGATGGCTGTGCGCAGTCAGGGTGTGTTGCTGGTCGGGCCTCATTCCAGCCTGCAACGCCGCACACTGGAAGATTGGCAGCAGGCTCTCGCCCTTCCTACGGCGCCGCTGCCGTCAGACTGTCTGTCGGGACCGTGCCGGATGTCTTTTGGCGCGCAGACTGTCCTGCTGCGTGTCCGTGATGCTTCGGATGGCAATACGCTGCCGACTGCGGAGCAGTGCGAGGGCGTGAGCCTGTTCCTCAGTGCCTCACCCGCACGGAAAGGTTGCCCGGACGTGCCATCCATCGACCGGTTTTCGGTCTGGCGGGATGGGGCTTACAGCGTCTTCGCGGGGCGCGGTCTTAAAGTCGTGTCGGACCGGAGCTGGCGGGGCAACCGTCTCTGGGTGCCGCCCGTGGGCTGGCATGGCATGCCCAACCTGCCTCTGGCCCAGTCTGAGTGAGCATCTCTCAACCTTTTGGAAAGCAATCGCCCTGTAGGATCGCCACACAAGGAGGTCCGCTATCGTGGCTTACAAACCCGCAACGGGCGTTCTGCTCGCGCTTGCACTGACGGCTGCCATTCCGGCGCAGGCCGCTCCCGCCGTGATCTGGGAAGGGCTGGCTCTGGGTATGAGTGTTCCGGAAGCAAAGCTTAGCCATCCGGAAATGATGGCGCTTCCCGCGCCGGTGCCTCGGGCGGGTTTCGCGCGCTATGTGATGCAGGGGCCGTCGATCGGGTCGTGCCTGTCGAATGTGGATGTGAACTTTCTGGGTGGACGTCTGGCTTCGGTGGAGGTGCATGCCCTGACGGATACGGATTCCGGCGATGTCCGGATCTGTGCCGAGGAATGGGGACGCGCGGTCAGGCAGAAATATGGCCAGCCGCTGTTCGATATCCGAACGCCCATGACGGAAAAGATTACCTGGAACGCCAATGGCTTTTCGGTCACGACCCACATGCAGGTCGTCAATACGGTTGTGGTCTATTCCGTCTCCTATCAGGCCTCTCGCCGGACAGCGGCCCAGATACTTTAGGTTGCAGCGGCTTTTCGTGCCGGCGGGGCCTGCATCCGTTTGTCCGGATAGAGGCACCATTTTGTTGCCGGGCAACGCCAGCATTCCGGTGCGCGTGCCTTGCAGACATAGCGTCCGTGCAGGATCAGCCAGTGATGCGCCGGGCGCAGCATGTCTTTTGGAATCCGCGCGACCAGCCCGTCCTCGACCTGTCGCACGGTTTTGCCCGGTGCCAGGCCGGTCCGGTTGCCGATACGGAAGATATGCGTGTCCACCGCCATCGTATCTGCCCCGAAGGCGACGTTCATCACGACATTCGCCGTCTTGCGCCCCACACCGGCCAGCGCTTCGAGCGAGGCGCGGTCGGATGGAACCTGTCCTCCATGCCGTTCCAGCAACTGTTTGCAGAGCAGCGCCACGTTATGCGCCTTCGCCCGCCACAGCCCGATGGTGCGGATATGCCGGGCAATGCCGTCCTCGCCGAGGGCTGCCATGGACGCCGGATCGGGCGCTTCCTCGAACAGGCCCTTCGTCGCCTTGTTGACGGATTTGTCCGTGGCCTGGGCCGAGAGCACGACGCTCACCAGAAGTTCGAACGGATTGCGGAACACCAGTTCGCTCTCCGCGTTGGGGTTGGCCTCGGCCAGTGCGGTGATGAAGGCTTTTGCGGCCGCCTTGCTCATGGCCCGGCTTGCGGTTGCGGGGGCATCGGTCATGACAGGGGCTCCACCGGGATGTTTTGCAGGCTGTTGCGTCCGGTCCGGACAGACAGCAAGATACGGCAAAGTTCTGAAAATTCCATGCCATCACACCGTGGCCTGCCCTGCATGACCTCGCAGGCAGACAGACGGCGGAGCATTCTGTGTCCGATACTACCCCCCTCATGACCCGCCAGCAGAAGGAAGGCCGCAAGCAGGACGTGTCCTTCACGGAAGTCCTCTCCTTCGTTTCAAGTCGCTGGCGTCACCATCCTCTGCTGTTGTCGAAAACCCTTGGCGGCGTTGGTCTGGCCACCTTGGCCGATGTCTGTACGCCCATTCTCGCGGGGCGTCTGGTGGATGATATTTCCCGCCACGCCGCAGGCCCTGCCGTGCAGCAGACCGCCGAACTGCTGCATCTGCGGGACGATGCGTTCCTGATGGTTACGGGACTGATCGTTCTGGGGCTGGTCGGGCTGTTCGGGCGGCGCTCGTCCTTTATCGGGATTTCGCATCTTACCCTCGCCATCATGCATCGTATTGCCAATCAGGCTTTCGATCGGGTGCAGCGTTTTTCGACGGACTGGCATGCCAATAACTTCGCCGGCTCCACCGTTCGCAAGCTGACGCGCGGCATCTGGGCGATTGATACGCTCGACGATACGCTGCTGCTTCTGATTGCGCCGGAAGTGCTGGTTCTGGGCGGCACGACGGCCGTTCTCATGTTCCGCTCGCCGCTCATGGGATCGGTGCTGGCGCTGTCGGTCGTGCTCTTCGCCTGCCTCTCCATCACCCTGACCCTGCGCTATGTCGCGCCCACCGCCCGTGCTTCCAATGAATGGGACACGAAAATGGGTGCGGCCATGGCTGATGCTGTGACCTGCAACCCGGTCGTCAAGGCGTTCGGTGCGGAAGACCGTGAGGATGCGCGGCTCGACAGCATTATCCATGGCTGGCGTCAGCGCACTCTGAGAACCTGGATCCGCGGGACGAACAGCGCCAATCTTCAGGCGCTGGCGTCACTCGCCATGCGGATGCTGCTGATCGGACTGGCTGTCTGGCTGTGGTGGGACGGCAAGGCCGGGCCGGGCGATGTGGCGTATGTGTTGACGATGATGTTTCTCGTGCAGGGCTATCTGCGCGATCTGGGGCAGCAGGTCAGCCAGGTGCAGCGCTCCGTCAACGAAATGGAAGAGCTGGTGGCGATTTTCCGCCGCGATCCCGCCATTCAGGATGCCCCCGATGCGCAGAAGGCCCATTTCTCGCACGGTGCCATCCGGTTCGAGCATGTGGACTTCCAGTATCCCGGACAGGCCAAGCCGCTTTATCATGACCTGAGCATCGATATCGCGCCGGGCTCCCGCGTGGCGCTTGTCGGGCCGAGCGGATCGGGCAAGACGACGCTGACCAAGCTGCTTCAGCGTCTTTATGACGTGAATGGTGGGCGGATCGTGGTGGACGGGCAGGATATTGCGCATGTCACGCAGGATTCCCTGCGCTCGCACATCGCTATTGTCCCGCAGGAGCCGATCCTGTTCCACCGGACGCTTGCGGAAAACATTGCCTATGCGCGCCCGGATGCCAGCCGTGCGGAAATCGAGGAGGCTGCCCGGTTTGCAAACGCTGCGCCGTTCATCGAGCGTCTGCCCGAGGGTTACGAAACCATGGTCGGGGAGCGTGGCGTGAAGCTCTCGGGAGGCGAGCGCCAGCGTGTCGCCATTGCCCGGGCCTTCCTGGCTGACGCGCCGATCCTGATCTTTGATGAAGCGACGTCCAGCCTCGATTCAGAGTCCGAATCCCTCGTGCAGGACGCCATGCGCCGCCTCATGCAGAACCGGACGGTCATCGTCGTGGCGCATCGTCTTTCCACGGTCATGGAACTGGATCGCATTCTGGTCTTCAGTCAGGGCGAACTGAAGGAAGACGGGACCCATGCCGCGCTGATCGAGCGGGAAGGCGGGATCTACCGGCGCCTGTTCGAGCTCCAGTCCCTGGAAGCCTGATACGGGAGCGGAAAGGGAGGGGTTTTTTGCATCCTTTCATGTCCGGCAGCGTTTCCTCCCGTACTGGGTTTTCCCGGCCGGACGATGCATGCCCGACGGGAGCCACACAGGAGACCGCCGCATGACCATCCGTTCCGCTTTCGCCGCCCTGCTGCTCGCAACACCTGCCGCCCTGAGTGCAGGGAGCGCGATGGCCGAACCGGTAGCGTTTGAGCATGCGCGGCTGATCGATGGAACGGGTGCTCTGGCACAGCCGGACGCGACGGTGGTTATCGATAATGGCACCATTATCTCCGTCGGCATTCCTGCACCGGCCGAGGTGCGGCATGTGGATCTGACGGGCAAGACGCTTATGCCTGCCCTCATCAGTGATCACGTCCATGTCGGGCTTGTGAAAGGAACGGGGGCAAGTCGCGATAACTATACCCGATCCAATATTCTTGCGGCCCTGAAGCAGTATTCCGATTACGGCGTTCTGACCGTCACGGCGCTAGGTCTGAACCGCTCTCCGCTTTTCGATACGTTGCGGCAGGAGCAGCATGACGGTCGCAATCCGGGCGCGGATCTGTATGGCGTGGATCAGGGGATTGGTGCGCCTGATGGTGTGCCTCCGGCCGCCATGGTCAAGGGCGTTGGTCCCGATCAGGTTTTCCGGCCCACCACGCCGGAAGAGGCCCGCAAAGACGTGGACCAGATGATCGCGGAACATACGGATCTGGTGAAGCTGTGGGTGGACGATTTCCGCAATGACGTGCCCGACGGCAAGACCTATCCAATGCTGCCCCCGGCCATCTATCAGGCTGTCATTGACGAGGCGCATCAGCATGGCACGCGGGTTGCGGTGCATATCCATGACCTTGCGGTCGCCAAGGCTATCGTTGCCTCAAAGGCGGACATCCTTGCTCATGGCGTGCGGGACCAGCCTGTCGATCATGATCTGATCGCCGCGATGCTCCGTCAGGGGACGTGGTACATCGCGACGCTGGATCTGGATGAGGCGAACTATCTGTATGCCGAACAGCCTGAACTGCTTTCCAATCCCTTCGTGCTGGCGGGCATCGATCCAGCCCTGCGCCGTGAGTTCACCGATCCAAAATGGCGTGCCGAGACGATGGCCAAGCCTCTGACCAAGGCCTCGCATTACGCGCTGTCCGTTAATCAGAAGAACCTTGCTGTTCTGTATCGTGCCGGTGTGAAGGTCGGTTTTGGTACGGATTCCGGGGCTGCTCCGACCCGCATTCCTGGCTTTGCCGAGCATCGTGAGCTTTACCTGACGGTGCAGGCGGGACTGTCGCCCGTGCAGGCGATCAGTCTGGCGACGGGCAATGCCGCAGCGTTGATGCATCTGTCCGATCGTGGTGTGATCGCGCCGGGTCGCCGGGCGGATCTTCTGGTTGTGAACGGCAATGCCGATGAAAATATTGGTGCCGTGGATCAGATCGATCAGGTCTGGCAGCGGGGCGTTCTTGTCAGCCACGGCCCCGTGCGTTCGAAGAACTGAGGAACGGTTATCCGGCGGTTTGGGCGTGCGAACGCCCTGACACCAGCCGGAACATTGGTCCCGTCAGGGTCGTGGAAATCACGGCCAGAACCATCAGGGATGCGAAGGCGAATTCCGAAATCATGCCATGGGCATGGAGGATGGTCGCTGCCACGATTTCCATCAGCCCTTTGCACTGCAACAGTGAGCCTATCCCCAGTGCCTGCCGGTGCGTCAGGCCCGGTGCGGGCGGGAAGATCCAGACGGCCAGGATCTTCGTGACGATTGCGATGACCACCAGCAGGAGCGAGGCTATGACCGACGGCCAGGTCAGCGCATCGCCGTCGATCCGAAGGCCGCTATGGCCGAAGAACATGGGGGCCAGCCAGATCAGGGAGAACGTGCCCACCGCCTCGACAGGCAGGCGACGGACCCAGCGTGGTGGCATGAGCGCGCCCGCGAAATAGGCGCCTATTAACTCATGTAGGCCCAGTTCATGGCTCGCCCAGGACCCTGCGGCGAGGTAAGCGGGGACAGCCGCCCAGATCACCCAGATCGGCGGGTTTTTAAGGTTTCGCGTGGCCCAACTGCTGAGAAAGGCCATGCCGATCAGCAGCAGGACGGCCAGCCCTTCAAAACCGGTCCAGCCATGTAAAGCGTCAGGTCCGCGTGCTGCAAACTGCAGGATGGCCAGCCCGATCCAGAGCGCGGCATCGTCCACAACCGCAAGCTTCAGGGCAAGCTGCCCGACGGGCCGGTACACGGGTTCCAGTTCACGTACGATCCCGATCAGAACCGGCAGGGCACTGACGGAAATGCACAGTCCGATCGACATGGCTCCGATCCAGCCATTCCCGTGGGCTGCCTGCCAGCCATGCAGCGGCAGGAAGAACAGTTTGACCAGAACGGTGCCGATGATGAATGGAATTCCCAGCGCGACCAGTGCGCCGCACAGAAGGCGGCCCAGCGTTGGGGAGGGCAGGTTTGCGGCTTCGGGCGAATGGGTCGGGTTCTGCCACATTTCCAGCCCTGCGGTGAACGCCAGCACCAGAACGGCCAGCCAGCCGATGTAATCGCCGTAAAGCGAAGGAATGCCAATGCTCGAGGCGGGAAAATGCAGGACCGCCAGAAGAATGCCGACCAGAATGGGCAGGATGGCAATCGGAATGGAGCGTCTGAGCAGCTGCCACAGTCCCCACGGAATAAGGACAAATATAAATGCATCCGCAAACAGTGCTGTCACATTCCCCATGACGATCCCTTTTTTGTTTCAGGTGCGTGCAGGGTAACATGAAACATGGGGTTAACGAAAACTAATAACAAAACCTCAATAAAATATAAAAATACTTCAGAATTAAAACATACTGTTAAAATAATAATCGAGTTCGGAAAATCCGGGCTTCCGGGATGTTTTTCGGAAGCCCGTGCTTTCCTTATGCCTGGCTAAGTTTCTCGGCTTCGTCGATGTAAGCTCGCATGGCCAGGTGTTTCTCTGCGGTATTCCAGAAGTGGATGAAACCACGGGGATAGGCAGGGTCCGTGGGATGGTCGTAACCGCCTATCTGCGTGTGTGCACTGACGGGCTCGCCATCGAAATCGTCGAGTTTGTACAGCGTATAGTTCAGCACGCTCTGGTCATAGAACGGGATTGATTTGCGACCATGCTCAGATGTGTAGCGGACCAGTGTCTGATAGGCGGCTCTGATGTAGCGGGCATGATCTGCCATGTTCGGTACCAGAAGAAGGCCGCCATTGAAGCCATGCAGTCCTTCGCATGTGAAAGGATCGGCCTGCACGAGGGTGGATCCTGTGTGTTCCGATGTGGCGATCTGGTGAAAAGGCTCGATCTGTGCGCTGCATCGCCGGGCTTTGATCGCTTCGACAAGGAAGGGTTCGATCGGGCGGTCAAAAACGATATCGACATCCGAATACAGGATGGGCTGGTATTCATCGAGTAATGACGTGTTGAAGATCGTCAGACGGGCTCCGACATAGTCGAGCTGGTCCGAGCCCTGCATCGGAATGACCTGGATCTGGCTGCGAAGGGCCTCTGGTGCCAGACCTTTCAGATGGTCCGCTTCGATGTTGCTGACGATCAGGATCGTGCCGTCATATTTTGCCAGCGACCCAATGCTACGGATGCATTCACAATACTGCTGAAGAGCCACCCCATGCCCAAAAACGACGAGGACGATGGCGGGATTGAGCAGAAACGCTTCATGAACTTTCCAGTCGTCGAAAAATATGAAGCGGGGCAGGTGTTTCGTGGCTGCGGCGCTGTTGAAGAACGCTTCCATTGGAAGCTTCTTTTCTCCGAAAGTGACGTGGTCGAAATTCGACTCCCGGAGATTCAGCTTTACGATGGTGTCGCTGCCCCCCAGGACCCAGCGATGGCTGGCAACCCGTCTGGCGGCATAAAAGGTCTCGATATCGAGAAGCTTGAATGTTTCCCAGAGGTTGCGGTGCTCGGCAACGAAATCAAGACCGCCGAGATGGTTGGCCCGGCCAAATCTGCCACCGTACTGAAAGCTGTAATGCCCATTGCCATGATACTCGGACGTTATCGCAACAGTGGGGATGGCACGCGTGATGGTCAGTGTTTCAAGATCCAGCCAGCGATCTGAATCTCCCAGCGTGCAGAAGCCCTGGAGGCCGTTTCTGTCATAAAAACAAAGAACATCTTCAGGACGTGTAATGTTTGAAAGATCGCGCTGAACGATGCGCTCTCCTTCCACATGGAAGACTTTCAAATTGTGGCTGACCAGAATTTTCAGCATTGGTTCGCGCGCGCTTTACTTTGTGAATGGCGGGTCACAGCATCGCATGAAACATGTTTGGAAACAAACAGGCATAATAGCCGGTCCATAGCGTCATGGCCCCGAAACCTGATTGCAGCTTCCAGGTGGAAAAAGCCTGTTTAGTGCGCCGCATAATTTAATCCTGTGTGAGACGGGTATCGCCTACTACATCAGGGAGTTACCGACACTTTACTTGAAATGTTGTCCACACAGTCCTTCAGAAATGCCGTCAAAGCCCGTCCGCGGTGGCTCACGGCGTTCTTTTCGACTTCTGCCATCTCCGCGAACGTCCGGTTTTCGCCTTCCGGTACGAACATCGGGTCGTAACCGTGTCCATGATCGCCCCGTGGCGGCCAGACGACGGTGCCGTGACATTCGCCTTGTACGGTCCGTGTCTCGCCATCCGGCCAGGCCAGGCATAGGGCGGCTACGAAAAACGCCCGATGATCCGGGTTATCGCCCATCTCCCGGTGCACACGCTCCATCGCGACCTGCATGTCCTTGGTCGGCCCACCCCAGCGCGCGGAATAGACACCCGGTCGGTTGTCCAGCGCTGAAACGCAGAACCCGGAATCATCCGCCAGCGCGGGCAGTCCGGAGGCCCGGGCTGCGGCCAGCGCCTTGATGGCGGCATTGCCGGTGAAGGTCTCTTCCGTTTCTTCCGGCTCGGGCAGATCCAGTTCTGCGGCCGAGATTACGGTGATTCCGCTTTCGGCCAGCAGGGTGGAGAACTCGCGGAGCTTGCCAGCATTGTGGCTGGCAAGCACGATCTTTGAACCGGGGGAAAGTTTACGCATCATGCAGTCTCCAGCGCCTTGTTCTGGGCTTCGAACAGTCGGGCCGTGCCGAGCTTCGCCAGCCGCAGAAGTTCGAAGAATTCGCTTTCCTGAAACGGCTTGTCCTCGGCCGTCCCTTGGATTTCGATGATGCCACCATCTGCCGTCAGAACGAAATTCGTATCGGCCTGTGCGCTGCTGTCCTCGATGTAATCCAGATCCAGCACGGCTCCGGCATCCGTCAGCCCGCAGGAGACCGCCGCGACCTGTGCCGTCAGGGCCTGGGAGCGTTTTGCTTTTTTTAGGGCCAGAGAAAGCGCGACCCAGGCGCCCGTGATGGACGCGCAGCGCGTGCCGCCATCCGCATTCAGCACGTCGCAGTCGAGCGTGATGGTCCGCTCGCCGATCTTTTTCAGATCCACGCAGGCGCGCAGCGAACGTGCGATCAGGCGCTGGATTTCCTGCGTGCGGCCGGACTGCTTGCCCTTGGCGGCTTCGCGCTGGCCCCGGCTGTGCGTGGCGCGTGGGAGCATTCCGTATTCCGCCGTGATCCAGCCCTGTCCCTTGTTGCGCAGGAAGGGCGGCACGCGGTCTTCGATCGTGGCCGTGCACAGGACTTCCGTCCCGCCGACGCGGATGAGGGCCGAGCCTTCGGCGTGGCGGGCAAAGCCGGTTTCGATCGAAACAGTGCGGTTTTCATCCGGCGCACGTCCTGAAGGACGCTTGCCTGCGGTGTCAGTCATGTAAAAAGATCCTGTGGCAGAATATGTGCCGCCTCTACCGCGTTTGACGTGAAGGCATCCAGCCCCGACAGTTGGTTTTACCATGATGCGACCCCAGTCTCCCCTGTTCCGCCCCTCTATCCCGATGCCCCACGGACTGGGAGATCGGGAAGCCGCGATCCTGCGGGAAATCGTCGAGGAATATGTTGAAACCGGCGAACCCATCGGCAGCCAGACCCTGGCCCAGCGCCTGCAGCCCAGCCTGTCCCCGGCCACCATCCGCAATGTCATGGCGGAACTGGCCCGTGCCGGACTGCTGTTCAGCCCCCATGTCTCGGCCGGACGGCTGCCCACCGAAAAAGGCGTGCGCCTGTTCGTGGATGGTCTGCTCCAGTTCAGTTCTTTGACGGAAGAAGACCGGGCGAGCATCGACAGCCGCCTCGATATCCATGGCCGCTCTTATCAGGACATTCTTTCCGAAGCGTCGTCCCTGCTGTCGGGCCTGTCCTCTGCGGCCGGACTGGTGCTCGCTCCGAAATCAGATGCCACGCTCAAGCATATCGAGTTCGTGGCGCTGGGTCCGGGGCGGGTGCTGGTTATTCTGGTGGGTTCGGACGGGCAGGTGGAGAACCGTATCATCGAGACACCGCCCGGTGTTCCGCCCTCGGCGCTGGTTGAGGCGGGGAACTACCTCAATTCCCGTCTCGGTGATCTGACGCTCGGCAATCTTCGCGAACGGATCCGGACGGAAATGGATGCCAGCCGTCACGAACTGGATACGCTGACCGCCAGCGTGATCGAGAGCGGGTTGGCGACATGGGATGCCGATGGCGGGACGCTGTTCGTGAAAGGGCAGGGGAAGCTGCTGGCCGACATCACCGAGATCGAACGCCTGACCACCATCCGGATGCTGTTCGACCATCTGGAAACGCAGGAGACCATGCTCCAGCTTCTGCAACTGGCGGATGCGTCCGAAGGGGTGCGGATCTATATCGGACGCGAAAGTGGCATGTTTGGCATGTCGGGCGTGTCCATGATCGTGGCCCCGGCCCGCAACGAGGCCCAGAAGATCGTAGGCGCCATTGGCGTGATCGGGCCGACCCGTCTGAACTACGGGCGTATCGTGCCGGTCGTGGACTACACCGCGCGGATGGTCGGGCGTCTGCTTGGCTGATGAAACGCGGAAATTCCGCCTGTCCCAGACCTGCATCTTTGTCACGAAATGACCCTTTTAGACGGGGGCGACGGCGGATGCGGAACAATGCTATGCAGAAGTCATGACGCGACGTTCCTTCCGCTCCCGTAATCCCCAGGACTCTGGCAATCCACAGGGTCCTGGCGCCACGCCGCCCCGTCCTCCCCGTTTCCGCCGCTACCGGCAGTCCCTGGCGATCATCGCCGGTGTAGGGCTGGTGGGGATCGCCGGGGCAGGGGTTCTGGGCTGGACGACCTATGCCAAGCTGGTGGCGGATCTGCCCAGCGTGGACAGTCTGCGCGCCTA
The DNA here is from genome assembly GCF_000583855.1 of Gluconobacter oxydans DSM 3504. Taxonomy (NCBI): domain Bacteria; kingdom Pseudomonadati; phylum Pseudomonadota; class Alphaproteobacteria; order Acetobacterales; family Acetobacteraceae; genus Gluconobacter; species Gluconobacter oxydans. The sequence goes on from NZ_CP004373.1 coordinate 1,551,102, forward strand.
TCAGCCGCCGACCGTCAGCCGCATCTATGCTTCCGATGACCGTCTGATGGCGGAACTGGCGAACGAACGCCGGATTTTCGTGCCGATCAACGCCATCCCCGAGCGGGTGAAGAATGCCTTCATCGCGACCGAAGACCATAATTTCTACACGCATGGCGGTGTGGATTTCATGGCGATCGGTCGTGCGGGCCTGACGGATATCTTTGCGCGTCATGGCCGCCGTCCGCTGGGGGCCTCGACCATCACCCAGCAGGTCGCGAAGGTCATGCTGCTCAACAGCAACGTCCTGAGCTTCGACCGCAAGATCAAGGAAGCCCTGCTCGCCATGAAAATGGAGCAGGTGCTGTCCAAGGACAAGATTCTCGAGATTTACCTGAACGGCATCTATCTTGGGAACGGAGCCTATGGTGTCGCAGCGGCGGCTCAGAGCTATTTCAACAAGCCGCTTGACCAGCTCGATGATGCCGAGGCGGCCTCACTGGCTGCTCTTCCCAAGTCGCCCACGAACTACAATCCGTTCCTGCACCCGCAGGCCGCGATGGCGCGGCGTAACCTCGTGCTGGACCTGATGGTTGAGGCTGGTGTGCTGACACGCCAGCAGGCTGATCAGGAAAAGCAGGAGCCGCTGGTCCCGCAGCAGAAGCAGCGTTTCGGGCCGTTGCCGGATTCCGAATGGTTTGGCGAGGAAGTCCGCCGGCAGCTCATCGCCCAGTACGGGCAGGAACGGGCGGCTCAGGGCGGGCTGGAAGTCCATACCAGCCTCGACCAGAGCCTTCAGGTTACTGAGACGCGCCTTCTGCATGAAGGCCTGATGAACTACGACCGCGTTCACAGCGGCTGGCGGGGGCCTTTGCGCAACCTGCCGGACATTCAGGATGATGGCTGGGAAAGCGTTCTCGATCACGTCACGCCTCCGGGCGGTATGCTGCGTGAGTGGCGTCTGGCCGTCGTGCTGCCTGGGGCGACGCATGTGGGCTGGATCGAGGAAGGTACGGCCCGCAAGGGCGCACTTCTTGCGACGGATATTGCCTGGGCGCGCCGGATGCATCCGCTCCGGGCCGGTGATGTTATCATGATCGAACCGCAGGAAGGCGGCTCCGCCGCCCTGCGCCAGATCCCGCAGGTTGAAGGCGCTGCTGTCACGCTGGACGTCCATACGGGCCGTGTTCTGGCGATGGTTGGCGGCTGGTCGTTCCATGAGAGCCAGTTCAACCGTGTGACGCAGGCCCTGCGTCAGCCCGGATCGTCCTTCAAGCCGTTCGTTTATCTGGCTGCCATGGAAAAGGGGATTTCCCCCTCCGAGCGCTTCGACGATTCGCCGGTTTCCTATGGTGACTGGCATCCCCAGAACTACGAGCACGATAACTGGGGCCCCACCACGCTGCATGACGCGCTGCGTGAAAGCCGTAACCTCGTCACGATCCGAGTGGCTGCCCATCTCGGCATGAAGGCCGTTGCCGATACGGCTATCCGGGCCGGGTTGGTGGCACAGATGCCCCATGTGCTGCCTGCCGCCCTTGGCGCTGTTGAAACCACCGTCATGCGCGAGGCTGCGGCCTACGCCACGATCGCCAATGGCGGCCATATCGTCACACCGACCCTCGTGGACGACATCCAGGACCGTGCAGGCACTGTCCTGTGGCAGGCGGGTGGCCTGAAGCTCGGTACCGCCATGCAGGCTCCCCCTGCCGAACAGCCAGTTCCCACGGATGGCACGACGCCGCCCGTCCCGGCGACAGCCACCACAACTCCTTCCGCAACACCGGCGGTTCCTCCGCCGAGCAGTGTGCCTGTTCCGGCCCTGACGGATGTGCGGCCGGTTCTCGCCAGCGAGCAGAGCACGTTCCAGATCGTAAAGATGATGCAGGACGTGATCGCCCGCGGGACTGGTCGTATGGCAGGCGTTGGCATTGACCGTCCCATTGCGGGCAAGACGGGCACCAGTCAGGATTTCCATGACGCCTGGTTCGCCGGCTTCTCGCCCGATATCGTCACGGTTGTCTGGGTCGGTTTCGACACGCCCCAGACGCTGGGCCGCAATTCGGATGGCGGCCGTGTTGCCGGACCGATCTGGAACAAGATCATGAAGGTGGCGCTTTCCAGCCGTCCGAAGCTGGATTTCCGGGTGCCTGACGGCATCACGCTGGCCAGCTACGACACGGGACGCATCTCCGCGGTGGATGGTTTCAAGACCGATCAGGTTCCGGGCGCTTCCGTCGAACTGCATGGCTTCGGCGCAGGCACGGAAGCCCTGACCGCCGCCGATACGGGCGCGGACAGTGTGATTTCCGATTCCGAAAGCGATATGGCCCAGACGCCCGGTCAGGGCGGGGGAATGGCTGGAACTACCCCCGGAAGCGGCACGGCCGCAGTTCCGGGGCAGGCCCAGAAACCTGCTCCGTCTGATGGTGACATCGGCGTGGGCGGCCTATACTAAGACGCACCAGAACAGACCGAATGGGGCGGTGACAGGCCGCCCTTTCAGTGGAGGACATTATGTCGGCCGAAACCGAGGCCCTTTCAGAGCAGATCAAGCAGTCGGTGGCACTGCTGAGGAGGCATCTTTGACTGGGATGTCGCAACAACACGCCTCGCGGAACTGAACCACCGCGTTGAAGATCCCGACCTGTGGAATGACGCGGACGCTGCCCAGAAGCTGATGCGCGAGCGGACAACGCTGGCGAACCAGATTGAAGGTGTCCAGCGGATCGAATCCGAGGTCGAAGGTACGCTCGAACTGGTCGAACTGGCGGAAATGGAAGGAGACGAAAGTCTCGTCCAGGATGCCGTGCAGACCCTGCGCGCCATTGCCGAGGACGTTCGCAAGCGCGAAATCGAAAGCCTGCTCTCGGGCGAAGCGGACAGCAATGACTGCTACGTCGAGGTGAATGCGGGCGCCGGTGGCACGGAAGCCCAGGACTGGGCCGAGATGCTCCTGCGCATGTATACGCGCTGGGCCGAGCAGCATGGCTACAAGGTCACCTTCATCGAAGGTAGTGAAGGCGAACAGGCCGGCATCAAGTCCGCCACCATCCAGGTGAGCGGCCCTAATGCCTATGGCTGGCTCAAGACTGAGGCCGGCGTGCACCGTCTGGTCCGGATTTCGCCCTTCGATGCGGCAGCCCGTCGCCAGACGTCGTTTGCATCCGTCTGGGTCTATCCGGTCGTCGATGATTCGATCGAGATCGACATCAACGATTCGGACCTGCGCGTCGATACGTTCCGGGCATCCGGTGCGGGTGGACAGCACGTCAACAAGACGGATTCGGCGATCCGGATCACCCATATCCCCACAGGGATTGTGGTGGCCTGTCAGACGGACCGGTCGCAGCACCGCAACCGTGCCAAGGCCATGGAAATGCTGCGGGCCCGCATGTACGAGGCGGAGCTCCAGAAGCGCGAGGCTGCGGCTGCCCAGACGGAAGCCTCAAAGACTGATATCGGCTGGGGCCACCAGATCCGTTCCTACGTCCTGGCACCTTACCAGCTGGTCAAGGATCTGCGGACGGGGGTGGAGAAGGGGAACCCGGGCGCCGTGCTCGATGGTGCTCTGGACGACTTCATGTCGGCCTCTCTGGCCCAGAGTGTGGGAGCGACCCGCTCCGAAGCCAGCGCCTCGGCCCAGTAGGGCAGAAAGAGGGGCTGCAATCAGGGTCCTGCAGGGTGTCAGAACGGAAAAACCGTTCTGACACCCTGTTTTTTTATGAAATCTGTCACAATGGGCAGAGAGAAATTGCGTTACGGTGATTCTCTGCGATATTTTTGGTCATACGACGATAGCCAGAACCGAAGAATATGTCGTCATTATGAAAAAATCGTTTCGATAAAGGCAATAACCCGCTTGACAGCAGGGGGGTTAGACTGCCCAATCAGCATATCGGGTATGTTCTCAAAGCATGTGACGCATTTTATGGGTCTGCGGTGAGGGAACCCGATGGAAACACAGAAATCGGGGGCACCGCACCCGGCAGATGTGGATCAACGCCGGTGTCAGTGAGGGGTAAGAAGGTTTCGACATGAAGAGCTACGCCGCACAGCAGCGCAAGCCGACAGACTACATTGTCGCGATCGTCGTGGCCGTGCTGGCTATGGGCGCCGTGATCTATGCGCTCATGAGCGGTGCCGTGAGCAAGCTGGTCCAGGAAAAGCCGCCTATCAAGACGGAAGTCATCAAGGAACAGCCCAAGCCGCCACCGCCGCCACCGCCGCCGCCGCCGCCGCAGATGGAACAGCCGCCACCGCCGTACATTCCGCCGCCGAAGATCAGCGTTCCGCCGCCGCCGAAAGCGGTCCAGCGGGTCACGCATGTCAAGCCGCCGCATCCGGTGCCGCCCAGCCCGACTCCGTCGCCAGAGCCCGTTCCGGCTCCGCCGCAGGGTCCGCCGGCTGACGCAGTTCCCGATCATTCGGCTGGTGCACGACCGATCAACGGCGCACAGGCAGTCTATCCGGACGAAGCCATGGAAGAAAATCGCGAGGGTCATGTGACCGCATCGTGTGACATTCTTCCGACAGGCAAGACGGCGAACTGCACCATTGTGAGCTCAAGCGGTGGACACGAGTTCGTGGAAAGTGCGCTCGACTTCCTTCGTCGGGCCCGTTACCAGCCCGCCGTCGTGAACGGCGCTCCGGTAACAGAGCATCATCACGTGCTGCACATCGACTTTACGATGGGCGACGACTGATCTTTCGATTGCCGTCAAACAGAATTGCCCTGTCAGGTTCTCCAAGCCTGGCAGGGCTCAGAAAAGGGCCGGTCTCCATATGGCCGACAACCCAGAAAGCTCCGAAAACGGGCATCTCTAACGAGGATATGGAGTTCATGACCAGACTGTTCCGCCTTCCTGCCCTTGCCGTTCCGACGAAGGCGCGTGCCGTCCGGGCCAGCGCACTGGCTCTGACGCTGGCCCTGGCTTCCGGTGCCGTTGCACCGGCCGTCGCTTTCGCCCAGCCGGCTCCGGCCGACCAGAGTGCTCCCGCAGCGGCTCCGGTGGATCCCTCTTCCAACCCGGCTGCCCCGACGACGTCCGCCGATCCGGCAGGTGCTCCGGCTGCAGCCGCCCCTAACGATGCCGGCGCTCCGGCAGGAGCCGCTCCTTCCGACAGCGCAGCTCCGGCAACGGCTCCGGCCGACGAATCTCCTGCCGCGGCCGCAACGCCGGGCGAGAGCGCAACCGCAACGCCGGAAGCTCCTGCTCCGCAGGGCAACCCGTATGGCCTTGGCGCCCTGTGGGCCAATGGTGATGCGATTGCCCGTGGCGTCCTGATCATCATGGTCATCATGTCCGCTGGTACCTGGATCATCATGGTCATGAAGTTCCTGGAGCAGGGCCGTCTGTTCGCGGCATCCAAGGAAGCTGCCCGTGAGTTCTGGACCAAGCCGTCCGTTCACGACGGTGCTGCTGCCCTGAAGCCGTCTTCCCCGTTCCGTTACATTGCCGAGACGGGCATCGTGGCCGCAGAGCACCACGAAGGCTCCATGCGTGACTCGATCGATCTGCCGTCCTGGACCGAAATGTCCATCTCGCGCTCGGTCGACACCATCAACACCCGTATGCAGGGCGGCCTCGCCTTCCTTGGTACGGTGGGTTCCACGTCTCCGTTCGTCGGTCTGTTCGGTACGGTCTGGGGTATCTATCACGCCCTGACGGCCATTGGCATCTCCGGCCAGGCGTCCATCGACAAGGTTGCCGGTCCGGTTGGTGAGTCCCTCATCATGACGGCCATCGGTCTTGCGACCGCTGTTCCGGCCGTGCTGGGTTACAACCTGCTCGTCCGCCGCAACAAGGGTGCCATGGACCGCGTCCGCAACTTCGCTGCCGACATCCAGTCCGTCCTGATCGGTGGCTTCCGTCACGGCGTCAGCCCGGAGCAGGGCAGCATGTCCGTTCCGACCACCATCACCACCAGCGAGCGGGTCTGATACCATGGGAATGAACGTCGGAGGAGGCGGCGGTGACGACGAGGTGGTGTCGGCAATCAACACCACCCCCCTCGTCGACGTCATGCTGGTGCTGCTGATCATCTTTCTGATCACCATCCCCGTCGCCACGCATACGGTGAAGGTCAAGCTGCCGGTTGATGCCAATCAGCCGACACAGACCAAGCCGGGCAACGTTGTCCTGGCCGTGAATGCGAACGGTCAGGTGTTCTGGGACACGACACTCGTCCCGAACCACACCGAACTTCTGAACCGCCTCGTCGAGGCGGCAAAGAAAAAGCCGCAGCCGCAGATCCAGATCCGCGGTGACCAGGCTGCCAAGTATCTGGCAGTCGGCCAGGTGGTTGCAACCTGCCAGGAAGCAGGGATCGCCCACGTGGACTTCATTACCGAGCAGCCTCACTCGAACTGAGGTCGTGTCGGGCCGTTTTGAACGAAACGGCCCGTTCCTGCTTTCACGTCACCCTTTTGGAGAACCGCCGTCATGGGCATGAGCGTCGGATCTGACAGCACGCACGAAGACGAAGGCATTGTCGATATCAACACCACGCCGTTGATCGATGTGATGCTGGTGCTGCTGATCATGCTGATCATCACCATCCCGCTTCAGACACACTCGGTGGCGATCGATCTGCCCCAGGGCAATCCTCCCCCATCGACCGAACAACCCAAGCTCGTGACCGTCAGCATCGGCTACGACAATAGCATTTCCTGGAACAACGAGCCGATCACGTCCGAGGCCGCTCTTCAGGCCCATTTCGAAGCTGCCGCAGCAATGCCGGACCAGCCTGAAATGCATATCCATCCCGATCGTCTTGCCGACTACAAGACGGTGGCCCATGTTATGGCAGATGCACAGCGTCTCGGCATGACCAAGCTGGGGATTGTCGGTCTGGATCAGTTCATGGAAGGACAGTAATTCGTGTCTTTGTCCCTTTACCGCCGTCTGAGCGCCCGTAATCTCCTGCTGGCCGGTGTTTTCGGTATCGCCGCTCTTGCCGGCTCTGCACATGCTGACGATGTCCTCGGCCAGGCCGTGGGCAAGGATCTGCAGCAGGCCCAGAGCGCCCTGGCATCCAAGAATTATGCCAAGGCGATGGAAGCCGTCGACGCCGCGGACGCGGTCAAGGGCAAGACTGATTACGAAGCCTACACCACGGCCCAGATGCGTGCGGCCATCGCCGCGCAGTCCGGTAACACGGATGCTGCCATCAAGGCCTATGATGTCCTGATCAGCAGCTCCCGTACGCCGAAGGCTGCCAAGGGCCAGATGCTGATGGCGCAGGCCACGATGGCATACAGCGCCAAGCAGTACGCCCGCGCCATTCCGGCGACCGAGCGTTATCTGAAGGAATACGGCGCCGACCCGCGCATGCAGACGATGCTGATCCAGTGCTACTACCTGCAGCAGGACTGGAAAGGCACCGCCAAGGCGGCTCAGGAGCAGGTGGACGCCACGATCAAGGCTGGCAAGATCCCGCCTGAGAACCAGCTCCAGATGCTGGCTACGGCCTATACGAACCTGAAGGACGCGGATGCGAAGACGCATGCCTATGTCCTGCTGGCCAAGTATTATTCTAAGCCTGACTACTGGTCGATGCTGATCCACGATCTGGTGGCAAACCCGAATCTTTCGCCGCCGCTCGTTTTTTATGTCGAGCGTCTGCGTCTGGCGACCGGTGTGCTCAAGGATCCGTCCGATTATCAGGATATGGGTGAGCGCGCCGTCCAGATGGGTCTGCCCCAGCTGGCACTCAACCTGCTGAACCAGGGTTATGCCAATCATTCGCTCGGCAATGGTCCCACCGCAGCGGCTGACGCGAAGTTCCACGCCTTTGTGGCCCAGCAGGCCGCAACGAACCGGAGCCAGCTCGCCTCTGCCGTCACGCAGGCCGCTTCTGCTCCGAACGCAGGCCCGGCTCTGACCGCTGGTTACAATCAGGTGCTGAACGGGCAGGTCGATGCCGGTCTGGCTCTGATGAAGACGGGTCTGAGCAAGAACCCGCGTTATCCGGATCTGGCTCAGGTCGAATACGGCATGGCGCAGATGGATGGTGGCCAGAAGGCTGAAGCCATCAAGACCTTTGCTTCCGTGCAGGGCAATGGCCCTGCCAAGGACGTTGCTGAACTCTGGTCGCTGCTGCTGTCACGTCCCGCTAAGTAAGATATTCGTCTTGGAAGTATAAAAAAGCCGGGGTTTTGCCCCGGCTTTTTTGTGTTCAGAACGGCAGGATCGCGTCCATGACCTGCTGGCCATAGCGGGGTGTCTGAAGCTGCGTGAGAGTCCCGCGGCCGCCATAGGAAATCCGTGCTTCCGCCATCCGGTCATGCGTCACGGTATTGTCCGCAGTGATATCCTGTGGCCGGACGATGCCGCTGACCCCCAGCTCTCGCAACTCGCTGTTTACCCGGACTTCCTGTTTTCCCATCACGACGAAATTGCCGTTGGGCAGCACCTGGGTGATCGTTCCTGCCAGACGCAGGGTCACGGTCTCGTTGCGGGTGATCTTGCCGGTTGCGCCGGAATCGCTGCTGCTGGCGGTGCTCAGGCTGTCCGCTCCGGTAATGGCGCTGATGACCTTGCCCTTGATCCCGAACAGATTGGGAATGCCGAATTTCTCGTCAGCGGTGCGGTCGGCAGTTGTTCCGTTGTTGAAGGCGGCGTTGTCGGTGATATCCACGATGATCGTGACCAGATCACCCACCTGCGACGCCCGCTGATCCTTGAAGAACGCCTTGCTGCCCGAACGCCAGAGGCTCGCGGCTTCGTCGGGGGGCGCCTGAAGCGGTGGCATCGGCATAGTGACGGGCCGGTAGGAATTGGCCAGTGTGGGATCGGTAATGGATGTCATGCGGGGAGGCCGCCCGATCTCCGACATCTGCGCGAGGGAATTACAGGCTGACAGGACCGGCAAAAGCCCGAGCAGCCCCAGAGTGCGAACAGAATGTCGAAAAGCGTGCCGCATGGGAAAGTTGAGATCCGTCAGTTCCGTATGATCCCAAGCAAACACGACAACGGTAAAAAACCTGTTAAGACGCCGTCATTCCAGCGCATTGAAAAGAGTCGGTCTTCGCCTGCATCTGGGCGGGAAGACTGTTTGCGCGTGACGGCTCCCGCTTGACCCTTGCCCTGTCGGGGGATGTGGCCGAAAACAGCATGGCGTGGGCCGACATTTCTGATGGCCCGGGCCCATTCTGTCTGGAGAATGCCCCATGCCAATCGTTTCAGCTTCTTTCCCTGCGGACAGTTTTTCCGCATTCCGGTCCTGAAATGGGACTGCGGATTCTGCTGACCGGCGGGCAGGGATTCGTCGGGCAGCATCTCAAGGCGCGTCTGAAAGACCGTATTCCTGGTCATGTCCTGCTTGAGGACCCGATGGACATCCGGGACCGTGCCGCCGTCGAACGGTTCGTGAAAGACGAAAAGCCTGACGCCTGTCTGCATCTGGCCGCCGTCTCCTCGGTTGCCCGCGCAAAAGCGGAAAATACTGAGGCCTGGACCGTCAATCTGGATGGAACGCTCATCCTGGCGGAAACCTTTGAGACCCACGCTCCCCAGGCCAGTTTCGTGTTTGTCTCTACTGCCGAGATTTACGGCGCCAGCTTTTCCTCGGGGCAGCCGCTCGACGAGTCCGCCGTCATCGCGCCGGTGAATGCTTATGCGTCCAGCAAGGCCGCAGCGGATCTGGCGATCGGAAACCTGAGTCAGGAAGGGCTGCATGGCCTGCGTCTGCGCTCTTTCACACAGGCTGGAACCGCACAGGATGAAGAAGCCATTCTGCCGTTTCTCGCGGCACAGGTCGCCCGGATCGAGGCAGGACAGCAGGCCCCGGCCATTACCGTCGGTCATCCGGATGCTGGTTTTGACATAACCGACGTTCGCGATGCCTGTGACGCCTATATCGATGCGCTCGCTCTCCCCCAGCCTCTGCCGAACGGAACGGCTCTGAACATCTGTTCCGGTGTGACCCGGAGCGTGCGGTCCATGGCGCATGATCTGCTGGAAGTTGCCGGGATTTCCGCATCCCTTGAGGTCGATGCCACGATCCCCTGTCCATCCGGCCTGCCGTCCATGCAGGGCAATCCCGCTGCCGCCCGTCAGGCACTGGGCTGGACGCCGCGTATTCCGTGGCATGAGACCCTGGTCACCGTTCTTAATGACTGGCGTTACCGGATCAGGCCGTAAGGCCCTGCTCTCGAGATCGTCAGATGCTGGACAGCGCCTGAGCGCGTTGTCATTCTTTCCGCAGAACCGGCAACCGGAGTGCGTATAATGACAGACCCCCATGATACCGAAATCACGGTGCTTGCCCGTGCGAATGGCCTGACCATTCCTGCCGAATTTCATGCTGGCGTGCGGAGCAACCTTGACCTTCTGCGCAGCTACGGCGCGCTGATCGAAGGGCTGGACCTGCCAGATCGCCTCGAACCTGCCTGCCGGTACGAACCATGAGCGGCCTTCAGCAGCGCACCCTCGCGCTCGCGGCCAGTGTGCGCAAAGGCGAGGTTTCCGCCCGCGACCTGACCGTAAAGACCCTGGCCGATATCGAGGCACGGGACAAAGACTATAACTGCGTCACGCGCCTCCTGATGCACCGTGCGCTGGAAGCTGCCGAGCGGGTGGATCGCCTGGTGCTGCAGGGGCAGGATCCGGGGCCGCTCGCCGGGGTACCTTTTGGCATCAAGGACCTGTTCGATGTCCGGGGGGAAATCACGACGGCCGGGTCGAAGGTTCTCGCCAATGATCCGCCCGCCACGCAGGATGCGACACTTGTTGCTCACATGATCGCGGCCGGGGCCATCCCCATTGCGCTGACGAACATGGACGAGTTTGCCTACGGGTTCGCCACGATCAACGCCCATTACGGCAATACCCGCAATCCGCATGCTCCCGAGCGTCTGGCTGGCGGGTCGTCAGGCGGTTCTGCCGCGGGTGTGGCAGCGCGGATGTTCTCTATTGGTCTTGGGTCCGACACGAACGGTTCCATCCGCGTTCCGGCATCGCTTTGCGGGATCTGGGGTCTGCGGGCGACGCAGGGACGACTGTCGGTTGAAGGCAGTTATCCCTTCGTGCCGAGCCTCGATACGGTTGGCCCGTTTGCCGACAGTGCAGGCGGCCTGAAAGCCTGTTTTGAGGCCCTCTGCGCCAGATCGCTGGCGGATGTGGATGTGAGCAGTCTGCGCATTGCCCGTCTGGGCGGATGGTTCGGCGAGAACATGTCGGCGCCGATGCAGACCGCGATCGATACGCTCTCCATGGCGCTGGGAGCCACCGATGTTGTCGAACTCCCGGAAGTGGCGCGTGCGCGTGCGGCGGCATTTGTCATCAGCGCTTCCGAAGGGGCGGGGCAGCATCTCAAACGCCTGCGCACACAGGCCGCAGATTATGATCCCGCTGTCCGGGACCGTCTGCTGGCCGGGGCTCTTCTGCCGTCCACGCTGATCTTTCAGGCCCATCGCCTGCGTCACTGGTTCCGCGACCGGATGCACGAAGCTTTTGCGAAGACGGACATTCTGCTGGCCCCGGCGCTTGTCGGCGAGGCCCCGCGTTTCGATCAGCCGGAAATCGAAATCGGCGGCAAGATGGTCTCTGCCCGTGCCAATCTGGGGCTTTACACGCAGCCCCTGACGCTTGCGGGCTTCCCGGTTCTGACGGTCCCGATGAAGGTTCCGGGGCTGCCGCTCGGTGCGCAGTTGATCGCGCGTCCGGGCCGTGAGGACCAGCTCTTTGCTCTGGCGGAAAAGCTGGAAACGGACGGACTGGCGGAAGCCCGTTTGATCTGATTAACGTCCCAGCGCCTCGGCCATTTTCGTGTGGTCGAGGCGCTTTTCCCATGCCGCGATCAAAACCGGGGCGACGCAGTTGCCTGCGAAGTTGCCTACCGCCCGCGCGATCCCCGCAAACCAGTCGACCGCTAGAAGCATTACTAGGCTTGCGGGTGGAATGGATGGCACGCTTGCCAGCGTTGCTGCCAGAATGACGATTGCAAAACCCGGAATGCCATGCGCCCCCTTGGACGTGATGAGCGCTGTTACCAACAGGGTCGCGATCTGCCAGATTGTCAGATGCGTTCCGGTAGCGTTGGCCAGAAAGATTACCGCCAGTCCCAGATAGATCGAGAGTGCATCCAGATTGAGTGAATACCCGGCGGGCACCACGATCCCCACGACCTGACGTTCCACCCCGAGTTTCTCAAGTTTGGTCATCAGGCTGGGCAGAACCGCGTCCGATGCCGTGGTCGTGGCGACGATCAGCAGTTCTTCGCGGAAATAACGCGCAAACCGCAGCGGACTGACGCCCGCAAGTCGCAGACCACCGCCCAGTGCGCCCATGATAAAAAGCCCCACCAGCAGAAAATATAGCGCTGTGAACCCGGCCAGATGCCCGATGGTCTCCAGTCCGTAGTGCGCCGTTGTCGTCACCATTGCGCCGAACACGCCCAGAGGAGCCACGCGGATGATGACGCCCATCATGCGCGAAAACAGTTCGGAAACACTTTCGATCAGCCGGACCAGAGGTGCGCCGCGCTCACCCATGCCGCTCAGGCAGCATCCGGCGAAAATCGCGAAGACCAGAATCTGGAGGACGTTCCCCTGTGCGAAGGCTTCTGCTGGGGTGCGCGGCACGAGCGAGAGCAGAAATCCGCTGATGCCTCCGGCCCGCAGGCTCTGCGCATGTCCGCCATAGGACGCGATCATCCGCATATCTTCGGCACTTGGCACGAACCCAACACCCCGGCCGATTCCGAGCCCCATCGCAACCATGACCGCTACGCCAAGCGCGAGCGTCGTCATGATCTCGAAATAGAGCAGGGCCTGTCCACCCAGTCGCCCGACCGTTTTCAGCGATCCGGCCCCGAGGATTCCGAGCGTTACGATACAGAACAGCAGCGGGCCGACCGCCATGATGATGAGGCGCATGAACAGCGCCGTCATCCATCCCACATCATCCGCGAGAGCCGGGAAGAATAGTCCGGCGCCAAGCCCGAGAACCGTCGCCAGAACGACCTGCGCGAACAGGTTTCTGGTCAGAGCTCTCACCACGCGGCAACGGCCCCGTCACTGCGGGGATCGGTCGCGCCTTCGAGGCGTCCGTTTTCGTGGCGGATCAGCGCGCCGGCGTGACCCATGATGATGGATTGCGTGGGCAAAGCCTCGACCGTATGCCCCGCCGCCTCAAGCTGCGACATGACGCCCGGACTGAATCCCGGCTCCACCTTGAGCGACAGGCTTTCGTCTCCCCAGGTGCGTCCGAGCAGCCAGCGCGGGCGGCAGATGGCTTCCTGAAGCGGTACGCCATAGCGGACGTGACGGCTGAAGATCGCGGCCTGTGTCTGGGGCTGGCCTTCGCCGCCCATGGTGCCATAGACCATTGTGCGGCCGTCCCGTAGTCGTGCGGCAGCGGGGTTGAGCGTATGAAACGGTTTGGCTCCGGGGCGCAGGATGTTCCAGCCCGAATGGGCCAGCCGGAAGGACGATCCCCGGTTCTGCCAGAACAGTCCGCTCTGCGGCAGCATCACGCCGGAGCCGAACTCGAAATACAGGCTCTGGATCATGCTGACCGCGACGCCATTGCGGTCGATCGCACCCATCCAGGTCGTGTCGCCCCATTGCGTTTTCTCCGTCCAGGGCATGGCGTGGGTCATGGAAATGCGGGACGTCATCGCTTCCAGCCGTGCCGGATCGGCCAGCAGCTCCCGGGCCAGTGCCTCGGAGTGTTCGCTGCCATCCGTATAACGGTTGCGGTAGAGAAACGCCTGTTTGGTGGCTTCGACCAGACCATGTACGTGGGCAAAGCTCTCCGGCCCGTCCGCACGGCTCAGATGATCCGACAGGGCCAGGATCAGAAGCGACGCCACACCCTGTGTGGGAGGGGCGGTATTGTAAAGAAAGCCGTCGCTGGTCTGCACATGCAGCGGTTCCTTGACCTCTGCCCGATGCGCCAGAAGATCCAGAGACCGGACTGGACTGCCTGCTGCGGCAAGATCGGCGGCCAGACTGCGCGCCAGCGGCCCGTTATAGAAACTGCGCAAGCCGTCCCGGTTCAGCATGCTCAGTGTCTGGGCCAGTTCGGGCGATTTGCGGATACTGCCCGCTGTCCAGGGCTTTCCGTCGGGAAAGCAGATTCGCGCCAGCGTCGGGTCCGACATCAGCTCCGGCTGTTTCTGCGCCAGAAGTGCTCCCTCGCTTTCGGATACCACGCGCCCATGCTCGGCATAATGGATGGCATCGCGCAGCAACCGGTCCAGTGGGAGCGGGTCGCGGATCTCGCTGCTCAGTTCCAGTGCCGTTTCCCAGCCCGAAACCGTTCCCGCCACAGTATTGGCCGCCAGACCGCCGCGCCAGGGGATGGTGGTGTGTCCAGCCTCGGCATAGAGCGCGTGCTCCGCGCCCATCGCCAGCGCGCCACAGGCGTCAATGGCCACGGTCCGTCCGTCGGGATAACAGATCAGCCAGAACGCATCGCCACCTAGCCCGGTCATGTGCGGATAAACCACTGCCAGCGTGGAGGCCGTCGCCACGACCGCCTCAATCGCCGTTCCGCCCTCGCGCAGAACATCCAGCCCCGCCTGACTGGCGAGATGATGCGGAGACGTAACCATCCCGCCTAAGGCATTGGGAGTCAGCATGACAGAGGGGTCCTTACAGGGGCAGGAGATCGGGTTGCAGGCGTGGAATATGGGCGCACAGCGTCCGGATGAGCAGCTCTTCCGGGCCTTGCGCGGTCTGATGACGGGTGGAGGCGATGAACTCCACCTGCGGCATTTCCGGCAGCAGGCCCGGGGCACAATGGGGCAGATGCTCCGCATTGCGCAGAAAGGCCGGCTGTGGCGTCACGCCATATCCGGCGCGCACAGCCGCCAGAAGCGCGCCCAGACTGCCGCTGGTAAAGGCCAGATGCCAGGCCCGCCCGGCCTTGTTGAGCGTTTCGATCGCCAGGCGCCGTGTGACGCTGCCATCGGGGAATGTCACGAGGGGAATGGACTGCTCTGCCGGAAATTCCGTCCCCGCAGGCGCATACCAGCGCATGTCCTCGGTCCAGAGTTTCTGCCCGCGAGTCTCCGTCGTGCGCCGCATTCCGCACCAGACGTCCAGCTCCCCCTGATCCAGAAGCCGGGCCAGATATGCTGACAGACCGACCGTCATGGTGATCTGAAGCGACGGATGCGAGGCGCGGAATGTTCCCAGAATTTCGGGAAACCGCGTCAGAAGCAGGTCTTCCGTCACACCCAGCCGGATGGTCCCGCGCGGCGTTTCCTGACGGAAACGGGAGAGAATGCTGTCCTCGCACTGAAGAAGCTGCCGGGCCAGGCCGATCAGCGCCGTGCCATCTTCCGTCAGCCGGACGCTCTTGGTGCTGCGGGCCAGAAGGCGCGTGCCAAGCTGCTCCTCCAGCCGGCTGACATGCTGGCTGATGGTGGACTGGCTCACCCCCTGGCTCTGCGCGGCGGATGTGAAGTGCAGCGTTTCCGCGACCGCCAGAAAGGATTGCAGATGGAACGGATCGAGATGCATCTGATCTTTCATGCCAATATGTGGTACCATATTTATTGGCAGGTCAACTTGATCTGACTCCGTTATGAGCGCAAAGTTTCCCTTCCTTGACACCTCCCGGACAGGAGCCCCCATGACAGCCCACGGAGCCCGCGCCGTCGAGCGGTGCCGTATTCTCGCGGATGTCCCGTTCAGCGAGACACCGGGCAGTCTGTTCCGCTTCTGGCTCGGTCCTGCCTATCAGCGCACGCTCACGCAGGTTACGCAGTGGATGAAAGAGGCCGGGCTGACCACCCGTCTGGACGCGGCCGGGAGCCTGATCGGGCGCTATGAAGGTATGACGCCCGGCGCTCCGGCGCTGATGATCGGCTCCCATCTTGATACCGTCCGCAATGGCGGGGCCTTTGACGGGAATCTGGGCGTCATGCTGGGAATCGAGCTTGTTTCTGCCCTGAATGAAGAAGGCATGCGCCTGCCATTCGCCATCGAAGTCATGGGCTTCGGGGATGAGGAAGGCTCGCGTTTTGCGGCTCCCATGATCTGCTCCCGCGCCATGGCCGGACTGATCGAGTCTATTCCCGAAAACATGACGGATGCGTCCGGGATAACCATGGCTGACGCCATGATCCGCTACGGCCTCGATCCCGCCCGTCTGACCGAAGCTGCCCGTCGCCCCGACGAACTGGTTGCCTATATCGAACCCCATATCGAGCAGGGTCCCGCGATTGAAAGCGCGGATGGCGAAATCGGCGTCGTCACGGCCATCGCCGCCCAGACCCGCCAGCGTGTCACCGTCACCGGCCAGTCCGACCATGCGGGCACGACCCCCATGACCATGCGTCAGGATGCCCTGACGGCTGCTGCTGAAATGATCCTGGCGGTCGAACGCAATGGTGCCTCAGGCGGCACGACGCAGGTTGCCACGGTGGGTCAGATCGACGTCACGCCAAACACGTCAAACGTCATTCCCGGCGAAGTCCGCTTTTCGCTCGACATGCGGGCCGAAACCAATGAGGCGCGTGATGCCATGGCCGATGCCATCCGCACCGATCTGCGTGCCATCGCTGACCGGCGCGGTCTGCGGATCACGTTCGACACACCCCAGTATCTGCCTGCCGCGGCCTGTGCACCTGAACTGGTGGAAGGTCTGGCGCGGGCTGTCACGAGCGTCACCGGTCGTCCGGCCCAGCGCCTTCTAAGTGGCGCCGGCCACGACGCCATGGCCATGGTCGATCTGTGCCCGATGGGAATGCTGTTCATCCGCAGCCCCGGCGGCCTGAGCCATCATCCCGATGAAACCGTCCGCGTGGGAGACGTCGATCTCGCCCATCGCGCGCTGCTTGCCTTCGTCAAGGAGTTCCAGTCATGACCCATCCCGCAACTTTCGCCCAGCTCGATCCGCCGTCCCGTCTGCTGATGGGGGCCGGGCCGACCAACGTCCACCCGCGCATCCTCCGCGCCATGTCCTATGACGTAATCGGCCAGATGGACCCGGAAATGACCGCCTATATGGATGAGGTCATGGCCCTGTATCGCGAGGTTTTCCGCACGAAGAACCACTGGACACTGCTGGTGAACGGCTCTGCCCGCTCGGCCATTGAGGCCGCGCTGGTGTCGCTGGTTTCGCCGGGCATGAAGGTCGTCATTCCGCGCTTTGGCCGTTTCGGTCTACTGCTGACGGAAATCGTTCATCGCTGCGGCGGTATTCCCTGCACGGTGGACGTCGAATGGGGGCAGGTCGTCGCTCCGGCTGCCATTGAAGCCGCTATCATCGAGCACAAGCCCGGTCTGGTCGCCTGTGTTCATGGCGACACCTCCACCACAACGGCCCAGCCGCTCGAAGAGATCGGCCGCATCTGCCGCAAACATGATGTGCTGTTCTATGTGGATGCCACGGCCACGCTCGGCGGCATGACCTTCGAGACCGACGCCTGGAACATCGACGTCGCCACGGCAGGTCTGCAGAAATGCCTGAACGGCCCTCCGGGCTCCGCGCCGATCACGCTGTCCGACCGCGCCGTTGCTGCCATCCTCAAGCGCCGCCATGACGAAGCTGGCATTGCCACCGGCCAGCTGCAGGGCGACGGCCCGGTCATCCAGTCGAACTATTTCGATCTGGCGATGCTGATGAACTACTGGTCCCCGGCGCGGATGAACCATCACACCGAAGCCACATCCATGCTCTACGCTGCTCGCGAAACGGCACGTCTGGTCGTGGAAGAGGGCGTGGAGGCGCGTGTTGCCCGTCATGTGCGGGCAGGGCGTGCCATGGTCGCCGGACTGCGCGCCATGGGCCTGAAGGTTTACGGCGACGATGCCACGCGCATGAGCAATGTCACGGGCGTCTGGGTGCCGGACGGTGTGGACAATGCCCGCATCCGTCAGCTTATGCGCGACGATTTCGGTATTGAGATCGTCTCGTCCTTCGGTCCGCTGACTGGCAAGATCTGGCGTATCGGGGCAATGGGCATCAACGCCCGTAAGGACAAGGTCCTGCTGACGCTCGCCGCCCTCGACTCCGTGCTGGCCGGCGAAGGCGTAAAACTCAACCGCGGCGCAGGCGTGGATGCCGCCCGCGCTGCCTGGGACGCGGCCTGATCGATCGTTGGGCCGGAAATCTATTTCGAGGAATGGTTCTTCCGGCCCGAACCGCTCTTTTTCCCGCCACCGTCTTCCTTGTTGACGGTGGCCCAGGCCCGGCGCTCGGCTTCCTTCTCCGGGACGCCCCGCTTTTCGTAGCCTTCCTCGATATGCTCTGCCTGACGTTTCTGCTTGTCCGTATAGGCTGACTTGTCTCCACGAGGCATGATCCTGCCCTCCTGTATGAGATCCAGCCCCCTCTACGTCCGAACCTGGCCTGCGTTCCCGACAGGTGGCCATACACAAACAGGTGTGCGGGGTTGATCCGAACTCCCCGTGGCGCGAGCATCGCCGGACATATTTCCGGCTGGAGAGCACGCAGAATGTCGATCGTCTTCCATCATACGCCCGAACGCGCGAAGGTCTGGAGCGAGAAGTTCGCGAAGGCCCGTCCCGACATCCCGTTCCATATCTGGCCCGAAACCGGCCCGAAAGAGGATGTCCGTTATCTCGCGGCCTGGAAGACACCGGACGATCTCGCCACGCTTTTTCCCAATCTCGAAGTCCTGTTTTCGCTGGGCGCGGGGATCGACCAGCTCAATCTCGCCAATGTGCCACCGGGCGTGCAGATCATCCGCATGGTGGAGAGTAGTCTGGTGGAGGGCATGATCGAATATGTCCTGTGGGCCGTGCTCTCTTTCCATCGCGACATGTTCCGCTATGCCCGCCAGCAGCGCGAACATGTCTGGGATGGCTCACATAACCGTCTGGCGAAGCTCTATCGCGTCGGCCTCATGGGCATGGGAGAACTTGGCAGTCCGGTTCTGGAGAAGCTCGTCTCCTTCGGCTATGAATGTCGGGGCTGGAGCCGAAGTCGCCGCGAGGTGCCGGGTGTAAAGTCCTTTGCCGGGGCAGGGGAGCTGGATGCCTTTCTGGCGGAGACCGACATTCTCGTCTGCCTCGTCCCGCTGACGGACGCCACGCGCGGCATCCTCAATCGCAGCCTGTTTGAAAAGCTGCCCAAAGGCGCCTGTCTCATCAACTGTGGCCGCGGTGGTCATCTGGTGCAGGACGATCTGATTCCCGCCCTCGACAGTGGCCAGCTCTCACAGGCCGTGCTCGATGTCGCCACCCCCGAACCGCTGCCGCCCGAACATCCGTTCTGGGATCATCCGCGCATTTTCCTGACCCCGCATATCGCCAGCGCTGCCCAGTCGGACACCGCAGCCGAGGCCGTTCTGGCCAATCTGCGCCGCTATGAAGCCGGTGAACCCATGACCGGCGTCATCGATACCGGACGCGGCTATTGAGATCCCGACACGGTTTGTGCATTTTCCGGCTTGCCAAGCCCCGAGGGCTCGGTTAGAACGCGCCCACCTTGATGGGTGCGCCGGTGTAGCTCAGCTGGTAGAGCACGTCATTCGTAATGATGGGGTCGGGAGTTCGAATCTCTTCACCGGCACCATCAAGGTCTTCCGAAAATCCGGATCAGAAACACCTTTCTCCTGTCATGCAGGCAGAGAGATGATCTGATGCGCTGGTTTCCGGATCTTCACAATTTTTCAAAATATTGCCGATAAAACCGGCTTCCTCTGGGCAATCCGCCTGAGATGGGACTACGATGAGTCCCGATATCCCGATGCGGAGGGCTGCCCGAAGAGGGCGGACTGTCAAAAGACGGCTCCCTGCGTTAGGTTAGGAGCCCGATGTCTGACCGTTTTCATAAACGACTGTGGCGCAACGCCGTCAGCTTTTCCCGCAGTCAGGAGCCCCACGCATCCATCCACGCGGTGGAAGGTCTGCGGGAATGCCCGACCTGCGGTCTCTTCCAGCATGTTCCGCGCCTGAAACCCGGTCATCTCGCCGAATGCCTGCGCTGCGGCTGCCAGCTTGCCCGTCGCCGTCGGACATCCCTGATCGGTGCCCCCGCCGCTTTCTGCATTACGTCCGCCGCGCTCTACGTCACGCTCCTCATCAGTTCCCTCATGACCCTGAACGTCTACGGACGTGAAAACACGGTCTCACTGATGAGCGGCCCGATCGAACTCGGCCATCAGGGCTATGGTGCGATCGGCGTTCTCGTCGCTCTGGTGACGATCCTTATGCCCGGCGTCATCATTGGTCTGATGGCGGCTATCCTTTTTGGTGCCTCCCGTCCCCAGATGCCTGACTGGACCCCGCGTCTTCTCACCTGGTACGACCGCCTCCGTGGCTGGTCGATGGTGGAGGTGTATGTCCTCGGCGTTCTGGTGGCCTACACCAAGCTCGTGGACCTCGCCCTCGTTATCCTTCAGCCTGGCGTCTATCTGCTGGGCGGCCTGATGCTGAGCATGGCGGCCGTGGACTCGACCTTCGACGCCGAACGGATCTGGCGCAGCCGCGACATCCGCCCCCAGCTCGACGATCATCAGGGCCATCTGCTGGATGTCGCCCATCTGGATGCCCGTAATGGCGTCATCCCCCCCGTGGAGAACATGCTGTCCTGCCACGCCTGCAATCTGGTCATGGCCTTCGACCATACCGTGCCGCAGGAACAGGACATGGGTGACTGCCCCCGCTGCGGGCAGATCCTGCGCCGCCGCAAACCGCAGAGTCTTGCCTCGGCCACATGTCTTCTCGTGGCCAGTGTCGTTTTCTACCTGCCGGCCAATCTGCTGCCGGTCATGACCTACACCAAGGTCGGCCATGGTGCGCCCAGCACCATCATCAGCGGTGTGATCGAACTGTGGCAGGCGGGAATGATCCCGCTGTCCCTGCTGGTGCTGTTCGCCAGTATCACCGTGCCTGTCCTCAAGATCGTCGCCCTGACGATCATGATCATCAGCACCCGCCTCGGAGGTCGCTGGCAGCTCAGGCATCTGGCGAAACTCTACCGCCTTGTCGTCATTATCGGCCGCTGGTCCATGATCGACGTCTTCATGATTTCCATTCTCGTCGCCGTCGTGCATTTCGGTTTTCTGGCCAATGTCACGGCCGATCCGGGGATGGTCTGCTTTGCTCTGGTCGTGATCCTGACCATTTTCGCCGCAGAGCTTTTCGATCCCCGCGGCATGTGGGATGCAGCCGGCCTCAACGGCGCGGTCGCAGGCCCCGCAGCGGACACCAGGGAGCCGGAGACGCCGTCTCCGTCCGATCCTGTGCCGCACCTGCCTTCTTCTGACCCTACTGACATGGAGCCTGGACGCGCGTGAGCGATTCCCGAAACAACCGGGGGGAGCCAACGGTCTCGCCGAAGGAAGCCCCGGTGCGCCGCACCCGCTTCTCCCTCATTCTGCTGATTCCGGTGGTGGCCATTCTCATCGCCGGATGGCTGGCGTGGGAGCATTTTGCCACGCGTGGTCCCGTCATCACCATCACGTTTGAAACGGCGGATGGCCTGACTCCGGGCCAGACGCAGGTGAAGAACAAGGCCGTGACGCTGGGTACGGTGCAGGACATCACCCTGAGTGACGACATGAAACATGTCGATGTCACGGTGCAGATGAACGCCAACAGCGCGCATATCCTGACCGATCACACCCGGTTCTGGGTCGTGCGTCCGCGGATCAACGGCGCCAGCATCACCGGCCTCGATACACTGTTCTCCGGCGCCTATATCGCCCTGGATCCGGGAAGCGATGACGGCCACTACCAGAAGTCCTTCAAGGGTCTCGAATCGCCGCCGGGTGTTCGTTCGGACCAGCCGGGCGAGACGTTCTGGCTCGTGTCTCCGTCGCTGGGCTCGCTTGGTCCGGGGTCGCCGGTCTTTTTCCGTGACCTTCAGGTGGGTGAGGTGCTGGGCTACACGATGCCGCCGGGCGGGAAGGGGCCTATCGTCATCCAGGCTTTCGTCAAGGAGCCCTATGATCACTATCTGCGCACGGACAGCCGTTTCTGGAACGTTTCCGGCGTTCAGGTCGGCCTTGGTGCCGGTGGTCTGAAGGTCCAGCTCAAATCGCTTCAGGCACTGTTCTCGGGCGGCATCGCCTTTGGTCTGCCGGAGCGCCGCCGCAACATCGATCTGCCCGATGCGCCGGCCAATTCCGTCTTCAAGCTCTATGCCAGCGAGGCTGATGCCGACAACGCGCGCTACCACAAGCGCCTGCGCGTCGTGACCTACATCAACTCCTCCGTCAAAGGCCTGACGAACGGCAGTCAGGTCACCATGTTCGGTCTGCAGATCGGTACTGTTACCGATGTCCGTCTCCTTCTCGAAGGCCCCACGAAACTTCCCCGCGTCCGCGTGGATATGGAGCTCGAGCCGGAGCGTATGCTGTCCAACTGGGATGACCGGATCGAGAACAGCAAGGAGCCGCCCGTCGAGAAGTATCTCCAGGCCTTTGTGGCTGACGGAATGCGCGCCTCGGTTCAGAGCGCCAGCTTCCTGACCGGCGAATCCATGATTGCCCTGCAATTCGTCAAGAACGCCCCTGTCACGGCTCT
This sequence comes from Gluconobacter oxydans DSM 3504, assembly GCF_000583855.1. Taxonomy (NCBI): domain Bacteria; kingdom Pseudomonadati; phylum Pseudomonadota; class Alphaproteobacteria; order Acetobacterales; family Acetobacteraceae; genus Gluconobacter; species Gluconobacter oxydans. The sequence goes on from NZ_CP004373.1 coordinate 1,573,540, forward strand.
GACCTATGAAGGCGACGTTGCCGTTCTCCCCAGCCAGGCTGGCGGAATGGACGGAATCATGGAGTCCGTCTCCACCATCACCGACAAGATTGCGGCAATGCCGCTGACCGAAATCGGTGGTCACGTGAACGATCTTCTGGCGCATGCGGATGGCCGTCTGAACAGTCCGGAAGTCACGCAGTCCCTCGCAGCGCTGCGCGATTCGCTACAGAACCTGAGCAGGCTGACGAAAACCGCCAACCAGAACCTGCCGGCGCTGATGAAGGGTCTGCAGGGTACGCTGGCGAACGCCCAGTCGGTTCTGGGGGCTTATGGCGGCGATACGGATTTCCACCGCAGCCTTCAGAACATGATCACCCAGCTGACCCAGATGTCCCGCTCCCTGCGGTTCCTCACGGATTATCTGGATCACCATCCTTCCGCTCTTATCACCGGCCGCAGGAACTGAGCCATGACACAGTCTTCGACGTCCCGCCTTCGTTTCCTGTCCCTGGTGGGAGCTCTGGGGCTGACGGGCCTCCTCTCGGCCTGCAGCAGCGATCCGACGCTCTATACGCTGGCCCCTCTGCCGGGTGTGTCCCAGGCAGGAGGTCCCGCCGTGGTCGAGGTCCGGACGCCTGTTGTGAGTGCGCGGCTTGATCGCGACACGATCGTGAAGGCCAGTGAGGATTACCAGACCAAGCTGGCTTCGGGCAGCAGCTGGAGCGAGGCGCTTCCCGATATGCTGGGCCACACGCTGATGACCGATCTGGCCCAGCGCCTGCCGGGCACGACTGTCTTCGCGCAGGATGATGCGGTCACGACGACGCCTGCGGCCTATGTGGAACTGACCATCCGCAATTTCGAAGCCGATTCGGCCGGACACGCACTCGTGACGGGAATGCTGTCCGTCCATCCGGCCGGAAAGATGATCGGTCCCGTGATGACCACGCCTGTGGTGTGGCAGTCGCCAGAGCCTGTCGCATCCAGCACGGCAAAGCTGACAGCAGCGCTCAGTCAGGGTGTTGCCAGCATCGCGGATCAGGCGGCCGCAAAACTGCGCGTTCTGCCGCCGCCCCTGAAGGATTGAGAACCATCAGGTGCACCAACAAAAAAGGCTCCCGAAAGGGAGCCTTTTTTGTTGGAAGCAATGGAACCTGAAAGGATTTAGAGCTTCTCGACCTGCGTGAAGTCCAGATCGACCGGTGTGGAGCGGCCGAAGATGGAGACGCTGACCTTGAGGCGCTGACGCTCGTCGTCGACATCTTCGATCATGCCGGTGAAGGAGGTGAACGGACCATCGGCCACGCGGACCTGCTCGCCGATCTCGAAGGACAGGCTGGAACGGGGACGCTCAACGCCTTCCTGGGCCTGCTTCATGATCCGGTCGGCTTCGGCTGCCGTAATCGGGGTCGGACGGTTGCGGGTTCCGAGGAAGCCCGTGACCTTGGGGGTGTCCTTGACGAGATGCCAGGCTTCGTCCGTCAGTTCCATCTTGACGAGAACATAGCCGGGGAAAAACTTGCGCTCTGCATTGACCTTACGGCCGCGGCGCATTTCCGTCACGTCTTCGGAGGGAACAAGGATCTGTTCAAAATGGTCGGACAGGCCCTTCTGTGCAGCCTGTTCCTGGATGTGACTCGCGATCTTCTTCTCGAAACCGGAATAGACGTGAACAACGTACCAACGCTTCGCCATGGTGCGAACCTAGCCTCCAACGCCAAAAAGTTCGCGGACGCCGAGGCCGATCACCTGGTCCACGATGAAGAAGAAGATGCAGGTCACGGTAACCATGACCAGCACGGCACCTGACGTGATCAGGGTGTTGCGACGGGTCGGCCACGTGACACGCTTCGCTTCGGCGCGCACGTCACGGACGTAGGCCACCAGATTGAAGCCGGATCCGCTCTTTTGAGGCGCCGTTTTCCGCGACTCGTCTTTCGGGGTACTGACCGACACCATCGTCCTCGAATCAAGTGAAAATCCCGCTCCCGGTGTCGGGAAGGACATCCGGCGAGAAGGAGTGGCAGGGGCGGAGGGTCTCGAACTCTCAACCTCCGGTTTTGGAGACCGGCGCTCTAGCCAATTGAGCTACACCCCTATCATCGGGCAGGACGTTTTGAAACGTCATGCCAGCGACAGTGGCCGCAAAAGAGAATGTTCAGGACTAAAAGTCAAGGGGCCTGAACATCTTTGTTGTGGAATTTCCATTTTGGATTTTCCCCTCTTGCGGGCGTGGGAGCAGATGGAGTAAGGACACTCCCATCTGAGCGGGCGTAGCATAGTGGTAATGCAGTAGCCTTCCAAGCTTCTTAGGAGGGTTCGATTCCCTTCGCCCGCTCCAGATTCTCCTTGAAATTGATATCGCTGCCTTACTGTCCCTGACAGGGGACGTGTGATGGCGTCGCTTCTCCGAATTTGAGAATCTGCAGGGCGACAGCGGCATCGCCGACATTTCCTGATTCATGACCTTTCGGATCGGTGCCGTGAGCGACGGGTGCCACATCCTCACTGAGCAGGACATCACCCGGATTCAGCTCCACGCTGGTCCCGTCCATCGCCTTGACGAAATAGATTCCTGACAGCGGTACAATCCACTGGACCTGATGGCTCTCGTTCCATCCGCCTTTCCAGTGCGGGGGCTGAACCCGTATCGTCACGGTTGCCGGTCCGTCATGGGGCGTGCTGAGCATGACCTTATCCCCGGTCGGCGTGATCGAATCCTCATGGAATGTCGACATCTTGCACTTGGTCAGATGCGTGACGCCCTGCGGATCGGTCCAGTTGTCCCAGTAGGAAATGGTCGGGAAGGACGGTTTGTCCTCGACAGGGGTCGCTCGGGCCGCCGTGGTCAGGGCCAGGAGAGGAAGGGCGGGGACGGACAGGGCGCCCAGCAGGAAAAAGAGGCGCTTCTGGATGGTCATCGGGTTTCCGTGGCTGTTTGGAGGGAGTGTGCTGGACGGGAGTAAAGAACCCCCGAAAAATCACTGTGGAACCCCCGTCATGCCAGTCCGGCAGGGGAAAACGCAAACCTTCGTCCGACTGGCGGCCGGATGAAAGGGGATTTGCGTATCGTCTCGGTTGCGCAGGAACCGGACAGCGTGCTAGAGGCGGCGCCAAGTGGAGGACCGGGTTTCAGACGAATCCTGCGCAGGAACGTGTATGCCCGGTCCGGACAGTTTTGATGCAAGGAGCCGGATAAGCCGGTTCCGGCCGCACTCTGCGGCGGATTTAGTGAGACGGAACACGCGTGTGACGGTGACACAGGTGCCGCAGGTTGGACATACAGGGGGCTTGGCCCAGCGCTATGCCCGTGCGCTTTATGATCTCGCTTCGGAGCAGGGAAATCTTTCCGATGTTCTGGGTGAAGTGAAGGCGCTGCGTGCCGCCATTGCCGAAAGCGACGATCTGCGGAAATTCCTGGCTGACGCCCGGATGGATATCCGTCAGGGCCGGACGGTTTCGAACGTCCTGATGTCGAAGCTCGGTTTCGGCGACGTCCTGCGTCGTTTTGTTGGCGTCATTGCCGATAATCGCCGCCTGCCTGATCTTGCATCCATTCTGGACGGTGTTCTGGCGCTCGATTCCGCCCTGCGCGGTGAAGTCGTTGCCGAAGTCCGCTCCGCACAGCCTCTGACTGACACGCAGCGCAGCCAGCTTCAGGCCCGTCTGGCCGAAGCCGGTTACAGCCGCGTGTCCATGACCGAACGTACGGACGCCGCCCTGCTCGGCGGCATGACCGTGCGGATCGGTTCCACACTGTTTGATACTTCGATCGCCGGGCGCCTGACCCGCCTGCAGAACGCCATGAAGGGAGCCGCGTGATGGATATCCGTCCCGCTGAGATTTCGGACATCCTCAAGCAGCAGATCGCGTCGTTCGACCAGGTCGAGACCGTTTCCGAGACGGGCACGGTCCTGTCCATCGGCGACGGCATCGCCCGCGTCTACGGCCTGACGAACGTCATGGCCGGTGAAATGGTCGAGTTCGAAGGCACAGGCCTCAAGGGCATGGCGCTGAACCTCGAAGCCGACAATGTCGGTGTGGTTCTGTTCGGCGACGGTGACAGCATCCGCGAGGGCGACACCGTCCTGCGGACGAAGTCCGTGGTTGAAGTCCCGGTCGGCAAGGGCCTGCTGGGACGCGTGGTTGACGGTCTGGGTAACCCGATCGACGGCCGTGGCCCGCTGACGGATGTCGAATACCGTCGCGCCGAAGTGAAGGCTCCTGGCATCATGCCGCGCCAGTCGGTCAGCGAGCCGATGCAGACGGGCATCAAGGCCATTGATGCTCTCGTTCCCATCGGACGTGGCCAGCGTGAGCTGATCATCGGTGACCGTCAGACGGGCAAGACCGCCATCCTGATCGACACCATTGTCGCCCAGAAGCCGGTCAATGCCGAAGGCGATCCGAAGAAGTCCCTGTACTGCATCTATGTCGCAGTCGGACAGAAGCGCTCCACGGTTGCAAACCTGGTCCGCACGCTGACCGAGCATGGCGCCATGGAATACTCCATCGTTGTCGCCGCCACGGCCTCCGATGCTGCTCCGATGCAGTATCTTGCCCCGTACACGGCCTGCGCCATGGGTGAGTACTTCCGTGACAACGGCATGCACGCCCTTGTCTGCTACGACGATCTGTCCAAGCAGGCTGTGGCTTACCGTCAGATGTCGCTGCTGCTGCGTCGTCCGCCGGCACGTGAAGCTTTCCCGGGTGACGTGTTCTACCTGCACTCCCGTCTGCTGGAGCGTGCGGCCAAGATGTCCGACGCCAATGGCGGCGGCTCCCTGACGGCCCTGCCGGTCATCGAGACGCAGGCTGGCGATACGGCCGCCTATATCCCGACCAACGTGATCTCCATCACCGACGGTCAGATCTTCCTTGAGACGGATCTGTTCTATAAGGGCATCCGCCCGGCCGTGAACGTCGGTGGCTCGGTGTCCCGTGTGGGTTCCGCAGCCCAGATCAAGGCGATGAAGCAGGTTGCCGGCAAGATCAAGTTGGAGCTGGCCCAGTATCGTGAAATGGCTGCCTTCTCGCAGTTCGCTTCCGACCTGGACGCAGCGACCCGCAAGCAGCTGGATCGTGGTGCCCGTCTGGTCGAGCTGCTGAAGCAGCCTGAGACATCCCCGCTGCCCGTCGAAGAGCAGGTTGTTGTCCTGTACGCCGGTACGCGCGGTTACGTGGATCCGATCGCCGTGGATAAGGTTGTGGCCTACGAAGCCGCTCTTCTGTCCGAACTGCGCGGTGCGGGTTCTGATATCCTGACGGCCATCCGCAATGACCGCCAGATCAAGCCGGAGACGGAAGGCAAGCTCAAGGAGCTGCTCGAAGCATTCGGCAAGCGCTTTTCGGCCTGAGGATAGCCCATGGCTTCGCTGAAGGAACTGCGCGGACGGATCACGGGCGTCAAATCGACGCGCAAGATCACGAACGCGATGAAAATGGTCGCAGCCTCCAAGCTGCGACGCGCCCAGATGCAGGCCGAAGCGGCCCGTCCCTATGCCGACGCCATGCGTCGCATGATGGCGGAGCTGGCGACGGCAACCCGTGGTGAGGACGCAGCCAGTCTGCCGCGTCTTCTGGCGGGAACAGGCAAGGACCAGACCTATCTCGTGGTGGTGCTGACCTCTGATCGTGGCCTTGCCGGCGGCTTCAATGCCAATATCGTCCGCAGTGCCCGTCAGCTGGTCGACACGCTTGTCTCTGAAGGCAAGACGGTTCGCATCCTGCCGGTTGGCCGCAAGGGAGCAGACATCCTCGTACGTCACTATCCGGAGATGATCACCGATCGTCTGGCTGGCAGTGATGGCAAGGATGTGGGTTTCGATAAGGCGACCGATATCGGAAGCCGGATTGCCACCATGCTGGACGCGGGCGAAATCGACCGCTGCACGCTGGTCTATAACCGCTTCCTCAACGCCATGACGCAGATTCCGGTTCAGGCGCCTCTGGTTCCGCTTTCGGTTCCCGAGAACGACAATGCCGCACCTGATGCCGATACGGCGCAGTACGAATTCGAGCCTGATGAGGCGACCCTCCTGACGCAGCTTCTGCCGCGCAACCTGCAGGTCCAGATTTTCTCGGCCATGCTGGAAAGCGCTGCCGGGGAGCAGGGCGCGCGGATGACCGCGATGGACAATGCCAGCCGCAATGCGAGCAAGGCCATCGACCGTCTGTCGCAGAAGTACAACCGCACGCGTCAGGCCAACATCACCAACGATCTGATCGAAATCATCTCCGGCGCAGAAGCCGTTTGAGATCACGCAGGAGACGAATCCGATGTCCGAAACTCTTACCCCTTCTGCCGGAGCTGCCAACAACGTGGTCGGCCGTGTCACCCAGGTGCGTGGTCCGGTCGTGGACGTGCAGTTCGAAGGCGATCTTCCCTTCATTCTGAACGCCCTGCACGTCCAGAACGGCGATCACACGCTGGTTCTGGAAGTCGCCCAGGAAATCGGCGAGCGTCAGGTCCGCTGCAT
>NZ_CP004373.1:1585000-1825000 GCF_000583855.1 Gluconobacter oxydans DSM 3504
AGCGAACAAGTACCGTGAGGGAAAGGTGAAAAGCACCCCGATGAGGGGAGTGAAAGAGACCTGAAACCGGACGCCTACAAGCAGTCGGAGCCTCTTATGGGGTGACGGCGTACCTTTTGTATAATGGGTCAGCGAGTTTCTGTTTGCAGCGAGCTTAAGCCGTTAGGTGTAGGCGTAGCGAAAGCGAGTCTGAATAGGGCGAATGAGTTGCTGGCAGAAGACCCGAAACCGAGTGATCTAGCCATGGCCAGGCTGAAGGTGCGGTAACACGCACTGGAGGGCCGAACCCACGCCTGTTGAAAAAGTCGGGGATGAGCTGTGGCTAGGGGTGAAAGGCCAATCAAACTCGGAGATAGCTGGTTCTCCGCGAAATCTATTGAGGTAGATCGTCGGGTGTTTACCCTGGGGGGTAGAGCACTGGATGGGCTAGGGGGGCCCAAAGCCTTACCAAACCTAACCAAACTCCGAATACCCAGGAGTATAGCCCGGCAGACAGACAGTGGGTGCTAAGGTCCATTGTCGAGAGGGAAACAGCCCAGACCACCAGCTAAGGCCCCTAAATCGTGGCTAAGTGGGAAAGGATGTGGGGATTCCAAAACAACCAGGAGGTTGGCTTAGAAGCAGCCATCCTTTAAAGAAAGCGTAATAGCTCACTGGTCTATTAGAAACCCTGCGCCGAAAATGTAACGGGGCTCAAGCCACGTGCCGAAGCTGTGGGTGCATTCTTTGAATGCGCGGTAGCGGAGCGTTCCGTAAGTCTGCGAAGGAGACGGGGTGACCCTCTCTGGAGATATCGGAAGTGCGAATGCTGACATGAGTAGCGACAAACAGTGCGAGAAACACTGTCGCCGAAAGTCCAAGGGTTCCTGCGCAAGGTTAATCCACGCAGGGTGAGCCGGCCCCTAAGGCGAGGGCGAGAGCCGTAGTCGATGGGAACCAGTTGAATATTACTGGGCCTGCCAGAAGTGACGAATGAGAGATGTTGTCTGTCCTTAACGGATTGAACAGGCTTTTCAATCATTCCAGGAAATAGCTCTGGCGTATAGACCGTACCCGAAACCGACACAGGTGGACTGGTAGAGAATACCAAGGCGCTTGAGAGAACGATGCTGAAGGAACTAGGCAAATTGCTCGTGTAACTTCGGGATAAACGAGACCCGCTCGTGGGCAACCATGGACGGGTGGCACAGACCAGGGGGTAGCGACTGTTTAGTAAAAACACAGGGCTCTGCGAAATCGTGAGATGACGTATAGGGCCTGACGCCTGCCCGGTGCCGGAAGGTTAAGAGGAGGTGTGCAAGCACTGAATTGAAGCCCCGGTAAACGGCGGCCGTAACTATAACGGTCCTAAGGTAGCGAAATTCCTTGTCGGGTAAGTTCCGACCTGCACGAATGGCGTAACGACTTCCCCACTGTCTCCAGCATCGACTCAGCGAAATTGAATTCCCCGTGAAGATGCGGGGTACCCGCGGTCAGACGGAAAGACCCTATGAACCTTTACTGCAGCTTTGCAGTGGCATCAGAGACATTCTGTGTAGGATAGGTCGGAGGCTTTGAAACCCAGGCGCCAGCTTGGGTGGAGCCATCCTTGAAATACGACCCTGAATTTTTCTGATGTCTAACCGAGACCAGTAAGCCTGGTCCGGGACCCTGCATGGTGGGCAGTTTGACTGGGGCGGTCGCCTCCCAAAGTGTAACGGAGGCGCGCGATGGTGGGCTCAGGCCGGTCGGAAACCGGCTGTCGAGTGCAATGGCATAAGCCCGCCTGACTGTGAGAGTGACAGCTCGATCAGAGACGAAAGTCGGCCATAGTGATCCGGTGGTCCCACGTGGACGGGCCATCGCTCAACGGATAAAAGGTACTCTAGGGATAACAGGCTGATCTCCCCCAAGAGTCCACATCGACGGGGAGGTTTGGCACCTCGATGTCGGCTCATCACATCCTGGGGCTGGAGCAGGTCCCAAGGGTTCGGCTGTTCGCCGATTAAAGTGGTACGTGAGCTGGGTTTAGAACGTCGTGAGACAGTTCGGTCCCTATCTGCCGTGGGTGTAAGAGACTTGAGAGGATTTGTCCCTAGTACGAGAGGACCGGGATGAACATACCTCTGGTGCACCGGTTGTCACGCCAGTGGCACAGCCGGGTAGCTAAGTATGGACGGGATAACCGCTGAAAGCATCTAAGCGGGAAACCCACCTCAAAACGAGGTCTCATAGAGCCGTGACAGACCATCACGTTGATAGGCCGGGTGTGAAAGTGCAGTAATGCATGCAGCTAACCGGTCCTAATCGCTCATACTTCTCACTCCAAAACACATGCACAGAAATCAGCCACACACTTCAAACGCACCAACCACCACCCTCTCTCAAAAGACAGGGTGGGCTGGAAGACCTGGTGGCCATTGCGAGGGCCCTACACCCGATCCCATCCCGAACTCGGCCGTGAAATCCCTCAGCGCCTATGATACTGCACCTTAAGGTGCGGAAAAGTCGGTCGCCGCCAGGTCCCCCAGCCTACCCAACACCACACCAAATCCCCCAACATCAACCAAACACCACCGCGGGGTGGAGCAGCCCGGTAGCTCGTCAGGCTCATAACCTGAAGGCCGCAGGTTCAAATCCTGCCCCCGCAACCATAGATCCCTGCACCAGGTGCCTGAAACCCCCACGAAACCAACAGGTTCGTGGGGGTTTTCGCGTTTGAAGGCCGGGGGGAGGAGAGCTGTTTAGTCCAAGAGACTCACGGCGAAGCTTCAAATCAGGGGCGATCATATCGCTCAGATAACCTACTTTAGATGTTAGCGTACTCTCAGAGCGGGCTTCTTGCGTTTTAGCATTCAAAAAAACGGACAGTGTCATCTCGTTGTCCGCTTCCAGTCACTGGCTGCGGCTTTGTCCAGAATGATCGTGGCGTTGTCATGAAGACGGATTGCGGAGGCACTTACGGTCTCGCTTATAGGGCCGTTCAGAGCTTCATTGACGATTGCCGCCTTTCCTTCTCCGACAGCGACCAGCACAAGGCGCCTCGCATCAAGGATCGTGCCCACTCCCATGGTCAGGGCGCGAGGGGGGACACGGTCCGGATCGTTGCCGAACATGCCGCTGTTCTGACGTCGTGTGACCTCATCGAGATGTACAACCCGTGTCCGGCTGTCGAACGCTGAGGGGGGCTCGTTGAAACCAATATGACCGGTCTCGCCAATGCCCAGGAGTTGCAGGTCAATGCCACCTGCCGCATGGATAGCCGCTTCATAACGCGTACATTCCACTTCCAGATCCGGTGCAATGCCGTTCGGAACATGCGCCCGATTTGCCTGCATATTCACATGAGCGAACAGATGATCCTGCATGTAGTGATGGTATGAATTCGGATCCGTAGGCGCCAGGTCAACATATTCGTCCAGATTGAAAGAGGTGGTACCGGAAAAATCCAGTGCGCCTATCTCATGCTTCTGCACCAGAATCTGGTAGATATTTTCCATTGTACGGCCCGTTGCCAAGCCGAGAACAGGTGTGGGAGATCTGCGGATCTCATCCGTGATCATATCGGCGGCGCACTGGAAGGCCTGCTCGGGGCTGTCGGTGACAATGACATTCATGGGGTGCATCAATCCTGTATGACGTATCACGCTCGGCGCTCTGAATTGGTCCAGAATTTTATGACCTGAAATCTGCCGTCAAGCATGTTGTGCTTGCGCAGGAAGTGCCTGTTATCAGGAGGTGACATCATGGTTTCTGATCCAGAGGTAGGAGGCCAGTCTGACCATAACGTCGCGCATAGATCAGCAGGGCAAGATAGGATGGCAGAACAAGCAGTGCGAACATCGCCTGAAACCCGATCACGGGTTTCAGGGCCACATAAATCTGCGGAATGACGGCCCCGCCGCTATACGCCATGACAAGCAGTGCGGACGCCAGAGGCGTCCATGAACCTGCGCCACGGATCGCAATCGGGAAGATTGTGGGCATCAGCATGGCGTTGGCAGCTCCGAGGAGAGCCACGCAGAGTACAGAAACATAGCCATGCGTCAGGAAGGCTGTGATTGTGAGCATCCCTCCCAGAATGCAGGCCAGTTCCATGAGCCGTTCCTGTGTCAGGATGCGTGGAACAATCACAAAACCGGCCACGTATCCCCCCAGCATTGCGGTGAGGGTCAGAGAGGTGAAGAAGCGGGTCTGGCTGAGCGGCAAACCAAAGCCCTGCCCATAAGTGCCGATGGCATCCCCTGCCATGACTTCAATGCCCACATACAGGAACATGGCGACAATTCCGAAGATCAGATGTGGCCGGAAAATACGCCCATTACTTTCCCGTGGCCCCTGCAGGGCCGGCGCCTGAAGATCGGGTAGGCGGGTGACGGGTATTTCCGGGTTATGTGGGAAAACGTATCCTCCAGCGCTGGCAGAAGGTATCCCATTCCGCGTTGGGATTGGATGCGCCTGCTGAGATCAATCGCGCTGTCTCGGCATGATCTTTGCGATAGGTCGTCCAGCGCCGCATGAAGGCCCCGGCGAAACCGGCTTCATCCAGGCGTTTGAGGGCGGCACGGTCGGTCTCAGACTGCCAGACGTCGAGCGGCATGGGGCGGCCTCCCCGGATCAGGTCCGTTTGTCGCTGATTTTGTGAGAAGCCGAGGATTTCAGAAACGGAACGAGCCTGCATAGAGCAAAGGCCGCATCACGTAACCGCATGATTCACTTCATGAAAGTGATAACAGGCTCATGATCTACGGGAGATTCTGGCAGCAAACCTTAAACGATACCGGCGTGAACGCGGGGTGTCGCAGGAAGAGCTTGCCCATCTTGCTGATATTGACCGGACCTATATCAGCTCGTTAGAGCGGTGCCAGTATGCGGCTTTCATTGAGGTGGTTGATCGACTAGCAAAGGCGTTGGGAGTGCAAGCGGCTGATCTTTTGGTGCAAATATCGCTCTGATCATTCGCGAATTAAATTATCTAAAAAATAATTATGCAGATAATCTGAGGTCTCTGAAAATATATAAAGGGATAAAGTGAAATAAATTAATGCGCAAGTAATAGTATTGCCCTTACTTCTGAAAGTAGAAGCGGGGATAGGCCAAAAGATTCTAAAGGTCGCGTTCGTAGCCAGTGTAATGCACCACTGACGTCAAGGTCCTTCCGCGCTGATAAAGCATTTAATTTCATAGCTGTAACGCGAGATAGGCCAAGAGAAATGAAACTTATCATAGTTTTATCAGATGCACCAATCTCCAAATATAGAGGCAAGGACGGGATGCTTGATGCCAAGTCTATTAATCCTGCCTTATCTAGGGCATAAGTTAAAAGGGTATTATAGCAGCCGAAAAGACGAACTGCCTGAAACCGAATATCATTTTCGATCAGTTTAAGAGTATCTCGAATAGTTGTCCGGATAATTTTTTGTGGTGACCGTTTGATTTGGTCATCAATTATTTGAGATAATGATGTCCCAAGCATCCATTTACGTGCAATAAGAGCATGGAACCGATAAATTTTTATTTTCGATGTATCGTGATCAAGTAGAGATTGATAACATATCTCTAAAATAGCTTCATAAGATTTATATGCGTCGCTTTCGCGCGGATGCTTAGGAATGAGAATCTTAGCAGAGGCAGAGCTATGAGAAATATAATTGTTTAATATATCAAGTAGTCTTTGTTGTTTATGAACAGAGATGCCTGGGTTTTTTCTCACAATAGACGGAGGTATAGTAATTTTTTGTTCTGCTAATGTTAATGCATCAAAAATAGTTTTAAACTCGATAGTGTCTTCAGTGATACCTAGACGAGTTAATGTTCTATCTAAATTTCCCCTCATATGGTCCGAAAATAGACGAACAAATACTGTTTCAAAATTTTCAGTATCAGTGATTTTTCCCACTGAATCATCGTTGATGACACTTAATAGGATATCTTCATGGTTCTTTATTGTGTTTTCAATTGCGGGGACAATTATGGAATCTTTAGGACCATCTAATGGTTTTTTCTTCCAGTTATCGTAATCAATTAGAAAAATATTACCTTGGAATTCGCGCAGCAGTCTTCCGGCACGTCCTGCCAAATTCCAAAAATCCGTTGATTCTATCGCCTTCCTACGTCCTCGTTCCGGAGAGCAAAGGAAGATATTTTTTGCAGGTAGGTTAACTCCCTGTAAAAGGGTGCTTGTGCAAATGAGATAATCAATTTGCCCATTAGAAACTGCATCTTCAACTGCCCGTCTTAGATGGGTTGGTATGTTCGAGTAATGAAAAGCGATCCCTTTCTTTACGCATTCTACCAATATGTAGTTCGGATGTACGGTCTCTTTGGCTAATTCCGAGAGTGCCAAAAGAGACTCCTTGTCTGGCCGATCTATAAAAAGATCCATTAATAAAATAGCAATATTTTCGGCCTCAGCCGCGCCGTTCGCGTAAATGATGTTTGACTGACCATGTCCTAATGTTGCTGAAATATGAACCAATTTGTCAATTCGACTGGAAATATTTTGATTCAATGTCAAGTCAGCCACGTGTGAGAGCGGGCTTCTCCCATCTCCGACAGTTTGTATAGAAATTTTTCCTTTAGTTGCTGAGTCTATTTTTGTTATTAAAAAATTTTGAGCTACAGTCGGCTCGACAGATGAAAATTCCACAACATCTTTTATATCAAATAGTCTTCCAAAAACGTCTAGATTTCTAATGGTCGGACTTGCAAAAAGTATTTGAGAATTATTTTTTCTGTGAAGTAGGTCATCAATGACCCATTGTAACAGTACTCCTCTAGCGCCTTCTGAAATTGAATGGGCTTCATCAACGATTATTATATGAGCGAAAAAATTTTTATGAGCAATGAGGGCAAGTTGTACTCGCTCTTGTGTCATCACGTAGATGGCATTTTTTGGGAGTGGGGTCTCGTTATCAATGGGGATTGTTATAATTTCAGGCTTCTCTTCCTCAAAATCTCTGAATTGTTCAACAAGGTCTTCCGCTACCTGTGCAATTAATGCTCGTGTTGGGACGATGTATATAACGGAATTATTTGTATTATTTGAGAATATTGAAGAAATATAGTGTTGAAGAACAAAAGACTTTCCCGCTGAAGTAGGGGCTGCCAAAGCAATGCGTTTTTTGTTAAGTAAATTAACCCATAGAGTATGCTGAAAATCTGTTAGGTAAATATTTTTCTTATTAAAAATTACTCTTCGGCTTTCTGCAGAAGCAGCTTCTTCTGTCGCCAAAGTAAGAGGAAGATTTTTCCCAGAAGATGCGACATCTTTCCGTGTCATGATAGATGGAAAATTTCCTAACCGAGCTAGAACGACTCTTAATGCTTGGTCAAACGGAAGAGACTTTGTTCTGAAAATTTCATATGTGCATGTAGCTACGCGAAAAGCGATTTTGCGGTGTTCTTGGTTCGTTGAGCACGCAAGGATAGCGGCCGCTCTCATGAGGCGATTGGCCTCTTCAAGGTCGAGAAGTTCTGCATCAGTGCCAAGCTCTTGACGTAACCATGCCAATTGAATGCGATGAGATGCATTATGGAAAAGAGGATTTTCCCAAACTTTTTCAATTAACTCTTGCATTATTTTTTCCAGCCGATCTTGGCCTGAAATAAGTCACGAAATTCTTGTACAGAAGGAACAGGAAAGAAAAAAATCTCGATCGGACGCCCGCCTAAGCCGGCCTCATGAAGCTTTTGTGCTAATTTTGGTGCGATTTCTTTTAACTCTTTTTGCGCCAATATTATGAATTTTTCTTCTGCTTTTGTCGCATCTGCCGGTGTGATTGCAGCAAAAGCTTTGAAATCAAAACCAATCAGGCAGGTCGTGATATCATCGCGATCATTATAAGATTCATCAAATGGATCAAGATATCTTAGGAATGCTTCCCTAGCTGATCCGTTCAGACCGGAGAAATCGATATTTCTTTGTACTAAATCAATTTCGTGCTGCATTTTTTCTGGATCTAACGATTCTGATATGGAATCTACGGCAGAAGAAATCGCTGCAGTTATGTTTGAATATAATTTTGATTCACCCCAATATAAAAATATTTTCCCAGATTCTTGGCAGAATTTTGCATGGATGCCATCCGCTCCATGAACAGGCATTTCGCGGTTTGTCTTCAAAGACATTTTTGCTATTATTTGAGGCGCACCTAATATCCATTCTGTGAGCAAATATAGTAATAGCTCTCCTGCTTCACCATTGCGATTGGTCGCTTCGTTTGCGCGCTTGAATAGGTTTTTTGCGGCCTCAGAAAGCGCTGTGTATCGCGCGATAAAGTCATCTTCGCATACATTGCCATAAAGCGCACTAACAGCAGAAACTTCCTTACGAGGCATCGCAAACGCGGTTAAAAACTGCGATATAACGTTGATCAGTTCATGGACTGTAGCTTGCCCCTGACGAAATGCAGGAAAATGAAGACGAAGTGTTACGCCTGAACAGTCACAGGTAACAGTATGATCTAGACTGCGAATTCTTGGCTTGAGTTTAGAATAATCACGCTGCAATGCTGCCAAGGCGACTTCTAAATCTAAGACATCAGTCACTATGCGACTACCCGCTTATACGGCAATAAAATTAAGCTTAGGATATGCCATCATATTAATGAATGCAAACAGTCTTTGGACGGTTAACATCTGAATGGCTATCGATTTTTGCAATGTGTTTTATTTAAAATTTGAATATAATATCATAGATGTTTAACGCTTTGTTTATTTTCTGTGTTCTAAGGAAGCGTGAATAAAGTTTGCAATTTTGTTAGCCGTTACACGGATGGGATTAGTCTTGAGATGGGCGTAGCGTGCGGTGGTCTGCACCTGCGTGTGGCCCAATAACCGCCCGATCATGGTAAGGTCCGCACCAAGCTGGAGTGCATCCGAGGCGAAGGAGTGACGCAGATCGTGGATACGTAGGGTATTCAACCCAGCCCGCATGCGTATCCGTCGCCACGGTTTCTGGATGTCGGTCAGATATTGCCCGTCCACCTTCCCGGTGATGACATAGGGATTGCCCTCGATCCGGGGAATGTCCGCCAGCACGTCCAGTGCTGCCTTGCCAATGGGCACGACCTTGGCTCCGGTCTTGGAATCCGGCAGGCGCAGGACGCCCGCGCGTGCGTCCACATACTCCCATTTCAGCGTCTGGATCTCCCCAAGGCGGCAACCGGTGAGCAATAGCAGGCGAATGCAGGTTGCGGCTTCCGGCTCACCGTCCGCCTCGCGGAGCACTTTGCCCAGCCGGGCCAGTTCATCGAGTGTCAGGTAACGCTCCCGCTTCACTTCCTTGTAGCGTTTGACCTTCCAGCATGGATTGATCCCGTCTGTCCGCATGCCCCATGTGTCAGCTAGGGTGAACATGATCGACATTACGCCCAGCACCCGGTTGGCCTGATAGGGCGTTTCCTTCAGCGACTGGTGCAGTTCGACGACATCGGCGCGGGTTACGTCGATAATCTTGAGCGTTCCCAGCTTCGGGGTGATGAACAGGTCCACGCAGCGGCGATACTCGTACTGTGTCGAGGGCTTGCAATGAGAGGCGACGTGTTCGGCGAGGAACCGCTTGGCGAATTCCTTCATGGTCGCGGCGGCGCGCAGCCGGTCGCGTTGCGCGCCGGGATCGCTGCCGAGCCGGACATCTGAGAGATGCTTCATGGCCTCGGTCCGGGCCTGGTCCGGGGTGATCGGGCCATGTGGGCCAATGTTGACCCGTCGGATGCGGCCGCCCGCGCGAAACTGGGCGAGGTAGATTTTGCGACCCGAGGGATGGACCCTGAGATCGAAGCCCCGAAGCTCGTCGTCCCAGAGGAAATATTCCTTGCCGGTTCTGGCGGCGGCCTCGACGGAACGTTTCGTGATCTTGACCATGCTTTTGTCTCCAGCTGCTGGAATCAAATAGGAATCATCTGGGGGCGAAATTGGGCGATCCCGGTCAAGGAAGAGTGTATTGTGATCTGATATAAAACATCAATAAAACAGTATCTTATAGCATTAAAATCGGTGTGATGCGGCTCTGGCGAAGCTTAAAAAATGGAACTCATAACCTGAAGGCCGCAGGTTCAAATCCTGCCCCCGCAACCATAGATCCCTGCACTAGGTGCCTGAAACCCCCACGAAACCAACTGGTTCGTGGGGGTTTTCGCGTTTGAAGGCCGGGGGGGGGCGGAGAGCTGTTTAGTCCAAGAGACTCACCGCGAAGCTTCAAATCGGGGGTATCATATCGCTCAGATAACCTACTTTATTTGAGCAATCCCGTTCCATATATAGGGGGGATTCAGTAGACCGGAAGTAAATATTTTTGGGTCTAAGGATAAATCCATTGCGGGATATAGAGTATTTGCGATGGTATTGTGGACATGTAAAATGATTTTAAGGTATTTATTTGGTGTAGGGAGAATAAATGAGGCTCTATTTTCGGTACTCTTTCCTATATACGCTCCATTAACGAACAATTTCACTGTGCCTGCAATTTTTGGTAAGACTAGGTGAAGAGGTTCTTTATGAGGTCTCTTAAAATTAGATAGGTGTAGAGTATAAATGCCTATGCCGGAAAAATGCTCAAATCCCTGTTGTTCCCAGCCGCATTCAACGGCGATAGGTACCGGACGGCTCTCTGGACCGGCCTGAAAGATCCATCCGTTTTCGAGCATCTTTTTGTAAGGAGCCGGGAGGGAGACTTTATTCTTCACGGGGAAACAATGGGGTGCTGCTGTTGTCACAGATAATTCAAAAGTTGAAAGCTGACGGGGCATCAGGAAGAGGGTGAATGCCGTATTGGCGGGTACAAAAACCGGTGACATTGCCACCGCCGTATCGCATCTCCACTCTAGAAGAACTCGTTCCTGAGGTGCTGGAGCAAGTCTGGCGGTTCTTTCCTGATCTGAATCATTGAAGATAGCTATGCGTAGCAAGGAGGGCGTCAATTTTTGTAATGTAATCCTTTGGGGTTGGCCTTCAATTGACAGGAGAGGTGGGGGGAAGGTCTCTTTGATAAGGCGAGTAATTTCCGAAGTTGTGGTAACCGGCCCTTCGATGCGCCGCGTTCTGTCATTTCGGGAAGTTGTTACAGCTGCACCTGATCTGAGCAGGCGTCCTCCGGTACAGGAGAATTCTTGGAGGATAGAGAGGGTTTGAGGATCCCGGACGACGGTGACGGCTGGTAGAATGAGCGTATCGAACTGACCTGAAACCAGATGCAGCCAGCCGTTGCATACAGTGTCCTCGCGGATCTGTCTTTCGTCGATAATGGTATATTCGACGCCTGCATCCATCAATGCCTCGGCCCAGAGGCCGAAATGAACTGCGCAGTCTGGTATATTATTACCTTCCCTGAGATCTTCCAGGGGATAGAACAGAGCGACCGATCTTATAGGTGTCCCGTCTTCCAGAAATGCAGAGAGACGGGCAACTTCTTCCAGAAGGTCCGGTGCGTCGTCCCACCAGGGTTGCAGGTTGAATCCAGGTGCGAAGTCGAAACGAGGATCGGACTGGTGAGAGGGGTTCGGATGAATCGCGTCTGGCAGGAAGAGGGCATGGAGTAGAACGCGGCGTGCGCCTTGAAGGATATGACGGATCATCTGGGCGCGTAGCCGAGAGAGTGAAAGATCCCATTGTCCGTATAGTGACGGCCTGCCTGCTTCCCGTCCGGTCGAATACTGTTCGACCGTGCATCGTGTGCGGCCATGCGCGCGGGCCAGAGAGTCCCCCAGTATGGAGGAAAGCTGGGGACGGTAATCGGCGGCATCAGTGACTGTCTGGGTTCTGAAACTATCGACTTCGAAATAATCGACCCCCGGTGCGACACGGGCATCAATGCTTCCCAGGCCGCCAAGCAGTTTCCAGCCGCCGACATGGGGTAGGAGTTCATGGCCGGTGAGACCAATGTCGTGTGCATCACACCATCGTCTCAAAGTGCCGAAGAAGGCCTGATGCATCTGCCTGGAATAGATTTCGAATACGTCAGCGCGGCGGGATGCGGCTTGAAGGTCTGTGCCGTAAACCGCGTCCAGAAGGTCAGCGCAGTTTATCCCGGTATGAAGGAGGCTGTCATCCCAGAGGAGGGAATTGCGGATGGCATCGGCTTCAGTGCCTGAATTCTGGCCGTTCCATGTGTAGAAACCGGCATAGGGATGATCGAAGAAAAATGCCTCGGCTTTCGGAAAGGCGTCCTGCAAAGGTGCATAAACGCGGTCGGTAAAGCGTTCTGCTGCTTCTGGCAGAAGGTAATTGATCAGCCGGGAGGTCAGACACGTTGCTGCCACGAAGACGGCGACCTGGGTGTCGTCTGGCAGATCCGGAGCAGTGATCTGTACCGTACAGCCTGCCTCGTCCGTTTCGGAAAACGTGATCTGCGAAGGCTGAAGCGTCGTCCGGGAGGATATGATGCCACCGCCCACGATCTGCCACAGACCCCATCGGGGCTCGCCGCCATCATATGTCCAGCGTCGTCCGGCCGGGCCGAGGAAGTCCAGAAATGTGGTGTTGATGTCGGAAATCCGGAGCGTAACCTGCCCCTTCCGGAGGAGGCCGGATGTCCAGAACAGGTGCCGTTCACGGAGGTGGTCCGCGTCCTGAACGGTGCGTCCGCCTCCGTGACCCGACATCCAGCCATACTCATCGTAGATCTGGATGGTGAGTCCGTGTTCCTCGGCCAGATCCGAGACGAGACGGCACAGGGCCAGATAGTCCGGGGAAAGATAATCGGATAGCGGCATGGCAAGCCGGGCCTGCACGAGAATGCAGCCCAGCCCGGCGCGCTTCATGTCTGCGATGGCCTCGCGGCACATTTGGGGTGTGGGCAGGTGATGCCAGAACCAGAAGGCCGCCGTCCGGAAGCGGTTTTCGGGTGTCTGGAACCAGTCGGGCAAGGCTGTCGTGGTCACACCATATCCGGCGGAGTGAGATAAAGATCGAGGCGCTGCCCGGGATGGGCATGGGACAGGTCTATGTCCGGGTTCTGTGTGACAGGGAGGGATTTGCCATCCAGACGGCTTTCCACGATCCGTGCCGCATAGGCCGGACCGGGTGTCAGGACGCCCTGCTGCCCGTCAGCGGCATGGATGCGGCAGCTCAGAAGCCCCTCGCTGATCGTGAGTTCTGTCAGACGGCCTGTTCCCGTCCAGGACAGGATCTCTTCCTGTCCACGGCAGAGGATCATGCGACCCTGTGCAACGCTCAGGACGACCTGTCCGATCGGGGTGTGGATCGGGCCCAGAGTGACGTCCGCGCCCGTGTTGTGGAGTTCCCAGCCTGCCCAGGGATTGATGTCCATGACGTCCGCGACACCCAGCATCGGCAGCATTGCGCCCCAGGACAGGAACAGATCGGTATCCGGCTGGTCGTCGGCTTCGCCGGTTGTGGAGGAATAGTTTTCCGCTGCGATCCTGCGCTCCGTCCATGACTGGTTGAACAGGGCCATGCTGCGTTCAGCGAGCATCGATGCCTCGGCAAGGAAGCCGTACCGTCGCAGGCCGTGCCAGATGAAGTAATTCACGTTTGGCCAGATCCGGCCGCGCCAGTAGACGTTGTCCGCAAAGGCTGGATCATCCCGGCTGACATTCGGGATCATGTATGGGCCGCCGAAACGTTTGGGATCTGAGAGGTGACCGATCAGGGAGTGGGCCTGTTCCGGTGTGGCGGCGCGGCAGATGAGCGGAAAGAAGCTCGTGGGTCCGACACTGCGCACGAACCCGCCATGACGCTGGCGATTGGCAAAAATGCCGCGTTCACTATCCCACAGATGCTCGCGAATTTTGCTCCGGGTCTCTTCTGCCAGAGCGTCAAAGGTCTGTGCGTCTTCTATGCGTCCCAGTGCGCGTGCCATATGGGCCAGACATTCCGCATCGAGCGCCAGAGAACAGTTGAGCCCGACATCAAGCAGGGACAGCGTGCGTGTTTGTGGATCGTAGATCGCTTCGTCATGGGTCGGGGAATTATCCATGCCCGTTTCGTTGCGGGCGCCGAAATGCGTCCCCTTGTACAGGGCCTCTCCGACATCGGATGTACCGCAGGAGACAAGTCCCATGCCGTCAGGGTCACGTTCTCTGCGCCACCAGAACTGGTTGCGGGACAGGGCCTCGTAATGACATTCGAGAAAGGATCTGTCGCGATGGCGCAGATAGATCATCCACGTCATGAATGCGCCGTTGGGGGCCTGCGTCCGGTCCACCCAGCTGTCGTTCGATGTGGCGATACAGGCGAAATTGCCCTGTGGCGTGGCACTCGCCGTTGCGACGGCCATGTTCTCGCGTGCCACCTGTCCGTCGAGCAGGCCGGTCATTAAGGCTGCGTAAGTCTGGTCATTATACCAGACTGCGAATTTCCCGAGATTCCAGATCCGGCTGACGGAGGTATAGGGGCGGCGGTTGATGCCGTCATACATGGTGTTCCAGGCCATGACGTCGCGCACGGCATCCAGCGCTCCGGCGTGACGTCCGGTCTGAGCAGGCAGGGCAAGAGGATTTGGTGCGGATGAACCGTCGAGGGCAGCTCGGGCTTTTGCTACGGCCAGTTCTTCGCTGTCCGCGACGGCTGCGGCAAACCGTCCTTTGCGCATCATTTCCAGATTGAACCGTAATGCGATGACGGGGGCAGACGTGCCTCTGCTGGACGTATGGAAATAGCCGTTATCGTCGAAATCTTTTGCTGCGGCTTCCAGCGTCTCATGGGCCGTGACCTGAACGGGGGCCATGTTGCCCATCAGGGCCACATACCGATAGCCCAGCCGGATAACGGCGGCCTCTCCGTTATAGGTCACGGTGGCGCCGCACTCGGCAGACAGGCACAATGTCAGCCAGTAACGCAGTCCCCATTCCGCGAGAACCTGTCCGTCCCATGCGCCCTGCAGGCAGTAGGGATCGTCTTTTTCGTAGCGGAATGCGATTTCTGTTCCGCCATGTCGGGTCTTGAACTCCACCAGCCGTCCGTCTGTGTCATGGCAGCCGAACAGCAGGTCCTTGCCCGGCGGGAGCAGCGTCGCGCGGCGCTGACTGGTGGAATAAAGCAGGGGTGTTACATGAATACCAAGTGGCAGGAATGTCATTGCCGCCGGGCGGTCAGACCAGGTGTTCCATGCGCGGGCCGGGGGCACGGTGCTCTCAACAATCATGACGGATCCAGTTCGCTGCGATGTCCGGGTTTTCTTGCGCCACTGCGTCTGTTGGCGTCGTCAAGGATCTGTGTCAGCCGGGTTTCGTCCAGCTCAAGCCCGAATGACCAGCAAAGTGTGTCGTAAATGCCGAGGAAGGAACGGCAGCAGGGGGCAAGCCGTGTTTCGATCTCGGCGATGCTCGCGCCCGTCACATCGGCAAGCCATGTGACCAGATCGTCCTGTACGCCCGCAACCTCCAGCGCCTGTCCGGGCGGGGTGTGCAGGTTGAGCCATCGTGCTGGAGTAGCGTCTCCCGCGACATGCAGTTCCGTGACAAGGCGGATATCGCGGGAGGATGCCCCGATTTCGATGCTGACCGTTCCAGTGGGGACGGTCCAGTCCTCACGCACGGTGTCGAAATAGGCGAGATCGCGGCGGTCCAGCGTCATGTCCACGACGCGGCTTTCGCCCGCTTCCAGATGCACCGTCGCAAACCCTTTCAGGGCCCGGAGTGGATGATGGGGGAGTGCGCGGTTGGGAGCGTTCGGACTGCGCCCGAGGTAAAGCTGGCAGACTTCCCAACCGGCCCGGGTGCCGGTGTTGGAGAGTGTGAATCTGACGGTAACAGCCTCTCCTTCGGTTGCCAGTTCCAGCACGTCATAGGTGAAGGACGTGTAGGACAGGCCGTGGCCGAACGGGAAAAGAGGTTGGATCCGGCGAATGTCGAAAAAACGATATCCGACGAAAATACCTTCCCGGTACAGGTGCGTCCCCTGTTCACCGGGATATCCCAGAAAGGCCGGGCAGTCTTCCGGTCGCACAGGCCATGTGACGGACGTCTTGCCGGAAGGATTGGCATGCCCGAACAGGATATCGGCGACGGCCTGCCCAAATCCGGCCCCTGCATAGCCTGCCGAGAGGATGGCCTGCACGTTATCGGCCCATGGCAGCACGACAGCGTCCGGATGTGTCAGGACCACCACGATCCTGTCATGAATCTTCGTCAGTTCGGTAATCAGATCATCATGTGCCGGGCAAAGATTTAGATCGGGCCGGTCGGCATTTTCGCCACTGACGCAGGGCGGCGTTGAGGCAAAGATGATGACGGTTTCAGCTGTGCATGCTGCGGCAAGGGCAGCGGCCAGACGTTGCGCGTCATGGTCGCCATCCGCGCTCCAGCCAGGTTCCCAGCGGATGGATACGCCTTCAGGTGCAGTCGCTTTCAGGCACTCCAGCGGAATATCGCATTGGATGGGCCGTACAGCGGCGCTGCCCGCACCCTGGATTTCGGGTGAGACCGCGCCTGTGCCAATGACCAGCAGGCGTTCGCCGGGCTCAGGGGTGAGGGGCAGGACGTCGTTCCGGTTGCTCAGCAGAACGCAGGCGCGGGAGGCGGCCTTGCGGGCGAGGTCGTGATGGGCCGCGAAATCCGGGCGTGTGACGGGCAGTCTGCGCTGGGCATCCACGATCCGCAGGGTAAGGGCCGCGATATGGGTGCAGGCTTCGTCCAGTGTAGTTTCGGGCATACTCCCGTTCAGGACTGCGTTTTCAAGCCGTCGTCTGCGGGCGGCATTGAACGGCATATCCAGATCGTTCCCCGCCTTCAAAGCGGCGGGGAGATCCTGAATTCCGTGCCAGTCGGACATGACCGCGCCGTCATACTGCCATCGTCCGCGCAGGACACCGCGTAGGAGCCAGGGGTTCTGGGATGTCTGGATCCCGTTGAGCCGGTTGTAGGACGTCATGACCGTCCACGGACTGCTTCTGGCGATCGCACGCTCGAAGCCCAGAAGATAGAGTTCGTGCAGCGCGCGGGGTTCGACGACGGAATCCATGCTGATGCGCTCAACTTCGGAATTGTTGCACGCAAAATGCTTGAGCGATGCCCCCACGCCCCTGTCCTGAAGACCGCGGATGACGCCAGCTGCCATTTCTCCCGTCAGGACCGGGTCTTCGCTGAAATACTCGAACCCCCGACCTGCCAGCGGTGAGCGTCGCAGGTTGATCCCGGGCCCGAGCAGGATCTGGGCGCCCGCAGCACGGCATTCGATCGCCAGTGCTGTTCCGACCTCATGGGCCAGCGCGATGTCCCAGCTGTTGGCCAGAACCGAAAGTGCTGGAAAGCATGTTGCCGGCACGCTCTTGCCGAGCAGGACATTGCTGTCCCGGTTTTCCGGATCGTCCGTTGTATCAACGGCATCAAGGAACGCCCCGAGATCGGCATTCTGCGTATCTGTAGAGATCTGGTCCGGCACGACGCGCAGTCCGTTGGACCCATCGACCATCAGCAGAGAGGGCAGCCCCAGACGGGGCACGCCTGTTGTACGCCACAGGCCATTGCCACAGACGAGGTCGAGTTTTTCCGGAATCGTCATCTGCGCGACGATCGTGGCGGCTTCCCTGCCGAATGCGTGCGTCATGTCAGATGCTCTGTGGCTCAACAGGGGGCTCCGGCTGGAGGATGCGCGTCATCTCGGCCTCGGAAGGGTAAAGCAGGATAATCAGGACGGAGAACAGGGCGACGCAGGCAGGCACGCCCAGAAAACCGAACGTGATGAAGGCGCGGGCAGTGTGGGTCTGGATGGCGGCATGGGGAACATAGCCGCCCCAGCCCAGAATTGCCGCGGAAAGCGAGCCGCCGATGGCCCAGGCGACCTTTCCCGCAAAGCTGTTCACGGAATAGGCCATTCCGGATGCCGTTACACCAGTAACAGCCGTGCCGTAATCGATGGAATCCGCGACCATTGCGTAGAAAACCGGCAGTGTCATGCCCTGGAAAAAGCAGATCAGTCCGAAGACTGCGACAAGATAAGCTGCACTATTCGGGCCATATGCAAAGAGCGCCAGCCCCATGGCAGACAGGATGTAGGGCAAAACAATCGTCAGCTTCTGTCCGACATGTCGGGCAAGCCAGGGCGAGCAGGTTACCCCCAGAACCTTGCTGGCCCCCATCATCGAAATGAGCATCCCCCCGAAATACTGCGGGCGATGTAGGACTTCCGTCGCATAGTAGATCGACAGGCCGTAGAATGCCGTCAGGTTAATATAGAACAGGCTCAGCACGATCGTGACGATCACCCATGCCCGGTTGTGGAACAGGGAGCCGAGCAGAACCTGGACGGGACTGTCATTCGCTTCCAGTTCGTAGCGCTCGCGGCAGGTGAAGAAGGGAATGAGCGCCAGCCCTCCGCCTGTCGCTCCCGCAATGGCCATCGCCAGCGGGTACCCCAGCTTTTCGTTGCCCCCGCCAAACAGGTGCACCATGGGCAGGATGGATGATCCAACCAGAAATGTTGCAAGTGTTGCGCCCATCATACGGAAAGTGGACAGGGAGAGACGGTCTTCCCGGTTGCGGGTCATGACATTGGGCAACAGCCCGTAAGGTACGATGACGAGCGAGAAAAGCACCCCCATCACAAGATAGGTGGCATAGGCCCAGGCAAGGCGTCCGCCTGACCCAAACGGCAGGGGCAGAAAGCAGCAGAATGTCAGGAAGCCGAGTGGTAGCGAAAACCATTTCAGGTAGGGTCGGACGCGCCCCCTGAACAGGATGCGATGGTCGATCAGATATCCGATGACCGGGTCCACCACGCTGTCGACCACACGTGCCAGAAGCATCAGCAGAGCAACGGAAGACGCGGAAATACCGTAAACATTGGTGTAATAATAGATGAGATAGGCCCCGGTAATTCCGAACAGGGCATTCCCTGCCAGATCGCCGAAGCCGAAGCTCATCCGCTCCCACAGGGCAGGGCGCTGGTTGTTCATCGTACCGTTCATGCAGCCATCCGTTTGGGGGCATGGCTGCCTTTCCATCAATCCGGAAAGGCAGTCCTGGAAGGATGTCCGATCCGGACAGGGTTATGTCAGAAGTCTGCCTTTATTCCACCGAAGAACTGGCGGGGTGCGCCCACGACCAGCGACTGGTAATCGCCCGAAAGCGGATTGCCGCCGTCATCGCCGGTCATGATCAGGTAGCGCGACCCTGTCAGGTTGGTGACGTTAAACGATGCCGTCAGATTTTCCAGACGTCCGATGCGGCCGAAATTGTAGCGCGCTCCGAAATTGACCAGCCAGTAGGACGGAAGGGACGTGTCGTTCGTGTAGCTGAACGGACGGCTGCTGGTGTAGAGGGCGTCGATGTTGAAGCTGGCTTTCTTGTAGGTGTATTCCGCCGTCGCCTTGTACATCAGGTCCGGGTAGTTCACGACATGCTTGCCCTTGGTGGCATAGGTCGTGCCCTGCTGGGTGATGTTGTTGTCGTATGTCGAGTGGTTGTAGCTGATTGAGTTGAAGATCGAGAGGCCCCGCAGGGGACGCAGGGTCAGGCCTGCATCCACGCCGTTCATTGTGACGCCGCCGAGGTTCAGCACCGTTGTCTGCGGGTTGGTCTGGCTGCCTTGGACCAGCGCGCCCAGACGGTTCGAGAAGTTCACGCGATAGGCGCTGACCGAGAAATCCACACGGCGCTGCGTGAAGCGGTAGCCGACCGAGTAGGCCCAGCTGGTCTCGGGTTTGACGGAGCTGCGTGACAGGTCGAAGGCCTCCTGCGAGACGGCAAACGGCGAGGCCGAAAGGTGATAGCCGCTTTCCGGATAGGCGCGCATGTTCTTGGCAATGTCGAAATACAGCTCATGATGCGTCAGGAAATGCCAGTCCCCGCTGAAATGCGGCAGGAATGCTCCGAATGTCGTCAGGCCCACGCCGCCGGCAAGGGCATTGGTGCCGGTATAGGGTTCGTAATTTCCGGTCTGCCCGACACGGGTCGTGCTCAGCATGGACTTGAAACCGGCATGAAGCGACAGGTTTTTGACCGGGCGCCAGGTGTCCTCAATATAGGTCTGCATTGTGTTGGTATTGTAGGTCTGGCCCCAGAGCTTCGCGAAAGGATCGGACCATTTGCGGAAAGGGTTGGGCGTCAACGTCTGCCCGTCCGCAAGAAGCGGGTCGTTATAGGCGAACATGTTCGAGACGTATTTGTTGTTCTCGTACCAGATGCCGCCATGAATTTCGTGCTTGCCGATATCATACGTCATGCTCGATGTGAGGCCGAAGCGCTGGATGTCGGGTTGCTTGACGATTTCGGACAGGGGCGCGCCGTTCGCTGACGCCATCCACGGATCGGACCACTGGGTATTGGCCTTCTGGTTGTGGCCATACACAACGGAATCCCATCGCAGGTGATCCGCCAGCTTCAGATGAAAATTCAGCCCGCCCAGCAGATCGCGTGACGCTGTCGTTCCGGCATAGTAGGACACATCCTTCGGGTCGCTGGTCGTGTCTTCGCCGTGCGAGTAGATGCCCTGCGCGGCGTTATAGGCCAGCCGGTAATTCGGATAATAGTTGGAGATGCCGTAGCCCAGCTTCTGGACCGTCTCCAGTGTTTCGGACTGGTAGTTGAACTGCTGGACGTCTGCCCAGTCGAACAGGAGCGAGACGCTGCTTTCGTTGTGGATCGGCTGCACCAGTTTCAGGTTGGCCTGCTGGAAGAACTGGGTGCCGTATCCTTTCCACAGCTTTGTGTCATTGCGCATGTAGGACACGTAGAACTTGGTCCCGGTGGGGTTCAGCTTGCCGCTGTCGATGCGGATGAAGGCATGCGTAGTGGCGTTGCTGCCACCCGTTGCGGCAAGGGTGCCACCGAACTTGTCCTTGGGATCAGACGACGAAATCATAATCGCACCGCCGAGCACGTTGGTGCTGGGCATGTCCACGGCGCCGGCACCCTGCGACATCTCCATATGGCCGACGTTCTCGGACGACAGTGCGGCGACAGCGTTCAGACCATTATAGTTACGGTAGACGGACTCGCCGAGTGGAATGCCGTCCAGTGAAAAGCCGATCTGGTTCTGCGAAAACCCGTGGATGTAGAGCTTGACGCCGCCCGTATCGACGCCCTGCGCATCGTCCGACTGAAACAGCACACCTGGCACGTTCTGCAACGCTTTCATGACGGAGGTTCCGGCAACGGCGTTCGTAAAGACGTGTTGGGAGATGACAGTCTGTGCCCCATGCGAAACGCGTCGCCCCTGGACCTGCATGAGTTCGGGCTGCACAGGGCGGGTTGAGGCGTGGTGTGCGGCAGGGGTTCCTGGCTTGGGGGCCGTGTGAAGCGGATGCGCTTTCCCCTTGCGGACATGCTGTGGTTTTTCTGCCGTCCATCCGTATGAGGGAATGAGGGCCAGCACTGTGGAAAGCAGAGCCATGTGGCGTAACGCGAGCTTGTTCTGGGTGACGATACGCATTGAGATCAATCCTTGCCCTCACACGGGTCTGACGGGGTGGCAATCTGGATAACCGGGGAACGCTACGTTGCGATTTTATAACGTGTAAACGACAATATGAACGACAATTCGATTCTGCAACAAAAAAGAAATTCGCAAAAAGCATTGTATTGCTGCCACTGTTTTCTGCTTCTGCTGCTATGTGCCTCGGACAGATATAAGCCTTTCCGTGGTGTGTACGTCATTAATCATGGCTGCATGTCATGCTGAATTTCGTGTGGCCGGGGATGGCCGGTCGGGATATCCGGGATGCGGCATGGGGTGTTGTCCTTATTCTCGTGGGAGGGAAGTACGACCGGGAAATTTGAATATACAATCCTCCCGGAGCCTGTAAGAATCCTGGATGGTTTTAATGGAGAAAAATCCGATGTCGCATGATGCAGATTACGAACTTTGCAATCAGATCGGATATCTTCTCCGGCGTGCCTATCAGCGGCACACAATCATCTTCCAGCGTGAAATTCCCGATGATCGGCTGACCTCCGCCCAGTTTGCGACCATGGTGACGGTTCATCGCCTGAAAGAGGCGCCCCTCGTACAGATCAGCGCGGCAACCGGCATCGATCACGCAACTCTGCGTGATATCGTCATGCGTCTGCGCAAGAGAGGGCTGTTGAGCATCGTCCAGGATCGCAATGATCGCAGGCAGCGTATCGTCTCCCTGACAGCAGAAGGGCTTGCTCTTGTGGAGAGCACCATTCCGAGTGCCGCTGACGTAACCGCACGAACACTGGCGCCTCTTGATGAGTGCGAGAGGATTGCGGCGCTGCATATCCTCAGAAAACTGGCATTTTTCGAAGACTGAAAACCACAGGATATATCCCTCACAGGAAACGAAACGGAATCGTCATAATTCGCTTGACGTTCCAAGGAGGGCTGTGAATTATCCATATATCGTGTGTACGCCATTATTGTTGAGCTCTCTTGCTCCGCGATGGCCAGCAGCAGAAGGGCAATCAGATGTCGGGTGGTGTTCGGGTCGGTATTGTGGGGGCTGGTCTTGGCGGCGTTGCTGCAGCAGGACTTTTGCAGTGTCAGGGTTTTGACGTAACGCTTTATGATCAGGCTCCCGGTTTTTCCCGACTGGGGGCAGGTATCCAGTTTGGCCCCAACGTCCTGAAAATCCTTGCTCATCTTGATGGCCTGGATAAGAAACTCGAGGAAATTTCCTGTCTTCCGGACTACTGGGTCAGCCGGAACGGAGCGGATGGAGCGGTTCTCGCAAAAATCCCGCTGAATGCAGAGCGTGATCGTTACGGCGCGCCTTACATCACCATTCATCGCGGTGATCTGCATCAGGCGATGCTGGACTGCATTGAGCCCGACCGCATCAAATGGGGGCACAAACTCGTCGACTTCACGGATAACGGGAAGACCGTTTCGCTGGAATTCGAGAACGGATCCACGGACACGGTAGATATTCTGGTTGCAGCAGACGGGATCAACTCGCGTGTACGCGAGAAAATCTTTGGTCTGGAAGAGGCTCTCTATACCGGCTGGATCGCGCATCGGGCGATTATCCCCGGTGCGGTCGCAAAGGCTCTGGGCGCGGATGTCAATGCCAAGTGGTGGACTGTGGACCGCCATATCGTCTGCTATTACCTCGATCGCAAGGAAGAGGAATTCTATCTTGTGACGGGAGAGCCGGCGGAATGGACCAGTCGCGCCGGTCAGCTTCCTTCCACGCGTGAAGAGTTCAAGGCGGCGTTCGCGGATTACCATCCGATGGTTCAGGGCTATATCGATGCGGCGGAAACCGTGACGAAATGGCCGCTCAAGACGCGTGAGCCGCTTCCGAAATGGCATGAGGGCCGCGTGGTGCTTCTGGGCGATTCCTGTCATCCGATGAAGCCCCACATGGCGCAGGGTGCAGCCATGGCCGTCGAGGATGCCGCGGTTCTGACGCGTTGCCTGAGCGAGCTTGGCGTTGCCGATCTGGAAGGGACGTTCGAGGCTTATTACCGTGCCCGCAAAGAGCGTGCGACCAAGGTCCAGACGATCTCCAACGCCAACACCTGGCTGCGTCAGCCGGAGGATCCGTACTGGTGCTACGGCGACAATGTCTATGACCTGAAGCTGACGTCCTGACGTGAAGGAGAGGGACGCTATGACGGACAGCGTCTTTCTGATGGTGAACGGGGAACGGCGCAAGGTTCACGCTGCCCCCGGCACACCGCTTCTGACAGTGCTGCGCAATGATCTCGGTCTGAATGGTCCGAAATTCGGGTGCGGACTGGGAGAATGCGGAGCCTGTACCGTGCTGCTGGATGGCAAGGCCGCGCGGAGCTGTGTGGTCCGGGTCGAAACGGCCGCCGCATGTGAGTCCGTCGTGACGCTGGAGGGGCTTTCTCCTGACGGGTCCGATCCGGTCCAACAGGCTTTCATCAAGGCACAGGCCGCGCAATGCGGATATTGCCTTAACGGAATGGTCATGACGGTGAAGGCGTTTCTGGATGCCGTGCCCGATCCTGACGAAGCGGCGCTGAGAGAGGCGCTGCGATATAATCTGTGCCGCTGTGGCACCCATGTCGAAATCATGAAGGCGGCCTGCATTGCGGCGGGTCTTGTGAAGGGAGACCCATGATGGCGCAGGCCTCGCTCCCCACTGGTTCTCTCAGCATTTTTCGTCCCGCGCAGCCACCGAAAGGGCTGGCGGCACGGGGCGGGTTCATTCCCAAAGACGAAATTTTCCTGCGGATCACGGCTGATGATCAGGTCGTGGCGTTCTGCGGGCATGTGGATCTGGGAACGGGAATTGCGACGTCTCTGGCGCAGATCGTGGCGGAAGAGCTTGATGCACGTCCGGCACGGGTGCGGATGGTGCTGGGCCATACCGAGGATACGCCGGATCAGGGTGCGACGATTGCGAGCGAGACCATTCAGGTCACGGCCATTCCGCTGCGCCGGGCTGCAGCGCAGGCGCGGCGTCTCCTGCTGGAACGTGCAGCAAAACTGACAGGCCGAGCGATCGGGACCATGACGCTGCGGGATGGCGAACTGGTCTGTGAACCGCCTTTGCCGAACCGGGTCTATCGCATCGGGGATCTGGTTGAAGGCGTGGAACTGCGGGTTCTGCTGGATGATGCGGCGGCGGTGAAAAGCACGTCCGAATATCGTCTGGTGGGGCGCAACATGCCGCGCGTGGATATTCCGGACAAGGTGACGGGCCGGGCAGTCTATGTGCATGACGTGCGTGTGGACGGGATGCTGCATGGGCGCGTCGTGCGGCCACCTTATGAGGGGTACGACCATGGGCCGTATGTCGGGCGGGCGCTGCTTTCGGTCGACCGGGAGTCTGTGGCGCATCTGCCGGGTGTGGTGGATGTGGTCGTGGTCGGCGATTTCGTGGGTGTTGTGGCCGAACGTGAAGAGCAGGCTGCGGCCGCCGCGCAGGCATTGCGAGTGGAGTGGGCGCCTGTTGCGTTGCCGGATCTGACCGATCCGGCCGAGGCTGTACGGGACAATCCTTCGACACCGCGCGTCGTGCTGGATCGCGGCACGCTTGAAGACGGTCTGGCAGGTGCGCAAACTGTTCTGGAACGGGAATATTTCTGGCCATACCAGATGCATGGTTCTATCGGTCCGTCCTGTTCGGTGGCGGACTGGCAGGATGGCAAGCTGAAAGTCTGGTCCGGGACGCAGAACCCGCACATGCTGCGCGCGGACCTGGCGCTGCTGATGGGGTTGTCCACGGCTGATATTCAGGTCATCCGGCATGAGGCGGCCGGGTGCTATGGGCGCAACTGCGCGGACGATGTGGGCGGCGATGCGGCTCTGCTGTCGCGTGCGGTGGGACGTCCGGTGCGGGTGCAGCTTTCGCGTGAGCAGGAGCATGTCTGGGAGCCGAAGGGCGCGGCTCAGCTCGTGCGGATCCGGGGCGGAATTGATGCATCCGGACAGCCCGTCGCGTATGATCTGGATACCAGCTATCCGTCCAATGTCTCGCCGCTGCTCGCGCTGGTTCTGACCGGTGTTGTTCCGGCGGACGTGCCGGCCGTGGCGCAGATGGGGGACCGGACGTCTGTTCCGCCCTATGATTATCCCAACGCACGGGTGACGGTTCAGGATATGCCGCCGATTGCGCGGGCGTCCTGGTTCCGTGGGGTCTCGGCACTTCCGAACAGCTTTGCGCATGACAGCTATATCGACGAGCTGGCGGCGGAGGCCGGGGCCGATCCGCTGGAATACCGTCTGGAGCATTTGCCGGACCAGCGGGCCTGCGAGCTTTTGAAGGCGACGGCGGATCGGGCCGGGTGGACGTATCGGGCCGGGCCGGTCGAGGTTGATCCGCAGGCCCGTGTGCTGAAGGGCCGCGGACTGGCCTATGCGCAGTATGTGCATGGGACGTTTCCCGGCACGGCGGCGGCGTGGTCGGCCTGGGTCGCGGATGTCGAAGTGGATCGTCAGTCCGGTGTGGTGAGTGTCACGCGGGCGGTGGTCGGGCAGGATGCGGGCATGATGGTGAACCCGGCCGGGGTGCGCCATCAGCTTCAGGGTAATGTGATCCAGTCTACAAGTCGCATCCTGCGCGAAGAGGTCCAGTTCGACGACAAGGGCGTGGAGAGCAGGGACTGGGGCGGCTATCCGATCCTGACCTTCCCGGAGCTTCCGGCGATCGAGCCCGTTCTGATGGAGCGGCAGGACCAGCCGCCTCTGGGGGCAGGAGAGTCCGCGTCCGTGCCGAGTGCGGCGGCGATTGCCAATGCGCTTTATGCCGCAACGGGGGTACGTTTTCGGGATGTGCCGTTCACGCCGGAAAAGGTTAAGGCGCGGCTGGATGAGGCGCTGGGTCCGCTGACTGCGGAAGCGGTGCGACCACTGGCGGCGCTGGGTGTGGCGGGTTCGGAAATGCGTCCGGCGATGGCACGGACCACGCTGGGTGCGAAGCTGCGTCGCGGGGCGTTTGCGGCGGCTTTTGCGACGGTGGGCGGTCTGATGGCGACGCTGATGCCATGGCGGCCGGCGATTGCGCCGGTTTCGCCGCCGGAGGCCGGTCTGTTTTCCGATGCCGCGATTGCGCGGGGCGAAAAAGTGGCGGCTGCGGGGGATTGTGCGGTCTGCCATACGGCACCGGGTGGAGTGACGAATGCGGGGGCGTTCCCGCTGGAGACGCCGTTCGGGATCATCTATTCCACCAATCTCACGCCGGACGTGGATACCGGGCTTGGGGCCTGGTCCTACGAAGCGTTCGAGCGGGCGATGCGTCATGGCATCAGCCGGGACGGGCGGCATCTCTATCCGGCGTTTCCCTATACGGCATTTGCAAAGACGAGCGATGCGGATTTGCGGGATCTGTATGCCTATCTGATGTCGCAGAAGCCGGTGCGCAATGCGGTGCCGAAGACGGCGCTGAAGTTTCCGTACAACATGCGTTTCTCGATGGCGGGGTGGAATATGCTGTTCCATGACCCCGCGCCGTTCACGCCCGATCCGGCACAGTCCGAACAGTGGAACCGTGGTGCCTATCTGGCGGAAGGGCTGGGGCACTGCTCGGCTTGTCATACGCCGCGTAATGCGTTGGGGGCCGAGCGCTGGAAGAGTGCGTATCTGACCGGGGGAGAGGCCGAAGGATGGTCGGCACCTGCGCTGAGCACGCTGTCACAGTCTCCGCTGCCCTGGAGCGAGGACGATCTGTACGCCTATCTGCGGACGGGGTTCAGCCCGGCGCATGGTCCGGCGGGCGGGCCGATGGCACCGGTCGTTCATTCCATGGCGTCTCTGCCAGATGCGGATGTGCGGGCGATTGCGCATTACATTGCGTCCTTTGATCGCAGGAACGCCGTTGAAGGCGTGGCGGCGCGTCGGGATGCGGTGCTGGAGCAGGCGCGCGGGCTGCAGGCGCTGGACCGGGGCGAGGGATCGCGGATCTATAACGGGAGTTGCGCAAGCTGCCATGAAGGTGAGGGCGTGCATCTGTTTGGCGCGCGTCCGCAGCTTGCGCTCAACAGCAATATTCAGGCGGACAGCCCGGATAATCTTGTTCATGTCATTCTCAAGGGTGTGTCGGAGCCGGCCTATGGGCAGGCGACCACCATGCCGGCATTCGGGGACATCCTGTCTGACCGGCAGATTGCGGAACTTGTTGCGTATCTGCGGCGGACAATGGCACCGGGTCGGCCTGAATGGACGGATCTGGAAGCCCATGTGGCCCGGATCCGTGCGCAGATCCGTTTGCAGGGAGGACATTGAGAATGGGTGAACGCTGGCTTCCGGTATGGCGCCGGGCACAACGGACGGACATGATCGCGCCCGATGAGCATCCGGGCGTGGGGCAGACGGTTCTCCTTGGCGGCCAGCATGTTCTGGCGATGACGGGATCAACCGTGGTGGGGCCGCTGCTGATGGGGTTTGACCCCAATGTGGCGATCCTGTGCTCGGGGCTGGGAACGATCCTGTTCTTCTTCATCACCGGTGGTCGCATTCCGAGTTATCTGGGATCGAGCTTTTCCTTCATTGCACTCGTCGTGGCGCTGACCGGTTATTCCGGGCATGGCCCGAACCCCGATATTGCGCTGGCCTGTGGCGGGATTTTCGTGGCGGGCGTGGTGTATGCGCTGATCGGGTTGCTGGTCCGGGTTACGGGGTCGGGGTGGATCGAGCGCCTCATGCCGCCGTCTGTCACCGGGGCGATCGGGGCGGCGATCGGGCTCAATCTGGCGCCTGTGGCGTCGCGCGGGCTCGGGCATGGCGGGGCAGGCACGGCCTGCGGCCTTTTCGCGCTGCTGTGTACGGCGCTGCTGGCGGTTTATGGCGGGCCGTATCTGCGGCGTCTGTCGATCCTGCTGTCCCTGATTGCGTCCACGCTTCTCTATGTCGTGGTGGCGAATGTGCTGCATCTGGCGCCGGCGATGGATTTTTCGGAAGTTCTGGCCGCGCCGCTGATCGGGCTGCCGCATCTGACGGCACCGCGCTTTAGCGGCCATGCGGCCGTTCTGCTGGCCCCTGTGGCGCTGGTTCTGGTGGCGGAGAACCTCGGGCATCTCAAGGCGATCGGCGCCATGACGGGACGGCCGCTGGATCATCTGACGGGACGGGCGTTTCTGGGGGACGGGCTGGCGACGATGCTCGCGGCCAGTCTCGGCGGCACGGGCGTGACGACCTATGTCGAGAATATCGGCGTCATGGCGCTGTCGCGGGTCTATTCGACGCTGACTTTCGGGATGGCCGGAATTTTTGCCATTCTGCTGGGTTTTTCGCCATTTTTCGGGGCGCTGCTGCGGGCCATTCCGGAGCCTGTGCTCAGTGGACTGTCGGTCGGGCTGTTTGGTCTGATCGCGGCGACGATGGTGCGCGTCTGGGTGGATAACCGCGTGGATTTCTCCCGCGCCTCAACGCTGTTTCCTGTTGGTGTGGCCCTCGTGGCCGGGGCGGGAGACCTTACTTTCACAATCGGTGGTGTGACGCTGGGCGGCATTGCGACCGCCACGATCGCTGCCATCGGCCTCAACCAGATCCTCAAGGCAGGATCGGAGTCCAAGGAGCCACCTTCATGCCCGTAAGTGATTTTGAACTGGTGCAGGCCTGGCGACAGGTGCTGACGCTGTGTCGTCTGGAAGCGGGACAGACCGTGACGCTGCTGACGTCGCTGGGCAGCAATGAGCAGACCCTGCGCTGTGCGGTTCTGGCCGTGCAGGAAAAGGGAGCGATTGCGAACCGGCTGGATCTTCAGCCGACGAACGGGGCGCTGTCCTTCTCGCGGGATCCGCTGGCCTTTGTCGGGACGACGCCGCTGACGAACAACCGGGCGGCGGTCGAGATGCTCAAGGCCAGCGATCTGGTGCTCGACCTGATGACGCTGCTGTTCTCGGCCGAGCAGCATGAAATCCTTGCAGCGGGTGGCCGTATCCTGCTGGCCGTGGAGCCGCCCGAGGTTCTGGTGCGGATGACGCCCACGATGGAAGACCGCGAGCGCGTTCTGGCGGCTTCGAAAAAGCTTCAGGCGGCGAAGGTCATGCGGGTGACGTCAGCAGCGGGGACGGATGCGTCCTTTGCGCTGGGCGATTATCCGATGCTGGAAGAATATGGCTTCGTGGATGCGCCGGGGCGCTGGGATCACTGGCCGAGCGGGTTTCTGGCGACATGGTCCAATGAGGGCTCGGCGGAAGGGAAAATCGTTCTTGCGCCGGGAGACATTCTCCTGCCGCAGAAATCCTATGTGACGGCACCCATCACCTGCCATCTTGAGAAAGGCTTTGTCCGGGCGATCGAGGGCGGTTACGAGGCCGATCACCTGCGGGACTACATGGAAAGCTTCAACGATCCGGAAGTCTATGCGGTGTCGCATATCGGCTGGGGAATGCAGGATCGGGCGCACTGGTCGGTCATGGGGTTCTATGACCGCGAGGCCAGCATCGGCATGGACCCGCGCGCCTGTTCGGGGAATTTCCTGTGGTCCACGGGGCCGAATAACGAGGCCGGCGGCACGCGCGATACGGCGTGCCATATCGATATTCCAATGCGGGGCTGCACGGTCACGCTTGATGATGTGCCGGTCGTGAAAGACGGTAGGCTTGTGGAGAACGCATGATGAGCACGCAGGATAACCGCGACGAGGACCGCTACAAAAAGCAGGGTTTCGGAAACGAAATGGGTATGACGGGGCGCATCGCGCTGCTGATTGTCGATTTCGTCAACGGATTTGCCGATCCGGAAGC
Organism: Gluconobacter oxydans DSM 3504; assembly: GCF_000583855.1. Taxonomy (NCBI): domain Bacteria; kingdom Pseudomonadati; phylum Pseudomonadota; class Alphaproteobacteria; order Acetobacterales; family Acetobacteraceae; genus Gluconobacter; species Gluconobacter oxydans. The sequence continues at coordinate 1,615,006 of NZ_CP004373.1, forward strand.
CTTTGGTGGCGGCAATATTCCCGAAGCGATCGAGCGGACGAAAACGCTGCTGGCAACGGCACGGCGTCTGGGCTGGAAGGTGGCGCATACGCGGATCGTGTTCGCGGATGATGGCGCGGATGCGAACATCTTCTCACTGAAGGTGCCGACGATGCTGGGGCTGACGGAGACCAATCCGGCCTCTGCCATCGTGGACGAACTGGCGCCGGAGCCCGGTGAATATGTGGTCCGCAAGACGGTGCCGTCGGCGTTTGCGGGCACGCCGCTGGCCTCCTGGCTGGTGACGCACGGGGTGCAGACCGTTGTTGTGGCCGGCTGTGTGACGTCCGGCTGTGTGCGGGCGAGCGTGCTGGATGCGATGCAGTACGGCTTCCGTCCGGTGATCGTCTCCGACTGCGTGGGCGACCGGGCCATCGGGCCGCATGAGGCCAATTTGTTCGATATGGCGCAGAAATGTGGGGACGTCATGGACCTCGACGCCCTGTTGTCCCGTCTTCCCAACAGCTGACATCACGATTTTTCAGAAGGATCACTTCATGACCCAGACACGTCTGCTTTACGGTGCGAATGCCCATGCCAACGGCATCCGGCAGCATTATCTGCGCTACGGTGGCAAGGGTGCGCCGCTGGTGCTGGTGCCCGGCATTACGAGCCCGGCCATCACCTGGGGGTTCGTGGCGGACCGTCTGGCCGAGACGCATGATGTCTATGTTCTGGATGTGCGCGGGCGTGGCCTGTCTTCGACGGGGCCGGATCTGGATTATGATCTCGATACCTATGCGGCGGATGTCCGGGGCTTCATTGACGCGCTGGGCCTGAAGGATGTGGTCCTGATGGGGCATTCCATGGGCGCACGTATTGCGATCCGTGCGGCGCGGCAGAATGATGCCGGGCTGGCGCATCTGGCGTTGATCGATCCTCCCGTCAGTGGTCCCGGACGTCGGGCCTATCCTGCCAACCTGGACTGGTACACGGAATCCATCCGTTTGGCGCGCAGGGGCATGAGTGGTGCGGAGATGAAGCGGTTCTGCCCGACATGGACGGACGAGCAGTGCACGCTGCGGGCCCAGTGGCTTCATACCTGTGATGAACTGGCGACCCGGATCACGTTCGAGAAGTTCCATACGGAAGACATCCATCAGGATCTGCCCCACCTTAAAACCCCTGCCACTCTTGTTGTCGCAACGCGGGGAGGCGTAATCCAGAAAGAGGATGTTGAAGAAATCCTGCAGCTCAATCCTGCAATAGCCATCGCATATGTTCCGGATGCGGGACATATGATTCCCTGGGACAATTTCGACGGGTTCTTCGAGGCGCTTCAGGGCCGCTACTGACTTTCAGGACCGAATTTCCGCCCCGCTACAGGACGTCCCTGTAAGCCAGATGAGGTAGATTGCATATGTGTAAACGACCCGGCTCCCTGCACCTCGCCCTCTCCGTGACGACGATGCTGTCGGCCGCCTTTTCTTCGTCCGCCATGGCGGCCACCAAGCATTCGTCCGTGGTGCACAAAGCGGCTCCCGCTACACATAAAAACACGCCCCGTGTGGGGGCGCCGAAGCATCGGCATACGGGGCCATATGTGAGCAAAAGCGCGGAAAGCATGGCAGTTGTGGCCCGTCATCCGCCGCGGGGGACAGTCGAGACTGTCAGCCAGAAAATGCTGGCGGAAGCACCGGCCGGTACCAACCCGATGAAGGTGATCTCGCAGCTTCCGGGCATTGTGTTCCAGTCTGGCGATGCGCAGGGGCTCGACACATGGAGTGCACAGATCTTCATGCATGGTTTCCAGCAGCAGGAAATCGGCATGACGCTGGACGGGATGCCGCTCGGGGAGATGACGTACCGGAACTATAACGGTCTGAACCCGATCATGGCGATTTCGTCGGAGAACGTGGCGCGTATTGACGTGTCCCAGTCAGCCGGTGCGGAAAGCATGGCCGCGAGCAACAATCTGGGCGGCGGGCTGAGCTATGTCTCGATGACCCCGTCGGACAAGATGGGCGGCACGGCTGCGGCGGGTTTCGGCAGCTACAGCACCTATCACACGTTCCTGCGCTTCGAGAGCGGGAAGCTCAATTCCAGCGGTACGAAGTTCTACACGTCCTACATGCGCAACGACAGCGGGATGTGGAAGGGCTATGGCGAGCAGTTCATGCAGCAGGTAAACGCCAAGCTCGTTCAGCCGATCGGTCATGACAGCTCGATTTCGGCATTCTTCGACTGGAGCGACCTGCATCAGAACACCTATCCGGACATCTCGCCACAGATCGTCAACCGGGTGGGCTACGGTCTGCCAAGCTACGAGAACGGCAGCAATTCCGGTTACATCGCGGCTGTGAATGCGGCGAACGGGATCTATCCGGGGAAGGTCGGGACGCTCGACGATCCAGCGGATGCGGCGTATTACGATGGCAGTACGAATACGGTCGATACGTTTGGCGGCATCAAGGCCGACCTGCGCCTGACGGATTGTTTGACCTGGAACACGACGGCTTACGGGCATGGGGAGCGTAACCAGACCTCCTGGGCGACGCCCTATTATCCGTCCCCAACGGGATCGCCGGTCAGTGAGCTGATGAAAGAGCCGGAAATCCGGCGCTTCGGCATCGTCTCGGCACTGCATTACGATATCGCGCACAATCATATCGGCGCGGGTGTCTGGTACGAGAACAACAGCTACATGTCCCCGATGAACGCCTATTCGCAACCGGCGGTGGTGAATGGTGTGGTTCAGGGAAAGGTGCATGATCCGCTGACCCAGTGGCGCGATCCGTTCGCACAGATCTTCAACCAGAACTACAACACCAACACGTTCACGGCCTTCGTGCAGAACACGTATAATGTGCTGCCAAATCTGGCCCTGCATTTCGGTTTCAAGTCCCTGCTGAGCACGACGCGCGTGGGCGACGGCTATCTGAACCAGGACTATTACGGCGCAGGTGCTGCCATCACGAGCGGGGAAAGCCTCACGGTGGCCAAGCCGTTTCTGCCGCATATCAGCGCGGACTGGCACTTCCTGAAGGATCATGAGCTGTATTTCGATATTTCGGAAAACGCCCGGACCTACGCGCAGTCCGGCTACAAGCTCTCGAACTCGCCCTTTGCGGTCTCCCAGACCGCCTATGACGATACGAAGTCTTCGATCCGTCCCGAGACGGCCTGGACCTATGCGATCGGCTATCGCTACACGGGCAAACTGGTCGCCGCGACGGTCTATGCCTATCGCACGAACTACAACAACCGCCTGCAGCAGATCACGGAAGGACCGGTCGTCAACCCGATCTCTGCCGTCTCGAACGTGGGCGGGGTGACGATGAACGGTGTGGATGCGGGTCTGACACTGATGCCGTTCCGCGGTTTCGCGCTGACCAATTCCGTCAGCTACAACCATGGCGTCTACGACCAGAACCTTGTCAGCGGCTCCACGGTCTATGCGACGAAAGGCCAGCAGATCGTCAATTATCCCCGCTTCATGTACAAGGGACGCGTGTCTTACGAATGGCACGGCATGACGGCCTATGCCGACGGAAGCTACACCGGGACGCGCAATTACAGCTACACGGGAGACGTCAAAAGCCCTGGCTACTGGCTGACAAATGTGGGCGTGCAGTACAGCTTCGGAAATATGAAGCGGTACAACCGCTATCTGGGCGCCATCAAAAACCTGACGGTCGCATTCAACGGCTCCAACCTGACGAACAAACGCTACATTTCCACGATGGGCCAGAACGGTAACCCGGCTGATATCGCCTCGGGCGCGCTGACGGACCAGTCCATGCAGATCGGCGCACCCCGGATGTTCTTCGGCAGCGTACGGGCGGACTTCTAGGACAAAAAGCCCGTGGCGTAGGCCGCGGGTTTTTTGCTGTCAGGCGGGTTCCTCAGGCGCGGATGATACTCAGTTCAGGCGCACGGAAGGCCGGACGAAGGTCTCGACCCAGTCGGAGTAAAAGGACATCCGCCCCCGGCACAAGGTGCATCGCATCAAGAAGTCTGTCCCATGATCAGGGCTCACAGCGGAACAGGGTCCGGATCATTGCCGAATATGTCGTTGTTCTGGCGCGGTGTGATCTTATCGAGATACACATCCCGTGTCCGGCTGTCGAATGCAGTCGGCTCTTCGAACATGGCATGGATATGGTCTTTGATTATCATATCATCATGGATCTTCTGGTCAATGGAAGCCCGGTCTTGTTTGTGAGGAGTTTGTTCTCTTTCCGGGCGCAGCCTGTCAGGAAGATCAGGGCGCTGAGAGGTAGCGTGTCGGCAACACTGCAGCAGAACAATCAGAGCCGTCTCCTGAACACGTTGTGCTGGAGAAAGACTTTCTGACGACGGTTCTTCCTTTGATACTGTTTCCTACTAAAAGTGCAGAAATGGGTCTGGCCAACCTGCTTCAATATGCCATGGGCTACAGTAGTCTGTGCGTCGACCATTCATTGGAGGGTTTAAGAGAGATTGTTCAGACCCTGTCGATGTGACCGAGTTTGGCCTGCAGGTGTGTTTCTATCTGCGGGGGATGCTGCAATCATCGCAAACTGACATGGCTGAGGCGCTATCTGTCCAAAGGTGGGACCTTTGTCGATATTCGCGCGAATAGGGAGTTCTTTTCTTTATACGCCGTCCTGCGAGAGGCCCGCGTTAAAGCTTCCAATACGTGACTATCGACCGCCTTTATCCAATCAAGTCCTGAGAAATATAACCACAGTGTACCGCTCATATCCGCAAGTTTCCAAACTCTCAAGTCATGGAAATAAGGCATCATGGGCCGATAGGTGAGGGGTTTCTGGGCATGTCCTCCTACGTATTTTCGCGTTTATAAGATGCCGTGAGAGTGTTCTGGGTGAAACGTTCAGAGAACGGGCGATATCAGTCAGGCCTTCATTCCCTTCTTCCAAGCGAGACAGCGCAATATCCAGAACCTCTTCCGAAAGAAGACGAGGACGGCCCAGTGTCTTGCCTCGTATCTTTGCAGCTTCCAGGCCGGCTCGGGTTCTCTCGGCGATGATGGAGCGTTCGAATTCAGCTAGTGCTGCCATCATATGGAACATCAGTCGGCCGCCGGAAGACGAAGTATCAATATGCTCTGTTAGTGAACGAAAATGAACGCCTCGCTTGCTTAGTCTTTCCATGAGCTGGACCAAGCCGGACAGGGAGCGCCCTAGCCGGTCGAGGCGCCAGACAACCAGCGTGGAACCTTCACGAAGCGTTTGCGTGGCAGCTTCCAAGCCCGAGCGGGAAAAATTACCGCCTGACTCTCCATGATCGGTAAAAATACGATTACAGCCAGCAGTCCGCAGCGCTTGGATCTGCAAGTCCAGTCTCTGTTCTTCTGTAGAAACCCTAGCGTAGCCGATAATCATTTAACCCCCTCAAATGTATCAAATAAAAGGTCTTCCAAGCTGAACTGTTGGTTGAAGATCCCTATGGTTTTCTTCACGAGCGGTGAAGGTGTGAGGTTGACAAAAACGGTCGTTTTACATCGTCCTGCCTGACAGCAGATTTATGCACGGGCAATGTTAGAAAATCGGCCATTTTCTGGGAATCCCCAATTAAGCTTCGGGTGTTTGCGAACCTTTGCTCGAAACGACCGTTTTTGGCATCTGGCAATTCTCTGTTGCAAAAGGAAGTCCATACGGCCCCATCAGTGCAGGGGGGAGGTTCAGAAGAGAACAATCGTTTGCTAGGGGTGCCGGGCGGGATGTCTTTTCTTTTCAATGGGAAAGATCTGATCAGCGATGCCATGACCTATGAAGTGGTCGATCGGCATGTGGCAGACGATTTGGTAATCGAGTTTGGGAAGCTGATTTTTACGGAAAAGCCTTCGTCTCCAGTAATGGTTGATGGGGAATGAAAACGAGTGTCCCTGAAAGTGATCAGCCGGTTGAGCGATACGAAAGAGGCTTCGATCTGGCGCAAGCTGGACGTGAGGGCTGGACCATAGACTACAATTGCAGCACGGGCGCTCGGCTGCGCGGGATAGGGCAAAGCGATCTGGGGGCGTGGTGGCACGTTGCTGGGGCTGCTGCACATGGCTCCCCGTATCATTGCGCGGCTTTGGCAGAGCTTGCTCCTGAGGAACGTCTGGCAATCGAGGTCCACTGCGGCCCGACTGGAATACCGTTGCTGTGACGCATCTATGAAATTGCAACAGGGCTTAATGCAGGCAAGGGACGGACAGCACGGCGACGCATGCGTCGCCGCTTCTTTCTCTGTTCAGTTCGGATTTTGATAGAACATGGTAGTGTCCTCTCTTGCCGCGTGGCGTTCCATAAGAGCGCGTCATCTTGTGTTTGCGACGGTAGGCGGAACGCTCCTTTTTGGAGGGGCCGCAACCATTCCTCTATCAGTGGAAAATCAAGCCGTTCTTGCTATTGCGGGTATCCTTGCTTTTTTTGTCGTAGATAGAGTGCGTAATGAAAATGCGGCGATTATTCTCAAGCTATTATCGTTATTCGTTTCTCTAAGGTATTTTGTCTGGCGTCTCACAGAAACGGTTGAATTCGAGGACTTTGCTCAGGCTGCTTTAAGCGCAGCTCTTATATTCGCGGAGTTTTTCGCGGGGGTCATGCTTGTCTTAAGCTACTTTCAGACATTGCATACGCTTCAACGCAAACCAGCCGCCTTGCCAGACAAGATCGAGACCTGGCCTTCTGTAGACGTCTATATTCCAACTTATAATGAGGACCTGCAGATAGTTCGTATGGCAGTTCTGGCCTGTCTGGGGCTGGATTGGCCGGCAGATCGATTGAACGTCTATATTCTGGATGATGGGCATCGAAGTGAGTTTTTCGACTTCGCGCAAGCCTGTGGCGCGGGTTATATCGCGCGTGCCGATAATGCTCATGCAAAGGCTGGCAACCTAAATCATGCTCTGTCTCTGACCTCTGGTGAGTACATCGCAATTTTCGATTGCGACCATATTCCCGTGCGCGCTTTTCTGCAGTCTACAATGGGATGGATGATCGCTGATCGCCGTATCGGCCTGATTCAGACCCCTCATTACTTTTATTCTCCTGATCCATTTGAGCGAAATCTTTCAGAAGGTCTTTCCGTTCCTCCGGAAGGCAATCTGTTTTACGGGCTACTGCAACCGGGAAATGATTTCTGGAATAGCGCATTTTTCTGCGGTTCGTGCGCGGTATTGCGGCGGACGGCTCTGGAGGAGATTGGCGGGGTCGCAACTGATACCGTGACAGAGGACTGCCATACGGCATTGAGGATGCAAAGGGCAGGCTGGTCCAGCGCCTATCTGCGTCTCCCCTTGGCCGCCGGACTGGCAACGGAACGTCTTATTCTTCATATCGGCCAGCGCGCACGATGGGCGCGAGGCATGACGCAGATTTTTCGTGTGGATAATCCGTTGTTCGGACCAGGCCTGACGTTTGCCCAACGGCTCTGTTACCTGTCTGCGACGATGAGTTTTCTTTTCGCGATACCGCGTCTCATCTTTCTTCTGGCACCGCTTGCATATCTCTTTTTCGGAGAAACGCTGATAGCAGCCTCTCCCATGGCTCTCGCTGTCTATGTACTGCCTCATTTTTTCCATTCCGTCGCAACAGCGTCTCACGTCCAGAGAAACTGGCGATATTCCTTCTGGAGCGAAGTCTATGACATCGCGCTTGCGCCATTCATTGCCCCAATTACCCTCATGACGCTGATTTTCCCACGACGTGGCCGCTTCAACGTGACCGACAAGGGCGGCCTGGTTAAGCAGGAATATACGGATATGCGTGCCATTTGGCCGCAGATTGTCATTCTGATCCTGCTTTCTGCAGCTGTCATTTCCGGGGTGTGGAGAATTTTCTTCAGACAGCATGATGTGATGGTTCTGAATGCCTTATGGACGACATGCTTCTGGGCTGCACTGAATGCTCTGCTGGTTTTTGGAGCCATTCTTGTCGGGCGTGAGACGCGTCAGATCAGGCACAGTCCCAGACTTGCTGCTATATTCCCGCTGACGCTTGATTTGCAGAATGGCAACCTCGTCGAAGGCATCACGATCGATGTCTCACGAGGTGGGTGCAGAATTCACGTTCCGCCTGAAGACGCCAGCAAGCTCAGGTCAGACATGACAGTCCGCCTTTGTCTGCAGCCAGATGAGCCGGAAGTACTCGCAAGAATTGTACTGGTTGAAGAGGATGAGGTCAGCTTGCGCTGGACTCCTGTTTCCCCGCGGGAAGAAGCGGTGATTGTACGGTTCATGTTTGGCCGGGCAGACGCCTGGCTTGGCTGGGACAACTATGCGCCGGACCGTCCGCTACGGAGCGCATGGCTGCTTCTGCGCTGTTTCGGCAGCCTTTTGAAACGGGATGAGCCTGCTGCCTATGCAGAGCGGGACAAACGAATTCTGAATGCCGAACAGCAGGCGAAAGATTTTGCCGCTGCCCGCAGGAAAAAACGTGAGAGAATAGTGCTGCGTCCTCTGAAACAAGGTTCGACGGCCCTTCTCCTGATTATCGGCCTGATGACGGGGATTGCGCTGAGTGGGGAGGTCTATGCTCAGGCGCTGCCGTCTTCGTCCGTGGATGCTGGAGACAGTGTTCCTTTACCCGATATCGGCACTCATACGAATTCACCGGCGCCTGTCATTTCTTCGATCGCAGGTGCAACGCCGCAAACTTTTTCGCTCATGTATTTCGGAACTCCCTCAGTTCTGCGGATGTTGCCCTGGGCTTCCATTCAGGGGGTCAATATCTCCGTCCCCTCGTCTCGTCTTGTCACAGGGGCACATCTTGTCCTGAGCGGAGCTTTTTCACCCCAACTCGTCGCCATGGGCGGGGCCATCACGATACGCTTCAATGATCAGTATGTCGGAACGATCACCATGGATCGCTCTCGTGCTTTGTTCGACGCAATCAGTTTCGACATTGATCCTGTGCTTTTCACGAAAAAGAATACTCTGACCTTCTCTTTGGGAAGTAGCCCGTCGGATCACGAGACGCCGGCTCTTTCTCAAAAAACGGCCGATATATGGGCTGAAATAAGAGGTATGTCCTCTCTGACGCTGACGACTGTACCCTTGCCGCCGCAGCGTCACCTCAACCGTCTTCCCGCCCCCCTTCTTGATGTCCATGCCGTTGATCCCGTCGTGCTGCCATTTGTGCTTCCCGACAATCAGTCTCCGGCCGATCTGCGCGCCGCTGCGATCATGGCAGGCTGGTTCGGGAAGATCACTGATGTTCGGCATGTCTCGTTTCCTGTCAGCAGATATCTCCCTGCAAGAGGCAATGCGGTGGTTATCGCTCCAGTAGGTCTGCTGCCAGCGGGACTTCTGCTTCCGGCACCTCTCAACGGGCCATTTGTAGCCGAAGTTGCCAATCCCAAAGATGGTAATGGAACTGTACTGGTTATCACGGGTCGCACAACAGAAGAGGTTCAGGAAGCGGCGCGTGCGGTCGCCTTTCTGCCAGAAGCGCTTTCCGAGAATGCGTCACAGGCTGTGAGTGCGCCAGAAGCCCTAGCCAGAAGCCCTTATGACGCACCGGCGTTCATACCGACAAGCCGGGTAGTACGTTTTGGGGAACTGGTCAGCGATGCTGCGCTCACTGGCCATGGGTATATTCCTGGTACACTCAGCATTCCCTTCCGTGTCCTGCCTGATCTCTATACGTGGCGGGACAAGCCATTTCTCGCCGAGGTCGGGATCAATGGTCCTCTGGAAGCAATCGTCGATCTGGATCGCTCCCATGTGGATGTGAGTCTCAATGGTCTGTATCTGCGGAGTTACTCCTGGAGAGCCCCCACCCTTCTGCCACTGTGGGTTTCCCGCTATTTCCCGTCGATTTCTGCCTTGCAGCAGGACCGGATCAAACTTCCGGTCTGGGGCGTCTATGCGCAGAACCAGCTGGATTTCTATTTCAGTGGTCGTCCGGCTGAAAATACACAGATTGCTGCATCCGGGCAGGACATCACGGTCAGTATTGATCCAGACTCTACGCTTGATTTCAGGCGGGCATATCACTTTGCCGTCCTTCCCAATCTCGCAATGTTTGCAAACAGCGCTTTCCCCTTCACGCGCCTTGCCGACCTTTCCGAAACGGTCATCTGCCTGCCTGATCACCCGGATACTGCGGTAACCACGGCCTTTCTGGACCTGATGGGCACCATAGGCTCCTATACGTGGTATCCGGCAGACAAGATGACCCTGATCGGTGAGAGCGCACTGGCCTCTGGCAAGACCTTTCCCGATCAGGATGTTCTGGTGCTCGGAACACTGGGCCTGGACAGATCATACGCATCACTCCTGGCGGCAACGCCTTATACTCTTGAAAATGGCAAGCTCCATTTCCGGCAGAGAACAATGCTGGATGGTGTTCGATATTTCTTCACCGATCTTGCAGGAAACGCCGTTTCTGACACAGGCACGGTAAAGCTTCAGGGGGCACTCAGTCTTCAGAGCGGCGGAGCGCTTATTGCGGCACAATCGCCTTATGCGTCGCATCGCTCTCTTGTCATGATGCTGGCGGGGACACCGCAGGGGCTGGACGAACTGGTCCATGCCATGCGTGATCCGGAAAAGCAGCGGGGAATTCAGGGGGACCTGACAGTTGTTAATGGCAGCCATGTCGTCGCATCCCGCAATGGCATCTCCTACACCGTGGGCAGTCTGCCTTTCTGGGTGAATATCGAGCGTATCTTCCGTGAGCATCCATTCCGCATCATTGTTGCGGCTGCCGTCGCCATCCTCCTGATCGGACGTAGCCTCCATAAGGCTGTCATATATCAGGCCATGCTGCGCAAACGTGTCATGGATGAGGTTCAATTCTCGGATCAGGGCGTCTAGGCACGATGAAAGTCCCTTTTCTGTCGCCTCGGCATAAATCTGCCCTGTTTCTGTCCAGTCTGTCGCAATGTGCACTTTGCTGGTGGCCAGGAGAGGTACAGGCTCAGCAGGCCGCCTCTCTCCCGGCAACACAGGGTGGCCAGGGCAGCGTTGTCGCGCTTTTGTTGAAACAGACACGATACTGGCTCGACCGGAACCAGTATGACCGAGCGGCTGAAACACTGGCGCAGGCACGCCAGATAGCGCCCCAAAATCCGGACGTTCTGGAAGTCGAAGGGGAGTGGGCTAGTCAAAAAGGGGATGTTGAAGCCTCGGAAAAAATTCTGAGGACTCTTCAGAGAATTAATCCGGAGACGGCACAAAAGCTGGATTCCGTTATGAGAGGCAGTCTTGTCTCCGGCCCTCTTCTGGATGAGGCACGAACGCTTGCCCGTTCAGGGAATGCGACAGAAGCAGTGCGTATTTACAAGCGCCTGTTTCCGAACGGGCCGCCTGATGGATATGCGCTGGAATACTATCAGGTCATGGCCGCAGCCAAGCCGTTGCGAAACGAAGGTATCGCCGGACTGCGCTCACTTGTCCGTACCAACCGGAACAATATTGCTGCCCAAATTGGTTATGCTGAATCGCTGACCTGGAGTGAGGAGACACGCTCTGAGGGAATGGAACGGTTGCAACGGCTGGCAGGTGTTTCAGCTCTTTCGGGTGAACAGCGAGCTTCCGTTATACGAGCATGGCGCACAGCACTTTACTGGCTTCCTGTAACATCTCGCAGCATCCCGTTCTACGATGCCTTTCTGTCGGTACTTCCGCAGGACCGTGACGTATTGGAACGGCGAAGCCGGGCAGAGCATGCGCCGAGTGAAGAGTCGGCCCAGATCCGTACCGAGGGATTCCAGGCTCTGGATCATGCCAATCTTCAGCAGGCGGAGCGTGACTTCAATAATGTGCTCCTAACCCATCCGGACGACGCTGACGCCGTAGGAGGCCTCGGGCTCGTCCGTCTGCGACAGGGTCGTTCTGACGAAGCCACGACACTTTTGAACCGTGCATCGCAGCTGAATCCGGCTGAGGCCGCACGCTGGGCGCAGGCTCTCGCTGGCTCGAAACTGGCTGGCACTTATCACAGGATAGACAGTCTGATCGCCGCGGGGCGTTATGCCGAGGCAAGACAGCTCACGGTTGATACGCTGGAACTGGCACCTGATCAGACGGCGCTTAAAGTCAAACTCGCAGATATGGACCGCAGGCAGGGGCGAATGGCTGAAGCCGAGCGGGGCTATCGTAGTGTGCTTGCTTCAGAACCTGGCAATATTGCCGCGCTTCAGGGGCTGAGTGGACTTCTGGCATCGGATGGTCGGGTGACCGAGGCTCAGGCCCTCGCGCGACGTATCCCGGGTATGGGAAACCGTTTCCTACACGATATGCGCGCGGCGGATCTTCAGGCAGAGGCGAGCAGGGCGGATAACGCCGGAGAAAGGGTCACTCTGCTGACCTCGGCTCTGTCGGAAAAACCGGATGATCCGTGGATCAGACTTCATCTGGCTCAGGCTCTTCTGCAATCTTCCCGACCGCAGGAAGCGCAGGAGGTCATGGAGCCTCTCCTGTCGACTGCGGGTCATCTGACTGTGGAACAGTTACAGGCCGCGTTGTTCTTCAGCAGTCAGGTCAATGATTTCGACAGGATCAGGCAGCTTCTTCGGACGTTGCCTGCCCACGCACACACATCTTCCATCAGGGAGGTCGAAATGCGTCTCGAAGATCATGACCGGATCGCTACTCTGCCGTCGGATGACACCGATGCCCGCTTTTACGTCCGCAGGCTGGCTGACACCATGACCGATCCCACCGGGGTGAGAGGCACGGGCGTTGCAAACCAGTTGATTGGTGCCGGCAAGTCAGCTCTTGCCGTATTCTTTCTTCGAAGTCTCATGTCTTCTTCCCCTCACCTGACGACACAGCAGAGGCTGTCATATGCGGGCAGTTTCCTGAGCCTTCGCAAGACAGATGAAGCGCGGCATCTGATGGAAGGTCTTGTCGGCGCACAGTTGACTTCCGAAGAGGAACGCGAGCGTCACGATATTACAACAGGCCTGGCCGTAACGCGATCCGACCAGCTGAACGCGAAAGGTGATCAGGCAGAAGCTTATGAAGCCCTCAGGCCCGTTCTGGCGGAAAATCCGTCTGATACGTCAGCCCGTATGGCCCTTGTTCGTCTGTATGAAGCCCGCCAGGAAACTGCAAAGGCAGACGAAATCATACGCGCCGTCGTTAATCGTGATCCAGATGATCTGGAAGCCAGGCTCGCGCTGGTCAGGCTGGAAGCTCAGGCGGGTCAGAAAGACGAAGCCAGAGCCAATGCCGATGCTCTCAAGGAACAGGCGCCTTCTGATCCCCGTGCGTGGATTGCAGCCGCCCGTGTGGCCGAGATGGATGGAAACTGGCGGGAAAGTCTTGAAGACCTCGTGCAGGCAAGAGAACTCCGGAACGCGCAGGTTCGACGGACGGATGGGTACCTGGCTGAGGACGCCAATCCGTTCCGGCAGCAGGAGCATGGCAAATCCGAGATGGAGCAGGATCCGATGCTGAGCGGCATTCAGGAAGATGAAAGCCGCGTCAGCCAGACCTATGCTCCGACTGTGGATCTCACACCCGGGTTCCTGGGGCGTTCCGGAACCGGTCTGACCAAACTTTCCCGTGCCGATCTGAAAATGGAAGGCGCCATGACGGTTGGTTCAGGACGGCTGGGTATTATTCTCGATCCAACAGTTCTCGCGTCCGGCACTGGAAATCTCGATTATCGCGAGGGACTGTGGCAGACCGGAACCACAGCTGTAACCTGTGCGCCTTATCCCGTAACGAGTTCCGCCTGCTACAGTGATGCGATACGTCGTCGCTCGGCTTATGGTGTGGGTACGAACCTTTATTATTCCCTCGGCTGGTTCAAGGGAGATATTGGCACGTCGCCGCTTGGCTTTGCTGTGACCAATATTCTGGGCGGTATTGAACTCACCCCCCGGATCGCCCCGAACCTGACATTCCATACGACGCTGGAACGGCGTGCCATCACTGATAGCGTCCTGTCATATGCTGGAATGCGAGGGGAGGGCACATGGGGCGGAGTGACCAGAAACAGAGCTCATGCACAGTTCGAATATGGAGATGATGCCTTCTCTCTTTATGCAGGTGGTGGCGGCTCTTACATCTATGGTCGTAATACCCAGTCCAATGTCAGTTATGAGGCGGGGGGCGGAGGCAGTCTCCGTATCTATGACGATGGCATGAACAAGGTTCATGTTGGCGCGGACGTTGACTGGTTCGGCTATAATAATAACCAGTTCCTTTATACTCCGGGGAACGGGGGCTATTTCTCTCCTCAGTCTTTCTTCTCCCTGACCATACCTGTGCGTTATGCGGGGCATAAAGGGTTGTGGGACTGGGCTGCATCCGGCTTTGGTGGCTTTCAGGCATATCACCAGCGCAGCACGCTGCTTTTTCCTCTCAACAGCAGCTATCAGCAGCAGGCAGCAGCCTATTACGCGGCCGCGCAATCCTGTGCCCTGCAGCAGACGCTGGCTGCGGCAGATGGATCAACGACCACGCCCTGTGCCGGTGTTTCTACCAGTGTGCTGAACCAGTATAGCGATCGCGACCCCGCGAAATCCTCGTCTGGAATTTCAGGCGGTATAGAGGCGCTTTTCTATTATCACATTACGCCTGACCTAAAGATCGGTGGTCATTTTCTCTATCAGAAGTCGGGTCCCTGGAATCAGACAGATGTGAATCTCTCGGTTCACTATGACTTTTCCGGAGTGCATTGAGTGATCGTTGATTTTACGCTGCTGCTTACAGAGCTCGCCCGCGAATTTGATCAGCAGGCCGGGTCTGATGCCCGGGACAGCTTCCTCCGTAAGGTTGGCCGCCGGATTGGTCGGCGGGCAACTTTGCCGCCGTGTGGGACGCTGCTCGACCTCGAGTTGGAAATGAACGTCCAGCTTGCAACGCTGGGCTGGGGGCAGACGCGCCTTTCCCTTGAAGAAGCGCAGGCGAGCCTTAGGCTCAGCCATGAGGGGCTGCCATCACTGGGAAGTACGGGCACTCCGCCAGGAAGCTGGCTGACAGCGTGCCTGGCCGGCCTCTACGAACAGTGGCTTATGGACCAGCCCGATGCAGCTGAAGGCTGCCGGATAAAATGGGATCCACAGGCCCCTGCCAGCGCTCCCGGAAGTCTACTTTTCGAGTACGGAAAATGAACAGAACCACTATCGCCCGTTCAATGCGTCGGAACGGTTGAGCGTATGTCACAAATTCCATCCGACATCGCTTCGCTGAGCAACGCAATGGGAAAGCCGGATTTCAGATACCATTCGTTCGATAATGTCGCTCTCATTCCACAGACACCTTACGTGACACCGGCTGAGAATGAAGCAGAGCATGCTGAACCACTGGCACAGTCCCCAGATCTGGCAACGGCTTTACCGCACGCCGAGAGCACCAAGGCGGACGCGGTTCTGACGAAAGAGAATTCACTTACGGACGTCGGTAGCATTCAGCTTTCCAGAGTATTCGCGATTTTGGGTCGGAACGGGAGCACAAGCGTCACACCTGCCAAGAAACTTAACGAGATTTTTCGTTGAGTTCCCCAAGCGAGACAGTACCTGACAGGATATATGCAGTGAAAAACAGAATGTGTGACCCCGCCGTGGCATCCGCTTCATTCAACAGGCGCACGGTCATGAAAGGAGTTTTTTATACTTCTCTTCTGGCCGCGACCGGGTCGTATGCTTCCGCAGCGACGGCAGATGAGTTGTGGGAAGATTACAAGCGGCGTTTTATGACGTCCGACGGGCGTATTATCGACGCTCATGATGGTGTCGCATCTCACAGCGAGGGGCAGGGATATGGAATGCTCTTTGCGGTTGCGTTCGATGATCAGGCGTCTTTCGACAAACTCTGGAACTGGACTGCCACCACGCTCCGCAGGCCACAGGATGCACTTTTCTCGTGGAGGTATATCAGCAATGCTGTTCCTCATGTGCCTGACCATAATAATGCTACGGACGGTGATCTTCTGATTGCCTTTGCCCTGACCCTGGCTGCACAGAAATGGCAGCGGTCATCTCTTCTGACACAGGCAAAGAAAATCTATTCAAGTGTTCGAGAAAAGCTTCTCGTTAGTTTTAACGGTCGTCTTGTTCTTCTTCCAGGTCTTGCGGGCTTTCTGCTGCCTGGAAAGGTTACGCTGAACCTGTCCTATTACATTATTCCCTCCATGCAGGCAGCACGGGACCTTGATGATGCAGTGACATGGTCGAAGGCCATTGATGACGGAATGGATCTGCTCAGGCAGGCCCGTTTTGGTAAATGGGGCCTGCCGCCTGACTGGCTTACGCTTGGTAAGGACCGGGACATGCCAGAAATCGCTTCAGGCTGGCCGCCCCGGTTTTCTTACGACGCAATCCGGATACCTCTATATCTTCAATGGGGCGGCATGCTGGATCCGGATCTTGCGGACCCGTTCGTAAGCTACTGGCATGCGTACATTTCAGGCGTGTTGCCCGCCTGGATAGATCTGAAGACAGATGAAACAGCGCCTTATGGGGCTCCCGAAGGATTTCACGCCATTGGTGGGGCTTGTGGGTTCGAGAACGGTTTCGTTCCCGTATTGAGGGGAAATATTGATTATTACTCTGCTTCCCTCGTTCTTCTCTCGAATATCGTGGCGACACGAAGGCTGCGCTAAGGCGCAGCGTCACGGGACCACCATCACATCTGAATACTCGGGGGCATGCTGCTGTTGCAGTTTCTCTCCCGCAGGTCAGATCATAATTTTACGGAAAAACATTTCATGACCATTGATTTCAGTGAAGTACAAGAGCCGTCTATTGCCCAGAAGGAATGGGAAAACCTGATCGCACAGACGCCTGAGCATGTGCGCGAGACCGTAGCCGAAGTGATCGACAGGCATGCGAAGGACTGTGTGCAGCGGTTTTATGAAGTACTCCTGGGCAACGCTGATGCAGCACCGTTCCTTTCAAACGAAATCGTCGACACGCGCCTTCGGGTGGCACTGGTGCGTTGGCTGAAGGAGCTTTTCTCTCATGACGCGCCTGACGCAGCTAACCTTGTACAGACTCAACAGCGGATTGGTGCGGCGCATGCGCGTATTCAGATCCCGATTCATGTGGTGATGCACGGAGCACGTCTCCTGAAAAGAAAACTGCGCATGTTCATTCAGTCTCTTGGACTGAATGGATCGGAGTATTCCATGAGCACCGCATATGCTGAAGACATGATCGATATTGCAATCGAGGTCATGAGCCTCGAGTTCGTAAAGGGAACGCGAAAGGAAGTTGAGGTCAACGAGGCGTTTCGGCTTATGTCATTGGGAAAAGACATAAGCCTTGAACGAGAGACACAGCGTGCCGCATTGTTGGAGTGGGGGCAGTCTTTTCTTCTTGATATTTGTTACGGGGGAGATTCAGCCAGTACTCTTTCAGACTCTGCATTCGGTCTGTGGCTCAGACACAAGGGAAGTGTCCTCTTTCAGGGAGCGCCAGAAATCGACGTCGTCTCGAAGGCCGTGGAACACGTTGATAACGAGCTTGTTCCTGCTCTGGTATCCAAACGGCCTGTATCGCCAAAGGCCATCAAAGCTCTCCAGAGTGCGCTGGAAGAAATCCATTACATGATGGACCAGCTTTTTAAGACGGCCGAAGCTGTGGAGAATGGCCGGGATCCTCTAACCCAGACATTAAGCCGACGCTTTCTGCCTACCATTCTTGGCCGAGAAGTCTCACTTTCTTTGCGGCGGAACGTCCCTTTCAGTGTCCTTATGGTGGATATTGACCATTTCAAATCCATCAATGATCAACTCGGCCATGTCGCTGGTGATTCCGTATTGCGATCTGTCGCTAAAATCCTGCTCGCACAATGTAGGATGAGTGATTTTGTTTTCCGGTATGGGGGAGAAGAATTCCTTGTTCTGTTGACAGAAACAGCAGAAGAAAAAGCAATTCAGATTGCTGAACGTATTCGCGAAGCGATTGAACGGAGTTCTGCCCTGGCAGTTAATGGAAACGATATTCACGTAACGGCATCATTCGGCATCGCCACATTTGATGGCCATCCCGATTATCGTTACCTGATTGAGGACGCGGATCGAGCCCTTTACCTTGCCAAGGCGGCAGGCCGAAATCGATGGCAGGTCAGCAAAGGAAAACATACTCATTGAAGGGGATTGTCAGGGCAGGTGGGCAAAAGATCTGATCCACGCCCTTGTGGTGGAAGATTGAGGAAACTCCTGAATAACAGGAGGCTCCTGTCATACCTTCCGGTCGTTCCATTCGCCTCCTACCAGCGGTTTCGGAAAATCCGATGGTCGTTGCATGGCGAGGGAGCTTCGGTTGCTTCGTGAACATTTGTGTGAGCCGACACTTACGTTCAGGAGATCTACCCGATGTAAGGTAATTATTCCTGCGGCCACGGTGAGGCCGCAGGAACGAATGTTATTTTTCATCCAATGCAAAAGCGATGACGTCATCTCCACGATCGGGAGACTGCCGTGCACCGCCAACCGAGATGACGATGTATTGCCGATGCGTTGTGGGCGAGACATAAGACATTGGACCACCCTGGCTCCCAACGGGCAGACGGGCTTTCCAGACCTCTTTTCCAGTCGCGCTGTCAAAAGCACGTAGATAATAATCCTGGGTCCCAGCGATGAAGACGAGGCCACCTTTCGTCGCAAGCGTTCCCCCCAGCGTTGGCATGCCAATTGGCATTTTGGCATGCATCTTGATTCCGAAGGGACCCGTATCCTGCACTGTGCCAACCGGGACTTGCCAAACGATTTTGTGCGTCCTCATATCGATTGCAGAAAGCGTGCCGAAAGGTGGTTTCTGACAGGGTATCTGCAGCGGCGACATAAAGCGGTTCTTCACAACAGAATACGGCGTGCCTCCAAGCGGCACAGCCCCCATGCCAGCATTGATCGCTTCGCCGCCACTGGCCGATCCAGTTTTGCCTGTTTCGACCTTTTCACTTTGTCCCGCCGACGGGGTAGGGGCAGGGGCCGCTGTCTTGACCATCCGCACCCAGAGGCCAAGGCGCATGTCATTAACGAAGATATAGTGGTTATCGGGATCAGTGGAGATGCCGCCCCAGTTCATGCCCCCCAGTGAGCCGGGAAAGCTTAGCGAAGTATCCGTGCCGGGAGCCGTGAACAGACCCGTGTAGCGCATCGAGCGGAAGCTGATCCGACAGGCAAGTTGATCGAATGGCGTCGCGCCCCACATATCAGCCTCGCTCAGCGGGCCAGCGCCGATTTGTGGCATACCGACCGAGACGGGCTGGGTGGGGGAGTAGTGTTCATTCGGAATATTGGCTTTCGGCACGGGGACTTCCTTGACGTCCGTCAATGGTTGGCCCGTTGCCCGATCGAGAACGAAGATTTGCCCGGATTTGGTGCCAAAGACAACGGCAGGGGTGTTGCCGTGGGCTGTCGGCACATCAATTAACGTGGGTTGCATCGGGATGTCGAAATCCCACAGATCATTATGCACGGTCTGGTAGACCCAGCGCATATGACCTGTCGTTGCATCCAAAGCGAGGATGGAAGTGGCGTATTTATGGTCTTCCGGCGTGCGATTGCCTCCCCATAGATCCACGGATGAACTACCCATCGGTATAAAGACCGTATTCATTGCGGCATCATAGGACATCGGCGCCCAGGAATTGGCAGAGCTCCGCCGATAGGTCTCCCCTTCGGTTAGTTTGTGGTTCGGATCAGGATTGCGAGCGTCAAAAGCCCACCGAAGAGCGCCGGTGATGACATCGTAACCGCGAATTACACCACCGGGCATATCGGTTTTGACGTTGTCAGCAATGCGACCACCAACGATGACAGTCGTACCGGCAACGGTTGGCGGTGAGGTGACCTGATATTGCGGATCCGGAGCATCGCCGAGACCCTCGAGCAGATTTACGGTACCATTGGTTCCGAATTCTTGACAGTATTCGCCCGTTTGGGCGTCGATAGCGATCAGTCGGCCATCGGGAGTGTTGGTGAAAAGACGCTTGTCGCACGGAGCCGTCGGATCGTGAGAGATCGGTTCAGGTGCGGAAAGCGCGTTGGTTGTAACCGGGAGAGGGGCAGAGGCATCGAAATAGCCAAGCCCTCGACAACGCTGCCATATCTTCGACTGAGAATTGACATGTGCTTCCCAGCGCTTGCCACCGCTATCCGCATCGACGGCGATGACATTGTTATGTGGTGTGCAGAGAAAGAGCGTGTTGCCGATCTGCAGGGGCGTCTCCTGGTCTTCCGCACCATTCCCTCCGGGACTTATTGGAATATCCCCCGTGTGGATGCTCCAAACCTGATGGAGGCGGGAAATGGTATTGCGGTTGATTTCCGAAAAAGGAGCGAAGCGCGTGCCAGTCGCCGTGCGTCCATACGCACTCCAGTCTCCGGTGCCGTCCTTGGTGCTGGCGAGTGGCGCTTCTTGCGTCGGGCCAGCGACAGGGGCATGTGGAATGAACATCTCGGCGAAAGCCCCAATCAGACCAATGCACGTCAAAAAGCATAGTCCATAAGACGGACCCCGGAGTGGCGTCTTACCGCTGATTTGGCGCAGATAGGGCAGAAGAGCAAAGAAAACGAGCAGAAAGACGGACGGAACAAACAGTCGCGAGATCAAGGGCCAGAAATCAATACCCGTTTCGCCGAATGCCCACAGTACTGTCGTAATGTAAAAAATCATGAAAAGAAGAAAAGCGAGCGATCGTTGCCGCATTAAAAACCAGGCAGACGTGAGAAGCAGGATGCTTTCTAGGGCGAAATAAGGACTGCCGCCGAGTGCTAGCAGCCAGATACCACCACTGAAGAAGTAGAGCCCTGTGACGAATAGGGCGATTGCCAAAAGCCACGCCAGGAGAAGGGCTGGCCGACTGGAGGGTTGGTCGATCGAATGCAAGACGTTTCTCCTGTTCTGCGGCAAAGGAATCTGACCGCCTTAGATGATTCAGACTAACTAGATAGTCAGCAAGCGAACGCATAGGACACCCAACAAGCCAAACCAAACACTACTCACGCTTTGAGACCCTCAATTCACCGTGATAGAATGAGAGGATATTTTTCCGTTATGAACAAAACCTCCCTAACCAATTGAAGGTACGAGAGAATTAACGAATGAGTGATGATCCTCCCTTTCTGCGGGATGCAGACCAGACACGGAAAAATATTCTGGAAGTCGCATTGAAAGAATTCGCTGAATACGGTCTGGCGGGCGCCCGGGTGGATCGGATCGCCAGAGGAACCCGTACAACGAAAGGTATGATCTATTACCACTTCGGAGATAAGGATGGCTTGTATAAAGCCGTTTTGGAGAAGGTTTATCCTAGTCTTCGTTCAGATGAGGAGCATCTTGACGTACGCAACACTGATCCAATTGAGGCATTGGAGCGTATTATCGATTTTACTCTCGACTATCACGAAAAACACGAAGATTTTGTTAGAATCGTGATGATTGAAAATATAAATAAAGGTGAGCATCTACGAAAAACGGGAATTGATAGCACTGTTAGTTATAGAATCATGGTGGTAATAGCTGATATTCTGAGTCGTGGGATGGCTTTGGGTGTATTTAAAAGAGAAGTTACCCCTGTAGACTTGCATATATTTTATACGTCTTTTTGTTTTTATCGCGTCAGCAACCATCATACTGTGTCTTCTGTTCTCGGAATCAACATGCTTAGTGCGCAGAGTTGCGCGCGACACCGCCGTATGGTGAAAGACGCCGTTATTGCTTATCTGGCGTCGGCGGACTGAGTTCGCCCCATAAATGAGCGGTTGAAACAGACATAATTTCCCAAAAGTGTGATTTTTCCGGCAGGTATTTTTAACCTATTCGCTCGATTTCCGAGCTGACTGTCTAGTCAGTCAGAACTGAAATGCCATGAGAGGAATAGTGGATGTTTCATTCTTGTGGTTCTGCCGCCGCTAAAAATGCTTTTTCGGTCGCATGTCTGCTTGGCCTGTTGGCGGTGTCTGCGCACGCGGTGCCTCAATCCGTCACGGGGAGCGATCCTGTTCAAGAGCCCGTACAGGCGGCTCCGGGTGATGTGCAGCTGGAAGCAAACGGAAAGCCTAGTCACCCTTCAGCGGCCGTAACGCCTTTTACCAATAAAGCGTTAGGAGATCCTTTTGGCGCTCGGAGCTGGTTATTCGATCACGGAATTGATCTGACGCTAACCTATCTTACCGAAACGCTGGCCAATGTAGCCGGCGGTCGACGTTCGGGGATCGCCTACGATCATCAGATTACGATGGGAGTCGATGTAAATCTGCAGAAGCTGATTGGAGCGAAGGGATTGAGCTTTCGCATGCTGGGTGTTCAACGTGCCGGACGAGATGTAGCGAAAAATTACGTTGGCAATCTGACACTGCTCGAACCGCAACAGAGCTTCGGTGTCGGTGGGAACGTTTTATACCACCTTGTCCAGCTCTACTTACAGCAGAAGCTGGCGCATGATCGATTGACAATCACAGCGGGGTTTTATCCCCCTAATATGAGCTTCGGGTCATTTCCATTGGGATGTTATGCTTTGGATAATGTGACCTGTTCGCATCCCACAGCGGTTTCTGTTTCTTCACACTGGCGCTCTTGGCCTTACGCTGAGTTGGGTGCGCAGGTGGAATATGACCCTGTAAAATCAGTCTATACGCGCGTCGGGTTATTCCAAGATACGAAAAAAGACGGAGGCATTGCCGGCTTCACGATTACTACGGCATCCCTCGGAATTATGATTCCCATGGAGATTGGCTGGGAGCCGAATTGGGGGAAAAATAAGCTTCCAGGGCACTACAAGATTGGTGGTTATATCGACACCTCAGATAATAAGGATCTCTTCACCTCCGTAACAGGTGCGCCAATTGTAACTTCTCATGCTTCAGCACGGATCGAACGACAGCGAGGGGCAGCCTATATTGGTGGCGATCAAATGCTGTTTCGTTTCGGGCCGGGCCCACGTGACGGTCTGATCATCATGGGAATCGCCACGGATGCTACCGGTTCCTCTGTGCCGTTCCGGCATCAATATACGGCAGGTCTGATTGCACAACACTTCGTGCCGAACCGACCAGCGGATTATATGTCTGTCTTCTTTTCTAACCTTCAGGTTAATCCGAACTTGACGCGCACGCAGGAGCTTCAGCAGTCTCTCGGACTGGCGCTAAGCAATGGGGTGCATGCGGTCGAGACGAATATTCAGGTTCTTGAAATTAATTACTCTGCGAAGCTTTATCCGGGAGTTTCGATTGTGCCTGATTGTCAGATTA
This sequence comes from Gluconobacter oxydans DSM 3504, assembly GCF_000583855.1. NCBI lineage: Bacteria > Pseudomonadati > Pseudomonadota > Alphaproteobacteria > Acetobacterales > Acetobacteraceae > Gluconobacter > Gluconobacter oxydans. The sequence continues at coordinate 1,638,135 of NZ_CP004373.1, forward strand.
TATTCAGACCAGATGCGGGTGATTATTATAATACGGCACTTGTGACAGGATTTAGAATCTTGGCGGATCTCTGATCATTTGGCTTTTTATAAAACTATCTCGGTTGCTTCGATCGGTGATTTTTCGAGCAGCGCTAGATTGACACGCTGTGTTCGGTTGCGGAATGTTCACGGAACTTTGGTATCGGGATCGGCGCGCGGTGGAGGTAATCTCTCATACGTGGCTTGAAGAGATCCATTTCTGTGTGAACAGGTGACGATGTCGCTTTCTTCCGGTTTTGCTGGCTTTTTCTGGCGGTTTGTCGCTGCACCCGTTGCAGTCATGGCTTTTCTGGTACCGGTCCACGCCGAGCCTGGGAAGGCTTCTGCCATGTTTGCGCCGCTTCCGGTGGTAGGAAGCCGCGATGTCATGAGTATTGAACCGCAGATAACGCGTCCGGATACGCCGTATTGTACGGTTGAGCTTTTTCCCGATCATGAATTTGACGGCCCGGCGGTCCGACAAGTTATTGATTACGCCCCACCCGTCGGGTGTCCGGGGCCATGGTCCCGGGTAGTCCTTGAAGCAGATTTCAGTGTCAGTGCAGGCCAGCAGTTTGACCGGACGGTGAGAGTAAGGCTCGGTGAGGTCAATATCCTGACCGGGACAACGGTTGAGCCGGCCCGCAGGCAGGGGGCGACGTGGCATGTCGAACGCGACCTTACCGATTATTCGGCGCTTCTAAGGCAGCCCGAGAAAGGTGATGCCGAGCTTCTGAATATTGTGACCGATCAGAACAACGGCCGCATAAAGGGGGCGGCCCGTCTGGTATTTTATAAGGCAGCTCCGGGCGCGCAGGCGCCGGACGTCCCCGATATTGTCCTTCCGCTGGACAAGGATCCCGTTTTCCTGACGGCGTCGTCGCCTGTGCTTAAAAGTGAGCTCTCCCTGCCGAGGAATGTGACGCGGTTGATGCTGGATGTTCTGGCGATGCCGCAGCAGGTGGATGAATTCTGGTATATGTGCATGCCTATTCATTATACCCCGGAGATGAACGCGGCACAGGACAGGACATGCGGTATTCCGTTCCGGGAAACCGAGGTGCGGGTGGACGGCATTCTGGCGGGAATTGCTCCGGTATTTCCGTGGATTTACACGGGCGGATTCAATGCGATGTTGTGGAAGCAGATTCCGGGAATCGAGACCCTGAATCTGCACCCGTATCGGGTAGATCTGACACCTTTTGCAGGACGTCTGAATGACGGCAGACCACATCATATCGACCTGAGCGTTGTGGGCGCGCGCCGGTATGTCGTCATGACCGGGACATTGCTCGCATGGCGTGATCCCGGACGGCAGGTTGTAAATGGTGAACTCGTCCGCTCTTCAGGAAAAACGGCCGCGATCACTGTTCATCAGGACATTCCGGTGCAGAAAAACGGGACAGGGAAATATACGACCCGTGCAGATCAGGCAGTCGAGGCTGTAGGCTATGTCGAAACGTCGCATGGTCGTGTCGAGACTTCGGTGAGCCAGAAGATGTCCTTCGAGAACGCTTACGCGCGCACGGATGGGGGCAGCAGTATCGTTCAGATCAACCGCCTGACGACCCGTCATGATCAGCAGGATTTACAGGGCCATCGTGGATATACTGTTGCGGAACGTTTTCCTCTGACGGTTCGTCAGGGAAAATCAGGGGCCGGCACAGAGCCGGCATATACCCTGAATGTGCAGCAGGGTCTGATACGGGAGATGGCGGGAACCTGGCCGGAGAATATCACGCCCCAGATGCGGCTTTTCATCGATGCGACGGCTGTCACCGGTGCGGGCAGGAATGGGGCTTTGACAGAGCACCGATCAAACACGTCGGAAGCCTGGCTGCAGATGGGAGATGGCCGGTCCAGATGCCATGAGCTAGCAGTTAAAAGCCTGAATGACGTTATCGTGTCGGTGAAGGACGACGCGGAATGTCGTGAGATTCCACAGCAGGAGCCCTGACAGAGGGCATTTTCCCTAAGGTCTCTTTGAACTAGAGTATTTTGATATCAAAACGTATCAATTGGGATATTCTGCCGTCTCGGGGATCGTTCGACGGAGAGGCCATCTCTAGGATAAACGCTCTCTCGTGGCAGCAAACGAGATCGTGTTCCAGGCGGTGGATTTTTTGGTATGAACAGGTCAGATTCCAGCCCCGGCTCTTTAAGGCGTATCAATCTCAACCTGCTTTATGCGCTGGATGCCATTCTCAATGCGTCATCCCTGACGGAAGCCGGACGACAGATCCGCCTCAGCCAGCCTGCGATGAGCGTTGCGTTTCGCAAGCTTCGGGATCAGTTCAATGATGAACTGATTGTCTATCCGTCCGGTGAGCGGATGTTGACGCCGCTGGCGGAAAAGCTGAGACCACGGGTCAAGAAACTACTGGCACAGCTGGACGAGACTTTCGGGCTTCAGCTGGATTTCGATCCCCGGACGAGCCGCAAGACATTCCATCTCTCGGCCCCTGAAAATCTGGCGACCATGCTGCTGGGGCGGGTTGTGCCCACGATGCTGTCCGAGGCGCAGAACATCAGGGTTGTCGTCTCCTCGCCGGGAAATACAAAGCAGAGCGAACTGTTCGAGGGCGGTGCGGACCTGGTGATCGTGCCGCATTCCCTTCTGGACCCGCGTTTTCCCGCTACAGAGCTCATGAAGGACGGTCTGTCATGCATGGTCTGGGACCGTCATCCGACGATTCAGTCGACCATCACTCAGGAACAGTATCTCGAGGCGCGACATGCTTCAGTATCGGAGGCTGTCTATGCAGCCGGACCGCAGAATGAAATTCTTTCCCAGAGAAATATCGTGGCAATGACAGGTCGTTACGGAACACTTCCTGGCCTGATCATCGGGACCGATCTTGTGGCGACGGGAAGTGGATGGGTCCTTCAGTATTATGCCTCGATGTTTCCTGTACGGGTTCTGAAGCTGCCATTTCCTGTGGAACTGGAGTCTGTTTTTGCCCAGTGGCCCGATCACAGGACGAATGATCCAGCACATCGCTGGCTGATGACGCATATCGACAGTTTCACTGCGACGCACCGTCGGGCCCATAAAAGCACCCATAAAAAAACATAATATTCATTATACACATTTATTATTTGTGGTTATGAAGCTTTTGTTGCTTTCCTACGGTGGAGAGTTCGCGGAAGGCATTTTCCTTCCGAATCCGAAACAAGAATCGGGCTTCTTCAGTCTGGCTTTTCCTTCTGTTTCTGAAGGGAAGCGGGAAGGAGGCTGCCATGGGAGAAAAGAGCGGCCATGCGACGTGACAGTTCCTCCGGAATGAAGATCTGCCGGAACGATGTCCGTCCTGCGGGTGGGGGCGCGTAATGGCATCCCGATCCCTTTTCCTGTCCGCGTTCGATTTCGGCTCTCCGCAGGATTGGCAGGCAAAAAGCCGGCCGCTCAGGAAAGCGGTTGTCCTGGGAAAGCTTGTGAGCATTTTCCTGTTTTCAAGACGATGGATCCTCGCCTGGTTTCTGCTTCTGGTCTGCCTGGCGATCCAGTTCGGCGGTGTCTACGGTTTCAGGATAGAAACGGATATCAGCAAGGCCGTATTTGATTCCATTCAGTACAAGGATTTCCCGGGCTTCGTCAGATATGCCTTGGAGTTCCTGCTCGTCGGATCGCTGGCTTACAGCCTGTCTTATCTTGGCGTGTATGTGCAGAATGTTTTCGAAATGCTGTGGCGCAACACGGTGACTGTTGCCCTCACAGGGAACTGGCTGTCCGGGAAAAGATTCTATTTCATTGAACGCAGTGAGCTTGTCGAAAATGTCGACCAGCGTCTTGCCGAGGACGTCAGGAATGTCGTCAACGGCGTATTTGGTATTTTCACCGGATGCCTGCGGGTCACCTTCACCATCATCCTTTATACCTCGCTGCTGATCACCAAATCGACTCCGGTGACGTATCATGTCTTCGGGCATGACATTACCACGCGTGCCGATCTTTTACTGGGAGCCTATCTCTCATCGATTATCGGAACTGGGGTCATTTTCCGGATTGGCCGGAAGCTGATCCGTCTCAACATGCGTCAGCAGCATTATGAGGCGGATCTGCGTTTTTCGCTGGTTTCGATCCGCCGACATGCCGAGCAGGTCGCGCTCATGCTTATGGAGCGGGTCGAGCATCTGCGGATTGCGGGCGCATTTTCCGCACTTGTGAACAACTATTTCGTGCAGCAGCGGATGGGGCTGATCATCTCCTTTGCGAGCCAGATCATCAGCCATGTTCAGCGGCTTCTGCCGCTCGCCCTTGCCGTGCCCCGCTACATGTCGGGCCGCATGACATACGGCGATATCATCCAGACGCAGTCGGTTTTCGTGACGCTGAGTTCGTCGCTGACATGGTTCATGCAGATGTATCCCATGTATGCGGAAACATCGGCGTCCTTTGACCGACTGTTCGTTCTGGTCGACGCGATCCAGACACCGGAAAAGGCTGAAATCAGTCTGCTGCGGGATGGACAGGACGACATCGTCGCCCGTGATCTGGTTCTGCGTGTACCCGAACAGGCGGAACCGGTTCTGGAAGTTCAGGAATGGACTGTCCGCGCCGGAGAAAAATGGGTCATTACAGGACCGTCTGGCAGCGGAAAAAGCACTCTTCTGCGGGCCATGGCAGGTCTCAGCTCCGAGGGAGAGGGGCAGATCTCGCTTCCCCGGGAGAGGCGGATCATGTTCCTGCCCCAGAGGCCCTATCTGCCGCACGGGACGCTGCTTGATCTCATGCTGCCGGACCAGCCGCATTCGCCTGAAAACCGCGCCCTCTGTGCCACGCTGCTTCGGCGCTTCCTGCTGCCCGGACTTGTGGATCAGCTGGATGTGGGGGGCGACTGGTCCCAGCGTCTGTCTCCGGGGGAGCAGCAGCGTTTTGCGCTCGCACGGGCCTTTGTCTCCTCGCCGGATGTTCTCGTTCTGGATGAGGCGACGTCCGGGCTCGACCAGGAAACGGCCGCCGCCATCTATCGCATTCTTCTGGACCATCCTGCCCTCACGCTCATCAGCGTCGTGCATGCGCGCGACCTCATGATGCTGCATTCAAAGCGGCTGCATATCGCAGGCGGGGTGGGACGGGTCATGGACAATCAGGAACCGCCTTCTGGCGCGCTCCTCTCTTTGCACAGGACATCCTGACATGCTTCAGCGTCATGAAATCAGCCGTCTCAGGCAGGATTTCGAGCAGATCGCGGACCGGGCCTTTTCTTTCGGGAAAACGGTGCATGCCGACGACGTCCAGATCTCGCTGCAGGAGACCGAAAGCTGGACGGTGGGAGCACGGAACCGCAAACCGCTTCAGCGGAACAGTTCGATCCGGCGCAATGCCTTCGTCAGCGTGATCTGCGACGGGATCCGGGCTTCGGCTGCTACCACGGATTTCTCCCCCGACGCCATAAAACGTGCCCTTCAGGCTGCGACCGACATTGCCCGCTATGGTGAGCGGGACGATCTTGCCGCCTTTGCCGATACGTCCGAATACTGCTCCGAGATCCGGGATCTGGATCTGTACCATCCCTGGGACATCGCCTACCCGGATGCGCTGGAACTGGCGCTGCAGACCGAAGAAAGTGCGTTTGCGGTCGATGCCTGCATTCATCAGACGGAAGGCGCATCCGTCTGGAGTTCGGCCGGTCTGTCGTTTCTTGCATCCAGCCGGGGATTCACGGGTTCGGTGCCGTGGAGCCAGCATGGTATTGCCTGTTCTCCCGTCGCCATGCGCGATGGTGCGCGCCAGGTTGAAAGCTGGTCCACCAGTGGTCGGCGTGCGACGCAGCTTGAGAGCCCGGAGCAGGTCGGGCGCATCAGTGGCACTCGTGCGCTTCAGGCCATTGGCGGCCGTCAGATTCCTACCGGGACATACCGGATCCTGATTGATGCTCCGACAGCGACAGGCCTGCTCGGGGAGTTCATGCGCGCCGTATCGGGACCGTTACTGCGGCAGGGAAACTCCTTCCTGGCAGGGGCGCTGGGGCAGGCTGCCTTTGCGGAGCATGTCAGCATTTCGGAAAATCCCTTTCTCCTGCAGGGGAACTCCAGTGCCCCCTACGACGCGGACGGGATTGCCGGCACGCAGCGCCATGTCGTGGAGCGGGGCATTCTGAAGGGATATTTCCTGGATCTCTACTCCGCCCGTTTCCTGAAAATGGCCCCCACCGGCAATGGCGGGCAGACCTACAACATGCAGATCTCGAGTTCCCTGACGCAGCCTTCCGACACGCAGGACGAGATGCTGAGGAAGCTCGGGACCGGCCTTCTGATTACCCACATGGCCGGCTCGTCCGATCTGACAACCGGAACATTCTCGCGCGCGGTGCGCGGGGCCTGGGTTCAGGACGGCCGGATCGTGCATCCGGTGGCCGGAGTCACGATTGCCTCGAATCTCAGGGAGATGTTCGCGGGGATTGTCGCGCTTGGGGCGGACGCCGTCGAGCGCGGACCGTTCCGTACAGGATCGTGGCTTCTGGAAAACATGTCCGTAGGCGGGAGTGCATAACATGGCAGGTCTTACGCAAAACTATCCCGCAGGACGCATCGACACGGCCCGTTCCACGCTGCTGGACCGTTATGGGCTGGATGAGGCTTTTCTTCAGAATGTCGCAGGCTCTGCGCTCGGGAAATGGGGGGATTTCGCAGATATCTATCTGCAGTCCCGCGCGTCCGAAAGCTGGCGTATCGAGAGCGGCAGGATCAAGGCCGGTGCGTTCGGGATTGACCTTGGCTATGGCATGCGGGTCCTGCGGGGCGCGGAAGCTTCCTTTGCTTCGTCGCAGCGGATCGACCGGGCGAGCATGCAGAAGACCGGACGGCTTCTGACGGAAGGCTATGGAAATGCCCCGGCAGTTCAGCCGGTTCCGGCAGTGACGCAGGACGGCCCGATCCGGGAGGATCTGTACGGCATTGCGGATCCGTTGCTGTCATGGAGTACGGATCGCAAAACCGCGCTGTTACGGTCCATCGATGCCCTGGCCCGGTCGCTTGATCCGCGTGTGGTCTCGGTCAATGCCAATGTCCATGCCTCGCACGAGACGGTCTGGCTGACGCGGCATGATGGATTTTCGAGCGGGGATGTCCGGCCCCTCATCAAGGTGGCTGTGATGGTGACGGTGCTGTCCAACGGACGGCGCGAAGTCGCGGGATCGGGTTTCGGCGGCCGTGCCGGATACGAGGTTCTGTCGGAAGAGGCCATCGAAGGGCTGGTTCGCAGAGTGGTCTCGTCCGCGCTGACCAAGCTGGAGGGGCAGCCGGCTCCCGCAGGTCCGATGACGGTCGTCATCGGGGCAGGCTGGAACGGCGTGCTTCTTCATGAAGCGGTCGGGCATGGTCTGGAAGGCGACTTCAACCAACGGGGCAGCTCGGCATTTTCCGGCCGGATCGGGGAGCGGATCGCCGCATCTGGCGTCACGATCCTGGATGATGGCACGGTTCCGGGCGGCCGGGGCTCTCTCAACATCGATGACGAGGGGGTCGGGAGCCAGCGGACGGTTCTGGTAGAGGACGGGATCCTGCGTGGCTACATGCATGATCTGCTGAGTGCCCGTCAGATGGGATGCGCGCCGACAGGCAACGGACGCCGGCAGTCCTATGCCTCCACGCCGCTGCCGCGGATGACGAACACCTATATGGAAGCCGGCACCCTGGAGCCCGGGGAAATCATTTCGTCGGTCAGCCACGGGATCTATGTCGACAACCTGTCTGGCGGACAGGTCGATGTGACCAGCGGCCGTTTCGTGTTCGAGGCCTCCGAGGCTTTCCTGATCGAGAACGGCCGGCTTGGGGCTCCCATAGCCGGTGCGACCATTCTCGGAAACGGACCGGATACGCTGAAACAGATCAGCATGATCGGGAATGACCGCATGCTCGATGGCGGAATCGGCGTGTGTTCGAAGTCAGGCCAGACCCTTCCTGTGGGGGTCGGACAGCCGACCCTGCGTGTCGACGGTCTCATCGTGGGGGGGAAAGGCTCATGACAGTCTCCTTCCCGCGGTCATCGTCAGAAAAATCGAATTCCTGAAAAGAGAAATCTCATGAGCGTTATCATTCCTGTGTCCCAGCGCGATTTCGATACGGTTGTTCTGAAATCGGAACTTCCTGTCGTGGTGGATTTCTGGGCGCCCTGGTGCTCTCCGTGCAAGCAGTTGCTGCCCATTCTGGACGACACGGCCGAAACCTATCAGGGCGAAGTGCTGTTTGTGAAAGTCAACGCTGACGAGAACCCTGAGATTGTCAGCCAGTTTCATGTGCGAGGCCTGCCGACGGTCATGCTGTTCTCTGACGGACAGGAACGGGAGCGGTTTACGGGTCTGCAGACCAAAAGCCGCATCGCAGCTTTCATTGACCGCAATCTCGAGGGTTGACCATGGCGCAATCCTTTCACGACAGTGCCAATCTCAAGCAGGCCATGGTCCAGAAAGCCCGTTCCTTCCAGGAATCGGGTGCCTGGGTCAGCCGGCCGCTTCACTGGGATGGCGAGACCGGAAGTCTGGTCGGAGCATTGCTGGAAAGCGAAGATCTGGACCAGTGGAGCAGCCAGTTCGGGTTGCCCAAGTGGCTGGCCTTATTGCTGGATATGGTCGCGGCAACCATTTCAACTCCTAAAGAAGGGATGGCCGCACAGCTCGCACTGCTGGAAGCTGTTCCGGTTGGGGTCGATCTGGATCGTCAGGGTAACCTGCTGATTCTTCGCTTCCTCAGGGAAACGGAAAAGGATCTGGCATTCCTGAATGCGGACCATCCGCTGCGGGTCTCTCTCAGGGATGCGATGGAACTGCATGACATGGAACTGGCGGGAGCGGCCCCCAAACCCGCTCTTTGGAGAAAGGTCCGCTCCGCTGCGATTGCCGAGACAGATCGCGCCGTCAAGGAAAGTCCTGAAGCCCAGTTCGGTGGCGTGATCGAAGCGGCGACCTGGAGTCCGCGAACATCCCGTTCAGTCGTTTCGGATACGTTCCGTTCATGGGTTAATGCGCGCCGGGATGCAGCAGTTCAGCGCCAGGTGGGCGAGAGGGGACTGCTGACGGTCAAGGAAACAAAAAGTCTTCTGGAAAAAATCCATGAAGAAGAAAAGAAGAAGCGAAAAGACAAAAAAGAATTCATCCATGTCTTTGGTATTCTGGAAGAAAAATATCCCAAAGAACATGCATCCATGATGGATTTCCTGCGAACCCAGCACAAGGAATCCCTGCAACAATGGGAAAATGCTCTCGGGATCCTTCTTGGTGTTTTCGAAGCGGCACATTGTCCGGACCGATGTACCTGCTGATGCGGTAGTCTGACCCTACCGCAAGCTGAGCCTTAATCTGAGTATCGGAAATATTCACGAATAAACGCGTCATCATCGGAAGAAAGCAGGGGGAAGAAATGAGTATTTCGTATCTAAAGCGTAACGTATCGTTGTGCGTTACTGCCGGTCTGCTGGGGATCTATATGCCTGCCTATGCCGCCGATGAAAATTCGGGACGGAAAGGCAACGGGGCAGTCGCAGGCAGTGTGTTTGTCCTGCCGCGACAGCCACTCCGTACGACGGTTCAGGAAATTGCCCGTCATGCCCATGTTACCGTAACGATCGGTCAGGAGGTTCCTGATACGGTTTACGCGCCTGCGGTGAAAGCCAAAACCGCAACCGAAGCCTTCCGGCAGGCTCTGTATGGCTCGGATTATGCCATTTATTCTGACAAGAACGGCATGTTCTACGTGCGCCGGGCCAATGCGGGACATGTGGAAAACATGAACGTCATTGCGAAGCGGAACGAGGCCGAGACACAGTATAACGTTGATTCTTCTGCATCTTCCACACGTACGGGTGGCTCGATCAGGGACCTCCCGCAGTCGTCACGGACCATCACCAGTGCCCTTATCGCGGATCAGCAGATCCAGACGATTGCTGACGCCATGCGGAATGCGAGCGGCATGACGGTCAACCGGAGCAACCTGCAGGGTTCCAACAGCTATACCGTACGTGGCTGGACGGCGACAGGAATGACAAATGGTATGCTGGACCCCACCGGCGCCATGCAGCCGACGGCCAATGTCGAGCGGGTTGAAGTTCTGAAAGGTCCGGCGGCTCTTCTTTCGGGCGGCAACAACATGGGTGGTTCGGTCAACGTGGTGACCAAGAAACCCGTGGCGGAGAACCTGCTCAATATCGAAGGCATGTATGGCTCTTATGACGACCGCAAAATTACGGTCGATGGGTCCACGGCTCTCAATCATTCCAAGACGCTCAGTGCACGTATCATCGGCGATTTTGCCGATCAGGACCGGAACTGGGCCGGCTACAAGGGACGTAAGGAATATTCGATTGCACCCTCGATCCGCTTCAAGAACCGCTCGGTTGACGTCACGGTCGGGGTGGAGAACTCGAAGGTTCGGCAGCCACAGACCGGTTATGCGGTGATCCCGACAGTTGGATCGGACCCGCAGATTGTGACGTATGGACATGCCTTCGGTCCCGATAATCAGGGGATCACCATGTGGAATACGCGCTGGTTCTATGAAACGACCTGGAACATCAACCACTGGCTCACTTTTGTCAGCCGGAGCCATGTGTCCAATTCCACGACCCTGGTGGATATGTATGGTCCTGCCGCGCATGTGGGAGGGATCAACTACCTCATCATGCAGTCAACGGACAAACAGGTCTCAACCCAGTATGCAACGGATGATTATTTCAGGGCAAAATTCAAGACATTCATTTTCAAGCATACGATTTCTGTCGGTCTGAACTATTCGGATTACACGGTCTCTGACTATAGCCCGCCGTCTTCCGAGCAGACGGTATTTACGACTGTTCCCATCAACAAAACGCCAAATCTCTCGCGTTTTTATCCCGCGACCATCTTTCAGTACAGTCTGGGATCGCGACAGCTCGGGTTCTATGGGCAGGATCTGATCGAATACGGGCGCTTCCATTTCTTTGGTGCCATCAGACATACGGGCTACCGTTCCTGGGGAAACACCTCTGCTGCCAAGAAAATCGGCAAGATCTCTCCGATCGCCGGTATGGTGGTCGATCTGAACAAGCAGTTCTCGGTCTATGCGAGCTGGGTGAATGGATTTACGCCCAATTTTGCCATGGGCACGGACAACAAGCTTCTGCCTTCGCAGACGACGACCAATCTTGAAGCGGGTGTGAAGGCGCAGTTCTTCAACAAGAAACTGGACGTCGTGAGCTCAGTCTATCGTCTTGACCAGAGTAATTATCCAATTCTGGCCGCCGGCTCTAGCAACAGATATATCGTGCTCCCCGGGATGCGGACCCAAGGCGTGGATATCGATGTGAGCGGTACTCTTCTTCCCGGCTGGCAGATTTCGGGCAGCTTTACGTATGCAGGCTTCCGCTTCCTGTCTAACAGCCTTGAGAAATACATCGTCGCCGCACAGCCGAAGGTGAAATACAGCCTGTTCATGAGCTATGTTCTCCAGAGCGGGATTTTCAAGAACGCCGGCATGTCCTTCGGCGTATACGGAAATGGCAGCAGCGCCGCCGTCTCCTATTATCCGAAATACACCATCGGGCCGCAGCATGAACTGGATATCAATTTCCTGTACTCTTACAGGAAGCTGAAATTCAATTTCGGCATTACCAATCTGGAAAACCGGAACATTTTCGGTGTGACCAGCACCCCGTCCTATGTTTCCGTAAGTGGCCCTCGCATGTTCCGTGGAACGATCTCTTATTCGTTCTTCTGATCTCGATTATTTATCCTGCCGTATTCACGGCAGTTCAAAGAAGGGCCTGAAGGTCGGGGGCGAAAGAGCCCCCGACGGTTGGGTCAGGCCGGTGGCTGGGACTGCATGACGAAGTGCAGTTCGCCACCGGCCCGTACGTCCTGCTGACGCAGGAACGGGGTGGTGAGAGGCTGGCCGTTGAGTGTCATCTGACCGACATAGGGATGGGCATCGTCCAGATTGTCAGCCGTGACCGTAAAATCATGGCCGTTACCCAGATGCATGACAGCATGTGCAACGAACGGACGGCCGATCGCATATTCCTGACTGGCCGGCGCGACCGGATAAAATCCCATTGCAGTGAACAGATACCATGCCGACATCTGGCCCAGGTCGTCATTGCCTGCTAGCCCGTTCGGACGAAGGGCATACTGCGTCTGCATGATCTGCGTCAGGCGCTGCTGGGTTTTCCATGGAGCGCCCGCATAATCATACAGATAGGCGACATGATGATCCGGCTCGTTGCCATGGGCGTACCAGCCGATCAGACCGCTGATATCCTCGACATTCCTGAAAATTGCGGGATCGACCTTGGCGTCGAACAGCTCGTCGATCCGGGCGGTGAATTTCTCCCGTCCGCCCATGACCTTGATAAGCGCCGGGATATTCTGCGGCACATACCATGAGTACTGCCATGCATTGCCTTCGGTGTAGTCGCTTCCATAGGCTGCGGCGGCAGGAGTGAAGGGGGTGTGGAAGCCCCCCGACGACAGGCGGGCGCGCATGAATCCCGTCTGAGGATCCCACACTTTCCGCCAGTTGTCGGACCGCTTTTCGAATGTCCGTGCCACGTCTGTCTTGCCCATCGCCCGCGCCATGCGGGCAAGCGCCCAGTCGTCATAGGCGTATTCCAGCGTCTTGGAAGCGCCTTCGGCTTCCTTGTCGATCGGGACGTAACCGATCTTCATGTAATCGGTCAGATCACCATAGGGACCATAGGTCGCACTGCGGATCATGCCCTTGAGCGCGGCCTCGGCATCAAAGCCCCGCACACCTGCCAGATACGCATCGGCAATGACCGGCACGGCGTGATACCCGATCATGCACCACGTCTCGAGCCCCTGATAGGCCCAGATCGGCAGCAGACCGAACGGGCTTGTCTGCTGGGATGCGATGAGCGAGCGGATGAAATGTGAGCTCATATCCGGGCGCAGAATGGCCAGAAGCGGCTGCTGCGCGCGATAGACGTCCCACATCGACCAGGTAGAGTAGAACTCGAATCCGTCCGCCCGGTGACGCTGATAATCCGGTCCGGTGAAATCGCCGTTCGCATCCATGCTGAGCGTTGGCGCAAGCATGACATGATAGAGCGCGGTATAGAACTGTGTCCGCTGATCCGGTGTACCCTGCATGTCGATGACCGAAAGGGCCTTGTTCCATGCTTCGAGAGCCGCCTTGCGCTGGGCGTCGAAGTTCCAGTCCTGTCCCTCGCCATCAAGATTGGCAATGGCGTTTTCTTCACTGACCGGTGAGATGGATGTCTTCACCAGAAGCGGCTCTTTCAGGTTCCCGAAATCGAACACGCCTTCCAGTTCCCGGCCGTTCTGCGCCTCATGATCAACGGGATGGTTCCCCGGACCGCCAAAGCCGCGATAGGCCACTTTCGTTTCGCGATCATAGAGCGTGCGTCCGACCATGGGCCTGGAGAAGTGCATGGCAAAGCACAGCGTGCGCCCCGGTGCCCAGCCCCGTGTCGTCCGGCAGCCCGAAACCGTCCCATCGGCCGCGACATGCAGCCGCGCCCACAGCACCTTGCCTGGATAGTCATAGATGCTCGGCCGTAGATCCAGTAGCAGATGCGCGGGTTTTCCCTTGGGGAAGGTATAGCGGTGCCAGCCCACCCGGCGGGAGGCGGTCAGTTCGGCACGGATCCTGTAATCATCGAGCGTCACCGCGTAATAGCCCGGCTTCTCGATCTCCGTGGCGTGGCGGAAGCGCGAGCGATATCCGCTTGCGGGTACAGCAGCGTCTCCCGGCTCCAGCCGGACGTCGTCCCCGGAAATCGGCATCACGAGCACGTCGCCGAGGTCGGAATGGCCCGCACCCGAAAAATGCGTGTGTGAGAAGCCCATGATCGTCGGGTCATCATACTGATAGCCCGCCGCCCAGGCGTAGGAATGATGGAAGTCCGTCATCGCCGTATCAGGGGAAAGCTGGATCATCCCGAAGGGTACGGTCGCGCCGGGATAGGTGTGTCCTGCTCCCCCCGTTCCGATCCGTGGATCCACGGCAGAGGCGGGAGACGTATCCGCAGGAACCAGGGCCGGCGCCGCCATGGCGAGAGGAGCGGTCCCGGACAGCAGGGTCGCGACCAGAAAACTTCGGGCTAATCTGCAAAGCGCCATAACGGTCTAACTCCGTGAGTGAGAAGATCCGGGCGGCTGTTACATCCAGTGCCCCCGGATCTTCTGGGCGAAAGGGTTTATTGTGCTGAGGGGGAGGTGTGCCCCAGCAGTTCGAATTCCCCAGCCTCGGCAGAGACCGGTTTCAGTACATGCCAGCGATACATCTGGTGCGTGGCGCCTTTCGGCAGCAGGAACGGCCGTGTCTGGTGTTGCCAGGGGAATGCCTCGCCCGCCCGGTGATCCACCACCTGCCACGTCCTGTTGTCGTCGGACGCCAGGATCTCCCACGCGGAAGGCGCGAGATCGGGCCTGCCGGTTGATGTGACGGTGTAGGCCAGAGCCGATGCGTCTGCCGATACAGTGACCGTCACATCCGTACCACCAATGGGTGCTGATGTGAGCGCGTCATTGTCGAACAGCGCGTCCGGCCCGGTATGCGTCGCGCCCGGGACATCTGCCAGATCGACCGCTGGGCTCGGCGTCTGTCCGGCTGGTGTCAGCGACGGCAGGGAGGCGTCCGGTGAGCTTCCCCAGTGCGAGGGTTGTGGCCCCATCTGGAAAGTCAGATCACCACCCCCGGCAATTTCGTCATGGCTCAGCCACCAGCGCGTTAGCGACCTGCCGTTCAGGCTGACGGACTGGACGAAGCGGTTGCGGTCACTCACGCCCGGAGCATGAACCGTGAGAACCCGATCCTGCCCGACCGTCAGGCGCATGGTCTCAAAGCGCGGTGCACCGATGGCGTAGGTCGGCGTGCCCATGCGCAGGGGATAGAAACCTGCCGCACTGAAGACCCACCAGGCGGACATCTCGCCATTGTCCTCATCCCCCGGATAGCCCTGTCCGATCGACGTTCCGCGATAGAGCCGGTTCATGACGTCGCGGATCTTGTCCTGCGCTTTCCAGGGCTGCCCGGCATAGTCATACATGTAGAGGATATGATGCGCGGGCTGGTTGCTGTGGCTGTACTGACCCATGCGGATATCGTGCATTTCCCGCATTTCATGGATCACCCCGCCATAATCGCCCGTGTGGTAAACGCCGGGCGTCGCGAAATATGCGTCCAGCTTCCGCGCCAGCCCATCGCGGCCGCCGTAAAGACTGGCGATCCCCTGTCCATCCTGAACGGGATCGAACGCCATCGTCCAGGCATTCGTCTCGGTATAGTCGCCGCCCCAGGCGAGCGGATCGAACTGCGCTTCAGAAGCTCTCCACCGGCCATCCGGCCGACGGCCAACGAAAAATCCAACCTCGTGATCGAAGAGATTGACGTAATTCAGCGCCCGGTTGTGCAGATACCAGCTTTCCGCCGCATAATTGGTCTGTGCCGGGCTGTCAGCCGGAGCGGAAGCGGCCAGGGAGGCGGCCATCTCGCCGAGGGCAAAATCATTGAGGGTCGCAGCATTGGACCAGGACAGCGCCTCGTCCGTATCGGTGTCGGTATAACCCCGGAATGCCGAGCGGTTGAGCCCTTTGCGTCCGACGCCAGGATCATCGGGCATGACGGTCGCATCCTTCAGACCGGCGCGATAGAACGAAGACGCATCGAAATTGCGGACATGCTTGTCATAAGCATCCGCGAAAGCCACATCCGCGCTCGTCCCGGTCATGAGGTCCGCATAACCGGGGGCGGACCAGCGTGCGATCCAGCCGCCTTCCCGGTATTGCTGGACGAAACCGTCGATGAGTTGCCCGTCTTCTTCCGGCGTCAGCAGGGCATAGGCGGGCCACGCTGTGCGATACGTGTCCCAGAACCCGTTATTGACATAGAGAGGCCCGTTTACGACCGGAACCCCGGTCTGCGTCGGGCTGTCGGGATGCAGCCGCGCACCGAACGGGCTGGCATGTCGCAGGCGTGGTGCACTAGCGGTGCCGACATTTTCTGCCGCGTTATTGGGATACAGATACATCCGGTAGAGATTGCCGAAGAGCGTGCGCTGTTCGTCGAGTGGGGCGCCAGGGATCTGCACGCGAGCAAGCCGACTGTTCCACGCCCTCTTCGCAGTTTCCGCCACGGTTTCGAGCGTAGTGCCGGTTGGCAGTTCGAGGGCGAGGTTACGCCGAGCCTGTTCGAGACTGATGAGCGACGTGGCGATCCGGATCGTGACGGTCGGGTCCGTCTTCGTGTCGAACGCCGCCCAGGCCTGCACGTTGTCCCGCTTCTGTCCGCTCAGGCGCCCCTGTGCGATGGCGTGACGGTCGAATTCAAGATGGACATACATCCGGCTCGCGCCTGTGGAGAGCTGGCTGGCGACGTCGGTGTACCCGTCGGCACTACGTCCGTCCGGAGCAATTTTCAGGCTGCCCTGATTGGTGATGTTGTCGAAGACGACCTGCCCCTGATCTGTGCCCGCGGGATAGCGGAAGCGCAGGATGGCGGCATGATCGGTCGGGGCCATCTCGGCCACAATCCCGTTGTCCAGCGTAACGGCATAACGGTAGGGCAGGGCGGTTTCGTGGTCGTGTGTGAAGCCGATAGCCCGTGCCGTCCGGTCTGCGGAAGGTGCTTCGGGTCCGGCCGCGGGCATGATCTGGAAAGTGTCGTGATCGCCCATCCAGGGGCTGGGTTCGTGGCTGAGGGACAGGGCTTCGAGGCGCGGGTGGTTATCGGGGCCGTTGCGCTCCTGATACTGGTAAAGCCAGTTGGAGTTGCCACGCGTCACGGGCGTCCAGAAGTTGAACCCGTGAGGGACCGCGATGGCAGGGAAATTGTTTCCCCGCGAATAGCGGCCGTTCGCATTGGTCCCGCGTCGTGTGTCCACAAGATCGGCCGGTGTCAGGCCGCTGGGATCGGGAACATCCGTGATGGAAACCGCATCGAAATAAACGCGCCGGGCCGTGCCCTTTGACGCGCGGGACGTGAGTTCAATGGCGGCAACGGTTCGTCCTGCAGCGACCTCGCCGAGAGGGACATCAACCAGTGTCCACTGATTGGGGTAGAGCGCCCGGCCTGCTCCCTGACCTTGCGCCGTCAGTTCGGCTCCGGACAGATCGCGGGCACCGAGCGTGGAGGCTCGGGTGCCGTCCGTGAACAGGACGTCCAGGCTGGTATAGGTCGCTTCATCCGTCAGGGACAGCGGGTCGGCGACCGGGAAAATCGCGTAGGTGAGGTGGGAGCGGCGTCCGATGGAGAGGCCGTGACCGGGTTTGGCAATGATCGTGTGAACAGAAGCCGCTGTTGCATCAAGGCGGAGCGTTTTCGTTCCGATCAGGCCGCTGCCGGCACGGGCCGTAATGACCTCGCCCTTTGTAGGACCATCGGCGCTGGAGAGAGCCCAGCCTGACCCGGAACCCGTCTGGACCGCGAGGGGCGCAGACATGTCCGAAAGGCTGGAGGGGACGGGGGCTGAAAAGGCTTGCGGCACCCCCATGGCGATTGTCGCCATGAGGAATGCCGCGCGCGAATGGGATCGCCTGATTGTATTTTGCATCACGCCTTACAGTGTTGCCGTAACTCCGAAGCGGAAGGCCCGCCCAAGAACACCATTCTGGGCCCAGGACGAATTGTAAAGGTAGGAACCGTAGGTGCCGAAGTCATACGGGGCCTTGAAACCGGCCAGATTGTAGATGTTGACGTAGCCCGCCCACTGTTTGTTGAACTGGTAGTTCACAGTCATGTCGATGTCCCAGAAGTGGCGGACATTGCACTGGGAGGGATAGAAGCTGCTGACGTCCTGATAGAGCGCGTATTTGCAGTTTCCAGCCGTGCCTGGACCATCATTGTCTTCCGCCGTGCCGTGATAGCCGCTGGTGTAATAGACCGTGAACGTCGTCGAGAGCTTGTTCCATGTGAAGGTATTCTGCCAGTTGGCACGCCAGCGCGGCGTACCCGACGCCGAGGTCGTGTTCCACGGGCCTTCGGTTCCTGCAAAGCGTTCCACGCCCACGCCCGGGATGGTCTGGTTGAAGCGGTGCACCCATGTTGCGTGGCCGTTGCTGTACCAGTTGATCATCTTCAGCGGACCGGGCAGGCGATGGCTGATCGAAAGATTGAGATCCACGCCGTCGGTCATCATGCTGTCGGCATTGATATAGGACGACTCAATGATGCCGGCGCGGCGTGGTGCGTCAGGATGCAGCGGATCCGCAACGTCGGGGATCACCGTGTCGCCGTCGATCGTGACCGTCTTGTTGGTGTTCAACGCCTCGTAAGCCGATGCCACAGTGGCTGCCGGGATCGGATTGGAGACAATGACGTTCTTTTCGCGGATGTACCAGTATTCCGCACTGAACGTCATCCACGGGACGGGATGGAAGACCGGACCGCCCGTGAAGGTATTGTTCGTCATGGGCTTGAGGTTCGGATTGCCAATGCTTTCGCCACCCAGGCTGTAGGCCTGAGCATAGTCGTCCTTGGTCCCGTTGGCATTGAGGTGCTGGTTGATCCAGGTCAGGTTCGACGGACCATAAGACGTGTAGCCAATCGTGGTGCCGTTTGTTTCGTAGAAACTCGGAACCTGGAAACCCTGGGACCACGTTCCGCGGAGCATGAACTCCTTGGTCGGCTTAAAGGTGACACCGATCTTCGGGGAAAAGTGGCTGAATCCCGTGGAGTAGGAGTCGTAACGTCCCTGGAAATCGGCGTTCAGCATTTTCACGATCGGCGCATTCAGCTCGAAATATCCGGAATAGACATATCGATGGCCGATCGCGCTGAACGGATTGATGCCTTCATACTGGTTGTTGACGTCGTTGGGATCGATCGGGTTGGCATTCGGAGCGTTGAAGCCTTCGTAACGGACGTTGGTTCCGACAGCCAAGTTCAGCATTCCGCCCGGCAGTCGCACCAGCCCCTTGGTGACAGAAGCCTGCCAGGAGTATTCTTCCGTCTTGGAGTGGACGATTTCCGTCGGCGCGATGGCGCGCTTTGCGGCAGTGGAGTTTGCGGCCTGATCAACGAAATTATACGTGCCGTTCTCGATCGCATAATCAAGATCAGCGATATTGATGTTGTTGTCATATCTGGTGGAAAGGTCGGTATTCATGCCGACAAAACTGGAATCATAGTTCCAGTCCCCGCCCCAGTTGGAAGGCTCCCAGCCGGTCAGATGCATGGAGCCGCGATAGTTCTGCGAGAACTGGGTCTCGGCCGTGGGGTCGATGAAACGACCGTAAATCTGTGCGCTTTCGCCGAGGGACGCATAGGGATTGTTGGGGTTCAGCGAACCATTCGGCAGATAGGCAGGGGCAAGTACGCCTTCGCTTGTTCCAAGCTGGGACTGTGTGTTGGCGTAGAACGCGCTCGGAGTACCCGTATAATAGGACAGGTTCTGCGAGTAGGTGAACATGCTCACCAGCTTCGCGCGCGGGCCAAGTTTGACCGTGAGATGGGCGGTTGCTTCCACGCGGCGGTCATAAGGTGAGACGACGCCGTATTTTGAGACCTTGTCCTGTTGGCACATGGTGCTCACCGAACCTGTCGGCGTGCCTGCGACATAGCCCGAATGGGCTCCGGACAGTCCGTTGCATCCGGAGGTGGGATTCAGCAACTGATAGCCGCTGAGCGCTTTGCCGTTGCTGTCGACAGCCTGT
This sequence comes from Gluconobacter oxydans DSM 3504, assembly GCF_000583855.1. Taxonomy (NCBI): domain Bacteria; kingdom Pseudomonadati; phylum Pseudomonadota; class Alphaproteobacteria; order Acetobacterales; family Acetobacteraceae; genus Gluconobacter; species Gluconobacter oxydans. Next base: position 1,657,762 of record NZ_CP004373.1, read on the forward strand.
GCCACGGCGCCTGTGGTCTGCGTGACGGCGTTTGTAAATGTGCCATCGGAACCCAGCAGGTTGCCATCAGCGTTTCCGCCGCCAATGCCCGTGAGGTTGCTCGTATTGTATGGATAGCCGAGCTGGCTGTTGGTAATCATGTCATCGGACTGGTATTCCGAGTTGACGTAGAAGTTGTAGCCATCCTTATCCAGGTCGCCCACGCCGTAATTCGCGTAGAGGCGCTGATGGCCGCCATACCCACCCTGGTTGAGGCCGCCTTCCGCGTTGCCTTCGAAGCCCTTGATCTGTTCGCGCGTGATCATGTTGATAACGCCGGCAACAGCGTCGGCACCATAAAGTGCCGAACCACCGTCCTGCTGGACGTCGATGGTCTGCACCAGGGACGAGGGCATCCAGTTCGTATCGACGAAGTTTCGCGCGCCATCATCGCCCGCTGGGTAGTAGGACAGGCGCATACCGTCCATCATCACGAGCGTAGCGGAGGTCTGGAGACCACGCAGGGACGGCGCGGACGCACCACCCGCGAAAGCGCCATTCGCGGAAAACGCGTTCGTCAGGTTGCCCGAACCGTTGGATGACAGAAGCTGAAGGGCATCCGTCACGGTCTTGATACCGCGCTGCTGAAGCTGTCTGGCGGTAATCTGCTCGATCGGCGAAGCGCTGCTCAGGTTCTTGTCGCGGAACAATGTGCCCGTGACAACAACGCTCTCGGCGTGCGTCGAATTGACGCCGGCATCGGTCGCGTTTTTCAAAGTCGCCTTGCGCGATGCCGTGGTAGCGGGCGTCTTGCCCGTTGCAGAGCGGCTGGAAACCTTGTTCTGTTTTGTACTGTCAACGCTGTCCTGCGCGCTATTGACAGCCTGGGCCTGTGCCGAGCCAACGGGAGCCGCGACAGCGACACCCGTCAACGCAGAAAAGGCGAAAAGTATGATGTTCCGACGTGAGGTTGACCTGACTTTCATGGAAAAACAATCCTCAAGCTGAGCAGGAAACTGGGGATTAGTCACGGGAAAGCATCGTTCTGAAACAATAACGTACAATGTTTGATAGCTTGACTCGATTGTTACAAAAACTGTTTATTCTTACAAAAAATCATCAAAAATAAGATTCATTGGGGGTGTTGCATAAAAGCACATACATTTCTTAACTGTAGCGTTGTATACAATATGTACTCGACAATGTTGAAAGACATATATGTCTCAGCGCCCTCTCCCCTGGTCAGGGAGAAGGGCGAACAATTATCGGTTTGTATCGTAATGAGCGCCCCCCTGACGCCGCAGCGGAAGGATGGCAGCGCCTGATACCGAGGCCCGTTTGTGTGGTCTCAGTACGCGGGTATCCCTTGGTCAGCAGGATGCCCGCAGAGACGATGTTCTTTCCCGAAATGGGGGAAAGCGGTTCATGATGGAATGCGAAGCTCTCAACCCGCCAGATCGAGATCTTCCGGTTTTTTGATTACGACATTTACACGATGGGTCAGGCCGTCATTTTCCATATCGATCGGCCGGGTTAATGCAACGAGCGCATCGTCACCCCGCATGAAAAGATCCCCCTCGGAGACATGGTCGGGGTTTTCTATCCGGATGTGATATTCCGACGTTTTCCAGCGCAGACGCACTTCATACGCGGGCCATCCCGCAGGAATGCGCGGGTTTATCAGTAGGCTGTTTCCTTCAACCTGTACGCCCAGCAACGTCTCAATTCCGATGCGCTGCATCCATCCTGCCGATCCCGTGTACCAGGACCAGCCACCCCGCCCGACATGCGGGCTGGAAGAGTAAACATCTGCAACAACCGCATAGGGTTCGACCTTGTATCGGTCTGCTGCCTTCTGATCGCGGGAATGGTGAATCGGATTGAGCGTCGAGAACATCTCATGCGCCGCATCGCCCTCTCCGAGCAGAGCCGTCGCCATGACCGTCCAGAGGGCCGCGTGCGTGTACTGGCCGCCATTTTCCCGAATGCCGGGCGGATAGCCCCGGATATAGCCCGGGTCCGGCTCTGAAACATTGAACGGGGGCGTCAGAACCATGATGATCTCCTGTTTCAGATCAACAAGTTGCTCCTGAACGGCCTGCATGGCCTGCCGCGCGCGCTCGGGAGAACCTGCCGCTGAAATCACGGCCCATGACTGGGCAATGGCATCAATGCGTCCCTCACTGTTGGCGTGACTGCCCAGAGGGCTTCCGTCATCGAAATAGGCCCGCAGATACCACGCACCATCCCATGCGGCTTCCAGAGCGGTTTCAAGCTCCGTCATGACACGGGTCCATTTCTCGACGTGTTCAGTGTCCTGTCGTGCGCGGGCGAGGGGAAGGAACGCAGACAATGCGGCATGCGTGAACCATCCCAGCCAGATGCTTTCCCCTTTTCCGGCTTCGCCAACACGGTTCATGCCGTCATTCCAGTCTCCGGTGCCCATCAGCGGAAGACCGTGCGCGCCTCTCTGCAGACTGTGGTCGAGCGCAAGAATGCAGTGCGTATAAAGAGAGGCTGTGTCGTCCGTCACTTCCGGCTGGAGAAAGCGCTCATGCTCCCCATCCGCCAGAACAGGCGCGCTGAGGAAGGGAATTTCCTCATCCAGCACCGCCGCATCCCCGCTGACACGGACATATTGCGCGACGGTGTAGGCGAGCCAGGCACAGTCATCCGAAATCTTCGTGCGAACGCCATTCCCCTTCTGGGGGAGCCACCAGTGTTGCACGTCTCCTTCCGGAAACTGTCGGGATGCCGCCCGGAGTAGATGCTCCCGGACCAGCTGCGGAGCCGCCAGAACGAGAGACATTCCGTCCTGAAGCTGATCCCGGAATCCATAGGCGCCACTGGCCTGATAGAAACCCGCCCGGGCCCAGATACGGCTGGACAGGGACTGATACAGCAGCCAGCCATTGAGCATGATATCCATGGCGCGGTCCGGCGTCTGAACCTGCACGGTTTTCGTGACCGTCTCCCATCTGCGATGGACAGCCTCCAGAACGGCATCGAGATCCGCCGCCCTGTACTGCCGGACAAGCTGGCGAGCGTGTTCGGCATTCCGTCCCTGACCCAGCAGGAAAAGGATTTCGGTGCTTTCCCCGGCTTCAAGCGTGACGACAGTCTGCAATGCGGCACAGGGATCAACGCCAGCGCCGATAATACCCTCAAGCGGGCCACCACGGACAATGGCTCTGGGCGCTGAAAGACTGCCGTTCGGACCAATGAACGTGCGCCGGTCATCCGTGCTGGACGTCTGCTGACCCGCCAGATCCGCAAAGGCGACCCGTTCGCCAAACGTCTCGCCCCATCTGTTCCTGACGAACAGCGCGCTGGATTCCGGGTCCTGCTCCGTAAAAACGAAGGGTGACGTCGTGCTGCGGGACTGTCCGAGCACCCATTCGGTATAGGTCGTGACCCTCAGGGTCCGGGCGCGCGAGGATGTATTGGTCAGTTTCAGTCTGGAAATCCGGATGGGATCTTCAGGCGGCACATAGTGCAGCAGGCTCGAGACAATCTCGTTGGCGTTGCGCTCGAACCGGCTGTATCCGCGCCCGTGCCGGCAGACATAAACAGCATTGTCGTCCGGGCACACGGCCGCCACCGGGGACCAGAACTGCCGGCTTTCCTCATCGCACAGGTAAAACGCCTCTCCGGTCGGGTTGACGACTGGATCATTGGACCAGGGAGTCAGCTGGTTCTCCTTGCTGTTTTCGGACCAGGTATAACCACTGCCTTCCGCAGAGACCTGAAAACCGAAATGAGGGCTGGAAACGACATTGACCCAGGGCGCAGGGGTGCGGGTTCTGCCACGGATGATGACGGCATATTCCTGCCCGTCAGACGTAAAGCCGCCATATCCGTTCGCCAGTTCCAGCACAGGCAGTTCAGGCGTTTCCTGCGCTCCGTGGTAGGGGCGGCAGGGACGCAGGGCGGCCTGCACGGCTTTCGAGCGCTGCTTCATTTCGAGCCGGGTGATCTGATGTTGCAGGTTCCCACCCTTGCCCGTCAGAACGACGCAGGCCACCGAGAACAGAAGCTCCCTGACCGTTTCCGGCATGAGCGTCCCACGCAGGAGACGCACGCTTCCCGGCTGCCCGGAAGAGCGGACCAGGGCTTCAAGAGTGTGCTGTAGATCCTGCGCATAAGACGCCGAATGGTCGTTCAGAATAACGAGATCAAAAACCAGCCCCTTGAAACTCAGATAGTCATGGGCCGTGAGAATGCTCCGTGCGAGGTCGAAATCCTCGCTTTCGGCAATGACCAGCAGTAGGATCGGCAGATCGCCGGAAATTCCCTGTCCCCACAGGTCTGCCTGTTTGCCCGCCCCGCGTTTGATCCGGGCAGCCGACGCGCGCAGGGCCGGTCCCGGAAACAGGAGATACCCTGCAAGCTGCTGGAACAAATCCGCCTGGACGGGCTGGATGTCGAGATGCCGCAGATGAACCTGGGCATGCGTCCAGGCAAGGGTCAGCGCACGATCGAGATCCGCGTCATTCTGATGGCGCACGATGCTCTGCATGAGGGCTTCGCGGGTTGAGGCCACAATCGTCCAGAATGAAACATGCCGCGTGGAACGTGCGGGAAGTGTCAGCTTGCAGCGTGCGGAGAAAACAGGATCCAGAACCGTTCCGGTTGATCCCGAAAGCGGCCCGGTCCCCGTAACGGCAACCGGATCGCGCAGATCCCGCCCGCGCCCGATGAACCGGGAGCGATCGGTCTCAATCGAAAGCTCACTGCCGCCCACCACCATATGCGCAGCCCAGATCTCCGGATCGGACGGATTTCTTTTGCGCCGCGTGGCAATGATCGCCTTGCAGGCGGGAAGATATTCCGTCTGTACAAACATCTTGGCAAAGGCCGGATGGCTGATGTCCATCCCCGGCGGGCACAGGGCGAGTTCCACATAGGACGTGACATAGACTTCCACTGCGGCCGTGCCGGAATTCCGGACCGAGATGCGACGAAGTTCGGCGTCGTCCTCGGCCGAAACGAGGACTTCCAGCGTCGTCGTCAGCCTGTTGTCCTGCCGCGTATAGGTCGCGCGGTCTTCCCGGAACTCGATATCGCAGCTTTCGGCTTCGACGCCGGAAGGCTGCAGCCCCGCCGTCCAGAAATGACGGCTCCCGGCACGCTGGAGGTAGATATAGCTCCCCCAGTTATCGAGGGTGGAATCCCGTCGCCACCGCGTCACCGCCTGATCCCCCCATTTGCTGTACCCGGACCCGGAAGCCGTCAGCATCACGCTGTAACGTCCGTTTGAAAGAAGATGCGTGACAGGCGTGTTCGTGTCGGCCGTGCGAAGATGACGCCCGCCGGACTGCAACTGGATGGTCAGCGCAGCAGGCGCGGTCTCTTCTTCCTTCAACGGTGTCGTAATGACACCGCCTGTTGGCGCGCGTTCCTGAAGCAGCAGCTCCGTCGCCCCGATCATGGGCTCCGCATGAAAACGGGAGCGCATAAGCCCCTTCAGGACCGTATCCGCTATGGCGAGGATGGACATGCCCTGATGATGGGCCATGTAGGAATGAATGACCGCAACGGTCTGGTTCGGTTGCAGCCGCGCTTTCGTATAGTCCAGCGCCTCGTAAAATCCGTAGCTCCCCTGCGCTCCGGCAGCCTGCAGGGCCTTGAAGTTCTCCGTGGCCAGATGCGCATCCACCATGGTGGCCAGCGCCGTGGCATAAGGCGCAATGACCAGGTTCTGCGCCAGCCCCCGTTTCATTCCGAGGCCCGGAACACCAAAATCGGAATACTGGTAATTATAATCCAGATCCCGGGCATTATAGGCGGATTCCGAAATCCCCCAGGGCACACCGCAGAACTGCCCGTATTCGATCTGACGCCGGACAATCTGCCGGCTCGTCTCTTCCAGAAGACTGTCAAAAGGCGCCGCCATGATCAAGGACGGCATGAGATATTCGAACATGGACCCCGACCACGAGACCAGCGCCTCTCCATGTGCCACGGTGGCCAGCGGCCGCCCCAGACGGAACCATTCCCAGGCCGGAATGTCACCTTTCGCGATGGCAAAGAAGACGGCAAGCCGCGCTTCCGACGCCAGCAGGTCGTAGCAGTTCTCATCCAGCGTGCCTTCATTGACGACATAGCCGATGGAAAGCAGCTTGCGGTCGGTGTTCCGGAGAAAGCCGAACTCCATCTCCAGCGCCATGTTTCTCGCGCTCTGTGCAATCCTGTGGAGCTCGTCATGGAGCAGGGGACTGCTTTCGAGATCCTTGCGTTCACTCTGGATGCAGTCCTGCGCCGCATGCAGCCAGAAAAGAAGGTTCTCCGCACCCGTGGAAGAAGTGTCCTGCCCTGCGCGCCCTGCCGTGGCCCGCCTGTGCAGGAGATGCACAAGTTCTTCGGTCTGACCGACCAGCATCTGCACCCTGTAGGCGAGCGTGAGCTGGCTGGCATGGCCGTCCTTCATGTCCTGAAGAACGGTCTCTATGAGCTGTGCAAGTTCCGAGGAACGAAAGACATCGCTTCCTGATGTGGCCTGTTCGAGTGCGAGGTTCAGAGCGTCACGCACACCTTCGCGCCAGGTGTCGGATTTCCGGCCTTTCTGGATCCATTCTTCGCAGGCGCAGGCCAGCGTGATCAGATGGCCGGCCAGATTGCCGCTATCGACGGTGGACACATAAACCGGCGGCAGCGGGGAAAGATCGGCAGTACTGTACCAGTTATAGAAATGCCCTCTGAAGCGTGGAAGCTGCGCCATGGTCCCGAGCGTGGCGCTCAGACGCGATGTGGCATCCGCGACGCCGATCCAGCCGAAATCGCAGGCCGCGACCACGGACAGAAGATAAAGCCCCATATTGGTCGGGGATGTCCGGTGCGCGACGAGCGGGGCAGGGGTCTCCTGGAAATTGTCTGGCGGCAGCATGTGATCGGCGGCAGAGACGAACGTCTCGAAATACCGCCACGTCCGCCGGGCCTGCATCCGCATGAAAACGGTCTCGGCCTCGGTCGCCTCAAGCCTGCGGGCCGAAGCGCGGTACTGGCTGGCCTTCCACGCAATCGCCGGCGACAGGCACCAGGCGAGCGCAAAAGGCAGAATGACGAGCCAGACCCAGGGAGCCGACACAACCATGACGATTGCCGCCAGCAGGCCGATCAGAACGGCGCCGCTCATCTGGCGGAAATAGCCCTGGATCTGCTCGCGCGGCGCTTCGGCTGCCTGAGCTGCCGTAACCCATTGCAGAAGATGTTTGCGGGTTACGAAAACGCGGGCCAGCGTCCGGCTGATCGCATCGCCCGCAAGGCAGGCCTGATCGGCCAGAAACGCGAAGCACAGCGCCGTGGTCAGGGCCGTGCGCTGAAGATCGACCGTCAGAAGGGAAAAATAGCTGCGGAACGTCTCTCCGCGTCTGCGCCGGATGATATCCACCAGAAGCGGCAGGGAAGCCGGAATGACGAGGGTCGAGACAATGCACAGGCTCCACACCAGGGCATTATGAAACCCGAGAAACCAGCCCGCGAAGAGTGCCCCGATGGCCATGGGGGCCGAAAGACTGCGGCGCAGATTGTCCAACATCTTCCAGCGCGCAATCCCCGTGAGCGGATTGGTCCTGATCCCGATGGTCGGAAAACGGCCCATCCATGAGAAAATCCATGGCAGAAGCTGCCAGTCCCCCCGCACCCACCGGTTGAGACGCGCAACCGAGACCAGATAATCGGTTGGATATTCCTCGATGACCTCAATATCCGTCACCAGACCGGCCCGGGCAAAAACGCCCTCGAACAGATCGTGGCTCAGGAGCGTCCCATCGGGAACGCGCCCCGCCAGCGCCGCTTCGAACGTGTCGATCTCGTAAATGCCTTTTCCCGCAAAGGACCCCTCGGCAAACATGTCCTGATACAGGTCGGAGACGGCCGCCGTGTATGGCTCTATCCCGTTGGGGCTTGAGAAAACCCTCTGGAACAGGGTGCTCTGCCGTGCTTCCGGCAGAGAGGGCGTGACACGCGGCTGAAGAACCGCATAGCCCTCCGTGACGCGCCCTTCGTTCGGATCGAACTGCGCATTATTGAGCGGATGGGCGATTTTCCCGACGAGACGCCTGACAACCTCATGCGGCAGCCGCGTGTCGGAATCCACCGTCACGACATACCGGACATTCTGCGGAATATTCTGCCCGGACAGACTGAAAAAACTGGTATCCGTCGCCCCGCGCAGCAGCCGGTTCAGTTCATGCAGCTTGCCGCGCTTGCGCTCCCAGCCGATCCATTTTTCTTCGCTGGCACTCCACTGCCGCCTGCGATGCAGGAGCAGAAATCGCGTCCCCGCAGGCCCCGCGCCATAAGTCTGGTTCAGGCGGGCGACTTCCCGCCTCGCAACCGCCAGCAGATCCTGATCACCCTTTCGGCTCTCCGTGGATGAGTCCGTCCAGTCCGTCAGAAGGGCGAAATAGATCTCGCCATCCCGGCTGGAAAGATAATGCTTCTCCAGGCGGTTCACCATTTCCAGAATGGAGGAACGCTTCGTCAGAAGGGTCGGGACGACAACCATGGTCCGCAGATGCGCGGGAACGCCGTCCTTGAGCTCCAGCGCAGGAAGTTCCGAGACCCGGATGGCCCACATCAGGAAGCGGTTCACACCCGCTACAACGGCATCCGTGGCTGGAATAAAGCCCAGAACAATCAGCGCGCACGCCGCCCGGCCCGACAGGTTTCCGTTCATGATGGACAGGAACGCCGACAGCAGAAGAAGCGTCAGTAACGTAACGCCCAGGCTGTATCCCGTGATGCCGAGCCGACGGCAGATCTGCCCGATCTGGACCCGCAGCGGAGCGCGGAATTTCAGTTCCGCTTCAAATCCCGGTCGTCCTTCCGCCAGAAGATAATAGCCCGGATCGGCGCGTCGCGGATCGGGATTTTCCTCCTCGGCTGCCATTGCGGCAAGAGCCGTCACCCTGTTCGCAATGTCACATTCCGCATGCCCGGACCCTTTCGCCAGGGCCTCGATGGCCTTGCTGTACAGGTTCCGGGTCGCAGGATCCATGTCCGAGAAACCGGCATGGCGATACAGGATCTGGCTGACCGCGCTGATGTTTTCAAAAATACTGCTCCAGTCCAGCGTGGTGATCAGCCGCATGCTCGTAATGATGTTGCGGATGGTCGCATTCAGGGCGCTCTGTTCCTGCAACTCTTCATGAACGACCTGCTCCAGAGTTATCCCTTTTTCCTGCAATATCCCTTCCAGCCACAGGAAAGCGGGGTCTTTCTGTGGATCGTGTCCCTTGAGGCGATGCGCGAACTGGACAAGAAACGCCGGGCCCAGTGTCTCCGTGTTTATTCGGGAAAGGGTTTTAAGAATTTTCGTATTGCTGGCCTGGGCATCAAGAAAAACCGTATTGGCAAGCGCATTGGCGGCCTTCTGTTCCTGAAGATTCTGGCAGATCTTGTCCGCCACCCGCCGGAGGTTCTCGATCAGAACGATCTTGATCTGGGTCGGAATGGCCCAGAGTTCCCGGATCAGCAGCGGCCGGCGGTCCTGATAGGCGCGCAGAAACTGGCAGAGTGTCTTTGGTTCGATATGGCTGTCCGTATGCGCCACGAGAGCCCAGGCAATCTCGAAAACCCTTGGCAGACCGGCAAATGGCCCGCTGGAAAGCTCGGGAAGGTCTTTGTAATATCCCGGTGGAAGATCAAACCGGATGGTCTGTATCTGTGCATCCATCAGGTAATAATTATCAATCAGCCACCCACCCGCCGGAGTAATCTGCTCACCATTTTCTGAGGCCTGAGATAAAAGGATGTTGGCCTCAAGAAGAACCCTGGCATTGTCATTCAGCCGGTTCGGTAAAATGTTGTTCTGCGTGGCGAGCAGAATATCGCCATGAATTTCCGCCAGGCTCTGGGAATGCTGCAGAAGCCGGTCTTCACTGAAAAGATCAGAGCGGATGATCTTTCCGGAATGAATCCGAAACGAATCCCGGGAATTTTTTCCGAAAAACTTGGCCATATCTGCAGGTCCTTGAGGTAGGAAGCATCGGAGAACGGGTGTGTTGTGCCTTTGAGGAGATTCCAGACAGATAATTTCAAATAATTATGGTCCGGATGCAGATTTTATAAATATAATAACCAATTATGATGTTTGTTTTGGTTATGTCGGCAGAATCTGTTCATCACACAACGTGCGATTGAAGTTTTGGTTACCATCTGAATCAAAAGATTTTAAAAGATGAGAGAAAAATCTCTGACAGAAGACATGGATCAATTTGTCATGAGAAGGGAACCTTGATCCCCAGGACAATACCGGGTGCGCAAACACCTCTGCGACGTTTGTCCGTCCGCCATACAGTTCCGGCTCATGATACGGGGGAGCAGAAAGATCCTTTTCCATTCCATCCATCAAAGCCCGGGGCAATGGTGAAGGGATATGATCATCAATTCGTGTCGGGGAAGAGGGCTTTTCCCATGTCTGCGGAGTATCCATCCGCCCGGAACCATAAAATGACTATGATGTTAATGGGTTCTCTTTAATGCCGGGCTAATGGTATCTCTTCTTCAAGAGGCTTCTGATGGCCTTTCTCGCATCTGATGCGTCGGTGTTTTGGGGAGTTTTGCATGCGCTATCTTGTTACCGGTGGGGCAGGCTTCGTCGGTAGCCATGTTGTTCTTGCTCTACTCGATGCAGGTCATGATGTTGTCGTGCTGGATAATCTGAGCACGGGATATCGTGAGGCGGTCCCCGCCGGTGTGCCTTTCCACAAAGTGGATCTTCTGGATTATGCCGTTACGTCAGCCGTGGTGGCGCAGGGGAAATGGGATGGCGTCCTGCATTTTGCGGCGCTTTCTCTTGTCGGCGACAGCATGCGCGATCCCTTTCATTATCTGCGGCAGAACTATCTGACGGCCCTGAACCTCGTACAGATCTGTGCTGGGCAGGGCGTCAGGAAGATCGTGTTCTCTTCGACGGCCGCTCTTTTCGGCGGCCCGGAACGGCTTGACCCCATCCCCGAAACCGCACCTGTGCAGCCCGGCTCCCCGTATGGCGAGAGCAAGTTCATGATTGAGCGTGTGCTGCACTGGGCAGATGCGATCTATGGGCTCAGAAGCGCATGTCTACGATATTTCAATGCGGCCGGCGCGGATCCGCAGGGACGTGCAGGCGAAGACCATCGCCCCGAAACCCACCTGATTCCCCTGACCATTGATGCGGCACTCGGTCGCCGTCCTGCACTAAAGTTGTTTGGTACCGACTATCCGACCCGGGATGGTTCCTGCGTTCGCGACTATATCCACGTTACGGATCTTGCCGACGCTCATATCAGGGCTCTCGCACAGATCGATCATCGCAGCGTCACGTATAATATCGGCAATGGCCAGGGCTACTCGAACCTTGAGATCATCCAGAGTGTCGAGCGCGTCAGTGGCCGCAAGGTGCCGTGGGAACCTGCTCCAAGACGGGAGGGCGACCCAGCCCTTCTGGTGGCGGATTCCACGACCCTTAGAAATGATACGGGATGGGCACCCCGGTTCGGCGATATTGATAGTATCGTGGAAACGGCCCTGCGCTGGCGGGAAGGCCATCCTCACGGTTATCGCGGGTAACTAGCACAACCCCGCCACGGCGCTCTGAAAGAACGCTCTGATTTTGAACCCTTACGCGCCGTCTTCGGCGCGCTGGAAGCGGATCAGGCTGCGCGACAGCCGTCCCTGAGCCCAGTTCGGCATCTTTCGCCACGGCGTCGTGACGTCTGCGGTTGTGCCGCTGACCACAACGGTCCGGCGCTGTTCCGTGCCCACCCATTCTGGTGCCCAGGCTGTCTGGACCTGCGTGATCCACTGGTTTCCCTCGACGCGATAGCGCCCGATATAGGCCACCAGCGTTTTCATAAGGCCCGGATAATCGGCTTCCGTTTCAGCAGGGTGGCGATGGCTGCCCTCCAGATTGAACGCCACCCATCCATCAGGCGTAAAAATGACCCGCCCCCGTGGTGAAGGGCCCATCGCATTGATGAATGTTCCCGTATCCTTTTCCTCCACCCGGTAGGAAACGAGATTCCAGGTGCCGACAAGCTGATCTTTCAGCGTTGGTTGTTCCGGATTTCCGTCAGAGGATGTCGTGACTGGAAAGACTGAAGCCATGCTGTTTTCCCGACCCTGTGTGGCGTTTCTGGGCGCTCTATAACGCAGACCGATCACCTTTCAGTAGGCACCTCATCGGAAAGGGAATATTACGTCAGGTGCAAGAATGAATCGAATTCCGCTTTTAGGGGGGCAGGATGCGCCATGACGAAACAGGAGACCTGCGTTTCTTTGCTCATCTTGTTGCTTCGGGCAGTCTGACCGCCTGTGCCCGCAATCTCCAGACATCACCCGCGACTGTGTCCCGTCGTCTCGCCCGTCTGGAAAGCCGGCTGGGTAGCCTGCTGGTCGTCCGGAATACGCGGCATTTCGGACTGAGTGAAAACGGGCGGATCTACCATGAGCGCGCGGTGGAAATTCTGGCGCTCATTGACAGTCTGGAAGAGGAGATCTCGTCCAACACCAACATTCCCCGGGGAACGCTCGGGATCGGCGCTCCGGTAGAACTCGGACGACGCCTGATCGCACCTTTTCTGGCGACTTTCAGCGCCACGCATCCGGATCTGCTGGTCAATCTGGCGCTGGCCTCGGAAGGATTTTATGACACCAGTGACTCTCTCGATGTCGTCCTGCGTCTGGGCCTTCCTGATTCTCCGGATGCGGTTGTCACCAGACTGGCCTCGACGGTGCGGGTGCTGTGCGCATCGCCTGAGTATCTCGCCCGTCGTCCTCCGCCAGTGACGCCGCAGGACCTGGCGGCCCATGACTGCCTTTGTCTGAGGCGCAACAAGACAATGGCTCTTCTGGACCGCTGGGTCATCGGCAACGACCTGCAGACGGAGATCATCACGGTCGAACCCCGCCTTTCGAGCACGAATGCCGAGATCATCCATGACTGGGCGCTCTCGGGAGAAGGGATCGCCTACAAGCTGCTCTGCGATGTCCATCATGATCTGGAACAGGGGAGGCTCGTGCGGATTTTCCCCGATCTGCAGGGGGAGAAAATCGACCTTCACGCCGTGCTGCCCAACCGGAAATATACGCAGGCCAGTGTCCGCGCCTTTCTGCACAGCCTCAAACCCCATCTGCGTGTCGCGGGCTTCTTCTAGTCTCCTGACAGGCGTTGGCCTGCGCGCGTGTTTCCGGCTGATGGACCTCTCGCCCATCTTGCGCGCAGCTGTGGTATGACGCCTGTCTCTCGGCCGATCGAACAGGATTATTCTGATGCAGGGCAGCGGTGTTGGCGTTCTGGACAAGTGCATGGCGCTCATGCGCTGCCTCTCCGTATCATCGGGAGCATTGACCGCGCTGGAACTCGCCCGTCAGACCGGAATGGATCGTGGCACGGTGCATCGCCTCCTCAAGGCCATGGTCTACTGGAAACAGGTCGAGACGGGCGATGGTACCTACCGTCTGGGTGCAGGGGCGCTTCTTTCGGCCAGTTCCTACCTGACGCGCCTGCCTCTGAGGCGTGTGGCGCTGCCCTATGCCATCGATCTGCAGAACGTGATTTCGGACCGTCCGGCCATTGTTTCCGTGGCTCTGCCGGTCGGAGACCAGATCGTCCTGATTGACCGGATGTGGACGGCCACGACACCGTTCAATGTCATCGCGGATCTGGATGACCGTTTTGACATGGACGCCTGCACCAGCGGGCGGGCCGTTCTGGCGACGCTCTCAGCCGCCAGTGCCGAGGCGCTTCTGGGAGAAGAGCGTTATCTGGCTGTGGCGCCCCGTCTTGAGAAAATCAGGAAGAATGGCGGATATTCCTTTGGCCATAGTGAACAGCGCAAGGGGCTGTCCGCCATGGGATATCCCGTCCGGCATGGCGATGGCCCCGCCCTGGGCGCGCTGGTCGTCGCCGGGCTGGAGATGGAGGCAGACATGAGGGTTTCTTCGTCTCTCGCGCATCACATACAGCGTGCCTGCGCAGGAATTGCGGAACGGCTGGTCATATCTTCCCCGAGGTAGTGCCGGTTTCCAGAATTTCCAGGAGCTTGGCCTGCTGTACCTTGCCGTAATGAGAGCGGGGAAGCTGCGGGACAAACTGGATCTGCTTGGGAACCTTGTGGCGTGAGAGCACACGACGGCAATGCTGGATCAACTGTTCCGGCTGGACCTGCTCTCCGGCATGAAGCACGACGGCCGCACAGACACGTTCGCCCCATTCCGGGTCCGGAAGGCCAAAGACATGGACATCCTGAACGGAAGAATGCTCCATCAGGGCCTCCACGACTTCCGAGGGCTGTACGGACATACCGCCGGTGCGGATGATCTCCTTGCGGCGCCCGACGACGCGGAGGAGGCCGTTGCTGTCACGTTCTCCCAGATCGCCTGTGGCAAGCCAGCCGTCCCGGAGTGTGGTTGCGGTGAGTTCCGGGCGGTTCCAGTAACCGGCCATCAGGTGAGGGCCGCTGACTTCGATTTCCCCGGCATGGGAGAGGGGGTCCTGATCCGTCAGCTGGGCCTGGACGGTTTTCAGCGCAAAGCCCACGGCGCCTGCGGATGTTCCCGTTTTGCGCAGAGAGGCAAGGACAGGGGCGGGGAGGTAGAAGCTCCAGGGGGCTTCGGTCATGCCGTAGAGGATGCTGAGGCGCGGTCCCAGAAGGGATGTGGCCCTGTCCAGAATGTCCTGTGACAGGGCTGCGGCTCCGACATCAAGGGAGCGGAATTTCGGCAGAGGTCTGGGAGGGGACGGGATCTCGGCCTCGTGCTGGATCAGGCGCGCGATCTGGGTGGGGACAAGGGAGCTGAAGGCCGCGGCTGTTGTTTCCAGCTGCGCCAGGAAAGTTGCCGGGCTGAAGCGGCCGGCCAGAACGACAGTTCCGCCGTTGCACAGATGGGCCAGAACGGAAATCGAGGCGATCGGCCACAGGGGGCGGACGTTCAGGAGCACGTCCTGCGGGGAAGTGGGGCGTGCCAGGCTGATATTCCCGATAACGGCCGACAGGCTGGCCTGGGTGTGCATGACGGCTTTCGGCTGGCCGGTGGTGCCGCCGGTATAGTTCAGGGAGGCGAGGTCGCTGTCCGCTGGTGCGGGCAGAGGGGACGCTGTTTCGTTCCATTCGGTCGGGAGGGGACGGCAGAGGGTGTCCGTCAGGCTCCGTGCCTGCGCCTCAGCCGCGTTTCCGTAGAGCAGGAGGGCTATTCCGGCGTCTGCAATCTGGCTCTTCAGTTCCTGTGGAGACAGGGAGGGGTCGAACGGGACGCGGATATATCCGTTCGCCATCGCGCCGTAATCGGCGACGAGATAGGGAATGCTGGCATCGGAGAGAATGCCGATCCGGGCTCCCTGCGGGATGGAAAGGTTCGTGAGGAAGGCTCCGAACCCCGCCAGGGCCGCTGCAAACTGTTCGAAAGTCAGATACGCGCCTGATGCGAGATCCTGCACGGCCGTTGCGTTCGGCCACTGTCGGGCAGCGCGGGAGAAGAAAGAGCCCAGGGTCATGATGTTACCACCCGCTCAGAATGATACGTCCGTCCACCTGTCTGGCTTCCAGAAGTTCGTGGGCCCGGGCGGCTTCGGGGAAGGGCATGATCCGATCGATCCAGGGTCTGACGATGCCCGCGGAAATCAGGGCGAGAGACTGTCTGACCTCATCGAGCGTGGCACTGCCGGAACCCTGGATCCGAAGACGGCGACCGATCAGCAGGCCGGGTGAGACCGGCACATCTGCCGGAGAGACGTTCCCCAGAACGATAACCCGCCCGCCCATGCCCATGGAGCGCAGAGTCTGGGGCAGGGTGAAGCCCAGATTTTCCATGGCGACATCCACGCCCTGTTTCGCGGTAGCCGCCCAGACGTCCCGGCTGTACTGGCCGTCGGAGACGAGGACCGTTCCGGCGCCGAGATCTCTGAGGAAATCAACTTTCCGCTCGCTGCCCGTGATGGCGATGACATGGGCGCCCCGGGCCTTTGCGATCTGGATCTGATGGACGCCCAGACCACCGCTGGCACCGTTGATAAGTACCGTATCTCCGGCCTGCACGCCGGCCTGTGAAACCAGGGCACGCATGGCCGTGCCAATGGGGCAGGAGGCAAGCGCCGCCTGCGGGTAAGGGACGTTGTCGGGAATGCGGATGGCGGAAATGGCGGGAAGGCGGATGTATTCCGCGTAAGCGCCTTCGGTATCGATGGAGGGCAGGGACAGGGAGCGGCAGAGATCCTGCCGCCCGCGCAGGCAGTCCCGGCATGTGCCGCAGAACCGGCGCTGATAGCCCACCACCCTGTCACCGACCGTCAGGGCCGTAACGGATGCTCCGGTCTGGACGATTTCTCCGGAAACTTCATGGCCCAGAATGACGCCCGCCGGTGCTCCCGGAAGTTTGCCAGCGCGGTGCAGAAGGTCGTGATGACAGATCCCCGCCGATTCGACACGGACCAGCACGTCATCCGGGCCGGGCTCGGGCGTAGGAATTTCTCTGAGAACCAGCTGGTCCGGGGCGCCGAAGTCCTTGAGAAAAATGGCTTTCATGGTGTGGCTCCCTGCAGTTCTGTTCGAATTATGAACCTTAAGATCGAACTGTGAACTTTTTTATATTCCACCTCGATTTCGGTTGCTATGGTAATTTAACGATCAAATCAGATGATGATTCAGGAAACTACAATGATAAAGAGTGAAATATCTGAAGGTGTTCTGACTCTCACTCTTGATCGTCCCGAGCGCCTGAACGCTCTGGACAGCGCAGGCAAGGCGGCTATGGGGCGTGCCTGGCACGATGCGCTTCGCAATCCCGAGGTCCGGGCGGTTGTCCTGCAGGGGGCCGGGGAACGGGCTTTCTGCGCAGGGTCGGACCTGAAAGAGATCAGTGCCACGGGGCAGGTCGCGTCTACGGATGTTCTGGCATCGTGTCTGCCAGGCGTTGCCGAGGATTTCACCAAACCGGTTGTGGCGGCGCTTCATGGCCATGTCATCGGGTTGGGGATCAGCATCGCCATGTACTGTGATTTCAGGATTGCGGCCCCGACAGCGCGTTTCCGTTTTCCCGAAGTCGAGCATGACATGCTCTCCGGTTTCAGTGCCATCGAGCTGCCTTCGCTCATCGGTGAGGCTGCGGCTCTGGATATCATGCTGACGGGGCGTGCGTTTGATGCCGCCGAAGCGCAAAGGCTGGGGCTGGTTTCCGCTATTGAAGAGGAGCCGCGGAAGGCTGCCCGCGCATTCGCGTCGCGGCTGGCCGCCATGCCGGTTTCCGCGATGGGATGGAGCAAGCGCCTGCTGCTGGCGGAACGACGCACCCGCCTTGAGCGGCATAAGGCTCTGGTGGACCGGGCGCGCAGGGAGGTGGGGGAGCATGAGCGCTGACGCCCTTTCGGACGCGGGACAGAAGCAGCGGGAGGTCTTCAGGCGTATTGCGTGGCGCCTGATGCCGTTCCTTTTCGCGTGCCTGGTTTTCAACTGGCTGGACCGGGTGGCGATCAGCTTTGCGCATCTTCAGTTCCGTAAGGATCTGGGCATTACCGATACGGTCTTCGGGCTTTCGGTCGGCCTGTTTTCCGCGGGATACCTGCTGTGCGAAATTCCGAGCAATCTGGTTCTGGAACGTTTCGGAGCAAGACGCACCCTGGCGCGGATCATGATCCTGTGGGGTGGCGTTACGATCGGGATGGCGTTCGTTCAGGGGCCATACAGCCTCTATGTCACGCGCACGCTGCTGGGGATGGCGGAAGCCGGGTTTTTCCCGGGGGTAATTCTGTATCTGACATACTGGTTTCCCGATGCCTACCGGGCGCAGATTACCTCACGTTTCATCATGGCCATTGCCGTTTGTGGCATTGTGGGCGGTCCGGTTTCGACATGGATCATGACGCATCTTGCGGGCGTGGGGGGCTGGCATGGCTGGCAGTGGCTGTTCGTTCTGGATGGTCTGCCACCGGTGCTCGCCGGGCTGATGGCCTATCGCTGGCTTTCCGACCGGCCGGCAGAGGCAAAATGGCTGGGACCCGAAGAGCGCGAGACGGTTCGGCAGGCTCTCGGGCATGATGTTGAGCCGGGTGTAAAGCCGGAAAAACGCTCCCTTCGCGATGCTTTCAGGAACCGGACGCTCTGGGTCCTGTCCCTGAGCTACTGCCTGACAATCATGTGCACCGGGAATGTCGTCAATTTCTGGGTGCCGTCGCTTCTTCGGGCGTCTGGGGTACAGGATCTTCAGAGGCTCGGAAATCTAAGTGCGCTTCCGCATGTCATCGGCATCGTGGTGATGCTGCTGGCTTGCCAGAGCTCGGACAGGCACCGGGAAAGGCGCTGGCATTTTGCTGCGGGCGGGGCGCTGGTCGTGGTGGGAATGCTGCTTCTGCCGTGGTCATTGCATCATGTCGTTCTGACCATGCTGCTTCTGACGCTCATGGTCTGTGGATATCTGATCGCCACCGCGATTTTCTGGAGTATTCCAGCCCTTCTCCTGCCCCGTCAGGACCGGGCTGTCGGCCTCGCCTTCATCAACTGCTGTGGTCAGGTGAGCAGTATGCTCACGCCCGTGATGATCGGTTTTCTCCGAAGCCGCCTGGGCGGGTTTGAGGCTGCGCTGACCGTGGTGAGCCTTCTGGTGGCGCTGGGCGTCCTGATCCTGCTGCGATGTACGACCTTTTTTTCCGCGTCCCGTTCTTCTTCCCTGCTGGAGCCGAGTTCATGACTGATTATGCCGATCTTGCCCGACAGCTTGCCCCTGCGATCGCGGCTTCAGCGCCCGGGCGGGATGCGGAGCGCCTTCTGCCATTCGATGTCTTTGACAGGATCCGTGCGTCCGGGCTGGGAGCAGCGCGGGTTCAGAAGGAACTGGGAGGCGGGGACGTCAGCCAGAGTGTGGTTGCCAAGATTTTCATAACGCTGGGGAAGGCTGATCCGAATGTGGCCCAGGGACTGTTTCCCCATTTCATGAACATCGAGCAGCTGCGTCTGATGGCGTCTCCGGAAATGCAGGCGCGCTATCTCGCAAAAATCGGGGAAGGACAACTTAGTTCGGGCGCTGTTGCCGAGCGTGGAGGTGGCTTTCGGGGCGAAATCCATACGCATGTCTCGCAGGCTGAAGGACGCAAGATGCTTCAGGGAAGCAAGTTTTACAGCACGGGGTGCCTGTTCGCCGATTTCATTAAGGTTCAGGCCGTGGATGAGGAAGGAGGCGCGCTTTATGTAATGTTGCCCAGGAATGCCGACGGGCTTGTCCTGAAGGATGACTGGGACGGGATGGGGCAGCGCGTGACTGCCAGTGGCACCAGCGAGTTCCATGACATTGTCCTGTCGGATGAGCAGATCATTCCGATCCATCACTGGTCGGGCCGGAGAAGCTATGTGGGGGCTGCCGCGCAGCTGATCCATTGCGCCATTGATGTCGGCATCGGGCTCGCCGTGCTGGAAGATGCCATATACTGGGCGAAAAACCATACCCGTCCCCTGCGCGAAAGCGGGGTCAGCAAGGCCAGCGAAGATCCGTATATCCTCTATGCGATTGGTGAAATGTCCACGCGCGTCCGGGGGGCGGAAGCGCTGGTGCGGCGGGCTGCGGAGCATGTCGAACTGGCGTGTCTGGCGCAGCTTGAGGATTCACGGCAGGGGTGTTTTGCCACGGAAGAAACGGAGCGCCTTCTGGTCCGGTCTTCCATCACCACGGCCGAAGCCAAGATCGCCTCTACCGATGCCGCGCTCTACGTCTCTCAGCGCATGTATGATGTGGGAGGGGCGGCCACGACGCAGAAGCGGTTCAATTATGACCGGCACTGGCGGAACGCGAGGACGCATACGACCCATGACAGCGTTGCCTACAAGTACAAGGCGATCGGGAACTACCTGCTGAACGACGCACCTCCTCCTATTACGTTTACGTACTGAAAAAACCCTCTCCTGTGCCCAAGGCACATTTCCCACCTTATAAAACTATGCAATATAGTTTTATATAAAAAGGTCACTTTGCTATGGTTGTTAAAGAGCTTTCAGCAAAGAAATACATTCCTTTGCTGGTTTTTGTTTCGACCCTTCCGTCTTCGGTCCTGGCCGCTGAGGACAGGGGCGAGAAACATGATGCTGGCAAAAAGGTGGAAACCAGCGTTTCTCACCGTCATGCGTTGCCTTCGCGCAGTCGCCAGCGTCCGAAAGATGCGCGGCCGGTTCCTGCGACGCCACCGCGTCCTGTTCTGGAGACCATCTCGGTGCTCGGGCGGCAGGAAGATCCGGTCCTGTCTCTCTCCACCAGACGCCACAGCACAGTCAACGTGCAGGTGGTGAGTTCCGAGGAAATCGTGAGGACGGGGCAGAGCAACGCGATGGCAGCGCTTGAACAGCTCGTGCCCTCGGTCAGTTCTCCCTCGTTCAGTGGTGTTGGATCCAATCGTTTTATCCGGACCATGCAGTTGCGGAACCTGTCAGCCGACCAGACGCTTATTCTCGTCAATGGAAAGCGGCGCCATCTGACGTCCAATTTTAATGCCAATGCCGGCCCCAATTCCGGGACCGAACCTGCGGATCTGTCCCTGATTCCGCTCAGTGCAATCGATCATATCGAGGTCATTACTGAGGGCGCATCCGCCCTTTATGGGCAGGATGCGATCGCAGGCGCCGTCAATATCGTGCTCAAGCACAACACCAGTGGCGGTTCGATCAATTTCGTGGACAGCGGCTATTATGCCGGTGACGGGGTCGGGGTGAACGGCTACGGGGATTATGCGTTCAAGCTGGGGAAAAGCGGCGGTTATCTTGATCTTGCCGCTCAGGTTTCCAACCAGCTGCCGACCAACCGTTCCGGCCCTTACACCGGGACCATGTATTTCCCCCTGGCCGATGGCAGTGTCGATCCGCGACAGACGAAGGCGGGCCGTGATTATAACCGGCTCGAGGGTCTGGGTCATACGACCATGGAGACGGTTTCGGCAAATGGCGCCATTCCGCTGACGGATCAGATTCGGGCTTACATGACATCGACCTATGCGCATCGGACCGTTGAAAACCAGGTGACTTTCAGGAACCAAGCCAACAATAATACGGTCCGGGCCCTTTATCCGGATGGTTTCATCCCCTTGATGGGCATGAGCGAGAATGATTTTCAGGTGAATGGCGGTGTGCAGGGTACGACTGCCGGCTGGAACTGGGATGGATATGTCACGTATGGACGGGATGACGAGAGCTATACGACGCTGAATTCCGATAACCCGACATTCGGCCTGGCCAGCAAAACCAATTTCTACGATGGATCGGATATCGCGACTCAGCTTGTCGCCGGGTTCAAAGCATCACGCAATTTCCATCCGTCGTTTTTGTCCGGTCCCCTTCTTGTGGAATTCGGTGGTGAATACCGGCATGATACGTTTCAACTGACGGCCGGTGAATATCAGTCCTGGGCTGATGGTGGCGTGACTGTTCTTGACGGCCCGAACGCTGGTGCTCTTGCGACGCCGGGAGCCTCCGGTCACATCGGTGCGTCTCCTGATACAGCCAGTAATACTGCGCGTGATACGTTTGATGGTCACGTCAATCTTTCATTTCATATTCTTCCGAAATGGGAATGGACGCTTGGTGGTCATGCCGTGAATTATTCGAATCTTGTCACGACCGAAACGGGCTCCATTGGAACGCGATATGATTTTAACAAGCGTTGGGCGATCCGGGCTAATATCAATACGGGCTACCGCCCCCCGACGCTGGGGCAGGAGAACTATTTCTATACCTCCACTTTCCCGACCTACACGTTTGCGCAGCTCCCGACGACGAGTGCCGCGGCCAAGGCACTGGGAGGCGGAAATCTGAAAGGTGAGTATTCCCGGAGTTACAGCATAGGGATTGATGCGCATCCGATCGATAATCTGACCGTAACCGCCAATCTTTACCGGATTGCGATCAATGACCGTATGGCAAACTCGACGCAGTTTGGCGGAACGGCTGTCGAGAGTCTGCTCAGCACTCTGGGACTGAATGGTATCCGCTATGTTCAGTATTATACGAACCCCGTGAATACCGTCACAAATGGTGGAGACGTCAACGTCTCATATAATATTGACCTTCATCATTATGGACGCTGGCTGTTTTCGGTGGGGGTGAATTTTGCGGATACGGAAATCAGCCACTTCAATAGCGCTCCAGCTCAGTTGGTGGCTCTGAATCAGGCATATTTCGATGCCTACGCTCAGAATACCCTGCTTCATTCAGCGCCAAAAAACAGGGAAACGCTTGGAATTACCTGGGCCTTGAAGAAATGGACCGTTGAGTTTCAGGAGCAGCGTTATGGAGAACTGACCTATATCGCCAATCCGAGCCTTGCTTCGAAGGACTGGACCGTCGTGAAGCCGGGTTACATCACAAATCTGACGGTTGGCTATGATATCAGCCCAAGATGGTCTGTCAGTGTAGGGGCGCAGAATCTGTTCAATAAATATCCAGGACAGGTTTCCAAGGTCGCGCAGGCCTCTTCAAGCGGGGCGTTCAAGTATCCGTATTATTCGGCTTACGGGTTCATGGGCGGATATTATTTTGCAAAAATCAGTTTTCATCTCTGAAGATGAGATTCTGGTTCGGCAGGTCCGTCTGAACGGGCCTGCCGAGCGGACTGTTATTTCTGCAGGACCAGCTCTGTAAGCAGGTTCCATCGTACAGGAATACTGGAAATCTCGATGTATTCCTGCAAAGTGTGGGCGCCATCTCCGACAATGCCGAGCGCATCCAGCGTGGGAACGCCCATGGCGGCAGAGAAATTACCATCCGAGCCGCCACCGGTGGAAAGATCGAAGAGGACCTGTCCATCGGCATGAGAGATGGTTTCTGCCTTTTTGACGAGTGCCGTAATGCCTTTGTCCTTCACATATCCGGGGCGGTTGATCGCGCCTTCGACCGTCAGTTCGACATCCGGATTGACAGCTTTAAGGGCCAGAATACGCTCGTTCATTTCTGTCCCGGTGGCTTCATCCGGAACGCGCAGATCCACAACGGCGGAAGCGTGTTCCGCCACCACATTGGCGCCCGTTCCACCGTCAATGAGGCCGACATTCACGGTAATGCCGCGACTTTCATCCGTCATGTCTTCAAGGGCGAGGATCTGATGGGCCAGTTCCCGGATCGCGCTGCGGCCTTCAGCATGAGCCCGGCCGGAATGTGCCGGACGACCGTGGCAGGTGATGAAATATCGCCCCACGCCCTTGCGGCCACTCACGACGCCATTGCCGGGGCGTCCCGGTTCGGTCACGAGGACATATTGAGCCTTGGCGGCTTCTTCCTCAATGAGCCTGCGGGACGACGGACTTCCGATTTCCTCATCCGACACGATCAGCATCCGGATCGGCAGATGTGATTTTTTCGAAAGGGCTGCGAGAACCCTGAAAGCGAGCAGAACGCCTGCTTTCATGTCGGCGATGCCCGGTCCGTAGAGTCTATCGCCCTCTTTTTTCCAGGGCAGCGTATGAGCGAGGGTCCCGATAGGGTGTACGGTATCAATATGACTGAGAAGGAGAATGCCCTTCTCGTTCGACATCCGCTCGGGATCGTACAGGACGATGTGGTCTCCGAGCGGTGCACCGCGCGTATCCTTGTTACCGCTGTGGACCTCGGCAGCCAGGCCGGCATCCTTGGCCCGGGCCATGATCAGCCGTCCGAGTTCGTTCACCTTCTCGGGGCTGGTTGTCGGCGTTTCAATGCTGACCCATTCCTTGAGTTCCGTGAGAAACGAGGACAGGGCTTCAGGTGACATCTGCATGAAAAATGCTTTCAGAGAGATGGAAAATCAGGATGTGTGCGGAGTGGCTGCCAGAATGGAGGGAGTATCGCGCAGGCGTTTCCTCATCCACAGGAACGGAACCGTGGACAGCAGGGCCATGGCTCCCACATAGAAACACCATGAGACGGAGCTTCCCGTGCGGTTGATGATCACGGTGAAAATAGGCTGGGCCGAACCGCCGAAGATTGTGACGGCCAGCGAATAGGCACAGCCTACCCCGACCGTTCTGACAGGCATAGGAAAGAGGCGCGTCAGGATTCCTGTCCCGGTTCCGGACGCTGCGCCATGGAAAATGGCGAGAAACCCCAGAAGTAAAAAGACGGTCGGGAAACCCGCGCCATGGGAGAACAGCATGAAGACTGGCACGATCGTGCAGGCCAGGATGACGCGGCAGGTCACGACAATGGCTGTCTGACCCACCATTGAGACCAGATAGCCGCTGGCAATGGCGCCGAATGCCGTTCCGGCTCCGATCGCAATATTCACCGACAGCGCCGGAAGGGCGTGGAAATGCAGGTTCTTGCCTGCAAACAGGGCACAGTAAAGGAAGAAATACTGCAGGACCGTTCCACCTGCCGTGATGAGCATTCCGGACAGCACTTCGACCGGCATCCGGGTGAAGACTGACAGGATATGGGGCGGCTGGGCATCACTCTTTTCAGGGACGAGGGTCTCTTCCAGGGCGCCACGCAGCCACAGGCCGATCGGACCGATCATGGCGCCGATTGCAAAGGGAATGCGCCATCCCCAGCTGGCAAGTTCGTGGTGGGTCAGGAGCAGGCTCAGCGCTGCGCCCAGCAGGCCTGACGCCATCGTGGCGAAGGACTGGCTGGCCAACTGCCAGGAGGCCGCCCGACGGGAGGTTTTCGTATCAGGTGCGGACTCGACCAGAAATGCCGTGGCCGGTCCCATTTCCCCGCCGACGGAAAATCCCTGCAGCAGGCGTGCGACGAGGAGCAGGGCCGGTGCGGCAATGCCCATTGTCTTGTAGCCGGGAAGAATGGCAATCAGCAGCGACCCCACACACATGGATATCAGTGTGAGCGTCATGGCAGCCTTCCGGCCCCGCGTATCCGCGTAATAGCCGATCAGCAGGGCGCCCAGGGGGCGTGCGACAAAGCCGAGGCCGAACACGGAGACGGCCTGAAGAATACGGACGTAATCATCCGTACTTCCAAAGAAATAGTCACCGATATAGGCGGCGTAAGCCGTGAAAACAGTAAAGTCAAAGAACTCCAGCGCATTACCGATCGTCGCGGCAGCGATGGTCCTGACGGTTTTCCTGTCTTTCATGCGTATTGCCCTTTTCGGCTTTCCGATACGTTCCGCGTCATCAGAAATTATAATTCACGCGACCACCGATAAAGCGGGGCGGACCTGAAATGGCGGTCTGCACGTTCGTGGCCTGAGAGCGTGTGAGGTCATATTTCCGGTTGGCGAGATTGGTCGAATAGATGGTGGCCGACCATTTTTTCGAAACCGGTTCGAACGTCAGGAACGAGTTCAGCAGGAAATAGGCCGGAACGGTGCGGTAAGGCGGGTTCCCCGGGATAAGACCTTCCGCTCCGCGATACGAATAATCGACGTCGAACAGCAGGTGATAGCGGGAGGTGATGTGGAAGGCATAGACGGCGGACCCATTCATCGAGATCTTGGGAATACCGCTGTCGACGCCATGATAGTCGCTGTAGAATGCTTTCCAGATGCCGGTCTTGACGTAATAGGCGTTGACCTGTGTCGCATTGATCGAATGGAACTGGTCGTAGACGCCCCTCTGATATCCCACAACCTGAGTAAGGGTCAGATCCCGGGTCGGATGGGCTTCCATCGAACCTTCGACGCCCCAGATTGTCGAACGCGGAACGCTGACATACGATCCCACGGAGCCGTAGCTGGGAATGACGATGTTTCCCAGAACCTGCTGGTCACGGTAATCATAGTAGAAGGCTGCGCCGTTCAGGCGGAGGCGATGGGAAAAGAAATCGTTTTTCGTGCCGATTTCATAAGCCATGATCGTCTCAGGCTTGATGGGCTGTGCCTGCTGCGCAACGACCGTGTTGTTCGCCGTGAAGCCGCCCGGCTTCATGCCCTTGCGGACATCTGCATAGAGCAGGCTGGTGGGCGTGAGCTGATATTCAATCCCGACCTTGCCGGTGAACTGGTTCGCCAGCGCGCCATGCGTTCCAAAGTTGAGATCGTTCTGTCCGAAATGGATGGTGGTGAGGTCAACGAGCTGCCGTGAGTCGGATTCATGCGCAATGCTGCCGACCAGACGCAGGTTTTTCAGGACCTTGTATCCCAGGGTCACATACTGGTTGAAGGTCTCCTGCGGCGAGCTGAAGCTGGTTTCGGACATGTAACCACGCAGGGCATAGTCCGTGAAATCGTAGTAATTGCTCTGCTTCTGCATGACACGGTTGTAGTACATGCCAACGTCCCAGCTGAAGCGGTGGGAACGGTCCTTCAGGTCATGGAGGCTGACTTCCTGCGTGAAGGAATTGGCGACCTGCGTCCGGTAGTTATCTGCTGTGGCGTACAGCATACCGTCCTGATCCTGATATTCATGAAGCTGTACGGCGTCATAGGCGCTGGAAACATCAAGCTGTCCGAAACGGAAACGATGCGCCATCGCCAGGTGAAAGCCCCAGTTCAGGTCATTGAAGTCAGGTTTCGTGTCATGATAGCCGATCAGCTTCGCAAAAGCGGGCTTGATGTCCCAGCCAGTCTGGTAATACCCGAGGTCGCGCCCGTATTGCCCTGCGAAGGACGAGAGATTGTTGTTGATTCTGAAGCCGGGGGCTTCGGAACGGTTCAGGGACCAGTATCCCGTCAGATTGACATCCGTATTCTCATCCGGCTGCCAGGCGAGCTTGCCGCGGATGGCGCCCGTATGCTGGTCGCCGAGCGACTGGCCGGTATCGCGGCTTGTATAGTATCCGCCCCCCTCGAGCAGTTCTGCGGCCAGACGGTACTGAAGGTTGTGCGTGATGGAGCCGGTGACGAAAGCATCCGTCTTGCTACGGTTGTAAGAGGCAAAATCCTCGGAAATCCCGGCATGGAACTGCTTTTCCGGAGCTTTTGTCGTGATGCGGACCTCACCACCTGTGGTTGTCTGCCCGTGGGTGAAACCGGAGGGACCCGGATCAACACCGATGCTGTCGATATCGAACAGAGGGCCGGAGGTCATGGACGAAATTGAATAAGCGACACCGTCAATATAAGGCATGACCGACGGTGTATTATTCATGGTCAGATCGTTGAAACCGACGCCACGAAGGTGAAAATTCAGTGCGCTTGAACCGTACTGCGTTTCAATCTGCAGGTTGGGTGCCAGTTTCTGAATATCAGTAGTGGTAATGACGGCGCGCTGCTGAAGAGTTTCAGAGCTGATCATTGTCGTGGATGAGCCGACATGCTGCTCTGTATTGAAGTGTGTCGGAAGTTTCCGTACCGAAACCTTGATGGTTTCGGTATCTGTTGCCGTCCGCGATGTTGCATGGGGCGCACTTTTCTTGCGTACCGGGGGCGTGGCATGCGTCAGCGGATGCTTGGCGGAACGCACGGAATGCGTCTGTGCTGCTTCGGCGGGAATAAGAGTTGCCCCGACCGTGCCGAATACCAGAGCGGTTGTGAGTTTGGAATTCCGTGAGAGAACGCGCAGCACCATGAAAAGCTTCCTTTATGGGCTCATCTGATTTTACGAGCGAATTGCAAGACCGCCACCCTGACGGGCACAAACTTGTTGCCTAATTGGAATATTAAAAACCGATTGAATCTATGTCGTAACGGGCGCAAGAATGTTGCGTTCAATGCAACGGAGAAGCAGGATGTTTGGCAGACACGAACTGAGCGAACGGACCCTGCAGTATCTGGACGCCGTTGCGCGCTTTGGCAGTATCCGTTCTGCCGCCGTAGCGATCGGGGTCAATGCCTCTACGATCAGCCGTCAGATCGCAGCTCTTGAAGACCAGCTGAATCTCGGTCTGCTGATGAAAAGCGGACGGGTCACGGTTCTTACCGAAATGGGAAAGGTCGTCTGCAATTACGGGCTTGAACGGGCGCGTCTGACACGGCGCTTTCAGGCCAGCCTTCAGGAATATCGCACTCTGGAGCGAGGACATGTCACCATCGGCAGTGGAGAAGGGCTGGTCACCGTCCTGATCAAGGCGGTGCTCCACAAATTCGTGGCCAGTCATCCTGGCATCACCATCGAGATCCGGACGGCCGCCCTGCCGCAGCTTGTCCAGATGGTGCGTGATGATGAAGTGGACGTGTGTATCTACGCTGGCGCGGCGCGGGATCCCATCCTGAATGCGCGGCCTTTCCAGACCGAACCGCTATGCGCGATTCTCCCGGTGATGCATCCCCTGGCCAGAAAGGAGAAGGTGACCATCGAGGAAATCGTGCACAGCCCCCTGATCTTCTTCCAGCCCCATTTCGCAGCCCAGACCTATGTCGATGCGATTCTGGAGGACCGACAGCTCAATTACTTCCCTGCGTTTCGATGCGACATGTTTGGTACGGCGCTCTCGCTCGTGGCGCATAATCTGGGGATAGCGTTCATGACCAAAGGCGCGGCTCAGGATTATGTCGATCTTAACCGCGTCTGTGCCGTCCCTCTGGATCATCCGATTGCCAGTGCGTTTCAGCGCTATGTCGCGGTGCGGGCCGGACGACGGCTGATGCCAGCCGCATTCGATCTCTGGCGCGATATTCTGAGCGCGAATTCAAACGGATCCTAAGCCGCCGGTTGTTCCCGTCGGCGCCTGCTCAACTGCAGGCGTGGCAATGTTCCGGGGTAATGCTGCGCAGATAGTCTGCGAACTCGCGGAAGACCGGGGCACGGGGGTCGGAAGCGCGCCAGGTCAGGCCGATCGTGCGGCGTGCTTCGGGTTCGGGCAGGCTGCGGACGGTGATCAGATCTTCGAAATCCGCACGATTGCGCAGTGCGATCTGCGGGATGAGGGAAAAGCCCTCGCCAGCGCCGATCATGTACCACAGCATTTCAAGGCTGCTGGCCAGACGCTGCTCGCCCTGGCGGGGAACCGTCGGACAGATGGACAGGGCCTGGTCGCGCAGGCAGTGCCCATCCTCAAGCAGAAGCAGGTCCGGGCGGCCGAGCTGGCTCAGGGACAGTTTCGGTTTGTGTGCCAGTTCGTGTGTGCTCGGGAAAACGGCGAGGAAGGCCTCCTCGAAAAGTGGCGCGCATTCCAGTGCGTCCGACGGCGCGGGCAGGGCCATGAGGGCCACATCCAGTTCGCTGTTGCGTAGGGCGTGGACGAGCGCATCCGTCATGTTCTCGCGCAGGCGCAGGCTGAGGGATGGATAATGTTCCCGCAAGCGGGGCAGAAGGCCGGGGATGTAATAGGGGCCGAGCGTGGGGATGACGCCGAGACGCAGGGGGCCTTCCATCGGCCCGGTCTGGGCACGGGCGACTTCGAGCAGGTTTCGGGCTGCTGCCAGAACCTCGCGGCCGAGCGCAAGGAGCCGTTCACCATCGGGCGTCGGGGCGACATGGCGCCGGGAGCGCTCAAACAGCGTCACGTCCAGCAGTTGTTCGAGCTTGCGGACCTGTTCTGACAGCCCAGCCTGGCTGACGCCGCAGCGTTCTGCCGCGCGGGAGAAGTTGCGCAGATCATCGACCGCAACCACATATTCGATATCGCGCAGGGAAAGGCCGGAAAGGGGAACGTAGCTCATGTCCCATAGATATGACCGAATATCCGAATGGGGAAGTGCGGTTCTGCCTGTTAAGGAAAAATAGCGTCGAGACAGGCCGGCTTCAGGGAAAAGCTGCACGCTTCCTGATCGGGAGTCTTGATATCTTCATCTCGTCAATTCGGTTTTGGCGATCAGTCATATTGACAGGAACTGTTTCCTGTCCCTCTCTTTCTGTGGGACACAGAGTCCGCAACACAACTTCAACCCAAGGTCAGGAGACAGTCTGATGGTTCGCATCAACTCCCCGCTGAAGCCCTTCTCTACCGATGCTTTCCGCAACGGTGAGTTCCTCACGGTCACGGACTCCGACGTTCGCGGCAAGTGGTCCGTTTTCTTTTTCTACCCGGCTGACTTCACGTTCGTCTGCCCGACGGAACTCGAAGATCTCGCTGACAACCAGGCCGCTTTCGACAAGCTGGGCGTGGAAATCTATTCCGTCTCCACGGACAAGCATTTCACACACAAGGCCTGGCACGATACGTCGCCGGCCATCGGCAAGATCAAGTACACGATGCTGGGTGACCCGACGGGCACGATCGCACGCAATTTTGATGTGCTGATCGAGGAAGCCGGTCTGGCCGATCGCGGCACGTTCCTGATCGATCCGGAGGGCAAGATCCAGTACATCGAGATCACCGCCGGTGGCGTTGGCCGCAGTGCTGCCGAGCTGCTCGACAAAATCCAGGCTGCCCAGTACGTCGCCACGCATCCGGGTGAAGTCTGCCCCGCCAAGTGGAAGGAAGGCGGCGAGACGCTGAAGCCGTCCCTCGACCTCGTCGGCAAGATCTGATCCGGCACCGGATCTGATGATGGTGGGGCCTTCGGGTTCCACCAGCCCCGCCTCCTTCATGGGGGCGGCTGCGCCGGACAGTCTTCCGGCCCAAATTGTCCAGTCCCGAAATCCGGAGAAAAACAATGCTTCAGGACGACCTGAAAACCCAGATGCGCGCCTATATGGAGTACCTGCGTGATGCGGTCGTGCTTGAGGCGACCCTTGGCACGGATGACCGCTCCAATGAGGTGCGCGGTCTGCTGGAAGATATTGCCAGTCTGTCTCCCAAGGTCACGTTCTCGGACAAGGGGCACGGCACCCGCATCCCGTCCTTCGTGATCCGCCGGCCGGGCACGGATGTGCAGGTCTGCTTTGCCGGTCTGCCGATGGGGCACGAGTTCACGTCCCTGGTGCTGGCGCTGCTTCAGGTCAGCGGGCATCCGCCGAAGATCGAAGCGGATGTGGTTGCGCAGATCCGCGCGCTGGACGGGGACTTCCATTTCGAGACGTATTTCTCCCAGTCCTGCCAGAACTGCCCGGATGTGGTGCAGGCGCTCAATGCCATGAGTGTGCTGAATCCGAAGATCCATCACACGGCCATCGATGGGGCAGATTTCCAGGATGAGGTGGAGCGCCTCGGCATCCGCTCGGTCCCGCAGGTTTATCTGAACGGTGAGCCTTTTGCGTCGGGCCGGATGGAGGTGGCGGATATTCTTGCCAAGCTGGATACGGCATCTGTTGCCCGTTCGGCGGAAAAGCTGAACGATATGGCGCCGTTCGATGTGCTGGTACTTGGTGCGGGGCCGGCCGGTGATGCGGCGGCGATCTATGCCGCACGAAAGGGTCTGCGCACGGGCCTCGTGGCCGAGCGGTTTGGCGGTCAGGTCATGGATACGGCCGGGATCGAGAACTTCATTTCCGTGCCGGAAACGGACGGCCCGAAACTCTCGGCAGCACTTGAGGCGCATGTCCGGCAGTATGACGTGCAGATCATTGCTTCGCAGCTTGCGGCGAAGCTGATCCCGGCTGAGGAAACCAGCGGGCTGCACCAGATCGTGCTGGAAAGCGGGGCAACCCTGCGCTCGAAGACGATCATTATTGCGACCGGTGCGCGCTGGCGGCATCTGGGTGTGCCGGGTGAGGACGAGTATCGCACCAAGGGTGTGGCGTACTGCCCGCATTGCGACGGCCCGTTCTACAAGGGGCGTCCGGTTGTGGTGACCGGCGGTGGCAATAGCGGCGTGGAAGCGGCGATCGACCTTGCGGGGATCGTCTCGCATGTCACGCTGTTGCAGCGCGGCGCGCATCTGAAAGCCGACAAGGTGCTTCAGGACCGGCTGCTGAGCCTGCCGAATGTCACCGTTCTGACGAACGCCCTGACCACGAAGATCGAGGGTGACGGCAAGGAAGTCACCGGCCTGACCTATAGCGACGGCGATGGTGGACTGCATCAGATCAAGACGGATGGCGTGTTCGTGCAGATCGGTCTGCTGCCCAATACGGAATGGCTGAAGGGGACGCTGAAGCTCAGCCCGTATGGCGAGATCGTCATTGACGACCACTGCGCGACGTCTGTTCCGGGCGTGTTTGCGGCGGGCGATGCGACAACCGTGCCGTACAAGCAGATCGTCATTGCCATGGGCGAAGGCGCCAAGGCGTCCCTGTCGGCCTTCGATTATCTGATCCGTCTGCCGGTGGCGGCGAAGGCGAACTGAGAAAAGAAGGATTGGGGGTTTTCGGGAGGCGGTGTAGGTCTCGCGCATGCATCCTTACCTGATCCCCCTTCTGACGTTTGCTGCCGCGGCGGCTGTTTTCACGATTACGCCGGGCCTCGATACGGCCATGACACTACGAACGGCCACGACGTCCGGCTGGAAGGCCGGTCTGGCGGCCGTTACGGGGATCTGTCTCGGGCTGGGAATCTGGGGGCTTGCGGCAGCCTTTGGGCTGACGGCGCTGCTGGCGGCCTCCGAGACGGCGTTTACGGTCGTCAAATGGGCCGGTGCGCTCTATCTCGCCTGGCTTGGGATCGGATTGATCCTGCATCCCCGGGCTTCGCTGGGAACTGCGGAGACGGTCCCGGTGCATGACGATGCCCGCGCGGCGTTTCGCCGGGGCCTGCTGACCAATCTGCTCAATCCCAAGGTCGGCATTTTCTACATGACGTTCATGCCGCAGTTCATTCCGCCGCATGTGAACGTAAAGGAGTTTTCGCTCCTGCTGACGGCCATTCAGGCCATCCTGTCCTTCTCGTGGCTGGCGCTTCTCGTCGCCCTGACCGTGCCGCTGGGACGGTTTCTTTCCAGTCCGGTGGTTGTGCGGCGCATGGACAGGCTGACAGGCAGCATTTTTCTGGCGTTCAGTCTCAAGCTGGCCCTCAGCCGCCGGGCCTGAGCCTTAAACGAAAATGGCGGGGCCGAAGCCCCGCCATTTCTCAGTTCGCTGAAGCCATTCCCCGCAGGACGTAGGGCAGGATGCCCCCGTTGCGGTAATATTCCGCCTCATCGACCGTATCGACACGGCACAGCAGCGGGACGTCCTGCGTGCTGCCATCCTGACGGGTGATCGTCATGGTGAGCGTCTGGCGCGGGGTCAGGGTTTCGATGCCGTGAATGGCGATCGTCTCCGTTCCATCCAGCTCCAGCGTCTTGCGCGTCGTGCCCGGCTCGAAGGTCAGGGGCAGGACGCCCATGCCGACGAGATTGGAGCGGTGGATGCGCTCGAAGCTCTCCGCAATAACAGCCTTGATGCCCAGCAGACGAGTGCCCTTCGCGGCCCAGTCACGGGACGAGCCCATGCCGTATTCTTTGCCACCGAATACCACAAGCGGCACGTCGTCCTGCGCATAGCGGCTGGCGGCATCATAGATGGACATTGTCGCGCCATCGGGCTGATGCAGCGTGACGCCGCCTTCGGTTCCGGGTGCCATTTCGTTACGGATGCGGATATTGGCGAAGGTGCCCCGGACCATGACGCGATCATTGCCGCGACGTGAGCCGTAGGAATTGAAGTCCTTCACCGCGACCTGATGCTCCTGAAGATACACGCCCGCAGGAGAAGAGGCTGCAATCGCACCGGCCGGGGAGATGTGGTCGGTCGTGATGTTGTCGCCCAGCAGCGCCAGAATGCGTGCGCCGGCGATGTCCTTTGTGGGGGCCGGTTCGGCGGTCAGACCGTCGAAATAGGGCGGGTTCTGCACATAGGTCGAGCTCGGCTGCCAGTCATAGGTGGCCGAGGTTCCGGCCGAGGCCAGGGCCTGCCATTCCTTTGTGCCTTCCGTGATGTGGCTGTAGCGCTCGACGAACGCTTCGCGCGTGACGGCAGAGCCGACAAGTTCTGCGATCTCGTGGTTGCTCGGCCAGATATCGCGCAAATAGACCGGCGTGCCATCGGGTGCGTGTCCGAGAACAGCGGTCGTGATGTCTTCGCGCATCGTTCCCAGCAGGGCATAGGCCACGACGAGCGGCGGACTTGCGAGATAGTTGGCGCGGACGTTGGGCGAAATCCGGCCTTCAAAGTTCCGGTTGCCGGACAGGACCGATGTCGCCACCAGACCATTGCCTTCAATGGCGTCCACCAGTTCCTTCGCCAGAGGTCCGGAATTGCCGATGCAGGTTGTGCAGCCATAGCCAACCGTCTCGAAGCCCAGCGCGTCCAGATCGGCGCTCAGATTGGCGCGATCCAGATAATCCGTGACGACCTGCGAGCCCGGTGCGAGGGACGTTTTCACCCAGGGCTTCGGCATCAGGCCGAGCGCGCGGGCCTTGCGCGCCACCAGTCCGGCCGCGACCAGAACGGCCGGGTTGGACGTGTTGGTGCAGGACGTGATGGCAGCAATGACGATGGAGCCGTGCCCGATCGCATAATCCGTGCCAGCGACGGGGGCGGTCTTGTGAATGTCAGCGGGTTTGACGCCGAGCGCTTCCGTCAGGGCCTTTTCGAACGCCGGAGTGGCGGCGGAAAGTTCGATCCGGTCCTGCGGGCGCTTGGGGCCGGAAATGCAGGGCGTGACCGTGCCCAGATCCAGTGTCAGAACGTCCGAAAAGACCGGCTCCGGCGTGGAGGCGTCGCGGAACATGCCCTGCGCGCGCAGCCATGCTTCGGTCAGCGCAATGCGATGTTCGTCACGGCCGGTCTGGCGCAGATAGTCGAGCGCCAGCGCATCCACGGGGAAGAAGCCGCAGGTCGCACCATATTCCGGGGCCATGTTTGCGATGGTCGCACGATCCGCGACCGGCAGATGATCCAGCGCCGGGCCGAAGAACTCCACGAACTTGCCGACCACGCCCTTGGCGCGCAGCATCTGCGTGACGGTCAGGACCAGATCGGTCGCGGTCGTGCCTTCCGGCAGACGTCCTTCCATCCGGAAACCCACGACATCGGGGATGAGCATGGAAATCGGCTGTCCGAGCATGGCGGCCTCGGCCTCGATCCCGCCAACGCCCCAGCCCAGAACGCCGAGACCATTGACCATGGTCGTGTGGGAATCCGTGCCATACAGCGTGTCGGGATAGGCGTAGGTGACGTCGCCCACGGTTCCCGTCCAGACCACCTGGGACAGATATTCCAGATTGACCTGATGGCAGATGCCCGCACCCGGCGGGACGACGCGGAACTGGTCGAACGCTTCCTGACCCCAGCGCAGGAACGCATAACGCTCGCCATTGCGCTCGAATTCCAGCGAGACGTTCTGCTGGAGCGCGTCCTTGCGTCCGGCGACGTCCACCATCACGGAATGGTCGATCACCAGATCGACGGGGACGAGCGGATTGACCTTCTGCGGATCACCGCCGAGCGAGACAATGCCATCGCGCATGGCCGCCAGATCGACCACGGCTGGGACGCCGGTGAAGTCCTGCATCAGAATGCGCGCGGGCTTGAACGGCACTTCCTGCGTGGAGTGGGCGTTCTTCGTCCAGTCAACGATCGCCTGCGCGTCCTCGACGCGATAGGTCGAGCCATCCGTAAAGCGCAGGACGTTTTCGAGCAGCACTTTCAGGCTGACGGGCAGGCGCGAGATGTCGCCCAGTTTTTCCGCCGCGACGGGCAGGGAGAAATAGCGATAGGAGCGGCCCTCGATCGAGAGGTCGCGCTGGCAGTCCAGAAGGTCGTGTCCAACCTGTTTCATGATGGGAATGTTCCTTGGAGGGCTGTCAGAATATTACTGAATGGCGCGCAGAAGGGCCTGCGTGACGTCCTGCGTGGTGGCCTTGCCGCCCAGATCGCGGGTGCGGAGGCCTTCGACCTGAAGGATTTGCTTCATGCCGCTGTCCAGACGCTGGGACAGGTCCTGCCGTCCGACATGGGCCAGCATCATGCTGCCCGCCATCATCAGCGCCAGCGGATTGGCGATGCCCTGTCCGGCGATGTCGGGTGCAGAGCCATGCACAGCCTCGAAGATTCCCATTTTCTCGCCGATATTCGCGCCCGGTGCCATACCCAAACCGCCCACGAGACCGGCTGTCAGATCGGACAGGATATCGCCGAACAGATTGGTCGTGACGATGACGTCGTAATTCTCCGGGCGGATCACAAGTTCCATCGCGCAGGCGTCAACGATGCGTTCTTCCAGCGCCACGCGGCCTTCATATTCCGCAGCGACCTTGCGACCTTCATGCAGGAACAGGCCGCTCAGGATCTTCAGGATGTTCGCCTTGTGAACGAGCGTCACCTTCTTGCGGTTGTTCTTCACGGCGTATTCGAAGGCGAAGCGGACGATCCGGTTGCATTCGGCGCGGGTATTGAACCCGGCGCCGTATGCCACGGCTTCGGGGTCACCATCCACGGCCATGTAATGCTCCATCGCGGCATACAGGCCTTCGATGTTCTCGCGAATCACGACCAGATCGACGTTCTCATAGCGACCGCCGGGCACGATCGTCTGGGTCGGGCGGACATTGGCGTAAAGGTCGAAGGCCTGACGCAGCGTGACGTTGATGGAGCGGAAGCCCTTGCCCACAGGCGTGGTCAGCGGCCCTTTCAGCACGAGGCCGGTGCGGCGGATGCTGTCGAGCGTGGCCTCGGGCAGGGCCGTACCGTGCTGGTCGAATGCACCTACGCCTGCGCTCTGGTGATCCCAGAGGAAGGGGGCGCCGAGGGCATCCATGACGGTCGTGACCGACTGCATGATTTCCGGGCCAATTCCGTCACCGGCGATGAGCGTGGCGGGAATGGTCTTGGTCATGGCGCGTTCCTGTTCGGTCAAAGGATGTGTCTGTGACGCGGGGGACCTTAAAGGGGTTTCATGGTGGAAACCAATGTTTGCGGGAAGGTTTCATCATACCTTAAAGGTATGGAATGATCGAACTCAGACATCTCCATGCCGTCATCGCCATTGCCGAAGAACGCAACCTGACGCGTGCTGCCGAGCGGCTCGGGATCCAGCAGCCTCCGCTGACCCGGCTGCTCAAGGGTATGGAGCAGGAACTTGGGGTCCAGCTCTTTGAACGTCATGCCCGTGGTATGCGCCTGACCCCGGCCGGGCGCAGCATGCTCAAGGGGGCATATGATGTCATCGAGCGTATGGATGAGACGGTTGAGGATGTCCGGCGGATTGTGCGTGGTGAGGCCGGAGAACTGTCGATCGGGTTCACGAACTCCGCGCTGTGTCATCCCAGTCTGCCGGACATGCTGGGTCAGTTCCGCGAAACCTGGCCCGATGTGGGGCTGACACTGACGGAAGGTAATTCCAGCCAGCTTCTGGGGGCGCTCCGGGAAGATACCGTGGATGTCGCTTTCGTCCGGACGTCCATCCCCTATGTGTCGGATGTGGTGGTCGAACTGATTGTGGAAGAGCCGATGGTGGTGGCTGTACCCCGGACGCACAGGCTGGCGAAAGAGGCGCCTGCGGGAGGCTTGAAGCTGGCTGAACTCGAGGACGAGGACTTCATCCTGTATCAGAGCCAGTACAATAACGGCCTGTACAAGACGATCGTCGATGCCTGTCTGGGCGCGGGCTTTACCCCGCGGATCCGCCAGAAAGGTCCGCAGCTTCTGGCCGCTCTGAACCTTGTGGCTGGGGGCTTGGGCATTTCACTCGTGCCCCAGTCCATGCAGCAGCATCACGCAGGGCAGGTGGTCTATATCCCGCTCACTTCCCGCACGGCTTTGACGGCGCCGCTTTATCTCGTGTTCCGCTCGGTCCGGATGACGGGGGCCAAGCTGTATTTCATCCATCAGGCCCGCCGTATCCGGCAGGCCTATGGTGCGGTCGCGGCGGAATGAGGGTTCAGGAGTCCAGAGGCGTTGAAACGGGTGGGGGTGTCTGGCGGGAGTCACTGATCCAGCTCTTGGTCAGTGTATAGGCCACGGAGAGGATCAGCGGGCCGATGAAGATCCCGACCAGCCCCAGTCCGCCGAGCCCGCCAATCACGCCGAGCATGATGAGAATGAGCGGGATATCGGCCTGTTTGCGGATCAGGAACGGGCGCAAGACGTTATCGATGATGATCGTGATGATGGTGACGACGAGCAGAAGCGCTGCCGGGGCAAGACCACGGTCGAAATAGACCCAGATCACGGCTGGGATCAGGGTGACGCCCGGGCCGGCCTGAAGCAGGCAGACCATGAAGGTCACGGCGGTCAGGATACTGACCCAGGGCGCACCGGCGAGTTTCAGTCCGATCCCGGCCACGGCGGATTCAACGACCGCGGTGACGGTCACGCCAAAGGCGACCCCCCGGATCGTGTAGGCCGCAAGCTGGAGCATTTCCTTGCCGCGATTGCCGGCCAGAATGGTGACGAGCGTGTCCGCAACGGCGATCGCTGATTCCGCGCGCATGAGGAGCACGCCGAGAATGACCAGCGTGAGGATGAACTGCAGGGCCAGAATGCTGAAACTGCCCGCATAGGCCAGGAATGTGTGGATGAGGGTTTCCGGGGCGGGG
The DNA here is from genome assembly GCF_000583855.1 of Gluconobacter oxydans DSM 3504. Taxonomy (NCBI): domain Bacteria; kingdom Pseudomonadati; phylum Pseudomonadota; class Alphaproteobacteria; order Acetobacterales; family Acetobacteraceae; genus Gluconobacter; species Gluconobacter oxydans. The sequence goes on from NZ_CP004373.1 coordinate 1,695,844, forward strand.
ATGACCTGCCGGACCATTTCGGGGAACTGCATGTGCTGCATGCGGTCCCAGAATGGCGCGATATGCGGGCCCACCAGGGGAAGCCGGCCCATCCATGGCGGCTCATCCGGGATGTGGAGTGTGGAAGACGAGGAAACCAGCGCGATGATATCGCCGAAATGGCTCGAAACCGTCGTGATGGCGAGCCAGAGCGGCAGGATGAACACCAGCATCGCAATCAGGATGGTGAGGGAAACGGCCACCCGGCGGCTGTTTCCGACGAAGGTCTGAAGCCGTCGCAGCATGGGCCAGGTTGTCACCGCGATCGTGACGGCCCAGATCGTGGCGGGAAGAAACGGCTTGAGGATCCAGATGGCGCTGATGACAATGCCGCTCGCCAGCAGGGCAACCAGAACGGACCGGGTATTGTCCTGAGAACCGTTCTGGAAAAGGTCTGGCATTGAAGGCTTGGCTTTCCGTGGAAATAAAATCAGCACTGTAGTGCAGGGAAAGATAGGCCGATCTGCCCGCAGGAGAAAGTAGGGGTATCTGAAATCTGCGAATGCTCAGCAGAAGGCCTCAAGCCAGCCAGGGTGTCCGGGGTGTTTTTTACGCCGTAAAGGCGATGCCCTTGTTGGATATCTCAACCCGGCATCGGATCAGGCGTGCAATGGACAGGGCGAAATCTTCAGGGGCCGCGAGAGCGAAGCTGCCGGAGATCCTGCTTCCTGAAAGATGGGGATCGCGGATCATGAGTTTCAGGCGTGTATAGGGGGCAAATCGCGCAAGCGCATTCTGGAGCGTTGTGTCGTTCAGCACGAGGGTTCCCTGTCGCCACGCCGTCTGTTCGATGATGTCATCGGGGGAGAGCGGGCGGCAGGTCGCTTGCAGGCTGCGACCGGCTTGCGTGAACTCGACGGCTGTGGGGGTGGTCAGCTGGTGCTGGCCATCAGGGGTCTGCCAGGTGAGCGTCCCGGCATAGTGCTGAAGGCGCAGGCCTTGAGGTGAGCGTGTCAGATCGAAATCCGCCGCTGTTCCCGTAAGGCGCAGGGTGTCTGTCGAGACCGAGACGATCCCGGAATGAAGCTGGATGCCGAGCCGGCCATTGATCATCTCGATCCGGTCGCTGGAGGTCGCTTCCGGCAGGTAAGCGGTGGTGAGGGCATCCAGAGTAATCACGCCCTGATGCCAGGCATAATTGCGGGGGAGTTCGTGTCCGCGCTCCAGACGGACTGTTTGGTCCCGGGCCGTATCGTACAGCATCAGGCTCCCGATCGAGGCGGCGGCAAGCGGCAGAAAGCGCCGTCGCGATATGGTCGCTGTGCGGGGCGGACGGCTCGGCGTATTGCGGGCAGGGACATGGCTCAGGGATGGAGACGCGCGGTAATTCAGATGCCTGAAGAAGGCCTGGGCGCGGACATACGCGCCGAAATTGCGCACGTCCTGAGCAAGCCATGCCTCGAAGTCCTGACGTTCTTTGCCAGTGAGGGATTGAGCATCCTGCTGTATGACCCAGTGTGCGGCCATGGCGTCACGTGCGGTGCTGTCTTCTGATCTGTCTTCAGGCAAGAAACGATACTTTCGACTTTGGACCCTGTCGCGGGATGGGGGCGCGCTTTCCATGATGTGTCCGGCGCCGGGGAGAAGTCTGACTGGCGGGTGTCAGGAATCGTCGCTTCTGGCCTTGAGGAGATAGGCGAGGCCGGTTGCGATGTGCCGTTCGACCGACCGTCTTGAAATGCCAAGTCGGGTCGCGATGTCGTCCTGATCGCAGTCATACAGTTTTCGGAGAATGAATGTATTTCGGTACGGTTGCGGCATATCGTTGAGCTTCTGCTTCAGCCAGTCGAGCTTTTTCCGGCTGGCATAGACCTGTTCCGGATCCGGCGAGGCATCTGCAAGCTGCTCTTCCATGTCATGAACCGGCTGGATCAGCGTATAGAGCTTGGCGCGGCGGCCATGCTCGATGACCAGATTTCTGGCGCACCGGAAAAAGAAGGCCCGGCCATCCTGAATGTCACGGGGTTTGGCCGTGCAGAGGCGGGCGTAGCATTCCTGGATGATGTCGTCGCGCGTGACACCGTGCAGAGGTACCGTGCCGAGCCAGGATCTCACGGCACGTTCATGCGGGACAATGGCCCGGGCAATCCAGTCGAAGCAGTCCTCTTCCGGCAGGGATACAGGGCTGGCGGGCTCACTCGCAGGAGAGGTGTGCTCAACATTTCGGGGGGGCTGTGAAGGTCGTACTGGCGCGCCGGACATAACGTTCCTTCAGGGCTGTATCCTGTGGCGGCGTTCCGTATCATGGTATTGGAGAGGTGAATAAGCTGGTTATTTATGAAAATTATAAGACAATCCCCGAAAATAACAGGGTATATAAGGTAAGATTCCTTATGGGGTTGTGGAGTGAAATAAAAGCTTAACAATTATTCCTGAAAAATCGTGTCGGTATTTTTGGAAGCGCGCGTCTTCCTCTGCGAACGCTCTCCTTGCTCCAGGATTATTCGAACACGATGAAGTGCTTCAGACTGCATGCCGCCCTCCTCTCTTTTGGAGTGGTCGGCTCCTGGAACGTCGCGCATGCGGCGAGCCATGAATTCAATATCGATTCCAGCAGTCTGCCGGCGGCGCTTGCACGGTACCAGCAGATCACCGGCATCGGTGTTGCGGTGCCGGGCGGGACGGCTCAGGGCATCCACCCGCACGCGGTCAAAGGCGTGATGGACGATCAGGCCGCATTGCGCGCCCTGCTTGCGGGAACGTCGCTGTCCGTCAGTTATTTCGACAGAAAAGGAGCCGTCCTTTCCCACACGCCGGCGCCGGGAAAGTCGGAAGCAGCGCCGCATAACAACGATGTTGAAGCCAACGATGTCGAGAAGATCTTCTCGTACGGGCACCGGATGGTAAAATCCGAAAAGCGGACGTCGAACATCATTGTCGACAGCATTGCGTATGACCCGTTTGAAAATCTGGGTGGAAATTCGTCCATCGCATCGTCGCTGATCCTGCTGCCCGGTGTCGCGGCGATCTATAACGGCGATGAACCGCGTTATGTCAGTCTGCGCGGTATCAGTCCTGACCTGAACCATACCACCGTCGATGGTCTGACCCTGGCCTCGATCGGTGAAACCGGTTCGGGAACGAGGCGCGTCAATCTTCAGGATACGCCTGTGGAAATGACGTCGCACACCAACATCTACAAGAGTTTTACGGCCGAGCAGTCGGGCGATGCCATTGGCGGCGTCATCGACATGATCCCGATGAGCGCATTCGATCACAAGGGGCGTTACGCCTATTTTGACGGATACGGCATCGACTCCCTTTACGCGGGATCGGCCGGGCAGAACGGGTTGAGCGGGCATTCCAAGCACATGGGTGCCGGTGAGAAGGCCGTGATTTCCGACCGGTTCGGCAAGAACAAGGAATTCGGCATCATCATTTCGAGCCGTTATCAGGACCGTGTGACCAACCAGACCGGCAGCGTCAGCGATTTTCAGTATTACGATACGTCCGGCACCGCGACGAGTGAACCGACGTCTCCGAAATGGAACCACAAACTCGCGCCCACCAACTATACGACTTCGGAATACGCGAACTCGGTCACGACGCTGGGTGGTTCGGGAAAGCTGGAGTGGCGGCCGATCAATACCGGAATTACGGCCTCCATTCTGGGCTGGACCTATCGGCGTCAGGAAAATCAGGTTGGTGATCTGAACAATTACAATTTCAACAGTAACTATATCGCCAATCAGACGGCCACCAGCGGCACGCAGAATATTTACAGCATCTACTCACGACGCATCCAGGATACATATTCACGAAGCTCCAATGGCCTGATCGGACATCTGGACTGGACGCACGGCAAGCATAATGTGGTGATCCGTGCCGGTTACACGTGGGAAGATTACGACAATTACCAGCCGCTCGAGCGGATGCGGACCTATCCGAGCAAGCTTTACGCCAATTATTCGGGCGACCCCGAAAATGGCGAGATGTTCCGGATCGACTCCCTGTCCAATCCGAACCTCGTTAAGAACGCGACCTGGAAATCCTACCAGATGCAGCAGCAGTGGCGGCAGTCCAGCGAGAGCATCCCGACGGTAAGAGCCGATTACAACTATAATATCGCCCCCGGCGCGCGCGGCTTCGGTTTGGCTGCGGGCTTTGAATGGCGGGAATTCAACATCCAGTTCAATGAACAGGACAAGATCTGGAACAACGGCGCCAATGTCACGAGTGACGCCATGTATTCCAATTATTACCCCTGGCGCTGGAGCATTCCGTTCGTGTTCATGAACGTGAATGGCCTGACCTATGACTGGTCCAAGCTGTCGCAGAGTGCGGCCAATGCAGCGACCAGCAAGTATAATTCGACGATGAGCGATTACCGGTATCGTGAGGATGTCACGGACGGGTATCTCTCGCTGCATTATGCGCTGCCCAAGACCGTGTTCATTGCTGGTGTGCGGGCGGATAACGTGAACTACACGTCCTGGTCGCCGACATCTTCCAACGGGATTGCGTCGAGCAATTTTGCCCGCCGGAATGGCAGTTACATCAACCCGCTGCCGTCATTCGATATCGTTCATCATTTCCCGATGAGCATCAATCTGCACGCCTCCTACAGCCGCTCCATCGGCCGTCCGACACCGTCCAATATCGCGCAGGCCGAAAAGATGACCTGCGGTTCGAGTGACGAGACCAGTATTGCGACCTGCACGATCAGCATGGGTAATCCCAATCTGCGTCCCCGCAAGGCCCATAACTTCGATGTGGCGCTGGACAAGTTCTTCGATCATGGCAATGGCGTTCTGAGCGCGACCTTCTTCAGCAAGATCATCAGCGACGACATTTACAACCAGACCAGCATCTACTCGCAGGACGGCGAAATCTACGAGAGCACGACGCCGATGAACGCGACGAGCTCCATCCTGCGCGGTGTGGAGTTTTCGGCCCTCGACCGGTCCATCGCCGTCCTCGGGCAGGTTTTCGATCTGTCGGTCAATGCCACCTGGATGCAGGGGCACATGCACTACTACGAAAACGGTGTGCTCATGCGCACCAATCACCTGATCTATCAGCCCGATGTTCTGGTGAACGGTGCCGTGACCTGGCATATCCCTGCCATCCATGGCGGCCTGCGGGCGACTGCCAACTACAACGGCAAGTTCCTGACCGGTCTCGGCACGACGCCCAACGACAATACCGGACAGGGCGATACCTTCATGCTGAACATGGCGTTCTGGCATCGGGTCTACAAAACGGTCAGCTTCAAGTACGAAGTCCAGAACCTTACCAATACGCATTTCAATAACGTTACCGGCTCAAAACTTCAGTACACGGACAATACGAACTATCTGGGTCGTGGCGTCTATTTCCATCTCATCATGGATTATAATTGATGCCTGAAATGCTCGCGCGGCAATGGTTTTGTCCGCGTGTCAGGATGGTCGGGGTCTGGACGGCCCTGATGCTGTCTACCGCACTGGCGCACGCGGCAGGGCACGGAAAGCCGGCTTCGCCGGTGGCGGACGCCGGGGCGGTCGTCAGGTTCGGAAATGCCCGGTTTACTGTCCTGACCGACCGTCTTGTGCGGATGGAATGGCCTGCTGACGGACGGTTTGAGGACCGGGCGTCCCTGGCCTTCATCAACCGTCGTCTTCCAGTACCGCATTATACGCAGGAGCATCAGGATGGGGCGCTGGAACTTCGGACCGCCTGTCTGGTGCTGCGTTACCATCCGTCCGGCGATGGAAAACTGACGGCTGAAAATCTGTCGGTTGACGTTACATGCGGGACGGTCCGGCCGCACTGGGTGCCGGGACAGGCGGATGATGCGAACCTTCTCGGCACCACCCGCACGCTGGACGGCTCGAATGGTGCGAAGCTGAAGGAGCCGATGGAGCAGGGGCTGGTCTCCCGCAGTGGATGGTCTGTTGTCGATGATTCCAGCCGTCCGCTGTTTGACCGTGACTTTCCGGCGGCAAAAGCAGGGTCTGGCATAGGGACATCGCCGCTTTCATGGCCCTGGGCCGTAGCACGGCCGGATGGTCCGCGGCAGGACCTGTATTTTTTCGGGTATGGTCATGATTACCGGGCCGCGCTGGCCGATTTTACGCGCGTGGCTGGAAAAATTCCGCTTCCGCCAAAATTTGCGTTCGGGGTCTGGTGGTCGCGTTACTGGGCGTATAGCGATCAGGATCTTCTGGGGATGGTGTCTGCCTTCGCGCAGCACGCCCTGCCGCTGGATGTGGTTGTCGTGGACATGGACTGGCATGTCTCGCAGGACCAGCTGGTCGCGCGCGGTCTGAGTGACCTGTCGAAGAACAAGCTGGGCTGGACTGGCTATAGCTGGAACAGGATCCTGTTTCCCGATCCGGAAGGTTTTTTGCAGCGGATGCATGATGCCGGCGTGAAAGTTTCGCTGAACCTGCATCCGGCATCAGGCGTGCAGCCCTGGGAGGATCGCTACCGGGAGATGGAAACCGCGATTCGTCTTCCTGCGGATCACGGGCCGTACATTCCTTTTGCGCCGACGGATCCGCATTATGTGGACGCGTATTTTTCCGTGCTGCATCGTCCGCTGGAAACGCAGGGCGTGGATTTCTGGTGGCTGGACTGGCAGCAGCAGAACAGGACGGATCTGCCGGGGCTTAATCCGACATGGTGGCTGAATTATCTCCACTTCATGGAGCAGGCGTCCCAGGGCGCACGGCCGCTCGTTTTTCATCGCTGGGGTGGGCTGGGAAACCATCGCTATCAGATCGGCTTTTCCGGCGACACGCATGCGAACTGGGCCAGTCTGGTGTTTCAGCCGTGGTTTACGGCAACGGCGGCGAATGTGGGTTATGCCTACTGGAGCCATGATATCGGCGGCCACGCGCCGGGGGCGGTAGGGCCAGAGCTTTATACGCGCTGGATCCAGTTCGGCGTCTACAGTCCGGTGTTCCGGACGCACACGACGAAAAATCCGGATGCGGAACGGCGCGTCTGGGCCTATCCGGAACCGTATTCGGATATCATGCAGGACGCGCTACGCCGCCGGGCGCTGCTGTTTCCGTATCTCTATACGGAAGCGCGCCGCACCTATGACACCGGCGTCGCTTTCCTGCATCCGCTCTATTACGACTGGCCGGAAAATGACGAGGCCTACGCGACCAGAGGCGAATATGTCTTTGGCGAACAGATGGTCGTCGCCCCCGTTACGGCTCCTTCCGATCCCCGGACAGGTCTGGCGGAACAGACGCTCTGGGTTCCCCCGGGCACATGGATTGATGCAAGCAGCGGCGCCCGGTTGGAAGGCCCGCGCCTGCTGAAACGGCATTATACGCTGGAGCAGACACCGGTTCTGGTGAAAGAAGGCGCGATCGTGCCGCAGCGTGTGGCTGCAACAGGGGCGGATGCCAGCCTTGCCGCAAGACTGGGTGTGGAAGTCTGGCCGCTCAAACCCGGACAGAGCAGCCGGTATGATGTTTATGATGATACGGGGCAGGGGACGTCTTATCAGAAGGACGTCTCGGCGCGTCTGCCGATACAGGCATCTCGCTCTGCGGATGGCTCGGATCTGCGGATCGTCATCGGGCCTGTTCAGGGAGCGTCTGCGCCCACCCGTGTCTATGAACTGCGTCTGCCCGCAGACCTGCCGCCGCAGAGCGTGCGTGTGAATGGACATCCGCTGGCATTTACTGATCGGGTTAAGGTGTCGGGATGGCGTTATGACGGGAATACGCTGACCACGATCATTCCCGTAGCGGCGAGTACTGTACGGAAGCCTGTTGTGATCGAGGTGTCCCGGTCGTCGGTTTCTGGAGCAGGCCGTGAGGGGCGGGATGGATTTCAGGGACGTCTGATCCTGCTGCGTGCGGCCTATGACGCGCTGGCTCCGTTCGAGCGGTTGCACGCTGCCCCCGATGCGCTGGTTCTGGCAATGCAGACCGGGGATCGCATGGCGTATCATCCGGCCAGTGCCCAGAACGAACTGGCATCATTCAACGGGCGCGTTCCTGATGCGCAATCGGCGGTCGCAGCGCATGCGGACATGCTTGCGAAGGCCGTGGATCAGAAATTCAAACAGCTCTTCTACGGGATCGACAGGCATGATGCGCAGGCGATGGCTGAAAGAGCGATTATCCTGCACGCAGCCCTGAACCGCGCCCGGTCCCTCATGACAGAGGCGGTTTCCTCTGGTTCAGAATTACGGGGTGGCTGACGGATCGGGCTTCCACAGGCGGTATCCGTTGACGGCGAGCAGGACGAAGCCGGCATACAGGACCGCCGTCGGGTAAAGGCCGCGGCTGATGAACAGCGCGACATAGGCGCTGTCCACCACGATCCACAGGGACCAGGTTTCGCGATAGCGCATGGTGTCCCAGCACTGGGCAAGGATGCTGTAGGCCGTGAGGGTGGCATCCGTGACGGGCATGGGATCGTTGGTGAAGCGGGTGAGGACGAAGGCCCAGACTGCGCTTCCCGCCGCGCCGCAGAGCAGTCCGTTCAGAAGGGTACGGCGTGTCGGGCGGCGGACGCGGATCCGGCCATCCGGTTTTTCCATCCGGCGCCAGTGCCGCCATCCGTAAATGACGTAGAGGCTGAAGGCGATCTGAAGTCCTGCATCGGCATAGAGCCGCGCTTTGAGGAACACCCAGCAGTACAGCCCCGCTGCCGCCAGCGAGACGGGCCAGCAGATCATGCTGCGACGTGACGTCAGCCAGACGGCGAGTGCGCTGAGGACAGCACCCAGAATTTCGATCAGGGACATGAGGGGGCCTGAAGGGTCCGGGTCAGCCAGCGCAGGAACTGCTGCCCGGAGGGCGAGGCGAACCAGTGCGCGTGGCCCAGAAGATAGTCCGTATAGGCCGCTTTCACGCCCGCCCGGTCGTGGACCAGCGTCTCGTAATAGGCGACTTCGGAGAGGGCATATTCGACGTGAACAAGCGGCAGGAAAAGGGGCACCAGACGGCGTTCTTCGCGGGAGAGCGCATATTGCGCCAGATAGCCGGACAGGAACGCTTCGAGCCGTTCATGAATGACGGAACAGTCGTTCTGGGGTTCGAGCCATGCAATGGCGGTGCGTTCGATGGCGACCGCAAGATCATAGGCGGCGCAGGTCCGGTCCGACATGCCGAAATCGAGAATGCCACAGACCTGTGCGTCTGCTCCGGTGCCGCTCCAGAACAGGTTGGAGGGATGCCAGTCACCATGGCCCCAGCGGGGCTGGATCGTGCCGAGATGGGGTTTCAGTCTCTCATGAAACGGCAGCAGGGCGGCGGGGATATCCTCACGCCAGGGATGACGGGTCAGGGCCTCTATCAGCCCGGCCTGTTGTGGAATCCAGCGTTCCAGCCCGGCCATCAGGTCAGGGGATGTGACGACTTCGAATGTCGAGAGCAGGGGGCGGCGTGAAGGACGTGCGGGAGCGTCAAAGCTTCTGGCAGCCTCATGCAACTGGCCTAGATGCATACCGCCGGAAAAGGCGTGCCGGATATTGTGGAAAGGCTCCCAGGACTGCACGGTTTCGTACAGGTCATGGCCGGGCATGATGGAAAAGACTTCGTATGCTGACCTATCGAGATCGAGGGCGGCCTGGCCGGTTTTCGTACGCCATGTCTGGCCGACCGGAACGCCCTGTTCGGCCAGATGCGCGATGAAGCGGTGTTCTTCCCCAAGAGCTGTGGCATCGCGCAGGCAATGGTCGTGACGTTTGACGAAAACCCGACTCCCATCTTCCAGCGAGACGACGCCCGTTGAGGAAAACGGTCGCCGTCCATGCCAGACGACCTGTCGGGCTGGGGCTGGAAGCGGGAAATGGGACAGGACCTCGCAGGCTTCGGCATCCGACAGTGCCGGCCAGTCCCGTTTGTTTTCGGGACCGTTGACGCCGAACTGTCCGGATGCCTCTGCCATGCTCAGAATCCTGTGGAGGCGGTGAACAGGGCCGCGAAGCCGCCACCGATATAATAGCTCGGGGCACTGCCGGCGATGGTCGTGCCATAGACGCCGGTCGTGTCCTTGGCGTTCAGGGTGGGGCTGGCCACGCCGGAAAGATAGTGCTCGTTCGTGATGTTGATGAAGTTCATCCGCAGGGTCGGCTGATGCAGATGGACGTGATCCGAAAAGCGGTAGCCGATGGCGAGATCACCCGTCGTATGATCCGAGACGCGCTCGTCATTCATGAACGTGGCGTACTGGTGGCCGGTGTAATGCACGGTGGCGACGCCGAAGATGTGTCCGTCATCGTAGCTCAGCCCGGCCGCGGCCTGAAGGGTTGGGCTGCGGACAGCGATCTTGCCACGGGTGCGCAGAAGGTCCCCGCCGGACATCAGGTCATTGTCGATGGTGGCGTGCAGGTACTCACCCGAAACATAGGGGCTGAAATGGTGCCAGGGGCGCAGGCCGATTTCCACATCCACGCCGCGTGACGTCTGGCCGCCGGCATTCATGGTCGTGCTGACGATGGAGCCGTTCTGCACGGCCTGGGTGGAGATCTGGCGGTTGGTGAAGTTGTAGTTGAACAGCGTCAGGCTGCCGATGATCCAGCGCCCCGTCCGGCGATATCCCAGCTCTTCGGAAATGGAATATTCGTTGCGGACATCCGTGGAGCCGGTTCCGTACATCTCGCCTGATGAGGGGTCATAAGTGTTGTAAAGTGCGGTCTGGTCGGGTGCGCGGAAATTGGTTGTGGCGTTGAAGAAAAGCTGGTTCTCGCCATCAATCCGCCAGCGCACGCCCAGACGGGGCAGGGGCTCCATGCTGTTGGACGCGACATGGTACTGCGGGCCCGGCAGGCTGTTCGTGCCGTCGCGGCTCATCATGACGGCCTTGAAGCCGAGATCGATGGCCAGATGGTCGTGCAGCAGGGACATGTGGTCGCCGACGAACAGGGCATTGGTCTGGGAAATGGTATGGAAACTGCCGCCCAGAAGCCGCTCGCCGTTTGACAGGCGGATCACGTCCTTGCCGTTTTCTGCCCAGATGTCCGGGGCATATCCATTGGTCTGGACGGCTGTGAACGGCTGCTGCTCGTTGTCGTCGCCGTAATCGTACCAGTAACCGAGGACGAAATCGTTCCAGCCGGTCTTGTAATGCAGGGCGCTGGTAAAGCCGGAGCGGTAGCTGCGCTGGGTATAATCCGCGCGGACCACGCCGACGCCGTCCTGCGCGCCGGGCAGGTTCAGCGTGTCGGACAGGGCCTGCGTGCCCTGATAGAGACCGGAGGTGGACATCGTGCTTCCACCCGGCCAGTTGCCATAGGCGAACTGGGCGTAAGGCGTGACGTCCAGGGACAGACGGTCTGTCAGTGTCAGGTGAACGGGCGCTCCGCCATAAAGCGTGCGTTCTCCGTCACGCCACAGGCGCCAGTAATTCGCGCCGTTTTCGGGATTGCTGCTGTCATAGCGGGCCAGAAGGTTGTTCTGGCCTTTGATGCCGTCCGATTTCCAGCTTTCCATTGTCGGTTCGGGATACCAGCTTGTGATGGTCGTGTTGAAAGAGCCAAGGAGACTGGCGCGGTTGCCCTGTCCCCATTCCTTGAGGAACTTGAAATCGACGTGCTGTTTCTCGTCGCGTCCGGGTCCGCGCCAGTTGTCGGTTGCGCCATGGGAATAGGACACGAAGCCACGGATGCCGGTATGGGCGATGTCGCCGGTATCGAGGCGGATGAATTCGCGGTTGGTGTTGTAGGACCCATAGGACACGCTGGCATCGCCACCGGCCTTTTTGGCGGGGTCGCGGAATGTCAGGTTCATCAGGCCGCCGGCCGCGTTCAGAACGGGACTGTCGAGATCGGCCGATCCCTGCGCCAGGGCGATTTCCTGATAGTTCTCGCTGTCCGCGAACTGGCTCGGCGTGCCGGAATAATAGGCCACGTCATTCAGCGGCATGCCTTCGAGGACATAGCCGATGGCGCTGTTATCGAGACCGCGGACGGTGATGTTCGTATTTGGTGAAAAGCCCATCGGATCGGATGAGGCGACATTGGCGCCGGGCAGCATGGAGGCAAGCTGGAAGGCCGTTGCCATCGGGGCCTGTTTGGAAATGAAATCCTGACTGACCGTACTGACGGATTTCACGCCGTCCTGCAGATGGATCAGTCCGCCCCCCGGCTGGTTGCCGGGAGCGCTGTCCGCAATGCGGTGCACGATGATGTGCTCGGCTCTGGGGGACTTGACGGCCTGCGCTGCGGTCTGCTGGACCGGTGGTTTGGTCGTAGCCGGGGTATCGGCGGCACGCGCGACCGAAAAACAGACCGTTGTGCCGATCAGGACGGGCAGAAGGCTGCGGTATCGCGAACGTGAAACGGGAGACGCGGGCGTTTCCCGGGTCGGGGGGCAGTATGGTCTGACAGACGCTGGGGCCGGAAGGGCCGGGAATTGTCTGTGTGCCATGATGAGAGACTCCTCGCCTGCAAGCAATGAGATCTCAGCTCTGACAGGAAAGGTTCAAGCTGCTGGCTGCGTTGTGCATGGGCATGCGTCGGGCAGACAGCGACCACCATCCCTCCCCGCCAGTATGAACTGGATCAGGTTCAATGGGTCACTGCGCCGCATGACTTTTAAGGGTCACACCAGCAGAATCTCAGCCCCATGCCGGAGCCCCCCACGGTGAAGCGTCACAAATCCTCTCTGGAAGAGAAATTGTCAACATGACGGAGCCGTCTGAAGCCGGGCGTCGCATACGGGCGGGGGTATGTTGCAAACAATTTCGAGAGGGATATTCATTTTTTATTAATAGCGGCAGATATAAATTTACAAACACTCACGCCACTCCATGAACATAGCGTGAGACCCGAGGTCAAAAAGGCTCTCATGCTGAACTGGATTGAAAAAACCGCCTATGTCCGCCAGAAAATCAAGGTACTCTTTGCCGTTCTGATTCTGGTTTCTGTGCTTCAGTTCATGGTTGAGCAGGTTTTTCAGCATCTGTTCGTGCATTATCGACATGAACAGACCCTGTCGCAGTGCGCGGGACTGCTGTTCCAGATTGCCCTGACGCTCCTGATCGCCAGATTTGCCATCCGTATCGTCGCGGTTCCCTTCGAGGAGATCACGGCGGCCACTGAAAAAGTGGCCGGGGGCGCGCTCAACATTACCATTCCGTGCCTTCATCATCAGGACTGCGCCGGGCGTCTGGCCCGGTCCCTTCAGTCCTTCCGCGAAAACAGCCAGAACCAGCTGAAGCTTCAGGAAGTTTCGGCCAGCGAGGCCCGTGAGGCCGCGCGTATCCAGAAGGAACTCTCCGGAAAGAGCGAAAGCATCCGTCGGCTGCAGAGCGAAACGATCGGGACGATCTGCGCCGGGATGGAAATCGTGAAGAAGGGGGACCTGACCTTCACGTTCCAGGAGCATTTTCAGGACCGGTTTGAAGAGTTCCGGCGGGATTTCAATACACTCATCCATATTTACCGCACGGCGATTGCCCGGATTTCCGATGCGACGTCCATGATTGCCAACGGGACGTCGGAAATCGCTTCGGCTTCCGCGGAACTGAGCGAGCGGACAGAACGGCAGGCCGTCAACCTTGCCCAGTCCGCCGCGTCGCTTAACAGCATTACGCAGACAGTTGGCAAAACCGCCCGCTCCGCGGTGCAGGCGCGTGAGACGTCTCTGGAAACACGGGCCCAGACGGTTGTGATTTCGGGGGTCATGCATTCGGCCAATACGGCGATGGGGGAAATCCGGGCTTCCTCGCGGCAGGTCGAGAGCATTCTGGGCCTGATCGAGGAGATCGCGTTCCAGACCAATCTGCTGTCGCTGAACGCGGGGATTGAGGCGGCGCGCGCCGGTGAGGCGGGGCGGGGATTTGACGTGGTCGCAAAGGAGATCAGGGCTCTGGCCCAGCGTTCGGCCAAATCAGCCCAGGATATCCGCAACATCATCACGTCCTCGGGGCGTCAGGTGGAAGAAGGTGTTCATTTCGTCGGCGAAGCGGATCGGTCGATGAAGGTCATCAGCCAGCATGTGGACGGGATCACGTCACTGCTTGAAGAGATTTCCCGGTCCACGACGGGTGAGGCTGAAAGTCTTGAGACGATCAACAAGGCCATCAACGAAATGGACCAGATGACCCAGCGGAATGCTGCGATGGTGGAAGAGGTCAACGTGGCGTGCCGGAACCTGAGCAACGAGGCGAAGGATCTTTTTGCCGAACTGTCCAGATTCCGTTTTGCTCCTGCGCAGCCGTCCGATGACTGGATGCATCCTGCAAACCTGAGTCTGGCTGCGGCAGAAGTCTGAAAAGACGGTCCCGGCCGGGCCGGTGGAACATTATCGCGACATGCCTCGACATCGGGCCTGATATTCCCGACACTGGCGGCATGCCGGCTCGTCCCTTGTGCTCCCTTGCCCAGAATGACGGATCCTGCCCATGATGGGGCAGGCTTTCCGTTCTCTGGGGAGACGTAACTACCGCATCTGGGCCATGGGGGCCCTGGTCTCGAATATCGGGACCTGGATGCAGATGACGACGCAGGACTGGCTGGTTCTGACGGAACTGACCCGGCATGATGCGACGGCTGTCGGCATCGTCATGGCGCTTCAGCTCGCGCCACCGCTCCTGCTGATTTTCTGGACCGGGAAAATCGCCGACAGGGTGGAGAAGCATCGCTTTCTGCTGCTGACCCAGGCCGCACTTGGAACGCTGGCTATTGCGCTGGGGGTTCTGGTGGTGACGGGCCTGATCCGGTTGTGGGAAGTGGACCTGTTTGCGTTTCTGAGCGGCTGTGTGGCGGCGTTCGACAGCCCGGTGCGGCAGATTTTCGCGGGCGAACTGGTGGGTGAAGCGGATCTGGCCAACGCCGTTGCGCTCAATTCCGTCTCTTATAATGCAGGGCGCATGATCGGGCCGGCCGTGGCGGGGTTCTGTATCGCGGAACTCGGTTCGGGCTGGTCGTTCATTCTGAACGGGCTTTCGTTTTATGGCGTGCTGATGTCGCTCCTCTCCCTGCGGACACAGGAACTGCATCGTCTTGCGCCCGTCAAACCCGAAAATGCGCATCAGGAAAAACAGGATCTTCTGACAGGCGTGCGCTACGTCTGGAAGCGTGATGACCTGCGGACCATCCTGTTCATGCTGTTTCTGCTCGGGGCGTTCGGGCTCAATTTCCCGATCTATATCTCAACCATGGCCGTCAGCGTCTTTCACGTTGGGGCGCATGGCTATGGTGTTCTGAATTCGGCCATGGCGGTCGGGACGATCACCGGGGCCCTGTTCGCGGCCAGCCGTAAGACCATGCAGTTTTCCGCCCTGCCGCAGGGGGCCGTCGTTTTCAGTCTGGCCTGTCTGCTGGGCGCGCTTTCGCCGGGATACTGGGCTTTTGCCGTCACGCTGGTCATGGCCGGCATGGCGTCGCTGACCTTCACGGCGGTCAGCAACAGCTACATGCAGCTGGCAACTGATCCGGGCATGCGCGGTCGTGTGGTGTCGATCCGTTTTGCCGTCTTTGCAGGATCGTCTCCGCTAGGGGCACCGCTGGTGGGCATGGTTGCGAACTGTCTGGGCCCTCGCTGGGCGCTGGGGGTGGGATCGCTCTCCGGGATTCTGGCGGCCGGGGTGGCACTGCTTTACCTGCACCGGTTGCAGGCTGGAAAAGAGACATGTTCCTGACGTCCCGGGGCATGATCCTCAGAAGACTGCGTCGGGGACTGGCTGGTGCCGTGGTGCTGTTCGGTCTGTTGCTGCTCTGGATGGGATGGGTCGCGTTCCGGGGTGTCTCGGCTGTGCCGGTCCGCTCGGAAATGGCGGTTATCCTTGGAACAGCCGTTACGCAGAACGGGGAGCCTCGTCCGGCGCTGCGGGAGCGGCTGGAAGAAGGGCTGCGGTTGTGGCGTGCCGGGTTTGTGCGGACGATCATGGTGAGCGGTGCGATCGAAAGCGGCAACCATCAGGACGAGGCCCGGATCATGGCGGACTGGCTGATAGCCAGGGATGTTCCGGCTTCGGCAATCATTGTGGATTCGCACGGAAACAACACCTGGCTGACGGCCCTGCATGTCGCCCGGTTGCATCCCCAGGGCGCTATTGTGGTCACGCAGTGGTTTCATGTCCTGCGGTCGGAATGGGCGCTTCGCCGGGCTGGGGTGAAACCGGTCTCGGGGGCGGCGCCGTGCCGCTTCCGGATGGTGGAACTCTGGTACCTGTTCCGGGATTCCGTGGCGCTTCCGGTCTATGTGCTGACGAAAGCGCCCTTGCGTTAGCGATCAGTAGGGAACGCCAATCTGTTCGATGGCAGTCGCGAGAGATGGCGCAAGCGGCATCATCGGGGCGAGCGTGGCCTGATAGGCGTGGTACAGGTCTCCCTTGCCCTTGTAGATCGTCTCGGTGGGTTCGCCTTCGGGGCTGACTTCGTTGAACCAGCTTCCGAAATCGCGGTCGATCAGGGTCGTGTCGATATAGTCCCAGATCATGCGGTACCAGTGCTCGTAATGGGGATTTCCGGTCCGCTTGTAGAGGTTGATGGCGGCCGTCAGAGCTTCGGCCTGCGCCCAGTGGATGCGGCTGCGGTTATGCGGGCCGTGCTCCCAGTTGATGGTGTAGAGCATGCCCGGCCGGCCATCGGCGTTCCAGCCGGTGTTCATCCCGGTTTCGAACAGGGCCTGGGCGTCATGCAGCATCCATTCCGGCGTGGCCAGGCCGTGACGCAGAAGGGCGGCTTCCAGCTTCAGGGTCAGATGGGCCCACTCCACGAAATGCCCGGGCGTCATGCCGTAGGGGCGCAGATCATCGTTGGGTTTGTCGCTGTGATAGTCCCGCATGAGCGTCCAGTTGCGGTTGAAATGCTCCGGCATCGCGAATCCTTCTGCCGCAGCCAGTTCATGCACGAAGCGCGTGACGATGCGCCGGGCGCGATGCAGCCATTTCACGTCTCCCGTGACGTCCGCCAGCGCCATGAAGGCCTCGGTGGAATGCATGTTGCTGTTCGCACCCCGATAGTCTTCCTCGTCCGACCAGTCCGGGGCGAAGCTTTCGCGCATGACGCCTTCCTCCTCGCTCCAGAAATGGGTCTCGATCTGATCGATCGCATCCCGGAGCAGGTCGCCTGCGCCTTCCGCCCCGATCAGGACGGCCGAGGAGGCTGCAAGGGCTACGAAAGCGTGCAGGTAAGCCTGCTTGCGATCATTGTCTTTGTCCGCGAAATGCTGCCAGCCGCCGTGAGCATCATCACGGAAATTCGTGCGCAGGGCATGGATTCCATGGGCGACGAGCGGCGCGCTTCCAGGGAGGCCCTGAAGTTCCGCCACGGCATAGGCATGGACGCAGCGCGCGGTCAGCGTGGCTTCGGGTTTCGCATTTTCAGGCAGCGTGCCTTCCAAATCCAGCCCGGTAAAACCGCCGTCTATGCACCCGCCCTTGCTGAAATCCAGAAGGCGGCGACCCTGCATTTCCAGCCATGCCCGGTGAGAGGGGCGGCGGATCCAGCTGTCGCGGCTGAGGAGGGTGGGGGAAAGGCGGTCGGTCATGAGGCACTCCGGGCAGGTCGACAGATGTGGCTATCAGGACGTTTCAGGGACGCCGGGGTTCCGGAAGGGTATGTGAACAGACATGATGCTCACGAAGATGCGCACGGATGCGGATGTGGCTTGCGTCGCGCGATGGGTTTGCCGATACAGGAGAGTATGACTGACCGGCCCTCGATCATCGTCGCTCCCAGCCTTCTGGCTGCTGACTTTTCCCGTCTCGGGGAAGAGATCGCCTCCATTGCGCGTGCGCCCTGGCTTCATCTTGATGTGATGGACGGGCATTTCGTGCCAAATATCTCGTTTGGCCCTCCGGTTATCGCTGCCCTTCGCAGGCATACGGATGCGAAATTCGACGTGCATCTGATGATCGATCCGGTGGACCCGTATCTGGAAGCAACGGCCAAAGCGGGTGCCGATCACATCACGGTGCATGTCGAGAACGCGCCCCATCTGCACCGTTCGCTTCAGACCATCCGCGCCCTGGGCTGCCGTCCCGGAGTTGCCATCTGTCCGGCGACGCCTGCCGTGGCGCTGTCGGAAGTCATGGATCTGGTGGACATCATCCTCGTGATGACGGTCAATCCGGGATTCGGTGGCCAGAGTTTCCTCGACAGCCAGCTTTCCAAGATCAGGACGCTCGCGGAAATGATCCGTGAGAGCGGTCGTGACATCATCCTCGCCGTGGATGGTGGGATCGACCCCAGTACGGCACCACGCGTGGTCGAGGCCGGTGCCACCATGCTCGTTGCCGGATCGGCCATTTTCGGAAAAGAGGACCGGGACGCGGCCATCAGGGCGCTTGAAGGGCCGTTCGTGGAACAGATTACCGGATGACAGGCAGTCGCTGGCTTCGAGGTCTTCGTCTCTCCCTTGCCCGTCTGCCCTTCGGGGGGCCTGCTTCCGAAGGCCCAGTGCATGCGTTCCGTGATCCCTGGAAAGGCAATCCGGATCAGGGTGCGCGCCTGATTGGCGGCCATTTCCGTTTCGACCGACAGGATTATCCGCTGCCGAACGGAAACTGGGAGCGTGGTCCCTGGCCGGAGCCGGTGCGCGAATGGCTCCACGGATTCAGCTGGTTGCGGGATCTGCGGACCCTCGGGAGCGACAGGGCCCGTCTGACCGCGCGGGGACTCGTCAGTGACTGGCTGGCGCATCCGCCAACCGATCCGCTGGTTCGCGATGCGTGTGTCACGGGGTCGCGTCTGGCGTCGTGGCTGTCGAATCATGAGTTCTGCCTGGCCTCCGCCGATCCGCGGCTTCAGCAGCGTCTGATGGAACGGATGCTGGTGGAGGGCCGGACCATCGCGGCCCTTCTGCCTCTGCCCCCGCAGGGTGCGCGTGGCCTGATGGCATTCCGGGGACTGCTGGCGGCAGCCATGGCGATGCCTGAGCAGACGGGGTTCATGTCCCGATTCCTGCGCTATCTGCCCGGGGAACTGGAGCGGCTGGTTCTGGCGGATGGCACAGTGGTGGAGCGCAGCCCGGAGGCGCAGTTTCTTGTTGCGCGGGAACTGGCGGAAATGTCCGTCATGTTTCGCACCGCCCATGCCAGTGTTCCGCCCTTTATCGACCGGGCGCTGGACAAGGTCTGTCCCGTTCTGCGGGCGATGCGGCACGGGGATGGCGGTCTTGCGGTCTTTAACGGAGCGAACGAGCGGCACAGTGCCGCTGTGGAAGACGTTCTGGCGCAGGGCTCGCGACAGAAGCTAATTGCGCCTGCCATGCCGCAGGGAAAATTCACGCGGCTGGCACTCGGCAAATCACTGCTGCTGGTGGACAGCGGCCCCCCCCCGCCAGCCGGTTTTGACAACATGGCGCATGCCGGAACGTTGTCCTTCGAGTTCTCGCACCAGCGTCATCGCCTGTTCGTGAATTGTGGAAGTGCCGTTGTCGGGGCCTGGCGGGATGCCATGCGATGCAGTGCCGCGCATACGGTACTGGTAGCAGATGGTCTGTCGTCCGCGGACTTCGGACCGGATGGCGGCATGACGCGCCGGCCGGTTACCGTGTCCTGCGATCATCAGACGGATGGTTCCGCGCACTGGCTGGATCTGTCGCATGATGGCTACCACGCGCCGCTGGGCGCAAAATGGACCCGTCGCCTGTATTTCGGCTCCGATGGTGAGGATCTGCGCGGGCAGGAAATCATTGATGGGGAACGCAACATCGACTTTGCCATCCGCTTCCATATCCATCCGGATGTGAAAGTGACGCAGGACGATGAGGACATCATTCTGCAGGTTGGCGGGACGATCTGGCGTTTCAGGCAACGCGACGGGGTCGTGAGGCTGGAAAACGACGTTTATCTGGGACGGGGGAAGCGCGAAGTCTGCCAGCAGATCATCATTACGCCGCGGGCCCTTCCTGACGTGGCTCCGTCAGAAGGAGAGGCCGCGCCGGCTGATGAAAAAACTGGCGCCGAGAAGGCGGTCAAACGGACCCATCAGAGCGTGACCTGGCTGCTCGAACGCATCCCGGAATAGGCTGTTTCGTGTCCGGGATGCGATTGTGAAGATACTTGAAATCACCAACGTGGATTTTGCGCTCCGGCAGTTCCTGCTGCCGCTGATGCGGGAGCTGTGTGATGCCGGGCATGACGTTCAGGGGGCCTGTGCCGAAGGCTCCCATCTGGAGCCTGTGCGGGCCGAGGGCTTTACCGTGCATGGTGTTCCGATGGCCCGCTCCTTTTCACCGGTGGCGCAGTACAGGGCCTTTGTTGCTCTGGTGCGGCTGATCCGGCGGGAAAAGCCCGATCTGGTCCATGGGCACATGCCGATCAGCGGCATTCTGGCGCGATTTGCCGCGCGGCTCTGCGGGGTGCGTGTCGTGGCGTACACCTGCCATGGCTTCCTGTTCAATCAGCCGGGATCATGGCGTCGCCGAATGCTTTCCCTGATCCTGGAATGGGCGGCAGGGCGCATAACGGATCTGTATATGACGGTCTCGCGCGAAGAGGCGCGGGACGCACGCCGCCTGCATCTGAACCGCAACCCCATAGCGATCGGCAACGGTCGTGATCCCCGGCGCTACCATCCCGATCCGGAGACGCGGGCACGCTTGCGCAGGGAACTCGGGGTGCCGGAAGACCGGCCGGTGGTCATCGTGGTGTCGCGCCTGGTGCGGCATAAGGGTCATCCCGAACTGCTGCGTGCGATGGAAGATGTGCCGGAGGCGGAGCTCTGGGTGGTCGGGGAGCGTCTGCCTTCGGATCATGGCGCGGATCTGACGGCAGCCTTCGCGTGCGCGCGCGACCGTCTCGGCCCGCGTCTGCGGATGCTTGGATATCGTGAAGACGTTCCCGAATTGCTGAGGGCCGCAGATGTGTTTGCGCTGCCCAGCCATTTCGAAGGGCTGCCCATGTCGGTCATCGAAGCGATGCTGACGGGATTGCCGGTTGTGGCGACGGATGTCCGGGGACCGAGAGAGCAGGTGCTTGATGGCAAAACCGGATTTCTGGTTTCGCCGGGCCTGTCCGGGCCTCTCGCAAAGGCCCTGCGCACACTGACGCAGGATGCAGCGTTAAGACAGAAGATGGGTGCGGCCGGAAGGCAGGTCGCGCTTGAGGCGTATGATGAACGGCATATCCTGAAGCATGTCGTGGCGCTTATGGAAAAAGCCGGTTCCTGACGCCCTGTCAGCCCTGGAAAAGCTTGAGGATCATTGAGGACTGGCCATCCATGATCGAAAGGGACTGCACGGCGAGCTGCTGTTTGGTCTGGGCGGAAAGAAGCAGAACGCTCTGTTTTGCCAGATCGGCGTCGGTCAGGGCGGATATTCCGGTCGTGATGGCGTCCTGCTGGGCGGCGGTGTTCTTCGTCAGCTGCGAAATGAGGTCGGTGCTGTCGCCAAGGTTGGCGTTGATGGACGTCATTTTCGAAATGGCAGCTGTTACGGCTCCGATCGCGACCTGATAACCGCTGACCTGCTGGCCTGTGATCGTACTTCCAGAAAAGTTTCTGCTGTCTGCGGCCAGCAGAAAGCTGTTGGCTGGTACGGACTGGTAGACGGAAAGATAGGTATCCAGCGTACTGTCATAAGGGTGCTGGATGTTGCTGAAGACAGAAGGCGCTGCTGGCGTTGCCCAGACAGGCGTTCCGTCATCGGCGGTGACCGTGCCGGAAGGAAGGGAGCCCGCGATATTCGAACCGCTTGCAACGATGGAAAGCGTGCCGCTGTCGATGCTGCTGGAGGCCGTACTGATCCCCAGGGAGGTCAGCGTGTCGACGATCGGGGTGAACAGACTGTCCTGATACGTGGAAGGGGACGTCATGTCGGGTGTGACGTTCACGGCCACGATATTCTGCGTCTCTCCCTGCGGAAAGTCGGAAGATGACGAGACGGCATAGGTCAGATTGCCGGTTGTTCCGTCCTTTTCAAGGCTGACATACATGGGAACGCCTGTAGGAGTCGTGGAGATTGCGAAGACCGTACTGCCACCACTTTGGGAAATGATTTTTGAAGGTGCCGGAATGCCGGTGGCGGCATCCACGGTCATTGTCGGCGTGCTATCGACCAGGGACTGGAGACTGCCGGCGATGGTCTGCGAACTGGAAAGCTTTCCGTCGCTGGTCGTCTGGTTCAGGACGAGCTGGTAGCCATCCTTTCCGGCAGCGGTGCCATTCGTGTTGAAATCCATCCGGGTGGCAATGGGATCGGCGAGACTGGCCTGGGCAGAGCTCAGGCTGACCTGCTGCCCGTAGGTGGAAACGAAGCTTTCCGTTGAAGGTGTGGTCTTGATGTTCCCGCTGCTGTCGTAAGCCAGGGTGCCATCGTCATTTCTCTGGGCGACGGAGACGGTTTTGGTATCACTCGACACGGCAACGATGTGGCCGGACAGAGGTGCCGTGTTGATGGCGTTGGTCAGGGCGGAGACACTGGGGCTGGAAGACAGGGATGGCGCGTAGATGTTCCCGCCGCTGATGGTCAGTGCGCCATCGGTGCTGCTGCGGTCGACATGGAAACCCTGGCCGGAAATGGCTGTCATGAATGTGTCGGAAATGGCCTCGTCGTCCATTTTCCCCGACCCGGCGGATGTTATGGTGACGGGGGTGATCACGCTCTGTGCGGTGGGATTGCCCAACGCATCGAATGCCGAACTCACGGTATAGACCGGATTGCCGTTGCTGCCCTGCGAGACCTGAATGGCTTCGCCGGAATTCAGCGTATAGAATTTCACACCATTCGGGTCAGTATACTGGGACGTGATGACGGTGTTGCTGCCGGATGTCAGGTCGCCGGTGCTCGGATCCCACTGAAGATCCGCTCCCCCTCCTATGGCGGTATTGATCGTGGCCAGCGTGGATGTCCCCGGATTATTGGCTCCGGTATCGCTTTCCTCGGCGACGAACTGGTACTGGACCGCCGGATCCTGGGCCGTTCCGGTGCCTGTGGCCTGGGCGATGTTGTGCAGGGTCAGGGTTGTGGTCTGGGGGCCGGCAATGACCAGGGATTCCGGGTCGAACGGAATGGTGACACCGGCCTGATCGACGTTGAGGCCTGAAAGGCCGAGCCCTGCGGAGGTGGCATTGTTGCCGGCAATCTTGAGCGTTCCGCCATACACGTCCAGGGAGGTGGAGGCGGTATTGTAATTGACGCCGCTGACAAGGGCGCCCGCCAGAAGATTGACGCCGTTGAATGTGGCGGATGACGCCATGGAGTCGATCTGGGTCAGTGTCTGGGAAATCTGGGTATTGATGGTGCTGGTGTCGATGCCGGTATTCTGTCCTTCGCTGATATTGGCGGCGAGGGAGGTCAGGGCATTGTTGATGAGCGTGCCCTGGGCGCTGGCCGTCTGGACAACCTGTCCGAGAACATTCAGGCCCTGTGAAATGCCGGTCAGGGCAGAGGACTGGGCCTGCATGGTGTTGGCAATGGAATAGATCGCCGGATTGTCCGAGGCGGTCGAGACGCTCTTTCCGGTTGAGACTGCTGTTTCGGCCTTGTTCAGCGCAGTGGTGGCCTGGGACAGGGCCTGGAGCCCGGAGAGAACGGCGGCATTATTCACACTCAGCACGGATCTGTACTTCTCAGAAAACGCAGGATGTTACGAGGATGTCAGCCTCGATATAATTTTCCGTTAATGGCAGGACTGTCTGTCTTTCAGGGGCGAAAAAAATTCTTCCGGACATTCTATATCGAAGGGATTTGGTATTGGGGATGGAATTGCACGGCCGGAGAATTTTAATGGAGGCATGAATTAATACTTAAGGATGTGAAATACATTTATTCATTGTAATTTGCAAAGCATCCATAATTCACTATTCTGTTTTGGTGTTATTATCAGGACTAAAATACTCTGGTTATGATGACTTCGATTCTCCCGTAAACTTGTCTTTTGTTTCTGCGCTATTTTCATGAGACTGTCGTCGCACGAGATGATTGAAGACAAAGGTATTCCCCATGAAGGTCGGTCTGTTCGTTCCATGTTATGTGGACATGTTTCACCCCGAGACAGGAATTGCGACTCTGGAACTGCTGGAGCGCTTTGGGCTGTCCGTTGAATATCCCGTTGACCAGACATGCTGTGGCCAGCCCATGACCAATACGGGCTGTGAGCGTGAAGCGGCCAAGACGGAAGAGCTGTTCGTCCGTAATTTCGAGAAATACGATTATATTGTCACGCCGTCCGGAAGCTGCACGAATCAGGTCCGCAACAACATGACGGCCATTGAGCAGGGCGATGCCGTCAAACATGTTCGCAGCCGGACCTACGAGCTGGTCGAGTTCCTGCATGACGTCCTGAAAGTCGATGCCTTTCCCTGGGCCGAGTTTCCGCATCGTGTTGCGCTTCACAACAACTGCAACACGCTGCGGAATCTGCGGATCGCCAGCATGACCGAGCGCCGTGAGGAGCCGTTTTCCAAGCCAAAAGCGCTCCTGAAAATGGTCAAGGGGATCGAATTCGCCGATCTGACGCGGCCTGACGAATGCTGCGGCTTTGGCGGTACGTTCTCCGTGTTCGAGGAAGGTGTCTCGGCCAAGATGGGTCAGGACAAGGTTACGGACCAGCTGAAATCCGGGGCGGAATATGTCACGTCCTCCGACAGCTCCTGCATGATGCATCAGGAAGGCTGTGCCCGGCGAATGGGCGCCAATCTCAAATACATCCACATCGCCCAGATCCTGAATGGAGCACGCGCATGACCGCCGAACTGCATGAAGAACTGACCGATCCCCATGCCGATCAGCTGGATCACGGGGCAGCATCCTCCCGGCCGCTGAAATCGCGGATTTCGGAGCCTCAGCCCCGTGGTGCGAAGATCCACGGGAACCGGCCGGTCGATCAGTCCGAGGCGGCAAACCGCTTCATGGCGGCGACCGAACACGAGGCCATGCATGACGCGCGTCTGTGGGACCTGCGCCAGAAGCGCGACAAGGAAATGCATGGGATCGAGGAATGGGAAGAGCTGAGAAACCTGGCCTCGGGCATCAAGGAGCACACGCTTTCCAAACTCGATTACTATCTTGAGCTGTTCGAGAAAAATGCGACGGCCAACGGGATCAAGGTCCACTGGGCCAAGGACGGGGCCGAGCATAACGCCATTGTTCTCGAGATCCTGCGTAGCAAGGGCGTCGAGCGGCTGATCAAGAGCAAGTCGATGCTGACGGAGGAATGTGGCTTCCGGGAGTTCATGGCCGAGAACAATGTCGAGGTCATCGAAACGGATCTTGGCGAGCGTATCCAGCAGCTGGATGATGAAGCACCCAGCCATGTTGTCGTGCCTGCCGTGCACAAGCTGCGGACCGATGTCGCGAGTGTTTTTGCCAAAACAATCGGTTCCGATCCTGACAATGCGGATGCCCATTACCTGACGGAATGTCAGCGCGAGGCCACGCGCCCGCTGATCCTGTCGGCGCAGGCCGGTATGACGGGCGGCAATTTTGTGGTTGCGGAGACGGGCACGTTCGTTGTCTGCACCAATGAGGGCAATGCGGATCTTTCCGCCAACACGCCGCCGCTGCATATCGCATCCATCGGGATCGAAAAGCTGATCCCCGGACTGGATGATCTGGCCGTGTTTGTGCGCCTGCTGTCGCGCAGTGCGCTGGGATCGCCGATCACGCAGTATACGTCCCATTTCCGCGGCCCCCGCAAGGGAAGCGAGATGCATGTCGTGCTCGTGGACAACGGCCGTTCCGCCCGGCTTGGGATGGAGAAGTTCTGGCCGGGGCTGAAATGCATCCGCTGCGGCGCGTGCATGAATACCTGTCCGGTCTTCCGGCGCAGTGGCGGTTTGAGCTACGGGGCAACCTATGCCGGGCCGATCGGGCTGATCATCGATCCGACTTTCAACGTCCACAAATACCGCAACCTGCCATATTCCTCGACAATGAACGGCAGCTGCACCAATGTCTGTCCGGTGAAGATCAATATTCACGAACAGATCGCCGACTGGCGCAAGACGCTGGCGGGCGAGGGGGAAATCTCCCCGGTCAAGAAGGTCATGATGAAGGCGGCCGGCGAGGTTCTGGCATCGCCGGTGGTCTATCGGGCAAGCCTGCCCCTGGGCCGCAGCGCGCTGCGGCATCTTCCGCATTTCATGCTCTACAACAAGCTCAACACCTGGGGCCGCAAGCGCGACATTCCCGAAACGCCCAAACAGACGTTCAATGAATGGTATCGCAAGAACCGGAAGCAGCAGGACGAAGGGAAAAAGTCATGAGCGGTTCACGCGAAGCCATTCTGGACACAATCCGGAAAAACCACGTTCAGGGCGACCGCGCCCGACCGACTGTGCCGCTGTTCGATCAGGCCGCACCAGCCGACCTGAAGGCACTGTTCCAGAAGTCGCTTGAGCGCATGGGCGGCAAGATGCTGACCCCCGATGCGGCCGATCCGATGGCGCCTGTGCGTCAGGCTATCGTCAAGCCGGGACCGGTTCTGTCCTGTGTGCCGGAGTTCGAGGGGGATATGAAGATCACGCCCCAGACGAAGCCGACGG
Source organism: Gluconobacter oxydans DSM 3504 (assembly GCF_000583855.1). Taxonomy (NCBI): domain Bacteria; kingdom Pseudomonadati; phylum Pseudomonadota; class Alphaproteobacteria; order Acetobacterales; family Acetobacteraceae; genus Gluconobacter; species Gluconobacter oxydans. The sequence continues at coordinate 1,722,218 of NZ_CP004373.1, forward strand.
ATATCGCCCCGGTCGAATATGCTGTTCTGCGGGCGGCGTTCGGTGTGGCGGAGACGGGATCGCTGTGCTTTACGGAAAAGCAGCTTCTTGTGAACACGACGGGTTTTCTGCCGCAGCATCTGGTGATCCTGCTGGACCCGTCTCAGATCGTGTACAACCTGCACAATGCCTACCAGCGTCCGGAATGGACGCAGGCGCATTATGCCGTGTTCCAGAGCGGTCCGTCAGCGACGGCGGATATTGAGGGCGTGCTTGTGCATGGTGCGCAGGGCGTGCGCTCGCTGAGCGTGCTGTTTCATCCGGCGTCCTGAGGTTCGGGGTGAACGTAGCGGCGGAGGAACGGGGCGGTGACGCTGTGTTCCGAGGCCGCGACGGTCTCCGGTGTTCCTGAGGCCACGATCCGGCCGCCCTTGCGTCCTGCACCGGGGCCGAGATCGATGATCCAGTCACTGGCGGCTGCTACGCGCATGTCGTGCTCGGCCAGAACGACGGTGTTGCCCTGATCGACCAGGGCCTGAAGCTGGAGCATCAGCCGGTCCACATCGGCCGGATGCAGGCCGGTCGTGGGTTCATCCAGGACATAGAGGATGTGCCCGTTGCGCTGTTTCTGAAGCTCGGTCGCGAGTTTTATGCGCTGCGCTTCGCCGCCTGACAGTTCGGTGGCGGGCTGTCCGAGACGGAGATAGCCCAGTCCCCCGCGGCGCAGGGTATCGAAGCCGCGCGCCAGAGCCGGCACATCCGCAAAGACGTCACAGGCATCGTCGATGCTCAGGCCGAGTACGTCCGCGATGCTGTGCCCGTTCCACAGGACTTCCAGCACTTCGGGTTTGTAGCGGCTGCCGTGGCAGACGGGGCAAGGCGTCTGCACGGTGGGCAGGAACAGAAGCTCCACATCGACTGTTCCCACGCCCTCACAGCGCGGGCACCGTCCCTTGGCGACATTGAAAGAGAACCAGCCGGCATCGAAACGGCGTTTCTTCGCGTCCGGCGTTTCGGCAAACAGGCGGCGGATCGTGTCGAACAGGCCGGTATAGGTGGCGGGATTGGAACGCGGGGTGCGTCCGATCGGCTTCTGGTCGATCATGACCATGCGTTTGATCGGGCCGGTTCCGCCCGAAACGTTCCCTTTGGGCTCGCGGTGTTCGGGGGGCGGGGCATCATCCGTGCTGTCGTCGTCGGGGTCGATGTCCACTTTCTGGCCGAGAGTACGGGCCATGATGGAGACGAGGGCCTGCCCGACGAGACTGGACTTTCCGGACCCTGAAACCCCCGTCACCGAGACCAGCACGCCGAGCGGGAGTGTCAGGGCCAGATGGTCCAGGTTGTTCCAGCAGATATCGGTCAGTTCCAGCGTGCCGGTTGGCTTGCGGACAGGTGTCGTGCGGGGCTGGACCGTGCCGAACAGGTAAGGACGGGTGCGGGACTCCTTCACGTTCCGCAATCCTTCTGGCAGGCCGCTATAGAGAATACGGCCGCCCCGTTCGCCGGCATCCGGGCCGACATCCACCAGCCATTCCGCGCGGCGGATCACGTCCGGATTATGCTCGACGACGATCAGCGAATTGCCCGCATCGCGCAGCCCGTCCAGTGCCCGCAGAAGGGCCTGCGTATCGGCCGGATGCAGGCCGGAGCTGGGTTCATCCAGCACATAGACCACGCCGAACAGGTTCGAGCGGATCTGCGTGCCGAGCCGCAGTCGCTGGTATTCGCCGGGCGAGAGTGTCTGCACGCTTCGGTCAAGCTGGAGATAGCCCAGACCCAGATCCAGCAGCACGTCGATGCGCTCGATCATCGCTTCCACCATGCCGCGCGCGGCTACGGCCGTGGCGTCCTTACCGTTGGCAAGGGTTTTGGCGGATGTGCGGAGTGAGGCCGCGATGTCTTCGAGCGTGCGGTTCGAAAAATCGGCGATGTTCAGCCCGTCGAATGTGACGCGCAGCGCATCGGGGTTCAGGCGCTGTCCATGACACACGGGGCATGGCGCGGAGACCATGAACGAGGCTGCGCGCTTGCGCATCTTCTCGCTCTGTGACTGCGTGAAGGTGTGCAGGACGTAGCGGCGTGCGCCGCTGAACGTGCCGTTGTAATCGGCCGGGATGCCGCGTTTGATGGCGTCCACGACCTGAGCGTGGGTGCGTCCCGGATAGACGGGTTCGGTCGGTGTTTCCTCGGTGAAGAGGATCCAGTCTCGCGTCTTTTTCGGCAGGTCGCGCCAGGGGCAGTCCACATCCACGCCCCGGGTGATGAGAATGTCGCGGAAGTTCTGTCCCTGCCATGCTGTGGGCCAGGCTGCGATAGCGCGGTCGCGGATGCTCAGGCTGTCATCAGGGACGAGCGTCTTTTCCGTAACGTCATAGATACGCCCCAGCCCGTGACATTTCGGGCAGGCGCCCATGGGGGTGTTGGGGGAAAAGGATTCTGCTTCCAGTCGTGACAGGCCGGGCGGATAGGTGCCTGCGCGGGAATAGAGCATCCGCAGCAGGTTCGAGAGCGTCGTCAGGCTGCCAACGCTGGAGCGGCTGCTGCTTCCGCCACGCTGCTGCTGAAGCGCGACGGCGGGCGGTAGTCCGTCGATGGAGGCCACGACCGGAACCGGCATCTGATCGAACAGGCGCCTGGCATAGGGGGAGACGGATTCCAGATAGCGCCGCTGGGCCTCGGCATAGATCGTCCCGAAGGCGAGGGAGGATTTGCCGGACCCGGATACGCCTGTGACGACGACGAGCTTGTCGCGCGGCAGGTCTACATCCACGTTTTCCAGATTGTGTTCCCGCGCCCCTCTGACGCGGATCATCTCATGGGGCGAGGGCGTCTGGGACATGGGGCACTCCTGATGATGTCCGCAGGAGTGTAGACCCGTCAGACATCATAGTACACAAACCACGCTTCAGAAGCCGCGGCTGAGGCGTGCTTCCTGAAAGGCGGCGTTGATGAGCTGCGTTTCGCGCATGGCCAGTTCGCGAATTTTTTCTCCCATCGCGCCGACCTTGTCCGGGTGGTACTGGCGGATCAGATCGCGATAGGCGCGTTTGATTTCATCAGGCGATGCGAATTCGCTGACGCCGAGGACTTCGAACCATGTCCGGTCCGCAGGCGGCTCATCGATCGGGTCTTCCGCCGTTTTCTGATCGGTGTTTCCTGCATCCTTTTTCCCCGGGATCATCTGCATCACGATGCCCAGAATGACCAGGGCTCCAAGCGCAAGGATGATGAATTTCGCGAAAGCAAAGATGAGCCCGAACACAAGTCCCAGATGCGTCAGGACCCAGTAGACAAGAAACGCTGCTCCGATGAGCGCGAGAAGCTGCATGAAAAGTCTTCCGCCAGTAGTTGCAGGCTATCCTATCATGGCTGGGTGGACTTCAGGGAGCGACTTCTTTCTCCGGACTGTCCTTCCTGTCCCTGTTAGAGCCAGCCGTTTGCCCGGGCGATCCGGCCGGCCTCGATGCGGTTGCGGGCATCGAGTTTCTGCACGATTTCCGAGAAGTAGTTGCGGACCGTGCCGGAAGAGAGGGACAGTTCCTCGGCGATTTCGCGGTTGGTGCGTCCGGCTTCGGCGAGGCGGAGCATGGCGCGTTCGCGTTCGGAAAGCGGGTCGGGCAGGGCGTCCCACACTGCTTCGGCCAGATCGGGCGCGATGGCCCGGCCGCCTGCGGCGACCTTGCGGATGGCGGCGGCGAGCTGCGTGATGGGTGCGTCTTTGAGCATGTAGCCGCGCACGCCGGCCTGAAGCGCGCGGCGCAGATAGCCGGAGCGGCCGAAGGTCGTTACGATCATCACGCGGCTGGGCAGGCCTTCCTGAAGGATTTTTTCCGCAAGCTCGATGCCGGTGACGTGGGGCATTTCGATATCGGTCAGGACGACATCGGGGCGGTGTTCGCGGATCAGGTCGAGCGCCTCGCGCCCGTCGGTCGCCCGGCCGACGATCTTGATGTCGTCTTCGAGTTGCAGCAGGGCCTCGAAGGCATCGAGGAGCATGGTCTGGTCTTCGGCGAGGATGAGGCGGATCATGGGAGTGTCGTTGCAGTCAGCTTGAAGCCCTGGGGCTGGGGGGAAAGGGTCAGCGTACCGCCCGAGGCGGCAAGCCGGGCGCGCATGCCGCGCAGGCCGTTGCCTTCGACGATGCTGTGGGCTGGTTGTGGGGCCTGGAGCGGGCCGTCGTCTTCGAGGGTGAAGGTGTGGATATGGCCTTCCGCGTTCTGCTGGAAGGTCAGGGTACAGGTCCGGGCGTCGGAATGGCGGATGACATTCGTGACGGCTTCGCGCAGGGCCAGGGCGAGCACGCTGTTCTGCGGCTGATCGGCGGATGGTCCGGGGCCATTCAGAACGAGCGTGATGCCGGCCGTATTCAGGGCCTTGCGGGCACGGTCCAGTTCGCGCTGAAGCGACGCACCGTTCATGCCGGCGACAGCTTCGCGGACTTCGCGCAGGGACGTGCGGGCGATCTGGCTGATTTCCGCGACTTCCTGCCGCGCACGGGGGGCGTCGGACGTGAACAGGCGGTCGGCCAGTTCGGCTTTCACGGAAATGACCGTGAGGGAATGACCCAGAAGATCATGCAGGTCGCGGGCGATGCGTTCGCGCTCGGCGGTCGTGGCGAGGGTGCGGATCTCGTTCTGGGCTTCGCGCAGTTCGAAATTGCGGATGCCGAGCTGCCACTGCACCAGCGTGCCCATATAGGTGATGATGCTGAAAAAGGCGCCGGGGATGACTTCCAGCGTGGTCTTGTGGCGGAAATGCCCGGAAATGATCAGGACGACCTGAAGCAGGATGACCATCGTGATGGACTGCCGCTTTCCGGGCAGGCGGGCGCACATCCCGGCGGCGAAAATGCAGTAGACTTCCCAGTCGCCATGCGTCCAGGCGCAGGCATAGCCGATCAGGTCGGTCAGGATGATTTCGCCGTAGCCGTAATACCGGTCTTTCCGGTAGGGCGCGAAATAGACCAGCAGGAAGACCAGCATGGCGGCTGTGGAGAACAGGACGCCGGCAAGTGTGGGGCGGTGATAGCCCAGCAGCCATGGGACCGGATAGAACAGCAGGTAGCTCAGATAGGCCACCAGATACTGGTTGAAATGCGGCCAGGGTGTCTTGCGGTCCGCCAGATGGCGGGAGAGGGAATCTGCGGCCATCAGGCGAGGGTGGTTGAGGATGTGTCCGGGGTCAAGAATACGCCCGAACGCCATAGTCGCATCGCGCTTCCAGCCCAGATGGCGATGGCCGTGCCGAAACCCGCGACTTCGAGATGGTGCGGTTCGGGCAGGAGCATGGAAAGGCCGGAAATCAGAACGATGGCGCCGCCCATGACGATATGAACCGGTTCTCTCAGGGCGCAGCCCAGCGGAATGTAGGACAGGCCGATGATGGCCCCGAGAAGCGGATAAAACAGGTCCACCCGGTGATGGGCATGTGTCCATGATGCGGCGATGAAAATCCCCACGAAACGCAGGATCTTGATGCGGCGCGTCAGTTGCGGGTCAAGGGAGATTTCGGGGTGTCGCAGCACAAGGTCGCGCCGGATGAAGCCCAGGACGAGAAGGATCGTCGGGATGGTGAGGATTGCAACGGTCAGGGGGATGGGAAGCATGGCCGCCTGTGCGCCGCGTGCGGCCCAGAGAGCCGCAAAGGCCAGACCTGCACAGTCGGTCAGCAGGCCACGCCAGTTTTTCCGTTCTGTCATCATCCGCGTTCCGTCTCTGCCGGGGCTACCCGCCGTGAGGATGCCCGTTCCTGCGCTGAAAAACAGGGTGCAGTGTCAGGTGTTGCGGATGACATCGGTCATGACGGGGATCAGACCGGACGGAGCAGGATGTGCTTCTTCTTGCCGGACGAGACCTTCAAAACACCGTCCCGCAGGTCGTCGAGCGTGAAGGTCTGGTTCTCATCCGAGACCACCACGTCATTGACGCGACCGCCGCCGCCACGGATCAGGCGACGTGCTTCGCCACCACTGGCGGCGAGACCGGCTTCCTGAAAGACGCGGAACGCGGGCAGGCCTTCGGCGATCAGGTTGGCGGGCAGGTCGATTTCCGGCAGGGCAGCCTGTGTGGAGCCCTGCTCGAAGACGCGGCGGGCCGTCTCGGCGGCTTCTTCGGCAGCGGCGCGGCCGTGGCAGATGGCGGTGGCTTCGGTCGCGAGGATCTTCTTGGCCTCGTTGATCTCCGAGCCTTCGAGCGCGCCCAGGCGTTCACATTCCTCAACGGGAAGATCCGTGAAGAACTTGAGGAAGCGGCCGACATCGGCGTCTTCGGTGTTGCGCCAGAACTGCCAGTATTCAAAGACCGGCAGCTTTTCCGGACGCACCCAGGTCGCGCCCTTGGCGGACTTGCCCATCTTCGCACCCGAGGACGTGGTGACGAGCGGGGTGGTCAGGCCGAAGATCTGCTTGCCGTCCGTGCGACGCGTCAGATCGATGCCGGAGACGATGTTGCCCCACTGGTCCGACCCGCCCATCTGCAGGACGGCGCCGTGGCGGCGGTTCAGTTCGCGGAAATCATAGGACTGGAGGATGGAGTAGTTGAACTCCAGGAAGGTCAGGCCCTGTTCGCGTTCCAGACGCTGGCGCACGCTGTCGAAGCCCAGCATCCGGCTGACCGAGAAATGCACGCCCACATCCTGCAGCAGGTTGATGTAGGAGAGCTTGTCCAGCCAGTCGGCATTGTTGGCGAGGATGGCGCCGCTGGACGGGTCTTCATCGCTGAAGGTGATGAACTGGCGCAGGGATTTTTCGATCCCGGCGATGTTGTGCGCGATCGTCTCGTTCGTGATGAGGGAGCGGGCCTCGTCGCGGAAGGACGGGTCGCCGATCTTGGCCGTGCCGCCGCCCATCAGGGCGATCGGGCGATGGCCGTGCTTCTGGAGCAGGCGCAGCGCCATGATGGAGAGCGCATTGCCGACATGCAGGGAGTCCGCCGTGGGGTCGAAACCCACATAGGCGGTGATCGGTCCGGCCAGCATGGCCTCGTCGAGGGCGTCGAGGTCGGTGCACTGGAAGATCAGGCCGCGGGCCTGGGCTTCGAGGAGGAACGGACTCTTTGGCATGGGTCGGTCTTGCTACGCTGCTACAGGGAAGGAAAGGACGCGGACCCTAGCATGACCGGCGCCGGAGCGGAAACTCCGGCAGCAGCCATGGCGGTGGGCTAGGTGCTCATTCCGTTTCGTAAGGCCAGTCGGTGCGGGCCATGCGGGACGGGACGACGAAGAAGCAGAGTGCGCCGAGGGCAGCGAAGGCCAGTGCGACCGGCCCGAAGATGCGGCTGCCCAGAATGAACGGATTGCAGAATTGCAGCACGAAGGCGGGCGCGACGGTTGCTGCAACGATGACACCCTGCGGAGGCTGCTTCATGACGAGGAAGGGCAGCGGGCAGCAGAACGTCACGCCCAAGGTGGCAACCAGAAGTTCTGCGGCGTCCAGCAGGGCATGCGAGGGCGCGAGCGGCTTGAACAGGGTGACCGGCAGCATGAGGCTCAGCGTGCGGAGCGGGGCCGTCATGAAAACCCTGTTGGCCTTGGCGGTGAAAACCGCCCGCACGAAGTCCAGCCGGCTACCGAAGCGACCCGTTGTCAGAAGCAGCGGCCAGTGTTTGCGGTTGCTGATCCAGGCGTCCTGCAGGGCGATCAGGATGGTCATGCCGGGAGTCAGATGCGCGATCCGGTTGCCGAAACTGCCATGTCCGAGCGGCAGGCTCCCCATGATCAGGACCGCGCAGGCGGGCATGAACAGGCTGGTCAGGAGATCGTTGCGCAGATTGGTCGGCGTGGCGGGAGCGAGGAGCATCTGCCGTAACTGGTAGAAGCTGAGATCCCGCGGGGCGACACGGGGCGTCGTTTCGGGAAGTGCAAAATCCGGGGCCGAGGCAGTGAAGCCGTCCGTGGGGGCCATCATCGCCGGGGAATGCAGACGGTTCGGCAGCGTCATGATGGCGGCCGTCAGCAGTCCCATCATGGCGAGATCGGCCGGGACGGTCAGCAGGGCGGGGCGTGTGAGGGCCCAGAGCGGAAAATCGGTGGCGAAGGTCAGGAGCATCAGGCCGAGCAGCAGGCCGACGCCAATGACCGCCGTGATGCCTTTGATCTTGCGGGATGCCTGCTGCGGCGGGGCATACCATTGGATGACGGCCGGCACGGTATTGAGAAGCGTGTAGAACAGCGTGTCATGCAGGGGCAGGCCGCTCCAGGCGAGCAGGCCGGAAAGGGCGAGGATGGCCACCATGGACATCAGGGCTGCCGCGCGGGCCTCGGCCTGGAGCAGGCCGGGGATGGCGGGGGCCTGGGATGCGCCGATCTGGTTGCCGGAATGGGTCTGAAGGCAGTTCTGCACAAAGGTTGCGGCGATGGCCGCGTTGAAGACATTGGCGTGTTTGAGCGCCTTTTCCAGACTCTGGGTCAGGAGGGCGGTGTGCAGTTCATGAGCCGTCAGGCCCGCCAGTAGGATGAAGATCACCGCCGTGAAGATCATCGGGTTGCCAACGAGGAAAACGCGCGTTCCGTACAGCCGCAGGGCGCGGATCATGTCGCTGCGTTCCAGGGCGCCCGAGGGCAGGAAGCTCCTCATGCCGCGGCGTCCGGGGTTTCGGTGGGGGTGCGGGGCGCCGTGATTTCCAGGAAGGCGTCTTCGAAATCCGGGATGACCGTCAGGGTACCTTCGGGAAGGATCAGGTCTCCGGTCCAGCCATGCACCAGCAGCGCATCGGGACGCTGGCCGAGGATCTGGAGATCGGCGGGCAGGGCGGCGAGGAGCCGGTCGGGCGTAGGATGTTCGAGCCAGCGCGTGGTAGCGCGGAAGGTCTCGGTCGGGACGTCGAGCACGACATGTCCCTGTCGGACGAAGAGCAGGCGTGAGCACAGGCGTTCGAGATCGGACAGGATATGCGACGAGATCAGGATGCTGGCGCCGGTCCGCTGCGTGTAGGTATCGAGCAGGTTCATGAAATCGCGCCGGGCATGGGGGTCCAGACTGGCGACGGGTTCGTCCAGAACCAGAAACTCGGGGTTGTGACGCATGGCGAGCACGATGGCCAGACGCTGTTTCTGGCCGCCCGACAGGGAGCGCACCTGCTTTTTGGGGTCGAGGTCGGCCCAGGCAATCAGGGCTGGATCCACAGGGGGAAGTTCCCCGTAAAACGCCGCGATGTAGTCCATGAGCTGGGCGACGCGGAAGCTGCCGAAACCGGTCATGGTCTGGGGCACGAAACCGGTCCGCGCCCGGATTTCGCGGGGGAGGGCCGCGATGCTGTGACCGAAAATGTCGATGCTGCCGCCATCCGCGAGCAGGAAGCCCATGAGGCATCCGATCAGCGTGGATTTGCCCGCCCCGTTGCGTCCCAGAAGGGCTACGGTTTCGCCCTGCGCGATGGAGAAGGAGACGTCATCCAGCGCCCGGAAGCTCCCGAAGCTCTTGGTGAGGTGCGAGACCTCCACAGGCAGGGATGAGGCGGCGGCGGGGTGCAGAATGTTTCGGTCTTGCATGAAATATCCGGTTACATATTTGTCTGGACGGAGCAAGGGATTGTGCAGCCCGAATCAAAAAAGGCTCTCCGGAAGGGAGAGCCATTTTTGAAGTGTCTGACGGGGCGGATGTCCCGGATCAGTCTGCGGCCAGAGCCAGCGCTTTGCGGCCACGCATCGTGTTCACGTGGTCTTCGAGGGCTTCGGCAACCCGGTCGGCCTGCTTGGCGAAGATGTGGTCGGCGTCTTCGAAGATGCGATAGTCGACGGTCACGTTCTTCTGGGTGTTCAGCTTGTCCACCAGCTTGCGGATGCCCGGTTCGGGAGCCATTTCGTCCCGGCCGCCGGCAATCATCAGGCCGCTGCATGGACAGGGGGCCAGAAAGCCGAAATCGTAGTCGTTGGCCGGCGGGGCCACGCTGATCCAGCCGCTGATCTCGGGGCGGCGCATCAGGAGCTGCATGCCCACGAAGGCACCGAAGGAATAGCCCGAGATCCACAGTTCCGTGGAGTTCGGATTGACCATCTGCATCCAGTCGAGGGCTGCCGCTGCATCGGAAATCTCGCCGATACCGCCATCGTAACGGCCCTGGGACCGGCCCACGCCACGCGAATTGTAGCGCATCACCGAGAAGCCCATCTTCTCGAAGCTGCGATACATCGTATAGGTGATACGGTTGTTCATGGTGCCGCCGTGGAGCGGATGGGGATGCAGCACCAGGGCAAGCGGAGCGTTGGGTTCGCTGGAGTGGTGGTAACGACCCTCAAGCCGGCCGTCGGGGCCGGCGAACATCACTTCAGGCATGAATACTCTCGCACTGTGTCAGGCAGGATTGGAACTCTGCCGTCCGGTGACGCAGTGTATATCGATTCGCAAAACCCGATTTCCACCAAAATCGACACGGCGTTGCGATTTCCGCCAGTTTGTCCAATCTGGAAAACATGATGACTGCACTCAAGACCGTCTCCGGGACGACCTATCTGGATGCCAACGCCACTGAGCCTCTGCGCCCCTGCGCGAAGGAGGCGGCGCTGGAGGGGATGATGCTGTCCGGAAACCCGTCTTCGGTGCATGCCGAGGGACGGGAAGCGCGGCGGTTTCTGGAGGATGCCCGCAGCCGGGTTGCAGCGGGTTTCGGGCGGATTTCCGGCACCTGCGTGTTTACATCCGGGGCGACGGAAGCCGATGCGATGGCGGTTCATGCTTTCGGACAGGAACGCCGAATTTTTGTTGGGTCTACGGAACATGATGCCGTTCTCAAGGCCGCGCCGGGGGCTGAAATCCTGCCCGTGAACAGGGACGGGATTCTGGACGTGGAACACCTGCGCGCGCGGTTGCAGGAGACTGGTCCGGCGCTGGTCTGCGTGATGTCCGCGAATAACGAGACGGGGGTGCTTTCGCCGCTGGAGGACGTGCTGGCGGTGTGTCGCGACTCGGGAGCACATCTGCATGTTGATGCCGTGCAGAGCGCGGGGCGGGTGCCGTTTGTGCTGGACGGATGCAGTGTTGCGGTGTCCGGGCACAAGATGGGTGGGCCAAAAGGGGCGGGCGCGCTGCTGCTGGCGGAAGACGAGCCCATGGACGCGTTGGTGGCTGGTGGCGGTCAGGAGCGGGGACGCCGGGGCGGGACGCAGGCCCTGCCAGCCATTCTGGGAATGGCGGCGGCGTTCGATGCGGCGCGTGCGCAGGACTGGGCTCCGGTGCAGCGTCTTCGGGATCGTGTCGAAGCGGCTGCGAAAAATGTTGGCGCGCGAGTTGCGGGTGAGACTGTGGCGCGGTTGCCGAATACGAGCTGCCTGATTCTGGATGGTGTGGCGGCGCAGGTTCAGCTCATGGCGCTGGATCTGGCCGGATTCTGCGTCTCGGCGGGGTCGGCCTGTTCGTCGGGGAAGGTGTCGTCCTCTCATGTCCTGCGAGCGATGGGGGAGACGGAGGGCGCGTCGCAGGCCATTCGTGTTTCGCTGCCCTGGAATGTGCAGGAGGCCCAGGTCGAGGCGTTCTGTGAGGCCTATGAGGCGATGGCGCGGCGTCTGCGGAAATGAGACGGGCAAAGGGGCAGCGGGCATGATCTATCTCGATTATCTTTCAACGACGCCGTGTGATCCGGCAGTCTTGAAAGCCATGCTGCCCTGGTTCGGGGAAGATTTCGGTAATCCGCACAGTCCGCATGGGCCCGGGCGGAAGGCGGCGGCAGCCGTGGAGCGGGCGCGGGAGAGCGTGGCGCGGCTTCTGGGCGTGGAGGCTCGGGAGATCGTGTTCACGTCTGGTGCGACGGAGGCCAACAATCTCGCCATCAAGGGGGCTGCGCGGCATCTGGCGCGGCTGGGCGATCCGCGGCGTCGGATTGTCACGGTGGCGACGGAGCATAAATGCGTTCTGGAATCGGTGCGTGATCTGGAAAGCGACGGCTTTGAAGCGGTCGTGCTGGGTGTGGACGGCGAGGGACGGGTTGATCCCGAAGCCCTGCGGGAGGCGCTGAAAGTGCCGACGCTTCTGGTCAGCATCATGGCGGCGAATAACGAGACCGGGGTGTTGCAGGATATTCCGCAGCTTGCGGCGATTGTGAAGGAGAACGGGGCGCTGATGCATGTCGATCTGGCGCAGATGGCGGGGAAGATGCCGGTATCGCTGCGGGATGTGGATCTGGCGTCCGTCTCCGCTCACAAGATGTATGGTCCCAAGGGGATCGGCGCACTTTATGTCCGGAGAAAGCCGCGTGTCCGGCTGGAGCCGCTGTTTTCCGGGGGCGGTCAGGAGCGGGGGCTTCGGTCCGGGACGCTGCCGACGCCGCTGGTCGTGGGGTTCGGGGAGGCTGCGGATCTGGCGGCTGCGGGCCTGGGTGATGAGGCGGCGCGTCAGGTTTTTCTGCGGGATGATCTGTGGGCGCAGCTTCGCGAAGGTCTGCCGGGGATTGCGCTGAACGGAGCCGGGGCGCCGCGTCTGGCGGGGGCATTGAATGTCTGTCTGCCGGACGGAGTCCGGGCGCTGGACGTTCTTGAAGCCTGTCCGGATGTCGCCGCTTCGACCGGATCGGCCTGCACGGCGGCGGAGATTGCGCCGTCCTATGTCTTGACGGCGATGGGACTTTCTGCGGAGAAGGCGTCCCGGTGCTTGCGCCTGTCGGTCGGACGCTCTACCTCCAAGGCCGATATTGACCGTGCGGCCTCTCTTTTGATCGCAGCTGCCCGGGCGTGCCAACCCAACTGAAACCGGAAAAAGCGGACGAACTATGCCCAAGATGACCTTTATCGAGCGTGATGGAACCCGTCGTGACGTTGACGCGCCCGTCGGCCTGTCGGTGCTGGAAATCGCACACAAGCACGACATTGACCTGGAAGGCGCCTGCGAAGGTTCGCTGGCCTGCGCGACCTGCCATGTGGTTGTCGATCCGGAATGGGCCGCCAAGCTGAGCGCGCCGACCGATGACGAGGAAGACATGCTCGACCTGGCGTTCGGTCTGGAAAAGACGTCCCGTCTGGGCTGCCAGATCGTCATGACGGACGCGCTTGATGGCCTGACCGTCCGCCTGCCGAAGGCGGGCTGAGCATCATGCGGATCCTCGTTGCCATGTCGGGAGGCGTGGACAGTTCCGTAGTGGCCGCGCTGCTCAAACGGCAGGGCCACGAGGTGATTGGCGCGACACTCCAACTCTACGACCACGGACAGGCCGCCAAGCCGGGCGCGTGCTGTGCGGGGCGTGACATCATGGATGCGCGCGCTGTGGCGGACCGTCTGGGCTTTCCGCACTATGTGATTGATGCGGAAAGCCGGTTTCGCGACAGCGTGGTTGAGAGTTTTGCCGATGCCTATGCGCGCGGCGAGACCCCGGTTCCCTGCGTGGCCTGCAATCAGGGCGTGAAGTTCACGGACCTTCTGGGCATGGCGCGGGATCTGGGCTGCGAGGCCATGGCGACCGGGCATTACGTTCGCCGTGTTGAAGGGCCGGAGGGTGTGGAAATGCATCGTCCCGTCGATGCGGAACGGGACCAGACCTGGTTCCTGTTCGCGACGACGAAAGACCAGCTCGATTATCTGCGCTTTCCGCTGGGCGAGATGCCGGACAAGGCGCATGTCCGGGCGCTCGCACAGGAACTGGGGCTGGAAATCGCGGCCAAGCCGGACAGTCAGGACATTTGCTTCGTACCCAGTGGCTCCTATGCCGAACTGGTCGAGAAGCTGCGTCCGGAAGTGCGTGGCGAGGGCGAGATCGTGGACGAAGACGGCCGCGTCCTTGGCCGTCATGAAGGTGTGGCGCGCTACACGGTCGGGCAGAGCAAGCGTCTGGGTGACATCCACACCGCGACCGGCGAGCGCCAGATGGTGACGCGCATTGATGTGCCGAAGCGGCGCATTGTGGTCGGGCCGCGCGTGCAGGCTTCGGAAGCCGACAGCCGCCGGACCGTGCGTCTGCGGGATATGAACTGGCTGATCGACGCGCCGGCGGAAGGCGTGCGCTGTGGTGTGCAGATCCGGGCGCGGGAGAAGCTGCGCGAGGCTGTCGTGAAGCCGCTGGAGAATGGTGGTGCGCTGGTGGAACTGACCGAGGCTGCCATGCCGGCGCCGGGTCAGGCCTGTGTGCTGTATGATGGAAGCCGCGTGCTGGGTGGTGGCTTTATTACTGCGGGAGACGCCTGATGGCTGGGGTGCTGCTTCTGGGATCGCGCCGGTATTCATCCTGGTCGCTGCGGGGCTGGCTGGCGGTGCGTCTGGCCGGGCTGGATGTGACGGAAGAGGTCATCCCGCTCAAGGGTGGGGGCCAGACGACCGAAATCCATGCGCGTTCGCCCAACCGGCTGGTGCCGTATCTGACGCATGACGGAGCGGATGTCTGGGAAAGTCTGGCCATCTGCGAATACTGCGCGGAAATTGCGCCCTCGCTGTGGCCTGAAGACCGGATCGTGCGGGCCCATGCCCAGAGCATCAGTGCGCAGATGCATGCCGGTTTCCGCCCGATCCGCCAGAACTGCTCTATGGATGTGGAGCGCGTTCCGGCCCCTCTGCCGGAAATCAGCGAGGAACTGGCGGCCGATGTGGCGCTGCTGAGTCGTACGCTTAAGGGCGCGCTTCTGCGCTCGGGCCAGCCGACACCGTTCCTGTTCGGGGAGCGGATGACGGTGGCGGACTGTATGTATGCGCCGATCGCCATCCGGATTCATACGTTTGAACTGGATGTTGATCCGGTCGTGAAAACCTGGGTGCGGACGATGCTCGATCATCCGCTGATGCGGGAATGGTACGAACTGGCAGCGGCTGAACCGGCGGAGTGGCGTCTGGTCTACTGACGTTCAGTGGGCGCGCTCAGTGGTGAGCGAAGCTCATGCCGGTCTGAAGGGCGGTTCTGAGGACTTCGCCCCAGATATTGCCGTTGCCTCCCATGCCACCACCCTGATGACCCCGGACAGTGTAACCGGAATCATCGTCATTGGCGGCGGCTGCCATGTCGGCAGGCGAGGAATGCGAGGCACAGGCTGAAAGCAGAACGAAAACGGCCGCGGCGCAGGTTTTTTTCACGGGGACCGGTTCCTCCTGTTTCCCTGCCGGAAAGAATGCGTCCTGTCCTCATGACTGTCATGTCAGGAACCGTAAGGAAGCGTAATCGTGCCGGCTGCGGGATGGAAACCTGCGCCGTTCTGTAACGCTCTATGTCTGTAACGGGCATGAGGCTTCAGGAATGAGTGCGGCGGACAGTCACGAAACGGATGCGAAAACGCAGGCGCGCAGCGCGGGCCTGCACTATGTGGACCGGTCCATGCCGGGGATCACGCGTCGCCGGGCCGGGCGCGGTTTTGCGTTTTATGCACCCGATGGCAGCCATATCGTGGACCCTGGGATTATCGCCCGCATTCGCCGTCTGGCTATTCCGCCGGCTTATCGGAATGTCTGGATCTGCCCTGATCCGAAGGGACATCTTCAGGCTGTGGGTGAGGATGCGCGTGGACGGCTGCAATACCGCTATCACCCGCTGTGGCAGGGTGTGCGGGACGAGGGCAAGTTCGGGCACATGCTGGTTTTTGGTGAAAAACTGCCGCTTCTGCGGGAGCGCGTGGATCAGGACCTGCGGCGGCACGGGCTGGACCGGGAGCGGGTGCTGGCCGCCATTGTCCGTCTCATGGAACGCACGATGGCCCGTATTGGCAATGATCGATACGCCAAGGAAAACCGCAGCTACGGGCTGACGACCCTGCGCCATCGTCATGCGACAGTGCACGGGCGGCATCTCACGCTCGATTTTCGCGCCAAACACGGGATCGAGCAGCATCTCGAACTGGACGATCCCCGACTGGCCCGTGTTGTGTCCCGCCTTGAAGACCTGCCGGGACAGCGTCTGTTCCAGTATGTCGATGCGGAAGGCGTTCGGCATGACATTCATTCGCAGGATGTGAATGCCTATCTTCAGGACATTACTGGGGCAGACATCACGGCTAAGGACTTCCGGACCTGGGCCGCAACACAGCTTGCGGCTGTCACGCTCTGCGCGTTCAGCCAGTACGATACGAAAGCCAGGGCGAAGAAGCAGCTTGTTGAGGCTGTGAAATCCGTGGCGGCGAAGCTTGGCAATACACCAGCAGTCTGCAAGCGGAGCTACATCAATCCCTGTATTCTGGACGGGTATCTGGATGGCAGTCTGCGAAAAGCGTTCAAAAGCCGGGCGCAGGACGTTCTGGATCATGAAGGCTATGGGCTGACGGCGGAGGAAGCGGCCGTTGCGGGGTTCCTTGCCAGCCGTTTACCCGATCTAAAATCCGGCCCGTCATCCTGACGCCGCTGACATATCCACAAGAGGAGTCCTGACGTGTTTCAACCTGATCGCCGTTCTGTTCTTCGTGGCGCTGCTGCTGCTTTCCTGAGCGGAGCGGTGGCACGCGCTGCGACGCGTGAGCCGCATCCGGCTGATGTCATAACGCAGCCGGTCCGTGATTTCGGCCCGCATGCCCCGCCAGCTTTCGTACCGGATCCGGACATTCTGACGCTGGATACGTCTTTCAGCGATCTGGTGTTCAAGAACGGCAACATCGAACGCGTCTGGAGCGGTGGTGGCTGGCTGGAAGGGCCGGCCTGGGTCAGTGAAGGGCGGTTCCTGCTCCTGTCCGATACGGTGCGCAGCACGCAGTACCGGTTTTTGCCGGACGAGAATTTGATGACGACCTATCGGAAGGAGAGCTTCAACAGTAACGGCAATACCGTGGATCCGCAGGGACGTATCCTGACCTGCGAGCATGGTCTGCGCCGTGTCATCCGCTGGGAGCAGGACGGGACCTGCACGGTGCTGGCGGATAAGTTTGAGGGGCAGGGGCTGAATTCCCCCAACGATATCATCGTCAATCCGGTGGATGGGAGCATTCTGTTCACCGATCCGGCCTATGGGGACTGTCTGGCGGAAGGCCATCCGGATGCTCCGGGTGGGCGGGCCAACCGGGACGGCAAACTGCACTGGAATATCGGTACCGAAGCCACGACCCAGTTCGGCAGTGCAAAGCGTCAGGCTGACCATACCTTCCGTATTGATGGGCAGACTGGCAGGCTTGAATCGGTGCTGAGCGAGGAGCAGGTGCCAGGGCCGAACGGGCTTTGCCTCTCGCCGGATTTCAAAACGCTCTATGTGATTTCCACAGCGCCCGATCCCGGCCTGACCGGGCCGGGCGGGGACCGGAAGATCCGGGCGTTCGACATGGTCAATGGTCGCCCGCAGAACGGCCGCGTGTTCTGCGACATGACGCTGGAAGGGCAGAGGCTGGTGCCGGATGGCATGAAGGCGGATGTGTTCGGCAATCTGTGGTGCGGGGCCACGGGGCCGTATGGTCTGTGCGGTGTGTTCTGCTACAGCCCGGGCGGGAAGCTGCTGGGGCGGATCCGGTTGCCGCATGGGGTGTCGAACCTGACATTTGGTGGGCTCAAGCGGAATGAGCTCTACATGTGCGCGGCGGGGAGCCTGTACCGTGTCATGCTGAACACTCAGGGCGCGGCATTGTGTTGAATTTTCCCTGTCGGGGAATGGATCACGGCGGTTTTCACAAGAAACTCCGGGGGGCTGTTGGCAGTTAAGCAGGCTGGATCTGTTCGCCTGCGGTTCGTCACGCTGTAAGGCGCTGCCGGAGCGGACATCGGGGAGGAAAACGCGGACATGAACTCTCTGGGGCTGTTTGCTCTGCTGCTGGCTGTGGCAACACTGCTCGGAATCATCAATTACCGGACCCTGAAACTGCCGCTGACCATCGGGATCCTGCTGATCTCGATGCTCATCTCCCTGATTGTCATGATCCTGAACCCGCTGTTTCCGGGCTACGACCTGCAACAGGTCCCGCAGTCCCTGCTGGGAACGATCAATCTGCCCCGGACGCTGCTCGATGGGGCGCTGTCCTTCCTGCTGTTTGCGGGAGCGATGCAGGTCGATCTGGGCCTGCTGCTGTCGCGCGGGAAATCGGTTGCGGCGCTGGCCATTCTGGGGACGTCCCTGGCCGTGGGGCTGCTGGCGGTTCCGGCGTGGCTCATCTTTCCCGTGTTTGGACTGGCGGTCCCCTTCAGCTGGTGCGTGCTGCTCGGAGCGATGCTGGCGCCGACCGATCCGGTTTCAGTTGTGGGCATGTTGCGGCGGCTGGGGCTGCCGCCGGCTTTGCAGGCGACATTCGCGGGTGAAAGCCTGTTCAATGATGGTGTGGGTGTCGTCATTTTCGGGACCATGATCGGACTGGCGACCGGAGAGACGAGTTCCGTCTCGATCGGGGATTTCGTGCTGCGCTTTCTGGTCGAGGCTGTGGGCGGCGGTCTGCTGGGCGCCTTCACGGGCTGGCTGACCCTGCTGCTGCTGCGGGGCGTGGAGGACACGCAGATCGATCTTCTGGGTTCTCTGGCGCTGGCGACGGGGACATACAGCCTGGCAAACGGGCTGCACATGTCCGGGCCGATTGCGGTCGTGGTGGCGGGCATGAGTCTTGCGGGCAAGGCGGGTCATCGGGCCATCACGCAGAAATCTCGCGAGGAAATGGTGGTGTTCTGGAACCTGATCGATGAGATCCTGAACGCGCTGCTGTTCCTGCTGATCGGGTTCGAGCTTCTGGAAATCCGGCTTCACCTGGCGCCGCTCCTGACGATGCTGGTGGTCATCCCGCTTTCGGTTCTGGTGCGGGGAGCGAGTGTTTTCCTCTCCACCATGCCCGTGCATCTTCAACCCGGAGAGCGGGGTCGTGCTCTGGGCGTTTTGACCTGGGGCGGGTTGCGGGGAGGCATTTCCGTCGCGCTGGCTCTGGGGCTGCCGGCCGGGGAACTGCGCGAGACGCTGCTTCCGGTCTGCTATGGGGTCGTGGTCTTCACGATCATTGTTCAGGGGCTGACGATGGGGCGGGTGGTGCGCTGGCTTTATCCCGAGACGGCTCCGCCATCCTGAAGCGCCATTTCCGCAAAAGGTGTTTGGCTGCCTCTGTGGGTTCTGCCGGGGTGCTGTGATAGATTCGGAAAACAGACGGTTCTGTTGGAGTATTTTGCAGATGGTAGGCTTGAGGCATTTCAGGGGTTTCACGATGGCGACGGCGCTGGTGGCAGGGCTTGTCGTGCCTCAGCTGGCATCTGCCACGCCGTTTGCGGGTCAGAAGGCGTGCTGGGATTCAAACGTGGGCGAGGACCCGCGTCCTGAAATCAGCTGTCAGAGCCTGTCGCCCGAGTTCCTGCGCAAGCTGGAACATGCGACCCCGGCTCAGGTGAGCAAACTGTTTGCCGTTCCTGGAAAAGACGGAAAACCGACCTATTTCGAAGGCGTGGGCAAGATTCCGGGCTTTCACAACGGGTATGTCGACCTGGTCTATAGCAAGGGGCATGTGACGAGCGTGAGCGCGGTGACGACCGAGTTCCAGAACAACGGCATGGCAGGCCCGGAAATGGATTTCCGCTGGGATGCCGTAAAGGGCGAATGCTCGGATTTCCCCGGCTCAACCCAGCGCTGCAATGCGGTTGAATAAGCGCGGGGTAATGATCTGCTCTGCTGTCATCCGGCCTTTAGCGTGAAAATGAAGGCTTCTTGGCTTCAGGAGCACAAAAATCATTTCAATCAGTTCTGAAAGGTGGTGCGAGCTGCGGGACTCGAACCTAGTGTTGCGGGATGCGTCCCACAGCCAACCACTTGAAAAGATGTCGAAAAATCCGACGCCAGTCTTTCCATGACCAAATCTAAGCCCATTCTCTGGCAAACATTCTGGCAAGGCAAGCCTCTCCTGAGAGTGGATTTTTCTTGCAGAGCGATGGATATCTAAAATAGATATATGTTTATCCATAAGGGGAGGGTGTCATGCAGGTCTCAAAATGGGGAAACAGCCTTGCGGTACGTATTCCAGCCCATATCGTCAGGCAGTTGGGTTTGCAGGAAGGCGATAATGTTGAGGCGGTCTTTTCTCGTCTCAAAAGCCATGAAGAGGCTTTGCAGTCTCTGAAAACGATAGGCCGTAAATTACCCAAGGATTTTCGCTTTGAGCGTCCTCAGGACTGAGCATGTCCATTTTTCTCGACACCAATATCCTGCTCTATGCCTGCATGGAGCAGGACGTAGAGAAAACGCGCATTGCCGTGGCGCTTCTAAGTCAATCGGACTGCCATATCTCGGTTCAGTCCCTGAACGAGATGACGAATACGCTGCGCCGTAAGACGAAACTGTCTTTGGATGATATCGGGGAACTTGTTTCTGACATCAGAAGTCTGACCACGGTGCATGACCTGACAACAGGCGTTTATGCACGAGGTTGGGCGATTGTGCGTCGCTATGGCTTGCAGACCTATGACAGCATGATCCTGGCCTGTGCCATTGAAAACGGCCTCGAAACAGTTCTGTCAGAAGATATGCAGGATGGTCTGTCAGTGTTCGATATGACCGTTATCCGGAACCCGTTTGCGCCTGCACAGGCTGCCGGATAAGCCAGAAATTCTCTGGGCATTTATAGTCCAGTGTATTTTTGGAAGAGTGTAGGGTCCCTCATATTATCTCAAGAGGGCGCAAATCCCTGTACACCGACCTGAAGTGTGAAAAGAGATCCAGCCGCGCACATAAAGAGGTGGTCACGTTTTGGACCACCAAAGGTCAGGTTGGAGCAGCCTTGAGGGAGCCTGATCCGTCCAATCAGCTTTCCTGCCGGATTGAAAACCATTACGCCGCACAAGCCGAGAGGGCCGGAGGCTCCACACCACAGATTTCCAAAAACGTCTATGCGGATGCCGTCCGGGTTCATCTGTGCGCCATTGAGCTGCATATTGGTGAAAATACGCCCATTGCTCAGGACGCTGCCATTAACATCATAAACGTGAATGGCCTGGTCTCCTCCAACTGTCTGACCGGGACCCTTGGGTGTGGAAACGAGGTAGAGCTTTTTATAATCCGTTGAAAAACACAGGCCGTTCGGGTCACGAATATCTTTTTCCTGAAGGATAGATGTGAGCGTTCCGTCTGGAGCAATTCGAAACACATTGTCAGCCTGACGCTTTGTGCCACCAATTTCGCCAATGAGTTCGCGCCCGATATTCCAGCGAATTTTTCCGTCTGGATTTGTCGGTCCTCCCGGTGCGTCAGGATGGCCTTCGGTCAGGTTCGTGCCGTAGCCTGGGTCGGTGAACCAGACACTTCCATCTGGATGGGGTACGACATCATTGGGAGAGTTCAGGCCCTGTCCATTATATCGGTCGGCAAGAACTTTGACGCTTCCATCATGTTCCCAACGGACCACACGTCGGAAAAAGTCCTCGCAGACAATGAGGCGTCCCGTGAAATCGAAACAGTTACCGTTTGCAGCATAACTGTCAGGACGAAAGTCTGAAATCGCGCCTGTTTCCCACGTATAACGCAGGGCACGGGAACGGATGACGTCGTTTAAAACTAGAAAGCGCCCTTCGTTACTCCAGGCCGGTCCTTCCAGCCAGCCACCCTGGTCCCATACGCGACGGATGGGAGATGCAAAATAGGTCAGGTCTTTAAAGGACGGGTCGAGAGTGATGACATCCGGGTCCGGCACATAGCTGGGGCCTGCCTGTGTTCCCCATGCCCGCGGGGGCTGACTGACGACGCTCGGAGGTGAAACGCTGCCTGGAACGCTGGCGGCTCGGACACTGCTGAAGCCCAGAAGGGAAATTCCTGCGACGCCGCTTAGAACGCTGCGTCGCGTGAGGTATTTTTCGGATTGGGTTGGTGCCTGAAGCGAAAGGTGGTCAGTCATGAAATTTTCCTCGGGTCATCCGTGTATTTTCATGAATTGCGGCGCAGAGAGAAATCAACATCGCGTAATTAAAAGAAAATATCTCTATGGTTATTCCAATATTTTTAGAGGCAGTGAGTTCCAAACGTCATTTTTAATAAAAACCCGGAGAACGATGCATTGGCTCGAGTGAAATAAAATAATTACAATTTTCTTCTCTCTTATTCTGAAATCCGATTTCTGAATTGCTATCCTGTTCTATGAGGCCTTCTGTCCTGAGCCAGCAGTGTCAAACGGCTACCCAAGGGTAACCATTCGACAGCCGGCAAGGGGGAATGCTTCCCCCGTTGACCCCTAGACCAGGACGCCCCGCCATGCCTGAGATCCCATCCTTATCCCGTACCCGGTCCTCCCGCCTGTCTGTCCGGGCATCCCCTGATGAGCTTGAACGCTGGACCCAGACCGCCCGGTTTCTTGGTCATGCCACGACTGCTGACTGGGTCCGTACTCTGTTGCAGGATGCGGTCCTGTCGCATCGTTATGGCGGAACCGTCGATATAGAGATCCGGAAGTTGCGGGGCGAGCTGGGGCGCATCGGCAACAACCTGAATCAGCTCGTTCATGCGGCCCATCTCGGGAAGGCCGTTGCCTGTGGTGACACGTTGCAGGAAATTGACTGCCTGAAGGACCGGACCGATAGCCTGTTGCGCAGTCTGCGTTCCGGGCGCCCCCGTCGGCTTCGATCTGCTTCCGTTGCTGTCATGCACTGAACCGGCACTCAGGTCTTCGCAGGTGCGACGCCATGATTGTGCAAGAAAGCCGGATCAAGACCAGGAGCGGATATCAGGCTGTCTCAAGGCATGTCCTGTCCGGCCCGAAGAATGAAGCCATTCGCATTCTTTCCGGGAGCGATTACCTGCTGAAAGACTGGATGAAAGAGGCGAGGCGGGAAAACATCCGGTACGGCCTACGTCATATTGCCTTCAATCCATCCGAATACATGAGTGATGGGCAACTGACCCACTTCGCCAACCAGATCTGTCGGGAACTGGGCGCTGACCCCGAGCGCCTAACACTGGTCATCCATCAAAAGGATGGCGGCACACATGGCCACCTGCTTCTTCCTGAATGGCAGGACGATCATGTTCTCAGCAGCAGGTTTACATGGCAGCGCCTGGAAAAGCTGGCACGGCTGGAAGAACTGCGGTTGGGTCACGCTCTCGTCTCTGGGCGCCATGATAAAGCAATCGCAAGGGCCTTGAGGGAAGCCGGAAATCCTGAGGCGGCGGACAGGATTGCTGCTCTAGCTCCGGAAGACAATGCTGCACGACCAGTCTCGGCTTACACATCGCAGGCCCGGAGGATGACGGAGCGGCAGGACTTCGACCTGCCTGCGGCCAGACACGAGATCATGACGTTCTGGGAGAAGTCCGGAAATAACCTGAAGACGTTCCGCCAACTGCTGGCCACGAAAAACTGGCGCATGCGATCGGGAGACCGGACAGATCGGCGACGGAAAGCCCATGTCATCGAAACAGCGGATGGCGTGTTAATCGGGTCATTCACACGACTGACCAAAGTTCGCATGAAAGATTTTCGTCTTCTGCTGGAAGAAGAGGCTTCCAGACCATCACCTGTGGATCTTCGACCTGTCGTCAAACGTCTGGAACGACTGGAAAGCTGGCACCAGCAGCGGGAAGAGCGGAAACATGCAGAAAAAGACCTGATCTGGGCTCCGCCAGCCTCATTGTCCGCGCTGGACCGGCAAAAGCTCCAAGAGCATGCACAGAGGGAAGTGAATACTCTCCGAAAGCGCCTACCTCCCATCGGCTCACCTCGACACCCGGAACAGTTCAGCGAGGGATTCCAGATTTATCTGAAAGACTGGAAACAGGAGATGCAGGCTGCCCGAACCGTCCTGAATGCCCGACATCCGCTGGAACGGCGCTACGGGCCGGAAAGTTCTCTTGATATCCAGACCGATTGCATCCTGCGGATGATGAAAGAAGGGTGGTTAAAACTGAAGCAGGCCCATCAGGCCGTTGCCCAGGCGCGACAGAGACTGGATGAGCTGGAAGCCCGGAAAAGCCTGTTCCCTCGGAAGAGCAGGATATCTGAGGCGGAGGAACAGTACCGCCAGGCGCTGGCCCAGCTGGCCGAGATCCTGCGGTATCTCGTACAGTTCATTCTTTATCATCTGGAACTGAGCAGCCAGAAACCTGACCCGCTCCAGATCCCGTTTCCCACAGAGCGGGAAACGACATGGCAGGATTATCTGCAAGACCGACGCGAGTTGCTCCAGACCCTACTCAACGAGAAAACCCGTCGCGTCTGGATCAAAGATCACTGCCGTGAGGCGGAACACAAACGGGCCCAGATTATTGCACAATGGCATGCGGACCGTGTGACGCACTGTGATCAGGCGCAGCAGATCATTGCCCGGCTTGAGCAACTGGCGCGGCTTCCACGCCAGCTTCCCGAGAATATTCGCTTTGCGGTCAGGGATCTGAAACGACAAGGGCAGTTCCAGGTGGCATTGAGGGAACTGGATCATTTTTACGACAGGAATACTCCTGTCTCTCTTCCGTCCGATCATCGTGCTGATGCCAATCGATCGCCTCAGCCAAGGGTGTTACAAGAGATGGCTTCCCGTAGGTCCTCTCTATCTCCATAGGAAATGGGTAAGCATTCGACTGCTTTCGCTCTCAAGGCAGACATCCACGCTGTTGTGAGGGGCCTCCAAAAGCCGACCTTGCTAAGAGAAGGGTAATAGACCAATTTTGGGGCATTGTGCTCGGTCGGTCTCTGAGCGCGATAGCTTCGATTATGGGGGGGCGTGTCAACATAGCTGCCCTTCAAGGCTCAGGCTGCCGCATTAAAAATTTACCCTAAATTCATCGATCAACGGCTTGAGATGAACGACCAGAAATAGCGCATTCACAATCCTTGCAATGTATTATCTCTGTGCCAATATTGTATGGAACAACTGTGCCGGGGCAGATGCGCGACATCGAGGATACCATCAAAGCTGGTGAGCGTAATCGCGACACGATGGTGCTCGTAAGTAATTATTGCGCGAGTGCACGTGTCGAGAAGTTCGGCGGAACAGGGATGATCGAACAGGCTACGGGCCTGCCGATAGGACATCACGGCATGCGCTGCGATTTCGCACCTGAAGGCGGAATGGCATGCTGGGATCTTCGCGACGCTGTCATCGATTTCTACGATAGGAATTGCATCAGTTGCCAGCACCGTCAGCCCCTACGGCTGCCGAACCTGCTTGAGATCATTGCTGAGCGCGACCGTGCACGCGCCGCCCGAGAGGCACGCGACGCATTGGACGCTGAGCTGGCGGCAAAAGCACTTGAGGCAAGGAACGCGGTCCGCGCGCTCCTTGCCCCAAACCTTGGTGCGATCGCCCTTACTTTGCTTGACGATATCGGCCTGTTTGACGCCCATCGCACTGCGGAAAATTTCGAACGTGTAACCCAGAGCGCGCGGCTCGCACCCGAGCATTTCACTCCCGAACTGGTGGTATATGTTTCCGAATTGGCGAAGGACCAACCCTGGTTCGCCGAGGCGGCACTTATCATCCTTGATGCCGTCGGTGCCGATGACGCCGCAATAGTCACTCTGGCAACTACGATACTTCATCGGGGACATACGGTTCGCTCCGCAGTGGAGAAGCTCCTGCCACGCATTCATGTGGTTTCTGCCGACGTCATCCCTGACATTGTCGACTCCGCCATTAAC
The DNA here is from genome assembly GCF_000583855.1 of Gluconobacter oxydans DSM 3504. Taxonomy (NCBI): domain Bacteria; kingdom Pseudomonadati; phylum Pseudomonadota; class Alphaproteobacteria; order Acetobacterales; family Acetobacteraceae; genus Gluconobacter; species Gluconobacter oxydans. Next base: position 1,747,583 of record NZ_CP004373.1, read on the forward strand.
CTTGCCGATCCCGACGACCGTGATTTTTTCCATGGCGGTAGTGAGCAGCGCATGTCACGCGATTCCGCGTTTCTCGTGGCATTGCATCAATACTTTCCCAGTGAAGTGATCGCAGCGATTGAGTGCATGCTTTTGAGTGGCAAGCGGGCGTTGGTCGAGCGTGCCGGCCGCGGTTTGCATGCGTTGAGGGGCTCAAACGCGAAGGTTGCGGCGCCCATTTTGCGAACCTTGATGTCAGTCTATGTCCGCGCCCCATCGCTGGTGAGCGACCTGAAAGACGATGACGACCGGCTTCCCGATCTGGCCAAAGCCATGAATGATGCGTTCGATGCCTTGCCACAAGAGGTCGATAGACTGCTCCAATCGCTTTACGAGGGAGCGCCACCCTCCCACCGCGCACGGGTCATGATGGCATACGCGCTCGCCGTCCGTGTCGGATACAATGAGCCGCCAGTCCCGGCCACATCGCCGCGCCATTCCCTCGCACTCCCTCGTCTTATCTGGGCGACCACAGTCGAGCGTGACGATAAGGTTCTCGAAGAAGTGACATCGGCGTTTCGCGCAGGTTCGAGGGGGTTGGAGCTTGTGGTTCGAGAGCAGCTCGATGCGTTCGTCGGCGCACTCTTTCTGCTGGATGACCGACTGGCGGAACTGGACGCCGAAAAAGGGCAGCCCGGAGATGATTTTCTGGCTACCATGGAGCGCAGGAATAGGCGTTCTATGATGCGCGGACTGATAGATGAATTTGTCGAATGGGCAAGTAAGGCGGCGGCGGGTGACAATGCATCGGTGGCCAAGATCGTTGGCATGTTCGACACCATTCCGGATGGGCGCGACAATCTTCGTGGCGCGTTGCTAGGCGCGACGAAGGCGCTTTCCGGCGATCTTGCCGGATTGAAGCTGGTGTTGCCACACCTTTATACTGCTCTCGTCGGATCATCAGTGCTGGGCCGATCTTATGCGGCAACCGCCGTCGGCGAACTCCCATATCGGAGCAGGACGAATATTCCTGATCTCCTGTTCGAAGCGTTTGGCGCCTTGTTGTGGGATCAATATGTCACCGTCCATAAGGCAGCGGTGAATGCCTTCCAGCGCGCAACCCTGCCCGAGCAGTTTCGGCCTAACGCAGCCCTAGCGATCCTGAACCTGATTCATTATTATCGAGTCCAGTCGAACGAGGACCAGTTCCTTGCAAAATGCGTTCGCATTCTGTCCGGTATGGTTGATCTCTTTGGCGAAGGAAACGCAAAAATTAGGCGCTATCTGATCGAAGTCGCAATGGGCATCGAGCCGCTATTTCTGAGCTCCGATATACAGTCGTTGTCCTATAGCCTTGGTTCCGAGCCTGAGTTTGCCAAGCTCGCCGCGCGCATGATCCCGCATCTTGCCGATCGGCACAATCAGTCCGATGCGGCTATGAACCTCCTGGGCCAAGTGAGTCCTGATGGTTTCAGGACCAGCGCTCAGGCCTTTCATGATGCAGCGATTACAGTGCTGAATGACGACCTTAAGACATCACTTGGCATTGTAGACGCGTTTCTTCGAACGAATATGCTCGACGAGGCTGATGCTCTCGTGACCGCGCTTCTGGAAAATAATGGTGACACGATAAGAATGCGACGTCGTAGGACGTTGCTGCGCTGGCCGCAGCTCGCCCTGCGTTTCGAGCGTGCTGTTTCTGCTCGGGATATGGACGCGATTGGGGAAACAGGTCGCGCCTGGAGCGAGGCCGCTGCAGTCGACACACAGGATCGGGAGGATGAGCGTGAACGTCGTGCTCGCTCAGGCCTACCCTTCTAGGATCGCCGCGATCGAAGCGATCGCCGTTTATCCGGACACTGCAGGCGGCGATGAATTGCGCGCTCGGGCCGAAGACGTGTTGTCTGCTGCGCAGCTTTTCGGATCAGCAACCGCAGCGCAGGACTGGCAAGCGTTCGCGTTCTCACTCAAAATCTTGGGTCTTCTCGCTGACTGGAGTGAGGCGGTGCATAACGCAGCGGTTGATGCTGATCGGTTTCTTCGTGCGGGTCGGCTTCAATATCGCACCTTCGCCGCCGATGCTAATCACTCGGCCTATGGATTGGCGCTCGTTGCTGCGCTTGCCCCGATCAATGACGATCTCGACGTCTCTTCGGTGCCGGCGCTACGTGGCGCGGTTGCACAACGGGAAATGCCCGTCGCCATCTTCGGCATCAAGAAGCGCAATTTCGAACCGCTCACGGCTGACGGGGTGTCTGCCAAGTCTGAAGAGATCGCCGTTGCTTTTCTAGAGTTCATGATCGACGGAAAGCCCGCAGATACAGTGCATAATCTGAGCACGGGACAGGTTCATGATCTAGATCTGACCATTCGGGTTTCGAAGTGGCCCGAATACGCCGAACGGCTCGTGATAGAACCCGTGTCAATCGAGCCTCCCAGCACTTGGGATTTTCCCCCTTTTGAGTTCTTGAAGCCTCATGGTCCACCGCCCTACGTGTTTCAACGTCAGGGCCGGATGGCTTTGCACGCCTCGCAGGGGTTTAATGCGAGGCCACTTGAATTCCGTTATTCAGCTGAGTTTCAGCCACTACTGAAGTACGACGAAGCGATCGTGCTCGCTGGCCAGCGAACGCTTCGTCTCGATGGTACTGACACATCGCGCCACCCGCTGACCGGTTATAGCGAGTTGGATATGAAAATCATCCAATTGCGTGAGAAGATGCGCCTTGAGCCACTAATTTCGGAAGCCCATGTTCGCGACCTGCTAACGTTGCTTACCCCGGTCGCGAACCTCATGGGCCAGTCGGTGCAGGACAAGCGCTATCCAAAGCCGATCGACGAGGCCATGTTCCAAGCTGATTTTCAGTCCTTTCTGCGCTCCAATACCGTCATTGGCAGTGAGCTTGAGGTTCAAGGTGAGATTGCTGGTGGCAAAGTTGACCTCAGCTTTCGAGGGATTAAGATCGAGCTCAAGTCAGAGCGTTTAAAGAGACTTCTCCCTGATGATTGCAAGAAATTTGCAGAGCAGGCAGCAAGTTACGCAGTTGGAGCAGGCCATCGGATAGCGCTTCTGTGTGTGTTGGACTGCAGCCCAAAGACGACGCCCCCCTTTCCGGTAGCAGATGGACTGACAATCATTACTATCGAATCCGGAACTAGCCCCGTATATGTCGTGAGTTGCTTGTTTCAGGGGGGGCTTGCCCGTCCAAGCGATCTGTCGCGATGAGCCCGCAGGCCTAAAAGACAGAGAGGTTTTTTTGACGGAAAATATCAGTATTTGAGCTTCTAAACAGACATTCTGCTTCCCCCCCCCATAGCGACCGGAATGCTTGCATTGTCTATCCGTAGAAAAAGAGGTTCGAAGCAAATCCATCGGATGAAAGCTTCGATTGCCGCGCACCTGGGACTAATTCTGATTTTGGATCTTAGAAATTAGCTCCAAGCCTGTATCAGGATTTCTGCATAGGGGACGTGGTCGCTAGATCGTGCGCATAAAAGCGACACCGGTAACGGGCTGGAGAAAGTCCGGTTGCGGTCCGGAAATGCTGACGAAAATTGGTCGTTGTGCCAAAGCCTGCGTTATGTGCGATCTCATCAACAGAGAGAGTCGTCTCCTCCAGAAGATCGCGAGCATAAGCAATGCGTTGCCGCTTGATCCACTCGCTTGGCGGCAGCCCGGTTGCTTCACAAATATGGCGATGAAGCGTTCGGACGCTGACATGAGCGATCTCGGCCATACGCTCAAGAGTCCACTTTTCGCCAATCCTTTTCTGCACCGTCTCAAGGAGTTCCGAAAGCCGTGCGCCTGACGGAGGAGGAACAGAGCGTTCGATGAACTGCGACTGGCCGCCGTCTCTGTGTGCTGCGATGACCAGTCTGCGCGCTACACAGTTTGCAGCCTTCGCTCCAAAATCCTTCCGGACAATATGCAGGCACAGGTCGAGACCTGCAGCACTTCCTGCAGATGTCAGAATGTCTCCTTCATCCACATAAAGCGCATCTCCTTCAACCACGATGTCAGGATATCGGGACGCTAATATTGAAGCATGACGCCAATGCGTTGTCGCTCGTTTGCCTGCGAGCAGACCGGCTTGTGCAAGCACGAATGCTGCACCGCAAATCGAGACGATTCTGGTTCCTGCCGCATGCGCCCGCCGGAGCGCGTCGAGCAATAAAGGAGGTGCCACAGCATCTGGACCCCGCCAGCCCGGAATGATGATCGTGTCAGCGCCGTCGAGAAGCTCCAGTCCGCCAGCTGCTTCAAGTCGCAAACCACCACCTGCTGCACGGATCGGCTCCGGTTCAGCGGCGGCCGTAAGGCAGCGATACCAGCCCGGCCCCATTTCAGGGCGTGAAAGGCCGAATACCTCGAAGGCGCAACCGAATTCGAAGATGCAGAGCTGGTCATACGCAACGATGACGATGAGAGGACTGGGGCCGTTTGGCATGATCCTTACGCTAATTGCCAATCCGGCCACTTACAACACCGTTGTCCGCTCGTTAGCATCGTCGTGAACGGGATCACCGATCCCTCAAGTAAATCATCTCGAACCCAGGATTGATCCCATGAAGCTGATCGGAATGCTCGACTCTCCTTATGTGCGCCGTGTCGCTATCTCCTTTCACCTTCAGGGCATAAGCTTCGACCACCAGCCCCTATCCGTATTCTCGGCGTTTGACACCTTCGCCACGGTCAATCCGGTCGTGAAGGCACCCACACTGGTCACGCACGATGGAACCGTGCTGATGGACTCTGGACTGATCCTTGAGCTGGGTGAACGACTGGCGCCGCCACACCTCAAGCTGATGCCGTGCAATCTGGAAGCGTATATCCGGTCACAGCGGATCATCGGTCTTGCACTTGCAGCCTGCGAGAAGACAGTACAGATCGTTTACGAGAACAAGCTTCGTCCTCCCGAAAAGCAATACCAGCCTTGGGTTGATCGCGTTCATGCCCAGTTGATAGCTGCGTATCGGCTCCTTGAAGCGGAAGTCAGTCAGACCGACGCCTGGTTGGTTGACGAGCGACCGCTTCAGGCGGACGTCAGTAGTGCCGTCGCTTTCCGTTTTTCTCGCCATATGCTGCCACAGATCATCGAAGCCAAAGCTTATCCAGCCCTTGATGCTCTTTCCGCCCGTGCGGAAGCAACAGAGAGCTTTTCCGCGTTTTCTTTAGCGTGACACAGTGAGCGGATATATGAGCGATTTAATCGACCTCTATTACTGGCCGACACCCAATGGCTGGAAAATCACCATCATGTTGGAGGAGCTTGCTGTTCCTTACAGAGTGAATCTCGTTGACCTCGTTAAGGGTGAGCAATTCGAGCCTGCATTTTTAAAGCTTTCTCCAAACAACCGCATTCCGGCACTGATTGACCCACGGGAACCGAACGAAGAGCCAATTTCGGTCTTTGAGTCGGGAGCTATTCTCCAATATCTTGGACGCAAGTTCGGGCGTTTCTATCCGCGCGAAGAACGGAAGCGTGTCGAGGTCGACCAGTGGTTGTTCTGGCAGGTAGGGGGGCTTGGACCAATGGCCGGGCAGGCTCACCATTTCCGGCAGTATGCTCCAGTTCCGATCGATTATGCTATCAAACGATATACGAGGGAAGTCGAGCGCCTGTATGGTGTGCTTGAACGTCGTTTGGGGGATCGAAAGTATCTCGCGGGGGATTACTCAGTGGCCGATATCGCTTGTATTGGCTGGATCGTGCCGCATGAGAAGCAGGGTCAGCATCTTGGAAGTTTTCCCCGCCTGAAAATGTGGTTTGATACCGTGATGGCAAGGCCCGCTGTGATACGCGGTATGGCAGTCGGACGCGAGCAACGGGAAAAAACCGACCTTGCGGCAATTGCCAGCGTCCGGGGGCAGCATTCTCCCTGAGAGCAAAATTTTTTAATTACTAGCGCCAACCCGAGACAGCTACGGAATACGCAGAGAGGCTGCAAACGCCTTCATTATAGATATATATAATAGAGAAAATTTCGAGACTGATAGCGGACATAGTTGGTTTGTGTTAATTCAAACGTAAGATATCCAACAAGAACCGCTACACTTTTGTGTGGTTGAAAACGTAATATAAATTTAGGGTTTTGCAAAAATGACAGTCGCGGAGAGAAAATATATTTCTGAATTTGCTGTGAATTTATGCTCTGCACGCTGGCAGTTGATTTTACCGCATCAGCTAAATGCCGGTTCGAAAATAACTGACCCAGTAAGTCTGGAAATATCAGAGAATTGCCATATATATCTTATTTGTAAGCGTCCATCTTCTGTATTTGATCCAAATAATTTTTCATTCGATGGTAAAGTGGTGCGCGGGAATATTGTATATAAGATTGGAGGGGTAGAAACTTATCTACCTTTTGAACTCCCTTTTTGTTTGCCAGCAGGTGCGGTAAGCTTAGAATTAGCTCCATATCCTTGTCGTGAATTTGAGTGTAAGAACGCAAAGGGAGAGGTTTTAACCTATTTTCCTGCCATGGCATTAAGTATAAATGGAGTTATTTCAAATGCGTCTCTGCAGAAACTCGAAGTTCTCTATGTGGGGCAAGCATATGCAGAGGGAAAAAGGACGGCTATAGATCGACTAAAAAGTCATTCCACTCTACAAAGAGTTCTTAGCGACACCCATTATTCTTTCCCTGATGACGAAATATTGATCCTAACGTTTGAATACTCTCCATATAGGGTGATCTCTTGGGTAGACGGGACTGAAAAAAAGGCTATTTCTGGCGAAAAAGACATTACTCGCTTCGAAAGCATTATGGATAATCCATTATCAAAAGCCCAACAAATAAGTCTGGCAGAAGCTGGGTTGATCCGATATTTTCAACCTCATTATAATGTTGTTTACAAGGACAGCTTTCCATCATCAGATCAGGCGTTACTTGATAGTTGCTACCATTTGGATTTTTCCGCACTAATTGTGGAGATAGATACAGAAGATCTAGATATTTATTTGTGTTCTTTGAACATATTGCCCAATCAGCATCACATAGCTCAATTTAATTTGGTTGACACTTCTGTTCGGCGCGGTTTTTTCACTTTTATCGGAAAGGATGGGAAAGCAGTAGAGATGCCTAATGTTATTTCCAGATCTAAATAAATTATCGAAAAATTACTTTGAAAGGACATAGAAATAGACAAAGCGAAACGGCATTCTCCAAAAAATACTTGGCTTCATGGAGAAAATTTTAAATTCCGAATTCTCACATGCCTTTGTCGAAAGCCGACCTTCTGCTTTCCCCCCATTGCTGCCTTCAGGTGTCTGGAATTTCCATTGAGAAACTTGGGAATTCCAGTGCTTCGATGACGCTCTGGAGGTTCCGGACATCGATGGAACTGGTGTAATTCATGGTGCCCTGGCTACGATGGGAGGCTTCGTGCCCCAGGACCCGGTCGATCCAGAGTTCCCGGAAACTGGCGTCCTGATTGCGGAGCTTCGTCGAGCCCGTGTGCCGGAAACTGTGAAACGTAATTTCAGCCGGAAGGCCGAGCTTCGTTTTCAGTTTTGAAAACGCCTGCCCGAAGGACGCGCCACGGACTCCGTTTGTGGACGTGGCCAGATCGGGAAACAGGAAATGCTGGTCGGGCTTCAGAAACTCCAGGATGCCTGCCCTGATCAGTTGGGAGTGGATCGGAACCAGCCGGATTCCGGCCGCTGATTTTGGAGACCAGTCCTCTTCCAGATGGGGCCGGATCTGGAAGCAGGCCACGCCCTGCACGTTCTCAATGTCCTGACAGCGCAGGTTACAGATTTCTCCCAAGCGCAGGCCGGTATAAAGGGCAACATTGACCATCCCCGCATAAGTTCGTCTCGAAATGCCGCGATGCCCCCATTGCGCCTTACTTAAAAGAGCCAGCTCCTCATCGGTCCAGCAGCGGCGGTCTGTTTCCTTCGTCGTGTTGAACGACCATTTCATCCAGGGATTTTTGGATACGATCTCGCGTTGAACGAGAATGGACCAGAGCGCGGACAATCGGGAAAAATGGTTCTTCGCTGTCTTGCCACTCAGCGTTTTGAGGCCTTGTTCCCTCGCGACCTTCACCGCGTCCCGGATCGGAAGACATTTCTTTGCCTTCCCATGCGTGGCTGGCAGGCCCAGCAGCAGGTCTTTGAAGTCGCCTGCCGTCGTTCCGGTGATCTGCGTGACCGGGAGATCCCCAAACGCTTCGACGAACAGGTCAACGGTCGTTCTTGTGCCTTTAAGGGTGTCAGCACTTTTGCCAGCGTCGTTCAGAATGAAGCGCTGGGTCATGGCGCTGATGGTTTGGGACGAGGTCATGCGCTGTTTTTTAGGCGGCGACATTGTCGGCGTTGGAAGACGCGTCTCTGCGTCATCGGCCTGAGGCGCAGGAAGACGTTCCTGTGGCAGAGTTCCCTTGATCTCGACCACCATCTTCCGCAGTCCTGTGATTTCTTCCCTCAGCATGCTCTCCCGGGTCCGGGTGACGGCGTGAGTCACGGCATCCTGTTGGCGCAGTTCCCGCAGGAAGTCGTCCGTGTGCTCGAAATGCTGACCAATCACATCCAAAAAGCGCATGACGGTGTGGAGAAACTCAGCTTCCCGAAGTGTCTGCCCGGCTGATTCTGCCTTATGACGCAGGGTCAGTTCGTCAATGCAGACGGTATGATAGTTTTCGAGGTCTTTTACGAACTGCTCATAGAAGTGGATGATGTCGGCAGCGCTGAGCGTTTTTGCAGAAGGCTCTGTCGTCATACGCCGTATCTCCTGAAAACACTGCCCGGTCCGGGCATAGAGCAGGGCAGCCTGCTGCCGGGCTGCCAGCTTATTTGAGGTTTTCAGGGAGTGCGAGACCTCGCTTCGTCCCAGCAGGGGGCGCAGGTCTAACGGCACGGCGCGTCGGAAATAGTAGTTCGAGCCCACGAGTCGGAGCATGTGCTGACCTTTCCCATTCTGGGAAAGACTGTGGGAGAAACGCCCATTTCAACGCCGAATGGTGTTTTTCTCTATGTTTTCAATGGCTTAGTGGTGCGAGCTGCGGGACTCGAACCCGCACGCCCTTGCGGACTCGAGATTTTAAGTCTCGTGCGTCTACCATTCCGCCAAGCTCGCACAGCTCTCATGCTGCGCGCAGAAGAGCGGTACCGTTTTCTCTCAACCAGCGTTCCGCTGCAAGACGTCCTGTACGGCCCTGCGGAATAAAACGGTCGACCAGCGCCCAGAAATCGGAGCCGTGATTGAAGTGTTTCAGATGCGCCAGTTCGTGGATGACCACATAATCCCGGATCTCCGGGGGAGCCATCAGCAGGCGCCAGCTGAGCATGATGCGTCCCTGGCGCGTGCAGCTGCCCCATCGGGTCCGGACATCGCGCAGGTCGAGCCGGGCAGGGTGCAGATCCATTTTTGCTGAATAGGTCTGGAGCGTCTGTGTCAGGCGTTCCTTTGCCATGGCCTGAAGAAAATCGCGGACGCGTCGTTCCGTGTGTGAGGCTTCTCCGCTGACATGCAGCCCTTCCGCATCCAGCCAGCAGCCGCGCCGGGCCGTAGGTTCATGTAGGATAGGGATGCTTCTCCCTTCGATCATGACCTCTGAGCCGTCAGCGAGCGCCTGTTTTTCGGGCAAAGCGGCTAGAGCGTTGGTAATCCACTCCGTTTGCTGGTGAACAAACGCCAGTGCCCTGTCCCGGCTGATGCGCTCCGGAACCGTAATGATGACTTCCCCCCGGACAGGCTCGATCCGCAGCGTGATGCGTCTGGCCCGCGTCGAACGTTTCCAGATGAGTGGAACGGTCGGGGGAAGCATGGTCTCAGCCCTTGCGCTTCAGCGCATGACAGAGCGGGGAGCGGTCCGGCCATTCCCCGGGCCAGTCTTCCAGATGGTCCTCAAGTGGTCCGGCGCGGCGCTCGCTGATGCAGCGGTCCTGGACCGAGGCGCCGGAACTGTGCACGCCCTTTTCATTGCCTGTCCGCAGAGGGTGCCAGTCCGGAAGATCAAATCCGTCGCGCAGCAGGCGATAGGAACAGCTTGGGGGCAGCCAGTCGATTTCGGCCAGAAGTTCCGGCGTGAGGGTTACGCAGTCCGGGACCTTGCGATGGCGGTCGGCGTAGTCGGTGCAGCGGCAGGTATGCGTGTCCAGAAGGCGACAGGCGACGTTCGTGTAAATGACTTCTTCAGTGTCTTCGTCACGCAGCTTGTTGAGACAGCAGCGACCGCAGCCATCACACAGGGACTCCCACTGTTCGGAAGACATCTCGTCCAGAGGAATGGTTTGCCAGAAAGGCGCGGTGGGAGAAGTCATGGGTGGTCCAGCAGGGCGCAGGCGACGCAGAAAACGACCGCGAGCAGAATGGAAAGAAAAGCGGATGGCAGAAGGAGCGGAAACCAGATCAGGCGCAGACGTGTCGGCAGGTCGGCGCCCAGTCCGATGGCGGCACGGGTTGTGCCTGGCGGCAGGGTCAGCAGGGTCGCTCCGGTTGGGAAAACGACTGCCGGCGCAATGAGCATGCCTTCCAGCCAGCCCAGACCGGAATGAATGCTGGCCAGCGCAAGGGCCAGTCCGGGGCCGGGCAGAAGCAGCAGCAATCCAAGACGCCGCACGACCGGGGCGGGCAGCGCACGCATGAGTAGCGCGATCACGGCGCAGGCTCCGAGAAGTCCTGTCAGGATTGCGGGCAGGTTGAGTCGTAATGCGAGTGACATCATGGTGTTTGGGGGGCGAAACGTGCTTCGAACTGCTGTTCGAGCGCTTCACCATGCTGGGACCAGAACGTGTCGCTGACAGTCAGGAACGTCGGCGTGTTTCCCGGCGGAACCGGTCCGGGCATGTCTTCCAGATGGGGAGCGTGCATTCTGAGCTGGGCGAGTGTCCGGTGGGCACTGTCCGCGGGAATATTGGCGGGAATGGCCCAGAAGAGCGGCGTCCGCAGCACGTTCTGGGTGCCGGCAACGAAAAGCGAGCTTGCGGCTCCGGCCTGAACCCGGGAACTGACACTGGTCACTTCCGTACTCGGTGCGCTCAGCATGAGGGCGCTGCTCTGTTCCATGATGCGCGCGGCATCGGCAGCCGTTGTCCACCACACGATATAGGGGCGAAGCAGGTCCAGCTTGCGGAAGGCGCGATCCACACCGGCCTGCGTGGAAAGGGTAGGATAGATGTCCTGTGGTGCGACACCATCGGCCAGCAGGGCGATTTCCAGTGTTGTTCTGGCGCCGAAATGCAGGCCCCGCCGTCCCGGATGGCGTGCCACGTCCCAGAAATCCGGCCAGCCCGGAGCTGTTGCCAGCCGTGAGCGGTCCCAGGTCAGGGCAAGGTCGCTGACACCACCGGGGATGCCGCAGGTGGGGCTGTCGTCCAGTGTGTGGACCCATCCGCCCGCGCAGGCCTGCGCCAGCTGCGTGCCCGTGACGAGAACGGCCATCCATGCGGGTTTCGCGGCATGGGAGCCGGTCTGGAGTGTTGTCGTCTGGCCATCCCATTCCACCAGACGCAGGGTGCTGTCACTGGAGGTGAGGGCGTGCGCTGCGATCGTGCCTTCCGGAACGCCGAAACCGGGTTCAGGGGCAACGGGCGCAGCCGCGTGATGACGGACAGTTCTGCGACGGTGCCGGGCGCGTTCATGCCCATGTGCAGAGGCGGAGCCTGGCATGAAGACGGAGGTGATGCCGTGTCCGACAGACGTGAAAAACGACCCGATGCCGGTGGCATCATGTGACGAACGCGCGGACGCCGCCTGAGCCACAGGCTCCAGGGACGACAGAAGCAGCAGGGCGCAGAGACACAGCTGGCCGGGGCCACTCCTGCGGGGGACCCGACCGGATGTCCGGAAGACATGTCGCAAGGGGAAGGCGGACCGGGTCAGAACGGAAAGATCCTTGGAAGACTGGGTTTGCTGAAAAGGGAACGGTTTACGGGTGTCCGGACAGGACGGGCGCACTTTAATACATCCCGGCGCCGGGCGGAAAGGCTGTCGCATGGGCGGCGGGCCAGGCGAGCTGCACGGCAGTGCCCGGGGCAGGGATCTTCTGGGCCTGGAGCGGCGGGCGGCGCAGCTCGATTTCCGTTCCTTCGGCGCAGCGGACCCGCATGCGGATATGATCCCCGAGATGGGTGCTGTCGGTCAGAACACCGCGGACGGGCGTCTCCCCCTCTTCGTCCATGCCCAGGCCCTGGGCTCCGAAAAACGGCGAAATCCGGTCGGGACGGACACAGACAAGACATTCCTGTCCTTCAGCCAGATTTTCGGCGGCCATCGCGTCCACGATGCCGCCACAGGCCAGATGAACGCGGGCCACGTCGTCGCCAATATCCAGCACCTGACCCGGCAGGATGTTGGTCTCGCCAAAGAGGGCCGCGACCTCAACGCAGTCCGGACGGTCATAAAGACGGGCGGCGTCTGCACATTGCAGGAGCCGGGTGTCATGAAAGACGGCGATCTCGCCGCCCGAACGCAGGGCATCCTCGCGGCGCGAGACGCTCTGGATCACGCTCAGATTCAGGGCGCGGGAGAGAGTGCCCAGCAGGATCGGGATGCGGCGTGCGGCGTGGGGATCGAGCGTATGAAGCGGATCATCCAGCAGCAGTACGTCCGGAGACGTGACAAGGGCGCGGGCCAGCCTAACACGCAGGGACTGTTCCGGGCTCAGCTCCGCAGGGCGCAGGCCGGCGATGCCGTCCAGTCCCAGAAGGGAGATCATCCGTCCGGCGGCCGCACGGGCTTCGGTTCGGCCCTGTCGGCTGGCGCGCAGACTGAAGGCGATGTTGTCTCGAAGGTCCAGATGCGGAAAAAGCGGGTCCCGGGGACTGACGATGCGCATCCGGCGCTCTGCGGGCGGACGGGACGTCACGTTCTCGCCGCTGACCGTGATGGTGCCGCCCAGAGAGGGCAGGAACCCGGCCAGAACATCCAGCAGGCGCGACAGGGCCGCGGGCTGGTTTCCGAATAGGGTCAGGGTCGCGCCGGGCTGGAGCGACAGGTCGACGGGCGGCGCATCAATGGCCGCGCGCAGGCCGGAAACCTCCAGCACGGGCTTCGGGCGGGAGGGGCGGGTGCTCCTCTGCTTGGGAGCCATGCGGGAAACGCCGGACAGGCCTGACATGCAACCTCTGGGAGAATGGATCGTTATAGGCGAAACAAAATCAGGCCAGAACAGATCTGACCGGATATTCAAGAAGGGGTTTGAACATGAGCCGTAAAAGCGTCAAGGATAACATTGAAGTGGCAACCGAGACCACACAGGCTCAGATCGACAGTCTGCGGGACCAGCTGCAGGAACTGCTGAACAACCGCATCAACCCCGCTCTGCTTGATGCGGCTGACCGCACGGACCATGCCGTTGCAAATGCCCGCAAAATCACGGATCATGAAATTGAAAATGTTTCGACGCGTGTGCGGGCGCGTCCGATTGCAGCCGTCCTGATTTCGGCCGTGGTCGGTTTCTTCGCCGGCCGTTTCTCCAAGTAACAGCCCGGTTCTTTCCAGGCGGGGGACGGACGGCATCTCGTCCGGCCCCGTCCTGAAGAAGAGGCAAGCGACTTTCCATGAAGCCTATCGAACTCGGACAGGATGTCCTTTCAGCCCAGGGGCAGATCCTTTCCCGCTCTGCAATGCGAATCGGCCGCAGGGTGGCCTATGGCATCGTCGCGGCAGTCTTTCTGTTCTTTACAGCGATCTCATTTCACGGGTTCCTGTGGGCATTCTTCATTGATGTCGCAGGCCTGAGTTATGTGAAGTCCGCGCTCTGCGTGATCGGCGTGGATCTTCTGTTCGTCGTGATCTTCGGACTTCTGGCCGCCCGTTCCATCCCGGATCCGGTGGAAATCGAGGCCCGTATCCGCCGTGACCGCAAGTTCATCGAGTTCAAGCAGTCTCTGGCCATGGCGGCGCTGACGGGGCTGGTCTTCGGACCGGCCGGCCGTTTCACCATCGCCCGTCTGTTCGCCATTGTGCGGAATTTGTTCGGTCTCAGAAAATAAGACATTTTGTGGCTGATATTGATCAAAGCCATATAGTCAGTCTCCGCGTAATGGCGTAAGCACTTCGCCAGTCCACCGACTGCTGCTTCACTGAGTGGGAGTCGATGTGGCTGAGCGAGGAGCGTTGTGGACGAATTGGCGTACAGTCTGGCGGGTGGCAGTCTGGTGGTTGACGGTGGGGTCGGTCCCTGATGCTGGCTGAAGTTGACCTGTTTGGCGTTTTCGTTGCACCGCTTTCCATTTATGCCGTAGCGGCGGTCTTTGTGACGTTACTGCTTCGAAGCATCCTGTGGCGCACCGGTGCGCTGGGGTGGTTCTGGCACGTCGCCCTCTTTGAAATAGCGCTCTATGTCTGTGTTCTCTGTCTACTCATCCTTTACGTATAGGAGGGGTCGGCAATGAACTGGACCCGCAGCGTGATCCGTGTCCTGCTGACCCTCATCGTCCTGGCCCTGGCCATCGGACTGGGGCGCACGATGTGGGACATCTACGTCCTCGCCCCCTGGACCCGTGACGGCCGCGTGCGCGTTTACGTCGTGGACGCCGCCCCTGAAGTCTCGGGCACGGTGGTTGCCGTGCCGGTCGTGGACAACCAGTTCGTCCACAAGGGCGATCCGCTCTTCGTGCTCGATCCGGTGCGCTTCCGCCTCGACATTGACGCCGCCCGCGCCCGGGTGGCCGGGGCCGAGGAAGACCTCAAGCTCCGCACCTCCGACGCCAAGCGCCGCATGGGCCTGGGCGGCATCGTCTCGGCGGAAGAGCAGGAAGACTTCAACTCCAATGTTGAAACCCAGCGCGCCAAGGTCAACGCGGCCAAGGCCGAGCTGAACACCGCCCTGCTGAACCTGCAGCGCTCGACGGTCTATTCCCCGGTGGACGGCTACATCACCAACCTCAACCTGCGGGTGGGTGATTACGCCCATGCCGGCGTGTCGGGCCTGGCGGTGATCGATGCGCACAGCTACTGGATCAACGGCTATTTCGAAGAAACCAAGATGCACGGCGTGCATGTGGGTGACGAAGCCCGGATCAAGCTGATGGGCTACAAGCAGATCATCATGGCGCATGTCGTCAGCATCGGCCGCGGCATCAACGACCAGAACGGCGTGTCCGACAAGCTGGGCCTGCCGGACGTCAACCCGATCTTCACCTGGGTGCGTCTGGCACAGCGTATTCCGGTGCGTCTGGAGTTCGACAACGTCCCGCCGGAAATCACGCTGGCGGCTGGCATGACGGCCACGGTGACGATCGGACGTGAGACGCCGGGCGCGCGGGGCCGTCTGACCACCTGGCTGCAGAACCACCTCTGACATGTCACGCCACCCCCCTTTCCCGATCGCTGGCGCGGCCCTTTACCCGGGCCGTAGCCCTCCGCAGCGTGGCTCTGGCCCTGAGCACCTGCCTGTCGCTGACGGCGTGCACGGTCGGGCCGAACTTCAAGCCGGACCGGATCAAGGTGCCCGACGCTTTCGTCGAGCAGCCCCGTCCGGCCACCGCCGATGCGCTGGCGCAGTCGGCGGCCGACATGAAGGACTGGTGGGCGCAGTTCCACGATCCCATGCTCAACGAGCTGGTGGAACAGGCGATCAAGGGCAATTACGACCTGCAGATCGCTTCGCAGCACATCATCGCCGAGCGCGCCGTCCGCCGTCAGGCGCAGTCGGCCTGGTATCCGCAGCTCGATGTGGCCGCGGGTGGTGGCGATGACCGCTATTCCATTAACGTGGACAACTGGCCGCTGCGTCCGGGCAACACAGCCAACCGCCCCGAGGCCTCGGTCCTGACCTATGGCGCGCGGGCGAGCTGGGAAGTCGATCTGTTCGGCCACATTGCCCGGCAGGTGGAAGAGCGCAAGCGGATCGTCGAGGAATCGATCGAGAACCGGCGCGCGGTCCTTCTCGCGCTGCTGGCCGAGATGGCCACGGATTACGTGACGCTGCGCTCCGTGCAGGAGCGTCTGACCGTCACCGAACGCGCCATCGACGTGGCCGTGCGCTCGCGCGAACTGACCGAAAAGCTCTACACGCATGGTCTGGGCAACACGCTGGCCGTGGCACAGGCGCAGACGGAAGAGCATCTCGAACGCGCCCGTCTGGCCCCGCTGCACGAGCAGGAAGAGCGGCTGATGCACGCCATCGCCGTGCTTGTCGGCGACATGCCGGGCCAGCTCGAGGAAGAGCTGGAAAAGCGCCGTCCGATCCCGGATCTGCCGCGCTTCCCCGACAGCCTGCCCTCGATCGTGCTCGCCAACCGCCCCGACATCCGCGTGGCCGAGGCCGAATATGCCGCCGATACGGCACGCGTGGGCATTGCGGTGTCGAACCTCTATCCGAAATTCATGATCCCGCTGACGTTCAATCCGAACGCGTCTGCCGCCTATCAGGCGTTCCAGGCGGGTGGCATGGCGTGGAGCTTCATGATGATGGCGACGCTGCCGGTCATTCATGGCGGCCGCTATACCGCCGCGATCGCGCAGGCCCGCGCCGAGGCCGAGGGCAGCCGTCTGACCTACCGCAAGACGGTGCTCAAGGCGTTTGCGGATGTCGAGGACGCGATGGGCGACTGGCGGCACAATGCCGAGCTGGTCGAGGAGCTGAACCAGGCCTCCGTCGATGCCGGCCTGGCCCGCGACCGCGCGCAGAAGCTGTTCACGGCCGGTCTGACCGGATACCTGAACGTGCTGACGACCGAACAGACCGCCCTGTCCGCCGAGGACCAGGCCGTCGTCGGCCGCCTCGCCCGCGTCCGCAACGCCGTCGCGCTGTACATCGCCCTCGGCGCCGGATGGCAGGGTAAAGCCCTCACCGACACAAGACTCCCCGTCGAAGTCAAACAGCAGAACGCTTTCGTCAGAGCCTTCACACGGTAAGGCGGAAGCGTTGGGTACCTGAACAGGAGACGCAGCATGAAGCCGGCAGTGTTTCGTTTCCTCTTGCTCTTGTCGGGCCTTGGTGGACTGTCGTCTCATGCCGTTGCGGCTGAGAGCACGGCCATTGAAGCGCCTGGTCCTCTGGGACCGCTGGCAGGGACCTTCGTGAATGCGGGGGCCGGTACGCCCGTCGTTCTGATGATTCCGGGCTCCGGGCCGACGGATCGGGACGGGAACTCGGCTCTGGGCCCCAAGCCTGCGACACTGCGGCAGATTGCGGATGAGCTGGCGAAACGCGGCATTTCTTCCGTCCGGATCGACAAGCGCGGCATGTTCGGCAGTAAACAGGCTATAGCGGACGGTAATCACGTCACGATTGCGGATTATGCCACCGATGTACGGAACTGGATTGCCGTCATCCGGCGTAAGGCCGGTGTACGCTGTGTCTGGCTCGCAGGACATAGCGAGGGTGGGCTTGTCGCCCTGGCTGCTGCGCAGGGCCAGGCCGATATCTGCGGACTGATCCTTCTGTCCGCCGCCGGTCGACCTCTGGGTGAAGTGCTGCGTAGCCAGCTTCATGCCATGCCTTCTGCGCAGACCGTGCTGCCGCAGATTGACGGGGCAATCAATGCGCTTGAAGCCGGGCATCATGTGGATGTCCAGACGCTGCATCCGGGATTGCGCCAGCTGTTTCATCCAGCCGTTCAGGACTACATGATCGATCTTTTCCATCATGACCCCGTCGCTCTGCTCAGGGCTTATCGTGGGCCGGTTCTGATCATGCAGGGGGCGGCGGATCGTCAGGTCAGCGCAACTGAAGACCTGCCGCTGCTGAAGGCGGCTGATCCGAAGGCGCAGGTTGTTCTGCTGCCGAATGTGATCCATCCGCTGGCGGATCTTGGTGTGGCTCCGGCTGCGGATGGATCACTTCCGCTGGATGGTGCAGTAGTGTCTGATATTGCAGAGTTTGTTCTGAAACATTGACCCCAGCCCCGTGCGATCACACATCTGGGAATAACGGAGGATCAGAAATGGCAGACGACGGACATCCCGCAGAGGATTATCTTCGCCCGAAGCTGCAGGCCCTGATCTCAGACGGTGTGCGGGCCGGGTTCCCGCAGGATGAAGTCATTGCGGTCCTGATTTCCCTGCTGGATGAGGGACCTGAAGAAGACGGGGAGATGACATGAGCGACCCATATTCGGTACTGGGCGTTTCGAAAACGGCGACGGACAAGGAAATCCGCAGCGCGTATCGGAAACTGGCCAAGCAGTACCATCCGGATCACAATCCGGACGACAAGAAGGCTGAAGAGCGCTTCAAGGCGGTCGGGCAGGCCTATAACATCATCGGCGACAAGGAAAAGCGCGCGCGTTTCGATCGCGGCGAGATTGATGCCGACGGTCAGGAACGCGGACCGTTTGGCGGTGGCTTTGGCGGCGGCGGATATGGTCCGGGCGGTCCGCGTGGGGGCGCACAGGGCTTCCAGGGCGGCTTCAGTCAGGAAGATCTGGGCTCTTTCTTTTCGGACATGTTTGGTGGCGGCTTCAGCGGCGATTTTCAGCCGGGCGGTTCGGCCGGGCGTCGTGCGTCCAAGGGGTCCGACCGCCGTTATGCGGTGACGATCTCGTTCCAGCAGGCTGTTCTGGGGACGTCCCTGGATCTGACGCTGGGTGAGGGCGGGCATACCGAGGTCCGTATTCCGCCAGGAGTGGAAGATGGCCAGACCCTGCGCGTGCGCGGCAAGGGCGCGCCCGGTCGTCCGGGAATGGACGGGCAGCCGGGTGTTCCGGGTGACGCGCTTCTGACGATCACGGTCACACCTGACAGCCGGTATGTCCGTGAGGGGCGCAACCTGCGTATCACGCAGGATGTGGATCTCAAGACGGCCATTCTGGGTGGCAAGGTCGCGGTTCCGACGCCAAAGGGCGATGTCTCGGTCAAGATTCCGAAGCATTCCGACAGCGGCAAGGTCCTGCGTCTGTCCGGTCGCGGCATCGGTGCGGATAAAAAGCATCCGGCCGGTGATCTGCTGGTGACGTTGCAGGTTCATATCGGTACTGTCTCCCCCGAGCTGGAGGCCTTCTTCAGCCAGCAGGAGAGCTGAAGACATGGGGATGGTGCGTCGCGTCCGGTCGAGACTGCCGGAATGGCCGTGGAGTGACATCATCGGCGGTATTGTGGCGCTGATCTTCGTGATGGTTCTGGGCATCATCAGTACGCACGCACTGATCCTCGCCGGGGAGTGGCATTTGCCCTAAGATGCGGCCCGTCTTCTGGTTTCTGACGGGTTCTGCATGACCGCTTCCTCTTTTTCTCCAGCCGGGGCTTCTGCTCCGGGACTGCGCCGCAGGGCGTTTACGGTCGTTCTGGCCATCGAACTGTGGGAGCGGTTCGGATATTACGGCATGCAGGCCGTCCTGACGCTGTTCATGGTCGAACAGCTCAGAATGGCAGATGCCGCCGCCAATCTCATGATGGGTGCTTTCGGCGCGCTGACTTACATCACGCCTGTCATCGGCGGCGTTATTGGCGACCGCGTGCTGGGCGCGCGACGGACGATGGTCATGGGGGCGCTCTCCCTGACCTGCGGCTATGCCTTTCTGGCCGCAGCGCTGCAGTCCCACACGCTGCTGCTGGTGGCGATGGCTCTGATTTCCACGGGAAACGGCCTGTTCAAGCCCAATGCCGGCAATCTGGTGCGCCGGATCTACAAGGGTGATGATGCCGCGCTCGATGCGGCTTTCACGCTGTATTACATGTCCGTCAATGTTGGCTCGACCGTCTCCATGCTGCTTACGCCGTGGCTTCAGATCCATTACGGGGCACCGGTCGCCTTTGCGACCTGTGCGGTCGGACTGGGGATCGGGCTGCTCTATTATGTGCTGCGCTCCAGCTGGCTTGAGCCGACGACGCCGGTTTCGGAAAAACAGCCGGTCCCGTTGTCACGGTTCGGAATGGTTGCGGGTGGTCTTGCTCTGCTGACTGCCTTCAATGCCTGGGTTCTGGGCAGTGATACGCTGGCGCGTCTGTGCGTGATTGCGGCGGGGGCGGGACTGGCGGCGATCTGGGTTGCGCTCTATGTGCGGGCGCCTCAGACCGAGCGTCCGGGACTGCGGCTGACCTATCTGCTGTGTCTGCAGGGTACGATCTATCTCGTGTTCTACCAGCAGATGATGACGTCCCTGACGCTGTTTGCCCTGCGTGGGGTTTCCGGTGACTATCGCATCGGGGGCGTGACGCTCTTTCACATGTCAGCCGGGCAGTTTCAGGTGCTCAATTCCGTCTGGATCATGGCTCTCAGTCCGGTTCTGGCGTTCCTGTACAACCGGATGGGCCAGCAGCAGAAACAGACATCCCACGCCCGCAAGATGCTGCTCGGTTATGCGATGGTCTCGATCGGATTTGCGGTCTGGTGGGCGGCGGCCGCTCATGCGGACGGGCTGGTGTCTCCGTGGATCATGGTGGTGGGATACGGCTTCCTGTCTCTGGCGGAACTGCTGACGAATGGTCTGGGACTGGCCATCATCGCGCGCTATTCGCCCGCGCGGTTGAGCGGTTTCATGATGGGCGCGCTCTATCTGCTGTGGGGGATTGCCATGTATGTGGGCAGCATTATCGCCAATCAGGCGGCGCTCCCGCCCGAGGTCGTGGCGGGTGGCGGCGGGGCTGCGCTCTATGCGGGTCTGTTCCGGACGCTGTGTGAAGTGGCGGCTGCCGTCGTGGTGGTTCTGGCGCTTCTGGAGCCTTTGACTCGGCGATGGGATCGGGAACACGTAACTGTGATCGGCGAATAAGCCCCGGAAACTGTAGCGTTAAACTTTTTGTAATCCGGGAGAAATCTCCGGATAAAAATTTGGCGTTCTGCTCCGGGACTGTGTCGCGAAAGGCATATTACGAAAACAGAGGTCTTCCACACTCTATTCTGGACCGTTTCCGGACTGTATGACAGTGCCCAGCAACAGCCTCGGGTGCTGTCGGCTGCAATGGTGTCACAGGGAGACAGTTTGGAAGATGGGGACGTTCGGGCAGGATTGGACGAAAGCGCTGTTGACGGCCTGTGCCATGACAGCGGTGCTTCCTGGCATTACTGCCGTTGGCCATGCACAGACGACACCAGCCGGCGTTGTTGACGGCCGCCAGAAGGCTGCTGCCAGAACCAGCACGGCGACCATGGGCACCCCGCAGATCCGGACGAAATCCATTTCTCCGGTTCCGCTGCTGGTCAAACCGGCTCCGACAAAAACAGGCGTCGAGACCGCAGCGAAAACGTCCGATACGACGGAAAGCCGTTTCTTCCCGGCATCGTTTCATGACTGGCTGACCCAGAGCACCATGACGGGTGACTGGGGTGGCTGGCGTACCTGGCTGACCGACAAGGGCATCAATATCGGCGGACACTATCTTGAGGACAGTGCCGGCAATCCGATGGGCGGCAAGACCAAGGCCGTGCGTTATGCGGATGAGTTCGGCATCAATATCGACTTCAACCTCAAGAAGCTGACCGGCCTGAATCTGGGTATGTTCCATACGCTGATCACGGCGCGTCAGGGTCTGGGTATCGGTGCCACGCTCCCCGCGATGGACAGCCCGCAGCAGATTTTCGGCTCGGGTGAGACGGTTCGTCTGACGCGTCTGTCCTGGGAAATGCCCTGGAACAAATACGTCACGACCGAGGTTGGTGAGATCAACACCGAAAACGATTTCGAGCAGTCTTCGGTCTATTGGGGCATGAGCCAGTATTGCCAGTTCGAATCGAATGCGATCTGCGGCATGCCGCAGTCCATTGCGATGAACTCGGGCTATGGCTGGTATCCGACGGCCCATCCGGGCGCCTGGGTGAAGTTCTATCCGGCCGGAAACGACCATTATCTGGTGCAGTTCGGTGCGTATTCGGTCGATCCGGTGATTTCGAACACGCATAACGGCTGGAAGCTGAACCTTCACGATGCGACCGGCACCTATCTGCCGTTCCAGCTTGGCTGGCATCAGGGCGGCAAGGACGACTACAGCGGCCCACTCCAGACCAACATCAAGATTGGCGGCTACTGGGATACGTCCGAAGTCAGTGACGTCTATTCCAAGCTTGGAAGTTTCGGAGTGCCGGCGCAGTACCTGATTTCGGCCCCGAGCGAAAAGGTCCGCGGCCGGTTTGGTGGCTGGTTCCAGTTCGACCGCATGCTTCAGCGTGATGAGGCCGATCCGAACCGTGGCACGACGCTGTTCACATCCTTTACCTGGGGCGACCCGCGCACGTCCGTCGCACCGTATTTCATCACCTGGGGTGTGACCCGCAAGGGCACGTTCCGCAGCCGTCCGAACGATACGATCAGCATTGGCATGAAGATGCTGTGGGTGAACCCGAAGCTGACGATCTGGGCGCGCCAGATGCAGGCGGCCGGAGCCGAAGGCATCAACAAGCCGTCCGGCGAGCATGCGCTTGAGCTGAACTATGGCTGGCGTCCGACGCCCTGGCTCGTGATCCGCCCGGGTGCGCAGTATATCTGGAGCACGGGCGGCACGAACCGCTACAAGAACCCGCTGCTTCTGGATTTCGAGACGGGTATTACGTTCTGATCTTTGCTGACCGGAAGACCTGATATGAAAAACGCGTCGCTTCTGGAAGGGAGGGCGCGTTTTTCGTTTTCGGCGGTCTGAGGCGGATTACAGATCCGTCGTGAAGGAGAACTTGAAGGTGCGGGGCATGCCCTGCATCAGATAGCCGTTGAATGCCGAGGACCAGTAGCGCGTATTGGCCAGGTTATCGACGCCGAAGCGCAGCGTGACCGGCGTGTGATGCGTCACGAAGGTATAGCGTCCTGCCAGATCGAAGCGTGTCCAGACGGGGATGTGCAGCGTGTTGGCGGTGTTGACCCACTGCTTGCCCGTGTTGACTACGCGGCCCACGACCGTGGCGCCTTTGAGGAACGGCAGATCGTATTCGAGATTGCCGTTGATCGTGTAATTCGGCACGCCGATGGCCGTGTTGCCGTCCTGAAGGCCGCCTGCCGTATGGCGCAGGTCTGCCTGGATCACCGTGCCACCGCCATTGAAGCGCAGGCCGGGCAGGATTTCTCCATTCAGCGTCAGTTCGATACCGCGATTGCGTTGCAGACCGTCTTCGCGAAACGCGAATTCACCCGTATTCCCGACCGCCACAGAATAGGCATTGGGCTGTGAAATCTCATAGACGGCAAGCGCGGCGCTGAAGCGGCCCGTGTCGTATTTTGCGCCGATTTCATACTGGGTGGATTTGTAGGGCGGGAAGATCTCGCCCACGTTCTGAACGTTTCCGGTCGCCGTCGGGCCCTGCGAGAGGCCCTCGATCCGGTTGAAATACAGCGATGTCCGGCGGGTCGGGTGGATGACCAGCCCGACGACCGGCGTGATGGCGTCCTGGTCATAATGGCTGCTCATCGCGCCCTGACCGGTCGTGCTGTAATTATAGCCGTTGATGAGCATGTTCTGGTACCGGAAGCCGCCTGTCAGAGCGACGCGGTCATGGAAGAACGACATCGTGTCCGAGAAGAACAGGCTGTACAGGCGGGTTCGGCTGATCGTCTGCGGATCGTTGACGACGCCACCCGCAAAGGTCTCGGCCGGGGCGGCAAACTGTGGCGTGTTGTAGATGTTGGTCGTACCGGGTGTGAGAGCCATCGCATAGGCGGCGGCGCTGTCTTCCCACAGACCGGAGCCGCCGGCGTTGATCTCGTGGCGGACGGGGCCGGTGCGGAAATGGGCGCGCACACCTGCGCGCGTGCTTTCGTTGGTCTGATCGTACGGCACATACATGGCACCGGCGGTTCCAGAACCGGTGGCCGCGTCGGTGACAGTCGGGTTGGAGTAATTGCCCTTCTCGTTGCTGGTCAGGGCCCCGAAGGCGCCATAGAGCGTGACGTTCTTCGTCAGGTCATGCTCGACGTTCAGCATGCCGAAGACATAGTTCAGGTCGTTATAGGCCCAGCGCTGACCGAAATTGTGCGAGGGCGCAGCAGGGCGCGGAACGGATGTGACGTCGCTGCCCAGGAAGATCGCGGGCCGCCCACCATTCACGCCCTGGTTTTCGTAATCGATATCCATGGTGACGCGCGTGCGGTTGTCGCGGTCATGCCAGTCGAAATCCGCGCCCAGCGTTGTGGAATGGCGGTATTCATCCGTGACGGAATCCTCGCCGCTCTTGCCCGCCACGTTCAGCCGCACACCGAAGGCTTTGTCCTCGCCAAAACGACGGCCGACATCGATGCTGCCACCGCCCATGGCGCTGCTGGTGTAGTCGCCGGTGATGCGGGTGAGGGGGGCGTTCGTCGCATGCTTGAACAGCAGGTTGATGTTGCCGCCAATGGCTGACCCGCTTGGTGCAGCGCCGTTGAGGAATGCGCTGGCCCCGTTGAGAACCTGCACCTGATCATACAGTTCGGGCGAGACGAGCTGGCGGGGGGTGATGCCGTACAGGCCGTTGATCGACACGTCGTCGCCATCCACCGCAAAACCCCGGATGACGAACATTTCCGAGAAATTGCCGTAGCCGAAAGTCGTGCGGACGGACGGATCGTTTTCCAGCACTTCGCCGAGAGTCTGGGACTGCTGGTTCAGGATCAGGCTGGAGTTATAGCTGCGGATGTTGAACGGAACATCCAGACCTTTCTTGTTGCCCAGAGCGCCAAGCTGCCCGCCGCTGCTGACCTGCATCTGGTCCCGCTTTCTGGCCCGGACGATGATTTCCTCGTCCGGCGTGACCTGCTCTGCAGCGCTGGCAGTTTTGGCGGCTGGCTTGGTTTTGGGGGCCGTAGCGGTTGCCGTGGCCGGAACAGGATCGGCTGCGAGAACGGGGAAGGCTGTTCCTGCCAGAAGCAGGCAGGACAGGCGCGCAGCCCGCAATGGGCGTAAGAACGGTGCAGAAAGCGATGCGCGCACGAAAACCTCGGAACAATGAACAGTCTGGCGGGTTATCGGTATAATGCGAGTTATTCGCAACTAAATTGTGATTACCGAAGGTGACCGGATACGAAAAAGCGGGACCCTTCAGGCCCCGCTTCGCAGAAAAACCGCTGTGTTCCGCAAATCAGAGAACGACGGTGAACTGAACGCCCAGAACGGCGGCATCATGGAAGGTCGTCGTGGCACTCGGGCGCTGGATGTACTGGAAGTCCGGCTGAAGCGCCATCGCCCGGGCGATATGGGCGGAATAGAACAGTTCGTACACGTTCTCATGGCTCTGCGGACCGTAGACCGCGCCCCACTGGTTGTCCTGATAGGGCAGGCCAAGCGCCAGGGACGATTCCTGCTGCAGGGCTGCCGTGTGGCTCATGTCGAAATGCTGGTACATCGCGCCGACCGTATCGAGTGGACGACCCCAGGCGGAACCGGTATCGACCAGACCGGCCCATTCATGGTCACGCATCGCGACGGTCTTGCCATCGCTGTACATCGCGCCCGCCATGGCGATCAGACCGTTCGTGTTGCCGGGGCCATTGCGGACCAGCATCTGGTCGAGGATGAGCCAGGCACTGTTGCGGCCTGCCTCGTAGCGACGGGGCTGGCCCGTGAGCTGCCAGGAATTGCCGTGAATGTCCTCGTACAGATTCACGTAACGCGAATTGTCGTAGGAATAGCCGATGACGTAATGGCCCTGAAGCTGGTTGTGGCCGAACTTGGGGGTCCAGCCGATTTCAACAGGCGTGGAGAACTTGCCGAGACCCGACTGCGCCCAGGACCAGCCCGAGATGCCGCCGTTATAGGAATGCGGGCTGACCGCGAAGAGGCCCGCCATGATATAGGTGTCCATGGTCGGCATGGCCCGGACGACGGCGCCCAGATTGCCCGACGGCCAGTCACGGTTGCCTTCCGTATATTTGTTCGGAGCGGGATTGCCGCACATGGCGACGTTCATGAAGTCACAGAACAGCGGGGATGCGGCAAAGAAGCTGCCGACCGGGATCCAGCCCGCGCTGACATCGATGCGGTTATGAACGAAGGACATCTCGCCATACATCGCGACCATGTGCGCCACCACGTTGCCTCGGGCACCGTAGATCTGCTGCACGCCAGCGATGGAGTCGCCGAAATTGCGCGAAACGCTCTGGCCATGGCCGTTGACGATCAGGGTATGCGTCCAGAAGTTCCGCACGCCGGCGAGCTTGTCCCAGTCGATATCCAGTTCGATGCCGAACTGTCCGGCGTCGGAATAGGCACGCTCCTTGCCGCCTGTGAAATTACCGGCAAATTCTTCGTTGATGGCGGCCATCAGGTGAATGCCGCGCTTGAGAAGCCAGGGCTGTACGCCGCCCCAGTCTCCCAGGAAATGCTGCGATCCCATGGGTGCGGAAAAATACGGCCCCGGGTCCCCTTCCGTCTGGGCGAAACCGGAGACGGTGTTCTGCATGATGGGCGTGTTGCTGCCACCATTGGCCGGTGTCTCACTGTTCTGGGGGGCAGGAGACGACAGGGCAGCGGCTCTGGAAACACGGTTGCGGGCGCTGTTGGGGTCGGGATCGGACTGCGCCTGAGCACTGTCGACGGTGGCCGCCAGCATGGAAACGGAAAAAAGCCCCATCAGGACAGACCGCAGGTGTTCGGAACGGATTCGGGAAGAAGTCCGGGCGAAAGAAGCGAGTACAGGCATGAAGCGGGCGGGGCCTTTTCAGTGGAGTTGGTGAAACGGGAGCCTGGTGGTGGTCCAGAGCTGCTGGGAGCGGTGTATCCCTGAAGATCCTGTCAGGGGCAGAATTGGACCCGAGGCGCCAGTATTGGAAGAAAGGCGTCGAAAAGAAGGCGCCACCGGGGTTCGAGGGTACTGAACGCATCGGTCCGGAAGATGTTGCTCCAACCGGGGTTCAGAGGAAGATTTGCCAAAGCAGGGAAGTCCTGTAGCGTAAAAGTCAGAGAATTTCTCATTTTTTTCATTACAGGAGATTGCCAGATGTCCCTTCGCTCCCTGCTGGCCCGGAGTTTTCTTGGCGTTTCGCTTGCCGTGGTCCCTGTTACCGGAATGATTATCACCGAGCAGGCTCACGCCGCCATCCCGGCGCCAACTGTTCCGCTAAAGTTGATGACTGTAGCCGTTCAGGGCAACAGCCGCGTTCCGACGGCGGATATTCTCCAGGCCTTCGGTCATCACGCGGGTGACATGGTCACGCGCGATGAACTGGCCGCTGCGCAGAAGCGCGTGGGCGATCTGTATTCCGCCCGGAAGGTGGGTGTCAGCCTCGGAGAGCAACTGCGGATTTCCGGCAAGGCCGTCTCCGTCAAGCTGGTTATCGAAGAACAGGCTGCAGGCGCAGCGAGCCCGACCGCGCTGGTGCTCGACAAGGTGGAGTTCCAGGGGAACAAGAAGGTTTCGACCGCTGATCTGGAAGCAGCGACGAAGCTACGTGCGGGCGGCCCGGTTACGAACGAGCTTCTGGCCGCAGACATGCAGGCCATTCAGGCCCTGTACAAGAGCAAGAAAGCGTCTGGCTCGATCCAGCCTCAGGCGACCTATCCCAACCATGACCAGCATGTGGTGCTTGTCTGGAGCATTCACGAGCAGGACAAGGCCGGGAACTGACCATCAGGCCTGCGTCCCGCTAGAAACGCCGCTCAGTCCAGCATATCCGGATCGAGCGGCTGCGGGGTGAGGGCTGAAGGCAGATAAAGCGGGTGTTCCGGACGCCCGCTTTTGCTCAGACGCAGGGCTGTCACTTTGATGCCGTGATGAGCCAGCATGCGGGCGACTTCCGTCCCCCGCGCGCGCAGGCCCTTGGCCTGTGGGGAGCCGTAAGCCAGAACCACAAGATCGGCCTGCCGGGCCATGTCCAGCAGATGGGCATCGTTGTCCGGTCCGACAGGATCAGGCACTTCCAGCAGCCGCTTCTGGTCCGTGCAGCGATAGGCAAAGCTGTTGCCTACGAACATGCCGCCATAGCCCCAGGCGCGTGCATAGCGCTGGCACTTGGCGACCGTTCGGTCATCGCCGAACTCGGTCGCGACAGACGGATTCATCATCAGCCACATGATCATGGGACGGCTTTCGTTCCAGACGCGGCGCAGGGTGTAACGGTAACAGTCCTGCGGGCCGCCGTAGATCGCCGTGCTGGTGATGTCCTCAGCAAGTTTAAGCGGTCGTGAATCGCCAACATGATGCTGCCCGAACAGGTCCCGAGTTGTGGACGGAGAACGGGTACTCACGGATGCTGCTTCAGGGCCTTTACCGCGGCCAGGGCGCGCGAAACATGCTCGTCAGGAGACATGGAGGCATAGCTCATGGCGATATGGCCGTCCTGTGCGATGACATAGGACGTGCGGCTTGCCATGTGGAGCAGGGGCATCTTGGCGGCATAGCTGAGGGTGATCTTGCCGGTCGGATCGGCTGCGACCGGGAAAACACTGCGGCACTCACTGACCGAGAAGCGGTTCAGCTTGTCGATCGGATCCATGGAAATGCCGATGACGGTGGCGCCCTGTGCCTTGAAGTCCGGGATGGCATCCGCAAACTCATGGGCTTCGATCGTGCAGCCCTTGGTGAAGGCCGCCGGATAGAAATACAGGACGACGGGTCCGGTCTTGAGCGCATCGGCCAGATGATAGGTGAACTCGTGCCCGCCGAGGCTGGCAGAAGCGGAGAAATCCGGAGCATGGGTGCCGGTTTCAAGGGCAGCCTGCGCCGGAGCGGTGGTCAGGGCGCCGGCGAGGGCGACAGCGCAGAAAGCGGTCGTTGCAAAAAAGCGGCGCATCGGGGTGGTGTATCCCTGTCAGAAAAGCGGGCGAAAAGGCCCGGAAAACGGATCAATATGCGCCGGGCGGAACCACGACGCATGGAGAACCGTGCGACAGACGGCGACAGGCTGCAACTGCATTTTCATGCGTCAGACCGGTCAGGCGGGCGCGATAGAGATGCGAACGGGCCCCCTTCACGCTCTCAACCTGCGATCGGGCCGAAGCCACCACGACGCCACCTTTGCTATGGGCTGCAGACGTGGCGATGCTTGCCTGCTTCGCATTCGCGAAGGCGCCAACCTGAATGGCCCAGTTGCCCGTTGCCGCTTTGGACGATGCGGAGACTGCCGGAAGGGAAATGCGGGGCTGAACCCGGCTGGCCGGCATGACAGCCATGATCGGTTGAGGCTGCAGATGATGCCCGATCGGGATTTCCTGCGCTGTAACCCGGTTGTCCGCGACCTCGTCATCGGGAACGGACGCCTGCCGGACGGCGGGGCGGGCCGGTGTCGGCGTAAAGCCACGCGCGGCCCAGGCTGCGCTGATGCTCGCGGGAGCTTCGGATCCTGCGGCGGAGGCGACCTGAACGGGAGCCGTAACAGGAGCCGTCTGGGGTGTCGCGGCCGGAGTGTCCGAATCTGAATCGTCAGACGACGTGTCGGCGGCTTCCCTGTGGTTCCATGCCGCGCTGACGGCCTGCCGCTCGGAGGCCGAAGTCACCGGAGCTATGTCTGCCGACTGTGTGTTCTGGGCCAGCATAACCTGGGAGTTGGGGTCATGCTGGGCGACCAGAAGATCGGCAGCGGAGCGGTTATGCGGCGTGATGCCAGCGATATGCGGGCCGATGGCAGCCACATAGCGGCGCGTTTCGCGGGGCAGGGCACGGCCCCGGCGGAGATAGCGGTCGAGGCTTCCCGGGCCGTCATTATAGGCTGCGAGAAAGCCGGGAGAGCCGTAGATGTCATACATCTGCCGGAGATAGGCCGTCCCTGCGAGGATGTTGTCGTGCGGATCGTAAGGATCTTCGCCGAGCCCGTATTGCTGGCGCATGTCGTCATAGGTTGGCGGCATGAGCTGAAGAAGTCCCATCGCGCCGGGAACCGACGTGATGAAATTGCCGTTATGATCGAAAAGGTGCCCGCCGGATTCCTGCTGCATGACGGCCCGGATCCAGGCTTCGGGCACATCAAAGCGGTTGGAGGCTTCCTGGATGTACGGCCCCCAGGGATCGCTGGGCGGGCCGGGAGGGGCATAATAGGATTTCGCGTGGGCGCGGTAATTCGCCGCTTCCTGTGAAACCGGAAGCTCCGATCCGCCGCCCATGTCAGCATTGTTGCCGGCGCAGGCGGCGAGCAGTCCGACCAGACCCAAAGCAGCACCCGCACGGATGAGAGACAGGGTGCGGACAGTGGTCCGGAACGGAAAGACGGGTCTGGGCATCGGGTCTGGGCACCTGAGGAAAACTTGTCTCAATGTGACAAGCATACACGGGGATTACGGCGAAACTAGGAAAAAGGGCTCTGCAGAACAGATTTTCTGACAGGGAACGGCTTACGGAAAGGAGTGTAGCGGAGATTCATTTCCTGAATATGAACTTCCCCCGCCCGCCTTCTTGCCGGGGGTGGGGGGATCGGGTAGGCGGACGATATGAGTGTATCTTCTCCAGCTTCAGATGTCGCACGTAACGATGCGCCGCACAGGCAGGTCAGTCGTGACGCTCTGCGGGGTAGTCCTGCGGCCCGCGCCTGGGCTGACTGGAAGGAAACACGGCGTCTGTGGCGGCTGGGTGTCAGGCTGGGCTGGCTCGATATCCGGCTCCGGTACCGCGGGTCCGCGCTTGGGCCGTTCTGGCTGACCATTACCTCTGCCCTGATGGTCGCCTCGATGGGGGTTCTCTACAGCAAGCTGTTTCACATGCAGCTTGCGTCCTATCTGCCGTTCCTGTCGCTGTCGCTTACCCTGTGGAGCGTCGGGTTTTCCAGCCTGATCCAGGAATCCTGCACCTGCTTCCTTGATGCCGAGGACATGGTGCGGTCCGTTCGGCTGCCGTTCCTGCTGTATGCGGTGCGGGTCGTGGTGCGCAACGCGATCGTCTTCGCCCACAACATCGTTGTGCCGCTTGGCGTGTTCGCCCTCTATCATCTCTGGCCTGGGATGGACGCCCTTCTGGCGATCCCCGCGCTTGTTCTGTGGGGTCTGGACGGTTTTGCTGCCTGCATGCTGTTCGGTTCGCTCTGCGCGCGTTTCCGCGATGTTGCGCCGATCATAGGCGCGCTGCTGCAGATCGTGTTCTATGTCACGCCGGTCATCTGGATGCCGCAGCAGCTCGGACGCAGGGCAGCTTACCTGCTGTACAATCCATTTTATCCGCTGCTGGAAATCGTGCGTGAGCCTCTTCTGGGCCATGTGCCGTCCCTGCAGATCTGGGGCATTGCGCTGGCCACCAGTGTGGTATTCTGGCTGATTGCCGTGCGGTCATTCATCCGGGTGCGGTCGCGCCTGGTTTTCTGGATCTGACGCCATGGCTCATATCCGCCTTGAAGACCTGTCCCTGTCTTTCCCCGTACTCCATGGCGGCTCCCGCTCCCTGAAAAAGACCCTGCTGTCCCGTGCCCGGAGCACTGTGGCTGGGAAGACGGAAGCGGTTGGCGGCCGGATGCGGATGAGCGGCAATGCAACCGAGGTCGTGGAAGTCCAGGCTCTCTCCAAAGTCAGCTTTACGATTGGGGAGGGGGAAAGGGTCGGCCTTGTCGGGCATAACGGCGCGGGAAAATCGACGCTGCTGCGTGTTCTGGCCGGGATTTATGAAACGGATGATGGGATCCTGGATATCGAAGGCGATACCCATGCCCTCATCGATCCGAAAGCCGGGATGAACAGCGAGCTCACAGGGCGGGAAAACATCCAGCTCTTCGCCTGCCGGATGGGGCTGAGCCGGGCGGCAACGCAGGAGCTGGAAAAGGATGTGGAGGCGTTCTCCGATCTGGGGGCGTTTTTCGATCTTCCGGTGCGCCTCTATTCCTCGGGCATGTCCATCCGGCTGGGGTTCGCGCTGGCAACGGTGCCGCGTTCGCGCATCCTGCTGATGGACGAATGGTTCATGGCCGGTGACCAGAAGTTCCAGGACAAGGCCAGAGCGCGGCTGGAAGGGATGGTCGATGCGGCTGAGATCCTGGTCGTGACATCCCATGCCCTGACGGTTCTGCGTCAATGGTGCACGCGCATCATCTGGATGGAGAGCGGGGAAGTCCGCATGGATGGTCCGGCTGCGGATGTGCTGGACGCCTATGAGGCGGCGGTGGCGGCAACGCCTGTCTAGGGTGTGCTGCGGCGATGCGGGGGCGGCGGAGTTGGTATCCGATCCCGCGTGGAGTAGGCTGCCTCCCGGTTTTGACATTCAGGGAGACAGTTCATGTCTTATGCCGCCATTGACGCCGCGCGCGTCGCCAAAGCTTCCGAGTCCGCTCTGCAGACCTTATCGACCGTCAAGGAAACGTCCGAGGCTCACCAGCGCAAGACGATCATGATCGAGCGCATTCACGCCCTCGCCAAGGCAGCGGCCGAAACGAAGGACTGCAATGCCATCACGCTGACTTCCGAAGAGTTCTGGCTGATTTCCAAGAACTGGTGACCCGGCGGGCGGTGGGGCGTGCGCTCTGCCGCCCTCAGCCGTTATAGGAGGCGAGTTCGATCAGATTGCCGTCCGGGTCACGGCAATAGACAGACGTGATCGGACCCAGCGCCCCCAGGCGCGCCACCGGGCCTTCGACGATTTCCACCCCCGCATTTTCCAGATGCCGGACGATATGTTCGCTGGCGATGGCTGTCGTAAAGCACAGGTCTGACGTTCCCGGCGCGGCATCGCCCGCCGTTTCCCAGCCTTCCGAACCTTCGGGACGCAGATTGATCTTCTGTCCGCCAAAGCTCAGGGCCACACGGTTGTTGCGGCCGTATTCGTCGATATCCATTCCCAGCACACGCTGATACCAGGACGCAGACAGGGTCCGGTCCCGGACGGTCAGCACGATATGGTCAAGGCGATCGACGGTAAAGCGCATGGGGATCCCTCATGAGAGCGACGTTCCGGCCAGTATAGGCCGGAAAAACACTGTCTGGCCAACCCGTTTTCGAAATCCCGCAGGGCGGATGCTCAGGTTGGCGGCCGCTTGCGGAATGCGGCCAGGCTGACGACTTCCGCGTCTTTCTTCACGTCTTCGGACGAAGCCGTTTCCGGCTGGACTTCAGGATGGTGGGCGGGATCGATATCGTCCGGCTCCACGGCGCCTTCGGGGATCTCGACGTCTTCATCCTCCTCCAGCGGGGAATGGCTGAAGCGCAGCGCCATGCGGATATGGGGATCGGCAAAAGCCGTGATGGCGTTCACCGGGATGCACAGGATGCTGCCAACGCCGCCGAAGGACAGGCCAACGGAAATCACGTTCTTCTCGCGGTCCAGCGCCAGATCCCAGAACTGGTGCTGAAGGACGATGGTCATCTCTTCAGGATACTGCGCCCGCAGACGGGCCGGGATGATGACATCCGGGCGGTTCGTGCGGAACGTCAGATAGAAGTGGTGGGCGCCCGGCAGGCCTTCAGCCGCGACATGCTCGATCGCACGCAGCATGACTTCACGATAGGCGTCTTCCACCCAGTCATCATAAGGGAGAAGGCTCTCGGGAAGCTCGTGCTCGAAGCCGTCCTGGCCGTTGTGATCGTCGTCGCTCATGGTCGCAAGCCTGATGTTTCGGTCAACTTGCTCAGGGATGCGACAGACGGGCGCGGATGGCAAGCCGTCTTTGCTGTGAATGTCGGGGACATGATGAGGTGGGAGGGCTTCTGTTGCCCGGTGCCCTCCCGAACCGCGCTTATCGCTTATGCAGCGACAGCGAGCACCTCTGAGTTATCGTTGGCACTTGTAAGTTTAGCCCGATGACGGTGGTACAATGCCGGGCAAAAGATAAGTCTTTACCATGCGTGTCGAGCCTGTTTCGTCCCCACAGACCCCTTTTGCGAGGGGTTGTTTTTGGTGGAGACGCCGGGCACTGCCCCCGGGTCCACAACACTTATTTCACTTACCGTTTATCGCCATAGCCGGGGACGAACCCCTTGCATTGCTGAACATAGGAGTGCGCGTGTCCCGTCGCAAGGGAAAAGCGGGCTGGAAAAAAAATAAGCCGCAGGAATCGTGTCAACCGGATTCATGCGGATGACGCCGG
Organism: Gluconobacter oxydans DSM 3504; assembly: GCF_000583855.1. NCBI lineage: Bacteria > Pseudomonadati > Pseudomonadota > Alphaproteobacteria > Acetobacterales > Acetobacteraceae > Gluconobacter > Gluconobacter oxydans. The sequence continues at coordinate 1,781,284 of NZ_CP004373.1, forward strand.
GCAAAAGCCCATGCTAAAGCCGCCGCCATGGCACTGACATCCGAACAGCGCGCTGAAATCGAAGCGCAACGCAGCGAACCCCAGCTGACCTCCCGTCCGACCGTGGCGGCGATGGAAAACCTGCTTTTCACACCTTTCGAGGTGCTGGATCATGGCTTCCTGCGCGTTGTCGACTATATGGGCGATGATGGTGCGGTCGTTCAGGCGGCGCGGGTGTCCTATGGCCGCGGGACGAAGAAGGTGTCCGAGGATGCGGGGCTGATCCGTTATCTGATGCGTCATCGTCATTCGACGCCCTTCGAGATGTGCGAGATCAAGTTCCATGTGAAGCTGCCCGTGTTCGTGGCGCGTCAGTGGATCCGTCATCGCATGGCGAGCGTGAATGAGTATTCCGCGCGCTATTCCATTCTGGACCGCGAGTTCTATCTGCCGGCGATGGACCAGGTCGCCGCACAGAGCAGTTCGAACCGGCAGGGGCGGAGTGACGCCCTGGATGCCGATACGGCCCATCAGGTTCTGAAGATCCTGCGTCGGGATGCCAGCCAGTGCTATGATGACTACGAAAGCCTTCTGAATCCGGAAGGCACGGGTCTGGCGCGTGAACTCGCGCGGATCAACCTGACCCTGAACACCTATACGCAGTGGTACTGGAAGATCGATCTGCATAATCTGATGCACTTCCTTGCCCTGCGGGCCGATCCGCACGCGCAGTACGAAATCCGCGTCTATGCGGAAAAGATGATCGAGATTCTCAAGGCGTGGGTTCCGGCAACGGCAGCGGCCTTCGAGGAATATCGTCTCGGAGCTTTCACGCTTTCTGCCGGTATGCTGAAGGTGGTGCGCCGCCGTCTGGCTGGTGAAACGGTCACGCAGGAAAATTCCGGCCTGACCAAGCGCGAGTGGTCGGAAATGGTGGCGGTTCTGGATGGCGCATCCTGATCCCGCTCCGGGACCTGCCGGAAACGATCTCGAACGCCTGATGCTCGCCGCAAGAGAAGCACAGGCGGCCAATCCAGTCGAAGATGTATCAGAAAGAGCGCCAAATCTATTTCTATGGACGGCAATAGCTATTGCTCTTGTTCTGGCTTCTCTGGCCATTCATTTTTTCTGGCCTGCGTCGTAAAATATTCATGACTGTAAACGTCAGGTAAAAGCAGATTTTCTTGTCTGTTTTTATTTGCGTGGGTTTTTTGAAAGATTCAGGCCGAATTCGTGTGACTCTCATCACATCGGCTGCGGATTTTTTTACGAACAGAGTTATCCACAGGCTTGGAGTCTCTCTTTGAGGTGGTTCGATTCGGGCTGATTCTCGGGGCTCTGTTTCTAAGCCTCTGATTTGGTTTGATAATTTTATCTACGAATCGTGGGTGCAATCCGATTCTCAGCACAAAGCTGTCAAGAGGATTCTGGGAATACCCACATTCCACCCTCTGCGATTACGATACTTGTGCATTACTGATTTTCAGGGGGTGTTTCTGGAGTCCATGGCCCTGGAGAGGCTGGAGTTTCAGCCTGCAAGTCCCGGTTTGAACAACATTTTCCAGTCGCCCGGGGTATTGGCCGCTTTTTGGAAAAAGCTGGTGCCGGGTGAGGGATTTGAACCCCCGGCCTTCGGTTTACAAAACCGCTGCACTACCACTGTGCTAACCCGGCATCAGCAGTGCGGCTTTTTCCATGCCGGGGCGTATCAGGTCAAGCTTCGGAGAACGATTCTCTGGGCCTGCGCAGGATTTTAGTGCGGGATGGGCGTCATCAGGTCAGCGGGTGGCGGCAGATGCTGAGAGTCTTGCGTGAAGCCGTAACCATCGGAAGACAGGCCACGATGCGTGACCGTCTGGGAGCAGGCCCCCAGTGTCAGGCAGGCGCCGATGAGAAGAAGACGGATCATGACCGTTCTTTCGTGCTGTGTTCTGAAGACAGGGAGCGGGCCACAGCCTGCGCGAGCCTCGTATAGGCCTGTGCGGCTTCGCTCTGTGGGGCGGAAAGGATAATCGGGGTTCCCTCATCGCCACTCGCCCGGATATCGGCCAGCAGCGGGATTTCCGCCAGGAACGGGACCCCCATTTTCTCGGCTTCGGCCTTGGCCCCCCCATGCCCGAACAGTTCCGTACGGTGGTTGCAGTTCGGGCAGCAGAAATAGGACATGTTTTCGACAACGCCGAGGATCGGGGTTTCCATCCGCTCGAACATGGCCACGCCGCGCCGTGCATCCAGCAGCGCGATATCCTGAGGTGTGGACACGATGACCGCCCCACCGGCAGCAAGCTTGGGGCCGAGCTTCTGGGCCAGGGTCAGCTGGGCGTCTCCGGTGCCGGGCGGCATGTCGATCACGAGGACGTCCAGTTCGCCCCATTCGACTTCACCCAGAAACTGCGTCAGGGCGCCCATGACCATCGGGCCGCGCCAGATCATGGCCTGGTTCTCGTCCACCAGATAGCCGATGGACATGCTTTTCAGGCCCCACGCTTCGATCGGCAGGATCGTTCCGTCCACGACTTCCGGGCGGGCGTTGCGTCCCAGCATGCGGGGCAGGGACGGGCCATAGATGTCTGCGTCGAGAAGGCCGGTTTTCAGGCCCTGCTGGGCCAGCCCGACCGCGAGGTTGACGGCCGTGGTGGACTTGCCGACGCCGCCCTTGCCCGATGCGACCGCAATGACGGCCTTGACGCCGGGCAGCAGCGTTTCAGGCGCATGCCGGCTCGCGGCATTGCGGCGTTTGTCGCCTAGATTGAAAGGGCGGTGGCCGCCGCCCAGAGCCGGGGCATTGGCAGCGGCTGGCGTTGCGGGACGATGGGACGTGAAGGACAGCGTGGCGCCTGTGATGCCCGGCAGGCTCGCAATCGCGGCTTCGACGCGCGGCCGCAGTGGCTCCACGCGCGAGGCGTTGTCTCGCGACGTCGCCAGCGAGACATGGGCATGACCGTTGCGGACCGACACACTCTCCAGAGCGGCAAAGGATAGGACGTTCGAGCCCTGGGCGTCCTGCTCGCTTTTCAGGATGTCTGTAATGCGGGTCTCGGCGCTGGGAAGATTGGTCTCGGAGGAGCCGGGCGGCATGTCGTTGGGGGGCGTGGTGTCAGTCATGCCGGGCTCTCATCAGGGGAATATCGTATCGGAAAGGACTCTGACCCTAGCATGACCGGGCCGAAAACGCATCCTGAACGGCGGGATGGTGACGAAGGACCACGTTCTGCGTTAGCGTGCAGGTATGAAAAACCTGCTCGCCCGTTCCGGCGCCCGTCGTGCTGCCTGTCTTGCTGTTTCCGGTCTGGCCCTGTCCCTTGCGGGGGGCTGGAACGTGAGCCCTGCCTTTGCCCAGAGCGCGCCGCCGACCTCAAGCCAGCCGTCTTCGGTGCCGACCCCCGCGCCGCGTTCCGTGCCGTCGAGCTTCGCGGATCTGGCGAACAGGCTGCTTCCCTCGGTCGTGAACGTCTCGACATCCGCGGTTCTCAAGCCGTCAAAGAATGACGACAAGGGCCCGGATTCCAGCGATCCGGACGGCCCCCAGGTGCCTCCTTTCCAGCCGGGCTCCCCGCTGGAAAAGTTCTTCCATGATTACCTGAAGCACAAACCGGCCCCGAACCAGCCGCCGCGCCGGCAGCAGGCTCTGGGCTCGGGCTTCATCATCGATGCGTCCGGTATCATCGTGACGAACAACCACGTCATCGAAGGGGCGGATCAGGTCAGCGTGACGCTTCAGGACGGGACGGAAATGCCGGCGCGGATCGTGGGGCGCGACAGTCAGGTCGATCTGGCTGTGCTCGAGGTCAAGCCGAAGCATCCGCTCCCGACTGTTCCGCTCGGGCAGAGCGACAAGGCGCGGATCGGGGACTGGGTTCTGGCGATCGGCAATCCGTTCGGCCTGAACGGAACCGTGACGGCGGGCATCATTTCCTCGCGTGGACGAAACGTCGAACACGGGCTGTATGACGATTACATCCAGACGGACGCGGCCATCAATCGCGGCAATTCTGGTGGTCCGCTGTTCAACCTGTCCGGCGAAGTCATCGGCATCAACACACTGATTTATGGTGGTGCGGGCGGCGATTCCATTGGCATCGGCTTTGCCATTCCGGCTGATGATGCGCGCGGGATTATCGACCAGCTGCGTCGTACGGGGCATGTCTCCCGTGGCTGGATGGGGCTGAAGTTCCAGGATGTGACGAACGACATCGCCGAGACGCTCGATTTCCACAAGCCGGACGGTTCCAACGGCAAGGGGACGCTGATTTCGGAAATCGATCCGAAAGGCCCTGCTGCGAAGGCCGGTCTTGAGGTTGGCGACATCATCACCCGCGTGGGCGATCAGGACGTGACCGGCCAGACCATGCCGCGCATCATCGCGTCCATCCTGCCCGGTGCGAAGGCGCAGCTGACGGTCTGGCACAAGGGTGCGCTCAAGACGCTGCCGATTACGCTGGGACAGTCGCCCACGCCGCCGGACATGCCGCCTTCAGACACGCATCAGCCCGAACATCGTCATGCGGCACTGGGCGAGCTGGGCGTGACGGTGAGTTCGATCGATGCGGATGCCCGCACGCAGTATGCCCTGACCGACGATCAGCGCGGCGTTCTCGTCTCGCGTGTCGAGGCCGGAAGCCCCGCCGCGTCTCGCGGGATTGCGGAAGGGAATGTCATCACGCAGGTCGGCCAGGACCAGATCAACACGCCGGATGATTTCGCCAAGGCCGTGCAGCGTCTGCATGAGCGCAAGAAGACGGAAGTGCTGCTGCTGGTTCAGGACGATGACGGACTGCGCTGGGTGCCGGTGCCCTTCCTCGGGAACTGACGTCGTTTCTCTGCGCTGAAAGCTGCCATGAACCTTCTGACACGTCTGAGCCGGAAATGGCTGTCCGTGCCGCCCCGACACAGCAGATGGCGCGAAGTGATGCGCCCCGCGACGCGCCAGACCATCCGCGTTCTGGTGTCGGTCGTGGTGGCCTGGATCATGGGTTCGCTCATGCATCTGCAGGAGACGATCTGGGCGCTCGTGACAGCGCTGATCGTCACGCAGTCCAGCATCAGCCAGACCATGACGACGGCCCGGGACCAGATCAGCGGCACGCTGATCGGGGCGCTGGCAGGTGTATGCGCGGTCGTGCTGGAGATCACGACGGGACTGCGCTGGATCCCGTTCTGGATCATGCTGGCCCCGCTGGTGTTTCTGAGCGCCATCCAGCCGACGCTGCGTTTTGCCTGCATTACGCTGATGATCGTGTATCTTTTCCCGAGCCAGGGCAGCCCCTTCCTGCCCATGATCACGCGGCTTCTGGCCATCGTGGTGGGCGTTGCGGTTTCGATCGTGGTGTCGTTCTTCATCCTGCACAGCAGCGCGCGCAAACAGGCCTTCCATACGGCCGCGCGCCTGTTGCGTCGCATGGACCAGCTTCTCAAGAGCGCGCTCGACCAGAATACGGGCTGGGCGGCGATCGAGCGCCAGAATGACGATTGCGTGGCTCTGCTGACGGAACTGGAAGACGCCGTGACCGAGGCACGGCGCGAGCGCTGGAAGGAACTGGAAAAGCGCGATCCGGTTCTGGCGTCACTTCCCAGACTGATGCGGCGGCTTCTGAACGACACGATGCTGGTGGCACGCGCCATTGCAACGGGGCGTGCGGCAGGGAACACAGGTCTGCTGCCCCTCTACAAGGGGCTGAGTCACGCGCTGCGGGCGCTGGCACATAGTTGTGAAGAGCAGTTGCGCGCAAAGCGGAACCAGCACGAACAGCAGTCCGAAGACGAGGAAATCCTCGACCTCCTGCCACGGCTGGAAGAACAGACCCGTCCGGAGATGCGCTTTGTGATGTCCCTGTTCCGCGAGGATCTCGAACGGGCCGTCGGGGTGGTCATGCGCTCCGATGCGAGCGCCGCAAAAGGCCTCTGAACAGGCCGCCCCCCAGATGGCAGCCAGGGGGGCGGAATGGCTCCTGTTGAAACCGTCATTCGGTTTTTACGTTGTTCCGGGGCTATGATGGCACATGCCCGGCCTTGTCGGTCCCCGTCAGCGACCGGCCCGAAACCACGGAGAATTCCATGATTACGCGCGAAACCCTCAAGTCTCTTCCTGCCAATGTCCAGGCTCCCCCCTATGACATCGACGGGATCAAGCCGGGGATCGTGCATTTCGGCGTGGGTAACTTCTTCCGGGCCCATGAGGCGTTCTACGTCGAGCAGATCCTTGAGCATGCGCCGGACTGGGCGATTGTTGGTGTTGGCCTGACGGGCAGTGACCGCTCGAAGAAAAAGGCTGAGGAATTCAAGGCTCAGGATTGCCTGTATTCCCTGACCGAGACGGCCCCGTCCGGCAAGAGTACGGTGCGTGTCATGGGCGCATTGCGTGACTACCTGCTCGCCCCGGCCGATCCGGAAGCCGTGCTGAAGCATCTCGTTGATCCGGCCATTCGTATTGTCTCCATGACCATCACGGAAGGCGGCTACAACATCAACGAGACGACCGGTGCGTTCGATCTGGAGAATGCGGCAGTAAAGGCCGATCTCCAGAACCCGGAAAAGCCGTCCACTGTCTTCGGTTACGTCGTCGAGGCCCTGCGCCGTCGGCGGGACGCGGGGAGCAAGGCGTTTACGGTCATGTCCTGCGATAACCTGCGTCATAACGGCAATGTCGCCCGCAAGGCCTTCCTCGGCTATGCGAAGGCGCGCGATCCGGAACTGGCGAAGTGGATTGAGGAAAACGCGACCTTCCCGAACGGCATGGTCGATCGCATCACCCCGACCGTCTCGGCGGAAATCGCAAAGAAGCTGAATGCGGCCAGCGGGCTGGACGATGATCTGCCGCTGGTGGCCGAGGATTTCCATCAGTGGGTGCTGGAAGACCAGTTTGCCAATGGCCGTCCCCCGCTGGAAAAGGCAGGCGTGCAGTTCGTCAATGACGTGACGGACTGGGAACACGTCAAGATCCGGATGCTCAATGCCGGTCACATCACACTCTGCTTCCCGGGTATTCTTGTCGGATACGAGAATGTGGATGACGCGATCGAGGACAAGGATCTGCGCGGCAACCTTGAGAACTACCTCAACAAGGACGTCATCCCGACCCTGAAGGCACCGCCGGGCATGACGCTTGAGGGTTACCGGGACAGCGTCATCAGCCGCTTTTCGAACAAGGCCATGTCCGACCAGACGCTGCGGATCGCGAGTGACGGCTGCTCCAAGATCCAGGTGTTCTGGACGGAAACCGTGCGCCGGGCCATCGAAGGCAAGCGCGACCTGTCGCGGATTGCGTTCGGGATTGCATCCTATCTCGAGATGCTCCGCGGTCGTGACGAGAAGGGCGGGACGTATGAATCGTCCGAGCCGACTTATGGCGAGGCCCAGAAGAAGCTGGCCAAGGCCGACGATTTTGAAAGTGCTCTCAAGCTGCCGGCGTTCGACGGCTGGCGCGATCTGGACACGTCCGAGCTGGACCAGAAGGTCATCGCTCTGCGCAAGGTTATCCGCGAGAAAGGTGTGAAGGCCGCCATCCCGGCCTGATCCTCTTCTTCAGGGTATAAAAAAACCGCGCTCCGTGAGGGGCGCGGTTTTTTTTGTGGAGAGATTTTTTGGGGTCAGATCTGTCCCATCAGGACAAGGATCACGACGATGACCACGATCAGGCCGAGGCCGCCGGAAGGGTAGTAGCCCCATTTCGAACTGTACGGCCATGACGGCAGCGCACCGATCAGCAGGAGGATCAGGATTACAAGCAGAATCAGTCCCATGGCACGTCTCTCTTGCCGGTTGAGACTGGTCTACGCTTCCGGGTGACTGAAAGTTTCCGCAGGATTGCGAAAGATCAAAGCTGCCGGTCGCGCTTGATGCGGTCCCAGGCGGCATTGATGCGGGCCACCCGGTCCTGAGCACGCCGGCGCTCTGCTTCCGACATGGGCTTCTGCGCCAAGACGTCCGGATGGTGCTCGCGGATGAGGGTGCGCCAGCGCACGCGGATTTCCGTATCGGTTGCGCTGCGGGTGATGCCGAGAATGCGATAGGCGTCCGGCTCGTTCCCGCTGGCGGCGCGGCTGTTGCCGCTTTCCGCCCGGTCCCACGCACCTGGCGGCAGGCCGAATGCCCGGTGCACGCGCTGCAGGAAATCGATTTCCTTCGGGTGAAGTTCGCGGCTGGGGCCGGCATCGGCACGGGCGATGCGGAACAGCGCCGTCATGAGGTTCTCAAGGGGCGCCGTGTTATCGGCATAGGCCTTGCCCATTTCGCGGGCATACATCTCGAAATCGTCCGTCCGGTCGCGGGCGCGATCGAACAGCATGCCGACTTCCTTGACGTTATCGGGCGGGAACTGGAAGCAGGTCTTGAAAGCGTTGATTTCGTGCCGGTTCACCGGTCCGTCGATCTTCGCCAGCTTCGCGCACAGGGCGACAAGCCCGATGGCGTAAAGCTGATCGCGCTTGCCCAGCGCCGCAGCGATCTTGGCGGCGCCGAAAAAGGCCGCACTGTTGGGATCGGGACGGCCATTCGCGGGAAAACGCTCGCTCCACCCGCCCGTCGAGGGCTTGAGTAGCGAACCGTTATCGGCCGCATGCCCCAGCGCTGCGCCCATCAGTGCTCCGAAAGGACCACCAACCGCGAAGCCCGCGACACCACCGAACATCTTGCCCCAGATAGCCATGGCATCAATCTAGCACGCCCGCTCACAGCGGCAAATGACAGATCGCAGGCAGGGGGGCTCCGGATAGGCCAACCGTCCGGACCCGCGGTGTGGTATAAGGTGGGAATTACGAACTTATCGCCGTCTCATGCTTTTGAGACGCAGGTTCTTCTGCTCGTTTCATGACGGATATTTTCATGCCCACCCCGATTCAGACTGCCCCTTCGACCCCTTTCCGCTCTGATGACGAACTGATGGATCTTCTGATCCAGCGTCTGCCCGAGCGGCTGCAGAAAGTGCTGAACTGGCTGCGGGAGCCGGATCACAAATGGGTCCGGATTCCGGCGGGCGTGCTGTTCATGCTGGGCGGCGTTCTGTCCATCCTGCCAGTTCTGGGTCTGTGGATGCTGCCGGTCGGCGTGATGCTGCTTTCGCAGGACATTCCGCTCTTCCGCCGCCTTCAGGGCCGCGTCCTGCGCTGGATCGAACGCAAACATCCGGACTGGCTGGGCCTCCCGTCGGACAGCGCCGGGAGCTAACCGGTCGTCTGAATGCTTTTCTGAAGATGCATCAGCGCTGCAACCCGCAGGGCCGAGGCCAGCGGGCGTTCAGGTGGTCGCGCGGCATCGAGAGAGGCGACCAGAGACGCAAAGCTCTGCTGGCGGACTGCCGCCATCGCATCCAGTACCGTCCAGAATTCGGGTTCCAGAGCCACGGATGTCCGGTGTCCTGACAGAGACAGGCTGCGTTTGACGAGATCACTCATGCCGGTTGCTCCTCAAGGCGGCTCAAAGCCCATTGCGCGGTTTCGGAAACATCAGGGTCCGGATCACTCAGCAGATCCCGCGCAGAAGATACGAGCGACGGATCGGCGGAGTTGCCGATCGCGATCAGGACATTGCGCACGAAGCGGTTGCGTCCGATCCGCTTGACCGGAGAGCCGGAAAAGAATGTCCGGAACGTCGCATCATCCAATCGGACCAGCTCGTCGAGTTTTGGCGCGATCAGCTCCGGCCGGGCCTGAAGCTTGATGTGCCGCGCGCTTTCCGCAAAGTGGTTCCAGGGACAGACGGCCAGGCAGTCATCGCAGCCATAAATGTGATTGCCGATTTTTGGCCGCAGCTCATGCGGGATCGGGCCTTTATGCTCGATCGTCAGATACGAGATGCATCGCCGCGCATCCATCTTTCCCGGGCCGGTGAAGGCCTCTGTCGGGCAGGCGGTCAGGCAGCGCGTGCAGGAGCCGCAGCTTCCGCCCGTGGGCTCGGACGGCTCCAGCTCCAGCGTGGTGTAGATCTCGCCCAGCAGCAGCCATGACCCATGCTCACGCGAGACGAGACAGGTGTGCTTTCCCGTCCAGCCAAGATGCGCTTTTTCCGCCAGTGCACGTTCCGAGACGGGGGCTGTATCAACGAAAACCTTCACCTGCGTCTCCGGGCCGCCCAGCTTCACGACGAACTGCGCCAGATGCTTGAGCATGCCCTTGATGACGTCGTGATAGTCCCGGTTGCGGGCATAGACGGAAATATTGCCGCATTCGGGATCGGTCGTCGGTCCTTCGGCAGGGGCATAGGACAGACCGAGCGAAATCACACTCCGGACTTCGGGCCACAGAGCCTGCGGATGGGCACGTTCCTCGATCCGCGTTTCCATCCACTCCATCGTGCCATGATGACCCTGCGCGACGAACTCCCGCAGGTTCCGAGCCACGTCCGGCCCGAGTTCCGCCTTGCAGAACCCGACCGCATCGAAACCCAGATGACGGGCATGCGCCGCAATCCGGGCTTCAGGCCCTGTATCGGGTTTCGGGGAAGCAGGCATGGAAGGGACAGGTCTCGCCGGTGAACGGGGAGCCGTTATGCCATCAGGGAGGCAGACGGACCAGCTTTTCTGCTGTTCGGAACGGCTGAGGCAGACAGGATTTGTCACGATCTGAAAATGGCTTGCCACGTCGGGGACGGGGCGGCATCGTCGCGCCATGCGACATCCTTTCTTTCGTATTCTGCCTGCCGTTTTTCTGGGTATGACTTCTGCTCTGACGATGATTCCGGCTGTACATGCAGCTCCGCAGTCTGTTGCACAGGTTTATGACCGCATCCGGAACGATCCGGTCCGGCTGAACATGTTTCTCCGTGCCTTTCCGAAAGGGGCGGACCTGCACAACCATCTGGTTGGTGCGGTCTACGCCGAAAACATGCTGAACTGGGCCGCGCGCGATGGTCTGTGTGTGTCGCTGAAGGAGAAACGCATCCTCGACCATGCCTGCACGCATCCGGGAGAGGGTGAGCTTCCTGCCGCCGAACTGTCGCATCACGCGGAATCGGAAAATGTCCTGATCGATGCGCTGTCCATGCGGGACTTCGTGCCCGCTCCCGGCGATGCCTCCGGGCATGACCATTTCTTCGCGACATTCTCCCGCTTTGGTTCCATCGATGATGCGCATTCGGGCGACATGCTGGCTGAAGCGCGGGACCGGGCGGCCCGCGACCATGTAACCTATCTGGAGCTGATGATTTCGCCCGGGATTGGCGGGATGATTGGCGCCGGGTTTCATCATCCGCTGAAAGATGATGATCTGCCCGCCGCACATCAGGCGCTCGCCCCCGAAATCCCGGCCCTCGTGCAGAAAGCCCGGGCTGCGACGGACCAGATGGAAGCGCAGGCTCGGGATGTTCTGAAATGCGGAACTCCGCAGGCCCACCCGGGATGCGCCGCGACGGTGCGCTATCTTTTCCAGACCCTGCGCACATTACCGCCGCAGGCGGTCTATGCGCAGCTTGATGCCGGCTATGCGACTGTGAAAGCCGATCCGCGGTTTGTCGGGCTGAACATTGTGGCCCCTGAAGACGATCCAACGGCCATGCGCGATTATGACCTGCACATGCGGATGTTCCATTTCCTGAACGGCGTTTATCCGGGCGTGAAGCTGAGCCTGCATGCCGGTGAGCTGACAACCGGTCTCGTCCCCACGGACGGTCTGCGACACCACATACGAGCAGCCATTGACGTGGCAGGAGCCAGCCGGATCGGGCATGGCGTGGACGTAGCACTTGAGGACGATCCAGCGTCACTTCTGGCTGAAATGGCGCGACGTCATGTGATGGTGGAAGTCAACCTGACCAGCAATGACGAGATCCTTGGCATCAAAGGCGCGGCTCATCCGTTCCCGCTCTATCGCCGGGCTGGCGTGCCCGTCGCGCTGTCCACGGACGACGAGGGCGTCTCACGTGGCGACCTGACGCAGGAATATGTCCGCGCGGCCCAGACCTATGATCTGTCCTATGCCGATCTGAAAACCCTGTCCCGCACCGGACTGGAATATGCCTTCGTGCCGGGCGAAAGCCTGTGGGCCGATCATCAGCCGGGGTTGTTCGTGTCCGCCTGCCGGACGTTGCCCGTCATATCCGCTTCCTGCACGACTTTCCTGAAATCCAGCGAGAAAGCCCGTCTGCAATGGGCGCTCGAACAGCGGTTCGGCACGTTTGAAGCCACTGTCACACATGAGGGACTCTACCAGTGAAATCTGTCTCAACCGTTTTCGGGGCCGCGCTCCTGTCCCTCTGTGCCCTTGGTTCGGCCTCGGCTCATGCGCCGATCCCCGTGCGTGTTGTTGTCGTCACAACCTTCGAGATCGGCAAGGATACGGGAGACACGGCGGGCGAATACCAGAACTGGATCGAAAAACTGCCGCTGCAGAAGACGATTCCGGCACCCGGCACCGATCATGACGTGATGCATTACAATCCGGACCTGCATGTTCTGGGGATCGCAAGCGGCGAGGGGCCGGAGCACATGGCATCCGCCATCACCGCCCTCGTGCTCGACCCGCGTTTTGATCTGCGGCACGCCTATTTCGTGCTGGCGGGGATTGGCGGGATCGATCCGAATTTCGGGACTATCGGCTCGGCCGTCTGGGCGCCGCGCGTCATTAATGGCGGTCTGTCCCATCTGATCGATCCGCGCGAAATCCCTGCGTCCTGGCCGGATGGGTTCACGCCCGTGCAGGGCAGCACGCCGGATGAAAAACCTCGTCCCGCCTTGCATTCCGGCATGGGGGACATGGAATACACGCTCGATCCGGCGCTGGTGCAGTGGGCTTATGGGCTGACGAAGGATATCACCCTGCCGGATAATGACGGTCTGAAGGCGTCGCGGCTGCGCTATACCGGTTTTGCCGCAGCCCAGAAGCCGCCTTCCGTCCAGCTTGGTGACACGATTTCTGGCGAGACCTTCTGGGTTGGTGCGAAAATGAACCAGTGGGCCGAGCGCTGGGTAAAATATTGGACGGACGGGCAGGGTGTGATGGCAACGACTGCCGAAGAGGACGTCGCGTTCTGTCAGGCTCTGGCGCTTCAGGGGAAGGCGGGGCGCGTTGATCCGAAGCGCGCGCTGATTCTGCGGACGGCCAGCAATTTCGACATGCAGCCCCCGGGACAGAGCGCCGCGCAGCTTCTGTCGGACGAAGCGCATGAGACTGGTTTCTCCGGATTTCAGGCCTCGGTTGATGCCGCCTATACAGTGGGCAGTGTGGTCGTGAAGGAACTGGCGACGCACTGGGACCGGTATGAAAAGGCGCTGCCGACGGCCCGGTAAACACGATGGTGTTCAGTCATGGTCAGGGTCGATCTTCCTGACTTCATGAACACCATCAATCGCGCCCAGTCCTGTAATGAGATGGGAGACGGGCCGCTTGCCATGGACCAGCATGGTGAGCGTCACAAGGCGCGGACGCGAAGCCGCTGGGGCTGTTCCTTCGCGATCCGCTTCGTCCAGAAGCTGTTCAGTGCTCCGGTTATCTTCTTCGAGGCGTACGCCATCAATGGCAAAGCGCAGTTCTGTGCAGCTCACCAGAATGGTCCGGAGCAGACCGCGGCTGTCTTCATAGGAAATCGTCAGCTCGGTTGACTGTTCTCCCGAGCGGGGAAGCTGTTTCAGCAGTTTTGGAAACAGCACCATGACGATGAAATGGGCAACTGTCGTGGCAATGGCGAGAATGGGCAGTCCTGCACCGCAGGCCATTCCCAGAGCCGCCGTGAACCAGATGGCCGCGGCCGTTGTCAGGCCCCGCACGGCATCGCGGCGCATGAAAATCACGCCGCCCCCGATGAAGCCGATCCCCGAGACGATCTGCGCGGCCACGCGGGAAGGATCCAGCACGATCCGCCCGGCATCAATGACGTCCATGAAGCCGTATTTGGAAATCAGCATGAACAAGGCGGCGGAAACACCGACCAGCGTATGCGTCCGCAGGCCAGCACTCTTCTGCCGGATTTCACGTTCCAGCCCTACAAGGGAGGATAGAACGAATGCGAGCGCCAGCTCTTCAAGCTGAAGCCTCCCTTCGCCCACCAGTCCCTGAGCCGTCAGCGTGATGAGATTGTGCATGCCGTGTCTGCTCCTTCTGCGAGGTTAACGCAGAGCGGCATGGGAATGTTGTGACAGTTTGTCGGGATCAGGCCGTAGTGCGGAGCTTGATGTGTCGTATTGCAGGGCTCTGCCCTGCACCCGGAAGGGGTCTGGACCCCTTCACCCCGCTTTATGAATCGGGATCAAAGGGACCGCGTCCCTTTGTGGGGTCTGGGGCAAAGCCCCGGATTACAGGGCCAGATCCGGCATCGGCCATTCGTCTTCGGTCCAGTCGCCCTTCGCCCAGTCTTCCCGCAGTTTCACAGCCAGGGCGTCGAGCGTGCCGTCCACGATGGCGGCACGGATCTGGCGCATCAGGCGCTGGTAATAGGCCAGGTTGTGCCAGGTCAGCAGCATCGGGCCGAGCATCTCGTTGGCGCGGAAAAGATGGTGCAGATAGGCCCGGCTGTAACGCCCGGCGATCGGGGTGTCGTCATGCGGCGTCAGCGGGCGGGTGTCGTCGGCGAAACGGGCGTTGCGCAGGTTGATCGTGCCGCGCTCGGTATAGGCGCGGGCGGTGCGGCCGGCGCGTGAGGGCATCACGCAGTCGAACATGTCCACGCCGCGCATGACCGCGCCCAGCAGATCGTCCGGCGTGCCGACGCCCATCAGATAGCGTGCCTTGTCCTGCGGCAGCATCGGCGTGGTGAAGTCCAATGTCGAGAACATCAGTTCCTGACCTTCGCCCACGGCCAGACCGCCGATCGCATAACCTTCAAAGCCAATATCGGTCAGCGCCTTGATGGAATATTCGCGTAAGTCCCGCTCGGTTCCGCCTTGTACGATGCCGAACTGCCCGTATCCCTCCCGTGCCACGAAAGCCTCGCGGGAGCGGGCGGCCCAGCGCATCGACATTTCCATGGATTTCCGCAGCACTTCCGGCGTGGCGGGCAGCGCTGGGCACTCGTCGAATGCCATGGTGATGGTTGCGTCGAGCTTGAACTGGATGTCGGTCGAGATTTCCGGCGTCAGGCGGTGCTTGCTGCCGTCGATATGCGAACGGAACGTCACGCCGTCTTCGTCGAGCTTGCGCAGCGCACCAAGGGACATGACCTGAAACCCGCCAGAATCGGTCAGGATCGGGCCGGACCAGTCCATCATTCTGTGCAGGCCGCCCAGCTTCTGCACGCGGTCCGCCGTGGGGCGCAGCATGAGATGATAGGTATTGCCCAGAACGATGCCAGCACCCGTGGACCGCACGGCATCCATCGTCATGCCCTTGACCGTACCCACTGTGCCAACCGGCATGAAGGTCGGGGTCGGGACCGTGCCGTGGCGGGTGTGCAGATGGCCTGCGCGCGCCATGCCGCAGCTTGCTTCGGGCACCCAGGTCATCTTGGTGGCGTGATCGGTCTTGTGATCGCTCATGGCGCGCGCTCCAGCAGGCAGGCATCGCCATACGAATAGAACCGTAATCCGTTGGCGATGGCGTAGGCATAGGCCTCACGCATGGTCTCGGTGCCGCTGAACGCGCAGACGAGCATGAACAGCGTCGAACGCGGCAGGTGGAAGTTGGTCATCAGCACGTCCACCGCCTTGAAGCGGTATCCGGGTTTGATGAAAATGGAAGTCTCGCCGCGCCATGGGGCCACGGTGCCGTCCTCGCGGGCGGCGCTTTCCAGCAGGCGCAGGGACGTAGTGCCCACGGCCACGACCCGGCCGCCACGCACACGGGTCTCGTTGATGGCGGCGGCGGTTTCGGCGTCGATTTCGCCCCATTCCGCGTGCATCTTGTGTTCGGCGATGGTGGAGCGGACGGGTAGGAAGGTGCCCGCGCCGACATGAAGCGTCAGTGTCCGGCGCTGGATGCCCTTTGCATCCAGAGCTGCGAGCACTTCAGGCGTGAAATGCAGGCCGGCCGTGGGGGCGGCCACGGCACCGCGATACTGCGAGAAAATGGTGCGGTAATCCGCATCGTCCTGCTTTGTCGGGCCGAAAGGGCGCTCGATATACGGGGGCAGAGCCAGCGCGCCGACCCGTTCGAGAAAGGCGTCGAACGCGTCTCCTTCGACCGAGAAGCGGATACTGACCGCGCCGTCACCTTCGTTCTCGATCACGGTGGCCGTGACCGGATCGTCACCGAAATGCAGGATGTCCTGTGGCTTCAGCTTGCGGGAATTGCGCGCCAAGGCATGCCAGCTTCCATCCGCCAGAATACGGTCGAGCGTCAGGCCGATCTTTGCCTCGCCGCGTGTGGCCGCGAGCTGGGCGCGGATGACGGCCGTGTTGTTGGCAATCAGCAGATCCCCTTCACGCAGGAAATCCGGCAGCTCGCGGATCACATGCGGATCGGGCGGCAGACCGGGGCGGACATGCAGCAGCGTTGCACTGTCACGCGGGCGGGCAGGCTCTGTCGCGATGTGGTCGCGCGGGAGTTCGAAGTCGAATGGGGCGAGATCATCCGTCATGGGGATGCTCTCTAGCAGGTTCAGCCCACATGAAAACGCCGGACCCGCAGGCCCGGCGCATCTTTTTGGATGAAAAACGCCTTTTCGGGCTTATTTCGGCAACGCGAAGGCCACGACCTCGTCGCTGTTGCGTGTTTTCAGCCCGCCATGTCCGCCCACGGCCAGCACGACATACTGCCTGCCGTCCTCGCCCATATAGGTCATGGGCGTGGCGTTGCCGCCTGCATCAAGCTCGGTTCTGAACAGGGTGTGCCCGTCATGCCCGTCCAGCACATGGAAGCTCTGGTCCGCCAGCGCGCCCATGAAAACGAGGCCATTGGGCGTCGTCACGCTGCCGCCCATGGAGAAAATGCTGGTGGGCAGGCCAACAGGCATCCGCAGCATGTTCGTCGGCCCGACATTCTTCGTGGTGCCCAGTGCGCGCTCCCAGATGACCCGGCGATGTACAAGGTCGATGGCCTGCATTTTGCCCCAGGGCGGCGCAAGGCATGGAGCCCCAAACAGTCCAAGCCAGGGCTTGATGACAGCGGCATAGGGCAGGCCATGCTGTGGGTTGTTGGTGAAGACCGGCTCCGGATAGGGCTGGTTCCAGCCATGCCAGGGTTTGAACAGCCCTTCCTGCACGGCCCTGTCATGCGGCACGAGCGTCATAAGGAACGGGATGAACGTCGTGTTGATATACATGACGCCATGCGTCGGATCGATCGTTCCGCCATACCAGTCCGCCACGCCATCGAAGGCGGGGAAGCCGATCGTGCCCTGTTCGCTGGGGGGAGTGTAGAGGCCCTTGAAGCGCATGGAATGAAAGGCAATCCGGCAGGCGAGCTGATCGAACGGTGTGGCGCCCCACAGATCATCTTCCGTCAGGTCGGGGCGACGCAGGTTCGGCATGTCCACCGAATAGGGCTGGGTCGGGGAATAGCGTTCGTTGGGGATGTCCCCACCCGGAACAGGTTTTTCCTGCACGCGGTAGAACGGCTGGCCCGTCCGCCGATCCAGAACGAAGAGTTCACCCTGCTTCGTGGTCTGGACGAGGGCCGGGGTGAGCGTGCCGCTGGCATCCGGCAGATCGACCAGAGACGGGCCGACGGGAAGATCGAAATCCCACAGATCATGATGCACCGCCTGAAAATGCCAGCGTTCTTCGCCAGTCGTCAGGTCCAGTGCGACGAGTGATGTGTCATATTTCTCATCGAACGGACGCCGCTTGACGCCATAATAGTCCGGCGTGGCAATGCCGAGCGGCACATAAACCATGTTCAGCCCGGCATCAGCCGTATAGACGCCCCAGCCATTCGGTGTTCCGCGCGTGAAGGTCTCATTGGGGCCGAGCGGGCTGTTGGCCGGAACGCGGCCCATGTCCCAGGCCCAGGCGAGTTGTCCGGTCGTGGCATCGAAGGCGCGGATGACGCCAGAGGGCTCATCAACGGACTGGTCATCATAGACCCAGCCGCTCGTGACGATCCGGTTATGCAGGACCATCGGCGGGGAGGTGATGAAATGGAAGCCCGGCGGAATGGTGCCCATACCGTCGCGGAGGTCGATTTTCCCATCATGCCCGAAGCTGTGACAGAGCTGCCCGGTCTCGGCATCAAGCGCGAAAAGCGTTGGCGGGGAGCCGGAATCCGTTGAGATGATGCGATGGGTGCAGTCCGTGGCCCCCGGAATATCGGCGTATGAGACACCGCGACAGGCCTGATAGATGTTTGCGCCAAATTCGCCGCCGGGCCGGTAGTGCCAGACCTCCTTGCCGGTCGTGGCATCCAGCGCCACGACGTCACGGTGCGGCGTGCAGAAGAACAGACGGTTGCCGATCTTGATGGGGGTGGCTTCGAAACTGAACTCGCGGCCGCGGGAGTTCTCGCCGGGTCGGGGAAGATCGCCACTATGATAGACCCAGGCGACCTTCAGGTTATGGGCGTTCTGTGCGTTGATCTGCGTCGGGGCTGCAAAACGGTCTCCGGCCGGTGTGCCCCCATGGAACTGCCAGTCATTGGTGGCCATCTGGTCACTTCCGGACAGGCTGGCTCCCGTTGATCTGGGGAAGGGATTGAACGGCTGGTAGCGCTGGCCTGTGATGTACCAGCCACAGGCGAACATGAAGACGAACAGCGCCAGACAGCCTCCCATGCCCCCCAGCACGGTACTGTTGATCCGGACACGATTCCGGCCGTCCATCAGCCTCCCGCCGACCCAAGGACCGAACACCCACAAACCGATCCCGGCGGGAAGGGCGAGGGGCGGAATGAGCCGCCAGCCATCCAGCCCGACACGCCACAGTGCCCAGATCAGGGTGTAAACCAGAAGGGCGCCATAGAGTGCCAGACCGGAACGCCGCCCCATGGTCAGCATGATACCGGACAGGATCATGAGCAGACCGGCTACTGCATAATAAAATGAACCACCCAGTGCGATGAGCCGCAGCCCCGGCAGGAAGAGGGCCAGTCCTAGTATGGCGAGACCAATACCGGTCAGGGTCTGCAATAACGGCCGGGCGGAAGACGGCGCCATGGATGTTTTTCCTTCGGAATGGATCTGAAGGATCTAAAGCGCAGCGTCAGAATGCAGTTTCTTTAAAATATAAAGTGCAGGGGACGGGTTGGGCAGCCTTGAACGTCACCGGCTGCCCGCGGTCTGGAATTAAGCGGAGACGCTGAGCAGGTGGCTCGTGTCGCTGCTGGAACCGGAGTTCGAGGAGCCGCCGGACGTCGTCTCGGAGATGATGTTGCCCTGGGCGTCTTCGACGATGGTCGTCGTGGAGCCATCGGCGTTCAGCTTGGTCGTAGTGGTTTCCTGCGTGGAGGACGTGCCGCTGGACGACGAGGACGAACTGGAAGAGGACGCACTGCTGGTGCTGTAAAGGCTGCTCATGGCGGACGAACCGATGGAGGAAATGCTTGTCATGGGGAAAAGACTCCGTGGGAAAGGAACGAAGTCATTTTCGGATCAGAAGGTTAATAAAGGATAAGGACCCATGTAACCGAGTGATACGGATTGTATGGGGGCATGAACCGTGCGGCTGTTACATTGAGGATTGAGCGTCTGTTACATTCAGAATAGACGCCCGCACCGAAAATCCGGGCCTCATTTCATGCCGGGCAGCTTCTTCGCGGCCTGCCAGAGTGCTTCCATCGTTGGGAGATCCTGTTCGGCCATGGTCTGTCCCTTTTCGGCCAGCATGGCTTCCATGGCTTCGAAGCGACGGGTGAACTTGTCGTTGCTGCGACGCAGGGCGGCTTCAGGGTCAATATCCAGCTTGCGGGCAAGGCTTGCGACCGTGAAGAGAACATCGCCCAGTTCATCCTCGATGCGGTCACGATTTCCGCCAATTTCGGCTTTCAGTTCGTCGATCTCTTCATGAACCTTGTCGAGAATACCGCTGGCATCGTCCCAGTCGAAGCCCACGCGGGCCGCGCGACGCGTCAGCTTGGCGGCGCGCATGAGGGCGGGAAGAGGCAGGGCGACACCTGCCAGCGTGCCATATTCCGCCTTGCGCTGGCGCTCGGCTTCTTTTTCCCGCTCCCATGTGTCGTCATCCAGCGCTGCATCACCAAAAACATGCGGGTGACGGCGCACGAGCTTGTCAGCGATCGTGCCCGCGACGGTCTCAAAGTCGAAACGCCCGGCTTCTGAAGCCATCTGGGCCTGAAAGACGACCTGAAGCAGCAGGTCGCCCAGTTCGTCAGGGATGGCCTCGCGGTCGTCACGGGCGATGGCATCCATGACTTCATAGGCTTCCTCGATCGCGAAAGGTGCAATCGTGGCCGGGGTCTGCTCTACGTCCCAGGGGCAACCGGTCTCGGGGTCGCGCAGGCGCTTCATGACATCCAGCAGGCGGTCGATCTGCCGGGGGGAGGGCTGGGTCATGGAAACATCCTGCTGTTATCGTGCTGCAAGGTTCATACCCGCGTGGCTTCATGGATGAAAGCACTGGGTAAGGTGGCAGCGGGTGACAGTCCGCCATTCCCGACGTAAAACGACTGCCGGACGTTTCAGGCATCTGCCGGGGCGGAACGGATTTGCAGACAGGGTGGATGGCGCATGGCACGCATTTTCATTGACGGGGAAGCAGGCACAACAGGTCTGGGCATCCGCCAGCGGATCGAGGCGCTGCCCGCGTCTTACGGTCTGGAAATCCTGTCCATCGACCATGCGCAGCGCAAGGATACTGCGGCACGTCGCTCCATGCTTGAGCAGGCCGATGTCGCCATCCTGTGCCTGCCGGACGATGCGGCCCGGGAGACGGTGGCGCTGGCGGAAGGGCTGGACGTCCGGATTCTGGATGCCAGCACGGCACACCGGATCGCAGATGGCTGGGTCTATGGTTTCCCGGAACTGGACGCGGAACAGGCGGCTGCCATCAAGGGCGCGCGGTTTGTCGCCAATCCCGGCTGCTACCCGACGGGCGCCATTGCCCTGATGCGGCCTTTGGTCCGGGCAGGGCTGCTTCCGGCCGATCACCCCGTCTCGATCAACGCCGTCTCCGGCTACAGCGGAGCAGGGCGTGTGGCGATCGAGGAGCATGAAAAGAACGGCGGTCCGGCTTTCTTCCTGTACGGGCTGAACCTCAAGCACAAACATCTGCCTGAAATCCGACACTATTCGGGCCTGACGCGCCGGCCGCTGTTCGTGCCGTCGGTCGGGCATTTCCCGCAGGGCATGATCGTCTCCATCCCGCTGCACCTGAAGGAGCTGCCGGGGCAGCCTTCGGCCGCGGAACTGGAAGCCGTGCTTCAGGACGCCTATGCGGGATGTGAACATGTGCGGGTTCTTCCTGCCGAGACGCAGCTTGTGGCCGACACCCTGACCAATACCGACGACATGGAACTGCGCATTCATCATAATGGCGAGCAGGTCGTCCTGACGGCGCGGCTGGACAATCTGGGCAAGGGAGCCTCGGGCGCCGCGATCCAGAACCTGCTTCTGATGCTGGGGCTTTAAAGTCTGCATTCTGCGCCTCAGATTTTGCAGTCTGGCACTTTCGCCGGGAATGCATTAGGGTTCGAGCCGCCCGCGCGAGAGTGGCGGAACGGTAGACGCAGTCGGCTCAAAATCGACCGCCGAAAGGCATAGGGGTTCGAATCCCCTCTCTCGCACCATGAGCGGTCATTTCCTGCCGGAATGACCTCAGGACCGATCAGCCCGGAACGAGCATGTCCAAGCCGACTGTCAGACCCTCCCGCCCGTTCTTCTCCTCAGGTCCCTGCGCCAAGCGCCCCGGATGGTCGTTGTCCGGTCTGGACCAGGCCCTGCTGGGCCGTTCGCACCGTGCGCCGGAAGGCCGCGCGCGTCTCAGGGAAGTCATCACGCGCTCGAAAGACGTGCTCGGCATTCCGTCGGACTGGCGCGTCGGCATTGTCCCGGCTTCCGATACGGGGGCCGTGGAAATGATCCTGTGGGCACTCGCGGGTGAGCGCGGGATTGATGTCCTGTCTTTCGAAAGCTTTTCCGGAACCTGGGCGCAGGATCTGCGCGACGTTCTGAAAATCGAGGATCTGCGCGTTCTGGACGCGCCCTATGGTGAGCTGCCGGACCTGACGAAAGTGGACTGGACCCGCGATGTCGTTCTGACATGGAACGGCACGACCTCGGGCGTCTGCATCCCGGATGCCAGCGCCATTCCGACTGAGCACGAAGGCCTCGTCATCTGCGATGCTACGTCGGCGGCCTTTGCAATGGATCTGCCCTGGGATCGGCTCGATATCGTGACCTGGTCCTGGCAGAAGGCGCTTGGTGGCGAGGCCGCGCATGGCATGGTGGCGCTGAGCCCGCGTGCCGCCTCCCGTCTGGCCCAACCATCGCCGCGTCCGCTGCCCAAGATTTTCCGTCTGGCCAACAAGAAGGGTTTGATCGAAGCCATCTTCGAAGGCGATACGATCAACACGCCGTCCATGCTCTGCGTTGAGGACGCGCTGGACGGTTTGCGCTGGGCTGAACAGATTGGCGGCCTTCCGGCTCTGAAAACTCGTTCGCAGCAGAATCTGGCTGCCGTGACGAAGTGGATTGCGACGGCGGACTGGGTGTCCTTCCTGTCTGCAAAGGAAGAGACGCGCTCCAGCACGTCGATCTGCCTGAAAATCACGGCTCCCTGGTTTGAAAGCCTGTCTGCCGAAGCAAAAGGCAAGGCCGTCAAGCATCTGACGGGCCTCGTGGCGAAGGAAGGTGCGGGTTACGATCTCGCGTCCTATCGTGATGCCCCGGCCGGCCTGCGGATCTGGGGTGGCGCCACGGTCGAGACGGCCGATATCGAAGCGTTGCTGCCCTGGCTGGACTGGGCGCATGAGCAGACCCGTGCGGAGTTTTCGGCATGAGCCTGTATTCCGAGACCCCGAGCGCCGCGCTCCTGCCGTCCGGATTTGCCGATCTTCTTCCCGGTGAAGCCGAAGCGGAAGCCCGTGGCATCGCGAGCGTGATGGAAGCCTTTTCCCGTCACGGCTATCAGCGCGTCCGTCCGCCCCTGCTGGAATTCGAGACATCGCTTCTTGGTGGATCGGGGGAATCCCTCGCACCTCAGACCTTCCGTCTGATGGACCCGAATTCGCATCGCATGATGGCGCTGCGTCCGGACATGACCACGCAGATCGCCCGGATTGCGAGCATCCGCCTTCAGGACGCACCGCGTCCGCTGCGCCTGTCCTATTCGGGTAGCTGCATTGTGGTCGGAACGCCGGGCCGCGAAGCAGACCGCCAGATTTCTCAGGCCGGGATCGAACTGATTGGTCCCGACAGCGCCCAGGCAGATGCGGAAGTCATTGCCCTCGGAGCCAAGGCTCTCGCGGAACTCGGAATTGAAGGCGTGTCCTTCGACCTGTCCATGCCAGCTCTGGCTCTGGGTTTGATCGAGGGCGTCATTCCCGAAGCCGACCGTGAACCGCTGCTGCATGCGCTGGACCGCAAGGATGCCAGCGCCGTAGCCGAGTTGGGTGGCCCGATTGCCGGGATGCTGGCAGTCATGCTGCGCGCTGCCGGGCCTGCCGACCGTGCGCTGGATCTGCTGGCTTCGCTGGATTATCCCAAGGACGTCGTCGGGCATTTCGAACGTCTGGCGGCATCTGTAGCTGCAATCCGCGAGCGTAGCCCGGATCTGCGTCTGACGATCGATCCCGTCGATTTCCGTGGGTGGCGCTATCATACCGGACTGTGTGTGACGGTGTTCTCCACCAGTTCGCGTGAGGAACTGGGACGTGGCGGTCGCTATCTGGCCGGGCAGGAGCCTGCCTGTGGTCTGACGCTTCGTCCGCAGGCCCTTCTGCGCGCAGCTCCGGTCTCCGCGTCCCGTCCGCGCTGCTATGTTCCGGTTGATCTCGATGCGGCCAGCCTTTCCGGTCTGCATAAGGCCGGTTACGCCACGGTCTCTGCATTGTCGCACGACGAAGATGCGGCCGCTCAGGCACGGCATCTGCGCTGCACCCATGTTTGGAAGGATGGTGCGGCCCAGCTGCTCTGATCCATCGTTCCCTTTCGTTTTTCCCCAGTCTCGTCAGTTCTAGGAAGTCAGCTCATGTCCAACGTCACCGTGATCGGAACCCAGTGGGGGGACGAGGGTAAAGGCAAGATCGTCGACTGGCTCGCCAGCCGCGCCGATATCGTTGTCCGCTTTCAGGGTGGTCACAACGCCGGTCACACGCTGGTCGTGGGCGATCAGGTCTACAAACTTTCCCTGCTGCCGTCTGGTCTGGTTCGTGGCAAGATCGGCGTGATCGGCAATGGTGTCGTCGTGGACCCGAAGGCCCTGATGACCGAGATCGACCGCGTGACGGCGCAGGGTCTGGTTGTCACGCCCGAGACGCTGTGGATCGCCGAGAACGCGCCGCTGATCCTACCGGTCCACGGTGCGCTCGACCGTGCGCGTGAAGCCGCTCGCGGCGACCACAAGATTGGTACGACCGGTCGCGGTATCGGTCCGGCCTACGAAGATAAGGTGGCCCGTCGCGCCATCCGCATCTGCGATCTCGCCGAGCCCGAGACGCTGGACTGGAAGCTGGACGAACTGCTCCTGCATCACAACACGCTGCTCGCCGGTCTGGGTGCCGAGACGTTCACCAAAGAGCAGCTCAAGGACTTCCTGGCTGAGATCACGCCGCGCCTGCTGCCGTTCTCCTGCCAGGTCTGGGATCGTCTCGACGAAGGCCGCCGTGCCGGTCGCCGCATCCTGTTCGAAGGTGCGCAGGCCGTCATGCTGGACGTCGATCACGGCACCTATCCGTTCGTCACGAGCTCCAATACGGTTGCGGCCGTGGCAGCGTCGGGCAGTGGTGTGAGCCCGTCTTCCGTTGGCTTCGTGCTTGGGATCGCCAAGGCCTACACCACCCGCGTGGGTGAGGGGCCGTTCCCGACCGAACTTCATGACCAGACCGGCCGCACCCTTGGCGAGCGTGGCCATGAGTTCGGCACCGTCACCGGTCGTCCGCGTCGCTGCGGCTGGTTCGACGCGGTTCTGATCCGTCGTGCTGTCCGCGTCGGTGGCGTCAGCGGCATTGCCCTGACGAAGCTGGACGTGCTGGATGGTCTGGACGAAATTTCCATTTGCGTTGGCTATGAACTGGACGGTCAGAAGATCGAGACCTTCCCGTCGGCTCCAGGTGCACAGGCCCGCGTCAAGCCAGTGTACGAGACGATGCCGGGCTGGAAGGAAACGACCGCGGGTGCCCGTTCCTGGGCCGAGTTGCCGGCACAGGCCATCAAGTACGTCCGTCGTATCGAGGAACTGATCGAAGCACCGGTGACGCTGCTCTCCACCAGCCCGGAACGCGATGACACCATCCTGATGCGTGATCCGTTCGAGGACTGAGTCTTCAACTCCGGAATCGGTCCTGCATTAACGAAGTCTCAATCCCTGTCCGGCACAAAAGACCGGATAGGGAAACAACGGGACTTCAATGGCCGACACACAGGCAGATAACAGCCAGGAACTGCTCATCGCCGAGCGGTATCTGATCAGCCTGGACCGCAAACAGCCCGATCTCGGCGGCTGTGCGACCTATAGTGCCCAGGACGTAACGGCATCTGGGGCCTCCTATCTGGCCCTGGCTCCCTTTGCGCCTTCCCCCCGGCTTACGGAAATCATGTTCTTTCGTCATGAGAGCGTGATTCCGATTCAGACCCATGAATACTCTCAGGGCGCCTTATGGCTGCTCTGTCCCCATCCCCCCGGCCCCTCGCTTGCGGAAGGGCTGGGGCTGTGGACCGAGAGCCAGTTGATCGACGGCGTCATCCGTCCGATGGCGTCGCTCCTTCAGCGGCTGGAGGCTGAAAAGCTGACATGCCGCAGCATCCGTCCCGACAACCTGTTCGTCGGGCAGGGGCTGCACAAGGTCGTGCTTGGGCCTCTGGGAGTGGCAGCACCGGGCGAAAAACAGCCAGTTCTTTTCGAACCCCTGTCTTCAGCGGTCTGTCGCCCCTCCGCCCGCGGCGAGGGGACGACGGACTGCGATGTTTTTTCGCTGGGGGTCGTCATTCTTGCGCTCGCTATCGGAAAGCTTCCTCTTGAAGGGCTTTCCGATACGGATATTCTCAAACGGCGTTTTGAAGTCGGCACGCCCACTGCCTACATGGATGGCCAGAACGTGCCGGTCGGGCTGCGCTCGCTTCTGACGGCGATGCTTTCCGATGATCCTGTCAGCCGTCCCTCGCCGCGCGATCTTGTGACGATCGCGCCCAGCAAGGTGTTTACGGTCCGTCCGGTCATTCCCGCGCGTATCCCCCTCATGATCGGTGGGAATGCCGTCTATACACCGCAGGCCCTCGCCTGGTATGCGGGGCGGCATCCTGCGGAATTTTCCGCATTGCTTCAGAGGAAAGTCGTCAGCAACTGGCTGGGCCGCGAGCTTGAACTCTCCGTCATGGCGGGGCTGATCGAACAGGCGAGTGCCTCATTTCTTCCGGCCGGTGGCAGCAAGGCGGTTGATCCTGCCACGATGGTCATCACGCATGCGATTTCCGTCCTCGACCCTGCCGCGCCCATGTTCTGGGGTGGCACCTGGTTCTGGCCCGAGGCGCTTCCCCAGATGGTGGTTCAGGCCACGGTTCAGCCGTCCACGCCGGATGAAGAGCGGACGGTCCGGAATATCCTGAGTTTCATGGCGGCCAATCCCGATGCCTTCATGTCCGCCCATCTGCCTCAGCGGCAGAGCCATCAGATTACCGCCCTGTCCGTGGCAGCACGACGTATCGGAACCAGAGGGGCGGATCTGGTTAGGCGTTTCCCCTATGAGCTGAACAGATTCCTGCCCTGCCTTTCAAAGAGATGTCTGGAGGCCCGGATCTCCCTGCCGGAAGGGCTGTTGCAATGGCTGAACCGGCATGTGGGAATTGAGGACCTGCCGGACGAGGCTCTGGGACGGAGCGGCTTTCTGGATGATCAGATGCGTTCCTTTCTTGAAGCGAACTGCGCGCGTCAGGGGATTATTCCGCTCTCCCAGTCTCAGAAAGCAGGATTGCCGGGCTGGCTCGCCGATCTGACCGTGCTCGCGGCTGTACAGAGGAAATTCGACAGAACACCGCTCAGCTTCCTGGCGCAGCGGGCCTTGCCGCTTCTGGAAACGGAACTGCGTCAGTGGCGGAGCAAGACATCGCGTGCCCGACGGCGCGTGCGCCTTGGCAAGGCAGCGGAAGACGGAAATCTCGGTACGTTCCTGGCGATCGTCAATGATCCGACGGGCCTTCGGCTGGATCAGCGCCAGGCGCAGGAAGCCGAAGCGGAAATCAGCAATCTGATGCGTGTTCTCGATGAAGCGCCCGAGCGCAGGGCGGCCAATGATCGTGAAGCACGCAATTCGGGAGAATTCTTTTCACTTCTGACGGGCATCGCCGTGGCAATGGTGAGTATCTGGCTGGAGTTCTGTCAGTGAGGAAGACCCATGGCGTCCGTTAGACAGGCAGACCCGGGATCGCTCCGGGCCCCGGGATTCCGGTGGTGGCACGGGATCATCATCGGGCTGCTGCTTTCCTATGTTCCCGGAAGCCTGCTGGTTGCAGGCGTTCTGCTGCTTCCGCTGGTCGCCCTGAAGCTCGTTGACCCCAATGCTGACGGTCAGCGGATCATGATCGTGCTGTTCTATGTCGGCGCTGCCATGGTGCATCCTCTGCATGAGGCCTGGGCCGCAAACGGAGACTGGGAGACGTGTATCGCGCAGATCACGCAGCCCGTGACGCTTGCGCTGGACTGGCTTGCGGCTGGGGCAGCCTGGCTCGTGTCGGAAGCATCGGCCATTAGCGGCCGGCTTTGGAACGCGGAAATCGCGCGACGCGAGCGTAAATCCATTGAAAAACGCATCGCGTATCTTCAGGAAGAATGGATGTCTTCGGACGAGGATGCGCCTGCGACCTGATCTGCAGGCCGCAGGATTTGGAACCTTACGCGGAAGGCGTTTCGTCGGTTGAGGTTTCCATCAGTCTGGCTGCCAGATCGTTGGAGCCACCGACCAGACCTTTTGCGTATTCCTGAGCCGAGAAAGGACGCAGATCCTCGGCCTGTTCTCCGACACCGACCATGTGAACCGGCAGTTTGAACTGCTCCGCTAGCGCCACGACGATGCCTCCACGGGCGGATCCGTCCAGCTTGGTCACGATCAAACCTGTCACATTGACCAGTTCACGGAAGACACGGACCTGTTCGATGGCGTTCTGACCGGTCGTTGCGTCCAGAACCAGCAGGACGGAGTGGGGGGCCGTCTCATCGAACTTCCGCATGACGCGGATGATCTTGGCCAGCTCCTCCATCAGCGCGCCCTTGTTGTGCAGGCGCCCGGCAGTGTCGATCAGGAGCAGGTCGGTTCCGGCTTCGGTTGCGCGCTTGAGGCCGTCATAGGCCAGACCCGCCGCATCGGCGCCATGTTTGCCGGCGATGACAGGCACGTTGGCGCGCTTGCCCCAGACTTCAAGCTGTTCGACGGCGGCGGCACGGAACGTGTCTCCGGCCACCAGCATCACGGATTTGCCTTCTTCCGTGTAATGGCGGGCCATCTTGCCGATGGTCGTGGTCTTGCCGACGCCATTGACGCCGACAACCAGCACGACATGGGGTTTCTTCTTCGGGTCGGGCTCGAAGGGGATGGCTACGGGTTCGAGGACGCGGGCGATTTCGGTCGCGAGGGTCTCGCGGATTTCGTCGCTGGTGACGTCCTTGCCAAAGCGCGTGCTGCGGAAGTTCTCGATGACGCGCTCGGCCACGGCCGGTCCGAGATCGGCTGCGATCAGCTCGTCCTCGAGCTCTTCAAGAGCTGTTTCATCCAGCTTGCGATGCGTGAAGACGGCGCCGAGACGCGAGCTCGACCGCGAAAGACCCTGTTTGAGTCGTGAGAAAAATCCAGCCATGCATGGGAGTTCGGACAGGTCGGGCCGAACGTCAAGGGCATAGGAAGATCTGAGCGCGTTTCAGCTGCGGATTTCGGCCAGAAGTGTCCCGTTTTCCAGCCCGGTGGCGCGAACGGGCACGAAACTGCCCCGGACTGGCGCAGGCGCGGTTCCGGTCAGGCGGACAGCGGCAAACTCCGGCGAGTGTCCGCGATCTGGCGTCTCGGCGAGAATATCGAACTCGGTGCCGATGAGGCGCTGCAGGAAACGGTCACGGTTTGCCTCGCCGATGTCGCGCAGACAGGCCGCACGTTTCTGGCGCTCGGCATTGGGGACGGCTGGCATGCGGGCGGCGGGCGTTCCGGGGCGTTCGCTGTAAGGGAAGACATGGAGGAAGGGGATCTGCTGCTCTTCGATAAAGGCGCGGGTTTCCTCAAAGAGAGCATCGGTTTCCGTGGGAAAGCCTGCGATCAGATCGGCACCCACGCCTGTTTCCGGGCGTATGGAGCGGACGCGGCGCAGTGTTGCCGCGACCCGGGCCGTATCGTGACGGCGCTTCATGCGCTTGAGAATGAGATCTGATCCAGCCTGCAGGGACAGGTGCAGATGCGGCATCAGGCGGGGCTCGTTTTCCAGAAGCCACCATAAATCCGCGTCTCCCGTTGTTGCATCGAGAAGAACAGGATCAATGGAAGACAGACGCAGTCGCCGCACGCCTTCCACGCGGCGCAGCAGTTCGCGACATAACGCGCCCAGTCCCTTGCCTTCGCCCCCCTGCCATGAAGCGATGTCCACGCCGGTCAGAACGATTTCCTGATGCCCGGCTTCGACAAGCGCTTCGGCGCGCGCGATGGCGTCCTCAATGGGGGTAGAGCGGGAGTCTCCGCGGCCATACGGGATGATGCAGAAGGTGCAGCGGTGATCGCAGCCCTGCTGGACCTGAAGAAGCGCGCGCGCGTGACGGGATGGCGGCAGGCCTGCGCTGGTGTCACCCCAGATGGCTGGTTTGAGTTTGTCTTCGTTGGGCACCACACGAACAACGCCCGGCAGCTCGGCCCAGCGGTTAGGGGCGATATCGGAGGCGCAGCCTGTCACGACGATCTTTGCGTCCGGATTCTCACGATGCGCGCGGCGGATGGCCTGCCGGGCCTGTCGTTCGGCTGTGGTCGTCACGGCGCAGGTGTTGACGATGATCGTGTCATCCTGCCCACGCGCATGATGGGCTATGCCGTCGCTCTCATGGGCATTGAGGCGGCAGCCGAATGTCAGGACAGAAGCAGTCACGCGGTCGTGCCGTGAAAGACCGTGACGGCGGGGCCTGTCATGAGGACATGGCCGTCTTCACGCCATGTGATGCACAGGTCTCCACCATCCATCGTGACCGTGCATGTCCGTTCCGTCAGGCCGCGGCGGACGGCATTTACGACCGCCGCACAGGCTCCCGACCCGCAGGCAAGCGTCAGTCCCGCGCCACGCTCCCACACCCGCAAACGCATGTGTGTGGGGGAGAGGATCTGCGCGAAACCGATATTGGCGCGTTCCGGGAACAGAGGGTCCCGTTCGAGGTCCGGTCCCAGCGTTTCCGCGCGGGCGGCGTCACCGAACAGCGTGGCGTGTGGATTTCCCATCGAGCAGGCTGCCGCATCATGCAGTGGCAGATGCAGGGAGTCACAGGCCCGGGACATCGGCACGTCCTGCCAGTCCAGCCGGGGCATGCCCATATCGACTGTGAAGAGATCGCCATCCTGTGCCGTGGGAAGAAGGCCGGCGGCCGTCTGGAGCGTCGGAGCGCCACCGACGAACTTCGCCACGCAGCGCGATGCATTGCCGCAGGCCCCGGCTTCCGAACCGTCCGGGTTGAAGAAACGGACATGCACGTCTGCCCCTGCCAGCGTCGGCGGCGTCAACAGGACAAGCTGGTCGCAGCCGATTCCGAAGCGCCGGTCGCACAGATGGCGGATCGTCGCGGTATCAAGGGTGGGATCGTTCTGGCGGCTGTCGATCACGACGAAATCGTTGCCCAGACCGTGCATTTTCGTGAAGGAGAGGGTCATGATGGTGCTTCTCATAAAGCATCCTGCGGGTTGACGCACGGGGAACATGCCCTCATTTCGGCTGCTGGATCAGAAGGAGTGGACATGAGCGGCCCGGAACAGCTTGAAGGAATGCACGCAGCGGCGTTCACGCGCGCCAACAGCGAGCCCGACACGATTTTCTATGCCCAGCGCGTGCCGGATTCGCTGATGGATATGGGCGCGCGAACGGCCGTGACGGCCCTGTATCAGACGGCCCTGCCGGTCGGTGGCGCCGTGCTGGATCTGATGGCGGGCGCGCTCAGCCATTATCCCGAGGAAGCGACGTTCCAGCGCGTGGTCGGGCTCGGGATCTCCAAAGGCGCTCTGGATTCCAATCCCGTTCTGGGCGAGCGTGTGGTGCAGGATCTCAACGAAGTCACGACGCTGCCGTTCGACGATGACAGCTTTGATGCCGTGACGCTGTGCGACGGGCTGGCCTATCTGACGCAGCCGTTGGCCGTGCTGACGGAAGTGGTGCGTGTCCTTAAGCCCGGCGCCCCGCTGATCCTGACGTTTTCCGACCAGTTCCATGCGGTGAAGGCCGTGGCGATCTGGCAGGCGCTTGAGCCGGTGGATCGGGTGCGTCTGGCCAGTGTGCTGATGTCCCGCGCCGGGCTGGCCGAGCTGGATACGGGCGAGGTCGTGCCGCCCGAGGATCTCACTGCATGGCGCGATACGGTGCATGCGGTGATCGGGCGCAAGCCGCGGAACTGAACAGGGCAGGGACTGCGTTGCGGGTGCCGGACGGAGCGGGAAGAACAAGATAAAGCCTTCCATACGTTCTTTCTGGCATTTTCGGCTGGAAGTCTTTATGCAGCGGCATTCCAGCCGCCGCATCCTGTCGTCGGCGTGACGTTTGCCGAGTGTTCATAAAATATGCCTTTTCCCGATACCCATCCTGCCCTTAAGCGCGCCCTTGAGGCACGTGGCTACGAACAGCTGACTCCTGTTCAGGAAGCAGTTCTGCAGCCGGGGCTGGACGAGCGCGACCTGCTGGTTTCCGCGCAGACGGGGTCGGGCAAGACCGTCGCCTTCGGCCTGGCCATCGCTCCGACCCTGCTCGGAGACGCCGATCGCCTTCCGCCGTCCCCTCAGCCTATGGCGCTTGTGATTGCGCCGACGCGTGAGCTGGCGCTTCAGGTCCAGTCCGAACTCAAATGGCTTTATGCCGAAACCGGCGCCCGCATCGCGAGCTGCATTGGCGGCACCGATGCCCGCAGTGAAGCCCGTGAGCTGAACCGCGGCGCCCATATCGTGGTCGGAACTCCCGGCCGTCTGTGCGATCACCTCTCGCGTGGCTCGCTTGACCTGTCCGCCCTGCGCTGCGTCGTGCTCGATGAAGCCGACGAAATGCTGGACATGGGCTTCCGCGAGGAGCTGGAGCAGCTTCTCGATGCCGCCCCGGCCGAGCGCCGTACGCTGCTGTTCTCTGCGACGATCGCCCGTGAGATCGCCTCACTGGCGCGCCGTTACCAGAAGAATGCCGAGCGCATCGACACGGTCTCGGGTGCTAAGCAGCATTCCGACATCACCTATCGCTGCGTCATCACGCAGCCGCAGGAAATCGAGCGCTCGCTCGTCAACGTGCTTCGTTTCTACGAGAGCCCGACGGCCATGGTGTTCTGCAACACCCGCATGATGGTCAACCAGGTCCAGGCGGCTCTTCTGGAGCGCGGTTTCGCCTCCGTCGCCATTTCCGGCGAGATGGGCCAGAACGAGCGTAGCCGTGCGATCGAGAGCCTGCGCTCCGGTCAGGCCCGTGTCTGCGTTGCGACTGACGTTGCAGCCCGTGGCATTGACGTGCCGGCGCTGAGCCTCGTGATCCATGCGAGCATCCCGACGGCTGCTGAAACCCTGCTGCATCGTTCGGGCCGTACGGGGCGTGCGGGCCGCAAGGGCACCAGCGTGCTGATGGTTCCGCTGAACCAGCGTCGCCGGGCCGAGCGCCTGCTTCAGATGGCGAAGATCCAGGCCGAATGGGAAGCCGTTCCTACGGCCGATGCCATTGCCGAGCAGGACAAGACGCGCCTGATGCACGATCCGATCCTGACGAACGCCGTGGACGACATGTCCGATGAGCTGGTCAACCAGCTGGTCGAGAAGTACGACGCCACCAAGCTCGCAGCGGCACTGGTCGGTCTGTATCGTGCGCGTCTGCCGAAGGTCGAGCAGATCCGCCCGATGTCCGTCGAGGCTCCGCGCCGTACGGAGCGTGGCGAACGCGCACCGCGCGAAGAGCACACCATGTCCGGTGAGTGGTTCAAGATGGGCGTTGGTCGCACCGAGCGTGCCGATCCGAAATGGCTGATCCCGCTGATCTGCCGTCTGGGTGGCGTGCAGAAGCGCGAGATCGGCAGCATCCGCATCGATCAGGAACAGACCTATTTCCAGATCGCGGATGAGAGCGTGGCCCGCTTCAAGTCCTGCCTCGCCGGTGCGGAAGCCGATGAAGTGACGATCGAGCCGTCCGAAGCCCCTGCCGGTGGCATGGGCCCCCGCGGTCGCAACCCGGGTGAAGGCAAGCGCTTTGGCGGCGGTGGCCGTTCGGGCGGTGGCTTCAAGGGCGGTCCGCGCGGTGGTGCCGGCGGCGGTTACAAGGGCCGCGGCGGTTCGGGCTATGGCCGTCCGAAGCCCGCAGCCGGTGACGGTCCGCGCGGTGACGGTTCGAGCCGCAAGCGCCGTTCCTGATCCGTCTTTCCGGATCTGAAAAACAAACCCCGCCGGAGCAGGTCTCCGGCGGGGTTTGTTTTTTCAGGCGTCGGGCAGGAGGGCTACCAGTTCCCGGACGCGGTCGAGGATGTCTGCGACCGGGAGCGGGATGGCGGCATCGTCCGTATGATTTTCCTGTGCCGCTCCTGTCTCGAACACATCCGCCCAGTATTTCAGCCCGCCCTGTATCGCCATGGCGGCAAAGCAGGGGTTGATATGATGGGACGGAACGAGTTCGTAAACGAGCGTTCCCGGCTGACACCAGGCGATATTGGCCATGCCGGCCCCCAGCATCCCCATGACCATCCCGGCGTCGCTGAACAGGCGGATCTGCTCGGATAGCGACAGCGTTTCGGGATGCACGCGCTCGAAGCCGAGCTTTTCCAGCCCTGCCGCCAGTTCGGCTTCGTTGGGAACATGCCGGTTGGCTGAACTGCCACGCTCGATATAGAGCCGTCGTCCGGCAGATTTCGGTGTGGCACCCGCAGCCTGACGTAGCCGTGCATAGGCATCGCGGGACAGGTCCGAGACGGCGAAATCGGCGCTGCCATTGACGAAGGTGATGTAGTCAAGGGCTTTGAAGGCGTATTGCCGCCCCTGCTGCAGACGGATATGAACGCCATCGTTCAGGCCAAAAAGCTCAAGCGTCTCGAACTGCCACGGATGCATATGTTCGGGCAGGACAAGGCGTACCGGCCTGCCTGTCTGGGACAGGACATGCAGGGTGGGGACCGTATGAGCCACCCAGTGATAGAAGTTCGAAGCCCAGTGATCGACACAGCTTGCGGTCACGCCCTTGAAAGGTGCGCAACGGACGATATCCGCAGGACGCAGTCGCAGGTTCCGCACGGCCTCCGGATCCTGGACATAGGCGGTTTCAGTGACCGGATGGCCTGCATGAAGCAATGTCATCAGCGGTTGGTCCAGCACGACGTCACGCAGGGCGTACTGACTGACCAGAACCGGCATGCTCTCCCAGTCCCGGAACGGATTGCGCTCCGGATGGCTCAGGGCAGAGGCGCAGGGGGTGGAAACCGCTCGGACGGGACAGGTTTCGAGAACAGTCGTGCTGCGCGCGATCTCCGCCAGACCGGAGGACCCGGCCGGTGGAGAGAACAGGCGCCTGAGACGGGAGAGAAGCGGCATGGTCAGGATCAGACGGTTTTGGCCGCGCCTTTGAGCAGGGCCTGCTGGGCGTCCTTGAGCGCATCGGACATTTTCTGTTCCGGCTCCTTGAGGTGCAGGCTTTCCAGCGTGTCCAGCAAGGCCTCGGCCACAAGCACGCGGGCGAGCCATTTATGGTCCGCCGGAATGACGATCCAGGGGGCGTCCGGCGTTGCGGTCGCACGGATGGCTTCTTCATAGGCTGCGATATAATGCGGCCAGAATTCGCGTTCCTTCAGATCCGACGGGCTGAACTTCCAGCGTTTTTCCGGATGGTCCAGCCGCTTGAGCAGACGCTGCCGCTGCTCTTCGGGTGAAATATGCAGGAACAGCTTGAGGACGATGATGTTCTGTCGCCGCAGATAGCTCTCGAAATTGCGCAGATCGCCGAGACGGTGATCCCAGAAATCCGGAAGATCGGGGTCGAGGCCGCGCGCCCGCACCATGTCCGGATGCACGCGCTCCACTAGGACATCTTCATAATGGCTGCGGTTGAAAATGCCGATCTCCCCGCGCGACGGCACGGCAAGATGGATGCGCCACAGATCGTCATGGCGCGTGGCAATGCCGACGGGGGCCTTGAAGGACGTGACATGCACGCCCTGCGGATTCAGGCCGGAGAAAGCATGACGGATCGCGCCATCCTTGCCGGCAGTGTCCATGCCCTGAAGCACGACCAGAATGCCGTGGGTGGCATAGGCTGCCAGGCGCTGCTGCAGGACGGACATCCGGTCCACGCAGTCGCGGATCCGGGTGCGGGATGTGTTCTTTTGACGGCCGAGCTTGTCGTTCGTCGCAATGGAGGACAGACGGAACTTCTTTCCGTCCGTAATGCGAAGTTGGGAAGGAAGCCCGGTTTCAGCCGACATGACGGTTCACCGCAAGTCCACCCGAGGCCTGACAGACCGGCATCATTTCCAGATAATTGACGTTCACGTGCCAGGGCAGTCCGATGAGCCAGGAGACGGTCCCGGCGATGTCTTCGGGCGTCAGCGGTGTCGTGTCCTTGTAAACGGCAGCTGCCTTGGCATCGTCACCCAGACGCACATTGCTGAACTCGCTGCCGCCACACAGACCGGGCTCGATATTCGTCACGCGGATGCGGGTGCCGAGCAGATCGGTGCGCAGGTTCTGGGTGAACTGGTGCACGAAGGCCTTGGTCGCGCCATAGACGTTGCCGCCGGTGTAGGGATAGGTCCCGGCCGTGCTGCCCAGTGCGATGATGTAGCCCGTATTGCGCTGGACCATCCCCGGCAGGAGCGCGCGGGTCAGTTCCACGACGCCCGAAACGTTCGTGGCGATCATCGATTCCCAGTTGTCGGGCTCGGCATCCTGCGCCGGCTCCATGCCGAGGGCGAGACCGGCGTTGTTCACAAGGACGTCGATATCCTGCCATTCTTCGGGCAGCGCGGCCGGCAGAGCGCGCAGGGCCTCACGGTCGGTCATGTCGAGCGTATAGGGCAGGACGCTCTCGCCCAGTTCGTCCTTGAGGGCTTCCAGACGTTCCTTGCGGCGGCCGGTCGCGATGACGCGGTGACCTTCGCGGACGAGGCGCGTTGCTATGGCGTGACCGAAGCCTGCAGTGGCGCCGGTGACGAGGACGGTGAGAGGCATGGCAATCTCCAGACGGACAGTCCGCACCCGGCAGGGGCGGCACGGGATACCCAGGTCAGTGACATTGGATGTCATTAACACTCCTGAAGGCAAACGCTTGCAATACAGGAAGGGATGCACCCATGTTGGCAGGCATGAAGAAAACACTCGACGGATGGAATGACAACCTGACAGACGCCGGTCTCATGGAACTCGGTCTTACGGGAAAACTGCTCGTGGCCGCGCCTGCACTGGCGGAGACGTTCTTTGAACGGACAGTGATCTATCTCTGTGCCCATTCGGAGCAGGACGGCGCGATGGGGCTGATCGTCAACAGGCGCCTGTCCCAGCCGGGGCTGGATGATCTGTTTGCCCAGCTGGGAATCGAACCCAGCCCCCCCGAACGTAGGATCGGTGTGTGTATGGGCGGCCCGGTCGAGCATGCCCGTGGGTTTGTCCTGCACTCGGCGGACTGGGCGGGGGAGGGGAGTCTGGATGTGGACGGACACACGACCCTGACCGCCAGTCTGGACATCCTGCGTGAGATCGCCGCGGGGCATGGTCCCAGACAGGCCGTGATGGCGCTCGGACATGCCGCCTGGGCGCCGGGGCAGCTCGAAGAGGAAATCCTGCGCGACAGTTCGTGGTTCATCGCGCCTGCGACCGACGAAATCGTGTTCGGAACCGATCATGCGAAAAAATGGCGACAGGCCCTCGTCGCCATAGATTTTGACCCGCTTCTTCTTTCGTCCTCGGTCGGGGAAGCCTGATAAGGCGTCCTGTTCCGCAGAAATGATCCACCAGACACAGGAGGGCAGCATGAGCGCACCCCATATCCTTTACATCTATGAACACTGCCCGTTCTGCACCAAAGCGCGGATGATCTTCGGGCTGAAGAACATCCCGTATGAGCAGCGCATCCTGCTCAATGACGATGTTGACGGCCCGGTCCGCATGGTGAGCCGCAAGGTTGTGCCCATCCTGGAGGAAAACGGAACCTTCATGCCCGAGAGCATGGATATCGTTGCCCATATCGATGCGATCGGAACCCCTGTCCTGACGGGTGAGACGCGCTCCGAGATCGCGGTCTGGCTGAAGAAGGCGGGAACGCCGCTCTATCGCCTGTTCCTGCCCCGCGCTGCGGCTGCTCCTCTGCCGGAATTTGCGACGACATCCGCGCGTGCAGGCTTCATCCGGCGCAAGGAGCCGTCTGTGGGTTCGTTCAGTGCCCTTCTGGAAGAAAAGACCGACGAACTCACGCAGCTGAATGCGATGCTGAAGGAACTGGGGCCGCTCATCCGTTCGCCCGAGGCCGTGAATGGCGAACTCTCCACGGATGACATCCATCTTTATGCGCATCTGCACAGCATGTCGCTGATCCGGGGCGTCGTGTATCCGGCCGAGGTCGAAGCCTACCGGCAGGCCATGGCCGCACGGTCCGGCGTGGGTCTGTTCGACGATATCGCCGTCTGATTTCAGGCAAGCTTTACAAAAACAAGGGGGGCCGGATCGTGTGATCCGGCCCCCTTTTTCATGTCTGCATGACGGAACGTTATTTTCCGGGCTGGAGAACTGCGTTCAGAAACTGCGCGCGCCGTTCGGCCACCCGGGCGCGGATAACCGGATCAGGCAGCATGTGCGTGCCCGGCAGCAGCAGCAGGTCATAGGGTTTGCCGGCATGAAGCAGGCCCTGCGTCAGCTTCATGGTGTTCTCGAAATAGACATTGTCATCCGTAATGCCGTGCATGAGCAGCAGAGGCTGTTTCAGCGTGTCGGCATAGGTCAGGACGTTGCTCTTGCGATAACCTTCCGGGTCTTCCTGCGGCGTGCCGAGATAACGCTCGGTATAGGCCGTGTCGTAATCCGCGAAATCGACGGGTGGGGCCCCCGCAACACCGACCTTGAACACGTCCGGGCGACGGATGGTCGCCATGGCACTGAAATAGCCGCCGAAGGACCAGCCATGCACGCCGACGCGGGAGAGATCCATTTCATGATGACGCTTGCCGAGCGCCTGAAGTCCGTCGATCTGGTCCTGAAGCGGCAGGTCGATCAGGTTGCCCTTGATGGCGCGCTCAAAATCATGATCACGTCCCGGCGTTCCGCGCCCATCGAGCGTGACGACGATATAGCCCTGATTGGCCAGGCACTGGTCATCGAGATAGGAGGTCGGCGTGTCATGGACCATCTTGGAGCCCGGACCGGCATAGACCGACAGCACAACCGGATAGCGTTTTGAGGCGCTGAAGTTTTCCGGGCGGATGATGGCCGCATCGAACTCACGCGGACCGGCCGTTGTGAATTCGACATGAACCGGCAGTTTCGGCGGCTGTGCCACGCTGGGCAGGGTCGCGATGACATGGCCGCTCTCATTCCGGACCAGCGTCTGGCGCGTGCCATTCGCGCTGGCGAATGTGTCCACCATGGCCGTATGCGTGCCATTCGTGACATGCACATTATGAAGGCCGCGCTCCGTCACGAACGGCGTTACGGCACCGGTTGCAAGGTCGATATGCACGACCTCGTTGTCCAGCCGGTTGGCCCGGACCGTCACAGTGATCGTGTTGTGTTCGGAGTCATAATCGTCGAAGGCGACATAAGACAGGCCAGGGGGCGTCAGGACGCGCTGGAGCTTTCCATCAGGCGCATGGAGTTCAAGCTGCCAGTCCTTGCCCCGGTCGGCGGCCCAGAGGAAACCGGCATTATTGGCGAGGAAGACGGGGAGGCTGTGGCCGCCGGAGGCCGCGCGCGGGTCCAGTTCGATCCAGGCGGGGTCGGACTGGGCGAGCAGAAGATGGGTGGCACCGGTTGCGGGGTCGATCGTGAGAAGCTGTTCCTGCGTCTGGGCACGGTTGAGCAGCACGACGGCGAGGGGGCTATTCTTCCGCCAGACTACGCGACCGAGATAGGGCCATGCCTCGTGATCCCAGGAAATCCAGAGGACCGGGCCGCCTTTCGCGTCCACGAGACCAAAGCGCGTTTTCGCGTTGTTCGTCCCGGCGCGGGGATAGCGGAACGAGACAGGCTCGGCCTGCGGGGTTTCAGGATTGGTGATGTAATGCTTTTCGACGTCGCTGTTATCGGCTTCCTCGAACAGGATGGTTTTGCTGTCAGGAGACCACCAGGCGCCATCTGCGCGCTCCAGTTCCTCGGCTGCGGCAAATTCGGCCAGGCCATGCGTCAGGGTGTCGCTGCCGCCGGTCGTCAGGCGTGTTTCGTGGCCGCTGACGAGATCGACGCTGTACAGGTCATTGTCCCGCACTGCAGCGAGGGTCAGCCCGTCCGGGGAAAGGCGCGGGGCAATCCACTGACCTTCAATCGGCGTGACCCGGCCGTCATCGGTGGCGATGCGTTCAAGCTGGCCGCCCTGAGACGCTAAAACCGTGCCGCCGTCCTCGCTCATCTGATAGTCGGTGATGCCTGACATGATCTGGCGCGCCCGTTCACGCCGGGCCTTTTCCTCGAGCGACAGATGCTCCGGGCCCGAGGCGGGGGCAGCCAGTTCATGCAGCGAATGGTCGGGCAGATCGTAGCGGTAAAGATGCAGATGCGTGTCGAACGGCCCCGAGCGCAGGAACAGGACGGAATGCCCATCTGGCGTGACTTCGGCGTGATTGGGCAGGCCGAGCGCGCCATTCCGGGTCTTTGCGAGATCGACCATGCAGGCGGGAGGTTCTGCGGCCTGAAGGGCGCCGGCTGACAGCAGCGGCGACAGGATGGCACAGGCCAAAAGGGTTCGGCGCAGGGGAAGGCGCAGGGACAGTGACAGCATTGCATCTCCGTAAGCATGACGACGGACAGGATTTTGACGTCGATCATGGACCGGGCCGTCGTTTGTGAACAGGGTTTCCAAAAGAGAGGAACGCCCCCTTCTCACGTTTATGGGAGCGGGGGCGATTTTACCGGGACCGATCCCGGGTTCGTGTGTTGTGTATCGTGGTATGTCTCAGCAAGAAGGAGCCTGATGGATATGCAGTATCGTCAGCTTGGTCGCTCGGGCCTCAAGATTTCAGCACTCAATTTCGGATCGGTGACGTTCGGCGGACAGGGCAATTTTGCCGCCACCGGCAAGGTGGACATCGCCGAAGCGACGCGCATGGTGGACATCTGCGTCGAGCACGGCGTGAACATGTTCGATACGGCCGATGCCTATTCCGGCGGTGAAGCCGAGGAAATTCTCGGCCGCGTCCTTCAGGGGCGCAGCCGCGAACTGCTCGTGACCAGCAAGGTGCGTTTCCCAACGGGGAAAGGGCCGAACGAACAGGGCCTGTCGCGCCACCATATCCTCAATGCCTGTGACGACAGTCTGCGTCGGCTGGGGCGCGATCACATCGACCTTTATTATCTGCATGAGTGGGATGGTCTGACGCCGGTCGAGGAAACGCTTGAGGCGCTCCAGACCCTGCGCGATCAGGGCAAGATCCGTTATGCCGGGATTTCCAATTTTGCGGGCTGGCAGGCCATGAAACTTCTGGGCGCCGCCGAGCGGGACCGTCTGGTCGCGCCGGTCAGTCAGCAGCTCTATTATTCCCTTGAAGCCCGGGATGCCGAATATGAACTGCTGCCGCTCGCCGTCGATCAGGGGCTGGGTGTCCAGGTCTGGAGCCCGCTGGCTTGTGGGCTGCTGACCGGGAAATACCGTCGCGGCAAGACGGCCCCGGAAGATTCCCGCCGAATTTCCGGCTGGCCGGAGCCGGAAGTCCGGGATCTGAAGAAGCTCTACGATACGGTTGAGGTTCTGGTGCAGATCGCTGAAGAGCACAGCGTCTCCGCCGCCCGTGTGGCGCTGGCCTGGACGCTGCACAAGCCGGCGATCACGTCACTGGTTCTGGGGGCCCGTAAAGAGAGCCAGCTTCTGGACAATCTGGCGGCCGCGTCGCTCCGTCTGACGCAGG
This sequence comes from Gluconobacter oxydans DSM 3504, assembly GCF_000583855.1. Classification (NCBI taxonomy): domain Bacteria; kingdom Pseudomonadati; phylum Pseudomonadota; class Alphaproteobacteria; order Acetobacterales; family Acetobacteraceae; genus Gluconobacter; species Gluconobacter oxydans. Next base: position 1,822,430 of record NZ_CP004373.1, read on the forward strand.
AACAGGTTCGCCGGCTTGACGATGTCAGTGCGCCTGACCTGATCTATCCGTACTGGCATCAGAACCGGAATGCCTTTGACCGTCTCTCAAAGGCGGATCTTGTTTTGCAGGGACCGGCAAAACGTCATCGGGAGGCCCTTGAAACGAAAAAATGACTGCCTAAATATTAATCACAGGCCGCTGCCTCCGGGGGCGGCCAAGCACATCAATGCCGCCGTAACGGGGCATGAGAGGAATTTAAGAGAATGGACATTCAGAATTTCACCGAACGCAGCCAGGGCTTTCTTCAGGCCGCACAGACCATTGCGCTTCGGGATTACAACCAGCAGCTGACGCCGGAGCATCTGCTCAAGGCCCTGCTGGATGATGAACAGGGTGCGGCATCCGGCCTGATCCGCGCCGCAGGCGGCGATCCGAAGGTCGTTCAGACCGCGAATGACGCAGCCCTTGCAAAACTGCCAAAAGTTCAGGGTGCTGGTGCCGGCCAGCCGCAGATGACGCCGGATCTGGCGCGTCTGCTCGATGCTGCCGAATCTGCTGCCAAAGTTGCCGGTGACAGTCACGTCGCACAGGACCGCTTGCTCGTAGCGATTGCTGCCAGCCATACGCCTGCGGGCAAGGCGCTTGTTGACGGCAAGGCGGGGGCGCCTGCTCTGGAACGTGCCGTTGCGGAAATCCGCAAGGGACGGACTGTCACGAGTGCTTCGGCGGAAAACACCTTTGACGCCCTGAAGAAATACGCCCGTGACGTGACCGCTGTCGCGCAGGCAGGCAAGCTCGATCCGGTCATCGGCCGTGACGAGGAAATCCGCCGGACCATTCAGGTCCTGGCCCGTCGCAGCAAAAACAATCCGGTTTTGATCGGTGAGCCGGGCGTCGGTAAGACGGCCATTGTCGAAGGGCTTGCGCAGCGGATTGTCAACGGTGACGTGCCTGAGGCTCTGCGCAACAAGAAGCTGCTGTCGCTCGACATGGGTGCGCTGATCGCCGGTGCGAAATATCGCGGTGAGTTCGAAGAGCGTCTGAAGGCTGTTCTCAAGGAGATCGAGACGGCTGAAGGGGAGATCATCCTCTTCATCGACGAAATGCACACGCTTGTCGGTGCCGGTCGGTCCGATGGGGCGATGGATGCGTCCAACCTCATCAAGCCGGAACTGGCCCGTGGCACGCTGCACTGCGTAGGTGCAACGACACTCGACGAATACCGCAAGTATATTGAGAAGGACGCGGCTCTGGCCCGTCGTTTCCAGCCGGTTTTCGTGGGTGAGCCGTCTGTTGCCGACACGATCTCGATCCTGCGTGGTATCAAGGAGAAGTACGAACTGCATCATGGTGTCCGCATCACGGACAACGCCATCGTTGCGGCCGCGACGCTTTCCAACCGCTACATCACGGACCGCTTCCTGCCGGATAAGGCGATCGACCTGATTGACGAGGCTGCCAGCCGTCTGCGCATGCAGATCGACAGCAAGCCGGAAGCGCTGGACGAACTCGACCGCCGCATCATTCAGCTTAAGATCGAGCGCGAAGCCATCCGCAAGGAAGACGACACAGCCTCGAAAGACCGTCTGGTCGCGCTTGAAGCGGAACTGGCCGATCTTGAAGAGCAGTCCGACGCGATGGGTGCCGAATGGCATGCCGAGAAGGATCGGGTGAATGCGATCCAGAAGCTGAAGGAACAGCTCGATACGGCGCGTTCCGATGTGGAAGTGGCGCAGCGTCAGGGTAATCTCGGCAAGGCGTCTGAGCTGATGTACGGCCTGATCCCGAACCTTGAGGCCCAGATCGCCAAGGCTCAGGAAGAAGAGGACGCCTCGTCAAAGAGCGGACTGTTCGCCGATACCGTGACGGATCAGGGCGTGGCTTCGGTCGTCTCCCGCTGGACCGGTGTTCCGGTAGATCGGATGCTCGAAGGCGAGCGCGCCAAACTGATCCGGATGGAAGACACGCTGCGTGAGCGTGTGGTCGGGCAGGAGCAGGCGCTGGTTGCCGTGTCGAATGCCGTCCGCCGGGCACGTGCCGGTCTTCAGGACCCGAACCGTCCGATCGGCTCGTTCCTGTTCCTCGGCCCGACGGGCGTTGGCAAGACCGAGCTGACCAAGGCTCTGGCGCAGTTCCTGTTCGATGACGAGAAGGCCCTGCTGCGGATCGACATGAGCGAATTCATGGAGAAGCACGCGGTCTCCCGTCTGATCGGTGCTCCTCCGGGCTATGTCGGTTACGATGAAGGCGGTGTGCTGACCGAGGCCGTTCGCCGTCGTCCCTATCAGGTGATCCTGTTCGATGAGGTGGAGAAGGCTCATGAGGACATCTTCAACATCCTGCTTCAGGTTCTCGATGACGGACGTCTGACCGACGGGCAGGGACGTGTGGTGGACTTCCGCAACACGATCATCGTCCTGACCAGTAATCTCGGCTCTGAAGTGCTGGCCAATCTGCCGGATGGTGAATCCGTGGATGAAGTCCGCCCGCAGGTCATGCAGGTGGTCCGCAACCACTTCCGGCCGGAGTTCCTGAACCGTCTGGACGAGATCATCCTGTTCTCCCGTTTGCAGCGCAAGGACATGGACC
>NZ_CP004373.1:1830000-2882437 GCF_000583855.1 Gluconobacter oxydans DSM 3504
GCTGTCGAGTGCAATGGCATAAGCCCGCCTGACTGTGAGAGTGACAGCTCGATCAGAGACGAAAGTCGGCCATAGTGATCCGGTGGTCCCACGTGGACGGGCCATCGCTCAACGGATAAAAGGTACTCTAGGGATAACAGGCTGATCTCCCCCAAGAGTCCACATCGACGGGGAGGTTTGGCACCTCGATGTCGGCTCATCACATCCTGGGGCTGGAGCAGGTCCCAAGGGTTCGGCTGTTCGCCGATTAAAGTGGTACGTGAGCTGGGTTTAGAACGTCGTGAGACAGTTCGGTCCCTATCTGCCGTGGGTGTAAGAGACTTGAGAGGATTTGTCCCTAGTACGAGAGGACCGGGATGAACATACCTCTGGTGCACCGGTTGTCACGCCAGTGGCACAGCCGGGTAGCTAAGTATGGACGGGATAACCGCTGAAAGCATCTAAGCGGGAAACCCACCTCAAAACGAGGTCTCATAGAGCCGTGACAGACCATCACGTTGATAGGCCGGGTGTGAAAGTGCAGTAATGCATGCAGCTAACCGGTCCTAATCGCTCATACTTCTCACTCCAAAACACATGCACAGAAATCAGCCACACACTTCAAACGCACCAACCACCACCCTCTCTCAAAAGACAGGGTGGGCTGGAAGACCTGGTGGCCATTGCGAGGGCCCTACACCCGATCCCATCCCGAACTCGGCCGTGAAATCCCTCAGCGCCTATGATACTGCACCTTAAGGTGCGGAAAAGTCGGTCGCCGCCAGGTCCCCCAGCCTACCCAACACCACACCAAATCCCCCAACATCAACCAAACACCACCGCGGGGTGGAGCAGCCCGGTAGCTCGTCAGGCTCATAACCTGAAGGCCGCAGGTTCAAATCCTGCCCCCGCAACCATAGATCCCTGCACCAGGTGCCTGAAACCCCCACGAAACCAACAGGTTCGTGGGGGTTTTCGCGTTGAAGGCCGGGGGGAGGAGAGCTGTTTAGTCCAAGAGACTCACGGCGAAGCTTCAAATCAGGGGCGATCATATCGCTCAGATAACCTACTTTAGATGTTAGCGTACTCTCAGAGCGGGCTTCTTGCGTTTTAGCATTCAAAAAAACGGACAGTGTCATCTCGTTGTCCGCTTCCAGTCACTGGCTGCGGCTTTGTCCAGAATGATCGTGGCGTTGTCATGAAGACGGATTGCGGAGGCACTTACGGTCTCGCTTATAGGGCCGTTCAGAGCTTCATTGACGATTGCCGCCTTTCCTTCTCCGACAGCGACCAGCACAAGGCGCCTCGCATCAAGGATCGTGCCCACTCCCATGGTCAGGGCGCGAGGGGGGACACGGTCCGGATCGTTGCCGAACATGCCGCTGTTCTGACGTCGTGTGACCTCATCGAGATGTACAACCCGTGTCCGGCTGTCGAACGCTGAGGGGGGCTCGTTGAAACCAATATGACCGGTCTCGCCAATGCCCAGGAGTTGCAGGTCAATGCCACCTGCCGCATGGATAGCCGCTTCATAACGCGTACATTCCACTTCCAGATCCGGTGCAATGCCGTTCGGAACATGCGCCCGATTTGCCTGCATATTCACATGAGCGAACAGATGATCCTGCATGTAGTGATGGTATGAATTCGGATCCGTAGGCGCCAGGTCAACATATTCGTCCAGATTGAAAGAGGTGGTACCGGAAAAATCCAGTGCGCCTATCTCATGCTTCTGCACCAGAATCTGGTAGATATTTTCCATTGTACGGCCCGTTGCCAAGCCGAGAACAGGTGTGGGAGATCTGCGGATCTCATCCGTGATCATATCGGCGGCGCACTGGAAGGCCTGCTCGGGGCTGTCGGTGACAATGACATTCATGGGGTGCATCAATCCTGTATGACGTATCACGCTCGGCGCTCTGAATTGGTCCAGAATTTTATGACCTGAAATCTGCCGTCAAGCATGTTGTGCTTGCGCAGGAAGTGCCTGTTATCAGGAGGTGACATCATGGTTTCTGATCCAGAGGTAGGAGGCCAGTCTGACCATAACGTCGCGCATAGATCAGCAGGGCAAGATAGGATGGCAGAACAAGCAGTGCGAACATCGCCTGAAACCCGATCACGGGTTTCAGGGCCACATAAATCTGCGGAATGACGGCCCCGCCGCTATACGCCATGACAAGCAGTGCGGACGCCAGAGGCGTCCATGAACCTGCGCCACGGATCGCAATCGGGAAGATTGTGGGCATCAGCATGGCGTTGGCAGCTCCGAGGAGAGCCACGCAGAGTACAGAAACATAGCCATGCGTCAGGAAGGCTGTGATTGTGAGCATCCCTCCCAGAATGCAGGCCAGTTCCATGAGCCGTTCCTGTGTCAGGATGCGTGGAACAATCACAAAACCGGCCACGTATCCCCCCAGCATTGCGGTGAGGGTCAGAGAGGTGAAGAAGCGGGTCTGGCTGAGCGGCAAACCAAAGCCCTGCCCATAAGTGCCGATGGCATCCCCTGCCATGACTTCAATGCCCACATACAGGAACATGGCGACAATTCCGAAGATCAGATGTGGCCGGAAAATACGCCCATTACTTTCCCGTGGCCCCTGCAGGGCCGGCGCCTGAAGATCGGGTAGGCGACAAATTGCCACACCAATGGCCGTTACAAGCAGAATGACGGCCATCGTCATGTAAGGGGCATAAATGGCGTGGACAAAACCTGTGAGGATCGCGTTGCGCGCCGTAGGGTCTGTCGCGTCCTGTACGCGTTGGGAAATGCTGCCGATATCTCCCATAACCAGCGTCGCAAGAACAAGCGGCGCAAGGATCCCGGCGCATTTGTTGCATACCCCCATGATGGCGATACGCTGTGCGGCCCGCTCCGGCGGTCCGAGCAGGCTGACGAGAGGATTGATGACCACCTGCATCAGCGAGAGGCCAGCGCCCATGACCAGAAGACCGCTCAGCGCTCCTCCATAAAGGCGCATTGCAATGAACTGTCCAAACAGCGCCACGCCAGCCGCGCAGAGTAGAAGTGATACCGATAGCCCCCTGCGCAACCCCAGTTTCCGGGCCAGAAAAGACGCCGGCAGGGAAAAGAGGAAATATGAGAAATAGAATACCATGGGGACAAGAAAGGCGCTCGTATCACTGAGATCGAATGCCACACGCACAAAGGAAATCAGTGGCCCATTCATCCAGGTTACGAAACCCATGATGAAGAAGATTGCGGCCGCAACAGCCAGAGGCCCTAGGCCATAACGGCCGGTAAGGTTTTCGTTGGTCTGCGTGGTTCCTGTCATGATGTCAGCCCTGCAGCACGGAGGGTTCGGGAGGTCCGGTCGATCCAGTCGTCATCCGGGTCCCAGCCAGCCATACGTGCGGCATTGAGCAGTCCCCCTCCGACCGGAGGAAGACGGGGCTGGACGGGCGCGCCATGCCGGGCCGTGATGATGTCGCGGAGGAACTGGCTCTGGAAGGTTCCGCCAGCATAACTCCACGGGAGCGGGGTCCCGGAAAACTGGCGCTGTGCGGCATCGATATGGGCACCCAGATGATCCGCGGCGTCACGCATCAGCCGTCTGGCCGGTTCAAGCCCCTGCTCGGCCAGATCCGATACATGCCGGGCAAGGGCTGCGACACTGGCACGCGGGTGTTCAAGCGCTCCATACCATGCCAGTAGCGCCGTCCCACAGGCCTCTCTCTCGATTGGCAGCCCCATGGCACCTGCAAAGGGTTCGAAAAAGGCCTGATCCTCCTGATTGCGACCGTCGAGGAGCATGGTCAGAAGAGACAGCGCCTGACGACCGATCCAGAAAGCACTTCCTTCGTCACCGAACAGGCCGCCCCAGCCACCGACCTTGATCTGGTTGCCTCTGCCATCTGTCGCCCATGCAACGGAGCCCGTGCCGGACAGGAGGAGAACACCTGCGCGCCCACCGAAAGCTCCTGTACACGCCATTTCCACATCACCGGTAAAGCTGAAAGGTCGCGCAAAAGCGTTCCTGACGACTTCCTCCTGTTTGCGGCCCAGAACGCGGGTTTCGCCATACCCCGCAATCCCCAGCGAGAGGGCCTCCGTTGTGGCGGGGATCCGGGCGAGCAGGGACTGTAGAACAGTCTGCCAGTCGCTCTGGTCGAAAGGATTGGAACCCGCTTCCCGCATCACTGGTCCCAGTGTGCCGTCCCTGCCAAGCACCACCAGAAGTGTCTTTGTCCCCCCGCCATCTATTGCTGCGATGCTGGCAACAGGGGCAGAGGCGCGTGTCCGAGAAACCGGGGGCATGGATTGCAGGATTGGGTGTGTGGCTGTCATATCGGGGCGTTTCGTTCGAAGCGGAGGAAGCAGTTACGGGAAGCAGTGCGCGGAAATCCACGCAAGTGGCATGATGCTATCGGGCAAGAGTGAACACCATTTTGGAAAAATGACCTCCATCATAACGGATCACAACGTCTTTCCGGCCAATAATACTTTCTGCGCCCCTCGCATCGGTCTGGACCTGAATCCGCATGTTGCCCGCGATCCATAGATTGTTATTGATTTTCAGCGTGTCCTGACAGGGATCATGCAGTGAGAACGCCACATGATCTTTCCAGGATACCAGAGCGGCTCCCTGTTCGATCCTGACATCTGCTGCAGGCGTATCCGAGATCCGAAGGGTGCCGATATGTCCGCAGGATGCTCGCCACTGCATGGCCAGGGGATGATACTGCGATTTCGTATCTACGCCGCGCTGCAGATTTGCCGTTTCCCCGCCGAGTAGCATGTCCCGGTCCACCCTGGCGCTGACGCTCCGGCGGCTGTCGATCCGGCGTGTCACATCATGGGGCTGTCGGAGTGTCAGAAAATCATTCCTGAGACCGGCAGGCAGTGTGGCCTTCAGAAAGACGAATGTTGGTGCAAACCATAGATCCGCCAGATGGGGCGTCTCAACTGTTATTGTCGCGGGGAGCGGGGCGCTCGCACGTGGCACGAACGTTCCGATCCAGTCCCCCAGTAACGCGACGTAGCTTTCCATATCCATGCCGTAGGCACGGTCATAAGGACCTGAAAGGTTTTTCATGGGCGCGCTGTAGAATGCGGCGATATCCGTCCACAGATGTCGGGAAATGTCTTCTCCCTCGGACCGTATCATCGCGGTCGACCCATAGCGCCGCCATAGACCCAGCCCGAACAGGTCCACGCCATAATAGGTTGGCGAGTTATATTCCATGAAAGACTGGTTCTGGCGGAAGATGGCCACCGTGTCCTCGATCCAGCGGTCCCGGACATCTGCCAGCGATCTGTCGTGCCTATAGACTGCATCCTCGTCGAGGAGTTGTCCGAACATGATCGCAATATTCGTATAGGATGGGGAAAGACGTTTGTTGTGTAACTCGCCCTGCACAGCCTGATGAATGGAGTCATGAAGACGGCTGCGCAGGTCTGGCGAAAGGCGGTCCCCAAAGACATGCAGCATCAGGGCAAACTCTGAACCGATGAATTCTCGCCAGTTGGGATCATATTCATTCCAGGCAACAGCTTTTTCCGTTGGAAGGACTTCGTCGGGAGAACGGCGGAAAGTTCCGGCCCACGCAGCTTCATCTTTCATTTCCTCAGACGCCGGGTACTGGTTGTCGAGAATGACGCTCACAATATGTTCTGCGCGCTGCTGGTCAGTAGGGCCGTGGCGCATCATGAGCGCAAACGCATACCAGCTGCTTTCCCGGATCGGATGCGATACCGGATGCGAGGAACTCAGCACCGTACCGCGCAGCAGACCGACAGCAGGATCATAAAGGCTGTCCATGGAGGCCATGGCTTCGCGGAAAATCCAGCTCTGACGAACGTCGTTGGAAGCCGGGGTTTCAGGGGTACTCCATGCCGGAAGCGGAATCATTACACTGGCGCCAAGGCACATAGAGAGCGACAGGGAGCGGCGAAACCGTGATGAGAACATGGACGCAATATCTCCAGTCAGGACTGTCTTCAGATTTTCAGAAAAATGCGTCGCCGCCAGAGCAGCAGGTTCAGTATGAAGCACAGCCCCACATAGGTGACCGCCCATGCCAGTGTGGCAGTTTTTCCCGCACCGAACAGTCCGAAACTATGGTCATAACCCCACTGCCATAAGGTGACGGGAACTTCCCCCTCACGCACGGTCAGTGTCGTCATCAGCCCATGTCCAAGTTCCGAAAAAACATAGGCGACAATGGCATTTGCACCGAAAATGACAGCACCTGTGCAGACAGTCTGCGCCACCCGAAAGCGCTCCTGGATCCGACGGATGTCAAACAGTTCAACGCAGGCCGCAAGAAACAGAAATGATGCGCCTGCACACACGAGTGCATAGGAACTGGTCCAGAGGTTCTTGTTCAGGGGGAACAGGAAAGACCAGCCCGTACCGGCGATGAACGTTGTACTTCCCAGGCAGAGAAGGTGGCGAACCTTTCGCCTGTTGTCTTTGTCCTGCATCATGAGGCCGCCCAGCAGGCCGAACAGGGTCGTGGCCAGGCTTGGAATCGTGCTCAGAAGCCCTTCCGGATCACGAAAGCCATGATGGAGGCGCCCGGTATGAAACAGGGTCTGCGTCAGGGAAACGCAGGCCTGATCCAGCCAGTTGGCAAGATTATCATGAATGTCGAGTAGTGGGACATCCGACCCCGGCCATCCCAGCCCCGGCAGCGGCGTTCTGCATAGCAGGACCCAGTATACCAGAAGCAGTCCTGCCGCCGTGAGAGCGATGGATCGGAAGGATCTGACGTAGAGGTAAAACAGGACTGCAGCAAAATAGCAGATGGCGATCCGTTGGAGGACGCCGAAATACCGCATCGTTGTCCAGCCGAATGTTGGAAATACACTGATCAGGAGGCCGATTGCAAAAAGGATCAAGGCCCTGCGTGCTGCCCGACGCAGGATTGTCGCATGCGATGTCTGCTCGCGAAAAGGCCGTCGCATTGCGAAGATTACGGCGCTTCCCATCAGGAAAAGGAAATTTGGAAAGACCATGTCTGTCAGGGTCATGCCGTTCCAGGGGCTATGCTGAAGCTGCGAGAACGTATGGGCCGCATCCATGCCGTCATTAACCAGGATCATAAAAGCAATCGTCACCCCCCGGTCCACATCGATCGCGAGCGAACGATCGGACCGGGTCTCAACGACAGAAATATCCTGCGCTGTATTGATCAGAGTCATGGATGGACGGCTCCGTTCATTCCGGCTGCCTGTAACTGCCGAAATCACTGTATGATCCCACTCATAGGCCGGTCGAAATAGAAGCCATGATGCCGAAATTCGAACCGACATTGTAATTGGGTGAACTTCCGGAAATGGTCGTTCCATAAATGCCTTTGTATGAGCGGGCATTGGCAGTGACCCCGGCAATACCTGACAGGTAGTTGTTCCCGCCTATATTCTGCACGTTCAACTGGATCTGAGGGTGTTTGAAAATACCGAGCTTGGGTGCGAGCCTGTATCCAAGCGTTGTATTGGCCACCACGTAACCCGGCATTTTTTCATCGTTCATGAACGTCGCGTATTGGGAAGACAGATACCGAAGCTGGAAATTCCCGAAGAAGCGTCCGTCATCATAGGACAGTCCCAGAGAGGCCGTGAAATGCGGGCTCTGTACAGCGGTCTTGCCTTTCGTGGGAAGGTAGTCGCTGCCGACCTGATAGTTGTTGTCGATCCGTGCATCCAGATACTGGCCGGAGACGTAAGGGCTGAAGTGGTGCCAGGGCTGCAGACCAAATTCCACCTGCGCGCCACGCACGGTTTCACCACCTACATTCATGGTCTGGTCGATCAGGGTGGTCGTACCTGCAATATACCCGCTGGATGTAACCTGATGGTTCGTCAGGTTCAGGTTGAACAAAGACGCGGACACATTATAGAGGCCGTGATGGCGGAAGCCGATTTCTTCACCAATGGTATATTCGGGTTTGAGCGATCCCGGTTGCGAAACTGCAGTGGAGGATGATGGATCAAAGTCCTGCACCTGAGTCTCACTGCTTCCTGGAACGCGGAAAGCCGTCGTCGCATTGAAATAGACCTGATCGTGTTGCGTGACGTCAAAACTGGCTGCCAGTTGCGGAAGCGGCTCAAAATAGTTCCGGACACTTTTGTAAGGATCGGCCCCAGGCATGTCTTCCGTGGCCTGACGCGAGACCATGGCCGCCTTGATGCCCGCTTCAAGATGCAGTCTGTTCTTCAGAAGATCCAGTCGATCGGACAGGAACAGAGCGTTTGTCTGCTGCAACAGATTAAGGTTATAGCCTCGCAGGACTTTACCATTCTGTAGAATAATGGGGTATTTCCCGTCCATGTTTGCGACATTGCCGTTCAGATCCACTGTAGAGTAGGAGTTTTCTTCCCAGTGAGTGGCGTAAGAATACCAGTATCCGAAAGACAACGTGTTGTTGCCTCGTTTCCAGTCCAGTGAAGTCGTCAGGCCACTGTTCTTTGCATTATAGTAACCAATTCCCATGGCCGTAACTGTGCCATTGACCGTATAGGGCTGGTTGAGGGGGCCCGCAGGTTCAGTGCCGTAATAACTTCCATCCGCGGAAAGATTTGAGGCACCTGTGGCGGGGGAATACTGAAGAACGAAATAAGGCGTCGCGTTGAAAGAAAGTCCACTTCCCAGGTCGAGATGAAGCGGTGCAACGATCGTGATGCCGTTGCGGTTCTTGGTCTGGAATTTGTAATAGGCTGTATCGCCGGGCGTATATTCTTCGTTGAAATTGAAGCTGCGTCCGTACTCGTTCCACTGGCTCATGGTTGGGCGTCGGACAGCATTCCAGAAAAGGCGCGTATAACTGAAAACGACCCCGAACGAGTTCGATTTACCCCATTCCTTGATGAATTTTGCATCAGTATGGTAGCGCTGCAATACGCCAAAGCCGCGGTCCATATGTCCATGGGTGTTGGAAAATGACAGAAAACCGCGGATGCCTGAATGGCCGATATCACCGGTATCGAAGCGGACGAACTCCTTGTTAACAGAATAATTTCCGCCCATCAGGTCAAGATATCCTCCCATCTTGTGGGAGGGATCAATCATTTTTGCAGAAATCTGTCCGCCAACGGTATTATACAGCGGGGCTGTCAGGTCAGGTGATCCCTGCGCAACGGTAATACTGCCGATATTTTCGTTATCAACATAAGTCGAAGTAAAGGGCTCGTAATTGAAGGCATCAGCTACCGGGGCACCTTCGAACAGATACCCGACTTCCGTCTCATTCATCCCGCGCATGGAAAGCGCGTCCCCCGTCGCCCCCATGATATCCTGGCTCTGATAAGCAACACCCGGCATCGCGGAGATGAGTTCGTTCATGTTGGCAGTGGGAGACTGTTTCGCCAGATAGTCCCGGGTTACCGTGCTTTGTGAGCGTGGAACCCGCTGCACGCCCATCATGCCGCCGCCTGGCGTTGTATTCGTCACGCCGTTGGCCGCAGCAATGCCGGCGTGAATGGTCATGGCTTCCTCGGATCTTGCTTCAAGCGACCGGGGTACGGGCTTTCTGTCTGGCGCTTTGGGGCGTCCAGACGGGGAGCTGTTTCGCTGATCCTGACTGACAAGCTTGGAAACAGGCGCTCTGTGCAGATGTTTGGTGTTCGTTGCCGCAAAGGATGCGGTGGCGTTCATCGCTGAAATACAGCTTGTCGCTATGAGTATGCGTCGTTTTGTAGGCCACATAACAAGACCTCATTTGCGGAGATGATTGTTCCGGATTCAACACATATTCGATATCGAATTAATTTCCCATAGGATATTATATCCAGTAAATAAATTTCCTGAAGAACTTATTGGCGGGTTATAAGTCATGAATGAAACAGCTTTTCTTGACGGCATCGCAAGGAACATCGTGGCGCTTCTCGCGCGCCAGGGCGGCATGACACGATCGGATATCGCCTCTGCTCTCAATCTGAGTAAAGGAAGGGTGTCCGTCATCACCGGTCAGCTTCTGTCTCAGGGGGTTATTGAGGAATATGCGTATGTTCCCAGCAGTCGCCGTCCGTCTTCACTGCTGCGCCTTCATCCGGAATATGCGTCTTTCATCGGGGTTAGTCTTCATAACCGGGAAGCATCTGCCGTCGTTATCGACCCCAATGGTACCGTTCTTGCCAAGACCTTCTTCGAGCGTGGCGATGATTACGAAACAAGCATTCGTCGCATTAGCGATGCCGTGACAATGCTCAGAAATGAGTGCCCGCCAGGAACCAATTTTCAGGCGGTCGGGGTAGCTCTGCCTGCCTATGTCTCGATGGATAAGCAGGTCTGCGTTACGTCATCGGTTCTGGGATGGGACAATCTTGATGTCAGTGCGGCTATTTCCCGGGAAATCGGACTCCCGGTCTTTGTCGAAAATGACACGAATGCCCTGGCCGTTTACGAGAGCATGTTTGGGAGCATGCGCCATATTCCCGCATTCGTGGTTATGGCCGTGGGAGATGGAATTGGCGTGGCCTATACGGTCAATGGTTCGGTACACCATGGTGAATATGGTGGCGCAGGAGAACTCGCACATCTTCCCGTGGCGCAGAGCCTTTCGCAGGAGCCGCCTCGTCCATGTCGATGTGGAAACAGGGGGTGTCTTGAGACGGTCTCTTCATCGCAGGCGATCAGAACCCGCGCGCGGGAAGTTGGTCTGCCCCCGAATATTCAGCTGATTTCCGCAAAAGCGCGTGAAGGAGATCCTGAAGCCCTCCGTATCCTGCACACTGCTGCCAATAGTCTGGGTTATGCCGCTGCCAGCCTCATACAGATTCTGGATCCGAGACATATCATCATTGCGATCGAGGACGACCTTCTGCATGGGGTTTTTGCCGCAGCTCTGCGTCAATTTGTGGAACAAAATCTCATGCCGAGTTTTAATCGGCCGGAACGTCTTCAGCTGACCTGTTATGACACGCTTGTGTGGGCTACAGGAGCTGCGGGATTGGCTTCAAGGAAACACCTGTTCGGATCATGCTAGAAACATGCATGATCATATCCAATTTTAGTGTGTTATTCCTCCGCCCTCCTGATGCTGCCGATGCTTCAGGAAGGGGGAAGGTTTCTCTTGAATCGATGAAGAAAAACGTTTTGAAGCCGCATATATGGGGCGGCCTATGCGAGTATGTCAGACGGTTCGCCGCCCATTTACCCAGACTTCTTTTACGGCCAGAGAGTCATCAAGGACGGTAAAATCCGCCAGAAGTTCCGGAACGAGAGCCCCGCGGTCATGGAGGCCGAGATAGCGTGCGGCATTGGTGCTGACGAGCTTGGCGGCATTCGGAAGGGATGTTCCGGCCTGTACGGCATTTCTCAGAGCCTGATCCAGAGTAAGGATGCTGCCAGCGAGGGAGCCGTCGGGCAGGCGAACCGTGCCGTTGCTGATTGTGACGTCCTGTCCGCCGAGCTGGCTGGGACCGTCGGCCCCGCCGGTTCCTCGCATGGCGTCCGTTACGAAGAGTAAACGGCTGTCCATCAGGCGTGATGCCAGCCGAAAGCTGGCGGGATGGACATGGTGAGTATCGAAAATCATTTCGGCATACGCAACATCGCTGCACATCAGAGCCGTGACAGGGCCGGGCTTGCGCCCTTCAATCGGAGACATGGCATTGAAAAGGTGGGTAGCGCCGATCGTCCCCCCTGCTGCACAAACGAGGCAGATGGCACGCTGCGCGCCCTCATAATCAGTTGTGGTGTGACCCAGACTGACGCGCACGCCAGCTTCTGCAAACTGACGCATCGCGGTTTCAGCGTGATCCAGTTCCGGAGCAAGCGTCACCACACGGACACACCCCGTACTGATGGCCTCGGCCACCTTGTCAGGACTGGGAGCAATGGCAAAAGGGGGTTGTGCGCCGAGTTTATGTGGGCTGACGAAAGGTCCCTCCAGATGGGCTCCATGGATACGGGGACCCTTGTCTATGCCGCTCTTGCGAACTTCAGACACCGCATGCAGGGCACTCATCACGTCCTGCCAGGGCGCCGTAATAGTGGTGGGAAGGATTGTGGTCGTACCGTGCCTCATGTGAAAGCGCGAGAGCTTTCGGATGGCATCTGCTCCATCCATCGTGTCCGCTCCGTCACCTCCATGGACATGTCCATCCACGAAACCAGGCAGAATATAACGGTTGGGGGGAGTTGCGACGGGATTGATGGTGCGGATGTGGCTGTCGAAGCTGATACGTCCGGGAAGAATGCGATCAGCGAGGACAAGATTGCCGTCGAGATGAAGTGTCATTGGGTCTGATCCAGAGGGAGAAGGCCGGTCGGCCCGTAATGTCGGGCATAGAAGAAGACTGCAATATAGGTAGGGATGACAAGTAGCGCGAAACTGGTCTGGAAACCGATGAACGGTTTCAGGGCGACATAGAGCTGCGGCATGATGCTTCCTCCGCTATAAGCCATGACGATGAGGGCTGAAGCCAGCGATGTTCAGGGGGCGGCACAGCGGATCGCCATGGGAAAGAGCGTTGGCATTACCATGGCATTGGCCGCGTCTAGAAGGGCAATGCACCCGATCGAGACATGACCGGTTATCAGGAAAGCATGAGGGTAAGAATGACGCCGCAGATGCAGGGTAGTTCAGAAAAGCATTCCTGCGTAATGAGACGCGGTACTATGAGAAAGCCCAGCAGATAGCCGAAAAGCATAGCTGCGAGGGGGAGGGGTGTGAAAAATCCCGTCTGCCTCAAGGAAAAACCAGTTCCCGGCCTTCCTACAACTCTGCCAAGATGCTGTTCTTTTGGGTTTTTCTTTCGTCCAGATCCTTATATTTTCCGGGAGTGGGACCTGGCTGGTCCCATCAGCCTGATACAGGTCGAAAACGAATATGCGTCTTTCGGAAATGATCCGAAGTATATGGCTTGTTTTGCACAGCATGCTGGATGCGTTGCTCGGGGAACGAGGTACTACTTCTCGATTATCATCAGGAAAGCCCCGCCAGCATCAGGGGGTATAAGACCCTAACCGGATTTTAGGTTCGGAATTCATATCCAGAACGGACCTTGTATCTCCACACCCTCTCTCATTGCAGTTAGCGGATGGGGCAGGGTGTGGAGGTATCTCCTGGCAGAAAAGGGTCCGTTTATTTCTTTTGTGCCTTAAGGAACTGACCAGTGCCCGGTTGTGCGACCAGTTTACCATTATTCATGGCGAGCTTGCCTCTCTGGTAGACTTTGACAGGCCATCCCTGGACGGATCGACCTTCGTAGGGTGTGTAATCGATATTACTCTGGAAGAGACTATTGGTGATCGTCACGGATTTTTTCGGATCCCACAGGACGAGATCAGCGTCGGAGCCTGGAGCAATGGTGCCTTTTTGCGGATAGAGGCCGTATCGTTGGGCGGGGGTCGTCGCTGTCAGACGAACGAAGTCTGTCAGGTCGATTTTTCCGCTATTGATGGCCGCGTCATAGAAAACGGGCAGTCTCGTTCCTAGGCCGGGCATACCGTTGGGGATCAGAGAGAAATCCGCGTCCCGACCATGCCGTCCCTTGCCGACCGAGCCGTCGAACGTATAGCCGCAGTGGTCCGAGGAAATAATGCTGATCACGCCACTACGGATATACTGCCACATGCCTTCCTGAGCCGCTTTTGTGCGCAGGGGAGGGCTGCAGATATATTTCGTGCCTTCGAAGCCATCCCGCTTGAGGTCTTCTTCCGTCAGGGTGAGGTAGTGCGGGCAGGTTTCCGCCACGACCTTCACGCCACGGGACTGGGCGCGGCCGATTTCCTCGGCGACTTCGGGGCAGGAAACGTGGAAGATCTGGATCTTCTGGTGGGTCAACTCGCTCATCGTCATGGCACGATAAGTAGCCTCGCGCTCAACACAGGGCGGCCGTGATGTGACATGGCCATGCGGCTCGGTGCGGCCTTCGGCCAGATGCTTGAGGATCAGGTGGCGGATGGCGTCATAGTTTTCGCAGTGTACGGAGACGAGAATGTCGCTTTTATGCGCGGCTTCCAGAACCTGAAGGAACTGGCCGTCAGAGAGGTGAAAATCGTCATAGGTCATGAAGACCTTCAGGCCCGCCGCACCCCGTTCTGCCACGACAGGAATTTCATCACGGATGGTCTGCTCGTCGGTCCGGGTGATGATCTGGTGGATGGCGAAATCGATGCGGGAATTGGCGCCTTTCCTGCGATAGGCGTCAAACTGCTCTACGAGGCCACGGCCGGGAACATGGGAGGCAAAACAGACGACCGTAGTGGTGCCGCCGAGCAGGGCCGAGCCGGTGGCGGAAACGAAGTCGTCTTCGTGGATCGTCCCGTCGGCTTCTTCCTGTTCGATATGACAGTGGCCGTCGATTCCGCCCGGCAGGACGAGCAGGCCGGTTGCATCAATGGTTTCATGGCCTTTCAGGTCGAAACCGATATCGACGATCTTTGAGCCGTTTATTCCAATATCGGCAATATATTTATCCGTTGCGGTCACGATCATGCCGTTGCGGATAACGATGTCAAAAGTCGTCATGACGGGTTCTCCTGAAATATGGGGGAGCTGGTCAGCCGCCCCTGAGAATGTCCATGCAATCGGTTGCGACATTGCGCAGATGCATGACCATGGCTTCACGGGCGCCGGTGCTGTCACCGTCGAGCAGGGCGTCGAGGATGGCCAGATGTTCGCGTGTGGATGCGGGAACACGGCCGAGAGGGTAGGTGACCTCGCACAGGCGGGTCAGAGTCCGCAGTTCGTTGATGGAGCGCAGGAGGACCGAGTTGCCCGAGACTTTCGGGAACATCAGGTGCAGCCTGTCGTCGAGCTGCCACTGGGCGGCAGTCTGTTCGGGCGTTTCGCCAAGTTCGATGACTTCTCTGCGAAGGTTTTCCAGCATGCTGCGATCAAGTCTGTCGAAAGACAGGTTGATGGCTTCGCTTTCAAGGATCTCGCGGATGTGAATGCCCTGAAAGAACTCGGTGGCCGAGACATTCCGGACTGCAAACGAACGCGACCCCTGCTTGACCAGCAGATCTTCGGCAGCGAGTCGCATCAGGGCTTCGCGGACCGGGGTCCGTGAGATGTCCAGATGATCGGCCAGACGGCCCTCCACAACGGACATGCCGCTCGGAAGCTCTTTCTCGAGAATCATGCGCCGGATCTGCGTGTAGGCCAGTTCCGCAAGGTTTAATTCGCGTTCGGCCACCATGTAATCGCCCATTATGGTCCTTCCAGAGTCATTGCGTCCTGCAATGCGGCTGACAGTTCCTGCCATTCTTCTGGAGTGATGATATCAGAAGCCTTGCGGGTACGGCAGGAGGGCCATTTGCCCTGCATGACCAGGCAGGCTTTCAGGCGCAGGGTGGCGCGTCCCGACGGCGCACGGCCGTAGATCAGATTGGCCAGCGGTTGGATGACGTCATGGACCTTGCGGGCGGCGGGGAGGTCATTGTTTTCCATCGCGCGCCACAGCTTTGCGAGCGAGACGGGCAGGATGGCGGCGAGACTGACGAGACTGCCCGTCGTTCCGATGGCAAAGCAGGGCAGGAGATGTTCATCCCCCGAAGCCATGACGTCCACATGCGGTGCGACGCGGGCGGCGAGCCTGCGATGTTTGTCATAGGCGTTGGTTTCCCAACTGCCTTCCTTGATGGCGACGATACCGGGGAGCCTGAGCAGGCTTTCCAGGATCGGAAGGGAATAGGCCATGCCGCCGCTGCCGACTGACGACTGATACAGCATGATCGGGGCGTCTACGGCCTCACAGATGGCGGCATGATAGGCGATGATGGCATCATGGTCCTGTGAGACGGCCCATGAGAATGGCGGAAACACGAGCAGGGCGTCGGCTCCCGCCTCGACGGCATCCCGGGCGTGCAGGCAGGCTTCGTCAACGTCTTCGGACAGGATGCCCGAAACGATGATGCGATCCGCGCCAATGGTTTCGGCCGCCAGTTCCACGACGCGCCGCTTTTCCGCACGTGTCAGCAGATGGTTCTCGCCCGCATGACCGTTGCACAGGATTCCCACGATACCTTCGGGGCGCGTGCAGTCCAGAAGATGCTGCCTGAACAGGAGCTCATCCAGCGTCCCGTTTTCCAGGAAGGGTACCAGCGTTGCGGCATAGACACCCCGGAACGGCGTGGGGGATGCTGGGATCATGACTGTGGTCCAGTGGCTGCGGGAGTGGAAAAGCGGGTGGGGTCGAAGGCGCTCAGGTCCGGGTTGCCGCCCAGGATCCGCTCGGCGAGGAGGCGGCCCATATACGGGCCGCTCGTAAAGCCGGAATGGACGCAGCCGACGACAAAGGCATCATCATCGGGCGTCAGCGCGCCGATCAGGGGCATGGCGTCCGGCGTTTCGGATTCGAGGCCGAGCCAGACACGCAGGACCTGTGCTTCGTCGAGGCGCGGGACGACATACTGGGCCAGACGGACATTGCCGCGCAGGTTTTCGGGAATGACGCGGGTGCCGCCCTGATGGATGTTGCCTTCGCCCTGCCAGCCGCCGCCGATCAGCACGCTGCCATTGGCGAACTGCTTGAGGGACAGCAGGCCATTGGCAATGCTCAGTACACTTCCCATGACGGGAGGAAGCGTCTCCGTGACGACGAGCTGGTTGATGAGGCAGCGGATCGGAATGGTGTATCCAAGCCACCCCAGCATTTTCTCGAGCCATGCTCCAGTGCTGAGTACGATCCTGCGGCCATGCACGGGCTGGGCGCGACTGGAAACCCGGACGTCATAGCCACCGCCAGTGGCGGGGGTAATGGTCTCGACCGGACTGTTTTCGATGATCGTGACGCCGGCCTGCCGGAGCGCACGGGCATAGGCTCCCCCGACGCGATAGGTCGGAATATGGCCGTCCAGTGCGCAATAGGCAGCGGCGCGGAGGGTCGGATTCACCCCCGGTTCGATCCGGACGGCCTCTTCGGGGGAGACCACCTCGATGGGGGCTCCCATATCCTGCCTGACCCGTGCACGCTGGCGCAGAAGCTCTTCTTCGGCTTCGGTGAAGGCCATCGAAAGCCCTGGTGTCGCCAGGGCTCCCACGTCTTCCCCAAGCCAGCTGGCGCTGTCGAGCCACATTTCACGGCCGCGGATGGCATGGGGAATGAGCTGGGCGCGGGTCATGTGCAGGGTCAGGGTGCCCGCGTTGACGCCGGATGCGGCCCGGAACATGTCCTGCCTGTCGACCAGCGCCACCTTCTGGCCGCCGCGCGCGAGGAAAAGTGCGGTTGTGGCGCCCATGACACCGGCACCCACGATGACCGTGTCAAAAACGTCCGGTCTGGTCTGCAGGGCTGGGGTCATAGCGGGGCCGCCTTCGGAAGGGGAATGTCGGAATAGGCGAAGGTCCCGGTCACGGCTGTGAGGGGGAGGGGGAAGAAGGGCATTCGGGCCGTGAAACTGCCCGCTTCTTCGGGAGTGTTGCCGCAGGCCGCCGTCAGCAGGCCCCGGGCGCTGTCCTCGCACATCCGGCCCTGACAGGGCCCCATGCCGCAGCGTGTCCAGGCCTTGAGCTGGTTCAGGTCTTCGGCTCCGGCCTCGATGGCGGAGCGCAGGGTCGCGGCCTTCACCCGCTCACAGCGGCAGACGATTGTCTCGTCCTGAAGATGGGCCGGGATGGCGCTCCCGGCGTTCATCAGGGGAAGCATCCGGCGGGAGACGGCTTCGAGACGGCGAAGCTGCCGCAGGGGCGCACGTGTGAGGGTTTCGTAGGTTTGGGCGGAGATCACACCCCGGTCCTGGGCAATGGCATGGGCCGTGATCAGGCCCCGCAAACGGGCCACGGCCATGCCCCGGATGCCGGCGGCGTCGCCCGTGACATAAAGATCGGGGCGGCTGGTACGGCCTGCGACATCCGTAACGGGTTCGAGATAACCGCCAACGTGATCATGACGGTGCTGGACACCGGCCGTGCGTGTGATGAGGGTGGAAGGCTTGAGTCCATATCCGCAGGCTGCGGCCTCGGCAGCATAGACGTGGCGGCGTTCAGGGTGGTCCATCTCGCTGACGGTCAGGAGAAGGCCGGTTTCCGTTTCCTGCGCCGCCGAAATATGGGCGCGGTGGTGGATCGGAATGCCAGCTTTCCGGAGGCGCAGCATCCAGCGGGTGGCCTGTGTCAGACGGGCGGGATCCAGAGACAGCATGGCGCCGAGACGGAGCCAGTTGGAGCGGTGACCCGCATCCACGATGGCGGCGACCTTGCCGCCCAGTTCAAGTACCTGATGGGCGACCGAGAACAGAAGTGGTCCCGACCCCGCCACTACGACGGTCTGGCCGGGCAGGGTGCCGCCGTTGCGCATCAGGATGCTGGCGCCCGCAAGCCCGGTGATGCGGGGCGTGGTCCAGCCCTGGAACGGAAGGAAGCGCTCGGTGGCACCATTGGCGACGACGACGGTCGACGGGGGAAGCTGATCGATGCCGTCCGGCCCGATCAGGTCGAGGGTCAGGGTAGGGGACAGGCCCCAGACGCGGGTGGAAAATCGGACATCCACCGGGGATGCAGCCAGTTTCTGGCGCAGGGCGTCGCCGCCGGAAAATTCGTGATTGGGCGGAACTGTCTGGCGGGCATAGGGTGAGGGCGCGCGGAAGATCTGACCGCCCGCAGCCGGCTGTTCGTCAATCAGGGTGACGGGAAAATTGTGCCGGGCGAGCGCGATGGCGGATGTCGCACCGGCGATGCCTCCACCGATGACGGTAACGGGGGAGAAATCAGGACTGGACATAGGGCGTGACGGTCATGTTCGGGAGGACGGGAGCCTTGCAGGCATAGGCGACGGCGCCGTCGATGCGGACGCGGCATTCCTGGCAGCTTCCCATGAAGCAGAAGGCACCGCGTGGTGTGCCATCGACGCCGGACTGGCCGAGTTCCGTGATTCCGGCGCGTCTGAGGGCCGCTGCAACCGGTTCTCCCTCGATGCCTTCGATGGCCTGGCTCAGGAAGGTGAAGGTGACGGATTGCATCTTGTTTCCTATCGGGATCGGTCCGGAGAAGAAATTTCTTTTAAAGGGTTTTCTATCGTATACAGAACGTATATCTGAATTAGATCAGTGATCGGGCAACCGCAACCCCAAAGTCGCACAGCATGCAGGGAAACCTTTCTTGAGAGCGAATTGGAACAGTCTGTTGCTGGGGTTCTGCGCTGTTTCCGGTGCCCTGTGGGGTGGGGGAGCAGAGGCGAGGGACAGCGCCGCCATCCGGGCGAGCGGGCACATCAATATCGGTGTAGAGCCCGGGCTGCCTCCGCTTGGGGAATATGACGATCATAACGAACTCGTCGGATATGATGTCGATATCGGCCGGGAGATTGCCCGAGGCATGGGTGTCGAGCCGCGTTTCGTGACGCTCGCGTCCAGCGGACGCATTCCCTATCTGATGGCCGGGAAGGTCGATATCGTTCTCGGCGGCCTGACGCTCACGCCCGGTCGTGCGGAGGTTATTGCGTTTTCACGGCCGCTTTATTCCGAACAGTTTGCAGTCATCACACCCGAGGATCGGGGTATTGCCTCCTTCGCGGATCTTGAATCGGGCGCGCATCGTTTGATCGAGGTGCGGGGTTCAACGGCGGTTGCCTATCTGCAGCAGCGCGTTCCCAAGGCGCCGATGCTGCTTCTGGAGAGCTATGCCGATGCCATCCGCGCGCTGGCGCAGGGGCGCGGCGATGCGATGGTGGATGTCATTGAATATGTCGGCCATTACCTGCCGTCCCAACCCCAGGTTCACTGGCGGATCATTCGGGGATTTGCGCCGCCGGTAGGGGATGACTGCATCGGGATGACGCGGCAGGACGTGACCCTGCGCGGGGACGTGAACCGTATTCTCGACGCGATGGAGCATGACGGGCGTCTGGAGCAGATCCATCGCCGGTGGTTCGATCCAGTCGTGGCGGAAAGCGTGCCATGACGGGGCTGGATTTCCGTCCCGTTTTTGCGCGGCTGCCGTTCCTTCTGGGCGGTGTCGGCGTGACGGTCCTGATTGCAGGGCTGGCCTTCGTGTTCGGCCTGTTGCTGGCGGTCGGGCTGGCGGTTGTGCGTTTTGAAAATCAGGGAGGCTGGCGCAGGTTCAGCCGCAGCTACAGCACGGCCCTGAGCAACACGCCGCAGCTCTCGCAGATTTTCGCGGTTTTCTACTGTCTGCCACTGATGGGGCTGATGGTTTCGCCCTTTCTGTCGGTTGTGATCGGGATGACGCTCAATGCGGCGGCCTATCTGGCGGATATTCTCGGGGCGGGCATGGCGCGGGTGCCGCCGGTCTATCATGAGGTTGCGCTGACGCTGGGGCTGAATCGGCGTCAGACCTATCTGCGGGTGATCCTGCCCTATGCGGGGCGTACGATGTTCCCGGCGCTGGCCAACCATTTCCAGATCATGATCCTGGGCAGCGCGATGGCGTCCATTTTCGGCGTCGAGGATCTGACCGGCCGGGCTTATGATATCGGATCGACAACGTTCCGGATTCTTGAGGTCATGCTCGTGACGGGCGGTTTGTATGCCGTGCTGTCCTTTGCTCTGACCGGCGTGTTTGCCCTGTGCCGCCGGACGATGGAGCGGATGGTATGATTGCGTTTTCGCATTATGACATCGCGCTTCTGCTGCAGGCGATGGGCCGGACGGTCGAGCTGTCGCTGGGCGGCGGTCTTCTCGGGATTGCCGGGGCGATCATCCTGACGGCGCTGCGGCTGTCGGACCTGCGCTACATGTTTCCGCTGCGGATGCTGGCAGTGCTTTATGTGCAGACCATCCGGCGCATTCCGTTCATCGTGACGCTGTATATCGTCTTTTTCTGTGCGGGCATGATGGGTGTGGACGTGTCGGCGACCGTTGTGGCGATCGGCTCCATCGGGCTGATTGCCGCAGCCTATCTCTGCGAGATCCTGCATGGCGGTGTGAAGACGGTTCCGGTGGAGCAGGTCGAAGCCGCACTGGTGCTGAACCTGCCTCTCTGGGCACGGTGGCGCTATGTGATCGGCCCGCAGGCGATGTCCGCCGTTGTGCCACCTGCTGTGGGATATCTGGTTCTGTTCATCAAGGACACGGCGCTGGCTTCGCAGATCGGGGTTGTGGAGCTGAGCCAGGCGGGTGTGATCCTGTCCAACCGCGGGCTGCCCTCGGTGCAGGTCTTCTGCGTGGTGCTGCTGCTTTATTTCGCTATTTCCTATCCGCTGACCTGCCTGAGCCGCCTGCTGGAGAAACGCATTGCCGTACATTGATGTCCGCGACGTCTGCGTCCGCCACGGGAAAAACGAGACCCTGCGTCATGCCGGGTTCGAGGCCGAGCGCGGGGAGATCGTGAGTTTCATCGGGCCGTCCGGCTCGGGCAAGACCACGTTCCTGCGTACGCTGATCGGGCTGCAGCCGGTCTGGCAGGGTCGGATGGGCGTTGACGGGCGGATCGTGGATATGGCCGCTCCGGCATCGGCGCGCATCCTGCGGGAGCAGGCGGCGATCGTGTTCCAGCAATACGGGTTGTTCGGTCACATGTCGGTTCTGCGGAACCTGACGCTGGCGCCGACAGTCGTGGCGAAGCGCTCGCGCCGGGATGCCGAGCATGAGGCCCGGGCGCTGCTGGAGCGGCTGGGTCTGGCGAACAAGGCCGACATGCTGCCTGCCGACCTGTCGGGCGGACAGAAGCAGCGTGTGGCGATTGCGCGCGCGCTCATGCTCCGGCCTTCGCTGCTTCTGCTGGATGAGCCGACATCGGCGCTCGATCCGCACAAGGTGCGCGATGTCGGTGTGCTGCTGCGCGATCTGGCGCAAGACGGCATGACGATCGTTCAGGTTTCCCACGCGATGAATGTCGTTTCATCGCTGTCCGACAGGATCGTCCTTCTCGAGGATGGTCAGGTCAGGGCTGTCGGAAAGGGTCGTGGATGTGCGGCGCAGCAGCCGGATATCGCGGCGTTCATGAATACCCATGGCGGTGATGCCGCAGCGGATCCAGCCGGCTTGCGGCCGGACCCGGAACATTGAGGAAGGAAAGACCCATGAAGTTTCGTGGAACATATACCGTCATGATCACGCCGTATGACAGCGAAGGGCGCGTTGACGTCCAGGGGCTGCGGCGCTTCACCGACTGGCAGATCGCCCAGGGTATCGCCGGCCTCATCCCGCTGGGGTCCACCGGCGAGTTCCTGTCGCTGACGGATGATGAACGCACGCTCGTTGCGCAGACGGTCATCGAGCAGGCGGCGGGGCGTGTTCCGGTGTTCATCGGGACGGGCGCCGAGAATACCTATGACGTGATCCGCTACAGCCAGGAAGCCGAGAAGCTCGGGGCGGATGGCGTGATGATCATCCCGCCGTTCTATTCCACGCCGACGGATGACGAATTGTTCGTCCATTATCGCCGGGTGTCGGATGCGATCGGTCTGCCGATCATGCTCTACAACAACCCGGCCACGGCGAATGTGGATCTGAAGCCGGAACTGGTGGCGCGCCTGTCCCATATCGACAACTGTTGCCTGATCAAGGAATCCACGATGGATGTGACCCGCGTGCGGGACATCATCCGGCTTTGCGGTGACCGGCTCTCGGTTTTCGGCGGGATCATGGGCTTTGAAAGCTTCCTTGAAGGGGCGATCGGCTGGGTAGCTGTTGCGTCCAACGTGGCGCCGCATGTCATGAGCGAGATTTTCAATCTCTGCGACGGTTACAAGGATATCGGCAAGGCCCGCGAGATGTATTTTCGCCATGTCCCGCTGATCCAGTTCGTGGGCGGTCAGGGCTATGTCTCGGGGACGAAAGCCCTGCTGAAGCATATGGGCTTCGACGTGGGCGGTCCGCGCGCGCCGCGTCTGCCGCTGCCGGCTGAGGATGATGCGCGGGCGCTTCAGATCGTCCGCGATCTGGACCTGCGGTTCGAAGAAAGCGCCTGATATGGGGGGCAGCCCTGTATCCTGTCTGATTCGGGGGGCGGGGCTGCTCTGTGCAGCCCTGGCGTTCGGAGCGCAGGCCGCGCCATGCCCGGAGGCGGTCAGCGGGCTGATTTCCCCCGGGCATCTGGTCATGGCGACCAATCCGACGCTGCCGCCCCTGCAATATGTGACGGTGGACGGACAGATCGCCGGGATGCGGATCGAACTCGGAAACGAGATCGCCCGCAGGCTTTGCCTGGCGCCGATCACGCTTTCGACGTCCTTTGCGCAGCTCACGCTTGGACTGCTTGAAAAGCGGTGGGACGTCATCAATACGGGGATGTTCTACACCGTCCAGCGGGCGCGGCTGATGGAAATGATCCCGTACGAAATCCAGGCGATCAGCGTTTCCCTGAATGATGATTCCGCGTTGCATCCTGCTAGGCTCGAGGATCTGTCAGGATCTTCGATCGGGGTCGAGATGGGCGGGATCGAGGAGCATCACGCCCGGGAGGCTGATAAGGCGCTGCGGGATGCAGGGCGTCCGGGCTTCGATATCAAGACGTTCCAGAACGTGGGCATCGCCTTTGCCGCCCTGCGGGCGCGGCAGGTGACGGCCGTGTTCTCCATAGACGCGGTGGCACGGCGCAATGCGCTTCAGGGTGGCGTGAGGCCGGTTCTGAAGGGGCTGTATCCCACCCCCGTTGCCCTGGCGCTGCGGGATCCGGCTCTGGCGCAGCGACTGGCGGAAGTTCTGGAAAACATGCGTGAGGACGGAACGCTGGAGCGCCTCATGGCGCCTTATGGCGTCTCGCCTTTTCCCGGACGGATCGCGGTCTCGGGGCCGTCCCATCCGTCCGGCACACCCTGATACGACACACTGATTCGATACACGAGCACGGGGCATCGACATGCAGATCTGGAGCTGGCACGGCTTCTTCACCTATCTCGGCAGCCCCTATATTTTCCGCGGGGCGCTCATCACGGTCTACATGACGGCCGTCTCAATGGTGATGGGGTTCCTGCTGGGCCTGCTGATTGCAGTCATGAAACGCTCGCAGCGCCGTCTGCTGTCCTGGCCCGCACGGTTTTATGTCTGGTTTTTCCGGGGCACGCCGCTGCTGGTCCAGCTGGTCGTGATCTATGCCGGGCTGCCCAAGCTGGATATCCGGCTGAGCGTGATGGCATGTTCGATCATCGGGCTGACGCTGAACGAGGCCGCGTATCTGGCGGAAATCATCCGTGCGGGTCTGAATGCCGTGCCGACCGGTCAGATCGCGGCGGCACGGGCGCTGGGTCTGAGCGAGCGGCAGATCGCCTGGCGCATCGCGTTTCCGCAGGCGTTCCGGCTCATTATCCCGCCGCTGGGCAATTCGGTGAACGGACTGCTCAAGACGACCAGCGTGACGTCGGTCATTTCCATGGAGGAACTGATGCAGCGCAGCCAGATCCTGGTGCAGGACCAGTTCATGGTTCTGGAGCTGTTTTCCGTGGCGGCCCTGTATTACCTGCTGATGACGACGGCCTGGGATTTTCTGCAGCGGCGGATCGAGCATTATGCGGAGCGTCCCTATCGCCGCCAGCAGCAGTCCGCGGCAGTTGATCCCATCGAACTGCCTGTCACGACGCAGGACGCACGCTGATGTCGGATCGTCTGAGTTTCACGTTCAATGACAGTCCTGTCTCTGCGGAAGCCGGCCAGACCCTGACGGCAGCTTTGCTGGCTGCGGGCCGGATCGTGCATCGTACAGCTCCGGACGGATCAGGGCGCGGGCCGTTCTGTGGGATCGGGGCCTGTCAGGACTGCCTGCTGGAAGTGGACGGGCAGATGTCGCGCCGGGGCTGCATGACGCCGGTGCGGGACGGTATGCGGGTCCGGAGCAATGACCGTCTCCCGGATGCGGCTGTTTCAGCGCCCCTGTCGCAGGGTGAAGAGCGGCTGGCCGAGCATGTCTGCGAGGTTCTCGTGGTGGGCGCTGGGCCGGCGGGACTGGTGGTCGCGACGGAGCTGGCACGGGGCGGTGTGGACGTTCTTGTCGTGGATGAGCGTCACATTCCGGGCGGCCAGTATTTCAAGCAGAACGCCGTACATCCGGAGCGGCAGGACGATCAGGCGCGCAAGGGGCGGCACCTGATTGAGGCCATGCGGGCCAGTGGGGCACGTCTGTGGCATGATACGCTCGTATGGTGCGCCCATCGCGAGGACGGCGCGCTCGTCATCGGGGGGCTGCGGGATGGCGAGGCGTTCTATATCCGCACGCAGCACATCATCGTGGCTACCGGCGCGCAGGAAACGCCCGCTCCGCGTCCGGGCTGGACCCTGCCGGGCGTCATCACGACGGGTGCCGGACAGACGTTGCTGCGGGCCTATGAAACCGTCTCTCCGGGGCGGGTCATCATTGCCGGAAACGGGCCGCTCAATCTTCAGCTCGCGGCGGAACTCGTCGGTCGTGGGGCCGATGTGGTGGCTGTTGTGGAGTCAGCGCCTGCGCCGGTGAAACGGCCTGTCCTGGCCGGGCAGCTTTCTGCAGCGGCGCCACGTCTCGCCCTTGCCGGGATGCGGCATCTCTGGACGCTGCGCCGGGCAGGTGTGCCCGTGCTGTGGGAGAGCGTCGTGACACGGATCGAGGGCTCGGGCCGTGTCGAACGTGTGACGGTGAAGCAGGCCGGGGCGGAAGCGCGATCGATCGAGGTCGAGACGGTCTGTCTTGGCGACGGGTTTGTCCCGGCCAGCGAACTGCCCCGTCTTCTGGGCTGTCGGCAGGACGTCCGGGACTGGCCCGTGACCCACCCCGAAACAGGACGACAGCCCGACGGGCGGACCGATCAGGCGGATGTGTCCGTTATCGGTGAAGCGGGGCGTTTTGGTGGGGCTTTTCTGGCGCAGGCCCAGGGCAGGCTGTGCGCGGCGCGACTGCTGGAGCGTTCCGGAAAGACGTTGCCCCCCGGTCTGGACCGTAGCCGGCGGATGTATCGCGACAATGCGCGTTTTCAGACCCTTCTGTGGAAACTCTATCAGCCGGTTGTTCCGCTTCCCGTACCGGAGGATACCACCATCCTGTGCCGGTGCGAATGTGTGACGGCCGGGACTGTCAGGGCACAGGTGGCCGAGGACGGGATTGCGGATCTGGCGGCTCTCAAACGGGCAACACGTGCCGGGATGGGGCGCTGTCAGGGGCGGTTCTGTCAGGCATCGCTCATGAAGGTCCTGCCTGAGCCGAAAAGCGAGAAGGACTTTACGGCGCCCCAGATCCCCTTGCGCCCGGTGCCGGTGGCAGCACTGGCGCGGCAGAAACCTGAATGGCGGGGGCATGTCCGGGTTCCGATCCCCTCGGGTCTGGGACAGGCCGTGCAATCTGCTTCTGACACCGCTGAGATCGTGGATGTCGTGGTCGTGGGCGGCGGGATCGTCGGGCTTTTTGCGGCGCTCTTCCTTGCGGAGGCCGGGAAGAGCGTCGTTGTGCTGGAACGCGGGCGTGCCGGGGCGCTGGCTTCGGGCGGCAATGCGGGCAGTCTGCATGCCCAGCTTATGGCGTTCGATGCCAGTGCGGATACGGATGGACCGTCGATGCCCGCGCGGACGCTGGCTTTGCAGCGGGAATCCATCCGCATGTGGGAGGCGCTGCGTGGGACGTTCGACCGGGATCTGGAAATCAAGGTCTGTGGTGGCCTGGTCGTGGCAGAAACTGAATCCGACATGGAGCGTCTGCGCAGCAAGGTTGCGGTCGAGCAGTCTCTTGGCGTTGATGCGCGGATCCTGGATCCGGGTGAACTACACGGGATCGAGCCAAACCTGAAACAAGGCTTTCTGGGAGGGGCGTATTGTTCCGAGGAAGGCAAGATCAATCCTATGGCAGCAACGCAGGCCGTCCTCGCCCGGGCGCGTCAGGCGGGTGTGCGGGTTGAGGAACTGACGGCACTCTCCGCAATCGAGCGCGATGGAAGCCGGTTCCGCGTCAGTGCGGGGGCGGCAAGCTGGTCAGCCGGGGCTGTGGTGAATGCTGCCGGGGCCTATGCGGGAGAGGTTGCGGAGTTGGTCGGCAGGCGTCTGCCGGTCTTTGGGGCGCCGTTGCAGATGATCGTAACCGAGCCTGTGGCTCCGCTGGTCTTTTCGCTTCTGGCACATGCCAGCCGTCACCTGACGCTCAAACAGGCAGCAAACGGCTCCCTGCTGATTGGCGGGGGGTGGAGCGCCGGTCTGGATCCGGTGCATGGCCATCCGCGTCCGCTGCGGGAGAATCTGGAAGGGAATCTCTGGGTTGCCCAGAGGCTCATTCCGGCTCTGGGCGCGGTGAATGTCGTCAGGAGCTGGGCGGCAATGAACATCGATATCGATGGTGCTCCGATCCTTGGGGAAAGCCCGGATGTTCCCGGATTCTTCACGGCCGTAACCGCCAATGGTGTCACGCTCGCGCCAGCCATGGGGCGGCATGTCGCGGATATGGTTCTGCGCCGTTCCGAACGTCCCGATCTGGAGATCTTTTCTCCCGCACGTTTTTATGGAGATCCGTCATGATCACTCTGGACAATGTGACGAAATCATATGGCGCCTTTCAGGTGCTCAAAGGCTGTTCGGCGGAAATCGGGAGGGGAGAAGTGGTCGTTGTCTGCGGGCCGTCAGGCTCGGGCAAGTCCACGCTCATCAAGTGCATCAATGCGCTGGAGACGTTCGAAGGCGGCCAGATCTGGGTCGATGGCATGGCTGTGCGGTCTGCGCAGACTGATCATTCGGCGCTGCGGGCGAAAGCGGGGATGGTGTTCCAGAGCTTCGAGCTGTTTTCCCATCTGAGCATTCTGGACAACATCATGCTGGCACCTCGCCTGGTTCAGAAGCGTGCGAAGGACGAGATCCGCGAGCATGCGAAAACCCTTCTGCGCCGGGTCGGGCTGGAGCGCCATGCGGACAAGTATCCGATCGCGCTTTCCGGCGGCCAGCAGCAGCGTGCGGCGATTGCCCGTGCTCTGGCGATGAAGCCGGATGTGATGCTGTTCGATGAGCCGACATCGGCGCTTGATCCGGAGATGGTGCAGGAAGTTCTTCAGGTCATGACGGAACTGGCCCGTGAGGGCATGACCATGATGTGCGTGACCCATGAGATGGGATTCGCCCGGCAGGTGGCAACGCGGATTCTGTTCGTGGATGCGGGCGAAATTGTCGATGACTGTCCGGCAGCGGACTTTTTTGCGGGTCGCTGCTCGGTGCGGGCCCAGGCTTTTCTGCGGTTTGAGGCCGATCATCCCGGATAAGAAATTTTTTTGCAGTTCGGGCAACATTCCGCTTCGATATCGAATTCAGTTCGTATACAAAGAGAATATGAACTGAGGACGAAAAGGCGATCCGGTGGGAGAAGGCGCTGTGCTGGAAAAGACTTCCTGTTGCAAGAAAACGCTGACCGAGAGTCTGGACTGTGTTGTCGACCGGGATTTCGAGACGCGGCAGGTGCCGTTTCTCCAGGAGCTTGTCAGGGTTCCGTCGGACAACCCGCCCGGTGACTGCGCCCCACATGCCCTGTTCTCTGCCGGGAAGTTACGGGATCTTGGGTTCGACGTCGAATGTCATCCTGTTCCCCGGGATTTCGTGGAACGCCACGGAATGCAGAGCGCAACCAATCTGATCATCCGGGAACGTTTCGGGGACGGCAAGGGGCCGGTTATTGCCCTCAATGCACATGGCGATGTGGTTCCTCCCGGTGACGGATGGATTCACGACCCCTATGGCGGTGTGATCGAGGATGGGAAGCTCTATGGTCGCGGGGCTGCGGTCTCCAAGTCCGACTTTGCAACCTATGCGTTTGCATTGCGGGCGCTGAAAGAAGCTGTTTCGGACCTCTCCGGGACCGTTGAACTTCATCTGACCTATGATGAGGAAATCGGCGGACATGTCGGTCCGGGCTGGCTTCTGGCTGAAGGGCTGAGCAAACCGGATCATGTCATCAGTGCCGGTTTCACCTATGATGTGATGATCGCGCATAATGGCAGCCTTCAACTGGACGTCGCTTTCACCGGCAAGGCCGCCCATTCCGCATGGCCCGAAACAGGGGCGGATGCCATCGAAGCGGCCAGTCGTGTCATGTCGGCGCTGTATGCCTATCGGGACGGGCTGGTGAAGACGGTCTGTTCCATTCCCGGAATTGATACGCCAACACTCGTCATCGGAACGATCGAAGGCGGCGTGGCAGCCAATGTGGTTCCCGAGCATGCGAAATTCCGCTTGGAACGCCGGATTCTTCCCGACGAGAAAGCAGCCGATGTCGAGGCTGAACTGCGTCAGATCATTCTGGATGCGATGGATGTTCCGGGTGTGCAATGCGTCGTGACGCAGCATCTGCTGGCGCTGCCTCTGGTGCCGGATGCGGGTCAGGCCCCTCTGATTGCCGCGTTGCAGGCTGCTGCTGAGGCTGTTTTCGGGGAGCGGATTGCCGTGAAGGGCATGCCGCTTTTCACGGATGCCCGGATTTACAGCAATGCGGGTTACCCCACTGTTCTGTACGGAGCCGGACCGCGCCGACTCCAGGACGCCAATGGCCACCGTGCGAATGAGCATGTGGTTCTCGAAGACATGCGTCGTGCGACGAAGGTGATTGCAAATGCACTGGCCCGTCTGCTGCGCCCCGAAGCCATGTAGTACCGACCACGAAATAATCCCACCGTGCAGCAGTAGGCCCTGCGGTTCCTGCTGTGCGATCTGACTATTCCGACTGATATCCCTGTCTTGCCAGGGCGATGGAGCCGATCATGAACATCAGGAAACTTGCGCTTTATTCGACTTTTCTCTCCGTCAGTTTCTGCACTGGTTCGGTTTTTGCTGCCACGACTAAGGCCACGTCAGGCCTCGTGAAGGCGTCGGTTCACAAGACGTCTGCCAAGGCGGCGCCGGTGAAGGCAGCTGCGCCCGCCAAGAGGGTGGCAAAGGCCAGGAATGCGCCGTTCGTCGCAGGGGGCGAAGAGGGCGTGATCGTGACCGGCACGCATGCCACGAACCGCCATGCCCGTCAGAGCACGAGCCCGATCACGGTTCTGTCCAGCGCGACGCTGCGTCGCTCAGGCATGATGAACCTCGCCGATGCGCTGGCGAAGACGTATCCGTCCATCAACATGAGCACGATGGGCAATGACGCCGGCGCGCTGACATCCTTCATCCGGATGCGTGGCCTGAATCCGAACCAAGTTCTGGTGCTGGTGGATGGCAAGCGCCGTCACACCACGGCCAACATCAATGCGGATGCGGGCCCGAACTTCGGCGCGACGCCTGTGGATCTGAACATGATCCCGTCGAACATGATCGATCATATCGAGGTGCTCGAGGACGGCGCTGCTGCGATGTACGGCTCCGACGCCATTGCGGGCGTGGTGAACATCATCACCAAGAAGCAGGATCATGGTCTGAACATGAGCGCCCAGACAGGGGCGAATGCCTATAACGGGGATGGCTGGCAGTACCAGCTGAACGCCGATGGCGGCCTCAAGCTCGGCAATGACGGTTTCATCCATATTTCCGGACAGGTTTACCACACGGATCATTTCGTAACGAATACGGTTGACAACCGTCTGGCGGGCTATGTCCCGGCTGGCGCTGCGAATGAGCTGTATACAGGGTCCGTCAAGGTGTCCAAGAACTCCAACAAGATCATGAGCACGCCTGAAGAGACGCGTGAAAATCTGGGTATCGATTTCGGCAAGAACCTGACCGAGAATATCCAGTTCTATGGACAGATCACTTATGCGCACCGACATGCGGAAGCGTATGAGAACTATCGTGTCCCGTCGGGCGCCAGCGCCAGTAATCCGGAACTGTTCCCCTACGGTTACTCTCCGCTGGAGACGATCGACGAGAACGACTATGCGGCGACACTGGGCCTGAAGGGCAGCCATTTTTTCGGGTTTGACTGGGATCTGAGCAGCACCTGGGGTGAAGATCTGGACAAGATCTCCAACAAGAACACCACCAACCCGAACATGTATGCCGCAACCGGCTACACGCCCACGACCGTCCGGACGTCCAATTTCCGTCTCGCGCAGTGGACGAATAATCTTGATTTCCGCCGGAACTTTAAGATTGCCAATGTGGTTCCCATGACGGTTGCGTTTGGCGGCGAACATCGCCTCGAGCAGTACACCATCATGGCCGGAGATCCCGCATCCTATGAATACGGTGGTACGTCCGCACTTGCCGGTCTGACGCCGCAGGACGCCGGCAAATGGAACCGTGACGTCTGGGCTGCTTATCTGGACGGTGACTTCCATCTGCTGAAGAACTGGGATCTCGATTTCGCCGGCCGCTTCGAACACTACACCGATGTCGGCAATACCGAGAACGGCAAGGTCTCCACACGCTACGACATCACCAAGCGGATCGGCCTGCGCGCCACCATCAGCAACGGTTTCCGTGCGCCGACCATGGCCGAACAGCATTACAGCGCCATTAATGTCGGTCCGACCTCAGTGTTGGGCTTGCTGCCAGTTTCGTCCTCTGAAGCCCGCGCGACGGGGGCGTCTCCCCTCAAGCCCGAGCGTTCGACCAGCGCGACCGGTGGTATCGTTCTTGAACCGATCGATGGCTTTCATATCGAGACGGATGTCTATCAGATCAACATCCGCGATCGCATCGTGCAGGGTGGCAACGTGACGGGGGCAACTGCGATTTCAGCGCTGGAAGCCATGGGCGTGTCTCTCCCGGCCCTGACCCAGCTTTCCGAAAACGCTGTACAGACCTACTACTTCACGAATGGGGCAAGCACCCGGACGCAGGGTCTGGACATCAAGGCGGATTACATGTTCCGCATGCATCGTTACGGCAACCTGACCCTGTCTATGGCGCTCGATCTGAACCGGACGCGCCTGACGCATAACGGTATGTCCGCTACGGGATCACCGCTTCTGAATGCGCAGAACATTGCCTACCTGACGACGGCTTATCCGCGCAGCAAGATCATCCTGAATGCGTTCTGGACGATCGGCAAATGGGACGTGAACGTGCGTCAGACCCGTTACGGCGAGACGACGGACATGATGACCTATCAGGACTGGACGCCGACGGCCTCGATCTGTCCGATTGACGGCAAGCAGCTTCAGCAGTCCAGCAGCTGCTTCGCCCAGTTCAAGAATTCTCCGCGCTGGCTGACGGATCTTGAGATCGGCTATCGTGTGAATTCCCGCTGGCATCTGGCTGTGGGTGCCAATAACATCTTCAATGTCCGTCCCCGCAAGCTGCCGGGCGAGCTGAACCAGCTTGGTGGCAACCCTTACGATACGTTCTCGTCGCAGGTTCCGATGACGGGTGGGTACTATTACGGGCGTGTCAATTTCACGCTCTGATATCACGAGCGGTTTGAGTAACTCATGTTTTGAGCGCGGAAAGGTCATCCTTTCCGCGTTTTCCTGTCTGAAGCCTAAGTTTTTTTAGAGCTGGTGCAGGTGTGAAGCGGTGAGGAGGGGCAGCGTGGGTGCCTCTTCGGTTCTTCTCAAAGGATAAGAACAGCTTACGGTAGGATAGAAAAAAACATACATTCCGTTATCGTTCTGAAGTTCGTTAGATTTTCCCTCAAGGTGATCGGCTGAGTGCGGGAGGTCACCGGGAACATTCAGAACTTCCGGATGCCTGGATTGAGCGACAGGCACGCGGGAGACGAGCGGGAAGAATATCAGCCGATGAAAAAGGTCTCCATTCCTCTAAGTGCCTTTCTGCTCACCTGCGCGGCGAGCCAGCTGGTCTGTCTGCAGGCCTACGCGGCAGATCCCGCACGGGAAAAAGGCAGCGCCACGGCCCGCAAGGCGGCAGGTATCCGTGCGGCGTCAAAACAGAAGGCGGCGTCGCTCCCCAAGGAAGACGAAACCGTCATCGTGACCGGAACGCGTGACCCGCACCAGACGGTCCGCAAGAGTGCCAGCCCGATCCAGGTCGTCACCTCTGCCGAAATTTCCCGCACGGGCCAGTCCGATCTCCGTGATGCCCTGACACAGCTGACACCCTCCCTGACGCGCGCGCCGCTTCTGATCGGCAATGCCAACATGGTGGATGTCCTGCGTTTGCGCGGCCTGTCCCCCAACCACACCCTGATCCTCGTTGACGGAAAACGCCGTCACGCGACTTCCGTGCTGTCCAACAATTCCGGGCCGCAGCAGGGATCGAACGGTGTTGATATCGACATGATTCCGATCTCCGCGATCGATCACGTGGAAATCCTTCAGGACGGCGCCGCCGCACTTTACGGCTCCGATGCGGTCGCAGGCGTCATCAACATCATTCTCAAGCACCGCAAGTCCGGCATCACGATGCAGGCCACCAATGGCGGACGTTACGCTGGCGACGGTTTCCAGTCCGGTGAGTCCATCAACGCGGGCTTCGATCTGATGGGGCGCGGCTTTTTCGATCTGAGCGCGGAATACAAATACCAGGACCACACCATCCGCAATTCGGCCGACAGCCGGAACGGCAAGTATGACGTCAAGGACGAGGGCGATCCGCGTCAGCAGCGCGGCACCATTTCCTACAACATGCAGTATGATTTCCTGCCCGACTTGTCTTTGTATTCGTTCTCGACTTACGGGCATCGCTATGGCGAGAGCTATCAGGATGCGCGTGTCGCGTCTTCGGACTGGCCCATGTATCCCAACGGTTTCAGCCCGAAGGAAAGCGTTTCGGAAGACGATTACAGCGTCACGCTCGGCCTGAAGGGGGAGAAGTTCGGCTGGAACTGGGATCTCAGCACGACCTATGGCAGCGACCATACGTCGATGGATCTCTTCAACACCGTCAATCCATCGCTCTATGCGGCAACGGGGGCTTCTCCGACGAGCTTCCACGAAATGGCGTTCACCAACACCCAGTGGACGAATGATTTCGGCATCCATCGCAGTTTCCACACGCCGATCTTTGCAGGCCCGATCAACCTCGCGATGGGCGCGCAGTATCGCTACGACGAGTTTGACATCATGTCCGGCGATGCCAACTCGTATTACGGCACCGGCCCACAAGGTTTGCACGGTCTGAGCCCGCAGAACGCGAGTGAAAGCAACCGAGATGTCACGGCAGGCTATGTGGAACTTTCCATGCGGCCGCTGAAGAACTGGCAGGTCGATTTCGCCGGGCGCTACGAATATTACACGGATGCCGGGGATACGAAGACCGGCAAGGTCTCCACGCGCTATGATTTCAACAAGTACTTCGCCCTGCGCGGGACAATCTCGAACGGCTTCAGTGCGCCATCCCTGCTTCAGGAACACTGGTCCAACCTGTCCGTCGCGCCGACCTATGCAACGGGTTACCTGCCGGTCAACTCCGCCGGCGCACGCCTGATCGGAGCCAAGCCGCTCCATCCGGAACACACGATGAGCTACAGCGCGGGCTTCACGCTGGACCCGCTGCCGCGCCTGCATATCAGTGTCGATGCGTATCAGATCGCCATCAAGAACCGCATCCTGGCGGCAGGCGTCTATAACGGTGCGAATGCGATCGAAGCCCTCCGTCTCGACGGCTTCACCGTGCCGTCCACGCTCCAGTCCAACGCCGTCACCGCCTCCTATTACGCCAACGCGGCCGACACGCGGACGCGGGGTCTGGACGTGACCGCGCGGTACGAAACCCGCTTCCGCGACTGGGGCAAGATCGACTGGGACGTGGCCCTGAACCTCAACGAGACGGATCTGACCCATACCGGCAAGGACGCGAACGGTAACAGTCTGCTGAACTCCCAGCAGGCCGCCTACATCACGAGCTATACGCCCAAGAACAAGCTGATTTTTGGCGGCACCTGGCAGTACAAGAAGCTGGGTGTGTCCGTGCATGAGGTCCGTTACGGTCATGCGACGTCCTCTCTGACCTATTACGAAGGTCCGCTGGCCTATTCGAATACCGACTTCATGCGCTACGTGAACAAGGCCCGTTTCGAAACCAATCTGGCCGTGTCCTATCAGGTCCTGCCGCAGCTTGGGCTGACGCTCGGCGGGAACAATGTCGGCAACGCGAAGCAGCGCCGCATTCCCAAGGAATTCCGCTACCTTGGTGCGTTCCAGTATGACTATCAGATTGAACAGCTCGGCTATAACGGTGGATACTACTACCTGCAGGCCAATCTGAACTTCTAGGAAACGCGCTTCATGAGGGTGCCAGACACGGGAGAAAGCTCCTGACAGGGAAGGATCTCCCCCATCGTTCCGGAGCACTGCGCCTGATCGGACTTCTGATTGGAGTCAACGGTCTGGCGTGGCTTCTGGTAGTCCTGCTGTTCCATGGAAACGCGCTTCTTCTGGGCGCTGCGGCCCTTTCATATGGACTGGGCCTGCGTCACGCCCTGGATGCGGACCATATCGCCGTCATCGACAATGTCACGCGGGCGGCTTTGCGGGAGAGGCGGGAGGCGCGGTCAGCAGGACTGTTCTTCTCGCTGGGCCACTCCACGATCGTCTGTCTGGCCACACTCGTGATCGTCCTCGCCGGACAGCATTACCGCACGCAGATCGACACTTTTGCCACCCAGGGTGGCCTGTTCGGAACATGGATCTCCGTCCTGTTCCTGCTCGTCATCGCCACCCTCAACGCCACAACCCTGCATGATCTGTGGCGCAGACGGCGTGACGCAGACGCCACCCACTCCGAAATGCCACCCCGAGGCCTCGCCCGACTGCTCACCCCGGTCCTGCGTCAGATCTCGGTCAGCTGGCATCTCTATCCGGTCGGGTTTCTTTTCGGTCTGGGCTTCGATACCGCTTCGGAAATCAGCCTTCTGGGCATCTCCATCGTCCAGACCCAGCACGGCCTGCCGATCTGGCAGATCATGATGTTCCCGCTGCTCTTCACCGCCGGAATGGCCCTGCTGGACACGGCCGACAGCGTCCTGATGCACGGCCTGTACCAAAGGGCAGGGCGCAGGATGAACTGGAATCTGGCCCTGACAACCATCTCCGTTATGCTGGCGCTTGTCATTGCGGGGATCGAACTGGTGAACCTTCTTGCGGACCATCTGCCGGGACTGGAAACGCTCACATCTCTCGCCCGCCTGCTGTCCGAGCATTTTGAACTGATCGGCGCGGCTGTCTTCTGCGCCTCCGTCCTCGGATGGTTCCTGCTGCGATCCGGCCGGGAGGAACCTGCATGAGCACGGCAGTCCTTCAGCGCGCCCGGGGCTGGTTCGGCCTGACGGCAAAACTCCGTGACGGTCAGACCGTCCGTGGCGATCTGGAGCAGGGCGGGTGCTGCCGTTTATTGTTCCCACGCGTGGACGGCGCGTCCCTGGAAGCCGTAACCGTCAATATTTCCGGCGGCATCGCAGGCGGAGACCGGATTGAAGGCCGCATCGCCTGCGCTCCGGACACGGAACTGCTGGTCACATCGCAGGCCGCAGAACGCATCTACCGCGCCCGCGCCAGCGATACGCCTCCCGAAATCCTCACCTCCTGCCACATTGCGGCCGGAGCCCGGCTGGACTGGCTGCCCCACGGCACAATCTTCTTCGATGGCAGCCAGCTCCGTCGACACATGACGGTCGAGATGGCCGCCTCATCCAGCTTCCTCTTCCTTGAAAGCCGGATGTTCGGTCGCACCGGCTCAGGCGAGGTCTTGCGGACACTGGCACTGCGCGACCGGCTGACAATCCGGCGGGACGAGAGGCTCATTCTGGAAGACCTCGTACGGTTGGAAAGCGACGACGTGTCCGCTCTGATGGCCCGCAAAGCCATGAGCGCGGATCAGTGCGCAGTCGCCACGCTGGTGCTGGTCTCGCCACTTGCGGAAACGTATCTCGACGCCGTGCGGGACGTGCTGGACACGATCGCGCCGCACGAGTTTGCAGCATCGGCGTGGAATGGCATGCTGGTCATCCGCGGGGTGGCATCGGGTGGCTGGCCGCTGGAAAAGACGATCAGACAGATCCTGCCGGTCCTGCGGGACGGGCGCCCCATGCCGGCCACATGGCGGTCATGACACAGAGTTCGGAACGGAGCAGGACATGAAGCTTACCCCACGGGAAAAGGACAAGCTGCTGGTGGCGATGGCGGCAAACGTCGCGCGCCGACGGCTGGAACGCGGTGTCGTGCTCAATTATCCGGAAGCCGTGGCCCTCATCACCGATCACGTCGTCGAAGGCGCGCGGGACGGCAAAAGCGTGGCCGAACTCATGGCCAGCGGCGGCCGCGTTCTGACGCGCGACCAGGTCATGCAGGGCGTGGCTGAAATGATTCATGACGTGCAGGTGGAAGCGACTTTCCCCGATGGCACAAAGCTGGTGACCGTTCATGACCCGATACGCTGAATCCCTCGCCGCCGGTGCCATTCCCGGCGAAGTCCTGCCCGCCGAAGGCGAGATCGTCCTCAACGAAGACCAGCCGCGCCGGACGCTTCTGGTGACGAATACCGGCGACCGGCCGGTGCAGGTCGGCAGCCATTATCATTTTGCCGAGGTCAATCCGGCCCTGAAATTCGACCGCGCGCAGGCCACAGGCTGGCGGCTGGACGTCGCGTCGGGCGGGGCCATCCGGTTTGAACCGGGGCAGGACCGCGAAGTTACGCTCGTCCCCCTGCGTGGCCTGCGGCGCGTCGTGGGCTTCCGGGGCGATGTCATGGGGAGTGTGGATCAGTGATGCGTCTTTCCAGACATGACTATGCCGGACAGTTCGGCCCCACGGTCGGCGACCGCCTGCGCCTCGCCGATACCGCGCTGCTCGTCGAGATCGAGCGCGACCACACGATCTATGGCGAGGAAGTCCGCTTCGGCGGCGGCAAGACCATCCGCGACGGCATGGGCCAGTCGCAGGTTACGCGGGCTGAGGGTGCGGCGGATACCGTCATTACAAACGCTGTCATCATCGATCACTGGGGGATCGTGAAGGCCGATGTTGCACTCCGCGACGGGCGGATCGCTGCCATCGGCAAGGCGGGTAACCCCGATATCCAGCCGGGCGTGGACATCATCATCGGCCCGGGTACGGAAATCATCGCGGGCGAGGGCAAGATCCTGACCGCCGGCGGGATCGACAGCCACATCCATTTCATCTGCCCGCAGCAGATCGAGGAAGCACTGGCTTCGGGCATCACGACCATGCTCGGCGGCGGCACCGGCCCTGCCACCGGCACGGCCGCCACGACCTGCACACCCGGCCCCTGGCATCTGGCGCGGATGCTTCAGGCGGCGGAAGCCTTCCCGGTCAATCTGGCGTTCGCGGGCAAGGGCAACGCCTCCCGCCCGGACGGGCTGGAGGAAATGGTGCGTGCCGGGGCCTGCTGCCTCAAACTGCATGAAGACTGGGGCTCAACCCCGGCCGCCATCGACTGCTGCCTGAGCGTTGCGGACCGCATGGACGTGCAGGTCATGATCCATACCGATACGCTGAATGAAAGCGGCTTCGTCGAGGACACGATCGCCGCCTTTCAGGGCCGCACGATCCACGCCTTCCACACGGAAGGCGCGGGCGGGGGCCATGCGCCGGACATCATCCGCGTGGCAGGCCTGCCCAACGTCCTGCCGTCCTCGACCAATCCCACGCGCCCGTTCACCGTCAACACGCTGGACGAACATCTGGACATGCTGATGGTCTGCCATCACCTGGACCAGCGCGTGCCGGAAGACATCGCCTTCGCCGAAAGCCGCATCCGCCGCGAGACGATCGCCGCCGAGGACATCTTCCATGACATGGGCGTGCTCTCGATGATGTCGTCGGACAGTCAGGCCATGGGCCGCGTGGGCGAAGTCCCGCTGCGCACATGGCAGACCGCCCATAAAATGAAAATCCAGCGCGGCTCTCTGCTCGGGGATGTTGCTGCGGATAATGCCCGCGTGAAGCGCTATATCGCCAAATACACCATCAACCCCGCCATCTCGCATGGCCTGTCCCATGAAGTCGGATCCATCGAAGTCGGCAAGCTGGCGGATCTGGTCCTGTGGGACCCCGCTTTCTTTGGCGTCAAACCCGATCTGGTCATCAAGGGCGGGGCCATCGTCTATGCGATGATGGGCGATCCCAACGCCTCGATCCCCACGCCGCAGCCCGTGCATGGCCGCATGATGTTCGGCGGCTATGGCGGCGCGCTGACCCATACCAGCCTGACCTTCGTGTCACAGGCCGCGCTGGAAGACGATATCGGCAAAAAGCTGGGTCTGCGCCGGCCGCTCTCGGCCGTCTCGAACGTGCGCGGCGGGATCGGCAAGCGCAGCATGATCCATAACGACGCCATGCCCCATATCGAAGTCGATCCCGAAACCTATGAAGTGCGGGCCGATGGCGTGCTCCTGACCTGCGAACCCGCCGAAGTCCTGCCCATGGCCCAGAGGTATTTCCTGTTCTGATGACCCAAATCCTGGATATCCTTCCCGCCGGAAGCTGGCCCGAAACCGAGGCCAGCGGCACCTTCGCCGCCGATTATGAAGGACGGCACCGGCGCCGCATGATGCTGACCCTGCAGAACGGTGAGAAAATCCGGCTGGAGCTGGAACATGCCCGCCTGCTTCAGGCCGGGGAAGGGCTGCGTCTGGAGGACGGTCGCATCATCCGCGTGGAAGCGCTGCCCGAAGAGCTGATGGAAGTCACGGCCCACAGCCCCCTGCAACTGCTTCAGCTCGCCTGGCATCTGGGCAACCGGCACCTGCCCGCCGCCATTTCGGAACACGCCATCCTCGTGCGCCGCGATCACGTCATTGCCGACATGATCCACGGTCTGGGCGGACATGTGCGCATGGTGGAAGCGCCGTTCGACCCGGAAAGCGGGGCCTATGCCTCCCGCGCGGGCGGCCACGAACCGCACCACCACGGGGACGGGCACCATCACCACACGCATGACTGAAACTCCGCTCCCGCAGACAGGCGCCGCCTTCCTGCGTCTCCTGTCCTGGGTGTCGCCAGCCTTTCCAACGGGCGGATACGCCTACAGCCACGGTCTGGAATGGGCGGTGGAAAGCGGGGACGTCACGGATGTCGCCACACTCTGCGACTGGATCGGCTGCCTGCTGGAGCACGGCGCGCCGGGCAGTGACCTGATCGTCCTTCAGGAAGCATGGAGCGCCGCGTACGACATGCCCCGCCTGCGCGAACTGGCGGAATTTGCCTGCGCCTGCGCCTCATCGCGGGAGCGGTATGACGAAACAGTCTATCAGGGCGAAGCCTTCCTCAAGGCTGCGTCCGTCTGGCCCGTCACGCCCGATCCGTCCGAACTGCGCGGCACGCGCTGGC
Organism: Gluconobacter oxydans DSM 3504; assembly: GCF_000583855.1. Classification (NCBI taxonomy): domain Bacteria; kingdom Pseudomonadati; phylum Pseudomonadota; class Alphaproteobacteria; order Acetobacterales; family Acetobacteraceae; genus Gluconobacter; species Gluconobacter oxydans. The sequence goes on from NZ_CP004373.1 coordinate 1,869,902, forward strand.
CGCTGCCGGTGGCGCAGGGGCTGGTCTTCCGGCGCGGCGGCATCACGCGGGAGGAGGCGCTGCTGTCGGGTGGATACGCCACCATCGCCGCCCTCGTCTCCGCAGCGGTGCGTCTGGTCCCGCTCGGGCAGACGGACGGCCTGCACGCTCTGGCCAAGCTGGAACCGCTTCTCTCGCGCGCCGTAACCGTCACGAAAAACCGGACCCTAGACGATGTCGGGGGCGCGTGCTTCCGCTCCGACCTCGCGGCCATGCATCACGAAACCCAGACAACAAGGTTGTTCAGAACATGACAAAAGCAAAACACGGCCCGCTGCGGGTGGGGATCGGCGGCCCGGTCGGAACGGGCAAGACGGCGCTGATGGATGCCCTGTGCCGGACCTTCCGTGACGACTACAACATCGCCGCCATCACGAACGACATCTACACGCGCGAAGACGCCGAGTTCCTGACCCGCGCGGGCTCCCTCCCGCCGGAGCGGATCAAGGGGATCGAAACGGGCGGCTGCCCCCATACGGCCATCCGTGAAGATGCCAGCATCAATCTGGCAGGCATCGCGGAACTGACGGAGCGCTTCGAAGGGCTGGATCTGGTTCTGGTGGAGAGCGGCGGCGACAATCTGGCCGCGACCTTCAGCCCTGAACTGGCGGACCTGACGATCTATGTGATCGACGTCTCGGCCGGCGACAAAATCCCCCGCAAGGGCGGCCCGGGCATTACCCGGAGCGACCTGCTGGTCATCAACAAGATCGATCTTGCGCCTTATGTCGGTGCCGATCTGGGCGTGATGGACCGCGACAGCAAAAAGATGCGCGGCACACGGCCCTTCGTCTTCGCCAATATCCGCGCCGGCGAGGGCGTCCCCGCCATCGCCCGCTTCATCATCGAACAGGGCGGGCTCTAAAAACCTGCTCCGGCTGCCCCTGCGAGAAGGGCAGCCGGAGCGGCGTTTCAGGCGTTGTCAGCGCCCTTGGAACGCTGAAGCATCCCGAACAGATCACGCGGATCATCCGGATCGGCGAGCATGTCCAGCTTCTCGTACAGGCCGGTTGCGTCCAGCTTGTCGCGCACATAACGCAGGGCCGAGAAGTCCTCGATCGCAAACCCCACGGAATCAAACAGCGTGATCTGGCTGTCACTGGCGCGGCCCTTCGCCTCGCCGTTGATGACCTGCCACAGCTCCGTCACCGGATGGTCTTCGGGAAGCTGCTGGATCTCGCCTTCAATGCGCGTCTGCGGCGGATATTCCGCAAAGATGGAGGATCGCAGCAGGATATCGCGCTGAAGCTCCGTCTTGCCCGGGCAGTCCCCGCCCACCGCGTTGATGTGAATGCCCGCGCCAACCATGTTGTCGGACAGGATCGTCGCGCACTGCTTGTCAGCCGTGACGGTCGTGATGATGTCCGCCCCGTCCACAGCCTCTTCGCTGCTATCGCAGATCGTGATGTCGAAACCCTGTCCGCTCAGATTGCGGGCACATTTTTCCGAAGCCGCCCGGTCCAGATCATACAGGCGCAGCGCACGGATTCCGACGATCTCGCGGAACGCCATCGCCTGGAACTCGGACTGCGCACCATTGCCGATGATGGCCATCGTCTTCGAATTTGCCGGAGCCAGATATTTCGCAGCCATAGCCGATGTTGCCGCCGTGCGAAGGGCCGTCAGCAGCGTCATTTCGGACAGAAGCGTCGGATAGCCCGAAGCCACATCCGCCAGCATGCCGAACGCCGTAACTGTCTGCAGGCCTTCCTTCGTGTTCTTGGGATGGCCGTTGACGTATTTGAACCCGTACAGGCTGCTGTCGCTCGTCGGCATCAGTTCGATGACGCCTTCGGCCGAATGCGCGGCCACGCGCGGGGTCTTGTCGAATTCCGGCCAGCGCTTGAAGTCGGCTTCAAGATACTCCGCAAGCTCGCGCAGGAAGGTCTCGATCCCGATGGTGTGGACGAGCGCCATCATGTTCTCGACCGAGACGAACGGCACGAAGGCGAGATGGGAAGGGGCGGGGGCGAAGGAAGTCATCTCAGTAGGTCCTTGTCTTGCGTTCGAGAACACGGCGGCCAAAGAGGCTGGCGGCCAGATCGGTCATGAGCAGGGCGGTCTTGGCGCGGACGTCGAGGAACGGGTTGAGCTCCGCCAGATCCAGCGACGTCACGAGCCCGCTGTCATGAAGCATCTCCATGATGAGATGCGCCTCACGGAAGGTCGCACCGCCATTGACGGTCGTGCCTACGGCCGGCGCGATGTCCGGGTCGAGGAAGTCCACGTCCAGGCTGACATGCAGGCGGCCATTGGCCGCGCGAACACGGTCCAGAAAGCTGTTCAGCGGGCCGACAATGCCCTGCTCGTCAATGGCGCGCATGTCAAAAACGGTGATGCCGATTTCCGCGACATGGCGCTTCTCGGCCTGATCGACGGATCGGATGCCCATCATGCACATGTTGCGCGGATCGACGGGCGCGACAGGCGGCGGGAAGCCCTCGAATCCCGACTGTCCCGTGAAATAGGCGACAGGCGTGCCGTGCAGATTGCCGCTCGTCGTCGTATGCAGCGTATGCAGGTCAGTATGGGCGTCCAGCCACAGGACGAACTGGGGCCGCCCCAGATCCTGCGCATGACGCGCCACACCCGACACCGTCCCGGCGGACATGGAGTGATCCCCGCCCAGGAAAATCGGAAAATCGCAGGCTTTCGCCATCTCGTAAGCCCGCTCACCGACGCTTTTCGTCCAGGCGATAATGGCGTCCAGATTGCGCACGGCGGGGTTGGAATGGCTCACATCCGGCATCGCGGCCGGCACGGCGTCTCCCACATCCTCAACCTGCCATCCGAGCTCCTGCAGGATTTCGGGCAGTCCCGCGATGCGAAAGGCCGTCGGGCCCATGATGCAGCCTCTTTCGGAGGTTCCGCTCTGGGTGGGGACGCCCAGAATCTGGCACGTCTTCATCTCAACTCCTTTCCGATACTCTGCGCCGGGGCTTCAGCCCTGACGCGAAAAATGGCTGACAAACCTGTCGAAGCGCTCATCCATACCGCCTTTGAACAGATCCTGCGGGGCACCCTGGACGCGGACGGTTCCTTTTTCCAGAAACACGACCCGGCTTGAGACATCCCGCGCAAACGCCATTTCATGCGTGACAATCAGCATGGTCCTGCCCTCGGCCGCCAGATCCTGCATGACTTTGAGCACTTCGCCGACCAGTTCCGGGTCCAGCGCGGAGGTCGGCTCATCGAACAGCAGGACGCGCGGACGCATGACGATGGCGCGGGCAATCGCGACCCGCTGCTGCTGCCCGCCCGAAAGCTGGGACGGATAATAATCCGCCCGGTTCAGCAGACCGACACGGTCCAGCGCCTTCTCGGCTTCCTCACGCACTTCGTGGCGGTTGCGTCCCTGAACATGGACCGGCCCTTCCATGACATTCTGCAGGACCGTCCGGTGGCTCCACAGGCAGAAGTTCTGGAACACCATGCCGACCTGCGACCGCAGGCGGTTGACCTGCCGCGCATCCGCAATCTGCCGCTCTGCGCCCTTCATGCGGAAACGGACATCCTCGCCCAGCACGTTGAGCGCGCCGCCCGAAGGAACTTCCAGAAGGTTCAGACAGCGCAGGAACGTGGATTTTCCCGAGCCGGAAGCCCCCAGGATCGAAATCACCTCGCCTTCATGCGCGTCCAGATCAACGCCCCGCAGGACGTCCAGGGCGCCATAGCGTTTCGTCAGGCCGGTGGCGCGGATGACGGGGGAGGCGGACAGGGCCCCTGTGGCGGACTGGATCGGTTCCATGGAAACTCCGGAAAAGACGGGGGCGTCTGGGTCAGACCCGGCGACAGGGCGTGAGGCGGCGTTCAAGGAAATGGACCCCCGTGGCAATCACGAAAGTCAGCGCAAGATAGATCAGACCCGCAACCGTGAAGATTTCTTCCGAACGATAGGTCTTCGAGACCAGCCTGTAAGCCAGACCCGTGACATCCATCAGCGTGATCACACTCGCGAGCGACGTCGCTTTGAGCAGCAGGATGGCCTCGTTGCCGTAATTCGCCAGCCCGTATTGCAGAGCCTGCGGCCAGATGATCCGCCGGCGCAGCAGCAGTCCGGACATGCCCATCGCGCGCGCTGCCTCGATCTCCCGCGCGGGAACCGCCGCGATGGCGCCACGGATGATTTCCGCGCCATAGGCCGAGGTGTTGAGCGAGAGCGCGAGAATGGCGCACCAGTAGGCCTGCTGCAAAAACGGCCAGGCAAAGGACGCCCGCAGAAAATCGATCTGCCCGAAGCCGTAATAGACGATGAAAATCTGCACCAGCAGCGGCGTGCCCTGAAAGAGCATCACATACAGCGCAGCCAGCCAGCGCGCCGGAGCAAACCGGCTCCCGGCCAGTGCAGCGATCCCGACCGCAAGCACAAATCCCGTGCAGAGCGACGTTGCTGCCAGCCGGAGGGTCAGCGGCACACCTGTGAGGAGCGTCTTTGCCGTTGCGAAAAGAAAAGGCCAGTCCATCCTATCGCCCCCAGCAGCGTGCAAGACGTCTCTCGACAGTCCGGATGCCCAGCGCCGTGATCTGCCCCATGACAAGATAAAGCAGCGCAGCCACACCGTAGAACAGCAGCGGCTGCCGTGTCGCACCCGACGCAATCGTGGACTGCCGGAGAAGCTCGACCAGCCCGATGATGGACAAAAGCGCCGTCTCCTTGAGAACGGACTGCCAGATATTGCCCAGCGCAGGCAGCGCAAACCGCAGGGTCTGGGGTGCTATGACACGCCACAGCAGGATAAAGCTGGACATGCCGCAGGCCTTGCCCGCCTCGATCTGCCCACGTTCGAGGCGCAGATAGGCGCTGCGATAGGCCTCGGTCTGATAGGCCCCCGAAACCAGCCCGATGGCCACGACACCGATAATGAAAGAGGGCAGGGAGAAGAACCCCGGAAACCCCGCCAGATGCATCAGCCGTGTCAGCGCGAGCGAGCCCCCGAAATAGAACAGATAGACGACGAGGATCTCCGGAATCCCGCGAAAAACCGTCGTGTAAAAAGTGCCAATCCCCCGCAGGCCTCGGGACGACGCCAGCTTGAGCGCCGCGCCTGCCGCTCCAAGAAGACTGCCCAGCGCAAAGCTGCACACCGCCGCCACGAGCGTCAGCCCGGCCGCCAGCAGCAGGAGCTTTCCCCAGCCTTCCGGGCCAAACCCGATGAGCGTGAAGGCCGGTGTGCTCACGCGGCGTCTCCCGCGTCAAAGCGGCCGCCGCTGAACGGCGCAAGCAACGGATCGACCGTCCGGCCAACCAGAGAGCGCCCCACAACATCGCCCACCGCTGGCGAAAGCTGGAACCCATGCCCGCAGAACCCGAAGACATGCCACAGATCCGGCGTGTCTTCGCCCGGCCCGATTACGGGAATCCCGTCCGGCGTCGCGCCTTCAAGCCCGGTCCAGGTCCGCAGGACCGGCACATGAGCCAGGGCCGGGAACGCCTCAAGCGTGGCGGCCGCGCCCTCGGGCATCCGGTCCATGACGGTAAAGGACGTGTCATGATCCGCGCAGGGCTTCCCAAGAATGCCCCCGCCGATCACCAGCGATCCAACAGCGCTCTGCTTGAAGGACAGCGGACGGTCGATCCCGATGACAACAGGCTCAAGGAACGGCTGCGTCCGCGCCGTGACCATCATGGAGGGAGCGACCACCTTCAGCGGAAGCGTCTGCCCCGCCATGGACGCCACCTGCGCGCCCCAGGCCCCGGCACAGTTGACCAGCACGCCCGCTTCATACCGCCCCGACGACGCCGCAACGGACCATCCGCCGCCTGGCAGACGCTCCAGCCCCAGAACACGGCAGTTCTCGACGATCTTTGCCCCCGCCGCCATGGCTGCCTGCCTGAAAGCCCGGGTCGACGCGGCCGGATTGGCATGTCCGTCCCCGCGCGAAACAAGCCCGCCCAGAGCCTGCTCCGTCAGACCGGGCAGCATCTTCCGGACTTCCGTGGCGGAGAGAAGCTCTTCCGCCCCCAGTCCCCGCCGTTCCATCTCCTGCACGCGGCCCAGCGTCCAGGACATCTCCGCCTCATCGAGGGCCACCGCGATCTGCCCGACGCCGAGCCGAACCTCACAGCTTTCCGCAGCCCTCGCACCAACAAGCCGGTCGAGATGGCGCCAGTGCTCCATCGCCAGTTCGGACAGCGGATATTCCCGCCAGTCCCGCATCAGCGTGCGCAGGCCCCCCGCATTGACGCTGGAGGCATGGCGCCCGGCGACATTCTTGTCGAGCAGCGTGACACGCCAGCCCGCACGCGCCAGGAACAGGGCGATCGAACAGCCCTGAAGTCCGGCACCGATGATCAGAGCGGTTTCATTCTGCCGGGGCATCGACCGTATCCTCTGATGCATTTTCGGGCTTGTCTTCAAGTGTCAGCCGGATGGTAGCCCGGGGGTCAAGACCCGATAGCTTTGCCACCGCCCCAAGCGGGATCGGCCGGATCGGCGGCCGTCCCCGGAACGTCGGCGGACAACCCGCAGCACGTGTTTCATCCTGAAGCAGACGCGCCGCCGTCACCATGCAGCTTCGCCCCTGACACGGCCCCATGCCGCAGCGTGTTTCGCCGCGCAGCGCATCCATGTTCCGAAAGCCCGAGCGGATCTTCTCCCGCAGATCCCCGGCCGTCAGCTCCTCGCAGCGGCAGACGATCGTGTCATCATCCGGCAGTGCCTGCGCCAGGCCCGGTGGAAACGCCGCATCCAGAAACGGACGCACGGACAGCGCCTTATCGACCGCCCGCAAAGCCTCTGCGGACGGTTCCGCACCCTGATCCAGCGCCGCCAGAATGGCCTGCGCGGCCACTCTGCCATGCGCCATGGCGGCATCCGCGCCCCCGATCCTGCGGGCATCGCCCGTAACGCGCAGCACGCACGGCCCTGCGGACATTTCCGGCGGAAGGGTTGAGGCGCCCAGCCCGTCCGGCGTCGTCGCCGGACGCCAGCTCGCATTGGGCCCGTCCCATTGCAGACGCAGCCCCGCCGCATTGGGAATATCGATCGCAGGCACGATCCCGTCATGGACGATCAGCAGATCACAGGGCAGCGTCTGCCGTTTTCCACCGACCGTAAAGCTCACGCTCTCGACGCTCTGCGTCCCATGCGCGGCCAGGTTCTCAAGCCCCGTCACGGATTTCACACCCGCCAGCTTCAGACGCCCCAGCCAGCCCAGCCCCTTCACAAGCGGCACAAGCCCGCCCGGGCGCAGATGCCGCATAGCTCGCACACTATCGGAAAGCCGGTCGGTCCGGCCCACGAGCGCCGGTTTGACGCCAAGCTGGTGCAACTGGTTGGCCAGCAGCAGCAGCAGCGGACCCGTCCCCGCCAGAACGATCCTGCCCGAAGGCTTCAGATGGCCGGCCTTGAGCAGCGTCTGCAATGCACCCGCCGTCATGACGCCGGGCAGTGTCCAGCCCGGAAATGGCACAGGCCGCTCCATCGCCCCATGAGCGAGCAGAACCTGCCGCCCCCGCACATAGCCGGCGTTCATGCCCTGCAACCAGCCCACGGTTCCATCGGGCCGCACTTCCCACACGGTGGTCTGCGGCCGGTAATCAATTCCGGAAAACGCCCGGAAACGCCGGATCAGATCCGCACCTGCCCGATAGGCAGGCCCCAGCGCGGCCAGAAGGCTCTGGCTTGCGGGGCTCGTGTCGCACAGATTGGCTTCAAGGCTCCGGAAAATCTGGCCGCCGGGCGCAGGCTGCATGTCCAGCACGATGACGGAGCGACCCGCCTCCGCCAGCGTCACCGCAGCCGCCATTCCGGAAGGCCCGCAACCGACGATGATGACATCCGCATCAGGGAGAGGCGCGTTGATGCTCATGGGACGGACGGCTCCAGCGCCGGCGGCGCCCCGGCCTGCCGGCGTACCTTCATGCCGTCGCGCACCAGCGTCAGGCAGGCCTGCCGGTTCCCGATGCCGTCGATTTCGACGAGACATTCAAAGCAGTGCCCGATCATGCAGTAGGGCAGGCGTGGCGCGCCGGAAACCGGTGTCAGGCGGTTATACGGCACCCCGGCCCGCAGCAGACAGGCCGCAACGGTCTCACCCGCACGGGCTCGGACCGGCTGCCCGTCAACAGACAGGGTGACCGCATCGGTGAGGGGGGCGAGGTCTGAAAACATCTTCGGTCCCGGTTGAAGGCCAGAGGAATGACCAGGGGAATAGGCAAAGGCGGGGCGCGTTACGGACTCATTCATGGATCGAGATATCCGTGCCGAACCATTTTTCTGACAGTTTCTGATTGGTGCCGTCACGGTTGACGGATGTCAGGGCCGCGTCAAAGGCATTGCGCAGCGCATCATCATCCGGGCGGAAGGCGATATTGGTCGTGTTCGACCCCAGCACCCCGCCCGAGAATGTTGGCCCGGTCATGACGAGTGCCCCTTTGGGAGCCGCCTCCATCATCGTCCCGAAGGTGGTGACATTGGCGATGGCAATATCGATGCGCCCGGCAATCAGCTCCAGTCCAAGCTGGTCGAGGGAAGGGTATTCCATGATCTTCAGGCCCTGAAGATAGGCATCGGCAAACCCCGCGGCCGTCGAGCCCGTCTGCACCCCGATGACCTTCCCGGCCAGGGCGGTCTTCAGCTCGGCAAGGGCCGCCTGCGCCGCCTGCGGCCCGCGCGTCAGGTCAAAAGGCACACCCGTATGGGCCAGACGGGTCAGGGAGCCTGTGCCCGAGGTCAGAAAACCGTTCGGCGCCCGGGTATAGGGATGCGAGAACGAGACAACTTTGCGCCGCTCGTCCGTAACGCCCATGGACGCGATGATGGCATCGTACTGCCCCACGCGAAGCCCGGGGATAAGCCCGTTCCAGTCCTGCGTGACAACCCTGCAGCTCGCATGCATCCGCTCGCAGAGCACTTTCACGAGGTCCATTTCATACCCGGCATAGGAGCCGTCCGGTTTGGCAAAGGCCCAGGGCGGATATGTGCCTTCCGCGCCGATGGTAATGTGGTGGGGAAAGTCTTCTGCAACGACAGACGCCTTAAACGTCCCGAACAGGCACGCCCCAGACAGGACCGGAAGAAGCAGACATGTCGCACGAACAGCCATTCATGAAGTTCCCGCCAGGGTGTGAGGGAAAGGATCACTCACCTGCTTTATGGCCTTGAGTTCGATATCGGAATATATTTCTTCTTGGCAGAAAGCGTAAGCTGAGCTTACGCTTTAGGGATGCAGCCCCACCGTATTCCGTCCCTGAACTGGCTTCGCGTCTTCGATGCCGCCGCACGGCACCAGAGTTTCGCCTCCGCCGGACGCGAGCTGAACATGTCCGCCGCCGCTGTCAGTCAGCAGATCCTGGCGCTGGAAACCTATCTCAAGAAACCCCTGTTCCTCCGGAGCGCCAACAAGGTCCGCCTCACGCTGGAAGGCAACGAGTTCCTGCCGACCATTCAGGTCTCCCTCCGCGCCATCGAGGCCAAATCCGCCTCCCTGTTTCCCAGACGGGACGTGGAACGTGTCTCTCTCGTTGCCAGCCAGCTGATGGCCATGAGCTGGCTGCCCCGTCGCCTGACGGCTTTTGAAAAGAAGCATCCCTCGGTGCGTGTGGATCTCATTACGGAAGACTCCCAGCGCAACGGAGAGCCGGACCTCGCAATCCGTTTTGATTACGTCATGACTACGCGGGAGCATCCGGGATGGCTGATGGGGATCAGCCATGTCGTTGTCGGACAGCCGCAGGACGTGGAACGCATCACCACGGCAGAGGCTGTCATGGACTACAAGCTGCTTGATGTCCGCTCGCATGCCGTGGGCTGGAATACGCTGCTGTCCCGCTATCCCGGGATTTCCGACACCTCCGCCCTGACGGTGGAATCCGTGGATACGACGCCCCTGGCCCTCATGATGGTCAAGGAAGGCTCCGCTCTCGCCCTCGTGCCATGGCCAGCCGCACAGAACCTCGTCGAAGCCCTGGGACTGACGGTCTGCAACACCCTTCCGGCCATACCGGGTCTGGGAAATTACTATATCGAACAGTTCTCCGGCCACGGCGTCCGCCCCGTCATCCGGTCGCTGTTTAACGAACTGCGCCGATCCAGCCAGAAAGTCTAGGTGACGTTGCCAAAAGATCTGATCCAGAGCTTTGCGGCGACGAGATTGAGGAGGCTCGTGAAGAGCAAGGCGGTCCTGCCGACCAACAGGAATGCTCATTGACCTCGTCGTTTCAACTCTCATGTGAAGAGCCTCTCAGCTTTGCCAGTGGGGAGATGACAGATCTGACCGCACCGAGTGCCTATTCGGGGCTATATGGTTTCCATAAATATTGGGGAAAGAAGCCGGTTGAACCCCTGCGTGCCTTGATATCGGTGCTCAGTGACGCTGGTGATCTTGTAGCCGATCCCTTTTTGGGGGCGGGCGCGATTGCCAGGGAAGCCGCTGCATTGAAGCGGCGTTTTCTTGGCAGTGATATAAATCCTGTCGCCCTTCGTCTTGCTTCTTTCAATATGAATCCCTGTTCCACAGAGGCTTACAAGAGTGCACTCCAGCATCTGTCCGATACTGTCCGAAGCACTATTCTTGAAAGCTATGATGTGGAGGGCCTGGGTCTGACCAGTCACCTTTTATGGGAAGAGGGTGTTATCTCGTCAGTCTGGCAGCGCCCGGTATCGGGTGTTCGGCGCCGTCTTGAACGCAGTGCAACAAATGCCGATTACAAATTGTCTGCGCTTTATGAAGGATATGAGCCCCAAATCCTTCGTGATCTGGTGATATTCAAAAACAGCCGGATCAATGCCAATGCGGATCTTGACTGGAAAACCCTGTTCAGTGGGCGTGCTCTTCGTAATATTGAGATATTAATCAAGGCAATCAGACGTCTGCCTTCCGATGTGAGAGAGGTTTTTGAACTGACGCTGACGGCGTCCATAGGCCAGATGTCCCGGATGGTTTTTGCCATTACGTCTCGTGGGAAAACGACTGGAACAACCACAGGAAAAGTCGAAGTCGGAAGTTGGGTGCTCGGATTCTGGCGGCCAAAGCAGCACTTCGAGATAAACGTCTGGAACTGCTTTGAAGCCAGAGCCAACAAGCTTGCCAGGGCTTTGCCCGAGATACCGGTCCCAGTAACCGTTGGAAAGACGATCGCCAGTGTTCTTGGCGACCAGGCTGCGGTCTACCTGAACAATCAGGGCGCTTTATCTTTGCTCAGGGAAGTTCCTGAAAGCTCCATTCAGCTTGTCATCACCGATCCCCCGCATGGGGACAGAATACCGTACTTAGAACTCAGTGAGATTTGGAACGCCGTCTTGGACGAGACCCCCTGTCTGTCTGAGGAAATAGTGGTTTCGAACGCGGCTGCCCGTCAGATGACGATGAATGAATATAATGCCAGACTGACGGAGGCGCTACAAACGACGGCTCTAAAAGTAAAAGACGGTGGGTTCGTTGTTCTTCTTTTTAATTCGAGACATCAAAAAGAATGGCAGGCCCTCAAAGCTCTTGAGAGCGCTGAAGGAATCAGTCTGGTGGGCGCGCTGCCCCTTCATTACTCCGCCCGATCAGTTGTACAGGACACTCGAAAAGGGGCCATGAAAACGGATTTCATTATTATTTATGCCAAGGGCAAACCCTGTTCCGAGCGTGTGCGAAAACTGGCGATGGTACCTGGCTGGATTTCGCACTTACCTTCTTGCACTAAAATAAAGAATGCACGGTAAAAGCTGATGTCATCGTTGCTCGGAGTTCTCAGGTATAGAGCGGCTGCTGTGTCCGGGATACGAGATCCAGCGATGATAACACGACCCGTTTCTGCCCTTCGCGGCTATCCACCCCCGCAGAGACGTGAGGCAACACTTGCCTGCTTGGGCTGTTGAACATGGCAGAAGTGTTTTCTGTGGAAAGCACCAGAACCCTTTTCGGAGTGCTGTTTCATGCCTGATCATATTCTTCCGCAGTCCCAGGATCATCAACCAGGGCTCGAGGGCCTGATGCAGCCCCGGGCCATTCATATCCGGCCTGATTATCGCGGGAGCGGCAAGCTTGAGGGAAAGAAGGCTCTGATCAGTGGGGGGGACAGTGGGATCGGGCGTGCTGCGGCCATCCATTTTGCCCGTGAGGGTGCGGATGTGGCAATCCTTTATCTGGAAGAGCATGAGGATGCCAAAGAAACCGTTCGTCTTATTGAGAAGGAAGGGCGCAAGGGGCTGGCCATTGCTGGTGATGTCTCTTCCAGCCAGGTCTGCAATGATGCCGTGGCCCGTACTGTGAATGAGCTGGGCGGTCTCGATATTCTCGTCAACAACGCCGGTGTTCAGATCGTTGAGGAAGACATCGAAGCCATCTCCAATGAGGAGTGGCAGCGTCACATGGACACCAATATCAACGGCTATTTCTATCTCGTCCGGGCGGCGCTGGCGCATCTGAAGAAGGGGAGCGCCATTGTCAACACGTCCTCCATCAATGCGTTTGCGGGGAACAAGGCGCTTCTGGCCTATTCCACGACCAAGGCGGCGGAGATGGGTATGACGCGCGCGCTGGCGCTTCAGCTGGTGTCGAAGGGGATTCGGGTGAATGCCGTGGCGCCGGGGCCGGTCTGGACGCCGCTTCAGCCGGCGAGCTGGGGTGTGGTTGATCCGCAGTCCGTCGCCGATCTGGGCAAGGATACGCCGATGGGACGTTGTGGTGATCCGGCTGAGCTTGGTCCGGCCTATGTCTATCTGGCGAGCGAGGATGCATCCTTCGTGACGGGACAGACGCTGCATGTGAATGGCGGCATGATCATCAACGGCTGAGAATGCCTTTCTGCGCCTCTTCCGGTTAGTTCATCGGAAGAGGCGTGGGGATATCAGCTTCCGGGTGTGATGGGCAGGCTGCGGTGGCGCTGGCCCGTCGCATGGAAAATGGCATTGGCGATGGCTGCGGCTGTTCCGCACATCCCGATTTCGCCCACGCCTTTTATCCCGAGCGGGCTGACTTCGGGGTCTTTTTCCGCGACGAAAAGGACATCCATGTCCGGAATGTCGGCATGGGCCGGGATGTGATACTCGGCGAAATTGTGGTTCATGAAGCGGCCGACGCGTTCGTCCATCAGGGACTCTTCGTGAAGTGCCATGCCTGTTGCCATGACCATGGCGCCACGGACCTGACTGGCTGCGGTCTTGGGGTTCATGATGCGGCCGGCGGCTACGGCATTGACCAGCCGCGTCACGCGCACGATGCCAAGTTCCTCATCCACGCGGACTTCGCAGAAAACCGCGCTATGGGTGAATCGTGCTTTTCTCATCTGGCTGACAGTGCCGCGCAGACCCGGCTTTGCGGTTTCCTCGACTTCGAGCCTGTCCTGACCTGTCAGGGACAGGGCTTCTGAGAGGGACAGTCTGAGATTTTCATCTGCGCCTTTATCCTGAAGAAATCCGTCCTGTAGCACTGTGGTCTTGTTCGACAGTCCTTCCGTCAGCCAGGCGGAGATGTTTCCGCTTTTGCCCAGCGTCTTGAACAGCTTTTCGCGCAGGCTTTGGCAGGCGAGCCAGACGGCGGCGCCTGCAGAGGCTGCTGTCCATGAGCCTCCCTCTGTCGGGCATGTGGGCAGGGTTGAATCGCCCAGTTCGATATCGATCATCTCGATAGGGATTCCGAAGGCTTCCGAAGCGGTCTGGGCCAGGATTGTGTAGGTTCCGGTTCCGATATCAGAGGCCGCAGTTGCGATGTGCAGGCGTCCGTCTGCGGTCAGGGTGGCGCGGGCGGAGGTGGGGGAGAACATCGCGTCCCAGATACCGGTTGCCATGCCCCAGCCGATCAGTTCCTTGCCGTCACGCATGCTTTTCGGGGCCATCGGGCGGTTGTACCAGCCGAAGCGTTCCGCGCCCTCATGTATGGCTTCTTTCAACGCCTTGCTGGTCAGGGGCATGTCATGCATGGCGTCGATGTCGGAATAGTTGTGCAGGCGAAAATCCAGCGGGTCCATGTTGCAGGCATAGGCCATTTCATCGATGGCCATTTCAAAGAGATTGACGCCTGTGGCAGCTCCGGGGGCGCGCATGTCGCTGGAAGTGTAGGTGTCACGCGGGGCGACTTTGTAATCGGCCGTGGCGTTGGGGCATTTGTAGTTGATCAGGCCCCAGATCACGAGATTTTCCATGTTGTGCTCAAAGCGCGACGTGTCTGTCACGCCATCGACGATCATGGACTGCAACGTACCATCCGGCTGGGCGCCGAGCGCGATGTCCATGACGGCTTCCGGACGGAAGACATGGGTGAACATCTGCGGGCGTGTCAGGGTGATCCGGACCGAACGTTTCAGCATTTTTGCGCCCAGCGCTGCGAGGAAGACATTGTGCTGGGCGCGCAGGCCGGAGCCGAATGCTCCGCCGACATAGGGATTGCGTACGCGCACCTGATCCTTTGAAAGGGACAGGGCGCTGGTCAGATAGGCCTGTACGGCCTGCGGACCCTGTGTCTTGTCCCAGACCGTGAAGGTTCCGTCATCCTCGGCAATGACGGTGGTTGCGTGCATTTCCATGGGATTATGATGCTCGGGGGCAAGGTGATAGCGCCCTTCGATTTTGATCGGGCTGAGGGCATAGGCCTCGGCAGCGTTTCCGCGTGATTTGGGCGGCACGTAATTGCTGCGTGTTTTGCCCGGCATGTATTTCTGGTGCAGGGACGCTTCGAAATCCGCGTTATGCGGCCAGCGTTCGTAATCCACTTCAAGACGCATGGCGGCTTCACGGGCGGCTTCAAATGTCTCTGCGAGGACAACGGCGACGGGCTGGCCGTTGAAGCTGATTTCCGCGTCATGGAGGGGTCTGTAGGGAGAGCCGGGAACGCCCAGACCGTCCATGTAGGATTTTTCAAAAAGCGCGCTGTGGGGGCGGTTGAGATGCGTCATGATCTCCACCACGCCCGGCACCGCGCGGGCGGCCTCGTCCCGGATCGCCTCGATCCGGCCGCGGGCGATGGGGCTGTTGACGATGAAGCCGTACAGCATGCCGGCAGGATGGGGTTCGGCGGCGTATCGGGCCTGTCCCGTTACCTTGGCGAGGCCATCGATCCGGGAGACGGGCTGTCCGATTTTTGCTGAATGGAGGGTCATACCCGGGTTCTTTCAGAAAATGGTCTTTTGCGTCTGGGACTGGGGCGTGCCCGCGGCGGCCTGCGACAGGGCGCGGATGATCACGCGGGGGGCCAGCTTCAGCTTTGCGGCGTTGTCGCGGTCGGTGACGGCACCTTGCAGCAGGCACTCGGCAGCGTCGCGGAACAGGGAGATGGACGGCGTTTTCTCTTCAAGGAGGGCTTCGGCCTCCGGGACGCACCAGGGTTTCGTGCCGACGCCACCCATGGCGATGCAGGCTTTTCGGATGGTGTTGTTTTCAATCTGCAGACCCGCTGCGACGGAGACGATCGCGAAGGCGAAAGACAGGCGGTCGCGGATTTTGAGGTAGGTGTGATGGGAGCTGAAGCCGAGCGGCGGAAGGTCGATGGATGTAACGATTTCACCGGCGCGCAGGATGTTGTCCTGCCAGGGCGTGTCTTCCGGCAGGCGGTGATAGTCGCGCAGGGGAACGGAGCGCTCGCCTTCGGGGCCTTTGAGGTTGACTGCCGCGTTCAGGGCCGCGAGGGCCACGCACATGTCGGACGGGAATGTGGCGATACAAGAGTCGCTGGTGCCGAGGATGGCCATGATCCTGTTGCGTCCGCCTTTTGCGGAACACCCCGTGCCGGGGGAGCGCTTGTTGCAGGCCATGTTCGGGTCATAGAAATAGTGGCAGCGCGTGCGCTGGTTCAGGTTTCCACCATTCGTGGCCTTGTTGCGGATCTGCGGACTGGCACCGGCGAGAATGGCGGAGGCCAGAAGGGGATAGCGTTCGGTGACGAGCGGATGAGCCGCGGTGTCGGCATTGGTGGCGAGGGCGCCGAGGCGCAGGCCGCCATCAGGATGTTCCTCGATCTGCCTCATGGACAGGGCACTGAGATCGACGACATGTTCGGGCCGTTCGACGTCCGATTTCATCAGATCAATGAGATTGGTTCCGCCGGCGAGATAGCGCGTGTGGTCGGGTGTGTGGCAGGCGGTGTCGAGCGTGTCAGGGCGCGAATAGGAGAACTGTCTCATGCGGCTTCTCCGGCCCGGTCGTGCTGTTGCCGGGCGACGACCTGCTCGATAGCGTCGATGATGCCGTTATAGGCGCCGCAGCGGCACAGATTGCCGCTCATGAACTCCCGGATTTCCTCGCGGGTGCGGACATGGCCTTCTTCCAGAAGCGCCACGGCCGACATGATCTGGCCCGGCGTGCAGTATCCGCACTGGAAGGCGTCCCGGTCGATAAAGGCCTGTTGCATCGGGTGCAGATGCCCATCCGGTGCCAGACCTTCGATCGTCGTGACTTCGGTATCGGGGATCGAGACGGCCAGGATGAGGCAGCTTTTGACCCGCTTGCCATCGACGAGAACGGTGCAGGCGCCGCACTGTCCGTGATCGCATCCCTTCTTCGTTCCCGTGAGGTCCAGACGTTCCCGCAGCAGGTCCAGCAGGGTCACGCTGGGCGGCAGGTCGGCAGAACAGGATTTTCCATTGATCCGGAGATGACAGGGGCTGGCGACAGACACATCGGTCATGGGAGGGCGCTCCGTTCGGTGTCAGGTTTTTCAGCGTGTCAGGGTGTAAGAGTCCGGGAGCGTTCAGGTTTCACGGAATTCTCTGTGATCCCGGTCATAAAATGCGTGCTGATAATAAACATCCCGCAGATACGGGCCTGACCGCGCAGGATCAGTCTTTTCAGAACAGAAAAACCCTTACTGTTTTTTGTAACGGACCCGTGACCCGACCGTTCAGTACGAGGGACGACTGCGAAAAGACTTTGACGGGAATTATGGTGACGAAAAACAGAGCACAGATCGGGCCCCGGAGGGATGACGTTTCCCTGGACGGTCTGAGCTTCCTCCTCGCGGATGTTCAGGACAATCTGGGGAACTTCCTGACAGCCTTCCTGACCATACAGGGCTGGCCTTCAAGCCGGATCGGCGCGGCGATTGCAGCGGGCGGGCTTGGGGCGGTTCTGGCCCGGTTCATCGGCGGATGGGCTCTGGATATCTTCCCGCGCCGGCGCCTGATGCTCGCTGTGTGCTGTGCCGTGACGTTCCTGTCCGTCGCGGTAATGGCCTGGGCGCCGCTGTTTTATCCCATTGTTCTGGCCCATTTCATTGCGGGTGGCGCGGGGGCCCTCTTTACGCCCATTCTTGCGGCCATCAGCCATCATACGGCGGGAGCCAGAGGCTATATCGCGCGTATGGGCCGCAATGAATCCTTCAATCATCTGGGCAATGCGTCGTCCGGTTTTGTGATGAGTCTTCTTGGCAGGATGATGGGGCCTGTTGCGCCTTTGTGGGGTGTGGGCGGGCTTGCGGCAGTCAGTCTGCTGCTGATCGGGGGCTTTTCGAAACGTGCGGACGTCCCTTCCGAACAGTCGCGGGATGCCGCTTCGCTGCGGCAGACACTGCGGGCGATCTGCACACTCCTTTCCGAAGCGCGGCTGGCCGTTTTTCTGGCGACCTACCTGCTCTTCAATGTTGCCAATGGCGCCGTGGTCCCGCTCATGATCGAGCGTTATGCCTTTTTTCATCTTGGCGATCCGGCAAGCGTGACGGCCATCTGCATCGTGGTGGCCCAGATCACCATGGCGCCTGTGGCCCTTCTCGTGGGCAAGAACGCACCGCAATGGCCACGCAAGCCGTTGTTCGTGTTCGCACTCGGCCTGCAACCCGTGCGGGATGGTCTCGTCATCCTGAGCGCGGACTGGCCGACGCTGGTCCTGGTCCAGATCCTCGACGGGCTGTCTTCAGGCATCATTCTGGTGCTGTTCTATGCCATCCTTTCGGACATCGCTTCCGGCAGCGGACGGCGCAATCTGCTGATCGGTCTGGGGCTGGCGCTGGGGACCATCGGGGCGCTCCTGTCCAATCTTGCAGGGGGTGCCTTGGCGTCAGGCTATGGGTTCAATACGACATTCGTGGTTCTGGGGCTGACAGGGGCTGCCGTGGCCTGTCTGTTTGCGTGGGGGATGCCGGAGACGCATTCACCGGCCTCTGAGGGCGCATGATAGGACGCAGGATGGGCGCCTGCTCCATTCCCGCAGAATAGTGACCGGCGTTGCGATTTTAATCGGGATCCCTTCCTGACGTGCAGGCGTTGCCCAGAACGGGCTGCGCGGAAGGGTCACAGGGCATGTTGAATTCTGGTCATGGGATGACCGAGGGGGAACGGTCTGCCTTTCGGGCCAGACTGAAGCATCTGTTCGCGGACTGGAAAGCCAGGCCCTTTACGCCAGAAGAAAATCTGTTCCCGTCAGACCTCCTGAAATCCCTGCGACAGATCGGGGCGCTGGATGCCCTTCTTTCTGTTGAGGAAGGTGGGCTGGGGCTGGCCTCCCCGTCTGACGAGGGGAGGCTTCTGTCGCTGCTTCTGCGGCGGGCGGGTTATTTGAGCCTGTCTCTGGGACGGTGTCTTGAAGGGCATGTGAATGTTGTCCGTCTTGTAGCGCTGTATGGCACGCCAGAGCAGCGTTATAGCCTGGCCACCACGCTGAAAAACGGGGTACTGGCCGGGATATGGGTGACGGATGGCGAGCCATCTGTGAGACTGCGAAAGGATAGCGAAACATACAGGCTTTCCGGGATCAAGGGATTTGCCAGCGGTGTCAGTGAGGTTGGCCTCGCGCTGATCACGGCAATGACCGAGCAGGAAGAGTCGGTCATGCTTCTCGTGCCAACCACGGATCCCGCTCGCCGGCGGCCAGGACCGGGCAAGCTGACCGGGATGCAGGCCAGTGGCACGGGAGCCTATGATTTTAGCGGTCTGTCAGTTTCTGCTCAGGATATTCTGGGGGCTGCGGGGGATTATCTGCGACAGCCTGAGTTTTCTGCGGGAGCTTGGCGCGGATCGGCCGTTGCGCTGGGCGCTGTGGATCGGCTGGTCGATCTGCTGAGGGAAGACCTTCTGGCCCGCAAGCGGGCTGACAATCCGCATCAGCTCTGCCGGATCGGAGAGGCCATGATCCTCCAGAAGACAGCCTCCCTGTGGGTCGAGCAGGCTGCTCAGGCGGCATGTGACTGCCCGGACATGTCCCCCGAGGAGGTTACGGCAACTGTCAATCTGGCGCGGCTGGCCGTTGAACGCGCGGCTCTGGAACTGATCACGCTGGTGCAGCGCGGTCTGGGACTTTCGGCCTTTGTAAAAGGGCGGGCGGTCGAGCAGGTCATGCGGGATCTGGCGACCTATCTGCGACAGCCCGCTCCGGACGAGGCTCTGACCGAAGGCGCGGCATGGTTTGTCAGACATGACTGGCCGGAGGACTGCATATGAAAGTCCGGGACGTGCTTCAGCATTTTGCAGATTTTCCGGTCGCGTCTTTTGAGACAATCGCCCCCGGAACGGCGCTCATTCTCTCCCCGCATCCGGATGATGAAAGTCTGGGATGCGGGGGATTTATTGCCTCTGCGGTGAGGGAGGGGCATCCGCCGCTGGTTGTGATCGTTTCTGACGGTTCCGCGTCCCATCGTGGTTCAGTGACATGGCCGCCTGCGCGGATTGCACGGCTTCGTCAGGAAGAAAGCCGGGACGCAGCGACAGTGCTCGGCCTTCCTTCCGAGCGGCTGCTGTTTCTGGAATTGCAGGATGCAGGTGTTCCAACACAAGGCGACAATTTCGATGCCGTCATCCGTCATCTTACCGAAATGATCGGCCGCTATGAGTGCCAGACGCTTCTGGTCCCCTGGCGGTATGATCCGCACTGCGATCACGAGGCTGTCTGGATGATGGGGCAAAAGCTGAAGGCGCTGCTGCCGTATCTGCGGCTTCTGTCGTACCCTGTCTGGGGGCTGACGCTGCCTCCTGAAATGGAAATCGATGAGGCCGCCCCGGCAGGATGGCGGCTTGATATCCGGCCGTTTCTGGGCAGGAAACGGGACGCCATTGAGGCGCATCGAAGCCAGAGAGGTCTGGTCGTGGATGATGATCCGGGCGGCTTTGTTCTTCCCGAACATCTGCTGGAGAAAATGCTTCAGCCCTATGAAATCTTCATCGCGTCATGAGTGCGGAGACATGGAAACCGGAGGTTTTTGAACGCCTCTTTCAGGATAATCCCGACCCATGGCGCTTTGAAAGCAGCGCGTATGAGCGCCAGAAACTCTCGCGGGTTCTGGAATGTCTTCCGGCTTCGCCCATTTCCTTTGCGGTGGAACTCGGATGTGCAATCGGCGTCGGTACTCTGGCGCTGGCACAGCGTTGCGGGCGTGTTCTGGCGGTCGATGCTTCGGAAAACGCGTTGGCGCTTGCAGGACGGCGGTGTGAGGGGCAGGAGCATGTCAGCTTTCTGAAAGCCTTCCTGCCTTCAGATTATCCTGCTGCAGACGCTTCGGGCTGTGATCTCGTTCTGATCTCCGAGCTTCTTTATTTCCTGACGCCGCAAGACATCCGCAGTCTTGCGGGGAGTGTCATGGAGAGTCTCAAATCCAACGGCCATATCCTGATCGTCAACTGGACCGGACAGACGGATACGCCCTGCACCGGGAATGAAGCGGCCGAATATTTTATCCGGGCCTGCCATGAAAGACACTGGGTTCCGGACCTGTCAGAACAGGGGGAGGGATATCGTATTGACCGGCTGTTTCGATCGGGAAATTCTCCAGTGAACGACGGTTCATCTGACGAAGGCGCTTGAGAACCCGTAAGGCCCGTTCATGATGTTGGGCCAGTTCCTTCCTGCGGATGCAGACCACAGGAAGCTCCGGATAGGGGATATTGAGGAAAGAAGACTGGCTCTGCCAGTACGCGAGTTCTCTGCGGATGCGCAGCAGGCGCCGGGAGACGGGTTCGAAGGCATCGTCAATATATTCATCCTGGGCGATCAGGCGCCGCGCCAGAGTTTCCGCCATTCCACCGCGAGCACGCCCCTGAAGGCGCGCCGAGACATAGACCTGCACCTGGGGCGCATGACGAACCGCAATGCCGTTCTGTCGCAGGGCCCTGGCGAATGCCCGGTCTTCTCCGGAAGGCACGTCCGGAATGCCGCCCACCCTGCGCCAGGCCGCATGGGTTACGGCGATACTGGCGCCTGAATGTTCCAGATGCCGTGGCCACGGGTCATGGGGTTCGGGGCTGAGCAGAAGTCCGATCTGCTCCAGAAGCGCGCCATAGGCCCGTTCGGATTGTTCATCTTCATGCAGATGAAGCGGAATCTTCCTGTATTCTTCGGGCAGCAGCAGGACCCGCCCGAAAACCGCTTCCACAGGATACCGGATAAAGGCCGCAAGAATGCTGTCGATCCAGTCACTGGCGACCTCGCTGTCGGCGTCCGTGGTCAGGAGGATCGCATCAGGTGAGGCCGTGCTGGCGGCATGCGCCATGGCGTCACGGCGCGCCTGTCCGGCACTCGCAATGGCCGGAGGATAACAGGCCGTGACCGTTTCCAGCTCAAACGGAAGCCTGTGGGCTACAGAGAGAACCCGATCACAGGTCTCGTCCGTCGTATTGTTGATCCACAGGACAACCCTGTCCGGAAGGGACGTCTGCGCTGCCAGGGCGAGGAGACAGGCGACGATGTGGTCTTCCTCATTGCATACGGGGATCGCCACGATTCTCGGTTTTTTCCAGAACAGGGCTTCTTTGCCCTGCGATGCGGAAGCTGTGTCTTCCGTTCGTGCATGGGCCATCCTCAGATGCTCATCATGAAGAAGGGAGCAAATACAGACTGAGCCCGATCACGCGGGTTTTCATGAGCATTAGGGAAAGTGCGGTCTGGAAAAGGCATGAGCGCCTCCATTGAGGAGACAACTCAATGGCTGAGAACAACCAGAGTTCAGATCACTTAAAAAAGACGCCACTGTATCCGCGCCTGAGCGCAGAAGGTCAGTGTCTGTAGCGGTCTCATGAGACCATAACCTGACATGGCGAAAAATCTGTTTTTTGGCTGAAAGCCGTGGCGTCCCGTACGGGATTCGAACCCGTGTTGCCGCCGTGAAAGGGCGGTGTCCTAGGCCTCTAGACGAACGGGACTAAAGGCGTGAGCGGGTGTATAGGGGCGGCTCCTGCGTCCGTCAAGCGGGGGCAGCGTCAGAAATGAAAAAAGACAGATTTTTTCTCTCCTGCCATGTCTCGGCCCGCAATGTGCCTGCGACATGGACCAGTGGCATGGAGCGGTCTTCCAGCAGGGCGGCGAAGGGTTTGTCGGCTGCACGGAAGACCAGGCCGCGCAGGCGTGTGCCTCCGTCCTCGCCTTGCAGGATGACGCGCAGGGTGTTGCCGTCCTTGCCGATACGCTCGCTTTTGACGCAGCGGATATTGCTGATGGCGAGGACCGGTTCTTCGTTACCGGGGCCGAAGGGTTCCAGCCGGGCAAGCTGGTCGGCGACAGCGATGGAGGCGCCGGCCAGGGTCATGATGCCGTCGAGCTTCAGGGCGTCCTGTTTGGGAAGGGTGAGGGCGCTGGAAAGCTGTGTGTCGAGCCAGCTGTGGAACTCATCCGTGCGATCGGCAGAAAGCGAAAAGCCGGCTGCCATGGCGTGGCCGCCGCCGGTGAGGAGCAGGCCGTTCTGACGGGCGGCGATGATGGCGGTTCCGAGATCCAGTCCGGGGACGGAGCGGCCCGAGCCCTTGATGACGCCATCCGTCAGGGCCGCGACGAGGGCGGGGCGGTTGTAGCGCTCTTTCAGGCGGCCTGCGACGATGCCAACGACGCCGGGGTGCCATGTTTCACCATGCAGGAAGATGACGGCGTGGCCCGCATCGAGCTGCTGCTGTGCCTGTTCCATGGCGGAATCGAGGATTGTGGATTCGACGGTCTGGCGCTGGCGGTTGACGCGGTCGAGCTGTTCGGCGAGGGCGCGGGCTTCCACGACATCGTCCGACAGCAGGAGTTTCAGGCCCAGATCGGCCTGTGCGATGCGGCCACCAGCATTAATGCGGGGACCGAGGGCAAAGCCGCAGGCCATGGCGCTGGCTTCTTCTTTCACGCCTGCGACGGAGGACAGCGTGGCCAGTCCGAGGCGCTCGCCACGGGACATGACGCGCAGGCCCTGCATGACCAGAGCGCGGTTCAGGCCGGTCAGAGGCATGACGTCGCAGATGGTCGCCAGCGCCGTGAGGTCGAGGCGTTTGAGCAGGTCGGGAATGACCTGACCTTCATCGAACCAGTTGGTGCGGCGCAGATGGCGGATCGTGGCGACCATGGTGAGGAAGGCGACCGCCGTGGCGCAGATGCTTCCCAGCCCGGAGGTGCAGTCCAGACGGTTCGGGTTGACCACAATGCCTTTCGGTAAGGCTGCCCCGTCGGGTTTGTGGTGGTCGAGGACGATGATATCGGCACGGTCGGTCAGGCCGTTGAGGATGTCGATCGCTGCTGTGCCGCAGTCGATACAGACCAGAAGCGTGGCGCCTTCGGAGAGCAGGTTTTCAAGGGCTTCGGTGTTGGGGCCGTAGCCTTCGGTCAGGCGGTCGGGAATGTGGGTGCTGACGGTGCAGCCGAGTTCGCGCAGCGTGTCGCAGACGAGGGCAGTTCCGCAGGCGCCGTCCACGTCGTAGTCGCCGAACAGGCCAACATGCTCGCGGTTGCGCACGGCCTGTGCGAGGCGTTCGGCGGCCCGGTCCATGTCCTGCAGGCAGGACGGGTCGGGCATGGCATCGCGCAGACGGGGATTGAGAAACGAAGAGGCGTCGTGGGGAGCGACGCCTCGTGCCGAGAGGATACGGGCCAGAAGTTCGGGAATACCGGCCTGCTGGGCCAGGGCGAGTGCCAGGCGATTGTCTGCTTCCGCCAGGCGGGGATCGCGCCAGATCCAGCGGCGGTGTCCTGCACTTCGGGTTACGCCGAGGACGGCACCCGTATCGTCTGCGAGCATGGTTCTCCGTTCAGGAAGCGGCTTGTGCCTTCGGTTTGAAGGTATGGTGGCTTTCTATATAGCGCACCGTGCCGGATTTTGAACGCATGACGATGGAATGTGTGCGGGCCCGGGTCGGGCTTGGACGCTCCACGCCCTTCAGGAGCGGGCCGGATGTGACGCCTGTTGCGGAGAACAGGACGTGACCAGAGGCCATGTCGTGCAGGAAGAGCTTGCGGGCCGGATCGAGGCCGTTGGCCATTTCACGGGCACGCTCGCGCTGGCTGTCATCTTCAAACAGAAGGCGGCCCTGCATCTGGCCTTCCATGCATCGGATGGCTGCGGCGGCGAGAACGCCTTCTGGAGCACCGCCTGAACCGGCATAGAGATCCACGCCGCTGCCATCGATACAGGTGGCGATGGCAGCCGCCACGTCACCGTCGCTCAGGAGCATGACGCGTGCGCCGGCTTCGCGGGCATGGGCGATGAGTTCTTCATGTCTTTCGCGGTCAAGTGCGCAGAGAACCATGTCCGAAACATCGCGCTTCTTGGCCTTGGCCAGCGAACGGAGGTTGTTGCCGATCGAGGCATCCAGATCCACCACGCCTTCAGGCAGGTCAGGGCCTACGACGATCTTTTCCATGTAGATGTCAGGCGCGTGCAGGAACTTGCCACGCTCGGCGAGGGCCACGACCGTCAGGGCGTTGGGCAGGCTCTTGGCGCACAGATTGGTGCCTTCGAGCGGATCGACCGCGATATCCATGGCCGGGCCACCGGAGCCGACTTTCTCGCCGATATAGAGCATCGGCGCTTCGTCCATCTCGCCTTCACCAATGGTGACGACGCCATCGATGGCGACGGTGTCGAAAGCGGCGCGCATGGCCTGCACAGCGGCGCCATCGGCTTCGTTCTTCTGGCCGCGACCGGTCCAGTGGGCGGAAGCGATTGCGGCCGCTTCCGTTACACGGACGAGCTCGAGAGCCAGATTACGGTCAGTGACGCGGTACGGGAGAACATTCTGAGGGTCGATCACGCAAGGGGATCCTCGATTTTGAGCACCAGTGGCTTTCCTGTCACGACAGGAAGAGCTGCAAGCGCTGTGGCAGCTGCATGGATGGCCTTTTCAGGAACCTGATGGGTTACGATCGCCAGGTCAGCACATCCTGTTGCAGCATCATGCTGGGAAACAAAGTGAACAGAGACATCATGGTCCCGAAGAACCGATGTCAGGTCAGCCATTACGCCCGAACGGTCCTGAACGTTCACACGTAAATAAAATGCACTGTTCAAATCAGCGAGATTCGCGCAGGCGACGGGGGCCGGAACGGACTGCGTGCCCCAGACGGGAATAGCGCTTCCACGGGCCAGATCGATGAGATCGGCGACCACGGCGCTGGCAGTCGGGCCTTCGCCGGCGCCGCGGCCGGAAATGGTCATGGGGCCGCTGAATACGCCCTGCGTGGAGACGGCGTTAAAGACGCCCTCGACGCTGGCGATGGGCGCGCTGGCCGGGACGAGGCATGGACGCACCCAGGCGGCGACGGTGCCGTTTTCAGCCTGCCGGGCCATGCCGAGGAGCTTGATGCGGTATCCGAGCTGATCGGCGAATTTCAGGTCGGTCGCGGTGATGTCGCGGATACCCTGCACGGACAGGGTGTCGAACGCGACGGGCTGGAAGGCCAGACCGGCGAGAATGGCCAGCTTATGGGCCGTGTCCCAGCCGTCCACGTCCGTTGACGGTTCGGCTTCGGCATAGCCCTTGGCCTGTGCTTCGGTCAGGACGTCGGTGAAGTCCCGGCCCGTGGCGCGCATTTCGGTTAGGATGTAGTTGCAGGTGCCGTTCAGGATGCCGCCAACGCTGAGCAGACGATCGGCCGCCAGTCCTTCGCGGACGAGCTTGATGGCGGGGATGCCACCAGCCACGGCTGCCTCGAACAGGAGGGGAGCGTTCTTTTCCGAGGACAGGCGGCTGAGACGGTCGCCATACAGGGCCACGAGTGCCTTGTTGGCGGTCACGACCGGCAGGCCGCGTTCGAGCGCGGTGCGCACCATGTCACGCGCCGGGCCTTCGGAGCCGCCGATGAGTTCGACGGCGACGTCAATCTCCGGGTCCTGTGCCACGGCAGTGGCGCTGTCGTGCCACCGCATGGCGGACAGGTCCACGCCGCGGTCGCGGGTACGGTCCCGGGCCGTGATGGCCACGACTTCGATCGGGCGGCCAGCCCGGGCGGTAATCATGTCAGCGTTCTCACGCAGGAGACGAATGACACCGATCCCGACAGTCCCGAGTCCAGCCAGTCCGATCCGCAGTGGTTTCACGATGATGCAGCTCCAAGAAGATCAGCGGTTCCGGCCCCGGCGCCGTGCCGGGACATGAAGCCCTTGATGGCCCGCGTCGCCTGACGCAGCCGCTGGGTGTTTTCGACAAGTCCGATCCGGACAAAGCCCTCGCCGTATTCCCCGAAACCGAGGCCGGGCGCAACCGCAACCCCTGCTTCCTTGAGAAGCAGCTTGGAGAAGGCGACGCTGCCCATTTCGGCGAAAGCGGGCGGGATGGGGGCCCAGGCGAACATCGAGCCTGCCGGTGCAGGGACGTCCCATCCTGCGCTCTGCAGGCCGCGCAGCAGCACGTCGCGGCGGTCCTTGTACATGGCGCGGATTTCGGAAACGTAGTCCTGCGGGCCGTTCAGGGCGGCGACGGATGCGACCTGGATCGGGGTGAAGGCGCCGTAGTCCAGATAGGACTTGATGCGTGTGAGGGCCTGGATCAGGCGCGGGTTGCCGACCGCAAAGCCCATGCGCCAGCCCGCCATGGAATAGGTCTTGGACATCGACGTGAACTCGACGGCCACGTCCTTTGCGCCTGGAACGGCGAGCAGGGACGGAGGCGGTTCGTTCTCGTTGAAATAGATTTCCGCGTAAGCCAGATCGGACAGGATCCAGATCTCTTCCCGGCGCGCGAAGGCCACGAGTTCCTTGTAGAAATCAAGGTTCGCGACAAAGGCTGTCGGGTTGGACGGGAAGTTGACGATCAGGGCTGTCGGCTTGGGGACCGAGTGCCGGACGGCACGCTCGAGCGCGCGGAGCATGTCCTCGTCCGGCGTGGCCGGGATCGAACGGACGGAGGCGCCGGCGATGATGAAGCCGAACTGGTGGATAGGGTAGGACGGGTTCGGGACCAGGATCGTGTCGCCGGGGCTTGTGATGGCGGCGGCCAGATTGGCCAGACCTTCCTTGGAGCCAAGGGTCGCGATGACCTCGGTTTCCGGGTCCAGCGAGACGTTGAACCGGCGCTCGTAATAGTTCGCCATGGCCTTGCGCAGGCCCGGGATGCCGCGGCTGACGGAATAGCCATGCGCGCGCGGATTGCCGACCGTCTCGATCAACTTCTGCACGACGTGAGCCGGGGGCGCACTGTCGGGGTTGCCCATGCCCAGATCGATGATGTCGTCACCGGCGGCTCGCGCGGCGGCCTTGGCCTTGTTCACTTCAGCGAACACGTAGGGCGGCAGGCGGCGGATGCGGTGGAACTCTTCGGTCATGACCAGCTCTGGGACAGAGGGTGAAAGGGAGCAGCGACGATAGACAGGTTTTTTCAGGAGTGGAACAGCCTGACTGTTCCCGATCTCACAATGTCGCCTTCCGGGCCGCTCGCTGCGTCAGTCGTTGATCGTAACCCGGACGCCATCGCCAATGGCTTCCGCCCTGAGAATGATTGCGGATGCGGGCACGCCGCGTGCGATCAGGGCGCGGGCGACCACCCGGGCGCGCAGCAGGCCCAGCGCGATTTCCCGGTTCTGGTCCCCGGGCGCGAGGGCCGCATCCGCGCTCATGAAGGCCCCGAAGCCAAGGATGGTCAGGCGTCTGTTCCCGCGCAGAGAAACAATGTGCTGGTAATCGCCCTGCGGATCACCCGTGACGTGGTCCGTTGCGGGCTGGAAGCGGATCAGGGTGCCTTCGGGCGTGGACGTGTCGATATCCGGGCGAACGGAATCACTGACCATTGCATCACGCGGCAGGTCGAAGCCCGGGAACTGCGGCGGGGGCGGAGGCAGATCACCGATTTTCGGGAACTGGCCCGGCGGGGTCGGGGGAATGGATTTTGCGACGACGGCAGGGAGTTCGGCTTCCGCTGCCGGAGCGGAGGGGGCTGTCTTTTTTGCCGGTGCGGAAGCATTGGGGGCCGATGTCGTCGCCAGATGGTCGGGCGCCAGATCGGGCGCCGGATTTATGGCGGAAGGGCTTTCCGGTTCCGGCTGTCCGACTGTCGTCATGGTCATGCCGCTCTGTTCCGTATTGGCTATGGTGGCGGCCGAGGCAGGTTTGGGCGGCGGGGGAATGGTCGGCAGGGCGCCCTGGGCCGCGCTTTCGCGCTGGGCCAGGTTCCGCTGGGCTTCAAGCTGTGTCGTCAGTGACAGACGTGCCTCGGGTGTCGGAAGGTCGGGGGCCTGCGTCGGGGTGCGGCCGACATGTGGATAGCGCAGGTTCTCGCCCGGCGGCGGGGCGCGCAGCTTGGCAATCTCGCCACCTTCAAAGTTGTGCCACCAGCCGGTTACGGTGTCCGTTGCGTCCTGATGCTGGCAGGCCGCCAGCAGCGGCGCGGTCATCAGCAGGAGAAACGGGATTTTCCCCGCAGTCCTGCGTGTCGCCGCTGTCATGGGCTGCCTGCTGTTCCCTGGGACCACTGTGCCGTTCCTGCCGTCTGTAGAATGTCCAAATGCGGCGGAGACTAGCGGTTCGTGGCAGGGATGGCGAGAGTTCCTGTCGGTCCGGATCGGAAGCCCGATCCGAAGGAGGACTTGGCACCGACGAAAACGAAGCGCAGGATAGGGGGTATGAAGATGCATGCTGGATCTGGAAACGATATGGATATCACCAGAATGACCCCGACCCGCCTGGACGACGAGCCGGATGCTCCGGAGCCCGAAACCCGGGAAGACGACAACAAGACGCTGAACAGCCCGATCAGCGAGCTTGAGGGCCGTCTGTTCGATCAGCGGAAAGTCCTGATCTTCGGCGGTATCAACGACAAGATCGCCCGCGATGTCACCGGCCGCCTTCTGGCGCTGGCCGGAACGTCCGACAAGCCGATCGACGTGTATGTGAACTCGCCGGGTGGCCATGTCGAGAGTGGCGATACCATCCATGACATGATCCGTTTCGTGGATTCGATTGCGCCGATCAACATGATCGGAACGGGCTGGGTCGCTTCTGCCGGTGCGCTGATCTACGCCGCCGGCCGTCCGGAACGGCGTGTCTGCCTGCCGAACACGCGCTTCCTGCTGCATCAGCCGATGGGTGGCGTGCGTGGTCCGGCAACGGATATCGACATCGAGGCCCGCGAGATCATCAAGATGCGCGAGCGTCTGAACCGGATTTTCGCCAAGGAAACCGGGCAGACCTACGAAAAGGTCGCCAAGGATACGGACCGGAATTACTGGATGTCGGCCAATGAAGCCATTGCCTATGGCCTCGTGAACCGCATCATCCACTCGGCAACCGAACTCAAGTAAAAACTACAAGCTCTAAGGGGCACGGCGTGCCTTTCCGGCACGCCGCGAACACAGTCATGAAAAGTCTGGCCGAAATCTACTCCCATCTTCCCGACGCACCGTCGGAGAAGACGCTCGAGCGCGTTGATTACGAAGCGCGCCACTGGAGCAGCCCGATCCAGGGGCCGCTCAAGCCCGGTACGGAAGAGCACAAACGGGCCGTCGCCGCGATGTTCCGCGATACGTTCAATCCGTACAAGCCGTCCGTGATCGACTGGCCGAAGCTGGATCCGGAGACGCTGCATCGCATCACGTCGCTGCCGATCTGGGATATTGCGGTCCAGACCGAGGGCAAGGCCCGCCTGCGCATGGCCGCCTATGCGGACATGATCACCGATCCGGACATGAAGGACGCGCTGTCGCGCAATGCCTGGGAAGAGAACCGGCACAAGGAAGTCCTGACCAAGCTGGTCGAGGCCTACAACATTCCGATGGCGCCGGAGCCTCCGTATGTCACGCCGAAGGATACGGAATGGGCGTATCTGGTCACGGGGTTCTCGGAATGTGTGGACAGTTTCTTCGCGTTCGGTCTGTTTGCGCTGGCCGAGCGCGCCGGGCTGTTCCCGCAGGAACTGATCGAGACGTTTGAGCCGGTGATGCAGGAAGAATGCCGCCATATCCTGCTGTTCGCGAACTGGCTGGCCTGGCACCGGGCGACCATGCCGTTCTGGAAGCGGCCGTGGTTCGAGTTGCGTGTGATCGGGGTCTGGCTGTTCCTGGCCTATGAGCGCATGGGGCTGGCTCGTTCGATTGACGAGAACGGGGAAGAGCACACCCAGGACAACAATTTCACGGTCACGGGTGCCAAGGACATGACGACGATGGACATCAGTCTTCCGGACCTGATGCAGCTCTGTCTGGACGAGGATGACCGCCGGTTCTCCGGCTATGATCCGCGTCTGCTGCGTCCGACGACGACGCCGATGATCGCGCGCGCGATCATCAAGGGCGCGAAGCTCTGGGATCGTGTCCGGAGCAAGGTCGCCGCCTGAGCGACCTTCTGCGCGACAGTTACACGGCATAAAAAAGGGCTCCGGAAGGAGCCCTTTTTCGTTTCAGTCTTTCGGGGTGCCGTCTGCGTCGGGCTCCGGATCCGTCATGAGGGCGTCGGAGAGGACGCCGGCTTCTGCGCGGATGCGACGCTCGATCTCGGAGGCCATCTCCGGATGCTCGCGCAGGAACTGCTTGGCGTTTTCACGGCCCTGTCCGATGCGCTGGCTGTCGAAGGAGAACCATGCGCCGGATTTCTCGACGATGTTGCCCTTCACGCCCAGATCGAGCAGTTCGCCCATCTTGCTGATGCCTTCGCCGTACATGATGTCGAACTCGACCTGACGGAACGGGGGCGCCATCTTGTTCTTCACGACCTTGACACGGGTCTGGTTGCCGACGACCTCGTCCTTGTCCTTGATGGACCCGATGCGACGGATGTCGAGGCGGATGGACGAGTAGAACTTCAGCGCGTTACCGCCAGTCGTCGTTTCCGGATTACCGAACATCACGCCGATCTTCATGCGGATCTGGTTCAGGAAGATGACGAGCGTGTTGGAGCGCGAGACCGTTCCCGTCAGCTTGCGCAGGGCCTGGCTCATGAGACGCGCGTGCAGGCCAACATGGCTGTCGCCCATGTCGCCTTCAAGCTCGGCGCGGGGAACGAGGGCCGCAACAGAGTCCACGACCAGCACGTCAACGGCGCCGGAGCGGACCAGCGTGTCGGCAATTTCCAGCGCCTGTTCGCCGGCATCCGGCTGGCTCAGGAGAAGATCGTCGATGTTGACGCCAAGCTTGCGGGCATACCCCGGATCTAGCGCATGTTCTGCATCGATGAAGGCCACGGTCCCGCCCTTCTTCTGGGCTTCAGCCAGAACGTGCAGCGCGAGGGTGGTCTTGCCGGAACTTTCCGGTCCATAGATTTCGACGATACGGCCGCGGGGCATGCCGCCGATCCCCAGCGCGATGTCCAGCCCGATGGACCCGGTGGAAATCACATTGGTTTCCACTTTCGGGCGCTGGCCCATGCGCATGATCGAGCCTTTGCCGAAGGCACGCTCAATCTGGCTGAGTGCGCCTTCAAGCGCCTTGGTCTTGTCCATTCAATCCTCGCAGTAGGTTTGGGCTGGCGTTTCCAGGATACGATAGACCGGGCGGCCACTCTCGCAAAGAGCCGTGATTTCCGCGATTGCCGGCTTCCTGTGTTCGCAAAATGTTCTCGTGCAGACATATCATGCCTGACCCCCTTCTCGCCAAGGGGTATGGTCGCTTCCAGAAAAGATTTTTTCAGGAAGGCCGGTTGTGTCTATCGCAGGGGAGCAGAACGGCTGGCAGGGCGTTTGAGTTTCCAGACATAGGCAATGATGGCCGCAACGACCTTGAAATGCTCAGCAGGGATTTCGCTGTCGAGGGGAAGGGTGAAAAGCGCACGCGCCAGGGGCGGATTGGCCACAATCGGGATCCGGTTGTCCTGTGCGATGTCTCTGATGCGGGCCGCAACATCGTCCATACCTTTTGCCACGATCCGGGGCGCGCCACCGCCACCTCTCTCGTAAACGAGTGCGACGGCGTAATGCGTCGGATTGGTGACGACAACGGTCGCTGTCTTGACGGCAGCCATCATGCGCTGCCTGGCCGCTTTTGCGCGCAGGGCTTTCTGGCGGCCTTTGACGTGCGGATCGCCTTCGGTGTTTTTGTATTCGTCCTTGAGGTCTTCGCGGCTCATCTTCAGTTTGGAGATATGCCGGAAACGCATCCAGAAAATATCAAAGCCGGCGATGACCAGTTGCGCCAGAATCATGGCGGATGCGGCCCTGAAGCCGAGATCCGTCATCATTTTCAATAGGGGGCCGGGTTCCATCCCGACCATGCGCGGCGCGCTCGGGATGGCACCTTTGGAGATATTCCAAAGGACCACGGCAAAAATCGCAAATTTCGCGAGCGCCTTGAACGTATCGGGAAGCGTTCCGCCACCGGCGATGCGCTTGAAACCCGCCAGAGGAGAGATCCGTTCGAATTTCGGAAGCAGGGATTCAGGATGGATGAGGAACCCTGTCTGCAGAAACCCGCCCCCAAGGCAGAGCACGGCGACGGTCGCTGCCATTGGCACGGCCAGCTTCAGTCCGGCTTCAATGGCATGGTCCGTACTGTTGAGCAGGCCCCCCTGTGCCATGGGGACCGTGCCGGCATTGGCCATGAGGGCCTGCATGACGTGTACAAAGTCCGTCACCAGATATGGCAGGACCATGAAAATTCCTGCAAATCCGCCAAGAAGAGCCACGAAATTCATGGCCTCTCGTGACATGACGATCTGCCCGTCCTCACGCGCCTTCTGAAGGCGTTGTGAGGACGGGGCTTCTGTCTTGTCGTCGGAATCAGACATGCTTCAAAGTCCTGGAAGGGCCCGGAGGACGTCGAAAGCCTGTCCCTGCCAGATCGTGACCATGGTGCTCAGCGTGAGGCCCAGAAGAGCGATGCCGCCGAGAAGCTGAAGGGGGCTGGCGGCATTATAGATCTGCAGGGTGGGAAGCAGGCGCGTCATGATGCCGAGCATGCCCTGCCAGACAAGCGACAGGATCAGAAATGGCGCACTGAGCTCCAGCCCGAGGGCGAAGCTGCGTTCCGTGAGTTGGATGATGCCTTGGGCGGAATCGCCCAGCAGGTTCCAGTGTGCGTGAGAAGCAGCGGCAAGTAGGGCTCCTCCCGGCGGAATGATGCTGTAACTGCCGAGGATCGCGCGGACGGGCAGGATATATGCGCCGGTCACGAGAAGCACGAGAGGCGCCAGCAGGTTCAGGAAGCGGGCAGGTGCGGAACTGCCAGAACCGAGATCGGGGTCCGGCTGAAGGACGCTGGAAATTCCCATGCAGACTGCGATGATCTGTCCGGCAATCGGCAGGGCCATGCAGATCAGACGCGCCATCCAGCCGATCAGGATCCCGGCAAAGAGCTCGACTGCGATCATGCCGCAGAGCTCCAGCGGGGCCAGTGCATCCAGATGGTCCTGCATCAGCAGAGGGGCGACGAGTGGAAGGAGCAGGACCGTGAGGGTGATGGCGCATCCCGCACGGATCATCATGGGCATGGACTGTTCACCAAGACCCGGCATGACCATGACGACCGCCCCGGTGCGGGAAAGGACCAGAACAAAGGCGAGGGCCCAGACGCTCAGGGCCGGTCCACTGAGATCTAGCCCCTGTAGCGCGCTTGCTCCGCCCGGACCGGCAAAACCAGCATTCACAGCAGAGCGTCTTTCAGACCGGAAAATCCGGATACAGGCATGTCAGTCAACTCCGGATCCGGAAGGCGGGGGCTCAGGTGGTACCGACGAGGATGAGCTGGTCGAAGAGATGTCGCGTAAAGCTGATGAGTGTTGCAGTCATGAAGGAGCCGGCCATGACCATGACGGCACCGATGGCCAGAACCTTCGGCACGAAGGACAGCGTGGCTTCATTGAGCTGGGTGACAGCCTGTACGAGGGAAACCAGAAGACCGACCCCGAGCGCGGTCAGAAGAGCAGGAGTACTCAGCTTGAGAGCGACGAGGAAGGTCTGCTCCAGAATGGCGCCGAGATCGATGGCCTGCATGGTCAGATCGTCATTTTCATCACGTCCTGATACGCCTGAACCATGCGGTCGCGGATCACGGTCGTGGTCTGAAGGGCAAGCTGCGCGTTGGACACCGCAGTGACGATCTGCGTCATATCCCCGCCGCCTGTCAGGCCCTGTGCAGCTTTGGCTTCTGCATCATGACCGCTGTCGATGACACTGCTGACAGACTGGGACAGGATGGATCCGAAATCCGTACCGGAACTGCTGCTGGCGGTCGCTGCGGATGACTGGATGCCGTCATCGACATTGTCCGTAACCCCCTGCAGGCGGCTCTGGAGACTTTGAACGGCGTAGGCATTATGGGCCTGGGTGAGGGATGTGAGCATCTGGATTACTTCAGCAGGTCGAGTGTACGGGACAGCATGGTCCGGGTGCTCGACAGGGCGTTGAGGTTGGCTTCGTAGGAACGTTCGGCTTCACGCATGTCCATCATCTCCGTCATGGAATCCACGTTGGCAACCTTGACGTAGCCGCGCTCATCAGCGGCGGGATGGGATGGGTCGTAGCGGGTGTCGAAGTCCGACATGTCCTGCCCGACATTCTGGACATCCACAGTCGATGCGCCCGTTTCGTCGTCCACGTGTTCGGCGAAGGTGATGGTCTTGCGGCGATAGGGATCCGCGCCGGGCTGGGAGCCAGTCGTGTCCTGATTGGCGAGGTTTTCCGCGACGATGCGCAGGCGCTGGGCCTGTGCGTCCATGCCGCTTGCGGAAATGCCGATGGTGGTGGACAGGTTCATCCGTCAGGCTCCTTACTTGCCGAGCGCCGTCTGGAACATGCTCAGGTATTTCGAATAGACGTTTACGGCGAGATGCTGCTGGTCGTTCACGTCCGCGACCTGTTCCATCTGCTGGTCCAGGGAAACCTGATTACCGTCCAGGGACTGTTCGGATGTGGTCTCGATGGTGTGGGTGCCTGAGGCGTTGTAACCGATATGACCAGGCTGGGTGACGGTGGGCGTGATGTCGAATTCGCTCATTGCAGCCTCGAACGGGGAGACGTCCTTGGCCTGGTAGTCTGGTGTGTCGGAATTGGCGATATTGCCGGCCAGCACCTGCTGGCGTGCCTGAAGCCAGTTCATGCGGTCACGCCCCAGAGAGAAAAGGTCGGTGCCGCCTGCGCTGGTTGGGTCGATGTTACGCATCGAGACAGTCTCCATCATGCAGGTACCGGAAAAATCCCGGCGAAGCGCATGATGGCGTGAAATCTTTAATAAATGGTTGCCTAAGCCGTCGATTCTGCTGCGGACGAACGATGGGAACGCATGTCAGTAGCACTCACAGTCAGAATCCTTGGCAAAACTGACGGGCAATTAAGCGGTCATTAACCGGTCTTGGGCATCATGTCGGGGAATGAGGATGACTGACCTATGACCCTGCATGAGTGCGTGAATGCGATTGCCGCTCTGATTTTCATTATCGTGCTGATTTTCTGTGCCCGACCCCTGCTGCGTTTTCTGGAACAGAAAAAGGGCAGCGCTCGGGATGGGCAGGCGGGACTGTCGCTTGTGGGGCAGATGGCTCTGGACCGGACGCGGCGTCTTTCGGTTGTGCGGTATGGCGCGCGGGAAGTGCTGGTTCTGACGGGTGGCAATCAGGACATTCTGATGGACTGGACGGAGCGCGAGACGTTTGCTTCGGCGCTGGATGCCTCAGCAGCGGAGGACGTGGCATGAGTAAGATGGCCTGCGTTCTTCGGGTTCTGCTGCCGGTCCTGGTGCTACTGGCGTGTCTGGGGATGCCGCATCTGGCGCATGCCCAGGCCGTGAGTATAGATCTGGGGCAGAATGGCGGTTCTGGTGGCGCGGGGACGACCAGTCGGCTGGTGCAGCTGACGGCGCTGATCACTGTTCTGTCGCTGGCGCCGAGCCTGCTGGTGATGATTACGGCGTTTACGCGGATCGTGATCGTGCTGTCGCTACTGCGCAGTGCGCTGGGCGCACAGGGGACGCCCCCCAATACGGTTCTGATCGGGCTGGCGCTCTTTCTGACGCTGTTCGTGATGCAGCCGACGCTTCAGAAGTCCTGGGATGCGGGGATCGAACCGCTGATGGCCGGACGTGTCGGCGAAATGGAAGGTCTGACGGCCGCGGCCCAGCCGTTCCATGATTTCATGGCGGTGACGGCACGTCCTGCGGATGTGGCGACGTTCCTGAACATCGCGCATGAGAAGCCGCCCGCGAAGATCGGGGATACGCCGTGGCGTGTGCTGGTTCCGGCCTTCATGATCGGGGAACTGCGTCGTGGTTTTGAGATGGGATTTCTGCTCTATCTGCCGTTTCTGGTCATCGATCTGGTGGTGTCCAGCGTGTTGATGAGCCTTGGCATGATGATGCTGCCCCCCAGTACCGTGTCCCTGCCGTTCAAGCTGATCTTTTTCGTTGTGGTGGACGGCTGGTCGCTGGTGGCGGGAAGTCTGGTGCGAAGTTTTACCGGGTAGGAGCCCGGGTTAGGAAAAAGCCCCGCCGGTCAGTGGATCGGCGGGGCTTTTTCGTCAGTTCCTGCTGTCGTTCGTCGTACCGGCGGCGAGGCCAGCGGCACGGGGGTCCGTGGAGCCGCGGCACGAATCGTTGCCGTGGCAAAGGATGGCGTTGATGCGACCGGCCCCTTCATGGGGGATCGGGGTTTCATGTGCGGCAGCGCGGGCAGCGTCTCCAACGGCATCGGCAGCTTCGTTCTGGCCGGAGGCCGCAATGACGGCGCGCAGGTTGCGCTGGTCACGCAGGACGGCTGCAGAGAGCAGCGGCTGGGGCGTACGGGCGGGAGATGCGCCGAGCACGACGCCGGTGCTGCCCGCGATACGGCCGGTTCCGAACAGGTTGTTGTCACTCAGGACGCAGGCCACGGCCATGCCGGAATGGTCGGTCACGACAAAGGACGTCGAAGCCGGAAGGGCCGGAAGGGAGCCGCCACCGGAACGGCCGCTGTTGAGAGCCGCCTGGGCGGCGGCGAGCGATGTGTTTCCGGAGGCGCGCCATGCGGCGACAGTGCCCTGAGCGGAGGCGCCGGTCGTGTAGCGGACAGCAGCTCCAAGGCCCCCATCGGCTGGCGGGGCCAGGAACGAGGCGTCCACACCGCCCTGTCGGGTCGTCAGGGCTTCTGTCTGGAGGGGAAGGGTCTGGCGCATGTCGTCATCGTTCAGGCCACCCCCGGCTTTCTGGGCTGCGGTCACGTAGACGTCAGCCAGAGCCCCGTTATAGAGGTCGCCGACGCCAGCAACCCGGATGCGCTCCAGGAAGCCTGCGAGGCGCGGCTGGGCCAGGCTGTCACCAGCCACGAGAGTGGAGGCGTCGCCGCGGCCGAAGATGGCGCGGGCACCGTCATCGGCCAGAAGGGCCGGACGCACGGCGGCCAGATCGGCTGCCAGCGTGCGGCTGACAGTGATGCCAGTGCTGGCAAGGTTCAGGGCTGGGGCGATCAGATCATTGAAATCGACCGTGCCGTAATGGAGCTGCATCAGATACAGGCCACGGAAGTCGGCCGGTGTGGCAGCCGGACGATCGGCGCCCTTGCTGGTGCCGGCGCGGGTCTGGAACGTGATGGACTGTGCCACCTCGCCGGGACGGCTGACGAGGCAGGCGCCGCCACCGCCGAAAGATGCACGGGACGGCAGGGTGACGCCGAGCGCCAGGGCCGTCGCGGTGGCGGCATCGGCTGCGTTGCCGCCACGGGCCAGCACGTCATGGCCGACCAGGGCAGCCTGCGGTTCGTCAGCGACGACCGTGCCGATGCTGCCGCCTGCGGGAGCGGATGTTTCGCTGATGCCGACGAGATGGGAGCCCGGGATCCACGAGCAGGCGCCCAGCAGAAGGCCTGAGGCGACCGACGCCATCAGTGAGGCGGGCAGGCGGGAAGAGACGCGACGGGCCTGTGTGGCGTCCGGGGTGGAAATCTGGTGCTGTCGATGCGCCACCTGGCGTTTCTCCAATGTCTGGTCACGACTGTCCGGCCTCGTGGCCTTCGCGGATGGCGGGCGCGGGCAGACGGGTCTGCGCCGTGGGTCCTGGTCCGGTTGTTGTTCCCTCATAACGGGAATCTGTTGTTTGTGGGAGAGGCGAGTTGGTGTCTTCTCTTTGCCACAGACCTTCTTTATGCCGTATGGACCTGATGTCCTGTCTTTCCTTCAGTTGATCCGGAGCTTTCCGTTGAGATACCCTCTGCTTGCCACAGCGTCTGCCGTTGTTGCCGGAATGGCCTTTCTTGTGGGCGGTCAGGCTCTGGCAGCTCCGGCGACATCCTTCACACCTGCCCAGCGGGCCGAGATTGTCGGCATCATGCGTGATGCGCTGCAGAACGATCCGAGCATCCTGACGGACGCCATCCGTGCGATCCGTGAAAAGGCCGAGGAGCAGAAGCAGGATTCGACGCTTGCTGCCGTGAAGGCGCATCAGTCCGAGCTTCAGACTGCGCCCGATTTCGCCATCCGGGGCAATCCGCATGGCAGGATCACGGTGGTGGAGTTCTACGACCCGCGCTGTTCGTACTGCCGGTCCATGATGGGTGAGGTGGACAGTTTCCTCAGCCGTCATCCGGATGTCCGGCTGGTCGAAAAGGTCGTGCCGGTTCTGGGCAACAACAGCGTTCTCGACACGCGGGCGATTTTCGCCGCCAGCGCACAGGGTAAATATGAGGCCATGCGCCGCGCTCTGATGGCAGACACCACCAAGCCCAGCATGGAACGGATCGTCGAACTGGCCCAGGCCAATGGCATCGACGTGAAGAAGCTGACGGCCGACATGAGTTCTCCCCAGACCGTGGCGCTGATCAACACCAATCTGGATCAGGGGCGCGCCGTTGGTCTGGACGGAACGCCGACGTTCATTTTCGGTACGGCGGCCGTGGCTCCGGGTGCGCTCGAAGCGGACCAGATGGATGCGTTTCTGGAGCGTGCCCGCAAGGCGTGAGCCTCCGGACACTTTGATCGGGGCACTTTAAGGTGTCAGCGTTTCTCGCTGTCTGCGCCTGAGCCATCCGCGTCCCCGTTGCCGTCAAGGATACCGGCGCGGGACGGAGCATCCGAACCCGGCTGAACCGTGCGGGTGAACGCGGCGACCTCGTCATCGGATGCTGCAGGAGGCGTTCTGTGGTTCGGGGACCGGCTGTCGGGGCTGTCAATGTCGCGTTGCAGCACATTGGCAAGCGCTTCGGGATCCGTGCGTTCGGCGGCGTCCAGAAGGCGTTCGGCCAGGGCGTCGTCCCCGATCTGCCGGGCACGGAGAGCGGCTTCTGCCTGTTCGGTTGCGACCTGGTATTTGCGGTCTTCGCCTTCGAAGGGAGTGTCATCGATGATGGACATGAAGCGTACCTTCTTTCTGGGGCGCGATTGGGTTGGGGCAGAGCTGAAAACACGATCATGCTGCCGCAGTTCCCGAAAGCCATGCTGAGGATCTTCGTATGATAAGGGCGCGGATGAAGGAAAGTCGGATGAAGCTGACTGGAAATGGGCCGGTGGCAGTGATGGGGATCGTGAACGTCACGCCGGATTCCTTTTCCGATGGTGGCTGTTTTCTGCGCCCTGAAGCGGCTCTGGCCCATGGACGGACCTTGCTGGCATATGGGGCCGACCTGCTGGACGTCGGAGCTGAATCTACGCGACCGGGATTTGAGCCTGTTCCAGCTGAAGAGGAATGGGCGCGGCTTTCACCTGTTGTGGGAACACTGGTGGCGGAAGGGGCCGTCGTTTCGGTCGATACCACCAAGGCGTTCGTGGCCCAGAGGGCGCTTGAGGCCGGGGTGAATGTTATCAACGATGTCTGGGGACTGCAGGCTGATCCGGAAATGGCATTCGTGGTGGCGGATTCGGATGCCGTGTCCGTGCTGATGCATAACCGGTATGAGGTGGATGCGGCGCTCGACCTGCGCGCGGACTGGCGGCGTTTCTTTGACCGCTCGCTGGAGTTGGCAGAACAGGCTGGACTGGCTCGGGAACGGATCGTGCTCGATCCCGGTGTCGGGTTTGGCAAGACGCAGGCACAGAATGTCGAGGCCGTGGCACGGCTTGGGGAGCTGAAATCCGAATATGGGTTGCCGGTTCTGCTGGGGGTGTCACGCAAGTCGATGTTCGGGCATTTTCTGGGGCGCACGGCTTCCGAACGGCTGGCGGGGACGCTGGCGACCAATCTGTATGGAGTGGAGCAGGGGGCCGGTATCCTGCGGGTACATGATGTGCGCGAGCATGTGGATGCATTGAAAATGCGCCAGATTCTGAAGGATGTCCGATGATCGTTCCTGTCCTGACTTCCGTTTTCGTGCGGGATCTGTGCCTGTTTGGCTATCACGGCGTGCTGCCGGAAGAGACGCGGATCGGGCAGCGTTTTGTGGTCGATATCGAGATCCGGGCCGATCTGTCGGGCGCGATTGCGGGCGATGATTACCAGCAGGCCGTCTGTTACGGGACGCTGTGCGATATCGCTTCGGCCATTGTGACGGGGCCGCCTCTGCAGCTGATCGAGACAGTGGCGGGGCGCATTGCTGAGACCGTGTTGGCGAAGCTGGAGCGTGTGGAGTGGGTGCGGGTCGAGGTGCGCAAGCCCTCTGCGCCGGTGCCTTATGCGGTTTCAGGGACGGCGGTGTCCGTGGAGCAGGCCCGGGTTCATGAGGTTGCGTTCTCGCTGGGGAGCAATCTTGGGGAGCGCGAGGCTGTTCTGGCGGCGGCGGTGGATCGGCTGTCGCTGCTGGATGGACTTGAGATCGCGGATGTGTCGTCACTGTATGACAGCGCGCCCTGGGGCGGGGTGGAGCAGCCGGCGTTTGTGAATATCTGCGCCACCGGGCGGACAACGCTGGAACCTCATGCACTTCTGCGGGTCTGCAAGGCGATCGAGGCCGATCTGGGTCGTGTGCCCGGTGTGCGCTGGGGGGCGCGGGCTGTCGATATCGACATTCTTTATTATGGGGAGCGGGACGTTCGGGACCGGGTGCTGACGCTGCCGCATGCGTGTCTGTTCGAGCGGGCTTTTGTGCTCGAGCCTCTTGCAGAAATTGATCCAGATCACGTCATTGGTGGACGTCGCGTGCGGGACGCGCTAGCAGTCCTGCCGCGGAGCCCGGGGGATGTGACCCGGCGCGCACCTGACGGCACCGGCCGTTGGGGCATCAAGGAGCCTGAACCCGCATGACCAACCTGAACGCCACGATCATGACCGCCGCATCGGCACGTCTGTCGGACAGTCAGGACAGCCTTTCTTCCGAAGAACTGCGCCCTATGGGAGCATTGCCGCTGCCTGCGGATGCGGAAGTGCGGATTGCGGGTGCCGTACGGGAGATCCTTGAAGCGCTGGGCGAAAACCCGGAGCGCGAAGGTCTGCTCGACACGCCGCAGCGCGTGGCGAAGATGTATCTTGAAGTGTTCAGCGGTCTGCATCAGGACCCACGGGATCATCTGAAGACACAGTTCTCGGCGGACCGGCATCATGGTGCGGTGATCGTCAAGGACATCCGCTTTCATTCCATGTGCGAGCATCATCTGCTGCCGGTCTATGGCAAGGCGCATGTCGCCTATCTGCCAGCAGGTGGCCGCCTGACGGGGCTGAGCAAGATTGCGCGGCTGGTCGAAGGCTTTGCCCGCCGTCCGCAGCTTCAGGAGCGTCTGACGGATCAGATCGCGCAGGGCATGGAAGATGTTCTGGCACCCGAAGCCGTGCTGGTCGTGATCGAAGCCGAGCATATGTGCATGAGCATGCGCGGCGTGCGCTCGCCCGGCTCCACGACCGTGACGTCCATTGCGCGCGGCACCTGGCTGCGGGATAGCGCAGCCAGAATGGAAATCATGTCGCTTCTGCGGGGCTGAGACAGCTCTTCCGGCTTCAGACCGGCGTGGCAGGCTTGATGTCGTAAGCCTTTTGGACGAGTTCGGGACGCTTGCCGAGACCGTCCGTCGCTTTCTGGTTCCAGATTGCGTCCAGCTGTTCGCGCTGCTGGGGAATGATCTCTTTCGGTTCCACGTTCCGGTAGGTGTCGATGGCACCCGTCAGAACGCCGATTGTCGTCTCAAAGACGGGTTCCGGATCGTACTGTTCGTGTGGGAAAGCGATCTTGCTGTAATCGAACAGGCGCCGGGAGGGATCGTCCTGCCAACTCTTCCAGGTTTCGAACATGCGGTCGTTGAAGCCGGTGAGGAACGGTCCCGGATTGACGGTGGCGACCTCGATTCCGAATTCCTTCATTTCCTGGCTCAGCGCGGAGGCGATGGCTTCCAGAGCGTGTTTGGACGATGAATAGGCTCCGGCGAACGGGTCCGTGGTCAGACCGGCGACGGAAGACATGAAGACAACCCGGCCTTTCTTCTTCGCGACCATTTTGCGCAGTACGA
Organism: Gluconobacter oxydans DSM 3504; assembly: GCF_000583855.1. Taxonomy (NCBI): domain Bacteria; kingdom Pseudomonadati; phylum Pseudomonadota; class Alphaproteobacteria; order Acetobacterales; family Acetobacteraceae; genus Gluconobacter; species Gluconobacter oxydans. The sequence goes on from NZ_CP004373.1 coordinate 1,912,209, forward strand.
GCTGCGTGAGCATGACGGGGCCAATGATATTGACCTCATACTGACGACGGAGGTTTTCGGCTGGAATATCGGCGACGGAGCCACCTTCGGAAATACCGGCATTGTTAAGCAGGATGTCCACATCCCAGTCTGCGGCTTTCTGGCGATCACCTTCGCAGGTCACATCGAGCTTCTCGACCCGCAGGGAGACGCCGCGCTTTTTCGCGTCTTCGGTGACGGCATGGACCTGTGCGGCGATTTCTACGCCTGCGATGACGTCAAATCCTTTTGCAGCCAGTCGCAGCGCGACTTCATGCCCGAATCCGGTACCTGCGCCTGTGATGAGGATGGTTTTCATGCTGTTCTTTTCCGGCCTGAGGAGGTTACCCTTATCCCAACGCGCCGGTCAGTTCCGTTGTTCCGTTTCTTTCTCCCCGGCACGAAGAGCCGCATGTCCGGCATCAGACTGAAGGAGTGATGCCCGTGGCATTTGGAAAGAACGTGTTTCAGGCCCTGACGCGCTATGCGCTGGCGGCGCAGATCGACGAATGGGGCTGGGACATCGGCCCGCATACTTATGGCGCGCCCGCTGTTCTGGAAGTGGAGGAAGCGGGGCTCAGCATCGGCGATTACTGCTCGATCGGGCCCGGTGTCACGATCATCCTGGGCAATCATCGCGCTGATCTGGTCAGCACCTATCCTTTCAGAACCCTGTCGCATTTCTGGCCTTCTGCTGCAGAGGGAGAGAACGATCACTCCTCAAAAGGGGACGTCATCATTGGCAATGACGTCTGGATCGGGGCGCATGTCACGATCATGTCCGGGGTGACGATCGGGGATGGCGCCGTCATTGCCGCACAGGCTCTCGTCACGAAATCGGTGCCGCCTTATGCGATTGTCGGTGGCAATCCGGCAAAAGTGATCCGCTATCGTTTTTCCGAAACGGTCATTGCGCGCCTGCTGGCGCTGGCATGGTGGAAATGGCCGGAAACGCTGGTGGAAGAACGCTCAGGCCGTCTGATGAGTGACGATATCGAAGCGTTCTTGGACCTTTATGAAAATGCTCCGTACGGGTCCGGGGACGGTTCATCCTGATTTGGTGAGTGGCGTTGCGCCTTCATGAGAGGGCAGGCTTGCAGTACGGTTTCTTGAAACCGTCGTGCCGGAACTCCCCGGGTGTCCGTGCGATTGGGCTGTGTCGGGAAACGTGCCGCGACAGGGGGTGATCCGTGGGGTCCTTCGGGAGTGGTGACGGTTTTCCCTGTATCGAAGGGGATCTTGATGAGTACCGCGGAAACGATGATGTCTCAGATGGCGGAAAAAGGCGGATTTATCGCTGCTCTGGATCAGAGCGGCGGATCCACGCCTGGTGCGCTGAAACAGTATGGCATCCCTGAAAGCGATTACTCGGGTGAGAGCGAGATGTTTGCGCGCATGCACGAGATGCGGGTGCGGATCATCACGGCGCCGTCTTTCACGGGGGACAAGGTGATCGGAGCCATCCTGTTCGAGCGAACGATGGATGGAGACGTGAAAGGCGAGCCGGTCCCGGCCTATCTCTGGCGCGAGCGGGGTGTCGTTCCGTTCGTGAAGATCGACAAGGGCCTGGAAACGGAAGCGGACGGCGTCCAGCTTATGAAGCCGATGCCGGGGCTGGATGACCTGCTGGAACGGGCAGTGAAGCTGGGTATTTACGGCACGAAGGAGCGCTCCACGATCCGCCTGCCGTCCGAGAGCGGGATTCGCGCTATCGTGCAGCAGCAGTTCGCGGTGGCAGAACAGGTTCGCAGGCATGGGCTGGTCCCCATCCTGGAGCCGGAAGTGCTGATCAAGAGCCCGGACAAGAAGGCATGCGAGCAGCTTTTGCATGATTATGTTCTGGAGGAGCTTCAGAAGCTTCCCGAAGACGCGCGGATCATGCTGAAGGTGACGATCCCGGAAGTGCCTGATCTGTATGACGATATCGCTCGTGATCCGCGCATGGTCCGTGTCGTTGCGCTGTCAGGGGGCTATCCGCTGGATCAGGCCTGCGAAAAGCTGCGCCATAATCATCGGATGATCGCGAGTTTCTCCCGGGCCCTGATCGGGGATCTGCGCCATCAGATGGATGATGCGCAGTTCGATGCGACGCTGGGCAGGACGATCGACGAGATCTACGACGCTTCGGTCAACAAGGTCTGAGACCCGGGTTCCGGGCCGGATGTCAGGCGATGCTGGCGTCCGGCCTGTTCCACCAGCACTGTTCCGGTGGCCGCGAAACGGTGGGCAGGTAATGCTGCGGGTTGCCGCCAAGACGGACGGTGTTGGTCGGGGTTTCTTCCAGTTCGATTTCGTGCACGCGCAGAATGTCGCCTTGATCCGCGAGGATGGCGGTCAGTTTGGCGAGCATGAGGGCAGCCATAAGCTCGGTCGTCGGATCGCCAGGGGTGACGACGATGCGCTGGGCGCGCTCGGGTTCGTTCTGGCGGAACCAGGTCAGTAGCGGATCGGTTTCCGAAAGCTGGAGCGCGTGGTCGAGGCTGTTGTCCACGAAATGGTGCCAGCGTGTCTTGGCCTCGGCGAAGGGCAGGATCATGTTCGCATGGCCGTCCAGCCGGGCCTGTTTCGCCGGGCGCAGCGTCACGCGGACATATTCGTTATGGCCGTGCGGAATGGCGCAGCGTTCGCTGGCCCCGGTAATGAGCCGGTGACCCATGCAGAAGCGTCGGGTGAAGACCAGTTCTGCGGTCATGCGGCGCCTCCTTCAGAGCGGTTCTGCTGGTAACGGCGCCAGCCCTCGGCACGCAGATTGCAGGCCGGGCACGTGCCGCATCCATAGCCCCAGTCATGCCGGTGCGTGCGGTCGCCCATGTAGCAGGAATGGCTGTCCCGGTTGATGACATCCACGAGCTTCTGGCCGCCGAGCTCTTCGGTCAGATCCCAGGTCTGGGCCTTGTCGATCCACATCAGGGGCGTGTGCAGGACGAAGCGCTGGTCCATGCCGAGGTTCAGGGCGACCTGAAGCGCCTTGATCGTGTCGTCCCGACAGTCGGGATAGCCGGAATAATCGGTTTCGCAGACGCCGGTGACGATATGCCGTGCATTGCGGCGGACGGCGAGAGCTGCGGCAAAGGTCAGGAAGATGATGTTGCGGCCCGGCACGAAGGTGTTGGGCAGGCCGTTTTCGCTCAGGCCGATCTCGGCTTCACGGGTCAGGGCCGTTTCGGACAGGGCGCCGAGGGAGGCGAGGTCGATCGTGTGATCTTCCCCAAGGCGTGCTTTCCAGTCCGGCGAAAAAGCGGCCATCTCGTTGCGCAGGGTCTCGCGGCATTCGAGTTCGATGGCGTGGCGCTGTCCGTAGGCGTAGCCGACCGTTTCGACATGGTCGAAGCGGGAGAGGGCCCAGGCGAGGCAGGTTGCGGAATCCTGACCGCCAGAGAACAGGACAAGAGCAGTGTTGCTGCTGATGGTCATGGTCAGGGGATTCCGATCAGCTTGTGGGTCTGGAGCGACAGGCGCCAGCGCGGATGGCGCAGGCAGTAGGCCACGGCAGCCTGTGTGTTGGCGATGCGGTCGGGGCCGTCCATCGGCTGGAGCCAGAAATGGCGGAAGGAAAACTTCTCGAACAGTTCGGGCGGGAGTTCTGGTTGGGGATAGACCAGCTTGAGTTCCGCACCTTCGGTCTGCACAAGTGCACCGCCCGGTTTGGGGCTGACGCAGACCCAGTCGATTCCTGCGGGGGCCGCGATGGTGCCGTTGGTTTCCACGGCGATCTCAAAGCCGCGGGCCTTTATGGCGCCGATCAGGGCATCATCGAGCTGGAGCAGGGGTTCGCCGCCCGTGAAGACGACATAGCGTCGGCCGCTGTCATCGGCTGTGCCGGTCCAGCAGGCTGCAATAGTATTGGCTAAGGCTTCGGCGGTTTCGAAACGGCCACCGCCTTCACCGTCCGTGCCGATGAAATCGGTATCACAGAACGTGCAGGCCGCAGTGGCGCGATCCTGCTCGCGGCCCGACCACAGGTTGCAGCCGGCGAAGCGGCAGAACACCGACGCGCGGCCTGTCTGTGCACCCTCGCCCTGGAGGGTCACGAACATTTCCTTCACAGCATATGACATGACCGCAGCATGTCGGCGAGGTTGGCGCAGGATGCAAGGGAAATCATCATGCCAGCCTGATGCAAGGGCGGCAGAGGGTGGTTTCAGCCGTCAGGGGGGATGGGCAGGACACGCTTTCATGGTAGGGAGAGCGCATGGAAGACATGAATGCCCGTTCTCCTGTTCTGGTTCTTGAACCCCAGCGTGGATGGGGGCTTGTCCGCTCTGCCGCAGCCGATCTGAGGGCAGGTCTGCGGCTGTTTCCGCTCGCCGCGGCACTCGGCTGGCTGGACATCAAGATGCGGTATCGCGGCTCCATTCTGGGGCCGCTGTGGCTGACGCTCTCCACTGCCGTGATGATCGGCGCAACAGGTGTGGTGTACGGCTACCTCTTCCACATGGATCTGAGAACCTATCTGCCCTTCCTGTCGCTCTCGATCGTGCTGTGGGGATATATCGGGACGGTCGTCAATGATGCAGGAACGGTCTTCACGCAGAACACCCCCCTGTTCCATTCAATGCGGATTCCGGCCAGCCTGCCCGTCATGCAGGTGATCGTCCGGAACCTGCTGATCCTGCTTCATAATATAGTGGTGGTCGCGGTTGTGTTTGCCGTCTTCCGGATCTGGCCACACCAGATCTGGAGCCTGCTGTTCAGCCTTCCGGTCTGGATCGTGGACAGCTTCTGCGTCATTCTGCTGATCGGGATGCTGGGCGCGCGGTTTCGCGATATCGCACCGATCGTGGCGTCCCTGATGCAGATTGTCTTCTTTGTGACGCCGGTCATCTGGAAGCCCGAGCTGATCACGACCGGGCGTCAGTATCTGCTGCTCGACCCGTTCTATTCGCTTCTTGAAATCGTGCGCGCGCCTCTTCTGGGGCGGACGGTGGATGCGGTTGTCTGGGGCGCAGCACTCGGACACAGCGTGCTCCTGTGGCTTCTGGCGGCCATCCTGTTCTGCCGGATGCGGTCGCGCATTCCCTACTGGATCTGATGTGATGCCAGGTATCGTTGTTGACCGTCTCTGTATCGATTTTCCGCTGTATCATGGCCAGAGCCGTTCGCTGAAACGGCAGGTCGGCAAGACCCTGACCCGCTTTGCACCGTCTTCGCCATCGGCGCATCTGATGCATGACCAGCGGGAACGCACGATTGTCAGCGTGCTGCGGGAAATCAGTTTCACGCTGCGCTCCGGCGAGCGGCTGGGGCTGATCGGCAGTAACGGCGCTGGCAAGACCACGCTCCTGCGGGCACTTGCGGGCATCTATGAGCCTGTCGCCGGGCGCGTCCGGCTTGAGGGAACGATGCGGACCCTGCTGGATAGCAGTCTGGGCATGAATCCCGATCTGACCGGTCGTGAGAACATCCGTCTCAAAGGCCGGTATGAAGGACTGTCACGCCAACAGATCGACCGGATCGAACAGGACGTACAGGACTTCGCGGAGCTCGGGCCTTACATGGACATGCCGGTGAAGGCCTACAGTGCGGGCATGAGTGTCCGCCTGGCGTTCGGTCTGGCCACGGCGTCTGCCCCGGAGATCCTGCTGATGGATGAATGGTTCCTGGCAGGCGACGGCATTTTCATGAACAAGGCCCGCACCCGGCTTGAGGAACTCGTCCAGAAGGCGGAGATCCTGGTGCTCTCGACCCATCAGCCCGAAATCATGCGGCAGTGGTGCACGCGTGTCCTGTGGCTGGAGAATGGACATGTCCGGATGGATGCCTCACCCGACGAGGTTCTGGATGTCTATCTGGAACACACGGGCTGAGGCACCCTCAGCTCCCTGACCCAAACCGTGCGAGCGCCCAGGTCGTCCCGAGATACAGGATGATCGTAAGGGCACATCCTGCCATCAGAGCCACCCAGAACGGCACTTCCACTCTCAGCAGCCGCGGGATGAGCAGAAACATCGGCAGGGACGGAAGCACATACCAGAACGTCGCTTCCGCATGGCGGCTCATGATGAGGCGGTCAGGTTTTTCCATCCAGAGCCAGATCATGCCCAGAACCGATACCAGCGGCAGGGATGCAATCAGGGCACCTGCCCCCGGATAACGTCGCGCGACGCCTGAGGCCGCAGCGATCAGAACACCCGAGATCAGACATTTCAGAATGAAGAAAACCATATCCTTACCTAGAGGTAAGCAATCGTTTTCGGAATTTGTTTTTTCTGGGAATGTGGCCAACTCCAGGAGAGGAGTGGCGCGAGTGACGGGGCTCGAACCCGCGACCTCCGGCGTGACAGGCCGGCGCTCTAACCAACTGAGCTACACCCGCAAAGCTGCTTTTCAGCATCTTGGGACCTTCCGTTCGGGAAGCTGTTTGGCTTCCTCTCGGTCGGTGGCGGTGATTTATCAGCCTGCCCGGGGGGTGGCAATAGGGTTTTCTGAAAAAAAAGCTCACCTGGCCAAAAAAACTGCCTTGCCCGGTCCGGATGGGATGTGTCCTTTGTAACGGATCGATACAGATGCGGGGATGTCATGACGCTGGGCCGACTGGGTGCGCTTCTGCTGATGGGGACTGTTCTTGCCGGGTGTGAGAGTGGTCCGCGTCAGTGCAAACTGATCATAAGCGGTGACATGCCGGTTCTGAATGACTGGGGAAGCCCCATCGTTCGTGCCGCGATCAATGGGCATCCCGTCGCGCTGATTGTTGATACGGGGGCTTTCTCCACCACGATCGGGAAGAGTTTCGTGGAGCCGCTCGGTCTGGACGATACAGGTGGAACCGTGTTCGTCCGTGGCGTCGGGGGTGACGAGTACGCGCGTGTCATGACAATCCGCACGCTGGACATGGGAAGCTCCAAGGCCCTGAACATCGCTGTGGCCGGGGCCGGGAAATTTACCGGAAAGATCGCCGGCCTTCCGATCGTGGGATTGTTCGGGCGTGATTTTCTGGGACGCTACGATACGGTCGTGGACATGCCGTCTCATCGGGTGCGCCTGGTTGAAACTGAAGACTGTGAAACGCCGACGCCGGGATGGACGGGGCGTATTCACACGGTTCCCATCACCCATCCCTATAACGGCGGCCAGAAGACTACGCTGGATATCCGTCTGAATGGCCACGCGACCGATGCTGTTCTTGATACGGGAGCAGCCAGCAGCCTGATCAGTATGGATGGCGCAAGAGCTGCGGGTGTAACGCGGGCGATGCTGGAGGAGGATCCGGTCACGACCGGTTATGGCCTCACGCGGGATCCGGTGAAGAATTATCGCCATCATTTCGACACTCTGCAGATGGGCGATATCGTCTTTCGCGATGTCGTCCTGAGGGTCGGGGGTGATCTTCCCGATACGGATGCCCTGCTGGGAGCGGATGTTCTCCGGCATTACCGGATCTGGATTCCCCGCTGGGGCCACCGGATGTTCGTCCAGCACGATGTCGATATTCCAGCATCAGCCAACTGAAGAAGTCTGAGAGGCATTAACGGAGTTTCAATCAACTGTTCTCTAGGAAGGGAAGCATCTGGTCGGCTGCATGCGGCTGCCGTGGTGTGATCTGTGTTTCTGGAGGCGGTCTGGCATGTCCGACATGCGCTTTGTTCCCATGCAGCGGAGTTCCCTGTTGCGCAGGCGCCTGCTTCTGGCGTTTGCCATCCCTGTCGCTGTTTCTGTCTGTCTGGTGGGATGGCGCCTGAAGACTGCGGGGAGCCATACTGCAGGTAGCTGGCAGTCCGTTTCTCCTGAACTGGCTCTTCTTGCTCTCTTTTGTGTTGCTGGAATCGTCGCCTTCTTTCAGGTCGCGGCCTACGGGGACGATCTGGCCGGAGGCGTGAGGCAACTTGCGTCGGAAGGAACGCTGCCACGGAACGTCCGTGAAGCCAGCCTGATCCGCTTGCAGGTCCTGCTCGGCGAAGCTCGAACGCATGCCGAGCGCAGCGACGCCATGACCGGCCAGGCGCAGTCGGCCCTTGCCGCTGTGCGGATCGAGGCCGAAGACGCCCGCCAGTCGGCAAGAGAAGAAGCGACCGAGCATGAGCGCGTCATTGCGGTTCTCGGGAATGCAATGGCCAGTCTGCGCGATGGCGAACTGGATTTTCGTCTCGAAGAGGCTCTGCCGGACCGGTACGACCGGCTGAGGCAGGATTTCAATGATACCGCATCGTCGCTTCAGAAGATGATGGTGTCGCTGAATGACAGCATTTCAACGATCTCCTCCGGATCGGCGGAAATTGCCTCGGCTGCCGACGATCTGGCCCGTCGCACGGAACTTCAGGTCGCCCGGCTTGAAGAAACCACCGTCTCGGTGGGGAACGTCACGGAGACTGTCCGCAAGACGGCGGCCGCGTCTGTCCATGCCAGTGAAGTTGCAAGCCAGACCCGCGACCGGGCCGAGCGGTCGGGTGAAGTGATGGCGGCGGCCACGGCGGCCATGCAGGACATCCAGCAGTCTTCCATCCATATTGCGCAGATCCTGGGCCTGATTGATGACATCGCCTTTCAGACCAATCTTCTGGCATTGAATGCCGGCGTTGAAGCGGCCAGGGCGGGAGATGCAGGCAAGGGGTTTGCCGTCGTCGCTGCCGAAGTCAGGGCCCTGGCCCAGCGCTCGGCTGATGCGGCCAAGGAAATCAAGGGGCTCATTACCTCAAGCACGCAGCAGGTCAGCCGGGGCAGCTCCCTGGTCGAAGAGACAGGGGTCGCGATGAAATCCATCGTGGAAAATGTCAGCGAAATCAGCGTCCTGATCGGTGAAATCGCGACGGCTGCGCGCAGTCAGGCCAATGACCTTTCGGAAATCAGCGTTGCGGTCAGCCAGATGGATCAGAACACCCAGCAGAATGCTGCGATGGTCGAAGAGGCGACGGCCGCCAGTCATAATCTGAGCGCGGAAGCCAGGGAACTCGTCGGAAGCCTTCAGCGGTTTCGTCTGAAAAGCCTGCATGACGCCGAAAAGCCTTTTTTTGAGAGCGAAACGCCAGCCTCTGATCTTCCATCGTCGCAGTGGGGAAATGAGTCCTTTCAGACATCGGATGAAGGATGGGAGGAGTTCCGCTGATGAGCGTTCTGATGCTGCCTGAGCTACTGGACACCAAATACGCCGTTCCTTTTTCGGAACTCCTTAAAAAGGAAGAGAGGGGGTTTGTTCTGGATGGAAGTCAGGTTGGCCGGGTCGGTGGCCTCTGTTTCCAGCTGCTTGTCTCCGCGTACCGAACGGCGCAGGTGCAGGGTGCCGGTTTCGAAATCAGGAATATTTCTGATGCGATGAAAGAAAATCTTCAGCTGATGGGCGGAGATTTTCTTCTGGAGGCGCAGGGCAACGCATGAATATTCTGGTCGTCGATGATTCCCGAACCATGCGGGACCTTGTCAGTCGAGAGCTGCGAAAAGACGGTTATGAGGTGGAAACATCGGAAGACGGCGTTGAAGCGCTGGAAAAAATTTCCGATTTTCTGCCGGCAGTCATCATAACGGATCTGAACATGCCGCGTATGGATGGGCTGCAACTGACCAGAGCCCTGCGAGCGCGCTCAGATACAAAATACGTCCCCATCATTTTTCTGACGACGGAATCCGGTGACGATCTTCGTCGTGCCGCACGTGAAGCGGGTGCGACCGGGTGGATCGTCAAACCGTTCGATGGTCCCAAGCTGCTTGCAGCAGTGAGGCGGGTCAGCGCATGAGCACTGAAGATTTCACCGATGATATGGACGCGATCCGGCTGATTTTCTTTGATGAATGCGACGAGCAACTCACGCTTCTGGAAGAAGAGTTGACGGCGCTTGAGGAAGAGCCGGAAAATGGAGAGAAGATCAATACGATCTTCCGGTGCGTTCACTCCATCAAAGGCGGAGCGGCCGCCTTTGGAATGGAAGATCTGGTAAGATTCTCCCATCTCTTCGAGAGCGTGCTTGACCGTTTCCGGTCCGGAGAACTGTCCGTAAATGCTGAGAGCATCAGGGTTTTTCTCAAGTGCAAGGATACGCTGTCGGATATCGTTTCAGATTTTAAAAATGGAGCCAGCACTTATGAGGTTGCTCCGGAGATAACTGCCGAACTGGAGCACTATCTCGGGTCTGATGCTGCGGAACCGGAGTCGGCCTCTGAAGAGGTCGGCACGGAAGATATCTTCGGCATGTCTTTTGCGCCGGTGAAAATTGAAATCGATGCGCCCAGTGAGCAGCAGTTTTCAATTGTTCTGACCGTATCCCCGGAGTTTTATGAGCGCGGAGATGACATCCGGAATATCCTGATGGCATTGGAAGGTCTGGGGCAGATTAAGGTACAGGTTGATAGTGATGCTGTGCCACTTCTTGCCGAAATCTCACCGGGCCAGAGTTATCTGACGTGGCAAATTCTGCTGACAACAGAAAAGTCACGAGAGAGCATTGATGAGATTTTTGACTGGTGTGGCGATGATCTGCACGCGGTCATTACATCCGTGCCGGAAGAACCTGAACAAACCACAATACCATCTGCTCCGGTTGCAGAAGAGAAAACGGATCCACCGGTCCGAAAAGGAACCGAGCGAAAGGATTCTGCGACCGTTCGGGTTGATATCCAGCGGATCGACAAACTGGTCGATCTGATTGGAGAACTGGTGATCAACCAGGGGGCTATTCAATCCCAGATGCGTCGTAACAAGGTGCCGGGAGATTCATTTCTGGGGAGTGTGGTCACAGCGCAGGAGCAGCTTATCCACGAACTGCAGGAAAACGTCATTACGATGCGCGCCTATCCGATCAAGACGGTCTTCCAGAAGCTGGGGCGTGTTGTGCGGGAGACGGCCAGACTGACAGAAAAGCAGGTTCGGCTTGTTCTGGAAGGAGAGGACACGGAGGTTGATCGGTCCATTCTTGAAAAGCTCTCCGATCCTCTGACCCACATGGTTCGCAATGCCATTGATCACGGCATTGAAAGTCCAGAGGTCAGGGCGCAGGCGGGCAAGGACCCCGAGGGTCTGCTCCGACTGCGCGCCTTTCAACGCTCGGGTCGGATCATCGTGGAAATTCAGGATGACGGGGCCGGTCTGGACCCGGACAGGATCTACGAAAAGGCTGTTGAAAAGAAGATTATTGAAAAGGGTCAAAGGCTGGATCGGGAAGAAATCTATTCCCTAATTTTCGAGCCAGGGTTTTCGACTGTTGCGGAAGTGACCGATGTCTCAGGCCGGGGCGTGGGAATGGACGTTGTCAAACAGAGTCTCCAGCAGATCAACGGACGGATTTTCATCAGTTCATCCAAGGGAAAAGGAACAATATTTTCCATTTCTCTGCCTTTTACCCTCTCTGTTATCGAAGGCATTATCTTCAAATCGGAAGGGCAGGATTTTGTCGTTCCGATCAATAATGTTTCGGAGACAATAATATTCGATAACAGTAAGGCCTTTCATATTGGAGAAGGAAAATATGGATACCCTTATCGGGATGGTTATCTGTCCGTAATTTATGCCTCAGACCTGCTGGGCGTTCCTTCTGATAAGAAAAATCAGAAAATATGCTTCGTTATCGAAAATGAAAACGAAGAAAAAATGGCATTTATTGTGGATAAGATTATCGATCAATCGAGGTTTGTGGTGAAAAATCTCGAAGATAATTATCGAAAAATCGCCTGCTTCTCGACTGCGACCATTCTGGGCGATGGCAACGTAGCATTTATTCTGGATGTGGAATTTCTCTTTGGTGAGCTTTTGAAGAAAAGAGAAAGTTCATTGGAGGAAAGAGTATGATTGGGGAAAAAGCACTGGTTTTTTCTTTGGGAAATCAGGAATTTTCCATACCGATTTCGGCTGTCAAGGAAATCAAGACCTGGTCAAAAGCAACGCCTTTTCCGGCAGCACCGGCGTTTGTTGAAGGCGTGGTGAATGTTCGGGGATCCGTAATTCCACTCGTGGATATGGCCCGGATGATGGGCGTTTCTGAGAACAGTAATGAGAAGAAAGCTATTATTTTTCTGAAAAACAAAGACAAGGTTATCGGGTTCTCCGTTTCAAATGTGACAGATATTTCGGATTTGGATGATGAGGAATTCAAGCCTCTTCCTGAATTGTCCAGCGATGATCTCAAATATTTTCTGAATGGAATCCAGCCTGTAGCAGATCGTCTGATATTCTCTGTGAATGTAGGCGCGCTGTTTGAGGGGAGTCTGCAATGACAGCGATCTCTGTGCTGGAGACAGACGGAATTTCTGATGGAAATTTCCGGATTATCGCTGGAATTGCCAAGAGTTACGCCGGGATTTCTCTGTCGGAAAAGAAAAAGAGCCTCGTCTATTCCAGAATTTCCCGCCGTGTCCGGCAGGAGGGATTTGGCTGTTTCGATGAGTATTGTGCCTTCCTGATGAGCGAAGCAGGTTCTGATGAACGCCAGCACCTCGTTTCGGCGCTGACAACAAATGTCACCAGCTTTTATCGGGAAAAACACCACTTCTCATACCTGGAATCCCTGCTTCGTCAGCAGTTATATGGCCGCCTTGAACGCGGAGAAGAACTCAGGATCTGGTCTGCGGCCTGTTCGAGTGGCGAGGAAGCATATTCGATCGCCATGACAGTCATAAAATGTCTGTCCACCATTCCGCATCTGAAAGCGAAAATTCTGGCGACAGATATAGATTCCGATGTTCTGCAGCAGGCCCGCCTGGGAAGCTATGCTTCCCTAGAAACCGAGGCTCTTTTTGAAGACGGAGTGCTGACATCCTGTCGGCTTGAAGACGATCGGGTCGTCATGTCCGAAAAAATTCGGGAGATGATTCGCTTCCGACGCCTCAATCTGGTTGAACCCTGGCCATTTTCATCCTGTTTCCATGCCATTTTCTGCCGGAATGTCGCCATCTATTTTGATCGCGAAACGCAGGATCAACTATGGGGCAGTCTTTCGGGACGGATTTTTCCGGGGGGAGAGCTTTATCTGGGGCACTCGGAGCGTATCGCTCATCCTGAGCGGTTTGGAATGGAAAGCTTCGGGCATAATGCCTATCGCAAGGTTTCGTCTGGCAGGAGGGGCTCTTGAGTGGCGCAAAACCCCTGACTGTCGTGGTCGTCGATGATTCCCTGACGACCCGCGCCCTGATTGCGGCCGCACTTCGCCGGGATCCCAGAGTAAAGATTGTGGGGACTGCCGGAACGCCGTTTGAAGCGCGTGATCTTATCGTGCGGCTGAATCCGGATGTGCTGACGCTCGATTTCGAGATGCCGTCCATGAATGGTCTGCAGTTTCTTGAAAAGATCATGAGGTTGCGGCCGATGCCCGTCGTGATGGTGTCGGGTCATCTTTCCAGTCACCGGGGACTGGTTGAGCAGTCGCTCCGGATGGGAGCTGCGGAATGGTATTCGAAAACGACCACGGCTAACGGCGAGGATCCGTTTGCGGGGCTGGGAGATGCGATTGTCCGGGCCGCGGCCATGAAGCAGCAGGCTCCTGTGCCGGTTGCTACAGATTCTGCAAACAGGACTGTTCCGAAGATAGGCACTGTCGTCGGGATTGGCGCATCGACAGGGGGCGTGGAAGCGCTGACGGATGTTCTGGGGCATTTCCCCGTGGCCTGTCCGCCAACGGTTATCGTGCAGCACATGCCGCGGCAGTTTTCAGAAAGCTTCGCACGTCGTCTGGACCGGATCGTGAAGCCGGAGGTCAGGCTTGCGGAAGAGGGCGATGTGCTGAAACCCGGCACGGTGTATGTCGCGTCTGGTGGAGAGCGCCATCTGCGCGTCCGCTGTGGTGCGCGATCTGGAGAATATGTCTGCCAGCTGGTTGCGGCTCCACCCGTCAACGGACACCGTCCCTCGGTGGACGAACTGTTTTATTCCCTCGCCACCACAGTCGGGAAAAATGCTGTGGGGGTCATTCTGACCGGGATGGAATGCGATGGGGCGCAGGGTCTATTGGCCATGCGTCATGCCGGCGCCTCCACAATCGGTCAGGACCGGGCGAGTTCCGTCATCTATGGCATGCCCCGGGCCGCATACGAACTGGGCGCTGTCGAGACGCAGCTTCCACTTTCCGCCATTGGCCCAGCCATTCTCAATCTTTGTGAACGTCGCTCTCTGGAGACATATCCATGATTTCAGCCTCCTCCATGTCCGTCCTTCTTGTCGACGATCAGACATCCATCCGCTCTATCCTGCGTAATACGCTGAGCCAGATCGGGTTCGTACAGATTGCGGGTGTCCGGAATGGACTGGAAGCGCTCGAACATCTCAAAAGCAATCAGGTTCATCTGATTATTTCGGATTTCAACATGCCGGATATGGATGGGCTTGAGCTTCTGAAAGCGGTCAGAAGTAATGCACGGACTGCGAAAACGGGCTTCATCATGCTGACCGGACAGGCCAGCAAGGACCTGGTTCAGCAGGCCATTGCGGAAGGGGTGAACAATTTCCTGGCCAAGCCCTTTACGGCCAGTTCGCTCAAATCCCGTATCGAAGCCGTTTTTGGACCGATCTGCAGTGTCTGAGGCGTCAGGGACGCTGGCATTGCCGCAAATTCTGGAAGGCGTGGGCGCGCAGCTGTCTTCAAGCCTTCAGGATCTGCGCCGGCTGGAGGACGCCTGTCTGAAGGCGTGTTCGGGCGAGAGTGCCACGCACCTGCAGGATTTTGACAGGATTACGCAGGTTCTGGGCCAACTGGCGCAGTGTTGTGAGCAGTTAAGTCATGAAAGCGGTGTGAGGGAGGTGCAGGTTCAGCGCTCCATAGTGGATTGTCTGACCCTTTCAGAGGTTCGGCAGCGTCTGCTGGCAGGTGCCATTCAGGTTTCCCCCGAGGCGGGGGAGATGGAACTTTTCTGAACTCCCGGAAGGATTTTGTCAGCTCGGTTTGCTCGCGTCATCGGGGTTGGAGCGGATCATGGTTCGCTGTTTCTGCAGGCCGCGAATGATCTGCTCGACGTCCTGCGGGCCGAAGACGATCCCTACCGGACCATAAGCCGGGTGCTGGAAAGCCAGCATGGAGCCTTCGGTCAGGGCATCGATCTGCAAGGCCCAGTTCGTTGTGTAAACCGGCGTAAAGCGCGCACCGGCAATAGGTGCCGGCGGCTGTTTTTCAATGAGGCTCGCATGTGCCAGCCCGAGACTGGTGATTAACTGGGAGAGCTGCTTCTCGTCCAGGGCAATGCTGCCTGAAACGCCACTGCCTTCCAGGAAAGACAGGATGATGGTCTTGCCGTCCTCTGAACGTGTGACCTGCATGCGTGGTGCTGTCATGACGTCCGTCGCCTTTCTGCCCGGTTGCGTTGTGATCAGGTGGAAGCCCCAGTGTGGTGGAAGCCCCCCGCCCATGTCCACCAACCCAGACGTGCGCTCTGTGCATTCAGGACGTGGGCAGCGGCAACAGCGCTTTCGGGGCTGGCGAAAATGCCGAAACAGGTGGCACCCGAACCGCTCATGCGGCTGAGCAGGCAGCCTGGCAGGCTCTCGATCGAGGCCAGGACCGTGCCGATGACAGGGCATTGTGAGAGGGCCGGGGCCTGAAGATCGTTCGTGGTGGCGTTTAGGTCGGCCACCATGTCCTGTGCCGTGTTCCAGCGGTCAGGCAGAAACGGCTCGGGACGCTCAACAATACCGCCTCCTGCCGCGAAGGCCCGGAAAACGTCCGGTGTCGAGACACCGACGCCCGGATTGACCAGCAGGAGACCTGCATCTGGCAGGACCGGAGCGGGGGCGAGGATTTCCCCGATGCCCTGCATCCGGGTCGGGCGCTGGGCAACGCAGACGGGAACATCCGCTCCCAGTGTCTCGGCGATCGGAAAGAGGGCTGCCTGATCGACATTCCATTCCCGCGCCAGCAGACGGAGCGTGGCGGCCGCATCAGCCGACCCGCCACCGATACCGGATGAGACGGGCAGGTTCTTTTGCAGTTCCAGATGAAAGGATTCAGTCAGCCCGCCAATCGTGGTGCCAGCCTGGGCCTGAAGAGCGCGGGCGGCACGGAGCACGAGATTCTGATCGTCCGCTTCAAGGCCCTTACCGAACGGTCCGTCGATCGTCAGCGACATGGTGTCGCTTGGAGCAGTAAGGGTAACGCGGTCTGCAGCGCCTGCGAACACGGCAAGACTGTCGAGCAGGTGATAGCCGTCATCGCGGCGGCCGGTGATGTGCAGGAACAGGTTGATCTTGGCGTGCGCGGTGGCCTGAGGAGCGGCGGAAGAAGTCGTGTCTGGAAAGGTCATTGTTTCTGTTCGAAAGCTGCGAGATGGGGGCCGCCGTTCTGGAGCGCCTGCATCAGGAGGGCGCGATCCTGCGGCTGGGGGTTGTCGTCCAGGGACTGGTTCCACTGGTCCTGTGCTTCGGTATGCCGTCCGAGATACCAGTAGGCAACGCCGAGATGGTAGCCGATTTCAGCATCGCTGGGCGCATGTTCCGCAGCCTGTACGAGGATGGGGAGCGCAGTTTTGATATCCGCTCGATATTTGAGCAGGGCCCAGGCATAGCTGTCCTGAATGGAGGCATCAGTCGGCTGGAGATCGACGGCCTTTTTCAGCATGGCAAGGGCCTGAGCCTGATCGGCATCATGCTCGATATTGGCATAACCCACGAAATTGAGCACTTCGGGCTGGTCTGGCGCGAGTTCCAGCGCATGCTTCATGTCATCCTGGACCATCGGCCAGTTGCCGCTCTCTTCCGCAGCCATCGCGCGGCCGAGCAGGATGGGCCACAGGATCTCCTTGCGGGGCGGGGAAGCCTTGAGGGCGCGGGTATAGAGATCAATGACCTGCGTATGGTTGCCGCGCTGGTCTTCGACTTCCGCAAGCTGGATCAGGAATTCGGGATTGTCGGGACGCAGGGTCAGGGCGCGATGCAGGGCATCGGCTTCCTGCTCCAGGTCGCCCGAGCGCAGGGCCAGGTTGATGCGTTCCTGGGCGGCCAGGGCGGCGAGGGGATCGGAGGGCGGGATGCCATCCAGTTCAGCCAGTCCGCTGGAGATCTGGTTGGCTTCCCGAAAGGTGTCCGCCAGAAAGATGCGCGCGATTGTCAGGCCGGGATCAAGGAAAATGGCCTGTTGCAGGGCAATGATGGCCGGGTCCCGCGGAATGCCGTCCTGCTGGATGACATCCGTGATCATGAGGGCGATCTGCAGGTTGAGAACCGCGCCGCCAAGGGCCGGGCTCGGGCTCTTCAGATGCGGAAGGCTCTGCTGAATCGGGCCGATGACGAGAGAGGCCAGAGGAGACGTCACGCCAAGGGCTGCGATGGCGTCACTGGCCTCCTTGTGACGGCCATGACGTTCGAGCCAGCTCCCATAGAGCTGTGCATAGAGGATCTGGAGTGTGAGTGGGTCGCCGGAGGCATTTCCCGTCCGGTGATAAAGCTGTCCCGCCAGCTGCGGGTTGGGAAGGGATTCCGCGATCATGGCCGCATGCAGAAGATACAGTCTGCGGGTCGCGGGTTGGGCTGCCGCTTCTCCCAGCAGGTTCAGGGCCTTGTCGGCATGTCCCTCGGCCGCAAGGCTCCAGGCCATGAGAGTGGGGGCAGCAATGGCGACGAGCGGACCGTGATGGGGGCTTCGGGTCAGGATACGGCGCATTTCGGCCCAGTCCTGACGGGCAAAGGCATCCTGCGCGAGAATGAGGGTCCCGATATCGCTCCCGATGTCATGATCGGGCAGTGCGTTGGCGAGTCTGACAGCCTCGGCCTGTTTCCCGGCCATCGCGGCGTAACGCAGGGCATCATGCTGCAACCGGAGATTGTGCGGGGCGAGGGGTAGGGCATGTGAAAGCGCCAGATTGGCGGCGGAAACGTCTCCGCGTTCCATCATGACGGTCGCGGCCATCATCCAGCCGGTCAGGGATTTTTCGGGATTGACGGCCGGCAGCATGGCGGGAGGAACGGCGGCCGCGGCGCTCCCCGTGAGGCAGCCACCCAGCACAAGAGCGGGAAGCGCCAGACGGAGCGGACGGGAAAAATCCTCGAATGATCTGGGCCAGCCGCGTGTGATCTGCATAATGGACGAAACTCTAGCCCTCTTGAGGCCTGACGCCAACCGCTCCTCCTTTTCCGGAGGGCAGGGCTTTTGGCCTGGAGGCAACCAGAACGGATAGATCATGACGCCCCAGCCGGTTGTGAGCCGGGCCGAACTTCTGGCCGCGCTCCAGCTTCAGTATGAATGGGGAGCCGACGAGGCTCTGTGCGAACTGCCCGTGGACCGTCTTTCCGAGGCGGCCCCCCGGCTGCCTGCTTCCATGCCGCAGCGTGAGGGGGAGGGGCAGCGGACGGCTGCGCGGCCTTCGCCGGAAATGTGGGATGGCACGCGTCCGGCCGGCGTAAAGGTTACCGGAGCGGCAACGGGGAGCCTCTCCCTGCAGGCGCTGGAGAAGGCGCCTGATCTTCCGACTCTGATGCGGCTGACAGAGGCACCGGACGACCTGTTTCTGGCCCGGACTGCCACGCACCGGCTGGAACCGGTCTTCGTGGAGGACGCACCTTTCATGCTGATCGGTGAGGCACCCGATGCAGACGAGGACCGGTCCGGCACACTCTTTGCGGGAGAGGCGGGGTCGCTGCTGGAGAAGATGCTGCGGTCAGCCGGGCTGGAGCGGGGGCAGATATCCATGGCGCCGGCCCTGCCGTGGCGACCGCCAGGCGGGCGGACTCCGAGCGATACGGAGATGCAGGCCTGCCATCCGCTCCTGCTGCGGACGATTGCCCTGTGTCGGCCCCGCTTTTTGGTGACGATGGGCGTGACGCCCCTGAAGATGCTGCTGGGGCCGGATGCAGCTGTCGGACGGTTGCGCGGGAAGTGGACGGAGGTTCTGGTTCCCGGACTTGCGACTCCGGTTCCGCTCCTGCCGATGCGTCACCCCCTTCAGCTGCGGGCCAGTGCGGCTGCGCGGCGGAATGCGTGGCAGGATCTGCTGATTCTGATGGAGAAACTGGCTCCGGAGGGATGAGGACCAAACCGGTACAAATGGCATCGTCAAAAAACTTCGGGAAAACGTAAAAAAACGCGCCAAGACAGGTGTTTGCCACTGGATTGTTTTGAGGTTGGGTTATATCATTGCCCAGTCCAAGGCTGCATCAAACTTAACAAGTTCTTGCCAACGGCATGCAAAGCGGGTAGCAACCCGCTGCTATGCGAAGGACAACCCCTTTCATTTCTGGCAGTAACGCACGGGCTCTGCTCGTCAGCGTGCTGATTCTGGCCGGTGGCTCACTGTCCCCGGCGCGTGCGGCAAGCACACGAGAACTCCCCCCTCAGCCGGAGCGGGTGGGAGATGAAACCGCTTTTGCCGAAGCCCGTCCGTCTCTGGGCGGGGATGGCATTGTTTCGCTTCCCCATCCGCTTACCGCTGCAATGGCCAGCCGCTACCGGCTGATCTTCCAGGCCCAGCGGGAAGGCAACGCCCGGATCGTTCAGGATCAGATGCGTCTGGTGACGGATCATGTCCTGCTGCCGGATGTGCTGGCGGAGCGCTATCTGGCGCCGGGCGCTCATCCGGCCGTCGAGCAGCTCCGGGAATGGCTGCATGACTATGCCTCCCAGCCCGATGCCACCAGTATTCAGGCCCTGCTGCTGAAAATTGCGCTTCCGGGAACGGTGCAGCCTCAGTCCTTCGTCCGTCCGCTCGCCGCTGATGCGCGGGCTGAAGACGTGAAGGGCACATCTGCTCCGGTTGATCCCCTGCTTCATGCCTTTGTGCGCAATCCGCTTCTGGACCGGACGGTTCAGGAGCGGGTGCTCTCCGGCGTACGGGGAGCGGAAAGCGCGCTTCATCTTGTGGATATCACGCCGGGCATGACGGCACCCTATGCCGCCCAGCTTTATGGGGAGGTGGCTCTTGGGCTGCTGTCCCAGGGCGAAACCCTGCTGGCTCTGCGGCATGGCAGCGCGGGGTTTGGCCGCGGCAACAGTCAGGTCGGACTGCCCGCTTATGTCGCGGGTCTGGCAGCCTGGCGTGAAGGCCATATCGAGGCGGCCTACGACCTGTTCCAGTCCGCCGCCAACGCGCCGGTCACGACGGTAGAGCTCCGCGCGGCCGCTGCCTTCTGGGCAGCGCGTGCCGAAGGGCGGCGTCATGACATGGTCGGCTATGTGAAATGGCTCCATCGCGCCGCCATCCATCACGAGACGTTCTACGGTATTCTGGCGTCCCAGACGCTTGAGCTCGGACGCCACGGTCATGCGCGTCTGCCGGATGGCGGCGTGGAAATCACGCTGCACGATCCGGTGCCCGTTCTCGCGGAAATCGATGTCGAGGCAGTCGGGGCCCTTCCGCAGGGGCGTCAACTCTTCGCTCTGCTGCAGGTCGGCGAGCGGATGCGGGCCGAGAACCTGATCCGGCGGATGTGGGTCGATGTTGCGGATGACAGCGCGCGGTCCCGCTCGCTTCAGCTCGTGGCGCAGGCGGCGGGTTACGAAGATCTGTCCGAACAGCTCGCCTCTCTCATCATGCATCAGGAAGCGCAGGTGACGAAGCCGACGCCGCTTCCCCTGCCGTCCCTGAAGCCCAGCCATGGCTTCCGGATGAACCCGGCGCTGGTCTATGCCCTGACGCGGGTTGAATCCAATTTCGACCCCTCGGCGACGTCAGGGGCCGGAGCGCACGGCCTCATGCAGATCCGTCCCGTAACGGCCAGCTTCGTCACCGCGTCGCACATGACGTATGACTCGCATGGCGTGGCGGTGATCCCGGTTGCGCCGGATATGGTCAGCCGTCTGCACAACCCGTCCTCCAATCTGGAGATCGGGCAGCTCTACGTGCTGTATCTGGCGAACCAGTCCAGCCGGATCGCAACCGTTACGCCTCCCGAAGGCGGCGATCTGGTCCGGGTTCTGGCCTCCTATAATGCCGGCCCGGGGGCCATTGCCCGCTGGGAAGGGGCGCAGAAGGCGGATATGCACGATCCGCTGTTCTTTATGGAAACGCTCCCCAATGGGGAAACGCGGGACTATGTCCATCGCGCCCTGACCTATACCTGGCTTTATGCTCACCGCATGGGGCTGCCCTCTCCGTCGCTGAAGGCGCTGACGCGGTCCGAATGGCCGTCCTTCGGGGAAGAGCAGGCCATGGCGCATGAGCGAATGGCGCTGAACTAAAAGAGACGGAACAAAAAGCCCCGGCCTGGACCGGGGCTTTTTTTTGTTCCGCTGCTGTGGGTCCGTATGAAAGACCGTAAATCTGCTCACGGTCATAAATGGAACCGTAAGCAGATCGCGCAGTGGTTTTCCTACACCTTCAGGCCCGACGGGCCGTCTGTTCCTCGGGGAGGACGGTGTCTGTAAAATAGGTGTTGGTCGCCAGGATGGTGATGGAAAGAACGCCGAAATGCAGAGGCGCGCGCTCGCCGAGCGGGATGAGACCGTTTCCGGTCGTCCAGCGGCAGCGTGCGTTTTCCGGCCCTGCCCATCCGTCGAGGGGCTGATGCTCCAGATGAGCTTCGAGGTCGGTGGTGTTTCCTGAGTCGAAAAACACGATATCACCCACAAGAACGCCAAGGGCACGACGGTCATCGACGAAGGGACCGATCGTGTCACAGGGACGCGACGCGCGGGACATGAGCCTGACCGAGCTGATCCCTGGCGGAATCATGAACAGGACCCGGTCTTTCGTCTGTCGCATCGGATAGATGACCTGGCCGTCTGATGCGAGGAGATGCAGATCGGGATCTTCTGTGATTTGCGGGGTCTGGCCCGTGCTCGCCATTGATTTGTCCAGCTGGCAGTGAGTAAGCGCGCGGGCTTCGATCTGGCGATAGAGGGGCTCGACGAAGGCCCGGCTGACTTCCAGTGGCGCTGCGGCATCTTCCCAGCTTTTGTGCTGGCCACCGATGGCGAGGATTTTTCCATCCTGCCGGAAGGTGTGCCGGTTGCCTGTGTCGAGATAGCTTTCGGTCAGCATGCCGTCGGCCATGATGACGGAATGTTCCCGGGTCTCGACGTGGAAGTATTCGTAAGAGGTCAGGGAGCGGTCGTAGAAGATGGAACTGCCGTTGACCAGCATTCGCGCGGGGACAAACCGGCCGTCCATGAACAGGCAGTGTTCTGCCGTGATCAGCATGTCCTTGTGGGGGACATTCTCTGCGATGGCGTTGGCGAGAATGCGGATGGGATAGCCCGCCTGGTCATCCGGAAGGGACGGGTTGGTGGTGGCCTGTCGCCGACCGGTCCAGATGACCTTGCGGACAGCAGGTGTGCCTTCGTTCCACGCCAGGATCTCGTCACCCGTACGGAGGTCCTGGATCGGGGTTTCGCCGGATGGTGTGCGGATCATAGAGTCCGCGAGGAAGCAGACACCAATATAGGTGTTGCCGTTGGAATAGGTGATCTTGAGCGGATTGTTGGTGGCGCTCAGGGCGTTATAGGTGCCGTCCGCAAGGGTGGCGCCGCTGGCCAGGGTTACGGTGTAGGTCGCGATCTGCGTGTTGTTGTTGCCGCCAAAGAGCGTGACCGTGCGCGATGATCCCGTGCCGGAGATCGTATAACCGCTGATCGCGGTAACGGTATTCTGCAGTTCGATCGTGTCTTTGGCGGGGTTGTAGTTGGTAATGCTTGTACCGCTCAGGTCGATGAGCGTTCCGCCGCCATTGAGGATCAGTGTTCCGCCGCCGGCACCGAAGTTGATTGTAGATCCCGTCAGGACGCTGGCGAGATTGGAGCCGGAAACGTATGTCCCGCCCTGGCTGATATTGATGGTGGAGCCCTGCAGGGCGCTCGCAACGAGGCCACTGGAGAAGCTGAGCTGGCCGCCCACGACGTTCAGTGTCAGCCCCGAAATGGCGCTGACGCCCAGGGAGACTGTCGTATCGCCGCCAATATAGAAATTAACGGCACTCAGGGCATTCAGAAGAATATTGATGTCGCCGGTCGAGCCGGGAACACTGACATAAGTCCCGCCCAGTAGACTTGCGAGGACGTTCACTGAATCTGAGCCCGTGATGATGTTTCCCGTAGGAACACCGGAAAGAGTGTAGAGGGTACTTCCTGTGCTGTCTTTAATGGTCACATCGCTTGTGAGACCAAAAAGACCGGTTTGCGTGACGGTATAAGTAGCATCAGCATCGCTATACGAAGTCATGCCAATTCTCCCCTGCAATTAGGATTGTACTAGCATCGTACCCGGCTTCTAAAGATGTGGTGTTCACCATTTAGAAACAGGATGCATTCACTTCGATCATTTTCGCGATTCTAATCAATAAAAAATTAACTCAACTATAAGTTATTGGATAAACAATCTATACAGAAAGATTTTGATTAACTTTTACAAACACATTGTTTCAACGCCGTTTTGCGGGTTGTTTGCGGAATTGAACAGATGAATTTTCAGATTAATATTTCTGTATTGTTGGTTTTAAGTCTCTGATTTATGGCAATTTTTTGACACATATATGTTACTTAAATTTTAACGATTTTAACGATCGAATTAACGATGTTTGATTTTTTTTGGACGTGAATTTCTATCGGATGACCTGAAATATCCGGCATCGACCCGGTTTAATGGGTCAAAAATACAAACATTAAAACTTTTTTATAAAAGCTCGATCAGGGCGATACCGCCTGCGATGAGAATCAGGGCACCCAGAAGAACAAGGGCCAGACGCTTTTCGATGAAGTCACGGATGGGTTCGCCGAACGTGCGGAGCAGAGCGGCTTCGAGGAAGAAGCGGGCACCCCGGGTGACGATGCTGGCGGCGATGAAGGGCAGCAGGGAGAAATGGGCGGCACCGGCCGCCAGCGTGACGAATTTGTAGGGGAGTGGGGTCAGGCCCTTGGCGAGGATGATCCAGACACCGTAATGGCGGAACATGGCCTCAAGGTTCAGGATGCGCTGATCGGCATGATAGAAATGCGCGATTGGCATGCCGACATGCTCCATGAGGAACGCGCCGAGGATCCAGCCGATCAGTCCGCCCGCAACGCTGGCGAGTGTGCAGACCAGAGCCAGAAACCAGGCCCGTTCGCGGTTGGCAAGCAGCATGGGCACGAGCATCAGGTCCACCGGCAGCGGAAAGACCGAGGCCTCCGCCATCGCGACAATGACCAGCCACCACACAGCGCGCGGAGACGCGGCGAGTTCGGTAATGCGGGTATACAGCAGTGTCAGCATGGCGGTCGGATGTTCCTGTGAGAGCGTGCAGGTTGTCCTAGCCGTCCTGCTCCCGCTTGAAAATCCGTAACCCTGCGCAACGTGTGTTCGGGCCAGGGAACGGGTTATAGAAAGCGGAACCGTTCTTCCGGAGTGCTGCCGTTTCATGGACAAGACCCTTCCGCCGATCCAGCGTTATTCCCTTGTGGCCAGGATGTTTCACTGGAGCATGGCGGCGATCATCATTCCGCTCTGGCTGCTCGGATTCTATGCAGGGCGGATCATGCCGCATGAGGCGACGTCGCAGAAGGCGCTCCTGCTGCTGATCCACAAGGAGATCGGACCGTTCATCATCGTCCTCACGGTCCTGCGGCTTGTCTGGCGGGCAACGCATCGTCCCCCCGCCATGTCATCGGAAATCCCTGAAGAGGAGCGTCTGGCGGTTCAGGTCGGGCATTTCGGATTGTATGCGATGATGCTGGTCGTGCCACTGACGGGATGGGTACGGAGTTCGGTTCATGGACTGCCGATCCCGATGATGTGGATCGTCAATCTGCCGCCCCTGGCGCATAAGGCACCGGTTTTCGTGCCGCTGGTGAATGTGCTGCACCAGTTCTCGTCATGGGTTCTGGGAATGCTGATCGCCGGGCATGTGATCGCCGCGCTGCTTCATCGCTATGGTCGCAAGGACAGCATCATGGACCGGATGCTCTGAATCCTGATCCATAGAGTGTGCCATTATTTGATGATGTTCTATTGTATTATGAAAATAAGCAGGTAAATTATATAAAAAGCATAAAATATTATTAGAAACAGAAAAATTACAAGAAACAATAGAATTATATTGGCAAATATACTTTTATATATGAAAATATTTCTATGATTTAATATAACATACACAAATAGAAGAACTGAAACCGCAGCCAGAACCGCCAACGAAAATTTCATCATCGGGTCTGACCTGATTTTGTTGAGTCATCGACAGATCTGATGGCTGCTCTGGCAGTCGGCATGTCGTTGTATGCTGATGGATCAGCAGTCTGCCGATCCATCAGAACCTTTCAGGATTAACGAGGGGCAGCGGGTTGCTGCACCGGGAAAGCCTCGGGCTTGAGATTTATGCGCGGGTGGTCAGCCATGTCCTTGCGAAGCCAGGCGATGGCGGCGTCGAGCTGCTGGTCCTGTCCGTTGAAGGTGGCGACCGGCATGTTCTCGACTTCGATGTCCGGAGAAACGCCCCTGTTCTCGACCAGCCAGTGTCCGTTCAGGTCGAAATACGGGTTTTCGGCCGTACGGGCATTGCCGTTGTCGATCAGACGATCCCCGTCAGACAGCCAGACACCGGCACCCGCCGTGCGTTCGCCGAGCAGCGGAGCGATGTGCAGAGACTTGATGCCCTGCGAGAAAGTCTCACCATCCGAATAGGTCATCTCATCGGACAGGACGATCAGGCGCCCCTGAAAGGATTGCTGCATGTCCACCGAAGGTGCATTGCCGTAGCGGCCCCAGAACATCCACGGGCGACGCATGAGCTGCGTCAGAACCCAGCTGTCGATATTGCCGCCCGTATTGCCACGGACGTCCACGATCAGGCCGTCCTTGTCGATATTGGCGTAGAACTCGCGGGCGAAGGCTTCCATGTCGTCCCCGACCATGGATTGCAGGTGCAGATAGCCGATGCGGCCGTGGCTGGCGCGATCGACGACATCCGCACGACCAACTTCCCAGTCCCGCGCACGCAGGTCACGTTCCTTCATATAAGGAACGGGGGTTACGATAACCTTGTGTTCCTTTCCGGCGCGCGAGAGCGTCAGGAGAACCTGCTTTCCGGCCTGATCGGCAAGCAGCGAGCCCAGATCGGGTTGTCCAGCCGTGGGCTGCCCGTTGACGGCGACGATCAGGTCTCCGTTACGGGCATCCACGCCCGGAGCCGCCAGCGGGGACTGCTGGTCCGGGAGGTCGCGGTCGCCCTGATAGATGTGATCGATGCGGAAGCCGCTGTCCTCATGCGTCAGATGCGCGCCAAGGCCCGCAATGAGGCTGGACGCGGGCTGATCGACGGTTGTGGGCGCGTGGAGCTGCGAGTGCATGGCCCCGATTTCCGCCACCATCTGGCCCAGCAGATCGTCGAGATCCGCGCGGTCCCCGAGACGATCCACGAAGGGCGCGAAATGGGCACGCACGGCTTTCCAGTCCACGCCGTGCAGGTCGCGGTCATAGTAATGGTCGCGGTGCAGACGCCAGGCATCCACGAATTCGTCCGACCACTCCTGTCCGGGGTCGATCCGCAGGCGCAGATGGTCGAGTTCGATCTTCTTGCCGGCCAGTTCCTTGGGCTGCTTTTCTCCCGCAGGCGTCAGGAGCAGATCGGGAGCGTTCTTGCCCTTACGGCTGAGGGTCAGCAGGGTCTTGCCGTCGGGCGTGATGTCGAAATCCGAGATCTTGGCGGCGTAGGTTTCGATCTTGTGTTCGTTATTGTCGATATGGATCGACTTCAGATCGCCCGGACCATCGCCGGAGCCGGAGCTGTCGATGGTGAACAGATACTCGTCAGACACGCCGAGACCACTATAGTCCCCGGCCGGGACGGGAGCCTGATACAGACGTGTCGCAAGACCGGCCCATTCGATGGCGGGGAGAGCCTTTTTCTTGTCTCCGTCCTTCTTCTTGTCATCTTTCTTGTCGGCATCGGGCTTTTTGTCCGCCGGGTCCAGCTCGGTGGCGGGCTGGAACGGGAAGCGTTCTCCGGCCTGAAGGGCGAGGGCGTAAATGCCGGTCCGCTTCGGGAAGGCCGGACCGATATTGCGGTCACCCCAGGGCGAACCATTGGACAGCGAGAAGGTGCGGTCCGAAAG
The DNA here is from genome assembly GCF_000583855.1 of Gluconobacter oxydans DSM 3504. Lineage (NCBI taxonomy): Bacteria > Pseudomonadati > Pseudomonadota > Alphaproteobacteria > Acetobacterales > Acetobacteraceae > Gluconobacter > Gluconobacter oxydans. The sequence continues at coordinate 1,939,076 of NZ_CP004373.1, forward strand.
GAACCACAGCCATTTCCCGTCCGGAGAGAAGCTGGGCGTATAGGATTCGTAGCGTCCGTCCGTGACCCAGTTCGTCTGGCCGGTAGCGGGAACATAGAGCGCGATCTGACGACGCAGATTCGCACCACGGGTACGCACGAAAGCCAGAACATGCCCGTCTGAGGACCATGACAGGGAGTCGAAGACGTTCGTGCCGTCCTGCGTGGCGTTATCGACGAGCTTGTCAGCCTTTGTGGAGAGGTCAGTCAGCCACAGCCGGCCCAGAAGATCGGTATGGGCTGCGTATTTTCCATCCGGTGAGAGCGAGAGGATCACGGGTTCGGTCGGGGAGGGCTGGGTGATGGCCTCGCCCTTGCCGCTGCCGTCTGCTGCAAAGCGCCACAGGGCGGAATCGCCGTTGATGTCACTGAAGGCGATGACGGATTTGCCGTCCGGCGTGATCTGGGCGAGGCGCAGGCGCACATTGTCAGGGGTGGCGAGGACGACGACGCGGCGGGGCGAAGCGCCTGCGACGACGACATGGCCGCGCATGGTGAAGGCCGCGGTCTCACCCTTAGGGGAGATGGCCGATGCGGTCAGGAAGCGCGTGGGCTTCTCCAGCCAGTACGGGCTGCGGGGCAGGTTGTCGGAGGTCAGCTCCACTTTGATGGGGGTGGTCTCGCCGCTCGCCAGATTGAAATCGAACAGGTCCGCGCCTTTGCGCATCACGATATGGTCGCCGGAAATGGAGGCTTCGAGGACGCTGTAATCCGTGAAATGGGTGAGCTGCTTGGCGTCCGAGCCGTCCGTGGCGAGGCTCCACAGATTGTAGCGGCCGTTCTCGTCCGAAATGACGATCAGCCGGTCACGCCAGGGCATCGGGCGGATGAGATTGGCGTCATGCGTGCCGATGCGCTCGGCTTCCTTGCCGTTCTGAAGATCGAAACGCCAGAGCTGGGACAGGGCGCCACCGCGATAGGCGCGCATGTGATCGCCGGTCGTAGCCAAGCCGAAGCGGACCGCATAGAGCCAGCGTCCGTCCGGGCTGAGGGCAGCATCATTGACGCCGGAGAGCGGGAAGACGTGCTTTGCGCTGGTCTTCGGATCAATGGCGGTGACGGTCTGGGTGTAATACGGCCCCGTGGCGGCGGGGGCGGCGTAGAGGATGCCGGCATGGGCGTCCCAGCCGATGATCTTCAGGCGGGCGACGTTCTCGAATGTCAGGCGCCGGGGCGTACCGCCGCTGCGGGGCATGACATAGATTTCGGTCGGGCCGTCGAAATTGGCGGCAAACGCGATCTGAGTGCCGTCCGGGGAAATGACAGGGTGCGGATCAATGGCGTTGGCCCCCTGCGGCACGGTCGTCAGGCGCTGGGCCTGCCCGCCAGCGAGCGGTACGCTCCAGACGGACTGCTCGGCATTGAACAGGACGGTCTGGCCGGAGATCGAGGGTTCACGCAGATAGCCCGGCTCGGCCTGAGCGACGCCGAGACCCAGCCCCATCAGGGCTGCGCAGGACAAAAGGGAGCTTCTGAGCGAAGGGCGTTTGGGCATGACGATGATCTCGATATGAAACGAATATGGTCCAGTCGTTTCACAAAGGCGTCATGTCGTCAAAGGCCTGCGGATGACAACCTGTTAAGGTATGACGCGTCTTTCAGCCCACGGCGGCTTTCAGGCCCTGTCCGGCGGCGAGGGGGCACAGCGGCAGGCACGCGAACAGGCAGGCTCCCAGCAGATCCAGACTGGCGGCAGGAGACGTCGCAAGCTGTCCGGCATAGGATGACGCCGCGCCGAAGATCAGCACAGGCGTTGCAAGCGGCAGGACCAGAAGTGGCAGCAGCACGCCACCCCGCCGCGCACCCAGGACGATCGAAGCCGCCATGCCGCCGAGGAGCGAGAGGGACATCGTGCCCATCGCAAGGCCGAGCAGCAGGAGCGGAAGTTCCGATCCTTTGACGCCGAGCATGATGCCGAGCGGGATACTGGCGATCAGCAGCGGCAGGCCGGTCGTTAGCCAGTGGGCCGCCATTTTGGCGAACGCCACGGCAGCCGGGGCCGGGCCGGTCAGCATCAGCAGGTCAAGGGAGCCATCTTCGAGTTCGGCTCCGAACAGCCGGTCCAGCGGGAGCAGGCAGGCGAGCAGGGCGCAGACCCAGATGATGCCTGGCCCCATGTGTCGCAGCAGGTCCGGCGAGGGGCCGAGCGCAAGCGGGAACAGGCTGCCGCATAAGATAAAGAACAGCAGAGAGGCCAGTGTGTCGGCACCGAAGCGGAACGCCAGACGGAGGTCACGGTCGATCAGGGCAAGAAAAGCGGTCATGACAGCCAGAAGGACTCTACATGTGCGAGCGAGGGCAACTCGTGCGAGCGGGTGTTGTCGAGGGGAAGCGGGACATGCGTCGTGACGATCATGGCACCACCCTTGGCGCGATGGGCTGCCATGACGGCACCGAGACGTTCGATACTGGCGACATCCAGCCCGACAGTCGGCTCGTCCAGCAGCCACAGTGGAGCCCCGGAAAGCATGACGCGGGCAAAAGCGGCGCGGCGCTTCTGTCCGGAGGACAGGAGGCGTGCTGGAAGGTCGGTCAGATGGGTGAGATCCAGCGCTTCAAGGGCATCGGGCAGACTGTTGGTGCCGAGCTTTTCAGCCAGGGCCAGGTTCTGCGCCAGCGTCAGTCCGGGCTTGAGCGCGTCCTGATGGCCGAGCCAGGCTAGGTTGCCATAACGGATGACTTCCCCTGAATCGGGGCGGCGCAGACCGGAAATCGTGCGCAGGAGGGTGGATTTTCCGGCGCCGTTCGGCCCCGTCAGGATCATGGCATCCCCGGCATCCAGCGTCAGGGAGACACCGTCGAGAACCAGCCGGTCCCCACGGAAGACCGTGACGTCCTCGACGTCGAGCAGGCGTCCGGGGACGGGGGGCGTAGGGAAGTCAGACGGGCTGGTCATCAAAGGGTCTCATGCGCGGGTTCGGCTCTGTCCCGGTGTGTGTCTTTCTGTTTTAGAGACCCTGCGGACGTGCTTCGCAAGGGCCGCGGGTGCGGTGCGGCGAATATGATGATCGTATGAATTGTGTCGCGCACTGTATTAAGGTCTCGATACACTGGCGCAGGTCCGTTATGAGGGCTGCGCGGTCATGTGATCGTGCATCTCTTTTTTCGAGGGTTTCCGGAACTGGCTGATCTGGTGCTGCAGGCGAGTGGTATCGCCAAGTCCTTTGGTGGGAACGAGGTTCTGAAGGGCCTGTCGCTCGACGTGGAGCGCGGCGAACTGATCTCGATGATCGGGCCTTCGGGATGTGGCAAGTCCACGTTCCTGCGCTGCCTGAATTTTCTGGAACATCCGGATGCGGGCTCTGTCCGGATCGAGGATGTGACAGTCGCGTGCACGGGCAAGCACTGGAGCCGCGCCAATGAGGCCGAGGCCCATAAGCTGCGCTCGCATGTCGGCATGGTGTTTCAGGCCTTCAACCTGTTTCCCCATCGCACGGTGCTGGACAACGTCATGATGGCGCCGATCCAGGTCAAGAAAATGTCGCGTGACGAGGCGCAGTCCATCGCCTGCGAACTTCTGGCGAAGGTCGGGCTTGCGGCCGTCAAGGACCGGTATCCGGACAGTCTTTCAGGCGGTCAGAAGCAGCGCGCGGCCATTGCGCGCGCTCTGGCGATGAAGCCGTCCGTGATGCTGTATGACGAACCGACATCCGCGCTCGACCCTGAGCTTTCCGAGGAAGTGCTGTCCGTCATGCGGGCGCTGGATGACGAGGGCATGACGCAGTTAGTCGTGACGCATGACATGCGTTTTGCGCGCGCGGCGTCGGACCGTGTTCTGTTTGTCGAAGGTGGGGAAATCGTCGAGAGCGGTGATCCGGACCTGATGTTCGCCAACCCCCAGGAGGGACGGACACGCCGGTTCCTGCGGACGCTGCTGTGATGAAAAAACTTTTCGCACTCCTGCTGGCGCTTGCCATCAGCCCCGTTTCCATCGCGCTGGCAGACGCGCCCGCTGCGTCGCAGGAGCTGCTCTGGGCATCGGATGGTGAGGCGAATGTGCCTTACGTCTTCCACGACCCCGCCCATGAATCCCAAATGACCGGCTTCGAGTACGAACTGGTCAACGAGATCGCCGCGCGGATGCACCGGAAGGCGAAGTTCATCCAGAATGACTGGGACGGGCTGATCCCCGGCCTGTCTCGCGGTCTGTACGGGATGGTGCTCGACGGCATCGAGATGACGCCGGAGCACAAGGCGGCTGTCCTGTTCTCGCGGCCCTATTATGTGACGAGCGAGCGCATCATCGTCCGGCACGACCAGAACGGTCTGGATACGATGGACGCCCTCAAGGGCCATACTATCGGGACGATCAAGGACACCACGGCGGAGCGGATGCTGCGCCGGCAGGGTGGCTCGAACGTGCGCTCCTATGAAGAAGAGACGAATGCGTTCTCGGATCTGCGGAATGGGCGTCTGGATGCGATCCTGCTCGATGCGCCGATTGCCCTTTATTATGGCAGTATCTCGCCGGATATGAAGCTCGTGGGCGAGCCGATCGGCAGCATGGAATACGGGATCGCCTTCTCGCCGGAGAACCGCGCGCTGCGCGATCAGGTGGATGCGGCACTGGGCGAGATCATCCAGGACGGAACGCTGCACCGCATTCTGGCGCGCTGGAACCTGTGGACGCCGCTGATGGCGAACTACACTGGGGATAACAGCCAGCCCGACATCGCGCCGACGGAATGGGACCATTACCGGCAGGCCATGGCGAACACGACCGGCAGCGGCTGGCATGTTCTGATCCGGCGCTATGTGAGTTTCCTGCCGCTGATCGGGCAGGCGGCGCTCATGACGTTGGCGGTTTCGGCGCTGGCCATGGTTCTGGCCGTGGCACTCGGGCTTCTGCTGGCGTTGTCCCGGCATTACGGTGCGGCTCCGCTGCGTTTTGTTGCGGGCGTGTATGTTGAGGTGGTGCGCGGAACGCCGCTGCTGATTCAGGTGCTGTTTATCTTCTATGGACTGCCGGCCTTTGGTATTCGCCTGTCGCCATTCATGGCCGGTGTGCTGTCGCTGGGCCTGAACTACGCGGCCTATGAGGCGGAAAACTACCGCGCCGGTCTGCTCTCCGTGCCGCGCGGGCAGATGGAAGCGGCGATTGCGCTGAACATGACGCACTGGCAGGCGCTGCGTCTCGTGATCGTGCCGCAGGCGTTCCGGACTGTCGTGCCGGTCATGACCAACGACTTCATTTCGCTGCTCAAGGACAGTTCGCTCGTCTCTGTCATTACGCTTACGGAACTGAGCCAGACCTATGTGCGGCTGTCGTCCACCTATTACGATTATTTCGGAACGGGGATCATGGTTGGTCTGGCCTATCTGCTGCTCGGGCTGCCGTTTGTGCGGCTAGCGCGGATGGCGGAGCGGCGGCTGGGCCGTGGGTTTTCAGGAACCGGGCACCACTGAATAGGGTGCCCGGTTCGTCCTGTGCGGCCCTGTTCAGGCCGGTCGTGGCGCGGACGGATCGTTGATGAGCGGCGGCACGAGCGTTCCTGTATCCAGCGTTCCGTCAAATCCCTGCCGCAGCACGCGGGACCAACCGATCATCCAGCGATCCAGAGCATCAATGAACTGGGCGGCGTCCGGGTTTTTGTGAACCGACGCCTTGTTCCAGTACTGCGGCGGCGCCAGAAGCTGGCGTGATCCATGTTCGATCGGGGCGACGAGCGTCTCTACCGTTTCGATATGAGCGGTGCCCTTGCCTGCGGCCGCGGCATAATACCAGCCGACATTGATCATCAGGCTCGGGATCGGGAAGCCCAGGGTGCGCATCCGCGAAAACGCTGCCGTGATGAACGGGTCCGTGCTGACGCTCTGGTTTTCGAGCACGGCATTGCTGGTATAGCTGCATTCCTGCGACACGCCGGCCTTGTCGGAAATATGGGCCGCATAGTCACGGTCGTCATGACATGGCGTTTCGAGCTGCTCTGCCAGATCGGCTGGAACGGGCTGCTGCGTGGCGCGGACCACGATGACGCCGGAGACAACGCCGCGATCAGTCCGGGCCAGAACCTGCTGGGACAGCTCACCATGCGCGCCGCTCCGGGCCGTCAGGATTGGATGCCAGTCACCCGCCGGAAGTGGGAGTGTGCGTCCGGCGATGGTGATGCTGCCATGCTGGGCAATGCCGGGATCGGGCACGCCGATCTGGTCTCCCAGACCCGGAGCGCCGCCGGACTGGCCGCCTTGTTGTCCATCCGGCTGTGATGCGCCGGACCCTGCATTATACGGTGTTGCCCCCGGCAGGTGCCCCGGAAGCCACGGCATGGCCTTTTTAAGCGCCGGGGTGGGATAGAAGGCGGCCATGCCGAGCGCGCCTACCGTTACGATCACGCTCGTGCGCCAGAGCGGCGCGCGTCGCCAGAGCCGTCCGAATGCCGTCATGGATCAGTGGCTCACCCGGCCAAGCTGGGTTTCGGTATCGCTGGCGATTTCGGTGACGACCGTGCCGTCCTCCTGCGTGACGAGACGGACGCGCTTGGCGCCCTGCTGACGGGCGACGATGAGGCTTTCGCTGACCATGTCCTCGATGGAGCGGACAAGGTCACGCGCGCTCGCGCCGGTGCCGAGGTTCTTCTGCTTGACCATGACCTGGAACAGCACTCCGGCATCGATGCCGCCGGTTTCGACATGCAGGCCGTAGCCTTCGATCATGGCCTCGATCTCGAGTGCCGCGACGCGGGCCAGATCCAGTCCGCGCAGGGCCCGGAAAATGAAAATACGGTCCAGACGGTTCAGCACCTCGGGGGCGAAGCCGGACTTGCGCAGGGCCTCCACCGACTCGGCGCGCATCTTCTCAGGTTCGTTGGCGAGGCGGTCGGCGATTTCGGTCAGGGCCTCGGTTGCAACGTTGGACGTCAGCATGAAGATCGCACGGGTCGTGGAGACCTGCTCACCCGTGGAGGCTTCCGTGACATGGCCGTCGTTCCAGGCCGTGAGGAACTTTTTGAAGACGTCCGGATGGGCCTTCTCGATCTCGTCGAGCAGCACCACGGCATCCGGATGATCCTTGAGGCCGCCGGTCAGCTTGCCGAAGGTGTCCGACCCCACATAGCCCTTGGGCGAGCCGAAAAGCTGGGTCGCGGCATGGGCGCTGGACATCTGCGTCATGTCGAAATGCAGCAGGGGGCGTTCCATCTGCTTGGCCATCTGCTTGGCCAGATAGGTCTTGCCGGTGCCCGGAGGGCCGGCGAGCAGAAAGATGCCGACGGGTTTGCCGCGGACCTGAAGGGCTAGGCGACGGCGCATCTGCTGGGCGATGTCTTCGCAGACCTGGTCCTGTCCGATGACACGGGCACGCAGCGAGGCGGCCAGTTCGTCGGCGTCGATGACGGTTTCGCGCTGTTCGCGGGCCATGAGCTCTTCAAGGGCTCCGCGGTTTGTCAGACGGCTGAGAACATCCATGATGAGACCTTTCCTGCGGCGCAGTCCGCGACGCGCCAGTTTTTCGGCTGACGTTTCATACGCCAGTCCCGTGACTGCCAGAAGGGCACTGATGCCTGCCAGCGGAAGATAGAAACGCCGTCCCCATTCGATGGCGGCCCACAGCCCGTTTAGCGACAGGTGTAGCATGACCGCGACCTGAATCACTGCCAGAATGAGGAAGGCCGCCATCATCAGCGGCATGGCCCGGTTGAGCATGGGAACGAGGGACTTGAACACCGGGGCGGTTCCTTACTGGACGATCACGTTGAGCAGGACGCGCTGGTCGAGCGTCATCAGGGCGGGCAGGGCTTCGGGACCGAGGGCTGTCAGCGCTCCGATGGTCAGGGCCGGAGCATGGGGCATGCTGACAGGTGCGATGAGGATCTGCCCGGCTTCGACAATGGGAATGACCAGATGCTGGAACTTGCCCGTCAGGACGACGCGCTGCGTCAGACCCGAGACCGTAACGTCAATGGTCTGGCCCACTGCGCCCGATGCATCTAGCACCGGCATTTCCACGAGCCGCATCTTGCCATCCTTCACCGCCGCGAGAATGCGCGCGCGGTCGGCAGGGCTGAAGCCGCTCTTTGCGAGGGCGGCCGGGGCCTTCGCGGGGGGAAGCATGGAAAGCTGGACCGCGGCGGTCTGGGCGGCCGGCACGGCTGGTGTGCTCTGGGACGGCGGTGCGACCGCAGGGACGGGGGGCGCGGCTGTATTATGCGTGTAGAAAAAGGCCCCGGCCCCGACCGTCAGGGCAGCGATCAGGCCGCCTCCGCCCCACAGCGCCCGGCTGCGGGATGCCGGTTCGGAGGGCAGCGGCTGGGCGCGCGGTTCTGGACGGGGCTCGTACTGGGAAGTCATTTCAGAACCATCTCACTCCCGACGGCGTTCGAAGACAAGGGCTTTCGAGATATGGGAATGTAAACAAATCTTTCGACTCGCCCAATGGATAAGAGGCTCAGGAACAACGGGATTTGCGTTCCTCTTGCGTCCTGCGGGGAGGTGACTTACATAAGGCACATTCCATTCATCTTCCGCTCATTTGGGGGGTGGCCCTGACGGGCCGCCTTTTTTGTCTTGTCTCAGCAGAACGCCTCTTCCGACATCGAACTGCCCCATCTCACGGGGCTGGAAGCCCGCATTGCGGAGCGGATCGCACCGACGCTGGCCGATCTGGGCTACGAGCTCGTGCGTCTGTCCGTGCTGGGACGCGACACCCCGACGATCCAGATCATGGCGGACCGTGCGAACGGCTCTCTGATCTCGGTGGAAGACTGCGAGCAGATCAGCCACGCTGCCGGCGCCATCCTGGACGTTGACGATCCGATTCCTGGTGCGTGGATGCTGGAAGTTTCGTCCGCAGGGATCGACCGTCCGCTGACACGCGCCAAGGACTGGGAGCGATTCGCCGGCCATCTGGCGAAGGCCGAGCTGGACGTACCGCTCAACGGCCGTCGCCGCTTCTCGGGCACCGTCATGGGCGCACGGGACGGCAATGCCATCATCCGTCTGGATGACGGGACCGAGGCTGTCCTGCCGCTGGTGGACATCCGCAAGGCCCGTCTGGTCCTGACCGATGCGCTGATCGAAGCGAGCGCTGCCCTTGCAGGGGTCAGCTCCGAAGGGGAAGATGGCGGGGAAGCGCGCCAGGCGCCCAAACTGAATCCGAAGAAGCCGGGGAAAAAGTGATGACCCGTCTCATGCTGGCTGGAGGTCCGATCTGATGGACACGTCTGTTACACGTCCCGAACTGCTGCTGGTTGCCGATGCAGTATCCCGCGAGAAGAACATCGACCGCGAGGAAGTGCTCGAAGCCATGGAGCAGGCCATCCAGAAGGCTGGCCGCGCGAAGTACGGGCATGAAAAGGACATCCGCGCGACGATCGACCGCAAGACGGGCGAAGTCCGCCTGAGCCGCTGGACCGAAGCGGTCGAGCATGTGGAGAACGAGGACACCCAGATCCCGCTGCACATCGCCCGCAAGTTCCAGCCGGAAATCCAGGCCGGCGAGCATCTGGTCGATCCGCTGCCCCCGATCGATTTCGGTCGTATCGCAGCGCAGACGGCCAAGCAGGTCATCGTGCAGCGCGTGCGCGAATACGAGCGCAAGCGCCAGTATAACGAGTTCAAGGACCGCGTGGGCGAGATCGTCAACGGCACCGTCAAGCGGACCGAGTATGGCAATCTCATGGTCGAGATCGGCCATACGGAAGCCCTGCTGCGTCGCGACGAGCTGATTCCCCGCGAATCCTTCCGCAATTCCGACCGCGTCCGCGCTTACATCTATGATGTGCGTGACGAGCCGCGCGGCCCGCAGATCTTCCTGTCCCGCACGCATCCGGCCTTCCTGGCCAAGCTGTTTGCACAGGAAGTTCCGGAAATCTACGACGGCATCATCGAGATCAAGGCCGTGTCCCGTGATCCGGGATCGCGCGCCAAGATGGCCGTGATTTCCCGCGATGCGGCAATCGACCCGGTCGGTGCCTGCGTCGGTATGCGCGGTTCCCGCGTTCAGGCCGTCGTGGCCGAACTGCAGGGCGAGAAGATCGACATCATCCCCTGGAGCCCGCAGGCTGCGACGTTCGTCGTCAATGCGCTGGCCCCGGCTGAAGTCAGCAAGGTGGTGATGGATGAGGAAGCAGGCCGCGTCGAAGTTGTGGTGCCGGACGAGCAGCTTTCGCTCGCCATCGGCCGCCGTGGCCAGAACGTGCGTCTGGCCAGCCAGCTGACGCGCTGGGACATCGACATTCTGACGGAGGCCGAGGAATCGGAGCGTCGTCAGGAAGAGTTCCGCAAGCGCTCCTCGCAGTTCGTCGAGGCGCTGGACGTCGATGACGTGATCGCGGGCCTGCTGGTGACGGAAGGCTTCCACACGATCGAGGAACTGGCCTACACCGATCCGGGCGAGCTGAACGATATCGAAGGTTTTGACGAGAGCGTGGCTGAAGAGCTGATGCATCGCGCCAACGACTATCTGGCCAGCAAGGAACAGGCCCTGGACGACCAGCGCAAGGCGCTGGGTGTCACGGATGACGTGGCCGAGCTGGGAACATTTACGAACCAGATGCTGGTGACGCTGGGCGAGAAGGGCGTGAAAACGCTCGACGATCTTGCTGATCTGGCAGGCGACGAGCTGGTGGAGATCCTCGGTGAGGAGGCCATCGACGAAGATGCCGCCAACGAGATCATCATGGCAGCGCGTGCGCACTGGTTCGATGGTGAAGAAGCCGACTCGGCAAAGCCCGAAAACGGTGACGGGGAGTCGACCAACGTCTGATATTTCTGATACTGATAATGGTCCCGTTCGTGGCGCTCTAGGGCGTCGCGGCTCGGAGCGGCGATGCATCGTGACACGAGAGCAGAAGCCGCCTGAAGGCATGATCCGTTTCGTGGTCAGCCCGGATAACCGGGTTGTTCCCGACCTCGCCGGAAAACTTCCGGGTCGGGGAATGTGGTTGAGTGCCAGCCGGGATGTGTTAGATAGCGCCCGCACACGACAGGCTTTTGCCAGAGCGGCCAAAGCCCAGGTGATCGTACCGGACGGCCTGGCCGATCTGGTCGAGGCCGCGCTGGTGCAGCGGATGCTGGACGCAGTCAGCTTGGCTCGCAGGGCGGGTCAGACGGTCTGCGGGTTTCAGAAATGCCGGGAGTGGCTCACTTCAGGCAGGGTAGGGGTGGTGATCCGTTCGGAAAGTGCAAGCCCGGACGAGTTCTCCAGACTGGTGTCGGGCCGGCGTTCTCTGCCGGTGGTGACAGTTCCCGATCGGGTCCTGGAATCGGCGTTCAGCCGGGACCGGGCGGTCTATGCGGTGATGGCGCCAGGAGCGCTGGCACAGCGCCTGATCGCCGAACATGAGAGATTTTCGGGAGTGGCAGGACGTCCGCTCCCAGACCCCGCAGGGGTCAGTAAGGAACAGGCGGAACTATGAGCGACGGCAACGAGCGCAACCAGGACGGAAACAACACCCCATCACAGGGCGGCGAACAGACCAGAAGCAGCCGCCTGTCGCTTCGCCCTGCTGGACGCCAGGAGGTCGGGCGTACTGTGGATGCCGGCTCCGTGCGTCAGAGCTTCAGCCATGGCCGTTCCAAGGTCGTGCAGGTTGAGGTCCGCAAGCCCAAGCGCAATGCGGCTGGCCCGGGTGCCGGTGCGGCGGCCCGTGGTGGCCGTGCGGGTGGTCGTGCCCTGACGGCAGCCGAGCTGGCAGCCCGCCAGCGCGCCCTCGAGCTGCAGCGCAAGGCTGCGGCCGAAGAGGCTGCACGGCGTGAGGAAGAAAAGATCCAGATCATGTCTGCCGCCGAGGCCGCGCGTCGCGCCGCCGAGGAAGAGCGTCTGATCAGCGAACAGAAGGCTGCGGAAATCGCGGCTCTGAAGGAAAGCGAACAGCAGGCTGCCCGCGAACAGGCTGCGGCTGAAGCTGCGGCACGTGCTGCCGAGCAGGCCGCTGCCGAAGCAGCCGCCCGTGAAGCCGAGGAAGCCGCACGTTCGGCTCCGCTCGATCCGCGCAGCCATTCGACCGGCGGCGTGCAGCTTGCCGCTCCGGTCCAGCGTCTGCGTCCGCTCGCCGAGCGTGCCATCATGCCGCCGCGTCCGGTCCAGCCGTCCCGTCCGGCAGCCGCTGCGCCGGCCCGTAACAACGAGACGCTGCATCTGCGTTCCGGCGCTGCCGCCGGTGGTGACGACGAGCGTCGTCCCGCACCGCGTCGCAGCGGTCCTGGTGCTCCGCCAGCTCCGCCGCGTCGTCCGTCCGCTCCGTCCCGCAAGGGTGGCGGCAGCGATCGCCGTTCGGGTCGCATCGACGTCCGCGCCGCGATCGAAGGTGATGACGACAAGACGCGTTCGCTGGCTTCGGTCCGTCGCCAGCGTGACCGCGAGCGTCGTCAGGCCGAGCTGGAGCGTCTGCGCTCCGATCAGGTCCGCGTCGTCCGTGACGTCATTGTTCCGGAGACCATCACGGTCGCCGAGCTGGCCAACCGTATGGCGGCCCGTCAGGGTGAAGTCATCAAGGCGCTCATGAAGATGGGCGTCATGGCGACGGCCGCGCAGAGCATCGACGGCGATACCGCCGAACTCGTGGTCGAGGAATTCGGCCACCGCATCAAGCGCGTTTCCGAAAGCGATGTTGAAATCGGTATCGAGGGTGTTGAAGACAACGCTGACGATCTGAAGCCCCGTGCTCCGGTCGTCACGGTCATGGGTCATGTCGATCACGGCAAGACCTCCCTGCTCGATGCGCTGCGCACCACGGATGTGGCTGCAAGTGAAGCCGGTGGCATCACGCAGCATATCGGCGCGTATCAGATCACGGCGCCGTCCGGGAAGAAGATCACCTTCATCGATACGCCGGGTCATGAGGCCTTCACCTCCATGCGTGCCCGCGGTGCATCCGTGACGGATATCGTGGTGCTGGTAGTGGCTGCGGATGACGGTGTGATGCCGCAGACGATCGAAGCCATCAAGCACGCCAAGGCGGCCAATGCTCCGATCATCGTGGCGATCAACAAGATCGACAAGCCGGGTGCCAATCCGAACCGCGTGCGTCAGGAACTGCTGAACCACGAGATCGTGGTCGAGGAAATGGGTGGCGACACCCAGGACGTCGAGGTTTCGGCTCTGAAGCGGATCGGTCTGGATAAGCTCGAAGAGTGCATCCTGCTCCAGTCCGAAATGCTGGATCTGAAGGCCAATCCGGATCGCGTGGCCGAAGGTGTGGTGATCGAAAGCCGTCTGGATCGTGGACGTGGCCCTGTTGCCGCCGTTCTCGTCCAGAAGGGCACGCTGCGCCGGGGTGACATCGTGGTGGCCGGTGCCGAATGGGGCCGTGTCCGTGCGGTGCTCGATGACCGTGGCCGTCAGGTCAAGGAAGCCGGTCCGTCCATGCCGGTCGAAGTGCTCGGCCTGACGGGGGTGCCGGGTGCGGGTGAGCCGTTCGTCGTTGTCGAAAACGATGCGCGGGCCCGTGAGATCAGCGAGTTCCGTCAGCGGAAGATCAAGGAGAAGGAAGCGGCGTCGCAGGTTGCGGCCCGTGGAACGCTCGATCAGATGCTGGCCCGGATCCAGGCCGGTGTGCAGAAGGAAGTTGCCCTTCTCATCAAGGCTGACGTGCAGGGTTCGGCGGAAGCCATTTCCACGACCGTGCAGAAGCTGGCCCATGAAGAAGTGGCTGTCCGCGTCCTGAACGCCAGTGTCGGTCAGATCACGGAAAGCGACATCCAGCTTGCCAAGGCTTCCGACGCCATCATCGTAGCCTTCAATGTCCGTGCAACCACGCAGGCCCGTGAACTGGCCCAGCGCGAGGGTGTGGACATCCGCTACTACTCGATCATCTACCAGGTGGCGGATGACGTGGAGCAGCTGGTCAAGGGCAAGGTTGCGCCGAAGCATCGCGAGAAGTTCCTCGGCTACGCAGAGGTCCGTCAGGTGTTCAACATCACCAAGACCGGCAAGGTCGCGGGTTGCTATGTCACCGAAGGTCTCGTCAAGCGCGGCTGTGGCGTGCGTCTGCTGCGTGACAACGTGGTCATTCATGAAGGCGAGCTGAGCCAGCTCAAGCGCTTCAAGGATGACGTCAAGGAAGTGGCACGCGGTTATGAGTGTGGTCTGTCTTTCGCAGGTTATAACGACCTGCGCGAAGGCGACATGGTCGAGTGCTATGAAATGGAAGTGATCCCGGCTTGAGCTCCCGTTCCAGACATGACGTGAAAGGTCCCGCGGGCGTCTCCGCTCACGGGCCCAGCACCCGCCAGCTCCGGGTGGCCGAAGAGGTCCGTCGGGTTCTGGCGGAGCTGTTCGCCCGGACCGAATTCCGCGATCCGGAACTCCTGGATGTGCGGATTACGGTGACGGAAGTCCGCATCTCCCCCGATTTCAGACATGCCACGGCTTTCGTGACGCGTCTGGGACGGAGCGATGTGGAAGTTCTCCTGCCCGCCCTAAAGCGGGTGGCGCCTTTCCTGAGAACGGGGCTTTCCAAGGCTCTCAATCTCCGGACGGTGCCGGAGATCCACTTCCAGCCCGATACGGCGCTGGATAACGCCATGGAACTCGACGAGATCATGCGGTCTCCGGAAGTCCAGCGGGATCTGAACTCCAAGCCCGAGTGACTTTTTCAGAAAACGCCTCTCACCTTCGGTGAGGGGCGTTTTTGCATTCCGGCCCCCTGCTGGTCTATCAGCGGCCTTCAAAAGCAAGGACGGGATGTATGGGCAGGAAACGTGGACGCGATATCGACGGGTGGCTGATTCTCGACAAGCCGCTGGGGCCGACCTCCACGGATATGGTCAACAAGCTGCGATGGGCTTTTGATGCGAAAAAGGCCGGTCATGGCGGGACGCTCGATCCGCTGGCCTCCGGCGTGCTTCCGATCGCGTTCGGCAAGGCCACTCGGACCATTCCCTACATCATGGACGCGACAAAGCGTTACCGCTTTACCCTGACTTTCGGTGAAAGCCGGACGACGGATGATCTTGAAGGCGAGGTTCTGGCGACATCCCCGAACCGCCCGACCGATGACCAGATCCGTGCCGTTCTGCCCGCGCTCACCGGAAATGTCATGCAGGTGCCTCCAGTTTTTTCGGCACTCCGGGTCGGGGGGGAGAGGGCCTATGACATGGCGCGGGCCGGCCGTCCGCCTGAACTTCCGCCGCGTCCGGCGCGGATCGATTCGATAACGCTGGTGGAACGTCCGGATGCGGATACGGCCGTCTTTGACGTGCAGTCGGGCAAGGGCGTCTATATGCGCTCGCTCGCGCGTGACATCGCGCTGGCCTGTGGAACGGTCGGGCATATTTCGGTGCTGCGGCGGACGAAGTGCGGGCCGTTCGATCTGAGCCACGCACTGACGATCGATCAGATATCACTGGACAAATCGACTCAAACTGTGGACAAGGCCGATGCTCTTCCGGCTCCTCTGCTGGATGCGGCGACCGCGCTGGTCGACATCCC
The DNA here is from genome assembly GCF_000583855.1 of Gluconobacter oxydans DSM 3504. NCBI lineage: Bacteria > Pseudomonadati > Pseudomonadota > Alphaproteobacteria > Acetobacterales > Acetobacteraceae > Gluconobacter > Gluconobacter oxydans. Next base: position 1,954,484 of record NZ_CP004373.1, read on the forward strand.
GGCGCTGGCCGTCACCGATGCGGAGGGAAGGATGCTTGTCTGGGGGCAGTCGATAGACCCCGCGGACCTCGTGCATCCTCTGCCGGCATCGTCGCAGGGGGAAGACCATCTGTGGCGCGCGATGATCGGAGAGCACGTGCTGGGTCTGTGTCATGTCCGTCATGGGCGGCTCAGGGCAGCGCGTATGCTGGAAAACCACGAGTTTTTTGGAGAACACGATGTCGATTACCGCAGAACGCCGCACGGCACTGATTTCTGAGTACAAGCAGAGCGAGACGGATACGGGTTCGCCGGAAGTGCAGGTTGCAATCCTGTCCGAGCGTATCGTCAACCTGACCGAGCACCTGAAGACCCACAAGAAGGACTTCCACTCCCGTCGTGGTCTTCTGATGATGGTCGGTCAGCGTCGTAGCCTGCTGGACTATCTGAAGCGCAAGGACCAGGCCCGTTACCAGAGCCTGATCGAGCGTCTCGGCCTGCGTCGCTGAGCTAGATCTGTCCGGGAGCCTGCTCCCGGACATCCCGCCATCGCCTGTCCGGCGGTGCGGGTGCGCGACCGGCGTTTCAGGCCACATGGTGTCATGTCGGGGGCTTCCCGTCATCACCGCCATGCCGTCCGAAACGCTGCTCCGCCACCTGCCGGACGCCCGGGGATGGTTTCATCCTTAATTTGGGAAAACATGCATGTTTGATTATTTCCGCAAGGAAATCGAATGGGCCGGACGCCCCCTGATCCTGGAGACCGGCAAGGTCGCACGCCAGGCAGATGGCGCGGTCATGATTACTTATGGCGACACGGTCGTGCTCTGCACCGCCGTTGGTGCCAAAAGCGTCAAGCCGGGACAGGACTTCTTCCCGCTGACGGTCAACTACCAGGAAAAGGCTTACGCCGCCGGCAAGATCCCAGGTGGGTTCTTCAAGCGTGAAGGCCGTCCGTCTGAAGCCGAAGTCCTGAACGCACGTCTGATCGACCGTCCGATCCGTCCGCTGTTCCCGGAGAACTTCCGCAACGAAGTCCAGATCACCGCAACGGTCCTGAGCTACGACAACGAGAACGATCCGGCCCTCGTGTCGCTGATCGGCTGCTCGGCTGCGCTGACGCTCTCCGGCATTCCGTTCTTCGGCCCGGTCGCCTGCGCGCGCATCGGCCGCATCGACGGCAAGCTGGTCGTGAACCCGACGCATGACGAGATCAAGGACAGCACGCTCGACCTGATGGTCGCCGGTACGGCCGAAGGCGTTCTGATGGTTGAATCTGAAGCCAGCGAGCTTTCGGAAGAGACGATGCTCGAAGCCGTCACGCTGGGTCACACGTCCTTCCAGCCGGTCATCGATGCCATCATCGCGCTCGCCGAGCACGCTGCGAAGGCACCGTGGGATCTGCCGTCGCTGACGAAGGAAGAAATCGCCCTTCGCAAGCGCGTCGAGAAGGTCGGCAATAAGCTGATGGCGGACGCCTACAAGGAGCGTCAGAAGCAGGCCCGTTACAAGAAGGTCGCCGAAGCCAAGGACCGGATCAACGAGATCCTGGCCGAGGAAGGTCTGGACGTCGAACTGGCCAAGCCGATGCTCAAGGAGCTTGAGGCACAGGTCGTTCGCGGCTCCATCCTCAAGACGGGCATCCGTATCGATGGCCGTGACCTGAAGACGGTCCGTCCGATCCTGGCCGAAGTCGGCATCCTGCCGCGCGCCCATGGGTCTTCCCTGTTCACGCGTGGTGAGACGCAGGCCCTCGTGGTTGCAACGCTCGGCACGGGTCAGGACGAGCAGATCATCGACGCGCTGGAAGGTGAATACCGTTCCAACTTCATGCTGCACTACAACTTCCCGCCGTACTCGGTCGGTGAGTGTGGCCGCATGGGCTCCCCGGGCCGTCGTGAGATCGGTCACGGCAAGCTGGCATGGCGCGCAATCCACCCGCTGCTGCCGAGCAAGGAAGCCTTCCCGTACACGATGCGTGTGGTTTCCGAGATCACGGAAAGCAACGGCTCGTCTTCCATGGCAACCGTCTGCGGCTCCTCGCTCGCCCTGATGGATGCCGGCGTTCCCCTGCCGCGTCCGGTTGCCGGCATTGCCATGGGTCTGATCAAGGAAGACCGTGGTTACGCCGTGCTGTCCGACATCCTGGGTGATGAAGATCACCTCGGCGACATGGACTTCAAGGTGGCCGGTACGGCAGACGGTGTGACCGCGCTGCAGATGGACATCAAGATCACGTCCATCACGCCGGAAATCATGAAGATCGCTCTGGAGCAGGCCCGTGAAGGCCGTATCCACATCCTCGGCGAAATGGCCAAGGCTCTGACGGAAGGCCGTGGCGAAGTTTCGGGCAATGCTCCGAAGATCACGACGATCTCTGTGCCGAAGGAAAAGATCCGTGATGTGATCGGTTCCGGTGGCAAGGTGATCCGCGAGATCGTCGAATATTCGGGCGCGAAGGTCGATATCGGTGATGATGGCACCGTGACGATCGCTGCTTCGAATGACGAGCAGGCCCAGAAGGCCATCGCCCGCATCGAAGGCATCGTCGCCGAGCCGGAAATCGGCCGCATCTATGACGGCAAGGTCGTCAAGACCGCCGATTTCGGTGCGTTCGTGAACTTCCTCGGCCCGCGGGACGGTCTGGTTCACATCTCCGAGCTGGCTGAAGGCCGCGTTGCGAAGACGTCCGATGTCGTCAAGCAGGGCGATGCCGTGAAGGTCAAGGTCATCGGATTTGATGACCGCGGCAAGGTCAAGCTCTCCATGAGGGTTGTCGATCAGGCCACGGGCGCCGATATTACGGAGAGTGTGGGGGCCAAGCCTGGCCGTCCGCCCCGTCGCGACGCCGAATGAGTGTTGGGGCGGGGCTCGCAAGGCCCCGCCTTTTTTTTCTGAGTTTCGGAGACAGCCAGTCCCCATGAAATCTATTGATACCCTCCGTTTTGGTGGTCAGGATGTGCTGCCTCTGATCGAAGGGGGCAAAGGTGTTTCCGTCTCCACGGGCGTCTCGGCCGGACACTGGGCTGCCGCCGGTGGGATCGGAACCATCTCGGCCGTCAATGCGGACAGCTACGATCAGGACGGCAATCCCGTTCCGCAGATCTATCACGGTCGCACGCGCCGCGAGCGCCAGCAGGAGCTGATCCGCTACGCGATCGACGGCGGCATCGCCCAGGCGAAAATTGCTCACGACATCTCGGGCGGCAAGGGCCGGATCAACGTCAATATCCTGTGGGAAATGGGCGGGGCCGAGGAAGTCATCATCGGGATCCTCGAAGGGGCTCCCGGACTGGTACATGGCGTGACCTGTGGTGCGGGCATGCCGTATCGCCTGTCCGACATCGCGGTCCGCTTCGGCATTCCGTATTATCCGATCGTGTCCTCTGGACGCGCCTTCAACGCCCTGTGGCGCCGTGCTTACAGCAAGGCGCCCGAACTGCTGGGTGGCGTTGTCTACGAGGATCCGTGGCGTGCGGGTGGCCATAACGGCCTGTCCAACACGGAAAATCCGCTGTCTCCGGAAGATCCCTATCCGCGCGTTCTCGAACTGCGCCGCGTCATGCGCAATTATGGTCTGGGCGAGACGCCGATCATCATGGCGGGTGGCGTCTGGCATCTTGAGGAATGGCAGGACTGGATCGGCAATCCGGAACTGGGGCCAATCGCGTTCCAGTTCGGAACCCGTCCGCTCCTGACGCAGGAAAGCCCGATCCCCAATGCCTGGAAGCGCCGTCTCCTGACGCTGAAGAAGGGGGATGTGTATCTCAACCGCTTCTCCCCGACCGGGTTCTACTCCTCGGCCGTCAAGAACAGCTTCCTGAACGATCTGCGCGACCGCTCCGAGCGTCAGGTGCCGTACAGTCAGGAATCCGGTGACGGATATGAGGCGTCTTACGGCGTCGGTGCCCGCAAGCGCGAAGTCTTTGTGCCGGCGGCCGATCGTCCGCGCATTGCCGAATGGGAAGCCGCTGGCTTCACCGAGGCCCTGCGCACACCGGATGACACGCTGGTTTTCGTGACGCCGGAAAGCGCCCGCGAGATCCTGGCGGACCAGACGGCCTGCATGGGCTGCCTGTCGCAGTGCCGCTTCTCCAACTGGATGCAGAAAGAGCCGTACACGACGGGCCAGAAGGCTGACCCGCGTTCCTTCTGCATCCAGAAGACGCTCCAGACCATTTCCCACATCCCGCCCGGAGCGGATGACGATGTGATCATGGACCACAACCTTATGTTCGGCGGCACGAATGCGTGGCGCTTCGGGACGGATCCGTTCTACGCGAACGGCTTTGTCCCGACGGTCGGCCAGCTCGTGGAGCGTATCCTGACCGGTCGCTGAGACATGGTCCGTGACCCTCTCTCCTCTGGTCCGTCGTCCCGGCCTGCCCTGAATCGGGGCAGGCCGTTCGACTTTCTGACGCAGTTTCTGGCGCGGCACTCGGTCCCTGTCAGTCCGGAGCAGATCGCTCCGGCCGAAGGGAGCCGGGCCGCGGTTGCCACGGTCGTGGCGCTTCTTCCCGCAATTTATGAACATCAGGCCGTGCTGGCCTGGGCTGCGTTTGCGGCGTTCTGGAGCTGCCTGATCGAGCCGGGCGGGACGGCCCGCGAGCAGCTCCGCATTCTCGGACTGTTTACGGTCGCCGGCGCGATCCTGGGGGGCGTGACGTCCCTCATCGCCGTGTATCCGCTCTGGGGCGTGCTGCCCTGGCTGGTCCTGACAGGCCTGCTGGTGGGTATGGCCCGCGCGCTGATACCGTCCATGGCGCTGCTCTGCGCGCTTCTGGGTTGCGTGATGCTCGCGGGGACGGGGTTCCCGGCCCATGGGCTTCAGGATGCTCTTGTCATTGGTGGGGCATTCGGGGGCGGCGGCCTGTGGGCCACGCTCCTGTGTCTCGTCATCTGGCCACTGCATCCCTATGCACCCGCGCGGCGGGCCGTGGGGGGCTGTTACCGGCTGCTGTCGGTCATGGCGGGCGAGATCGCAGCAGGGCGGCTTCAGGAAACCGTGCACCGGCAGAACGTCCGCACGGCAATCGAGCGTGCGCGCGGGATGGCGCTTCAGATCGATGCCGGGCATGCGAGTTATGGCATGCGCGGGCGTCTGATTGCGTCCCTGGCCGGGGCGGAGCGTTTGTTCACCGCCATGCTGGCTGTTGAGCATCTCGTTGAGACGCGCGGTCTGGATTTTGAGGCGCGGGGGACGCTGGCGGCTTTTTCCGCGCTTTGCCAGCATGCCAGTGACGCCGCACTCGACCCCGCACCGGACCTTGGCCATCTGGCCTCTGAGGGGCTGGCGCTTGCGGGGAGCATTCCCGCGACGGCGGGACCGATCGGGGAACTGGTCGCGACCAGTGCGCGGACACTGGGGACGCTGGCCGAAGGGCTCGCGCAAAAGGAGCGCCTGCCATTCGATGCCGAACTGCCCCGCCATGTCGCTCGGCTGACGCCGGCGATCTGGCAGCATACGCTGCGCCTCGTGGTCGGTCTGCTGGCGACCTACATGACCACCTGGTGGCTGGGACTAGATTACGGGTTCTGGGCGCTGGTGGCGGTGCTGCTGGTGATCCAGCCCTCCGGACAGACGACGCTGGTGCGGGCGCTGGAGCGTGTGCTCGGGACCGTGGGCGGTGGCGTCTTGGCGCTGCTGCTGACGCCGTTCCTGCCGGGCTCGGCCCAGATGCTGGCGGCGGTGGCGGTGTTCGTGATCGGTGCCATCGCCATGCGGGCGGTCAATTACACCATGCTCGTCGTGTTCATCAGCGCGCAGTTCATCGTCGTGACGGAAATGATCATGCCGTCGCAGGGCGTGGCCTGGATGCGGATGCTCGACAACACGCTTGGCAGCGTGATCGGTCTGCTCTGCGCCTTCATGGTCTGTCCGCAGCGGCGGGGGCAGGACATGGACGGTCTGTTGCAGACGGCTGTGGTTGGAAATCTGCGTTATCTGGCGGCCGTTCTGAAACGGGAAGATCCCGTCATGACGGACCGCATCCAGCGTCAGGCCGGCATTGATACGACGCGGGCGGAGTTCGCCCGGGGCTCGCTGCCCGTTCTGGGAGGTGTATCCGCCGTCGGAGAACGCGCGACGCAGGCCCACGCGCTGCTGCGGGCGCTGCGCCGGCTGAGCGGCGAGGCGACCCTGCTGCGTTTCGATATCTCTGCCGGTCTGTGTGAGGGCGATGCGCAGGCTGGTGAGCGCTGGAGCGCTACGGCGGCAGCTCTAGAAGCGGGTGGCCCGCTGGCAGATGTCGCCCTGAAGATCCAGAACGGGGAAATCATGGCCGAGATCGCGGCTCTGGAACGGGCCGGGCGCGGGGATCGCGCCGCTTCCTGAAAACACGACGGGGGGAGACGGAACTCCGTCTCCCCCCGTTGGTGCCTCAGGCTCCGAAAGAAGCGCGGGCGTCAGTGATGGCCCCCGCCACCATGACCCCCGCCACCACCGTGGCCGCCTCCGCCGCCGGGACCGCCGCCATGGCCACCCCCGCCACCCGGACCGCCGCCACCTGGGCCGCCGGGTCCACCACCATGACCGCCGCCGCCCATATGGCCTCCGCCACCCGGGCCGCCCCCGCCGGGACCACGCCCGCCGGGTCCGCGTCCACCGCCAGGGCCACGTCCGCGATAGGGACCGACGCCATAGCCCGGGCCCCAGCCGCCACCCCAGCCACCGCCCCAGCCGGTATCGTAGCCGCCATAATAGCCACCGCCGCCATAGCCGCCGTAACCGTCATAACCATACCCGTCATAGCCGACGCAGCCGGACAGCATGCCGAGCAGGCAGAGCGCACCGCCAATGCGGGCAAAGGTCTTTGTTGTCCGACGGATCATTTCGCGTCTCCTGTCAGGCCGGTGTCATGCAGCTCCATGACGCCGAAGGCGGCGCCCGCCGGATCGGCAAGGACGGCGATCATGCTGTTCTGGTGATCGAGATGCGGCTCGACCAGAACGCGGCCGCCAAGCTGCACGGCTTTTTCGGCCGCACTGCCCACACTGTCCACCTGCACGAAGCTGAGCCAGCGGGCCCGCGCGTTCGGCGGCAGACGCGGTGGGAGCGGATTGACCGTCGCACGGGCCACGGACTGTGATTCAAGGATGTAACGCTGGTTGGTGTCAGGCGCCGGCGCGGCCTCGACCTGATAGCCGAAGAGCTTCTGGTAGAACCCGGCGCTGGCAGACGGCGTGGAGGTCAGGAGCGCATTCCAGATCCAGTCGCCCTGTACCGTAGGATCCGTATCGTTCGGATCGCCATGCGGGGCATGCAGGCTCGCAAAGAGGGCACCCTGCGGATCGGCGATGATGGCCTGTTCGCCCCGACCCTGGATCATGGTCGGGCGGAACAGCACCTTGGCGCCCCACTGACGCGACGACTTCGCCAGTGCGGCGACGTCCGGCGCTGAAATGAAAGGCAGCCAGAGCGGATGGGGCGGGTTGTCGGTGTCGGGCAGGGGGCGCTCGACCAGACCGGCCACAACATGCCCGTTCACGAGGGCTTCGGCGTAATGCCCGCGTGAGACGGGACGATCCTGAAAGGTCCAGCCCAGAAGGCCGCCGTAGAATGCCTTGGCCCTGGCGAGATCGGGAGTCGTGAGCTGGGCATAGACGATTTTGCCAGGCAGGACCTTGGTCTCGCTGGCGGGAGCCGGGGCTGTCGTCTGCGCATGGGCGCCGGACAGCGGGGCTGTCAGGCCGAGACCGATGGAAAGAGCCGCTGACAGCGTGACGGCAGCCGTACCTGCTCGGGAAGGACGGGGAAAGGGCGGCAAGGCGGCACTCCTTCTGTTCTGGCCCGCACGCAGCGCCTGCTGGCACCTGATGGGGCGGAGAGGGGACATCCTGTGGTTCCCCGGAATAGGGGCATGACGTTTCATGTCCCATTCCGTTCCCGGAATGCAGCAAAAATGAGGCAGGTCCCTGTCGGGGACACTCAGATCAGGGCCAGCTCGGCCAGTTCGCGGCGCAGCTGGGGCGGAAGATCGGCAATTCCGTCCTGCGTCAGGCTGTTGCCGAGATCCGGCGGGGCGTCTTTGGGTTCCAGATAGCGCCAGCCCTGAAAGGGGCGCATCGGGCGCGGCTGGACCGGGATGATGTCATCGGACACGACAATCAGCGTGCCCGTGCTGCCATCCGAGCGCTGACAGGATTCCAGCCCGATGATCGGCTGGCGGCACAGGATCATGCCGTCCATCACGCGGTACAGTGAGCCACCATCCAGCACCTCTTCGGCCCGTTTGGGCATGGTGCGGGTCTGGACGGTGGCGTGGCCGTTGACGCGGTAGTGGTTCAGCCGCTCGCGCAGGACTTCAAGGCTCGGGCAGCCGACGGCCAGCTTGATGATGTTCAGCATGTGTGTCGGTTGCCCTCCTTAAGCTCTTAGTGCGTGCCCAGAGCGTTCTGGGACTGTGAGACGAAATCATTGATGAAGCGCGTCTTGTCGATGGACTGCACGATCTTCACCTTGCGCAGGCCCATGCCCTTCGGCGCCGTGGAGTCCGGCCAGATATGGGCGTGGCCGTAATCCATGCCATGTTCGATGTTGATGTCCATAACGGCCGTAACGGATTTCGTGACCAGTGTGGGATCAACGGCGATGGCGGAGGTCAGTTCATCCCACAGCGGCAGGGGAGCCTGATACTTTTTCAGGTAATCCGTGACGGCGTTGTGCTTCTCATCGATGCGGCTGGCAAGTTCGGGCGTCATCATGATGTCGTTCGAGACGTTGCCGACGCAGGTGATGGAAGCCCAGGGTGCAGTCAGGGTGATGCGGGCGGCTTCGGGGTCCATGATCATGTTGAAGTCGGACGCGAAATCGGCATTTCCGGTAACGGACATCATGCTGGCATCGAGCAGACCACCCATGAAGACAAGCTGTTTCGCGGTTGCGGCGAAAGTCGGGTCAATGCGGATGGCGAGCGCAAGATTCGTCAGCGGGCCTGCGGCGATGACCGTGACCTGATGCGGATGGGCGTGGACCTCGCGGATCAGGAACATGGCGGCCGGCAGGGGATCGGCCGCGATATGCGGTGCGCCTTCCGGCAGCTTGCCGACGGGGGGCTGCGTGGCCGGTACGTGCTCGATGGAGCCGAGACCGCCCCAGGCGCCCTTCCACGGAATGACACCGAACTGCTGTTCGCGCAGCTTCGTCTCAGCCACCGTGTTGACCAGCGGTGTGGTTGCGCCGTCGGCGACGGGGATCTGTGTCTGGCGGGCGATTTCCAGAAAGCGGAGGGCATGCGCCGTGCCCGCGTTTTCCCAGTCATCGCCGATAACGGAAGTCAGGCCCAGCAGCGTCACACCGGGGCGGTTGAGCAGCGGAATGATGGACTGGATGTTGGAGCCGCCCGGGCCGAGGAAGTCGTTGTCGAGTACGACGTAATTCGGAGCGGGGTTCGGAGCGGGGGCAGCGTTCGCAGCAGCAAGCGGGGCCAGCACGGTGCAGGCGGCCAGAAGGGCAGAGAGAATGGGTCGGCGCATGGTCTCTTCCAGATGGATTAAGACCGGATCATGCCTTCAAGTGACGAGACGCGCCAGTATTGCTTCAAGCCGGAGCCGTCCTTCGCCCGTCGCGCGCAGAATGCCGTTGTCCCGCTCAAGGTAGTTTTCCTCAATGCAGGCTTCGAGCAGGGCCGGGTCCACGCAGTCCATGAGCATACGCCCTGTGCGGGCGGCGAAGGCGGCCTCGTTGATGCCTTCGGACAGGCGCAGGCCCATCAGCAGCGCTTCGCGGCCTTTTTCTTCCGGTGTGAGGAGCGTTTCCTCGGTGCTGCCGGAGCCTGTCTTTTCGACACGTTCGGCCCAGGGCTCGGGTGCACGATGGCGGCGGGTGGCGTAGAGTTCGCCATCCAGCGTGAGGCGCCCATGGGCCCCGGGGCCGATGCCGATATAATCCGCATAGCGCCAGTAGGTCAGATTGTGCCGGCTTTCGGCGCCGGGGCGGGCGTAGTTCGAGACTTCATAGGGCAGCAGGCCGTGACGGGCGGCGATCTCGCCGGTCAGATCATAGAGGCGGGCGGCGGTGTCTTCGTCGGGCAGGGTGAGTTCGCCGCGCCGGTGCATGGCCTCGAACTTCGTGCCGGGCTCGATGGTGAGCTGATACAGCGACAGATGATCGGCCACGAGGTCGAGCGCCGTGGTGAGTTCGTCCGTCCAGTCGGCGTCGCTCTGACCGGGGCGGGCGTAGATCAGGTCAAAGGAAATACGCGGGAACAGGGTGCGGGCGGTTTCGAGCGCACGGATGGCTTGCATGGCGGAGTGTTCGCGGCCCAGCTTGTGCAGCGCATCGTCCCGCAGGCTCTGCACGCCGAGCGAGACGCGGTTGACGCCCGCCTGACGGAAAGCGGCGAATTTTCCAGCCTCTACACTGGTCGGATTGGCTTCGAGCGTGATTTCGAGATCGTCTTCCGCATCGAACAGGCGATGCGCATCCTCGATCAGGGCGGCGACGGTTTCGGGCGCCATGAGCGACGGCGTACCCCCACCGAAGAAGATCGAACGCAGCGGGCGTTTGACGCCGTCGCGGGTCAGGCGGGCGGCGTCATGGGCCAGTTCGCGCCGCAGGGCCTCGGCGAAGCGCTGCTGCGGGATCACCTCCCGGACATGGGAGTTGAAATCGCAGTAGGGGCACTTCGCCAGACAGAATGGCCAGTGGATGTAGAGGGAGAGCGGGCCGGGTTGTGATGTGGTTGTCAAATGGCAATCCGGACGCCGAACTCCACCACGCGGTCAGGCGGAATACGCAGGAACTCTGTCGTGGAGGCGGCATTGCGCAGGAGGAGAAGGAAGATCCACATCCGCCAGAGCTGCATCTTCGGCACACGCGACCGCACGACCAGCTCATGCGAGGTGAAGTATGACGCCTGGATGGCATCGAACGCCACGCCGAGCGCATTCAGCTCCAGCAGCGCACGCGGAAGGTTGGGCATTTCCATGAAGCCGTAGCGGACGATGACGCGGTGGATGTTCGGCGCCAGTTCCTGAACGATGGCGCGATGCCCGCGCTCGGCTTCCGGCTGGTCAAGGTTTTCGACCGTCACGAACAGGATGTGATCGTGCAGGACCTTGTTGTGCTTGAGGTTATGCAGCAGCGAATTCGGCACGATGTCCGGATTGGCGGTCAGGAAGACCGCCAGGCCGGGGACGCGGATCGTGCGGGACTGCGGCAGACGGGCGAGGAAGGAGCCCATTGGCATGGAATCTGCCTGCTGACGGGCCGCAATGAGGCTGCGTCCGCGCTTCCAGGTGGTCATGATGATGGTGCTGATGATGCCGATCGCCAGCGGGACCCAGCCGCCATCGGGGATCTTGAGCACGTTCGCCGAGAAGAAAATGCTGTCCACGATGAAGAAGAAGCCGAAGACGATCGCAACCGTCGCGGACTTCCATTTGAAGACGCGGCGGAACACCACCATCGCCAGCACGCAGGTGCACAGGAACGTGCCCGTCACGGCGATGCCGTAAGCCGCGGCGAGGGCCGAGGACGTGCGGAACGCCAGCACCAGCACCAGCGCGCCGAAGGCCAGGATCCAGTTCAGCGACGGCAGGTAGATCTGCGCTTCCTCGGACGCGTTGGTGTGCATGATGCGGGTGCGCGGCAGATAGCCGAGCTGGATGAGCTGGCGGCACAGGGAGAAGCTGCCCGAGATACCGGCCTGCGAGGCGATCACGGTCGCAAACGTCGCAAGGACCAGCATCGGGATCTGCGCCCAGTGCGGCACCAGAAGATAGAACGGGTTGGACAGGGCATGCGGATCGCGGATCAGCAGGGCGGCCTGCCCGAAATAGTTCAGCGTCAGAGACGGCAGGACGAAGAACAGCCAGGCCTTGCGGATGGGCGCACGGCCGAAATGGCCCATATCGGCGTAAAGCGCTTCCGCACCTGTCACGGAGAGCACGACCGAACCCAGTGCGATGAACGACAGATAGCCGTGAAGAACGATGAATTCGAGCGCGAAAGTCGGGGACAGGGCAAGCAGGATATGCGGGTAGAGGAAGATGCCCTTGATGCCGAGAATGGCGAGCACGCTGAACCAGCAGACCATGATCGGCCCGAAAGCCTTGCCGATCTTGCCCGTACCCAGCACCTGCACCGAGAACAGGGCAACGAGCACGACCATCGCCAGCGGGATGATGATGTGGCTGGCCGAGGGAACGGAAGTCTCGATGCCCTCCACGGCCGAAAGCACGGAAATGGCCGGGGTAATGATGCTGTCACCAAAGAACAGACAGGTGCCCGCAATACCCACGAGGCCGAAAAGCCATCGGAAATGCTGTGACTTGCACACGCGCTGGGCCAGGGACATGAGCGCGATGATGCCGCCCTCGCCATCATGGTCGGCCCTCATGATGAGGATGACGTATTTGATGGTGACGATGAGCATCAGCGCCCAGAAGGTCAGGCTGGCAAGCCCCATGATTTCCCAGGGCTGGGCCGGCGCCTTCGGCGAGCTGACGATGCTGACCGAGGATTGCAGGGCGTAGAGCGGGCTTGTGCCGATATCGCCATAGACCACACCCAGAACCGCGAGCAGGGCACCCATGCCGGCGGGACGCTCATGGCCGGAGCCCTCTTCTCCACCGCCGATTTCGTGGGTGTGTCCCTCCGAGCGGGCCTGCTCGATCGTCTGCACGATTCCGGCGGAGTCGTTGGGAATTCCTACGCCATGAGGAGGGTTTGAGGCGTGGTCACCGTCATGTTCAGGCATTGCTGGTTCCATTTACGGGCGTCAATAGAGTGCCGTTGTCTACTGTCGCAGCACCCTTCAAGCGCGGCTCCGCATCACGGCAACTGTCCCTCATGACAAGATTTCTGCGACGGACGCAAGCCGCGTGTCAGGATTGTGGCGCGGGACGGCTTCCGAAAATGGCGGTTCCGACCCGGACCAGCGTTGCATTTTCGGCAATGGCCTTCTCAAAATCCGCCGACATGCCCATCGACAGCACTGGCAGCCCGTGACGCTGGCCCATCTGGCGCAGGAGACGGAAATGCGGGGTAGGGTCCTCGCCTTCGGGAGGGATGCACATCAGGCCACGGATTTTCGGACCGAACCTTTCGAGCGAGGCTTCGATGAAAGCATCCGCCTCTTCGCGCGGAACGCCGGATTTCTGCGGTTCGTCGCCGGTATTGACCTGTACGAGAAGCTCGGGAAGACGCCCGGCTTTCTGCGCGCCCTTCTCAATGGAGTCGGACAGGGACGGGCGGTCGAGGCTCTCGATCATGTCGGCGATCTGGCAGGCTTCGGCCGCCTTGTTGGTCTGAAGTCCGCCGATGATATGCAGCCGCAGATCGGGCCAGCGTTTCCGAAGTTCAGGGAATTTCGAGGCGGCTTCCTGCACGCGGTTCTCACCGAACAGGCGCTGGCCGGCTTTCAGCGCGGCTTCCACGCTCTCGATCGGATGGAACTTGCTGACGGCGACGAGGGAGACATCCGCCTCTGCGCGTCCGGCCTTTTCGCAGGCCTGGCCGATGCGGTGACGGATAGCAGCGAGGTTCCCGCTGATAAGGTTCTGGGCAATAAGATCGGACATGTCTGGAGAAGACGCCATTGCGTCCGTGGCCGCAAGATGCGATTTCGGCAGGATGCGAGAGATCGATAGCCTGTCATGACTCAGACCCCTTCCAACACGTCGCCCCGCAATCCGGCCTCCAAAACCCGGAACGGCGGACCACGCCGCCCCCAGGGAGGCCGTACGCCGCAGCGCCGTCCCGCGCCGGATCCGACGCGCGACCTGGCCTTTGATATCGTCTGTGGCGTGGTCGAGCATCGCCGGATGCTGGAGACGACGCTGGACCGCGCGGGCGCGATGGACGCGCGCGACCGTGCATCCGCGCACCGTCTGGCGGCAACGACCCTGCGTCATCTCGGCAGCATGACCGAGCTGCTCCAGCCCCTGCTGCGGCGCGAACCGCCCGAGCCGGTGCGCTGTGCGTTACTCATGGGCGTGGCGCAGCTTCTGCATCTTGAAACACCGCCTCATGCGGCCGTGGGCACGATTGTGGACCTGCTTCGCCGTCGCGGTCTGGCACCTTTCGCGGGGCTGGCCAACGCCGTCCTGCGGCGTGTCGCGCGTGAGGGGCAGGAGCTTCTGGACGGTCTGGATGAGGACCGGCTGGATGTGCCGCCCTGGCTGTGGAGCGCCTGGGGCAAGCGCGCCCGGGCAATTTCGCGCGGCCTGCACCGTGAGGCCCCGCTGGATCTGACGCTGCGTCCGGGCGCGGTCGCGCCGGAGGGTGGCGAGGTTCTGCCGACAGGCTCCGTCCGCTACCCTGCCGGCACGCGGATTACGACGCTGGAAGGCTTCGAGGACGGCGCATTCTGGGCGCAGGACGTGGCGGCGACGATGCCGGTGAAGCTTATGGGGGACGTGGCGGGCAAGACCGTCGTGGATCTCTGTGCAGCACCCGGCGGCAAGACGGCGCAGCTTGCAACGGCGGGCGCGCATGTCGTGGCGGTCGAGCGTGAGGAAGCGCGGGCGAAGCGGCTTGAAGAAAACATCGCGCGTCTGAAGCTGTCGGCAAAGACGGTCGTGGCCGATGCCGCAACCTGGCGTCCGGACGCGCCGGTAGACATGGTTCTGCTGGATGCGCCCTGTTCCGCGACGGGAACGCTGCGCCGTCACCCGGACGTGCTGTGGATCAAGCGGCCGCGGGATGTGACGGCGCTGGCGGAAGGTCAGGATGCGCTGATTGATGCAGCACACGAGATGCTCAAGCCGGGCGGCGTGCTGCTTTATGCCGTATGCTCGCTTCAGGACGAGGAAGGTCCGGAGCGGATCAAAGCTGCGATTGCGCGTGGTGGCTGGAAGTTCGATCCGTTCTCGGAAGAGGAACTGGCCAACATGGCCGTCGCGCGGACCTGGGACGGGATGTTCCGCACCCATCCGGGCCTGTGGAGCGAACTCGGCGGCATGGACGGGTTTTTCGCCGCGCGACTGATCAAGGTCTGATGCTGCCCGGCATCAGGGGCGCATAAGCCCCGATGCCGGATGCCTTGTCCTCAGGGAGCCGGGTTGGAATGGACCTGATGGATGGCGTTGATCTTCTCTTCCAGCTCGGGCGTGATGATCACGTTTTCCGCGCCGAGAATGGTGCGGAGCTGGTCGAGGCTCGTGGCGCCAATGATGTTGGACGTCACGAAGGGCCGTGAGGTCACGAAGGCGATGGCGAGCTGGACGGGGTCGATCCCTTCCTCGCGGGCCAGAGTATGATAGGCCGTGATGGCCTCATCAACGCCAGGCTTCTGGTAACGCTGTCCGCGATCGAACAATGTGGTGCGTGCGCCTGCAGGACGGGCGCCGTTGAGATACTTTCCGGTCAGATAGCCCTGTGCCAGCGGCGAGTAAGCCAGCAGCCCGATCTTCTCCTGAAGCGCCATTTCCGCCAGCCCGATCTCGAACGTCCGGTTGATCAGGTTGTAGGCGTTCTGGATGGACGCCACGCGGGGCAGGCCGGTGCGGGAGGCTTCCAGAAATTTCGAGACACCCCAGGCGGTCTCGTTGGAGAGGCCGACATGGCGGATCTTGCCTTCGGTCACGAGGTCGCCGAGGACACCGAGCGTTTCTTCGATGGGAACGGAGGTTTCTTCCGGCAGATCGCGGAACGTCGTGCCGCCTGCGCCGAACAGCCCGATTTTCCGGTCCGGCCAGTGAAGCTGGTAGAGGTCGATATAGTCCGTGCCAAGACGCCGCAGGGAGCCTTCGAGGGCATAGCGGATCTGGCGCGGGGTCAGGCGTGCTTCCTCGCCGTCGGGCCGAAACCACGGCATGGCGGTGCGTCCGACGACCTTGCTGGCGATGACGAGGCGGTCCCGGCCACCGCGGGCTTTCAGCCAGCTTCCGATGATGGTTTCCGTTGAGCCCTGCGTCTCGGCGCGGGGCGGGATAGAGTACAGCTCGGCGGTGTCGATGAAGTTGATGCCGTGGTCCAGCGCCATGTCGAGCTGGGCGTGGCCTTCGGCTTCGGTGTTCTGCTGACCGAAGGTCATGGTGCCGAGGCAGATTTCGCTGACGGCAATGCCGGTGCGGCCAAGTTCACGCTGTTTCATGGAAAAGACCTGATCAGAAAATGGGGGGAAGCCCCCAGCATGGAAGGCCCGGCACCATTGATCAAGGTGCGGGCCTGTCCGGACCGGGATTACGGGGCCAGCGTGACGATGACGCGCAACCCGCCGCTCGGCCGGTTCTCAAGCCGGACATTGCCGCCCTGGCCATGCAGGATGGTGCGGGCGATCGAGAGCCCCAGACCGCTTCCGCCGGTTTCACGGTTGCGGCTGCTCTCGATGCGGACGAAAGGCTCGAACACGCGGTCCAGTTCGCTTTCCGGCAGACCCGGACCATTATCCTCGATCAGGATCTTGACCACATTGTCCTTCTCGCCCGGATTGGTGGCGGGAATGAGCGTGACATGCGCGCTGCCCCCGTATTTCAAGGCGTTGAGGATCAGGTTGTTCAACGCACGCTTCAGTGCCACGGAGCGGGCCTTGATCCGGACGGGAACATTGGGCGGCTCATAGAACAGGTCGTCCGCCTTGTCCGGCACGCTTTCGGCCGCTTCGTCCATGATGGTCTGAAGCAGGGCGCGCAGGTCGAGCGAGACGATGGGTTCGGCCGACGCGCTGTCCCGCCCGAAAGCCAGCGTGGCCGAGACCATGGCTTCCATCTCGTCCAGATCGGCCAGGACCTTGTTACGCAGTTCCTCGTCGTCAATGAATTCGGCACGCAGTTTCAGGCGCGTGATGGGTGTGCGCAGATCATGGCCGATGGCCGTCAGCATGAGCGTCCGATCCGTCACGAAACGGCGGATGCGCATGGCCATCGTGTTGAAGGCGATGGCCGCGCGGCGGATTTCGGACGGACCGTTTTCGGGCAGCGCTGCCGTGTGGACGTCCCGGCCGAGCGCTTCAGCCGCATTGGCCAGCGTTCTGACAGGCGCAATCAGTCGCTGCGTGGCCCAGACGATCATCGCACTTCCTGCAATCGACATGACGAGGAAGGCGATCATGAAGGTCGGGGAACCGAACGGATTGGGCAGGGGGGTGACGAAACGCACCACAAGCCAGCAGTCCCGGTCCGGCAGGAGGATCGAGGTCGAATGCGTGCGCATTTTCTGCCCGATCAGGACCTTGCGCGGATAGAGCGAGGACGGCAGGAGCGCCCAGCGCATGAAGGGCGGCATGTCACGGCGCCGTATGGTGCCGGCAAAGCGGGGATCGCTGTTCAGATGCTCCGCATCCGCGTGGTCGCCATCGGCGCGGTCGGCGGGGAAATGAAACTCCGGTCCGCCCGGTGGTCCGCCACCCATTGGGCCCATCGGACCAGGACCGGGAAAGCCCGGTCCTCCCATGTCGGGGCCGGGATGGGGCATGCCCGGATCCATCGGACCGGGGGGCAGAAAGCCGTCATGGCCCTGCGGATCGTCATGCAGGCGGTGCAGGAAGGACGGCGACGTCATCGCCGGGAAGGGGACTTCATGCCCCTCGATCAGCGGGTCCGGCTCCTTGAGAAGCAGGACCGTGACGTTGGACGGGATATGCAGGTCGTCGATCGCGTCGTGACGGTCGGCGGGTTTGGCTTCCGCCACCGTGCGATAGATCGAAAAGACCTGGACCTGCTCCTCATGGACCTGGCTGCGTTCCTCCAGGTCAAAGCGGTCCAGCGCGTGGATTCCGAGCCCCGCCGCTTCCACAACCGCAAGGCCCACGATCAGCAGAAGGCTGGTCCGGGCAACAAGAGACCGTGGCAGGATGTGCATCGGGTTCAGAGACGCTCCACTTCCGCTGCGAGCACGTAGCCACCGCCACGGACCGTCTTGATGACCTGTGCATTGCGCCCGTCATCCTCGAGCTTGCGGCGCAGGCGGCTGATGGCCACGTCGATCGCGCGGTCGAACGGCCCGGCCTGACGGCCCCGCAGCAGTTCAAGCAGCATGTCGCGTGTCAGGACGCGGTTGGCGCGTTCGAGCAGCGCCATCAGCAGATCGTACTCGCCACCCGTGAGGGAGACTTCCGCCCCGTCCGGGTTCAGCAGACGGCGGCGCACGGGGTCGAGGCACCAGCCGGCGAAATGGATCTTGCGGGTATCGGCAGCCTGACGCTTGTCTTCCACATCCACCGTCCGGCGCAGGACGGCGCGGATGCGGGCGAGGAGTTCGCGCGGATTGAACGGCTTGGCGACGTAATCGTCCGCGCCGAATTCAAGGCCGATGATGCGGTCGGTCTCGTCGCTCATGGCGGTGAGCATGATGATGGGGACGTTATCCTGCGAGCGCAGCCAGCGTGCGACTTCAAGTCCGCTCTCGCCGGGCAGCATCAGGTCCAGCACAACGAGCTGGTAATGCCCGTTGGCCCAGGCCTTGCGGGCTTCCCGTGCATCGCGGGCCGCCGTGACGCGGAAATGGTTGCGCTCAAGGAACTGGCTCAGCAGTTCGCGGATTTCGCGGTCATCATCCACGACCAGAAGATGGGGCAGGGTTTCCGTGCTCATGACCAGAGGCCTTTCGGGAATGCTGTGACCGCGTTCAGACTGCGCATGCCGCCCGACCGGAAAACGGCATTTCCGGCCGGGACAGACAGGGAAGCGATGTTAGGCCAGCCAGGGCGGAACAGGCAGGTTTTTCGCACGCAGGAACTCCGGATTGAACAGCTTGGACTGATATCGGGCACCACCGTCGCACAGAATTGTAACAATCGTATGTCCGGGACCAAGTCTGCGTGCTGTCCGTATTGCCGCAGCAACATTGATTCCGGACGAGCCCCCAACCGACAGACCTTCTTCAGAAGTCAGGGAAAAGATCTGCTCCAGCGCTTCGGCATCGGGGATGCGTTCGGCGTCATCGGGATGAGAGCCTTCGAGATTGGCCGTCACACGGCCCTGTCCGATGCCTTCGGTGATGGAGCCGCCCGTGATGGTGAGGTCGTTGGATTTGACCCAGCCATAAAGCGCGGAGCCTTCCGGATCGGCCAGGACGATACGCGGCGCCGTCTTCCCGGCAGCCTGTGCCTGATCGCGCAGCCCGAGTGCGATGCCCGCCAGCGTCCCGCCGGTGCCGCAGGCGCAGGTGAAGGCATCGACCTTCCCGCCCGTCTGCTCCCAGATCTCGCGCGCCGTGGTGGCGCGATGGCCTTCGCGGTTGGCGGTGTTGTCGAACTGGTTGGCCCAGAACCCGCCGATCTCTTCGGCCAGGCGGCGCGAGACGTGAACATAGTTGCCCGGATCGCGATACGGCTTGGCAGGAACAAGGCGGAGATCGGCGCCGATCATGCGCAGGAAGTCCAGCTTCTCACGGCTCTGTGTTTCCGGCACGACGATCACGGCCTTGCAGCCAACGGCATGGGCGACCAGTGTGAGGCCGATTCCCGTATTGCCGGCCGTTCCCTCCACGACCGTCCCGCCGGGCTTCAGCGCTCCGCTTTTCAGCGCGTCCTCAATGATCGCCAGGGCTGCACGATCCTTGACGGAGCCGCCGGGGTTCATGAACTCGGCCTTGCCGTAGATGTCGCAGCCCGTTTCCTCCGAGGCGCGCCGGAGGCGGATCAGGGGGGTGCCCCCGATCGCGGCGGTCATGCCCGGAGAGACGGTCTGCCATCCCTTCGTGGGGGACTGGGGGATGGTTTGGCGGTTCGGGGAGATGTCAGTCATAGTTCACTCCTGTGCTGGGTGAATTATAGAACGCGTTTTGGAAGGATGAGGAAGAGCATGAAGGTCCTGACGGCAAGACAGGCATGGGAAATGCTTGAAAAAGACCCTGAAAACGCCACCGGCAATGCCGATGACGGCGCGCCGCGCCCCATTCTGGTGGATGTCCGGACACCGCCGGAATGGATGCATGTGGGCCTGCCGGACGCCGACGCGATGACCGCGCCGCTCCTGTGCATCACCTGGCAGCCGGACCGCCAGCAGGAGTTCGTGGAAGCGCTGCTTGAAGCCGTCCCCGACCAGCAGACGCCGCTGCTGTTCCTGTGCCGGTCGGGGGTGCGCTCGCATCATGCCGCACTTCTGGCGGAAAACGCCGGTTATGCGGATGTCAGCAATATCGTGGACGGATTCGAGGACCAGCACGGCCCCGGCAAGGGCTGGCGCTCCAGCGGCCTGCCGTCCTCTTACATGCCGCTGTCGGGTTCCTGATCCGCGTCGTAATGGACTTCCAGCACGGCGCACCACGGATAACGGCTGTCATAGCTGTGCCCTGAGCCATCGGCGATCATGCCGTTGGCGTCCGTGGGAACATGGGTGAGGGCCACGGCATCATCCACGTTACCGCCGACGATGCTCAGCTCATGCCCGAAGGGCTGGGCATTCTGGTTCGTCGCGGACACAATGCCGCAATGCGCCGGAAAGCCGTAGCTGGTGGGCAGCATGGAGAAGGTGACGGTCTTGCTGCGCCCGCGCCCGACGCAGATCAGGTCGCCGATCTTCGGGGCATAAGTGCCCGGATCATGCGCCGTAACACCGCTGGACTGTCCGCTGGCCGCGGCGTTGATGTAGGTCGAGTGATTGGGCGAATACGGGAAGCGGTCGTTGGCTCCGGCGACCCGCATCACATAGGAAATGAAAGCTGCGGACCAGGCGTAATGGCCGTCGTGCTCGATCTCGAAACGGGTGCCCTGGGAGTCCGTTTTGCCGGTCCAGCCGACTTCCGTCTCGTACGGGTCCTGCCCGATCCACCAGTACTCGCCAACGCGCTGCCACAGGCCGGGGAGGCGTTCGGGCTTCAGTGCGGCGTCGGTAGGTTCGGGGCGGTCTTCGGGATCATCATCCGAGACGGGTGAGCCGAACATCCGCCATTCGCGCAGGGCAATAGCCGCGACGTCCTGACGGTTGAACGGTTCGAAATTGCGGGTGGCGAAATCCGGGACGTGGCTGTCATAGCCAGCCGGACCAGTGGTTCCGTTCGCATACTGGGCGTTCGGCGTGCGGGCCGGGTACGGGCGGACACTCTGCTGGCTGGAACATGCAGCCAGTGCGAGCAGGGCGGCCGTAGCAGCTGCTCGCCTGAAAATATGCGAATCTGGCACTGTTATCCTCGTTGGGGGATCTGTTTCCCAGGCTGAATGAAGGGCCAAGACGACCGGGGCGTCAAGGACGGGCGCTCAGAGGGGCATGGCTGGGCGCATGGGCCGCCATGATTTTCGTACAGGCTTTCTCAAGCAGTGGCACACCCGTGGGAAAGAACCAGATGCCGAGCAGAACTGTCGAAACCAGCGTGTTCACGATCATCCGTATCCGAGACGGGGACGTCGACCTGAAGAGAAGGGTGGCTGTCACGATGCAGATGACCGGCAGGAGCAGGAGATAGAAAAGCAGGCACCATCCGAAAAGCGGCTCGTTGTCGGGGCTGGACAGGGCCATGCCAGCGCCGAGCCCGATACCGGGAAGAAAAACGCTCGCGACCATTCCGGCAATGGCGTTGGCCGTCAGGAAGCCCCGTATGATGCGGAACCACAGCGGAAGGAGGGCCGCAGGTGGTTCCACGGAGACCGGAACGGGAGGGAGCATTGCGCAGTCCAGCTCCTGGCAGGAGGACACTCCTCAGTGGGCTTTCGTCTGCTCCGGAAAGAGGGACTGCAGCCCGGCTTCGGATGCATCACAGCGGCCGCGTTCGGTGATGAGACCCGTCACGAGGCGTGCGGGCGTTACGTCGAAGGCAGGGTTGGCCGCCGGGCTGTTGAGCGGTGCGATCCGGACGCGGCCGGCTTCCCCGTTGCTGTCCAGTCCCGTCATGAACAGGACTTCATCCGCGCTGCGCTCCTCGATCGGGATGTCCTTCACGCCGTCGCGCACGCGCCAGTCGATCGTCGAGGACGGCAGCGCCACCCAGAACGGGACATTGTTGTCATGGGCGGCCAGCGCCTTGAGGTACGTGCCGATCTTGTTGGCGACATCGCCCTGAGCGGTCACACGGTCCGTGCCAACGATGACCATGTCCACACGACCGGCCTGCATGTAATGCCCGCCAGCATTGTCAGCGATCACGGTATGCGGGACGCCGTGGCTGCCGAGTTCCCATGCGGTCAGGAGGCTGCCCTGATTGCGCGGGCGGGTCTCGTCCACCCAGACATGCACGGGGATACCCTCGTCATGCGCCATGTAAATCGGGGCGAGGGCCGTGCCCCAGTCCACGGTCGCGATCCAGCCGGCATTGCAGTGCGTCAGCAGGTTCACCTGTCCCTGTTTGCCCTTGCGCTCCCAGATTTCGCGGATCAGCTCCAACCCATGGCGGCCGATGGCCTCATTGACCTGCACGTCCTCATCGCAGATCGCATCGGCTTCGGCATAACCCGCCGCAACGCGCTCCGTCGGCGGGACGGCTTTGAGGCGCGCAACCATCCGCTCGATGGCCCAGCGCAGGTTGATGGCCGTCGGGCGCGTGGCCACCAGAAAGGCTGCGGCCTTCTCCAGAGCCTCGTCCGAGGCATCGTCCTGAAGCGCAAAGACCAGCCCATAGGCCGCAACCGCCCCGATCAGGGGCGCACCACGCACCTGCATGCTGGTGATGGCGTCAGCGACGGCGCCCACATCCCGAAGCTCCAGGATCTCCACGTTCCAGGGAAAGCGGGTCTGGTCGAAAATCCGGATGCTGTTCGCATCGTCGGAAGGGCGCCAGAGACTGCGATAGGAAATGCCGTTGATTTTCAAGGGAACGCTCCTTGCGGACGGAAAAGGAGGGTGGGTCGCTGACCGGCCCGCAGGAACAGGGGCACGTGCGGCCCGCGACATGCTGGACCAGAGGTTCCTGCATGTGCGTGATCCGCCGCCCTAACTCAAGTCCCTTCGCGTGAAACTTTCACGCGCGGGAGGGTCAGAGAACCCTGTCGAGAATAGCCCTGGCGCTGTCTTCCCAGGGAACGGGCCGGAATTCGGCCCGGACCTTGGCCGTCCACGCCGCCAGCCCCTCGCGATCCTCGATCGTCTCGCGGATCACCGTATAGGCCTCATCAAGGCTGTAGGGGCTGAAATATCGCCCGAGCGGCCCGCCGGCCTCGGGAATGGAGGTCGTGTTGGACACCACGCACGGGCGCCCCATGGAGAGGCTCTCCGTCACGGGCAGGCCCCAGCCTTCAAAGAAGGATGGGAAAACGGTGAAGCTGCAATCTGCATAAAGGCGGCGAAGCTCCTCGTCCGTGGGGTTCTGGATGAAACGGATTTTGCCGTTCAGCCAGTCCGTGTTTTCAAGCTGCTGCATGAAATCGGAAACGAGCCAGCCCTCCCTTCCGGCAAAGACAAGGGTTGGCACCCTGTCCGCAGGCATGTCTTCCAGCATCTGACGCCAGACACGGAAGAGGAGGGGGTGGTTTTTGCGGGCTTCGATGGTGGAGACGAACAGGACGTAAGGCTCACGCACCAGCGGCTCGGCAGTCATGGACGCATCGGAGAGGCCAAACCCGGTTCCCAGGGGAATGGGATGGACAGGAATATCCGTGCCGATATTCAGTTCCGCGAGATAGGCCTGTACATCCTTTGCCGTGGCATAGCTGTTGGCGAAGATCATGTCGGCCAGCGGCAGGATGTCCTGATGCCACGACCGGAAGGTCAGGATGACCCCGCGATCACACCATTCCGGGCATCGGATGGGAACCAGGTCGTGCATCAGAAGTGCGAAGGACATGCGTAGCTCATCACGCACCCACCGGACGGTATGGATGTAACTCTGGTGATGCCAGGGAGCACCAAGGGTCAGGAAAACATCTCCGGGACGGGCGACATCTGCGAGGTGTGTGCCTTCTGAAAAGACTATCTGTTCCGATTTGGGGCGGCGCTCGTCCATGCGCGTCCTGATGGCCTTCAGACCCAGTTGCGCGAAGGTGCGTGGCAGCCCGGCAAGACTTTTCAGAATCCGGCTTTCCGTTCGGAAGAAAGCGGGAAGCAGGTCTTCCGGCGCGACCTCTTCAAGCGCCTGAACTGTCAGGGGCGGCGCATTGACCGAGGACGAACCGGGTTTGATGCTGCTGTTGGTAGCCTCGCGGAACACGGTTTCGACCATGGTCCAGTCAACGGTTCTGAAATCACGGGCATCGGTGGCACCAGGGCCACGGCGCACGAACTGGACGTTATGGCCGGCGAGGTTGCGCAGGGCCGATCCGATTTCGAATACGACGCGCTGGATGCCGCTTGGCCGGCTGTGATGCAGCAGGTGATGCAGCAGATCGTCGATGTCGATCCACAGGGTCATGATGTCTGTCCGTTCATACGGCCCATCAGATGGGCGGAATGGCAGGCGTCGAGGACCGCATCCGCGCTGCGTTCCCAGGGGACGGGCTGGAACTGCTCGCGGACCTCGTCCTGCCATTTTTTCAGGCCGGGCCTGTCCTCGATTGTCTCCCGGACAACACGATAGGCTTCGTCGAGGTCTTCGGGATTGAAGTATCGTGTCAGCGGACCACCGGCTTCGGGGAGGGAGGTCGTGTTCGACGCGATGCAGGGGCGTCCGTTGACGAGGCTCTCGGTCACGGGCAACCCCCAGCCTTCATAAAGGGATGGGAAGATCGTGAACATGCAGCCATCGTACAGATGGGCCAGCTCCTCATCCGACGGGTCACGGAGAAGACGGATTTTCCCCCGCAGCCACTCGGTATTTTCAAGCTGCTGCATGAGGTCGGAGATGAGCCATCCGACCCGGCCCGCAAAGACGAGGGTCGGGACCTGATCCCGCGGCAGGTCCGTCACGAGACGGCGCCAGATGCGGAATGCCAGCAGGTGGTTTTTGCGCGCCTCAAGGGTGGACACGAACAGCACATAGCTGCCCTTCGCGGGAAGGCCCCTGGGACGTTCGTTTTCGATCCTGCGGGGCGGCCCGAAGCCGCTGCCGATCGGGATGGTCTGTACGGGCGCCAGCAGTTTCAGGCGCTGTTTGCGGGCATAATCCTCTACGGTCTCGGCCGTGGCGTGGCTGATGGCCAGAAGGCGCCCGCACTGGGGAAGAGTGGTGTCGAGCCAGTGGCGGAAATCCCGGATCAGGGAAATCGCGCACCATTCCGGCCGGACAGCGGGAATGAGATCGTAAAGCAGCAGGACAGGCTGGATGCCGTAGGTCCTGCGCATCCGGGCCAGGCGTTCGCCGAAATCGGGCTCCGACCATGCGGCACCGAGGATCAGGAAAATGTCACCGGGTTTTGGAACGTCGCCCGAGGTGGCTGAGGACGTGGTTGGGGACAGGGGGGCCTGCGCTGTGTGGCGCGACGGGCTGGCCCGCTGGAACTTCGTGCGGGCGTAACGGCGTAAAAGCTGCAGGGCCCTGAGCTGATTGACGGCGAGGTTCAGGAGCGGACGTGCCAGTTCGGGCGGCAGGCTCTCAATGCGGCGGATAATGGCATGACGCAGACGGCGCATCAGGGAGTGGGACGGCGCGTGGGCAGCGCTGCGCCCCTCTGTGTGAGTGGGCGTTGCTTCGTCGGTATGGGTGGAAAAAAGCGAGTTCAGCGCGTCAAAGGAAACGGGAGAAAGGAGAGGGCCTGTCTCGGGGATGGCGCCTGTGTTCCGACGGGTGAGTACGATACGGCCGATATCCGGTTTCGCGGCAGCCTGCTGGCGGATGACACTGAGTATTTCGAACACAAGACGCTGGATGCCGCTGGGGCGGGTGTTGTTTTCGAAATACCGGAAGATATCTTCGACATCGATCCAGATGGTGTACTCTTTGGTCATGTGTCCGAACTGGCTTCGCTATTGCCGACGAAATCGTCGGTCTTTCAAATATCGCTAACGCGGTGTTGTAGAATAATCATTGCCTTGGGGGCAAGGGGTGGCCATAACGTCGCAGGGCAGTGAGTATTTTCCTTGAATATTCTGGATGATACATTTCAACAAACTTGCGACATGTTTCCGACATAGTTTAATTTTTCTGAAAATACATTTAGGCTCCCTGAGCGTTTTTTGAAGTATTCGGCTGCAAAAGCTCTTTAGGGCAAAGGGGCAGGAGCTGATTTTCCGCGGTTCCGTAACCATGGTCCCGTGAGTCCCCGCATTTTGTCCCTCGGGAACGTGATCGTCCCCTAAGCAGGCTCGTTTTTTGTTTAACCGTTCCTTAAGACGGTTAGAAAAAGAAACGGATGTTTGCTGATGATTGCTGCCTCGTGAAAGCTGCCACAAAGAGACGCATCAGTGCGTTCGCAGTCTATTTCGCACTTTCTGCCTTACTGCTCGTCAAAGGGTTTTCCCTGCGTCACCATCTGATTGGTGTGGGGGGCGACGTGGAGTCCTTTGCCTGGATGCTTTACTGGTGGCCCTGGGCCATCGGGCACGGCATCAATCCCTTTGTGACGGATCTGGCGTGGAATGGCCTGGGCTATAACCTGACCTGGGCAACCGCACTGCCGACGTTCGGGCTTCTCCTTGCGCCCCTGACGTGGCTGGGGGGGGCGGTTCTGACAACCAATCTTGTGATCGTACTGGCCCCCGCCTGTGCGGCTTTTGCGGCATTCTTGTTGCTGCAGTCCGTGACCGGACGCTGGGTTCCGGCGTTTCTGGGCGGGTTGGTTTTCGGGTTTTCGCCGTATGAGATGGGGCAGTCGCTTGGTCATCTCAATCTGACGAGCATCGCTCTGGTGCCGGTCTGCCTGCTTTTGTGCAAAGCGTATCTCGACCGGACGATCACAAATCCCCGCTTTATTGCGGCGCTGTCGATGATTGCACTGCTCCAGCTCGGCATCTCCACGGAGGTCCTGTTTACTTCCGCCGTGATGGGGATTGTGACCTGGTGCGTGTTTGTGGCGACTGCACCGTGCAAGGCACGACACCTTTATTTTCTGCTGGCACGTGATGTTGTGCTGGCCGGGATTGTAACGATTATTCTTGCATCGCCGTTTTTATTCTATCTGGTCAAGGGCATGAAGGTTGTGCCGGGGCAGCTGAATGATCCGGATGTCTATTCTGCTGACATTCTCAATTTTCTGGTTCCCACGCCGGTGACGCTTCCCTGTGGGGCGCTGTTCAGTTCGATATCCGATCAGTTCACGGGGAATATCAGTGAGCAGGATGCTTACATCGGGCTGCCGTTTTTTCTTCTGGCCGTCTATTTTTCAACCATCGCATTCCGGAGTTCGCTGCTGGTGAAGCGGTGTGTGCTGGTATTCTGGATTTCCGTTCTTTTCTCGCTGGGCGGTGTTCTCCATGCCGGGAAGAACGTCGCCCATGTCCCCCTGCCATGGCATCTCGTGGACCGTCTGCCGGTTGTGAGTTCGGTTCTTCCCGTCAGATTTGCGATGTTTACCAGTCTGGCTCTGGCTGTCCTGTGTGCGGTGTGTCTCGCGCAACGTCCGACAGTAGGTCGCTATGGCGTTGTTCTATGCGGGCTCCTGTTCCTGTTTCCCGCTCCGGCGGCGCAGGGGTGGGAAGCGACGACGTTCAGTCCGTTTTTCACCGAGGGCAGTATAAAGCGTCATTTCGGCAACGATCCTGTCCTGGTGGTACTGCCGTTCGGTTATCTGGGCCATTCCATGGCGTGGCAGCTCCAGTCCGGCTACGCCTTCCGGCAGACGGGCGGATATCTCGGCTATACTCCGACCAGTGAGCATAACGATGCTGTTCTTTCAGCTTTTCTGAATAATGCCATACCGCCGCATTTCGATGAGCAGCTGGGTTTTTACTGCGTCGATCATCACGCGACGGCTATTGTCATCGGCCCCAGGACGAAGGACATATTGAGGCAGGCGATCCTCGAGACACACTGGCCGGCTGAACGGGATGGAGACATGATCATCGTGCGGGTCCCGCCGCGTGAGACGCTGCCGCTCTTTCACATTTCGGGAGACTACTGGCCCAGTCCCGCTGAAGTGAACTGGATGGGACAGCAGATCGTGGTCGAGACGGGTGTTGTGCCTGCGCGGCTCGAAATTGGCCGGCCTTATGCCGTTTCTTCGCCCGGAGTGTCGGTCTCTACAGGCAATATTGTACGACATATTGGCTTTCAGCCTGGAGAGAAGACGGTGATCGATCTTCCAGCCAATAGCAGGACGATCATCCGGGCGGATAAGGTGTTCGTTCCCGCAAAAGAGGGGATCAATACGGATCAGCGGGCCCTTTCTCTCCTGATTGGTCGGCGCTGATGCTGCATGGGGGAAGGGATTTTTCGGTGCTTCTACGGATGATGGATATAAGAATTGAATTCTGTATTTCCATGATGATTTCTGAACCATGGAAGTCTGTCGGTGGATTTTGAATAAGGTGGGATGATTTCGTGGGGGGGATGACCGTTCGGCAGTGTGTGATTGTTCTTGAAGATGACGTATCGGGTTCTTTGCCAGTAGAAAGCGCGCGTCCCAAGGCACTTGCTCCATGTGGTGACAGGCCGTTTCTGGCCTGGGTGATGCGGGAAATGCAGCGCTTCGGGGTTGAGGAATTTGTTGTTCTGGTGCCTTCCTGCTCTGCGCACCTTGAAGATGCGATCGAACAGATCCGTTCCTTTTTACCAAAGCCGTCTGAAATTATTCTGAGTACCTGTCCTGTTTCTTCGGGGACGGGGGGTGCCCTTCTGTATTCGAGGTCCTTGCTTCAGGAGTGTTTTTTTCTCTGTCACGGAGAAGCAATGTTTTCGGGCAATCTTTCGCGTTTTCTGCAACAGGCGCGAGAAGGGAACTCTGTTCTGGTCAGGTCTGTCGACGGCTTGAGCCGGTACGGCAATGTTCGCCTGCAGCCTGATGGCGAATATGTGGAAGATTTATATTTTGAGCCTGATCGCTCCAGGACGGCGGGATTTGCCAGCAGCGGCGTTTATATTTTTGATCATTCTGTTTTCGATCATCTGACTGAAAACTCTTCTCTGGAAAAGGATGTTCTTCCGGCCCTCGCGCGAAACCGTAGCCTGAAAGCTGTGCCGCTTTCGGGAGCGTTCTGGGATATCGGGAAGATGGCCGACCATGAAATCCAGGCTCTGGATTTGTCTGGGAGCCTGCTTCGGCCGGCAGTGTTTCTCGACCGGGATGGTGTCATCAATCGCGATCATGGCTGGGTCGGAACGCGTGAGCGGTTTGAATGGGAAAGCAATGTCCGCGAAACTATCGCCCGTATTGCGGATCGTGGATATCATATCTTTATCGTCACGAATCAGTCCGGGATTGCGCGCGGTTTTTATTCCGAGCGCGATCTTGAGCATCTCATGGACTGGGTGATCGACAGTATCCGGGAATACGGTGGAAATGTTGATGACTGGCGATACTGTCCCATGCATCCCGAGGCGGTTATCGATAAATACCGGGGGACGAGTATGGATCGCAAACCCGGACCAGGGATGCTTCTCGACTTGATGAAGCGGTGGGAACTACGTCCTTCCTGCTGCCTCATGTTCGGCGACCAGCCTTCCGATATGGCTGCCGCTCGCGCGGCGGGTGTGGAAGGCGTTACCGTGGGGCCTGCGTCGCTCGCAGAACTGATCGCTTCAAGGGAGGGGTTTTGATCCCTCCATCCCCTTGAGGATCAGGTCGCCGTCTTTCGCATGCAGTCTTCATAGACATCACGCAGGGTGTCTTCCCATGCGATCTGTCGTCTCCATCCCAGGGTCGAGGTGATGAGTGTCGCATCGCCTCGGGCAACCGGGATATCCGAGGGGCGCAACCTGTCAGGATCTGTGACGACTTCGGCGTTGATGCCGCTGATGGTCAGAAGATCGTCCAGAATGGAGCGAATGGAACGCGTCTCACCAGAGCACACATTCAAGATCGTGCCCGGCGTCAGCGGCTTCTTCGTTGTGAGGACATCAAGATAGGCGTCGCACACATCGCGGACATCGAGAAAGTCGCGCTGGGCGTCCAGATTGCCGACGCTGATTTCCGGCTTCTGCAGCCCTTTCGCGATGCGCGCGATCTGGGATGCAAAGGCTGGAACCACGAAATCGGGAGACTGGCCGGGGCCAGTATGGTTGAACGGACGCATCCGGATGACCAGCAGGCCCTCTCTGGCCATTGCGCCCAGGGCCAGATCGGCAGCAGCCTTGGTCGCGGCATACGTATTGCCCGGGGCAAGGGGAGCATCCTCGGTCAGGGCCGTCCCGCGCTGGAACGTAGTGCCATAAGCTTCTGCCGTGGAGGCGAAGAGGAAGGTGCTGTGTGGAACATGGCGCAGCATGGCGCGTGCAACATTGAGCGTTCCGTGCAGATTGACGTCCCAGGCCTGGTCCGGAGATTTCCGGGCAGCACCAATGGTCGAAACGGCGGCGAGATGGACGCAGTGATCCGGTTTTTCGGCAGCGATAACCTTCTCAACAGCCTGCGCATCCCGGATATCCGGGATGGCAGGTAAAATCTCGCTGCCGGGGAAGCGTTTGCGCACCTGGTGTTGCAGGTGCTGCCCGACAAAACCTCTCAGCCCCGTTATGAGAAGGCGCATACGACCGTCCGCTTAAAGGCCGTTGCGTTTGCGGTGGCGGGCCAGATCAGCTTCCACCATCTCGGTGATCATCTCTTCCAGCGTGGTTTCCGGCTCCCAGCCGAGAGCTTTTTTCGCTTTGCTGGCATCGCCCAGAAGGACTTCGACTTCTGCCGGCCGCAGGAAGGCCGGGTTGGTGACAACGTGATCTTCGTAATTCAGGCCAACCGAAGAGAAGGCGATGCGGCACAGGTCGCGGATGCTTGTCGTGCGCCCTGTTGCGATGACGTAGTCGTCCGGAACTTCCTGCTGGAGCATCAGGTACATGGCACGGACATAATCCCGCGCATGTCCCCAGTCACGGGTGGCATCCAGATTACCCAGGGCCAGTTCTTTTGCCAGGCCGAGCTTGATGCGAGCGACGCCATCCGTAACCTTGCGGGTTACGAATTCGATGCCCCGCAGCGGGCTTTCATGATTGAACAGGATGCCGGAGGAGGCATGCATCCCGAAGCTCTCGCGGTAATTTACGGTCATCCAGTGCGCGTAAAGCTTGGCGGCGGCATAGGGAGAGCGCGGATAGAACGGCGTTTTTTCGTTCTGCACCGGCTCCTGGATCAGGCCATACATTTCGGAGGAAGAGGCCTGATAGAAACGGGCATCACTTTTGACGATGCGGGCCGCTTCCAGCATGTTGACGGCCCCCATCCCGGTTACATTTCCGGTCAGCAGGGGCTGCTGCCAGGATGCAGCGACGAAGCTCTGGGCGGCAAGGTTGTAGATCTCGTCGGGTTTGACGGCTTCCACAATACGAATGAGCGAGGACAGGTCGGTCATATTGCCGTCGAGCAGTTCGACATCATCAAGAATGCCGAGCCAGCGGAGACGCTCGCCGATGACATCCGCGGAAGCTGAACGGCGCAGGAGGCCTACGACCCGGTAGCCTTT
The DNA here is from genome assembly GCF_000583855.1 of Gluconobacter oxydans DSM 3504. Classification (NCBI taxonomy): domain Bacteria; kingdom Pseudomonadati; phylum Pseudomonadota; class Alphaproteobacteria; order Acetobacterales; family Acetobacteraceae; genus Gluconobacter; species Gluconobacter oxydans. Next base: position 1,985,699 of record NZ_CP004373.1, read on the forward strand.
TCCAAGCAGAAGCTGACTGAGATAGGCGCCGTCCTGGCCAGTGATTCCTGTAATGAGAGCTGTAGGCATGCTTTTCCCAGTCCGGCTTGATGACAGTCTGTGCCCACCATACGGGCTCATAGGGTTTCAGGGGTTAATCTTCCGTATCACAGTGGTCAATGTCTGAGTGGGGTCCTGCCGGGACACTCGGGACCGTAAATAGGGAATGTCTTGCGCAAATCACGAAGAGGTGTCTGTGGGACGGAAATATGCTCACACTGTCGCAGGTATGGGAGGCGCCAGGACCCTCTCGACAGCTCAGAAGTGTTCCGGTTACAATCTGTAGCAAAATATCTGAATGGAAAGATGATGGCATCTTACAGGAAACCTGAGAGGTCTTCGTTTCATATTCCTGCGGCGCCACAGGATGGCCGGTCTTCTGCAGGAGAGGGCAAGCCAGCGCTGTCGGCTGTTGAAAAGTATCGTCTGCTGCGTGAGACACGGCGTGTGCTCAGGCGCGAGCGTCTCGCCGGAGAGCGGAAAGCCGGCCTGCGTTAAGAGGCGGGCGCCGAAGGGCTGCTGTTCTGGCCGGATATGACGGGAGTATCGGTCATTCCGGGATAGGCTGACAGGTTGGCGAGGGGGGCAGGACGCCCCATCAGGAAGCCCTGTGCCGTGCTGCAGGAGGTGTGCCGCAGCATGTCGAGCTGGGCTGCGGTTTCAACGCCTTCGGCAATGACTTCCATCGACATGGCGTGACCCAGTGTCATGATGGCGCTGACGATGCTCTGGGCCTGCGGGTCGTTCAGCATGTCCCGGATGAATGAGCGGTCGATCTTGATCCTGTCGAAAGGGAAACTGCGCAGATAATTGAGGCTTGAAAACCCGATACCGAAATCGTCCATGACGATTTTGACGCCGAGAGCGCGGATTTTGCTCATGGTTTCCAGATTGCGCTGCACGGCCTCGAGAAAGATGCTTTCCGTCAGTTCGAGTTCGAGGCGCTCTGCCGCCAGTCCTGTCTGGAACAGGGTCTGGATTACGGCAGCGTACATGTCATCGTGAAGGAACTGGACGGCGGAAATATTGACGGCAACTCTGACATGCGAAGGCAGTCTGCTGACTTGGGCGCAGGCTTCGAGCAGGACCCAGCGGCCGATCGAGACGATGAGGCCGCTCTCTTCCGCTATGGGGATGAACTCGTTGGGAGAAATGACCCCTCTTGTGGGGTGCTGCCAGCGCAGGAGCGCTTCAACGCATTCGATCCGGTTCGTCCTGAGGCAGATCAGGGGCTGGAATTCCAGAAAAAACTGGTTTGTCTCAAGTGCCCGCTGCAGATCGTGTTCCAGCTCCGAGCGATGATGGACATCGGCCTGCATGAGGGGGGTGAAACTGATCCAGTCCGGCGACTGAAGGCGGCGTGCCTCGTTCAGGGCCAACTCAGCGTAGTGGCAGGCAGTTTCGAAACGGTAAGTGTCGAACGGGATGAGGCAGCAGCCGATGCTGGCCGTCAGATGGATCCTGTGCCCGTCTATCGAGAGGGTGGTGTGGAAAATATCCCGGACGATCTGGGCCCAGCGCGTCGCCTGGCCCGGATGTTCGTAGGGGAATGGGCAGAAAATGCCGAAATCGTCGCCGCCCAAGCGTGCGACGATGCACTCTTCGGTCAGAAAGGCCCGAAGACGTTGCCCGATTTCGCTGAGAACGTTATCGGCGATACGGGTGCCATAACGCTCGTTAATGGTGCGGAAACGATTGATGTTGGCGTGCAGCAGGATCCCGGCGGGCTGCCGCGTTGTTCCGTTGCCGAGAAACGCGCTTACGGCCTTCCCGAACTCTTCCTGACCGCATAATCCCGTGCCACTCTCCGGAGACAGGCTGCGGGATGCGGACAGGCAGGGGGGAAACGTGATGGCCAGGGCCAGGCAGTCCAGGTCATTGCGCCGAAGGGGCGTCAGCCGGAATTCGACCTGAAAGCTCCGTCCTTCCAGTGTTCGGAGGACACCGGGATGGTAACTGTTGTCCGGTGGGGTTTTCAGGGCTCCGGGAAGGATATCGCGGATGGAGGGAAAGTTCTGGAGATCGGTTCCGACGCAGGAGAGAAGGGGTCTGTTGGCCTCGATGATCCGGCCCTGATAGAGGATGGCCAGTCCTTCGCTGGAGGCGTCGGCGAGATGATGGATGGGAAACAGCGCCGTGATGTTTTCCCGTGATGTGCTGCCCAGTGCCTTTCCCCGGGGCGCAGTCTTCGGGAAGGTGACGTCCACACGATGTGGAGCTCCTTCCTGGCTGATCCTCTGGGAAATATGCACAATCATTTCTGTTCCTCTGTCTCTCCAGAAGATGGCCCGGCTTCTGTTAAGAAACTGGAAATGTCAGACAGTCATGAACTGCTCAAACTGAAACAAAATGTTTCTGAACGAGGAACCGGCCATCATGCAGCACCCCGTCCTGACCATTCTGCCGCCGCGGGAGCGTTATGAGGCGGGGCATGCGGGGGCGATTTCCCTTCTTGTCAGCCGGGAAGCGCGGTTTTCGGATGTTGTGGCAGGGATGGGGCAGATCGGTACGCCTCTGCCTGGCGGGCAGTACAGGCCGTTAATCCTGCCCCGGGTTCCGCTCTCACGGAAGTGGCGTCTGCGTCTCGCCTGTGTGGCGATGATGCGGTTTTGTCGCCCTGCTTTGACGGAAATTCACAATCGGCCCGATCTGGCGCGCTTTCTGGCCCGGTTCGGGCCCGTCAGGCTGATTCTGCATAACGATCCCTGCACCATGCGCGGTGCGCGTTCCGTCCGGCAGAGGGAAGATCTTGCCCGGCATGTTCTGGTCTGTGGCGTTTCGAAGTGGGTGACCGGGCGTTTTTGTGAAGGATGCGGGCCGATCCGGACGGAGGTGCAGCCCAACTGTATCGACCTGTCCGTATTGCCGACGGCCGCTCTGCGGCAGAAAGTGGTGCTGTTCGCGGGACGGGTTGTGGCGGACAAGGGGGTGGATGCGTTTGTCCGCGCCTGGGGGGCGATCCGGGCGCAGTATCCGGGATGGCGGGCTGTCATCATGGGGGCGGACCGCTTTGGACCCGACTCACCGGAAACGCCTTTTCTGGAAAAGCTGCGGCCTCAGGCTGCCGCCGCAGGGGTCATGATGACGGGGTACCGGCCTCATGATGATGTACTGGAGGCGATGTCCGGGGCGGCTGTCGTGGTAGTACCCAGTCGCTGGGAAGAGCCTTTTGGCATGACTGCGCTGGAGGCCATGGGATGTGGCGCGGCGGTTGTCGCGTCACCCGTGGGGGCGCTGCCTGATCTGGTGGGAGATGCGGCTTTGCTCGCAGCGCCGGACGAAGCCGGGGCGCTGGAACAGGCTCTGAGCTGTCTGATGGACGACGAGGATCTCAGAGCCCGGTTGGGAGAACAAGGGCGCGAACGGGCAGCGCTGTTCGATGTTGCGGCTGCCCGTGTCCGGCAGGAAGAACTGCGGCAGGCGGCGATTGCATTCGCGCGCCGCCCACAGCAGCTTTGAGATCAGTCCCGTGCCGGGGGCGCCATGAAGGTCGGGTCGATGGGATTGGGGACATGCCGGGCCAGAATGTCGTCCACGGCTTTCTTTTCCTCGTCGGTCAGGGACCAGCCGAAGACGTCCTTTACGCCTGAGACCTGTCCCGGCTTGCGGGCGCCCCACAGGGCGATGACCGGGCCCTGGTCGAGAACCCAGCGAACGGCGAAGGCCATCACCGACTTGCCGCGCTTTTCGGCAAGCTTTTCGAACTCGTCCACGGCGGCGAGGTACTTCTCGAAATTCGGCTTCTGGAACTTCGGATCGTTCGAGCGCAGGTCGTCCTTCGGGAAGGTCGTGTCGCGGTTCATCTTGCCTGTCAGCAGGCCGCGACAGAGGGCCCCGTAAGCGAGAACGACGGCATTGTGCTTTTCGGCGTAGGGCAGGATGTCCTTCTCGATGGTGCGTTCGAAAAGGTTCAGCGGGGGCTGGATCGTGGCGAGCGGGGCAACTTCGCGGAAGATGTCCATCTGTTCCGGCGAGAAGTTGCTCACGCCGAGCGCGCGAATCTTGCCTTCCTGATGGAGCTTCTGAAGCTCGCGGGCGCTCTCGTCGATCGGGGTTTTGTCGTCGGGCCAGTGGATCTGTTCGAGATCGATCGTCTCAACGCGCAGACGGCGCAGCGAGTCTTCGACTTCCTTGCGGATGCGGGCCGGGCGGGAATCCCGGAAGACCTTCATGTTCTTTTCGTCTTCGCCAACCCAGTGCAGGCCGAGCTTGGTCGCGACATGCGCCTTGTTGGGCTTTTCGGCCAGGGCCCGACCGACGATTTCCTCGGAATGGCCGAAGCCGTAGACCGGGGCGGTGTCGATCAGGTTGATGCCTTCGTCGAGGGCCGCGTGGATGGTGCGGACGCCATTGTCATCGTCGGGGCCGCCCCACATCCAGCCGCCGATGGCCCAGGTGCCGAGAGCGACGCGGGAGAGAGGCGTGTCGATGCCGGGGATGCGGATGGTGTCGGATGCCATGAGTGTCTCCACTTGAAATGGACGGTAACGAAAAAGCGCTTCGGACTGTAAGTGGTTGCATGGCAGCGGGAAACCTTCCATCCACGCCAGATGCGTTTCTCTCCTTCTGTCCTGACCCGGATCGGCCGCTGGGCTGCTGTGGTCCTGCCTCTGGCCCTGACGCATGTGCGCGTGGCAGGTGAGGCCGATCTTGATCTTCTGGCCGTGCTGCTTCTGCTGCATTCGGCTTTGACCGGGCGGCGGCAGGGCGGATGGGACTGGTTCCGGGAGCCTTGGGTTATCGCCACGTTCTGCTGGTGGGGCTGGCAGGTTCTGTGCACGCTGTGGGTGGCGCCGGGGCATGGGGCGCTGGTTCAGTCCCTGCTGGCGATCCGTTTTCCACTCGCGGCCGCCGCTTTGGGCTGCTGGCTTCTGAAGGATGCGGTCTGGCGCCGTCGCGTGCTGTGGCTGACCTGTGCGTGCGGGGTCTATATTGCATTGCAGATGCTGATCCAGGCCGTGTTCGGGCGCAATCTGTTCGGGATTCCACGCTTTCATGACGGAACGCTGACGGGGCCGTATGCGCATCCGCGGGCCGCAGCACCTCTGTCCCGGCTGATTTTGCCGCTGCTGATGGTCGGGTGTGCGGCGGCGGAAGGCGCACGCAGCCGTCTGGTGCGGACGCTGGGGCTGTGCGCAGCTACGGTTCTGGCGGTCGGGATCATGGTTCTGGCCGGGCAGCGGATGCCGCTTGCATTGTCCCTGCTGGGGATTGGCGTGTGCGCGCTGCTCTATCGGCCGATGCGTCCGGCGGCGCTGGCGGCGGGGGCGATGCTGCCGGTTCTGGTGCTGGTGGCGCGGGTGTTCTCGCCGGGCAGCTTCTTTCATCTCGTAACCCTGGCGCGGCAGCAGCTGACACATTTCGGCCAGTCGCCCTATGGGGAAATCTATACCCATGCGATCGTGATGGCGCAGGCGCATCCGTGGATCGGGCAGGGCTATGACGCCTACCGGCATTACTGTGCCGCGCCATCCACGTTTCATGGGATCGCCGGCCTGTCTGATGCCATTCCGGAACAGGGATGGCTGTCCCTCTGTGTGCAGCATCCGCACAACCATTACCTTCAGGCGCTGGTCAATGCCGGAATGCCGGGCCTTATCCTGTTCGTACTGATGATTGCGACCTGGCTGAAGGCGATCTGGCCGGGGCGGAATGGCGCGGCCATTTCAATCGGCCTGTTTGCGGCAGTGTTCATTCAGGAATGGCCGATCGCATCCTCGTCGGACTTCCTGAACCTGCCCCTGAGCGGTTGGGGCTTCCTGCTTCTGGGGCTGGCGCTGGCCTATCGGACATTCCGGGGTGGGGACGGGTTTCAAGCGGGCAGGGACCGGCCTATATCGTAAGGCAGATTACGGAGGCCTTATGTCCAGCACCCCTGACACTACTGCGACCCCGGCACGGACCGGAACCGTTCCCGTGACGGTCCTTACGGGCTTTCTCGGCGCCGGCAAGACGACGCTTCTCAATCATATCCTGACAGCCGAGCATGGCCGCAAATATGCGGTCGTCGTGAACGAGTTCGGCGAACTCGGGATCGACAACGACCTCGTGGTGGATGCCGACGAGGAAGTGTTCGAGATGAACAACGGCTGCATCTGCTGCACGGTGCGCGGGGATCTGATCCGCATTCTGGGCAGTTTGCTGCGTCGGCGGAACCGCTTTGACGGTATCATTGTCGAGACGACCGGACTGGCCGATCCGGCTCCGGTCGCGCAGACGTTCTTCGTGGACGAGAACCTGCGGGAGAAGGCCCGTTTGGATGCGGTCGTAACCGTCGTGGATGCGTTCAACGTCATGGAAACGCTGGACGAAAGCCCCGAGGCCGTGAACCAGATCGCATTTGCGGATGTGATCGTGCTCAACAAGGTGGATCTTGCGGATGAAGAACGCCGCAAGGAGATCGTGGCCCGTCTGCGCAAGATCAATGCGGTGGCGCAGATCCATGAAGCGCAGCACGGTGGCGTGAAGCTGACGGATATTCTGGACCGTGGCGGCTTTGATCTGACGCGTGCGCTCAAGACGATGCCGGACTTTCTGGAGAACGAGCATCATTCCCATGAGGAAGGCATCACCAGCATTTCCCTGAGCATCAAGGACCTGATCGACCAGCGTCGTTTTCAGGCCTGGATCGGGGCGATCCTTCAGGAGCAGGGCGCGGACATCCTGCGGGCCAAGGGCATTCTCCATTTCAAGGGCGAGAAGGACCGCTTTGCATTCCAGGCCGTGCACATGATGGCGGATGGCGACTTCATCGGTCCGTTCCGTGAGGGCGAGAGCCGGGAGTCCCGTCTGGTGTTCATCGGCCGCAATCTCAACCGTCCCCAGCTTCGTCGCGGCTTTGAAAGCTGCATTGCGGAATGATGGGCGATCTTCTGACGGACCGGGGCGGAGAGCGCCGGTTCGAGAGCCCGGTTGTCCAGGTTGTCTCCTCGCGGGACGGGCACGGTTTTGCCGCACTGACGGCAGACGGGGAGCTTGTGCTGATCCCCCGGGACCGTCTGCGGGATCCGGAAAGCTGGGCGGTTGTCGCGGCGCATGATGGCGGCCTGTGTCTGGCGCAGGATTGCGCTCCGGATGCGTTCCTGTCGGGTGGCGAGGACGGAAAGCTCGTCCGGACGTTCGCTGACGGGCGGAGCGAGACCCTGCATGAAGGCCGGCGCTGGATCGATTGCGTGGCGAGCACGCCGGATCATCTGGCGTTCTCGACGGGCAAGCAGATCGAGGTCCGCAAGGCGGAAGGGCGGGAGACGCTCAAGGTTCTGGAGCATCCTTCGACCGTGACCGGCATCGTGTTCGATGCGAAGGGCAAGCGGATCGCAGCGTCACATTATAATGGCGCGTCGATGTGGTTCGTGCAGGCCAAGGTCGATACCGTGCGGCCGTTCGAATGGAAGGGCAGCCATATCGCGATTGCCATCCATCCGGGCGGGGAGGCTCTGGTGACGTCCATGCAGGAAAACGACCTGCATGGCTGGCGTCTGTCGGACGGGCACAACATGCGCATGAGCGGCTATCCGAAGCAGGTGAAGTCGCTGGCGTTTACGCGTAATGGCCGCTGGCTTGCGACGGCCGGGGCAGATGCGATCATCCTGTGGCCGTTCTTTGGCGGTGGGCCGATGGGCAAGGCCCCGGCCGAACTGGCGCGTCTGCCGGGACTGTTCGTCAGTGCGGTCTGTCCGAATCCGAAAGAGGACATCATCGCGGCGGGCTATGAGGACGGGACGGTCGTTCTCGCGGAAATCGGCGGGGGCGACCAGCGTGTCCTGCCGCTGTGCTCCGGACAGGATACGAAGCGTGGCAAGGTGACGTCGCTGGGGTTCACGCCACAGGGCGGGTCTCTGGTGTTCGGAACCGAAGAGGGGGTTCTGGCGGCAATCGACCTCTCCAGTGCGGACTGAAGCCTGAAAGGGGCGGCAACTTTTCTGATGAATTGTTGCTGCCCCTGAAACACGGTATGTTCGCTCATGCCCAGCATGGACCCCGCCCCAAAAGCGTCTGTGAAGACCGTGGTTTCGCCGGACGCCCCGCCGTTTCCGGCGGAGAGGCCTGCTGATCTGAATATGTACGGGGATCTGAAAGCATTTTCGGATCTCGATCTTGATGACATTGCCGTCGCGGCGGCGGCCGTCTGTCGCACGCCGATCGCGCTGGTCAGTATTCTCGACGGGGACCAGCTCTGGTTTTCCGCGCGGGTCGGTACGGATCAGCCGTCCGGGGCCCTGGCCAATTCGGGATGTGCGCCTGTCATCGCGCGCAGGGTTCCGGTGGTAATTCCCGATATGATGGCCGATCCCGAGACACGGAAAAACGGTCTCGTCTGCGGGGCGCCGGGTCTGCGCTTTTATGCCGGTTATCCGCTGTTCACCGCAGAAGACGAGGTTTTCGGCACGCTGTGCGTCGTGGATCTTCAGACACGTCCGCAGGGTCTGTCGCAGGCGGAAAGTAACGGACTGGCGGCTCTGGCGCGTCAGGCCATGCGGCTGATGGAGATGCGTCGGGAAACCGTGGCGCAGGAGCGGCGTCTGACGGCGCAGCAGATCCGCAGGGAGCGGGCCACCCGACAGGCCAGACAGGCGGAGGCGGAACGCCGGCATACGCTGGAAAAATACGCCATCCAGCAGGCGGCCGGAGCGGCTGGCGGGGTCGGGATCTATGAATATGATCTGACCAGCGGGGACATCGCCGTTTCCCCGGAAGTCTGCCGCATCATCGGTCTGCCCGTTACGGATGTCGTAACGGTGCGACAGTGGGTGGCGCAGGTGCATGAGGACGACAAGCCCCAGATCCCGGTCCTGTCGCAGCTGCTGGACGGATCGGCGCCTCTGAAACTCGAATATCGCGTGGTGCGGGCGGATGACCAGCGGGAACGCTGGGTCCTGCGTCAGGGCGTGCTGGACCGCGATGAGGCGGGGCGTCCCGTCCGCCTGATCGGAACAATCCAGGACATCACGCCTGAGCGGAACGCGACCAGCCGTCTGACAACCCTTCTGGCGGTGGGCGATGCCCTGCGGATGGCCACGACGCGCAGCCAGGCATTGACGGAGTCCTGCCGCCTTCTGGGGCAGCGGCTGGAGGTGCAGCGTGTCGGGTTCGCGGCAATTACGGTGCGCGACGAACTCTTTACCGTCGATCAGGGATGGTGCGCGCCGGAAATGCCGGTGGTTTCGGGAGAGTTCTCCTTCAGGGCCTTTCGCCGGACGTCGGATTTCCTGCGCAGCGGAGCCGTCCTCATTCTGGACGATCTCTCCAGTCCGTCCTGGATGCGCGAAGAGCGTGAGGCCTGTCGTGCGGTGCAGATCGAGGCGCAGATTGTCGTCCCGAAAATGGATCATGGCGAGCTGACGGGCTGTCTGTTCGTTCACAGCGCTCTTCCGCGGGAATGGACGCTGGATGAGACGTCTTTCATCCGCACTGCCGCGGACCGGATTTTTGCGGCGCTGGACGAATGGGATGCCGAGACGCGTCAGGAGATCGTCAATCATGAAATCCTGCACCGCCTGAAGAATACGCTAAGCATCGTGCAGAGCCTGGCGCATCAGGGGTTCCGCAGCGTGGATGACCAGGGGCCGCTCACGACCTTCACGTCTCGTCTGGTGGCGCTGAGTGCGGCGCATGACCTGCTGATGCGCCGGAACTGGCAGTCCACGGATCTGGCGAGTCTGGTTCAGGGTGTGCTCACGCCGCTGGGCGTGGAGAACAGGGTTCAGGTCTCGGGGCCGTTTCTCAAGCTGGGTCCGGATACGGCAACGTCTTTTTCGATGCTGCTGCATGAACTGGCGACGAACGCCATGAAGTACGGTGCGCTGAGTGTTGCCGAGGGAACGGTCTCCCTGCACTGGACGATGACGGGCACGGGTGAGGGGGCTGTCATGGCATTGCAGTGGCGTGAGGCCGGTGGACCGCAGGTTACGCCACCTGCACGGACCGGCTTTGGCGTGCGTCTTCTGAAGGCCGGACTGGGGCGGCACGGGAAAACGGAACTTCACTACGCCCCGACGGGTTTATGTGCAGACCTGACCGCCCCCATCTTGTCGCTCGCGACGGTCTGAGACTCACCGGAGACCCGTTTTACATGCCGGAGGACCCTGACACACGGCCCACGATCCTCATCGTCGAAGACATTGTCTTCATCCGTATGATGACGGAGGACTACTTCGCGAATGCCGGTTTCAGGACCCTGAGCGCGCGTACGACGGCAGAAGCCATAGTGCTTCTCGAAACGGATCCGACGATCCGTTACCTGTTTGCGGATATTCACCTGCCAGGCGGTGAGGACGGCCAGAAACTGGCGGCCACGGCCCGGAAGCGCTGGCCCCCCGTGAAGATCATCCTGACCTCCGCCGATATGCCTGCGGATCAGGTCCGGCTGCCGGTGCGCGGCCTGTTCGTTCCCAAGCCCTACAGTCTGGACCGGATCAGGCAGGCTTTCGAGACGATGCCCTGATCGGACTGCGGGTCAGCGTTCCGGCTGCGGATCCGAGGTCCGGTCCGTGTGGCCGAGGTCGCGTTCGGGAGCAATAATGTCCCTGACGCGCTGTTTCAGTTCTTTCGGACCGGGAAAGCCGCCGTCGCGCTTGCGCTCCCAGATCAGCGTTTCGTTCACATGGATTTCGAATCGGCCGCCCGTATCGGGGATGAGCGCGACTTCACCCAGGGCCTGGCCAAAGGTGGAGAGCAGTTCCTGCGCCATCCAGCCCGAGCGGAGCAGCCAGTTGCACTGCGTGCAGTAGCGGATGGAAACACGGGGTGAAGCAGGTGTCATGAAGATCCTGTGGGGGCTTTGGAATGTTTGTCCCAAGACAGTCTCATAAGAGTTTCACACGTAAAAGCCTTCGCGCCCGCGGCCGTGAACGTTAAGGATACGGACTGGTTCCTCATTCCGTTTTCCTGACTGGATTTTCCGGCTTATGCGTCCTGCCTTTCGTCTGTCCGCTGCACTGCTCCTGTGTGCGACTGTTCTTTCCGCCTGCGCACCTGCGGCGCATACGTCCGCTACCGCCCAGAGCGGCATCCTGCCAGACAGTGCGGCTCCGGACGAGCGCCTTGTTCTGGCTCCGCCGCCGGCGCCCGGCAGTGCTGCGCAGAGTGATGACGACCGGGTGTTTCATGTCACGCGTGCGCTGAAGGATACGCCGCGTTGGAAACTGGCGCAGAGCGATGCGGATCTGGATCCGGCGCATCTGGCCCGGGATTTCTCCTGTGCTGCAGGTTTCGAGATCGATCTGGCCAGGGCGCCGCATCTGGCCCGTGTTCTGGAGCGCATCCGCCATGCCGTCGGGCACCGGACTTCGGACGTGAAGAAATACTGGCACCGTACGCGGCCGTTCGTGGGCACGAACCTGCCCATCTGCACGTCTCCCGAAGGGCTGGGGCTGAACGCGTCCTATCCGTCAGGTCATACGACGGCGGGATACGGGATGGCGCTGCTCCTGGCGCATCTGATGCCGGAACATGCTTCGGCCATTCTCCAGCGCGGGCGTGTGTTCGGGGAAAGCCGGATCGTCTGCGGGGCGCACTGGAAGTCGGATGTTCAGGCGGGATATCTGAATGCGTCCTCGCTGATGGACGTGCTGCTGGCGCGGCCGGAGCTTCAGGACGATCTGGCGGCGGCGCGGCAGGAACTGCTGGCCATGCAGGGAACGGCCCCGGCTCCTGAGGCGGGGACGTGCGCCGTCGAGCACGACGCCGCGATCCATTCCCTGCTCAGCGAACCGTAAGTTCGTAACCAGTGTCCTGAGAGATCAGGGCACTGGTTTCCTGTCTGCTGGCGGTGGATGATTGTGGTGGGCGCCACGGTCATTGGCTTCCATGAAGCGGTCGGCCAGGCTGCTATACAGTGAATGCGGGCAGATCATCTTCGAGACGCCGAAGGCCAGGAAGGACGTGGCCAGAAGCGCCAGCGTGACCTGCTGGTTATCGCACATTTCCATGACGATGATCGTCGCGGTCAGGGGCGACTGCGACATGCCGCAGAAATACGCCACCGTGCCGAGAAGTACGACCGCGCCGGGCGTGGTGTGGGGCAGGAACTGCTCCACCCAGCCGCCGATCCCCGCCCCGATGGCGAGCGAGGGCGCGAACATGCCACCCGGAATCCCGGAGCAGTACGAGACGATCATCGCCAGATATTTGAGGATGAAGAACGAAGCCGGGTAGTGCTCGGTCCCGTTGAAAATGGCGCGGGCCTGATCATAGCCCGTGCCATAAGTCGCGCCCTTGGAGACAAGGCCGATCAGGGCCAGCACGAAGCCGCAGGCTGCGGCAAAGGCGATCGGGCGCTTGGCGGCGAACTGTCCCACCCGTCCGGGAATGCCGCGTGAGGCCTTGATGAGAATGGCCGAGAAGCTGCCTCCTGCGAGGCCACCGAGAATGCCGCAGGTCAGCACCGCGATCCATGCCGTGCCGACCGGCACGTCCACATCCGCATGGCCGAAATAGGTGTAATTGCCGATCAGCGCGATGGCGGTGACACCGGACAGGACCACGACCGTCAGGGTACGGCCCGAGGCCTTCTGCTCGAAGGAATGGGACAGTTCTTCGATGGCGAACATGATGCCTGCGAGCGGCGTGTTGAAGGCGGCGGCCATGCCGGCCGCACCACCGGCCAGGATCATGCTGCGCCGTGCGGTGATGTTTGATTGTCCGAGCAGCCGTGAGAAGGCGTGCATGATGGACGCGCCAACCTGAACACTTGGGCCTTCACGGCCGATGGAGGCGCCGCAGATCAGCCCGAAAGATGTCAGCAGGATCTTGCCGAGGGACGTCTTGAGGGACAGGACTCGGTCCACGACGGCAACGTTTTCGATGTGCAGTGTCGCGATCGTCTGCGGGATGCCGGAGCCCTGGGCGCCCTTGAAAATGGTGCGTGTGGCCCATGTGATAAGGGCCAGACCTGCGGGGGCGACAACCAGCATGGCGGTGGGGTGCCAGCCCACGATCTGATGGCGCACGCCCGCCGCCCAGTCACCCAGCCGGGCGAACAGGACCGCCACGATGCCGACCAGAACCGCACCCACCCAGTAGACCGCCGTGCGGCGCCACTGGTGCGTCGTGACCTTCGCCGAACGTCGCAGATGCAGGATGCGGTCCTTGCGGCGCATGGCATGCTGCGAGGAGCGACCCTCCGGGATGGGAGGCTCGGGCAGGACGGCGGCGACGGGTGAAGGAGGCGGTGTATCAGCCAATATTCGGACGTCCGGGAGGGAGGGGCGGGGTGTGGAAGAGACGCCCGGTTTCAGGCCCGTGCGCTGATGTTCTGCACGTGCCATTAACGCGGGAAAGGGGTCAAGAGTTCTTGCCCGATGGGGTGCAGGGGACTTAATCCGTCGAGAGCTGTGTCATAAACCGCACAGTCTGATGCGGATTCTCCGCAGTCGCGGTAGGTCAGGTCAGGACAAGCGCGCCGGAATGCTTGGCCTTGTCTTCGGGCTCGACATGGATATGGATGGAGGCTCGGCCGAGTTCCGAACGGATGGCGGCCTCGATCTGATCGCAGATCTCGTGGGCGTCGTGGACCGTAAGCGTGCTCGGGACCACGAGGTGAAACTCCACGAAAGACAGCGCGCCGACCTTGCGGATGCGCAGATCATGGGCCTCGAGCGCACCCGTAGCGCTTTCGGAAATCACGGCCTTGACCGCATCCATCTGCTCGGGCGACGGCGCTTCGTCCATCAGCCCGGACAGGGAGTGCTTCATCATGGAGAAGCCCGCGCGCATGACGTTCAGTGCGACCAGTGCAGACAGCACGGCATCGAGACGGTCCCATTTGAGCAGCGGGATCAGTGAGACACCGATCACGAGCGCGATCGTGGCCCAGACATCCGAGACCACATGCTCGCCCGCGGCCTGAAGCGCCTGTGAGGACTGTTTGCGGCCGACCGTGATCAGGGTGCGGCCCCAGACGAGATTGACCAGCCCGGCCAGCGCATTGAGCGCCACACCGGAGAATGGCGCGTTGACCGGCTCAGGATGGCGCCAGTCATGGATGGCGATGACCAGAATGCCGATGGCGGTGAGGACGACCAGCACGCCTTCGATAACGGCGGAAAGATATTCCGCCTTGCCGTGGCCGTAGGGGTGGTTGTCATCGGCGGGCAGGGCCGCGACGGACATGGCCCAGAGCGTGCCGACGGCTGCGACGACATTCAGGATGGTCTCGATCGCGTCCGAAAGCAGGGCTTCGGAGCCCGAGACCACATAGGCCGCGTATTTGATGGCCAGCACCACCACACTCAGCACGATGGAGGCGCGGGCGACCTTGATGCGGGTGGATGTCATGACAGGTCCTCAGCAGCAGGGCTGGTGCGTGTCGCAGACTGAGGGCTGGGTTTCAAGCTGGAAAGTGGGATGGGCGATGTCAAAACGCGTCCGGACAAGCTCTGCGGCGCGGGCGATGACGAGATCCGTGCTGACGGGTTTCGTGGGGTCGCAGACGAGATGGACGGTCAGGGCGGTCTCGGTCGTGCTCATGGCCCAGATGTGCAGATGATGCAGTCCGGCTACGCCATCGAGCGACAGAAGGGCGGCCTGCACGGCATCCGGATCGATCCCCGCCGGGACGGCATCGAGCGCCAGATTCAGCGAACTCCGCAGCAGCGACCACGTCCCGATCACGATGGAAACCGACACGATCAGGCTCATGATCGGATCGATGATTGTGTAGCCCGTGAACGCGATCAGCAGTCCCGCGATGACGACCGAAAACGCCATGACCGCATCGGCCGCCATGTGCAGGAACGCGCCGCGTACGTTGAGATCGCTCGAGGCGCCTTTCATGAAAAGCAGGGCTGTCACGGCGTTGACCGCAATCCCGACCAGCGCCACCCAACTGATGACTTCACCCTGAACATTCTGGTGCGAGAAGAGGCGCAGGACGGATTCCCAGACGATGCCACCGGTGACGAGCAGCAGGATCGTGGCGTTCGCAAGCGCCGAGAGGATCGTTGAGCGGCGCAGGCCATAGGTGAAACGCGCGCTGGACGGGCGTGTGGCCAGAACCTGCGCCAGCCAGGCCCCGGCGAGACCGAGCACGTCGGACAGATTGTGTCCCGCATCGGCCAGAAGGGACAGCGAATGCGCCCAGACGCCCCACAGGGCCTCCCCCGCGACATAGGCCGTGTTCAGGGTGATGCCGACTGCAAACGCCATGCCGAAACTGGCGGGAGCATGGACGTGCTGATGGCCGAATCCGAAACCGTGACTGTGCCCGTCGCAATGGTCGTGATCATGGTGATGGTCATCATGATCATGGTCCGCATGGTCATGTGCGTGATGCTCATGCGGAAGGGTGGTGCCATGATGATCGTGATCGCAGGCACAGTTGTGATGGGGATCCGGGGTCATGGAGGCCAGTGCTGTGAGAATTGAAAGCCGACCTTACTGCATGTGAGGCGGCCGTCCCATATCTATTGCCGAACCGTGCGTGGCATGGTGTCGTGACTGATATGAACGGCAGCGCTCCTGATGCGTCAGGATGCACACACGAAGAAGGAGAAAGAGACGATGGCTGAAAAGCGTATTCTCATGATCGCAGGTGATTTCGTCGAGGATTACGAAATCATGGTGCCGTTCCAGATGCTGCTTCTGGTCGGGCACAAGGTCGATGTCGTCTCGCCAGGCAAGAAAGCCGGGGAGCAGGTCGCAACGGCCATTCATGATTTCGAGGGGCACCAGACCTACACCGAAAAGCGCGGCCACAACTTCACGCTGAACGCGACCTATACGGGCGTGATGGCGGATGCTTATGACGCGCTGGTCATTCCGGGCGGTCGCGCGCCGGAACAGCTCAGCACCGATGAAAGCGTTCTGGATCTGGTCCGCGCCTTCGTCGAGAGCGGAAAGCCGGTTGCGGCAGTCTGTCACGGTCCGCAGCTTCTGGCGGCGGCTGGTGTCATCAAGGGGAAGAAGATCTCGGCCTATCCGGCCTGCCGGGCGGAAGTGCTGCTCGCCGGTGCCGAATATCAGTCCGTCCCGATGGATGGCGCGGTGACGGACGGCCAGTTCGTGACGGGACCGGCCTGGCCCGCGCATCCCGCCTGGATCGGGCAGTTCCTCAAGGTTCTGGGCACGCAGATCACGCCGTAAGGGATTTGCGCCGGATCGCTCACAACATTGTGGCGAAACGCGGCCTGAAATCGTAGAGAGGGAGCATGACGACTTCCTCTCCTTCTCCCGATCAGCAGCCCAGACAACGCACCGGCAGTTTCGGCCGTGCGGAAGGCCTCATGGAGCGCGCGTTTTTCGCGACACGCTGGATCGCCGCACCGCTCTATTTCGGCCTGACGGTCGGGCTGCTTCTGGTGGCCTTCAAGTTCTTCCAGCAGCTGCTCGGGCTGGTACTGAAAGCCTCAGGGTTGGATTTCGACGACGTGTTCGTCGGCGTTCTGGACCTGATCGATCTGGTTCTGCTGGCCAATCTGCTGCTGATCGTCATGTTTTCGGGTTACGAAAACTTCGTCTCCCGCCTCGATATCCGCACGCACGAGGATTATCCGAGCTGGATCGGGCATGTCACGTTTGGAGACATCAAGATCAAGCTCATGGCCTCGATCGTGGCTATGTCCGCGATCCATGTGCTGGCGGACTTCATCCGCGTGGATGAGACCTCAACCCGCGCTCTGGAATGGAGCGTAGGCATTCATCTGGCTTTCGTCGTCTCCGGCGTGCTGATGGCCATTATGGACCGGATCATGGAAGGCTCGCCTGACACGCATCACGCTGACCCTGCGCCGGCAGTCTCGAAAACGGCAGGGGACGGGCACCACTGATGATCCGTATTACCGAACTGCGCCTGCCGCTGGATCATCCGGAGGAGGCGCTGCGTGAGGCTGTGCTCGCGCGCCTGAACATTGCGCCGGAAGACCTGAAGGCCCTGCATGTGGCGCGTCGTGGATATGATGCCCGCAAGCGCGGCCATATTGTGCTGGTTTATAATGTGGACTGCGACGTCACCGACGAAGCTGCGGTGCTGGCCGCACATGAGGACGATCAGCATGTGCGGCCGACGCCGGACACGACCTATCATCCACCGGAAGCGACGCTGCCTGAAGGCATGCCGCGTCCCGTCGTGATCGGCGCGGGACCGTGCGGAATCATGGCGGCGCTGACGCTGGCACAGGCTGGACTGAAGCCCATCATCATCGAGCGCGGCAAGGACGTGAAGGCGCGGACGGTCGATACATTCGCCCTGTGGCGCAAATCCGTCCTGACGCCTGAAAGCAACGTACAGTTCGGCGAAGGTGGGGCAGGGACGTTCTCGGATGGCAAGCTCTATTCCGGCGTTTCGGACCCGCGACATCTGGGCCGGCATGTTCTGGAAGAATTCGTGCGCGCGGGAGCGCCGGAAGAAATCCTGACCATTTCCAAGCCGCATATCGGCACGTTCCGTCTGGTCACGATGGTCATGTTCATCCGCGCCGAGATCGAGCGTCTGGGCGGCGAATACCGCTTCGAGACCCGCGTGGAAGGGTTCGATATGGACGGCGAGGGCACAGAGCGTCGTCTGCGCGGCCTGCGGCTGTCCACTGGCGAAACGCTGCCGGCGGAACGTGTTATTCTGGCTGTCGGACATTCGGCGCGCGATACGTTCGAGATGCTGCGTGACGCTCAGGTGGAAATGGATGCCAAGCCATTCTCCATCGGTGTGCGGATCGAGCATCCGCAGTCGGTGATCGACGTGGCCCGTTTCGGGGCCAGTGCCGGGCATGAAATGCTGGGGGCGGCGGATTACAAACTCGTCCATCATGCGTCGAATGGCCGTGCGGTCTATTCGTTCTGCATGTGCCCCGGAGGGCAGGTCGTGGCGGCGACGTCCGAGGAAGGGCAGGTCGTCACCAACGGCATGAGCCAGTATTCGCGGGCCGAGCGTAATGCCAATAGCGGCATCGTCGTCGAGGTGAAGCCGGAGCTGGATTTTCCGGACGATGTTCTGGGCGGCGTGGCGTTTCAGCGGAAATGGGAAAAAGCGGCGTTCGTCGCGGGCGGCAGCAACTACAACGCGCCGGCCCAGAGGGTCGGAGATTTTCTGGCGGGCCGTCCCTCCACGTCGCTTGGGGCTGTTGTGCCGTCATACCAACCGGGTGTGACGCCGACGGATCTGACGCAGTGTCTGCCGGCTTTCGTGACGGACGCCATCCGCGAGGCCCTGCCGCAGTTCGAGCGCAAGCTGCGCGGATTTTCGATGGAAGATGCGGTCATGACCGGCGTGGAAACGCGGACGTCGTCTCCCATCCGTCTGCGTCGTGACCGTGACGGTCAGAGCCCGACACTGCGCGGTCTGTTTCCGGCCGGTGAGGGCGCAGGATATGCCGGAGGAATCCTCTCCGCCGGGATTGATGGCATCCGCGCGGCGGAATGGCTGGCGGCCTCTCTTTAAGAGGCCGTTTCGTCGCCTTCCATGTGTTCGCCCGGAAGTTCTTTCGGGCGGATAAGGGCGATGGCACCAGTCACAAGACTGGTGCCCAATACGAATATCTCCGCTGACAGCGGCAGGGTGAGGGCCGTGGGGCCGAACATGGGCACGAATTTCTGCGCCATGCCCTGCCCGATGGAGCCGAGCGCATAGCCCAGCCCCATGCCGAAGCTTCGTGTGTCGGACGGGAAGCGTTGCGCCAGATAATGCGGGACAAGCGCGAAGATGCCCGAAGCAGCCCCACCCATGACGAAGGCGGCGATCAGCAGCATGTTCCAGCCTGGCGCGCTCAGGAACGGCCAGATTGTCAGCATCACGACAACCAGCGCACTGAGCATGACGCGGACTTCCCCGAACCGCTCTGCCAGCCAGCCGCAGAAGACCTTTCCGCTGAACGATCCGATGCAGTAGAGCGTGACCGGCCAGAAGACGGCCTGCTGGGTCAGATGATGGCTGCCGCGCAGGATTGTCGGGTAATAGGTGTAGATCGCGGCTTTCTGGAATTCGAGAAAGCTCATGAACGCGATGGCCTGAAAGGCTGCGCCCGTCAGACGGAATTTCGGACGCAGCTGGGGCGGCGCGTGCTCCTTTCGTCCCTGTGCCAGGCGTGCTTCGCGGTTGCGAAGCCACACCGGACTCTCTGGCACGCCGATCCGGATGAACAGCGCCAGCGCGGCGGGGGCCAGACCGATGAAGAACAGGACGCGCCAGCCGTAATGCGGCAGGACCAGAGCCTGCACGCCGGCCGCGACGAAATAGCCGACTTCATAGCCGGACATCATGAGGGCGGAGGCCATGGGCCGCGTCCAGGCGGGAACGCTTTCCATCAGAAGCGCGGCCGAGGCGGTCCATTCGCCGCCAAAGCCGATTCCGAACATGAACTGCACGGCCATGAGCACATAAAAGTGATGGGAGAGGCCTGTCAGGGCGGAAAAGACCGCAAACCAGATCACGCCGAGCATGAAGGCCGGCTTGCGCCCATAGCGGTCGGCCAGCCATCCCCAGCCGGTATTTCCGACGGCCCGGCCGATGGACTGCCCCATCAGAACGGCCCCCAGATCGGCGATCGTGCACCCGAAATCATG
Organism: Gluconobacter oxydans DSM 3504; assembly: GCF_000583855.1. NCBI lineage: Bacteria > Pseudomonadati > Pseudomonadota > Alphaproteobacteria > Acetobacterales > Acetobacteraceae > Gluconobacter > Gluconobacter oxydans. Next base: position 2,005,232 of record NZ_CP004373.1, read on the forward strand.
GGCGATGTCCGGTAGCGTGAACATGAGCGTCGTCTGGTCGAAAGCATCCAGAAACCAGCCCAGAAAAGACGCAAAAGTGACCTGCCAGTAGGGCAGGAGGGCACTCAGGGAGCCTTGGGAAGAAGATGTTACGGCGGAGCGGGTGGTGGCATCCGTCATGCAGAATGGGTCCTGTTCCGGCATCGGAGAGAAGCCGTGCCGAAGGGGTGTCACAGGCCCGGAAGAACGTCCGGGCGGGAAACCGTAACAGCTTTGTCCGGATTGATCGAACGAAGAGTTCAGGCCGCCAGGGAATGGATAGGCCGGGCGGGTATGAGCGCGCGACGTGTGTCAGGATCGCGCCATAAAAACCCATCCCATTAAGGAAAAATTAGGCTCTTGAGCGGCATTGTCCCCGACATGAAGAACGGAGGTGTCCGCATTGGATGATCTAGGACAGGGAGCGACTTCGGTGCCGGCAGCCCCTCAGGACCTGCATGCCGGCCGGACAGTCATGGCAGAGGGACTGTCCGACCTGCCGAAAGGCAAGACCGGCCACGCCTTACCGATGACTGCGTCCAGCGCAGGAATGTTTGCAACGACATTAAGGAGCCGGAGAGCACGCCAGAAAAGTGCGCTGCCCCCTCTGCGATGGCTGCCGCGCTTTGTGGTGGGACGCAGTGGAGCAGACAAGGTGATCGGGGCGCAGGTGGACATGAGCCAGCTCTGGCTTTCGGTTCCGCGCCGGACCCTGCGCAAGAGCCGGCGCAAGAGCCTGGGCCAGCAGCAGCGGGAATTTGACTCGGATCTGCTGGGGAATGCCTGTGCACAGGCTGCAACATGGCCGGAAGGCATGCGGCTGATGGTCTCGCTGGAAGACGATCAGGCACCGGATGGCGATTTCAACAACCGCCTGAATACCGTTCTTCAGGAAAGCGGTTTTCCGGTCAGCCGGCTTGATCTCGTGTTTCAGGAAAGCGGCCTGGCGCAGGACGACAAGGAAACCTGTTACACGCTGTCAGCGCTGCGCGATCAGGGATGCCAGATTTTTCTGGGTGGCTTTGGCAGCGCGCCTTCCAGTCTGAGTCTTCTGCGGGAACGCGCGATGGGAGGATTGCTGGACGGGGTCCAGTTCGATGCGTCCATGCTCGCACCTTCCGGCATGACCTGGCGTCAGTCCGGCGATGCACCGCTGCTGGATGAATCCGCCACGGTCTTTTACCGGGCAGCTCTTGAGACCGTGAAGGCACTAGGCTTGAAAGTCCGCAGTATCGGCGTGGATCTGCCGGATCTTCTGGCTTTCGTACAGAAAGTCGGATGTGTCGAGGCATCCGGAACGGTGCTGGCTGCACCAGAAACGACGGCACAGATCAGCGAGCGGTTCGAGGAAACCGCGGGGCGTCCGCGCCGTCGTCGCATGGCAAGAACGGCGGAAGGTCTCTGAAGAGACCTCCCGCCGTATTGGCCGGAAAGAAACAGGACCGCCTGTCAGAACGGGAGAGGATCGTTCAGTTGATTCTGCACTGATAACTGAAGAGACGTTCCGGATTTTCCCGAAGCATGGTGGCCAGCATCGGCAGCACTTCGGTGAGTGCCGTCTCAACGGCTTCAGGCGACTGGCCGGTCTGGTCACAGATATAGTTCAGCCGCTTTTCTCCCATGAGGTCCTCGACCTGTTCGGGGGACAGGGGCGTTGAGGGAGGAAGCCGGATTTCGCTGATGGTGGTGGCGAACTGGCAGTCCTCCTTCATCATCTTGATGGTGACTTCCGTCAAACCGGAACGATCCGTGCTTGCGCCACTCAGCCAGTCACCGAAACGGGTGAACACGGATGTTGCGGCCTGGGCTTCGGTCTGGCCTTTGCCGGATACCGGAGACTTGGTTGTGAATGTGTTCTGAACGGTCATTGTCAGGCTCCTTCATCTCAGGAGAAAACGGGCCTTTGCCGGGCTGGTGGCCCTGCGATCACAACGCCCTTCAGGACTGAAGGCTGCGCGGCCCGGACAACACCTTTCTGTGTGATCTGTCACAGAATTTCCGGGTGTTGTCACAATCCGCCGCCTGGCCCGTTTCAGCGGAGCGCGGCACTCTCCACGAGAACGATTTCCGCATCTTCCAGCGCGGTGATCGTGAAGCGCTCCACGTCATGAATTGCTGCGCCATCCCTATGTCCGACAGTCCGGCCATCGATTTCCACGCTGCCGGTGGCCGGGACGAAATAGGAAAACATGCTGCGATCCGTCTCGTAGGTCAGCGTCTCTCCAGCTTTCAGCGTCGCTCCGAGAACCCGGCCGCGGGTGCGGATCGGCAGTGCCTTGTCTTCCGGAAAGCCGGATGCGAGAGGCACGAACCGCCCGTTGCGCTCATGCCGGGGAAAAGGACGTGTGCCCCAGGACGGCGTACCGCCCGTTTCATCCGGGATCAGCCAGATCTGGAACAGCGTCGTGGCTTCGTCATCCCGGTTGAATTCGGAATGGATGATGCCGCTTCCCGCTGACATGACCTGCACATCGCCTGCTTCGGTGCGTCCGCGATTGCCGAGGCTGTCCTCATGCGTGATGGCGCCCGTGCGGACATAGGTGATGATTTCCATGTCGCGATGGGGATGCGCGCCAAAGCCGTTATGGGGGGCGATGCGATCGTCGTTCCAGACGCGCAGGCGTCCCCAGTGCATGCGATGGCGGTCGTGATAGTCCGAGAAGGAAAAATGATAGTGGGCGTCGAGCCAGCCATGGTTGGCATGACCGAGGGTCTTGAAAGGTCTGATGTCCAGCATGGGATCATGCTCCTGAATTGATGTCCTGTCGTAGATAATGGGGTATGGACATGGTGAAGAAAACGGAAAGGATGGAAATGTGAAGTTTCCGAAAACGGCATGACCGGTCTGCCCGACTTCGAAGGCTGGGCCGTTTTCGCGCGGGTTGCGGAAAGCGGCTCCTTTGCTGCAGCCGCGCGCTCCCTGGGGCTGTCGGCTCCCACGGTGTCCAAGATCATGGGGCGGCTGGAACATCGTCTGGGAGCGACGCTGTTCCAGCGCAGTGCGCGCCATCTTTCCCTGACGGCCGAGGGCGCGGAATGTCTGGATCGAGCGCGCCGTATCCTGTCGGAAGGAGAGGGGCTGGAAACCGAACTTCGTGAAGGAACGGCGACGCCACGCGGCATGATCCGGCTGGCAGCGCCCATGACGTTTGGCCGCGAGGTACTCGGCCCGGCATTGCCCGGATTTCTGGAACAGTATCCGGACATCACGCTGGAGATGGATCTGGATGACGGGGTCGTGGATCTGCTCGGCGGCAGGTTTGAAGCAGCAGTCCGGATTACGTCCGGCCTGCTGCGCCCGGCGGTGTCGGGACAGGCATTCCTGCTGTGCCGGTCCGTGACGCGGTTTGTCTGTTCGGAGCAGTTTCGTGCCCAATTGGGGGAGGCGGAAAATCCCGAGGATCTGACAGGGCAGCCGGGGCTTCTTTACACCAATGCGGCCGTTCCGGATTTCCTGCGCCTCAGGCACACCGATGGTCGTCAGGCGTCTGTCCGGCTGAAGGGGCGGGTGAGTGCCAATAGCGGAGACATGCTCCTGCCGGCCATCCGGGCCGGACTGGGGATCGCGCTTCTGCCCGATTTCATGCTGAGGCCGGATCTGGAAAGCGGCCGGATTGTGGAAGTACTACCCGGCTGGACAGGAGCCGAACTCTCCGTCTGGTTCATCGTCACGGGCTGCGGAGCCACACGGACGCAGATGTCGGCAAGACTGCGGGTTCTGCTGGCTTATCTGGAGAGAGTGCTTGGCGAGATCGTGTCACAGGATTACAGTGCCGGGCAGGAGAAAACGCGATGAACTATGATGCGATGTTTCAGTCCGCCCTTGACGGTCTGCATGCGGATGGCAGCTACCGTTACTTTGCGGATCTGGAGCGCCGGGCCGGTAACTTCCCCAAGGCTTTCCATCATGGCCTGGGCCGTGATGTCACGGTCTGGTGCTCCAACGACTATCTCGGCATGGGGCAGCACCCCGAAGTCCTGACGGCCATGCACAAGGCGCTGGACGAAACGGGCGCCGGAGCAGGCGGAACCCGCAATATTTCGGGCACCAACCACTATCATGTGGAGCTGGAAAAAGAGCTCGCCTCCCTGCACGGCAAGGAAAGCGCCCTGCTTTTCAACTCCGGTTACCTGTCGAACTGGGTGACGCTCGGGACCATCGCGGGACGTCTGCGCAACTGCGTTGTGCTGTCCGATGAGCTCAATCATGCGTCCATGATCGAGGGCATCCGTCATTCCCGCGCCGAGAAGCAGATTTTCCGTCACAATGACGTTGAGGATCTGGAACGTCGTCTGAAGGAGCTTCCGGCGGATGTTCCGAAGATTATCGCTTTCGAGTCGGTCTATTCGATGGATGGCGATATCGCCCCGATCGAAGCCTTCTGTGATCTGGCCGACAAATACGGCGCCATGACCTATCTCGACGAGGTCCATGCCGTCGGCATGTATGGCGATCACGGCGCAGGCGTGGCTGAGAAGCTTGGTCTGTCCCATCGCCTGACGGTTATCGAGGGAACGCTGGGCAAAGGCTATGGCGTTGTGGGCGGCTATATCGCTGCATCCGCCGCGCTTTGCGACTTCGTCCGTTCCTTCGGGTCCGGGTTCATTTTCTCCACGGCTCTTCCGCCAATGATTGCGGCCGGCGCTCTCGCCAGTGTGCGTTACCTGCGCAGCAGCAGTGCGGAGCGTGAAGGCCAGCAGCGTGCGGTCGCCTATCTGCGTCAGGCCTTGGACAAGGCCGGCATCCCGCATGTCATGAACCCGAGCCATATCGTGCCGGTCATGGTAGGTGAGGCCGAACTGTGCCGCAGCCTGTCGGACGAACTGCTGAACCGCTTTGGCAACTACATCCAGCCGATCAACTTCCCGACCGTCCCGCGTGGTACGGAGCGTCTGCGTATTACGCCGACGCCGCTGCATACGAATGAGATGATCGACGAACTGGTCGAGGCTCTGGCAACGCTGTGGCAGGAGCGTCAGCTCAAGACATCCAAGTCCGCCGCGGCCTGAAACGGAACGGGGGGGCGTTCGCAGGCGAACGTCCCTCCGTTCATTTCCGGAAGTGTCATAAAAAAAGGCAGACCCTTTTCAGGGGCTGCCTTTTTTGTTTCAGGTCATCCGAAGACGCGGATCAGGCTGCGGCTTTTGCCTCGGCCTGGGCGCCGTGGGAGAGGATCTGCAGGCTGAGGATGCCACCGGACATCTTCAGCGTCTGGCCCAGGTCCAGACGGGCATTGCCACCGGTCCAACGCGCATGGCTGGTTTCGATGCTCCACCATCCATCGGCATAGGGATCCGAAAGATGGGTGGAGATACGGTGCGTGCGCTCGCCGCTCCAGATCGTGACTTCGCCCACGAGAACGCCGAGTGTGCGGCGATCGTCAACGAAGGGTCCGATCCGGTCAGCCGGGCGGGCGGCCTGACTGATGATGCGGACGCTCTCGCAACCTTCGGGAAGCATGAAGACAAACTGCTCACCGTTGGCGCGGATCGGGTACAGGGCCGTGCCGTCTGCCAGGACGAGATGGGTCTCGCTCGTGACATCTGCCGACGGGGCCGCCTGCGGAGCGGTGTAACCCAGCGCCTCGGCGCGCAGCGCAATCGCGGCGAACAGGGGCTCGACATGCTCACGATCCGTGACCAGCGGCAGGGCAGCGTCCTTTTCCCAGTTCAGGGGGCGCAGACGGGTCACCTGGCTGCCCTGCATGAGGGTGTCCGGACGGTGGCCTGCATCCAGGAAGCTTTCCGACAGCGCACCATTCGCCACCAGAACCGAATGCTGTTCGGTTTCGATATGGTAGTAGTCGTAGTCCGTGATGGAGTGGTCGTAGGCAATGCTCATGCCGTTGACCAGCATCCGGACCGGAACGAAGCTGCCTTCGAGCATCATGCAATGCTCGGGCGTAACCAGCAGATCGCGGCTGGGGATACCGTCGGCCAGGGCTCCGGCGCGCACGCGCACGGGAACAGCGTCCACATCGGCATGTCCCGTCGTTCCGGTCGTCGCATGGGCGTGCCCAACGCGCAGGATCGTCTGCGTGCTGGTCGTGCCATTGGCATAGACCATGACCTTATCGCCCGCCTCGAGGGTCTCGATGGCGCGTTCGCCTTCCGGCGTCAGGATCATGGTTCCGGCCAGGTAGCAGATCTGCCCGTTATAGCCGGTTGCGCCGCCAACGACGCTCCAGGTTCCATCGGCATTGTGCACGATCGTCGGGGTGCCCGGGCCGGAATTCGGACCGAAGGAGACATCCGTCAGCGTGATGCCGTTACCGTACTGATCAAAGGCAACCGTCAGCGTGTAGGTTCCGTTGCCATTGTCCGTGAACGTGGCGCTTATCGGAGCCGTATTGCCGCTGCCAATGGTGATGACGGAAGCCGCGTCGTAACCCGTGATCGGCGTGCTGATCTTCTGGTTGTAATCGGGAAAGACGAGCTGGCTGGACGTGCCATCCACTGCGTCACGCCCAAAGACGATCTTGCCACCGGCGCTCGCATTGTTGACGTAAAGCGTCGCACCGTTCTGAAGAACCGTGGTGAGGGACGATCCCATCTTGAACTGGGCGTTCGCGCTGCCGATCGTCGTTCCGTCGAGGATCAGGGTGCCTGTGCCGCTGATGCTGTTGCTGCTGATCGAGACAGCCGGATTGCCGCTGATCTGCAGGGTGCCGTTTACCGTCGGATCGCTGCCCAGATTCACCGCATTGGACGTATTGATGTCCAGCGTACCGCCCTCAGCGACCGTGAGGCTGTTGACGTTGAAGACTGTGGCACTGGCATCGGAAGAGGTCGCCGTGACATCAAGCGTCGCGTTGGCGGCAACAGTGACTTTCTGGAGCGTTGTCGCACTTGCTGTCGCAAAGGCGATGGTAACAGCGCTGCCATCAGGATTTCCTGCCAGGACGTCGATCCAGGCCTTGTCCTGCGGGACGTTGCTATCGTTCCAGTTTGCTGCAGCGAACCAGTTTCCGGTTGCGCCACCCTTCCAGTAGTTTGTCATTTCTTAGAGTCCTGAGGAGGCCGGGAGCCGTTCCAAAGAAGAGGGGTGGGTTCCAGGGCCTGACTGTGACGCGTTGTCTCATGCGGAGAGTTAATTATTAGATAATTTAAGCGCAAGATCATTCGGGTTTTAAAAATGAAAACGTCAGTGACAAATCGTTAAAACATTATTTTTCAGTTGCTTGCGCGAAGTGCCCCCGCCGTACTTCAGGCGGTGACGCTGGACTTGGATTTCTGTTTTTCAGAGAAAACAGGACAGGATCGTGTCAGGAAAAAACGGCGGAACGGGTTGCCTGTCAGCAGGCTTCCGACCATCATGTCGTGATGGTGTCACAGGAAAAATCGGTTCCCTTCCGTAAGAATCGGAAAGTAACAAAGCTTTCTCAAAGAATGGGAATTGCGGGAGCTTCCTGTGTACTGGATGTCATGATCAATGACCGGTCTGCCCTGGTCCGGGACAGCGCGGCTTTCATTGTGCTTCTGGAAAGAATCTGGAAAGCGCGTGATGTCGATGCGAGCCTGGTCTGGTCGGAGATCGACGAGCGGATCCGTCTGGCGGACGAGTTGCGTGCGAGTGGGATCCGTCCCTACAAGGGGGGCCGTTTCCGCTCGACGAAGCTGCCGTGACATGCCGCCCCTGCCAGACCTGTCCCATATCAACCCTGACGATCTGACCCGTCTCGACATCGTTGCCCTGATCATCATGGCGCTTTCGGCGTTATGGGGGCTGACGCGGGGTTTTGCGACCGAACTGGCCGGGCTTCTGGCCTGGGTGGGGGCAATTGTCCTCACCTACCGGTTCCACGGGATGCTCGAGCCTTATCTGGAACCCTATCTGCATCAGGCGGCACTGGCCGGGAGCGCGAGTACGGCGATTCTTTTTGTTGTCGTGCTGCTGGTCTTCACCATGCTGGGCGCGCGGATCGGTTCGGCGGCACGGGGCGTCCTGTCTGGCGGCGTGGACCGTATTCTGGGGGCCGTGTTCGGTGTGGCGCGGGGTTATGTGGCCCTGATCGTGCTTTATCTTCTGGCAGGGTCTTTTTTCGGGTCCTGGATGACCTATGTGATGCAGGGAAGCCTCATCGGCCCTTACATTGCCGCTGGAGCCACCCATCTGACAGGTTATCTGCCTCATTTCCTGCAACCGCATCTTGCGTCTCCGTTCACAAGCGGCCATGAGGCGTCCTTGTGAAACCAGTCCGGAAAGGCCGCGCCGCATGACCCAGTCCGACAGTCTCAACCGCCCCTACGAAGAGTGTGGGGTTTTTGGCGTCTGGGGTGTGCCTGATGCAGCGGCCCTGACAGCCCTGGGCCTGCATGCCCTGCAGCACCGCGGACAGGAAGCCGCCGGTATCGTCAGTTTCGATGGCGAACGGTTCCACCAGCACAAGGGTCTGGGGCTGGTCGGCGATGTGTTCGGGGACAGCCGCGTCATGGCGACGCTGCCCGGCACGGTGGCCATCGGTCACAACCGCTATGCCACGACGGGCGGCACACATGTCCGTAACGTGCAGCCGCTTTATGCCGATTACGAATTCGGCGGTCTGGCTGTGGCGCATAACGGCAACCTGACCAATTCCGCGACGCTCAAGCAGGCGCTCGTCAAGCGTGGATGCATCTTCCATTCCTCGACGGATACGGAAGTCTTCATCCATCTGATCGCGATTTCTCTCTATACGACCGTGCTCGATCGCTTCATCGATGCCGTCAAGCAGGTGAAGGGGGCGTACTCCCTCATTACGCTGACGCCGGATGATGGTCTGATCGGCATGCGCGATCCGCTCGGTGTGCGTCCACTCGTCCTCGGCCGGATGCCGGGCTACGAGCATGGCAATGGGGGCTGGGTGCTGGCGAGCGAGACCTGCGCGCTGGACATCATCGGGGCGGATTATGTCCGCGACATCGAGCCCGGCGAGATCGTGGTCATCAATGGTGACGGTCTGCGCTCCCTGCGACCGTTCGGAGATCAGGGCGGACGGTTCTGCGTCTTTGAATATATCTACTTCGCGCGGCCTGATTCCGTGCTCGAGGGGCAGCCTGTCTATGAGGCGCGGCGGCAGATCGGCTGTGAACTGGCGCGGGAGAGCGCAGTTGATGCCGATGTGGTTGTGCCGGTACCTGATTCCGGTGTGCCGTCTGCGATCGGATATGCCGCGGAGAGTGGTATTCCCTTCGAACTGGGGATCATCCGCAATCATTACGTGGGCCGGACCTTCATCGAGCCGACCGACCAGATCCGTAATCTCGGCGTGAAGATGAAACATTCCGCCAACCGGCCGGTTCTGGCGGGCAAGCGGGTCATTCTGGTGGATGATTCGATCGTGCGCGGTACGACGTCGCGCAAGATCGTGGATATGGTCCGTGCGGCCGGGGCGACGGAAGTGCATATGCGCATCACGTCCCCGCCGACGAAACATGCCTGCTTCTACGGGATCGACACGCCTGAAGAGAGCAAGCTGATGGCGGCGACGCATACGCTTGAGGAAATGGCGCAGGCGATCGGCGTGGACAGTCTGGCCTTCGTCAGCTTCGACGGGCTTTACCGGGCGCTGGGTCATGCCAACCGGGCCGAGGGCGCGCGCCGTTACTGCGATGCGTGCTTCACCGGGGATTACCCGATCGAGCTGGTGGACAAGGAAGGCAATCTGGTCGCGTAAGACCGGATTTTCCCCGGCGAACACAAGATCGGAGAACACAAAAAAGGCGCCGGACCACAGGTCGGGCGCCTTTTTTCATGCCTGAATGCGGGGAAGGCTCAGGGATATGGGTAGGGGGTCTGGGACAGGGCGGCCTCGGTACTGGCATCCGCTTCCGAAGGCAGGATGGAGTCCAGCGGCAGGGTCATGACGGCTTCCAGGCCCGGAGTGAGCGTGGTGTAGGTCAGCGTGCCCGAGAGGCTGCTGACGACGGCATTCATCATGCGCGTGCCGAAGCCCGTTCCCTTGAGCTGGGGCGTGCATTCACCCTGATCCGAGACTGTCAGCACGAGACGGTCGCTGGTCTGGGCCAGGCCGACATGCAGCGGGCCGGCCTTGCCGTCATAGGCGTATTTGCTGGCGTTGATGACCAGTTCGGTCAGGACCAGGCCGATATTGATGGCCCGATCGGCCGAAATCATGATCGGGAAGAGGGAGAGGTGCAGCTGCTCCTGCCAGTCCCCGCCCAGTGACGAGCACAGCTCTTCCATCAGTTCTTCAAGATAGCGGCCGAGGTCCACGATACCGAAATGCTCGTCCCGGTACAGGCGGCGATGCACGAGGCCGATGGCGGCGATACGGTGCTGCGCTTCGGTCAGGGCGGTCGTGGTTTCGTCGTTCGAGGCGCTGCGGGCCTGGAGCTTGAGGAAGGAGGCGACCATCTGAAGGGAGTTCTGCACGCGGTGATTGACTTCCCGGATCAGGAAATCCTTCTGGCGGAGCAGGCTTTCGCGCTCTTCCAGCGTGGCGGCAAGGGTCGCGTTGAGCTCGCGGAGCTGCTGGGTCTGGTAGTCCGCGATCAGGACGCGGCGCAGGCGGCGGGCGGCCTGTTTCTGTTCGCTGGTCCAGCGTGTGCTGTGGCCGCGGATCGTCTGTTCCCAGGTCCTGAAGGACGCGCGGGGACGCAGGACGTCACTGCCTTCTGTCGTGTCCTTGTGCGGATTTCCGGCCCATTCGATGGTCTGGATGATCTCGACGCGGCTCCAGATCAGGCAGGTCGGCGTCCGGAACGGGAGCGTGATGGCCAGAAGACCGGCCGAGCGTTCGGGCCACTCGGCTGCGGGCGGATAATCCTTGCCCAGCATGGTGCTGACGAAAATGCCGCCGTTTGTGCCCAGTCTCAGCCAGTCATGCAGCCGGTGCAGGTTCTCCGCATCGGGCAGTACGCCGGTCCCGGTAATGGTCTGGTCACTGATGACGGCAAAGCCATTGCACGGAAACAGGGACTGCAGTTCGCCCATGAAGCTGCGCAGATTGCTTTCGATGGGATGACGCACGTCGAAATGGGACGTGACGAATTCCATCGCATTGCGCAGGCGCAGACGCTCCTGATAGGTGACCAGCTCTTCCTTGTTCCGCAACTGCCGCGACATGACACCTGCCAGCGTCCGGCAGGCGGCGCGGATGTCTTCTGACAGGCAGCGCGGCGTAGCATTGTGGCAGGCGATCAGCCCCCACAGCACACCATCCACGACCAGTGAGACGGAGGCCGAGGCCCGCGTGCCCATATTGGCCATGTACTGGAGATGGATCGGCGAGACGCTCCGGAGCTGGACATCGCTGAGATCAAGCCCTGCAAGCCCGGCTTCCGGTGGACGGATAGGGGCGGCCTCGTAGGTGATGTCGGGGATGACGCGGATGCGGTTGCGCAGATACAGCGCCCGGGCCTGCGTGGGGATGTCGCTGGCCGGGAAATGGTGGTTCATCAGGGAGGGGAAGGCGTCGTTGCGGCTTTCGCCCACGACGCGGCCGGTTCCGTCCTCCATGAAGCGATAGACCAGAACGCGGTCGAACCCCGTAAGCCGACGGAAAATCGCAGCACCCTGGCGGCAGACGGAGGTTGTATCCGGGCAGCGCTCGAAACGGTCTGCCGTGCTGTCGATTTCGCCGAAAATGTCCCAGGTCAGCAGGTTGTGCGCTTCGACCGGTTCAAGTTCGATCAGGAGATGTTTGTCCTGAGCGTGACGCAGGATGCTGAAGGTTTCGTCTTTCAGCCCTTCAACGCGCAGATCGGACAGGGAAGGCCGCTTTTCGTCGTGAAGGCGGCTTTCCGGGATTTTCAGGATATCCGCCAGGGGGCGTCCGAGCCAGTCGGGAGCGAGACGCCCTTCGATGTCGCCTGCGCCACCGATGATTTTCAGGCTCGTGCTGTCGACGACGAGCAGGAGTCCATAGGGCTGGATGGCATCCGGTCGATGGATCGGCTCGCGATCGCACGAGGTCATGACGGCATGTTCCAGCGAACAGCCCGGTTCGGGGGCGGGGGAGCGCTGGACTGTCAAATGGAGATCCACCTGAAAGAGGAAGAGACCGCCCGAAGTCCCTGAAAGACAGCGGACATGGAAGGTCCAGAAATCATTCCGTCCATTATCTGTTCCTCCATCAGGACTGTCAATTTATGACATCCTGTTTCAGCGATGGCTGTTTCAGGGCTGGCGACCGTCGGCCTGGATCCAGGAGGCGACGTCTGCCGAGAGGGCATGACGGCTGGCCGGGCGCGTGTAGAGCATGTGGCCGCCCTGATAGAGGTGCAGCGAAACACGATCCGCGCCCACCGTCAGATGATCCTTCATCCAGTGTGCCGTTCCGAACGGGCAGGCCACGTCATAATAGCCATTGGCCACAAAGACGCGCAGGCCGGGATCAAGCGCCAGCAGGCGGTTCAGGACCGGGATCTGGTGGATCGGCGAGGGCCCACCCGAACTCCACTTCCAGCTTCCGTTCACCTTGAGGGAGAGCAGGTCGTAGGTCAGCGGGGTCTTGAAGCCGAGTTCATTGGCCGCATAGCCGGAGAAGGCGTTGCCATAGGCACGGCCGAAGCCGAACAGCGTCGGATCGGGGCTTTCGTCCAGACCATCGGCCGCAGGGTCGGCGATGGACTGGGTGAAGTCGTACAGTCCGTACAGGCGGCCGTCGCGGGACATGATGTCATGCGAGCCGATGGCCGGGATACCGTGCTGGCGGGCGATCACGTCCTGCGGCAGGCCGGTCCGCTGGGCGATTTCGGCGTAAAGCGCCTGTCCTTCGCTTCCCGAGGGGAGCTTGCCGGCGATTTTCGGCAGATAGGTGTTCAGGGACCACTGATAGGCGTCTTCGGCGGTCTTTTCCGTCACGTTCGGGCTCTGATGCGATGTGATCAGGCTGGGCATCATGAGGGCGGCGGAAAGCGGGTTCTCGTCCGTGTCGAGCAGGGGCATTTCGATGGCCGGGGAGATCATCACGATGCCGTTGAGCAGGATGCCCTGTTCCATCTGCAGCGCATTCGCGACCTGGATGGAGCGGATACCGCCATAGCTTTCGCCCACGAGGTAATGCGGGGAGGCCTCACGACCGTTTGCCGACGTCCACAGGCCGATGGCCTTGGCGAAGGCGCTCGCGTCCTGCTTGACGCCATAGAACTGGTCCCCGGCCTTTGCCGTGTCGGCGGGGCGGGAATAGCCCGTGCCCACGGCGTCGATGAAGACCATGTCCGTGACGGGGAGCCAGCTGTCGGGGTTGTCACCCATCGTGGCGTGCGTGCCGTCCGTCGGGTCCTTGGCAGGCATGGTCAGGGCCTTGGGGCCGGCCGCACCGAGGTTCAGATAGGCCGTGGCCGCACCCGGGCCGCCATTGAAGAAATACGAGACCGGGCGTGTGCCAGCCGGGACGCCGTCCTTGGTGTAGGACACGTAGAACATGCGGGCGGTCGGTTTGCCGTCATGGTCGCGCAGGATGAGTGTGCCGGCATGGGCGGTATAGGCGATGCCGTTCAGATGATGCTGGGTGACGGAATCCGCCGGGAGCAGGGCTGCCTCGCCGGTGAAGGCGTCGGTGGCCTTGGTGGCGTCGGTCTTGGGAGCCTCGGCCGCCGCGGCCGTACAGACGGGGGACAGGAGCGTTAAAGCCAGCAGGGCTGCGCGGCGGGTCATCATCTGACGGGCATCTCCGATAAAAGAAACAGGAATATTCCGCCGTATCAGTCCTGAGGCGGAACGGCTACCGCTGCCGCATGAAGTTTTCGTCATGCGGCAGCGTGAGAGGCCCAAGAACGGTCAGGCTTTGGGCGGCGTGATGTTGGGGCGCAGCATCAGGCGCGGATCGGCGAAGCGGTCATACTCTTCCGATGTCATGAAGCCGAGTTCCAGCGCGGCTTCACGCGGGCTCAGCCCCTTTTCCATGGCGTGATGCGCCACTTTCGAAGCGCGGTCATAGCCGATGGCGGGAGACAGGGCCGTGACGAGGACGAGCGAGCGTTCCAGATCCTGCCTGAGCTTGTCGGTATTGGCCTTCGTGCCTTCGACGAGGAAGCGGCGGAAGTTTTCCGAACCGTCATGCAGAAGGGTGATGCCCTGCATGATGTTGTGGATCATGAGCGGCTTGTAGACGTTCATGTCCAGCATGCCGGCCGCACCGCCAAGGCCCACCGCGACATCGTTGCTCATGACCTGAAGGGCCAGCATGGCGAGCGCCTCTGCCTGTGTCGGGTTGATCTTGCCAGGCATAATGGAGGAGCCGGGTTCGTTCTCCGGCAGGTGCAGTTCGCCCAGACCGGCACGCGGGCCGCAGGCGAGAAGGCGGATGTCGTTGGCGATCTTGAACAGGCTGCCAGCCGTCGTCCGCAGTGCGCCTGACAGATGCACCAGTGCGTCATGGGCACCCTGAAGCGCGAACTTGTTCTCGCCTGCCGTGAAGCCGAGGCCGGTCAGGCGGGCGATTTCCGCACAGGCGCGACGGTCGAAGCCTTCATCCGTGCTGACGCCGGTACCGAGTGCCGTACCACCCAGAGCGAGGGGGAAGAGGCCGTCCCGGGCCTGCTCCAGACGGGCGATATTGTCCGTCAGCATCCCGGCATAACCGTGCCATTCCTGACCCAGCGTGATGGGAACGGCGTCCTGAAGATGGGTGCGCCCGACCTTGACCAGATCGCGCCATTCCTCGGCCTTGGCCGCCATGGCGTCGCGCAGGCGCGTCAGGGCGGGGATGAGGCGGCGATGCGTGCCGAGGACAGCCGCGATGTGCATGGCGGTCGGGAAGTTGCAGTTGGTGGACTGCGACATGTTGACGTGATCGTTCGGATGCAGCGGTGTCTTGCTGCCCAGTGGATTGCCAGTGATCTGGCAGGCGCGGTTGGCGATGACCTCGTTGACGTTCATGTTGAACTGCGTGCCCGAGCCCGTCATCCAGACATGGAGCGGGAACATCCGGTCATGCTCGCCCTTTGTGATCTCGTCACAGACCGTATGGATCAGATCCGCGCGCTCCTGCGACAGGCGACCGCTCGCGGCATTGGCCGTGGCGCAGGCGCGCTTCATGATCGCATAGGCCTCGATCATTTCGCGCGGCATCAGTTCGCGGCCGATGCTGAAATATTTCAGGGAGCGCTGGGTCTGCGCGCCCCACAGCACATCATCAGCGACTTCGATCGGGCCCATGCCATCGGTTTCGGTACGGCTCATTGTCTGTTTTCGGCTTTCCTGCGGGTGATCCGGCTCATTCCACGCGGGAAATTATCGCACAATCGCCGCAGGACAAAGGAAGACAACCATAGAAAATCAGGATGCCGCCACAGGCCGCCGGGGGCTCAGGATTCTACGGTCTGGGCAACGGGGTGACGACCATAGGTGTTGGTCAGGATCACGCCAGCCATCACGACGGCTCCTCCGATCAGGGTGCGCAGGGAGGAGATCTCGTTGGTGAGGATATAGGCCAGGACCATCGTGACAGGGGGCAGAAGGTAAAGCAGCGCTGCACCCCGGGACGCGCCCAAATGACCGATGACGAAACCCCAGGCCGCATAGCCGAACGCCGCCGGGAAAATACCGAGTTCCAGCACTGCGGCCTGTCCCTGCCATGAGGCGTGGGAAAAGCTCGTGAGGCCTTGAGGCAGCCATGGGGTCAGGAAAATCGCGCCGGAAATCAGGACATACGCAATGGTGGGGAGTGCGCCGTAACGTCGGATCAGGCCCTTCTGAAGGATCGTGTAGAACGCCGCGCAGACGGCCGCACCGAAGACCAGTGTCGCGCCCGAGCCGAAGGAAAGGCCTCCGCTCTGCCCTTTTGCGATCAGGGCGACGCCGCTGAAACTCAGGATCGATCCGGCCCAGCCCCAACGGGACATGCGTTCGCCGAGGAACA
The DNA here is from genome assembly GCF_000583855.1 of Gluconobacter oxydans DSM 3504. NCBI lineage: Bacteria > Pseudomonadati > Pseudomonadota > Alphaproteobacteria > Acetobacterales > Acetobacteraceae > Gluconobacter > Gluconobacter oxydans. The sequence continues at coordinate 2,021,059 of NZ_CP004373.1, forward strand.
CCATGGCCAGAAGCCCCGCCATCAGGGGGGCTGCGCTGATGAGAAGGCTGGCCGCGCCGGAGGAGACGGTCATTTCGCCGCAGTTGAACAGGATATTGTAGATCGTAATCCCGATGACCCCGCAGGCCAGGATCTGCGGAATATCCGTCAGTTCCGGACGGCTGGGACGCTTCCATAGCAGCCACAGGGCCGCCATGACGGCCGCGACGGCATAGCGCAATGCAGCCAGTGGCACGGGGGCAAGGTCATGCAGGGCAATCCGGACGACGGGATAGGCGCTCGCCCAGGACAGAATGGCCACGGCGACGAAGAATGGCAGAAAACGCCCGGAAGGATGTGTCATGATCGCCCATTATCAGGAATATTTCCCGAGCGGGAGACGGAGTTTATGCGGGGGCTCAGAATGTATGTTCGAAGGCCAGAGTCCCGATGACCTGACGGGTTGTATCGCGGCCTGAAAGGGTCAGTCCGACGCCGCCGAGAATGGAAGTACTGGCGTTCCAGTTGTATTCGATGGCCGGTGCAGCGAACCAGTCGTCTTCCGCAGGCGTGTTGAATGACAGGTTCTGGGCGGCTGGTGCTGTCTGGAGGATCTGGTGTCCCTGCACATGGGAGCCGCTGGACCAGTCCCGGATCATGTCCATCGCGAAGACGAAATGGTCATTCAGGGAAAACTCGACGGATCCGCCGAAATTGCCGAACGCCTCGGCATGGGCGCGGCCGGAAAATCCCGTGCCGGTTCCGTAAACGCTCTGTCCGTTCAGGGACGCCGATGTGACGGGCTGGATTCCGGTGGCCCAAAGGCGGACGCGAAAGGGCCGCGTATGGCCGAATTTGAATCCTGTCTGGTCGATCAGGCCGTAGCGGAAGGAATAGACGCCTGATCCGCTGCCATCCTGCGGCCGCGACAGCCGGTCGTAGCTTCCCGTTGGAAAGTTCATGCCGAGATCGACGGTCAGGGTGGAGTGCTGCCAGCTTCCGGGCCAGAGCCTGCTCTGACGATCAAGTGCCACGCCTTGCAGGACGAATGGCAGATCCGTGAATTTCAGACCGGACGGCGTGGCGGACCGGTGCCAGGAATACTGCACCTGTGGCGTGATGTAGACCGAGATGCGGTTCGTGATGCCGTATTTCAGGATGACGAGTGAACTGACGGAACGCTGGACGCCGGGCAGGGGATGATAGTCTCCCTGCGAGCCGAACTGCCCGATGGGCGAGCCGACATAGAGATAGGGCTCGACATAGAACGCGCCGGCTTTTGGCAGGGGCGTGGGCGGCGAGAACAGGGAGCCTGAATAGGCCTGTTCATCTCCGGGGACAGCATGGGCCCGGGACGTGGGCAACAGTACGGCCGCGGTGAGGGACAGGCACAGGACGATCTCCAGCGGAAAGCGCACGGCTTCACAGACTTCCAGACAGTGACGGATGAAAGGAAAACGATCGTTTTCCCCTTCGGGTTCACAAACCTGATCGTCTGTTTCTGTCTGGAAGGTCGGATCAGGGCCCTGTCCGGGCCTGACGGGATATTATTTCAGCCAGCGGTCGCCGCTGAAACGGTTGTGGGAGAAGAGAAAACCGGCCACCAGTCCGATAGCGGCGAACATGATCGTCCACAGCGAGATCGGCAGCAGCAGGGTTGAGAGCGCCGCGAGCAGGACCATTCCGGCGAAGGCGCAGACGGCGGATTCGACGACGCGCGGACCGTAATGGCGCTCAGCCCCGCAGCTGGGGCATTTTTCCGAGGTCGGGCGCATGGGCTGGCGGCAGACGGGGCACAGCGCGATGGCGTTGGCTTCGGGTTTTCTCACTGACCGTTATTCTCCTGATGTTCGCCGACCGCGATACGCGCTTCCACGGCCATACGCCAGGGCGCATCGGCCGGTGCCGCTGCCAGGGCGCGGCGATAGAGGTCAAGGCTCTCACCAGAGATATGGCTGCCGTTGCGACTTTCAAGTTCGGCGAGGCGGATGGCGAGCTCAGGCTCGAAATGTGCGTCGAGCGCGGCTTTCCAGTCGCGGATTGCCTCATCCGTCATGCCGGATCTTGCTTCAATCTGCCCCAGAAGGAAATGCCCGGTCGCATAGGTCGGTGAACCGGGAGGAATGGTGGAGACCTGGGTCTGGAGCTTGTGGATCATCTGCAGGCCCTTCGCGTCCGGGCCCGTCTGCCGTCCGCTCAGGGGCTGGGGCGGCAGGGAGGGATGACCGTTGACGATATAGAGCGCAAAGGCCAGCACCGGAATGCCGATCCCGACGGCTGCGACCGGCAGGGCACGGCTGCGTTTTGCGGGCTCGGCATTCAGATCCTCGACGGCAGCTTCGCCATCGGTGGCCAGCAGGCGGCGCTGCACTTCGAGGCGGGCGGCCTGATATTCCTCGTCATTGATGAGGGCGAGGGCGTGGTCGCGCTCCAGATCGCCAAGCTGTCCGCGATAGAGGGCGAGAGCAGAGTCACGCGCGTTGACGCGCCGGCGCAGGGTGCGCAGCCCCAGAAATGCGGGACACAGGGCCACCGCCGCGATTATCAGGATTCCCAACCAGAACAAAAAGTTTACTCCCGGCCCGAAAGGGCATCCAGACGCGCGCGCTCGTCATCCGTAAGCGGCGCAGGCGTGACGACGGTGCGGCGTTTGGTCGCACGCCATGCAATGACAAGTCCGGCCACCAGCGCGAGCGCTGGCATCAGCCAGAGCAGGGCGGTGGACCATGAAAACTGTGGGGCCAGACGGATGAATTCGCCGTAGCGTTCTGTCATCCAGTCCATGATCTGCTGATCGGATTTCCCGGCCGAGACCTGCTCGCGCACGACCTTGCGCAGATCGCGGGCGAGGGGGGCGCTGCTGTCCTCGATACTCTCGTTCTGACAGACGAGGCAGCGCAGATGGGCGCCGATGGCTTCGGCCCGCTTTTCCTGTGCCGGGTTCGGCAGCATTTCGGCAGGGTCGTCCACGGCGAGGGCCACACCACCGCCGATCAGGCCAGCCGCGAGCAGCAGCGCCGGGAAGCGTCTGGAGGCCTTCATAGTCCGGCCAGCCTCGGACGGATTTCCGCCTCATAGATCTGGGGATCGAGGGCGGCGCTGCCGTGCCAGATGATGCGGCCGCCGGGTGCGACCAGAAAGCTCTCGGGCACCCCGGTCACGCCCCAGTCGATTGCGACGCGGCCATGACGGTCCGATGCGACGCGGGCATAGGGGGAGCCGTCACGCTGGACGAAGCCGGCGGCGTTCTCGGGCTTGTCCTCATAGGCGATGCCCCAGATCGGCATGTTGCGCGAAATGGCGCGCAGGCCGGGCATTTCCGCCACGCAAGGGATGCACCACGAAGCGAAGAAATTGACCAGAACCGGGCGGTGCTGGGCTTTGAGTTCCGCATCGGTAAAGCCGTCGCCAAGACCGGGGAGGCCGGGCATGGCGAAGCTCGGGATGGGCTTGCCGACATTGGGGTTCTTGATGGCGCGCGGGTCGAAGGCACCGCTGCGCATGTCGCTCAGCATCCGCCAGAAGCCGACGCCGAGGACGCCTGCGCCGATGATGGGGACGGCCGTGAGGATGCCGCGTCGTGTTGCGTTCATGTCCCTCTCTCCTCAGGCACGGGCCATGTTGCGGGCGGCGGCACGCTTGGGCGCGCCGATCCGCATCCGACGGTCAGACAGCGAGAACGCGCCGCCGATGGCCATGACCAGTCCGCCCAGCCACATCCAGGGCGCGAGCGGATTGCGGTGCAGGCGCAGGACATAGGTCGTGTCCTTGCCGGTGCCGTGCCGGTCGCCGATCACGCCGTACAGATCCGTGATGAAGTTGGTGTGGATGGCGACTTCGGTCGTGGTCTGGCTCTGTGTCGTGAAGTCGCGCTTTTCGGGATGCAGGATGGTGACGAGCTTGCCGTTGTGGCGGATGGCGAGATCGGCCTGCATGGCCTTGTAGTTCGGGCCGATATAGTCGTGCACGTCAAGCAGGGTCCAGTCGTCTCCGCCCAGCGAGCGGGTCTCGCCGATATGGATTTCGACGATGGCGTGCTGGGCCTGCGACATGCCGCACAGGCCGAGCACGGTGATGCCCGCGCCGATATGGGCAAGCGCTGCGCCCCAGCTTGAACGCGGCAGGTTCTTCATGCGCTCCCACACGCCCCGCGCGGAGGTGTGGCCAATGCCGATCCGGCGCAGGACGTCGGAAGCGGAAGCCGCGATGACCCAGATGGCGAGCGCGCCGCAGGCGATGGGCATGATGCCGGACAGCCGCCAGAAGCACAGGACCAAGCCGAGGGCGGCGATCCCGGCTGCGGCATAGAGATGCGAGAACGTCCGGGCGAGCTGCGCGCGCTTCCACGGCAGAGCGGTGCCGACGCCCATGGCCAGCAGGAGCGGCAGGGTCAGCGGGATCGTGGCGGCGTCGAAGAATGGCTTGCCGACGGAAATGGTGCGCCCGGCCAGAAGCTGCATGAAGGGCGGGTACATCGTGCCCGTCACGACGACGGCGCAGATCGAGCACAGCAGGATGTTGTTCAGGACCAGCGAGCCTTCACGCGAGATCGGCGAGAACAGGCCGGTCGAGGTGAGGGACGGCGCGCGCCATGCGAACAAAGCGAGCGAGCCGCCGATGACGATGGCGAGCAGGGCGAGGATGAACACGCCGCGGGCAGGGTCGTTGGCGAAGGCGTGGACCGAGTTCAGGATACCCGAGCGGACGAGGAACGTGCCGGACAGGGAGAACGAGAACGTCGCGATGGCAAGCAGGACCGTCCAGATCTTCAGGCCTTCGCGCTTTTCCACGACGATGGCGGAATGGACAAGCGCCGTACCCGTCAGCCAGGGAATGAGGGAGGCGTTTTCCACCGGGTCCCAGAACCAGTATCCGCCCCAGCCCAGCACGTAATAGGACCACCATGAGCCCAGCGCGATGCCACAGGTCAGGAAGCACCAGGCCGCGACGGCCCAGGGGCGGACCCAGCGGCCCCATGCGGCATCGACACGACCTTCGATCAGGGCGGCGACGGCGAAGGCGAAGGGGACGGCGAAACCGACATAGCCGGTGTAAAGAATGGGCGGATGGAAGGCGAGGCCCGGGTCCTGAAGGAGCGGGTTCATCCCCTGACCGTCCATGGGCGCGGGGAAAACGCGGTCGAACGGGTCGGATGTCAGAAGGCAGAACATCTGGAACCCGGCGGAAACGCCGCCTAGAATGGCCAGAACGCGTCCACGCAGGATGTCCGGCAGGTTGCGGCCAAACAGTGAGACCGCGCCGCCGCAGACCGCGAGGATCAGCGTCCAGAGCAGGACGGAGCCTTCGTGGTTTCCCCAGACGCCCGTGATTTTATACAGGAGCGGCTTGGAGACGGCGGAGTTCGCCGCGACGTTCTGGACCGAGAAATCGTCGCTGACGGCGCACATGATGAGGCACAGGAACGAGTAGCCCAGCGCGATAAGCTGCGAGACCGCGAGATAGGGCGCGAGCCCCACGAGACGCGCGTCACGGCGGCTGGCGCCCCAGAGCGGGATGGCGAACTGCACAAGGGCCAGCACGCAGGCGAGGGCCAGGGCGAAATGGCCCTGTTCAGGTCCGAACATCAGGCGGTCAGCCCCCTGCTTTCTTTGCGGTCATGGTATCCCAGCTCGACGCGTCCGGAGCCTTGCCGAAGCGGGGGTCCCACTTGCCGGTGCGCTTGAGTTCGTCCGCGACTTCCTTGGGCATGTAGGTCTCGTCATGCTTGGCGAGGACTTCGCTGGCCGTGAAGCCGCCATCCTTCTGGACGGTGCCGAGGGCGACGACGCTCTGTCCTTCGCGGAACAGGTCGGGGAGAATGCCGGTGTAGTGGACCTCGACGGCAGCCTGTCCGTCCGTGACTTCAAAGGCATTCACGGGGGTGCCGTTCTCGTTGATGCGGTGCAGGCTGCCGGCCATGACCATGCCGCCGAGGCGGATGGTGCGGTCTGGCGAAGGCGGATTGGCCTTCACCTGCGAGGGCGCCATGAAGAAGACGATATTGGACGAGAAGGCCCGCAGGGTCAGGGCGGCGGCAGAGCCGACACAGGCCAGACAGGCGATGATGATCCAGAGGCGACGGGTCTTGCGGGTCATGATGCTGACCTTTCACGACGGCGGGCATGGCCCTCAACGGCGGCCAGACGGGCCTTGGATTTCCGCAGGCGCAGGGCGGAGCCGACACCGAGGACGAGCGAGCAGCCCAGCGTCAGGGCATAGGATGCCGCGATATAGGGCCAGTGGTTCGGGAGGTGCATCATGCGGCTTGACTGTCCCTGCGGTCGAGGCGCGAACGGGCCAGAAGCTGGCGCGCGCGGCTTTCATGGATGGCGGCGCTGAGCCGGGTGAAGATGACGGCCGCAACGCCAAGCGTGAAGCCGATCGTGGTGATCAGCAGCGGCCAGAGCATCATCATGGACATGGTGGGCGCGCCGGTCAGGGTAATGCTGTCGGGCTGGTGCAGGGTGTTCCACCACTGGACGCTGAACTTGATGATCGGCAGGTCGATCACGCCGGCCAGGGCGAGGATCGCGGCGGCGCGCTGGCCCCGGGCCGGTTCATCGAAGGCGCGGATCAGGGCGATATGGCCCAGATACAGGAAGAACAGCACCAGCATCGAGGTCAGGCGCGCGTCCCACACCCACCACGTGCCCCACATCGGCTCGCCCCAGAGCGAACCGGTGATGAGGCACAGGGCGGCGGCACAGGCGCCGACCGGACCGATTTCGATGGCGGCAAGATCCGCCAGCGGATGGCGCCAGACCAGCGAGAGCACGCCGCAGATCGCAAGCCCGAGGTAACAGGACGATGCCAGCCAGGCCATCGGGACATGCACATACATGATGCGGACGGTGTCACCCTGCTGCCAGTCGGCCGGGGCGATGAACAGGCCCCAGATGACGCCGACGGTCAGGAACAGGATGGCGCCGCTGCTCAGCCAGGGCAGGAGCGCATGCGCCAGACGCAGGAACTGCCCCGGATTGGCATAGCGATGGAGCAGGTTGGGGGTAGGGCGCACTGGGACACGGACCTCGGAGATTGGCAACTCGGCGATTGGTTCCCCTTTGAAATAGTCCGAAGCAATCATATTCGGAAGAGGCGCGTTGTCCCATTGTTCCGATCACTGTTATCACGTTTCACGGAATTGAGCGGTAAATGCCTCTGTAAATGCCCTTGGGGCGGGAGTGAAATGTGGCTTTCTGGCTGGTGAAATCGGAACCCGAGGCGTTCTCGTGGGCACAGCAGGTCGATCATGGCGTCGAACCGTGGACGGGGGTGCGCAACTATCAGGCGCGCAACAACCTCTCGGCCATGAAAAACGGCGATCTGGCGCTTTTTTACCACTCCGTCAGCGAAAAACGCATTGTCGGCGTGGTTGAAGTGGTGCGGGAAGCCTATCCGGACCCGACGGCGGATGATCCGCGCTGGGTCTGTGTGGATGTGAAGGTGATGGGGGCGTTTGCCCATCCCGTCAGCCTGGCCGACATCAAGGCTGATCCTGCCCTGGCGGAGATGGCGCTGCTGAAACAGTCCAGACTGTCCGTGGCGCCTGTGACGGAGGCGGAGTTCCGCCACCTGACGCAGATCGGGGGCTGGACGCGCCCCTGAAGGGTTAGTGAATGGCGGAGGAGTCGCCGTTCACGAGAATATTGGTCTGGCCGTTGACCGGGTGTCCGGCGTAGCTTGTGGGGGAGTCTTCGTCCTCATAGGGGGACTGCACCGGGGCGTTGAACTTCACCGGCATGCCGAACAGTGAGAAATGGGACGGCAGGTTGTTGGTGCCGTTGGTCTTCTGCTGGGCGTTCGTGCCGGGCATCCCGACCGGCAGATGCGTGCGGACGCGGTCGCTGTAGCTGGCGAGGGCGGCTTCCGAGTCTTCCACTTCCGTATAACCGTGCGGCGGGGCGGGAGCGCCTTCATCGGGCAGGGCGGACTGCTGGGCCGGAGTCAGGGGCTTGGCGGGTGCGCCGACGATCTGGCCGGCTGTCGGGCCCATTTGCGGAAGATTTGCCGTGCCGTGTGCGGCGCGGTGACGGGTGTGACCCGAGGAAGAAGAGCTGGAGGCGGCATGGGCCGAAAAACCGGCCGGGATGAGGAGGCTGGCTGCCAGCGGAGCAGACAGGAACCAGCGCGATAATACGGTCATTGTTGTAATTCTCCTCACCCCGCCGGGGGCGTCCCGGGTAGCGTCACAGAGCCGATATCCCCATGATGGCGCCATGTTAGGATATGAAACCTGCTATCCGGTAAACGGTTTCGGGTCTTACGAACAGGAGTTTTGATCGTCATGACCGCAGTGAATGACACGCAGCTTCCAACCAGCGAATTCGCCTCGATGGCGCTGGACGGGGATTCCCTTGCCCAGCTTCAGTCGGTTCTCGAAAAGGTGGAACAGGGCCGCGGGGTTCTCGTGCGTCTTGCAGACCTGATGGGGGGTGCGGTCGGACAGGCTACGCGACTCGGTATGCAGGGACTCGGCCTGGCGCCGGCAGTGCAGGAGAAGTTCCACAACGCGGCTGAGATCGCCATCGAACGGGCGTTCAAAGTCGCCATACTGGGGATCGACAACGAGGCTCCCGCCGTCCGTGAACCCTGGCGTGAGAATGTGGGGCAGGCTGCCGTGGCCGTTTCGGGCGCGCTGGGTGGTTTCGGCGGAATCTTCGGTCTGGCGCCGGATGTGGGCTTCACGACGCTGACCATCATGCGCGAGATCGCACGCATTGCCCGCGAGGAAGGCGAAGACCTGCGTAACGAAGATACGCGCCGGGCCTGTCTGGAAGTCTTTGCGCTGCGCAGCTTCCCTGCACGGCAGAGCGAAGATGAGAGCGAACTCGGATTTTTCTCGGCGCGGGCACTGCTGCGCGGACGACCGATCGTCATGCTGATGGCGGAAGTGGCGTCGCATTACGGAATTGGCCTGTCGCGCAAATTCGCGTTGCAGATGGTGCCGGTGGCAGGTGCGCTGTGTGGTGCGTCGCTCAATGCGGCATTCCTCGCGCATTACCGCGCGCTGGCCCGGGCCCATTTCACGATCCGCCGTCTGGAACGGACGCATGGGCTGGCCGTTAAGGAAGCGGCTGCCGACCTGCGCGCAGGGGGAACGGGCACATCTGAAACATTCTCCTGATTTTCAGGAGCTTCCGGGGAAAAGCCCATGCCGATCGGTCTTGTCTGGCTTGGATGGACACTGGTGCTGGCGGTCGTCCAGCTTTTCCTCACCGCCGCCGCCTGCCGCCAGCAGGACGGTCTGCAATGGGCGAGCAGCAACCGCGACGGTGACCCGCCCCGTTACACGGGGATGGCGGCACGGCTGAAGCGGGCACAGGCCAATCTGGCGGAGACGCTGCCGATCTTCATCGGGGCGGTCCTGCTGGCCTGGGTCTCGGGTCGGTACAGCCCGCTGACGGGCTGGGGTGCGGGGATCTATTTTCTGGCGCGGACACTCTATGTGCCGGCCTACGCGTTTGGCTGGGGGCCGGTGCGCAGTCTGATCTGGGGTATCTCGATGGCCGGCCTGATCCTGGTGCTGATCAGTCTGCTGTGAAGGACGCTTCGGTCATGGACGGGGGTTCGACGCCTTCACGCATCATCCACAGATCCACGAGTGCGGAGATGACCAGACAGACGGCGCTGACCTTGGCCAGGGTCATCAGCAGGCCATGCGCTTCGGGCATTGCCAGACGCAGCGCGCCGAGAATGACGAGAATGATGGCATAGACGAAGGCAAGCGGCACTGGCGGTCTCCCTGACGATGGATCACCCTTACCATGCCCGCTGTCGGCACGGCCATGTTTTCCCGTGACGCCCCGGATCATGACACGAGCAAAGACTGTACCCTCATGGACGACATAACGCCGGATCTTCTGCTGCGGGCCTATGCCTCGGGGATCTTTCCCATGGCGCCTGACGCCGGGAGTACGGAACTCTCATGGTACCTGCCTGAAGAGCGTGGGATCATGCCGCTGAACGGGATGCATGTTCCAAAGAAGCTCATGCGGCTGGTGATGTCCGGCAAAATGACGGTGACGGCGGACCGGGCTTTCGATGAGGTCATGCTGGCCTGCGCGGAGCCTGCGCCGGGGCGGGAGACGACCTGGATCAGCGGCCGCATCCGCGCTCTTTACGGTGCGCTGCACCGGCAGGGAAACGCCCATTCCATCGAGGTCCGGGAAGGCGAAAAGCTGGTGGGCGGCCTGTATGGCGTGTCGCTGCGCGGGGCTTTTTTCGGCGAGAGCATGTTTTCGCGCGAACGTGATGCTTCTAAGGTGGCTCTGGTTCACCTTGTCGCAGGGTTGCGAAAGGGGCGGTTCACGCTGCTGGATACGCAATACACCACGCCTCATCTGACGGGGCTTGGCGGTATCGGAATTCCGGCGGCGGATTATCAGTCCCTGCTTCATCAGGCGCTGACCGTGCGCGCGGTCTGGCCTGACGATTTCAGCCTTCAGGCCCTGCGGGAATCCATTGCGTCCCTGCGTGTGCCTGCCGGGCGCCCGCCTGCCGGAGATCCGCCATGACTGTTTTCACGCGCCCCGCCCTCCTGTCTGCCGCGCCATTGGGGCTGCTGGCCGTCGGGCTGTGTCTGGTGACGCCGGCCCGGGCGGAGGATCATCCCCGCCTGACGCCGACGCGCGATGTCACGGTTGTTTATGAACTCACCACCCCATCCGCGCCGCCCAAGGCTGGGCCCAATACCGTCAAGGTGGCGTTCTCGGGGGCGGGCGATCTGCTGCGGATTGATTCGCAGGACGGCAATGGCGTCACGATTCTCGACCGGCCGGGGCAGCAGGTGACGCTCGTGATGATGAAGCAGCAGGTCTATACGCGCCTGCATCCCAGCCACGGCCTGCATAATCCGTTCATGCTCGATCTGGACATGCAGTACACGCCGGCAGGGCATGAAACCGTGGCGGGCGTGGCCTGTGAGCGCTGGGACATCCAGAGCAGCCATGGCAAGGCCAGCGCCTGCGTGACGGAAGACGGCGTCATTCTGGCTGAGAATGGCGTTGATGCAGATGGGGTGGAAGGATCGATCAAGGCACTTTCGGTGGCCTATCAGGATATTCCGTCCTCGACGTTCGAACCGCCAGCGGGATTCCATATTCTGGAGCCGAAGGCCCGCCCCGCCCATCAGAGTCAGGCGGGAAGTGCGACGCCGTCTCCCGTGCCGGAAACGTCAGGCAGCGACACGAAGACGACAATGCCCGAGGCGGCGTCTCCCGAGACGTCCGATTCCGATAGTCCCGTGATTGGCAGCCAGGACAGTCCGGCCCCGGCGACGACAACGCCTGGTCCCGAAGCGCCCTTGCCGGGGCAGTCTTCCCAGCCTGATACGACGCAGCCTTCCGTTTCCAATGATTCTTCGGGGGATGGCTCGGTGTCTGCTCCCGATCAGCCGCCCAGCGGTCCTGCGGATGGAAATCACAAATGAGGCTGACGTTTTGGCGCGGCGCAGGTGGCGCGGCCTGTGTTCTTATGGCGGCGGTGTGCGCTTTCCCGGCGAAGGCGGATGTGCCGTCTGCTCCGGCACCCGCGCCGGAGCCGGGTTCGGCCCCGCTGGTCACGCCGCTGCATGACGCCGATATCGATTACGTCCTGACCGGTCCGTCCGGGCAGCGCCTGCACCAGCGCATGCGCTGGACGTCCTCGCTGTGGCGACAGCGGGTCGAGCCGGAAGGATCGGCGACTGTGATGCTGACGGATTACCGCACGCATACGCTGATGGTGCTGGATGGCACGAACCATACCGCGACTGTCATGTCCGCGCCGGGGGAAGGTTTTTCCGTGCCCGGCACGCCGGCATCCGGCTCATGGCGCAGGCTGGGGCAGGGCAGGATCGCGGGGGAAGCCTGCACGATCTGGGAAAGCGCGGACAGCGACCGTCACCCGACCACATTCTGTTACACGGATGACGGCCTGATGCTCGGGGCGGTCCATGATGGCAAGCCGGTCGTGGAGGCGGTGTCCGTCAGCCACGCGCCGCAGCCCGTCGAGATTTTCGACCCGCCGCCGGGCTATCACCGCGTCGATCCGGCACACTGAGGCCGTGGGGTGAGAGCGGGGCAGGGCGCTGTTACAATTTGTCCGCCTCCTGCCATGATTGGCGCCTCTTGCTGCCATTTTCAGCGGGCATGATCTTTCTCATGGACGGAAAAGACCCCTTTCATCCGGGGCTTTCCGGTCCACGTGTTTCGAGGAGAAAGATGCCATGCGTCGCATCACACGTGCAGTTCTTATGGCCGCTCCCCTGCTGATCGGTTCTGCCATCGTCCCGAATGTTCTGGTGCCGCAGGCCCAGGCTCACTGGCATGGCGGCGGTCGCGGTCCTGGTCCCGGTTATGGCGGTCCGCGTGGCGGCTGGCATGGGGGCTACCGCGATCATTCCGGCGCCATTGTGGGCGGGATCCTTGGCGGTCTGGCTCTGGGTGCCGTAGGTGGCGCGCTTCTGGCGCAGCCTTATGCCGCCCCTCCGCCGCCCCCGCCGCAGGTGGTCTATGCGCCGCCGGCAGTCGTTTATGCCCCGCAGCCGCAGGTTGTTTACGGACCGCCGCCGGGTCCGGCCTATCCGGGGATGTATCGGGGTTACTGATCTCGGCAAACTGAACGCTTTGTGTCCGCTTTGCCTTGATCGGACCGGAAGGGTGAGGCAATCATGCCCGTCATGACAGCTTCTTCCCCCAGAACGGACCTTCAGCCGGGTGACCGGGCGCCGGACTTCACGCTTTCCGCCTCGGGCGGACGCACGGTCAGCAGTGCGGAGCTGAAGGGGAAGCCCTATCTGCTCTATTTCTATCCAAAGGCCGATACGCCGGGCTGCACCACGCAGGCCTGTGGCCTTCAGGAGGTTCTGCCGAAGTTTGAGGCCGATGGTCTGACCATCATTGGCGTCAGTCCCGATCCGGTGGCGAAAATTGAAAAATTCGCCACCAAATACGGGCTTCAGTTCCCGCTGGCCTCGGATGAGGACCATGCCGTCGCCGAGGCTTACGGAACATGGGTTGAGAAATCCATGTATGGCCGGACCTATATGGGAATGGAGCGCAGCTCCTTCCTGGTGGACGGGCAGGGCATCATCCGGAATGTGTGGCGCAAGGTGAAGCCTGCGACCCATGCGGCCCTGGTGGCTGAAGCGTTCCGGGATCTCTCTTCGGGGGCCTGAGGGCTTCCTCCACAAACTTTTACGAGGGAGACAGGCCGGAAACGCGCCGATGACCGTCTATGGCCGTCCCCGACTTCCCGCGCCCTCCCCGCAGGCGTTTCCGTCCTTTCTGCCCGGGACCACAGTTTCCCCGCCATCTGCATATCGCACGCTGGGCGGCGCTGGTCTGCGTCACGCCCATCGCGCTCGTCGCTGCCGCGGGAAGTGTCTTCCTGTGGGAGCTGGCGCATGGTCCAGTGGATATCACGCGCGTCTCGCATCTTGTGGAGCCTGTTTCCATCGCGGCGGGCAAGCGTCCCGGACATCCGGCCGGCCGTCTGAGCTGGGATACGCTGCGTATCCAGTGGCAGCCTGCTGCGGGCGGTGTTCCCGCCGGGCTGGTGCTGATGGCGCGCGGGCTCAAAGTCACCCGCTTCGATAATCTGATCGCCGAACGTGCCGAAGAGGCCGACGCCGTTCTGTCGCTGAGCGCGCTGTTCGAGGGCGTGATCGCGCCCCGGACCCTGCGGCTTGAAAATGCCACCCTGGCCCTGCGCCGTCTACCCGATGGCGATGTGGACATGGATCTGCCAGAGCAGAAGCGCGGTGGGCGTGGTGTTCCGACACGGCTCGATCGTCTCCGCGCGGTTGATGTTCATAACGTCGCCATTACGCTTGCCGGTCTGCCTCAGGACCGGATCGCCGTGATCGGGCCGGTCGAGATGCAGGCGCGCCGCATCCGGGTGGCGCCGCATTCGCCGGATTTCGTCTGGACGGGAACGGCCCGGACGATGGTTATGCTCGACGGGTTCCGCACGACACTGACGGCGCAGGCCAGGCAGGTCGGGAATACGGGCAGGCTGCATCTGGGCAGCACGCCGTTCGAACCTGCGGCGCTTGGCGTTTTCAGCCCGCTGGCGGCGGACTGGCATGTTCCGGTGTCGGTCGGGGCGGATGCGGTCTTTGTGCCGCATGGCATGGACGAGCAGCCGTCGGAGCTGACGCTGAACCTGTCGCTGGGCGACGGACAGGTTTTCCAGAAAACGGCCGATCCAATTCATCTCCATGCCGGACAGGCGAGCGTGAATCTGCGGATGGATCGCCCGGGTCTGGACGGGGGCGCTACGGTTTCGGTGCCGTCTGCCGGGCTGGATGTGGCGGATAATGCGGGTGCGCTGACGCATGTTCATGCCTCGGCCAGCCTGAGGCTGGACAGTCTGCGCCAGCCAAAGGTGATGGACGGGGACGCCGAAGCCGGGCTGGACGGGGTGCGCTTTGCGACGCTGGGCTCCATCTGGCCGGCCAGCATCATCAAGGGCGGCCGGCGCTGGATTTCTAGGAACATCACCGACGGCACGGGGCGGGATCTTGAGGTCAAAGCCCATTTGCATGGCGATCACGGGCCGGACAGCATCCTGCCGGTCTCGGTTCAGGGGCAGTTGACGGGGCGCGGGCTGACGGTGAACTGGCTGAGGCCGGTTCCGCCCGCGACGGGCCTGGATGCGTCCCTGCATTTCGACGGGCCGGAAACGCTCGTGATTGATCTGAGTCGGGGTGTCCAGCCCACGGGCGTGAAGGAGAATGTGCTTCTTCCGGACGGGGAGATCCGGATTGGCGATCTGTATGCCAAGGATCAGACCGGCGATATTTCCACGCATCTGACGGGGCCTCTGGCGGGGTTCATGTCCGCGCTGGCGCATCCGCGGCTGCATCTTCTGGCGCGGCATCCGCTGCCGTTCACGCATCCGGACGGGATGGTGGATGCGCATGTGCGTCTGACGCTGCCGCTTGTTGCGCATATTCCGGACGGGGCGCTTCATGTCTGGACGCAGGCCACGTTCTCCGGCGTTCATCTGGGCAATGTGTTGATGGGGCAGCCGGTGGACGGGGCGTCGGGGAAGATGTCCGCGACCGAGGATGGGCTGGACCTGACGGGGGACGGACGGCTTGCGGGAATTCCCACGCATGTCGTGCTGCATGAGAACTTCCAGGGTGGGGCGCCGTCCCGGGTGTTGCAGACGATCGATGCGCGTTCGGTTCTGGACCCGCAATCCACCGCGAAGGCCCGGATTGCGCCGGGCGGGCTGTTTGACGGGCATGCGGTTCTGAATGCGCATTTCGTGCAGCAGGCCAATGAGATGTCCGATCTGAAGCTGTCGCTGGACATGGCGCAGGCGGCGCTGACGGTGCCGATTTGGGCCAAGCCGATGGGTGAGCCTGCGACGGCCATGGTGCATATCGGGTTCCAGAAAGGGCGGATGTCGGTTCTGGATGGATTGCAGGCGCATGGGACCGGGCTTTCCGTGGCGGGGCGCGGTGTGACCCGTGCGGGTAAGCTGACGGGGATTGTGCTTGAGGGCTTCCGGATCGGCCGGACGGAGGGCGATGCGCGCATTGCCCTGCCGCAGGCCGTGGATCAGCCGATTGGCGTGACGGTCGATGCCGATCCGCTGGATCTGGCACCGATGTTCGCGCCCCATCCGCCGACGGCGCCCGCTGCTGCGCCGCGGGGTGGTTCAGGCGAGAAGAGCGTCTCCATGGGGGACAGCTGGTCCATCAGCCTGAATGCGCCGCATGTCTATTATGGCCCCAAGGCGCAGGTCGGGGGTGTCGTCTCGCAGATTGAACTGCGGAACGGGCATTTGGCCTCGGGGCGGTTTGCGCTTGATGCGCCAACAAGGGTCCGGGCGGTTCTGGCCGATACGGGGCGCGAGCATCCGTTCGTGCTTGATATCGACAATCTGGGGACGCTGCTTGAAGGTCTGGGTCTGTATGACCGTATCCGGGGCGGGCAGACGCATCTGGACGGGGTGTTCACGCCGGACGAGACGACCGTGCGGAAGGTGCCGGAAGGGCGGAATACGAAATCAGCCGGGTTGTGGGGCGGGCTGCCGCCGTTCCGTGGGCATGTGGAAATGGGGCCGTCGCAGTTCCTGCGGCCGCCTCTGACGCTGACGGCGGTATCGGACCTGTCCCCGCTGCACTGGCTGACCAATCATCTGGACCGGTTCGAGATCAGTCATCTGGCGACGCGTCTGAGCCTGGCGGGGAACCTGCTGGTGCTGCATGACGGGGTGATTGGCAATCAGGCGCTTGGGGCCACGATGGAAGGGCCGATCGACCTGACGACTTCTAAACTGAACCTGAACGGGACGATCGTCCCGCTGTTCGGGCTCAATGCGCTGCCAGGGCGGCTGCCGGTTCTGGGGCATCTGCTGTCTCCCGAGAAGGGGGGCGGGCTGCTGGCGGCGACGTTCGATCTGCACGGGACGGTCGAGAAGCCGGATCTGTCGGTCAATCCGCTGTCGATGCTGCTGCCGGGCGTGATGCGGCGCATCCTTCATTAAGTCGGCGGCCGGGGTTATGCTCCGGTAACGTGAGGCCGGGGATTTTCCTGACCGGCCGGGCTCCCCATATCCGGGGAGCAGACCTTCTGACGGGGCTTCGGGGAGCGGGAGACGCCAGTGACCGACATGACAGATCTTTTCGGCGGTGCTCCGGACGCGAACCGTGCGCAGGCTTCAGGCCGTGGCCCGTCCCGTACGCCGGAGAACATGCGGCAGCAACGTCCGATCGAGGCACCTCAGGTGCAGCGCCGGCCGCCATCGCGGACGCAGCCTCTGGCGGACCGTCTGCGGCCGAAGCGGCTGGAAGACGTGCGGGGGCAGGATCATCTGCTCGGGCCTGAGGGAACACTCACGCGGATGCTGGAGCGGGGCACGCTGTCCAGCCTGATCCTGTGGGGCGGTCCGGGATGCGGCAAGACGACGATTGCGCGGCTTCTGGCTGGGCGGGCCGGGCTGTTCTATTCGCAGATTTCGGCCGTTTTTTCCGGCGTTGCAGATCTGCGGCGGGCGTTTGAGGAAGCGGACAAGAAACAGGCCGCGACGGGTAAGGGGACGTTGCTGTTCGTTGACGAGATCCATCGTTTCAACCGGGCGCAGCAGGATGGGTTCCTGCCTTATGTGGAGCGCGGGACGGTGGTTCTGGTGGGCGCGACCACGGAGAACCCGTCTTTTGCGCTGAATGCTGCGCTGTTGTCGCGGTGTCAGGTTCTGGTGCTGAACCGGCTGGATGATGCGAGCCTTGAGAGCCTGCTGATCCATGCGGAAGAGGAAGTCGGCCGTCCTCTCCCGCTCGATCCGGAAGCGCGGGCCAGTCTGCGGGCCATGGCGGACGGGGACGGGCGGTATCTGCTGAATATGGTTGAGCAGCTTGTGGCGCTCGATCCATCAAAAGTGCTGACGCCGCGCGATCTGGCGGCGATCCTGTCGCGTCGGGCGATCCTGTATGACCGGGACAGGGAAGAGCATTACAATCTCATTTCCGCCCTGCACAAATCGCTGCGGGGCAGTGATCCGGATGCGGCCCTGTACTGGTTCGCGCGGATGCTGGAGGGCGGGGAGGACCCGCGTTATATCGCCCGGCGCCTGACGCGGTTTGCAGCCGAGGATGTGGGGCAGGCCGATCCGTCAGCGTTGCCGATGGCCGTGGCGGGATGGCAGACCTATGAACGTCTGGGCTCTCCGGAAGGGGAGCTGGCACTGGCGCAGGTCGTGGTGCATCTGGCGACCGCGCCAAAATCCAATGCAGTTTATACGGCCTATAAGGCGGCCCGGGCTCTGGCGCGCGATACCGGCAGCCTGATGCCGCCGTCGCATATCCTGAACGCCCCGACGTCCCTGATGAAGGATATTGGCTATGGCAAGGGCTATGAATACGACCACGACAGCGAGGACGCGTTTTCGGGTCAGAACTACTTTCCGGATGGGATGCCCAGAGCGTCCCTTTATCATCCCACGGACCGCGGACATGAGGGGCGTATCAGAAAACTTCTGGACATGCGGGCCGCCAAGAGGGCATCCCGCGAACCATGACAGTTACCAACCGCATCGTGACCGAGGATGAGGCCGATATTCGCCTCGACCGCTGGTTCAGACGTCACTACCCCAATCTGACGCAGGGCGCGCTCCAGAAACTGTGCCGCAAGGGACAGATCCGCGTGGAGGGAGGGCGTGTGCAGACCAACACGCGTCTGATCCCCGGACAGAGCGTCCGCATCCCGCCGCTGCCGGATGTGGACAAGCCCGCGCCCCTGCCGCCGCCTGATCCGATGCTGGCGCGCGAGATCAAGAAGATGGTGATCTACGAGGACGAGCATCTGCTGGTTCTCGACAAGCCATCGGGCCTTGCGACGCAGGGTGGCCCGGGCATTACCAAGCATGTGGACATGATGCTCGATGGTCTGCGGACCGAGGGCGGGGACCGGCCGCGTCTGGTGCATCGCATTGACCGTGACACGTCGGGCATTCTGCTGATTGCGCGCACGCCGGGTGTGGCGGCGAAGCTTGCGGCGGCGTTCCGTGGGCGCGATGTGGAAAAGACGTACTGGGCCGTGGTCGTCGGGCGGCCCTCACCAGAATCTGGCATTATCGATCAGCCGCTGGCGAAGATCGGTGCGGGTGGTGCGGCGCTGGTGATTGCGGCGTCGCGCGATGAGGAAGACGCGGCTTCGGCCAAGACGGAATATGAGACGCTCGATGCGGCGGGCAAGAAGCTGAGCTGGCTGAAGCTGTCTCCGCTGACCGGGCGGACGCATCAGCTTCGCGTGCATACCGAATCCATCGGCACGCCGATCCTTGGTGATCCGCGCTATGGCGGGAAGGCGGCGCATCCGGAAGGGTTCATCGACCGGCTGCATCTGCATGCGCGCCAGCTTGATATTCCGCATCCCGCAGGCGGGCGTCTGATCGTGACGGCACCTCTGCCGCCGCATATGCGCGAGACGTTCCGCACGCTGGGCTTCGTGCCGGGTGAGACGCCGGCGCCCAAGCGTGTCCGGGGTGGGAGTAGCAGCAAGGGCCGGGGGCCTGCGAAATGAAGAAGCTGACCGGCGTTCTGATTGCCGTCATCGTTGCCATTGTGGGTGTGAGTGTGGCCACGCATGTCCTGATCGATCAGGACGCGCTGCGCGAGCGTGTGGCTGTGGCGCTGAAGCACCAGACGGGGCTTATGATGCAGGTCCGTCATTCGTCGGTGCAGCTTCTGCCCTGGCCGGCGTTCGAGGCCTCCGACGTCGTGCTGACACGCGATGGGCAGACGCCGGTTCTCAAGGCTCATACGATCCATGCCGGGATCGCCGTTTTTGCCCTGCTGCACCGTGAGGTCCGGTTTCAGGATTTCGTGGTCGAGGGGGCGACGGTCAATCTTGTTCGCGGTCTGGACGGGCAGGCGAACTGGTCCCTGACGCCGGATCGTGAGAACGAGGATGCGTCCCTGCCGGTGCATGGTCAGAGCGGGCAGCGGATTCAGGCGCACTGGGATCTGTCGCTGGACGGGCTGCATGTCGCGCAGGCTGCGGTGATCTGGAACGACCGTCTGACCCGTACGAGCGGTTCGTTCGGTCTGGATGCGCTGGATCTGGCAGGGCTGCGCAGTTCCAGCCCTTGGATCAGCCTTCAGGGCCATCATGCGGGTACGCCGTTTACGCTCAAGGGACATGTGGGCAACCTGTCGCAGATCCGGGGCACCCAGCCTTGGGCGTTCAGCATCGGGACGACGCTGGGCGATGGGGAAAAGCGCGACTGGTTGAATCTGGACGGGCGGATCGGCAATCCGTCGAGGATGGAAAACGTGGTTCTGACGGCGCAGGGCGAGTGGCCCAATCTTCAGGACGCGCATCGTCTGTTCCCGCATGCCAATCTTCCGAATGTGCCGGCCCTTGGCGGCGATGTTGCGGTTCAGGGCAGTCCCGGTCCGCTGACGGATCTGGATGGGGATGCGCTGCTGCATCAGGTCCTGGGCAGCATGAATCCGATGCGGGTGCATCTGCATGCGGGTTGTGTCGCACTGCGGCAGGGTGTGTTGCGGAACCTGCACGTCGATGCGACAGGGCCGGATGCGGCCCTGACTGTCACGGCAGATACGCAGTGGCGGGATACGGCCTGGCATGTCGAAGGCGGGGCAGGAACGATGCAGCAGGCGCTTGCGGCCTGGCGCGACGGGCTGAAGACCGCTGTTCCGCTGACGGTGCAGCTGCGGAGCCAGACGACGCTTCTGTCCGGTGCGCCTTCGCTCAATGCGCAGGACAGTGTGCGTTTTGCTCTTTCGGGGACGATCGGTGCGGAGAACGGGCATCTTGTGGCGGAAGGGAGCGGCAAGACGCTCCATCTGCCGGGTGCGGTTCTGCATGACGTCAGTCTGCATGGCACGCTGGACGCGCAGGATCGCGAGAACCTGTCGCTCGACGGGTTGACCTTCGGCAGTCAGGAACTTTCCGTGGATGGGGCGCTCAAGCTGGTTCTGGGGCATGACGTTCCGCCGGTCCTGAGCGGAAATCTGCATACCGCGAAAATGGATCTGGATGTGCTCAAGGGGCTGTGGCTCCAGCCTGCGCAACCGGCTGCTCCGGCTGTTGCGCTCGCTGTTCCAGGTGTGCCCGCACCGAAGCCTGTGGCGCCGCAGAATGATGCTCCGGTTCCGGCTGTGAGCGATCATCCTTCGGCTGAGACGGCCGCTGTGGATCCGACACCGTCCTGGGTGAAGCGGTTGCGGGCGCAGGATGTGAACCTGCATCTGACGGCGGATCATGTCGTGTTTGCGGGGCGGGACTATACCGATATGGCGACGCGCCTGACGCTGTCGGGCGGCCATCTGCGTCTGGATCCGATTTCCGGTCAGGCGCAGGGATTGCCGCTGTCGGGCATGGCGGAACTGGATGCCAGTGCGCTTCCGGTGACGGGCAGCGTGACGTTCCAGCCGCTGATGCTTCCGGCCGGTCTGCTGGAGACGCAGCTTGGTATGCCGCTTCTGCTTCAGGGGCCGGTGCAGGTCGTGGGGCAGCTTTCGGCGAAGGGCAACAGTTCGCAGGAACTGCGGCAGTCGCTGGACGGGCATCTGGGCATTTCCATGGTGGATGGCCAGGTGCAGAGCGAACTGCTCGGCCAGATGGCAGGGTCTGCGGCCAGTGTGGTGCTCGGGAAAGGGGGGCGGTCGCTCCGCTGTCTGGGGCTGCACATGAGTATTGCGAACGACGTCGCCCATATCGACACGCTGGGGCTTCAGTCCGGGCGGTTCTCGACGTCGGGCAGCGGGACTGTTGGGCTTGGGACGCAGGCGCTGGATCTTCGCCTTCTGCCGGTGGTGGATTTTGAAGGAGCGGGTGCCTCAACACCGGTTGTGCTGACGGGTACGCTGGGCGCGCCGCATGTCGAGCAGGATCGTGATGCGGGTGGCAATTTCCATGTGACGATCGGCGGGGACAGCAATACGGCCGATCCCTGCACGGCACCGCTGGCTGCGGCGCGGGAAGGGCAGGCTGGTCCGGCTCCTTCGGCGGTCAAGGCGCATCATTCGAAGGCCGGGGATATCCTGCGGGCTCTGGGAGTTCTGCATTGAGTGGGCACAAGCGTTTCTGGAAAGCGGTTTCGGTCGTATCGGAGGACGGGCTGTTCCAGCCGCGTCTGGATGGCCGGCCGATCCGTCTGCCGCAGGGCCATGTTCTGGCTGTACGTTCCTCTGCGCTGGCTGAGGCCATTGCCGGGGAGTGGGGGCAGATTGCGGAAGGCGCGTCCTTCACGCCGGATTCTCTGCCTCTGACGCGGATGGCCGGGACGATGATCGAACGGATTGCGCCCGATCCGCAGGCTGCGCGGGACATGCTCCTCGGACTCGGGGTGGATGACGGGCTCTGCTACTGCGCAGACGGGATCGGGCCTGTTGCGGCACAGGTTTTCGCCTGGCTTTCGGGTTACGGGGGCCACCCGAATGTAACTGATGGTCTCATGCCGGTTGTGCAGCCCGAAGGGTACCGGGAAGCTCTGACGGGGCTTCTGGCGGCACGGGATGATCTGGAGCTTGCGGTTCTGGGCGTTCTGGCGCAGGCGACGGGCAGTCTGCTTCTGTCGCTGGCTGTCGTGGGAGGCGCTGTCAGCCTCGTGGATGCGGTGCTGTGGGCCAATAATGATGAAAAATCCCAGCTTGCGACCTGGGGGCAGGATGATGAACTCGTCCGCACGATGGAAAACCGCGAGAAGGACATTCTTGACGCGGGCATGTTCCTGACGCTCGGGCGGCAGGTTTCGATCTGAGAGGAAAATGCCCTGAATGGGGCATGATCTTGCCATATTCGGGGATCATTGAAGCTCCAGCCATGAGACAGAACGAGATGATTGGTGACTCGCCCCGGCCGGGGATCGGGCGCTATCTCCGGATCTGTCGAACACTGTGAGATTCGAGGAAGATATGTCCGTATCCGTTCGTAGGCCCCTGCTGCGCCACATGGGTACCCGTGTCGTGAAAACCTGCTCCATCGGAGCGTGGCTCTTTCTGGCCGCGACACCGCTGATCGTGGTCGTCTGCGCTATTCACGGCTGAGCCACTGCACAATCTAGGTATGAAAAAAGCCCGGCCTCCCTTTCAGGAGCGCCGGGCTTTTTCATGGTGCCAGGGCCGGAGCGTTCAATTCTGTGGGCTGACTGTGGGTTGGGGAAGGATCGGGGTTGCCCGGTCCGGAGCAGTCAGCCAGTTCTGCCAGAGTTCGTAGGTCCGCTCTTCCGTGAGTTTCAGGCGGCAGGACAGTTCCATGGATGTCCTGATCGTTCCGTCTGACCAGCGGCCTGCGACGGCCTTGCACTCTGCCTCACGGAAAGCCCTCCAGGCTGATTCGCCTTTGCGGAAATCCGCCTGTGTCCGGGCTGCGATGCCCGGGCCCTGCATCCGCCGCAGCGCCGCTTCCGTGTATCGCTTCAGTTGCAGCTCGGCCTGGGACAGGCGGGAGCTGAAGCAGGACTGGATTTCTGGCGTCGTTTTGCCGGAGCAGACCGGGGCCGCCAGTGCCGGCTGGGCCAGCAGCAGGGCCGTGACGCAACAGACGGGCAGGTGGCGGATCCTCATGGCGATGCTCCGGATATGGACAGTGAAACGAAGGTCAGGCTTCTCCGTTATCGGGAACCATAATGCTCACTGTGGCGGTGGCGGCAATCCCTTCTTCACGGCCGGTGAAGCCCAGACGCTCGGAAGTCGTGGCCTTGACCGAGATGCGGCTGACGCTAACCTTGAGAAGCTCGGCGAGGCGGTTGCGCATGGCTTCGGCGTGCGGGCCGATCTTGGGGCGTTCGCAGATCAGCGTGACGTCGGCGTTCACGAGGAAGCCGCCGCGCTCGCGGATGCGCTCACCGGCATGGACGAGGAAGCGGGCCGAATCCATGTCCTTCCATTCGTTGTCGGACGGCGGGAAATGGCGGCCGATATCGCCTTCGGCCAGCGCGCCGTAGATGGCGTCGCACAGCGTGTGGATGCCGACATCGGCGTCGGAATGTCCGGCGAGGCCCTTCGTATGGGGCACCTCAATGCCGCACAGGATCAGCTTGCGGCCTTCCTCGAAGGCATGGACGTCATAGCCCAGTCCGACGCGGGGCAGCAGGTTCCGGTCAATCACACCTTCAAGACGCATCAGGTCCTCCGCAACAGTCAGTTTGATATTGTCTTCCGACCCTTCGACGATTGCGACCGGATGGCCAGCCTGTTCAAGCAGGGCGGCATCATCAGTGCGGGCATCGCGCTGGGTGCGGTGAAGTTCGAGCAGGGTGCCGAAACGGAAACCCTGCGGGGTCTGGGCGCGCCACAGCCCGTCACGCGGGACGGTATCAACGATGATGCCGTCTTTGGCCTTCTTGATCGTGTCGATGACGGCGACGGCCGGGATCACGCCCTCATGGGTTTTCAGCGCGTTGATGACGTTCTGCACCACTTCGGCCGGGACGCAGGGGCGGGCACCGTCATGGACCAGCACCAGATCAGGCGGTTCGGGCAGTTTGGCGAGGGCTTCGAGGCCGTTGCGCACGCTGTCATGGCGTTCCGCGCCACCGCTGACGGGGGGCAGGATGTCCAGTCCTTCGAGGCTGTCGGCCAGCAGGGGATCATCCCCGACCGGCAGGAGCACGTCCACATGCGGCAGGAGGGCTTCGGCAGCGCGGCGGATGACGGGTTTGCCCCGCAGCATCCGGAACTGCTTGGAAGAATTGTCCCCGCTCTGCGAGGAGGCGTCAAAGCGCCGGCCACGACCGGCAGCAAGAAGAAGGGCAGCGATACGCATGGGGGAGGAATGGGCCGGGATGGCGGGAACGTCAAGCTTGTGTGACTGTTCCTCTACCTGTCCATGCGGCCCACCCACGGCCGGTCAGTGCACCAGTGTGCTGTCGTGGGGGCTGTCGAGGCTGAAGACCGGGATGCTGACGTCGAAGCGGTGGCCCGAGCGGGGCTCGACCATGTGGTAGGTGCCGCGCATGAAGCCGGTCGGCGTCGTGAGCATGGCGCCGGACGTATAGTCGAACTGTTCCTGCGGGCCGATCACCGGCTGTTCGCCGACAACGCCATCGCCGTGGACATGTTCTTTCCGTCCAAGGCCGTCCACGATTTCCCAGGAGCGGGAGAGAAGCTGGAACGTGTCTTTCCGCTCGTTCTCGATGCTGATGTGATAGGCCCAGGCGTATTGATGGTCTTCGGGATGAGACTGGTCGTCCAGCCAGAAGGTCCGGACCGTGACCGTCACGTCGTCCGTGGTTTCGCTGAAGCGGGGGGCACTTTCCATGGCTTCGGCGAGTGCCGTCTCGGGATCGGCGTGCAGATGGGGGTGGGATGACTTGTCAGGCATGACGCCATTGTAAAGCCATCCCGGGGATTTGTCAGGAAAACTTATGCGAGGGCCGCGACGGCCGTCGCACCACGCTTGAGATCATCGATCAGGTCTGCCGGATCTTCCAGACCGACGGAGAGGCGGATGGCGCCGTCCGTGATGCCGAGACGGGCACGCTCCTCCTCGCTGACGCGCATGTGGGTCGTCGTGGCGGGGTGGGTGGCCAGGCTGCGGGCGTCGCCGAGATTATTGGAAATCGCGATAACCTTGAAGGCATTCATGAAGGCAAATGCGCCCTCACGGCCCTTGTCCACGACGAACGCGACCATGGAACCGCCATTGTTCATCTGGGTTTTGGCCAGTTCATGCTGCGGGTGATCGGCGCGGCCCGGATAGCGGACCTGAACGATTCCCGGCAGTTCGGCCAGTGCATCGGCTACGGCGGCGGCGTTGCGGGCCATGGCATCCGTGCGGAGCTGGAGCGTTTCCAGACCCTTGAGCAGGACCCAGGCGTTGAATGGCGACAGGGCGTTGCCGGTGTTGCGGGTGAAGGGCTGGAGCGTCTCGGTGATCCACTTACTGGAGCCGAGCACCGCACCGCCGAGGACACGGCCCTGACCGTCGATATGTTTCGTACAGGAATAGACGATCACGTCCGCGCCGAGTTTGAGCGGGGACTGGCCGAGCGGCGTTGCGAAGACGTTGTCCACGATCAGCAGGCCGCCGGCCTTGTGCGTCAGCTCGGCAACGCGAGCGATGTCGAGGACATCGAGCATCGGATTGGACGGGCTTTCGATCAGCACGGCGGCGGTCGGCTTGGACAGTGCGCGCTCCCAGGCGTCGTAATCCGTGCCGTCCACCAGTTCGGTCTCGATACCGTAGCGGGGCAGGAGATTGGTCACGATCCAGTAGCAGGAGCCGAAAATAGCGCGGGAGGCGACGACGCGGTCGCCGGCCTTTACAGTCGACAGGATGGCCGAGGAGACGGCGCCCATGCCGGTCGCTGTGGCAACGCAGGCTTCGGCACCTTCGAGAAGGGCGAGGCGCTCCTGAAGCGTGTCCACGGTCGGGTTGCCGAAGCGGGAATACTGGAAGTGCTGGACGTCGCCCGTGAAGGTGGCGGCGGCCTGTTCGGCGCTGTCATAGACGAAGCCGGATGTCAGGAAGAGTGCCTCGGACGTTTCGCCGAACTCGGTGCGGTTCGGGGCTTCGTGCAGGAGACGGGTGGCTGTGCGCCAGTTTTCTGAAGACATGATGTGTCCCTCCATAAAACGTCCTGTTGTGCAGGGCGCATGTGGCGGGCCGTGGAAGTCCTGGAAATCGTTCGATAACGACGCAGGGCCTCTTTAGCGCAGTTCTTTAGCCTCGCCGCAAGCCGGCCGCTCAAATCACGAGGGTCAGGCACGCCATGACGTTTCTGACAGGCAGGACTATGAGCCGTATTTCGGTTTTGCGTCAACACCTTGAAGGCGGATTGCGGAGGGACCGCAGAGCGGTTATGATCGGGGTCGTAAGCGGGCGTAGTTCAATGGTAGAACGGCAGCTTCCCAAGCTGCATACGGGGGTTCGATTCCCCTCGCCCGCTCCAGACTTTCCTGAAAAATCAGTGGTTATTTGGGCATCGGGGGTGCGCTGAGCGTGTCCTGATATTCCTTGCCGTTCCAGACCCAGCGGTCGTTCGGGCTGACCAGCAGGTCATGCATACCCTTGTGGCGCGTGGGCAGGACGGAAATATCGCCGTTCACGGAGTCCAGGACCGTGTTCCAGGTGTCATTGTGCTTCAGATAGACGGAGGTCGTGCAGCCTGCGGAACCGCAGAGGCGCGCGGACTGGAGCTGTACGAACAGGGCCTCGTCATTCTTGCCCGAAGACAGCGGGGCGGAGCCGACGAGCACGACCGGTTGGTCATGGTGTTTGGCCGCGTCCTGAAGATCGTCTTCGTTCAGTTTGCGGGCGTCTTCATCCAGTTTCGTGCCCGGATGGGCCGTGAGGATGACGGGAGCCGCACCGGCATTGGCCGACTGCGTCGTATGCCGCGTGTGATGGCGGGTCTTGCCTGTCGCGGCATCCGCACAGGACAGGGCTCCGGGGAGCATGAAGGACAGGGCCAGAACCGCCGCGGGGCGGGAAAGAATCTGCTGGATCGACATGAGACCTGTCATAACACGAAATTGAAGAAGAACATCTGTGAAGCTTCGGGTGTCATTCGTGACGCAGCGTCACCACCAGCACGTCCCGATAGGCGGGTTGTGACGGATCGACCGGCTGGACGGCCGTGACGCCGTGATAGACGCGGTGATCGTCCACGATGGCAGCGTCCAGTGGGTTGGTGAGCGTGAAGGAGCCGAGCGGGTCCTTGCGCATGCCGTGGATCGTGGTGACGCCCTGTTCGACGTTGTGGCGGGCGACCATCAGCACGAGAACCCAGTCCACGCCATCGCGATGCAGGCCCTCGGGTGTGGGGTGGCCTTCATTGCCCGGACGGGCCTCGATGCGGAACTGATGCACCTCGACATGCCAGACCGGGGGTTTTTCCTTCGGTGGCGTCAGGGCATCCGCGATCCGGCTGACGGTGCGGATGGCGGCGGTCATGGCGGGATGGGTGGCGATGGCGTCCGTTACGGCCGGAAACCAGCGCTCGATGCCGCCATTGAGCAGGTTGTAATCCCGGCTCTGGTAATGGGGCTGGTGTTTTTTGCGGGTGATGGTGTCGCCCGAGACGGCGAAGGTCGCATAACGGCGGCGGCGGTAACGGCCGCCATCCGCCATGTAGCGGTCAAGACCCAGATGATTCCAGCTCTCGGCAAAACCCTGCCAGTCCGTCAGGCCTTCATGCTCCAGCAGAGGACGCGTGACGTCGGCCTGCAGGAAGGAAAACCCTTTTTCCAGCAGCACGTCTTCGATGCGGATCAGAGCCTTGTCAAAGGGCGGGGAGAGATCGGTTGGGCTCATGAGTTCTCGGACCAGGGGACGCAGGGTTGGATGAGGCTGCGTCCCACATTCCCTCTTTGACGGGCTTCTGAAAAGGGATTTCAGGCGCCCAGATCAGGTTTGACCGGCGAAAGATGTTCGCGGAGCGTGCTGCAGGCCGTGGGGGCCACGCCGAGGATGCCTGCGAGGTGCTGGCGGTACAGTCCCTCATGGATCAGACGCGCGGCCAGACCCGACAGCAGACCCCCGCCGAAGCTGCGCTTGGCGTCCAGCATGCCCCAGCCATTGTAGTCCCCCAGGGCCACGACAGCGCCGCGGTCGTTATAGGCGAACGGGGCAGGGGTCCTGCCGGCGATGATTTCCGGCAGGGCACGGCCGAGATACTGGCCTTCCTGACGGGCGGCCTGAGCTGTCGGCGCGATCGGGGCTGCGTCGATGCGGGCGCAGTCGCCGATCGCGAAAACGGCCGGGTCCTGCGTGGTCTGAAGCGTGGTGGTCACGCCAAGCTGGCCGGAGCGTCCGCGTTCCAGACCTTCGAGCAGGTTCGTGGCATCCGAGGCGCGCACGCCGGCGGCCCAGACGCGGAGGCTGGCGGGGATGTGCTCGCCGGTTTTGAGGCTGAAGCCGGTCTCGTCCGCGCCGACCACCATGGCTTCGGTCCGCACGGAGATGCCGAGCTTTTCGAGCTGCTGCGTGGCGGCAGTGGAGACAGCTTCGGGGAAGGCCGGCAGGATGCGCGGGCCGGTCTCGATCAGGACGGCGTTCAGCAGGGATTTGCGAACAGCCGGTCCCAGACCGCGGGCGTCATCGATGGACTTGCACAGTTCGGCAATCAGCTGAACGCCGGTTGCGCCACCGCCGACGATGCCGACCGAGAGCTTCTCGCCAGCGGCGCGGGCTTTCTGCACGGCTTCGCGGAATGTGGCGAAGAGGGCGTCAGCGTCGTTCAGGCTGTCGATGAACATGCAGTGATCGACGATGCCGGGAATGCCGAAGTCATTCGCACGCGAGCCGAGAGCGACCACCAGATAATCGTAAGGCAGTGTCGCGCCGGTATCGAGCGAGACGGTCTTGTTCTCGCGGTTGACGGCGACGGGGCTGCCCTGGACGAAGGTGAAGCCGAACTTTGCGGCCGTGTCTTTGAAGGGGATGCAGTTCCCCTGATGCTGCATGGTGCCCGCAGCGAATTCGTGCAGAGCCGGCTTCCAGTAATGGACGGGGCTGCGGTCAACGAGTGTCAGGGAGATGTTCTGGCGACGGCCCAGCGCTGCAGCGGCTTCAAGCCCCCCAACGCCACCGCCAAGAACAAGCACGCGAGCTCCAGCAGACATGGATTTTTCCTCATATCAAGTGCGAAACGGCACCCGGATTTTGCTAACGGCAGAGGCGGGGACGCACAAGCCCCGCTCTCGCTGACGTGTTGGGACGGTCAGCTGCGGTAGGAGCCGTTGATGTCGATGTAGCCATGCGTCAGATCGCAGGTCCAGACACGGGCCTGTCCGTCACCCAGGCCGAGATCGACGGCAATTTCGATCTCCTGACCCTTCATGTGGGCGACGACCGGGGCTTCATCGTAATTCTCGACGACACCGCCGTCTTTCGCGATCCACGTGCCGCCGATGGCGACGGAGAGGCGGTCGCGGTCTGCGGGTTCACCGCTTTTTCCCACCGCCATGACCACGCGGCCCCAGTTGGCGTCCTCGCCTGCAATGGCGGTTTTGACGAGGGGGGAGTTGGCGATACACAGCGCGATGCGGTGGGCGGAGAGGTTGGAATCCGCTCCGGTGACGGCGATACGGACAAGCTTTGTCGCACCTTCGCCATCGCGGACCACCATCAGCGCGAGTTCCAGCAGGAGATCGTTCAGCGCAAGGGTAAACTCGGCGAGAGCGGGGTCGTTGACGTCGTCGACTTCCGGATTGTCGGCCAGTCCGGTCGCGAAAATCATCAGCATGTCCGAAGTGGACGTGTCCGAATCGACGGTAATGGAATTGAAGCTCTGGGCGCAGCCGGAGGCCAGCAGGGACTGCAGCACGTTCTGCGGCAGTTTGGCGTCGGTTGCGACATAGGCGAGCATCGTGGCCATGTCGGGGGCGACCATGCCCGATCCTTTGGCGATGCCCTGGATGCGGACGGGGGTGCCGTTGATTTTCACATCGCGACGGGCGGCCTTGGGGAAGGTGTCCGTCGTCATGATGGCGCGGGCGGCATCGGCCCAGCCGTTCTCTTCCAGTCCGGCCCTGGCGGCAGGAAGGGCGGCGATGATGCGATCCTGCGGCAGTTTTTCGCCAATCACGCCCGTGGAAGCGAGAAAGACGTCCTGCGAGGGGCAGTCGAGAAGCTGTGCGGTGGCGTCCGCGCAGTCTTCGCAGGCCTGGATTCCGGCGCGGCCGGTAAAGACGTTCGCGTTGCCTGCATTGACGAGCAGGGCGCGGGCATAGGGGGTGGTCAGGGCTTCACGGCACCACAGGACCGGGGCGCCGGGGCAGGCGTTCTTCGTATAGACGCCTGCCGCCACCGTGCCGGGGACGAATTCCGCGAGCATCAGGTCCGTACGGCCCTGATAGCGGATGCCCGCGGCGACGGCGGAAAGCCGCACGCCCGCAATCGTTGCAAGGTCCGGAAGAGGACGCGCGAGCGGAGAGACGGGGAGCGGCTTTGCCATGGACTTACTTCTTTGCTGGTGCGGCAGCCGGAGCTGCATTCGGGATCGCCTTGCCCTGTGCGTCGTAGTGAACGACCTTCACCTGGGATTCAGCAGCCTGAACGATGTCACGCACCTTGTCGCGGATCAGCTCCTGACGGACCTGGTCGTGGACCTGGTCGAAGGTCGGGATCGGGGCCGTACGGGTCGCGAGGACCTGGATCACGTGCCAGCCATACTGGGTGTGAACCGGGGTCTGGGAGATCGTGTTCGGCTTCATGGCGAAAGCAGCTGCGGAGAAAGCCGGCAGCATGTCTTCCTTCTTGAACCAGCCGAGATCGCCACCGTTCGCACCGGCGGAACCCTTGTCCTTGGAAAGCTGGGCAGCAAGCTTGCCGAAATCAGCGCCCTTGCCGAGCTGGGCAATGATGTCCTTGGCCTGGGCTTCGCTGTCCACGAGGATGTGGCGGGCGTGGATCTCTTCTTCCGGCTTCTTGTTCGCGTAATGCGACTGGTAGAAGTCATGCATTGCGGAATCGGTGACCAGCGGGCCGACCTTCTCTTCGAGATAGGCGTTCTGCAGCGCGTTTGCGGCAGCGGCATCCATGGCAGCCTTTACGTCCGGCTTGTGGTTCAGGCCTTCCTTCTCGGCGGCGAACTGCACGGCCTTCTGGTCAACGAGCTGGTTGACGATCAGGGGAACCAGGACGGACGGCTGGATCTGGCGGGCCTGCGGCGGGAGGTTGCCCGCTGCGCGCTGCACGTCGCCCAGTGTGATCTTCGCACCGTTGACGGTGGCGATCAGCATGTCGGGGTTGGGGGCAGCGGCCGGAGCGGCTGCGGGTGCTGCGGCGGCAGGGGCTGCTGCGGGAGCGGCGAAAGCCGTCGATGCTGCGACCGACGTGCCGGCCAGAAGGGCGGCGAGAGCGAAAGTGGAGCGGGAAAGCCGCATGTGGGGACTACCTCGGATGTAACCTGGAAAAAGGATGGCCTGCACCATGACAAAGGCTGGTCCGCCCTGCAAGGGTGCGGTCCGTTACCATTCCTTCACGCACCCTTCACACACGCTGCAGGCGGGTGTCGCGCGGGGTGTGGGGCCGGTCGTGGATGTGACACTGTGATGACAATGGGAACATTTCATCGGGGTTCTGGGCGGCCTCTCCATTGACCCTTTGCGGCCCGGGTCCTATCTCCAGCAGACGTGAAAATCCTGACGGCACGGTGTGGCGGGTCTTTCCGGTAGTGGAAAGAGCTGGCGCTTCGGGCCTTCGGCATCTCAAGGTTCAGCATGTTCGCACGCCTCGCCCGCGCCCTTTTCGGTTCTGCCAACGATCGCACGCTCAAGGCGTATCAGCGCCGTGTGCCCGAGATCAATGCACTGGAGCCTGCGGTCCAGGCCCTGTCTGACGAGCAGCTCCGGCATAAGACGACCGAGTTCAAGGAGCGGCTGGAAAAGGGCGAAACCCTCGACGGTCTGCTACCGGAAGCCTTTGCGGTCTGCCGTGAAGCGTCGCGCCGTGTTCTGGGTAAGCGTCACTTTGATGTGCAGCTGATCGGCGGCATGGTCCTGCATGCGGGGCGGATTGCCGAGATGCGCACCGGTGAGGGCAAGACCCTTGTGGCGACTCTGGCGGTCTATCTGAACGCGCTGAGTGGCAAGGGCGTGCATGTCGTCACGGTGAACGACTATCTTGCGCGGCGTGACGCGGAAGAGATGTCCATCCTCTACAGCTTCCTCGGGCTGACGACCGGTGTGATCGTCCCGAACCTGTCGGACGGGGAGCGTCGCGAGGCTTATGCTGCGGACATCACCTACGGCACGAACAACGAGTTCGGCTTCGACTATCTGCGCGACAACATGAAATATTCGCTCGCCGACATGGTGCAGCGTCCGTTCAACCACGCGATCGTGGATGAGGTGGACAGCATCCTGATCGACGAGGCGCGGACCCCGCTCATTATCTCCGGTCCGGCAGATGACAGCTCCGATCTCTATCGCTCTGTCGATGATGTGGTCGTGAAGCTGGTTCAGGAGCCGGATGTCTACGACAAGGACGAGAAGCTGCGGTCCGTCACGCTGACCGAACACGGCTCGCACCGGGTCGAGGAACTGCTCGCCGAAGCGGGCGTGCTTCAGGACGGCGGCCTGTACGACATTCATAATGTCGCGGTGGTTCACCACGTCCAGCAGTCCCTGCGGGCGCATACGCTGTTCACGCGGGACGTGGATTATATCGTGCGTGACGGCAAGGTCGTCATCATTGACGAGTTCACGGGCCGCATGATGGACGGTCGCCGGTATTCGGATGGTCTGCACCAGGCGCTGGAAGCCAAGGAGCATGTGGAGATCCAGCAGGAGAACCAGACGCTCGCTTCCATCACGTTCCAGAACTATTTCCGTCTCTACCCGAAGCTGTCCGGCATGACCGGTACGGCCATGACCGAGGCTGACGAGTTCGCGGAGATCTATCACCTCGATGTGGTGGAAATCCCGACGAACCTGCCGGTCAGGCGGATCGATACGGATGACGAGGTCTATCTGACGGCGGCCGAGAAGTTCAGCGCCGTGGCCGATCTGATCAAGGAAATCCATGAAACCGGCCAGCCCATCCTCGTGGGCACGACGTCGATCGAGAAGAGCGAATATCTCTCGCATATCCTGACGCAGCGCGGCATTCCGCATAACGTCCTGAATGCGCGCCAGCATGAGAAGGAAGCGATCATCGTGGCGCAGGCGGGTGCGCC
The DNA here is from genome assembly GCF_000583855.1 of Gluconobacter oxydans DSM 3504. NCBI lineage: Bacteria > Pseudomonadati > Pseudomonadota > Alphaproteobacteria > Acetobacterales > Acetobacteraceae > Gluconobacter > Gluconobacter oxydans. The sequence goes on from NZ_CP004373.1 coordinate 2,054,131, forward strand.
GGGCGCTATTACGATCGCCACGAACATGGCGGGCCGCGGCACCGACATCAAGCTCGGCGGCAATATCGAGATGCTGGTCAAGGCCAGCACCGAAGGCGTCGAGGATGAGGCGCAGCGTGAATCCGTCGAGCAGAACATCCGCGCGATCGTCGAAGAGCATCACGAGGAAGTTCACAAGGCGGGCGGTCTGTATGTGATCGGCACCGAGCGGCATGAGAGCCGCCGCGTGGACAACCAGCTGCGTGGCCGTTCGGGTCGTCAGGGTGATCCGGGCAATTCGCGGTTCTTCCTGTCGCTTGAAGACGATCTGATCCGTATTTTCGCCAGCGACCGCATGGGCGCGATGATGCAGAAAATGGGGCTCAAGGAAGGTGAGGCGATTGTTCATCCCTGGCTGAACAAGGCTCTGGAAAAGGCGCAGAAGCGGGTCGAGGCGCGCAACTTCGACATGCGCAAGAACACGCTCAAATATGACGACGTCATGAATGACCAGCGCAAGGAGGTTTATGCCCAGCGCCGGGAATACATGGCGACGGATGACCTGTCGGGCGTGATCGCCGAGCTGCGCGAGCACACGATCGAGGATCTGGTGCATGCACATATTCCTGAAAAATCCTTTGCCGAGGCCTGGGATACGGAAGGGCTGACGAAGGAAGTCTCCCGCATCCTGAACCTGGATCTGCCGATTGCGGACTGGGCGAAGGAAGACGGGATGGATTCCGAAGGCGTGATCGAGCGGATCGAGGCGGAAGCCGCGAAGGCGCAGGCAGCACGGACCGCCAATATGGGCCCCGAGCTGATGCGTCTGATCGAGAAGCAGGTCGTGCTGACGACGTTCGATGCGGTGTGGAAAGAGCATCTGCACGGGCTGGACCAGCTTCGTCAGGGCATTGGTCTGCGAGCTTATGGTCAGCGTGATCCGCTGAACGAGTACAAGCAGGAAGCCTTCCAGATGTTCACGGCGATGCTGGATGACATGCGTATCCGCGTGACGGAAACGATGTGCCGCATCCAGGCCGTGTCCGAGCCGCCGCCGTTCCCGGTTATCAACACTGAAACGTCCGGTCCGTCCGAGGAACCTGCGGGACTGTTCGCGCAAGGAACGACGGGGGGCGATATTCCGGCGCCGCAGCCGATGGCGGGTTTCCCGTCCGCTGCTCCGATGCCGCCACGTCCGCAGCCCGTTCCGACGGGTGCGGAGCCTGATGCGGCGACGCTTCAGCGCTGGTATGCGGAAACGCCCCGCAATGCGCTTTGCCCGTGCGGATCGGGTCTGAAGTTCAAACACTGTCATGGCAGGCTCGCCTGAGCCTCTGACACGACGATAGAGGAAGGAGCGACCGATGGCCGGTCATTCACAGTTCAAGAACATCATGCACCGCAAGGGTGCACAGGATGCCAAGCGGGCCAAACAGTTCGCCAAGGTCCTGCGTGAGATCACGGTTGCGACGCGCTCGGGTCTGCCTGACCCGGCATCCAACCCGCGTCTGCGTGCCGCGATTTCCATGGCGCGTGAAGTCAACATGCCCAAGGACAATGTCGAGCGCGCTATCAAGAAGGCCTCCGGTGCTGCCGGTGGCGACGACTATGTGGAAGTGCGTTACGAGGGCTATGGTCCGGCCGGCGTTGCGATCATCGTCGAAGGCCTGACGGACAACCGCAACCGGACGGCGGGTGAAGTCCGTGCCGCGTTCTCAAAGCATGGCGGGTCGCTGGGCGAGACGAATTCGGTGTCGTTCATGTTCCAGCGCCTGGGCGTGATCAGCTATCCGCTGGACGTGGCCTCCGAAGACGAGATGCTGGAAGCCGCGATCGAAGCCGGTGCGGACAATGCCGAGACGACCGAAGAAGGCCATGAAGTGACCTGCGCGATGGAGAACTTCTTCGCCGTGCGGGATGCGCTGGAGAGCCGTTTTGGCGAGCCGCAGTCGGCCAAGCTCGACTGGCGTCCGGAAAACAGCGTGACGCTGGACGAAGACAAGGCGCGTTCGGTCATGAAGCTGATCGACGTGCTGGAAGATAGCGACGACATCCAGGCCGTCTATGCAAACTTCGATATTCCCGACGACGTGGCTGAGGCGCTGGCTGCTTGATCCGCCTGATGGGCATTGACCCCGGCCTGCGTTTCATGGGCTGGGGCATCATCGACGTGGACGGCAATCATCTCAAGCATGTGGCTTCGGGTGTGATCGGGACCGATGGGTCCGAATCCGTGCCGCTGCGTCTGTGCGAGCTGCATGGCGCGCTCAAGAAGCTGATCCGTGAATATGCGCCGGCCGAGGCGGCTGTTGAGGAGACTTACGTTAACCGTAATGGCTCCTCGACGCTCAAGCTCGGCTATGCGCGTGGGGTGGCTCTGCTGACGCCCGCCTATGAAGGGCTGCCGGTTGCGGAATACGGGGCGATGACGGTCAAGAAATCCGTGGTCGGGACCGGGTCTGCGACCAAGGAACAGGTGACGATGATGGTGAAGCGGCTTCTGCCGGGGGCGGAGATCCGCAAGGCTGACGCGTCCGATGCGCTGGCGGTTGCGATCTGTCATGCCCATCATCGTGCAAGTGCGGCCCATGTCGTGGCCGGAAAGCGCATGGCATGATCGGGCAGCTCACCGGACTTGTCGGGCAGATCGAAGGCGAGCGCTGCATCGTGGACGTCAATGGTGTGGGGTATGTGGTCTCGGCCTCGACCCGCACATTGGCGGCGCTGCCGCAGCCGCCGTCCGTAGCACGCGTGCTGATCGAGACGATCGTGCGTGAGGATGCGATCCAGCTTTTCGGCTTTGCGACGACGGATGAGCGGGACTGGTTTCGCCTGCTGACGACCGTGCAGGGCGTGGGCGCGAAGGTGGCTCTGGCGATCCTCTCGGCGAACAGTCCGGGCGAGATCCTGCTGGCCATCAATGCCGGGGACAAGGGGTCTCTGACCCGTGCTGCTGGTGTCGGGCCGCGTCTGGCGGACCGGATCCTGAGCGAGCTGCGCAACAAGGTTGCGAAAATGCCGGGTGGGGGCGGGACCGTGTCCGCACCGGGGATCGTCTCAGGGCCGAGCGTCGAGAATGATGCGCTGCTGGCGCTGGCGGGGCTTGGATTCCGTCGGGCCGAGGCCTGGCCTGTGCTGAGCAAGGTGCTGGCCGAGAACGAGAATGCGACGCTTGATCTGGCGATCCGGCTGAGCCTGAAGGATCTCGCGCGATGAGCGACGACTACCGCGAAACCGATCCGGCCCGTCAGCCCGAGGATATGGGCGAGGGCAGTCTGCGGCCTGAAACGCTTGCGGATTTTACGGGCCAGAAAGCCAGCCGTGAAAATCTGGCGATTTTCATTGAGGCGGCTCGGGCTCGGAATGAAGCTCTGGATCATGTCCTGCTGCATGGGCCGCCGGGTCTGGGCAAGACGACGCTGGCGCAGATTGTGGCGCGTGAACTGGGTGTGGGGTTTCGGGCGACGTCCGGGCCGGTCATTCAGCGCGCAGGCGATCTGGCGGCGATCCTGACGAATCTCCAGCCGCGCGATGTGCTGTTCATTGACGAAATCCATCGTCTCCAGCCGGCGATCGAGGAAGTCCTCTATCCGGCGATGGAAGACTTCCAGCTTGATCTGATCATTGGCGAGGGGCCGGCTGCGCGATCTGTGCGGATTGATCTGGCGCCGTTCACGCTTGTGGCCGCGACGACGCGGGCCGGTCTGCTGGCGACACCTTTGCGGGACCGGTTCGGGATTCCGCTGCGGCTGGTGTTCTATACGCCGGAAGAACTCCGGGCGATTGTTTCGCGCGGGGCCCTGAAGCTCGGGATGCGGCTGACGGATGACGGGGCGGAAGAAATCGCCCGACGCTCCCGCGGGACGCCGCGTATCGCCGGGCGTCTGCTGCGACGGGTGCGGGATTTTGCGCTGGTGTCGAAGCATGCGGTCGTGGACCGGGCGCTGGCGGATGCGGCTCTGGGACGGCTTGAGGTCGATGAGCGCGGGCTGGATGCGATGGACCGGCGCTATCTCAAGCGGATTGCCGAGCATCATCATGGCGGCCCAGTCGGTGTGGAAACGCTGGCGGCGGGGCTTGCCGAAGCGCGCGATACGCTGGAAGACGTGATCGAGCCCTACCTGATCCAGGAAGGGCTGGTTCTGAGGACGGCCCGCGGGCGGATGCTGGGTGAGGCGGGGTGGCGTCATCTCGGCCTGACGCCGCCGGCGAGCCAGGTGGATCTGCTCTCCTCGCTGGAGCAGGACGATTCCGCGCCCTGAAAGGCCCTGAACGCGGTTCGGGGTCCGGGCGCACCATGACTGGAGAAACAGTATGGCCACGCACAAGATCAGGTTCCGGGTTTATTACGAAGACACCGATGCGGGCGGTATCGTCTATCACGCGCGCTATCTGGGCTTTGCCGAGCGTGCGCGGAGCGAGGCGATGCGGGATGCGGATGCGTCCGTCACCGAGCTTCTGAACGATTTCGGACTGGTCTTTGTCGTGCGTCAGGCCGCACTCCGGTATCGCTCGCCGCTCCGACTCGATGACGAGATGGAAATCGAGACGGCGCTGGAGGCCATGACTCCGACGCGGCTGAAACTTTGTCAGACCGTCCGGAATTATTCCGGGGGTGGCGAAACGGCTACGGTTATCGACGTTGAGCTGGCCTGTCTGAACGCTGCGGACATGAAACCTGCCAAAATTCCGCCTCGGTGGCGTGATGCAGTAAGAAAACTGGAGGCAGGAGAGGTCTGACCCACTTTCCTGTTTCGTCATGAAGTGCAATGGAGAGTCCTGACCCGCAAGGGACAGGATCTGTACAGGAGAGAACAGTGGATCATGAGGTAAGTTCGAGTGCGCTTGGGGCGGTCGGTGCGGCCGGTCTTTCGCCTCTGGACCTGTTCCTGCACGCCTCCATCGTTGTAAAGCTGGTGATGCTGGGTCTGCTGCTGTGCAGCGCCGGCGTATGGGCGATCATTGCGGAAAAAATCATTCTCATCCGTCGCGTCAATCGTGAAGCGACCGAGTTCGAGGACCGTTTCTGGTCGGGCGGATCGCTCGACGATCTTTACGAATCCGATGGTGCGCGTCCGACGCATCCGATGGCGGCCGTGTTCGGTGCGGCCATGGGCGAATGGCGCCGTTCCGCACGGATTGGCGGAATTGACCTGTCGCGGGGTGGCGTGCGCGAGCGCGTGGACCGCGCCATCGACATCACCATCATGCGTGAGAACGACCGTCTGACGCGCCGTCTGATCTTCCTTGCGACGATCGGCCCGGTGGCACCGTTCGTCGGTCTGTTCGGAACGGTCTGGGGTATCATGCATTCTTTCGCGTCCATCGCGCAGATGCACAACACGAACCTTTCGGTCGTGGCGCCTGGTATTTCCGAAGCCCTGTTCGCCACGGCGATCGGCCTCGTAACGGCCATTCCGGCCTATATCGCCTATAACGGTCTGAGCAATTCCTTCGAGAAGTTCGCTGACCGCATGGAAGCCTTTGGCACCGAGTTCGCGGCCATCCTGTCGCGTCAGTCCGAGGAACGTGCGGACGATACGACCGGCGGGAAGGCCTGAACCATGGGAATGTCTGCGGGAGGACGGGCTGGAGGTGGCGGACGCCGTAAGCGTCGCCCCGCGTCGGAAATCAACGTCACGCCGCTGGTGGACGTCATGCTGGTGCTGCTCATCATCTTCATGGTGACGGCGCCGATGCTGACCAGTGGCGTCAATGTGGATCTGCCGAAGACGGATGCCAGCCCGGTCAATTCGGATACCAAGCCGATCACCGTCTCCCTGAAGACGGATGGGTCGCTCTATCTGGGGGACCAGCAGGTGACGTCGGACCAGCTGATCGACCAGCTCAAGGCACAGTCGCAGAATGATCCGACCCATCGCATTTTCGTCCGTGCCGATGCGCATATCGACTACGGACAGGTGATGCAGGTCATGGGGCAGATCACGTCGGGTGGCTTCACGCATGTTGCGCTTCTCGCGCAGCAGCCCCAGAGCGGCCAGTAAGAGGCCGCTGCCGTGGTGCGTCCACGCCGCTCTGATAACAGGCGCTTTCGTCATGCGCTTTACGGATCAGCCGCCGTTCACCTGGGGCTGATCGCGTATCTGCTTGTGCAGATCCCCCCCGAAAAACCGCCCGAGCCGCCTGAGCCCCCCACGGTTCAGATGGAATTCGAGCAGGCAGGACCGCCGACCCATCCGGTCAAGGGCGATCATCCGGCGCCTGCGCCCGCTCCGGCCCCTGCACCCGTAAAGAACGAGGCGCCTCCCGCCCCGACGCCGCCCCTGAAGGCGCCGACGGAAGAGCCGCCTCCGCCACCACCGCCGCCTCAGCCCGTGCCGCCTCCGCCAGAGACGCCGCCGCAGAAACTGCCGGATATCAAGCTGCCGCCGAAAATGACGGATGAGTCGCCTGAGCCTGTGCCGGCGTCGCCTCCCAAGCCGTCACCGCCGTCTAAATCGACGATGGTTGCACCGCCGAGCCCGCAGACGCAGAAGGCCGACAAGCTGCCGGATATGCCGAAATTTTCGCATATGACGCAGCCGAATGCGGCCAAGAAAACCGAAGCGGACAGTCATTCGCTGCTGGCGACGCTGGACAATTTCCGGGCGGACCAGAAGCAGACCCATGCGCCGACCGCGAAGGCCAATCCGCCGCAGGGTGGTGCGCCTAACGGAGGTGGTGTGCCGAATGGTGACATCACCAAGTCCCTGTCCATGGCGGATCAGAAGGCCATCGGTGGGTCGGTGCGCCGCTGCTACACCGAAGACACCGAAGCGCGGAACTATGCGAGCTTTGTCGCGCATATGGTCGTGACCGTTGATGCGACCGGCGAGGCCCGGATTGTCAAATTTGCGCCTGAAACGGCTGCGAAGATGGCTGCAGATCCGTCTTACCGCGTTCTGGCGGAGCGGGCGCGGGATGCGGTGCTGAGCCCCACCTGTGCCCATCTGCCCATTCCCTCCAAGATGCTTGGTCAGACGCATGAGCTGCGTTTTGTCTTCAGGCCGTAATCCACGAGGAAGTCTCATGTCCTTCATTCCCGATACCGAAGCCGAGGCCCTGAGCGCGCTGTTTTCGCGCCGCTCCGTTCTGGGAGCGACCGCTGCCGGCGGTCTCCTGGCGACGCCTCTGGCGGCCTTTGCCCAGTCCGGTGCGGCCTCCGGCCCCGGCGAAGCAGAAATCACCGTCGATCAGGCCCGTCAGGAGCCGATCCCCATCGTCGTTCCGAATTTCGGGGCAGGGCTGGGTGAGCAGATTTCCGGCGTGATCACGTCCGACCTGAACGGAACTGGTCTGTTCAAGGTCATGAGCGGCAGTGTACCGCCGGGCTCCACGCCGGATTTCAGCGCTCTCAAGACCCAGGGCGCCCGTGCGGCCGTGGCCGGTCAGGCCGTGGGTGCGGGAAGTGTCCGCGTCGAGATGCGTCTGTGGGATGTGCTCTCCGGACAGCAGCTTCAGGGCACGGCCTATACGGCGTCCAACAGCAACTGGCGCCGGATCGCGCATATCATTGCTGACGTGATCTATGAGCGGATGCTGGGTGAAAAGGGCTATTTCGATACCCGCATCGCCTATATCGCCCGCACCGGTCCGCGCCATCACCAGATCACGCGTCTGGCCCTGATGGATCAGGATGGCGCGAACGAGCGCATGTTGACGGGTGGCGAGTGGCTGACGCTGACGCCGCGTTTCAACCCGGTGCGCGATCAGATCGCGTTCATGTCTTACGCCAACAACCGTCCGCGCGTGTATCTGTTCGATCTGGCCTCTGGCCGTCAGCAGATTCTGGGTGAGTTCGCGGGCATTTCCTTTGCGCCGCGCTTCTCGCCGACGGGTGGATCAGTCGTGTTGTCCGCCACGCGCGGGGGCGGGTCTGACATCTTCGTTGTCGATCTGGCGTCCCGTGCGAAGCGGCAGATCACCAATTCCAATGGCGCGATCGACACCAGCCCGTGCTTCAGCCCGGATGGTAGCCAGATCGTCTTCAACTCCGATCGTGGTGGCAGCCCCCAGCTCTACATCATGAGTGCATCCGGTGGGGCGGCGAAGCGGATTTCCTATGGCAGTGGCCAGTATGGATCCCCGGTCTGGTCCCCTCGTGGAGACCTGATCGCCTTTACCCGGATTGGCAGCGGCGGGTTCTCGCTCGGTGTCATGAACCCGGATGGTACGGGCGAGCGTATCCTGACGCAGGGCTTCACGGTGGATGGGGCGACGTTCTGTCCGAACGGTCGTGTGCTGGCGTTCTGTCGCCAGAGCGCGTCCGGTGCGGGCGGTGCGGGCTTCGCGTCCGGTATTGGTACGATCGATATTACGGGCTTCAACGAGCGTCCGATCCGGATCTCGACGGGTGCGTCCGACCCGGCCTGGTCTCCGCGGAACGGCTGAGGTCAGGCTCCGCGCTTTCGATTGGAAAGCGCGGATTTTCAGGGGCGGAAAACCCCTTTTTCCAGAGTCCCGTTGCGGCGTTGATTCGGTCGGTGGTCGTCAGGACCATGCAGACCGGCTCCGGGTGCTAAGCCTGCAACGCTTGGCTGCCACGCGGACAGCGCATGTATTCAAACTGCAAAACTTCAATGGTGAGACGAATATGGCGGAATTCTGCCACATTCGTCAGAGCTGGTGTGACATTTCTGCCGAGTTTTGTGGTTCCGAAACTGAATCGAACTTTCCGGCCTCAACCCGCGTTAAGACGACACTTGACCCATGATTTGAGTCATGAGTATGGGCGCTTATGGCCACTGGTTTTCAGGCGCGGCAGACAGGGATCGAAACCGACTCCTGCTTGTTCCGGTCTGGGAAGAAGTGGTCCGGGATAACGCGGCATTTTCCGCATTCGGTTCCAGATGTGGGGCCGTTCTCAGGATTGAGACACATGAAGTTCAAGGTATTTGGCGCGCTTGGTCTGGCGCTTGTTCTCGCAGCCTGTTCCAACGGCAACACCAACAAGGGTGACAGCACCGGCGCTGGCGCCGTGGCTCAGGAAGCCGGCCCGACGCCCGGCAGCGAAGCCGATCTGGTCGCCAATGTCGGCGATCGCGTCTTCTACGAGCTGAACCAGTCCCAGCTTTCTGAAGAAGCCCGCGCAACGCTGGACAAGCAGGTTGCCTGGCTCGCCAAGTACCCGCAGGTCAGCATCCAGGTTGCTGGCAACTGCGATGACCGCGGCACGGAAGAGTACAACATTGCTCTCGGCCAGCGTCGTGCAAACGCAGCCCGTGACTATCTGGTCGCCAAGGGCGTGAGCGCTTCGCGCATCACCACGATTTCCTACGGCAAGGACCGTCCGACCGCCGATGGCGATGACGAGCAGTCCTGGGCCCAGAACCGTAACGCCATCACGTCTGTTCGCTGAACCGACGTTTCAGGCCTGACGGACTGGGATGATGAGCGGCCGGGGGATTATCCCCCGGCCGTTTCTGTTTTATGACTGGGCCATGTCGCACGCGAGACCTGCCTGCGTGCCCGTGACCGTGAGTTTGTCTCAGGAGATCCGTTATGGTGCTGTCCCGTTCCCTGCGTGCCGTCTTTCTGGGCACGGCTCTTTCCGTCCTGTCGCCCGTCGTTCCGGCGCTGGCTCAGGATGCCCCTGACAGCGGGGAAATTTCTTCACGCGAAGCCATTGCCCTTCAGGATCAGATCGCATCCCTGCGGCAGCAGCTTTCTCAGGTTCAGAACGGTGGGGGGCTCGCTGCGCCAAGCACGACGGCGGCTCCGCAGGTTTCGGCCGCAGATGGTAATCTGACGGCGCAGCTTCTGGAGCGTGTTTCGGCTCTGGAAGAGCAGAACCGCCAGATGCGCGGCGAACTGGATCAGCTCAGCAATTCTGTTCGGGACAATCAGGCCAGCGTGTCCAAGCAGATTTCGGACATGCAGTTCGCGTCCCAGAATGGGGGCGGATCACCGGCCCCCGCTCCGGCCAAGGCCGCTACCGAGGAAAAGGCCTCTGCCCCCGCTGCCGAGGCCGCCGAGCAGCCGAAGACGGCTCTGGATGCTCTGAAGGCCGGCAACGCTTCCCTGCATTCTGGCAATTACACGGATGCGGAAAGCAATGCCCGCTTCGCCATCAAGACGGCGCATAGCGTGTCCGGCAAGATGGATGCGCAGTTCCTGCTGGCCCAGTCCCTGGCAGGGCAGAAGCAGTACCGTCAGTCCGCCGTTGCCTATTACGACGCCTATACCAAGGCGCCCAAATCCCTGAAGGCCCAGGACTCCCTGCTTGGCGTGGCAGCATCGATGCTGGCGCTCGGGGACAAGGGATCGGCCTGTCAGGCGCTGGACAAGCTCAAGACCGAGTTCCCCGCACCTGCGCCGCGTGTGAAGACGGCTGAGACGACGTTCCGGAGCCGTGCTGCCTGTCACTGAGCGATGTCTTGCTGAGTTCGGGGATGGAGCATCCGGTCGGGGAGCAGGAGTTTGCCGACCGGATGGCCAGGTTTGGTCCGTGGCCACCCGATATCGATGACGCACCGGTTGGGCTGGCTGTTTCGGGGGGCGCCGATTCCATGGCACTCGCGTTTCTGGCCCGCCGCTGGCGGCGGAATGTTGTGGCGTTCGTCGTGGATCATGCCTTACGTCCTGAGTCCGCTGCCGAAGCGCAGCTGACGGTTTGTCGTCTTGCCGCGATGAACGTGAAGGCCCGGCTTCTGACGCTTGCGCTGTTTCCGAAAGGCCGGATGCAGGAGCGCGCACGCCAGGCCCGGTTCGACGCTCTTGAGGCGGCCTGTGTTTCGGAGGGCTGTCTGGATCTTCTGGTTGCGCATCATGCCGGCGATCAGGACGAGACGGTGTGGATGCGGCATCTGCGGGCGAGCGGCCCTCTGGGGCTGAGCGGCATCCAGCCTGTTTCCGTTCGCGGGCGTATCCGGCTGGTCCGGCCGCTTCTTACGTTTCCCACAGCGCGTCTGCGCCTGACTCTGCAAGCGGAAAACCTGCCTTGGATCGAGGACCCGTCGAACGCCAACCGGCGTTTCGAGCGGGTTCGTCTGCGGCAGGACCTGACGCCGGAGCAGAGACAGGAAGCCCGGGCTGTGCAACGGGTGGCTCTACAGGCGCGTCAGCGCCTTGAGGCGGAACTGGCGGGACAGCTTGGGCGCCACGCCGTCTGGTATTCGCAGGGCTGGGTTTTTCTCGGGCAAGAGGGAGTGGACGAAGAGGCTCTGTCAGTTCTGATCCGGCTGGTTTCGGGAAATCCCTATCGTCCGGCGCGTGAGGCTGTGCGGACCCTGATGACACAGGGATACGGAACGCTGTCAGGGATTCAGGTCCGGCCGGCGGGGCGCTTTGGGGACGGGATCATTCTGGTGCGGGAGGAAAGGGCGCTTGGTCCGGCCGTTCCCGCGAATGCCGGAGCGGTGTGGGATGGACGCTGGCGCCTTCTGGCCTGCGATGTTCCACAGGGGAGTCTGATCGGGCCTCTGGGGGACGCGGTTCATGTGCTGGATTTGCGCAGGCTGGGCGTGCCGTATGCGGCTGCCCGTTGCCTTCCGGGCGTGTGGCATGAGGGACGACTGGTTTTGGGACCGCGTCTGGGGGAGATGGCCTGGGGCGGATTTGCCGGTGAGGCGGATTTTGTCTGGTCGTCCGGCGTCCCTGCGACGGGAGAAAATCATTTCAGGACGTAAAAAGAGCTTCAAAAACGCAAGAAATGCGTTTTCCTGCCCCCGATGGGGTAGGATCGTGGACGCGGAGGCTTATGTTATGAAGTCAACGCAGAATGTGACCGGTCGGCCAGTTGTGACGGGGGTTCCCGGACCGCATCTGACGGAACAGTCTGAAGGACGACAGAGAGCGAGATGAACAATTTAGGCCGTAACGTCGCGATCTGGGTGGTCATCATCGTGGTCGGAATGGCAGTGCTGACAGCCTTCCAGCCCGGTGGCGGCCAGCATGCAGCCCAGCAGATCGCCTATTCCGATTTCATCCATGATGTAGACCAGCATCAGGTCCGTTCGGTTGTGATCCAGGAGCAGAATGTCTCCGGGACGCTGACGAACGGAACGTCTTTCGAGACCTACGCTCCGCTTGATCCGAGCCTTCCGGCCCGTCTGACAGCCGCGAATGTCGAAGTGACGGCCAAGCCGATGGAAAGCGGCGAAAGCCCGATCCTGCGTTATGCGAGCGCCTACCTGCCGGTTCTGCTGCTGCTCGGGCTGTGCTTCATGGTTTTCCGTCAGATGCAGGGCGGTGGTGGCCGGGCCATGGGCTTCGGCAAGTCCCGCGCCAAGCTGCTGACGGAGAAGACCGGTCGCGTCACGTTTGAAGACGTCGCCGGTATTGATGAGGCGAAATCCGAGCTTCAGGAAATTGTCGAATTCCTGCGTGATCCGCAGAAATTCACTCGTCTGGGCGGCAAGATCCCCAAGGGTGCGCTGCTGGTCGGACCTCCGGGTACCGGTAAGACGCTGCTGGCACGCGCCATTGCGGGCGAGGCCAACGTGCCGTTCTTCACGATTTCCGGTTCGGACTTCGTGGAAATGTTCGTCGGTGTTGGTGCATCCCGTGTGCGTGACATGTTCGAGCAGGGCAAGAAGTCCGCGCCCTGCATCATCTTCATCGATGAAATCGATGCGGTGGGCCGTCATCGTGGCGCCGGTCTCGGTGGTGGCAATGACGAGCGTGAGCAGACTCTCAACCAGATGCTGGTCGAGATGGATGGTTTCGAGAGCAATGAGGGCGTGATCCTGATTGCTGCGACCAACCGTCCGGATGTTCTGGATCCCGCCCTGCTGCGTCCTGGCCGCTTCGACCGTCAGGTTGTCGTGCCGAATCCGGATGTCGCTGGTCGTGAGAAGATCCTGCGCGTTCACATGCGCAAGGTGCCACTCTCGTCGGATGTCGATCCGAAGGTGATTGCACGGGGTACGCCGGGCTTCTCGGGTGCGGATCTGTCCAATCTCGTGAACGAGGCTGCGTTGATGGCAGCGCGTCAGGGACGGCGCACGGTCGGTATGGCGCAGTTCGAAGAGGCCAAGGACAAGGTCATGATGGGGGCGGAGCGCCGTTCCATGGTCATGACCGAGGACGAGAAGCGCTCGACGGCCTATCACGAATCCGGACATGCCATCTGCGCCATCTTCACGCCGGGTAGCGATCCGATCCACAAGGCAACCATCGTGCCGCGTGGCCGGGCGCTGGGTCTGGTCATGACCCTGCCGGAGAAGGACAATATTTCCTACAGCCGCAAATGGTGCCTGGCCCGTCTGGTCATTGCCATGGGCGGCCGGGTGGCCGAGGAAATCATCTTCGGACGCGAGGAAGTCAGTGCAGGTGCCTCGGGCGATATCAAGAGCGCGACTGATCTTGCACGCCGCATGGTCACCGAATGGGGCATGAGCGATACGCTCGGCATGATTGCCTATGGCGATAACGGGCAGGAAGTGTTCCTTGGCCACTCCGTGACCCAGAGCAAGAACATTTCGGAAGAGACGGCCCGGGAAATCGACAAGGAGGTCAAGGTCCTGATCGATACGGCTTACAAGCAGGCTCACGATCTGCTGACCACCCGTATCGATGACCTGCACCGCCTGACCGCAGCGCTTCTGGAATATGAAACGCTGACGGGTGAGGACGTGGGTCGCATCATGCGCGGTGAGGCCATCGAGCGTACATCGGACGATGAACAGGTTCCCGATAACCGTCGTGCCTCTGTTCCGACCACGCGTCCAGGCGCGTTTGATCCGGCGCCTCAGGCGGGGTAATCAGGCAGCCAATCGCACCAACGGGCGCGTCATCGGGATCTTTCCCGGTGCCGCGCCTTTTTCATTTCTGGCAGACAGGCAGGATTCTTCATTATGGCCACCAAAAGGTCTCTGTTCGGTACTGATGGCATCCGGGGAACGGCCAATACCGCTCCCATGACGGTCGAGATCGCACAGAGGCTGGGGCAGGCGGCCGGTCTGTATTTCATGCGCAGCCAGAACCGCCGGCACAGCGTCGTGCTCGGCAAGGATACGCGCCTTTCGGGCTACATGCTGGAATGTGCCCTGGTTGCGGGTTTCCTGTCGGCCGGGATGGACGTCATTCTGGTCGGACCGCTGCCCACGCCTGCCATTGCCATGCTGACGCGCTCTCTGCGGGCAGATCTGGGTGTGATGGTCTCGGCATCGCACAACCCCTTTACCGACAACGGCATCAAACTGTTCGGACCGGACGGTTTCAAGCTTTCTGACGAGGTGGAAGGCGAGATCGAGGATCTGATGTCGCAGGATCTGTCCGCGCGCTTGGCGTCACCGGCGCAGATCGGCCGGGCGTCCCGTCTGACGGATGCGGCCGGGCGCTATATTGAGAATGCGAAGGCATCTTTTCCGCGTGGCCTGCGTCTGGATGGCCTGAAGATTGTCATCGACTGTGCCAATGGCTCGGCCTATCGCGTGGCGCCTACGGCCCTGTGGGAGCTTGGTGCGGAAGTCATCAAGATCGGCTGTTCGCCTGATGGGCTGAACATCAATGACGGCGTTGGATCAACGCATCCTGAAACGCTGTGTGCTGCCGTCAGGGAGCATGGTGCGGATTTCGGTATTGCACTGGATGGTGATGCGGACCGTGTCCTGATTGCGGATGAGAACGGCAATCTTGTCGACGGGGACCAGATCATCGGTCTGATTGCAGCCTTCTGGAAGCAGCATGACCGGTTGCGGGGCAATACGGTGGTGACGACCGTCATGTCCAATATGGGGCTGGAAAAGGCCCTGGTAGAGAATGGTCTCGAACTTCAGCGCACGGCGGTCGGTGATCGCTATGTCGTGGAACGGATGCGGGAAATCGGGGCCAATCTGGGCGGCGAGCAGTCCGGTCACATGGTCCTGTCGGACTATGCCACCACGGGCGATGGTCTGATTGCGGCATTGCAGGTCCTGGCGGTGTCCGTCGAGACCAAGCGGCCTGCCAGCGAGATCTGCCGTTTCTTTACGCCTTATCCGCAGCTTCTGAAAAATGTCCGCTATTCAGGGACCAGCCCGATGAGCAGTCCCGATCTCGCCGCGGCCAAGGCCTGGGCAGATGAGCGGCTGGCCGGAAGTGGCCGTCTTGTCCTGCGGGCGAGCGGGACTGAACCGCTGATCCGTGTCATGGCCGAGGCGCAGGATGAGGCGCTGGTGCATGAAGTTGTGGATCATGTCTGTGATGTCATCCGCGCGATCGCGCACGCCTGATTCTGGCAGATGACTGTAAGAAGCGGGAACCTGCCGTAAGCGGTAGGGGCGCCTGATCCCGAGGGAGGTCAGACGGCCGCGATGGCTGCGGGAACGCTGTTTCTGGACGTGGCGTCTGTCACAGCAGGGATTTCCGCGGTGTCGTCTTCGCGCAGGATGTAGCCGCGTCCCCAGACGGTCGCGATCAGGTTTCCCGCGCCGACATTCTGGAGTTTGCGACGCAGCTTGCAGATGAAGACGTCAATGATCTTCATTTCCGGCTCGTCAATGCCGCCGTAGAGGTGGTTGAGAAATGCGTCCTTGGTCAGGACGGATCCCTTGCGGATCACCAGCAGTTCCAGAATGGCATATTCCTTGCCCGTCAGGTGCAGCGGAGCACCATCGACCGTGACGTTCTTGCCATTCAGATCCAATTCCAGATTGCCGACGCGAAGCTTCGGCTCGGCAAAGCCACGGGAGCGCCGCATGACGGCCTGCAGACGGGCGACTAGTTCGCCTGCGTCGTAAGGCTTGGTCATGTAGTCGTCTGCACCCATGGAGAAGGCCCGGATTTTCGCCTGGGGGCGCAGCAGGGCGGACAGGACAAGGATGGGCGTCGTGATACGCGCGGCCCGGGCGCGGCGGATGACTTCGTAGCCTTCAAGGTCGTTCAGCATCAGTTCGAGCACCACCACATCGTAGTCGTAGTGGCGAAGCATCTCGATGGCCTCTTCGCCAGACGGCGTGTGGTCCACGGTGAAAGACGCGGTCCGCAGGATCTGGGACAGTGTGGTGGCGGCTGACTGATCGCTGTCGACAAGAAGGATACGCATGTTCTCAACTCCCGGCTTGGTGAAGCAATGGTTACTACCCAAGGTTGTGCATGTCGATAGACATGGATCAAAAATCGTAAAATTGTCATTATTTTTCCCGTCAGAGGAGAACGTTAGGGTTCTCTTAAGGGTGTGGTTGTAGGGTTGGAAGATCGGAACAATCCGCGGAAAACGGTCAGAAACTGCCACTATGGACGACTACGACAGACTGCTTGAAAGGCTTTCGAACCTCACCTGCGACTGGGTTGTAGGAAGCGTTAAAGACGTTATCGGTCTCTGCCTGACCGTTATCGGACTCGAAGGTTTCATTACGATTGGAGACCGAGTCGCGGTGAAAGCGCGTGACGGACGGGTTGTGCAATCCGAGGTTGTGGGCTTTCAGGGGGATGTCGCGCGGCTCATGTCCTTCGGGCCTCTGGACGGAATTGGTCCGGGCTGCGAGGCCAGGATTCCGCTGAACCGTCATGATGGTGGCCTTGGCGTTAATGAAAGCTGGCTGGGGCGCGTGCTGGATCCGCTGGGACAGCCGATCGACGGGAAGGGGCCTCTGTTTCCGTCGTTTGAACGGCAGCCGGTCCAGTGTCCTCCGCCCAATGCTGCAAGCCGGGCGCGACTTGGTGATCGTATCGACCTTGGGGTTCGAGCGCTTGATACTTTCACGACGTGTCGGCGCGGACAGAGGCTGGGGCTTTTCGCAGGGTCGGGTGTCGGGAAATCGACATTGCTGTCCATGCTCGCCCGGGGCGCGGACTGTGATGTCGCCGTGATCTCGCTTGTGGGTGAGCGTGGGCGCGAGGTGCGGGAGTTCATCGAGGATGATCTCGGGCCGGAAGGGCTGGCGCGGAGTGTGCTGGTGATCGCGACTTCTGATTCACCGCCACTGATGCGTCGCGAAGCCGCTCTATCCGCCATGGCCATTGCGGAATATTTCCGGAACCAGGGCAAATCGGTCCTGCTGCTGATGGATAGCGTGACGCGGTTCTGCATGGCGCTGCGTGAAATCGGTCTGTCGGCTGGAGAGCCGCCCGCGACCCGGGGGTATCCGCCTTCGGTGTTTGCCGAACTGCCGCGTCTTCTGGAGCGGGCGGGGCCTGGCTATGCCGATCAGGGCATGATCACGGCGCTCTTCACGGTTCTTGTGGAGGGGGATGACCAGAATGAGCCGGTTGCGGATGCCGTGCGTGGTATTCTGGACGGGCATATCATTCTTGACCGCAAGATCGGCGAGCAGGGGCGTTATCCTGCCATTGATGTTCTGCGTTCCCTGTCGCGTGCGGTGCCAGGATGTAATTCGCCTGAGGAAAATGCTCTGACGCAACGCGCGCGGGCTGCGATGGCGACCTATCAGCGGATGGCGGACATGATCCGGCTGGGGGCCTACAAGCCCGGAACGGATCGTGAGGTGGATGAAGCCATCGCCCTGATGCCGAAGCTGAACGAGTTCCTGTCTCAGGGGCGGAACGAACGCACCACGCGCGCCGAGGCCTTTGAACAGCTGGCGCAGATCATGCAGATGCCGCTGAAAAACCTGCCCCCGAATGAATCGTAAAGGACCTCACAATGGAACGCTCACCTCTCGAAACACTGATTACCCTGCGGGAGCAGGAGCTCGATCTTGTGGAACGCAGCTTTGCAGAGGCCGTGGCGCGGGAGACGGCTGCGGAAGAAAAACTGACTGCGGCGCAGGCGGAGATCCTGAACGAACAGCGGATCGCATCCAGCCCTACGGCAGATGATGGCGCCGTGGAGGCATTCAGCCGGTGGCTTCCGGCGGGGCGGCAGGCGGTCCTGGAAGCGCGGGAGCGCTGTCGGGAAGCGGCCATGGATCGCGCGGCGGTGCGTTCAGCCCTGATCGCTGCCCGGGCAGCGATGGAGGCCGTCAGGACCTTGCGGGAAGAGCAGAAGGAAGAAGAGCGGCAGGCTGACCTTAGAAAGGAACAGAATGTTCTGGACGAACTCGCTGTCCGTCAGTTCGGCAGGTCGTGAGAGGGTGCATGCCCGCGTAAGGCTGTCTCGATCTGGGCAGCGGTGCCAATCAGGGCGCAGGCGACCGGATGGGTGCTGTCGCGGACGAAGGCCAGGACGAGGTCGGGATCGCTCGGAAAAAGGTCGCTTTGCAGCGTGATGACGGGTGTCATTTCGCCGTTACGGGATGCCCCTTCAGCCGCGTGTGAGAGAAGGCGGGCAACAGCTTTTTCCAGCGCGGGAAGAAGTACCGTGTGAGGGGCGTCATGATGTGCGGCATGGGTCGCGATCAGTTCATCCCAGCCGTTACGGGTTACGAAAGCGGGGATGCCGTTAGCCGGCGTGTCGCGTTCGGCGCGCAAAAGGGCGCCGGACTGGGCCATGCCGAGGATATCCAGGGCAGGGAGAATCGTGGGGTCGAGTTTGATGGACATTCGGGTCTTTGGTTCGCGGGTGGAAGAGGCCGGCGTATTCCACGGAAGGCGCGGCCTCTGTGCCGGTGTCAGTGCGGCGGGTTGCCCATGGCCTGCATCAGGGCCGTAACCTGCTCGGGCTGGGCCTTGAAGAGGGCGACATTGGACGGGTTGGGGCTGGGCATTCCCGTCGGGAGCTGTCCGTTGCTGGCGGCGAGGGTCATGCCGAATGTGGTCATGCCCATCACAAAGCTCTCGGGTGTGAAACCGTGGCTTTGCAGGACGGGTGCCAGTCCCGGCACCTGACTGATCTGCCGGATCGTTTCTGAGAGGCTCGTGCCATGAGAGTTGGGGGGCTGGATATTGCGGGCCTGGAGTTCGGCGATCGTCGCTGCGGCCCGGGTCATGAAGTCAGGCGGCAGCGGGTAGTGCATGGCCCGTTCCGTATCGGCGCGGACCTGCGGCGAGACCTGCTGGGTCTGCTGTGGTGCACCCTGAAGGGGGGCACTTCCGTCGATCTGGGTCTGACTCTGGGTCTGGCTCGGGACGCCGCCCTGATAGGCGGATGGCGGGTAGGTCTGCGCCTGTGCCGCCAGTGGCAGCATTGCAGCGGAAACGAGAAGGGCAGAGAGCCCTGTCATGCGGGGAAATGTCATGCCTGCACCCATTCGCCAGCGCGCATCAGTGGCACGCGGTTGCCATTCTTGAGACCATCGAGGTCGATCTTGTCCGAACCAATCATCCAGTCAATGTGGATGAGGGAGTCGTTGACGCCGCGCTCCAGCAATTCTTCCGGTGTCAGGCCTTCGATATCGACCATGCACTTCGTATAGGCCTGACCGAGAGCGATATGGCTGGACGCATTTTCGTCGAACAGCGTGTTGCGATACAGGATCTTGCTGGCCGAGATGGGCGAGGAGTGCGGCACGAGGGCCACTTCGCCAATCCGGGCGGCGCCTTCATCGGTGCTGAGGATGCGTTTGAGCACGTCTTCGCCATGGCTTGCGGAGGCTTCGACAATCTTTCCGTTTTCAAAGCGGACCGAGATGTTGTCGATCAGCGTGCCCTGATGGAAAAGCGGCTTGGTGCTGCTGACCCGGCCATCGACCCTGCTGCGATGGGGCGTCGTGAAGATTTCTTCTGTCGGGATATTCGGGTTGCAGACAATACCGTTGCCCGATTTTTCCGAGCCGCCAGCCCAGAGATGACCGTCCGCAAGGCCGACCGTCAGATCGGTGCCGGGGCCGCTGAAATGCAGGGCCTCGAAGCGGCTGTCATTCATGTATTTTGCCCGGGCATGCAGACGGGCATTGTGGGCTTTCCACTCGGCGACCGGGTCGGCCACGTCGACGCGGGAAGCCTTGAAGATTCCATCCCACAGGGCGGCGAGTGCCTCGTCGGCCGGAAGCTCCGGGAAGACCTGTGCAGCCCAGGCCGGGGTGGCGCAGGCGATGATGTTCCAGTTCACGGCGAACTGCGTGATGATTTCCATCGCCGGGCGGTTGGCCTTGGAATTGGCACGATTGGCTCGGGAAATACGCTCGGGGTCCTGACCCTTCAGAAGGGTCGGGTTAGCACCCGTGATGGCCATGCGGGCTGCGCCTTCACGGAAAGCGCGTGCCATACCGTCAGCCAGCCATGTGGGGGCGACGTCGAAGGCGTCATCCGGGGCGTGGATGAAGCGGGCCAGCGTGGTCTCGTCATCCGCGTACAGCGTCGTCACCAGGGAGGCGCCGGCCTTGTAGGCGTGTTCCGTGACGCGGCGGACCAGCGGGACGGCGGCCAGAGGTGCTGTGATGAGAAGCTGCTGGCCCGGCGCGATGTTCAGGCCAACGCGGACAGCAACCTCGCCCAGGCGATCAAGCAGCTGTTCGTGCGAAAAGGTGGAAGGAGCGGACACGTTGGACTCTTTCGCAGTGATCATTCTGTCCGTCATGGTGTGCTCTGGAGCGCCGAAGTGCAAGAGAGCAGCGCGGGGTGTGACGTGACAGTCCTGTAGGGGCGCAGTATCGTTTCCGCCATGAAACCCGGACTTCACATTTTCGCCGATCCAGGCGAGCCAGACCAGCGGCCGTTCGATGTTGCGGTCGTCATGCCGAGCCTGTTGCGGCCGAGTATCGTCCGGGCACTTCAGTCCATCTTCGCGCAGAAGGGCGGGTTGCGGGTCCAGGTCATGATCGGGCTGGATCGCGCACCAGGAGAGGGTGCGGACGAACTGCTACGGCGTGCAGTCGAGGGACGGCCGCCGGGCTGGGCTGTTGAAGTTCTGTGGCCCGGTTATTCCACCTCCCAGAGGCATGGCGGATTTGGCCGTGCAAAGGATGGGGGCGTGTTGCGCAGTGTGCTCAGCCAGCTCTCGAACGCGCCGCGGATTGCCTATCTCGATGACGATAACTGGTGGGCGCCTGATCACCTGTCCTCCCTGCTGACGGCGATCGAGGGGCAGGACTGGGCCTGGGCCGGGCGCTGGTTCGTGCATCCGAGAACACTGATGCCCATCTGCGAGGATCAGTGGGAGTCTGTCGGGATCGGGGGCGGGATTTTCCGGGAAAGCTATGGCGGGTTTGTGGACCCGAACTGCCTGATGATCGATCGGACGCGGGTGCCGGAAGCTCTGGATATGTGGAACCAGCCTCTGGCCGGAGACGGGACACAGATGACGGCGGACCGGAATGTTTTCAGACTGCTGAAGGACAGGCCGGGCAGACCGACCGGCGAATATACGGCGTATTATGTCCTGACCGAGACCGACGGTCTTCATCCGGCACGGCTGCGGCTGATGGGGCCGGCGGCTTGGGATGCGGCATCCCGGAAAACGGTCGCTCAGGACGCCTGATGCAAAACGGCCGGTGCAGAGGGGAATTCTGCACCGGCCGTCTCAGACACCATTACATGGAGCGGATCGTATTGCGACGCGGCGGGCGGCGCTGGCGGTCGGACTGGGCGTCCGGATTGGCGGCCTTGGCAGCCTTTTCGCGCGCAATGGTGCGCAGTTCGACCTCCAGTTCGCGGATGCGGCGCTGGATGCTCTCCTTCAGCGTCGGAGAGGTGTGGGACTTCATGGACGCGATCGTCTCCTTGAGGTCCCGGAGCTGTTTTTCCTTTTCGGCCTGATTGCGGCGAATAGGCTGATTGTCGGACATCTGTCCCTGGAATGCACGCATGTGTTCTGTCTTTCCGCATGAAACATTCACAGGCCTCCCGCTCATCCGGAGGATGGCGGGATGGAGCACACGAAAGCGTGCCCGGCTGGCCCTGTCTGGCTCATGATTATGGGGGACGGAGTATTACCGTCCGGTTAATTCAGGATCGGGGAGAGAGGATGTCCCGCAAAGCGTCTGTCAGGCGTATGCAGGCCTCGTCCGTTCCGATCGAGATGCGCAGCCAGTCCTGGATGCGCGGGGTTGAGAGATGCCGGACAAGGATCGCCCGCTCGCGCAGGGCGGCGGCGATGGCTCCGGCTTTGTGCGCCGGGTGGTGCACGAGAACGAAGTTGGCACAGGATGGCAGGACTTGGAAGCCAAGATTTTGCAGATCCGGGACCAGCCTGTCACGGCTGGCAATGACGCGCGCCGTAATGTCCGCAAGCCAGTCGGTATCCTGGATCGCTGCGATGGCCCCGGCCTGTGCCGGGCGGGAGAGGGGATAGGAATTGAAGCTGTCCTTGACCCGGATGAGACCTTCGACCAGCTCCGGAGAGCCAATCGCAAAACCCACACGCAGCCCTGCCAAGGCATAGGACTTGGACAGCGTCTGGACCACTAGAAGATTGTCATACCGGTGTGTCAGTTCAATGGCGGACTGCGCCCCGAAATCGACATAGGCCTCGTCGATGATAACGGTCCGGTCCGGATGACGCTTCAGGAGCGTCTCGATCTGCTCCAGTGGCAGGGCAATACCGGTGTTCGCATTGGGGTTGGCAATGATGATGCCGCCGCAGTCGCCGGTATAGGCGTCGATGTCGATCGCAAAATCGTCATTGAGCGGGATGTGGCGGAATGGCTGTTCGAACAGGCCACAATAGACCGGATAGAAACCGTAGGTCACATCCGAGAACAGGACCGGCGCGTCGTCATGGAACAGCGCGCGGAAAGCATGGGCCAGCACTTCGTCCGAGCCGTTGCCAACGAAAACGCGGTTCGACGTTGTGCCGAAGCGCGTGGCAATGGTGTCGCGCAGAACTGTCGCCGTCGGGTCCGGATACAGGCGCAGATCGTCGGATGCGGCGTCCCGGATGGCTGCCAGCACTTTCGGGCTCGGGCCATAGGGAGACTCGTTCGTGTTGAGCTTCAGCAGGTCCGCGACTTTTGGCTGCTCGCCCGGGACATACGGGTGCAGGTCACGGACACGGCGGTTCCAGAAACGGCTCATGCGGGCGTTCCGGTGAACAGGCCGGTCATGAGCTGGCGTTCGGCGAGGTCGCGGGCGGAGACGCCGTCCGCATCCTTCAGGTCCGGGTTTGCTCCGGCGGCGAGGAGCTTCTTGGCCATGTCTTCACGATTGAACATGATGGAAAACATCAGCGGCGTGCGACCGGCATGATTGGCGTGATCCACCTGTGCGCCGTGATCGAGCAGAAGTGTTGCGATGTCGGTCAGGCCCTTGAAGGCCACACCGGACAGGGCCGTGGCGCCCTTGAGATCGGTGGCTTCCGTATCGGCACCACGGTCCAGCAGCAGGCGGGTGGCGTCCGCGTGGCCATTATAGGTGGCGACGATCAGCGCGGTGTAGCCGCGGCTGTCGGGCGTATCGATGGCCATGCCGGCGTCCAGAAACTGGGTCAGGAGGTCGGTATCGCCTTCACGGGCCGCGTCGATGAACAGGGCGGTGATCTGGTCTGACGTGAAAGTGACGTTCTGGGCGTTCATGACGGTTTCCACATGGCGGTGTCCCCTCGCGGGGTGTTGTCGGAGGGGAGGTTAGCTTTTTGTGTCAGCGGGCGGAAGGGTGAGGCTCTCACCGTTCTCCAGCGCTGCGAAGGGGCGGCTTCCGGGGCGGCTGGCGAATTCCAGACGGGTGGGGGGCTCCAGAATGGCCTCGTCGGTGAGCTGGAAGGTTCCGAAATGGATGGGTAGCCCCTGTTTTGCCCTGAGCGTATCAAAGGCCATGAGGGCTTCTTCGGGCGACATGTGGACGCGCCGCATCAGGTCGCGCGGGTCGTAGGCGCCTATGGGCAGAATGGCGAGGTCGATGTCCGGCCAGCGGCGGTGAATCGCGTCGAAATGCTTGCCCCAGGCCGTGTCACCCGCGAAAAAGACCGTGTGGCCATCCGCTTCGATCGTGAACCCGCCCCAGAGCGCGCGGTTGGAATCGAACGGCGTGCGGGCGCTGCCATGCAGGGCCGGGGTGGCCGTGATGCGGGCGCCGTCATCGGTCGCGCTTTCCCACCAGTCCAGCTCGGCAATGCGCGGCAGGTCGGCTTTTTCCAGATGGCGGCGGTTGCCGGGCAGGGACAGGCAGAGCGGGTCGTCCCGTTCGGCCAGGGCACGCAGGCTCGGCAGGTCCAGATGATCGTAATGGCAGTGCGAGACGAGGATGATGTCGATGCGGGGCAGGGCGTCGAGGGTGATGCCGGGTGGGCGGACGCGACGGGGACCGAAACTGCGGAAGGGGGAGCAGCGTTCGGAGAACACCGGATCAGTGATGATCCGCAGAGGCGCGCGTCCTGTGCGGCCAAACTGGAGCAGAACGGTCGCATGACCGATAAATGTAACGCAGCATTCCCCCGGAGCGGGTGTAACCTGCGGGAAGGCTTTCTGGGGCGGAAGGGCATCCGGCCAGCGGGGGCGCAGCCCCATCTGCCAGCGGAAAATATTCCCGATCCGCTGGGACGTCGTGCGGGCCGTGCGTGTTTCGTCCGGGCGCCAGGCCTCTGGATTTCGGTAATGACGCCCGTCGAAATGTGGCAGGTTGTCATCAAGCACAAGAGCGTGTTTCACAATATGGTTTACCAATCAGCCATTGCGTCCGGCGCGACTTCGCGTCATGCCGTGGCAGCAGAATGTGCGGGGGATATCGTTGCGTTTCTTCCCGTCAGTCACAAGCCGGAGACCCCATTCCGATGAGTACGCTTCCCCAACTCGCCATCAATACGATCCGTACCCTTGCGATGGAAGGTGTCGAACGCGCCAATTCCGGCCATCCCGGCACGGCCATGGCCCTTGCCCCCGCAATGTACGCGGTGTGGCAGCATGACCTGAAATACGATCCGGCCGATCCGTGCTGGCCGGCGCGTGACCGTTTCGTCCTTTCGGTCGGCCATGCCTCGATGCTGCTGTACTCCACCCTGTTCCTGACGGGCGTGAAGGATATCCGGGACGGCAAGGTCGTTGATGCACCGTCGCTTACTGTCGAGGATCTCTCGCAGTTCCGTCAGCTGAACTCCAAGACGCCGGGCCATCCGGAATACCGCTTTACCGCTGGTGTCGAGACCACGACCGGTCCGCTCGGCCAGGGTTGCGGCAATTCCGTCGGCATGGCGATCGCGCAGAAATGGATGTCCGCGCGTTATGACCGCCCGGGCTTCAAGCTGTTCGACTACCACGTGACGGTGTTCTGTGGTGATGGTGACATGATGGAAGGCGTGGCCTCCGAAGCGGCCTCCACCGCCGGTCATCTGGCTCTGGGGAACCTGACCTGGATCTATGATTCCAACCAGATTTCCATTGAGGGTTCGACGGATCTGGCCTTCACGGAAAACGTGGGCAAGCGCTTCGAGGCCTATGGCTGGCACGTCCAGACGCTGACGGACGGCAACGACGTTGACGCCATTCTGGCAGCGCTGAAAGCTGCACGCGCGGTGACGGACCGTCCGAGCCTGATCGTTCTCAAGACGGTCATCGGCTATGGCGCGCCCAAGAAGGCCGGTACGGCGTCGGCGCATGGTGAACCGCTGGGTGCGGACGAGATCAAGGGTGCGAAGCAGGCTTATGGCTGGCCGGAAGACGCTCCGGATTTCTACGTGCCGGACGGCGTGAAGGAGCACTTCGCCGAAGGCCTCGGCAAGCGTGGTGCGGAAGCCCATGCGGAATGGCGCGAGCTGTTCTCGGCCTATCGCGAGGCGCATCCGGAACTGGCGGCTGAAATCGACTGCATCATCGAGCATCGTCTGCCGGAAGGCTGGGACAAGGACATCCCGACGTTCGACGCCGATGCGAAGGGCATTGCTTCGCGTGCAAGCTCCGGTCAGGTGCTGAACGCGGTGGCGAAGAACCTGCCCTGGATGATCGGTGGCTCTGCTGACCTGACGCCGTCCACCAAGACGGACATCAAGGGTGGTGGCTCCTTCCAGCCGGAAAAATGGAATGGCAGCTATGGCGGCCGGAACATCCATTTCGGTGTGCGCGAACATGCGATGGGCTCCATCTGCAACGGCATCGCGCTGTCGGGCATCCGCGCTTACGGTTCGGGCTTCCTGATCTTCTCCGACTACATGAAGGCCCCGATCCGTCTGTCGGCCATCATGGAACTGCCGGTTCTGTACATCTTCACGCATGACTCCATCGGTGTGGGTGAAGACGGACCGACGCATCAGCCGATCGAGCAGCTTGCCCAACTGCGCGCCACACCGGGCATCATGACGATCCGTCCGTCCGACGCCAATGAAGTGGCTGAAGCCTGGCGCACGCTGATCCCGATGACGCACAAGCCGGCCGTGCTGGCCCTGAGCCGTCAGAACCTGCCGACGATCGACCGCACGAAATATGCCTCCGCCGCCGGTCTGGCGAAGGGTGGCTATGTGCTGGCGAGCTGTGAGGGCAAGCCGGACGTCATCCTGATTGCTTCGGGTTCGGAAGTCAGCCTCGTGGTTGCAGCTTACGAGAAGCTGACGGAAGAGGGCATCAAGGCCCGCGTGGTCTCCATGCCGAGCTTCGACCTGTTCGAAGAGCAGAGCCAGGAATACCGCGATTCCGTGCTGCCGCCTGACGTGATCGGTCGCGTGGCGGTCGAGCAGGCTGCGGCCTTCGGCTGGGATCGTTATGTCGGTCTGGGTGGCGCGATCATCGCCATGAACACGTTCGGTGCGTCGGCTCCGGCCTCGGCACTGCTTACGAAATTCGGTTTCACGCCTGAGGCGGTCTATGACGCGGCGAAGCGTCAGGCCCTGCGCGGCAAGTAAGGGAGAGATCCTGTGGCAGACACAATCTCCAACACCGGTCTGAACGAAGTCGGCAGCGTGCTGCGCGACCTTGAAAAATACGGTCAGTCTCCCTGGCTGGACTTCATCCAGCGCAGCTTCACCGAGGACGGCAGCCTCAGCAAGCTGGTGGAGGAAGACGGCCTGCGGGGTGTGACCTCCAACCCGGCCATCTTCGAGAAGGCCATCGGGCACGGCACGGAATACGATCCGCAGATCCGCAAGCTGCTCGAAGGCGAGGGCCTGTCTCCCGGCGAGCTCTACGAGCATCTCGCCATCGACGATATCCGCTCGGCCTGTGCGGTGCTGGATCCGGTGTTCGAAAAGACCAAGGGGCTGGACGGCTATGTCAGCCTCGAAGTCTCGCCCTATCTGGCCTTCGATGCGCATGGCACCATCACGGAAGCGCGCCGCCTGTGGAAGGCGGTCGGGCGTCCGAACCTGATGATCAAGATTCCGGGTACGGTTGAAGGCACGGGTGCGATCCGCGAAGCGATCGCGGACGGCATCAATGTCAACGTGACGCTGCTGTTCTCGCTGGACGCGTACAAGGCTGTTCTGGAAGCCTATATTTCCGGTCTTGAGGCCCGTGTGGCCCGGGGCGAGGAAATCTCGCGCATCTCCAGCGTGGCGTCGTTCTTCGTCAGCCGCATCGATGCCAAGATCGACGCGGAAATCGACCGTCGCGTTGCAGCGGGTGATCCGGAAGCCGAGGCGCTGAAGGCCATCCGCGGCAAGGTCGCGATCGCCAATGCCAAGATGGCGTATCAGTACTATCTGGAAGTCCGCAACAGCCCGCGCTGGAAGGCGCTGGCCGAGAAGGGTGCAAACCCGCAGCGTCTGCTGTGGGCCAGCACCGGCACCAAGGACAAGGCCTATTCCGATGTCCTGTATGTCGAGGAGCTGATCGGTCCCGAGACGGTCAACACCATCCCGCCCGCAACGTTCGACGCCTATCGCGATCACGGCAAGTCCCGTGCAAGCCTGACGGAGAACGTCGATCAGGCACGTCATGTGATGGCTGAGGTCGAGCGTCTCGGACTGGGTCTGGATGCAATCACGGCCAAGCTGGTCAAGGATGGCTGCGCGGCATTCAGCGTCTCGTTCGATACGCTGCTGACGGCCGTTGCCACCAAGCGCGAGGCGGTTCTGGGCGATCGTCTTCTGCGGGTCAGCGCGGATCTGCCGCCTGATCTGCGTGATGATGTCGCAGCGGCCGAAAAGGACTGGAGCCATAGTGGCGGTCTGCGCCGCATCTGGAAGAAGGACCCGTCTGTCTGGACGAACGGTCCGGAAGCCGGGTGGCTGAACTGGCTGACGGTCGTGCAGGATCGTCTGTGGCATATCGAGGAGCTGGAAGTTCTGGCCCGCGATGTCCGCAGTCGCGGCTTCAAGGATATCCTGCTTCTGGGCATGGGTGGTTCGAGCCTTGGTCCCGAGGTTCTGGCCGAGACATTCGGGCAGCGCGAAGGTTGGCCGAAGCTGCATGTGCTCGACAGTACGGACCCGCAGCAGGTTACGGCGTTCGAAAAAGCCATCGATCCGAAGAACACCCTGTTCATCGTGGCCAGCAAGTCCGGCGGAACGCTGGAGCCGAACATTCTGTTCGCGCATTTCTGGCAGGTGGCAGGGCAGGCTCTCGGCAAGAAGCCGGGTGACAGCTTCATCGCCATCACCGATCCGGGTTCGCACATGCAGAAGGTGGCCGAGGAAAACGGCTTCTGGCGCATTTTCTACGGCGATCCGAAAATCGGCGGTCGCTATTCGGTCCTGTCCAATTTCGGTCTCGTCCCGGCAGCTGCGAGCGGCATCGATGTCCGCAAGCTGCTGACGGTCACGCGCCTGATGGTGGAATCCTGTGACGGAAGCGCACCGCCTTCCGCCAATCCGGGTGCAGTTCTGGGCCTGATCCTGGGACATGCCGCGCACTGCTTTAATCGTGACAAGGTCACGATCCTGGCGTCCGAAGGCATTGCCTCACTTGGGGCCTGGCTGGAACAGCTGATTGCCGAGAGCACCGGCAAGAAGGGCCTCGGCCTCATCCCCATCGATGAGGAAGAGCTTGGAACGCCGGATGTCTACGGAACGGACCGCGTCTTCGTGGATCTGCTGCTGGGCGACGATGTTCCCGACAGCCGTCTTGGCGCCCTGCGTGCCGCCGGTGCGCCGGTGGTCACCATCCGTCTGGCGGACAAGGCCCAGATCGGACAGGCGTTCTTCCTGTTCGAGTTCGCCACGGCCGTGGCGGGTGCGGTTCTGGGGATCGATCCGTTCGATCAGCCGGATGTGGAGTTCAGCAAGCTCGAGACGCGCAAGCTGACCTCGGCCTATGCCGAGACGGGATCGCTGCCGCCGGAAACGCCTTTCGCAAAGGATGGTCCGCTGTCCTTCTATGCGGATGCGAAGAACACGGAAGCCTCTGGAAACAAAGGCGATGCGGTCTCCATCCTCAAGGCGCTCTTTGATCGCGTAAAGCCGGGTGACTATGTCGGGCTGCTCGCCTATATCAGGCGCGACCAGCAGACACGGGACTGGGCACAGTCCGTTCGCATGGAGCTTCGGGATGCTCTGAAGGTGGCGACAGCTGCCGAATTCGGACCCCGGTTCCTGCATTCGACGGGCCAGGCCTACAAGGGCGGACCCGACAGTGGTGTGTTCCTGCAGGTCACGGCGACGGATGCGGCAGATGTGCCGGTTCCGGGCCATGGCTTCAGCTTCAGTGTCGTGAAAGCGGCACAGGCGCGAGGCGATTTCGAGGTGCTCGCGGCCCGTGGTCGTCGTGCCCTCCGCGTTCATATCGATGGACCGCTGGAGGACGGGCTGAAGGCTCTGGAAACGGCGATCCACAAAGCACTGGCAGGAGCATAAGTCATGCGGATCGGAATCATCGGACTGGGACGGATGGGCGGCAATATTGCCGTCCGTCTGACCCGGCATGGACATGATGTCGTCGTGCATGACCGCACGCCGGAAGTGACCACCTCTGTCGTCGGGCGGTGTGAAGCCGGGCGTGCAACGCCTGCCGACACGCTGGCAGACATGGCAAAGCTTCTTGAAGGCGATGAGCACCGCGTGGTGTGGGTCATGCTGCCGGCAGGTGCCATTACCGAGGACTGCGTTCAGCAGCTTGGGGGTCTTCTGGGGCGTGGCGACATCATCATTGATGGTGGCAATACCTACTACAAGGACGATGTCCGCCGTTCGGCCGAACTGGCTGAAAAGGGCATTTCCTATGTCGATGTCGGGACTTCAGGCGGTGTCTGGGGTCTGGAACGCGGCTACTGCATGATGTTCGGCGGCACGAAAGAGACCGCCGAATACATCGACCCGATCCTCAGCGCGCTGGCGCCGGGCATCGGGGATGTACCGCGCACACCTGGCCGTGACGAAAAGGGTCATGACCCGCGTGCCGAGCAGGGCTATCTGCATTGTGGTCCCGCCGGTTCGGGCCATTTCGTGAAGATGGTCCATAACGGCATCGAATACGGCATGATGCAGGCCTTCGCCGAAGGCTTTGACATCATGAAGAGCAAGAACTCCCCGATCCTTGCGGAAAAGGACCGGTTCGAGCTCAATATGGGTGACATCGCGGAAGTGTGGCGTCGCGGCAGTGTCGTGTCGTCCTGGCTGCTCGATCTGACGGCCGAGGCCCTGACGCGTTCGGAGACGCTTAATGAGTTCTCCGGCGAAGTCGCGGATTCCGGTGAAGGTCGCTGGACGATCGAAGCCGCTATTGAAGAAGACGTGCCGGCTCCCGTCATGACGGCTGCGCTGTTCACGCGCTTCCGCTCGCGGTCGGGTAATAATTTTGCCGAGAAAATTCTCTCGGCACAGCGTTTCGGTTTCGGCGGACACGTCGAAAAGAAATAAGCCTGCGCCCCTCATGGGCAAGGACTGGCTGGCAGGGTATGGTTTTGCCATCAATGACCAGCCAGCCCCCGCAAAGACTCTGACGGGGGTTTTTACAGGGGCTCTTATGTCCGTTGACCTCGATGCCATCCACGCGGCTCTGCCGCCGCTGCCACAGACCATCCGGATGGTCGTGTCCGATATGGATGGAACCCTCCTGACGCCAGACAAGACCATCGCGCCTTCGACGCTGGCCATGGTCAGGGTGCTGCAGGAGCGGGGAATTCCCCTCTGTCTGGCCAGTGCGCGACCGCCTGCCGCCATGGTCCCCTATATCGAGCAGCTCGGTCTGACCGGGCAGAATGCCGGCTTCAATGGCGGCATTATCTTCAGGCCCGACGGGACCACGTCCGTCAGCCGTGTTCTGTCACCGGATGTGCTGTCGATCGTTCATGACATGCTGCATCTGCACGGGATCGAGACCTGGTTCCTGCGGCAGTCCTACTGGATGGTGCAGGACGCCTATACTCCCTTCGTGCAGCACGAGCAGGGCATCACCGGCCTGACGCCGCATCAGGTTCCTGATCTTCGCAAGGAGTTCGAGGGCATCGGGAAGGTCATGGGCGTGAGCAGCGATACCAGCCTGCTTCAGGACGTTGAGACCGAGCTTGGCGCCATGCTTCAGGGCGATGCGAGCGTGCGTCGTTCTTCCGATATACTTCTCGACGTGACGCCGGCCCTGGCCAACAAGGGTGAGGCTGTTCGCGAACTGGCGCTTGCCCATGGCATCGCGCCGCATGAGGTCGCCTGTCTTGGCGATGCCCATAACGATCTGCCGATGTTTTCGGTCGCGGGTCTGGGCATTGCGATGGGGCAGGCTGAAGACGATGTGAAAGCCGCCGCGCAGGTTCTCACAGACACCAACGAGCGCGATGGCTGGGCCAAGGCCGTCGAGCGCTACATCCTGCCGAGAGTTCCCAATCCATGACCACCGACATCCGTGCCGCCACGCTGGAAACCCTTCCTGACTCTGAAGCCGTCGCTCTGCGGATGGCCGATCTTCTCGTCGAAGGGATTCTGGCCAAGACGGATGGCCCGTTCCGGGTCGCCCTGTCCGGCGGTTCTACGCCCAAGCGCCTGTTCGAGATCCTGGCCACGCCGTCCCGCGCAAAGCTGATCCCGTGGGAGCGTGTCGAGATTTTCTACGGCGACGAGCGCCATGTGCCGGAAGGTCATGCCGACAGCAACCACACCGTCGGTCAGTCCGTCCTGCTGTCCCGCGTTCCGGTGCCGGCGCAGAACGTCCACGCCATTCCCACAGGTGGCACGGCGGAAGAGGATGCGAAGGCTTACGAAAAGACCCTTCAGGCCGCCTATGGGGCAACGACGCTCGATCCGCAGCGCCCGCTGTTTGATCTGGTCATGCTGGGGCTGGGCACCGATGGTCATACGGCCTCGCTGTTTCCGGGGCAGCCGGTCCTGAAGGAGCGGACGGCCTGGGTCGGGACGGCCGCCCCGTCTACAGCACCTTACGAGCGCATCACGCTTACTTATCCCGCCATCCAGTCGAGTGCGCTGGTCGTGTTCCTCGTGACGGGCGCCTCCAAGGTCGAGATGCTGGAGCGCTTGGTCGAGGGCGACAGTTCCATCCCGTCCGCACGGGTGACGAGCGAAGGACGGATCATCATTCTGGCAGACCGCGCTGCGGTGGGAGAAGACGCATGAGCGGTACGGATATGAACGTTCACAAGCGCACGGCTGCCCGTGAAGCTGCGGACATGGTCAAAAGCGGTATGGTCGTAGGGCTCGGGACCGGCAGCACAGCGGCGTACATGATCGAGCGTCTGGGCGAGCGCGTTGCGGAAGGCCTGGAGATCTTCGGCATTCCGACCTCGGATGACAGCGAGGACAAGGCGCTCAAGGCCGGGATCCCGCTGACGGATTTCAGCGCGCATCGCCGCATCGACATCGCCATTGATGGTGCGGACGAGGTCCAGCGTGGTTCGCTCAACCTCATCAAGGGTCTGGGCGGGGCATTGCTGCGCGAGAAGATCGTGGCGCAGGCGGCCAAGCGTTTCGTGATTATCGTGGACGGCACCAAGCCAGTGGACCTGCTGGGTGAACGGGCGCCGGTGCCGGTGGAGGTCATTTCCTTCGGCTGGGAATGCACGGCGGAACGTCTGGCCGCCTGTGGTGCACGCGGCGTGAAGCCGAGGACGGACCGGGCCGGATCGCTGTTTGTGACCGATACCGGCAACATGATCCTGGACTGCCATTTTGGACCGATCGAAAAGCCCGAGGAGCTGGCTGAGAAAATCGACCGGATTGTGGGTGTCGTGGAGCACGGCATGTTTCTCAACATGGCGTCTGAAGTCCTCGTGGCGACGCCGGATGGTGTGGAGCACTGGGAGCCATGAAAATGACGGAAAATGAAACACAGCTGGGTCTGAAGCCCCGTTTCCTCGTGGTTATGGGCGTGTCCGGGACAGGCAAGACGACGGTTGCAACCGGGCTGGCCACGCGTCTGGGCTGGCATTTTCAGGAAGGCGATGCACTGCACCCGCCGGCCAATGTCGCAAAGATGAGCACCGGCCAGCCGCTGACCGATGCGGATCGCGCCCCCTGGCTTGCGCTCTGTCATGACTGGCTGCGCGAGCAGGTGAAGGCCGGACATGGCGCGGTGCTGACCTGTTCCGCGCTCAAGCGCTCTTATCGCGAGCAGCTTCGCGGTGACGATCTGCCGATCGAGTTCGTGCATATCGACACGTCGGCCGGGGAACTTGCGGACCGCTTGCAGCGCCGGGAAGGGCATTTCATGCCGGCGAGCCTGCTGCCCAGCCAGCTTGCGACACTTGAAGTGCCAGGCGACGACGAGCCGGTGATCCGTGTCTCAGGCGAGAAGCATCCCGATGTGGTGCTGGAGGAGTTGATCCGCCATTTTCAGGCGGAGGACTGATTCATGGCCGAGACCACCCGGCTTCTGGTGGATGCCGATGCGTGCCCGGTCAAGGACGAGATCTACCGGGTCGGAGCACGCTACGGCCTGAAAACAATCATTGTCGCCAATAGCTGGATGAACATTCCGCAGTCTCCGCTTATCGAGCGCGTCGTGGTCCCGGAAGGGCCGGACGTGGCCGATGACTGGATTGCGGAACAGGTGACGCCTGCGGATATCGTCATCAGCAGCGATATTCCGCTCGCGGTGCGATGTCTGGCGAAACAGGCTTCCGTCCTGCGTCCCAATGGCGAGGAAATCGACGAACGCTCTGTCGGCATGGTCTCGGCCATGCGCGATTTGATGCAGGGTCTGCGCGAGACGGGGGCGGTCACGACCTATAATCCGTCCTTTGGCAAAGCCGACCGGAGCCGGTTTTTATCCGCACTGGATACACTCATCGTGCGACTCCGCAGGAAAGCTGCCCTCGCGCGATCGGTCCCCAGTTCTTCAGAAACAATCCACAGGCCCTTCCCCGGAGATGTTCCCTGATTCTGGGGATATCTTCTCCCGGGGGATAATCCCGTCCCGATGAGGATTTTTTCCCATGAATCCGCTCCGCCTTGCCCAGCTTGAGATGTTCTGCGCGGTCGTGGAGGAGGGAACGGTCGTTGCAGCGTCCCGGCGTCTGAACTGCGTGGCGTCCAATGTGACGGCGCGGTTGAAGGAACTGGAACTTCTGGTCGGGCAGGAGCTGTTCCTGCGTGAGAAAGGGCGTCTGACCCTCACTCCCGAAGGTCGCCTGTTCTATCAGCAGGCCATGCCGGTCGTGGCTGGCGCACGGAGCCTGACGGATCTGTTTTCCGAGGGCACTCCGCGCGGTGTCCTGAATATCGGAGCGCTGGATGTCGCGTTTGAGGGCTATCTGCCGCGGATCGTGCCTGAGTTCCTCAAAGCCTGCCCGGGTGTGGAACTGAAGATGTTCCTGCGCCCGACCTATACGCTGGAGCGGATGCTGGCGGATGGGGAAATCGATCTGGCGCTGACGGACGGGCCGATCGTTCATCCCCTGATGGAAAGCCGTTTTGCCTTTCGCGAGAAACTGGCGCTCGCCATGCCGGAAGGACAGAAAGGCGCGCGGGACGGGCAGCATGTGTTCCTGTTCAATACCGACTGCTTTTACCGGCGCTATTTCGAGACCTGGCTTGAGCGGCATGGCGTCTCGAACGCGATCATCCACACGGTTGAATCCTATGACGTCATTCTTGCCTGCGTTCAGGCGGGCTTGGGCATTTCCTGTGTTCCGCACAGCATCATTTCACAGGTCAAGAAACGGCGTCGTGAGGGGATCGCGTTTACATATCCGGAAGATCTGAAAGGCAGTGAGGTCTATTTCATCTGGCGTGAGCCGGGACTGAATGATCTGGGGCGGAGATTTCTGGACCATGCGCCAACACATCCGGACACTCACAAAAAGTGAGTCCTGAGCTTACGAATCATCACTTTTTATTATGAGAGAATGCCTGCACCTTACGGTCATCGAATGAACTGCTGGTTGGCTGATGCGTCTGTTTCATCACGGAGCGCATGGTCGCCACATAGAAAATGCAGGAACCTTCATGACTGAGAAAAACAATCTCTTCATTAATGGAAGCTGGGTCGCACCGAAGGGCGGAGAGTGGATCAAGGTTGAAAACCCGGCCACCAAAGCCGTCGTCGCCGAAGTCGCCAAGGGCGGTCAGGCCGATGTAGATGCGGCTGTCTCTGCCGCGAAATCGGCCTTCATTGGCTGGAGCCGCCGTATGGCCACCGAGCGTGCCGATTACATTCATGCGCTTAAGGATCTGGTGAAGCGCGACAAGGAAAAGCTGGCCGCCATCATCACGTCCGAAATGGGCAAACCACTGAAGGAAGCCCGGATCGAGGTGGATTTTGCAATCGGTCTGCTGCGCTTTGCAGCCGAGAACGTGCTGCGGCTTCAGGGTGAAATCATTCCCGGCAGCTCCCCGGAAGAGAAGATTTTGATCGATCGTGTGCCGCTGGGCGTTATCGGTGCGATCACGGCCTGGAACTTCCCGTTGGCTCTGTGCGCCCGTAAGATCGGTCCGGCTGTGGCTGCGGGCAACACGATTGTCGTCAAGCCGCATGAGCTGACGCCGCTGGCTTGCCTGCATCTGGCAAAGCTGGTCGAAGAAGCTAAGATTCCGCATGGCGTCATCAATGTCGTGACGGGTGATGGCAAGGATGTCGGTGTGCCGCTGGTGGCGCATAAGGACATCAAGCTCATCACGATGACGGGCTCGACCCCCGCCGGCAAGAAGATCATGGCCGCAGCTTCGGAAACGCTGAAGGAAGTCCGGCTTGAACTGGGCGGCAAGGCACCGTTCATGGTCATGGAAGATGCCGATATCGACCGTGCGGCTGATGCTGCAGTCACGGCGCGCTTCAACAATGCCGGTCAGGTCTGCACCTGCAACGAGCGCACCTATATCCACGAGGCTGTCTACGACAAGTTCGTCCAGAAGGTCCGTGAGAAGATCGAGGCTCTGAAGGTTGGGCTGCCGACAGACCCGTCTACGGATATGGGCCCGAAGGTGAGCGAGGACGAACTCAACAAGGTGCATGAAATGGTCGAGCATGCTGTCCGTCAGGGCGCACGTCTCGCCATTGGCGGCAAGCGTCTGACGGGTGGCGTGTATGACAAGGGCTATTTCTACGCCCCGACGCTGCTGACGGATGTCACGCAGGACATGGACATCGTTCATAACGAGGTGTTCGGTCCGGTCATGTCGCTGATCCGCGTGAAGGATTTCGATCAGGCGATCGCCTGGGCCAATGACTGCCGCTACGGCCTGTCAGCCTATCTCTTCACCAACGATCTGAGCCGCATCCTGCGTATGACCCGCGATCTGGAATTCGGTGAGGTCTATGTGAACCGTCCGGGTGGTGAGGCGCCGCAGGGCTTCCACCATGGCTACAAGGAAAGTGGCCTGGGCGGCGAGGACGGACAGCACGGCATGGAAGCCTATGTCCAGACCAAGACTATCTATCTCAACGCATAATTGTCTGACGGGCGGCGGCCTTTCCGTCGCCCGCATTCTCTGAAAGGACCGGAACCATGGTAAAAGTCGCTGCACTGGCCACTGACGGCCTCGAAGAAATCGAACTGACGGGTCCGCAGGAAGCGCTGGAAAAAGCCGGTGCGACCGTCACGGTCATTTCCCTCAAGGCAGGGGAATTCCAAGCCGTTAACAAGGACATCTATCCGTCCAACAAGATCCGGGCCGATCTGGCGATTGCCGATGCAAAGGCCGAGGATTACGACGCGTTGCTGCTTCCGGGCGGTCTGGCCTCTCCGGATGCGTTGCGGATGAACAAGGATGTCGTGGCATTCGCCCGCGCTTTCGTGAAAGCGAACAAGCCGATCGCCGCCATCTGTCACGGCGCGCAGACGCTGATTGAGGTGAATGAGCTGAAAGGCCGGACTGTCACGTCCTGGCCGGCCATCCGGACGGATCTGGAAAATGCTGGCGCGACCTGGGTGGATAATGAGGTCGTTGTTGACGGTCCTTATGTCTTCTCACGCTGCCCGGATGATATTCCGGCTTTCAATAAGGCGATCATCAAGCATTTCAAGCTCGCCTGAGATTTCTGTCAGGTCACAAAAAAAGGAGGCTCTCTCGGTCGGGGAGGCCTCCTTTTTTGTGGGGTAATGGCGTTCAGATCATGCCGTTCACGGCAATGCGTCCCAGAGCGGGATCATCCGTGAAGAAGCCGTCGATCCCCATGTCCAGATAGCGGCGGACTTCCGCGATCATGCCTTTGGGGTTGCGGGCGGCGTCTCCGGCATCGCTGCGCAACTGGGCCGGGAGGAAGTGGTTTTCCGGCCGTGCCGTATAGGAATGAACCAGCAGTCCGGCCTTGTGGGCATCCGTTACAAGCGTGGAGGGCTCAAGCCAGCCGCCCTTGCTGTCACGCGGGATCAGGTCCGTGTTGGATGGACCAATCACGTCGGCATAGCGGCGGATTTCCTTGAGGCCTTCCGGCGTCATGAGATCGCCGAACGTCGTGGTCTTGCCTGCTGCCAGAAGATCCGGTGGGACGTCCTTGCGCTCGCCCATAAGCAGCATCAGACGCGCCTGCGGGTTGATGGACAGGACGTCCGCCCGGATGCGTCCCAGATTGCCGGTCTCGAAGGACTGGAGTTCCAGCGGGGCCTGCCGTGTGTACTCGTGGGCGGCGATGGTCCGCAGGAACGCGGCTTCGGGGTTCAGGCCGAGGCTGTTGAAATGGGTGGAATGCTTGATTTCCGGCACCAGTCCAAAGACCTTGCCCGTCGCGGCCGACTGGGCGGCGACCTGCTCGATAACTTCCTCGAAGGTCGGGATTTCGAAGTGGTCGTCATAGCGGGTGTTGTGGACCCGGATCGTGGAAAGGCGTTCGCGGGCACGAAGGGTCTTGAGTTCGGCCAGTGTGAAGTCTGTGGTGAACCAGCCGGTTTCGTTCTTTCCGTCGATCTTCAGCGTGCGATGACGGGAGGCGAATTCCGGATGGTCCGCCACGTCCGTTGTGCCGGCGATGTTGCTCTCATGGCGGACGACCAGATGGCCGTCCTTTGTCATGACGAGATCAGGCTCGATGAAATCCGCACCATCCATCATGGCGCGGGCATAGGACGCCAGTGTGTGCTCCGGACGCAGGGCCGAGGCCCCGCGATGGGCGAACACGAGGGGCTTCGGTGCCAGTGAGGGGGCCGCCTTTGCCCGCAGGTGAAGAGCGGGAACTCCGGCAGCCAGCAGGCCCAGTGCGCGGCGGCGTGACAGCATGACGGAACTCCTTACAGGGCGGCGCTGATGCTCAGGAAGAACATGCGCGGCGCGATGGGATAGGCCGAGAACTGACCCGAAGTCTGGGTCGCGTTGATCGTGGACCATCCCTTGGTGTTTGTCAGGTTGGTAATGTTGCCCTGGACCTTCAGGGACGCCAGATGCGGGATGTTGTGGAAAGTGTAGCCCGCGTTCAAGTTGAACTGCGCATAGGGTGCGGCCCACATGTCGTTGGTGTAGGTCGCATAGCGCTTGCCGATGACGTCACCGGTGAACTGGCCGTAGGCGTTGCCCCAGTTGGTGGTGAAGACGAACTTCTCCGACCAGTCCGGCATGCCGACGACGTTCTTGCCAGCTGTATGGATGACGCTCGAGCCCGTGCTGTAGTTATCGTTGTAAACGGACTTGTTGTAGGACAGCGCGTTATATAGTGAGAAATGCGGGCCGAAATGGGTGGTGAAGGAGAAGTCCATACCATCCGTCGTGACCGAGCCCACGTTTGCAAGCGTGGTGGCCGAACCGATAATGGACGACAGGGTCTGCGTCGTCGCTACGGCCAGAAGACGGTTCGAGAAGTGGACGTGATAGTACTCGACCTGACCTTCAATGGCCGTCAGCGGGCCGAGATGGATCTGGCGATGCTCACGCAGACCGGTCTCATACGTCCATGAGGTTTCGGGCTTGCCGTTCTTCTTGAACTCTTCGAAGGCGGCCTGGCTGGTCGCACCCCAGGGGGTGGCGTTGCCGTAACCTGCGTCCTGATAGGAGCGCATGTTTTCCTGGATGTTGGCGAACCACTGTTCGTGCTTCGTGATGTCCCAGACCGCGCCGAAAGCGGGCAGGAACGGCTTGGCGGCATCAATTTCGCCACCCGGAGCCGTCACGGCATAGGACGGAGAGAGCGAGCCCGGCTTCGCAGCCACGGGGAGCGTGCCGTTCGTATAGACCAGCTCGGACTTGAAGCCCGCCATCAGGGAGAAAGTCTTCGAGATCTGCCAGTTATCCTGCAGATGCGTGACGAATGTATTGGTGTAGAAATTGTTGGTGTACTGGTCGATCAGGGCGTTCTGCTGGCGCTCGTAAGGCGTGGTCGGGTTGTTGGCGTCCAGCGGATACCAGCGACGGGCCTGCGTGTTGTTGTTGCGCTCATACCAGCCACCGACTTCGATCGAGTGTTTGCCGAGATGGTAGCGCAGCGTGGACATCAGGCCGCCGCGGTTGTCCCAGTATTCGGTCGTACGGGTTGCATAGCCCGAGCCACCGAAGACGGTGTTCAGATCCTGCCCCGGATAATAGGCGGCGAACAGCGTCGGCAGACCGGCAGCCGAGATCGGACCGGCCACGACACCTTCACCCAGATCATGGTGATAATAGATGCTGTTGTCCCAGTGCAGGTTCTCGCTGAAATCATGCGTCCATTTGGAATAGGCAAGGAAATCCTCGCGCTGGGCCGCTGAATAATAATTGCGGTAGTTCAGGCCGACGGCGTTGGCATTGGCCTTGGCATAGCTGAAATTCGGGTAGGTGAACGGGCGGACATAGAGACCATAACCGCTCGGCAGCGTAATGCTGTCCTCGTTCGGCTCAACCTTCTGGGACCAGTCGAAGAAGGTCGAAAAGTGGTCATGCTCACTGTTGTGCACGAACTTCGCGTTGACCTGATAGCCGCCCTGATGACCGGCGAAATCCCAGGCGCGGGCATCCTGACGGGAGAAGGAGACATAGGCCGAGTTGCCGTTGCCGAATTCACCCGTATCGATCCGGGCGAAGGTGCGGAACGTGGACCAGCTCCCGAAAACCTGTTCAATCTGCGCGCCGCGCTTCTTCAGCGGATCCTGCGTCGTGAACTGGAGCGTACCACCAAGGTTGGACGTGGACGCCGTGCCAAGCGCACCTGCACCCGAGGAGACCGATGCCGAGCCGATGTTCTCGCTGATGGCCGCGCGCTGCGGGGAGAGGCCGTTATAGTTGCCATAGGCCTGATCGCCGAGGGGGATGCCGTCGAGCGTGTAGCCGAGCTGGTTCTGGTTGAAGCCGTGGACATAGAGCGAGGAGTTCTGCTCGTTATTGCCCCAGGGATCGGCATTGTTGAACACGACGCCCGGCAGCATTTCCAGCGCCTTGATCGGGTTCACACCCGGCAGGATCCGCTGGATCTGCGTATGGCTCAGACCCTGTTCGGAGCGGGTCCGGCGTGCGGTGATGACGAGCTGTTCCGTACCGCCGGCCACGGCGTCAACCTTGGCCTTGTGTTTGGTGTCATGTCTGGCGGTAGTGGTTTTTTTCGTTCCTGTCGTTGCTGCCTCGACAGGGTGGGGAAGGGCTGCAGCCAGCGCAAATGGCGAGCAGAAAACGGTCAGAAGCAGGCGGGAACGCAGCAGGTTGCGCGGCATTGAAAGTCTTTCCGGATGGAGAAGAGATCGAATGCGGCGGAACCTAATCTTTCCTTAAAGAACTGCGTGTGAAGCTCCTGTGAACGTGGCGTGACAGAATGATGACAGTCAGGCCGTCTGCCATCCCAGCCCGACGATGGCGACGCGGCGGCCCAGCGGCGTCTCCTGAAGGACGATGACTTCGCGCTCTTCCAGATAGTTCAGCTGCCGGCGGGCACGGCCCAGAGAGTGCGTGCCATAGGCGCGGGCCAGAGCCTCGTCACCCGGGCAGGTCTCGCCGTCGAGTGCCGTGCGGGCGAGGAGGAGGAAGACGCCCTGCACGTCTTCGGGCAGGGTCGCAGCGATGGCCTGCGCCTGTTTCCAGTCCTCGCTTTCAGAACGCTCGCGGTCCAGCCCGGCGCGGATGGTGGCCAGCATCCGGTGGAACGGCCCCAGTTCCAGTACATTCCGCGACAGGCCCTGAATCCGCGCCCGGAGCTGGAAGTCCTGATACAGGGTGGCCAGCGGCTTATAGTCCGAGCCTTCCCCGGCCACGACTTCGGCCACCAGCGACCAGAGCTGGTCGGGATCGGCTTCGACGACGACGGCTGCCGGAGCGGGCTCTTCGGCCTCGCGTTCGGCGCCATAAGCATCGAGCTGTGCCAGCAGGTCCGGCGGGGGCGGACGGGATTCCCTGCGGGCACGGGGCGTAAATTCGTGGACCGGTTCGAGAATGATATCCCGCAGGTCTTCGGCCGAGACGGGTTCGAGCGGTACGAGAACCGGGCCGGTGGCATGACTGGCTGTCGTGACGGGACCGATGGTCACAAGCTTCGGACGACGGCTCAGGGCTGGGCCGAGCGCCATGAACTGACCGCGCGCCAGATCCCGGAAGGATTCCGCTGCCCGGCGCTCCATACCCAGAAGATCGGCTGCGCGCGCCATGTCGATATCAAGGAAGGTCCGGCCCATCAGGAAGTTGGACGCTTCGGCTGCGACGTTCTTGGCCAGCTTGGCCAGACGCTGCGTTGCGATGACACCGGCCAGACCACGCTTTCGGCCACGGCACATGAGGTTCGTCATGGCTCCGAGTGACAGGCGGCGGGCTTCATCGGACGTGTCGCCCCCCGCGACAGGCGCGAAAAGCTGGGCTTCATCGACCACCACGAGAACGGGATACCAGTGCGCGCGGGGAGCCTCGAACATGCCGTTAAGGAACGCGCCAGCTGCCCGAAGCTGCATTTCGGCTTCGACCTGTTCAAGGTTCAGCACCACGGAGGCCCGATGGGCGCGTACACGTTCGCCAGCAGCGCGCAGACTGGCTTCAGACTGATCTTCGACGTCGATCACCAGATGGCCGTAATGGTCGGCCAGGGTGACGAAATCGCCTTCCGGATCGATCATGACCTGCTGGACGAGGGTCGCGGTCTGCTCCAGCAGGCGCCGCAGAAGATGCGATTTTCCCGAGCCGGAATTGCCCTGGACCAGCAGGCGCGTGGCCAGGAGTTCCGGCAGATCAATGCAGGTGTCGGAGCCGTCGCGGCCCTGTCCGAGAACGATGGATGTCATGGCGTCAGGCGATAGCGGAATTGGACGATTCTAGCCACCCAAGGACGCCATTTGCAGCAGCATGAGCCGTGGAAAAACAGCCCTGAAGCAGATAGCCGCCCGTGGGCGCCTCCCAGTCCAGCATTTCTCCCGCCACGAAAACACCGGAGCGGGATTTCAGCATGAACCGCTCGTCCACGGCATCCTGCCGTATGCCGCCGGCTGTCGAGATGGCTCGATCAAGCGCGTCCATGCCAATCAGTGGCAGGGGAAGGGCCTTGAGGGTCTGAGCAAGCTGGAGTGGAGTGGCGTCTTTCGGGGTGGCGTGCTTCAGAAGGTCGCGGGAGGGTGCATCCAGCGACAGGGCCTTGCGCAGCCGGTTGCTCTGGCTCTCGCGTTCCCGCTGGGCCAGCAGGCGTTTGAGGACGTCATCGACTGAAAGCGTAGGGCGGAGGTCGAGCGTAAGGACTGCGCGTCCTGCGGCTGTGATCCTCTCCCGCAGATCCGCCGAGAGCGCGTAGAGCGCCGAGCCTTCCAGTCCGCGCGATGTGATGGTCAGGTCGCCACGGGTCTGGCGCGTGCCGAAGGATAGCCCCACGGAATGAAGCACGCTGCCTTCATGTCGGGCCGCAAAATCGGCGGGCCAGTCGGGTAGGAAACCGCAGTTTGCGGGAGCGAAAGGCGCTGTCTCATCCGTCATGAAATCCGCCCAGCGGCCGTCCGATCCCAGACGCGACCAGCTTGCGCCCCCCATGGTCAGAACGGTCGCATCGGCTTTGACGGTTCTCTGTCCGTCCGCCGTCTCGAACAGCAATGTTGCACCCTCCCAGCCCAGAAAGCGATGCCGGGTGTAGATCTGGACGCCCTGTTCCGTCAGCCGGTGGAGCCACGCGCGCAGCAGTGGAGAGGCCTTCATGGCTATGGGGAAGACGCGTCCTGAGGAGCCGGAAAAGCAGGTCTGTCCCAGTCCTTCGGCCCACTCCGTTAACGCCGATGGCGGAAACGCGCGGATAGCGGGTTCGAGCCAGTTCCGCGCTTTGCCGTAGCGGCTCAGAAAACGGTCCAGCGGCTCCGAATGTGTCAGGTTCAGGCCGCTGCGGCCTGCCATGAGCAGCTTGCGCCCCACGCTCGGCATCCGGTCGAAAACCTGCACTCTGCATCCTCGTGCGGACAGGATTTCTGCCGCGAACAGCCCTGCGGGACCGGCACCGATAATGGCGATGGATGGGGAAGGGGGCGCAGCATTCATAAGCGCCTGATTGCCATGTGAAGCAGGGTTTGTCAGGCTCCGCGCCCGCAGTTCTGGCGGGAAAGGGACATGACATGCAGGTTTTTGAGACAATCGGGGCATTTCGTGCAGCGCGGACGGCTTATCCGACCTTGGGTTTCGTTCCGACCATGGGATTTCTGCATGAAGGCCATCTCGAGCTGGTTCGACGTGCGAAGGCAGAAAATGGCGCGGTGGCCGTCAGTATTTTCGTCAATCCTACGCAGTTCGGCCCGAATGAGGATTATGCGTCTTATCCACGTGATCCCGAGCGTGATCTGGCGCTTCTGAAAGAGGCCGGAGCCGATCTGGTGTTTCTGCCGACGCCCGATGTGCTTTATCCGTCCGGTGCAGTCACCCGGATTGAAGTCGGCGGCGTTGCGGATGAACTCGAAGGCCAGTCCCGCCCTGGACATTTCTCCGGTGTGGCAACGGTGGTGACCAAACTGTTCAACATCGTCCAGCCGCAGCGGGCCTATTTCGGGCAGAAGGATGCCCAGCAATGCGCGGTTGTGCGCCGCTTCGTGGCGGATCTGGATATTCCGGTTGAAATCGTGGTCTGCGATATCGCGCGTGAAGCAGATGGTCTGGCCCGTTCCAGCCGCAATGTGCGTCTGACAACCGAAAACCGTCAGAAAGCTCCGGCCCTGTTGCAGGCTTTGCAGGAAGCCACGCGGCTGTTCCTCAATGGCGAGCGTGATGTGGACATTCTGGAAAATGCCATGCGTGCGGTCCTGACCGAAGCCGGACTTCCGGATATCGACTATGCGACGGTTGTGAACGCAGACACGTTCCGCCGCGAACAGCCCTGTTCCGATAACGCGCTGGCGCTTCTGGCAGTGCGGGCCGGGGAGGTCCGGCTGATCGACAACATGCCGCTTTGAGTTGCTCACCCTTCGTGCGGTATAAGCATGCACTGCTGACGTACGGAGGATTTCAGGCATGCAGAAAACCATCATGCGTCGCGTGGCCCAGGGTCAGGGCCACGAACCCGCCGATCTGGTCATCCGCAATGTCCGGCTGTTCGATCTGGTCACGGGCGATCTCATCCCAACCGATATCGCCATCTGCGGCGATCGGATCGTCGGGACTTACGGTGAATACGAAGGCGTGCAGACGATTGACGGCGTGGGCCGGATCGCCGTGCCGGGCTTCATCGACACCCATCTGCACGTTGAATCGTCGCTCGTCACGCCGTTCGAGTTCGATCGCTGCGTTCTGCCGCATGGTGTGACGACGGCCATCTGCGATCCGCATGAAATGGCCAATGTGCTGGGGCGTGCGGCGTTCGATTACTTTCTGGCCGCTGCCGAGCGGACCATCATGGATCTGCGCGTCAACCTGTCGAGCTGTGTTCCAGCCACGTCCATGGAGACATCGGGCGCGGTGCTGAACGTGGACGATCTGGTGGCGTATCGGGACCATCCGAAAGTGATCGGTTTGGCCGAGTTCATGAACATCCCGGGTGTTCTGAATGGTGATCCGGGCTGTGTGGACAAGCTGGCCGCCTTTGCGGATGGTCATATCGACGGTCACGCACCGCTCATGCGCGGCAAGGCCCTGAACGGCTATCTGGCAGCCGGTATTTCAACCGACCATGAAGCCACGGCTGCTGATGAAGCGCTGGAAAAAGTGCGCAAGGGTATGACGGTCCTGATCCGGGAAGGATCGGTCTG
Source organism: Gluconobacter oxydans DSM 3504 (assembly GCF_000583855.1). NCBI lineage: Bacteria > Pseudomonadati > Pseudomonadota > Alphaproteobacteria > Acetobacterales > Acetobacteraceae > Gluconobacter > Gluconobacter oxydans. The sequence goes on from NZ_CP004373.1 coordinate 2,099,065, forward strand.
CAAGGATCTTGAAGCGCTGGTGCCGCTGCTGAACGTCGCGACTTCGCCGTTCTTTGCGTTCTGCACTGATGACCGCAATCCGCTCGAAATCGCCCATGAGGGTCATCTGGATTTCCTGATCCGTCGGGCCATCGAACTGGGTGTGGAGCCGCTGGCTGCGTATCGTGCCGCATCCCTGTCCGCGGCCACAGCTTTTGGCCTGAAGGATCGTGGACAGATTGCGCCGGGCAAGCGCGCGGATATCGTCTTGCTTGATGATCTGGAGCGCTGTCAGGTTTCAGACGTCATTTCCGCTGGTCGTCTGGTGAATGATGCGCTGTTTGCCAGCCGCGAGATCGTATCGCCCGTTGGGTTGGAAAGCGTGAAACTCCCCCGCCCCGTAACGGCGCAGGACATGGCTGTTGAAGGCAGCGGCAGAGACCGTCCTGTCATGGGGGTCATTCCTGGCCAGATCATCACGGAATTCCTGCGGCTGGATTTGCCTGAAGACCATGGCCATGTTCTGCCGGATCCGGAACAGGATGTCGCCAAGGTCTGCGTCGTGGCGCGGCATGGGCATAACGACAATATCGGGCGCGGTTTCGTGCGGGGTTTCGGTCTGAAGGAAGGCGCGCTGGCGTCGTCCGTCGGGCATGACAGCCATAATATCTGCGTTGTTGGAACCAGCGACGCCGACATGGCCTGTGCGGTGAATCATCTGGAGAAAACCGGTGGCGGTTTTGTGGCAGTCCGGAACGGACAGGTTCTGGCAGATCTGCGCCTCCCGGTCGCAGGCCTGATGAGCGATGCGCCTTACGAACAGGTCCGGGATGATCTCATCATCCTGCGCAAGGCGGCGAAGACGATGGGCGTTGTTCTGGAAGAGCCGTTTCTGCAACTGGCCTTCCTGCCGTTACCTGTGATTCCTCATCTCAAGATTACGGATTTCGGGATGATTGATGTCAGGACGATGAGCTTCGTCTGAAAAATGGCTGCTCTGAGGGCAGCCATTCACAAAGACAATCTGCTTGAGACGTCTCAGGCGCTCAGGGCCTGGGCAGCTGTCTCGTCTGCGGCGAGCAGATAGGGTCCCGCATTGACGATCTGAATACAGAGAACGCCGTTTCCGGTTGGTTCGCGATAACCCAGCGGCAGGGTCGCAGAACCGTTGGTCCAGCGCAGGTCTGGGTGTTCCCGCTGATGCCAACCGGGCAGGTCCGTGTTCAGATGGGTGTCAATGACGCGGCTTTCTCTGGAATCCCAGAGTTTCACGTTCCCGATCAGGACGCCAAGTGCGCGCCGGTCATCACAGAACGGGCCGATGACATCCGAAGGTCGTGATGACCGGGATCTGATGATGACCTTGTCGATGCCGGCTGGGATCTCGAACAGGAACTGGTCGCCGGTATGGCGCATGCGCCGAAGACGCTGGCCGGTGAGCGTGAAGACTTCAAGGCCGGGATCCGTGGTGGTGGCAGGAACGGTGGGGCGGCCCATACCCAGGGATTCGGCGCGCTCGCACAGCCGCTCATACACAGGCTGAACCTGGTCCGGCGCGATTTTAAGCGGAGCTGCAGCCTCGGCCCAGGATTTTGCGGGAGCGAACAGCGGAGAGACATTCGTGGTGAAACTCTGACGGTTGCCGGTATCGAGATAGCTTTCCGAAGGCAGGTTCTCCGCCAGAACAACGCTGTGTCTGTCTGTTTCGAAATGATGGTAGCGATAATGGGTGATCGAATGGTCATAGAAAATGCTTGTGCCGTTCACGAGCATTCTGGCCGGAACAAATCCCCCATCGACATAGATACAATGTTCGGGAGTCACCAGAAGATCCCGCGCGGGCTGGTTGTCACCAAAAGCGTTGGCCCGGATCCGGATAGGGTAGCCTGCATCCTCGCTATGCTCCGACGGGCTGACAATCGTATCGCGGTAACCGGTCCAGATAACGGGACGGAACGCTTTCTCATCGTCGAGAACTGCCACCAGATCCCCGATCTGAAGATCTTCAACCTTTACGTCCCCATGATCGGTACGGATCAGGGTGCCGGTCAGATAGCAGGTGTCCTGCCGCAAGGTCGAAATAACCCAGTCTCCATCCGGCAACTGGGACACACCTGCCGTAGCCGCTGGCGTGAAATCACTGGAGACCTGAATATTGTTGAGGACGAGCGTACTGTTGTCAGACCGCGTAATGGTCAGGGTATAGGTTCCATCCTGATTAAGGGAATATGCAGCAGATACGGGCGTATGGTTCCATACGGCAGTGCTTGCATTGTTGATGACGAATGACGTTCCTGCGCTGACATTCTGGAAGGATGCCGAGATTGTATTCTCGTTCCCGTCGAAAACAACCGTATTTGAAGTATTGTCGAAAATTACGCTTTGGGGAAAAGTGCGTGCTCCGAAGTATACGGTGCTGTTTTCCTGAATGTTGAGCGTTGATATATCAAGATAGGCAGGGGTGTTTTCCGAGCCGAATGTTGAATTGATCACATCAATGGTGCCGCCGCCGCAGATGTTCAGGGCATCGAGCACCACTTTCCCCGGATTGTTTTCGATTTTCAGCGTTCCCATGACCTGGACGTGTTCGCCCAGTTCCACACCTGAGGGTGTGTCAATCGTCAGGGTGCAACCGCCATAAATGCAGGCACTTGCTGTTGCGAAAGCATACCCTGCCCCAGACGTCTGGGCCGAAATCAGAAGGTCGCTATTCCCCATGAGTTCGATGCTGGCGATCTGGGTCGCGTTGGCCGTGGCAATGACACCGTAGGCGGACACCCCGTCATAGGTATCAAAATTGGCCGAATTCGCAGGAGTGTCCCAGGGCGTCGTTCCGAGTGCCCAGTTGGCTCCATCGGCCCAGTCCGCGCGGTTATCCGCAGTCGTGGCTGGTGGCGAAAAATGGTTGGTATTGGGCGTCTGGGTGCTGTCGTAAAAATATGTCAGCCCTGCGGGGGATGTATTGGTCGTGTCTGTAAAAGGGGCAGCGCTTGTCACGGTGCCAGTGGACGAAGCATTACTTTCAGAAAGGATATAGTTTCCGGCACTGTCCTGACTGAAACTTGCCGTTCCCGGAATGAATCCATTGGCTGTATGGACATCGTCCAGTGTTACGATCGTGCCCGTGGATGAATTGATCTGGACCGTCCAGGAACCGGTATTGGCATTCTGTGTCCAATTTGCGGAGACAGGGACCACGCCATCGGCAGCACGGATGGCAAAAAGGGATTTCTCGGAAACGCCGTAGAAAGCCGTGTTGATTGTCGCCCCGACATCATCCAGAACAAAGGTGTTCTGTGTGTTGGTGTCAAAAGTAACGGAACCGGTGCTGCCGGAGAGATCGGCGCAGAATGTTGCGTTATTCTGCAAAACAACCGAAAGATCGCCAGTAACGGCTACCGGATTGCTGACTGTGCCCAGCTGGGATCCGATCAGGTTCAATGTTCCGCTGCCGGAAATGGAATCGTTGTCGAGAACGGATCCTGTGTTGTTCAGGATGGTCAGCGTGCCATCGACGGTGCAGCTTGCGCCAAGTTCGACCGGAGCGGCCGTATTGATGACAACCGTGCCTTTGGAGGTGATGTCCAGGGCATGGGTGGCGAACACATAGCCGCCCAGTGACGACGAATTGGCTGCCGCCAGAATTTCAAGCGTGCCATAGTCGCCGACCGTGAGATTGAGGATCTGTCTGATGGCCGGATTACTGGCAACGGCGGTGGCAGGAGCGTCCGAAGTGCCGGCAATGACTACTGTTTCGCCCACGGTTGCCTGTGGAATGGAGTTGTCGCTCCAGTTTGACTTGGTCCCATCAGAACTCTGATAGTAAAAATCGTCTGATTCGGCGCCGATCCAGTAAACAGTCGTCATTCTTCAGGGCCTCTTGTGAGAGGGGTGGGACTGACGCTTCTGGGATGGGGAGGTTCACCACAATCTTCATCGCCAGCTTTTCAGGGGCATGGCAGATCATTATTCGTGTGTGGTTTATAAAAAGTTAAACGGAAGATTCGGCGCTGGACTTTAGTCGGAGCGACCTGCCTGTCCCGCAATATTTGCGGTGACTGTCTTCTGACAGAAATAGCGATTTAAGCTTGATGGTGGACCTGACGCGATTCGAACGCGTGACCTTTGCCTTCGGAGGGCAACGCTCTATCCAGCTGAGCTACAGGTCCATGCGCCCTCAGATAACTGCTTCGGCGACAGATTGCCAGCCCTCTTTTTTGAAAGTTCTGTCGTCAGGGCATACGGCTGGCAGAAGGTCATGGAAAAGTCTGTGTCTGGGCGGTGGCCTGCCATGCGGCAGCGGCGATATCGCCGCCTGATGGCAGGAAGCGGTCGGGGTCTGTCAGCCATGAGACGGCATCCTGTGCCGCGCCCCGGTGGTCCCGGCTGAGAAGATGATGGGCGCCGGGCAGTTCGTCGATCCGCGTGTCGGGGGGCAGTCTACGCAGCAGACGCGCCGTGAAAGGTGGCAGGACGAACTGGTCACGGCCACCAAAAATAATGAGCAGCGGGGTCCGGGCCCGGGGGGCGGCCTTGTAGGCGGTCTGCATCAGCAGGGTCAGGCCATAGAGTGGATGGATCGTCGAACTGTGCAGGGTGAGGGGATCGAAATACATCCGCCGCAGGGCCTTGAGGTTGTCGCTTGCAACCCGGTGACCGGGGACGGCCGATCCGTCGAGCTTCCAGTGTGGGGTCAGGAGATCAAGACCGCCCAGAATGCTCTCCCAGGGCTGACCGATATCGAGCGCCGCAGGGGCAAGCAGGATCGTGCTGCTGATATGGGGCGTGTCTGTCGCGGCCAGAAGCAGGGCTATGGCGCCGCCCATGCTTTCTCCCATGACGTGAATGGGTGTGCCGGGATAGCGGGTATGCAGCCAGAGCACCTGTTCACGGGCGTCCTGCACCAGTCTGGCCGTGCTGCTCCATCCACCCCGGTCGGCAGTTCCGCCAAAGCCCCGGATGTCCGGCGCGGCGAGCGTAAAGCCCTGGGACGTGAAGACCGATGCGGCGAACTCCCAGGCATCCCGGCTGTCGCCGTAACCGTGCAGGGCCAGGATGATGCCGCGGGGGCTCGGTGTGAGGGCCGGATACAGTCGCAGGGGAATATGGGCGCCATCCGACATGTCGAGTGTGAGTGTCGGGGGGATGAGGGCCGTTTCCTGTGCTGTCGGATGCAGGTCCGGAATATGGGGTGCCGTGCAGCCCTGTAGCGCCAGCGGGGTCATCAGGCAGAGCAGGCCGAAGGAAAGACGTCCGAGGCGGTTTGAAACGGAAGGGAATGAGCCTATCATCACGGATGATTTTAGAACGTCCGCTCCTTCGGGGCGAGAAGGGAGACATTCGTGCCGCCAGAAAAACCTGATCCGGGAAAAGCCGATCTGGAAAAGCCTCATCTGGTACTGATCGACGGGTCCGGTTTCATCTTCCGCGCGTTCCACGCCCTGCCGCCGATGAGCAGCCCCCAGGGCGTGCCGGTCAATGCGGTCTATGGCTTTACGAACATGCTGGCGCGTCTGCTGCGGGACCATGTGGGAACGCATTTGGCCGTGATCTTCGATGCCGGCCGCACGACGTTCCGCAACGAGATCTATCCGCAGTACAAGGCACACCGACCGGAAGCTCCGGAAGACCTGCGCCCGCAGTTCGGTCTGATCCGCGATGCTACGGCGGCTTTCAACGTGCCGTCGATCGAGCTTGCCGGATGGGAAGCGGATGACCTTCTCGCAGCCTATGCCAAAGCGGCCGTGGAAGCGGGCGGCTGCTGCACCATCATTTCGTCTGACAAGGATCTGATGCAGCTCGTGCGGCCCGGCGTCGAGCTGATGGACCCCATGAAGCAGAAGCCGATCCGCGAAGCCGAGGTCGAAGCCAAGTTCGGTGTTCGCCCTGATCAGGTCGTGGATGTTCAGGCGCTGATGGGGGATTCGACGGACAATGTGCCCGGCGTTCCCGGGATTGGTCCGAAAGGTGCGGCGCAACTCGTAAACGAGTACGGCACGCTGGAGCAGATCCTCGCCGCCGCGCCGGGTATGAAGGCGTCCAAGCGGCGTGACAATCTGATCGAGCATGCCGATGCCGCGCGCATGTCCCGCAGACTGGTGCTGTTGGACGACAACGCGCCGATGCCACAGCCGATCAGCGAACTCGGTTGCCGCGAGCCTGTTCGCGAGACCCTGCGGGACTGGCTGGAAGAAATGGGATTCCATTCCACCATCCAGCGCATGGGGCTGGGTCTGGCTGCAAAGCCGCGTCCGTTCACGCGCCAGATCGTCCGGCCTGAGGACAAGGCGGCTGCACGTGAGGAGGCTGCGGCCGTCACGATCCCCGATGCGCCTTATGGTCCGTATGAGACTGTGACGGACATGGACGCGCTGGACCGCTGGATTGCGGACGCCCGGGCTGCGGGTGTGGTGGCCGTCGATACCGAAACGGACAGCCTCAATGCGCGGCAGGCCAATATGGTTGGGCTGTCGCTGTCGGTTGCGCCGGGGAAGGCCTGTTATGTGCCGTTCCTGCACGAAACTATACGTGATCTTCTGGAAGAAGATTCAACCGGGGAGGCTTTCGTTCGTCAGCTGGATCGTACCGAGGCGCTGGAGCGTCTGAAGCCGCTGTTGCAGGATGCGTCCGTCCTGAAGGTATTCCAGAACGCGAAATATGATCTGACCGTCTTTCGTGGCGCGGGTGTTCCCGAGATTACGCCCATCGATGATACGATGCTGATTTCCTACGCCCAGTCCGCCGGTGAGCATGGGCAGGGCATGGATGAGCTGTCGGAACTGCATCTGGGGCACACGCCCGTCACCTATGATTCCGTAACGGGGACGGGGCGCAAGCGCATTCCGTTCGCGCAGGTCACAATAGAAGCCGCAACCGCCTATGCCGCAGAGGATGCTGACGTGACGCTCCGTCTGTGGCAGGTGCTGCGTCCGCAGTTGCGGACCCGTCAGGCGCTGGCGCTGTATGAGGAAATCGAGCGTCCGCTGATCCAGATCCTGACGGATATGGAAGATGTCGGAATCAAGGTGGACGCCACCGAACTGCGCCGCATGTCCGCCGATTTTGCCGAGCGCATGGGGACGATCGAGCAGGAAATCCACGAGCAGGTCGGGCGGAGCTTCAATGTCGGCTCGCCCAAGCAGCTTGGCGAGATCCTGTTTGATGAAATGGGGCTGCCCGGCGGCAAGCGAACGAAAAGCGGAAGCTGGGGCACGGATTCCGGGGTTCTGGAATCGCTGGCCGAACAGGGGCATGAGCTGCCGCGCAAGATCCTAGACTGGCGTCAGCTGGCCAAGCTGAAATCCACCTATGCCGATGCGCTGGTCCAGCAGATGGATCAGGACACGCAGCGGGTTCACACGTCCTTCCAGATGGCGATCACCACGACGGGACGGCTGTCTTCGAACGAGCCGAACCTGCAGAACATCCCCATCCGTACCGAGGAAGGCGCGCGCATCCGCAAGGCCTTCGTCGCCGCTCCCGGCTGCGTTCTGCTGTCCGCGGATTACAGCCAGATCGAACTGCGACTTCTGGCTCATGTCGCAAAGATTGAACCGCTGCTTGAGGCGTTCCGTCTGGGGCAGGACATTCATGCCCGTACGGCATCCGAAGTGTTCGGCATTCCGCTCGAAGGCATGGACCCGCTGACCCGTCGCCGGGCCAAGGCCATCAATTTCGGCATCATTTACGGCATTTCGGCCTTCGGTCTGGCGCAGCAGCTCCAGATTTCACCGGGCGAGGCGCGTTCCTATATTGATGCCTATTTCGCCCGCTATCCCGGCATCCGCGCTTATATGGAGCGGACCAAGGAAGAAGCGAAAAAGCATGGCTATGTCACGACGCCGTTCGGTCGCCGCTGTTATGTGCCGGGCATCACCGAAAAGAACGGTGCCCGTCGTGCCTATGCCGAGCGGCAGGCCATCAACGCACCGCTTCAGGGTGGGGCAGCAGATATTATCAAGCGCGCCATGGTCCATCTGGCGCGGCGTCTGCCAGCGACGGGTCTGAAGGCGAAAATGGTTCTTCAGGTGCACGATGAACTGCTCTTCGAAGTCGAGGAGCAGGACGCAAAGGCGCTGGCAGATTTCGTTCGCACGGAAATGGAAGGGGCCGCCAAACTTGACGTGGCTCTTGAAGTAGAAACCGGTATCGGCCCAAGCTGGGCTGACGCACATTAAAGACAGGAAGGTCATGCAGACCAATTACGAACGCCGCAAGCGGGTCGGCAATCGCATCATCTGGGGCGTTCTCGCCGTGGCGGCCGTTCTGGGATATGTCGGCTTCCATCTGGCGTCCAATGGTGGTCCGGGCCTTCTGGTCCAGTCCAACGGCAATGAGGTCGGCGGCAGCTTCCGGCTGGACTCGCTGGGCGAGAGCACCGTCACCGAAGGCGATTTCCACAACACCTGGATGTTGGTCTGGTTCTTCGACGCCAACTGCCCCGAGGACAAGTGCAAGCCCGTGCTGAAGAGCATGGAACAGGCGCTGGTCACGCTCCGGGCCGAGGGTATCCGCGTCTCGCCGCTGGCTGTCTCCCTCAATCCGTTCGACGAGGCTGACCCGCTTAAGGAATATGTCCTGCCCGTCGCACCCCACGTCATGCCGTTCACGGCCACGCCGAACATGATCAAGGCCATGACGGCCGAATATCATGCGCCGCTCCAGAAGGAGGGGGACCATTTCGTTCCCGCGCCGCAGATCGTCATCATGGACCCGAACGCCCGCTATGCTGGCACCATTCCGGCTGATGGCAACGCAGATGCTCTGATCGCGCGTCTGCGTGAACTGGCGAAGCGCTGAATGAAGCGGGGGGCTGCGCTTCTTGCGGCGGGGCTGTTTCTGGGGCCGGGCGCTTCTCAGGCACTTGCCGGAGAGCAGACCCCGCCTGACTGGAACGGCATCACGCTCGGCAGTCCCCATCGCGGCGGCACGCTGCATCTGACGGCAGATGGCCCCGGCGGGACGCTGGACCCGCAGATCAATTACGGCACCCAGTACATGCAGGTGTTCGTCAACATGTACGACCCGCTGCTGACTTTCCGTCTGGCGCGAGGAACAGCGGGGCTGGAGGTCGTACCGGACCTGGCCGATGCCATGCCGCAGATCAGCCCGGATGGCCTGACCTGGCGCCTGCATCTGCGGTCGGGTCTTCATTTTTCCGATGGTGCGCCCGTGCGTGTCGAAGATGTCGTGGCCTCTTTCCGCCGGATCTATCGTGCGGGCAGCCCAACCGCGGCCTCGTTCTATGGCGGTATCGTAGGCGCTGCGGAATGTCTGGAAACGCCCGATCGCTGCACGCTGCCCGGCGTTGAGGGGAATCCGGAAACCGGCGAGATCGTCTTTCATCTGACGAAGCCGGACGGCGAATTTCTTTACAAGCTCGCATTCCCGCATGCCGTGATTCTGCCGGCTTCAACCCCGGTTCATGATATGGGCGGCACAACGGTTCCCGGGACCGGGCCGTATCGCATCACGCAGTACGACCCGGGACACGGGATGGTTCTGGAGCGCAATCCGTACTTCCACGTCTGGAACCCGCAGGCCCAGACGGACGGCTTCGTGGATCGCATCGAATATGATTTCGGGCTGTCGGACGAGGCGCAGGTCACGGCAGTTGAGCAGGGGCGATATGACTGGATGCTGGACGCCAAGCCTGCCGACCGGCTGGGAGAGCTGGGCGCGAATTACACGTCCCAGGTCCATATCGAGCCGTTGCTGGGTCTATATTATCTGGCGATGAACACGCATGAAAAACCGTTCACGGACGTGCGCGTGCGCCGGGCAGTCAGCATGGCCGTCAACCGTCATGCCATGACGATCCTGTTCGGTGGCAGCGCCATCTCCGAGCCGCTGTGCCAGATGGTGCCGCATGGGATTCCGGGCGCCGATCTGGGTCTGGACTGTCCGCAGGATCTGGAAGGGGCACGCCGCTTGATCCATGAAGCCGGTGCGGATGGAGCGTCCGTCACACTGGTCGTTCCCAACCGGGCCATGGAACTCGGGATGGGCACCTATCTGCGCAATGCCCTGCAATCCGCCGGACTGAACGTCCAGCTTCGCCCCATTACGGCCGGGCTTGCGGAATCCTACGAGCAGAACAGCGCCAATCACGTCCAGATCGCGCTGTCCTACTGGTTCGCGGACTATCCCTCCGCCTCAACCTTCCTGGATGACCTGTTCGGCTGCGACAACTACCATCCGAACTCGGCCGTCTCACCGAACTATACAGGCTTCTGTGACCAGCACGTCCAGGCCCTGTTCGATCAGGCCCGCTCCCAGACAGACCCGACAAAAGCCGCCCCGATTTGGCAGGAGGCCGGACATGCCATTATGGAACAGATGCCCGGTGCCCCGATGATCCAGATGCGCACCGTCGATTTCGTCTCGAAACGGCTGGGGAATTATTATGCGACGCTCCTGAGCCACATGCTCTTTTCACATGTCTGGGTGCAATAAAGCCTGCGGAAATAGCAGTATTTTGTGCTTTCCTTTCTTCTCAGGAAGGAATGGGCATGAGAACAGTTTTTTGGATAGCGGTTCTGGCGCTCGTGCTGCACTCTGTGCCTGCCTGGGCGCAGGACAGGAATGTCTCCGACTGTATTGTGGCCTCCATCGTGCTTCCTTTACTCGGGGGGCAGGGTGACTCTCCACTCATTGCAGCCCGCGTTAACGGCGAGAAGGCGACCTTTTACGTCAGCCCGGCCTTTTCCCGCATTCTCGTGCATGACACGGCGGACCTCTGGTTCCCACGAGGCGGGGATGCTCCCCTGATGGCGCAGAATGGGGAACTGATCGTGACATCCAGAACTGGGCTGGATGATCTTCAACTTGGAGAACTCAATCTTCACGGCGTGCCCGCCAACCTTCTGGAAGGACCCGCCCGACACCAGATCAACGGCCTGCCGATCATCGGAATGCTGGGGCTGGGTGGAGATGTGTTTGACACGACATCAATCCTTCTGGACGTCCCGCACCGGAAAATCGCGTTACTGCGCTTCAGAGGTACGGCAGCCTGTCGCACGGCCCCTGAGAGGCTTATGGGGCCGGATGCTTATGGAAGCGATGTGTCTGCGGATGGCCGCATGGCTGTCACGATCGGTCATCACAGCCGGGAAATGGCTTTGGACCCGGATCTTTCGGAAACTGTCATGCCGCAGTCCTGGGCCAATGACGCTGGCGTGACGCCCGACGAATTAAGTCACGATCCCATTGTGACGACGCGCTATGTCGGCATCTCCGTGGGGCGCCGACATGCCGTCACGAATATGGACGTTGGCAGTCATGCCTTGCCAGCGTTCAGTGTCCTGTTTCAGTCGTCTCTTGAAAAGGGGGCATTTGGACTGCCGTTTTTCGAGCATTCTGCAGTCCTGATCGATCGGCAGAATGCCCAGGTTTTTGTTTTACCTGAAGAGAGCAGGCCTCTGGAGGCAGGACATCATCTGCATTTCGATGAAAGCCATCAGGGGCAAACGGCCGTCTCCCAGAAATCCGGGACGATCAACTGACAGCTTGCCCCTGTCCGATCTTACAGGCCGATATCGTTGCGGAAGATCTTGTCCTCCCACTGGATTGCGGATGCCCCTTCATAGGCCAGCTTCCGGGCCTCTTCCGGCGTCGCAGCTTTTGCACAGACCGTCAGCACACGCCCGCCATCCGCGACCAGAACGCCGTCGACCAGCTTCGTGCCTGCATGGAAGACCGAAACGCCTGGAACGGCCTCGGCACGTTCGATTCCGCTGATCCGGCCGCCCTTTTTCGGAGCGTCTGGATAACCGTTCGCTGCCAGTACCAGCGAGATCGAATGCTCGTCGGAAAATTCTGCGGCCGCGTGTTCGAGACTTCCCTGCGCCAGAGCGGCGAGGATCGGCAGCAGGTCCGATTTCAGACGGATCAGCAGGGCCTGTGCTTCTGGATCACCAAAGCGGACATTGTATTCGATCAGCTTCGGCCCTTCGGTCGTCAGCATCAGCCCGGCGAAGATCACGCCGCGGAATGGCGTGCCACGACGGACCATCTCGGCCAGCATCGGGCGCACCATGATGTCGAGGGCCTTTTCCTGCATCTCGCGTCCGAAAGCGGGGGGCGGGGAAATTGCACCCATGCCGCCCGTGTTCGGGCCGGTATCACCGTCGCCGAGGCGCTTGTGATCGCGTGCGGCACCGATGAGCACGGCCTTGTCATCCGAGCAGAACGCGAAGAGCGAGACTTCCTCGCCCACGAGACATTCCTCGATCACGAGCGGCATGCCGAGCCTGCGGATGGCGTCTTCGGCTTCTTCTACGCTCTGGGCCACGACGACGCCCTTGCCGCCAGCCAGACCGTCCGCCTTGATGACGATCGGTGCACCACGACGGCGCACGAATTCGATGGCCGGGGCTTCCTCTTCAAAGCGCTCCCAGCGTGCTGTCGGAATGCCAGCCGCGTCCGCCACATCCTTCGTGAACGCCTTGCTGCCTTCCAGCAGGGCCGCCGCCTTCGTCGGACCTGCGCACGGAATGCCCGCTTCGGCGCAGGCATCCGCCAGACCGGCCACCAGCGGCGCTTCCGGGCCGGGCACGATCAGGTCGATCTTCTGCTCCTGCGCAAAATGCACCAGCCCCGCGACATCATCGGCCTTGAGCGGAACGAGCGTTGCGACAGACGCCATGCCGGGATTGCCCGGTGCCGCATAAAGGGCGGTCAGACCCGGTGAGCGCGCAAGACATGTAGCCAGGGCATGTTCACGCCCTCCGGACCCGACCAGCAAAACGCGCATTCCGCTTATCCTTTATTATGCATTCGTGGGCTTCGTTTGACGGCGTGCGTAGCATAGACTGGCGGCATGATGGAGAGTGATGGCGCATCGATCCGCGGGAATGTTCCGCAATATTCGGTTTCCGAGATTTCCGGGGCGATCAAACGTACGCTGGAGAGTGGATTCGGCCGCGTGCGCGTCCGTGGCGAAGTCACGGAACTCAAGCGCTATCCCTCCGGGCATGTTTATCTGTCGCTCAAGGATGAGGGCGGCAAGATCGCCGGTGTGATCTGGCGCGGAAGCGTCTCACGCCTCGGCATGGCACCTGAAAACGGCAACGAGGTCATCGCGACTGGCCGCGTCTCGGCTTACGGCGAGCGTTCCAGCTACCAGCTCATCATTGACCGCATGGAGTTCGCGGGCGAGGGGGCGCTTCTTGCCAATATCGAGCGCCTGCGCCGCAAGCTGCTTGAAGAGGGCCTGTTCGACCCCGAGCGCAAAAAGGCCATTCCGTTCCTGCCGTCCCTGGTGGGCGTCATCACATCGCGCTCCGGCGCGGTGCTGCACGACATCATTACGACGATCAGTCGTCGCTTCCCGAGGGATGTGCTGCTCTGGCCGGTTCCAGTTCAGGGCGAAGGCGCAGCAGCCCAGATCGCAGCGGCCATTGAAGGCATGTCTGTCCGTCGCCCGCGCACGCCGGATGTGCTGATCGTCGCGCGTGGTGGTGGCTCGCTCGAAGACCTGATGGCGTTCAATGACGAGCGCGTTCTGCGTGCTGTGGCGAACTGCCCGGTGCCGATCATTTCCGCTGTTGGCCATGAAACCGACACGACGTTGATCGACCTTGTTTCGGACCGCCGCGCCCCTACACCGACCGCCGCCGCCGAAATGGCCGTGCCCCTACGCTCGGAAATGGTCGCGGACATGGCGCATCGCAATGCGCGTCTGACCGGGGCACTGACCCGCATCATCCAGACGGCGCGCGCGCGACTGGATCAGGCCGCCGCCCGTCTGCCCGATCTGCCTGGCCTGCTGGATTCCGCCCGGATGCGTCTGGACGATCGCGGCCAGCGTCTCGATCTGGCACTCCCCTCCTTTGTCATGCGCATCCGCAACCGGCTCGATGCGCCGGGGATGCACCTGCCATCGCCGGAGCTTCTGATCGGGCGCAGTCGCGCGCGGTTGCAGGCCCTGCGTCTGCCGGCGCCAGAGCTTCTCGTCAGCCGCGCCCGTGCCCGCCTGACGGCACCTACGACTCATCTTCCCAGCCCGGAACTGCTGATCGAGCGTCGCCGGGCCGCCCTGCGTCTGGTCTCTGGTGAACTTGAGACGGCCTGGCAGCGCGCGCTCCAGACCTTCCAACTCCGGACAGAGCGCCAGCGCCTGTCGCCCGATATCCTCAGAAGCGCCATCCGTCTCCAGCAGGCCCGGCTTCAGGGACTGGGCAGCCATCTTGAGGCCGTCTCTCCCCGGGCTATCCTCAGTCGCGGCTATGTCCTGGTGCAGGATGTGAACGGGCAGCCTGTCACGAGTGCGGAGGCCCGTCCTGTTGCGGATCGCGTCGTTCTGTCTTTCGCCGACGGTGATCGTGGGGCAAGACTGGACAGCCTGTCGCCGCAGGGCGATCTTGGACTGTAAATCTTTCATCCACCCGATCTGTGATCCGGAGTCTGCATGCGTTCGTTCTGGTTGAGTCTCGTTGCCCTGCCGCTGCTTGCAGCCTGTGCCAAGCAGCCGACGGCGCCAGCGCGTCCTGCGGGCTCGCCTCCGACGCAGGCCAGGATCCCGCCGCAGGATTTTGCGCCGGGCCTGGCCGAGGAGACGTCTGAAGACGGCAAGAAGAAGCTGTTCAACGATCCTTCGGCCCCGCTGAATACGCCGCTCTGTGGAACGGCGCTTCAGGAACAGGCGCAGGCGGGGGCGGCGATCTATCCGCAGAGCGTGGCGAGCACGAGTTCCTGCCCGCGCAATGCCTGTTTCCAGCCGCTGACCGGGACCTATATCGCAGCAACCGGCGCACAGAGCGTCTGCCGCTAAAGCAGACTTCAGGGTTTATCCGGGACAAAAGAAAAAAGGCCGGTGGGGATATCCCCACCGGCCTTTTTCTTGGTTCGCGGAACGCGCTGACGGATCAGCGCTTCCACCAGCCGGCACGACGCTTCGTCGGCGCGACTTCATCGATGTTCACCGGCTGAAGGATATTTCCTTCCTCCGTGGTCGGAGCCTCGACAGGCTTGGCCTTCGCTGTGCGACGGGCGCGGGTGCGCTTCGGCTTGACGGCTTCTTCGGAAACAGTCTCCGCGGGAGCCGCAGCGACTTCGGCGGTGGGCTCAGCCGGAGCTTCAGCCTCGACGGGCTGAGCCTTCGGCGTCCGGCGCGTCCGGGTCCGACGCGGCTTGGGCGCCTCTTCGGCCACGGGCTCTTCCGGAGCCGGAGTGGCTTCTGCTGCCGGGGCTTCTTCCGCAACCGTCTCGGCCGGAGCGGTTTCCACAGCCTTGGCGCGGGCCGGACGACGTCCGCGACCACGACGGGGCTTGGGGGCCTCCTCGGCCACCGGTTCTTCCACGACGATGGTCGTTTCAGCAGCCGGAACATGCTCGATCACGATTTCCGTGGGCGTGCTGATCCCGGTCTGAAGGGCTTCGGTCGTCCCTTCAAATTCGGCCTGCTCGATCACATCGAAGATGTCGAAGCTGCCACCGAACGGATCGGCAGGCGTCGGACCCCTATAGCGACGCGGTGCCGGACGCTCCTCGCGCTCTTCACGACGACGCGGGGTGCGGGCCGGGGCAGGCGCGTTCGAACGGGTGGTCGCAGCCGCGCGCGCCGGGGCGACGTCACGACCCTCGGATACGGGCTGTGCAGCCGTATCTTCAGACCCTTCGGTGTCCTTGACGACGCGCTTGAAGCGGGTGCGGCGACGGCCCGGGATGATGCCGTTTTCGTCAGCGGCTTCGGGAGCGGCGATCTCGCGGGTTTCGGCCTTCGGGGCATCCTGCTCCTGGCTGTTTTCCGCTGCCGGAACGCCTCCGTTCTGCTCGCGACGGCCACCACGACGACGGCGACGACGGCGACGGCGGCCGCCGTTGCTTTCCTCTTCGCTCTCGGATGTGGCCACGTCCTCGATGATCTCGGCGTCGACAACCGGCGTTTCCGTCCGCACGACGACAGGCGCTTCTTCCTCGATGATCTCGATCGTACGGATATGCTCCGGTGCGCGTTCCGGCGCACGGACCTGGGCGGGAGCCGGGGTCTGGGCCTGAAGGCGCTCGATGCGCATGTCAGCCGCAGCCAGGTTCTCTTCCGTGCGGAAAATCACCTGCATGCGGTGATGGCGTTCGATATCCGCCAGCCAGGAGCGCTTGTGATTGAGGATGTAAAGCGCGATGTCCGAGCCCACATGCACCTCGATTTCGGACGAACGCTGGCGGGCGCCTTCCTCGTCAATGGCGCGCAGGACGTGCAGGGCCGAGCTTTCCGTTCCACGGATGAAGCCGGTACCCTGGCAGTGCGGACAGGGCGTCAGGACGGATTCCGCAATGGACGGACGCAGGCGCTGGCGGGACATTTCCAGCAGACCGAAATGGGAGATGTGTCCGACCTGGATGCGGGCGCGGTCGGAGCGCAGGGCTTCCTTGAGGCGCTTCTCCACCTGTGCGTTGTGACGGCGGCTTTCCATGTCGATGAAATCGATCACGACCAGACCGGCCAGATCGCGCAGACGCAGCTGGCGGGCGACTTCCTCGGCGGCTTCGAGGTTCGTGCGCAGGGCCGTTTCCTCGATGTTGCGCTGGGAGGTGGACTTGCCGGAGTTCACGTCGATGGCGACGAGAGCTTCGGTCTGGTTGATGACCAGATAACCACCGGACGGCAGACGGGCCGTCGGTGAGAACATGGCGTCCAGATGGCCTTCGACATTGTAGCGTGCGAACAGGCTCTGGCCACGGTTCTGCCAGAGCTTCACCTTGTTGGCGTTGCTCGGCATCAGCAGGCGCATGAACTCGCGCGCGCTCTTCCAGGCCGCTTCGCCATCCACGAGGATGTCTTCGATGTCCTTGGAATACAGGTCACGGATGACGCGCTTGATGAGGCTTGCTTCCTCATAGACCAGCGTCGGCGCGACCGAGGACAGGGCGTGGGAACGGATGTCGTCCCAGAGCTGGAGCAGATATTCGCAGTCGCGCGTCACTTCCGCGGCCGGACGGCCGGCACCGGCTGTGCGGACGATCATCGCCATGGATTTCGGCAGATCCAGCTCCGCGATGACGTCGCGCAGGCGGCGGCGATCGGAATCGGACGTGATCTTGCGCGAGACGCCACCGCCACGCAGGGCGTTGGGCATCAGGACACAGTAGCGACCGGCGAGGGAGATATAGGTGGTCAGGGCCGCGCCCTTGTTGCCACGTTCTTCCTTGACGACCTGCACCAGCAGCACCTGACGGCGGCGGATGACTTCCTGGATCTTGTAGTTGCGCAGGAAACGGGCCGTGCGGCGCGACGATGCGCTTTCCTCACCCGTATCGTGCTCGCCACCGACGGTTTCGGGCGCGCGACGGTCCTGGTTGTCGCCGTCTTCGCTGTCCGTGGCGTCTTCGGCAACCGTTTCGGTCTCGGCATCATCGGAAGACTCACCGCGCTCGGCAATTTCCTCTTCCTGGAGCGCGATGAGCTTCTCGCGGTCTGCGACAGGGATCTGGAAATAGTCGGGGTGGATTTCGCTGAAGGCGAGGAAGCCGTGGCGATTGCCGCCATATTCGACGAAAGCGGCCTGAAGGCTCGGCTCTACGCGAATGACCTTGGCAAGATAGATATTGCCCTTGAGCTGCTTCTTGGTCGATGTCTCGACGTCGTAATCTTCGACGCGGTCACCATCCATGACCACAACACGCGTTTCTTCCGCGTGTGTGGTGTCGATGAGCATACGCTTGGTCATGGAAAACTGAACTCCACGACGCTCCGCAATGGCTGCCTTGGCCGGGCGGAACGTCAGATTGTGTGGGGTGGAGGGAACGGCGCAGTCCGAACGCACAGCGGCGGGACACGTTGGGTCCCGTTCCGGTGAGGTCGTTCGCTGCAAGCACGTTGAGTGACATTCGTCCCCTGAACAGACGGCCGGTCCAGAGTCTGGAGCCGGATGAAAAACCTGATCCGGACGGGCGGCTGGCCTGTACCGGAATCCATAAGATCGCCAGTTCGATCCGGTCAGGACAGGATGCGGAGGGCTAGTCGCGCATCTGTCAAACGACGGGACGTCGTGGCGGGGACAGGAAAAGGCGGGAGCGGTACGGGAAAGGCGTGAGCCCGTGTCCGGTCGGACCGCGCTTTACAGGTCCCTGTCACGCAGGATGACCGAAACAGCCTTCCGTGGCAAGCGCGGCGTTTTTCATTTGTCCGTGCGCTGTTTCTGGTGCGCTTTCTGCCATGTTCCTGACAGGGTTTTGTGCTGTATGATTGTCCCGTCATTCACCGCCGGACGCTGGGAACAAGGGATGCTGACGCGACGCACACTGGTAAGTGGTCTCTCGGGGCTGCCGTTGCTCACTCCTGTTGCGGCATTCGGGCGCCATCCGCTGCATAGGAAACTGTCTGCACCCGCCGTGCATCGCGGTGCCGCACCTCCGAAGCCGCTCGTCATGCTGGACCCGGGACATGGCGGAAAGGATCCGGGTGCGATCGGGATTTCCGGTACCTATGAAAAGCATATCGCGGAAGCTGCTGCGTCCGAACTGAGCCGTCAGCTTCTTGCTTCAGGTCAGTACCGTGTTGCCATGACGCGCTCCGAAGACCGCTTCATCCCGCTGGAAGGACGCGTCGAACTGGCCCAGCGGCATCAGGCGCATCTCTTCATTTCCATGCACGCAGACGCCCTGCATGACAGGGATGTGCGCGGTGCGAGCGTCTATACGCTTTCAAGCGGGGCATCGGATGCGCAGACCGCGTCTCTGGCCCGGACGGAAAACAGTGCGGACCGCTTTGCCGGACCGGCCTTTCACGGCATGTCGCCCGACGTGCAGCAGATCCTGGCCAGTCTGGTTTCGGAAGAAACGCGGCGAGGTTCGGCGCACATGGCGGCAAGTGTCGTCAATTCGTTCCGCAACAGGATCGGACTCCTGACCCATCCGTCACGTCATGCGGCCTTCGTGGTCCTGAAATCGTCTGAAATTCCGTCTGTTCTGGTAGAGATGGGATTCATGTCCAACCGCCTCGATGAAGCGGCACTGCGCCAGGCTGTGCATCGCACCCAGGTCGCCAGTGCGATGAAAACCGCCATAGACCGCTATTTTGCTACTCATGCAGGCGTCATGACGGGCTGATCTGCTCACATTGCAATAGAGACTTCATGGTCATGCGGGTTGCGCATGACGAAAGAATCGGTCATTTAACGCAGCCATGACGTTTCTTTCGATCCTCTCGCTTCGACTTATCGGCCCCTGAACGCCTTATCCAAGGCGGACAGCGCTCCGTTGCGTTCAGGGGATGACAGATCAAAAACCTTCCTGAACCAGACGAGACGATCACAATCATGAGCTTCCACCATCCGTCTTTCGGCACGATCGCCGACGACCGCGTCATCATCTTCGACACCACGCTGCGCGACGGCGAACAGTCCCCCGGCTTTTCGATGAACCTCGAAGAAAAGCTCCGCATGGCCCATGCGTTGAGCAACCTGGGCGTGGACGTGATCGAGGCCGGCTTCCCCGTGGCGTCCGAAGGCGATTTCGAGAGCGTGCGTCGCATCGCTGAGGAAGTCCGCGGATCGGTGATCTGCGGTCTGGCCCGCAGTGGTGGCAAGCGTGACATCGAATCCTGCGGCGAAGCGCTGAAGAAGGCCGAGCGGCCGCGTATCCACAACTTCATCTCCACCTCTCCGCTGCACATGAAGTACAAGCTGCGGATGGAGCCGGAGACGGTTCTGGAAATTATCGCGTCGGGCAACCAGAAGGCACGTCAGTTTACGGATGACGTGGAATGGTCGGCCGAAGACGGCTCCCGCACCGATCCGGACTTCCTGTGCCGCTGCGTGGAAATGGCGATCCGCAATGGCGCCAACACGATCAACATCCCCGATACGGTCGGCTTTGCCACGCCGGAAGAAATGCGCGCCATTTTCACCATGCTGCGCGAGCGCGTGCCGGGCGCGGATCAGGTCATTTTCTCCGCACATAACCATAACGATCTGGGCCTCGGCGTTGCGAACACGCTGGCGTCCGTCGAAGGTGGCGCACGCCAGATCGAATGCACCATCAACGGCATCGGCGAGCGCGCAGGCAATGCGGCGCTTGAAGAAATCGTCATGGCGCTGCGCACGCGTCACGACCAGTACGGCAAGACGACCGGCATCGAGACGACGAAGCTGCTGGGCATGTCCCGCATGCTGGCCACGATTACGGGCTTTGATGTCCAGCCGAACAAGGCGATCGTCGGCCGCAATGCGTTCGCGCATGAAAGCGGCATCCATCAGGACGGTATCCTGAAGAACGCCGCGACCTACGAGATCATGACGCCGGAAAGCGTGGGCTGGAACAAGACGTCGCTGGTTATGGGCAAGCATTCCGGCCGCGCGGCGTTCCGCGACAAGCTGGCGCAGCTCGGTTACCCGCCGCTGGAAGACGAAGCCCTGAACGCCGCCTTCGCGCGTTTCAAGGATCTGGCCGACAGCAAGAAGGTCGTATTCGATGACGATATCCGTGCGCTCGTCGATGACGAGAGCCGCGATCACGAGCGGGTCCACCTGATTTCGCTGGAACTGGCGTCCGGCACGAAGCAGAAGTCCCACGCCAAGCTGGAAATCAGCGTCGATGGCGCCATCCAGTATGCGGCTGTCAGCGGCAACGGACCGGTCGATGCGGCCTTCCGCGCCATTGGTGAAGCATTCCCGCATACGGCCGAACTCGCACTGTTTTCTGTCGCCAACGTTACTGAAGGAACCGATGCGCAGGCCCGCACTACAGTGCGCCTGCAGGAAAACGGCAAGCTCGTGGACGGGCAGGGCGCCGATGCCGACACGGTGGTGTCCGCCGTCCGCGCTTATATCCATGCGCTGAACAAGCTGCTGACCAAGCGTGAGCGGACGGAGCCGGAAGCGCTGTCCTGATCCTCAGGAACAGGACGCTTTCACGAAACGGGCATGCGGGGAGACCTGCATGCCCGTTTTTTGGACACGAATACAAACAACTAAATATAATAGTTTATATAAGAAGTAGACAAACATAACACGATCGGTATGGTTCCCTTATCTGTGGAATAAGGGACCGTCATGCCGCATTCATGGCTTTATACGCTTTCAGGACTGCTGGTTGGTTTTCTGGTAGGAATGACCGGTGTGGGTGGCGGTTCCCTGATGACACCGCTGCTAATCCTGCTTTTTGGCGTCAAGCCGCAGTCGGCCGTGGGGACGGATCTTCTCTATGCCGCCATCACCAAGATCTTCGGTACGGCCCTTAATCGCCATCATGGTGTTGTACGTTGGAGAATCGTTCTTCTTCAGATGGCCGGCAGCCTTCCCGCAGGCCTCCTGTGCCTGATTTTCCTGCGCCACTTCGGCCCGAGTCCGTTTGTCTCGAAGCTGATTACCGAAGTGCTGGGCGTGGCGCTCCTGCTGACGGTTCCTGCCATCCTGTTCAAGCCATGGCTCCAGAAATGGTCCATCGGTGCGGGAACGCTGCGTCCGCAGACCGTCGATGTGCTGACGGTTGTGCTGGGTGTTGTGCTGGGCACGCTGGTGACGCTGTCGTCGGTGGGGGCGGGGGCCATCGGAATGGCGGCGCTGACGGTGCTTTATCCACGGGTCAGCACGCGGGAACTCGTGGCGACGGATATCGCCCATGCTGTTCCGCTGGCGCTTCTGGCCGGTGGCGGCCACTGGCTTCAGGGCGCGGTTGATACCGTTGTGCTGGTGGAACTGCTCATGGGGTCCATTCCAGGCATCCTGCTTGGGACGCTGCTGGCTGGACGCCTGCCAGAGGATGCGCAGAGATGGTTTCTGGGCATCCTCCTGGCGATCATCGGTCTGAGAATGATCTGAGACCGATGGTTTCAGACGTCAGGTCTCAGTAACCATAGCCGCCCTGATAGTTCTGGGCCGGCTGCTGCTGATAGCCACCCTGCTGTGAGTATCCGCTGTTGGCCGGATACTGGCAGTTTGTGTTGGGCGGGCACTGATACTGGGGCTGCTGGCAGGTGGTGCCCGGAGGGCACTGGTACTGCGGCTGCATGTACTGGCCCTGCTGCTGCGGATACGCACCCTGCTGGCCGTTGTAATAACCCTGCTGCTGGCCATTGGCATAGCCGCTCTGATAGCCAGGGCGGTTGGGCGTGGTGATCGCACCTGCGCCGGCACCCAGAACGCCGCCAGCCAGTGCGCCGATCGCCGCACCACGGCCACCGCCTGCGAGAGCGCCGATCGCAGCGCCCGTTCCGCCGCCCAGAAGGCCGCCTCCCAGTGCGCGCGAGCCAGGATCATAGTTTCCCTGACATCCACCCAGAGCCATGACTGTGGCGAATGCTCCGACCAGCGCTGTACCGCGCAGGGCAGAGTGGGAAAAAGCGGTCCTCATAGTCCGAATCCTTGATCGTCTTTAACGGAAGAGAGCGCTGCTTATAGCTCAATATCCGTTGCGTGGGCGGTTGGGCGTTGTCGCTGCACCAACTGCCGCACCTGTGCCTGCTCCGGCAAGGGCCCCGATGGCCGCACCCGTGCCGCCGCCGGCCAGTGCGCCGATGGCCGCGCCGCCGCCGCCGCCGATCAGGGCGCCAGATCCGGCGCGTGCGCCACTGTCATACGGGCTGCCGCAACCCGTGAGGGCGACACCGCAAAGAGCCAGGGCTGCAAGAAAGCGGGGTGTTGTGAAGGTCTTCATGGCAAAACATCCTGTTTGGCGTTCCGGTCCGCAGCCCGATGACCGGCGCGGCGGAACGGTTTCGCGGATCTAGACACACAGAACGTGACAGAAGGGTGGCAGGATCGGGGCGCACGATTATTTTTTTCGATGTCCCCTGATGGGATCTGTACGATCCGTTAAGATCGGGCGCATTATATTGCGTCCTCGGGCCTTGCTGAACCTGCGTCGTCTGGTTAAGTCCACCCGCGGGGAACCGCCCCGCAATCACGATCCGCCATCTGTCCCCCGCACAGAGCCGCGCCAGGAGTTTTGGATGTTTTCTCGTCTGCTGGGTCTCATGTCTGCCGACATGGCCATCGACCTCGGCACTGCCAACACGCTCGTTTATGTCAAGGGTCGCGGTATTGTTCTCGACGAACCCTCCGTTGTGGCGATCGCCGAGGTGCGGGGCAAGAAACAGGTTCTTGCAGTTGGTAACGAAGCCAAACAGATGGTCGGCCGCACACCGGGAAACATCACGGCTATCCGTCCGCTGCGCGACGGTGTGATCGCAGACTTCGAAGTCGCGGAAGAAATGATCAAGCATTTCATCCGCAAGGTTCACAACCGCCGCGCCTTCGCTAGCCCGCAGATCATCATCTGCGTACCATCCGGTGCCACGGCCGTGGAGCGGCGCGCGATTCAGGAAAGTGCGGAAAGCGCGGGCGCGCGTAAGGTCATGCTGATCGAGGAGCCCATGGCGGCAGCCATCGGCGCGGGCCTTCCGGTCACGGAACCTTCGGGCAGCATGATCGTGGATATTGGCGGCGGCACGACGGAAGTGGCCGTGATTTCGCTTGGTGGTATCGTCTATGCGCGCTCGGCGCGCGTGGGCGGGGACAAGATGGACGAAGCCATCATTTCCTATATCCGCAAGACCTATAACCTTCTGGTCGGCGAAAGCTCGGCAGAGCGCATCAAGATCGAACTCGGCTCCGCCATGATGCCGGATGATCCCGCGAACCCTGACGGCCCGCTGACGGAAATCAAAGGCCGCGACCTCATCAACGGCGTGCCTCGCGAAGTGATCGTCAGCCAGGCCCAGATTGCCGAGAGCCTGGCCGAACCCGTTATGCAGATCGTCGATGCCGTGACGACCGCGCTTGAGAACACGCCGCCTGAACTGGCTGCCGACATCGTGGACAAGGGCATCGTCCTGTCCGGTGGCGGTGCGCTGCTGTACCGTCTGGACGAGGTGCTGCGTCTGTACACGGGTCTGCCCGTGACGGTTGCAGAGAACGCCCTGTCCTGTGTGGCACTCGGAACGGGACGGGCGCTTGAGGAAATGCGTCGTCTGCGCAGTGTTCTGAGCAGCATGTACTGAGGACTTGGCTGACGCCGGATGCTGTCCATCCATGCCCGGCAGGTGCTTGCAAAGGCCGTCCTGCCTATCCTGATCCTGCTGGCGGTCGGGCTCGTCCTTCTCGGACTGGTTCGTCGTCCGGCCGTTGACGGGGTGCGTCTGATGGCGACGGATTTCATGGCACCGGCCTATCATGGACTGGTCTGGCCGCAGGAGCGGGTAAAGGTCTGGCTGACGGATCTGCGCGGCGCGACGGATCTGGCGAAGGAAAATGCCCGTCTGCGGGACGAAAACCGCGCCCTGCGCCACTGGTATGATGTTGCCGTGGCGCTCGCGGCGGAAAATGGCCGCCTCAAGAAAAGCCTGCACTGGATCCCCGAGACGGTGCCCCAGTATGTGACCGGCCGGGTAACGCGTGATGATGGCGGACCGTATTCACGCGCGGTCCTGCTGGATGTCGGAAGCGGCCATGACGTGCGGATCGGGGATGTCGCGCTGGATGCCGCCGGGCTGCTGGGACGTGTCACGGAGGTCGGTCCCCATACGGTCCGCGTCCTGATGATCAATGACGATGCGAGCCGCATTCCCGTGACCCTCGGAAGTTCGCATGGCGACGCCATCATGGCCGGTGATGATACGGCCTCGCCCCGCCTGATCTTCTATCCGCAGGACCATCATCCCGTTGAAGGCGAGCGCGTGGAAACCCGCGGCCAAAGCACGATGCCGGCAGGGCTGCCGGTGGGCACGGTCCATTACAGTGCGCCCAACCGTCCGGTCGTGGTGCCGGATGCGGATCTGGACCGGCTGGATATCGTCCGCGTGTTCGATTACGGCGATGACGACTCGCAGGCCCCGGATGCGCCCGGCCGTGTGCGTGTGAAGAAGCTGCCGCAGAACCCTCTGACCGGTCCTCTGCCGTTCTCATGGCTGCCCAACCTGCCGGACATGCCGGGGCGGGGAGGGCAGTAAGCGTCATGGTTGCCGAGAACTCCACGCCGCATCTGCATTCCGCCGTCGAGCCGAAACAGACCTTCCGCCGTGCGCTCGATATGGCGGCGCGGGCGGCCATGCCGTCCCTGTTCATCATGTTTTCCGCGATCCTGCTGTCTGCGCCGTTCGGCATTCCCGGACAGGCACAGCTTCAGTTCGGGATTGCGATGTGCACGGTCTGGTTCTGGGCCTATAGCCGTCCGCGCTCCATGCCGGCTCTGGCAGTTTTCCTGTGTGGGCTGGTGGTGGAGATCTTCAGCTTCGGGCCGCCGGGAACCGTGCTGCTGTCCCTGCTGGTGATCTACGGTGTGGCGCATCACTGGCGCTATGGCCTGTCGCGTCTGGGCTTCATCGCGGGATGGCTGATCTTCAGTGTTTTTGCTGCTCTCGCTTCCTTTTTCCAGTGGGCGCTCGTGTGCCTGCATGCCGTGGCCCTTCTTTCTCCTGCACCCGGCCTCTTTCAGGCAGCGCTGACAATCGGTATCTATCCCAGCCTGACAGCGCTGTTTGTCTGGGGACGCCGCACATTTGCCAATCCCGATCAGGCCTGACAGCGTCTTTTGTGTTCCGCACGCCCTGTGGCGCGCGGAGAGCCGCTTTCTTTTCCGGATCCTGAATTCCTGCCCTGATGTTTTCCCGAAACAACCCTTTCCGGTCTCGGATACGCCAGAAGCGCCAGGCTGAGCCTGTGCGGTCGGGGCGTGGCGTTTTCACGCGCCGTGCGCTGCTGGTCATGGCCGTGCAGGCCGGGGTTCTGGGGGCGCTGGGGCGGCGGCTCTACACTTTGCAGGTGGTGGATGGCGGTCATCTGCGCCAGCTTGCCGAGCGCAACCGGACCAGCAAACGCCTGCTCGCTCCGGCGCGGGGCACGATCCATGACCGTTTCGGCGTGGCGCTGGCGGACAACAAGGTGAGCTGGCGCGCGCTCCTGATGCCCGAAGAGACGACCGATATTCCGGCCGTTATCGAACGTTTCTCCCAGATCGTCCCGCTGGACGAGCATGACCGCGCCCGGATCGAGCGCGACCTGCGGCATGTTCATAAATATGTTCCCGTCACGCTGCATGAATTCCTGTCCTGGGACGACATGGCACGGATCGAACTCAACGCGCCCTCCCTGCCAGGTGTACTGGTCGATGTCGGATCGACGCGACTTTATCCGTTCAAGGATCTGACGGCCCATATCGTGGGCTATGTCGCGCCGCCTAACGAAGAGGACGTGGCGAAGGACACGACGCTTTCGCTCCCGGGCATGCGTGTCGGACGCGCCGGGATCGAGCAGACGCAGGAAGCCGTGCTGCGCGGCGAGCCAGGCTCCGTGGAGATGGAAGTCAACGCGGTCGGGCGTGTCATTGGCGAGATCGACCGAGTAGAAGGCCAGCAGGGCGAGGATGTCCGCCTCACGCTGGATTCCGTCCTCCAGCAGCAGGTACTAAACCGTCTTGAGGATCGTGTGGCCAGTGCGGTGGTCATGGACTGCCGCAATGGCGAGGTGATGGCGATGGTCAGCACGCCATCCTTCGATCCGTCGCTGTTTGATTCCGGCGTCAGCCATGCGCAGTGGAACGAATGGGCGAATGACCCGCGCACGCCGCTTGTGGACAAGGCGGTTTCGGGCCTTTATCCGCCCGGCTCCACCTTCAAGCCCGCGGTGGCCCTTGCCGCTCTGAAATCCGGTTCCGTTACGGCTCAGGACCGTTTCAACTGTCCGGGATATTACGATCTCGGCGGGGTGCGTTTCCATTGCTGGAACCGCTGGGGCCATGGCCTCATCAACATGCGCGAAGGCCTGAAATATTCCTGCGACGTCTATTTCTATGAAGTGGCGCGTCGCTGCGGCATGGACCCGATCCAGGCCGTGGGCAACGCGATGGGGCTGGGCGTCAAGCTGGGGATCGAACTCCCGCATGTGCGCGCCGGTGTGATTCCTACGCCGGAATGGCGGCAGAAGCACGGCTTCCACTGGAACGGTGGTGACACGGTCAATGCCGGCATCGGGCAGGGCTTCGTGCAGGTGACGCCTCTGGCGCTTGCCACGTATGTCTCGCGCATTGCCTCGGGCCGGGATGTGCAGCCGCATCTGTTGCGGGCGACCAATGATCAGATGTCCGCGATGGCTTCCGTGGACGATGTGGCAAAGGTCGATCTGTCGCCCGAGTATCTGGACGTGGTGCGCGGGGGGATGTTCGCGGTCGTCAATGACCCGCATGGTACGGCACCCAAGGCACGGCTGGATCTGCCGGGCATCCAGATGGCGGGTAAGACCGGCTCCGCGCAGGTGCGGCGCGTCTCCCGGGCCCTGCGTGAATCCGGACACTTCAATTCCATGAACCTGCCCTGGGAGTATCGTCCCCACGCGCTGTTCATCTGCTTTGCGCCTTACGACAATCCGAAATACGCGGTCTCGGTGGTCGTGGAGCACGGTAACGCAGGTGCGGATGAAGCCGCCCCACTGGCGAAGCTCATCATGACCGACACCCTGCTGCGCGATCCCGCCAGTGACGTGCGTCCGCCTGCGCCGAGCGTTGCGCAAACACCGTCACCGGTCGCAGACGGAAGTGCACCTGCACCGATAGCTCCTGCACCCGCCGCCTCTCCGAAACAGACGGATCCGGGAGCGGCCCAATGAGACGGAACGGCATGAACACGTTCGGCTTCCTCAAATCCGACCGGCGGCTCCTGCGGGCCGAACCCGATTTCCGTCCGATGGCGCGCCTGCTTCAGGTCAACTGGCTTTATGTGCTGCTGGTCTGTGTGCTGGCGGGCGTGGGTTACATTGCCCTGTATTCGGCCGGTGGCGGGTCCGCCAAGCCGTTTGCGGGACCACAAATGGTGCGGTTCGGCTTCGGGCTGGTGATGATGATCGCCGTCTCGCTCGTCAGTCCGCGTATCCTGCGCATGGCGTCCGTGCCGATCTACCTGCTTTCCGTCACGCTGCTCGCCCTCGTGCTGCGGATGGGACATGTGGGGAAGGGGGCGGAGCGCTGGATCAATCTGGCGGGTATGCAGTTCCAGCCTTCCGAATTTGCCAAGATTGGCCTCGTCCTGATGCTGGCGACCTGGTTTCACCGCATCGGCAATGAGCGGATGGGCAATCCGCTACGCCTGATCCCGCCTGCGCTGCTGACCTTGCTGCCGGTCCTGCTGGTGCTCAAGGAACCCAATCTCGGAACCGCGACCATCATCGGCGTCATCGGTGCGACGATGTTCTTCGCAGCTGGAATGCGGCTGTGGCAGATCCTGCTGCTTGTGGCGCCGCTGCCGTTCATGGGCAAGCTGATCTACAGCCATCTGCACGACTACCAGAAGGCCCGGATCGACACGTTCCTGCACCCCGAACATGATCCGCTGGGTGCGGGCTATAACATCATCCAGTCGAAGATCGCACTTGGCTCTGGCGGCATGTGGGGCGAGGGATACCTGCATGGCAGTCAGGGGCAGCTGAACTTCCTGCCGGAAAAACAGACGGACTTCATCTTCACCATGATCGGTGAAGAGTGGGGCT
The DNA here is from genome assembly GCF_000583855.1 of Gluconobacter oxydans DSM 3504. Taxonomy (NCBI): domain Bacteria; kingdom Pseudomonadati; phylum Pseudomonadota; class Alphaproteobacteria; order Acetobacterales; family Acetobacteraceae; genus Gluconobacter; species Gluconobacter oxydans. The sequence goes on from NZ_CP004373.1 coordinate 2,127,459, forward strand.
TCGTTGGTGGGGTCGCTGTCATCACCCTGCTCGGAACGCTCGTCATGGGCGGAATGCTCATCGCCATCCGCAGCCGCAACCAGTTCGGGCGGCTGCTGGGTCTGGGCATTGCGATGGACTTCTTCCTGTACTGCGCCGTGAACCTGTCGATGGTCATGGGCGCCATCCCGGTCGGTGGCGTGCCGTTGCCGCTCATTTCCTATGGCGGTTCGGCCATGCTGACGATGATGTTCGGCTTCGGCCTGCTCATGTCCGCCTGGGTGCATCGCAATGAGCGTGATCCCGGCACGGAAGACGATGACGACGACTAGTCCTGAAGCAGGTCTGCCAGGTCGTTCTGCAAAGTGAAGGGCTGGGCAGGGGCCGCAGGCTCCAGAAGAGGCACGCCGCACCTCATCAGGAAATCTGCAATCCGGTTCAGCGTTTCCGGATCGCGTGTCGGGTCATCCGCGCTGCCCTGCGGCACCCAGATCAGCGTCTCGTAACGCGCCCGCGTCAGCAGAACGCGATAGGTGTTCAGCCGCCACAGTGTCGCTTCTGCTGTGCTGACATTGGCCCATTTCGTGCCTGAAAAGCGGCGTGGCTGCCAGCGATCGCCCGAAGGCGCACGGATCAAATCGCCGTCCCAGCACAGCCCCACAAAGTCCAGCTCCAGTCCCTGAATGGCAAACTCCGTCGCACAGGTTTCCAGCGCGTCGGAGGCCCGGATATCCCGGTCCGGAACCCAGCGGTTCAGGAACCATTGAGAGACGGCCTTGTCGTCCATATGCGGGACTTCACAGCCCAGCCCTTCGGCCCGCAGCCGCTTGGCCTTCGAACTCGCTACCAGCCCGCACCGATAGGTCAGGCGCGAACGGTGTCGCAGTCCCGTCCGCAGATCGTCCAGACTGCGTGTGAGACGGAACGGCAGATCCGTCTGTGCAGCCAGATGCCGGGCCGTCTCGACGTCTCCGTTCAGAACGGCGTTGACCCAGCGCGGTGCGGTTTCCTCGCGCAGAGAGCGGATGGCCACATCGAGATGCAGAAAACGCTGCCGCCCGGCTTCGAGCGTTGCGGGCAGATGCGTCAGATCCCCGGTGCCGATCACGTCTGGAGCGGCCTCAACGCGCCATGCCGGGCGGCTCAGAAGGGCCTCACCCCAGCAGGCCAGACCGCCTTCACCGTCATTGATTTCCTGCCCATGCCCGATCAGGCACAAAATGGCTGCGAACCCGTCATGCCGTCCCATGATGTTCAGCAGATGCGCAGGCTCGGACTCTGTCAGTTTCACATGCCGCTGCTGGCTTTTGCGTACGGCCTGAGCCTGCGTCCAGCAGCGCTGGGCTTCATCAATGACCATGACCTGTTCAGGCGGACATTCCCTCGGCCGCCCGACATAGTGATCGCGGAATTTCGTCAGGGACTGGATGGTGGACTCCATCCGTTGCTCCACGAGGGGACGCTTCTGCCCACGGCTGACTGTATCGCGCGTCAGAGCTTCCCGTAGAACCGAAACAAGGGTCGGGTTCCCGGTCAGGAAAGTCGCCCCCGTCCCGTCGCTCCCATCCGCAAAAGCCGCTTTCAGGCCACACAACGTCTTGCCCGCGCCCGGAATGCCCGAGACGAACACGATGACCTTGCGCCCTTCCATCCGGGCTTTTTCCAGAATGGTGGCGATGCAGGCAGAAGTCTGCGTCAGATTTGTCGCATCCGCACGGGCGGTATGGATATCGGCAACGCTGTGTGTGGCGTAAATCTGCCGTGCCGCTTCCACGATGCTCGGGACCGGGTCGTAAGGAGCGTGTTCCCACTGCGCGGGGATCAGCGGATTTTCGGCATGAGACGTCTGCGCTGCCAGTGTGGTCAGGAGCGTTTTCAGCCCGGTTGCATTGACGCGCTGAACTTCTGTGACGCCCAAAGGCAGCAGAAGCGGCGTTGTCTGAGCGCGGGGCGGCGCATCCGTGGCGACCAGAACGGGAATAAGCGGATGAGACCGGCTGGCGGCATGAAAATCCAGCAGGTCGAGCGCATACCCTTCCGTCTGGGAGAGGGCTGACGCATCGAAACTGGATGAGCCGATTTTGAATTCCAGAACGTAAATCGCGCCGGGCGACACCAGAACCGTGTCGATCCGTCCGCCAAGCCGCGGGATCGGGAACTCGAACAGAACCTGCCAGTTCTGCGCGTTGGGAATTGTAGGAAGGATATCGCGCAGAAGATCGATCTGCGCTTGCCAGGCACGAGCCTGCTGCGGCTCGCCCTGAAAGCGGTTCTGCACCACCTTGTGGGACAGGGCGGCGCAGAGCTGGTCCGGTGGGGTGTGAAGGAACGTGGTGACGGATCCGGACCACCACGCTCCCATGGCCTCAGCCCTCGATCTGGCCGAAATCGGCGATCAGTGCCGTTGTCTCCCGGAAGCGGGACAGCAGTTTGAGGCGGTTGGCCCGCACTTCCGGTTCCGGTGCATTGACCGTCACGGCCTCGAAGAACCGGTCCAGCGTCGAACGCAGGGCCGCAATGGCCTGCATCGCATCAGTGAAGCGCTCTTCCTTCAGGGCTGTCTCAATCGCGGGGACCGCCTGATCCAGACCGGCAGCCAGAGCGCGTTCCTCGTCCTGCGTGTAGAGAGCCGGATCGGGCGCGCCGGTATGCGGGCCGTCTTTCTTATCCTCGATGCGCAGGATGTTGGCGGCACGCTTGGCGGCGGCGAGCAGGTTGCGCCCGTCTTCCGTCTGGATCATTTCCGACAGAGCGGAAGTCCGGGCCAGAAGCCGGACCAGATCCCCATCAAGACCACCCGCCAGCGTTGCGGCAAGCACGTCATGCCGCTCACCTTCGCTGCGAAGCTGCACGCGCAGACGTTCCGCAATGAAGTCCGGCAGCTTGGCCAGTTCGCCACCCGTCCGCCCATTGGCGGCCTGTGCGAACAGCGCCTTCAGGTCCAGACGCAGCCCGTTGTCACGGATTGTGCGGATGATGCCGAGTGCCGCGCGGCGCAGCGCATACGGATCGCCCGAACCGCTCGGCAACTCGCCAATGGCAAAGAAGCCGGCCAACAGGTCCAGACGGTCCGCAAGGGCAACCGCGACCGAAACCGGTGCCTTCGCGGTGTCGTCTGACTGACCGCGCGGCAGATAATGCTCCGCCACGGCGCGGGAGACGGCTTCGTCCTCGCCATCATGCGCCGCATAATAGCCGCCCATGACGCCCTGAAGTTCCGGGAACTCGCCGACCATCCCGGTCGTCAGATCCGCCTTGGCCAGCAGACCTGCGCGCTCGGCCTGGGCGATCTGTGCGCCATCAAGACCCATGGCCTGCGCCACGGTGCCTGCCAGCTTCGAGATCCGCTCGGCGCGTTCGGCCTGAGTGCCTAGCTTGGCATGGAACGTTACCGCCGCCAGCGCCGGAACGCGGTCGGCCAGTTTGGTCTTGCGGTCCAGATCCCAGAAATGCCGCGCATCGGCAAAACGGGCGCGGAGCACGCGCTCATTGCCCGCCGTGGTCAGCTTGCCGCCATCCTTGAACGGCAGATTGCCGACGAATGCGAAGTACGGCGCAGCCTTGCCGTCCGGATTGCGCAGCGCGAAATAGCGCTGGTTGATCCGCATGGAGACCTGCATCACTTCGGCAGGCAGATCCATGAACGCCGCATCGATTTTGCCCAGAAGCGGCACCGGATATTCGACCAGTCCACAGACTTCATCGACCAGCCCGTCATCCTGCACGACCGTGATGCCATGCTGGTTCGCCAGACGCGTCACGCCGGTGCGCACCATGTCGCGGCGGCTGTCCATGTCCACGATGACCGAGCGCGTCTCAAGCTCTTCCTGCCACTGCTGGCCGGAGAGGATCTCGAACGGACCCGGCGCCAGGAAGCGATGGCCTTCGGAAAGGTTGGATGACTTCAGACCATGCGCGTCGTCTCCTTCGCGGGCGAGGGCGAACGGCACGACATGCCCGTCCAACAGACAGGCGATCCGGCGCAGTGGGCGGACCCAGGTGAAGTTCGAGCCCGCACCCCAGCGCATGGATTTCGGCCAGGGGAACTTCCACAGAAGCTCGGGCACGGCTTCGGCCACGCGGCTTTCCGCGCTCACGGGATCAAGCGATTTGTTCAGGACCCAGAAGCCGTTTTCCAGCGTCAGCTCATCCGGTGTCACGCCATGCTTGCGGGTGAAACCGGCCAGAGCTTTCTCCGGCGCACCCTTACGCGGGCCACGCTCGCACACGCTGCGGGCCGGGATTTCGGCATCGACGGTCAGGATTGCCGCAATGCGACGGGCACCGAAGAACGTGCGCAGATCACGCGGGTTCAGGCCATCCAGTGCCTTTGTCAGCAGCGAACCCAGATCATCGGCCGCGCGGGCCTGCATACCGGAGGGGATTTCCTCGCTGAACAGTTCGATAAAGAGTTCAGCCATGGGACGTCTCCTCCTCACCGGCGAGCCAGGCTTCGCAGGCGGCTTTGGCAAGCGCTCGGACGCGCCCGATATAGGATGCGCGCTCGGACACGGAGATCACGCCCCGCGCATCCAGCAGATTGAACAGATGCGAGGCCTTGAGGCACTGATCATAGGCGGGCTGGGCCACGCCGGCCTCGGCCAGACGCATGGACTCACGCTCGGCATCGTTGAAATGGGTCAGCAGCATCTGCGTGTCGGCGAGCTCGAAATTATGGCGCGAGTAGTCCTGCTCGGCGCGCAGGAACACGTCGCCATAGGTCAGGCCCTTGCCGTTGAAGTCGAGGTCGTAAACGTTCTCGACGCCCTGCACATACATCGCCAGACGCTCGAGCCCGTAGGTCAGCTCCGTAGACGGCATGACGGTCGGAATGCCGCCAACCTGCTGGAAATAGGTGAACTGCGAGACTTCCATCCCATCACACCAGACTTCCCAGCCCAGTCCCCAGGCGCCGATGGTCGGGTTTTCCCAGTCGTCTTCGACGAATCGGATATCGTGCAGTTCCGGATCGATCCCGATGGCGCGGTAGCTGTCGAGCAGCAACTGCTGGCTGTCTTCCGGCGTCGGCTTGAGCAGCACCTGATACTGGTAATAGTGCTGCAGGCGGTTCGGGTTCTCGCCGTAACGGCCATCCGACGGACGGCGGCAGGGCTGCACATAGGCGGCGGCCCAGGGCTTGGGGCCGAGCGCGCGGAGCGTGGTGTGAGGGGAGAGCGTGCCTGCTCCGAGTTCGGTATCGTAAGGCTGCAGGATGGCGCAGCCCTTCTCGGACCAGAATTGATGAAGGCGCAGGATCAGGTCCTGAAAGCAGAGCGGCCGGGTCGCAGACAATTCGATAGGCTCCGGTTGGCAGAAATCGGGCGCCACCTTACAGGCACAGACCCTTAACCGGAAGGGAGCGTCATTTCGCCGATCTTGTAGACTGGGCGCGAGTGCATCATATGATTGACGCTCTGCAATTTCTTCATCTGGAAGGATGATGACGATGAACAACGAAGAACGCGATCTGATCGCCCGTTTCGTCGCCCGTGTCGGGGGAGGGCCGCAGGTCACGGGGCCTGGACAGCCACCGGCCGCGCCCCTGCCGCCGATCGACCCTGAAGCGGACCGCTTCATCGCCGAGAACTTCCAGAAATATCCGGAAGCCCGCTACCGCATCACCCAGATGGCCGTGGTGCAGGAAGCCGCGCTTGCGCAGGCGCAGAACCGCATCCGCCAGCTCGAGTTCCAGCTCCAGCAGGCCCAGCAGCAGCTCGCACAGGTGCAGCAGTCGGGCGGGTCCAAGCCGGGACTGTTCGGTGGCCTGTTCAGTGGTGGCAACCGTCCGCAGCAGTCGGCACCGCCGCCGGGCTGGGGTTCGCAGGCTGCTCCCCCGCCGAACTTCATGCCGCAGCAGCAGTATGCGTACCCGCCGGGCTATCAGCCGGGCATGTTCCAGCGCGGCGGCTCGGGCTTCCTTGGCTCGGCGCTGACGACGGCCGCAGGTGTGGCTGGCGGCATGATGGCCGCCAATGCGCTTGAAGGCCTGTTCTCCGATCATCACGGTGCGGGTGGCGATGCCGCCGGTGGCTGGGGTGCGGGTGGCGACACCATCATCAACAACTACGGCAGCGATGCTTCGGCCTCCGATCCGTTCGGCGGTGCCGGGACCGATGCCGGCAGCTTCTCCGATTCCGATTTCGGCGGCGGTGGCGATGCCGGCGGCGGCGGAGATTTCGGTGGTGGCGATGGCGGTGGTGGCGGATTCGACGACATGTTCTGATCCGGCCTCCGTCAGACAGGCACTTTTCAAAGCCCGTCCGGACCCTGTGTCCGGGCGGGTTTTTTGATGTTTGCCAACCCGGCGCCCTATGCTGCGTTCGCTTTTATGACTGTTCCCAATTCCCCAACCGGGAGGCCATATCCGATGCCCCAATCCGCCCCGAACGCTGATTTCCGCGACCTCTCCGCTTTCGACGCGCTCGAAGATGGGAAGATCACGCCCTTTTCCCTGGATGGGACACCAGTGGTCGTCATCCGGGATGGCGACAGCGTGCATGCCTTTGCCGGCAAATGCCCGCACAAGGAAGCGCCGCTGGAGCAGGGAGCGTTCTGCCGGACGGAGAAGGGGAGCGTGCTGGTCTGCCCCTGGCACAAGGCCGTTTTCGATGCGGTGGATGGCAGTCTTGTCGAGCCTCTGGCGCTCGATCCCCTGCCGCAATATCCCGTTCAGGTTGTTGATGGCCGGGTGCTTGTCGGGCTCAGGCCGATGCAGCGTGAGGCGCCTGAAAAGCGACAGGAGAACGAGAGCGTCCTGCTCCTCGGCGCCGGGGCCGCGGCTGTCAGTGCGGCTGTAACGCTCCGGGCAGAGGGCTTTGCAGGCACCATTACGATGGTGAGCGAGGAAAAGGATCTTCCCTATGACCGCACGGCCCTGAGCAAGACCGTTCTCGTCAGCGAATCCGAAAAGGCCCATGCGCCGCCAGTGCGCGACGAGGAGTTTTACAGTGAACGCGGCATTATTCGTGTCCGCGGGCATGTGGCGCAGTTCGATCCGCAGACCCGCACGGCCAGACTACAGGACGGGACGGAACTGACGGCCGATCACGTCCTGATCGCCACGGGTGCCGTGACCAGAAAGCCGGATATTCCGGGCGTGGACATGAAGGGCGTCTATACGCTGCATCGCGAGGCAGATGCGGAGCGGATCGCCGCCATTCTGGATCCCGATCTGGCGGTGACGATCGTGGGGGCAGGATTCATCGGGCTTGAAGCGGCCTCGTCCCTGCGGCAACGCGGTGTGGGCGTGACGATCATCTCCGACAGCGAAATCCCGATGGAAAAGCAGTTCGGCCGCGAAATTGGTATTCGCCTGCGCCAGCTGCATGAAGAAAACGGCGTGGCGTTCGTCTCGGATGCGCGGGTCACGAAGATCTATGCCGATGACGGCAAGGACGGAACGGCTTCGGGTGTGGAACTCGACGACGGGACGCGTCTGCCTGCTGCTTTCGTGCTGCTGGGCGTAGGTGTGACACCCGCCACGGATTATGTGTCGGGTCTGGAGCGCGATGAGAGCGGCGCGATTGTCGTGAACGGTCAGATGCGCGTGACCCGAGGCGGGGAGGCCGGGGGCTATTCCGGCGTGTATGCGGCCGGGGATGCCTCCGCCGTTTTCCATGATGGCGCCCCACGGCGAATCGAGCACTGGCGCCATGCTGAAGTGCAGGGGCGGATCGCGGCCCTGGCCATGATGGGACATGACACGCCCAACGTGCCGATGCCGTGGTTCTGGACGCAGCAGTTCGGCAAGAAAATCGAGCTTCTGGGCTGGGGCGAGAGCTTCGATAACGTGGCGCTGGAAGGCGATATCCGCGGATTCAAGTTCCTCGCGACCTATCTCAAAGACGGCAGGCCCATCGCCCTGGCCGGGGCCGGGCATGCCGCAGACATGGCGCGGGCTGCGGTCGATTTCGATGGTTTCATGCAGGAAAAGGCCTGAACGTGCCCCCAAGGTCGCAGAAAACTTGACATGAGAGGGCCGTCCCGGCTTCCTGCGCCCACTTATCCGCACAGGACGTTGAAGAGGCCCGACATGCATCCATACCGCACCCATGACTGTAGCGCCCTGCGTGAGGAGAATGCCGGGCAGATTGTCCGTCTTTCCGGCTGGGTGCACAGCAAGCGCGATCATGGCGGCCTGCTGTTCATCGACCTGCGCGATCATTATGGCGTGACGCAGATCGTCATTCCCGCTGGTACGGACCTGCTGGAAAAGGCCGAGCGCCTGCGCGTCGAGAGCGTCATCACCGTGACCGGCAAGGTCGTGGTCCGTCATGGCTCCCAGCGCAACCCGAACCTGCCGACCGGTGACGTCGAGGTTCTGGCGGACGCCCTTGAGGTCCGCTCCAGCGCCGAAGTCCTGCCGTTCCAGGTAGCGGGCAACGAGAACTATCCTGAAGACCTGCGTCTGAAGTACCGCTACATCGACCTGCGTCGCGACAAGATGCACCAGAACATCATGCTCCGCAGCAAGGTCATCACGAGCCTGCGCCAGCGCATGATCGAGCAGGGCTTTACCGAGTTCCAGACCCCGATCCTGACGGCTTCGTCCCCTGAAGGTGCGCGCGACTTCCTGGTTCCGGCGCGTCTGCATCCGGGCAAGTTCTACGCCCTGCCGCAGGCTCCGCAGCAGTTCAAGCAGCTTGCCATGGTCGCGGGTTTCGACCGCTACTTCCAGATTGCGCCCTGCTTCCGCGACGAAGCCTCGCGCGCTGACCGCAGCCCGGGCGAGTTCTACCAGCTCGATTTCGAGATGTCCTTCGTCACTCAGGAAGACGTCTTCACCGTGCTCGAGCCCGTTCTCGCCGGCGTGTTCAACGAATTCACGCCCGAAGGCTGGAAGATCACGGACGGCGCATTCCCGCGTATTCCGTATGCCGACGCCATGCGTGACTACGGTTCCGACAAGCCGGACCTGCGCAACCCGCTGATCATCAAGGACGTCACGGATGCCTTCCGGGATTCCGGTTTCGGTCTGTTCGCCAAGATCGCAGCCTCCGGTGGCCAGATCCGTGCCATCCCGGCTGCGGGTGCGGGTGACCGTCCGCGCGGCTTCTTTGACAAGCTGAACAGCTGGGCGCGTGAAAACGGTGCCGGTGGTCTGGGCTACATCATCTTCGGGGAAGAGGGCGGCAAGGGGCCGATCGCCAAGAACCTCGAAGCCGATCGCGTCGAGAGCATCCGCGAAATCTGCGGCCTTAAGGCTGGTGATGCCGTGTTCTTTGCCGCAGGCAAGGGCGATGAAGTCGCCAAGTTCTCTGGCGTTGTCCGCACCAAGGTCGCAACCGAGTTGGACCTGATCGAGAAGAACGCGTTCCGCTTCTGCTGGGTCGTGGACTTCCCGATGTATGAGCTGAACGAGGAAACCGGGAAAGTCGACTTCTCGCACAACCCGTTCTCCATGCCGCAGGGTGGCCTCGAAGCGCTGAATACGCAGCACCCGCTGACGATCAACGCCTATCAGTACGACATCGTCTGCAACGGCGTAGAGCTGTCCTCGGGCGCCATCCGGAACCATCTGCCGGACGTCATGCTGCGCGCCTTCGAAATCGCGGGCTATGGCCCTGAAGTCGTGGAAGAGCGTTTCGGCGGTATGCTGAACGCCTTCCGTTACGGTGCCCCGCCGCATGGTGGTGCAGCGCCGGGCGTGGACCGTATCGTGATGCTGCTGGCCGATGAACCGAACATTCGCGAAGTCATCCTCTTCCCGCTGAACCAGAGCGGCGAAGACCTGATGATGGAAGCACCGGCCCCGGTCGAGCCCGCCCGTCTGAAGGAGCTGCATCTGGCGCTCGACCTGCCGAAGCCCAAGCCGACCGCCAGCAAGTAAGCCTGACGCAGCCTTATCCGCTGTTGAGAACCGGCATCTTCCATTCGGGAGATGCCGGTTTTTTTATATCGGCTGCAACACTTCGTCATTTCTATCGTTGGAGAAACAGATCCCAACCTTCAAGGCAGACACTCCAATGGCCGACGACAAGAAGAACGCCTTCCTGACAGACGTGCAGACGCTGCGCGCAAACGCAAAAAAATCCCTTGATGACGGTGCGGTGACCGCCACCTACAAGGGCGACGTCAAGACGACGATCGATATCCTTCAGGCCGTCGTGGCGACCGAACTGGTCTGCGTTCTGCGCTACACGATGCACGCCATTTCCGTCGAAGGCCTGACCAGCGAGAGCGTGGGCGCAGAGTTCAACGAACACGCAGCCTCCGAGCGCAAGCACATGCTGGCTGCTGCAAACCGCATCGACCAGCTCGGCGGTGTGCCGAACTTCAACCCCGAAGGTCTGGCCACGCGTTCCGCGACCGAATACGGCAATGGCGGTAAGCTGGTCGAAATGGTGAAGCAGGATCTGATCGCCGAGCGCGTTGTGATCGAGCATTATCAGGAACTGATCCGCTATTTCGGTGACAACGATCCCACGACCCGCATCATGCTCGAAGGCTTCCTGGCCGACGAGGAAGATCATGCCACCGATCTGCACGACCTGCTGGTCGCTCATGAAGGCAAGCCTTTCCTGAATTGATCGCGGTCCACCGGACATCTGAAAAGGGTGCTTCCTGCCACGGGAAGCGCCTTTTTTTGCGGTTATGCGGGGATCACGAAATCCGGAAATATAAAATTATGCACTGCCCGGATTCCGCCACAGATGCGCCTCAGACGCGCCAACACAAGCCGTGCATCATCTTTCCGTGACAAGGCGTCATGGAAAGGAGAGCATTGATGCTGAAACATCTGTCAGGGATCTTGGCTGTTTCCGCCCTGTTTGCAGGTACGATGGCGATTGCGCCAATGACGGGAACAGCCCATGCACAGTTCGTGCCCTATAGCGGCCCTTACCGCCAGCCGCCTCCGCCCCCGCATGTTCTGCCCGAACCTGTCCCGCCCCATCATGGCGACATGCGCTGGATTCCGGGGCACTGGCGCTGGAGCGGGAACGGCTATCAGTGGCAGCCGGGCCATCTGACGCGGCGATTCAATCTCCGTCACGCCTGATACGGGCAGGGGCCGGAGCTGTGTCTCTGGCCCCCTTGTGCTGTCAGACCGTGACCAGGACCGGAACGTGGTCAGAGGCCTTTTCCTTCGCGCGCTCGTCCCTGTCGATCACGAAGGATTTCAGCCGTTCCGTCAGGCGGGGGGACAGCAGCGCATGATCAATCCGCAGTCCTGAGTTCCGCTGGAACGCTGCCGCCTGGTAGTCCCAGAACGTATAATGCCGACCGGTGGGATGCAGGGCGCGCAGGGCATCCGTCAGCCCCATCCATTCCAGCCTGCGGAAAGCCGCCCGCGTCTCGGGTCGCACCAGCGCGTCATCCGGGGAAAGGGCGCCAGGAGCCAGATCTTCGTCCGTCGGGCAGACATTGAAGTCCCCGATGAACGCAAACGGCTTTTCCGCATCAAGCAGAACCCGCGCCCGGGCTGCCAGCGCGTCAAAGAAGGCGAGTTTGGTCGCGTAACCGTCCTCACCGCCGGAATTGCCGTTGGGCAGATAGAGATTGCCAATCGTTATCCCATCGAGTTCCGCCTCAATGTAACGCGCAGACGGATGATCGAAGCCGGGCAAGGTGTGATGCGTGACCGTAAAAGGCCGGCGCCCGATCAGGGCCACGCCGTTATAGGCCTTCTGCCCCGAGATCGCGACATGCAGCCCGGCTTCCGCGAACACGGCCGGGAATTGGCTGTCCTCGCATTTGATTTCCTGAAGGCACAGCAGGTCACATTCCGGATGACGCTCCAGCCAGTCCTGAACATGATGGGCGCGGGCCCGGATGGAATTGATGTTCCAGCTTGCGAAAGTGAAGGGCGTGGCACTCATCGGATCAGGTCAGCGAGAAGCTGGTGCCGCAGCCACAGGATGAGGCCGCATTGGGGTTCGTGACCGTGAAATGCGCACCCATCAGCTTGTCCACGAATTCCAGTTCGGCGTTCTCCAGCAGATCCAGACTGGTCGTATCAACAAATACCTGCGCGCCATCGCGTTCGATGACGACATCATCCGCAGCCCGGTCGCGTTCCAGCTTGAACTGGTACTGAAACCCGTTGCAGCCTCCCGCCAGAACCGCAACGCGCAATGCCAGCCCTTCAGGCTCGGGTTGGGCTGCGATGATGTCCTTGATGCGGGCGGCGGCGCTGGCGGAGATGCTGAAAGGCACGGTGTCGGACATGGGCGTGTGTTCCCGGAATCTGAAAAGGCGGCTGGACCCTGCTGGACCCAGCAAGACGGCTGCGGTCCTGATTATATGGTCAGAGCGGCGTTAAGGGCAAAGGCCGTGTGGTTGCACGCGCGCCGGGCTGGCGTAGAATGAAACCGTGATCCGGCCGGAAACGGCGCTCTACCGGCCATAAGGCTTCGGGGCAGGGTTCACAGCCAGACGGCTCACACACAGGACATGTCTTGATGGTAGCGATCTACGCGGTACAGGACTCCGGCTCCCGGGGACGACTCTATCCCGAAGTGGAAAGCCCCGTCCGCTCCCCCTGGCAACGGGACCGTGACCGTGTGCTGCACTCGGCCGGGTTCCGCACCCTGCAATACAAGACGCAGGTTTTCATCAACCATGAAGGCGATTTTTTCCGCACCCGCCTGACGCATTCGCTCGAAGTCGCGCAGATCGCCCGCTCGATCGCCCGTAGTCTGGACCTGAACGAAGACCTGACCGAAACCGTCTCACTGGCTCATGATCTCGGCCATACGCCGTTCGGCCATGCCGGTGAGGACGCGCTCGCGCTGGCCATGAAGGACTGGGGCGGCTTCGATCACAACACCCAGTCCCTGCGCCTCGTGACCGCGCTTGAAGCCCGCTACCACGCGTTCGACGGGCTGAACCTGACCTGGGAAGCGCTTGAAGGGCTGGCCAAACATAACGGCCCGGTCAAACGCCCCACACCCTATTTTGTGGAATACGACGCAAAGCACCATCTGGACCTGCAAAGCCATGCCTCGGCCGAAGCGCAGGTTGCTGCCATGTCGGATGATATTGCCTATCACGGCCATGATCTCGATGACGGTCTGCGCGCCGGGCTGCTGTCCTTCGAGGACATCGAAGACCTGCCACTGGTTGGCGAGGCTCTGCGCCGGTCGCGCGACATGGAGCGTCAGATCGGGCGGGAGGCGTCCGATCAGGCGCAGCGTGTGCGGCATGAAACTATCCGCGTCGTCATCAACCAGCTCGCAACCGACCTGACGGATCAGACACGCCGGAACCTTGAGGCGCTTAACCCGCAATCGGCGGACGACATCCGCCATGCCGGATACCCGGTTGTGGCGTTCAGTCCGGAAATGCGCGAGGCCAACAAGGCCATCCGTAAGTTCCTCTATGCCCGCATGTACAGGCACTGGCGCGTCAACCGCATGGCGCGGAAGGCCAAGATCGCGGTCCGGGAAATCTTCGACATCCTGTCCGAAGATCCCGGCCTTCTGCCCGATCCGCTGCGGGGCCGTGCGAAAGCCGCCGATGACGTGCAGCGCAGGCGTCTGGTGGCCGATTATATTGCCGGAATGACCGATCGTTTCGCGATGGAAGAACATCGACGGTTGACGGACCTCTCCGTGCTGGGCTGATAGAGCCTCTGATCTGAAGACGCGTTACAGGAATCGAGCTGAAATGGCCGCTGACACCACGACCCTTACGACTGACTGTCTCTTTGCCCGCACCCGGGTCCAGGTGTGCGACGCTCTGCGATCGGTCGTCCCCGGCCTGCCGGAAGAGGTGGTGCAGCGCGTCGATCTAACCCCCACCCGCGACCCGTCCCACGGTGACATGGCGACCAATGCCGCCATGCTCGCCGCCAAGCCCGCGCGCCGCAAACCCGCTGAAATCGCCGCCGAACTGGTCGAGAAGCTCTCCGCTCTGCCGGAAGTCGCCAAGGCCGAAGCCGCAGGCCCGGGCTTCGTGAACCTGACGCTCAAGCCTGAAGTTCTGCAGGGCGTGGCCGTCTCGATCCTCAAGGCCGGTGACCGCTACGGCCGCTCCACGATGGGGCAGGGAACGCGCGTGAACGTGGAATACGTCTCCGCCAACCCGACCGGCCCGATGCATGTGGGTCACTGCCGCGGTGCGGTGGTTGGTGATGCGCTGGCCAACCTGCTCGAAGCGGCCGGCAACACCGTCACGCGCGAATACTACATCAACGATGCCGGAACGCAGGTCGTCGCGCTGACCTGGGCCACGTACTGGCGTTATCTGCAGGTCATCGGCACGGAGATTTCCGCTGACGATTTCAGCCCGCTGACCCCGAACGGCCTGCAATATCAGGGCGAATACCTGATCCCTGTTGCCCAGAGCATCGCTGACAAGCACGGTCGCACACTCGCCAACCCTGACGGCAGCCCCGCCGATCCGTCCGTTTGGTTCGAAACCGTGCGTCGTGAAGCCCTGACGCAGATGATGGCGGCCATCCGCGAGGATCTGGAAGCGCTGGGCATTTCGCACGAAGTCTTCGCCAGCGAAGCCGAAACGCTGGCCAGTGGCCGCGTGGATGCCGCGATCGCAAAACTCGACAGCAAGGGCCTGCTTTATGAAGGCGTGCTGGAGCCGCCCAAGGGCAAGATGCCGGAAGACTGGGAAGCCCGTCCGCAGACGCTCTTCCGCTCCACCGAATTCGGCGACGATCAGGACCGCGCACTCCGTAAGTCCGACGGCACCAACACCTATTTCGCCAATGACATCGGCTATCACGCCCAGAAGGCCGAGAATGCCGATGTTCTGATTGACGTCCTCGGCGCCGATCATGGCGGCTACGTCTCCCGTATGCGGGCTGCGATTTCTGCCCTGACGGATGGCAAGACCGGTTTTGAAGTCGTGATGTGCCAGATCGTGCGCGTCGTGAAGAACGGCGAGCCCGTCCGCATGTCCAAGCGTGCCGGCACGTTCGTGACCCTGCGCGACCTGCTGGACGAAGTGGGCCGGGATGCCGTACGCTTCACGATGCTGACCCGCAAGGCCGATGCGCAGATGGAGTTCGATCTGGACGCTGTCGTCGCCCAGACACGCGACAACCCGGTGTTCTACGTCCAGTACGCCCATGCCCGCTGCCGCTCGGTCCTGCGTTCGGCCGAGACGATGTTTGGCGCGGACGCCGTGACGCCGGAAGCCCTGTGCAGCGCCGACCTGTCCAATCTGTCTTCGGACGTGGAACTGGCCGTCCTGCGCCGTCTGGCCGCGTTCCCGCGCAGCGTTGAAGCTGCCGCTACGGCGCGTGAGCCGCACCGGATCGCGACCTATTGCATTGATCTGGCCTCCGACTTCCATGCCCTGTGGAACCGGGGCCGCGAAGACACCACCCTGCGCTTCCTGCATGAGAACGATCGCGCAACCAGCCTGGCCAAGCTGGCACTGGTTTCGGCCATTGCGGGAACGCTGCGCTGTGCCCTCACCATTCTCGGCGTCGTGCCGGTAGAGGAAATGCGATGAGCCCGGAAAACGATCAGGATCGCAACCGCCCCGATCCGGGCGATTACGCCCGTACCCCGAAACAGCCTGCGGGTCCGGCTCCGGGAGCGCGTCCGCAGGCGCGTTTCGACCGCGAGCGCCTGAGCAATGACTATGACGACGAACCCCCGCCGCGTCGCCGCCCGGCTGGCGCCGGCGGTGCGTCCGGGGCAGGGCGTCTGACGTCCGTGCTGGGCAATGATCCTGCCACGCGCAAACTGGTTGGTGGCGCGGTCGGTATCGGCGTTGTGCTTCTGCTGGCCGTCGGCGGTTGGTCGCTCATGGGCAGCCATCATGGCGGCATCCCCATTATCGGTCCGCCGCCGGGCCCTGTTAAGGACCGTCCGGCAGATCCAGGCGGGATGCAGATCATGGGCGGCGATGACGGCGACACCGACATGACCGGCAACGGCGAGGCACATCTTGCTCCGGGTCCGGAGCAGCCGGATACGAAGGCACTGGCCCGCCAGTATGGCGTCCCGCCCGGAACGCCTGGGCCGGAAACACCGAAGACCGATGTCCCCAAGGCAGACGGTGCAGCACCGGATAACGCGCCGGTAGCCCAGACGCCTGCCATCCCGCCGGAAGCCGCCGCGCCTGCCGATACGGGACAGATGTCTCCGGGCACCGCGCTGCCTGCCACGGTTCCAGAGAAGCCGCAGGATCAGGCTGCCGCACCTGCCGAGGCGCCGAAAGCTGCACCGCCCAAGGAAGCGCCGAAGAAGGAAGAAGCGCCTGTCCACCATGCCGCGCGACCGGTCGAGAAGCCGCTGCCTGCGCCGGTTCCGGAACCTGAGAATGTCGGACCGCCGAAAGCCGCCGCTCCGGCTGCGGAGAAGGCGGAAACATCGGGCGGGACGCATGAAGTCCAGCTCGGCGCGCTCGACAGTGAAGCCGCAGCCCGCAAGGAATGGGACAGCCTGCGCCATCAGGCTCCGGCCCTGTTTGCAGGTCATACGCCACTGTTCGAGAAGACCACCCGCGGCGACCATACCTTCGTGCGTCTGCGGATCGGCGGTTTTGCGGATCTCAAATCCGCACGCGCCTATTGCGTGAAACTGCACGCACAGTCCGTCGCCTGTACGCCGGCCCAGTTCTGAGAGCTGGCGTTTGAGCGAGACACTTCATCTGACGCTTGACGGGTTCGAGGGGCCGCTGGACCTGCTCCTCGATCTGGCCCGCAGGCAGAAGGTGGATCTGGCGAAAATCTCCATCCTGCAACTGGTGGAGCAGTATCTGGCCGTCGTGGAAAAGGCCCGTGCGGAAGCGCGGAGCCTGCGGCTGGAGCTGGCGGCAGACTGGCTGGTCATGGCGGCCTGGCTCGCCTGGCTAAAATCCAAACTGCTCCTGCCTGCCGAGACCGAAGACCCGGACGCCGAAGACGCGATCGAACTGCTTCAGGAACGCCTGATCGAACTGGAACGGATGCGCGCCGCCGCCCGATGGCTGGCCGAACAGCCCCGTCTGGGGCTGGACGTGTTCCGGCGCGGACAGGGGGAAGATCATACCGAAATCGACCGCTCCGGTCTGCGCGTGGACATGCCCGCGCTGATCACGGCCTATCTTTCCGCCCGACGCAGGACCGGGCGCAGGCGCGTCTATGCGCCGCGTGCCCGCCGTTACTGGAGCGTGCAGGATGCGCTGTCCCGCCTCAAGCGCCTGCTCGGGACAGACCATGTTGTCGGCTGGCAGACCCTGACCTCTCTTCTGCCGGATCCGGATGAACTGGACGGCGAAGAGGGGCCTTACGGGCGCAATGCCGCTCTCGCAGGCACGCTTCTGGCGGGGCTGGAACTGGCCAAGGGCGGTGCGCTTGAACTGCGTCAGCCCGAGGCATTCGGGGAAATCGAATGGCGGGCGGCCACGCCCTCATGACGGATCCTGTAATGCTCGACCGGGCCTGCCTTCTCGTGGAGGCACTCGTTTTCGCCAGCCCTGAGCCTGTGAAGCCTGCGGCCATTGCCGAGCTTCTGACTGCACAATCCATCCCCGTGCCCGTCGAAGAGGCGCTTGAGGCTGTGCGGAGCCGCTACGCTGATCATGCGGTGGAAATGGTGCTGGTCGCGGGGGGATGGCAGTTCCGCACCCGGCCGGAATTCGCGTCCGCCCTGACCAAAGTCGTGGAAAAGCCCCGCCGTCTCAGCCGCGGCGCGATGGAAACGCTGGCCATCATCGCCTATCACCAGCCCTGTACCCGCGCGGAAATCGAGGCCATCCGGGGCGTCTCGCTCGGGCAGGCGGTGCTCGACGCCCTTCTGGAAGACAGTCTGATTGCCCCCAAAGGCCGCAAGGAAGTTCCAGGACGTCCGGTTCTGTGGGGCACCACGGCCAGTTTTCTGGAAAGTTTCGGTCTGCCGGATCTGCGAGGGCTGCCCCGCCGCGAAGACTTCCTGCTGGACCGCGCGCCCACGGAAGCAGAAGACGATGCTTCTGCCGTAGGCGGAACGGAGCAGACAGGCTAGGAATGATGCATGTTTGACTTCAGTTTCTCGGAAATCGCGCTGTTCGTGATGGTGGCGATGGTCTTCATCCGCCCGAAGGACCTGCCGGTTGCCATCCGCACCCTGTCGAACGGTTTAAAAGCGATGCGGCGCATGGCGGCTGAATTCCAGTCCCATGTGGACGAGATGGTCCGTGAAGCCGATCTCTCCGAAGCGCGCGACCAGTTCCGGGACCTGAAGAATTTCAACCTGCGCGACCGTGTTACGAAGGCCATCGACGGCGACAATTCCATCCGGCGCAGTCTGGAACTCGACACGCCCGCAAAAGCGTCCGCTGCCGATCTGCCGAGAGTTCCGCCAGCGCCACCGCTTCCTCCGCCGCCCCTGACCGATCTGGAAACGGTGCCCTATAATGCCCGTCCGCAGTTCGAACCGGCCGCAGACATCCCCGTCGAACCGGAACCCGAGCCCAACGACGATGTCGGGGATGCTCCGTCCATTCTGCCCCCCAGCACGGCAAGACGGCTCCTGCATGAGCGCTCCCGCTGGCGCGCCCCTGACATCCTGCCGCCCGTCCGCGCCATCCATGCCGGCCGGCGCGTGACCATTGCGAGCGGAAAGGACGGCGAATGACCGATACCGACAGCATCAATGACACGCCGATGCCGCTCCTCGAGCATCTCGTGGAGCTGCGCAAGCGGCTGATCTGGTCCATCGTGACCTTCGTGATCGCCTTTGCCATCTGCTATCATTATTCGGGCGAGATCTACCGGTTCCTGGCGGCCCCGCTCGGCAACATCATGCGCAAGAACGGCGAGCAGCCGCACCTGATCTATACCGCGCTGTATGAGGCCTTCTTCACCTATATCCGCGTGGCCGTTTTCGGTGCGACCTGCCTGTCCTTTCCCATGATCGCCATCCAGGCCTGGATCTTCATCGCGCCCGGCCTGTATCGCAGCGAGAAACGTGCCTTCGCGCCGTTCCTGATCGCCACGCCCATCATGTTTCTGATCGGCGCAGCACTCGCCTATTACGTGGTGTTCCCCTACGCATGGCAGTTCTTCCTGTCGTTCCAGACACCGCAGAGCACCAATGGTGGCATGCAGATCGAGCTTCAGGCCAAGGTCTCGGAATATCTGACGCTGGTCACGAAAATGATCCTGGCGTTCGGAGTCTGTTTCGAACTGCCCGTCGTGCTGACCCTGCTGGTGCGCGTGGGCCTGTTGAGTGTGGCGCAGCTCAAGCGTTTCCGCCGTTATGCTGTCGTTGCGTCCTTTGCGGTGGCCGCCGTGATTGCCCCTCCCGATGCGATTACGATGCTGAGCCTCGCCATTCCCCTCGTCGCCCTGTACGAGGTATCCATCCTCACGGCCCGGTTCGTCGAACCGAAACCCATGGCCGCTGATGAAGACTGATGACCAGACCTGCCGGAGCCCTGAACCATGCATGACCTGAAAGCCCTGCGCGCCGACCCGGCCGCTTTTGACGCTGCTCTCGCACGTCGGGGCCTGTCACCCGTGGGACAGCAGCTTGTCAGTGACGATGAAGAACGCCGCGCTGCACTGGCTGCGCTTCAGGAAGCACAGGGTGCACGCAAGGCGCTGGCCAAGGAAATCGGGCTGCTCAAGCGCCAGAAGCTCGACACCGCCGAGATTGAAGCGAAGGCCGTGGCCCTGCGTGACCAGATCGCCGGTCTGGAAGAGCGTGCCACCACGATCCAGACCCGTATCGACGACGTGCTGAAATCCCTGCCGAACCGCCTCGATGCCTCCGTGCCGGATGGAAAGAGCGAAGACGAAAACGTCGTCGTCCATGTCCGTGGCGAAAAGCGCGAATTTGCTTTCGAGGCAAAGCAGCATTTCGAACTGGGCGAAGCGCTGGGGCTGATGGATTTCCCGACCGCCGCCAAGCTGTCGGGCACGCGCTTCGTCGTCCTGCGCGGCGCACTTGCCCGTCTGGAACGCGCGCTCGGCCAGTTCATGCTCGATACCCACACGACCGAGTTCGGCTACAGCGAAACCAGCGTGCCGCTTCTGGTCAATGATGACGCGATGTACGGCACGGACAAGCTGCCCAAGTTTGCCGAGGACTCGTTCCGCACCGAAGATGGCCGCTGGCTGATCCCGACCGCTGAAGTCCCGCTGACAGCCTCTGTCATGGGCGACATCCTCCCGGCCGATGCCCTGCCGATCCGCATGACGGCGCTGTCCCAGTGCTTCCGCTCCGAAGCCGGTTCGGCCGGACGTGACGTCCGCGGTATGCTGCGTCAGCACCAGTTCACGAAATGCGAGCTGGTCTCCGTCGTGAAGCCCGAAGACAGCGACGCCGAGCATGAGCGCATGACGCAGGCTGCAGAAACGGTTCTGGAGCGTCTGGGCATTACCTTCCGCCGGATGCTGCTCTGCGCGGGCGATACGGGTTTCGGTGCGGCCAAGACGTTTGATCTGGAAGCCTGGCTTCCGGGGCAGAAGGCCTGGCGCGAAATTTCTTCATGCTCGAATACGCGCGATTTTCAGGCACGCCGCATGAATGCGCGCTATCGTGCCGAGAATGGACCGGCCTTCGTCAACACGCTTAACGGGTCCGGTCTTGCTGTCGGTCGGACGATGATCGCTGTTATGGAGACATATCAGAACGAAGATGGCAGCATCGATATTCCAGAGGTTCTGCGTCCTTACATGGGCGGGCTGAACCGCATCGGCTGAGGACTTTCAGGCATGATCACGATCCGTCGTTTCGCGTTGGCTCTTCTGACCGCAGGCTCCGTTCTCGCCTCATGCCCCGCCGAGGCGGACAGCATGCGCACCCTGCACGGTGAGGCGCTGTACCGTGAGCGCATGGCCCTGCCGCCGGGTGCCGTCCTGAGCGTCTGGATCGAGGATACAGGGGCCACGCATGGCGCCCCCCTGGTCATGGCCGAGCAGCGCGAAGAGATCCATCGTGGCGTGCCCATCCCCTACACACTGACTTACCCGGCTCTGCCGCCGGGCGGACATTACGTGCTGAATGCCGAAATCACGGTCGAAGGACGCAGGCTCTTTGCCACGCCGGACGGTGATACGCCTCTGGATCATCCCCGGCTCCTGCTGCGGCATGTGGCGGGCACGGCCATCCGCGCGCCTTACGGGGCGTGGCGGATCCAGAGCGTCGGCAGTCTTCATTTCGACAATACCGCCGAAGCGCCTGGCCTGACCCTGCAACAGGACGGCACGGTTTACGGCACGGATGGCTGCAACCGTCTGATGGGGCATTTCACCCTCTCGGGACAGACGCTTCATTTCCTGCCGCTCGCCATGACCCGCAAGGCCTGCCTGCCGGCCCTGATGGCGCAGGAGCAGCAGATCGGGGCTTTCCTGCCGAGCGTGACCTCATGGTCGCGTGACAGTGACAGTCATCTTGTGTTGCATGGAAGCGGTTCCGTTGGCACGATGGTCCTAGTCCCGCAGGATGCCCAGTAGGTCTCCCTAACAGCCAGTCCAGGCCTGATTTAAAAAAACTTTTGATCCTTCACGATTTTTTGGAAGGGCAGGGGGGTATCGCACCTCTTCCCCTGAAAACGGAAACGGGACTAATGTCACCCGGCTTTCTCCATACTCCAGATGGAGAGAGCAGAAAGATCTTCTCCCGTGTCATTGCGGGAGTCCTCTGACCGGCAGAGGTTTTTTGTCGCATGGCGTGACGCGCTATTGCTATCAGGCCGGAGGCTTGGGAATGAAAACAACGATCCAGCTTGGGCTGGGACAGAAATGGACGGCATCGGCCACTGCAGAGCAGGGTGCAGGTGAGGTCAGGGAGATCATGACTCTGGGGGCCGGCCGGGTGGGTTTCCGGGTGGAAAACCAGTCGCTGGCTCTGACGCAGGTTTCCGAGGCGGCGTACAGGGCATGGATCAGAGAGACGGAGGCCGTATTGACCAGAGACGCCATCCCAGCGGCGCAGCTTTCTCCGGGGCTGGAACTCGGGCGCCGCATCCGGCTTCTTCGGGAGATGGCGGGACTGAGCCAGCAGCAGCTTGCGGACAAAGTCGGGATCTCGCGCTCGGCCGTGGCATTCTGGGAAACGGGCCGCTCGGGGCATGTCGGCAAGCATCTGGGCAGTCTCGCGCAGGTGCTGGGCGTCGAACCTGAAGTGCTGCTGACAGGAATGGCCTACAAGGCCATCCAGGCGACGCTTACCCCTGACGAAAACACGATGCTCACGCTTTACCGGCAGCTTGATCCCCTCATCAAGCTTCAGGCCCAGAAATGGATCGAGCGCCGCGTGCGCAACAAAACAGGCGAAGAACAGGACGCAAAGCCTGTCACTCAGCCTAAAAGAGCCTGATCTCCCGGCCTGACAGATGTCAGGCCGGTCTGCGTTTTATGACGGACGCTTGCGCGGTCCGCCCGGCCGCCGGTTTCCTTTCGCGGGGAAACTGCGGCCCCCCGGCTTTTTGGGGCCGGAAAAACCCGCCCTGTTGCCGGGTCTGTCATTATGGCTGCTGCGGCCAGGGCGGCCCCCGATGCGCTGCTGCTTCTGGCTCTCGCGCATCCGGCTCTGGGTCCGCAGAACCTGTTCAATCCAGTCATTGAGAATGGACGTGTTGATTTCCGCGTCCTGACGCGCCGGATAGGCGTCCGGGAACCGCAGCGCCAGCCATCGCCAGGCCACAAGCCGCTTGTGCCGCTTCTCGGCCCGCTCCAGTTCCTCGCGCCCCGCCTGTTCCGGATGTGGCAGACGCCCCGTACCCGGCGGCGGCACTGAACGCCCGGCCGCATGATCAGCCGCCCACTGGACAAGCCGCTGAATACCATTGTCCCGCTCATCGATCGGGCACATGGCGTAGGTCCAGCGTGTCGAGAGGTCGAGGTTTTCCACGCCTTCCAGGGCAGCCGCGATTTCCAGCGCCTGCTCCATATCGGCCAGACGGTAATTCGGATCGTCCGCCCGCAGAACGGCGTGTTTGATGCGGGTCAGGACACCGTAGAGACTGTCGCTGCCGATCTCTTCGGCGACGGCCCGGACGATGTCCGAATCCGGCTGTACGAGGGGGCGCAGTTCCTTGATCTCTTCGGGCGGGGCGCTCAGCATTTTGCGGACAAAGGTTGGGCTGCCCGCACCAGCCAGTACGCAGACCAGCCCGCTTTCATGCTTGCCGTAACGCCCGGCGCGACCGCCGATCTGCTTGACTTCCTGCGAGACCAGATCACGCGTCTGCCGGCCGTCGAACTTGCGCAGCGCACTGAACACGACACGGCGGATGGAGAGGTTCAGCCCCATGCCGATGGCGTCCGTCGCAATGAGGATATCGGCCTCCCCGCTATTAAAGCGGGCGGCTTCGGCACGACGGACTTCCGGGCTCAGGGCTCCGTAAACCACGGCAACACGACGTCCGCGCGCCATAAGCTCGGCGCGGAGATCCAGCACTTCGCGGCGGGAGAAGGCGATGACGGCATCGCTGGGTTTCAGCTCATCGAGATGGAGCGTCTCACCCGCCTTGAGCGGGCTTTTGCGTTCGAGATGGATCTCGTCCACTGGGTCGTCGCAAAGCTCGGCAATGCGCTTGACGAGCGGGATGCAGTCCGGCGCGCCGAGGATGAAGACATGCCGGGCCGGGACACCCATGATGGCAGCCGTCCAGGCAGCACCCCGGTCCGGATCGGCCAGCATCTGGGCTTCGTCGATGATCGCGACGTCCACCGGGTTATGGAACGGGCACATCTCGACCGTCGCTGCCAGATGGCGCGCACCCGGCATTTCGATCCGCTCTTCACCCGTGGACAGCGATGCCGGAACGCCGCGTGAGAGCAGGGACTCGCGGAACTCATGGGCCAGAAGCCGCAACGGCGCGAGCGCCAGACCGCTCTCGGCATTCGCCAGCGCATTGAGCGCCGTATAGGACTTTCCAGAGTTCGTCGGTCCGGTCACCAGCGTGATGCGGCGCTTCAGCGCACGCGCCGTGCGGAAATGCCCGGCGAACCGGTCCAGCGCGGCCACGCGGGCAATGGCGGCATTGCCGGCCTTGTTGCCCAGATCCAGAACTTCCGGCCGATCCTTGGTTCCGCTGCGCCATTGCGGCAGGAAGGTCCGGAGCCGCTTGAGCTCCGAGGGATCGAAGAAGAACAGCTCGATCCCGTCCGGCCGCGTTTCTCGGCGGGCAATGGGAATCCGGTTTTCGGCGATCCAGCGCAGGGCTTCGCGACGCGAGCAGTGCAGGACATTCGGCAGCTCGTCGAAGCTGACCAGCCCTTCTTCCCACTGGCGCAGCCGTTCAAGCTCACGCGCCCTGCGTTCTTCTGCACGGGCCTGGATATCGGCCTGTTCGCGGGCACGGCGTTCTTCGGCAATCCGCAGATCGTCCTCGAAGCCGAGATCGACGCTGCCGAATGCGGCTGCGATGCTCTGGGAGAGTTTTTCAAGTTGGCCGCTCGACAGGATCACGCCAGTATCGGCCAGATCGGCGCGGACATCCTCCAGCACGGCACGCGGGGAGTCGCCCATTTCCTGCCAGCGCGTCATCAGGACATCGTCGAGCGTCCGGCGCAGGGCAGGCATGTCGGCACGCGGATCATGGATGCGCGCCGCAGCTTCCTGCGTATCCGGCTTGCCGACCCAGACCTCCCCAGCCCTGCGGCACACATTCATGAGCTGGGACGCCCAGGTTTTGCGGCGCACGACGCACAGCGCCTCGATCAGTCCATCAGGGGAAAGGGTCGCCT
The DNA here is from genome assembly GCF_000583855.1 of Gluconobacter oxydans DSM 3504. NCBI lineage: Bacteria > Pseudomonadati > Pseudomonadota > Alphaproteobacteria > Acetobacterales > Acetobacteraceae > Gluconobacter > Gluconobacter oxydans. The sequence continues at coordinate 2,152,012 of NZ_CP004373.1, forward strand.
CCGGCCCTTCAAGTCTGCGCGCAACCTGACGCAGCAGGGCAGGGCGCTCGCGCGGCGTGATGTCGAGCGGGGTCCCGAATTCGGCCTCGGCCCGCTGAAGGGCGCGTTCGGCCGGGGAAAAAGAGTCGGAAAGAGTGGCGTCCGGCATGGAGTCGTCTGTCATAAGAGTCTTGTGCGTCATTCCGGCATGCGCTTCAACGCGCATGGGTTTCCCGAGCGGCAACGATTGGGCTAAAAGACCCGACCATTATCAGGTCCGTGACCTGTTATCCGTTCCGAACCGGAGACAGAACCAGACATGTCCACCCCGACTTTTGCCGCCCCGACTCCGACCATTGACGAGCCCCTGACCGGCCTGGTGCCGTTCGAAGGCCATCCGAAGCAGTACCGCCTGGCTGAACCCAGCAAGGAATACGCCCACCTGTATCCGGCGAAGGTGCTGACGGTCCATCACTGGACGGACCGCCTGTTCAGCTTCACCACGACGCGCGATCCCGGCCTGCGTTTCGAGAACGGCCAGTTCGCGATGATCGGCATCGAAGTCGAAGGCAAGCCGCTCCTGCGCGCTTATTCGATCGCGTCCGCCAACTATGAAGACCACATGGAGTTCCTCTCTATTGCGGTTCCCGATGGCCCGCTGACCTCGCGTCTGCGCCATGTGAAGGTGGGCGATACGGTCCTGATCGGCCGCAAGCCGGTTGGCACGCTGCTGCTCGACAACCTCAAGCCGGGCCGCAACCTGTATTTCCTGTCCACGGGAACGGGTCTGGCGCCGTTCATGAGCCTCATCAAGGATCCCGAGGCTTACGAGCGCTATGAGAACGTGATCCTCAGCCACACTGTCCGCATCTCGGGCGAACTGGCCTATGAGAACCATATCCGCCACGAACTGCCGGAGCACGAGTTCCTGGGCGAGTTCGTCAAGGACAAGCTGCGCTATTACCCGGCTGTGACCCGCGAAGACTATGCCGTGACCGATCGCATCACCAAGCTGATCGAGGCGGGCAAGATCTTCGAGGATCTGGGCATCGACAAGCTCGATCCCGAGCATGACCGCGTCATGATCTGCGGTTCGCCCGAAATGCTGGCCGACACCGAAGCCCTTCTCGAGCGTATGGGTTTCGTGGAAGGCAATATGAGCCATCAGGGTTCGTATGTCGTTGAAAAGGCCTTTGCCGAGCGCTGAGGTCTCAAAGGCACGAAAGGCCGGGATGATGCAGGATTTTGATCTGTTCGTTATTGGTGCCGGTTCGGGCGGGGTGCGCTGTGCGCGCATTGCCGCCCAGAACGGAGCGCGCGTCGCGATTGCGGAGCGCCGACACTGGGGCGGAACCTGCGTCAATCTCGGCTGCGTGCCCAAGAAACTGATGGTCTATGCGGCCGAGTATGGCCACGAGATCGCCGATGCCCCGTCCTATGGCTGGGACGTCAAACCGGTTGCGCATGACTGGTCCACGCTGATCAGCGCCAAGGACCGCGAGATCGAGCGACTGAACCGCATCTATGTCTCAATGCTGGAAAAGGCCGGGGTCACGCTGTTTACGGGCGATGCCAGTTTCGTGGATGCCCATACGGTCGAGATCGGCCCGTCCGAACTGGCGCCGGATGCGTCCGTCCAGCGTGTCCGGGCGAAGAACATCGTCATCGCCACCGGCTCCACGCCCACACGCCTGAACATTCCCGGCGCCGAACATGCGATCGTCTCGGATGACGCCTTCTATCTGGCTGACCGTCCCGAGCGCGTTGCCGTGATCGGCAGCGGCTATATCGGTATCGAATTTGCCGGAATTTTCGCGGGGCTTGGTTCGAAGGTGGATCTGGTGTTCCGCCAGCAGCTTCCCCTGCGCGGCTTCGATCATGAAATGCGCGCCCATCTGGCCGAACTGCTGCCGCTGAACGGCATCAAGGCGCATCCCGGCCGCTCCCCCGAGCGGATCGAAAAGGTTGCGGCCGGCTATCGTCTGCATCTTGAAGGCGGGGACGTCATCGAGACGGACTGCGTGTTCATGGCAACGGGTCGTCACCCCAATCTGGCGCCGCTGAAGCTCGGTAATGCAGGCGTTGCCACATGGGATGGCCGCATTCCGGCCAAGCCCGATGATGCGACGACCAACGTGGCGGGCATCTATGCCATCGGGGACGTGACGGACACCTATAACCTTACGCCCACGGCCATTGCCGAAGGTCACATTCTGGCCGAGCGTCTGTTTGGCGAACCGGGCCGCGAATGGTCCTTTGCCACGACGCCCAAGGCCGTGTTCTTCTCCCAGCCGCTCGCCACAGTCGGCCTGAGCGAAGACGAGGCTGCCCAGAGCCATGATCTGGACATCTACACGTCCAGCTTTACGCCGATGCGCCAGACGCTTTCGGGCCGCAAGGGCAAGACCCTGATGAAGCTGGTTGTCGATGCAAAGAGCAAGATCGTGCTCGGTGCGCACATGATTGGTCCCGATGCGCCCGAGATCATTCAGGGCCTCGCCATTGCGATCACGGCAAAGCTGACCAAGCGGGATTTCGATCGCACGATCGGCCTGCACCCCACCAGTGCGGAGGAGTTCGTGACCATGCGGAGCCTCACACGTCACGTCCCCCGAAAAGCAGGCTGAACCATCATGGCGGCGCGTAACGGTCTTACGGAGGCCCCGCAGTCGGGCCGTCACACAGTTTCTGAAGGGCAGCACCGGGCATGAAGTTTGGCTGGCTGTTTGCCCCGTCCATCACGTCCGTCATGTTTGCCCTCCGCACCACGATCGCAGCGCTTCTGGCGCTGGCGATCGCGCTGTGGATGGAGCTTGGTGAGCCACAATGGGCCGCCATGACCGTCTGGATCGTCGCTCAGAACTCCCGCGGCGAGAGTATTTCCAAGGGCCGCTGGCGTCTCGTTGGTACCGTGATCGGGATGGTGATGGCCATCGTGCTCATGGCGGCCTTTCCGCAATATCCCTGGCTGTTTCTGCCCGCACTCGCGCTCTGGGTCGGGCTGTGTGCCGGTCTTGCGACGCTGACGCATAACTTCCGCGGCTATGCCCTCGTGCTGGCCGGCTATACCTGCACCATCATTGCGCTCGGTGCGGTCAAAGAGCCCGATCACGTCTTCAACGTTGCGATGGCGCGCGGCACCTATATTTTCCTTGGCGTGATCTGCGAGACGGCGATGGGCATGATTGCCCTGCCCAATGTCGCGGGCAGGGCGCGCGAGGAACTTCGCAAGCGTCTTCAGGGTATTCTGACCCGGGCCATTCCTGCCCTGACAGCCGTGCTCCGCCAGAAGCCGGGCGCTACGGACGACCTGTCCACCCTGCTGGGATCGCTTCAGGCTTCCAGCGATCAGATCGAATTCAGCCGCATCGAAATCCGCAGCGAGGGCAACGAGGTCGAGCACGCCTATGTCACGCTCGGGCTTGTCGCGCGCGTCCTGTCACGCGGGCTGGGTCTGCGGACCCGCATGACGTCCGTCACGCATCAGCCCGAAGCCCTGCGGCCTTTCCTGGAAGACATGGCCACTGCCCTGGACGGGCTGCCGGAGCGGCTTCTCACGGATCGTCGCGGCATCGCGGCCCTGGTCCAGACCGAAGCCCTTCTGGCGGAGTGCCGGGGCCGCATGCAGACGATCCTGCCCCGCGATGATGAGGATTCCCTGAACGAAGGGATCATTCTCACCGGCGTGGAAGTCATGCTCTCGGATCTGTGCGAGACGCTGCGTTCCTACCGGGCCAGCGTGGATGGCGCTCCGGTGTCGGAACGCCATCGCCTGACCCGCAATCCGGACTGGCGTGCCTCGATGCGCAATGGCGTGCGCACGACCGTGGCCCTGCTGTTCGGCGCCTATGTCTGGGAAGTCACGGCCTGGCCACAGGGCGGCGTGTTCCTGACCTTCATCGCCGTGGTCTGCGCGCGTTTTGCCACCTTTGAGAATACCGTCCTGCTGAGTGCGGCCTTCTTCTACGGTGCGGTTTTCGCTGCCCTGGCGAGCGTCATTCCGGTGTTCATCGTCATGCCGGTGACGGCCAATTATCCGTTCTTCTGCCTTGTGGCAGGGTTCTTCATGATGCTGGGCGGTCTGGCGTCCCGTAATCCCTCCACCGCCGTCATGGCGGCGTCCTATGGCACGTTCTTCCCGTTCCTGCTGGGCATGGACAACCAGGGACGCATTAACGAACTCGGCTGGTTCAACACCACCATTGCGCTCCTGCTGGGGCTGGGTGCCGGCGTGGTGATTTTCCGCGCCGTGCTGCCTTTTACACCCGCCCGGGCGGGTGAAGTCCTGCGGTATCAGCTCAAGCGCAGCCTGCGACGGCTAGCCCTGCCGGGCGTGGTGATGGACGAGTATGTCTGGATCAACGAAGGCACGCAGAGCATGGAGCGTGCCGTTCGCTTTGCCGGCTCCCTGTCCAGTGACCGGGCGGAAGCCATGCTGCGAGGGACGCTGTCCGTTCTGACCGTTGGGCGTAACGTGCTGATGCTGCGCAAGCTCGCCGAGCACGGAAGCCTGCCGGATACGGCGGTGACGGCGGTGGATGGGCTGGTCCGCAACCTGCTGCGGCGCAAGCTGCCCCTGACCCATACAACCGCTACGATCGATCCGACACTGGACGAGCTCTATGCGCTGGAGCGTCAGTCACAGGATCCGTCGATCCGGCATGATCTGGTTCTGGCCATCGGCTCCCTGCTGATCGTACGCACCGAAATGCCGGTCAGCAGGGCCTTTCTCAAGGGCGCGTTCTGACGCTCGTCAGGGGGTAGCGAGGAACCGCAGCAGGTCCTCGTTCACGCGCTCGGCGTGCGTCATGAACAGCCCATGCGGGGCGCCGTCATAGGAAATCCAGGTTGATCCCGGGATTGCGGCCGCAGCCTTCTCGCCCGCAATCCCCGCCGGGACGGCTGAGTCGGCCGTGCCATGGATCACCAGCGTCGGGATGGTAAAGGCCTGCAGATCGGGGCGGAAATCCGTCGTTCCCCACGCATCCACGCAGTCCAGCGTCGCCATCGGGCTCGCCATGGATGCCAGCAGGAAGGACCAGTCCAGCACGCCCTGGCTGACCGGATGATGCATCAGGCTGACGCCGTAAAAATCGGGAATGAAATCCTTCAGGAAGCCGAAACGGTCCTGACGGATCTTCTGCTTGATCCCGTCGAAGACGGAAATGTCCACGCCTTTGGGATTGTCGGAAGTCTTGAGCAGGAAGGGGACGACCGAAGACAGCAGCACCGTCTTGGAAATGCGTGAGCGGCCATGGCGGCTCAGATAGCGTGCGACTTCACCGCCGCCCATGGAGAACCCGACCAGCGTCGCATCCCACAGATCAAGCTGTTCAAGGATGACGGCCAGATCGTCCGCCAGCGTATCGTAATCGTAGCAGTTGATCGGATGGCCGGACTGGCCAAATCCGCGGCGGTCATAGGTGATGACGCGGTAACCCGCTTCGACCAGGGCCAGCGTCTGTTTTTCCCACATGTCCCCGGTGAGGGGCCATCCATGGATCAGGACGACGGGCTTGCCGGCCCCCATGTCCTTGACGTGAAGGCTCGTTCCATCAGTAGCGGTGATATACGGCATGGTTCTGATCCTCGAAGGCATTCATACGAGGATCAGAACTGGCTGCAGGGAGTTTGGTTGCGTCTTACCAGCCGTTTCCGCGCGGGGCTGTCCAGCCATTGCCCGATGCATCACCAAGCTGTCCGGACTGCGTGTTGTTGCTGCCCTGATAGGACGAACCGAACTTGGACAGGTTCGCACCCGTCACGGAATCTCGCTCCACACCGGCTTCGTGGTCGGGATCGGGACCATGCTCGAAATCGGTGGACGGCGTGTCAGAATAACCCGGCGGCGGCTTGCGATGGCCGCGGGCACGGAAATGCTCACCGCCAGTCGTGGTCTGGGACTGGGCATCGCTCTGACCTGGCTGCGTCGGAAGCGTCGTACCAGCCGCGTAGGGCTGACCGAAGGATGCGGTCTGGGCCTGTGCCGCCCCTCCCAGCAGAGCGGTCGCCAGCAGGGCGTGGCAGAAGAAACGGGAAGAGGACAACATGTGATCCGGTCCTTGGCCGATCATGACAACAAGGCTGCCTTCCGGAGGAAACGCGACGTCAGGCTCTGACATCCCCGGCAAGGCGGCATATCAGTCTATAATCGGCCCGCTTTCCCCCGTGTTCAAGACTTCTTTTCCTCTGGAACCGTTTCAGAGCCGCCCCATATCAGAAGACATGATGATATCAGTACGGGTTTTTCCGCTTCGGGGCGGTGACTGATGGATGATCTTCTGACGTCCATCCGTCCGCGAACCGTCCTGGCCGAAGGGGCCGTATGGCTGCCCGGCTTTGCCCTGGCCGAAGCGCCAGCACTCCATCAGGCCATTGCGGAGGTCTCCGCACAGGCGCCTTTCCGCCATTTTCATACCCGCATGGGGCCGATGTCTGCCGCGATGACATCCTGCGGGGCCTGTGGCTGGGTCGCCGATCCGTCCGGCTACCGCTATTCCCGAACCGATCCGCAGAGCGGGCAGCCCTGGCCTGCCATGCCAGACGCACTTCGTCACCTTGCCGTCCGAGCGGCAGCCGAAGCGGGGTATGAGGGCTTTGACCCCGCGTCCTGCCTCATCAACCGCTACGGGCCCGGAGCGAAAATGGGCCTGCATCAGGACAGGGACGAGGGGATGCCAGAGGCCCCGGTCGTGTCGGTTTCCCTTGGCGTACCCGCCCGTTTTTCGTTCGGTGGCTCACGCCGGACTGACCCGAAACGCATCATCGAACTGCTCGATGGCGATGTGGTGGTGTGGGGTGGGGTATCGCGCTTTGCGTGGCATGGGGTTTCGCCCATCCGCGAAACATTCCATCAGCAGACAGGTGCCATGCGATACAATCTGACGTTTCGCGCTATCAACGCCGCGCTTTTTCGGCCATAACCAGCGCCCCGCAACTTCTGCATTCACACTCATCCGGAGGGCATTTGATGCACCCCTCGAGCCAGACCCCGACGTCCACCAACACGATGTCCTGGTCTCCTGCAAGCTGGCGTTCCCGTCCCATCGTCCAGGCTCCATCCTATGCGGATGAAGCGGCGCTTGCTGCTGTCGAAGCTCGTCTGCATCGATACCCCCCGCTGGTTTTTGCGGGTGAAGCCCGCCGTCTCAAGACGCGCCTGGCTGCCGCATCGCGCGGAGAAGCCTTCGTTCTGCAGGGCGGTGCCTGTGCCGAGAGCTTCGACGAATTCACCGCCGACATCGTGCGTGACACGTTCCGCGTGCTGCTCCAGATGGCTGTGGTCCTGACGTTTGCCGCAAAGGTGCCGGTCGTGAAGATCGGCCGTATGGCCGGCCAGTACGCCAAGCCGCGTTCGTCCAACACTGAGACGGTCGATGGCGTGACGCTGCCCTGCTATCGCGGCGACATCATCAACGGCCCCGAGTTCACGCCTGAGGCCCGTATCCCCGATCCGGCGCGCATGGAGACCGGATATTTCCAGTCCGCCGGCGTGATGAACCTGCTGCGCGCCTTTGCGCATGGCGGTTATGCGAATCTGCATCAGGTTCATCGCTGGAACCTCGGATTCGTCGAGCGTTCCCCGCTGGCCGCCCGTTATCAGGATCTGGCCCATCGCATTGATGAGACGCTGTCGTTCCTGCGTGCCTGCGGTTTTGACGGCTCGGCTTCGCAGATCGACGAGACAGAGTTCTACACGTCTCACGAAGCCCTGCTGCTGCCCTATGAGCAGGCCCTGACCCGCGTGGACAGCACGAGTGGCGATTACTACGACTGCTCGGCTCATTTCCTGTGGATCGGTGACCGTACCCGTCAGCCGGAAGGCGCGCATGTCGAGTTCCTGCGCGGTGTGCAGAATCCGATCGGCATCAAGGTCGGCCCGACCACGACGGTTGCGGATCTCGAAAAGCTGCTCGAAATTCTCAATCCGAAGGACGAGGCCGGCCGCATTACGCTGATCTCGCGCATGGGCAAGGACAAGGTCCGCGATCACCTGCCGCCGCTGCTTGATGCCGTGAACCGCACCGGCCGCACCGTGACCTGGCTGTGCGATCCCATGCACGGCAACACCACGACCACGGCCAGCAAGATCAAGACCCGCTCCTTCGACAACATCCTGGGCGAGGTTCTCGGCTTCTTCGATGTGTTCGAGGCCATTGGCCGCCGTCCGGGGGGCATCCATCTGGAAATGACGGGGCAGGACGTCACGGAATGCATCGGCGGTGCGCAGTGCCTGACCGAGGCCGATCTGGGCGGCCGCTATGAAACATTCTGTGATCCGCGCCTTAATGCGGAACAGTCACTTGAAATGGCCTTCCTTCTTGCTCAGGAATTGACGGGACGAGCAGGAAAGAAAGAATGACCGCTTCCGATCCCCAGAATTCTCCTCAGGCCGCGCTTCAGCGCGCGCTTGGAACACTCGGCCCATTGGACGAGAAAACCATCGAAGCGCGGACGGACGCCTATTTCGGGCGAACGCGGCACATCGTGGAGCATTTCGGGGATTCCCGCGTCACCTATGCGGTGTTCATCCGCCGCCCGGTGATCGCGGCCTGCGGGCTGGTCGTCCAGTGGCTGAAGAACGTGGCGAAGGCCCAGGGCTTCGATCTGCACTGCCGGGAAATGTACGCCGAAGGCGAATGGGTCGGTGCGGGTGAGCCGCTGCTGTACCTGACCGGCAGCTTTGTCCGACTGGCCCCGCTCGAGACGCTGGTCCTCCAGCGGATCGGCTCCACCTGTGTGGCGGCCCATAACGCCTATCAGATGGCCATGGCCCTGCCGACCATCCCGTTCCTTGCCATGGATGCCCGGCACTGCGCGGGTTTTGAAATGCAGGAACAGATGGCCTATGCCGCAGGTGTTGGCTCCCGTGCGGCGCAGAAGGAAGGGGCCCGCGGCTTCATCGGCAACGCCAATGACGCCACGGCCGGTTTCTTTGGCCTCGATGGCGGTCTGGGCACGATGCCTCATGCCCTGATCGGCTATGCAGGCTCCACGCTGCGGGCGGCGGAGATGTATGACGAGGTCTATCCGAACGATCCACTGACAGTTCTGGTGGATTACTTCGGGCAGGAAATTACGGATGCGCTCGCCGTCTGCCGCCGCTTCCCCGAGCGTGCTGCAAAGGGCCATCTGAGTGTCCGTCTCGACACACATGGCGGGCGCTTCCTTGAAGGACTGGACCCCCAGACCTCATATGGTGTGCTTGAGCGTCACACGCCCGGCACCATCCGCCGCTACCGTTCCGATCAGGAACTGCGTGATCTGGTGGGAACGGGTGTGTCAGCCGCAGCCATCTGGCGGATGCGCGAAGCTCTGGATCATGCCGGTTTCCACCATGTGAAGATCGTCGCATCCTCGGGCTTCAACGTCGCCAAATGCTCGACGATGCGGGACGCTCATGCCCCGATTGACGTGATCGGCAGCGGGTCTTTCATCCCCGACCGCTGGTCCGAAACCTATGCAACGGCTGACATCGTGGCCTATGACGGGCAGCCCCGCGTCAAGCTCGGACGCGAGTTCCTGCTCCAGAAGGCCCGTGACAGCCAGGAGACATCATGACCGACGATACGATTGACCCTGTCGAAGGCGCACCCGAAAATGGCGCACAGCCGGGTTCGTGGAGTGTCCGCATCATCGACCTGTCCGGCGCGTCGGAAGACGAGGACGACACGGTCGAGGTCGTGAAGGACTTCATCGACCTGATGCACGCCAACGCCTATGCCCGTGCCTATGTCCGCGACAGCATCGAGCGCTGCCGCACGCCGGGCGCGAGCAGCAAGGAAGTGCTCGAAAACTGGTTCGCCTTTGGTGAGAACGCCGAAGTCGTGGATGCCGGCGAAGATGGCTGGAAGTCCTCCACGGAACTTGAAGACTTCGCGGCTACGCCCGCTACACCGATGGAGCGTGACTGGCGCGCCATCGATCCGCGTCGTCTCGTCGATGACGAGGAAATCGCCGGTCCGCCGGATGATGATGACGACGAGGATGACGAAAACCGTCACGAAGTGATCCGTCACTGAACACCCGGTGCAGGGAAGGGGCATGTTTCCCTTCCTTCACACGGCCGTTCCTACAAAACCTGCTCTGGCAACACGGCGCATCATGCGGCATTAAGGCGTCATGAAACTGCGCTTCGCTCCGTCCCCCACCGGTTACCTGCATGTTGGCAATGCGCGCCTTGCCGTCGCCAACTTCCTTTTCGCGCGCCATAACGGCGCCAAGTTCCTGCTGCGGATCGACGATACCGATACCAGCCGTGGCAAGCCCGAATATGAAGAAGCCATCGGCAAGGACCTGTCATGGCTGGGGCTGAAATGGGACGAGTATGTGCGCCAGTCCGAGCGTCTCGACCGCTATGCCGAAGTCATCGAAAAGCTGAAGGCGTCCGGCCGTCTCTATCCGTGCTTTGAGACGGAATACGAGCTGAACGCCAAGCGTGAAGCCCGCATCCGTGCCGGCAAGGCGCCGATCTATGATCGTGCCATGCTCAAGCTCACTGCTGACCAGCGCGCCCGCGCCGAAGCCAACGGCAAGACGCCTCACTGGCGCTTCCGTCTCAGCGATGGCAGCCGCAAGTGGCAGGACCTCGTCATGGACGAGTGCTCCGTCAAGCTGACGGCTATTTCCGATCCGGTTCTGGTGCGTGGCGACGGCACGATCCTTTACACGCTGGCCTCCGTCATCGACGATCTGGACATGGGCATCACCCATATCGTCCGCGGCGAAGACCATGTGACCAATACCGGCGTGCAGATCGACATCGCCGAAGCCCTTGGCGCAAAGCCCAACCACTTCACCTTCGCGCATCTGCCGCTTCTGCTGGATTCCGATGGAGGTAAGCTGTCTAAGCGGTTTGATGCGCTGGCTCTGAAATCCCTGCGTCAGGACGGGCTGGAGCCGATGTCGATTGTCTCCTATCTCGCCCGCGTCGGCTCCTCGGATGATCCGCAGGTCATGACGATGGACGAGGCCATTGCGGCCTATGACATCTCGCATGTCTCAAAGTCGGCGGCCCGTTTCGACATGACGCAGCTTCTCGCCCTGAACCGGCGTGCGCTGCACAACCTGCCGTTCGAAGCCGCGAAGATCCATCTTCCGCCTGAAGCTGACGAGACGTTCTGGCACGCCGTTCGCGGTAATGTGGATCTGTCGGCTGAAATCCCGCACTGGTGGGATGTGGTGCATGGCACGATCATTCCGCCGTCACAGCCCGAAGACCGCTCTTTCCTTCAGCAGGCCCTCGACACCCTCCCGGCCGAGCCGTGGGGCGAGGAGACGTGGAAGGACTGGACCAACGCGCTCAAGGAACAGTCTGGCCGCAAGGGCCGCAGCCTGTTCATGCCGTTGCGTCTGGCCCTGACGGGCGAGGACGCAGGGCCGGAACTGCATGTTCTGCTCGGCCTGATGGGCCGTGAGCGGACGGTCGCCCGTCTGCGGGACGCCATTCAGGCCTGAGCCTGTTGCCCGTCGCGCCGATCAAAAGCGCGACGGGCTTTTTTTCAGATTGCCCTGACGGACCAGAACGCCGTCCAGCTCTCACCCGGTTTCAGATGCAGCAGACCGGGCTTGCATGAAAAATCATCCGCCAATCCCGTCGGTGTCGCATATCCATACCAGGGTTCGATGCACAGGAATTCCGCGCCTGGCTTTGTCCACAGACCAAGTTCCCGGAAGCCGCCCCAGACGAACCGGATGCCATGCCCGTCCGGATCAACCATATCCACGGACCGGCTTTCCGGCTTCTCCAGGATGAGGGCGTCCTTTGCAAACAGCGCATCCGTCAGGGGAAGAATGTTGTCCCTGACCGGGGTATGGAACTTCTCCGGCAGCATCAGCCCATCGGCACCGATCCGACGGACGGGCAGGGGCTCGTCATATTCGAAGACCAGCCTGTAGCTCTCTTTCGCCACACCGTCCTTCAGCGGCCAGCGGAACGCCGGATGCGCGCCGAGTGAGGCATGGAGGGTCTGGCTACTGTCCGGGTTGTGCAGGTGGTACGAGACCCGCAGCGTGGCGTTCTCGATCAGATAGACCACCCGCAGGCGGAACGCGGCAGGAAAGAGGGCGCGGCTTTCCGCATCGTCCACGAGTTCCAGCGTGCAGCCTTCAGCCGTCCGCGCGATCCATCGGAACACCCGGTCCCGCGCCAGTCCGTGCTGTCTGAGATGCACGGGCTGCCCATTGAGCGTGGCCCTGTCATCAGGGAGCTTCCCGATGATCGGGAACAGGATGGGCGAATGTTTCGGCCATGCCGGTCCTGCGTTCCAGAGCAGGTCTTCCGATCCGCTGCGCAGGGCAACCAGCTCGGCGCCATGACGTCTGACCGAGGCCTTCAGCAGGCCGGTGCCGAAATCATGTCTGTCGTCCGTCACGAAATCCGTCATGGGATGTCTCCTGTCGGGGGGTAGGATCAGGTGCCTTGGGCGTATCACCCGGTTCGGTCGTATGGAAGCGACGGAAATCGACCTCCACCCGGCCATCCGGACGATTTTCGATCATATCCGAAAAACGGTAGCCGTGTTTGACATGTCCGATCTCATAGGCGTGACGGGCAAAAACGGTCTGCGACGAAATCTCGTCCGTGCCATCCATTGTGATGATGATTTCCGCGTTCTGGCCGATGAGCGTCTCCGCAGTGAGGCCGTAAAGCGGGCTGTGCTCGTCGATCAGATGGGTTGCGTTCAGGCTGATCCGGAAGATCGGCATATGGGACTGCACCAGCGTCAGCCGGTCAAACCGGCGCACCAGACGTCCGCGCTCATCGGGCATCAGCCGCGTCAGGGTCATTTCGATATTGGCTGAGAGGATCAGCGTGCGGCGTTGGTTGGCCAGACGGATCGTCAGTGTCGGGATTACGTCGTCATAGGAGACGACCGCCACATGGCTGAACAGCACCCGCGCGCGGGGACGGGAGAAACGGGCAAACACCAGCCCTGTCGCCAGGGCATTGAGCATCATGCCAGCCAGAACTTCAAAAGAAACGATCGTGTTTGTCAGCCGCCCGACGGGGGCCATGGTGCCGTAACCGACGGTCGAAATGGTTTGCACGCTAAAGAAAACATCATCGAGGAAGTCGCCGTGCGGGACACCGCTCACACTGTGCGGGATGACGTAATACATCAGCGCAAAGGCGACATTGATGACCAGATACAGACCCATGGATGCCCAGAAGAAGGCAAACCAGCTCATGGTCATCAGGGTATGGTAGAGGTCGCCAAAGACACCCGCATCCAGACCGGTCCGGATGATGTCGCTTCGGCCGTTCTCTTCGAGAACATGGGCGCGGATCTTGTTGGCGGTTTCGACGACCGTTTCATGTGTTTCAGGATGGACTGGCACTCCAGGATCAGGTCGGGGTTCCATCCGTTTCCTATGGCGCCAGTGGATCATGGGATCAGCTCCTGTTCCTGCGGGCGCTGCTCAGTTCGCTGACAACGCCGTGAAGGGTGCGAAGCTCCTGTTCCGTCACTTCGCCTCGGGTGAAGAAATGACGCAGGTTCCGCACCATGCCAGGGCGTTTCTGCTCATTTCGAAGGAAATTCGTCTCGTCCAGATCGCGGATGAGATGGGACATGAAATTGTCCATCTCCCCCTTGGTCGCCACATGCGTCTCATTCGTCATGAGTTCGCGCGGCGGCGTCATGTCTTCGGTCAGGAACCATTCATAGGCCATGATCAGCACGGCTTGCGCGAGGTTCAGCGACATGAATTTCGGGTTGAGCGGATAGCGGACCAGCGTATCGGCGCGGGCCATGTCCTCGTTGTCCAGCCCGGCGCGCTCGGGTCCGAACAGGATGCCGGTGCGCAGACCGCGATTGGACGCAACGCGCAGTTCGGCCGCGGCTCCGCGCGCGGTCATGACCGGCTTGACCACGTGGCGCGGGCGCGGGCAGGTCGCGAAAATACGGTGCAGGTCGGCGACCGCATCGTCCACGGTCTCAAACACTGTCGCGGCATCCAGAATCCGGTCCGCGCCCGAAGACGCATACCAGGCGCGTTCCTGCGGCCAGCCGTCGCGCGGCGCCACGATGCGCAGATGGAACAGGCCGCCATTCGCCATGGCGCGCGCGGTCGTACCGATATTCTCGGCAAGCTGCGGGCGCACAAGGATCACAACCGGATCGAAATCACCGATAGGGCCGATATTCGCCCCGCCGTCACGTCCGGTCATGGTTAAGCCTTCCGCCATGTTGTGCCACCAGGGCCGTCTTCAAGAGTGATGCCATCGGCTGCAAGCTGCGCACGGATGGCATCGGCACGGGCGAAATCGCGGGATTTGCGGGCTGCAAGGCGCTCTTCAATCAGCTTTTCGATCGCGCCGGCGTCCACACCGGACTGGAACCATTCGGCAGGCGTGACATTGAAGAGGCCCAGCAGCTTTCCGGCTGCCAGCAGGCTGGAAGCTCCATCCTGATCGCCCTGCATGGCGGCATCCGCCAGAGGGTGCAGGGCGGCAATGGCCAGCGGCGTGTTCAGGTCATCGCACAGGGCATCCATGACGGCAGCGGGGACTGCGCCGCCGGGCTGTGCGTTTCCGCGTTCCAGTGCCCGGTACAGCCGGTCCAGAACCCGGCGCGCTTCCTCAAGCTTCTCCCAGCTGAAATCCAGCGTGGAGCGGTAATGCGCGCCCAGATAGAGCAGACGCAGCGGCTCGGCCGGTGAGCGGTCCAGCACTTCGCGGATCGTGAAGAAATTGCCGAGCGATTTCGACATCTTCTCGCCGTTCGACAGCAGCATCCCGTTATGGACCCAGTGCGTGGCGAACTTGCCGTGCGGGTAGCAGCACATGGACTGCGCGCGCTCGTTCTCATGATGCGGGAACAGCAGATCGTCGCCACCGCCATGAATGTCGAAGCTCTCGCCCAGATAACGGTGCGACATGGCCGAGCATTCGATATGCCAGCCCGGACGACCGCGCCCATACGGGCTGTCCCAGCCCGGCAGATCCGGCTCGGACGGTTTCCACAGCACGAAATCGCCCGGATCACGCTTGTAGGGCGCGACTTCAACACGTGCACCCGCAATCATGTCATCCAGCGAGCGCCCGGACAGCTCTCCATAAGATGGGAAATTGCGCACCGCGAACAGGACATGACCTTCGGCCACATAAGCATGGCCGTTCTCGACCAGACGCCCGATCATTTCCAGCATGTCGTCGATATGATGGGTCGCGCGCGGCTCGATATCGGGCGGCAGAATGAAGAGTGACGCGAGATCTTCATGAAAGGCCTGCGTCGTGCGCTCGGTCAGGGCGGAAATGTCTTCCCCGTTTTCCTTCGCGCGCGCGTTGATCTTGTCATCCACGTCGGTCACGTTGCGGACATAGGTCACGCGCGGATACATCGTGCGCAGCAGGCGGATGAGGATATCCGCACACATCATGGCGCGCAGATTGCCCAGATGCGCGCGGTCATAGACGGTCGGTCCACAGAAATAGACGCGCACATTCTCAGGATCGAGGGGCGTGAACGGTCGCTTGTCGCGAAGATGGGTATCGTGCAGGCGGAGCACGTTTGCAGCAGGATCGGCCATACGCCGATCAATGCGCCAGCCTTGGTTCAGGTGCAACAGGCTTTGTTACTCTTGTCGGAAGGTTTGGCCCCTGTAATAGGGGGCACATGAGCAGTGCCCTTTCCAGTCCGCCGACCGATCCGACAACCCCGCGCAGTCATGCGCTGGCCCTGCTGCGCGTTGCCCTGCCGCTGGCCCTGTCGCAGCTTTCTGAAATGGCCATGGGTGTTACGGATACGATCCTGCTGGGTGGCCTCGGTGTGACGGAGGTCGCGATTGGTGGCCTGTCGAGCACATTTTTCTTCACGACGATGGTGACCTTCCAGGCCATTCTGGGCGGGGCAGGGGTGCTTCTGTCGCATGGCCGCGGCGCGGAAGAACATGGCCGGACGTCCCATGACGGTCGTAGCGTCATGAGTGCGACGCTGATGCTGGCCATTGCGGTCTTCATCCCCTGCGCGCTGCTGCTGGCTTTCTCCAAGACGATTTTCGGTGCGATCGGCGAGCCTGCCGAGGTCGTCACGCATGGCAGCCGTTTCATCGACATCCTGCTGCTGTCGCTACTGCCCGATCTGGCAGTCATCGGCGTCCTGCGTGTAGCGCTACCAGCACTTGGAGCGGAGACGCTGCTGCTCTGGATCATGCCGGCCATGGCGGTCTGCAATGGTCTGACCAATGCGGCGCTCATTCATGGCTGGGCCGGGCTGCCTGCGATGGGGCTTTACGGTTCTGCGACCGCCACGACGCTGACCGGCTGGGTGGTCAGTTTTGCGCTGTTCGGACTGTGCCTGACCCATCCGCGCGTCCGGGGGGTGCTGAAGCCCGCTGCCGTGCAGTGGCCTGTCGTGAAGGAACTGCTGAAGCTTGGCGGTCCGATGATGATGGGGGCGGCGGCCGAGATCCTGATGTTCCAGATTACCAGCCTGCGGGCCGGCGAGCTTGGAACGCACAGTCTGGCCGCCCATCAGGTGGCGCTGAATGTCAGTTCGCTGCTGTTCATGGTGTGTCTGGCGATCGGGCAGGCGACCAATGTCCGCGTGGCATACTGGCGCGGTGCCGGCCGTATGGAGCAGAGCCGTCGCGCGGCCCTGACCGGCACGGGCATCGTCCTGATGTGGAGCCTCGCCACATCCTCGCTGCTGCTGATCTGGCCGGAAAAGATCCTGCCGCTGTACTTTTCGAATCGCGCACCCGATCCCGAGACGACGGCGCTCGTCGTCATCCTGCTGCGGACCGCCGGGCTCTATCAGATCGTGGATGGGCTGCAATGCGTGTTCAGCGGTGCCCTGCGCGGTTGCGGCGATGCCGTGACGCCCATGCTGATTGCAGTAGCGAGTTACGGTCTGATCGGTCTGGTTTTCGGGGGATGGCTGGCCTTCCACCAGCATGTTGGTGTGGAAGGCCTGTGGATTGGCATGGCGCTGGCGCTGGCCACGACCTGCGTGGCCTTCGGGATCAGGCTGCTGCGTGTGATGCGGAAGCCCGTCCCTGCCAGATCGTGATGAAATAGATCAGCAGTCCCAGAGCCGAGAACACGGCTCCGCCCCAGCCAACCGATCCCAGTCCGAACCCGGAGCTGACCAGTACGGCGCCCAGCCAGGCGCCAAAGGCATTGGCCAGATTGAAGGCTGAATGGTTGAGCGAGGCTGCCAGCGTCTGTGCGTCTCCGGCGACTTCCATCAGGCGCGTCTGAAGGGCCGGGGAGAGCATGATGATCCCGGCCGGGACAAGGAACGTGACCGGCAGCATGGCGTAGGGCGAGGGCAGAAGTAGCCAGAACCCCAGCATGAAGACGATGCTTGCCGTCAGCGAGACGATCACCGTCCGGTCAATGCTGCGATCCGCCATGGTGCCGCCGAGCGCATTGCCCGCAACCATGCCCAGTCCCCACACGACCTGATAGACCGCGACAAGCCAGCCTGGCAGATGCGTCACCTGCGTCAGGCCGGTGGTCAGGAAGGTGTAGATCCCGAACAGACCACCAAATCCGACCGCGCTGGTCAGCAGCGTCAGCAGGACCTGCGGCCGCTTGAATGCGCCGAGTTCGGACAGTGCGGTTGCGCCCGGATGCGGCCTGTCGCGTGGCGCAAAGAACCAGATGCCTGCGAAACACAGCACGCCCAGTGCTGCGATGCTGCCGTAAGCCACGCGCCAGCCCACATGATTGGCGGCATAGGTCGACAGCGGTGAGCCGATCACCGTCGAGATCATGATGCCCGACAGCACCTGCCCGACGGCCCGCCCACGCCGGGCACGCTCGACCATCGACGCGCCGATCAGCGCCGAAACGCCAAAGAAGGCACCGTGAGGCAGGCCCGTGATGAAGCGCATGAGTTCGATACCGGCAAAGCCCGGCATCAGGATGCTACCGATATTGCCCGCGATGAACAGGCACAGCAGGCACAGCAGAAGCGTACGGCGGGGCAGGCGTGCACCGATGATCGCAATCAGCGGTGCGCCGATGACAACGCCCATCGCATAGGCCGAGATTGCCCAGCTTGCCTGCGAAATGGTGATGTTCAGGGAATGGGAGAATTCAGGCAGCAGTCCCATCATGGCGAATTCGCCGGTTCCGATGGTGAAAGTCGCCAGCATGAGGGACAGCATGGCCGGTCCGACACCGTGGGGTGGGCGCACCCGCTCGACGTCGAGAGGTTCGATGGAGTCCATAAGAAGTAAGTCCGGGAATGGAGGTCAGGACCGCCCTGCCATTGCCGGATACTGAAAAGCGGTAACGGCTCCCCGAGAGGGAGGAGCCGTTACGGACAGATCAGTTCTCGGTTGGCAGACGGATGGTCTGACCCGGATAAATGTCATCCTTGGATGTGACAAGCGGTTGATTTGCATCAAGGAGCTCATCACCCGTGACATCCTGGGGCAGCTTGTCGGCAACCTCGTCCAGCGTCTTGCTGGTCTTGATCTCCAGGAACTCCGGATCGGGCGTGCCGGGGGGCACGGCAATCTCGGCCTCGACCGCGGAGACGCCCGCGACGTTGCCCGCCGCCAGGATCATCTGGTCGCGTTCCTTGGCGCTTTTCGCCTTGCCACGCAGATAGATGGTGCGGTCATCGATCACCAGATGGGACATGTGCATCTGGGCCAGGCCAAATCTCTTGAAGGCACGCTTGATGACGCTCTCCCCGGGCTTGGGGGGCAGCGGCGCGTCAAGGGACTGGACCAGTCCTTCGAGGGAGCCTTCGCCGACACGGCCGGCCTTGGGATTGAAGCGATAGATTTTCATACAGGAAACTCGAAAAAGCGTGTTGCTCCCCCAGGGCGCGCTTCTTCGGAAGCACAGGGGGAGTTCCGGACCGTTAGCGCAGCCGGACATAAAGTGGTTGCGCATTTTCCGAACCCCCAATGCAAGAAAATCACAGGGCTCGCAGGCAGGTTTTGATTGACCCCGACCGGGGACTCCTGTAGGCGCGACGGCACAGCCGGAAACGTGGACGTACCGGCCGGACCATCAGTGCGGGATTCTGCATCCCGCCGGCCCGGCATCTGGGTGCGCGCCCGTCCTTTCCAATCCGGGGAAGGGCCTACCGGCACAACAAAACGGACCGCCATGCAGCATGGGGCGGTTCTGATGAGTACAGGGGTCAACCCATGTCAAAGCGTCTTGAGAGCAAGTACAAGATCAATCGCCGCCTCGGCGTCAACCTGTGGGGCCGTGCCAAGTCCCCGGTCAACCGTCGCGAATACGGCCCCGGCCAGCACGGTCAGCGCCGCAAGCAGAAGCCGTCCGACTTCTCCATCCAGCTGATGGCCAAGCAGAAGCTCAAGGGCTACTACGGCAACATCAGCGAGAAGCAGTTCCGCAAGTATTATGACGAAGCCGTCCGTCGCAAGGGTGATACGTCCGAGAACCTGATCGGCCTGCTGGAGCGTCGTCTGGACGCCGTTGTGTACCGTCTGAAGTTCGCGATCACGCCGTTCGCTTCGCGTCAGTTCATCAGCCACGGCCACGTCACGGTCAACGGCAAGAAGGTGAACATCCCGTCCTACCTCGTGAAGGAAGGCGACGTCATCGAGGTTCGTGACTCCTCCAAGCAGCTCGCCATCGTGCTTGACGCTGTTCAGACGGGTGAGCGCGACACGCCGGAATACGTCGAAGTCGATCACCGCCAGATGAAGGGCACGTTCCTGCGTACCCCGGTTCTCTCCGATGTGCCGTACCCGGTGCAGATGGAACCGAACCTGGTTGTCGAGTTCTACTCCCGCTAATCCGATCCCGGGCCTACCGGCCCGGATCAGAAAGCGACCGGAAAGCGCCGGGCGGGTCTCCCGTCCGGCGCTTCCTGTTTTCAGGCCCACCGCCCGTATGCGCGGCCAGTGCCGGTTTGCGGCGTTCTGGCATAGTTCCGGGCGTCCCGTTCCCATCGGAGTTCCCATGTCCGAAGCCCCCAGCGCGGAAATCAGCCGCGAGATCGCCCGTCGGCGCACCTTTGCCATCATCTCCCATCCGGATGCCGGTAAGACGACCCTGACCGAGCGTATCCTGCGTGCCGGTGGCGCCATTCAGATGGCGGGCAATGTCCGCGCCAAGGGCGAGCGCCGCCGTACCAAGTCCGACTGGATGGGCATCGAGCGCGACCGCGGCATTTCCGTGGTGACCTCGGTCATGACGTTTGAATATGGCGACTGCGTCTTCAACCTGCTCGATACGCCGGGCCATGAAGACTTTTCCGAAGATACTTATCGCACCCTGACAGCTGTGGACTGCGCGGTCATGGTCATCGACGCCGCCAAAGGCATCGAGGACCGGACCCGCAAGCTGTTCGAAATTTGCCGCCTGCGCGACATTCCCATCGTCACCTTCATCAACAAGATGGACCGTGAAGCGCAGGACTGCTTTGCGCTGCTCGATGAGATCGCCAACACGCTGGCTCTGGATACGTCTCCAGCGACCTGGCCGATCGGACGAGCCGCCAAGTTTATCGGCACGTATGACCTGCGTACGAAGGAAGTGCACACCAAGGAGCCGGTCGGCGAGGACGATCCCCGCATCATCCAGATGCGCGAGGAAGTCGAACTGGCCGAAGCCGCACTGCCCGAGTTCGATCGTGAATCCTTCGATGCGGGTCATCTGTCGCCGGTTTTCTTCGGCTCGGCCATGAAGGAAATTGGCGTCACGGATCTGCTCGACGCGCTCGTCGCCTATGGTCCGGCCCCCCGTGCCCAGCAGACCGAGACCCGGGAAGTGAAGGCGAGCGAGGATCAGGTTACGGCTCTGGTCTTCAAGATCCAGGCCAACATGGACCCCAATCACCGCGACCGCATGGCGTTTGCCCGCGTCTGCTCCGGCCGTCTGACCCGTGGGATGCGTCTCAAGCATGTCCGCACCGGCAAGCAGTTCGCCCTGCACACACCACAGTTCTTCTTTGCCCGTGACCGCCAGCTTGCCGAAGAAGCGTTTGGTGGCGACGTCGTGGGCATACCGAACCACGGCACATTGCGCATCGGCGATACGCTGAGCGAGAGCGAAGACCTGCGTTTCACTGGTGTGCCGCACTTTGCCCCCGAAATCCTGCGCCGTGTTCGCCTCGATGATGCGATGAAGGCCAAGAAGCTCCGTCAGGCTCTTGTGGAACTGGCCGAGGAGGGCGTCGTCCAGCTCTTCCGTCCGCAGGACGGTCTGTCGCCGATCGTGGGCGTGGTCGGAACGCTGCAGCTCGACGTGCTCCAGTCCCGGCTTCAGGGTGAGTACGGCGTGGCCATCGGCTTTGAGAGCACGCCCTATTCTCTGGCCCGCTGGATCACCGGCGACCGTGCCAAGATCGAGGCGTTTCAGGATCTGAACCGATCCGCCATGGCCGACGATCTGGACGGAGATCCGGTTTTCCTCGCGACATCGTCCTTCATGATGCGCCGGACCATCGAGATGAACCCCGATCTGGAGTTCCACGATATCAAGCAGATCGGCATGGCCTCGGTCTGAAACGGAAAAACCCCGCTCTGTAAGGAGCGGGGTTTTTTCTTACAGTCCCATCAGGGAAAGAACGCTGTCGAAGGATCGGAGCGATGCGCCTTCGACAATCAGCGTCCGGCCGATCTGAAGCGCCTTCTGTCGTGCGAGCAGACGCTCCTGTTCCGTGGTGCAGAGACCATAATCCGCGACCTGTGCAAATCCGACGGTTCGGCGGATCATCTCCAGCCCGCAGAACCCGGCCGTGTCGCGCAGGATTTCGCTCAGGAAGGTTTCAATGAGGGCTGGTCGGGTATCGGGGCCGGACAGCGCCCACATATCTCCGCAGCCTGCCCGAAGGCTGGCTCGCAGTTCTTCGGAAAACTTCTGCCAGAAGGCCAGCATCTCTGTCCGGATTGCGTCCACCTTGTGCGGAGCCGCGCAAAGATGCAGCGCCAGATTGCCCAGATAAAGACCGCAGTCAAAGCCGATGGGCCCCATCGTTGCGAACTCACCGTCAATGACCCGCACGTCCTCGCCATCCAGCATGATGGAGCCTGTATGCAGGTCGCCGTGCAGCAGGGCCTGCCGGGCTGTCAGGAAGCGGTCCTGAAGCCGTCCGACGGCCTGATGCAGGACCTGATCGGTCTGAAGTGCCTTCACATCCGCCCGCAGGCCTTCTTCCGGCTCCGGATTGCGGTCACAGACTCGATACGGGTCCGTCAGGATTAGGTCGACCGTAATGCGGGTGAGGGCGGTATTGCCGGAAAACTGTTCCAGCAGATGCGCGCCGGTTTCAAAGGGCTGGCTGATCCAGCCCGTCGCCTGGATGGTGCGGGCGACATACGACCCGATCACGACGGAAAACCCCGGAGCGGCCTGATCCGCGATCAGGGCTGAACGCAGCACTTCATGGTCCGTCAGGCATTCCATGACGAGCAGGAACAGGTCCGGATCATAAGCGAAAAGTTCGGGCATCAGCCCCGTAACGGCCGGGGCGACGGCCTGCATGTAGCGCGCCTCATACAGGGCGCGTTCCAGAGGCATCGGCCAGTCCGGTGCGACGCGGACATGGGGCAGAGCCTGCTTGCAGCACAATGCTCCCGCCGGACCATTCACCAGAAACACCGTATTGAGATTGCCGTCACTGACTTCGCGAATGTCCCAGTCGGCAGCCCCGCCGCCCAGACGCTCTGAGAGGTCATGTCGTTGGGCCAGCCAGTCCCGCAGGGCCGGGGCATCGAGAATACGGTAGGTCATCGGGTTTGCTCCAGCATGGCAGACAGGGTGGGGACGAGCCGTTCGGGCAGTTCCGTATCAGGCTGAACCAGTTTCAGCGCCTGATATTCCGCATTGCCAAGACGGCGGCAACGTTCCTTCAGGCCTTCGAAATCCAGTGTGGTGGTAAGATCCATTCCGATATCCACGATATGCGTCCGCGGATGCTCGCAGGCCAGAAGACAGCCCTCGACCTGGCAGTCGGCTTCCGTCAGACCCAGTTCCTCGTGACATTCCGCCAGAAGCTGGGCCGCCAGATCGATCTCCGCCTCACCCTCGCGGCTTTCCACATTGCCCGCCGGAGCGCCCTGCCAGTAGCCGGGAAGATAGATGGAGTGTTCCGACCGCTGACCGATCACGATCCCGTCTCTGGTGCGCAGCAGCCCCACAACTGCCAGCGGGCGTAGCATTTGCGGGCCATAAAGATCCGGCTCACGCATCTGGGCGAGAACCCGGCGGTATTCGGACCAGTGACCGCTGATGACGTCCGACCCGATTACATCCGCACAGAAAACGCGGCCGTTATACAGGCTGGGATGCTTCGCAAGTGCAGCCTCCCAGTGCGATGCCACGCAGGCTTCGATTTCCGAAGACAGCACCGGCATGGAGCGTCCGACCCGCACGACGACATCGGGTTCCAGAGGCGTCACAGGCCATTCTGACGGGGGAGGGGGCATCTGATGCTCCGGGCGAAACAGCGGAAAGAGGGGGCTCTTTCATGGACCGGAATATCCGGCCTCGCAACGTGCGGTCAGGGCATTTCCAGCCGGACCGAAACCGGACAGTGATCAGACAGTCCGGCAGGCACCGTATCGTTCTTATAGGTCATGACCCGCAGGCTGTCGGGCACAAGCCAGTCCCGCGCTGCATTACCCAGCAGGATGTGATCGATGAAATATTCCCCACCCCAGCACGGACTGGCCTTGCCCGCCGTCGTGAGCGTAACGGGCGTTTCGGCCTCGATCTGCTGCATCAGCGGATCATGCAGCGTCAGACGGCGGTTGAAGTCCCCCATAACCGCATAAGCCTCGCCCTCATCCTGCCGCTCCAGCATCCAGTCCTGCATGATGCGGACCTGCTGGTACAGGGTCGGGCAGGAATGCTGGCGCTGGTTCAGCGGCTGGTCCCAGCATCCGGTCTTGAGATGCACCACCAGAAGACGCAGGCTCGCCTGACCGTCGCTGATGGTCACATCCAGCCCACCCCGCAACTGGTGCGGCGCGTCCGGACCTGCGACGTTCAGGGCTGAGAGCTCATCATTGACCGTCACGCGCAGATCCCGACGCACGGCTACGCCTACCCGCTGCACCACAGGATCGGGTGTCAGGATGATCTGATAGGTTGTGGAACTGAAAACACGGGATGCGGCGAGGGGGCCGTCCATTTCTTCGAAAGCCACGACATCCGAGTCCAGATGCCGGGCATAAGCCGCGAGTTTTGCGAAATCACGGTGCTCGCCCCCTGGAACATCTTCCGGCAGGGCCGGATCTCCGGACGGGCGCAGCGTCAGCCAGTCCATGTTCCAGGTTGAGAGTTTGATCGTATGGGCCGAAACGGGCCCCATGCTGCCGGCCAGGAAAAGGCCGGCCAGCATGGAAGCCGCTGCCTGCTTCAGGCTGCCTGTCCTTCGGTCGCGCGGATTTCCTCAAGCACGTTCTCGACGGTGCGCGTCTTGCGCGTGCCCTCGTCGAGAATGAGGATCTCGCCCTTGGGGATGTCGTAGAACCAGCCCTGAAGCTTCAGGGCACCCTGTGCCAGCGCCCGGACGACCGTGGGATGCGTGCGCAGATGCACGAGCTGGAGCAGCACGTTGTATTCGGCAAGCGAACGGATATCTTCCGGTCCGGCATCTTCGGCCTTCAGATCGCCCAGGGCCGCGCGTGCGGCTTCACCATGGCGCATCCAGCTCTTGACCGTCGGCAGGCTGTCCAGCTTCGGCGAGTTCAGATCCATCAGCGCGCCCATGGCGCCACAGTTGGAGTGACCGCAGATGATGACGTTCTTCACCTTGAGCGCGCCAACCGCGTATTCGATCGCGGACGATACGCCGCCGAGCATTTCGCCATAGGCCGGGACAATGTTGCCGACATTACGCACGATGAAGAGTTCGCCCGGCTCCGTCTGGGTAATGAGACTGGGGCTGATCCGGCTGTCGGCGCAGGTAATGAACAGGGTGGACGGAGACTGGCTGGAGGCCAGGCTCTCGAACAGTTCCGCATTTTCCGGATAGACGTCCGTTTCGAATTTCCGGACGCCGCCCAGCAGTTTCGCCAGAGTATCACGACCACAGGCCATGGTGTTCTCCTTCATCTTGAACTACCGGGCAGTTAGAAGGCTTTGTCAGGGCAGGTAAAGCATGATTCCGGTCAACCCATGCTTTGTAACCGCCCTGACATACCATGACGCGTTTCTTATGCGGCTTCCAGTGTCTTGCGCAGCATTGCAAATACTGCGTCCGAGTCTGCGTTTGGACCACCGGCCTGCGCCATGTCCGGACGGCCACCACCGCCCTTGCCACCCATCAGGGCCGAGGCTTCCCGAACCAGCTTCACGGCATCCAGACGGTCCGTCAGGTCCTTGGTCACAGCAATTACGATGCTGCCACGGCCATCCGCACTGGACATCAGCGCCACGACGCCGGACCCGATCTGCTTGGAGATGCTCTCCGCAAGGCCCTTGAGTTCCTTTGGGCTGACATCGCCCAGATCACGTGCCGAAAGCGTAATGCCGTTGATGCTTTCCGTGGCACTGGTGCCTTCACCGGTCGCGAGCTTGCGCTGAAGATCGGAAACCTGCGCCGTCAGGGACTTGCGCTCTTCCAGAAGTGCCGCCACGCGGGAGGCGGCATCGGCAACCGGAACCTTGAGCAGGTCCGCAATCTGCTTCAGACGGCTCTCGGTCTCCAGCGCCAGTGCTTCAGCGGCGAGACCACAGACGGCCTCGATCCGGCGCACGCCAGCCGAGACGCCGCTTTCCGAGACGATCCGGAACGGTCCGATCTCGCCAACGCGCCCCACATGCGTGCCACCACAAAGCTCGATGGAATAGGCCGCACGATTATCGTCGCCTTTGCCCATCGAGACCACGCGGACTTCATCGCCGTATTTCTCGCCGAACAGCGCCATGGCACCTTCCGCCACGGCTTCGTCCTGCGTCATCAGGCGGGTCTCGACCGGGGCATTCTCGCGGATGCGGGCATTGACCTCAGCCTCGACTGCCGCCAGCTCCTCATCCGTCAGCGGGCGCGGCTGGCTGATATCGAAGCGCAGACGCTCCGGCGCATTCAGGCTGCCCTTCTGCGTGACATGCGTGCCGATCTGGCGACGCAGGGCCTCATGCAGCAGATGGGTCGCGGAGTGATGGCCACGAACCGCCGTGCGACGTGCATGGTCGATCTCGGCATGAACCGCCATACCCGGCTTCAGCGTCCCCTCGACGACCTTGCCGTAATGCACGATCAGATCGCCATTGCGCTTCTGCGTATCGGTGATCTCGACGCGCACGCCCGGAGCTGTCAGCGTTCCGTGATCGCCAACCTGACCTCCGCTTTCGCCATAGAACGGCGTCTGGTTCAGCAGGATTGCGACCGTGTCGTCACCAGCCGGCGCCTCGGCCAGTTCGTCATTGCCCCGGAAAATGCCTTGCACTTCCGCATCAGCCTTTTCGGAAACATAACCGAGGAACTCGCTCGGACCGTGCTTGTCGCGTGCGTCGAACCATACCGTTTCAGCTGCGGCATCGCCCGAGCCGACCCAGGCCGCACGTGCACGCTTGCGCTGCTCGGCCATGGCAGTCTCGAAACCGGCCTCATCCACCGTACGGCCCTTCTCACGCAGCGCATCCTGCGTCAGATCCAGCGGGAAACCGAACGTGTCATAGAGCTTGAACGCCACGTCACCCGGAAGAGCGTCCTTGTCACCCAGACGGTCCAGCTCATCAGACAGCAGCGTCAGGCCACGCTCCAGCAGAGCGGTGAAGCGTTCTTCTTCGCCCTTCATCGTCTGTGCAATCAGGGCCTGATGTTGGACGAGTTCCGGATAAGCCGCGCCCATCTGCTGGATCAGCGCCGGAAGCAGGCGATAGAATACCGGCTCCTTCGCGCCCATGATGTGCAGATGGCGCATGGCGCGACGCATGATGCGACGTAGCACATAACCGCGGCCTTCCTTGGACGGCAGCACACCATCAGCGATCAGGAACGCGGTGGAGCGCAGATGATCAGCCACAACGCGATGGCTGGCCTTGAACGGACCATCGGCATCTTGGTGCATGATTTCGGCCGAGGCCTCGATCAGTGCGCGCATCGTGTCGGTGTCGTAGTTGTCGCGCTTGCCCTGCATGATCGCGGCAAAACGCTCCAGTCCCATGCCCGTGTCAATCGACGGGCGGGGCAGGGCATCGCGCGAGCCATCCGGCTGGTCGAGGAACTGCATGAACACGAGGTTCCAGATCTCGACGAAGCGGTCACCATCCTCGTCCGGGCTTCCCGGAGGGCCCCCGAACACGCTGTCGCCGTGATCGTAGAAGATCTCGGAGCACGGACCGCACGGGCCCGTGTCACCCATGCGCCAGAAATTGTCAGATGTGCCGATCCGGATGATCCGGTCATCGGACAGGCCGGCGATTTTCTTCCACAGATCGGCTGCGTCCTCGTCTTCCGCATAGACGGTAGCGAGCAGCTTGTCTTTCGGAAGTCCGAAATCACGCGTCAGCAGTGTCCAGGCGAACTCGATGGCTTCCGGTTTGAAGTAATCCCCGAAGCTGAAATTGCCCATCATCTCGAAGAACGTATGGTGGCGCGCCGTGTACCCGACATTGTCGAGATCGTTGTGCTTGCCACCCGCACGCACGACCTTCTGTGCCGTGGTGGCACGGGAGTAGGGGCGTGTTTCCTGGCCGGTGAAGACGTTTTTGAACGGCA
This sequence comes from Gluconobacter oxydans DSM 3504, assembly GCF_000583855.1. Lineage (NCBI taxonomy): Bacteria > Pseudomonadati > Pseudomonadota > Alphaproteobacteria > Acetobacterales > Acetobacteraceae > Gluconobacter > Gluconobacter oxydans. Next base: position 2,179,608 of record NZ_CP004373.1, read on the forward strand.
CCATGCCAGCATTGGTGAACAGCAGTGTCGGGTCGTTCTGCGGCACCAGGGATGCCGAAGGAACGATGCGGTGGCCCTGCGAACCAAAGTATTCGAGAAAGGCCGATCTGATATCGTTGGTGCTGGTCATGATGAGGGAGCGTCAGTTCCGGGAAGACAGGGAAATAATCTGCCTGTCCTTAGACTATTGTGGCCGCCTTGGAAATGCAGCCCTCAGTCATTGCGGCCATGCGTCCTGATACCATTGTCGGGAAGGGAAGACAGATCCGGTTCAGGTTCGGGTGCCGTCAGACCCGCCGCAGGGATCTCCACAGCCATCTGAACCAGTTCAAGCGGTGTTTCGGGTGTCTGCGCCCGGAAGACAAGACGACGGGAAAGATTGAAGTTCGCCACCATTCCACACAGGGCGCCTGCCGCCAGCGCAAGCTCAGGATAGTTCACTGTCAGTGGAACCGTCGCGTAAAGCAGGAACACCATGCCGCGATTGAGCAGAAAACCGAATGAATTGGCCAGCAGGAACCGCAGCCATTGAAGAACCATGTGCTGGTTTTCCGCCGCGGACAGTCGGAATGTCCAGATGCGGTTAAGGCACCAGTTTCCTGTTGCTGCTACGAAATAGGCAATCAATGTGGCTGCGATCAGACCCGCAGGAACGCGCAGCACGGAGACCGTTCCCCAATCCACCAGGAAACCGAAGGCACCGACGGTTCCAAAGCGCAGGAACTGATCGATGATTTCCGGTCGGCTGCGCGGATAGAAAATACGGCTGCGTCGCAAGGAACATGTCTCCGGAATATCGGGATGGGCTGGCTCTAGCGTGCCGGGAAAGGCAATCGCAAGCGGAGTTTCGCCCTGAACATCGCATTTGCCCAAAGAAAAAGGCGCCCCGAAGGACGCCTTTCTCGATACCGAAGTCGAAGACCCGGCGTCAGATCATGTCTGAATTACTTCAGGATGATCTCGACGCGACGGTTCTGCGGCTCGCGGGTGTTCGGGCCGGTCGGAACCAGCGGCTTGGACTCGCCGTAGCCGTGGATGTCGATGGCAGCAGCCGGGACACCGTCACGGATCAGCTCAGCCTTCACGCTGGAAGCGCGACGGTTGGACAGACCCAGGTTGTACTTCTCGCCGCGGGGACCCGGGTGAGCAGCAGAGTTATCCGTGTAGCCGTTGACTTCGATGCGCGTCGTCTGGACGTGCGTGGAAGCCTGGGCTGCCTGGGCAACGATCTCACGGGCGCGGCCCGTCAGGTCAGACTTGTCCCAGTCGAAGAACACGAGATACGTGCGGGCCGGGGTCGGAGCCGGCGGAACAACAACCGGAGCCGGCGGCGGCGGCGGCGGAGCCGTGTCGAAGGCATAGCGCAGGCCCAGGATGAACTGGTGCGAGAAGCGCTGGTCGAAGTTCACGTTGCCCTTGTGAACGCCGGAAGCGTTGTAGGCCGTGGAACGATACGGACCGTTGACGAAGTCCTGACCGATGAAACGGTATTCCGTCGTGACGGCCAGACCCGGAACGTTCGGGATGTCGTAGGCTGCACCGACGATGCCCTGGTACGCGAAGCTGCCCTGCGTGCCGCCCATGCGGTCAACAGCGCCGTTCACGTAGTTGGTCGTGGTCGGGTTGTAGTGCTGCCACAGATAGCCAGCGCCGACACCGACGAACGGCGTAACGGGGACGTTCAGGCCGAAGTTGGCGAGATCGATGTCATACAGCACGTTGACGAGGCCACCATAAGCCTGGTCGGACCCGTGGGTCATGCCGTTAACAGCCGTCGGACGACGGTGGTTGATCTGGGAGTAGTTGTACAGACCCTCGACTTCAACGCGCAGGCCGTTACCGAAGCCCCAGCCGAATGCACCGAAACCGGTGAAGCCGTCGTGGTGGCGGTAGCGGGAGCTCGAAGCAGCGTTGCTGCTCGTGCCGTCAGCCTGCGTCGTCGGCGAGAAGGAGCCGTGCTGCTGCTGAACCAGGTTGTAACCACCGCCGATGTTGACATAGGGGCCGGTGATCGTGCTGGCCATGGCAAGCGACGGTGCGGCGACCATCGACGTCATGGCAAGGAGTGCCGTGCGGAGACGCATGTTTTCGTCCTCTTAGTGACTAACGTTCGAGCCGTTGGAAAATGCTTTCACCAACGGACCCAGCGCGATGCATAAGCGCATATAGAGCGCAGAGTTCCCCGGGACAAAGCCAGTCAGGGTCTTCAGGCTCTACTCGGGGTAGGGGAGTGACATAAAAGCCACAGTCCATTTCGCCCGCTTCACGATCTACGCCTCGCGTCTACGTTGCCTTAGCTCATGGTTCCAGCAGAAGCCAGAGGCGGGAGAAGAAATCAGCTATGCAAAAATGGAAGCAAAACAGGCATTTAGCTGCCATGTGACGGAATTTTAACATTCCTCACGGACGGCAGCCTTCGCGGATGAGCAGATTACGCACTGTTTCTGAAGAAATATCACGGGTCGTGAAGGCCTTCCCGATCCCGCGCAGCAGAACGAAGGCAACCTTCCCGTCCTGCATTTTCTTGTCCCGAGTCATGTGGTGCAGAAGTGTGCCGGCAGAGAACGACTCCCGGAACCAGTCAAAACTCACTGGCATGTCGAGACTGCGCAGATGACGGTCCAGTCGATGCAGGTCTTCGACTGGCGCGTACCCAAGTTCCACGGACAGGGCCATGGCGAGGTGAATCCCGATCGAGACCCCTTCGCCGTGGAGCAGGCGTCCGTCATATCCCAGTTCCGCTTCCAGGGCGTGTCCGAATGTATGCCCCAGATTGAGCAGCGCTCGGCCGCCGACAGAGGCCTGTTCCTTTTCATCAGCCGCCACGACCGCCGCCTTGAAGGCGCAGGCCCGACGGACGGCTTCCGCCAGGGCAGCAGGATCGCCGTCCAGCACCGCGTGTCCATGCGCTTCGCACCAGGCGAAAAGCTCCGGATCTGCAATGAGCCCGGATTTGACGATCTCGGCGTATCCTGCAACGCGCTGGCGACGGGGCAGGGTCGCCAGAGCGGAACTGTCGGCGAGAACCGCGATGGGCTGATGGAACGCCCCGATCAGGTTCTTGCCCGCTGGTGCATTGATTCCCGTCTTGCCGCCGACGCTGCTGTCCACCTGTGAGAGCAGTGTGGTCGGGATCTGTACGAAGGGAAGTCCGCGCAGGGCCGTAGCCGCGACAAATCCGGCCAGGTCGCCCACGACTCCGCCACCCAGGGCGACAATGGTCGTCTTGCGCTCGATGCCCGTGGACAGGAGTTGGTTCATGACATCGCCGTAGCAGGCGAGGGACTTGCTTTCTTCGCCGCCGGGAACTGAAATCACATCCGCGCGGATGCCGGTTTCCTCGAACGACGCAAGAAGCCGAGGCAGATGCAGTTCAGCCACGGTTGCATCCGTAATGACGACGACACGCTTCTGTGGCAGGTGCGGGGCCAGCCGGGCGCCGGCACGCGAAATGAGATCCGGCCCGATCAGCACATCATAATTGTGATGGCTGAGCGAGACATGCACTGTCTCCGGCCTGCGATATTCCTCCAGGACTTCCCGTACGCGCTGCACGCCCTGTTCCACCGTGTCATCTCCACAATCGATAATGATGTCCGCCTCGGCGTAGACGGGGTAACGCAGCCCGACCAGCCGCTCCAGCACCTCATCCGGGCGTCCCTGCGCCAGAAGCGGACGCCCCGCACGTCCGGCAACCCGCTTGACGAGGACATGCACCGGCGCGCGCAGCCAGACCGAAACCGCATTACGGCGGACCAGATGGCGCGTCTGGGCATCCATCCAGGCCCCACCACCCGTGGCGAGGATGCAGGGTGGGCCGTCGAGGAGTCGCTGGATGACGCGGCGTTCGCCGTCCCGGAACGATGCCTCGCCATGGCGGGCGAAGATTTCGGGAATCGAACAGCCGGCCGCTCTTTCGATCTCGATATCGGCATCCACGAACGGCAGCCCGCAGATCTGGGCAAGGCGCCGTCCGATGGTGGTTTTGCCAGCCCCCATCATTCCAACGAGCACAACCGTGCGTGACGGTATGCCATCGGGCGAGAAAAAGGGTTCCGGCTTGGCTGAAAGGGGGAAAGGCAGGCGTGACATGCCCTGCTACCTATCATAGGAGAAGGAACACGTCCTGCCCTCACTTCGAGACCTTTTTCAATGGCAAATCTTGATCGTTCCCTTTTCCGCCTGCCGATGATCGGCGGGGCTGTTGCCGTCCTTCTTGTTCTGGGCGCCGGCGGAGCGTTTCTGCGTCTGGGCATGACGGCCACTCCGCCGGCCCAGACCATGGTTCACAAGGATCTGTCCGGAGGCGCGTTCGCCGCTTCCGCCACCCCGCAGGCTGCGCTTCCGGCCATGCCGCCCGTGCCGGCAGCCGGACCGATGCCCGCCGCCCAGCCGGCTCCGGCACCTGCCATGGTTCCGGCTTCCGCTCCCGCAGCGGCTGCTCCGGCTGCCCCTGCCGCCGCACCGCTGACGCCTTCCACACCGCTGCCGACGATGCCGGCTCCCAGGGCAGCGCCGGCCCAGCCCATGCCTGCTGCTCCGGTCGCACCGGCTCCCACGCACTGATCCATTCTTCATGGCGCGCGACAGTGACGTCCAGGGGGACTGCAGGCATGTCGAGGCTTTTCTGGAGATGCTTGCCGCCGAACGTGGCGCGGCACTGAAAACCCGTCAGGCCTACGCCTCGGACCTTGCCGATTTCGCAACGCACTGTGCGCCGCTCTCCCTCTCCGAAGCGGGAGGAGAGGAGGTCCGGTCCTATCTTGCGGAACTCTCCCGTGCGGGACTGGCGGCGCGGACAGCGGCCCGGCGTCTGTCCTGCCTGCGCCAGTTCTATCGCTTCCTGATGCTCGAGTCGGTACGTGAGGACGATCCGACCGAGCGCCAGCAGGCCCCCCGAATAACGTCCTCTCTTCCCAGGCCGCTGGATGAAGACGAAATCCGCCTCCTGCTGGAAACCGGCACGCGTGGCCATGAAAACGAACGCCGGGACATCGTCTCCCGCGCCGCGCTGGAGCTGCTCTACACGACCGGCCTGCGCATTTCCGAACTGCTGGCCCTGCCGGCAACCTGTGTGCATGTCCGCGGACCGATGCTGCTGGTGCGCGGGAAAGGTGGACGCGAACGGCTGGTGCCTTTGTCCCAGAGTGCGCGGGAGGCGGCGGATCAACTCGTGTATTTCGATCGCGATCTCGGCAGTCCGTGGCTTTTTCCCGGACGTGATCCGCAGAAACATCTGACGCGGCAGGGATTCGACAAGATCCTGCTTGCGTGCGCCCTGAAAGCCGGCCTCGATCCGGACCGCGTCAGCCCCCACGTCCTGAGGCATTCGTTCGCCAGCCATCTTCTGGCGCACGGGGCCGATCTGAGGGCACTCCAGATGCTTCTGGGTCATGCCGATATCGCCACCACGCAGATCTATACGCAGGTCATGTCCGAGCGCCTGCGACAGGCCGTGGAAGCGCATCATCCGCTGGCACGGAAGGCCGGGGCCCCGGTCGGTGCGGGCTGAACCGATCATTCCGCATATCGCAGGGACTGTTTCCGGACGCGCAGGCGTGCTATCGGGCTGGCCATGCGCCAATTCCTAGATTTCGAGAAGTCGGTCGCCGAACTCGAGACCAAGATCGACGAACTCCGCCAGATGGGCAGCCAGGGCAAGGACTCCGGCACCAGCGGCATCAATATCGATGACGAGATTGCCCGTCTGTCCGAGAAGGCCGACAAGCAGCTCCGCTCGACCTATGCCAAGCTGACGCCGCTGCAGAAAGTGCAGGTGGCCCGTCACGCCCAGCGCCCCAAGGCGCTGGACTACGTGCGTCTGCTGACCACGGACTACACGCCGCTGGCCGGTGACCGCGCCTTCGGTGACGATGACGCCATGATCGGTGGTCTGGCCCGTTTCCGTGGGGAACCGGTTGTTGTTGTCGGGACCGAGCGTGGCCACGACACCGAAACGCGCCTGAAGCACAATTTCGGCATGGCCCGTCCCGAGGGCTACCGCAAGGCGCAGCGCCTGATCGAAATGGCCGGACGTTTCGGCCTGCCGGTGCTGAGCTTCATCGACACCGCCGGCGCCTGGCCCGGAATCGACGCCGAAGCGCGCGGACAGGCCCAGGCCATCGCGAAGTCGATCGATGTCTGTCTCAAGGCGCCCGTGCCGCTGGTCGTGACCGTGATCGGCGAGGGCGGTTCTGGCGGTGCCATCGCCATCGGTGCGGGCGACCGCATCCTGATGCTCGAGCACTCGATCTATTCCGTGATTTCGCCGGAAGCGGCAGCGTCCATCCTGTGGCGCGATCCGAAGCTGGCTCCGGCAGCAGCGGAAGCTCTCAAGCTGACGGCACAGGACCTTCAGTCCCTCGGCGTGATCGACCGTATCATTCCAGAGCCCCTCGGCGGCGCCCAGCGCGCTCCGGAAGAAGCCGTAAAGGCGGTCGGGAACGCGATTGCCGAAGAGCTTGTTTCCCTTCAGGGCCTCACCGGACCGGCACTGATCCAGAAACGCCGGGACAAGTTCCTTTCCATGACCCGCGCCCCTCTGCACTGAGGGAGCCTTCAAAAGCCGCTGCTTTCCCGCAGCGGCTTTTGTGTTTTCAGGCTGGCTGCTTGTGTGCCGCTTCCCCAGCCAGCGGCTCGCGTCCATGCGCCATGATGAGATCATGCAGCGCCAGGGCCGCTTTCCCGACCAGATCCCCGTCATAGCCCTTGGCGACCAGCGCCACACCGCTAGCGCCATCCGGCAGGTGGTAGGGATAGGACCCGAGATCGACCGTCGGGAATGTTTTCTGCAGCGTCGCCAGATCGGCGGCGAAATCGCCTTCCTTCAGGCCTGCGGCATGCCAGCTGGCGGAAACGAGCGGCGCGCCCTTTTCCAGTTGCGGTACCAGCCACGCGACCATCGAGGCAAAGATCGACGGTACGCCCGCCATGACATGGACATTGCCGATGCTGAAGCCGGGCGCCACGGATACCGTGTTGAGGATCGGCGTGGAGCCCTCCGGTAGATAGGCCATGCGCTGGCGGGCCGCGTTGAACCGGTCCGCACCCAGCGCGGCTTCCAGCAGGCGGAAGCTTTCCTCATGCCGGACCAGCGGTGCCCCCATCGCGGTGGCGACGCATTCGGCCGTGATGTCGTCATGCGTCGGTCCGATGCCGCCTGACGTGAAAACGAGGTCGAATGCCGCGCTGCATTCGCGAACCGTCCGCACGATCCGCTCTTCGATGTCGGGAATGACCCGGACTTCCATAAGCCGGATGCCCTGCGCATTGAGCGCCTGGGCCAGAACCTGCGTATTGGCGTCCTGAGTGCGCCCTGAGAGGATCTCGTTGCCGATGACGAGAAAACAGGCAGTTTTTTGAAGCATCTGTCCGCTCCTGATAGTCTTCGCCACAGAACGTAACGGCTCGCCTCGCGTTGTCGAGGACAAACCCGCTCCGGACTTTCGTTTTCATCAGGAGGAACCATGACCAGCATCCCGCTTCACCAGCCCGAATGCATTCTCGATCTGCGCGCGACGCTGGGGGAGGGGCCTGTCTGGATTGAGGGCGAAAAAAGCCTGTATTTCGTGGATATCCCGGAAGCGAAGATCCATCGCTTTACACCCGCCAGCGGTGCCCATCAGACATGGTCCGCGCCGGACCGCGTGGCGTTCCTGCTTCCTGTCGCGGACGGGACATTCCTCGCCGGGATGCCGGACGGCCTGCGCCGTTTTGATCCCCGCAACGGCAGCTTCTCCGAGCATACGATCGTGGAAGCCGAAAAGCCCCGCAACCGCCTCAATGATGGCTGTGTCGATCCGCAGGGGCGCGTCTGGTTCGGCACCATGGACGATGGCGAGGAAAACCCCTCCGGTTCGATCTATCGCGTCGTTCACGACGGCAAGGGGCTGAACATCACCCATCACGACGAAGGCTATACCGTCTCCAACGGTCCCGCCGTCTCTCCGTGCGGCAAGGTGCTGTATGTCTGCGACAGCCCGGAACAGACGATCTACGCTTTTGACATCAAAGCAGATGGCGATCTCGCAAACGAGCGTGTCTTTGCCCGGCTGGAGCACGGCTATCCCGACGGGATCGTGACCGACAGTGAAGGGACCATCTGGTGTGGAACCTGGGGTGGTGGCCGTGTGGAGCGTTTCAAGCCGGATGGTACGGAACTGCCGACGATTCCCATGCCCGTCACGAATGTCACGAAAGTCGCTTTCGGGGGCGATGACCTGAAAACGGTTTTCGTGACGACCGCGCGCAAGGGACTGGACGCAGAGACGATGGCGAAAGAGCCGCAGGCCGGCTCCCTGTTCGCCTTCCGCACGGATGTCGCGGGTGTTCCGCAGCAGGTCTTCCGCCTGAACGGCTGACCTAGTCCAGAAGCTCCTGCAGAAGCGGGATCAGGGGAAGGTCAGGATCGGGCATGGCGTAGCGGCCGAGATCGGCGGCCGCGACCCATTCCAGCGTCTGGCCTTCGCGCGGGGTGGGAACACCCCGCCAGCGCCGCACCACGTAAAGCGGCATCAGCAGATGGAACGGCCCGGCGTTTTCGCTGACGAAGGTGAAGGGTGCCAGACAGGCTCCCGTCAGATCCAGCCCCAGTTCCTCGCGCATTTCCCGGATCAGCGCCTGCTCAGGCGTTTCGTCGCGCTCGACCTTGCCGCCGGGGAATTCCCAAAGTCCCGCAAGACGCTTCCCTTCCGGACGCTTGGCGAGAAGGATCCGCCCCTTCGCGTCGAGCAGGGCAGCCGCCACGACCAGCAATGTCCGGGGTTTGGGCGCTTCCGCGACGACCGGGGTGACCTCAGTCGGGGACGGAGCGGGGGCCTCGGGTGGTTCCTGCGTCTTCGCAAGGAACGTTGCGCGCGGCAGTTCGAACAGATCGATCGGGCAGTCCTGTCCGCGCGAGACGAAACGTCGGCTGGATGTCCCCGTCTTCACAAAGCCGAGCTTTCCCAGAACCGCCGCTGACGCGACATTGTCCTGTGCGGCGTCGGCCGTGATCTTTTCCAGCCGCAGAACCGTCAGCCCCCATTCCACGACGCGCTGACCCGCCTGCGTGGTCAGGCCCTGTCCCCATTCCGTGGGGGCCAGCCAGTATCCGAGCGAGCCGGAACGCCGGTCATCGGAGAGCACGAGCGCGATCGCGCCCAGAAGCGCTCCGTCACGGGTAATGGCAAAATGATGTGCGCTGCCCTGGGCGCTGTCGCGACGGGTGGAGTCGATCCACTGTTCCGCCAGTTCGCGGGGATAGGGGAAGGGCAGGCGACTGAGCATCCGGACGACGCTCCAGTCATTGATGAGACGATGGATTGCCGGGGCGTCACCCGGCTGCAGGGAGCGCAGAACGAGTCTCCCTGCCTTGAGTTCTGGTGTCATGTCAGGACGAAGACACCTGATCATCTGCCGGCTTGTCGGCCGGAACGCCACACCGGGCCAAAAGCCTGCGCAGCATGTTGATGACCGGGAAGACTTCTTGGTTGTGGTCGCCGCCCAGTTCGTTCCAGGCCGCCTGTTCCAGCTCCACGATGTCCCGGTCTTCCTTGAAGATCCGCTCCGTGAACGCGACGAGGAACGGCCAGGCGATATCCAGAACCAGCTTCGCCTTCGGGCGGCGGATCGACAGCAGCCCGAACACGCGGCAGGTCTTCTCTTCAGCATCCTGCGGCACGTACACGATCCACAGATCCATGACCGGCGGCTCGTCACCGGTTGCGATGCGCAGCGTCTGGTACGGATATTCCGTCCGGATCGTCATGACGTCCTTGTGGGCGTATTTCTCGCTCGCGTCGCGACGCTCACCGAAGATGAACGTCTCGCCCCAGGGCTGCTTGCCACCGGTGCGGGCGAAGCTGTAGCGCGCCTCGACCAGTGTGGGCTCGTCCCGGCCGCCGAGGAAACGCGGCTTCATCTGGCCCATCTGCTTCATGTGCATGAACTGATGGTTCATATCCATCAGGTTCTCATGCATGAAACTGTAATGGCAGGCGACCGTCTCACCGAAACGGCGGGTCTTGTATTCGGGGTTGCCCACCGAGCCCAGTTGCGGAAACGGCGTACTCTCGGCTTTTGCCGGATCGCCCGGGAAGATGAAGATCAGCCCGCCTTCCTCGCGGCACGGATAGGTCCGCACACCGTTGGGAAGCTTGCCCTTGCCCAGATACGGCACGTCAATGCAGCGCCCCGAACGGCCATAGGCCCATCCGTGGTAGCAGCACTGGACCGCTTCACCACTGACCTTGCCGAGGCTGAGCGGAACCTGCCGGTGCGCGCAGCGGTCTTCCAGTGCGAATACGCTGCCGTCCATGGGGCGTACGAGCGCGATCGGCTGCCCGGCATAGCGCGTGCCGATGGTCTTGCCGCGCTTGAGTTCGCGCGACCAGGCGACCGGGTACCAGTAGTCGGGGTTGGACAGCACGCGCCGGAGATCCCCGGTCTTGCGGACCACATCTTCCACGGGAGAATATTCACCGATATCCGGGGCGATGACCCGATCCGTGTCCGGAGATGTGCTTTCGGCAGCAGCAGAAGAGGCAGAAATAGTCTGCGACATGAGTATCCTGATCCGTGATGAAACCGCGACGTCGTCTTGTTGGACATCAGCCTAACAGGCAAAGCCCCACCACAGGAAGAGATCATTCTTCACGGACGCAGCGCGTCTTTCCCGCAACATGCGGCACAAAAACCATCTTTTTCGTGTCATTGAAACATCATCTGGCAATGCTGGCGCTTTTCGGGCGATGCAGGCACGTTTAGGAGACCGCTTCCCAAAGTTCATAAATCACAGATTCCGGAGTTTCGGCCACGGTGCGAACCAGATCCCTGCTTCTTTCCTCCATCGCACTGTTTGCAGTCCGTCAGTCAGCCCTGGCCGCGGGCCACCAGCCTCTTCCGGCAGCCGACGATGCGGCGCCGGTCACGGCCCATGCCCGCACCCATGCGGCATCGCGCCATGCCGCAAACGTCACTCCGGCTTCGGGAGTCAAAAACACGCCGACCCGGAACACGCCTGCCCGCCACAAGGCCGAGGCGCTGGAATCCCGTGCAACGGAAAGCGTCGCTGTTACCGGACGTCAGCTGACGGGCCGTGATGCCGAGCAGGCCGTCTCCAAGGCCATCATGCGCCAGTATGTTCCGGGAACCAGCGCTTACAAGATGCTGGACCGTACGCCGGGCGTGAGCTTCACCTCCACCGATCCGTTCGGAATCGACAGCTTCGGCGCCAATCTTTACGTCCGCGGGTTCTTCATGAACCAGATGGGCGTCACGGTGGATGGCGTGCCGCTGAACGATCAGACGTACCAGTCCGTCAGTGGCATGAGCCTTGCCTCCGCCATCATCCCCGACGATATCCAGTCCATGCGCATGTCTCAGGGCGCAGGTTCGGTCGAACTCCCCTCGACCAACACGCTGGGCGGGACGATCCAGATCGGCTCTTCGGACCCGGAGGACAAGCGCGGCGGCAAGGTCAGCCAGTCCTTTGGCAGCTATGGCTCATACCGTACCTATGTCCGTCTGGACTCCGGCAAGCTGAACCCGACCGGTACGAAGTTCTACACCTCCTATGCCCGCACGGATGAAGGCATGTGGATGGGGAGCGGCGACCAGTTCATGCAGCAGGTCGATGCCAAGCTCGTCCAGCCGATCAATGAACGCAGCCGCATGTCGGCTTTCTTCAACTGGTCCAGTCTGGCCCAGTGGAACTATCCGGACACGTCTATCGGCATCCTGAAGAACCTCGGCTGGCGCACGCCGCATCTCTATCCGAATTACGGGCTGGCTTACGGGATCGCCAATGGCACGAGCGCGCTTCCGACCGGTTACGGGAATGTACCGGGCATCGATGGCTCCAACATCGCCATGTATGACGGCGGCCAGGCTGAAACCAACTATATGGGCGGTCTGCATTTTGACCTCGCCCTGACCGATCACCTGACCTGGAACACCACGATCTACGGTCACAGCCAGACCGGCTATTACAGCTATACGGATTCGGACGATCCCTCGCCGAACGGCGCGCCGTTCTCTGAAGAAGTCTGGCAGAACCGTCAGGAGCGTTACGGCCTCGACACCAGCCTGCGCTATAAATGGGGCCGCCACACTTTCGAAGGCGGCGTCTGGTATGAGAACAACAACCAGCAGGCAGGGCTGTTCAATTACCAGCAGCCGATTCTGGGACAGGGCGCGCCACTCAAGGCTGTGGGCCCCTATGACGTTTATGGTCCGGCCTTCCTCGAGGGCTATAACTTCCAGTGGACCACGAACGTCATGCAGTTCCACCTGCAGGACAGCATCCAGCTTGCCCAGGGCCTGACGCTGCATGCCGGCTTCAAGTCCATGACGGCCACCACGTCCGGCGGTGCGCAGTACAATAATGCTGACTGGACAGGCGCCGATGCCCTGCCGAACGGCTCCCTGACCGCATCACAGGCTTTCCTGCCGCACGTCAATCTGGACTGGCACATCAACCGCCACCACGAGATCTATGTGGACGTGGCCGAGAACATGCGAGCCTATGAAGTCTCGGCCTATGGTGTGGCGAACTCGGTCTATTCCGTGCAGGATCAGGCCACGTTCCAGGCCCAGAAAAAGTCCCTCGAGCCGTCCAAGGCGTGGGTCTATCTCGGCGGCTACCGCTATACGTCGAAGTACCTTCAGGCGAACGCCACCGTCTATCACGCCAGTCTGATCCACCCGATCCTGGCGGCAGCTGTCGGCTCCCTGACCAATCCGGTTTCGCAGGTCATCGATTTCGGCCACATCTCCATGACGGGTGCGAATGGTGACATCACAGTCACCCCGATCGACGGCCTGAGCATCAGCAACAACCTGAGCTACAACAAGGGCACGTACGACCGGAATGTCGACACGGTTGGTGGCTATTATGCTCTGGCGGGCAAGAACATCGTCAACTACCCGGCCTGGATGTACAAGGCCGCCATTGCCTATAGCTGGAAGGGCATGACCGCGCATTTCGATGCGAATTACTACAGCCGCCGCTACTACAGCTTCATGAACGACACCTCGATTGGCGGTTACTGGCTCGCCAACGCCGGCGCGCAATACCGTTTTGGCAAGCTGAGCGTCCTCAAGGACGTCACGGCAAGCTTCAACGTCTATAACCTGTTCAACACCAAATACATCTCCATGATGGGCGAGAACGACAACCCTGCCGTCGGCGACTACCAGTCGATGGAGCGCGGTGCCGTTCGGGAGTTCTTCGGAACCATCAGCGCGTCATTCTGACCCGCGGAAGAGGCAGGCGGCTTTGGCTGCCTGCCTTCATCGTCAGGAGAAAACGGGCAAAACTGCCGGGTCAGGGTCGTCGGCGTTTCGTCCCGTCAGACATGCGCGGGCCTTACTCACAACACGTCTGCCCCGGCTCACAGTGCGTCGGAACAACTGCCGCAGAACGAGGATATTTTTTCCTGCTCCCGTCAGCAGCATCGCGAACGCAAGGCTGGACGCCGCTTCGACGAAGGACATAACTTCAAAACTGGTAGCGAAACCAAGAACATCCGGAGCCATCTGTAGGCTTGCGGCAAAACCATCATGGCCCAGTAGCCAAGTGGCACAGCCCACAAGCAGAAGAGTTCCCAGCGCAAGAATGCCTGCAGTGTAGGGAAACTCTCTCACCCATCTGACGGGACGTGTCACAAGCCGATCACGACAGATTCTGCCGATAGATGTATCTGGAGCCGCATAAGCCAGAAAAAATGCGGCGATTATCATCAGGATGATCATATTGCTACTCTCGTGCGTTCGACGTCTTGTGCGAGCACAAACAGCCCTGAAATTCAGGCATCCTGTTCGGGGGTTACACCCAGTTCGGCGCTCAGATCGCTGATGAACTGCGAGGCCACACGACCGGATCGGCTGCCACGCGCCATAGCCCATTGCAGCGCTTTCCGGCGGAGTTCCTCGCGCGGAACCGGCAGCTTGTAATAAGCCGCATAGGCTTCGACGATCGCCAGATAATCGTCCTGCGTCGCGCCATAGAGTCCGATCCACAGACCGAACCGGTCCGAAAGCGAGACCTTTTCCTCAATGGCTTCCGACGGGTTGATCGCACTGCCCGTCTCGTTCTCGATCATGTCCCGCGGCATCAGATGACGCCGGTTCGATGTCGCATAGATCAGCACGTTCTCAGGGCGTCCGCCGATCCCGCCATCGAGAACAGATTTGAGCGACTTGTAATCCGCATCCTGGCTTTCGAACGATAGGTCATCACAGAACAGGATGCAGCGCCGCTTCGTGGTGCGCAGGACGGCCAGCAGCTTCGGCAGCGAAGACAGTTCGTCACGCTGGATTTCGATCAGCGCGAGTGTCCCGCCGCCCTTTGCCCGCTGTTCCTCGTTCACGGCTGCGACGGACGCCTTCACCAGCGAGGACTTGCCCATCCCTCGCGCGCCCCACAGCATCACGTTGTTCGCGCTGAAGCCTTCCGCGAAATGCCGGGTATTGGTCATGACCTGATCCATCTGCCTCTTCACGCCCTGAAGCAGGGACAGCGGCACACCCGAAACCTTCTCGACCGGTGTCAGAACGCCCAGAGCGGCCTGCCACAGAAAGGCGTCATGTTTATGCAGGATGTCCGCACTCGGCGGCGGCGGGCTCATCCGCTCCAGACTGTCGGCAATACGTTCGAGAACACTGAGCAGGGCATGGTCGGTCATGGAAAACGGTCCCGGAACGAAAGGGGTTGAGATCAAAAGACATCGGCGCCGTGCTTGACGGGCAGCCCCCGGACGATATGGTCCCCGCCAGCTTCACTCAAGACTGGACCCTTACATCCATGAGCAGTCTGTTCATTTCTTCCGCCCAGGCCGCCGATGGTGGTGGCCTGCTGTCCAATCCGCAGGTGCTTCAGTTCGCCCCGATGATTTTCATCTTCGTGGTGTTCTATTTCCTGCTCATCCGTCCCCAGCAGCAGCGCGCCCGCAAGCTGCGTGACGAGCAGGGCTCCCTGCGTCGCGGTGACCGGATCGTGACGGCAGGCGGTATCGTCGGCGTCGTACAGGCCACCCGTGATGACAGCGACGAAGTGGATGTCGAGATCGCCCAGGGCGTGCGTGTGAAGATCGTCCGCAGCACGATCACGAACATCATGCCGCGTGACAAGCCGGCCAACGATTCCTGATCCGGTCTTCCAAAAGGCCCGTTCATGAAAAACGCCCCGCCCGGAAAACCGGACGGGGCGTTTTTTTATTCTGATGAGCCCGAAAGGGATCAGGCAGATTTCAGCTCGGCTTCCGCGAACTCGTAGTTGGCGAGCTTGTCCAGATAGTTCGTGATGTAGTCCGGACGACGGTTGCGGAAATCGAGGTAGTAAGCGTGCTCCCACACGTCGAGGCCCAACAGTGCCTTGCCCTGACCTTCGGCCAGCGGGTTGGAGCCGTTTGCCGTCTTCGTGACAGCCAGCTTGCCGGACTTGTCCAGCACCAGCCAGGCCCAGCCTGAGCCGAACTGCGTCGTGGCAGCCTGCTTGAAGAGCTTCTTGAATTCTTCGACGGAGCCGAAGTCTTCAGCGATCTTCTTTTCCAGACCGGTCGGGATCTGGCCGCCCTTGGGGGACAGGTTCTTCCAGAACAGGATGTGGTTCCAGTGCTGGCCTGCATTGTTGAAGACCGGAGCGATCTCGGGCTTGCCGTAGGAGAACGCGATGATCTCCTCAAGCGTCTTGCCAGCCAGTTCCGGCTTGCTTTCCACGAAACCGTTCAGCGCCGTGACATAGGCCTGATGGTGCTTGTCGTGGTGCAGTTCCAGCGTTTCCTGGCACATGCCGGCACCGGCGAGGGCGTTTTCTGCGTAGGGCAGGGGGGGAAGTTCGAAAGCCATGATGTCACTCCTTGGCAGAATAAGACGAGGTGACCGCCCTCAGGGGCGGCCGCTCCCGCATATCGTTCTCATTTATGGGGAAGATTGGCAACGCTGTGTTCCATCGCACCGATGAGGGCCGAGTAGTCCTCATTCGCATGCAGACGGTTCGAAAGGGCCAGCGCCTGATCGGCAACCGCCATGCCCGGCATGAATGCGCCAACCTTGCGTCCGGCATCCAGCAGAAGCCCCATATCCTTGGACATGAGCCGGGTCGGGAACTGGGACGGGAATTCGCGGTTCTGCCCCATCTTCAGCTTGCGCTTGTGATGCGGGCTGACCACAGCCACCTGCTGAAGCGTGTCGAACACGACATCACGGTCCAGTCCCGCGGCCAGCCCGTAAGAGACGCCTTCCGCGATGACGTTGAGCGTGGCACCCATCACGCCGTTCACAACCAGCTTCAGCCGTGCAGCCGAACCGGCAGGCCCGGCATGGATCGTCAGCTTACCGATGACGTCCAGCACCGGCTGCGCACGCTTGACCACGGCTTCGTCACCGCCCACGAGCATGACCAGATCGCCGGTCTCGGCTTCAGGCGTGCTGCCGGACATGGGGGCATCAAGCAGGGAAAACCCATGTTCGACAGCAAGGCTGGCAAAGGCGTCGGCCTGATCGGGGGAGACGGTGGAGGTATCGAGAACGAGCTTGCCGGGTGTCAGGGCCGCAAGTGCCCCGTTCTCGCCATGCAGGGATTCGTTTTCCGCCGCATCATTCGGCACACAGAAGATGATGATCTCGGCCGCTTCGGCAATCGCACGGGGCGAGGGAAGCATTTCCGTCTCGTCCTTGCCGCCCGACGGGGCATAAGCCACCACCGGATAACCGGCTTTCCGAAGATTGGCCCCCATACGCTGGGCCATGGCGCCATAACCGATAAAACCGATCTTTGGACTCGACATGGAAACTGGCTCCTTGTGATGCGTTGCAACAGACTAACGCATCATAGGTGCCAGAGTTTCGCAGAGTCCGGAAATTGATCATGGCGCTTTTTCGCTATCCCCGCCCCCTGCCATCCGAAATCACGCCGAGGGACATGTATCTCTCGCGACGCAGCCTCATCGGCGGTGCGGCAGCGCTGGGCGCAGTTTCCGCCACTGCTGACGCAGCAACACTCCAGACACATCCAGGGCCATATTCAGGGAGCCTCACGCCCACGCCACACGAAGACGTGACGCATTACAACAACTTCTACGAATTCGGCATGGGTAAGGCTGACCCCGCGACTCAGTCGCAGGCTTTCCATCCTCTGCCGTGGACGCTCGAAATCACCGGTCTCGTGCGTAAGCCAGTCCGTCTGGATGTGGAGCAGCTACTGCGCTCCCCGGCGATTGAGGAGCGCATCTACCGCATGCGCTGCGTGGAGGCGTGGTCCATGGTCATCCCCTGGGATGGTATCCCGCTTGCCACGCTGCTGAAGGATGCCGATCCCGATCCCCGCGCCACGCATGTCGCTTTCGAAAGCATCGTACGGCCCTCCGAAATGCCCGGTCAGACCGAAGCCCTGTCTGGCATCCAGTGGCCGTATGTCGAAGGTCTGCGTCTGGATGAGGCCATAAACCCGCTGACCCTGCTGGCACTCGGCATTTACGGTGAAACCCTGCCGAACCAGAACGGTGCGCCCCTGCGTCTCGTCGTCCCCTGGAAATATGGATTCAAGGGGATCAAATCGATCCAGCGCATCCGCCTGCTGGACCACGAGCCTCCGACAACGTGGAACAGGCTCGCTCCTGACGAATACGGCTTCTACGCCAACGTCAATCCGCAGGTCGATCATCCCCGCTGGAGCCAGGCGACCGAACGGGTCATCGGCGCCCATTCCCTGTTCGGCGCTATGCGGCAGCCGACCCTGATGTTCAATGGTTACGGGGAGCAGGTCGCAGATCTTTATCGTGGCATGGATCTGCGGAAAAACTTCTGATGCCGCCACGCCTCACGCCTGCGGTTTCAGAGATACCCGGCGTCTTGCAACGACACTGGCGCCTGGTCCTGTATCCCGTCGGCATGCTCCCGGCAGCGTGGCTCGTCTGGCAGGGGCAGCATGGTGCGCTCGGTGCCGATCCGGTCAATGTTTTTGAACGCTTACTGGGTCTGTGGGCATTCCGGTTCCTGCTGGCCTGCCTCGCCCTTGCGCCGCTGAGGCGTTTTACAGGCCTGAACCTGCTCCGATACCGGCGCCTGGCGGGTCTGCTGGCGTTTTTCTATGCCGGTCTGCACCTGCTGGCCTATGTCGGCCTCGATCACGGCTTTGACTGGTCAGTCCTGTGGGCGGACATGATGCACCGCTATTTCATCATTCTGGGAATGAGTGCGCTCGTCCTGCTCATTCCGCTTGCCCTCACGTCCAATGCCCTGTCCATGCGTCTGCTCAAGCGGCGATGGAAGTTTCTGCACCGGCTGATCTATCCCGCAGCAATTCTGGCGGGCATCCACTTTTTCCTGTCCTTCAAGACCCTGAACAGTGTGTCCGCTCCTTATCTCGCAGCCCTGGCCCTGATTCTGCTGAGCCGTCTCCTGCCGCGTTCACGGACAGGAAACGAGGTCTAGTCACAAGTTAGGCTGTTCAGGCAGCCGGCCGCAGGGCTGCACGGATTTTCGGAGAGAGTTCCGTCAGGGCAGAGCGCCGCTGCGTCAGCATGTCAGCCGGAATGGGGCGGGTCGGGAAGTGACATCCATCCGCCAGAAGCAGCCCGTCCGGCAGATGGGTGATTTCGCCGGGCCGGAAATCAAGCCGCGAAAGCGGAATTCCGCACGCCCCGAGCACGGCGATATGCGCGCTGATCCCGAGCGTCAGGACCAGCTTCAGCCTGTGCATGTTCTGCAGTTCAGTACACAGGGCCGCGCTGCATTCCTCAAGTTCGGAAGGAAGTGCCAGCGGCTGGGGAGAGAGGGGCTGCATCACGGTGGTGATGCGCCCCACGATCGCGTCCGGCGATGCGGGCGCTGCATCGAAAACGATAGTGTTGGCTCGCAGAAAGGAGCCCAGAGTCTCCACGGCGTCTTCCGGATCGAGGCACACGATCAGCATCTCGGCTGAAAGAGGCCCAATTCCTGACCGCCCCCCTTCCGAAGCGGGAAGAGGCGGCGGCGGGGAAGCGGTCGGTCCGGTAGAAGCCCGAGGTGTCATGAATCTCTAGTCTCGTCACTGTTGATGTCGGCAGGATGACGGACAGGTCCCTGTCTGGGGGGATTGCGCGGTTCCGCCTGACGGCGCGTGAACGAAGGCGCAATGTCGGCCAGTTCCACGAACAGGTCAGCCTGACGGCGCAGGTCGTCCCCGATCATGGGGGGCGTCGAGCGCATCGAGGAAATGACCGTAACCCGGACCCCGCGCGCCTGTACCGCTTCCACGGCGCGCCGCAGGTCGGAATCACCGCTTACGATCACGGCATGATCGAGGCGGCCGGCCTGTTCCAGAAGATCCACTGTCAGTTCGACATCCATGTTTCCCTTGATACGCCGTCTTCCTGAATGATCCGTAAACTCCCGGGCATTTTTCAGCACGAGGTGATAGCCGTTATAAGCCAGCCAGTCGGTCAGGGGACGAAGGGGGGAATAGTCGTCCGTTTCGGGCATCGCGGCGTAATAGAAGGCACGCTGGAAAAGGCACTGGCTTTCAAACAGGTTGCGCAGGCTGCGGAAGTCGACTTCAAACCCCAGATTGCGGGCTGCGTGATGGAGGCTGGCGCCGTCGATGAAAAGGGCTGTGCGTTCGTTCTGGCGCAGAAGCATAATGGTAATCCTGGTATGTAAAATATGTTTCCCTGTACGACAGGGGCAGAGGCTGCCTTCCAGCTGCGAACGAGCTTGGATGCACTCAGGTTCAATTCCGGAGGTGAGGCAGGTGCGGATTGCAATCGCATGAACCGCATGTTATTGCCAGCATTCTCTCTTATTTTATTCCTAGTCTTACCCGAAGGGGGCCTGTCGCATGGCGCGCGTAACCGTCGAAGATTGCATCGAGAAGGTTCCTAACCGTTTCGAACTGGTTCTGCTTGCTGCACAGCGTGCACGCGGCCTGTCGCGCGGTGAGGAAATCCGTCTGGATCGTGAAAACGACAAGAACACGGTCGTCGCCCTGCGCGAAATCGCCGAAGACAAGGTGAGCCTGCCGGTCCTGCGCGAAGGCATCATCCGCTCCCTGGCCCGTGCGCCGGAGCCGGAGCCCGTCGATGAGGAAGTGCTGGATCTCATCCCGACCGACCAGAACATCTTCGGTCTTCAGGATGTCTCCACCGAGGAAGAGCATGCCCACATGGCAGAGAACATGTCTGCTGACGAGGCTGCCGCGATCGAAGCTGAACTGGGTGGCCGGGGTCGTCGCTGATTTCTGCCCAATTCCACTGAAAGGGGGATATGCTTCATGCCTGATGCATCTTCCCCGACTGCGCCCCCGCCCGTAGCGAGCGGGGACTTCAAGCCGTCCATTGCCGGACTGCTCCGACGGATCGAAAGCTACGATCCGTCCGCCGATCTGACCCGGATCGAAGCCGCCTATGATGTCGCCGCAAACGCCCATAACGGGCAGCGTCGCGATAATGGCGATGCCTACATTACCCATCCCATCGCTGTCGCAAATATCCTTGCCGGTTTCCGCATGGACGCGACTTCGATCATGGTGGGGCTGCTTCACGATACCGTCGAAGATACGGGTGTCTCCTGTGACTCCTTGAAAGCCCGTTTTGGTGAAGATGTCGCGGCTCTCGTCGATGGCGTGACGAAGCTCACCCGGCTTGAACTCCAGTCCGACCGCACCAAACAGGCCGAGAATTTCCGCAAGCTCGTTCTGGCCATGTCGCGGGATATTCGCGTCCTGATCGTCAAGCTGGCCGATCGTCTGCACAACATGCGCACGCTGCATTACGTGCAGCGGACCGATCGCCGGCAGCGTATCGCCCGCGAGACGATGGATATCTATGCGCCTCTGGCCGAGCGCATCGGTATGGATCGGGTCAAGACGGAGCTTCAGAACCTTTCCTTCGCCCAGCTTGAGCCCGAAGCCGATGCAACGATCCGTGCCCGCCTGAACTTCCTGCGGGGGCAGGGGGCAGATGTCATCGAGCAGGTCCGTCAGGAACTGATGGCCCTGTGCGCCGAAAGCGGGATCGACAAGGTCGAAGTGACGGGGCGCGAAAAATCGCCCTATTCGATCTGGGAAAAAATGCAGCGTCGAAATGTGGCGTTCGAGCAGCTCTCGGACATCATGGCGTTCCGTCTGCTCGTTCCCACACGCGACGCCTGCTACATGGCGCTCGGCGCGATCCACGGCGCTTATCCGATGATCGCCGGGCGCTTCAAGGATTACATTTCTACACCCAAGGCCAACGGATATCAGAGTCTTCATACCGGCGTGACCCTGCGTCATCCGCGCAATCAGAAGATCGAGGTCCAGATCCGGACCGCCGAAATGCACGATCTGGCTGAAAACGGCGTGGCGTCGCACTGGGCCTATAAGGAACACGCAACGCCGAGCGAGCGTGAAGCTGCCGCTCTGTCGTCGGCCTTCGGCGCGCCAACCCGCAAGCTGCGCTGGGTTCAGGACCTGCTGGAAATTCTCGAGGACAGTCAGGCTCCCGACGAGTTCCTCGAAAATACCAAGCTCGAACTCTATCAGGACCAGGTTTTCTGCTTCACCCCCAAGGGGCAGCTGATTTCCCTGCCGCGCGGCGCAACACCCGTTGACTTTGCCTATGCCGTGCACAGTCAGGTCGGCGACACCTGTGTCGGCGCGAAGGTCAATGGTCGTCTGATGCCCCTGCGGCACGAACTGCAGAACGGCGACCAGGTCGAGATCATGACGGCCCGTGGCGGCACGCCGTCCCCGTCCTGGGAGCGGTTCGTCGCAACCGGCAAGGCCCGTGCCCGTATCCGGCGCTTCGTGGCGCAGCAGCAGCGTCAGGTCCATCTCGACAACGGTCGCGCCGCCATCGCCAAGGCGTTCCGTCAGGAAGGCGTGGACGGTTCCGAAAAAGTCCTCGATGGGATTCTCAAGGAACTGCGTCAGGCGTCGGTGGAAGACCTGTACGTCTCGGTCGGAAACGGTCAGCTCGGCCCCAAGGATGTGGTCAATACGGCCTATCCGGAGCTGCGTCAGAGCGTCCGTGCGCCGAGAATGGTGCCCGGCCTTTCTCCTCGCTTTGGCCAGTCCCTCATGCTCGGTGCAGGGCATGCCGGATCCAAGAACACGGCGACCCATTCGGGAAGCACGATCAAGGGAATCGGTTCAGGCATCGCCATCAGCTTTGCAGGCTGCTGCCGCCCGCTGCCGGGTGATCCGATCGTCGGGATCATCGCTCAGGGCAAGGGGGTCACGATCCACCGTCGTGGCTGCCAGAACCTGTCTAGCTTCGCCGATACGCCCGAGCGTTTCCTGGAGGTGGACTGGGACTACGAGGCTCTCGGTCGCCGTCAAGGGGCCGAACCTTATACGGCCCGCCTGTCGGTCGTGGCCGCCAACGAACCCGAAGTTCTTGCAACGCTTACCAATGTGGCCGCCAAGCACAATGGCAGCGTCATCAACCTCAAGATCGTCAACCGGCAGCTCGATTTCATGGAAATTCTGGTTGATCTTGAAGTGAAGGATCTGCGTCACCTCTCGTCCATGATCGCAGCATTCCGGACAGCGGTGGGCGTCATGCAGGTCGAGCGGGCCAAGGGATGACGTCATGATCCTCGGCATGGGGACGGACCTGTGCATGATTTCGCGCATTGAAAAAAGCGTCGAACGCTTTGGGGACCGTTTCCTGAATCGCGTTTTTACCGAAGCCGAGCGCGCCTATGCTGATCGTTTCGCGGGGGCTGCGCGCATGGGGAGCTATGCGAAGCGCTGGGCGGCCAAGGAAGCCTGCGCCAAGGCTCTGGGAACAGGCTTCGCCAATGGGGTTCTGCTTCAGGATATCGGAGTCTGTAATGGCCCGGGCGGCGCGCCGGAACTCCTGCTTTCAGGCGGGGCGGAAGAAGCCCTGAAGCGCCTGACCCCGCCAGGGCAGGGAGCCCAGCTTCTCGTCAGTATGAGCGATGATCCGCCCTTTGCCCTTGCGCAGGTCATCATACAATCCGTCCCCCTGACGGGTGTGCAGTCCGCTCCGCAAGCATCCGTCCGGATTGAACCGCTCGCCAATGCCGCCAAGCTGCGTTAAGAGCGTCTCATGACCAAGGAGAACAGGCCCGTGCAGGGTTCAGAAAGTGCCGGCGACAAGCCCGCGCGCCGCGAAGAGACGCTTGGCGAGAGCATCCGCTATTTCTGCGTGCTGCTGCTGGCCGTATTTGCCGTGCGATCCCTCGTGGTGGAGCCTTTCAACATCCCGTCCGGCTCTATGATCCCGACGCTGCAGATCGGCGATTTCGTTCTGGTCTCGAAGTTCAGCTACGGCTATTCGCGCTTCTCGTTTCCGTTCTCGCCGAATGTCTTCAACGGCCGGATCCTGGGTTCCGAACCTCATCGCGGCGATGTCGCGGTCTTCCGTTTTACGCGTGATACGTCCGTAGACTACATCAAGCGCATCATCGGTCTGCCCGGCGACCATATTCAGGTTACGGGCGGCAAGCTGATCCTCAATGGTATTGAAGTTCCCCGCACGTCGCTGGGTCACTACGAAGTGCTGGACGAGAACAACCGTCTCCTCAGTGGCGACCGCTATCGTGAGAGCCTTCCGGGAAGTGCGGGTCGTCCCACCGTCGAGCATGATATCCTCAAGCTGACGGATGAGGGATTCGCCAACGACACGCCCGAATATGTCGTGCCGGAGGGCTCTTTTTTCGCCATGGGTGATGACCGTGACGACAGTGCCGACAGCCGCTTTCAGGGCGATGGTCCGGATGATCTCGGCTTTGTCCCGATGCAGAACCTTGTCGGTCGCGCGCCCATCGTCCTGTTCTCCATGGATATGCGTCACCCTGCCTGGCAGTTCTGGTACTGGCCGACCGAGATCCGCTGGAACCGCTTCCTGCATTCCGTCACATGAAACTTTCCCACACAGAAGCCCTGGCCTCGATGCAGGCCGCCCTGGGGCATAACTTCAAGAAGCCCGAACTGCTGAGCGAGGCCCTGACGCACCGTTCTGCCGTCTCCGGACGTGACCCGCGTCGTGCCCGCCGGAACCAGCGCCCCAAGGGCAGCGGATCGAACGAACGCCTCGAATTCATTGGCGATCGCGTCCTCGGCCTGCTGATGGCCGAGTGGCTGCTGGAGCGCTATCCGGACGAGCAGGAAGGGGCCCTCGGTCCCCGTCACGCCCATCTGGTATCACGGACCGTGCTGGCCGAAATCGCCGATCAGGTCGGTCTCTCGGCCTCGCTCCAGATTTCCCCGCATGAGGAAGATGCCGGGATCCGGCGTCTGTCCAGCATCCGTGCGGACGCGATGGAAGCCCTTCTCGGTGCGCTGTATCTCGATGGCGGTCTGGAACCGGCCCGCCGTGTGGTGCACCAGTACTGGCAGTCCCGCATCGAAAGCGCCGACCGGCCCCACAAGGAGCCCAAGACGCTGCTGCAGGAATACATGCTCTCGCAGGGGCTGCCGCTTCCGCATTACGAACTCCTGTCTTCGGACGGTCCGTCACATGCGCCGGTTTTTCGCGTCAGCGTCACGACCATGGGGCATACGGGAACGGGAGAAGCCGGCAGCAAGAGGCTGGCAGAAAGCGCAGCGGCAACCGCCCTGCTGAAACACCTCGGTCAGAATGTGGCGTCCTGAGATGTCATCAACAAAGGATCAGAACATGACCACGCGCTGCGGTTTCGTGGCTCTCGTCGGCGCCCCGAACGCGGGGAAATCCACCCTGCTCAACCGGATTGCCGGAGCCAAGCTGTCCATCGTCAGCCCCAAGGCCCAGACGACCCGTTTCAGGACGCTCGGCATCGTCATGCAGGACAATGCCCAGATCATCCTCGTGGACCTGCCCGGCATTTTCAAGCCGCGCCGCCGCCTCGACCGGGCGATGGTCAACGCGGCCTGGTCCGGCTCGCAGGACGCGGATCTGACCCTGCTGCTGGTGGATGCAAAATCCGGCCTGCGCGAGGACGTCCGCGAGATCATCGCCAAGCTGGCCGAAAGCAAGAACCGCATCTGGCTCGTTCTGAACAAGACGGATCTCGTCGAGCGCGGTGAACTCCTGCCTCTGACGCAGGAAATCAGCGGTCTCATCAATGTCGAGCACGTCTTCATGCTGAGCGCCCGTTCGGGTGAGGGCGTGAGCGATCTGATGGCCCGTCTGGCCGCCGAGCTGCCCGAAGGGCCTTTCCTCTATCCCGAAGACGACCTGACGGACCTGCCGGACCGTTTGCTCGCCGCCGAGCTGGTCCGCGAGCAGATCTTCATGCAGACGCATGAGGAAATTCCCTATCAGGCCACTGTCGAGACCGAGAGCTTCAAGGAGCGCCCGGACGGATCGGTGCGGATCGAGGTGACGATTTACGTCTCCCGTCCCGGGCACAAGGCCATCCTGATCGGGGAGGGTGGTCACAAGATCAAGTCCCTCGGCGCACGGGCGAGGATGGAGCTTCAGGAGCTTCTGGACCGCAAGTGCCATCTTTTCCTGAACGTCAAGGAACGCGCGGGATGGGACGAGGAAAAGGCCCGGCTGCGTGCCATTGGTCTGGACGACTGAAAAAGAAAGGTGCCGGAGCGTTTGAAATCCGGCATCCTGACATCGCTTGTTCCAATCCCGCCACGTCTGTATGACAGGCGCACGTCAAGACACATCCAGCCAGAGACGGGCATGATGACCGAAAATCGAGAACAGAGCCCCTCCTACAAACGCGTCCTGCTCAAGGTGTCCGGTGAGGCACTCATGGGCGACGGACCGTCAGGGGTAGACCCCGTAATGGTGGACATGGTTGCCGCCGATATCGCCGATGTGGTGGCTTCCGGAGTGGAAGTCTGCCTCGTCGTCGGCGGTGGCAACATCTTCCGCGGCCTCGCGGCCGCAGCCAAGGGCATGGACCGCGCGCAGGGTGACTATGCCGGCATGCTGGCCACTGTCATCAACGCGCTGATGCTGCAGAACGCGCTCGAGCGCCGCGGCATGGAAACGCGCGTCATGACCGCGATCCAGATGGCCGCCATTGCAGAGCCCTATATCCGCCGTCGGGCCGTGCGCCACATGGAAAAGGGCCGCGTCGTCATTTTCGCAGCAGGCACCGGCAATCCGTTCTTCACGACGGATACGGCCGCCGCCCTGCGCGCCAACGAGATGGAGTGCGACGCGCTCTTCAAGGGGACGCAGGTGGACGGCGTCTATTCCGCTGACCCGCGCCGCAATCCGGACGCCCAGCGCTATGACCAGCTGACCTATCTCGAAGTCCTGGCGCGCGACCTGAACGTCATGGATGCCGCGGCCATCAGCCTGGCGCGTGAAAACAGATTGCCCATTGTGGTCTTCAACATGCATGCTCCCGGCTCCTTCGGGGCCGTGATGCGTGGGGAAGGGCTCTTCACCAAGATCATCGAAGCGGACTGATCTCCGCATTTTCAACGAAATCTTCAGGCTCTCTCCTGAAAACCACGTCGAACTGAAAGGAACAGCTCATGTCCGCTGCCCTGAATGACCTTCTCGCCGATCTGACCCGCCGTATGGACGGTGCGATCGAAAGCCTGCGCCGGGACCTTTCGGGCCTGCGTTCGGGCCGGGCCAGCCCGAACCTTCTGGAGCCGGTGCGCGTCGAAGCCTATGGCTCGGAAGTTCCGCTGTCGCAGGTCGGTTCCATCGCCGTTCCCGAAGCCCGCATGCTGACGGTGTCGGTTTGGGACCGCACGGTTGTCGGCGCCGTCGAGCGTGCCATCCGTGACAGCGGGCTTGGCCTTAACCCGTCCACGGACGGTCAGACGGTTCGCGTTCCCATTCCGGCCCTGACCGAAGAGCGCCGTAATGAACTGGCCCGTGCAGCTGCCCGCTATACCGAAAACGGCAAGATTTCCGTGCGTGGCGTGCGTCGTGACGGTATGGAACAGACCAAGGCGCTGGAAAAGAAGAGCGAGATCAGTCAGGACGACATGAAGACCTGGACTGACGCCATCCAGAAGCTGACGGACCAGTACATCAAGAAGGTCGACGATATTTTCGCGGACAAAGAACGCGAGATCAAACAGGTCTGATTGCGCATTTGTCTGCAGGATCTCTTCCCCGTCACGACCGTATCGTCTCCTCTTCATCCGGAGGCGGCGTGAGCGTCGTTCCCGTCCATATCGCCATGATCATGGACGGGAACGGCCGCTGGGCCCGTGCGCGCAAACTCCCTGTGGCCGCAGGGCACCGTCAGGGTGCGGAATCCGTACAGCAATGTGTTCGCACGGCCATCCGTCAGGGTGTGCGATACCTGACGCTTTATGCGTTCTCTTCGGAAAACTGGCGCCGTTCCGCAGAGGAAGTCGGGGATCTGACATCCCTGCTGCGCTTCTATCTGCGTCACAAGATCAACGAGCTTCATGCCCAGGGCGTGCGCCTGCGGATCATCGGTGAGCCCGAGCGTTTCGAGGGTTCCCTGCGCGAAGAACTGCGCCGCGCCGAAGCCCTGACGCTCCACAACACGACCCTGACCCTCACGCTCGCGCTGTCCTATGGTGGCCGCGCGGATATCGTGCAGGCTGCCCGCCGGCTGGCTGAAGACGCCGTTGCCGGCAAAATCGCGGCCGAAAGCATCAGCGAAGCCATGCTCGACGATGCGCTCCAGACTTCCGACATGCCCGACCCCGATCTGGTCATCCGCACCAGTGGCGAGTGTCGCCTGTCCAATTTCCTGCTCTGGCAGAGCGCCTATGCGGAGCTGGTTTTCATGGATGTGCTCTGGCCCGATTTTGGCGAAGTCGAGTTTCTCGAAGCCCTCTCGCGCTTTGCGAGCCGCCAGCGCAGGTTTGGTGGCCGCCCCGCATGAGTGCCTCCTCCAGATGGTCTGACCTGCGCCTGCGCCTGCTATCCGCTGCGGTCCTGATCCCGGTTGCGGCGTTCTGCATCTGGCAGGGTGGTCCGGTCTATGACGCCCTGATCCTTCTGGCGATGTTCGGTCTGGCCTGGGAGGGTGAAACCCTCATCCGCCAGCCTCTCAAGACATGGCGTGGCGCCCTTCTGCTGGCTTGGCCCGTCATTGCCGGTCTGGCAGCCCTGAAAGGGGAGTGGAGCGCCGCCTTCTGGATGATCTGGCCCACCCTGATTTTCGGCTTTCCGGCCAGCGTGCCCGTCGTTGTTGCCATCATCGGGGGCCTGTCGCTCCTGTGGCTGCGGCACCTGCCGCTCGGCATGGCGTCCGTTCTGTTCGTCATCTCCGTCGTGGTCGCGAGCGACAGCTTCGCCTATCTAGCCGGTCGTATTTTCGGCGGCCCGAAGCTGGCTCCTTCGATTTCACCGGGCAAAACCCGCTCCGGCGCAATCGGCGGCCTTGTGGGTTCGGCGCTGGCCGGTGGTCTGGTCGCCTGGCTGACCGTGCCGGGCACCCAGCTTGGCGGCCTGGTCTGCGGCGCTGTCCTGAGTGTGTTTTCCCAGAGCGGAGACCTTCTGGAAAGCGCCGCCAAGCGTTGTCTCGGCGTCAAGGATTCAGGCCGTCTGATTCCTGGACATGGCGGCCTTCTGGACCGCTTTGACGGTCTTCTCGCCGCGGCACCTGCCGCAGCCCTGCTTTCGCTCGCGGTTGCCGCGCAGCCTTTCTGGTCCATCCTGCCTGCAGATCTGACTGGCGGTTCTGCACACCCACCCATTCTTCAGGGGAGTTCTTCTCATGACTGACGGTTCTGCGCGTCCAACACGCCGCCGCATCACGGTGCTCGGCAGCACCGGCAGTATCGGAACTTCAACGGTCGACCTTCTTGCCCGGATTCCGGATGAGATCGAGGTGCGGGCCCTTGTCGGCGGATGCAACGCCGCCCTGCTGGCCGAACAGGCCCGTCGTCTGAACGCCGAAGTCGCCGTCATTCATGATGAAAGCCGTCACGAAGAGCTGAAATCCTGCCTCGCCGGAACAGGCATCCGGACTGCTGCTGGCCGTCAGGCCGTCATCGAGGCCGGCGCCATGGAAGCCGACTGGACCATGGCAGCCATTACGGGCGCCGCGGGCCTCGAACCTACGCTCGCTGCCGCCCGCAACGGTCATGCCGTGGCTCTTGCAAACAAGGAAGCGCTTGTCTGCGCCGGCGATGTCATGCTGCGCGCCGTTGCCGAAGCCGGTGCGACGCTCCTGCCCGTCGATTCGGAACACAACGCCATCGCCCAGTCGCTTGGCGACTGTGACATGGAGAGCGTCGAGAAGATCATTCTGACGGCTTCTGGCGGACCGTTCCGCAAATCCTCAATCGAGGAAATGCGTGCCGCCACGCCGGAAAAGGCGCTGAAGCATCCGACCTGGACGATGGGGGCGAAGATCACGATTGATTCCGCGTCCATGGCGAACAAGGGTCTGGAAGTCATCGAGGCGGCCCGTCTCTTCGGCCTGACCGAAGACCGGATCGATGTTCTGGTTCACCCCCAGTCGGTCGTGCACGGACTGGTGCAGTTCCGCGACGGCAGCCTCGTCTCCCAGATGGGCTCGGCCGATATGCGTATTCCCATCGCCCACACACTCGCCTGGCCGAAGCGCATGGTGACACCCTGCGAACGTCTTGATCTTGCTGCCTATGGCCGTCTGGAGTTCGAGGCGCCGGATGAAGTGCGCTTCGCCCCCCTGCGCCTTGCCCGCCAGGTTCTCCGGGCCGGTGGCGCGGCACCAGCCGTTTTCTCCGCCGCGAACGAAGTTGCCGTGGATGCGTTCCTCAACCGGCGCATCGGCTTCCTCGGTATCGGCGAGACAATCGACGCTGCGCTGCAGGCTATGGATGAAAATCCGGAACTCAGGACCCTCGATGACGTGCTGCACTGGGACGCGCGGGGCAGGGCCCTCGCCGAAGCCCATATCCTGCGGCAGAGTGGGGGGCTGCGAAACGACGTGAGCGAGAACGCCCTGAATGCATGATCTTCTGCGGACCATTCTGGCCTATGTCCTGATTCTGGGGATCCTCGTCTTCATCCATGAACTCGGGCATTACCTCGCGGCGCGCTGGCGTGGTGTGAAGGTCGACACCTTTTCCATCGGTTTCGGCCCTGCTTTGCATCGCTGGCACGATCGCTCGGGCACGGAATGGCGCATCAGTGCCATTCCCCTGGGCGGGTTCGTCAAGCCGCACGGCTTCGAAGGTCCGGAAGATGCAACCGACGAACAGAAAGCCGCCTGGATTCCGGGCCGGACTTTCCATGACAAGCCCGTAGGCTCCCGGGCTATCGTCATCCTCATGGGCCCGGTCTTCAATTTCATCTTCGCGATCCTGGCCTTCACTGTGCTGTTTGCGGTGGTGGGCAAGCCCGAGATCCACGGGGATATCTCGCAGGTCACGGCCGGAAGTCCGGCGGACCGTGCGGGCGTAAAGCCCGGTGACGTGATTACCCGGATCGGCAATACGCATATCCTTGGCGCCGAGGATGTTATGGCGACCGTCGCGTCCCATCCCGGTCAGCAGACGGTTCTGGGCATCCATCGTGGTACGGAAAATCTCAGCCTTCCGGTCACGCTCGACACCGTGAAGAATGGTGGCCACGACATGGGCAGCCTCGGCGTGGCGTTTGCCATCTCGAGGGGACGTCCCGTTTCCCTGCCTTCGGCCTTCATCATGGGGATGCAGGAGACCTG
This sequence comes from Gluconobacter oxydans DSM 3504, assembly GCF_000583855.1. Lineage (NCBI taxonomy): Bacteria > Pseudomonadati > Pseudomonadota > Alphaproteobacteria > Acetobacterales > Acetobacteraceae > Gluconobacter > Gluconobacter oxydans. The sequence continues at coordinate 2,210,121 of NZ_CP004373.1, forward strand.
GGACAAATCGGTCATGACGCTTCAGGGCGTCTGGCAGATCCTCAGCGGGCAACGGAGTGCGAAGGAACTGGGTGGGACGATTCGCATCGCGCAGCTCTCCGGTCAGGTCGCCAGCTACGGTCTGGCCAGCATCATTTCCTTCATGGCGCTGCTTTCGATCAATCTTGGCCTGATCAATCTTTTCCCAATTCCCGTGCTCGATGGGGGGCGTCTCGTGTTCTATGTCTGCGAGGCGATCCGCGGCCGCCCGGTTTCACGCAGGGTGCAGGAGGTGAGCATGCAGGTCGGAATGGCTCTGATCGGCGCTCTTTTCCTCTTTTCAACGGTCAACGATCTGACCAACATCGGACTGTTCCACTGGCTCTTTCACGCAGTAAGCTAAATATTCTGAAAAGACTTGTGATACAGTTGAACACGTCAGGGCATCTTGCGCGGGACAGGGGTTATCGGATACCTCCGCCAATGGCGTAACGTGTCAGTCGCCTGCAAAAAATATGTTACAAGGAAAGCCGGTTTGTCAGGATCACGGTCAAGAGGTTCCCGGTCTTCGAACAAGCGTCTGGTGCTTCTCGCATCAGCCTGTCTGCTGCCCGTCGTCCTCGGAACGGCTCAGGCGCGTTCCGTTCGTCATCAGGCCCCGGCATCAGCCCCCGGTGGAAACATCATCCAGGCCATCTCGGTAAAGGGAAACACCCGTATCGAGACGAGCACGGTGCTGTCCTACATGGTCGCCCAGCCCGGTGACACGTTCAATCAGGATGACCTCGACCGCTCGCTGAAGACGCTTTACGCCACGGGTCTGTTCAAGGACGTGACACTGCACCGTGACGGCAACACGCTTCTGGTGGACCTGGTCGAGAACCCGATCGTCAACCGCATCGTGTTCGAGGGTAACCATGCGCTGAAGGACGAGGATCTCCGCAAGGAAATCAGTCTGCGTCCCCGCGCCGTGTTCTCGTCCCAGACGACCGCTGCCGACCGCCAGAAGATCCTGAACCAGTATGCCGGCAAGGCCCGCTTCGGCGCGACCGTCACGCCCCAGATCGTCAAGCTGTCCCACAACCGCGTGGACGTGGTCTTCAACATCAACGAAGCCCAGCAGACGCTCATCAAGAAGATCGTTTTCGTCGGCAACCACGCCTTCAGCGAAGCACGCCTCTCCCAGGTCATCTCGTCCAAGGAGACGATCTGGTACCGCTTCTTCTCGTCCTCGGATGAATACAATCCCGAGCGCGTGAAGTACGATGCAGAGCTGCTGCGCCGCTTCTATCTGCATAACGGCTTCGTCGATTTCCACATGGTGGACGCCACAGGCGAGCTCGCTCCCGACCACAAGTCGTTCTACATCACCTTCACCGTGCATGAGGGCGACCGCTACCGTCTGGGCAAGATGGATGTGCGCTCCAGCGTGCGCCATGTGACGCCCGAGATGCTGCGCCCGCATGTCGAGCTGTTCCCGCATCAGATCTATGACGGTACGGCGATCCAGAACAACACGAAGAACATGCAGGAATGGCTCCAGGCATCTGGCCATCCCTTCGCCATGGTCCGTTCGGAAATCGCCCGGAACCCGGAAAAGCACATCGTTGACCTGCTGTTCGACGTCACCGAAGGTCCGCATGTCTATGTCGAGCGTATCGACATCAACGGCAACACCATCACCCATGATGACGTGATCCGCCGGAACCTGCCGATGGCCGAAGGGGACCCGTACACCCCGTTCGACCGCAAGTATTCCAAGCTTGGTCTCCAGGATCTCGGCTATTTCAGTTCGGTCTCTGTCGATCAGACGCAGGGCTCCGCGCCTGACCGTGTGAACGTGTCCGCGAACGTGGTTGAAAAGCCGACCGGCGAGTTCTCCCTGGGTGGCGGTTACTCGACGGACGTCGGTATTCTCGGTAACGCCTCGATCAAGCAGCACAACCTGCTCGGAACGGGTGTGGACGCCGGTATTTCCGGAACGGTCGCCTACTATGAAAAGCAGGCCGACATCTCCATTACCGATCCGTACTTCCTGAACCGTAACCTTGTGGCCGGTGCGGATTTCTACTTCATTCAGAACAACTACCAGACGTATCAGAGCTATAAGGAATCCCAGTACGGCATGAGCCTGCGTCTGGGTTACGCCTATAACCGATACCTGTCGCAGTCCTGGAACTATACGCTCGTTGACCGTCAGGTCGGCAACTTCTACGACGCTGCTGCCGTCGCCGAAGATCCGAGCCTGATCCAGTGGGTGCCGTCGATTTACGTCCAGCAGTCGGCCGGCTGGTCGCTGCTCTCGCAGATCAGCACATCCGTGACCTATGACCGTCGTGACCGCCGCATGAACCCGCATTCGGGTTACATGTTCAAGGTTGGTGGCGACTTCGCCGGTCTGGGCGGTAACTCGAAATATGCCCGTGTGAAGGCGGATGGCGCCTACTACCTGCCGCTCGATGACCTGACCGGAAACCATGACTGGACGTTCCAGTTCAAGGGCGGCGTCGGTTACATGGGTGACTGGAGCTCGAGCGGAAACCGCAACATCATCGATAACTTCTATCTTGGTGGTGAAAACCTGCGAGGCTTCCTCCAGGGTGGTGTCGGCCCGCGTTCAGGCCATCTCAAGATCAACGGTGTCTATATCCCGGCCCAGGGTCAGGAAGATCTGCTCGGTGGTCGCTTCATGTACACGGCCTCCGCACAGCTCAACTTCCCGCTGCCCATGGGTGACGATCTCGGAATTTCGGGTCGCGGCTTCATTGATGCCGGCAGTCTCGCAGGCCTGCGCGTCAAGCATCTCTATACGAACCGCACGAATGACGGCGACAACTACACCCCGATCACCGGTGACAACCTGATCCCGCGTGTTTCCGGCGGTCTCGGCGTGTCCTGGAAGAGCCCGTTCGGCCTCGTCAACATTGATGGCGCCGTGCCGATCCGCAAGGAACATGGTGACCGTCTCTATCCGCTGCGTTTCGGTTTTGGCCAGCAGTTCTGAACTGTTCGAGACCTTGCCGTCCTGTTTCTCAACCCCTTGCCAAGAGGTGGTCATGACCCTCAATTCCCTGATGCGCACGGTTTCGGCCGGCGCGCTTCTGGCAGCGACGATTCTCGTCTCCGCTCCGGGCGCCCATGCCCAGGCTTCCGGCGGCAATGGTGGCTGGTTCGTTCCCAAGGCTGCTCATCCTGACGCCCCTCCGCCGCGCCCTGTCCAGCGCCGCGTTCCGGAAGCGGCGCCCGATGAGGAAGAAGATTCCGCACCGGCTGAACAGCAGCAGGCTCCGCCGATCCTGCCGCTGCCGCCGATCCCGGCTCCTCCGAGCATCGCAAAGGCCTCTCCGCCGCCGGCTGCCGTCATTGGCGTGATCAATGTCCAGGCCGTCATGCAGATTTCCAGCGCCTGGCAGGAAATCCAGCAGGTTCTGGGTGCCCGCCGTGACCGTCTGGCGCAGGCCGTGCAGCGTGAGGAAGCCGCCTGGCGTGGCGAGCAGCAGAAGCTTCAGGCCCAGGCCCGCAGCCTGACGTCCGACCAGATCCAGCTGCGCGAACGTCACCTGCAGGAACGCCGTGCCAAGGATCAGCACGATTTCGGCAATCAGGCCCGCATCATCCAGGAAGCGGCACAGGTTGCCATGCACCAGATCGAGCGTGAGCTGGAAGAGCCGAACGGCATCATCGCCGCCGTTGCCGCTGCCCACAACATGAACCTGATCCTGCATGCGGAGCAGGTCGTGCTTCATGTTGGCGGTCAGGACATCACCGAGGAAGTCGGCACGCAGCTCAACAAGACGCTGCCGCATGTCTTCATTCCCGATGATGGCGTGGACCCCGAGCAACTCGCCCGCTCCGGCAAGATGCCCACCACGGCTGACGAACAGCGGCAGGCCCAGGGACCGCAGGCTCCGGCGTCCGCACCGAGTGAGTCCGTTCTGCGTCAGCATCACTGAGGCGACGGGCCGTGTCTGACATGACAGCAAACGAAAGTCGTCCGGGCGACAGCCGTTTCTTCCAGCGTTCCGGACCTTTCGGTCTGGAACGGCTGGCAGAGGTCTCGGGCAGTGACATCATTCCGGCCGCATCGGGGAAGGGACTGCCCGAGTTCCGTGGCGTTGCGCCCCTGCATGTTGCAGGCCCGGATGAAATCAGCTTCCTCGACAACCGCCGCTACCTGCCGCTTCTGGCGGAAACGAAGGCCGGAGCGGTCATTCTCTCCCCGGCCTTTACCGACAAGCTGCCCCCCGATACGGCGGGGCTGGCCTGCAAGGCGCCTTATCTGGCCTGGGCACGTGTAGCCACGCTGTTCCATCCGGCTCCCGCTTCCACGGGTGTCCGCCATCCGAGTGCCTGGATCGCGGAAGACGCCGAAATTGGCGAAAACGTCGAAATCGGTCCTTTCGCCGTTATTGGCAGCGGCGTCCGTATCGGTCGTGACAGCATTGTCGCAAGCCATGTCAGCATCGGCCAGAGCGTCGAGATCGGTGAGCGTTGCCGGATCGGCGCCCATGCCGCCATCTCCCATGCCCGGATCGGTGATCGCGTCACGCTCTATCCCGGTGTGCGCATCGGGCAGGACGGTTTCGGGTTCGCTGTTGGTCCTGAAGGTTTCGAAACGGTCCCCCAGCTCGGGCTGGTCGTGCTGGAAGACGGTGTGGAAGTGGGGGCGAACTCCACTATCGACCGCGGTTCCATGCGTGACACCCTGATCGGAGCCGGAACCCGGATCGATAATCTCGTGCAGATCGGCCACAATGCCCGTCTGGGACGCTGCTGCATCGTCGTTTCGCAGGCCGGGATTTCCGGCTCTACGGAACTGGGTGATTTTGTCACCATCGCTGCACAGGCCGGCCTGATCGGACATATCAAGATCGGCGCGAAGGCCCGGATCGGCGCCCAGTGTGGCGTCATGTCGGATGTGGATGCCGGCGCTGACGTCATCGGCAGCCCCGCGATGCCGTTCCGCGAATTTTTTCGTAATGTTGCCACCTTGCGGAAACTTTCGCGTAAAAGCGGGGACTAGCAGTCCTGCGGCGCGGATGGTAACTCCCCCGCAGGTTTGCTAAGGGAAGCCATTCGTGCTGCCACAGGGCAGCGACTGACAGACAACACCGCTTGAAGGGCATGGTGAAACGATGGACCGAGTGGACGCTCCAGCCGAACAGATGACTCCCGCGACAGACGCCGCTGCTGACAGCCATCAGGTTCCGCAGAGCATCGACATCCTGAAGATCATGCAGTCGATCCCGCATCGCTATCCGTTTCTGCTGATCGACAAGATGGTCGAGATCCATGCCGGGCAGTCCGCCATCGGCATCAAGAACGTGACGGTCAACGAGCCGTTCTTCCAGGGACATTTCCCGTCTCACCCCGTCATGCCGGGCGTGCTGATCGTCGAGGCCATGGCCCAGACGGCAGCGACGCTGGTGGTCATGACGCTGGGCAAGGCGTTTGAAGGCAAGCTGGTCTATTTCATGACGATCGAAAATGCGAAATTCCGCCGCCCGGTCGGCCCTGGTGACCAGCTCCGGATCCATGTCGACAAGGAGCGCTCACGCGCCAATGTCTGGAAGTTCAAGGGTGTGGCCCGCGTGGACGATGTTGCCGTTGCCGAAGCGACCTTCAGTGCGATGATCATGGGTTGACCCTGATGCAGATGGCAGGCAAGCGCCCCGAAACCGCCGAAATCCATGCGACCGCCATCGTCGACCCGCGTGCGCGCATCGGGGAGAACGTGCGCATTGGCCCCTGGTGCCTGGTCGGTCCCAATGTCACGATCGGTGACGGGGTCTGTCTGCACGCGTCCGTTCTCGTGGATGGCTACACGACCCTGCGTGAAGGCGTGGAAGTCTATCCGTTCGTGACGATCGGTCTGGCGCCGCAGGATCTCAAATACGCTGGCGAACCGACGCTATGCGAGGTCGGGGCCAATACCGTCATCCGTGAAAACGTGACGATTCACCGTGGCACCGCGCAGGGACATGCCCTGACGCGGATCGGCGCGAACTGCCTGATCATGGCCAATTCACATGTCGCCCATGACTGTGTCCTCGGTGACCGTGTCATCATCGTCAACAATGTCGTCATGGGCGGTCATGTCGAGATCGACGATGACGCCAAAATCATGGGCTCGGCCGCGCTGCACCAGTTCGTACGGATCGGCCGCGGTGCCGTTGTCGGCGGTGTCTGCGGTGTGGAAATGGACGTCATTCCTTACGGAAGCGTTCTGGGGAATCGCGCCCGTCTGGTCGGACTGAACTGGATCGGCCTGAAGCGTTCCGGTGTTGGCCCTGAGGAAATGCAGGCCATGCGCCGCGCCTTCCGGACGCTTTACCCGCGCCATGGCGCGACGGAGTCCGTTCTGGAAGCCCGGATTGCTGAAGTCCGTCAGGAATACGGGCATCTCGCCCGCATCGCCGAAATGCTGGACTTCATGGAAGCCCCCAGCCGTCGAGGCCTGACCCGCGTTGCGCGTCAGGAAGGACAGTCCGAAACCGAAGGCGCCTGATCGTGGGGGATCGTGGCTGCATCGGCATTCTGGCAGGCTCGGGACCGCTTCCCGCGCAGGTCGCCGCCGCAGCCATCGCCAAGGGGCGCAAGGTTTTCGTCATCGGGTTCCGGGATTTCGCCGATCGTGCGCTTCTCGAACCTTACCCGCACGAAATCATCCGTCTTGCCGCTGCCGGGGACATTCTCGGTGCCCTCAAACGGAACAACTGCCGCGAACTGGTGCTGATCGGGCCGGTGCGTCGTCCCGCCTGGCGTGACCTGCGTCCCGATGCGGAAGGCGCGCGTATTCTGGCCAGGCTGGGCCGCGCCATCTTCTCGGGCGATGACGGGCTGCTCGGAGCTGTCGTCCGTGTCCTCGGTGAGGAGGGCTTCCATGTCCGCGGCGCTCACGAGTTTCTCGAACATGCCACCGGCCGCTCCGGAACCCTCGGCCGCGTCCTTCCGGACGCCCAGGCCAAACAGGATATCGCCCGTGGTGTCGAAGTCCTGAAGGTGATGGCAGCTCTGGACATTGGTCAGGGGTGCGTTGTCCAGAACGGTCTCGTGCTGGCTGTGGAGGCTCTGGAAGGGACGGATGCCATGCTGGGGCGCTGTGGGCGGCTTATGCAGGCGGGAAGCGGCGGCGTTCTGGTGAAGATGCCCAAGACGGGGCAGGATCTTCGGGCGGACATGCCGACGATCGGGCCGGAGACGCTGGAGAATGCGGCCCGGAACGGATTGCGGGGCGTTGCGTTCCAGCCCGGAGTGACCCTCATGACGGACCCTGCAGGCTGTGTGAAGCTGGCGGATCGTTATGGGCTGTTTCTGTATGGGCTGACGCCGGAAGATCTGAAGGACAAGTGATGAGCACGTTTCTGCATACGATGGTGAGAATCCGGGATATCGACCGGAGTCTGGCGTTCTACAAGCTGCTCGGGATGAAGGAACTTCGCCGCAAGGAAGTGCGTGAGGGGCGTTATACGCTCGTTTTCATCGGATTCGATGACAATGAACACGGACAGGCCGAGATTGAGCTGACCTATAACTGGGACCAGGAAACCGACTATGAGGTCGGCACCGGTTTCGGGCATTTCGCAATTGGCGTGCCGGATGTGGCCGCTCTTGTTGAGACGGTCCGCAGCGGAGGCGGCAAGGTGACACGTGAGGCCGGTCCGCTGAAATTCGGGACGATCATCATTGCGTTCGTCGAGGATCCCGACGGCTACAAGATCGAGCTTATCGAGAAGAAGTAAAGTTTTTCAGCAGCTTCAGGGCATTTTCCAGCGCATCGACGATCGTCTTTGCGTTCTGCTGGACCGCCTTGTCCTTGTGCGTGCCGAGAATGTCGGCACAGAGCAGGGCAGGGGCGAGCGCGTTGCGCATGTCGTGGCGGAAGGTCGCGACGTCCTGAGGGGAGTTGCTGGCGGGGAGAGTATTGCTGGACTCGGGCATGGGCTGAAGTTCCTGTGGGTCTGGCATTGACATGAGGGGCCTGCGTGCTTACAAGCCCGGGTCTCAATCACCGGGCGTTTCGTGCGCCCGATCGACGCGGATGTCCAGCAGTTGAGGCGTCCGCCTGGTTTTTAAGGATCAACGTCATGAAGCGCACGTATCAACCCTCCAAGCTGGTTCGCAAGCGTCGTCACGGTTTCCGTACGCGTAGCGAAACCGTCGGCGGCCGCCGCGTACTGGCCAACCGTCGCTCCAAGGGTCGCAAGAAGCTCTCCGCCTGAGTTTGACCCGATCGGCACGATCCATACAACAGGCCACACTCCGCGCCGTTTGAAAAAACGGCCGCAGTTTCTGCGTGTGGCCGGGAAGGGGCGCAAGGTCGCCACTCCCGGTATGGTCGTGCAGATCCTGCCGGATGACACAGCGACCGAAACCCGCGTCGGTTTCACGGTTACGAAAAAAGTCGGTAATTCTGTCATCCGTAACCGCACCCGCCGTCGCCTCCGCGAGGCCCTGCGTCTCGTTGCGCGGGAAGACGGTCTGCCTTCCGGCGATTTCGTCCTCATCGGACGGGACAAGACCCGGGAGCGCGATTTTTCCCTTCTCAAGGATGATCTGCGTCAGGCTCTTCGCAAGGGGCTGGACGTCAATTTCCGGGAAAGCCCCCGCGGGCCGTCTGGCAAAGGCCGGGACCGGGCGAAATGATCGCGTCCGTGATCAGGAAAGCCGTTACGGCCCTGATGCTGTCGCTCATCGACGCCTACAAGCTTTTCATCAGCCCGTTCATTGGCAGGAACTGCCGGTTCGATCCGACATGCAGCACCTACGCGCTGACGGTCATCCGTGAGCATGGGCCTGTACGTGGGGGATGGCTTGCACTGCGCAGGATCGGGCGCTGTCATCCCTGGTCAGAAGGGGGTGTGGACCTGCCTCCGAAGCCACACCGGCATTAAAAAAGCCCTCCGCCTATTGTTTTGAATGCGGTTTTCGGCCACTTGAGGCGCAAGCCCTATTCAGTGAGACGAAAGACCGGCATCCGCCCGATGGACACCAAACGCATTATTGCGGCCACACTTCTCTCGGCCCTTATCCTGATCGGTTTCGACTATTTCATGCCGAAGCCCCATCAGGACGATCCCCATCCCGTCACACATGCGCCTGCAGCACAGGTTCAGAACAGCGCGCCGACCACGGCTGCGCCACCTGCCGAGGCTGCTGCCGAAACGCAGGCGACTGCGCGGCGCATTCCGGTGACGGGGCCGGACGTGCAGGGCTCCCTCAACCTGAAGGGCGCGGTGCTGGATGATCTGATCCTCACGAAATATCGTGAGACCCTGGCCAAGGACAGCCCGCTGGTGCGGCTGCTGGACAAGGCGGGGAGTGCGCATCCCACGTTCGTCGTGATCGGCTGGACGAATGCTCCGGGCTCCAATGCCCGCCTGCCGGACCTGAACACGGTCTGGGAGAGCTCGGACGAGACACTGACGCCGGACCATCCGGTGACGCTGCACTGGGATAACGGGCAGGGGCTGGTGTTCTCCATCCAGATTGCACTGGACGAGCACTACATGTTCGCCGTGAGCCAGACGGTCGAGAACCATTCGGGTCAGCCGGTTGCTCTGGTGCCGTTTGAGCGCGTGCAGCGTGACTATGATGCGCCGGAAGGGGCTTTCACCGCGCATGAAGGGCCAATCGCCGTTATCGGTGGCCGGATGCAGGATGAGAGCTACAAGAACCTGCGCAAGGGGGCTGACCATCCGGATCACGTGTCCTGGTCGTCCACGGGTACGAATGGCTGGGATGGTATCAGCGACAAGTTCTGGCTGACCGCCGTGGCTCCTGCGGATGGCACGCCGGTTTCGGCGAGCTTTGCTTACGTGCCGGGGACGCCGGGGTCGTATCAGGTGGGCATGTCCACCCAGAACGCCCAGCAGATCATGCCGAACGGTTCCATCACCGAGAAGAGCCATGTCTTTGCCGGTGCGAAGGTCGTCAGCCTGCTTCAGGGCTACAGCAAGCAGCTTGGCATTCCCGATCTGGACAAGGCGATCGACTTCGGCTGGTTCAGCTTCCTGACCCGTCCGCTTCTGACGCTGCTGCACTGGCTGTATCTGCATCTGGGTAATTTCGGTCTGGCGCTGATGGCGCTGACACTGATCGTCAAGATCGTTCTCTTCCCGCTGGCTTCCAAGGCTGCCCAGTCCTCGGCGCGGATGCGTCTGCTGGCGCCGAAGGTCAAGGAGATCCGGGAGAAGAACAAGGACGATCCGATGGCCATGAACCAGAAGGTCATGGCGCTGTATCGTGAAGAGAAGGTGAGCCCGGCGAGCGGCTGTCTGCCGATGCTGATCCAGGCGCCGATCTTCTTCTGCCTGTACAAGATCCTGAACATCAGCATCGATGCGCGTCATGCGCCGTTCTTCGGCTGGATCCATGATCTGTCGATGCCGGACCCGACGAACGTGTTCAACCTGTTCGGGCTGTTGCCGTTCGATCCGACGCATTACTCGTCGTTCCTGCATGTCAGCATCTGGGGCACGGCGCTTGGCCTGACGTTCTGGCTGCTGCAGCGCCAGACCAGCTCGACGGCGAGCCTTGATCCGGCACAGGCGCGGATGATGCAGTTCATGCCGCTGGTCTATGTGTTCTTCATGTCCGGCTTCCCGGCCAGTCTTCTGGTCTATTACACCTGGAACAACCTGCTGACGGTTGCGCAGCAGATGTTCATCCAGCGCCGGACGGGTCTGCCCGTTCCGGTCTCGCGGACCTGAGGCCCGGCAGAGGCATGATGAAAGAAATCCCGGGGCCTCCGACCGAGGCCCAGATCGAGGACGGGCGGCTTCTGTTCGCAGGAGAATGTGAATTCTTCTTCGGCTCGCAGAAGATCGACCAGCTTCCGCCTGTCGGCCGCCCGGAAGTTGCGTTTGCCGGCCGGTCCAATGTCGGTAAGTCGAGCATCATCAATGCGCTGACGGGGCGTCGTGCGCTGGCGCGGGCGTCCTCCGAGCCGGGGCGGACCAAGCAGCTCAACTTCTTCAATCTGGCTGACCGCCTGTCCCTCGTGGACATGCCGGGCTACGGGTTCGCCAAGGCGGCGAAGTCGGTCAAGGAAGACTGGCAGGACATGATGTTCGCCTATCTTCGCGGCCGGACGACGCTGGAGCGGGTCATTCTGCTTCTGGATGCGCGGATCGAGCTCAAGGCGTCGGACAAGGATGTCATGGAGCTGCTGGACCGTGCGGCCGTGGTGTTCCAGATCGTGCTGACCAAATGCGATCAGGTGAAGCCGAAAGCGCTGGCGGCGAAAATTGCGGAAGTCGAGGCGCTTGCGCTCAAACATGCCGCCGCCTATCCGCGCATCATTGCCACCAGCAGCGAGACCGGTTTCGGGATCGAGGATCTGCGGGCTGAAATTGCCCGTTTTGCCGTGCCACTCCAGACGTCAGGGGAAGGACAGTCCGGATCATGACCAGTAAGACCCCCATTGAAAACAACAGCCGGACGCATAGCGACAAGCTGCCGGACGTGGCGCCTGTCGTGAATGCGGAGGAAGCGCAGCAGCAGGCTGCCATTCTGTCCAGCGCGCTGCCGTTCCTGCGGCGCTATGCCGGGGACACGATTGTCGTCAAATATGGTGGTCATGCCATGGGCGAGGGCAAGCTGGCGCATGCCTTTGGCTATGACATTTCCCTGCTCAAGCTGGTCGGGATCAATCCGATCGTAGTGCATGGCGGTGGGCCGCAGATCAGCGCCATGCTGGACCGGTTGAAGATCCGTTCGGAGTTCATCGACGGGCTGCGCGTGACGGACAAGTCCATGGTCGATGTGATCGAGATGGTCCTGTCCGGCAGCGTCAACAAGCAGGTGGCGCAGCTGATCAACCGGGCCGGAGCACTGGCCGTCGGCATTTCCGGCAAGGATGGCGGGCTGATCCAGGCACGTCGTCTGACGCGTACCAAGCGTGATCCGGACAGTGAGATCGAGAAGGTCATCGATCTGGGATTTGTCGGACAGCCGGAAAAGATCGATCCGCGGGTGCTGTATGCGCTGCTCGGCGCGGGGCTGATTCCCGTGATCGCCCCCGTGGGTGTCGGCGAGGACGGCGAGACCTACAACATCAATGCTGACACTGCCGCTGGCGCGATTGCCGGTGCAGTCCATGCCTCGCGTCTGCTGATGCTGACGGATGTTCCGGGCGTTCTGGACGAGAACGGCAAGCTCATCGAAGAGCTGAGCGCGGAAGAGGCCATGCGCCGGATTGCGGACGGGTCGATTTCGGGCGGCATGATCCCCAAGGTTGAGACCTGCCTCGAGGCAGTCCGCAAGGGCGCGAAAGCCGCCGTCATTCTGGACGGGCGCGTGCCGCACAGCTGCCTTCTAGAGCTGTTCACACGGGCCGGACCGGGAACGCTCATCAAGGCGTAACCAACTGGTAGCAGGACTGGACCGGGATTATGGCGCTTCGTGTGAGAAGCGCCATTTTCTGTTTTCGGCCACGCCTTCCTGAAGCGCCTGTATGCCACGTTCGAGCAGGCTCTCGGGGGTTTCATCGGCATTGGCTTCCCGGGAGACCAGTCCCAGCTGAAGCGGCAGGTGGACCGGCGGATCGATCAGGATGGGAATGCCGTGGGCCGTCATGCGCTCGGCCCGTTCGGCTGCGGCAAAGCGGTCCCCGCCATCCATCCAGAGCCCGAACGTATTGTTGCTGATCCGGCCGATGGCATCCGTCGGGCGGATAGCTTTTCGCAGAAGAGCCACGCATTGACGCAGCGCCTCTTCGCCGGCCTCGAAGCCCCGGGTCTTTGAAAGCTCTGTCAGGCCGGGCACGCGGGCGATGATCAGGGTTGCGGCCATCGCCTCCTGATCCAGCCGGCGGCTACGCCGCTCCATCTCCGCTTTCAGGCCGTTCCAGTTCAGAAGGTTCGACGCGATGTCGTAGTCGGAATCCGTCAGGATCCGGCGGTGGATGCTGTCCAGTTCCCAAAATCCGGCCAGCAGGGAGCACACCGTCTCGCAGAGCTGCCGGTCCTGCGCAGACCAGGGCTCGGAGCGCCAGAGGACGAGGCAGAGCTGTCTGAGGCTGCGGATGTTTTCGCGGCGGATCATGACATGGCTGCTGCCGGTCCTGAACAGCTCCGTGCCAGCCTGAGGGGCGGGTGTCGACAGGACGGACTGGATGTCCGCAGGCAGGGTGGATGATGTGAAAAGAAAGCTTTTCGGAGCCGCGGTGTCCAGCAATGCGCCTTCTGTAGCTAGGGGGGCGAGCAGGGCGTCCATTGCTGCGGCAGAGGCCAGTCTGGGAACGATGGCCTTGCGGAGTGCGGTGGTGATGGCGGCGAGGATCGTGATCCCGGCGGTGTCGGAATGGCCACCCGTGACATGAGCGGTATCAGGCTGGGGAGCAGAATCGCTTTCGGCCGGGGCCGCAATGGCGGCGGGGATTCCAGGTAGAGTCTGTGAGACCGCCTTGAGGGTGCCGCGTGTTCCGGTGATCCGGCCTTCGCTGTCCTGGAATGGGCATGAGGAGAGGATGACGGTCAGGGGCTCGCCCTGCGGGGTCGTGATCTGGACAGGCGTACCGGTATGGGTCTGAAGGACGTTCACGGTGTCGCACAGCGCGCTGAACGGGCGGCCGATCAGGGGCGTCGTGGGCTGTCCAAGCCATGTTTCGGGGGAAATCAGGATGATCCGGCCCCGGCTGTCAGTCTCGAAGACCAGATCCACCGCCTGATAGAGCAGGGAGCGCCAGCGTTCGCGGCTTTCGAGAGTTGACGCCAGCATGTTCCGCAGGTCCTGCGGGGTCCTGTCCGGGGACGGATTGTTCATGAACTGGGAGAACAAGGAACGCAGATCAGGCAAGGGTGACATATCCCGCAGAGAGCTCTCGGTCGGGCCAGTCAGTCAAAGCCCCCGGTTTTCATAAGCGTGATTGGTTAAGAAGTCATTAACAATGCTGGAGCACGGGCAGAGCGGCCGTCAGGAGTAAAGATCCGTTGACATGAAACCCCTGGAACCGCATGGTCCGGCGGATTTCTGCTTCTTTTTTACCGGACCGACCTGATGCCGAATGCACCCCTTCGTACCGCCATTGAAGCTCTGTGGGAGCGTCGTGCGACGCTCAGCGCCCGTACGGAAGGCGAAGACCGCGATGTCGTGGAAAAAGTCCTGTCCGCGCTGGATGCCGGGACGCTGCGTGTCGCCGAGCCGTTCGCAGATGGCTGGACTGTTCATGAATGGCTGAAGAAGGCGGTCCTGCTGTCGTTCCGTCTGAATGACAGCAGGGTCATGGAGCGCGGTTGCGGCGGTGAGCCGGCATTCGACAAGGTTCCGCTGAAGTTTGATGGCTGGGACCAGTTCCGGTTCGCCGAGGCCGGTTTCCGTGCGGTTCCGGGTGCGATCGTGCGTCGCTCCGCGTTCATCGCGCCGAATGTGGTGCTGATGCCGAGCTTCGTGAATGTCGGCGCGCGCGTCGACAGCGGCACGATGATCGATACCTGGGCGACGGTCGGGTCCTGCGCCCAGATCGGCAAGAACTGCCATATCAGCGGTGGTGCGGGCATTGGTGGCGTTCTGGAGCCGCTGCAGGCTGCTCCGGTCATCATTGAAGACGACTGCTTCATCGGTGCGCGTTCGGAAGTGGCCGAGGGCGTGATCGTCGAGAAGGGCTCCGTTCTGTCGATGGGCGTGTTCCTGGGCGCCTCCACCAAGATCGTGGACCGTGCGACGGGCGAGATCTTCATGGGCCGTGTTCCGGCCTATTCCGTCGTCGTGCCGGGCACGCTGCCGCCGAAGGAGCCGGGGATGCCGTCGCTGGCCTGTGCGGTGATCGTCAAGCGTGTGGATGAGCGGACTCGCTCCAAGACCTCCATCAACGATCTTCTGCGCGACTGATCCTGTGACGGGATCAACCTTTCCGACAGATCCTGTGGCGCTGGCCCGGGATCTGCTGCGCTGCCAGTCGGTCACGCCGGCCGATGGAGGGGCTCAGGCGCTTCTGGCAGGTGTGCTGGAAGGGATGGGGTTCGAGACGTTCCATCTCCCTTTCGGGCCTGCTGACGCGCCGACGCCCAATCTTTATGCCCGGCTGGGGAAAGGGCATCCTGCCCTCTGCTTTGCAGGGCATACGGATGTCGTGCCGCCGGGCGAGGGCTGGGCGCATGATCCGTTTGCGGCGGTTATTGACGGTGACCGGCTTTATGGACGCGGGATCGCGGACATGAAGGGCGGGGTGGCCTGTTTCGTGGCGGCCGTTGCGCGGCGTCTGGAACAGGGGGCGCTCAAGGGTTCCGTCTCGCTGCTGATTACGGGAGACGAGGAAGGTCCGGCGCATTTCGGGACGAAGCCGGTCATTGAATGGCTGGCGGAACGGAGTGAACTGCCGGATTTCTGCGTTTTGGGCGAGCCTACCAATCCCCAGGCACTGGGGGATGTCATCAAGATCGGGCGTCGGGGCAGCATGAATGCTGTCGTGACCGTACACGGGACGCAGGGGCATGTGGCCTATCCGCATCTGGCGGATAATCCGGTCCATCGTCTTCTGGCAGCGTTTTCCGAACTGACGGCGCGGGAACTGGATGCGGGGAGTGAGTGGTTCGATCCGTCGTCCCTTCAGGTCACGAGCATCGATGTCGGGAACGGGGCGACCAATATCATTCCGGGAAGTGCTGTCGGCCGGCTGAATATCCGGTTCAATGATCTGCACACCGGGGCCGCTCTGACGGCGTGGATCGAGGATGTGGTGCGGCGTCACGCGCCTCAGGCGGACGTACAGGTGTCCATCAGCGGCGAGGCGTTTCTGACGCAGCCGGGGGATGCGGTAACGTGCCTGTCCGAGGCTGTACGCAGTGTCACGGGTCGGACGCCCCGGCTCGATACCGGCGGCGGGACGTCGGATGCGCGGTTTATTTCGCAATACTGCGAGGTGGCGGAGTTCGGCCTTGTCGGCGCGACGATGCACAAGCGTGACGAAAACGTGGAGCTTGGGACGCTGGAGGATCTGACACGGATTTATCTCGCGTTCATGGAAGGATACGGGCTGTGACTCCCCGACGGCCGGGTCCGTTCCCACCCACCGGGAATATGGCCATTCCTCTGGGCGTGTGGCTTCTGGGGCGGGGACGGTCCGAAGGGATTAACTGTTTCGCACCCGGAGCGGGAGCCCTGTTCGCGGCTCTGGCACCGACGGTTGCGCTGGCGGTCATTGGTGTGTGGATGGCGTTCATGCTCCCGCCAGCCGAACGGATCATGGGGCTGGTGCGGGCTGTGGTGCCGCTGGTCTGCACGCTGTTGCAGCTTGTGGTGTCTGAGCTTTATGCGGGCGCCCTGAGCCGCAAGGGTCTGTGGACGCGTTATGCCACGGCATCGCTCTGGTGCGGATGGCTGCCACTGGCCATGCTGATCATGGCCCAAGGCGTGCTGCATCTCGTGCTGCCGGGGGCTGCGGCGTCCAGCCAGGCGTTGGGCGGCCTCGCTTTCGGGGCGCAGCTCTATACGCTGTGGCTGACCTGGTATGTGACGAAGGTCGGGCTTGTGACGACTGGCTGGCAGGCTTTTGTCATGACCGTCCTGCAGACCCTGCCGGTGGGGGGGCTGCTCTGGGTCCTGTGGCTGCTGCCGCCGCATTACAATGCGGTTGTCGATCTGCTCGGGCTGTCGTCCTAGGAGCGGTTGAAGGGATCGTCGGGATAGCCGACATCCATCAGGCAGAGCCCCTCGGGAGGGGCTGTCTGCCCGGCCGCGCAGCGGTCTTTTGCTTCCAGAATTTCAATGATCTTTTCGACCGGCCACTGACGTGAGCCGATCATCATCAGGGTGCCGGCCATGTTGCGGACCTGATGGTGCAGGAAGGAGCGCGCCTTCGTGTCGATCATGACCAGTTCGCCATCGCGATGGATGTTCAGGACGTCCAGCGTGCGGATGGGGCTTCTGGCCTGACAGGCGACGGCGCGGAAGGATGTGAAGTCATGCGGGCCGAGGAGATGGTTTGCGGCCTGCTGCATGAGGTTCACGTCCAGCGGGCGCTTGATGTGCCAGACGCGGTTTTCCATCAGGCCCGGACGGGCAGGACGGTTAAGGATGGTGTAGCGGTAGCTGCGCCAGGTCGCGGAGAAACGCGCGTTCCATTCCGGGCCGACTTTCGCTGTTTCCAGCACGACGACGCGGTGGGGTTTGAGGTGGTATCCCATGCCGTCGCGGATCTGCCGGGCGTCGATCGGGGCGTCATCCGGGAAATCAAGATGGATGACCATACCTGCTGCATGCACGCCCGCATCCGTGCGTCCGGCGGTGATGCTGGGAACGGGGCGGTTGCGAACCAGTTTTGAGGCGGCGGCTTCGATCAGGCCCTGAATGGAGGTGCCGTCGTTCTGCTTCTGCCAGCCGAGATAGCCGGTGCCGTCATATTCGATGCGAAGGGCCCAGCGGTTCAGACCCGTGGGCTCGGCGGCAGGTTCAGCGAGAGGCTCCACAGCCTGCGTGTCAGACAAGGCGGGTGCCTTTCGGCACGGGCTGACCGCGCAGGAAGTCGGAGGCGGACATCATGCTGCGACCGGGTTTCTGCAGACGGTCGATGCGCAGGGCACCGGTGCCGCAGGCGATGGTGAGGCTGTCATCGAGCGTGGTGCCGGGGGCAGCGCTATGGCTCTCTGGAGGCAGCGGGGTGGCTGCACCGATCTTGAGGACCACATCGTCGAGCGTGGTGAACGCGCCGGGCCAAGGCGTCAGGCCACGGATCTGGCGGTCGATCTCGGCGGCGCTGCGCGTCCAGTCGATACGGCCGTGATCGCGGGTCAGGCGCTCGGCATAGGTGACGCCCTCTTCGGGCTGCGGAACGGGTTTCGGCTGTTCGGCGAGCGCACGGACGACCAGACGGCCACCGATTTCGGACAGGCGGTCATGCAGCGTGGTGGCAGTGTCGGTCGCGCTGATAGGGGTGGATTCTTCCAGCAGGACCGCGCCGGTGTCGAGGCCCTCATCCATCTGCATGATGGAAACACCGCTCTGGCTGTCGCCTGCGACGATGGCGGACTGGATGGGCGACGCGCCACGCCAGCGGGGCAGGAGGCTCGCATGGATGTTCAGGCAGCCCAGACGCGGGGCGTCCAGCATTGCTTTTGGCAGAATGAGACCATAGGCGGCGACCACGGCGGCATCGGCCTTCAGGGCGGCGAAGGCTTCGTGTTCGGCCGTGTCGCAGCGGACGCGCGCAGGAGTGCGGACCTCGATCCCGGCAGCTTCGGCAGCTTCATGGACCGGCGAGCGGCGCAGTGCCTTGCCGCGTCCTGCCGGGCGGGGCGGCTGCGTGTAGACCGCGACCACCTCGTGACCGGCGTCGAGCAGGGCGTGCAGCGCCGGGACCGAAAAGTCCGGCGTTCCCATGAAGATCAGCCGCATCGGGGATCAGTGCCTTCTGAGTTTCTGCTCTTTGGCCAGGCGGCGCATGATCATGTTGCGCTTGAGCGTCGAGAGGTGATCGACGAACAGGATGCCGTCGAGATGGTCCATTTCGTGCTGGATGCAGGTGGCGAGCAGGCCGGATGCATCGCGCTCGATCGTCTCGCCCGCAAGGTTGCGATAGCGCACGCGGATCGATTCGGGGCGGACGACTTCGGCATACTGGTTTGGCAGGGAGAGGCAGCCTTCCTCACGCGCGGTAAGCTGATCGGAATCAGAAATGATTTCCGGGTTGATCAGCAGCATGGGCTCACGCGGGGCGTCTTCTTCGGCCACATCCACCAGGGCGAAGCGCATGCCCAGACCGACCTGCGGGGCGGCGAGGCCGATGCCCGGGGCCTTGTACATGGCGGAAAACATACCCGGAAGCTGTTCGCGGATGAAGGCAATGTCCTCGGGGCGCACGTCGCGGGTGACCTCCCGCAGCACGGGCTGGGGGGCGATCAGGATCGGGGTGGGCGGCACCGCGTCGATGCCGGACAGGAAATCGAATTCGCTCATGTCCTGCGATGTAGCGAGCGCGGGCGCCAAATGCCAGTGCAAGATCGGGTTTGAGTGCAGGTTTTGCGTTGTGTCCTGTAAGGGTAGAGCTTGCATCCGTGCGGGTGGACACCATATCGTGGGGTCAGCCGGTTGCCGCATGATGGGACCGGCCCTGTTTATGTCTCGCTCATGGAGGAGGCTTTAGCCCTATGTCCGGTCGCCTGTTCACGTCCCCGATGTTCCTCGGTTTCGATCACCTCGAGCAGATGCTTGAGCGTGCTGCCAAATCGACGTCTGACGGTTATCCCCCCTATAATATCGAGCAGCTCAGCGCCACGGCCCTGCGGATTACGCTGGCTGTCGCGGGCTTCGTGATGGACGATCTGCAGATCACGCAGGAAGACAACCAGCTCGTGATCCGCGGCCGTCAGGCGGATGACAGCCAGGGGCGCATCTTCCTGCATCGCGGCATTGCGGCGCGGCAGTTCCATAAGGCGTTCGTGCTGGCCGAAGGTATCGAAATTGGGGGCGCCTGGCTTGATAACGGGCTGCTGCATATTGATCTCCTGCGTCCGGAGCCGGAAGTGCGCGTCAAGCGGATTGCCATTTCGCAGGGACGGCGCAGCCCGGCACCAGGGCCGACGGTCCATCATGAAGTGGTGCCCCCTGTCGTGAAGACGCGGCGTACGACGCGGCCGGCGCGCGATATTGACGACGAATAGGTCCGGCACGCGCCTCTGCCGGCCAGATTTTCTACAGACTGAACCCAGGGCCAGGCGGCATGAACCGCCGTGGCTTCAGAAGGAACCTGACTTGAACAATCCCTTCGAAAACGGTGATCGTTCGGACGACAAACTCCCCGCGGATCTGCGGCGCATCACGGGGCCGCAGCTCCTGACGCTGGGCATGTCCCACCTCGCCTATGTCAAATCCGTCATGCATGACGGGGAACTGGTTGTGGCCATCCATGCCGCCGACGGCACGCCCATGGCGGTCGCGGAAGACGAGGAAAGCGCACTCGATGCGATCCTCGAGCATGAGATGATCCCGACCCTGCTTCAGTAATTCCAGCCAGAAGGTCCACGCCCGTGAGCAAGAACGCCGATATTACCCGTCACCTCGAAGAAGAGCGCCTTGCGGGCGTGGTGGTCCATAACGGACTGGCCTATCTGGCCGGTCAGGTTGCGGATGATGCCAGCCTCGATACGGAAGGGCAGACGGTCGATATCCTGCGCCAGATCGACGCGCTTCTGGCCTCTCTGGGGACGGACAAGAGCCGGATCCTGTCGGTTCAGATTTTCCTGACGGATATCGGAGAGATCGGAGCAATGAACCGGGCCTGGGACGCCTGGCTGGATACGGCAAACAAGCCGGCCCGGGCTACCGTCGAGGCGAAGCTGGCTGTGCCGGAGTGGCGCGTTGAGATGACGGCGATCGCCGCGCTGAAATAATCGACGTTTCCGGGTTTCCCCGGGAATAAAAAAGCCGCTCTTCCAGTTCGGGAGGGCGGCTTTTTTGCGTTCAGATGCCTGTTGCACGGGACAGCACGTCAGGGAGGCGACGATTTCTCGGGACGATCTGCGTCAAGGAAATCCTGGACCGTCTGTGAGAACTTCTCAGGCTGATCCAGCATAACGAAATGGAAACTGTTCACGACACGATAATGACGGAAGACGTTCCCGTGACTGTCCTGCAGGCCCCGAAAAAACCAATGGCTGTCAGAAGGCCTTACAGAACCGAAGGGATCAGTCCTGAAGTTCGGACTTGATTTTCTTGATTTCGGCTTCGAGGGCGTGGATGCGCACCGGGTCTGATTTTTCGGCGCGGGCAAGGTCGCGTTCGACTTCTTTCAGGCGGTGTTCGAGTTTCTGCTGGGAGGGGAGTTCGTGGGAATGGCCGGTCATGGTCTTACTTCCGTGTCAGGATCTGGGTGGCGAGGGCGGTGATGTCGGCGCTTTCGATGCCTTCGGGATTGCGAAGGGCGCGTTTGGCGATTTCCTTCTGCTCTTCGGTCGCGCCTTCAGCGCCCTTGAGAACGAAATGAGCCAGTTCCTCGACTTCGCCTTTCGTCAGCAGCTTGGGCTGACGGTGTGCCTTTTCGGCAAGGTGATGCAGGCTTGATGATTCGTGGGGGACGGGATCGTTGGACATTAGAAATATTCCTGTCAATTCAGCACCCACAACGGCTGCCGTCTGCCTGTTAAACATGGTTTGACATAAATGGTTTTCAATAGAGATATCGAAAATTGCTCTGTCGCGAACCGTATTGAGCGGAGAATGAACTGTTCCAGTTTCTCAAGATGTGCGGCGCAGTCTCTTGCGTTGACTGGATTTCGCGATGCCAAGACCTTCGCGATATTTGGCGACGGTACGGCGCTGGATGGAAAATCCTTCCTTTTGCAGCAGGCCTGTCAGGGCGTCGTCGGACAGGACGTTGTCGCCCTCGGCGGCCACCAGGGCCTGGAGGCGGTGCTGGATGGCATGGGCACTCTGAGTGGTGCCGTCTTCGGATGTTAGGGCGGTTGAGAAGAACAGTTTGAGTAGAACAGTACCGCGGGGCGTATCGATATATTTGCTGCTGACGATGCGGCTTATGGTGCTTTCATGCAGTTCCGTACGTTCGGCGATTTCACGCATGGTCAGGGGGCGGAGCGCAGTGGGGCCATCGCGCAGGAAAGCAGCCTGATGCTGGATGATGGCGCGGCCGACGGTCAGGAGCGACTGTTTGCGACTGTGCAGTGCGCGGATGAGGGCTGTCGCCTCGCCTGCGTAGGCCAGCAGCATCCTGCCCGCTTCCGTATGGCTGTCGATCTGCGCGCGCAGTGTGTCGTCGAGCCGGACTTCTGGCAGCAGACGCGTGTTGAGGGTCAGGCGAAATCCGGTGCCATTGGGGCGCACGATCAGGTCGGGTTCAATAGGCGGCGCGGGGGGTGGCAGGCTGAGGCCAGGGCGCGGATCTAGGGCCTGGATCTCGGCCAGCATGTCCAGCAGGTCATCCTGATCGAGAGCGCATTTTTCACGCAGTCTGCGCCAGTCCCGTCGGGCGAGCAGATCCAGATTGTCGAGCAGGGTCTGCATCGCCGGGTCGAGGCGGTTGCGGACCCGAAGCTGGGCGGCCAGACACTCTTCGAGTGAACGGGCGAAGAGGCCCACGGGTTCGAGATGCATGAGAGTCTGGCGGATCGCCTCCAGGCGAGGCGCGTCTATGCCGAGTTCGGCGGCGAGGTCCGTAACGGAGACGGGGAGGCGGCCGGTTTCGTCGAGACTGTCCAGGAGGTGGAGGGCCGCGTGATGGTCGTCCGGGGGAAGAGAGAGGCGGATCTGGAGGATCAGCCCGTCGCGGTCAGACGGAGGCGGAGCGGCGGCTTCCGGGCGGTCGGGGGCGGTGGTGAAGCGGTCCGGGTCGTCGTCGTGGAAGTCTTCCGACGCGGGGAGGGCTTCAGGAGCTGTATCGCCGGGCTCCAGGATGAGGAGTGGGTTGGTTTCGCAGACCTGCCGGAGATGCTGGGCGAGATCGGTCTGCGTGTATTGCAGCAGCGCAATCGCCTGACGCAGCTGGGGCGTCATGACGAGAGACTGCGACTGACGCTGGATCAGGCCCGGGACAAGCATCCCGGCATGTTACAGCGAGAAATTCTCTCCGAGATAGACCCGACGGACGTCTTCGTTCGCGACGATGGCTTCGGGGGTACCTTCCATCAGGACCTGACCGCCATGCATGATATAGGCGCGGTCAATGACTTCGAGCGTTTCGCGGACGTTATGGTCCGTAATCAGCACGCCGATGCCACGATCCTTCAGATGTGAGACGAGATCGCGGATTTCACCGACGGCGATCGGATCAATACCGGCCAGTGGTTCGTCGAGCAGGATGTAGTTCGGCTGGCTGGCGAGTGCGCGGGCGATTTCGAGACGACGACGCTCACCGCCGGACAGCGCGAGCGAAGGCGAGCGGCGCAGATGGGTGATGCCGAACTCGGCCAGCAGGCCGTTGAGCATCAGGTCGCGCTTTTCCGGATCGGGCTCGACGACTTCGAGGGCCGCCATGATATTCTGCTCGACGTTCAGGCCGCGGAAAATGCTGGCTTCCTGCGGCAGGTAGCCGACGCCGAGGCGGGCGCGGCGATACATCGGCAGCTGCGTGATGTCGGCGCCGTCCAGCGTAATGGTGCCGGTGTCGGGCTGAACCAGGCCGACAATCATATAGAAGCTGGTCGTCTTGCCCGCACCGTTCGGACCGAGCAGGCCCACGGCTTCGCCGCGCTGGACCTGAAGCGAGACGTTCTTGACGACGGCGCGCTTCTTGTAGGACTTGCCGATGCCGCTTGCGACGAGACCCGTTGGAGGCGGCGAAGAGGGAATGTAGCTGTCTGTCACTTGGGTGCCTGGCTGCTGTTGGCCTCGTTCGGCACGACGAGCCCCTGGATGGGCGAGTCCGTGCCCGGCAGCATGGTTGCAATGCCGGTCTTCATGTTCACGATGGCCTGCGAGCCGTTGTTCTGGTTCTGGCCCTGCGTGACATGGACATGTCCGATCAGGCGCGCGATCTGGGTATCGAAAACATAGACACCGCGGTCGCCGGTACCGGTCTGTGTCTGGGTGCGCAGGACGACATGGCCCCAGCCATAGGCGCGGTCGAGTTTCGAGGCGCCGCCGCCCATCGGATTGGAGGAATCGGCGGCCTGTGCCGGCTTGGCCGACTGCGGTGTGCCGGGCGCCGGGGCGTCGCTGGGTTTGCTGAAGGAAACCAGCACGTCCGCCTTGACCTGCTTGCCGTCATTGGTGGTGACAGTGGCGTCACCACGGCCAACCGACATGCGCGTTTTCGAGTGATATTCCATCACGTCACGCGCCGTCAGGACGTCCTGCGGGGTCGTCAGCTTCAGATGTTTGCCGGTCATGACCATGACCGCCTGGTCCATGTCGTACAGGGCATGATCGCCCCAGCCCTGATCGGTCTGGTTGTAGATATGGACGTTGCCGCGGGCCTCGATCCGGTACAGCTCAAGGGAGCCTCCCATCGGGTCGCCGCTGTTATCCTTGGCGTTGGCCGGGGGCGGCGGGGGAGCAGGCTGCCCCGGAGGCGGCGTTTTCTTGCGCAGATATCCGATCAGCGTATCCGCATCGACCGTCACATCTCCACGCACGGCCCGCGCGCCGCCCGTCAGCGTCACAGTCTGGGCATTGCGGTCGTAGATCTCTTCTTTTTTCCAGAAGAGCTGGACGGCTTCGCCGTGGGACATGTCCAGTCCGTCCGCATGCGCCGGGGCGGGGGGAAGTGCGAGCGGCAGGGCGATGAGGAGGGGGAGGAGGGCTGCGGGGCGGGGGGTCATTTTTCGGTCTTCAGTCCTTGCAGGTGCAGGCGGGCCGCCGCACTCGGAGGGCCGTTGTCATCGTTGCGGACCGTCAGTCCCGGTCCTGTAAACTGCATGATACCTGCATGCTGGTCCAGAAAATAGCCTTGGGCGTCCTGCCGGCCGAAGGGGCCTTCCGCGTGGACCCAGTCGCGGGATGCGATCACGTCGGCCTTGAGGTCCAGATCGGCGGAGGGGCCGTTCATGAGGAGGCCGTCGTCACGGTAGAGCACGACGTGGTCGTCGAGATCGAGCGTCTGTTCGTGCTGCATGTAGACGCCGCGGTCGGAGCGGATATGGGCCCAGGAATTGCCGGAGAGCTGGATGTCGGCGACGGGATCGACCAGGTCCACGCGATCGGGGCCCTGCTGGTGGGTGGTGCGGGCGGTGATCATGTAGGGGTGGTTATGGGCGTCGAGGCCGCGATAGGTGGCCTGTTCCATGTTGCCGCTTTCCACGCGCAGGCGGGCCATTTCCTTCAGGGCGGCGCGGTTCTGGTTCATGAGATGGGAAATCTCGGGCCAGGCGGCGATGGAGCTGAGCAGGACGAGGGCCAGGCCCGGCAGCGCCCATTTGGCGAATCCCAGAAGGGAGCGACGGCGGGCGAGCTGTTCGGCGTCGGGGGCCTGGCGGATGCGCTGGAAGGCTGCGCGGCGCAGGCTGTCGAGGCGGGCGAGGCTCTCGGCGCGGTCGGGATCGAAATCCTCGCGGCGGACGCGGGGCTCGCCGTTCTCGGAACCCGGAGCGTTGGGGCCGGGAGCGTCCGGGTTGGGGCCGTTCATGACAGGCCGCTTCGCAGGAGGTCGTGGACGTGGACGATGCCCGTGGGACGGCGGTCTTCATCAACGATGAAGAGGCTCGTGATGGGGCGCTCGCGCTGGTTCATGAGCTGCAGCACGTCCTGCGCCAGTGTGGTGGGGGTGGCGGTGACGGGGGCGGCGTTCATGACGTCCTTCGCCGTGGTCGTGTCGAGGTCACCGGAGAGGGCGCGGCGCAGATCGGCGTCCGTGATGAGGCCCTGAAGTACACCATTGTCATCAGTCACACCCATGCACCCGAATGACTTGCGTGTCATCTCGAGAATGACGGAGCGCAGCGGGAGGCTGCCCTGTCCGAGAGGCAGGGCGTCCCCCGTGTGCATCAGGTCGCTGATGGGGCGCAGGCGGGCGCCGAGGAGGCCGCCGGGGTGGAAGGCGCCGAAATCGCGGGCCGTGAAGCCGCGTTTTTCGAGCAGCGCGAGGGCGAGGGCGTCGCCCAGGGCGAGTTGCAGCAGGGTGCTGGTTGTGGGTGCCAGGCCCATCGGGCAGGCCTCGGTGCTGCTGGGGAGGACCAGCGGGATCTCGGAAGCGCGGGCCAGGGCGGAGGTGCCGACCGAGGTGATGGCGATCACGCAGTGGTTCTGCCGGGCGGCATAGGCCAGAATCGCGGCGAGTTCGGTGGTTTCGCCGGAATTGGAGAAGGCCAGGATCAGGTCGCCCGGGGCCACCATGCCGAGATCGCCATGGGCGGCTTCTGCGGGGTGCAGGAAAAGGGAGGGCGTGCCGGTGGAGGCGAGGGTAGCCTGGATCTTGCGGGCGATATGGCCGGATTTGCCGATGCCGGTGACGATCAGGCGGCCTTCGCTTTCGGCGATGCGGTTCACGGCCTCGCAGAAGGCTTCCCCGAGCGGGCCGGAGAGGGCGTGTTCGAGGGCCTGAAGACCTTCGCGCTCGATGGAGACGGTCTGGAGCGCCGAATCGAGCGCAGTACGGAAGGGGCGGGGCGACGGACGGTGCATGTTCAGGCCAGGCCGGAAATCAGGCGCGGTGCGAGAAAATGTCGGGCTCTTCGTAGCCCATGAGGTCCAGCCGGCAGCGGGCCGGAAGGAAATCGTAGCAGGCCTGCGCGAGGTCACGGCGGTTTTCACGGATCAGCATGGCTTCGAGCTTATCCCACAATGCGTGAAGATACAGCACGTCCGAAGCGGCATAGCGGAGCTGGTCGGGGGTGAGGGTCTGTGCGCCCCAGTCCGAACTCTGCTGGTGTTTGGAGATTTCGACACCCAGAAGGTCGCGGCACAGATAGGCCAGGCCGTGGCGGTCGGTGAAGGTGTAGACCAGCCGGGCGGCGATCTTGGTGCAGATGACCGACGGGATTGTGATGTTGAAGGCGTTCTGCAGGACTGCGACGTCAAAGCGTGCGAAATGCATCAGCTTGGTGACGGAATCGTCTGTCAGAAGAGCCTTGAGATTCGGGCAGTCATAGCCGCGGCCGCCCATGGAGACCGGTTTGATCTGAACGAGATGGGCTTCACCGTCGCCGGCTGAGAGCTGGACGAGGCAGAGGCGGTCACGATGGGGATTGAGACCCATGGTCTCGGTATCGATGGCAACAAGGGGGCCGAGATCGAAATCGTCTGGCAGATCGCCGTCATAAAGATGGATGGCGTTCTGCTGGCTCATTCTATTGTCACCAAGTTTTTTTGATCACCAGAGGATCGAGGCGATATGTCGCCTGATCGTCTGTGGTGCCCAGAAGAAGACTCGAACTTCCACGTCCTTTCGGACACAGGTACCTGAAACCTGCGCGTCTACCAATTCCGCCATCTGGGCTCAGAAAGCACCGGGTTTTTTCAGTTTCCTGAGGCATCCCGGCTCGGTGAAGAGGCGTTTACCCCTGCACGTGTGGGGCGTCAACAGCCAAACTGAAAGAAAAGCAAAAATGCGTACAAATTTTTCCGTAGAGGGCACCGGTGGCGGCATGGATGACGGGATTTATGAGGGGAGCGGGCCGGACAGGGGCGCGCGGTCCGTGGGGCGCGTTGTGGCGGTTCTCGGCGGCGGGGGCTTTGTTGGCCGCGAACTGGTGGGCCGGCTGGTGGCGTCGGGGCATGTGGTGCGCGTCGGCAGTCGCAATCCTGAGGGCGATCAGGCGCTGGCCCGCTTTCCGGGTGACGGGCGTGTGGAATTCATCAAAGCGTCCGTGAATGACGCGGACTCGCTGGAGCGTCTGTTCAGCGGGGCTGATGCGGGAATCAATCTCGTGTCGATCATGTCGCCGGATGTGAAGGCGATGCATCGGGTCAATGTGGAAGGGGCGCGGCTGGCGGCGCTGGTGGCCCGGCGCGAGGGGGTGGAGCAGTATCTGCACATGTCGGCCATCGGGGCTTCGATACGGTCGCCGGGAAATTACGGGCGGAGCAAGGGGCTGGCCGAGCGGGTGGTGCGGGAGGTGTTTGCGGAAGCGGCGCTGTTGCGGCCTTCGGTGATTTTTGGGCCTGAGGACAGTTTCTTCAACATGTTCGCGCTGATTGCCAAGCTCTCGCCGGTGCTCCCGGTGTTTGCGGCGGGGACGCGGTTCCAGCCGGTTTATGTCGGGGATGTGGCGCGGGCGGCGATGGCGCTGGTGACGCCGGAGCGTGCGGGCATGACGGTCGAGGCGGGTGGGCCGGATGTGCTGACCATGAAAGAGCTGATGGCGTTCGTGCTTGAGGCTTCGGGGCGGCGTCGCGTCCTGTTGCCGGTGCCGGACTATGTGGCGAAGCTCGAGGCGGAAATTCTGGAGCCGTTGCCGGGGCATCTGCTGACGCGGGATCAGGTTGTGATGATGGGGCTGGATAATGTGGTGCAGCCGGGCGCGGATGATCTCCAGTCGCTCGGGATTACGCCGACGGCGATGCGGAGTGTGGTGCCGGATTATCTGAAGGGCAGTATTTGTGAGAGCTGGCGGCGGTTCCGTAAATAACGGGCTGTTGTCCTGACTTGTCCTGCGAGGGATGGGGCGAAGATTTTCCGCTTTGATTGGGGGTGTCCGCCGGGAAAACTTGCGACGGACTGAACGGCAACGTAACGTCTTGTTGCGGCCTGTTGCAGGCAGGAGTTCAGTCCTGGACTTGGTGGAGCAAAGCTGGTGCGGAAAATTTCTTTAGCCATTCTGTGTTGTTCGCTACTGACTTCAGGATGCGCGCAGAAGCCGGTTCCGGTTATGATTGGCAATAAATATTATCTGGCTGGCGATAATCTCTGTGTGAAGTACAAGGTTTTGCCAGACGATTCGATCTCGTGTCTGAGTAAATGGGATAAGGTCACTGGCTCTAGATATGCCATGACGGATCGGCAGGTGAGCGATTACATCAAAAAAAGACAGATAATGACCAGGAATATTAAAAACAGAATGCATATGTCGGATTTGGAGTTGCAGATCTACAATCAGCAGCCGTGGCCTCAGTGGCAATAGAAAATGTATTGCCGGGATGTTCGGTTGGGACGCTCGTATGCGTGAACGGGTGGGGTGTAGCGGTTGCAGCACAGGGCCAATGTGTCCCTGATTGACGCGGGTATTGAGGGTGAATGATCCGGATCGGACCTAATAAATTGGATGAAAAATCCCGTTCCTGAGGCTGAGATGGGATAATCTTCCTGAAAGGTCAGTGTCACTGACTGTTATTGGATAAAGTGACGGAATAGCTGCTTTCGGACAGGTCTGATGTGCGTCCGGGGTTTGTGGTCGGGCGGGCATGTTTTGCAGGAGACACGACGCATGGCCGAACGCATGTTGCAGTTCGTCACCCACCCCCAGGTGCTTCCCGAGAAGCGCGATGCGGCTGAACGCCGTCAGGATTTCGGGGAGATTTACCGTGGGTTCGCGCGCAGCCGTGCGGAAGAGCAGGCGTCGCGTTGCTCGCAGTGCGGGATTCCGTTCTGCTCCGTGCATTGTACGCTGGGGAACAACATTCCCGACTGGCTGAAGCTGACGGCTGAGGACCGGCTGGAGGAAGCGTATGAGATGTCGTCCGCGACGAATACGTTTCCGGAGATCTGCGGGCGGATCTGTCCGCAGGACCGGCTGTGCGAAGGCAACTGCGTTATCAACAAGGGCTTTGAGAGCGTCACGATCGGCGCTGTCGAGCGGTTCATTACCGAAAATGCGTTCGAGCAGGGCTGGGTGAAGCCTGCGCTTCCCGATCGTGATCTGGGGCGGAGTGTCGGGATCGTGGGATCCGGGCCGGCGGGTCTGGCCTGTGCGGAGCGGCTGCGGGCTCAGGGTTATGAGGTTCATGTCTATGAGCGTCAGGACCGTGTGGGCGGGCTGCTGACTTACGGGATTCCGAGCTTCAAGCTGGAAAAGCATGTGGTGGCGCGGCGTCATGCGCTGCTGGAAGAGCAGGGGATCGTGTTCCATCTCTCCACGCCTGTTGGTTCGGGCGAGGGCGAGACGTCGCTTGAGGATCTGCGGGCGCGGCATGATGCGGTGTTCCTCGCGACGGGTGTGTATCGCTCGCGCGATGTGAAGGTGCCGGGGGCCGGGCTTGAGGGTGTTGTCGATGCGATCGACTTCCTGACGGCGTCGAACCGTCGGGGCTATGACGAAGATCCGGGCGAGGATGCGGCACTTCATGCGAAGGGGCGTCGGGTCGTGGTGATTGGCGGTGGTGACACGGCCATGGACTGCGTGCGCACGTCGATCCGTCAGGGGGCCGAGCGTGTGACCTGTGTTTACCGTCGGGACCGGGCGAACATGCCGGGATCGCGGCAGGAAGTTTACAATGCCGAGGAAGAAGGCGCGCATTTCGAATGGCTGGGCTCGCCGGAGGCATTCCTTGGTGACGGCAGCGTGTCGGGTGTGCGGGTGCTGAGGATGCGTCTGGGGGCTCCGGATGCGTCGGGGCGCCGGTCCATCGAGGGCACGGGGCAGCATGACGTGATCGAGGGCGATCTGGTCATCAAGGCTCTCGGGTTCGATCCCGAGGACCTGCCGGGGCAGTTCAATGAGCCTGAGCTGGCCGTGACGCGCTGGGGCACGCTGACGGTGCCGCCGGGGGGCTTTGCGACGAGCCTGCCGGGTGTGTTTGCCGGGGGCGATATCGTGCGCGGGGCGAGCCTGGTCGTCTGGGCGATCAAGGATGGCCGGGATGCGGCCGACGCGATCCATCATCATCTGACTGAAACAATGACCGGTGCTCTGGAGGCCGCGGAATGACACAGAATAACGATTTCATCCGCGAGTATGCCGAGAACGTCGAGCGTCTGAAGGGGCTGTATGACCCGTCGCAGGAGCGCGATTCCTGTGGTGTGGGTCTGGTTGCCTCGCTGGATGGCAAGCCGTCGCGTAGTGTAGTTCAGGCGGGCATCGAGGCGCTGGGCAATATCTGGCATCGCGGTGCGGTCGATGCGGATGGCAAGACCGGCGATGGTGCGGGCATTCATGTGGAAATCCCGCAGGATTTCTTTGCCGAGGCGATCCATAACGGCTCCAGCGACGATACGATCGACGGGCGCATTGCTGTCGGCATGGTGTTCCTGCCCAAGACCGATCTGGGGTCGCAGGAACGGGGCCGTCAGATCATCGAGACGGAGATCCTGAACTTCGGTTACGGGATCTATGGCTGGCGTCAGGTGCCGATTGATACGGCGTGCATTGGCGAGAAGGCCAACCAGACGCGGCCGGAGATCGAGCAGATCATGATCCGCAACCGGCTTGGCCGGTCCGAGGACGAGTTCGAGCGTGACCTGTATGTGTTGCGTCGGCGGATCGAGAAGCAGGCGACGGCGCAGCAGGTTGATCTGTATGTGTGTTCGATGTCCTGCCGCTCGGTGATCTACAAGGGCATGTTCCTCGCGGAGAACCTGACGGACTTTTATCCGGATCTGCTGGATGAGCGGTTTGTGTCGCGGTTTGCGATCTATCATCAGCGGTATTCGACCAATACGTTCCCGACCTGGAAGCTGGCCCAGCCGTTCCGTAAGGTGGCGCATAACGGCGAGATCAACACGATTTCGGGCAACACGAACTGGATGCGCTCGCATGAAACGCGGCTCGCGCATCCGGAGCTGGATCCGTACATGGCGGATCTCAAGCCGGTCGTGCAGGCTGCGGGTTCGGATACGGCGGCGCTGGATAATGTGTTCGAGCTGCTGACCTTTGCCGGGCGGGATGCGCCGATGGCAAAGACGATGCTGGTGCCGGCCTCTGGCGGTGCGAACTCGGCGATGTCGGATGCGGCGCGGGCGCTGTTCCGGTACTGCAATGCGGTGATCGAGCCCTGGGATGGTCCGGCGGCGCTGTGTGCGACGGATGGACGCTGGGTTGTGGCGGGGCTGGACCGTGCGGGTCTGCGTCCGCTGCGGTACAGCATCACGCAGGATGGTCTGCTTATCGTGGGGTCCGAGACCGGGATGGTTCGGGTGCCGGATGCGCGGGTCAAAAGCCGCGGGCGGCTTGGTCCGGGGCAGACGCTGGCGCTGGATCTGAAGGAAGGGCGGCTTTACCAGTCCGAGGAACTGCTGGAGATGCTGGCGTCACGTCAGGATTTCCGGGGCTGGGTGAAGCGGATCCGCGATATCGAGCCGATTGTGCGGGATGTGGTCGAGCCTGAGGCGCTGGATCCGGATGTGCTGCGGCGGCATCAGGTGGCGGTCAGTCTGACGCATGAGGAGCTGGAGACCATTCTGCACCCGATGGTGGAGAATGCGGCTGAGGCTCTGGGCTCGATGGGCGATGATACGCCGCTTCAGGTGCTGTCCACGATCTATCGCGGGCTGGCGCATTATTTCCGTCAGGGGTTCAGTCAGGTTACGAATCCGCCGATCGACTCTTTGCGTGAGACGCGGGTGATGAGTCTGGTCACGCGGCTGGGCAATCTGGGAAATATCCTCGATCAGGCGCCGGAGCAGTGCGATCTGTTGCAGTTGCCGAGCCCGGTTCTCACGATTGGTGAGTTTGACGAACTGCTGAAGGTCTGCGGTGAGAATGCGGGTGTGATCGACTGCACTTTCCCGGCCGAAGAGGGCGAGGAAGGTCTGCGGGCGGCGATTGCGTCCATCCGGGCGCAGGCTGAGGATCATGTCCGTGGCGGGTGCACGCATCTGTTCCTGACGGATGACAATACGGATGCGACGCGGGTTGCGATTCCGATGATCCTCGCGACCGCGGCCGTGCATATTCATCTGGTGCGCAATTCGCTGCGGACGTTCACGTCCCTGAACGTGCGGACGTCGGGGGCGATCGATGTTCATGCGATTGCGGTGACGATTGGTGTTGGCGCGACGACGGTGAATCCGGCTCTGGCGCAGTATTGCGTAGCGGACCGGCTGCGCCGCGGGCTGTTCGGTAAGATGTCGCTGCGTGAGGCGATGGAGCGGTATCGCAAGGCCGTGGACAAGGGTCTGCTCAAGATCATGTCCAAGTCGGGCATTTCGATCATTTCGGCCTATCGTGGCGGGTATAATTTCGAGGCGATCGGGTTGTCCCGGGCGCTGGTGGCAGAGTTCTTCCCGGGCATGCCGTCGCGGATTTCGGGGATTGGTCTGCCGGGTATTGCGCGCAACATCCTTGGCGCGCATGCGGCGGCGTGGAACCGGAAGGTCGAGGCGCTGCCTGTTGGCGGGCGGTACAAGCTGCGCCGTCAGGGTGAGACGCATGCGTTCTCCGGGCAGCTCGTGCACATGCTTCAGAGTGCGGTGACGGCGAACAGCTTTACGCTGTACCGGCGTTATGCGGATGCGGTGCGCCAGATGCCGCCGGTGGCGCTGCGTGATCTGCTGGATTTCAAGCCGACCCATGCGCCGGTTCCGGTGGATGAGGTGGAGAGCATCACGCAGATCCGCCGTCGTCTGGTGGCGCCGGGGATTTCGCTGGGCGCGCTGAGCCCGGAGGCGCATGAGACGCTGGCGATTGCCATGAACCGGATCGGGGCGAAGTCCGATTCCGGTGAGGGTGGCGAGGATGCCGAGCGGTCCAAGCCGCGTCCGAACGGGGACAATGCGTCTTCGGCGATCAAGCAGGTGGCATCCGGGCGTTTTGGTGTGACCGCGCAGTATCTGAATGACTGCCGCGAGATCGAGATCAAGATGGCCCAGGGTGCGAAGCCCGGTGAAGGCGGGCAGCTTCCGGGCTTCAAGGTGACGGAGCTGATCGGGCGTCTGCGTCATGCGACGCCGGGGGTGACACTGATTTCGCCGCCGCCGCATCATGACATCTATTCGATCGAGGATCTGGCGCAGCTCATTTACGATCTCAAGCAGATCAATCCGACGGCGACCGTCACGGTCAAGCTGGTGGCGCGGACGGGCATTGGCACGATTGCGGCCGGTGTGGCGAAGGCCAAGGCGGATGCGATCCTGATTTCCGGTCATTCGGGCGGGACGGGTGCGAGCCCGCAGTCTTCGATCCACTATGCGGGTCTGCCCTGGGAGATGGGGCTGTCGGAGGCGCATCAGGTGCTGATGCTGAACCGGCTGCGGCATCGTCTGGTGCTGCGGACCGATGGTGGCATCAAGACGGGTCGTGACGTTGTCATGGCGGCGATGCTTGGTGCGGAAGAGTTCGGTATCGGTACGGCAGCACTCGTGGCGATGGGCTGCATCATGGTGCGTCAGTGCCACTCCAACACCTGCCCGGTGGGCGTGTGTGTGCAGGATGAGAAGCTGCGGGAGAAGTTCGGGGGATCGCCTG
The DNA here is from genome assembly GCF_000583855.1 of Gluconobacter oxydans DSM 3504. Taxonomy (NCBI): domain Bacteria; kingdom Pseudomonadati; phylum Pseudomonadota; class Alphaproteobacteria; order Acetobacterales; family Acetobacteraceae; genus Gluconobacter; species Gluconobacter oxydans. The sequence continues at coordinate 2,243,762 of NZ_CP004373.1, forward strand.
AGAAGGTCATCAACCTGTTCACGCTGATTGCGGAAGATATCCGGCATATTCTGGCGGATCTGGGTGTGCGGTCGCTGGAAGAGGTGATCGGGCGGACGGATATGCTGCGGCAGGTGTCGCGTGGTGCGGATTATCTGGATGATCTGGATCTGAATTCGCTTCTGGTTCAGGCCGATCCGGGTGGTCATGCGCGGTTCTGCACCCGTGAGGGGCGCAACGAGGTTCCCGAGACGCTGGACGGGCAGATCATCCCGGATGCGACGGCGCTGTTCGAGCGTCGGGAGAAGCTGCATCTGCATTACACGGTGCAGAACACGCATCGTGCGATCGGTACGCGGGTTTCGGGGCTGATTACGCGCAAGTTCGGCATGAAGGAGCTTCCGGAGGGGCAGCTCACGCTGTCGCTGCGCGGTTCGGCCGGGCAGTCGCTGGGCGCGTTTGGTGTGCAGGGGCTCAAGATCGAGGTCGAGGGCGATGCCAACGACTATGTCGGCAAGGGGCTTTCGGGGGCGACGATCGTTGTCCGCAAGTCACCGGCGGCGCAGTGGGCATCCGAGCAGAGCGCGATCATTGGCAATACGGTTCTGTACGGGGCGACGGCGGGGACGCTGTTTGCGGCCGGGCAGGCGGGTGAGCGCTTTGCGGTGCGTAACTCGGGTGCGACGGCCGTGGTCGAGGGCTGTGGCTCGAATGGCTGCGAATACATGACCGGCGGGACGGTCGTGATCCTTGGGGAGACGGGCGACAATTTCGGCGCCGGCTTCACGGGGGGCATGGCTTATGTGCTGGACGTGAAGGGGCTGTTCGAGGCGCAGATCAACCCGGATACGGTGATCTGGAACCGCGTTCAGGCCGGCAGCCGCTGGGATCAGGAGCTTCGGGCACTTGTGGAGCGGCATGTTGCGGAGACGGGCAGCACCTATGCCGCGGATCTGCTGCATTGCTGGGAGCGGACGCTGGAGCGGTTCTGGCATGTTGTGCCGCGCGATTATGCGCGGATCATTGGCTACGTTCAGGAAGACCTGTCCCAGCTTTCGGCCTGACGGGCGTAAGGAAGATGGTCGATACTGTCGGTGATCTGACGTTGACTTATGATGAGATGGCTTCGCTGAGGAGCTATCTCATCGCAACGGTTTTTGAATTTTTTGATAGCATTGAAATGGCAGCATTGGGAATATTTCAGTCTAATGAAATATTATCAATGGCAAAGAAGGTATCTTCCTTTATAAGGTGGGATAAAAAAGAGTATAAAAATATATTTTCTGACCATGATTATCAAATTATACATAATTGTATTCTTCATGGAGAAATGGCTCTTGGCATTTATTCTACCTACAAAAAGCACATCGACTATGAAACATGTGATTTCGGAATTACAAAAGATAAGATTTATAATTATATTCAGGAATACAGTAAAAATGCAGGATGGTAATCCTGTTGTTGGTCTTGGTTCAATGAAAGTCTGAATTCAGGATTTTTCCGATATGGTTATTGCTCTGCGCTGGTTATGGAAGAAACTGACCGGGGCGGAGTTTCAGGCAGGGGCGTTCTACGAGGCGCCATGAGAGGATGGCTCCGCCGATTGTGGTAAGGATCGTGAGGATCAGGGCGTGTCTGCGGCCGAGGCCGTAGCGGGACTGAAGGTCGCCTGCGGTCATGATGAGGGGCAGGTGGCACAGGTAGAGCGCGTAGCTGTGCGTACTGATGCTGCGGACTGCCGGGCCGATCAGGGGCGGCAGGGTTCGCAGGCGCATCATGGCGGGCATGCACAGGGCATAGCCCAGTCCCGTGACATCAAATGAGACCATGGCGCCGAAGCGCGGAGGCCAAAGGGCACCATCTCCGGTGTTGCGCCACCAGACGGTGAGCACGATCGCGGTGCCTGCGGCGGCGAGCAGTGTGCTGTAGCGGGTGATGGCGGGTCTGTGCCGGTAGAGCCAGGCGGCGGCGATGCCCCATGCAATCGCGTCGAAGCGGCAGGGGACGATCTTGCTGGTGACTTCGTCCCAGTTGACGTCCGTGGGGAGTGACAGGCGCCAGCAGAACGGAACGATGAAGAAGGCCGCGAGCGTGGTTCCGAAGGCTGTGGCGGGTTTGATCCGGCAGGCCAGGAGCGTGAGCAGCAGGGCGGGGAAGGCGATGTAGAACCATTCCTCCACGCAGAGCGACCATGTGACGCCGTACCAGTTCGAGACCATGGGCCAGCCGAGATTCTGCGTCAGGGTCAGGAACCAGGGCAGGGCGTGCCGGGCTTCGTCCCATGGCACGCCGTAGGGGCCGAAATAAGCGAGCGGGATGAGCAGCGCGAACAGCCAGAAATAATAGGCCGGAAGGGTGCGCAGCCAGCGGCGGAGCAGGAAGATGCCCCAGCCTTTCAGGGAGGTTCCGCGTTCCAGCAGGTCCAGCATGATCGTGCCGATCAGGAAGCCGCTGAGGACGAAGAACAGCATCACGCCGTAGAAGCCGAGCACCGCCAGATGGAAGGGGAGGCTGTGGTGCCACCAGGAGGAGAACAGGATTCCGTCATGGCAGATCAGGACATCGAGGATGGCGACCGTGCGCACCAGATCGGGGCCTGCGATTCGCGCCTTCAGGTTTTCAAACGATGTCAGTGTCTCGTATGCCTGGGGGGGGTATATTTGCATGAAGTGGCGGAAGATCCGGGGTTGCGGGCTTTGCGGCGGTTTTACACTACGGTTTTGTCATCAACATCCCGTTTGACGGGGGGGATTGTGGCTTTAAGGTCAGGATATGACCATGCTCTTTTCTGCCGCTGACGGCACGCCGCATTCGTCCTCCGGGGAGCAGATGCCTCCCCGCTGGGATCTCTCTGACCTCTATGCCTCGCCGGAAGATCCGGTTCTGGTGTCGGATTTTGACCGCTGGGCCGGGGCGGCGCGGAGTTTCTGCGAAACGTACAAGGGGCGTCTGGAGACGCTGAGCGGCGCGGAGCTTGCGAAGGCGTTTGCGGAGTATGAGGCGATCGAAGAAGGGCTCGGGAAGATCGGGTCTTTCTCCAGCCTTGGCTTTGCGGCGCATACGACCGATCCGGTCTGGGGGCGGTTTGCGCAGGGTGTGCAGGAGCGGATGACGGAGGTGGCCTCTGATCTGATGTTCTTCACGCTGGAGCTGAACCGCATTCCGGACGAAGTGCTGGCGCGGATCTGCGAGGCGCAGGAGATGCGCAAATGGGATCCGTATCTGCGGGATCTGCGGATGTACCGGCCGTATCAGCTCTCCGACGAGGTCGAGCAGGTGCTGATGGACAAGTCGGTGACGGGGCGGAATGCCTGGAACCGGCTGTTTGACGAGACGATGGCGACGCTGAGTGTCACGATTGACGGTGAGGAGAAGCCGCTCGGGGATGCGTTCAATCTGCTGACGAATACGGACCGCGCAAAGCGCGAGGCTGCGGCGCAGCAGATCAGCGCGGTGCTGGGTGAGAACTCGCGTCTGCTGACGATGATTACCAACACGCTCGCCAAGGACAAGGCGATCGGGGACAAGCTGCGGGGTTATCCGCGTCCCACCAGTGCGCGCAATCTGGCGAATATGGTCGAGGACGAGGTTGTCGATGCGCTGGTGGGCGCTGTGGACGAGGCCTATCCGCGGCTGGCGCACCGGTATTATGCGCTCAAGGCAAAGTGGCTCGGGCTTGAGAAGCTGGAGCACTGGGACCGCAATGCGCCGCTTCCGGGTGTTGAGGCGCGCAAGATCGACTGGGAGCAGGGCAAGGAAATCGTGCGCACGGCCTATGCCGGGTTTGATCCGGGCCTGGGCGAGATCGTGAACCGGTTCCTGACGCATCCCTGGATTGATGCGGCACCGGTGGCGGGCAAGTCTTCGGGGGCGTTCTCCCATTCCTGCGTGCCGTCGGTGCACCCCTACATCCTGATGAACTATCGCGGGCAGCCGCGGGATGTGATGACGCTGGCGCATGAGCTGGGGCATGGCGTGCATCAGACGCTGGCCGGGCAGAAGCAGGGCTATCTGAATGCCGATACGCCGCTGACGCTGGCGGAGACGGCATCGGTGTTTGGCGAGATGCTGACGTTCCAGTCCCTGCTGGATGCGGAGCATGATCCGAAGCGCCGTCGTCACATGCTGGCGGCGAAAGTCGAGGACATGCTGAACACGGTTGTCCGGCAGATCGCGTTCTATCAGTTTGAAGTGAAGGTCCATGACGAGCGGGCGAAGGGTGAGCTTTCGCCGGAGCGTCTGGGGGAAATCTGGCGTGAGGTTCAGGTCCGGAGTCTGGGGCCTGCGTTCCATTTCACACCGGATTATGACCTCTACTGGTCTTATATCCCGCATTTCGTGCATTCCCCGTTCTATGTTTATGCGTATGCTTTCGGGGATTGTCTGGTGAATGCGCTTTATGGCGTTTATCAGGAAAAACCAGAGGGTTTTGCTGCGAAATACCGGACCATGCTCGAAGCGGGCGGGACGCTGCGTCACAAGGAGCTGCTCGCGCCGTTCGGACTTGATGCGACAGATCCGGGTTTCTGGCGTAAAGGACTGGATGTGATCTCGGGACTGATTGATCAGCTCGAGCAGGAGGACTGAGGAGCATCATGGCGAGGGATCTCGACAACACCGGCCTCATGGGGGAGCTGCGTCGCATGGCGCGGACCTCCGGCGCGGTCGGCGGCATTGCGGCGCGGATGGCGGGCAGCCGTCTGGGCTTCAAGACGGACAAGGGCGTTCATGCAGAGGGCCTGAAGTCGGCGTTGGGAAACCTCAAGGGGCCGCTGATGAAGGCGGCCCAGCTCCTTTCGACCATTCCCGGCGCTCTGCCTGACGAATATGCGGAAGAGCTTGCGCATCTGCAGTCCAATGCGCCGCCGATGGGCTGGAGCTTCGTGCGCCGTCGCATGCAGGCCGAGCTTGGCGCTGGATGGGAAAAGCATTTCCGCTCCTTCAGCCATGAGGCCGTGGCGGCGGCGTCGCTCGGGCAGGTGCATCGGGCGCGGCTGGCGGACGGACGCGAAGTGGCGTGCAAGTTGCAGTATCCGGATATGCAGGCGGCCGTGGATTCGGATCTGCGGCAGTTCCGGGCGGCGCTGGGCATTTACCGGCAGTTCGAAACCGCGATCCGTCAGGACGAGGTTTATACCGAACTGGCCGACCGTCTGCGCGAAGAGCTGGATTACCGGCGTGAGGCGAGCCATCTGCGGCTGTATCGGGACATGCTTGCGAATACGCCCGAAGTGACGGTGCCGGCTCCGGTTGAGGCGTTGTCCACGGGGCGGCTGCTGACGATGGACTGGGTGAGCGGGCGCAGCATGCGGACCGTTCTGGGCGAGAACCTGCCGCAGGAAGACCGGAACGCGATGGCGACGGCGCTGTTCAAGGCCTGGTACACGCCGGTTTATCGCTATGGTGTCATTCACGGTGACCCGCATATGGGCAATTTCACCGTGCGGGACGATTATGGCCTGAATCTGCTGGATTTCGGGGCTGTTCGGATCTTTTCGCCGCGTTTTGTGGAAGGGGTTATCGACCTGTTCACGGCGCTGCGGGAGAACAATGAGGAACTGGCGTTCCATGCGTATAGCAAGTGGGGCTTCCAGGGGATTTCGCGCGAGACGGCGAGCATTCTGAATGAATGGGCACGGTTCTTCTATCGGCCGCTGATGACGGACCGGGTGTGTTCCATGCAGGAGAGCAATGATCCGGCTGAGGCGCGGCAGGTTCTGGAGAAGGTCTATGACGGGCTGAAGCGGACGGGCGGTGTGAAGCTGCCGCGTGAGTTCGTGCTGATGGACCGTTCGGCGATCGGGCTGGGGAGTGCCTTCCTGCGTCTGGAGGCGCGGCTGAACTGGCACCGGATGTTCGAGGAGCTGATCGAGGGCTTCGACGTGAATGTGCTGGCGCAGCGTCAGCAGGAGGCTCTGGCGAAGGCGAAGGTGCCGCCGGCGCTGTCTTCGCTCTGAGGGTTTGAGGTTATGAAAAAGGGGCGCTTCCGTTGCGGGAAGCGCCCCTTTTTTTGGTCATGGCTTGGGGTGGCGCGTGATCCGCCACGAAGCCTTCAGAAATCCACGCTTGCGCTGCCGCCGACGAAGAAAGGTGAAGCGACGTAATAAGTCGTGCTTCCTGCGACGATTGCGGAGCCGAAGACGCCGGTTGTTGCTTTGCCGTTTGAGGCAGTTCCGTTCACGAAGCCAAGATAGTGATTGTTCGTGATGTTCTGGATGTTGAGCTTGAGAACAGGGTTCTTCAGGACGCCATAGTTCCGGAAGCGGTAGCCTGCATGGACATCCATCGTGACATAGCCCGGGATGGACGTATCATTATTGAAGGTGGCGTACTGCTTGCCGACATATTTCAGTCCGAAACCGCTGAAGAACGCGCCGTCGTCATAATCCAGGTTGAAAGCCACCTGAACCTTTGCGGTCTGGGGAGCGAACTTTCCTTTACTGTGGACATAATCATTGGTGCTGCCGCCAGCAGCGACGTTGCTGTCGGTTCGGGCGTCAATATATTCCGCGGAAATATAGGGGCGGAGGTGGTACAGGATGGGGCGTGTTCCGATTTCGAAATCGACGCCATCGGCGTGGGAGTTACCGCCGTTGACGCTCGTGGAATAGTAGGCCCCGTTAGACTGTACAACGGTCTCGGAATAGAGACGGTTGGTGAAATTGTAGTGGAAATAGCTCAGTGTTCCATTGAAGAGCGCGCCCTGATAGCGGATGCCTGCTTCTTCGGAAATCGAGATTTCCGGTTTCATGTTGGTGTTGGCCTTGGTGCTGTAGCCTGAGCCGGACGTGTATGTGCCGGAATCGTAGAGCGCCGTGTTCATCGGGATACGGAAATTGGTTGTTCCCGATGCGAAGAGCTGGATTTCGTTGTTCAGCTTGTAGCGGATGGATGCGGCGGGGAGAGGCTCGTTCCAGCTTCCGTTGATATAGGGGCCGGTGGAGGTGTCCGGCAGGAAGTTGTGACCCTGTCTGGCGACCATCGCGTATTTCAGTCCGGCCTCGAGCGTCAGATGATTATTCAGCAGCGAGAGGCTGTCATCGATGAACAGCGTGTGGATACGGGTCTGGGTGAGGGTGTCGCGATATTCAGCCGTGACGCCGTTGGAGAGGACCATGTTCGTCCCGCCGCCATAGACGTCCAGCGGGGTGCCTGTTGCCATGTTGACGAGGCTGTAGGGGCTGGTCTGGAGCTGCTTGGAATACTCGAACCAGTATCCGATCATCAGGCGGTTTGCACCCGTATGCAGGGCCAGTTTGGTGACGGCGCCGGGGCGATAGGTCTGTGTGTTGGAGGGATTGTAGACCAGAAGGCTCTTCGTATTGGATGAATTATACTGTCCGATGGAAGCAGAGAGCGTTTGAGCCCCGTACTGCTGGCTGGACAGGCTTTCGCTGTAGGCGCCGCCGCCGTTACCGTTGCCGTACCAGAAATACGGTGTTTCCGTGAGGGTCAGGTGGTCGGTCAGTGTGAATGTCGAAGGGGCGCTGGCATAGATGTTGGTAAAGGGGTTCTGGTGCAGCTTGTAGTAATTGGTGCTGGGGCTGCTGGGGTTCCACTTGCCGGTATAGGTATAGTTGACGCCGTATTTCTTCCAGTTTGCCAGCGACATGGACGGGAAGAGGGTGCTGTTGCTCTGGTTGCCGACGATTGCGAGGGAAATCCGGTTGCCCTGACCCCATTCATTGACCCATTTCGTTTCGCCGTGCAGCTTTCGCTGGGAGCCGGGGCCACGCCATGAATCTTCATGGGCTGCGGAGAAGGATACGTAGCCCTTGAGGTTGGTGTTGCCGATTTTTCCGGTGTCCATGCGTCCGAAAATGCGACGGGAATTGTAACTGCCGTATGTTCCATCCAGATGGCCGCCGAAGTGGTCCTTCGGATCGAGCAGATACATGTTCACGGCACCGCCGGATGCGCTGATATGCGGGCTGTCCAGATCTGCGGAGCCCTGCTCGACATTGATGGAGCGGAGGTTCTCGGAGTCTACGATTTCCTGCGGATAGACGGCGTAGTTTCCGATGTCGTTGATCGGGAAACCTTCCAGCGTGAAGCCGATCTGGCTGGCATTCAGGCCGCGCATGGTCATGTTGCCGCCATTGAGGCCGAGAGGATCGACGGAGGTGGTGTTCACACCTGGCAGCATTGCAATGAGCTGCATCGGGTTGACGCCCGGCGTCTGCTTGGAAATGAACTCCTGTGTCACGGTCGAGCGGGATTTTGCCGCATCTTCGTGGACCATCAGACCTGCGCCTGGCGAGGACCGGCGGCTGCCCTGGACGCGGACGGTTTCGGATCTGGCTTCATCTGTTGGCGAGGTGGAGCCCATCATGGACGGGCTATCTTCCTTCGTTGCGGCGGATTTATGGGTTTGTGTGTGACGGTGGCTCTTGGACTTTGGCGCGACGTCAGACTGGGCGAAAGCGGCGGAAACGCTTAGGGCCAGAGCGGTCGTGGCGCAGAGACAGTAACGAGATCTCATCGTCGTGGTAAATCCTTGGAAGATGCCGGGTTATGATGGCTCTGTATGAGCGCTTTCCGGAGACGCAGTTATCACGGACGATTTGGTTTTGTTATTACAGTTTGATGACGAAATAAAATATACTTCCGTGTTTCTTTGTGAATTCGTTTTGAATTGTTTGGATACATATTTCGTTTCTTAAGTAACCAATTGTCTCTCAAGAATTATATTTTGAGTTCTGGGAGCGTTGGGATCGAAGCGCGCCGGATGTGCGCAGAAGTGCCTGTCGGGTTCGGTGGAGGTCATGAAAAAAGGGGCGCTTCCCACAAAGGAAGCGCCCCTTTTCCTGGTTCTGCGCTCTTATTCTTCGGAGGGCAGGGCGTAGGCGATGACGTAGTCGCCGCGGTTTTTGTCGACGCCGGAGCGGGTCAGGCCGCCTGCGGTGACGACGATGTACTGTTTGCCGGTCTTGTCGGACATGTAGCTCATCGGAGCGGCCTGTGAGGCGACGGGGAGACGGGCTTTCCAGACGACTTCGCCGGTGTCGGTGTTGAGCGCGCGGACATAGTTGTCGAGCGTGCCGGAGAAGAAGACCAGGCCGGTATGGGTGGCCAGCGGGCCGCTCATGGTCGGCATTCCGAGCGGGATGGCGAGGCCGGGGACCATGCCGTGGACCGGCATGTCCTGGATCGTGCCAAGCGGCATGCTCCATTTGACCTTGCCGCTGCGCAGGTCGATGGCGTTCATCGTGCCATAGGGCGGTTTCACGCAGGGGAGACCGGCGGGGGAGAAGAACATCGAGCGGACGACGCCCCAGGGGGTGCCTTTCTGTTCGGAATATTCGCCTTCCGAGCTGGGTTTGAAGCCGCTGCGGCGGGCTTCTTCTTGCTTCATGAACTTGCCCCACTGGGCCATGCGGATGTCGTTGACCAGCAGCGTTCCGGTGCTTTCATCCACGGCGCCGCCGCCCCAGTTGATGCCGCCGTAATAGCCCGGATAGATGATGGTGGCCTGCTTCTCGTTGACGGGGGTGAACTCGCCTTCATAGCGGTAGGAGGCGAACTGGATGCGGCACAGGAGCTGGTCGAAGATCGTGCCGCCCCACATATCGCTGGGTTTCAGGCGCTCTGTTCCGATGGAGAGGGCGGAATAGGGCTGTTCGGGGGCGAGGTACTGGTGTTCCGGTGCGCCGTCCTGGGGGACTTTGCGCATTTCCACGGGGACGATCGGGGTGCCGTCGCGGCGGTCGAGCACGAAGATCTGGCCGCGCTTGGTCATGGCGATGATCGCCGGGCGGGTGCCGCCATGGCCGTCCGGAATGTCGTAGAGGATGGGCTGGGCCGTGGCATCGTAGTCCACGAGATCGTGGTTGGCGGTGCGGAAGTGCCAGCGTTCGTCGCCGGTTTTGGCGTCCACGGCGACGAAGGCGTCGTTGTATTCATCCGAGGCCTTGCTGCGGTCGCCGCCCCAGAAATCGGGGGTCTGGTTGCCGAGCGGGAAGAAGACGAGGTTGAGTTTCGGGTCGTAGCTGGCGGTGCCCCACATGTTGGGGGTTTCGGCGGGGTAGATCTCGCCTTCGGCCAGTGGTGTGGTGCCGCGATGCGGGTTGGTGGCGTCCCAGGCCCAGACCTGTGCGCCGGTGCGGACGTCGTAGCCGCGGACGACGCCGGAAGGCTCGCCTGTGCGCTCGTTATCGGCGATGCGGCCGCCGACGACCACGATGTCACCCGCCACGAGGGGGGCGGCGGTCGGGTAGTAGGAGCCGGGGGCTGTCGGGCCGAGGCCGGTCAGGAGATTGACGTTGCCGTTCGTTCCGAAATCCGTGCAGGCCTGGCCGGTGCGGGCGTCGATGGTGATGAGGCGGGCGTCGATCGTGGTGAGGACGATGCGCGAGGCGCAGGGCGCGTTGGCGTCCGTGGCTGTGCTGTCATGCCAGTAGCCGACGCCGCGGCAGCGCTGCCAGACTTTCGTCTGGGCGTGGGGGTCGAACTTCCACTTTTCCGTGCCGGTGTCGGGGTCGAGGGCCGAGACGATGTTGTGGGGTGAGCAGATATAGACCGTATCGCCGATCTTGATGGGGGTGCCCTGGAATTCGGCGCCGTTCAGCGCCATGTCGCCGGTGCGGTAGGTCCAGGCGACGCGGAGCTTGCTGACATTGTCGCGGTTGATCTGTGTGAAGCTGGCGTAGCGCGTGCCGGAAGCTGTGCGGCCATAGGCGGGCCAGTCATGGCCGGGCTGGTCGGAGTCGGCGGTGGACGCGGTTTCCTGCGGGTGGGTGGTGTCCTGCGGGGCGATGGTCGGGTGGACCCGGAACATGCCGGCGAGGAAAGCCACGATGATGGCGCCGAGTGCGCCGGAGGTGGCCCCTGTGACGGGGCGGGTGAAGTAGCGCCGGCCGGGGCCGCTGAGCCAGGGCGCCATGAGAGTCGCGATCAGGGCGACGCACAGGAACACGATCAGGCGGGAGAAGCTGGGCCAGAAGCTGGTGCCGACTTCGGCGAGCGACCACAGGGCTGTTGCTACAAGCAGGCCGAGGGCGATCCATGTCGAGAGGATGTTGCGACGGATCATGTAGACGCTGCTGGCCGCCAGCGCGATGCCGGCGAGGGTGTAGAACCACGAGCCGCCGAGGATGATGAGGTGGAGGCCTTCGATGATCAGGAAGGCGGCCATGAGGGCGCCCAGAATCCCGATGATCATGGAGAGCGTGCGGGGGCCGCTGTTCATTTGGGCAGGCCTCCTGCGCAGGGAGGCGTCTGGCGCGACGGGCTCTGTGCCGTTCTGCAGGGGAGATGAGGTGATCTGAAAAGCATCGGACTGAAATCCTTGGATCCGGATTGATCAGGACGATGCATGGCATGTCTGTGCTTGTGTTAAACGTAACGTTTATAGGAGCACATATAACATAATCATCAACATGATATCACAATATGTGTGTGATATGTTTTGACGCAAATGCCCGGGGCCCGGACGGGTGCCGGGCCTCTGGAGCGATCAGAAGATTTCCTTGATCAGGTCGTTGCCGATGCTGAAGCCGGCGCCGGCTTCGACGGAGCGGGCGAAGCCGGAATTGAGGATGTTCGAGACGAAATTGTTGTCCGGTACCGGCTGGACGGGGGCCTGCTGGGTCGGGGCCTGATAGGTGGTCTGGCTGCCGTAATCCTGCTGGGCGTTGGCGAGGGCGGCGTGGAGCTGTTGCAGGAGGTTTGTGACCTGCTGCTGTTCGGCCTGGAAGGCGAGGGCGAGTTCGCGCAGGTCGAGGGACCATTCGCGGGCCTGCATGTCGCCACCCTGGGCGGCGGCCTGCATCTTGGACCCCAGGGCCTGAAGGGCCTGGGCGGACTGCTGGGCCTGTTGCTGGAGCTGGTTGTAGGTCTGCTCGATCGTCTGGACGTCCATGACGGTTCTTCCTTCAAAGATACGGGAGTGTTGATACCCCCGGGGAACGAGTCTCTCCATCCCTTTCAGCAATAAATTGTCATAAAGATACGCAGGTGGAATGCTGTCTTTACGCAAGAGGGTGGGGAAGGCTCTTGCTGTCCGTGATGCGCTTTCCCATCTTGGCATGATGGCCATAAAAGAATCCTCGTCCGTCCGTAATGCGACCGCAATGCCGTTGACCCAGTTCCTGCCGGAGCGGCAGCCTGCGAAGGCGAAGACGCGCAAATTCGTTGTCAAATCGGATTACGAGCCGGCGGGCGATCAGCCGACGGCGATTGCGGAGCTTGTGCAGGGCGTCGAAGGTGGCGAGCGGGATCAGGTCCTGCTTGGCGTTACGGGCTCGGGCAAGACGTTCAGCATGGCGAAGGTGATCGAGGCGACGCAGAAGCCGACGCTTATTCTTGCGCCGAACAAGACGCTGGCAGCGCAGCTTTATGGGGAGATGAAGCAGTTCTTCCCGGATAATGCGGTCGAGTATTTCGTGTCCTACTACGATTACTACCAGCCGGAGGCGTATGTGCCGCGGTCGGACACGTATATCGAGAAGGACAGCCAGATCAACGAGCAGATCGACCGGATGCGCCATGCCGCCACGCAGGCGCTGCTGGAGCGCAACGACGTTATCATCGTGGCGTCCGTATCGTGCATTTACGGTATCGGGTCGGTTGAGACGTATTCGAAGATGGTGGTGCGGCTTGAGGTTGGCGGGTCGATTGACCGCGACCGGCTGATCAAGGCGCTGGTGGAGTTGCAGTACCGGCGCAATGATGCGGCGTTCGAGCGCGGGACGTTCCGGGTTCGGGGCGAGCAGATCGATATTTTCCCGGTGCAGAACGAGGACCGGGCCTGGCGGGTGTCGCTGTTTGGCGATGAGATCGACCAGATCGTGGAGTTCGACCCGCTGACGGGGAACAAGACGGCAGATCTGGCGGAAATCAGCGTCTATGCGAACTCGCATTACGTGACGCCGCGGCCGACGCTCAATCAGGCGATGATCGGGATCAAGAACGAGCTTCGGCAGCGTCTGGCGCAGTTTACCGAAGAGGGGAAGCTGCTGGAGGCGGAGCGTCTGTCGCAGCGGACCACGTTCGATCTGGAAATGATCGAGACGACCGGCGCGTGCAAGGGGATCGAGAACTACTCGCGCTATCTGTCCGGGCGTGGGCCGGGTGATCCGCCGCCGACTCTGTTCGAATATCTGCCGGAAGATGCGCTGCTGATCGTCGATGAAAGTCATGTCACGGTGCCGCAGATTGGCGGGATGGAGCGTGGGGACAGGGCGCGCAAAAGTGTGCTGTCGGATTACGGGTTCCGTCTGCCGTCCTGCATCGACAACCGTCCGCTGGCGTTCGGGGAATGGAATGCGTTCCGGCCGCAGTCGATCTTCGTCTCGGCGACGCCGGGTCCCTGGGAAATGGAGCAGACGGGCGGTGTGTTTGCCGAGCAGATCATTCGTCCGACGGGGCTGATTGATCCGGTGACGGATGTGCGCCCGGTCGAAGGGCAGGTCGATGATCTGCTGCATGAATGTCGCGAGGCGATCAGCAAGGGCGGGCGTGTTCTGGTCACGACGCTGACCAAGCGGATGGCCGAGGATCTGACGGATTATCTCGGGGAGGCGGGCGTCAAGGTCCGGTATCTGCATTCGGATGTGGATACGCTGGAGCGGATCGAGATCATCCGCGATCTGCGCCTTGGGGCGTTTGATGTGCTGGTCGGGATCAACCTACTGCGTGAGGGGCTGGATATTCCGGAATGTTCGGTCGTGGCGATTCTCGATGCGGACAAGGAAGGGTTCCTGCGCTCCAGGACGTCGCTGATCCAGACGATCGGACGTGCGGCGCGTAATGTCGATGGGCGTGTGCTGCTTTATGCGGACAAGATGACGGACAGTCTGAAATACGCAATCGAGGAAACGGCGCGGCGTCGGGCCAAGCAGACGGAATGGAACGAGGCGCACGGGATTACGCCGATGACGGTGCGCTCGAAGATTGGCGATGCGCTGTCTTCGGTGTTCGAGCAGGATTATGTGACGGTGGCGCCGGACGGGTCTGGCGATACGGAGCAGTTTGTTGGCAAGTCCCTGCCGGCGACGATCCAGGAGCTGGAAAAGCGGATGCGGGAGGCTGCGGCCAATCTCGACTTCGAGCAGGCGGCGCGGCTGCGCGACGAGGTCAAACGTCTGGAAGCGATCGATATGGGGCTGGAGCCGCCGCCGATTGCGAACTCGACCGCTGGGCGGCCGGGCGCGCGGAAGGCTCCGAAAACGCCTGTGCCGCTGGGACCGGGTGGGGGCGGCTACGATCCGGCGAAGAAGAAGCGTGGCCGGGGGCGTTGATCCGGGCCATACGGTCTTTTCGATTTTTGGACGTTGCTGGTTTTTTCAGGATCTGAACATGGGTTTTTCGTTGCTGGTTTCTTCGGTGGGGGCAGGTCGGGCGCATGGCTGAGAAGACGCCGCTGTCGCATTATCTGTCGCCGAAGGGGGCGGCCGTCATGCGCGCCGAGTTGAAGGAACTGGCGCAGAAGGAGCGGCCGCGGATTGTGGAGATCGTGTCCTGGGCGGCGGGGAATGGCGATCGTTCGGAGAATGCGGATTACCAGTATGGCAAGCGCCGGTTGCGGGAAATTGACCGGCGCATGCGGTTTCTGGGCAAGCGGTTGGAGAATGCGGTGATCGTGGATCCTGCGGCCCAGACGACGCGGGACCGTGTGTTTTTCGGGGCGACCGTGACGTATGTGGACGAGGATGACGTCGAGCATACGGTGACGATCCTTGGTGTGGACGAGTCTGATCTGGCGCGGGGGGAGGTCAGTCTGGTGTCGCCTGTGGCGCGGGCGCTGATGCGGACGCGGGTCGGGGATGTGGCGATGTTGCAGACGCCGCGTGGGCCGGTCGAGATCGAGATTTTGAAGATTGTTTATCCGGTGGCTGTGGCGGCGGACTGAGCGCTCGGGACAGAACAGCTCAGGGCAGGAGTATGCCGTCGCGCAGACGTTCGGTTGTCTCCCACAGGGTTGTGCGATTGGAGTCCCAGATCAGGTGCTGGCGCGCGTTTTCGTAGGAAAACCATTCGCAGGTCGTGTGCTCAGGCGAGAGAGACAGGGTCTGTCCGGTGGCATCGGCTGCGAAGCAGTGTTCAGGGATGGCATAGAGCAGCGGTGACCATGTGGCGTGGGCAGCGAAATGGCTGACCGGGATGGTGGCGCTGGCCTGTAGCGGGAAGGGGAGCGTGTCTGCAGAGAGGCCACTTTCTTCCTTCATTTCGCGCTTTGTGGCCTGAAGCAATGTTTCGCCGTCGTCACTCCCGCCTGTGATGGCTTGCCAGTCCCCGGAATCGCTGCGCCGGAAGAGGGCGTATTCGGTGTCGCTGCCGGTTTTGCGGAAGGGTAGGACGAGGACCTGGCACGGGGCGCGTCTTGGCGCGGTCAGGGTTGGCAACTTCGCAGAAGGGGGATTTTGAAAAACCGGGGTGTGCGGTTACAGAGGACTGGACCACTCCTCTTTCTCCCTGCCGGAGTTTTCCGATGTCCCGTTCTCTTCGCGTTGCTGTCCAGATGGATCCTCTGGAGTACGTCAATATTGATGGTGACTCCACGTTTGCGATGATGCTTGAGGCGCAGGCGCGCGGCTATGAGCTGTGGGTCTATCCGGTGACGACGCTGAGCCTGGTCGAGGGACAGGGTAAGGGCGGACGTGTGCAGGCCCGGGCACGGCGCGTCGAGGTGCGGCGCGAGCGGGGCAATCATGCGACGTTCGGCGAGGAGCAGGTGCTGGATCTGGGGCAGACGGATGTGATCCTGATGCGTCAGGACCCGCCGTTCGACATGGGCTACATCACGGCCACACACATGCTTGAGCATGTGCATGGTGTGGGCGAGGGGCGGTCGCTGGTGGTGAATGATCCGGTGGCTGTGCGCAATGCGCCGGAGAAGCTGCTGGTGACGCATTTTCCGCATCTGATGCCGCCGACGCTCGTGACGTGGGACACGCGCGAAATCCTGGCGTTCCGCGAGAAGTATCAGGACATCATCGTCAAGCCGCTTTACGGCAATGGCGGATCGGGAATTTTCCGGATCAAGCCGGATGATGAGAACCTCGGTGCGCTGCTGGAGATGCATTTTGCGCGTTCGCGTGAGCCGCTCATGATCCAGCGCTATGAGCCGGCCGTGCGTCAGGGCGACAAGCGCATCATTCTGGTGGACGGTGAGGCGATTGGCGCGATCAACCGGGTTCCGGCGACGGGTGAGGCGCGGTCGAACATGCATGTTGGCGGTCGGGCCATGAGTGTGGAGCTGACGCCGCGGGATAGGGAAATCTGTGAGTCGATCGGGCCGTATCTGCGCGATCACGGGCTGATTTTCACGGGGATCGACGTGATCGGCAACTGGCTGACGGAAATCAACGTCACGTCGCCGACCGGTCTGCAGGAGCTGGACCGTTTTGACGGGATCAACAGCGCCGGGCTGATCTGGGATGCGATCGAGAGGCGTGTTCTGGCCTGAGGGGCCCGGTCAGGATTTATCGTCTTTGGGCGGGGGCGTGTAACTGAACGGAAGCTGGGCTTCGGGTGCATTGTCCTCGACGGGGGCGGGGTTGTCTTTCCCGAAACGGTTGCTGAACCAGGCGATAACCTGCTGGCGGAAATACAGGAAATAGATTCCGGCCCAGATGATGAATGTGAGCCCCACGAGGGAATAGATCAGCACTGTTGTCCTCCTCGGGCCTGTCCGATGTGTCGCTTTGAAACGTCTTGCGCACTGCGTGTCTTGCCAGATGCATATCCGGGAGGGCAAGAAGGTGCCAATTGAACATGTTCCGGACAGCTCTGGCCTGTTGAGGGCCGGGCGGACAAAGAAGGTCGCATATCATCATGTCCTCAACCCTTTCCCCGCGTTCGGCACTGGACGCGGAAGCCGTCAAGACGGCTTATCGCCGATGGGCCCGCGTTTATGATACTGTTTTTGGCGGTATTTCGGGGTACGGACGTAAGAGAGCAGTGGCTGCGGTCAATGCCCTGCCAGGCGAGAGGGTTCTGGAAGTCGGCGTTGGAACGGGGCTGGCCCTGCCGTCCTATTCCCGCGACAAGCGGATCACGGGAATCGATCTTTCCGAAGACATGCTGGAGCGTGCGCGCATCCGCGTCCTGCAGGATCATCTGACGAATGTGGATGATCTGCTGGAAATGGATGCGGAAGCCACGACGTTCGAAGACGACAGCTTCGATATCGCCGTTGCAATGTTCGTCGCTTCCGTCGTGCCGCATCCGGACCGGCTGCTGGCCGAGCTCAAGCGTGTCGTGAAGCCGGGCGGACATATCCTGTTCGTCAACCACTTCCTGGCGACGGGTGGTCTGCGTCTTTCGGTCGAGCGGGGCATGGCCCGCGCATCGCGTTCGCTGGGCTGGCATCCGGATTTTGCGATTGAATCGCTGCTGCCGCCGGAAGACCTGCGTCGCGCCACGCTGACGCCGGTTCCGCCTGCGGGGCTGTTTACACTCGTGACATTGCCGCAATGCGAGAGTAAAAGCGACGCAGCAGCCCTGGTCGCCTGATCGGCGTTTGGTTCCGCACTTGTGTCGGCGCCGAGTATTCCGACGCTCGCTGCGGTATTCCTAGTTCAGGGACCGACTACGCGATCATGACTTATCAGGCCGTCGATACTGCCCCAGCCCGTTCCAGCCGCCGAGTCGGAACGTCTTTCATTCTGCTGGCACTTTTTGCCGGTCTGCTGGGCGGGTCGCTGGCTCTGCCAATTCTTCAGACACATCCCACGAGCGGCCAGGCGTTCTGCCACGGTATTCTCATGACGTTCTTCGTCATGTGCCCTGCCGCGCTTGGTGGTTTTGGCCAGTGGCTTCTGCCGTCCGCGCTGGGGACTGACCGGACGGTGCTTCGGGGCCTGACGATGGCCGGGTTCGGGTTCCTGTCTTCCGGCGTGGTGCTGCTTCCGGTTCTGCCGTTCGTAGCTCTGCTGCTGTGGTCGGTCGGGATTCTGGCTGTGGCGATTGACGTGATCACCACATGCCTGGAGGGACGGACCTGTCGTTTCCGTGACATGTCGCCGCTGGCCTGGTCGCTGCTGGCGACGGCGTGCAGCGTTGTTCTCGTGGCGCCGGTTCTGGCGGCGGTTGTGACGCGCGGCATGATGGACGGGATTACGACCACGGCCCTGATCGAGACGCTGCATCTTCCGGAAACCGCGCTGATGCTGACGCCTGCTCTGGGACTGGTGGCGTCCGCGCTGCTGTCGCGCTCGTCCAGGGGGGGCGCGTCCTGGACGGTGGCGCCTTATGTTTTTGGCGTCATGGGCATTGGTGGTCCGCTTCTGTGGATGGACGGGCTGTATGGCTCGCTTCCCGCTGGCGTGACGGCCAGCCTTGTTTTTGTGACGCAGATCGTGCCGTCGGTGGTGCTGATTGGTGCGCTGTGCCGGGACGTGTGGCAGCAGAAGCGGGATCTGGATGGTGCCGCGCTCTGGGCGATCGGCAGCATTCTGCTGTTCACGGCGGGATGGCTGTCTGACTGGCTTCCGGGACATTCGGGCGATCATACGGCTGTGGCGTTCGGCGGTATCATGGCGCTTTGCGGTGGGTTCTATGCCTGGGTTGAGATGCTTCTCCCCCGTCGGATTCCCGTGATGATGAGCCGGCTGCATGCCGGGCTGATGCTGGTCGGGGCGTTCTGTTCGATCGTGCCGGGCGTCATGATCTATGGTGAGGTTCTTATGGGGATCAGTCTGCTGGCCTTTGGTCTGGTCGGGCTGTTCCTGTTGAGGGAGACCGGGCGTGCCCGGGTCTCGGCATGAGCGATACGGCGACACCTTTAGCCCCTTCGGGGGTTTTTTCCGTTCCGGGGAAGGATGGTGATCCGTCCCTGCGTGAATGGCTGGCGCTTCTCAAGCCGCGTGTGATTTCGCTGGTGGTGTTTACGGGTGCCGCTGGCATGGCTGTGGCGCCCCGCTGGCCGTCCATTCCCATCGGGCTGATTACCATCCTGTGCATCTGCATCGGGGCAGGCGCCGCGGGTGCGATCAATATGTGGTATGACCGCGATATTGACGCGATCATGAAGCGGACGGTCGTGCGGCCCATTCCCGATGGGCGGATGCCGGAGCAGGCGGCGCTGGTTTATGGCGTTGTGCTCTCGGTTCTGTCGGTGGTGGTGCTGTGGCTGGCGACGAATGCGCTGGCGGCGGGGATCCTGGCGTTCTCGATCTTTTTCTACAGCGTCATCTACACGATGTGGCTCAAGCGGAGCACGCCGCAGAACATCGTGATTGGTGGGGCTGCGGGCGCGTTTCCGCCGATGATCGGCTGGGCTGCGACCATGAACTCCATGGCTGTGCTGCCGGTGGCGATGTTTGCGATCGTGTTCCTGTGGACGCCGCCACATTTCTGGTCGCTGTCGCTTTATGCGTGCAAGGATTACGGCAAGGCAGGCATTCCGATGCTGCCGGTCGTGAAGGGCGCACGGCATACGCGGTGGCAGATCCTGATCTACACGTTCATTCTTACGGCCGTTTCGCTGGTGCCGAGCTTCGTGCATGAAGTCGGGCTGACCTATACGGTTGTGACCAGTCTGCTGGATCTGGGGTTCATTCTCTGCGCGTTCCGGGTGCTGATGGACAAGCAGGATGCGGAAGGGGTGAGCCTGACGAAGGACAAGCCGGCGCGGTTTGCGTTCCGGTATTCGCTGGCCTATCTGTTCCTGCTGTTCTGTGGGCTGCTGGTTGACCGGGTTCTGATCGGATGAACATGACCACTGATATTGATCTTGCCCGCAAGCGGCGTCTGAGCCGGATTACGGGGATTGTTGGTGGTGTGGTGCTGCTGGCTGTGATCTTTTACGTGATTACGCTGACGCGGCTGTAAGGGCCGGAGTTCAGCTTTTTATTCAGGCAATAAAAAAGGCCCGGGGTTTCCCGGGCCTTTTCTGTTTCTGGGGCTTTTTAACCAGCCTGCTGGATGGCGGAAAGGATCCAGTTGCCGCGGCCATCAGCACGGACGAAAGTCCAGAGTTCGGTCACGGTGACGGGCTCGGTGGAGCTGCCGTCGATGACGTTGCCCATGGAGTCCGTGGTGACGTCCGTCATGGAATAGCGCATGGCGACCGTGGCGTAGGTCAGGTTGCCTTCGCGCCAGGCTTCGGAGAGGTCACCGCGCTGGAACTGGACGTTGGAGACGATGTTCCGGGCGCCGCGGCTGGCGAGATCGGAAAGCTGGGCGTTGAAATAGCCCGTCATTTCCGGGGTTGCCATGCTGGCGAGGGCGCGCATGTTCTGTGCGCTCCAGGCAGCCTGGATGTCGAGCAGAAGGCGCTGGAAACTCAGGTAGTCGTCATTGGTCAGCGTCACGGGTGTGCTGCCGCCTGCGTTGCCGAAGGAGGATGCACCTGCGGAAGAGGGCATGCCCATCGGGCTGCGCTGGCCACGGTTACCGAACATGCGCAGGACGAAGGCGATCAGGCCGCCGATGATGAGAACCTGCAGCAGGAAGCCGAAGAACGACGTGCCGCCGGTCATGCCGCCCATGAAGCCGTGACCGCTCAGCAGACCGAACAGGCCTGCGCCCAGAAAGCCACCTGCAAAGCCGCTCAGGAACGGATGGCGGACCGGGTAGGAGGGTCTGTAGACCGGGGCGCCGAAGCCGGGCATCGGGCGGGCCGGAGCGGCATAGCCCGGTGAGCCGTAATTGGGCGAAGGACGCGGGGTTGCGGACTGGTCCATCGGGCGGGCCCAGCCGGGCGTGATGGATGTGCGCGGCGGGGCGCTCCAGGTGTGGGAGCCGCGGCTTCCGATGGAGCTGCCGCCGCCCGGGCGCGCATCCGCTGTTCCCAGCGCGCCGAGGCTGACAGCGCAGAGGAGGGCGAGGGCGGTCGTAGAAAGTCGGAATTTACGCATCAAAGTCCTGCAATGTTCATGCCGTCGATCCGGATACTTGGCGCATTAACGCTCTGCCGGAACATTAGATCACTGCCCGGAATCATGCGGGCAAACATGTCCTTGAGATTGCCGGCCACCGTGAGTTCGGCAACGGGTTCGGCAATTTCGCCGTTGCGGATCATGAAGCCCGAAGCGCCACGGCTGTAATCGCCGGTCAGCATGTTGACCGACGAGCCCATGAGCTCGGTGATCAGGATCCCTTCACTGATATCGGAACGCAGGGCCTCGGAAGAAAGGGTTCCGGCTGCGAGATGAAGATTTGTCACACTCGGGGAGGGCGGTGAGGCGACCCCGCGGCTCGCGCGGCCGTTCGTGGGCATGTTGAGCTGGCGGCCGCTTCGGGAGTCGAGCAGCCAGGTCTGGAGCACGCCGTCCGCGATCAGGTCCAGCGGCAGGGCGGCGCAGCCTTCGGCGTCGAAGGGGCGGGAGGCTGCACCCCGGATGCGGCGCGGGTCGTCATGGACGGTCAGGCCGGCGGAGAGGATCTGCTTGCCGAGGCTGTCCTTGAGGAAGGACGTTCCGCGCGCGATGGCGGCACCATTGATGGCGCCGACCAGATGGCCGAGCAGGGTGCCGGAGACGCGCGGGTCGTAGATAACGCTGTAGGTGCCGGTGCGGGGGCGGCCGGGATTGACGCGGGCCAGGACGCGCTCGGCGGCTTCGCGGCCGATGACGGCCGGGCTTTCGAGATCCTCGAGATGCACGGCGCTGCGGAAGGCGTAGTCGCGCTGCATCGTGGGGCCTTCGCCGGCGAGGACGCTGGCGCTGGTGGAATGTCCGGTGCGGCTGTAGGCGCCGAAGAAGCCTGCGGAGGTGCCGAGTGCGACCGAGGTGCGACCGTGACCGGCGGAGGCGCCGTTGGTGTTGGTGATGCCTTCAAAGGACAAGGCGGTGTCTTCGGCTTCGCGGGCGCGGGCGAGGAGGTCGTCCATGCTCGGGGTGGAGCTGCATTCGAGGTCCAGTCCGGTGGCGTCGAAACGGCCCTGAAGGGCGGCTTCGGCGAGGCCGGCATACTGGTCTTCGGGGACCACGAGAGCCATGGCGCAGGCCTGCTCGGCCAGACGGTCGAACTCGGCCTCGTTCAGAACGCTTGTCGAAACCGTGGCCGCCCGCTTGCCGCGAAAGACGCGCAGGCCGAGGGCGACGCTCTCGGAGCGTTCGATGCCTTCGGGGACACCCTTGCGAACGAGTGCGGACTCGGACTCATCGCGGACGAGGATGGCGTCCGCATGGTCCGCGCCATGACGGCGGGCTGCGGCAAGGAGGGCTTCGACGGGCGTTGTGGTCATGCGGCGAGCCTTGCTGTGATGTCCTCGAGCGAGGGCATGTTGTCGATGGGGCCGATGGCGGTGAAGGTTGGCGTGCCGGAGAAAATGGTCCGGGCGACGCGCAGGATGTCCTCTTCCGTCACCGCGTCGATCTTGGCGACCGTTTCGGCCGTTGGGACGGGGCGGTTATGGACCTGGATCTGGCGGGCGAGCTGTTCGCAGCGGCTGCCGGTGCTTTCCAGAGACATCAGGAGCGAGGATTTGAGCTGGGCGCGGGCGCGGGACAGCTCTTCCGCGGTCAGCCCGTCCTGCAGGCGCTTGAGTTCGTCGATCATGACGGGGACGAGCTCGGCGGTCTGTTCTTCGCCCGTACCAGCGTAGAGGCCGAACAGGCCGCTGTCGCTGAAGGGGGAGGCGAAGGAATAGACGCTGTAGACCAGACCCCGACGCTCGCGGATTTCCTGGAACAGGCGCGAGGACATGCCGCCGCCGAGGAGCGTCGAGAGGATCATGACCGCGTAATGGTCGGGGTGCATGTAGCTGACCGAGGGGAAGCCCATGACGAGATGGGCCTGATCCAGTTCGCGGGTCGTGCGGAGTTCGCCGCCTTCATACGCGGCCGCGCGGGGACGGGGCGTCTGATGGGTTGGGAGGTCGCGGAAATGCTCCTTCACCAGATCGACGACCTGCTGATGGTGCAGGTTTCCGGCAGCGGCGATGGTGATGTTGTGGGTCGTGTAGTGCTCGCGCATGTAGGACATGAGCGTGTCGCGGGTCATGGTCGAGACGCGTTCTTCCGAGCCCAGTGTGGGGCGGCCCATGGGCTGTTCGGGGAAGGCGCGTTCCTGGAACTGGTCGAAGATGATGTCGTCGGGGGTGTCGTTGGCCTGACCGATTTCCTGAAGGATCACGCCGCGTTCGCGCTCGATTTCGGCATCGAGGAACGTGCTGTGGGTCAGGATGTCACCGATGATGTCCACGCCGAGGGCGAGGTCGTTCTTCAGCAGTTTAACGTAATAGGCGGTGGTTTCGCGGGCGGTATAGGCGTTGATGTAGCCGCCGACATTCTCGATCTCCTCGGCGATGCGGGAGGCGGAGCGGCGCTCGGTGCCCTTGAAGGCCATGTGTTCGAGGAAGTGGGAGACACCGTTATTGTCGGCGGTCTCGTCGCGCGTGCCGATGGAGACATAGGCTCCGAAGGAGACGGTTTCGACGCGGTCCATCCGTTCGGTGATGATGGTCAGGCCGTTATCGAGTCTGGTGACTTCAATCGTATCGGGCATGAGGTTCCGTATTGTCGAAGGAAGGCAGGCTCCCCGGCTGGGGAGCCTGTGTTGGACGATCAGCCGCGCCGGATATGGGCGCGGACGGCGTCCTGAAGGCCGGCAATCTGACTGTCCATGCACTCATAGCGCTCGGTGCGCTCGAACAGGTCGGACAGGTGCGGCGGGAGTTTGGGGTGGATGCCGGTGGCGGCGATCACGGCGTCCGGGAACTTGGCCGGGTGGGCCGTGGCGGCCGCGACCATGGGGATGCCGGGTTCCTGGAAATGCTTGCCGACGGCGAGGCCGATCGCGCTGTGCGGGTCCGCGAGATAGAGGCTCTCGTTATAGAACAGGCGCATGGCTTCGCTGGTCTGTTCGTCGGTGAGGGTCATGCCCTCGAACACCTCTTTCATGCGGGTCCAGGCGTCGTGAGGGACGGCCATGCGGCCGGTCTCGCGGAACTCACGCATGATGGCGGCGCAGCGGGTGGAGTTGCGGTCCAGCAGTTCGAACAGCAGGCGCTCGAAGTTGGACGAGACCTGAATGTCCATCGAAGGCGACAGGCTGGGCTCGACCGTGCGCACGCTCATGTCGTTGTCGATGACGAAACGAGTGAGGATGTCGTTGCGGTTGGAGCCGATGCAGAGCTTCTTGATGGGCAGACCCATCTGCTTTGCGGCCCAGGCGGCAAGAACGTTGCCGAAATTGCCGGTCGGGACCGAGAAGGAGACTTCGCGGTCCGGAGCGCCGAGAGCCAGGGCCGCGCGGACGTAATACGGGATCTGGGCGGCAATGCGGGCCCAGTTGATCGAATTGACGGCCGAAAGCGAGACCTCGTCACGGAAGGTGTGGTCGGCGAACATCGCCTTGACCAGGTCCTGACAGGTGTCGAAATCGCCTTCGACGGCGATGTTGAGGATGTTGTCGTCCTGAACGGTCGTCATCTGGCGGCGCTGGACGTCGGACGTACGGCCCTTCGGGTGCAGGATGACGACGGAGAGGCGTTCGCGGCCGCGGCAGGCCTCGATGGCAGCAGAACCGGTGTCGCCGGAGGTTGCGCCGACGATTGTAACGTGGCGGTTGCGCTGGGTCAGGACGTGGTCGAACAGGCGGCCGAGCATCTGCATCGCCATGTCCTTGAAGGCGAGCGTCGGGCCGTGGAACAGTTCGAGGGAGTACAGATCCTGCTCGACCTCGACCAGCGGGACGACGGCGGCGTGGTCGAAATCCGCATAGGCGTCACGCGTCATGTCGCGCAGGGTGTCGACGTCGATCGCGCCTTCGGTGAAGAGGGCGATGACTTCGGCGGCGAGGTCTGGATAGGAGAGCGTGCGCCACTCGCGCAGGGTCTGTGGGCTGATCTTGGGCCAGCTCTCCGGCATGTAGAGACCGCCATCTCCCGCCAGGCCGGCGAGAAGGATGTCAGAGAAGTTCGGGGCGTCGGCGGTCAGCTCGCCGCGGGTCGATCGGTAGCGCATGGGGAAATTTATATCACGTCCTGTCAGGGCAAGGCGATGCGAAGAATGTGGGTTGTGCCATCTTCCGTGGCCAGAACGGCCATCTGGTGGCTGTCTGAGACGGCGGGGGCGCCTGCATCGAAGAGGCGCTGGTCACGGAGGATCCGCAGCGGGATGCGGTCGCTGCCGAATTTCAGGATGCTGCCGACGGTGATGTCGGACAGGTAGAAGGTGTCATCCGGGGTCAGGGTCGCGCCGCCGAGGCTGGGGGTTGTCCGCCACTCGGTGATGCCGTCGAGCTGTTCGACGGCGGTGAAGGTCGTATCGGTCAGCAGGGCGGTTTCGATGCGGGACATGGGGCCGCAGGCGGGCTGGTAGAAGAGCCACTGGCCTTTCGCATCCAGCATGAGGAAGCGCACATTGCCGCCGGCCATGGGGTGTCCGTCCGGTCCCATGCGCGGCTGGTTGTTGCGCAGGAGGGGGTGACGGCCGGTGAGGGACATGTCGTAGGGCAGGAAGCGGGTGGCCTTGCCGGTCTGGAGGTTTGCCACGACGAGGGCGGGTTTGCCTTCATCGGCCAGATAGGCGTGGATATCGTGGACCTGCAGGGCGATCAGGTTGCTGCCCTGCACCGTGGCGCCGCTCAGGGGAATGCGGGACTGGACCGATCCGTCCTGCGACATCCGGATGAGGGCGGGCTGTGCGCCGGTTGCCAGGCCCCACAGATCGGTGCCGGACCGGGTCAGCGCGACCAGGCGGTCCGTGGGCTGACTGGGGCCGGGAAGGGGAGAGACCGTATTGGCAGCGTCGATCCGGACGGGATGTCCGTTGGTATCGAGGGCCAGATAGGTCCCGTTTTCGGCGGCGAGCAGCGTTGTGGGCTGTAGGCCCGGGAGCGTTGCGTCTGCTGTGATGGACGCCTGAACGGGAGCGTCCTGCCAGGGATGATCCGCTCTGGCGGGGGTGGCCATGACGGCCAGTGCCGCAAGGCCGGTAGCGGCGGCGACGTGCAGGAGACGGGTTTTCATGCCTCTGACATTGCCCTGCCAGCCGTGTTTGGCAAGTCAGAAGTGGTCTGAACGTGCCATCAGTTCAGGACTGGGATTCTTTTTTGGTGTTGTCTTTTGCACCGTCAGGATGGGTTTCGGCGGCTTTGGCCAGCCGCTCGACCATGCGGGGCGAGGGCTTGGGGTTGGAAAGCCAGGGCGAGAGTTCGTGCTCGACGGGGAACAGCACGGCGGCATGCATCAGGAGGGCGGCTTCGACGGTCAGGCACTCGATCGACCATCGGTTGTCCGGGCAGGCCGTCGGACAGTTCCGCAAAGTCGTGAATCGCAGGCCGCAGGATGGGGGTGCGCTGGCCAATCTGGGGGCGGCGTTATTTGCCTGCAACGCGTTCGACGAAGCGGCGACAGTTCTGTCGCAGGCCTGTGAGCGGGGCGCGCGGACTGCGGAGACGCTCAACAGTCTGGGGCTGGTGGAGATGGCGCTGGGCGATCTTCGCGCGGCCTGTGAGACGTTGCAGGAAGCGCTGCAACTCCGGCCTTCGGATGGGCGGATCGCCAACAGTCTGGGGACGGTGCTGATGGAAATCGGGCGGCTGGAAGAGGCCGAGGCGCTTTTTGGGGCGATCGTGATGCGCGAAAGCGGAGAGGAGGCGGATCGGGCGCGCTTCAACCGGGCGATCATTCTGCTGGGGCAGGGGCGGTTTGCGGAAGGATGGCGGGATTTTGAGAGCCGTCGGTCGCTGCTGCGTGTGGTTTCGGATGTTCCACACTGGGATGGTTCGGCGGGAGAGGAGCCTGTGGCCGTTGTGGGCGAGCAGGGGCTGGGCGATGAGGTGCAGTTTCTGCGGTTTCTGACGGAAGCGGCCAAGCGGCGACCGTTGCGGCTGAGGTTCCGGGCTGCTGCGCTGGCGGATTTGATGCCGGAGCTGGATCAGGGGCGGATCCTGCCAGCGGACGGGCCGGTGGCGGCTGAGGTCAGTCTGCTGAGTCTGCCGGCGGTGCTGGGGATGGATGATGTGCCGTCAACGGAGCCGTATCTGGCGGTTTCGGAAAAGCCTGAGGTGGTGCGGATTGGGGTCTGCTGGTCGGGGAATCCGTCCTATCGGTTTGATCGCAGGCGGTCGGTTCCGGTGGAGTGTCTGGAAGCTCTGCGGCAGGTGAACGGCGTGCGCTTTGTGGCGCTTCAGCGCGGCGATGTGCCGGACTGGATGGAGCAGGTTCCGCTTGAGACGCCTGTGGATCTGGCGCGGGAAGTGGGGCGGTGTGCGCTGGTGATCAGCGTGGATACGCTGGTGGCGCATATGGCGGGTGCGCTGGGGCGAGCGTTGTGGCTGCTCAACCGTGAAGGTGGTGACTGGCGGTGGAAGGATGTGGACTGGTACGGGGATGTCCGGCAGTTCCGGCCGCCCTCCGGTGTGGCGGTTGCCGCGGGATGGGAGGCCGTGCTGCGGGAGGTCGCCGAAGCGCTCAGCTTGCGGGTGTAGCGACTGGAGAGCTTGTGAGGGAGGCGAGCAGGGTTTCGCGCAGGCGGGCGAGGCGGACCGGATCGGTGATTTTCAGGCCCAGCAGGTCCCGCACATAGAACACGTCCACGGCGCGCATGCCGTAGGTCGTGATATGGGCTGAGGAAATCTGAAGTGACGCGCTGCTGAGGGCGGATGTGACGTCGTGCAGCAGGCCGGGGCGGTCGCGGCCATTGACTTCGATGACGGTGTGACGGTCCGAGGCCGTGTTGTCGATGACGACGCGGGGCGGGACGTGGATCGCGCGCATCCGGCGCGAGGTGCTGTGATGGCTGGCGTCTTCGATGCCCTTGCGGATGTCGAGGCGTCCCGAAAGGGCCTGTTCCACGAGATGGTTGAGGCGGCCGAGCTGGTGGGGTTCCTCGAAAGAGCAGCCTTCGCCGTCCTGCACCCAGAAGGTGTCGAGCGCCATGCCGTCGCTCAGTGTGTGGATGCGGGCGTCCACGATGGAGGCGCCCGCGACGGCGAGGGCGCCTGCGATCTGGGAGAACAGGCCCGGATGGTCGGCGCAGAGCACCGTGAGTTCGGTGACGCCGCGTTCGGGGATGGGGAAGGCTTCGACCGTGACCGGGGAGCGGTAGCGGTCCGAATCGTGGACCATGCGGGCGTGGCGCATCTGGGTGTCGGTGTCGAAGCCGAGCCAGTAGCTCGGATAGCCGAGGTCCAGAAAGCGGTCGATGCTGCTTTCGGGCAGGGTTCCGGCAAGGCCGTCGCGGGCGAGTTCGCGGGCGTGGTTGACGCGGCTGTCGCGTTCGGTGGCGGCCAGTCCGCCTTCCAGCACCTCGGCGACGCGGGAGAAGAGCTCGCGCAGGAGCGTGGCTTTCCAGGCGTTCCAGACCTTCGGGCTGACGGCGCGCATGTCGGCGATGGTCAGGAGCAAAAGGAGGCGCAGGCGTTCGGGGGACTGGATGGTGTCGGCGAGGTCGAGGATCGTGCGGGGATCGTCGATGTCGCGGGTGAAGGCGGTCTGGGACAGCAGGAGATGGTGCAGGACCAGCCAGGAGACGGTGTCGGTTTCTTCGGGGTCCAGACCGAGCTGCGGGCAGATGGTGAGCGCGAGGTCGGCGCCGATTTCGGAATGGTCGCCGCCGCGTCCCTTGCCGATGTCGTGCAGCAGGACGGCGACGTAGAGCGCGCGGCGGGAACGCAGGTCGCTGGCCAGCGTGTAGGCCAGGGGGATCTCGTCCGCCATGCGACCGGCTTCGATCTGGCCCATCATGCGGACGGCTTCGACGATGTGCTCATCGACCGTATAGATATGGTAGCTGTCGAACTGCATCTGCCCGACGACGCGCGACCAGTCCGGCAGAAGGCGGCCGAGAAGGCCGGTCTCGTTCAGGATCGGGAGCCAGAAGGGGACGGCTTTGGTGTCGTCCGCGCTGGGCTCGCAGAGCAGGTCCAGAAAGATTTTTGCGGTTTCGGGATCGTCGCGCAGGGTGACGGCGTGGCGTTCGTTGCGGATGATCTGCTGCATCGCGATCGGATGCAGGGGCAGATCGTGGCGGCGGCCGCAGTCGAGCAGGCGGAACATTTCGCGGGGCTGGGCCGCGAAGGTCACGGGCTCGATGGGGCAGATGCGGCCGGCGATGGTCTGGAACTCTTCGGGGCCGGGGACGATTTTGGGCGGCTCGCCGGTGGTCTGGTCCTGAAGATGCATCAGCACGACGGGTTGCAGCACGCTGGTGAGGCGCATGACGTCGCGGGCGGTCAGGAAATAGTGGCGCATGAAGCGCTCGACGCCGCGCTGGCGGCCGTGCGTTGCGTAGCCCATGCGGCCGCCGATGACGGGCTGGACGTCGAAGGTCAGGCGTTCCTCTGCGCGGCCGGTGATGTAGTGCAGGTGCAGGCGGACGGTCCACAGGAAATCCCATGAGCGGCGGGCGCGCAGGGATTCGCGGTCTGTCAGCAGGCCGAAGGAGGCGAAGGACGGCGTCTGCGGGGCTTCGGCGGGCTGGCCGTTGCGGTCCGGGGTGGAGACGGCGCAGCCCAGGGCGGCACGGCCCATCCAGTTCAGGGTCTGGAGGTCCCGCAGGCCGCCGCGGCCTTCCTTGATGTTGGGCTCGACCATGTAGGGATTGTCGCCGAAGCGGCGGTGGCGCTGTTCGCGTTCGGCGATCTTGCCCATGACGAATTCGCAGAGCCGGTCGTTCTGCAGATCGGCGCCGAGGGCGCAGCGCAGGTCGCGGGCGAGGCCGCGCTCGCCGTGCAGGAAGCGCAGGTCGAGAAGGGCGGTGCGGATGGTGAGGTCGCTGTCGGCGTCGCGGACGCATTCGGCGATGGAGCGGGTGGCGTGGCCGACGCGCAGGCCGAGATCCCACAGGGCGTAAAGGATGAACTCGATCCGGGCGGTCATGGCCGGGGTCGGGTCACCGGGGATCAGGAAGAGGATGTCGATGTCGCTGAAAGGGGCGAGAAGTCCCGCGCCGTAGCCGCCGGTGGCGCAGAGGCAGAGGGTTTCGCCGGGGGATTCGTGTTTCTGTGCGGCGAGTTCGGCCAGCGCGCAGACCATGTCGTCGGCCTGGTGGGCGAGGGCGCGGGCGGCGTCGATTCCCGACATCCTGCGCTTTTCGAACTCGTGACGGACAGTGGCGTTACCGCTGCCGAGATGCCGCCGCAGGATCGAGAGGACGTTCTCGCGGGTCGTCTGCCCCTGTGCCGCAGCCGTATCGAGAGCGGTCTGCAGGGAGGAGGCCGGGTCGCACGGGGGGGAGGCGGTTCGGTCAGACAGGGGCTTATCCGTATCGTCAGCGAAGGAAAGAGAAGGAGTTTCGCCCCAGAAAGAGGTTTCTTTCAAGTGCCGTTTCCTGAGGCGAGGCGTTTCAGTTCGTATAGCGCATCCAGCGCGTCCCGGGGAGAGAGATCATCGGGGTTCAGGACCCTGATGGCGTCTTCCAGCGGGGTGGGAATGGGGGGCACTGCGGGCTCGGGCGCGGGGGGAATTTCCGGCTCTGCCACGGCTTCGAAAAGGGGCAGCGAGGAGCGGGAATCGGCCTGTTCGCGCTCGAACTGCGTGAGGAGGCGGCTGGCGCGATTGACCACGGATTGGGGGATTCCCGCCAGTTTTGCGACATGCAGGCCCCAGCTTTTGCGGGCGGCACCGGGGCGGACCTCGTGCTGGAAGATGACCTCGCCGCGCCATTCTTTCACGGCCATCGTGTAGGGGGCGAGACGGGGGAGGAATTCGGTCAGGGCGCCGAGTTCATGGAAATGTGTTGCAAAGATTGTCCGGGAGCCGAGCTGGGTGTGCAGGGCCTCGAGCGTTGCCCATGCGATGGACAATCCGTCGAGGGTGGCGGTGCCGCGGCCGATCTCGTCCACGACGACGAGGGATTTCGGGCCGGCCTGATTGAGAATCGCCGCCGTCTCGGTCATTTCGACCATGAAGGTCGAGCGGCCGCGGGCGAGGTCGTCCGCGCCGCCGACACGGGAGAACAGGCGGTCCACGACGCCGATATGGGCTTCCTTGGCCGGAACGGGGAGGCCCGCCTGCGCGAGAATGACGGCCAGTGCGGTCTGTCGCAGGAAGGTGGATTTGCCGGCCATGTTCGGACCCGTGAGCAGCATGGCGCGGTGTTCGGGGGGCAGGGCGCAGTCATTGGGGATGAAACGGGCGTCCGCGCTTCCCGACTCGGCCAGTGCGGCTTCCACGACCGGGTGTCGGCAGGCAACGAGATTGAATTCGGTGCCGTCCGTGACGGTGGGGCGGCACCATGAGCCGCCCTCCGCGAGCAGGCTGCAGGAGCGCAGGACGTCGGCGAGGGCCAGGAACTCCGCAACTTCATCGAGGGCCGGGGTTTGCAGGATGCGGGCGCAGAGCTCGGCGAAGATGCGGCGTTCCAGCGCAGACGCCTTGTCGGCGGCTTCGAGGATCGCGCGGTCCAGACCGGCGAGTTCTTCCGTGGAGAAGCGGGCGAGGCTGGCTGTGCCCTGACGGAAGGACAGTTCCGGGTTGTCGCGCAGTTTCGTGCCGGCAGCGGACGGGACTTCGATCACGTAGCCGAGTTGTGCGTGGTGTTTGATCTTGAGGTTTGAGACGCCGAATTTTTCGGACAGCTCGCCCTGCATGGCGGCGATGATGCGGCGGCTTTCGTCACGCAGGCCGCGATAGCGGTCCAGTTCGGTGTTGTAGCCGGGGGCGATGAAGCCGCCATCTTCGATCCGGGCGGGCAGGGTTTCGGCGACGGCGGCCTGAAGCTGCTCCAGCAGGGCGTCGGCGCGGCCGTACAGGCCTGCGGTGAGGGTACGGATCAGGGCGGGGGTGTTCTGGTCGCAGGCGGGCTGGAACAGGGCGGTGATGTCGTTGGCGGCGATGAGCGTGTCGCGGATGGCGGCGAGGTCGCGCGGCTGTCCGCGTCCGGCGGAAATGCGGCCTAGCGCACGTGCAGGGTCGGGCGTGCGGCGCAGGATGTCGCCGAGAGCCCCGGACAGGCCGGGGATGGATTGCAGCCAGAGCCAGCCGTTCTGGCGGTCTGTGATCGCGGTGGCGTCGGTCAGGGGGGAGGCGAGCCACTGGGCGAGGAGGCGGGAGCCTGCGGCTGTGGCGGTACGGGTGACGGCGCCGAGGAGGCTGTGTTTCGTCTCGCCGTCGCGGGTGCGGAGGATATCGAGGCTGGCGCGGGTGGCGGGGTCGATGCCGAGAACGCCGTCCGTGCCCTGCGGGATGGGGCGGGAGAGGCGCGGGAGGGCACCGGCCTGACTGCGCTGGACGTAGTTCAGGGCCATGGCGCAGGCGATGGCCTGTTCGGGCGGGAAGTCCCCGAGAGCGTCGATCTGGGCGACGCCATAGCCGCGGGCGACCAGGGTGCGGGCGCTATCGAGCGTGGGGGGGACGGCGACGGGAGCTAGACGGGAGGCGTAGTCCGGCGGGATCAGGTCGGGTTCGGACAGGATCTCGGCGGCGTCGAGCCGGGCCATGAGTTCGGGCAGGGCGGTCTCGGGGACCGAGGCGGTTTCGAAGGCGCCGGTGGAGATGTCGATCCAGGCCGCGCCGACCGTCTTTGCGCGCTTTTCCGGGCTGCGGGCGATGGCGAGGAGCAGGTTGGCGCGTCCGGCTTCGAGCAGTTCGTCTTCGGTCAGGGTGCCGGGGGTGACGACGCGGACGATGGCCCGGGAGAGCGGGCCTTTCTGGGGCTTTTCGCCTTTTTTCGGTGGGACCTGTGTCTGTTCGGCGACGGCGACGCGGAAGCCGCGACGGATCAGGCGGGACAGATAGGCCGGGGCTGCTGCGACAGGGACGCCACACATGGGGATCGGCTCGCCCTGATGGGTGCCGCGGGCCGTGAGCGCGATGTCGAGCGCCATGGCGGCGGCCTGCGCATCGGAGAAGAACAGCTCGTAGAAATCGCCCATGCGGAAGAACAGGAGGGCGTCGGGTTCCTGGTGTTTGAGGTCGAACCACTGGGCCATCGCGGGGCTGGCGTTTTCGGCGGTAGGCAGGGGCATGAAGGTGCCGATGGGTCCGGTCTCCGGGCTGTCACTTCGGGAAGGGGTTGGGAAAATAACGTCTCTCCGCCGGTGTGTGAACCGGCGGGATGGGGTCAGCGGGCGCGTCGGCGGTTCAGGCGTGACTGGAAAGCCACGGTGGCGTCACGCAGGCGCACCACTTTCAGGGCATCGAGCATTACGGCGTAGACGAGCATGCCGAAGATGATCAGCGCCGTGAGCATGCCCAGACGCCACACGCCGTGCCAGGCGGGCAGGCCGGGGGCTGCGAGCTTTTCTGCCGCCGCGACCCACAGGGCCATCATAATACCGGCACCGGCAATGCGCAGGGCGCGGCCTCTCAGGAGCGGATCGGCGATGAAGAGGCCGCGTCGGTGCAGGATAACGGCGAGCAGCGTGCAGTTGACGAAGGCGGCGATCGTGCTGGCCAGCGGCGGCCCGATATGGCCGAGCGGACGGTAGAGCAGAAGGTTGAGGACGAGGTTCAGGGCCAGCGTGAAGAAGCCGATGCGGACGGGGGTGACGGTGTCGCCTTCCGCGAAAAAGGCCGGGGAGAGGACCTTGATGAGGACGAAGGCGGGCAGGCCCAGCGCGTAGGCCTGGAGGCACTGTCCGGAGAGGATGGCGTCGCTGACGGTGAAATGGCCGTAGCCGAACAGGGCGGCCATGATGGGGGAGGCCAGAACGATCATGCCGATCATGGCGGGCAGCGTCAGGAGCAGCGTGTAGTCGATGGCGCGGTTGAGGCTCGAATGGACGGCGGTGCGGTCGTTATTGGCGATGTGGCGCGTCAGGAGTGGCAGGAGGGCCGTGCCGGCTGCCGAGCCCAGCACGCCGAGCGGGAGCTGGTTGATGCGGTCGGCGAAATACAGGATCGAAGGGGTGCCGACGGGCAGGTGCGTGGCGATGATGGTATCGACGGTCAGGTTGATCTGGGTGACGCCGGAGCCGACGAGGCCGGGGCCCATGCGGCGCAGGAGGGCGCGCATGTCGGGGGACAGGCTGGGCCATGTCAGATGCGGGGCCATGCCGGCACGTCGGGCGGCCCAGTACAGGGCGCCGAGCTGGACAACACCGGAGAGCGTTACACCCCAGGCGCTGACGACGGCGGTGTTGTGCCAGACCAGTGCGCCGAGGAGGATGGCGGCGATGCCGATGATGTTGAAGGTGACGTAGGCGGCGGCCGCTGCGGTGAACTTGCCGAGGCCGTTCAGCACGCCGGAGACGAGTGCTGCGCCGCAGATCAGCAGCATGTAGGGGAACGTGATTCGCGACAGGTGCACCGCGGTTTCGAAACGGGTGCCGGTGAGGCCCGAGCCGATGAAACTCACGACCAGCGGCATGAAGATTTCAGCCAGGATGGTCAGCAACGCGAGCCAGAGCATCAGTCCGGACAGGGCCTGCCCTGCGAAGCGCAGGGCGGACTGGTGACCCTTTGTTTCGTAGCGCTCGGTGAACATCGGCACGAAGGCGGCGTTGAACGCGCCTTCGCCGAAGAGGCGCCGGAACATGTTGGGCAGGCGAAGCGCGATCAGGTAGGCATCCTGAACGGGGCCGGCACCAAGGAACGCGGCGAGAAGCTGGTCACGAACGAGGCCGAGGACACGCGAAAGCATGGTCCAGCTGCCGACTGTCAGGAAATTGCGAAGCATTTCCTGATCCTAGCCGATCATTCAGCGCCGTGACATATCCCCCGTTACAGGAAAAGCGCAGTGTGACGGATGGGCTTCAGCGCAGGACCGTTTCGCGGTTGTGCAGCGTCGTTTCGGCTCTGGCGGGCTGCTGGATCGTGGGGCGGATCGCGGCAAGGCCGATGCAGAGCAGCGTGACTTCAAGCATCAGCATGGCGCTGGCCCAGAAGATGCCGGACAGGCCAAGGAAGGTCGTGACGTGATGGGCCACGGCCGGGGTCAGTGCGCCGAGTGCGGCGACGACCAGAAGGGGCAGGATCGGGCGGAGGGGTGAGTCCTTCATAAATGTCTCCTGTCACATTTCTGACTTGAACTCTGGCGGCTTTCGATACGGTTGTTCAAGGAAAAAAGATGAACTTCCCTGTCGCTGTTGCGTGATAGGGGGTGCCATGAGCGATTTTTCAAAGATTTCCCCGCCTGTGAGTGTCGCCGAGCTTCGCCTGAGGCTGGAGCGGATCCGGCGTCTGGCCTGGCTTCTGAACTCTGCCGCGAGGATTCCGGGGCTTCGGCTGCGGGCGGGGCTGGATACGCTGCTGGGGCTTCTGCCAGGCGGCGGTGCGTTGATCGGGACGGCGCTGTCGCTTTATATCGTCTGGGAAGGGCGGCGGATGGGCGTGGACCGCCAGATCGTACAGCGGATGCTTGGCAATGTGGCGATCGAGGCCGTGGTGGGCCTCGTACCGCTGGCGGGGGATCTGTTCGATACGGTCTTCAAGGCCGATCTGCGGAATATTGCGCTGATCGAGGCTGCGCTGGCCGGACGGCTTGGCGTTCAGTGATCCAGCAGGACCTTGCGGATGGCTTCCTCAACGCGGTTTGAGGCGGGCTTGGCTAGTGGCGTGAACCAGTTGACGAGTTTGCCATCGCGGTCGGTCAGATATTTGTAAAAATTCCAGCGTGGACGGGCGAGGAAGCCGCCCTGTTTGTCCAGCCAGCGGAACAGCGGGGTGGTTTCGGGGCCGCGCACATGCTGGCGCGCGGTCATGGGGAAGCTCACGCCGTAATTGCGGTGGCAGAAATTCTTGATGTCTTCGGACGAGCCGGGTTCCTGCTGGCCGAAATCATTCGACGGCACGCCGATGATCATCAGGCCTTCAGGATAGTCGCGGCCGTAGCGGGACCAGAGGTGCTGGAGGTCTTCGTACTGGGGAGTGAAGCCGCATTTTGATGCCGTGTTGACGATCAGCAGCGGTCGTCCGCGATAGGCCGAGAGGTCGATCGTGTCGCCGGACAGGCCGGGAAGGCTGAAATCATAGGCACAGGTCATGGGGCTTCTCCCTATCAGTCGGCGGCATCCTAGCGGTTCGGGGGCGTGCAGGCGAGAGAGGAGGGGTGGACAGGACGTGACATGACGGACAGGTTCAGGTCGTTTCGGGTTCAGTTCCGGGTGCGTCGTTCTGTTTTTGGGTGAGGAGTTTGCCTGCGTGATCCTGCGCGTCCTTGTCGGCATGGCCGGTCTTCTGTTTCTGGGTGCGCTTTTGTCCACCAACCGCCGGGCCATCGACTGGTCACTCGTCGGACGGGCGCTGCTGTTGCAGATGCTGATTGCGGCGGTCGTACTTTGGGTGCCGGCGGGTGCGCATGGGCTGCATCTGATGTCCGATGCGGTGACGAAGGTCCTGTCTTACGGGGATGTGGGGAGTGCGTTCCTTTTCGGTGGCTTGGTCGGGCCGAAGATGAACGGGCTGTTTGGCAATGACAGTTTCGTCTTTGCGCTCAAGGTTCTGCCGGAGATCGTTTATGTCGCAGCCCTTCTGGGGCTGTTGCAGCACTGGGGCGTGTTGCAGTTCCTCTCGAAGCTGATTGGTGGTGCGCTGTCGCGGGTGCTGGGGACGACGGGGCTCGAATCGTTCTCGGCGGTGCTGACGATTTTTCTGGGGCAGAGCGAGATGCCGATCGCGCTTCAGACCTGTCTGGCGGAAATGTCGGAAGGGGAGTTGGCGACGGTGCTGTGCAGCGGGACGTCGTCGATCGCGGGGTCCGTGCTGGCGGGATATGCTTCGCTTGGTGTGCCGATGGAGAACCTGCTGGCGGCGTCCTTCATGGCGATCCCGGGGGGACTGCTGTTCTCGCGCATTCTGTTTCCGGGGCCGCGCCGCTCTGATGCGCAGATTGCCGGGGCGGATCACGGGCATCACAGCATGTTCGAGGCCATTGCGGATGGCGCGATGAATGGCGCGAAAATCGCGGTGGCTGTGGGGTCTGTGCTGATTGCGTTCGTGGGGCTGATTGCGCTGGCGAACGGGATTCTGGGTGCGGTTGGGCTGTCT
Organism: Gluconobacter oxydans DSM 3504; assembly: GCF_000583855.1. NCBI lineage: Bacteria > Pseudomonadati > Pseudomonadota > Alphaproteobacteria > Acetobacterales > Acetobacteraceae > Gluconobacter > Gluconobacter oxydans. Next base: position 2,280,510 of record NZ_CP004373.1, read on the forward strand.
CTGGCGCGCATCCTGGGGACGGTGTTTGCGCCGTTTGCCTGGCTGCTCGGGGTGCCATGGAGCGAATGTGTCGTGGCGGGCGGGCTGCTGGGGCAGAAGATCGCGTTCAACGAGTTCGTGGCCTATGTGAACCTGTCGCCGCTGATCCATGCGCATGCCCTGTCGCAGCGGACGATTACGATCCTGTCTTTTGCGCTGTGCGGGTTTGCGAACATCTCCACGATCGGGATCCTGATCGGGGCATTCGGGAGTGCGGAGCCGCGTCGGCGGACGGATGTGGCGTCGCTGGCGGTGCGGGCCGTGGCAGCGGGGACGCTGTCTAATGCGATGAGTGCGGTGATTGCGGGGCTGTTCGTCTGAGCCGCAGGGGCGTTCACGAATCTCTGATCCATGGGATGGCTGGATCCGGGTAGGATGCGAACAGTTATCATCTTCCTCTGATCAGACTGTGAGTTTCTCCATGCGCCGTTCCGGATTCCTGACCCTTCTTCTGGCCTCTGTGATGGCTCTTCCTGCTCTGGCGTCTGCGGCGGAGCATGTGAGCGGGGAGCTGAAGGGGACGGATGGGGCCACGCACGGGATCGTGGATGTGACGGGAGCGCCCAAGGGGGTTCTGCTGCGTCTGCAGGTCCAGGGGCTGACGCCGGGCTGGCACGGGATTCATTTCCATGAAAAGGGGAGCTGTGCGGCTCCGAAATTCACCAGTGCGGGTGCGCATGTGCATGCGGTGACGCCGGTTGTGCATGGCCTGCTGAGGGCAGATGCGAATGATGCGGGGGATCTGCCGAACCTGTATGTCGCTGCGGACGGGACGGCGACGGTGGAGCTTTATTCCACGCTCGTTTCGCTGAAGGGTGGCAATGGGCTGCCGGCGCTGATGGATGCTGACGGGGCGTCCGTGGTCATTCATGCAAAGCCGGATGATTATCAGACCCAGCCGATTGGCGGTTCGGGAGACCGGGTGGCCTGCGCCGTTCTGCACTGAACCACGCTGTTATTCCCGGGTCGGGGGGCGGTCCAGCAGAAGGTGACGCGCTTCCTCGATCGAGACGCCGTCATTGAGGAGGCGGGTGACGGTTTCGATGATCGGCACCCGCACGTTGTGCTGCCGGGCCAGGGCGAGCATGGCCGGTGCGGTCAGCACGCCTTCTGCGACTGTTGTGCGTGAGGCGAGGATGTCTGCGAGCGGGCGGCCTTCGCCGAGTTCCAGACCGACACTGTAGTTGCGCGAGCCGCGTCCCGTGCAGGTCAGGATGAGGTCGCCCATGCCTGCGAGGCCTGCGAGCGTGCTGGCGCGGCCGCCTGTGGCTTCGGCGAGGCGGCCGATTTCGGCGACGGCGCGGGTGATGAGGGCGGCGCGGGCATTTTCGCCGAGGCCTGCGCCGATGGTGATGCCGGCGCCGATGGCGATGACGTTCTTGGCCGCGCCCGCAAGCTGGACGCCGGCAGCATCATCGCTGGCGTAGAGGCGGAAGCTGGACGTGTTGAGGAGCGCCGTAAGTTTCTGCGCGAGAGCGAGGTCTGTACAGGCCAGCGTTGCGGCGGCGGGGAGGCCTTTTGCGACTTCGATGGCGAAGTTGGGGCCGGAAAGGACGCCGGTCGGGCGGCCGGGCATGGTTTCGGCCAGAACATCGAGCGGCAGGAGGGATGTGGCCTGTTCCAGTCCCTTGCAGCAGGTCACGACGGGGACTGCGGGATCGAGCACGGTCTGGAGGCGCGTGGAGACGTCGCGGGCGGTCTGGACCGGGGTGACGAGCAGGGCGACGTCTGCGCTGCGGGGGAAATCACCGGTGATGGTGACGTTTTCAGGCAGGGTGATGTCCGGCAGGCGCGGGAGGGTGCGGGTTCCGGGTGGGATCGGATTGCGCATCCAGAGTGTCACGTCCGCGCCTGTCGCTGCTGTGGCGCAGGCCAGCGCCGTTCCCCAGGCTCCGGCGCCGATGACGGCGATATGCGGACGTGTGGTCATGGTTATTCTTCTGTCAGTCGTTCGATGTTGATCTGGATGTCTTCGGCCTCGGGAGAACGCAGGCCGGTGGCAAGGGCTTCGAGAATGTTGCGGGCGTCGTCTTCAAAGCCGAACGGGGCGTTGACGACCAGCAGGCCGCAGCCGTTCAGGCGGGAGGGATCGACGGGCGGGCGGAGCAGGAACTCGCAGGCGAGCATGTCCCGGATGCCGGCGTCCTGAAGCGCCGTGTAGAAGGCGCGGACGGGTGTGCGGTGTTTGATCGGGTACCAGACGGCGATGATCCCGGCGCGGAAGCGGGTGCGGATCAGGGCGATGGCGTCGGCGCAGCGGGCGAAATCGTCCGGCTTTTCAAACGGCGGGTCGATGAGGACGAGGCCGCGCTTGAGATCCTTCGGCGGAAGCAGGGCGCGCAGGGCTTCATAGCCGTCACGGTGATGGATTGCGGCCTGCGGATCGGCGTGGAAGAGGCGGCGCAGGGGGCGGACGTCTTCGGGGTGCAGTTCGCAGGCGATGAGCTGGTCCTGCGGGCGGAGTTCGGCGCGGGCGAAAGCCGGGGAGCCGGGGTAGCGGTGCCGGTCCTGCACGTTGGGGCGCACGGCGTCGAGATAGTCCGCAAGCGGCTCGGTGGCTGGCTGTTCCAGAAGCTGGCCGATGCCTGCGCGCCATTCGCCCGTCTTTTCGGCTTCTTCGGATGACAGGTCGTAGCGGCCGCATCCGGCATGGGTGTCGAGGACGACGAAGCCCGCGGGTTTACGCTTAAGCGCCTTGATGAGTGCCAGAAGCAGGGCGTGCTTCATGCAATCGGCGAAGTTTCCGGCGTGGTAGATGTGACGGTAGTTCAAGAGATGTGTTCCGGGGTGGCGGGAGTGCGTTCCGACAGGGGCCAGCGGGGACGGGCTGCGGTGTCGATTTCGTTGGGGGTCTCGCCCGCGTGGAGGCGTTCGAGGGCGGCCCAGGCGACCATGACCGCGTTGTCCGTGCACAGGCGCAGGGGCGGGGCGAAGAAGGGGATGCCGTGGTTGGCGGCGACCTGTTCGAGGGCGTGGCGCAGGGTTTTGTTGGCGGCGACACCGCCTGCAACGACCAGGGCCGTGGCGTTCGGGCTGAGGGCTAGGGCGTGTTCGGCGCGGTCGGCCATCACATCGGCAACCGCACGCTGGAAGGACGCGGCGACGTCGGCGGCGAACTGACGCGGGAGAGCGTCGCGGCTGCCGATCGGGTCCTGTGTGTCGATCAGGCGGCTGACGGCGGTTTTCAGGCCAGAGAACGAGAAATCGCAGCCTTCGCGGCCCTTGAGGGGGCGGGGCAGCGGATAGGCGTCGTCGCGGCCTTCGGTGGCGAGTTTTTCCAGAGCGGGTCCGCCGGGCCAGCCGAGGCCGAGCATCTTGGCGACCTTGTCGAAGGCTTCTCCGGCGGCGTCATCGATTGTGCCGCCAAGGCGGACATAACGGCCGGTTTCCTCGACCGAGACGCACTGGCAATGGCCGCCCGAGACCAGCATCGTCAGGTAGGGGAAGTGCAGGTCAGCACCCAGGCTGGGGAGGCGCGGGGTGAGGATGTGGGCCTCGATATGGTTCACGGCCACGAAGGGGCGGTGCAGCGCCATGGCCAGTCCCTTGGCGTAGGAACTGCCGACGATCAGGCCGCCGATCAGACCGGGGCCGGTTGTGCCGGCGAACGTGTCGATGTCGGCCAGCGTCAGGGAGGCTTTTTTCAGGACTTCCGCCACCAGTGCAGGCAGGGCGTCCAGATGGGCGCGGGCCGCGATTTCCGGGACGACGCCGCCGAGAATGGCATGGTCGGTCTGGGATAGGACGCCTTCGGCCAGGATCGTGCCGTCGTAAGCGAGGATGGCGCAGGCCGTATCGTCGCAGGAGGTTTCGATGGCCAGAAGGGGGCGCGTGGATGCGGATGGAGAAGTGGCGGAGGCTGACATGGGGCTTATTATGGCCGAGTCTGTCATATCATGACAGTCCCGTGTGAATGGGCTAAAGCTGCCGTTCATGAATGCTCCCGTCCTGCCTTCCGAGGCGCTCCAGAGAGTCGCCGCGGAAGCCGTCCGCCGCTCCCACGCCGCTGAGCCGCCTACCGGCCGCAAGCTTCCTCTTCGTGTCGGGTCGCGGGCGTCTCCGCTGGCGCTGGTCCAGACGCGGAACTTTCTGACGCGTCTGACGCGGTTCTGCCCCGTTCTGCGCGATATGGGGGCATTTCAGGAATACCAGATCAGCACCGAGGGCGACCGCAATCTGGTGCAGCGTCTGGCGGAAATCGGCGGCAAGGGACTTTTTGCCAAGGAAATCCATGAGGCGCTGGCGGCCGGGCGGATCGATTTCGCGGTGCACAGTCTCAAGGATCTGGAAACCAACCTGCCGCCGGGCCTCGTGCTGGCCTGTACGCTCAAGCGCGAGGATGCGCGCGATGCGCTGATCCTGCGGGATCGCGACGTGGTGGTTGATCCGCAGCGTCCTTATGACTGTCTGCCGGAAGGGGCGCTGATTGGATGTGCGTCGGTGCGTCGTCAGGCGCAGATGCTGCATGTAAGGCCCGATCTACGGTTCTGCCTGCTGCGTGGCAATGTGCAGACCCGCCTGGACAAGCTGCGGGCCGGAGCGTGCGAGGCAACGCTTCTGGCGCTGGCCGGGCTGCGGCGTCTGGGCATGGAGGATCGTGTGGACGTCGTGCTGGAGCCGCATCAGATGCTGCCGGCCTCGGGGCAGGGCATTGTGGGCGTGACGGTTCGTGAGAGCGATCTGGAACTGCGCGAACTGCTCTCCGCGATCGAGGATCCGGAAGCGCGGGCGGTTTCGACGGCCGAGCGTGCGCTTCTGGCTGAGCTGGACGGCTCGTGCCGGACGCCGATCGGGGGGTATGCCCGGATCGAGAAGGGCGTTCTGAAGCTCAGCGGCATGATTGCGAGCGAGGACGGGACGTTCCTGCTGCGTCGCGAAATCGAGGGTGCGCCGCTTGAGGCCGCCCGTCTGGGGACCGAGCTTGCGGACGAACTTCGCCGCGACACGCCGGCCCATATCTTTGATGAAATGAGGCGTCCCTGACGCTTACCCGGCCTGAACCGGGTCGCCCTGAACTGGCGCGCGCGGTTCTGGTGACCCGGCCGGAGCCCGGACTGTCCGCTACGATGGCGGAGGTCCGGGCGCTCGGCTGGGAGGCTGTGGCGTGTCCGATGCTGGATATCACGACATTTGAGCCTGTTGCGCCCGGAGTGTTCCGGGCTGTGCTGGTGACGAGTGCGAATGCGTTGCCTGCGCTGCGGGACTGGCCTCGGGACCGGCTGGTTGTGGCGGTGGGTGCGCGGACGGCGGCGCGGGCACGCAAGGCCGGGTTCGTGAATGTTGAGGCGGCGGACGGAGATGCGCGGGCTCTGGCGGCGTTCTGCCGGGCGCGGGGCATTCTGGGCGCGGATGTGCTGCTGGCCAGTGGCGAGGGCTACGGCGTGGAGCTGGCGCAGGATCTGGGTGTGCAGCGGGTCGAGGTTTATGCGGCCTGCAAGCGTACGGTTCTGCCTGATGATGCGGCTGCGGCCTTGCGGGGCGGGCGAGTCGATTCCGTGCTGCTGTATTCGGGGAAAACGGCGGAAGCGTTCAGGGAAGCGCTGGGGGCCGAAGAGGTCACGGCGCTGTCTGCCGTGCGGGCGCTCTGTTTGTCAGAGGCCATTGCCGCGCGCCTGGACCCGAAGGAATGGCGCGCGGTGATGTGGCCCGATCCGCTGGAGCAGCTCGGGCCAGTCGTCTGATCAGGCTTCGCCGGCGGGTTCCGGGAACTGCTGGGCGCGCTTGGCCTGCCACAGGGCAACGAAGTCGATCGGCTGCAGCACGACGGGCGGGAAGCCGCCGTCACGCGTGACATCGCTGACGATGGAGCGGACATACGGGAAGATCAGGCGCGGCACTTCAACCAGCAGGATCGGCTCGATGAGCTCCTGCGGCGGGTTGTTCAGCGTCACGACGGCGGCGTAGGTCAGCTCGGCGATGAACACCGTACGACCGGCCTGGCCACCTTCCTGTGCCGGCGGCTCGGCGGCCTCGGCGCGGACGGCCAGGGCGACTTCATAGACGGCCTGATCTTCTTCCAGACGGTTGGCCTGGACGTCGATGTTGACGGAAATCTGCGGAGCAGGGCGCAGTGTTGCGAAAATGGAAGCGCCGGCCGGTACTTCGAAGGAGAGGTCCTTCGTGTACTGCAGGTTGATGGCCAGCGGCATGGCCGGCACGTTTTCCTGGCCCAGGGCAGCGTTGTCGGTGGTGTTCTCTGACATACAGTCTCCGGTTCCGCAGGGGCTGGGCCCTTGGCGGACATCGATTGGAACGATTGCGATCCCTCGGCGGTAGCATGATGTCCGCTGTCCGCCAAGACACGGTTCTGGCGGACAGATGGTTGAGATCGGACGGATTGCACCCTATCTGTAGGTCAACGGATCTTTAACCGAACACTGCGAAACACAGGCCTTCATGTCTTCTGACGACATCCATCTCCCCGCCGGCCTCATGGCTCACGCGGGTCATTATTTTCCCTGGGACCTCGTGGTCCTGTTCGTGCTCGCCGTGGCGCTGGGGGTGAGGCTGTACCGTGTTCTTGGCCGCCGTGTCGGGATGCAGGGGGTGCGGCAGGAACGTCCGGGGGCCGGGTTTGGTCGGGGTGCGCAGAAGGGGGCGGCTCCGGATGCCGCACGTCCGAGCGTTCCGCCGCCGCTGCCCGGGCAGGTTGCTGGGAAACCGGGGGCTGCTCCCGGGATGTTCGATCAGGCGGTGCCGGATGTGGCGTATGAAATTCCTGCGCCTGCCACGCGGGTCGGGACGGTTCTGGGTGAGATCGGGTCTGTTTTCCCGGGATTTTCGCCCGATGGTTTCCTGAAGGAAGCCGAAGGGACGTTCCGTCAGGTGGTTCCGGCTTTTGCGGTCGGCGACCGTACGGCGCTGGAAAAGCTGCTGACGCCGGCCTCCATGGACTCTTTTTCTGCGGCGATTGATGCCCGGGTGCAGGCGGGCGAGACGCAGCGGAGTGATCTGCGCGGGATCGAGAGCCTGTCCATTCTGGATGCGATGCTTGTGTCTGCTGAAGACGGGACGCGGGTCGGCCGAATCGAAGTGAAGATCGTGTCGCGTCAGGTGAATATCCTTACGGATCGTGAGGGTGAGCCGGTGGTCGGAACCGAGGCCGTGACCGAGTTCCACGATCTGTGGCTGTTCGAACGTGTGGCGGGGCAGTCCGACGCGCGGTGGCGTCTGGCGGCATCGCGTCCGGCCTGATCGCGTTCTCCGATGAAGAAACTGCTGACCCTGCTGACGCTTGGCGCGCTGTGCGGATGCACGCCCCAGAATGCGCCCTCGTCGCTTTCGCTCTCTCCTGTCGGATATGACTCGCTTGCCGGATGGGAGCAGGAGGATTTCACGTCGCTGATGCCGCTGCTGCGGAATGAGTGTCATCGTCTGTCGCAGCTGCCGCCCGAGACGGTCCTTGGCGGGAGCGAGGCCATTACTTATGGGCGTCATGCTGCCGACTGGAGCAATGCCTGTGCGGCGCTGGCGACGGCTTCGGATGCGCGAACCTATCTGGAGACGTGGTTCCAGCCTTACGAGGCGGGAACGGAGGCGTTTTATACCGGCTATTTCGAGCCGCAGATCCCGGCGTCCCTGACGCGGGGCGGGGCCTATCAGACGCCGGTCTATGGTCGTCCGCGCGATCTGGTGCGGGCGAAGGCGACCAATGGCCAGATGGTCAGCGGGCGCTGGGTCAACGGGCAGTTCGCGCCGTATTATGACCGTGCCGCGATTGATGGCGGGGCGCTGGCCGGGCAGGGGCTTGAGATTGCCTGGCTGAAAAGCCCGGTGGATCTGTTTTTCCTTCAGATCCAGGGTTCCGGGCGGCTGATCCTGCCGGATGGTGGACAAGTGCGTGTCAGCTATGACGGGCGCAACGGGCAGGCTTATGTGCCGCTCGGGCGGCTTCTGGTGCAGGATGGCGAACTGCCGGCGGATGGTGTCAGCATGGACAGCATCCGCAACTGGCTTGAGGCGCATCCGGACCGGATGATGTCCGTCATGGAGCGCAATCCGAATTACGTGTTTTTCCGTCGCGATGACGGCAATCTGGCGCAGGGTCCGAAAGGGGCGTTCGGGATGCCGCTGACGGCCGGGCGTTCCGTGGCGGTCGATCGGTCCGTGGTGCCGTTTGCCATGCCGCTTTGGGTCGAGACGAAGCTGCCTTATGGGGCGGGTCAGCCTGTGACCTGGGATCATCTGGTGTTTGCTCAGGATATCGGGACGGACATCAAGGGCGCCGGCCGGGCCGATCTGTTCACGGGCTGGGGGGCGACCGCGCAGTCCGTGGCGGGGAACCTGCATGCGCATGGCCGGATGGTGCTGTTCCTGCCGCGGCCTCCTGCGGATTCTGCGGCGCAATGATCCGCAGTCGCCGGGAGAAGCTCGGTGTCCATACGCTGATCCGGGGGGACTGTACGACGGTTCTCAGACGGATGCCGTCGCAGAGTGTGGACGTTGTGGTGACGTCTCCGCCGTATAATCTGGGGGTGCCGTACCGGACGTATCAGGACCGGCTGCCCGAGGACGCGTATCTGGACTGGCTGGAGGATGTCTGCACCAGTCTGTGCCGGGTGATGAAGGATGACGGGTCGTTTTTCCTGAATATCGCCGGATCGTCCTCACAGCCCTGGATGCCGTTCGAACTGATGACGCGACTGCGCAAGCTGTTCGTGCTGCAGAACCACATCACCTGGATCAAGTCGATTTCGGTCGGTGAGATCACGTACGGGCATTTCAAGCCGCTGAACTCGGCGCGTTTCGTCAATCGCAATCATGAGCATGTGTTCCATCTGACGAAGACGGGGAATGTGCCGGTGCAGCGGCTGGATGCGGGTGTGCCGTTTACGGATAAGAGCAATATCGTGCGGCGGCAGCACATCACGGACCGGCGGTGTCGGGGTGATACGTGGTTTATTCCTTACGAGACCGTGCGCAGTCGCAAGGAGAAGTTCAGCCATCCGGGGACGTTCCCTGTGGCGCTTCCCGAGGCGTGCATCCGGCTGCACGGGCTGCGGCCGGGGGGTGTGCTGCTTGATCCGTTCATGGGGTCGGGCACGACGCTGGTGGCGGCGGAGCGGATGGGCTGTGTGGGGATCGGGATTGATACCGATACGTCCTATGTGAACGTGGCGCGCAAGCGGGTGCGTGCGGCGATCGATCATGAGGACGAGGATTAATCGACAGCACCTGTTTTTCTGACAGGTTCAATCACTTTGACTTTGTGTGTCACTTTTCCGCATTATCACGACACCGTGAGTATGAGGAGAAAAGTGGTGCGTTCCAGCACGATTACAAAGGGAATTGCCGGTCTGGTGGCGCTGGGCGTTGTCGCCTGGGGCGGGACCGTCACTTATCTTGAGCATTTTGATCATGCTGGAGCACCGCAGTTGCCTGCCAGCAGCCCGACGCGTCAGGACCCGACGGCCATGGCGGCGTTCGCGGCCCTTCGGGAAGTGCGCTGCGATTACTGCCATACGCAGAATGTCGAACTGCCGTTCTATTTCAAGCTGCCGCTGGCCAATCAGATTATGAAGCGTGATCTGGTGCAGGGGCAGCGTCATTTCGAATATGCGCCGGTTCTGACGGCCCTGCAGGATGGCAAGCCGCCTTCCGTTGAGCAGCTTTCGCGCATCGAGGAAGTCATCACACAGAACCGGATGCCGCCGGCAGCCTATCTGCTGATGCATCCGCATGCGCATCTGGACGAGAAGCAGCGTGCGGACATTCTGAAATGGGTGCGTGAGCAGCGTGAGCGTTACTATGCGACGCCGGGGGTGGCGGCGCAGTTCCGTGGTGAGCCGATCCAGCCGATCCCCGAGAGTGTTGATGTGAACTGGAAGAAGGCCGAGCTGGGCCGGGCGCTGTTCTTCGACAAAGGTCTGTCGGGTGATGGCACGCTCAATTGTGCAAGCTGCCATGGTCTAAACAAGGGTGGCGTGGACAATCTGACGACCGCGACAGGCATTGGTGGCCAGAAGGGGCCGATCAATGTGCCGACCGTCTATAACGCCGTGTTCAGCATGGCGCAGTTCTGGAACGGCCGTGCGAAGGATCTGGCGGAGCAGGCGGCAGGGCCGGTCATGAACCCGCTGGAAATGGGCTCGCATGACTGGAACACGGTGTCCGAGCATGTTCGCAGCACGCCGGGTTATGCCGAGCAGTTCAATGCGGCTTTCGGCTCGGACCAGATCGACAAGGACACGATCACGGGGGCGATTGCGGAATATGAAAAGACGCTGATCACGCCGGACAGCCGTTTTGACCTGTATCTGAAGGGCGATGAGAAGGCGATCACGGCGCAGGAAAAGCGCGGGTATGAGCGCTTCAAGGAAATCGGCTGCTCGGGGTGCCATAGTGGCATTGCCGTGGGTGGTGACGCCTACGAGATCCTTGGTCTGGAAGGGCCGTATTTCGAGAACCGTCACACGAAGCTGACGGATGCCGATGAAGGCCGTATGGCTGTGACGCATAAGGAAGGTGATCGTGAGCGGTTCAAGGTTCCGAACCTGCGCAATGTCGAGCTGACGGGTCCGTGGCTGCATGACGGCTCGGCCACCACGCTGGAGCAGGTCGTGCGGGAGATGGCCCGTTATGAGACGCCGGATCATGACATTGCCGATCAGGACGTCACGGACATTGTGGCGTTCCTCAAGACGCTGACGGGCAAGTATGAGGGCATTCCGCTGAAGGATGTGCCGGCTGACCAGCCGCTGCAGGCTCCTGTGTCGGGTTCTGATTCCCCGAACTGAGGCTTTAGTATTGCCCAGTAAAAAACCGGAGAAGGGAAACCTCTCCGGTTTTTTTTATATATACAGGACCGTTAATATGGATTGCCTGTATCAGGCGGTTCTTCGCACGGCTGAAATCGTGTGTTTGCGGCTTGATGAGTTTTAATAAGTAATATGGACAGCGGAGAACAGCTTCGCTATCGATTTGAAACAAAACTATTTCAGAACAGGATATGATATGAGTGATTATATCAAGGATTGCATCAAATATGATATTTCTGGTTCTGTTATAGAGGGTTTTCCGGAAGTTTTTGAACGGCGTAATGTTCTCTACGTTCCACGACGAGAGGGCGGTCTCGACAAGGACTTTGGGTTATTTGATGAAACAGGACGACAGATCCTCGGGAACGCTCTTTTCTCAAGTTATCCGCCTGTATTGAAAACACAGGCTTTGACGACGCAGAAAAATGGGGAGAAAGCCTCTTACCAGGACCGGCCTGTTGTGTATGGAGGGTGTATTGGCGACCATTACGGCCATTTCATCACAGAATGTCTGAACACACTCTGGTATTTTTCAAGGGAATGTTCACCGGAAACGCTGGTGCTTTTCCATAGTGACATGACCGTTGAAGAGATTTTTTCCAGACCCTGGATGGTCGATCTGCTTCGTTATGCAGGTGTCCGAAAAGAACAGATTATTATTCCCCGTGTGCCATTAAGATTTGATTCCATTACCATACCGGGGCAGGCTTTTTCTGAAGATGGATTTGTTTACACGGGCTATGCAAAATATCTGAAAGCGCTATCGTTGAAGGCGGTTCAGGAAAGCAGATTTGACTTCCAAGGTATGGTATATCTCTCGAGGGTCAATCCTCTCTATAATAGTCGCCTGCCCTGTAACGAAGAGGATCTCTGCGCCGAACTTTCGGGACGTGGGGTAAAGGTTGTTCGGCCTGAAGACCTGTCTGTTGCCGATCAGATCAAGATATTTAACGACAATATTGTCATAGGGCCTATTGGCTCGGCTTTTCATACGTCGATTTTTGCGGGGGCGCCGAAAGGCATAGCCATCTGCCCGGAAGACCGGCCTATTGCGCGTTCATACGAATTGATGGATGCGACGCATGATGCCGAGATACGCTACGTATACAGTGAGGATAAGGTAGATCCTTCAACGCTTGCGGAAGTTCTGGTGAATGCTGCGGAGTCACATGCGTATTGGAAAACAATAATAGAAAAATTGGGACTGGGATTTCTGGAGCGGAAAAACAGAGGGAATATTTTCTTTGCAAGTCATGAAAATATTCTTCTTTCGAGAGATGCGAAGGAAGCTGGGGATTATGATGTTCTTGTAGCCACAGTGGGTAACAAGTCATTTATTTTTGCAGATCATTCCTCTTTGCCACCCTTTTACATAGAAAAAGAATTGAGCGAGACAAGAGTCATCTCATATCTGAAATTCGATGAAGAAAATGGTATCGGATTCCGTAATCCGGTAAATGGTAAATGGCTGAAAGCACTTCCCCCTGAGTTTAAGAAGAATCTTCATTGTGATGCGGAGCATGTAAATGATTGGGAACTGTTCCGAATAAAGTCTGTGGACTATCCGGATTTCTCCGGTGACCTGAAAATTCTTCTGGAAGCGCTGGCTTATCTTTCTGACACGGGAGAGGTGGCTGGGTGTCTGGCGATTGCGCCCTGTCTTGAGAATGCGCTTCAGCGGTTTGAAAGTTCCGATTGTCAGTAGAGTTTTCTCTTCTGACAATCGTGCTGCCTGCTGGGGATTAGGGAGAAGCTTTATTTCCCTTCCGCTTATTCCGGCACGGGATTGCACTGCGGGGTGATGGGCTGGCCGGTCATGACGGTTGTCGTAAAAGTGGCGGAGTCCGGCAGGGAGCCGTTTACGACCTGGCTGTGGTCCAGACCCTTGTAGAGATGGGCCTGAACGGTTGAGCCTGCTGCGCAGGCGGCTTTGACCAGACCGAGCTGCAGGGCGGGGGGCACGTCGCGGTCTTCTGTTCCGGTGCCGGTGAAGAGGGGCTGGGCCAGCTTGAGCGTAGGGAACGCCATGGCTTTCAGGGCCGGGCTCATGGCCTTGAGGAAACTCGGCTGGAGGCTGTTCTGCAGGGTCAGGCCGGCTTCCTGCGTCTGATGGGACAGAGAGGTCAGGCATTCATGGGCGGCGTTGCGATAGACGGGCAGCGCTTTGGGCGTGAAGGCCTGTTCGGGGCGGAAATGGGGATCGCGTCCTTCCAGTCCGGCGGCAAGGTAGAAGACGTAATTGATCAGCGGGCTGTAGCCGACGCCGGGTTGTGAAGCGGCCTTGAGCAGGCCGCTGAGCAGTTCGGGCGTCACGTAAGGCGCGCCGGTGGCCACGGTGCCGCGGATGTCCAGTTCGGGTGCGTAGGTTGGTGCGTAGGACGCTGTGGCGACGGCAGCGCCGCCTCCCTGGGACTGACCGACGATCATGATCCGGTTTTTCAGCTCCGGGACATTGGCGAGGGCAGCACGGACGCTGTCGAGGACGCTGTAAGCTTCGACGCGGGTGTCCAGATAGGGGTGGGTACCGGGTGTGCCGAGGCCCTGATAATCCGTGGCGACGATGGCGAAGCCGCGCTTCATCCATGCGGAAAGATAGGTGCGGTTGCGGTCGCTGACAGGGTTGAGGGACGGGGCGCAGCTGTCATCCACGCCGACGGTGCCATGGGCCCAGGCGACGATCGGCCAGCCGCCCTGAGGCGCCGGACCGGCGGGCAGGATGATTTCGGCCGTGACGGGAACGAGGCCTTTGCCGGTGATGCCGTTGGTCGAAAGATAGGTGATGCGCAGGGAGCGTCCGGTGTCCGGAAGGCCGAGAGCGTCGGCAAGTGGAGCCGAGGCGGTGATGGTTCCGGGCTTTTGGGTAGCGGCCGGGGCTGCGGCATGAGCTGCGGGAGCGTTGGCGAGGCCAGAGACGCAGAGGGCCGTGCTCGCAAGAAGGGGCAGGATCTTGCGCAGGAAAGGCAGGGGCATGAAAAATCCTTTGTCAGTCTCGCTTCGAAAGCCAGCGCATGTAACACCGCGTGCAAGCGAGACTGACGGCATGTCCCTTAACGTCAAGTGAATTTGCGATTGCGGGAAGTTTTAGTCGTCCTGGGCGAGGCGGCGGTCGGCGGCCTTGTCGATCCGGTCACGCTCTTCGGCCGTGAGGAGGCCGCGTTCGTATTCCTGCGTGGCGCGGGCCTTGGCGTTGCTGGCGCGGGCGCGGGTGTCGATCGGGTAGGCGCGTTTTTCGGGGAGGCCGAAGGCGCTGTCGGGCAGGCTGTCGCGTTCTTCCTGTGTGAGATGGCTCATGGGTCTGCTCTCTCGGAAATGGAACCTGAAAGTAAATGTATCAGTGCGGCGTAAGTGCCGAAATCCCGAAAGAACATTGTTCAATGGCGCTGGAACCCGTTACATGCTCGGGACCTGAATTCCCGACCGGGCAATGCGGATGGGACAGCAAGCGAGGATGGTGTGGCGAAGCGGGATCTGAGAGAGGACGAGGCGACGTTGTGGCGGATGGTTGTCCGTGACATCAAGCCGTTGCGCTCTCCGCGCGCGCCGCGTCGCATGATGCCTGTGGCGAAGGCCGGGCCGCCTGCGCCCATACCTGAAGCTGCGCGCTCGGCACCTGTGGTCTCCCGGCGTTCCTTTGTTCCGGTCCAGCCGAAAAAGCCTGTGTCACGTCCGGCAGAGCTTGCCGTTGGCGTTCGCGCACCGGGGCTGGATGATACGAGCTGGAAGCGTCTGTCACGCGGGCAGATGAAGGTCGATGCGCGGCTCGATCTGCATGGCTATGTCGTGCAGGAAGCGTTTGAGCGGCTTTATGACTTTATGCAGCGGGCACGGGTACGGAACTGGCGCTGTGTCGAGGTTGTGACGGGGCTGGGGAGCGGGCAGACCAGCGGGCTGATCCGTCGCGAGCTGCCGATGTGGCTTCAGCGGGGGGATCTGCGGTCCATGGTTCTGGCCGTGGTGCATCCCCATGCGGCCAATCACGGATCGGTCCGCATTCTGCTGAAGACGCGCCGCCGCTGATCCTGTCAGAGGTGGCGGGTTTCCTGCCCTTCGCGCCAGCGGGGTGTGTTGACGGCCAGCCAGCGGCGCAGGGCCAGCGTGGCGCCGAGATCCGGGACCGTCCGTGACAGGAACGGGGCGGCATTTTCGCCCGTTGCCAGTTTGAAATGATGCAGGTCGGCCCAGCGCCGGATGCCGGAATCCGCTCCGACCGCCGAGCATGCGTGGCTCCACTGCGTGACGATTTCAGGTGGGGTCAGCATGGGCAGGGCGACGGCCATGGCTGTATCGGCTGCGGCGGAAACGGCCTGCCAGGCGTGGTAGAACGGGCCTTCGGGCGGACGGTGTCGGGCCTGCTGATAGGCTTCCATGAAAATGGGAATGGTCGTCGCATGCGTGTCGGTCAGGTCGCCGGTGTAATAGATCGCGCTCGTACCTTCCGGCAGGTTGGCGAGGACATCATCAAGCGGGCGGTCGAGCGTGTAAGGGGAAATCTGGACCGCATCGACCGTGCCCTCATGCAGGGCGGTGAGGGCGTTTGATGAATCGACATAGCCCGGCACGGGAATGGGGCGCAGGCCGAGAAGTGACAGACCCATCAGGGCGTTCAGTTCCGGGCCGCCGATATGGGAGACCGCGAGGCGGACGGGATGATCATGGAAGAAACCCGTCAGGCGGCTGCGCAGGGTCTTGTGCAGCTCCGCGCGCGCGATGACGACGGTTGTGGTTGAAGCCACGAGGACGGGAATCCAGCGACCGAAATCGTAGTGGACGCGGGAATCGCCGGTCAGGGATGCCAGTAGGGTGGCGCCGGGCAGGGCCAGGGCGGTGTTGCCGTCAGGCGCGCTGTTGGCGTCGAACAGATTGGCAGCGCGGACGCCGTCCTGTCCGATGTCGGGGGTCAGTTCGAGGGGTGTCTCCAGTCCCAGGGCGTGGGACAGGGGACCGCTTGCGAGTTCTGCGAACTGGCCGGGGGTGGAGGCGAGCGTGCCGCCCAGAAGGAGCTGGACATCCGTCAGGGTGCCCGCGCGGGCCGGGTTTTTCAGGAGGGGAGCGGCTCCGGTCAGAGCCGCCAGCCCCTTCAGGGCTGCACGTCGGGTCAGTCTCACGGCCAGCGGACTTCCGGCGGCATGCTCATGAGGATGGCTTCGGTGTTACCGCCCGTTTTCAGACCGAACAGCGTGCCACGGTCGTGAAGCAGGTTGAACTCGACGTAGCGGCCGCGGCGGATGAGCTGGGCGTCACGGTCGGCTTCGGTCCAGGGGGTGAACATGCGGCGGCGGACGACGGCCGGGTAGGCGTCGTGGAAGGCCATGCCGACGTCTTTGGTAAAGGCGAAGTCCAGATCGACGTCGCCGGTATAGAACTGGTCGTAGAAGATGCCGCCCAGACCACGCGGTTCGTTGCGGTGGTGCAGGTGGAAGTAGCGGTCACACCATTCCTTGAAGCGGGGATAGTGCTCCGGGTCGTGGCGGTTGCAGGCGTCTTCGAAGGATTTGTGGAAATAGGCGGCGTCCGACTGGGCTTCCGCACTTTCGGGGAACATCGGGGTGATGTCGCCGCCGCCACCGAACCAGCCCTTCGTCGTGATGATCATGCGCGTGTTGAAATGCGCAGCACTCACATGCGGGTTGCACGGATGGGCGACGAGGGAGACGCCGGTTGCGAAAAAGCGCGGGTCTTCGTCAGCGCCGGGAATGTTCTTGCGGAACTCAGGGGAGAACTCGCCCCAGACGGTTGAGACGTTGACGCCGACCTTTTCAAAGACGCGGCCGCGCATGACGGACATGACACCGGCACCGCCTTCGGGGCGGCTCCAGGCAGTGCGTTCGAAACGGCCGGGAGCCGTGCGGTCACGCAGGACCTGCGAACCGCCTTCGGCTGCTTCGTCTTCGAGTTCTTCGTAGGACGCGCAGATGCGGTCGCGGAGGGTTTCGAACCAGGCTTTGGCGTCCTGCTTGAGGGCGTCGTGAGGCACGTCTGGACGAACGGTTTCAGCGAAACCGGGGCTGATCTGGTCCATGTTTTCTTCCCCCGTCTATACAGGACAAAACTTCGTTACGCGCAGTGTCCTAGCAAATCGCACCGTCGCCGAACAGTTGGCTGATGCATGTCTGACGTTCATTCGTCGCGGGCATCCGTGGCGGGACGATGGCGCAAAGACGTTTTCATTTCGTAAAAACGGTCCTGTTTTGTGAAAAAGTTTCTCTGAACGCTGCAACGCGCTGCTTGCGGGCCGCAAGGCTTGCGTGTCGGGCCGTCTCGTGGTCCAGAACAGGCGAGCGGATCAACCAGAAATCAGGAGCAGACATGTCTTCGGAACAGGAAATCCAGCCCGTCATCGGTGTGATCGGTGGCTCGGGGCTGTATGACATTGACGGACTCGAGAACAAGGAATGGCGCCGGGTGGAAACGCCCTGGGGTGAGCCTTCGGACGAACTGCTGTTCGGCACGTTCGAGGGCGTGCAGTGCGTGTTCCTGCCGCGTCATGGGCGGGGGCATCCCATTCCGCCGTCGCGTCTGAACTTCCGCGCCAATATCGATGCGCTCAAGCGGGCCGGTGTGACGGATATCCTGTCGCTTTCGGCTGTGGGGTCGCTCAAGGAAGAGCTGCCGCCGGGGCATTTCGTGCTGGTGGACCAGTTCATTGACCGCAGCTTTGCGCGTGAAAAGAGCTTCTTCGACACGGGCTGTGTGGCGCATGTTGGTATGGCGGACCCGGTTTCGGCACGTGTGCTGGATGTGGTGCAGGGCGAGGCGGCTTCGCTCGGGATCCCGTTCACGCGGGGCGGGACGTATCTGGTGATGGAAGGCCCGCAGTTCTCCACACGCGCCGAAAGCGAGTTGTACCGGTCCTGGGGCTGCTCGGTCGTGGGCATGACGAACATGCCGGAAGCCAAGCTCGCACGTGAAGCCGAGATGAATTACGCGACCGTTGCCATGGTCACGGATTTCGACTGCTGGCACTCCGACCATGACAGTGTGACGGTCGAGGCCGTCGTGAAGGTCATGAAGGGGAATGCGGATAATGCGCGTCGCCTGGTGAAGGCTGTCATTCCGGTGCTCGGGAAGAAGCGTCCGGTGGATGCGAGCGCCGAGCGGGCACTGGATCATGCGATCATCACGGCACCTGCTGCCCGTGATCCGAAGCTGGTGGCCAAGCTTGATGCCGTTGCAGGGCGTGTTCTGAAGCAGGACTGAGGCTCTGCGGGTGCCGCGCCGGCATGATGCGGGCGCGGCTGGAACCGTGATCGGCTGACGGGATCAGTCGAAATTGTGGTTCGGGTCTGCATCGACATCAATGCCTGCACGGGCATCGTCGATTTCCACGCCGTCGAGTTCCGGCGGCGGCAGGTCCTTGACCGGGGTGCCCTGCGGGACGCCCTTGATGGCGATCAGGTCGGTGGCCTTCTCGATATAGCCTTCGGGGCCGCAGGCCGGCTTGCCGTCGGCTTCCCACAGGAGGCGCGCTTCGTGGCGGATTGCGGCGTCGCGCTTGGGGTCGTCTTTGAGCGGATTGCTGCTCATCTTAAAACTCCTGTCTGGTCGGGCGCAGGACGATCTCGTTGATGTCCACGTCGTCAGGCTGTGAAATGGCGAAGGCGATGGCACGGGCCACTGAGTCCGCCGGGATCGCCATCTTATAGAACTCTTCCACGGTTTTGCGACTGTCTGTGTCACCGCTTCCGGACTTGAGTTCGCTCTGGACCGCGCCGGGCTCGATGGAGGTGACGCGGAAGGTGTTGCCGGCTTCCTGCCGCAGGCCTTCGCTGATGGCGCGGACAGCGAATTTCGTACCGGAATAGACGGTCCCGCCCGGAGCAAAGACCTTCAGGCCAGCGACGGAGGACAGGTTGATGACGTGTCCGGATTTCTGTTTTTCGAACACCGGTAGGGCGGCGGCGACGCCGTAGAGCACGCCCTTGATATTGATGTCGATCATCCGGTCCCATTCATCGACCATCAGCTTCCGGATGGGGGCGATGGCCATGAGGCCGGCATTGTTCACCAGAACGTCCAGACGGCCGAAATCGCGGGTGACGGCGGCGACGGTCTCTTCGACCTCGGAGCGTTTCGTGACGTCGAGCGTGTAGGCGCGGGCGGTCTGGCCCTGTGCCGTAAGTTCGGAGACGATCTCGTCCAGCCGGTCACGGCGGCGGGCGGCGATGGCCACCTTTGCGCCCTGGGCGGCAAGGTAACGGGCCGTGGCCTCGCCAAGTCCGGAACTGCCGCCTGTGATGAGGACGACCTTTCCGGCGATGTTGTCCGTGGTCATGGTGGGGCTCACTTCTGTTCGAGATGAGACGTCAGGAAATCGACGCTGCGGGACCAGGCGAGATCACGGGCATCGCGGTTGAAGCTCGGGCGCTCGGGGCAGCCGAAGCCGTGGCCGGCGTCGTCATAGACGTATTCCTCGACTTCGGGGCGGGCGTCGCGGATCTTCTGGATTTCGGTGTGGGGGATGGAGGAGTCTTCGCCGCCGAAATGCAGCTCGACCGGACAGTGCGGTGCTGTTTCGACATGGTTGCCGATGCTGCCGCCATACCAGCTCACAGCCGCGTCCACGTCATGCGTGCGGGTGGCGGTGAGCCAGGCGAGGAGACCGCCCCAGCAGAAGCCGATGATACCGACTTTCTTGTGGCCGGCGTCGCGCAGGGCCTTTGCGCAGGCGGCGATGTCGGCGAGGGTCTTTTCGGACGGGATTTTGCTGCGCAGTTCCAAGCCTTCGGTCACGCCGGCCTGCGTGTATTCCAGAATGACGTCGGATTTGACGCGATCAAAGACAGCCGGGGCAAGAACATGGAAGCCCTCGGCTGCGAAGTCGTTGCAGACGTTGCGGATATGGGTGGTGAGGCCGAAAATTTCCTGCACGACGATGACGGCGAGGGGCGACTCCGCGGAGCCGGCTTCCCAGGCCTTGAAGCTGTGGCCATCGGATGCGGTCAGGCTGGTCATGTGACCGTCAGCGCTGGAGGCAGGGGTTTTGTTGTCCGAGGGGCTGTGTTTCATGTCTGTGTATCCAGTCTTGTAATGCCCGGAAGGCCATGAGCCATGAGCGACGTCATCAATCTCCGTCGGGAACGCAAACGCCGCAAGAGCGTAGAGGATGCGAAGGTCGCCGATGCGAACCGCCGTCTGCACGGCCGCACCAAAGGGCAGAAACTGGCTGAAACGCTTGAAAAACAGCGGATGCAGGCGCTTCTGGACGGGCGGAAACTTTCTTCCGGAGCACCCTCGGATGAAAGCGAGAATCCTTGACGCAGAAGGTGGGGGCGACTATGTCTTTGGCACTCTCCATGTGAGAGTGCCAAAATGCACTGCAGTCATTGAGTGCAGCAACCCGGTCACGCTGCTTTGTACAAGGGTGTGACCATAAATGGAGCGATCCATGACGAAGTTTCGTCCCCTTCATGACCGCGTGGTGGTCCGTCGCCTGACGGGCGAAGAGAAGACCGCTGGCGGCATCATCATTCCTGACACCGCCAAGGACAAGCCGACCGAAGGCGAAGTCGTTTCTGTCGGCCCGGGTGCCCGTAACGAGCAGGGCCAGGTCGTGGCTCTGGACGTCAAGGCTGGTGACAAGGTGCTGTTTGGCAAGTGGTCCGGCACCGAGGTCAAGATCGACGGCGAAGAGCTGCTGATCATGAAAGAGAGCGACATCATGGGTGTGATCGGCTGATCAGCCGTCCCCGTTTCCTCTCGTAAGAACCTCATTCAGGAGTAAGAATTATGGCTGCCAAGGACGTAAAGTTCGGCGCTGATGCCCGCGAGCGTATGCTGCGTGGTGTTGATATCCTCGCAAATGCCGTCAAGGTAACGCTCGGCCCGAAGGGTCGTAACGTTGTTCTCGACAAGGGCTACGGCGCACCGCGCATCACCAAGGACGGTGTGTCGGTTGCCAAGGAAATCGAACTGGCTGACAAGTTCGAGAACATGGGTGCCCTGATGGTCCGCGAAGTCGCGTCCAAGACGAACGACATCGCAGGCGACGGCACTACGACCGCAACCGTGCTGGCCCAGGCCATCATCCGTGAGGGCGCCAAGGCTGTTGCCGCCGGCATGAACCCGATGGATCTCAAGCGCGGCATCGACAAGGCTGTCGGCGTTGTCGTTGACCAGCTGAAGAGCAACACGAAGAAGATCACGTCTCCGGAAGAAATTGCCCAGGTCGGTACGATTTCCGCCAACGGCGAGACTGAAATCGGCGAGATGATCGCTTCTGCCATGCAGAAGGTCGGATCCGAGGGTGTCATCACGGTGGAAGAGGCCAAGGGCCTGCACACCGAGCTCGACGTTGTCGAGGGCATGCAGTTCGACCGTGGCTACATCTCCCCGTACTTCGTGACGAACCCGGAGAAGATGACGGCTGATCTCGACAGCCCGTACATCCTGATCCACGAGAAGAAGCTCTCCTCGCTTCAGCCGATGCTGCCGCTTCTCGAGAGCGTTGTGCAGTCCGGCCGTCCGCTGGTGATCATCGCCGAAGACGTCGATGGTGAAGCACTGGCCACGCTGGTCGTGAACAAGCTCCGTGGTGGCCTGAAGATCGCTGCCGTCAAGGCTCCGGGCTTCGGTGAGCGTCGCAAGGCCATGCTGGAAGACATCGCCATCCTGACGGGCGGCCAGGTGATCTCCGAAGACATCGGAATCAAGCTGGAAACCGTCACGCTCGAAATGCTGGGTCGCGCCAAGAAGATCCACATCGAGAAGGAAAACACCACGATTGTCGAAGGCGCTGGCAGCAGCGACGACATCAAGGGCCGTTGCAACCAGATCCGTGCGCAGATCGAGGAAACGACGTCCGAGTACGACCGTGATAAGCTCCAGGAGCGTCTGGCCAAGCTGGCTGGTGGCGTTGCCGTCATCCGCGTCGGTGGCAGCACCGAGGTCGAGGTGAAGGAGCGCAAGGATCGCGTTGACGATGCCCTGCACGCAACCCGCGCTGCCGTTGAAGAAGGCATCGTTCCGGGTGGTGGCACGGCTCTGGCCCGCGCATCTTCCGCTCTGAAGGGTCTGACCTTCGACAACGACGACCAGCGCGTCGGTGGCGAGATCGTCCGCAAGGCCCTGCAGGCTCCGCTGCGCCAGATCGCGTTCAACGCCGGTGAAGACGGTGCGGTCATCGCAGGCAAAGTGCTTGAGAACGAAGGCTATGTCTTCGGCTTCGACGCCCAGAAGGGTGAGTACAAGGACCTGGTTGCGGCCGGTATCATCGATCCGACCAAGGTTGTCCGTACGGCTCTGCAGGATGCCGCTTCGGTTGGTGGTCTGCTGATCACGACGGAAGCCATGGTTGCCGAGCGCCCCGAGAAGAAGGCTCCGGCCGCTGCTCCGGGTGGCATGGGCGGCATGGGTGACATGGACTTCTGATCGAAGTCCGGTCCCTTTCCTGTCCCTTCTCCGGAAGGGGCAGGGAAGGCTCCCAGATGTTGCAAAAAAGCCTCTGGCCTGCGGGTCAGAGGCTTTTTCTTTGCCTATTTAGTTGCTGAAAGATAACGAAAAAACGGGGGCGGGGTATAACTGTTGCGTGGAGAACACATGTTGCATTCAAGTGCTCCGTAAAAGCATGGCTGGTATGTATTTTCCGTGACAGTAACGCTCTGACATCTTTAGAGAGGGTCCATCATTCTTCTGAAGGATCTTGTTCTTTGATGAACACATCTCGTCGCCATTTGTTGCTGTGTGCATCAATTCTCGGAGTTGGGACCCTGTCCGGGACGGCTTTCGCCGATTCCACGACGCAGCCGGAACACCGTTCCCACAAGGTTGTGCATCACAAGGCTTCCACTTCGACGGCTGCGGCCCGGAGCACGCCAGCCGCTGTTGCTGCTCCTGCCGCCACAACGTCCGTTGCTGTGCCTGTCGCCACGACCGCGCCGGCTTCCTCCAGCCGCCGTCGTGCCGCGCTTCTTGAGGCGCAGGGTGTCTCGGGTGGGACCGAGCGCATGGTTGTCACGGGATCGGCTCTGGCCTCCTCGAACAACCAGAACGCCAACCCCGTCCAGATCGTGACGGCGAAGCAGATCCAACAGACGGGTGCTACGACGCTCAGCGACTTCTTCGCGCGTATTCCGTCCATCGGCGGAACGGGCACGAACAACTCGGAAACCAACGGTACGGGCGGTGCGTCCTGCACGGACATCCGTAACCTTGGGTCCAACCGCGTTCTCGTGCTGATCGATGGCAAGCGCGCCACGCTGAACGGTCAGTCGAACTGCATCGATCTGAACGCACTGCCGGTCCAGCAGATCGCCAGCGTCGAAATCCTGAAGGATGGCGGTTCCGAACTGTACGGCGCGGATGCCGTGTCGGGCGTCATCAACATCAAGATGCGTCATAACCTCTCGGACGGAAACATCACGATCCGTGGTGGTATCACCGGGCAGGGCGACAACGATACGGGCATGATCTCCGCCTACAAGGGCTGGAACTTCGATCATGACAAGGGCAACCTGACGCTGTTCGGTCAGTACATGACGCAGGGCGGTGTCCTGCAGCGTGACCGCAGCTGGGCCAACCCGGTGCAGCTGTCCGATAACCCGGTGGGTTCGGGTGCAGAGACCTTCGGGTCCGGTTATTCCAACTATACGCATGTCCAGAGCGCATCGGGCCTGAACGCTGCCGTTGCACCGGACGGCAAGACGGTCAGCGAATGGGGCACGAACAACCGTTATGACTACGGTCGTCACCAGAGCCTGATCAACCAGCTTCAGGATGCCAGCCTCTCGGGTGATTTCCACTACGAGTTCAACCGGCACGCCAACCTGTATTCCAATGTGATGTACTCGCATCGGACCAGCTCCAGCTACATGGCGGCCGAGCCGTTTGACGGTTCTGTCCAGCCCAGCACGCTGCCGTCCGTTCTGACGGTGCCGGCGAATGATCCGAACAACCCGTTCGGTCAGGACGTGGACATCACGAAGCGTCTGACGGAGCTCGGGGATCGCCGCGACGAGAACGCAACCGACACGGTCACGGCCAAGGTGGGCGTGAACGGTGAGATTGCTTACGGCTGGGATTACGACCTGTCGTATACCTACGGTTCCAACATGTCGACGGATCACCTGGAGAACGTGGGTTCGTACACGAACCTGCTGAACGCCTATGGTCTGCAGCAGACGGACCCGTCCAGCGCGACGAGCGCTCTGGTCTACAACCCGTCGGTCTGCCCGTCTTTCGGGTGCAGCAATCCGTTCGGGACGATGGGCAGCCAGGCTGCGTCCTACGTCAACTACAACACGAACACGCATTCGCATTATCAGCTTCGTGACTGGAACCTGCGCATCAACAACAACCACGTGACGACGATGCCCTGGAAGGGCGGCGGCGATCTGGGTATTGCGGTGGGCTTCGAGCATCGTGGCGAGCAGCTGACCAACACGCCTGACGAACTGATCAGCAGCGGCCAGAGCCTGACCAACACGGTTCTGCCGACCAGCGGTGGCTTCGACGTGACGGAAGGTTATGCGGAAGCCAAGGCGACGCTGCTGAAGAACGTCTTCCTGGCGAAGGATCTGACGGTTGACGTGCAGGGTCGTGCGTCCGGTTACAGCACGACGTCGGACACGGCGAAGAACTGGAAGGCGTCCATCAACTGGGCACCGACGCAGGATATCCGTTTCCGCGGCACGATCGGCACGTCCTATCGTCAGCCGAACGTCTATGAGCTGTATGGCGGTCAGTCGCTCAGCTACAACCTTGCCAACGATCCGTGCGATGCGGGCCAGGTCGGTACGTATGGTGCTGCTTCGGCGGCGGTTGCGGCGACCTGTGCGAAGCAGGGGATCAACACCTCCACGTTCCATCAGTCCGGTACGGGTCAGGTTCCGACGCTGGGTGGCGGCAATGCGCATCTGGCACCTGAGATCGGGCGGACCTACACGTTCGGTACGATCATCACGCCGCGCTGGATCCCGAACCTCTCCATCTCCGGTGAGTTCTGGCACTACTCGGTCAACCACACGATCAGCGCGCTTCCGACGCAGTATATTCTGGACGGATGCTACACCGGCACCAGCCCTTCGCTGTGCAATACGATCAACCGTCTGTCGAATGGCCAGATCAATACAGTTACGGCGACGAACCAGAACACGGGTGCGCTGCATGAGAGCGGCGTGGACTTCGATTTCGACTACCGCATCCGTGTGGCACGTCACGATGTCCTGTCGGTCTCCAACAACTTCCAGTATCTGCTGAACTACACGCAGCAGCTGGTTCCCGGTGGCGCGTTCACCAACTACACGGGTGCGCTGCTGTATGCCGGTGGTCCGAACAACGCCAATGCGTCCTATGGTATTCCGCGCGTTCGTGACTATGCGACGTTCGGCTGGACCCATGGTGCGTTCACGGCGACCTATATGGTGCAGTTCATCGGCGGTATGCGCTGGAACGATCAGTCCGAGTTCCTGAACTCCACGACGGCTGGTCGTTACAAGACGCCGATGATGATCGAACAGGATCTGACGCTGGCCTATCGCTGGAAGAAGTGGAACTTCGAGAGCGGCATCAACAACATCACCAACAAGAAGCCGCCGTTCGTGGCCAGTGGCGTGGATAACAGCGCCGGCGCGACCTATGGCAGCTTCTACCAGGGACGTTATTTCTTCCTGCAGGCCGGTCTGAACTTCTGATCCTGTCAGTCTGAAAAACGGCCTGGACCTTTCGGGGTCCTGAAGAGCCCCCGGCCTTTGTGGTCGGGGGCTTTTTTTTGTGCGAACTTTCCGGGGGCGTAATTTCCTGATTGACGGGCGCGGAAACCTGTCGAAGTGTAACAGGGATCTCGGAGAGGGGCTCATGAGCGGGAATATCGACGATCTTGCGGCGCTGATCAGGGAAGCCGAGGGCGGCCGTGAGCGCTTTCTGGAGAAGTTTGCCGTGTTCTGCGAGCAGGCTTTTCCGCGCCAGACGACGGTGTCGCGCAGGGCCCGGGGCTGGCTGAAGCGGACGGTTGAGATCGAGGGGCTTTCCCTGCGGTTCGAGACGCGGGTGTTTGAGCTTCGGCGTGAGGGCGCTGCGGTCGTAGCCGGGATTGCGCATGAGGTTCGCGGCGTGGTCATCAGCCGCAAACAGGTTCCTGTCCGGGACTGGATCGTGCAGCTGCGCCAGAAGATGCATGAGGCAGGACTGGCGGTTTCGGGTGAGGGGCAGGCTGCGGCGGAACTGACGGATTTTCGGCCGTGATGAGGCTGTTTCCGTGGTCTTCAGGTCCGAAAAAGGCCCCCGAAACGCGGGCTTTTCATGAACTTGAGGGGCGTCCCCGGCCTCTGGTGCGGCTGGGATCGGTGCGGCAGGCATTGCTCGCGCCGTCGATGGCGATGGTGCCGATCGGGAATGTTCATGCGGAAACCTGGTGGAAATCCGGTTTGAGCTGGCAGGCCGTGCATGAGGCGGGCTGGCGGACGGCGACGGACCGGATCCGTGAGCAGGCGCGGGCGCTTGGGGCGGATGCGGTTCTGAATTTGCGGTATCGGCTGGAGCATCATGGCGGGGCGCTGGGGTTCATGCTGCATGGCGAGGCCGTGCGGGTGCCGCAGCTTGAGCGCCGCGGTGTGATCCCTTGTGTGCCGTGGAATGCGGCGACGCTGGATGTGGCGCTTGCGGCGGGGATCGTGCCGGTGAGTTATGGCGTCGGGACGTGGGAGGAGGTCCGGTATACGGGGCCTCTGGAAGGTTTTTTCGACGCGATGAAGCTCGGGGAAAGCGCGCTTCTGACGCAGGCCAAGCGGGCGGCGCGGGATGCGGCGGCGCAGAGCTTGCGGAACGATCCGGTCTGTCAGGACTGGGACGGGGCGCTGGGACATGACGAGACGGTCGGGCTGATGGTCCGGTCGGAGCGGGGTGTCGTGAAGTCGATCCGGGTGCGGGCGGCTGTGAGCATTCTGGGCTATTGGCGAATTGGCGGGCAGGGTTCCGTTTCGCCTGCGATGCTTTGCGGGCTTGAGGAGACGGTTCGGACCGGCATGCAGCACCGGCCATTGTTTGCCGGGGTGTCCAACCGGATTGAAGTTGAGGAAGAGACCGGGGAAGGGCGCGTTGAGGCGGCTGTTCTGGGGCTTGAGGCTGGCGGCGAGGTCGTCAGCGAAGTGGCCGAGGGGCTCGGTGGTCTGTTCGACGGGCTGGGTGATCTTTTCTGAGGTTCGTTTTGGACGGCCTCGTGTTCTTTTGGATTTTGCAGCGGGATTCCCATGGGTATCTTTGATCAGGTTCCGGGTTTTGACAGTCTTCCTCCTGGCTGGGGCGGCAGCGGTGCTTCCGAACCGGCGCAGGGTGGTGAGATGCCGCCTGTGAGGGCTGCTGGCGGGCGGGTTGCGACTTCGGATTTCAGCGTGCGCGAACTGCTGGTTGTGGAGCAGGCCGGGTTCCGGGCGCTGGGTTTGTGTCTGGGGAACAGCATCTGGAAGGTGCAGGCCAATACGCAGTTCCGTAACACGTCCTATGAGCTGACGGATCTGACGGGGGCCATGTATGGCGCGCGTGAGAAGGCGGTCGAGATCATGCGCGAGGAAGCTGAGCAGCTTGGCGCGGATGGGATCGTGGGGACGCGGCTTGAGATTTCGCAGCTTGCCGATAGCGGGATGCTGGAATTCCGGGCGTTCGGGACGGCCATCGTGCATGCAGAAGGGCATCCGGGGTATCGGCGGCCGGACGGGCGGCCGTTCACGTCCGATCTGTCGGGGCAGGATTTTGCGTTGGCGCTGCGATCGGGGCGGCGGCCGCTGGATCTGGTTCTCGGATGCTGCGTACAGCATATTCCGCGCCGCAGCCTGATGACGACGCTTAAGCAGGCGATGCAGTGTGTGGAGCTCGATCTGTTTACGCAGGCCTATTACACAGCGCGCGAGCACGCGATGGAGCGGATGTCGGCCCATGCGGCGGAGGTCGGGGCCAATGAGATCATCGGCACGACGCTGCGCGAGGAATCGCATGTCTGGGGCGATCATATCGTCGAGTTTCTCGCGGTAGGGACGGCGATGTACGATACCGGTAAGCCGGACCCGGAGTTTCGCATCGATCCGACTTTCACTCTGACGCTGGATGACTGACATGAGTGCTGACGAGACCAGACCGCTGGATCTGAGCGATCTTTATGCCGACGAGCCTGCGCCCGCTCCTGTGAAGGCTGAGGCTCCGGTTGCCGCTGGAGCTGTGCAGGTAGAGCTGGAGCCGATGCCGGCTTTTCCGCGGCTGGTGGAAATCAGCCGTCTGCCGGCGGATATGGTCGAGGAAGCGCATCGACGGGCGGAGATGATCGATTTTTCGGATCTGAACACGCTTCTGTCGCATGGCATGGGTGCTCTGGGGGAGCTTGCGAAGGTTTCGGACCGGATGCTGGCTGGGCGGACGCTGGGCGAAAGCGATGCTGTTGGGGAAATCGCGGCGGGTGTTCTGGATGGCGTGAAGATCCTGCGCATTGGCGAGCTTCAGAAGCTGGCGCGGGGCGAAGGTGCGGCTCCGGGTGGGTTTCTGGCGAAAATGGGCGGTTTGCTTGGGGGCGCGAAGGATGCGCTCAGCGGGTTTGCCGAGAACCGCAAGAAATTCAATGCCCTGATGGATCAGCAGGAGGCCAAGGCGCGGGTCACGATTGCCGATCTCAAGCGGAACATCACGTCATTTGAGGACATGTATCAGGCGCTTCGGCAGGGTGTTCGTGAGCTGAATATCGACATCGCGGCCGGGCAGCTTGCGCTTGAAGAGGGCGAGCGGAAAGTTGAGGCATTGCGGCAGCATGCTCTGGAGACGCAGGATCCTGTGGATGCGGCCGAGGTTATGGAATTGCGCGGACGTCTGGCGAATTTTTCGGGGCATCTGAGCGAGCAGCGCGAAGGGCTGATGCGGGCTGCCCTGACCATTCCGATGATCAAGAGCACGCGTGAGGCGGCGGAAGCGCGGATCATGGCGCTGCATTCGGCGCTGACAAAGACCATTCCCAATCTGAAGGCGGCCTGTGCGGTGGCGGTGGGGCAGGTGGATAACCGCAATGCCGCCACGGCGCGCGATGCGCTGAATGAGGCGGACCGCAAGATCCTTGGGCTCGTGGCGGATGGTGCGCTGGATGCGGCGCGGACGACGGCGTCCAGCCGAGGTGTGGACCCGCGGCAGATGGAAGCGCTGGCACAGGCAGCGGACAAGGTGACGCAGGCTCTGGGCGAAATGGCGCAGAATGACAGGCTCGCGGCCGAGCGGGCACAGGAGCAGGAAAAGGAGCTGCACCAGCTTCGGGATCGTCTGGCAACCAGCATGCGCAGCCTGGCGCAGCAGTCGGTTCAGCCCCTGGGTCAGCCCTGAAGGAGGGGCGGTCCGTTTTCCTGTTCCTCGGGGCGCAGAAAGCGGGCGATGTCTTCCAGTGCTTCGGCCAGTGGCATACGGCGGACGTCCACGCCGTCGGGGAAGGCGGAGAGCAGGCGTGAGGGCATGCGGCGGTCCAGCATGACGAACACGCCGCGATCGGTGCCCTGACGGATCAGGCGTCCGAAAGCCTGTCGCAGGCGCATGCGGGTGATGCGGTCGTCGTAATCGCCGGGGCGGCCTTCGGAGAGCAGGCGGCGACGTTCGCGGTGCAGGATGTCGGGGCGGGGCCAGGGGGTCTTTTCGAACACGACCATGCGCAGGGCTTCGCCGGGGACGTCTACGCCATCGCGCATCGCGTCCGTGCCCAGCAGGCAGCTATGGGTTTCGGTGCGGAAGACGTCCACCAGGGTGGTGTTGTCCATGGCATCGACATGCTGTGCGTAGAGCGGGAAGCCCTGCGTTTCCAGCGGTTCGTGGATGCGGCGGTGGACTTCGCGCAGGCGGCGGATGGCCGTGAAGAGGCCAAGCGCGCCGCCGCCTGCCGTTTCGAACAGAGCGCGGAAGGCGTGGGCGAGGGACGGGATTTCGCCCGAGACGTCGGTGATGACATAGGCGCGTGTCTGCGTGGCGTAGTCGAACGGGCTCATGACCGAGGCACGGATGGGCGGCTTGAGGAAATGCGTGGCGCCCAGACGCAGTTCGGCGGCGTGCCAGCTGGCCTCGTTCTGTGTGTCGCCATGGCCGGTCTGGTCGCGCAGGGTGGCGGACGTCATGAGCAGGCCATGGGCGGGTGTTTGGATGGTCGAGACGAACGGAATGGTCGGGTCCAGCCAGTGCCGGTACAGGCCGATGTCGTGGTCGCCCTGTGTCGCGCGGGTGCGGGGCAGGCGTTCGGTGCGGATGAAGTCCACGAAGGTGGGGGTGACGTCCGGTTCGGGAGGCGTTTGCAGCGCGTCCAGCATGCCGATCCAACCGGAGAGGCGGCTGATGGCGCGGCGGTGCAGGGTGCGGATCATGGCCTCGATGCGCTGGCGGGTCGGGGCGTCCATTTCCGCATCGTCCTCGACCTGTGCGGCGAGACGGTCGGCCAGCATCCTGATGGGATCGCGCAGGCGCGTGAGGGCGCGGCTGAGGGTTTCGGCGGTGCTGGCGACATCCTCATTGACGGGGTGCAGGTCGCACTCCGCCGAAATATAGCCGTCGCGGCTGTCCTTGGTCTGTCGGGCGCGGAGTTGGTGGTCCAGGGCGCGCAGGAAGGCTTCGGACGGGTTTTCCGGCGCGGGCTCTTCGGGGATCAGCAGGGGTGTTTCGCCGGGCAGCGGGGGAAGGTCCGGGTCCTGTTCGGGTTCGGTCTGCGGGCGCAGGCGCGTGCTCCAGCCGGGGGCGGGCAGGGCGCGGGCGGCCTGAAGTGCGGCCTGAAGCGGCGTGTCGATCATGGGCAGGCGTTCGACCAGATCGTCCAGCCGGCGTTGCAGACCACGGGCGCGGGAGCGGCTGCCTTCGGCGCCCAGCAGCCAGCGTCGGAGTTCGGCGGCTTCGAGGCCGGACAGGGCCGTGGCGAAGGCGCTGTCGGCGGCATCGGGGATGTGGTGGCCTTCGTCGAAAACGTAGCGCGTGGGGGTGGTGTCTTCGTCGGGCAGGCCTGGTGGGGCGAGCGCGGCCCAGGCGGCCTGTGAGAGGACGAGAGCGTGGTTGGCGACGACCAGATCGGCCTGACGGGCGCGGCGGATGCCGTGTTCGACGAAGCAGGTCTGGTAATGCGGACAGGCGGCGTGGATGCATTCGCCCCGTCGGTCGGCGACGCCGAACAATGTGCCGTGGCCGAAGAGTTCGCCGAACCAGCCCGGGAGGTCACCGCCCATGAGATCGCCGTCGCGGCTGGCTTCGGCCCAGCGGGCGAGCAGGGCCATCGGGAGCAGGGCGGCGTAACCGTCAGGGCCGCGGGAAGTGGCGACGTTAAGCAGGTCTTCCATGTTCAGCAGGCACAGATAGTTCTCGCGACCTTTGCGGACGACGACCTTCTCCCGCAGGGTCGTTTCGTCCGGGTAGAGGCGGCGGAGTTCCTGCTCGATCTGGCGCTGGAGGTGGCGGGTGTAGGTGCTGACCCAGACGGCACCGTCATTCTGCTCGGCCCAGAGGCTGGCGGGCGCGATGTAGCCCAGCGTCTTGCCCGTCCCGGTTCCGGCTTCGGCGAGGACGACATTGGGGGAGCCGATGCTTTCACGTGGCTCGAAGGCGGCCGTGGCGACGGAGGCGAAATCGGCCTGACCGTGACGGATTTCGGCGTTTTCTCCTAGGATATCGCGCAGGCGCTGGCGGGCTGCGTTTGGCGAGACGGGCTGACTTCCGGGCGCGGGGCGGGGGGCGGTTTCTTCCCAGCGCGGCAGGCGTTTCCAGATGCGGATGGCTTCGTAGGGGTGCGCGCCGGTGGTGTCTCGCGGAGTGCCGAGCACGTCCGTGATCTCGCCGCTCCAGGCCCAGCCGGCGCGGGTCAGGGGGACCATCAGGGCGCGCAGGCGGGCGCCCTCGGGTGTTTCGGCCTTGTGGCGCAGTTCGTCGAGCAGGGTTTCGCACAGGATTGGAAGGAGGTCCGCGCCGATGGTTTCGGGCGGTTCGATGCTGAGGGCGAGGGCCAGTCCGCGCGGGGTAGGGGCGACGGTTGTCGCGGGGCGGACGAACAGGAAGAGGTCCAGCAGGTCGAACCAGGGAACGGGCTGGGACAGCGGGGAGAGATCCAGCGCGCGCAGGGCGGCGGGACCGTGGACCAGAAGGGGTGGGGGGAGCTGGGTGAGGCGCTCGCGCGTTTCTTCTGCCGTGAGGTCCAGCAGTTCGCCATCCGGGGTGAGGAGCGAGGACAGGCCGCGACGGGCGACGAGGGCCGGAGCGTCGAATGGCGAGAGAAAGGTGGGGGCGCGGGGCATTCTCGCCACTGTAGCGGGTAGGGGAAAATCCGGCGAGGATGTTTTGCGGGTTTTGCGAACGGAACGTGAAAGCTGGCTGTCTGCAAGGGCTTGGGAAGCGCGGAAAAATCCCTGAAATATTTCGTAACCACATGGATGTGTCTGGTTGAAACCGCAATGTGTCGTATTGCTTGACCGGGGAGAAGTGTCTCCCTACCTTTTCCGGTAATCATGCAGAAAACCAAGACACCTATCGCCCCGTCCCTCTCTCCTGACGCGCCGCTTCCGAAAGCATGGCCGTTCGAAGAGGCACGAAAAATCACCGCGCGCATGGACGCGCGCGCATCTGATGCTTCGGAGCAGGCTCCGGCCCTTCTGGAAACGGGCTATGGTCCGTCGGGTCTGCCGCATATCGGCACGTTCGGCGAAGTGGCGCGGACGACCTGGGTGCGTCAGGCCTATGAGGCGCTGACGGGCCGTCCGACGCGTCTGCTTGCGTTCTCCGATGACATGGACGCGCTGCGCAAGGTGCCGACCAATGTGCCGGAACAGGAGATGCTCGCGCAGCATCTGGGGCTGCCACTGACGCGGGTGCCCGATCCGTTTGGCGAATATGACAGCTTTGCCGCGCATAATAACGCGCGCCTTCGCCAGTTCCTCGACAGTTTCGGTTTCGATTACGAATTCGCCTCCGCCACGCAGTATTATACCAACGGCACCTTCGATGCGGCGCTGCGCCGTATGCTTGAAGTCCATGATGAAGTCGTGGCGACCATTATTCCGACGCTTGGTCCGGAGCGCCGCGCGACCTATTCGCCCGTTCTGCCGATCCATCCCGAGACCGGGCAGGTCATGCAGGTTCCGATCATCAAGGTCGATCCGGAGGCCGGGACCGTTGTCTGGAAGGACGAGGCCGGCAAGACGTTCGAGACGTCCGTTCTGGGCGGTCATGCCAAGATGCAGTGGAAGGCCGACTGGGCCATGCGCTGGTATGCGCTGGGCGTGGATTATGAGATGTCCGGCAAGGATCTGATCGACAGTGTGAAGCTGTCCTCGAAGATCTGCCGTATTCTGGGCAAGGAGCCGCCTGCGGGTCTGACCTATGAGCTGTTCCTCGATGCGCAGGGGCAGAAGATCAGCAAGTCCAAGGGCAATGGTCTGTCGGTTGAGGAATGGCTGCGTTACGGCACGCCGGAGAGCCTGGCGCAGTACATGTTCCAGCAGCCGACGCGGGCCAAGCGTCTGTTCTTTGACGTCATTCCGCGTGCGACGGACGACTACCTGACGCTTGTGCAGAAGGCCGAGACGCAGGAAGGGCCGGAGCTGATGGCCAATCCGGTGTGGTTCATCCATGGTGGGACGATCCGTCCGGAAGACACCAGCCCGGTGTCCTATACGGCGCTGCTCAATCTTGCGAACGTGGCGAATGCCGACAAGCCGGAGACGCTGTGGAAGTTCCTGCGGCGCTATGATCCGACTCTGTCGCCCGAGACGCATCCGTATGTGGACCGGCTCGTGCACTGTGCGCTGACCTATTTCAAGGAGCAGGTGTACCCCAACAAGACCTATCGTGCGCCGACAGAGACCGAGCGGAAGGGACTTGAGGATCTGGCGGACGAACTTGCGAAGCTCGCGCCGGATACGGCACCGGGCGATGTGCAGGATGTCGTGTTCGAGGTTGGCAAGCGCTATTTCGCCAAGCCGGAACTGCGGTCCTGGTTCGGGTGCCTGTATGAAGTGCTGCTCGGACAGACCGAAGGGCCGCGTTTCGGGATTTTCGCTTCCCTGTTCGGGCTGCCGGAGACGGTCGGCCTGATCCGGGATGCCCTCGCGCGGCCTGTCGAAGAGCCTGTGCAGGACTGAGCCGTGGGCATGCCCGGGGATAACAGACCGCAGGATGTTCAGGTGTCTTCCGTGATGGAAGAGCAGAGCCTGTCTGTGGATGTAGGGGCGGCTGACGGGGCATGTGCGGAGACCGGGCAGCGGAAGCGGCGGTGGCAGGTGTTCATGTCCCGTGCGCCCGCTCTCGTGGGGCTGGTCCTGCTGGTGGCGGCGGTTGTCGTCATCTGGCGGGAACTGCGGCATCTGTCGCTGCATGACATCATCACGAGCCTGAGCGCCATTCCGGATTCCGCACTGCTGGCGGGTGGTGCGGCGACGGTCCTGTCGTACTTCATCCTGTCTTTCTATGACCGGCTGGCCTGTCTGCATGTCCGGGCGAAGGTGTCCTACCAGCGTTCAGCGTTTGCGGCGTTCTGCTCCTACGTGCTGTCCCATAATCTGGGATGTGCGGCGATTTCAGGGGCGGCGGTACGTTTTCGGCTCTATCGGAGCTGGGGCGTGGCGCCGGGGGCGATTGCGCAGATCATTGCGTTCTGCTCGGCGACCTATCTGCTGGGGACGATGGCGCTGATTGGCGGCATCCTGATCCTTGAGCCGCATGCCGTGCCGGTGTTGTCCCATTTGCCGGAGTTCCTGCTTCGTCTGGCGGGGCTGGTGCTGTGGGGTGTGTTGCTGGCTTATGTGCTGGTGGCGCGCGTGCGGCGGCATGTGCGGATCTGGAAATACGAGATCGAGCTTCCGGGACCGGGCATTGCGATTGCGCAGATCGCGGTCAGTGCGGCGGACATGGCCGCGACGGCGCTGATTGCGTATTGCGTGCTGCCTCCGCTTCCGCCCGAGGCACATTTCGGGTTCGGGACGTTCCTGGCGATCTATCTGGCGTCCTATACGGCCGGGCTCATGGCCAGTGTGCCGGGTGGCCTGGGCGTTTTTGACGGGGCCATGCTACTGGCGTTGCAGGCCTATCTGCCGGCGTCGCAGATCATGGGCGCCATCCTTGTTTTCAGGCTTTTCTATTACATCATTCCGCTGCTTCTCGCGGGATTGATGTTCGCGGGGCATGAGCTGTTCCTGCGCGGTGAGCAGGCTCTGGTTTCGGCGGGGCAGACGCCGCGGCGGGTGCGGCCCAGTCAGGTCATCCGTGAGTCGGAAGCGGATTTTTCCGTGGCCGTGGCGACGAGTGTTCAGGCGGTCGTGGGCATTCTGCTCGTGCTTTACGCGCTGGTGGCGGATTTGCCGCCGCTTCAGACATCCCTTGGGGCGGCTGTGTCACAGATCGCGGATCTGCTGCTGACGGTGGCGGGTGTCGGGCTGGTGGCACTGTCCTGGGGGCTGTCGCAGCGCGTGGCGCTGGCCTGGAAGTTTTCCCTCGGAATGCTGGGTTCGGCGGCTCTGCTGCTGATGCTGCGGCATGCGCCGTGGGAAGGGCCGGTGGTCATCATCCTCGTGATGCTGCTGCTGCTGCCGTTCCGGAACTGCTATTATCGCCGGGCGCATCTTCTGGCTGCACCGCTGACACCGTCGATGCTGGCGCCGCTCTCGCTCTGGGGGCTTGGGCTTATGGGTGTGGGCTGGGTTGCCGTGCAGCGGCATCTCGGGCCGATCTGGTGGCGGTCGATGATCTATGACGCCCATACGGCCGTCGGGCGCTGGTTTCTGGGGTTCTCGGCACTGTGCGGGTTCTATGTCCTGTGGCGCGGGATGCGGAGGACGCGGATCCGGTTCGAGGCCTGGACTGCGGAGAATGCGCATCGCTATCACAGTCTGGCCCATGCACTGCCGCAGTTGGGCGCGCGTCGTCCGACCGGGCTGTTGCTGGATGAAGCCGGGCGTGCGGCCATTCCGTTCCTGCGGACGGGGCAGTTCATTATCGGGCTGGGCGATCCGGCCGGGTCTGAACGGAACTGCGTTGCGGCGATCTGGCGGCTGCGGGATCTGGCGTTGCAGGAAGGGTGCAAGCTCGCCTTCATACAGGTTGGCCAGTCGCTGATGGCCGTCTATAACGATCTGGGACTGACGGTCTGTCCGGACAGGACGGCTGGGACGGTGTGCTGTTTTTCCGAGGATTATCGGATGCTGCGGGCTTTTCTGAAGGGTGAGGAACGGCTGGCACGCAAGCGCCAGCCACAGGCTGCGTCAGGTCTGACCGGTTCATGAGCCTGGCACCCGGGCTGGGGAATACGCTCAGCAGCTGGTTGATTGCCTTTCCGGCGCTCTTCTCGATCATTAACCCGCTTGGGGCGTCACTGATCTTCGCTCAGGCGACGGAAGGGCGCGATCGTCGCGAGGTTGTCGAACTGGCGCGTCAGGTGGCGCTGAATTCGCTGGGCATCATGCTGGTGTCCATCTGGTTCGGGAGCTGGATCCTCGGGTTCTTCGGAATTTCGATCAATGCGCTGCGGATTACGGGCGGACTGGTTGTGGCGTCGCGTGCCTGGCTGATGCTGCTGCAGCCTGAGACGTCCGAGGCGCGCAAGGAAAAGCAGGCGCTTCAGGGCGGTCGGACGGTGACGACACCGGACCTGCGGGAGACGGCGTTCTTTCCGTTGGCCATGCCGTTTACGGTGGGGCCGGGCAGCATTTCCGTAGCCATCGCGCTTAGTTCATCCACGCCGCCGAACATGCCCACCGCGGATTATTATGTCGGCGTATCGGCTGCCGCGACGACCATGGCGATCGTGGTGGCGGTCGTTTACGCCTATGCGGAGCGGGTTGTTGCGATGCTGGGTGTGACGGGAACGCGGATTGTCAGCCGGCTTGCGGCGCTGATCCTGCTGGCGATCGGGGTGCAGATCCTGGCGTCGGGCGTGGAAGGGTTCCTTGTCGAGGCGCTGAAACAGGCCAAGGCAGCCTGATCAGCGCCCCGCCAGTATCGCGTGAACGCGCTCGCGCAGGGCGGGAATGACATCTTCCTGAAACCATGGCGCTTTTCTTTCCCAGACGCCGGTACGCCATGAGGGGTGGGGCAGGGGAAAGTATTCGGGCAGATAGTCCCGGAAATTCCTGACGCGTTCCGTAACTGAACCGCGTCCCAGAACATGGTTCTGGGAATAGCTTCCGACGAGCAGCGTCAGGCGGATATCCGGCATGAGGGAAAGGACGCGACGGCGCCATAGCGGGGCGCATTCCGGGCGGGGCGGGTTGTCGCCGCCTTTGGGAAGGCGTCCGGGATAACACAGGCCCATCGGAAAAATGGCGATCTGGCGCGTGTCGTAAAAGATGTCTTCTGAAATGCCGAGCCAGTCGCGCAGGCGGTTGCCGGAGGGATCGTAGAAGGATTTTCCGGCGATATGGGCCTTTGTGCCAGGGGCTTGGCTGGCGATCAGGATTCTCGATGTGGCGGAAGCGTGGATCAGAGGCCGGGCGCCGAGGGGAAGATGAGCCTCGCAGACACGGCAGGCCCGGACTTCCGTGAGGAGTGCCTCGAGGCGCTCCTCGGGTGACGGAACGGACAGGGTCATTCTTCCTCGGGGATCAGCGGCATTTCCGGCCGCCAGGCATATTCTTCGCGGGGAACATAGACGTGCTCGCCCAGGCTCCGGAGGCTCTCGAAGAGTGTAACGTGCTCTACGGACATGGGTTTGCTGCGGAAGAGATTGTGCCGCTGGACCCATTTGATGGCATCGGCCCGCTGGTTCGGGAAAAAATGCCCCAGGGTGATGGTGGGTTGGAAGCGGCGCTTGGCTGGAGGGCAGCCGGCACGGCGAAGGGCGCTTTCGACCTGGGACTGCAATGCGTCCAGCTGGCGGGTGCGTTCGACCCCGATCAGGAGACTGTCCGCCGTGAGGCCTTCACGGATGTCGGCCTGCGCCAGAGAGAGTTCGAAAGGCTGCCAGGCAAGGCGGGAGAGGGCGAGGTCGATTTCCTCCAGCCGGTGCCGGTCCGTGATCTCTCCGATGAAGCGGAGGGTGATGTGATGGTTTTCGGCTGGAACCCATTGCACGCCGGGCATGGAACCGCGCATCAGCGCAAGCGTTTCCCGGACATCGGCAGGAAGGTCGAGTGCGACAAAAAGTCTCAAGAGGCGCGTTTCCCATGAAAAAGAAGTAAGGGGCGGCGGAGTATTCTTGACCCTTCCGGCAAAAACCCCACATTCAGTCCGAGTGTACGGACGGCCCTCCCGGGTTCGTCAAGCGCCCTTTTCAGAAGGGCATCTCATTGGAAAAGGTGTCATGGCTTTCAATACCAACTTCAGCAGAGCCGGTGTGCAGGCCGGAGCCGGCAGTCTCGATGCCGGGCTTCGTGCTTATATGTGCCGGGTCTTCAACTGGATGGCGCTTGGTCTGGTGATCACGGGACTGGTCGCCTATGGCGTGGCGCAGACATCCCTGCGCGCTCTCTTCTTCCATCTGGCAGAGATGCCGAACGGTGCCATTGTTCTGCGCCCGACCCTGCTGGGGGGGATCAGCATCTTTGCGCCGCTTGTGTTCGTGATGGTCCTGTCCTTCGGGGTCAACCGTCTGTCCCGGCCGGCCGTGCAGGGGATTTTCCTGCTGTTCAGTGCGGCGATGGGGGCGAGCATGGCCAGCCTTCTGCTGAGCTATACCGGCGTTTCCGTGGCCCGCACCTTCTTCGTGACGGCCATTACATTCGCCGGAATGTCGCTGTGGGGATACACGACCGGCGCCAATCTCGCTCGACTCGGTTCCTTCCTGTTCATGGGGCTGATCGGGATCATTCTGGCGTCCGTGGTGAACATTTTCCTCCACAGTTCGCCGCTTGCCATGCTGGTTTCCATAATAGG
This sequence comes from Gluconobacter oxydans DSM 3504, assembly GCF_000583855.1. Classification (NCBI taxonomy): domain Bacteria; kingdom Pseudomonadati; phylum Pseudomonadota; class Alphaproteobacteria; order Acetobacterales; family Acetobacteraceae; genus Gluconobacter; species Gluconobacter oxydans. Next base: position 2,319,077 of record NZ_CP004373.1, read on the forward strand.
TGTGGGGCTTTTCACCCTACTGGCAGCGTATGACACGCAGCGCATCAAGATCACGTACCAGCAGTACATGGCTTATGCTGGTCCAGAAGATGTTGCGAAGCTGAGTGTCTATGATGCGCTGACGATGTATCTCAATTTCGTGAACCTGTTTCAGTTCCTGATCCAGTTCATGGGGGTTCGCTCAGGTAACAACGACTGAGATTACTATCTGCGCGATATTGGAGATCCTGAAAGGGGCGGCAGTTGATGCCGCCCCTTTCTGCTTTTTGGACCAAAAAAGTCTTGAATTATTTCCGCGAATTCTAAACGAGTTTACATTAAAAATCGGTAATGTTCAGGCTTAATGAAAGTCGTAATTAGATCAAATGTGGCGAAAAACAGCCATTTCACTCTGACGTCCATTTTGGGGGAGTGCTCACGAAATCCGTGATAAGCCTTGTCTTTGAGGCGATTCAGGCGGAAAAAACCTGAGGAACCGGGACAGCCGTGTCCCATGCTGAATGAATTTCAGGGTCGGATCTTTGATCCGGTTCCTGACGTCAGGATACGAACGAGAAAGGTAGCAGACTATGGCAGCGTTCGGCGGCACTGATGCGGACCTTATCGTGTCAAACCGTTTCCCGGCGACTACTGCAAGCCGGAACGGATGATGAAAGCAGGACCGATGAAAAAACTCTGGCGATATCTCCCAGCGTTGCCGGCGCTGATGCTATCGGGTTGTACGGTTGATCTGCTTCAGCCGCGCGGCCCGGTCGCAGAAATGAACCGCGATGTCATGGTGGCGGAATTCGTCATCATGATGCTGGTCGTGGTTCCCACCTGCGCCGCGACGCTTTATTTTGCGTGGAAGTATCGTGCTTCCAACAAAGAGGCCGAATACCTCCCGACCTGGGATCATTCGACCGCAATCGAATATGTCATCTGGGGCGTTCCCGCCATCCTGATCGCCCTTCTGGGTGCCATCAGCTGGTGGAGCACGCATGCTTATGACCCGTACCGCCCGCTTCAGACGGCTGACAACGTCAAGCCCCTGAATGTCCAGGTGGTCTCTCTCGACTGGAAGTGGATGTTCATCTATCCGGACCTGGGGATCGCAACGATCAACCAGCTGGATGTTCCGACGAACACGCCGCTGAACTTCCAGATCACGTCTGATTCCGTCATGACGTCGTTCTTCATCCCCCGTCTGGGTTCGATGATCTACGCCATGCCGGGTGAACAGACCCAGCTGCATCTGCTTGCAAGTGAATCCGGGGATTACCTGGGTGAGGCTTCACAGTTCAGCGGCCGTGGTTTCTCGGATATGAAGTTCCGTACCCTCGCCATGGATCCGGCTCAGTTCAACGACTGGGTTGAGAAGGTGAAGAGCGGAAGCGAAAATCTCGACGACACCACATACCCGAAATATGCTGCACCGCAGGAAGCTGCACCGGTACAGTATTTCGCGCATGTCCAGCCGGATCTCTTCGACGGCATCGTTGCCAAGTACAACAACGGCATGATGGTGGACAAGAAGACGGGCAAGGTCATGCACATGCAGTCTGCTTCCAACGCTGCACCGTCCGACACTGGCATGAAGGAATAACCGACAGATGCTCGGAAAACTCTCCTTATCAGCCATACCGTTGGATGTGCCGATTCTTGTCGGTACGTTCATTGGTGTTGCTGTCATCGGTCTCGCCGTACTGGGTGCTGTCACCTATTATGGCAAATGGGGCTATCTCTGGCGTGACTGGCTGACGACTGTCGACCACAAGCGTCTTGCCGTAATGTACATCATCCTGGCGATCGTCATGCTGTTCCGCGGTTTTGCGGACGCCATCATGATGCGTACCCAGCTCGCGCTGGCTTACAAGGGTAATCCCGGTTACCTGCCGCCTCATCACTACGACCAGATCTTCTCCGCTCACGGCACCATCATGATCTTCTTCATGGCGATGGCGTTCATGACGGGCCTGATGAACCTGGTTGTTCCCCTTCAGATCGGTGCTCGCGACGTTGCGTTCCCGTTCCTGAACTCGCTCAGCTTCTATATGACGCTGGTCGGTGCCCTGCTGATCAACATCTCGCTGTTTATCGGTGAGTTTGCCCAGTGCGGCTGGCTGGTTTACCCGCCTCTGTCCGAAATGCAGTTCAGCCCGGGTGTTGGCGTTGACTACTATATCTGGGCCGTTCAGATCTCCGGTGTCGGTACGCTGCTGACGGGCGTGAACTTCTTCACGACCATCGTCAAGATGCGTGCGCCTGGCATGGGCTGGATGCAGATGCCGGTCTTCACCTGGACCGCGTTCTGCACGACCGTTCTGATCATGGTGTCCTTCCCGGTTCTGACGGTGACGCTGGCTCTGCTCAGCCTTGACCGTTACCTCGGCATGCACTTCTTCACGAACGATGCCGGCGGCAACGTCATGCTTTACCTCAGCATGATCTGGACCTGGGGCCATCCGGAAGTTTACATCCTCGTCATCCCGGCGTTCGGTGTTTTCTCCGAGGTCACTGCAACGTTCTCCCAGAAGCCGCTCTTCGGCTACAAGACGATGGTGTACGCCACGTGCTCCATCATGGTGCTCTCCTTCGTCGTGTGGGTGCATCACTTCTTCACCATGGGTGCCGGTGCCAACGTCAATACCTTCTTCGGTATCATGACGATGATCATCGCCGTCCCGACGGGTGTGAAGATCTTCAACTGGCTGTTCACGATGTATAAGGGCCGCGTGGAATTCACGGCTCCGATGCACTGGACGCTCGGCTTCATGATCACCTTCTCCATCGGTGGTATGACCGGTGTCATGATGGCCATGCCGGCCGCTGACTGGATCCTGCATAACTCCCTGTTCCTGATTGCCCACTTCCACAACGTCATCATCGGCGGTGTGTACTTCGGCTACATCGCGGGCATGGGTTTCTGGTTCCCGAAGGCTTTCGGCTTCAAGCTGAACGAAGCCTGGGGCAAGCGCGCTTTCTGGTGCTGGTTCGTCGGTTTCTACCTGGCCTTCATTCCGCTTTATGTCCTCGGCCTCGAAGGCATGACGCGTCGTATGAACCACTATGACAACCCCGACTGGTATCCGTGGATGCTCGTTGCTGAAGTTGGTGCAATCGTTATCGCTCTCGGTATCGTCTGCCAGCTCACGCAGCTCTACGTTTCCATCCGTGACCGTAACCTGCCCGAGAATCTTGATCTGACGGGTGATCCGTGGAACGGCCGTACGCTGGAGTGGTCCATTTCCTCTCCGCCGCCGGCTTATAACTTCGCGGTCATTCCTGACATTCATGGTCTCGACACGTTCCACACCGAGAAGCAGCTGGGTCTGAAGGCTCACGGCAAGCCGCTGGCTCCGATCCACATGCCGAAGAACACATCTGCTGGTGTCTTCATCGGTCTGTTCAGCTTCATCCTCGGTTTCGCTTCGATCTGGTACATCTGGTGGCTTGCTGCCATCGGCCTGATCGGTATCGTTGCAACCATGATCCTGCGCAGCGCCAACCGCGACGTCGACTACTATGTCCCGGTGAGCGAAATCGAGCACAACGAGGAAGTCTATTCTCGTCGTATCGCTGCTGCGCAGGCAGCAGAGTAAGAGGGGCGCATAAGACTTATGGCTCACGAAGCAACAATGTCGCCTCTGGCACACGCTGACGACCACCACGGGGAACACCACGAGTCCCCCAACGTGTTCGGCTTCTGGCTCTACCTGATGACGGACTGCGTCCTGTTCGGGTCGATCTTCGCTGCCTTCGCGGTCCTCCGGAACCAGTTTGCCGGTGGCCCGTCGGGCAAGGAACTGTTCGACCTGACGAACGTGGGGATCGAGACGGCTATCCTGCTGTTCTCGTCCATCACGTACGGCTTCGCCTCGCTGAACGCGCTGGCGAAGAACAAGAAGATGGTCCTGCTCTGGCTGGCCGTTACGTTCGTGCTGGGTGTTTCCTTCGTCGGTCTGGAGCTGAACGAGTTCAGCTCCATGATCGCAGAAGGCAATGGTCCTGACCGCTCCGCATTCCTCTCCGCGTTCTTCACGCTGGTTGGAACGCACGGTCTGCACGTCACCTGCGGCCTGATCTGGATGGTCGTTCTGATGGTGCAGATGATGGGTCCGCAGGATCTGTCCGAGCGTATGATGAACAAGCTGGCTTGCCTCAGCCTGTTCTGGCACTTTCTTGACATCGTCTGGATCTGTGTCTTCTCGTTCGTCTATCTCGCAGGTGTGATGTAATGACCCAGGCTCCTACCACCACGATGACGGGTGACAGCCACGGCTCTTATCCGTCCTATCTGATCGGCTTCGTTCTGGCCGTGATCCTGACGGTGGCATCCTTTGCCGCTGTCATGACCCACGCCCTCTCCCCGGGGATGACGATGGCAGCACTGACGGTTCTCGCCGTCGTGCAGATCGTCGTCCACCTGGTGTTCTTCCTCCACATGAACACCAGCACCGAGCAGAGCTGGAACCTGATGTGCTTCATCTTTGCTGCGGCATCGGTGATCGTCATCATCGGCGGTACGATCTTCATCATGCACGACACGGCCATCAACATGATGTCCCGCTAAGGTTTCTTTCGAAACCTGAGGGAAGGGCTGACAGGAGAAATCCTGCCAGCCCTTTTTTTGTGCCCGGCTTTCTTTGGACTTCAGTCCGCTAAGGGCGCTGAGCTGGCGATCGGGCATAAAAAAACCCGGTCTCCTGGGAGACCGGGTGAAAGATGCCGCCAAAGAAAAGCGGGGTCAGTCCTTGTGGGGCGCCTCGGACAGCATGGCGGCCTTGCCGGGCTTGTCTTTCCATTCTTCGGCGTCCGGCATGGCGTCGATCTTGCGGGTCATGTTCGGCCACTGAGTCGAATATTTCGCGTTGATCTCGATCCACGGGGCGGCGCGGTTGTCGCTGTCCGGGAAGATGGCCTCTGCCGGGCATTCCGGCTCACACACGCCGCAGTCGATGCATTCGTCAGGATTGATGACGAGGAAATTCTCACCGGCGTAGAAGCAGTCTACGGGGCAGACTTCCACGCAATCCGTGAACTTGCAGCGAATGCAGTTTTCGGTGACCACATAGGTCATTGACGTCTCCGATCGTCTTGCTGGTCCGGCATCCGGCCGGTTTCATCCGAGCGGGATGATATGCGAAGGTTTGGCCTCAGACGCAAGCATCGTCAGCCGTCTTCTGTGATGGCTTCATAAAGAAGTGCGGCTTCTTTTGCCGGACCGCGGCGTTCACCAAGATCCAAGACGCGCCACACGCGCACTTCTCCGCCAGAAACGGCCGGAAAAGTCAATATGTCGCCAACGTGAAGTTTGGCATGGGGCTTGCTGGTCGGCTGCCGGTTGATGCGGATGCGGCCTTTGCTGACGATGGCGGCGCAGAGGGGGCGCGTCTTGGCGACGCGGGCGTAATACAGCCACTGGTCCAGCCGCTGGTAGTCTTCGCTCATGGACGGATTTTTTCCCTGAGAGCTGCGAGTGCTGCGAAGGGGCTGTCGGTTCGGGGAGGGGCCGAACGTCTGGGCGGTGCGTGGTGTGGTGCGGATCTGCGCCGACGTGATGCCCGGGTCTGGCGGTCGTTCAGGATCATGAGCGGACGGGGCGGCCCTGCATGGGCGGATGAGGGGGCTTCGGCCGGCTGGTGTGCGATGCCGAGGCCTTTGAGAATGGAGGGAAGCATGTCGGCTTTCACGCCCAGTCTGGAGGCCAGGCTGAGCGGGGCGGCGTGGTCGTGGCGGACGGCGAGCTGGTGCATTTCCGCGATACAGCGCTCCGCGATATCGAGGCGCAGGCCGGTGTCGCCTGCCCGGATCCAGCCGAATTGCCCCTGGATATCGCTCCAGGGCAGCGAGACGCGCCCGGGCGCGGTTGGGCGGATCGGGGTCTTGTTGTGCAGGGCATGGAGAAGGCCCAGAAGCGCGAGCGGACGGGTCCGGAAGAGGGCGGGGCAGTAGATCGAGAAACGTCCGACCTCGACGCCTCCCTTGCGCAGTCTGCTTTTCAGGGCCGGGGAAAGTGCGTGGTCTTCGGGGAGGGTTTCGGTGATGCCACCGTCTTCCATGAGGCGGTGCAGGATCGCGCGGAGCTGGGGTTCGCGTTCGGCGAGGGCCTGACTGCGGTAGAGAGGCTTGAGATCCCGCTGGATGAGCTGTGCCACAAAGTCCAGCAGGCGCGTTTCGACATGGGTTTTCTGGACGGTGTCGGTGAACTCTGCCGGGAAAAGCTGGATGGCGGGGCGGAGCAGGGAGGGGCCTGCGGCGAGGCGGCCGAGGCGTGTGTCTTCCCAGAAGAGTTCGCCGTGTGTGGTGTCCAGTCGGAGGGATGTGTCGGGTGCGTCCTGAAGCATGCGGATACGACGCGGGATTTCGTGCAGCAGGGCCTTGCGGCCGGCGCGAAGGATGATCTGGCGGTCGGGGCCTGCGGCGACATCCGTTTCCAGGGTGAAGCCACGGATGCGGCCGATGCTGTGGCCTTCGACGAGGACTTCACCGTCGGGTTTGACCGCTGAGAGCAGGGTGCGGTCGCTGTCACTGTCGAGGCGGCGAAGGAGCGTTGTGGCGCGGCGGTCCACGAAGCGGGCGGTGAGGCGTTCGTGCAGGGCGTCGGAGAGCAGGTCTTCGACTTCGCGGGCGCGTTCCTGCCACATCGCGGAATGGCGGCTCCATTCGGTGCGCGCGGCGACGTAGGAACAGACGCGCACCCCGGTGAGGCGGTGCATGAGTGTGTCGATATCGCCTTCGGTTTTGGCCAGGCCACGGATATGACCTTCCATCCAGTTGGCGGGGACGGAGCCTTCCTTGAGCAGATGCATATAAAGACGCGCGCAGAGACGGGTGTGGCTGTCGTCGCCGAGTTTGCGGAAATCGGGGATCTGGCAGACGTCCCAGAGCAGCATGGTGGCGCGTTTGCCCCGGGCGCTCTCGCGGATGTCCGGATCGAGCATCAGGGATTCGAGTGTGGTGACGTCCGAAGCCACGCGGCCTGCGGTCAGGCCACGCAGCGGTGGCGGTCGGGTCAGGCTTTTGAGCAGGTTTGCGGGGTTGGTGAAGTCCAGTTCGTGGTTGCGCCAGTAGAGGCGCTGGATCGGGTCGAAGCGGTGCTGTTCGACGGCTTCGACGAGGGCGCTGGACATGGGCGGGCAGTCGGCCGTGGTGCCGAAGGTGCCGTCTTTCATGCCGCGCCCGGCGCGTCCGGCGATCTGGGCGATTTCCTGTGGGAACAGGGGGCGGGGGACCGTGCCGTCAAACTTGCTGAGCTGCGCCAGGGCGACGTGATCGACGTCCATGTTCAGGCCCATGCCGATGGCGTCGGTTGCGACGAGATAATCGACTTCGCGGTTCTGATAGAGCTCGACCTGGGCGTTGCGGGTGCGGGGGCTGAGCTGGCCCATGATGACGGCACAGCCGCCGCGACGCCTGCGGATGACTTCGGCCAGTGCGTAAACCTCGCTCATGGAGAAGGCGACGATGGCCGAACGGGGCGGCAGGCGGGAGAGCTTGGTGTGTCCGGTGCTGCTCAGGCTGGAGAGGCGGGTGCGGATGTCGATCTCGATGCCCGGGACGAGTTTCTGGAGCAGCGGGCGGATGGTTTCGGCGCCGAGGAACAGAGTCTCGACCGTGCCGCGCGCGTGAAGCAGGCGGTCCGTGAAGATGTGGCCGCGATCCGGGTCCGAGGCGAGCTGGATCTCGTCGATGGCGACGAACTCGGCCTTGCGGTCCAGCGGCATCGCTTCGACGGTGCAGGAGAACCAGCGTGCTCCGGGCGGGACGATCTTTTCCTCGCCCGTGATGAGGGCGACGTGACGCTCGCCCTTGATTTTGACGAGGCGCTCGTAGTTTTCCCGGGCCAGAAGGCGCAGGGGGAAGCCGATGATGCCGGACGCATGGGCCATCATGCGCGTTAAGGCATAATGGGTCTTGCCGGTATTGGTGGGGCCGAGGGCAGCACGGATGCTGGCTGGCATGGTATGATGACCGGACGAGGTTCCGTGGAATGCACCCTTCATGTCTGAATGGTCGGGTGCCTGCGGGGCAAAAGCAAGCATCTGAAGCCCATCCGGATGATCTTTATCGGGCGGGACCTGTATTTGAGGAAGAAAGTCTTATGAATCCGCATCCCCAGCTTCCCTTCGTAACCTCTGCGGACGCGGCTTCGGCCCGTCTGGTTCATCTGGTGGCCTGTGAGGACAGTGCGACCGTCTCGCGCCTTCTGGGGGAGCATGCGGCGTTTCTTCAGGGACAGGGATTTTCCGCAAAGGACGGCGCTTTCACGCTGCTGCCGGGTGACGGGGGCGTGGGGTCGGCGATTCTGTGTGTGGCGTCCGCACGGGTCAATGATCCGGTGGCTTTCGGCAAGCTGGGGACGGCTCTGCCGGACGGGGACTGGACGGCGGTGCTCCACGGGCTTGATGAGGGGGCGCTGGAGAGCGCGCTGCTCGGGTTCTGCATGGGGGCGTATCGTTTCAGTCTGGGCGAGGACAAGCCTGTCACGACGCGGATGGTTGTGCCGGATGAGGCAAAGCGGCTCGTTGCGCTGTCGAAGGCGCTGTGGTTCGGACGGGATCTGATCAACATGCCTGCCAATCTGCTGGGGCCGCGGGAGCTGGCGGATATGGCCGGTGCGGCGCTGGTGCATCGCGGGGCGAGCGTCAGTCTTGTGGATGGGGATGATCTGCGGAGTGCGTATCCGTGCCTGGCGGAAGTGGGCGAGGGGTCGGAGCGCAAGCCGGTCGTGGTCGTGGCGCGGTGGAAGGCCCGTGAGGGTGCGCCACGCGTTTCGCTGATCGGCAAGGGCGTGTGTTTCGATACGGGCGGGTACGATCTCAAAGGCGCGGCGGGCATGTTGCGCATGAAGAAGGACATGGGCGGGGCAGCGCTGATGCTGGCCGTTATGTGTGCTGCGATCGACCTGGGGCTGGATGTGGATCTGGAACTGTGTCTGGGCTGTGTCGAGAACAGTGTGTCGGGTCATGCCATGCGGCCGGGGGATGTGCTGCGGACGCGCAGTGGCAGGACGGTCGAGATTGGCAATACGGATGCGGAAGGGCGTCTGGTGTTGTGTGATCTCATAACGGAGGCGTCTGAAAGCCGTCCGGATGCCATTCTGGATGCTGCAACCCTGACGGGTGCTGCGCGCGTGGCACTCGGTCCGGATGTGCCCGCGCTGTTCAGTAATGACGATGAACTGGCATCACTCATTCTCGAATCGGGAAAAACGACCGCCGATGTAATGTGGAGAATGCCGCTCTGGCATGGCTATGATGCATGGCTGGATAGTAAAGTGGCTGATTTCGGAAATGTGACATCACAGCCGATGGCGGGGGCCATTACGGCTGCGCTCTATCTTCAGAAATTCGTTCCGGATGGCCAGAAATGGGCGCATATCGACACTTATGCGTGGAATGACGGCGCCCGGCCGGGCCGTCCCGAGGGCGGAGAAGTGCTTGGTCTTCGGGCAATTCTGGAGAGTTTGTCACGAATTCATAATAATTCCTGAGCTTCCATAAAGCGTTTCACTCGGCAAACAGTGTGGCCGAGCGACGGAGTGTTGAAAGATTAGGGTGTCAAACGCGCTTCAATCAGGCATACGCCCTTTTATCGTTTCGATGCAGAGTCATCGTCCACTGGATTGTTTTGGAACCCGTATGCTTGCGTATGCGTTTCGAATCACCACTTGAATGCCACTACGGTCTCTCCGGACATGGAGAGGCAGAGACAATTTCACGTCGACCCTCATCCCGTCGGCTCCTGTTATGGGATCGGACAACAGATGAGGGAGGGACTGCTTAGGAGAGAGATCATGCCCCAAGCTACCAATGATCAGATGCTCAACCTTCTGTGCGACACCATCGTTTCCATGGTCCGTCGTGACGGGCCCGACCTTTCTGCCCGTCAGCTCGCTGTTTTCCTGACCTGCTATCTGCGGGACGGGGCGCACACGGTTCGTGGCCTGGCGCTGGAACTCAAGGTGTCCAAGCCTGCCATCACCCGCGCTCTCGACCGTCTGGGCGAACTGGACCTGGCGCGCCGCAAGGTTGATCCGCTGGACCGTCGTTCCGTGCTGGTGCAGCGCACGCTGAAGGGCTCCACCTTCCTGCGCGAAATGCGCGCCGTGATGGCGGAAGCTTCCGGCACGCGTTCGACGCGCACGGAACGCGCTTCGGCTTCGGTCGAGCGTCTGAGCAGCCGTCGCGCTGGCTGATTTAAGCCGCTGGGTTACCAGCGGTCCTGCACGCGGGTTCTGGCCCGCGTGCAGACATATCCTGTCCACGCAAGCTGTGGCAGGACGATCATCAGAACCATCGTGATGATCTGACCTGTGGCGAAAGCCGCAGCGCCCCAAAGGGCAAATCCCCAATAGAGACATGTAACGAGCGGGACGGGCAGTCCTGAGCGGACGGCCAGCTGATAGAGATGGCCGCGATGGGCCTGTGCGAGCCTGTCACCGGCGCGTGCCCGGCGTGCGAGCGTGAACGTCACATCCCACAGCACGCCCGAGAGCAGGGCGATGACGAGCACCGCGCTGCCTGTGCCAAAGCCGGTCATGCCGCCCCAGGCGATGGCGAGGCCAATTGGCTGGCTGCCGACATCGCCCATGAAGATCCGCGCCTTCGGAAAATTATAGGGCAGGAAGCTCAGCAGGCAGACGGCGAGCAGGACGAAGGCGACGGGCATGAGGCCTGTGCTGGCGAGAACCAGGGCGGAAATGGCCATGACGCCCGAGGCCAGTCCATTGATGCCATCGATGAAATTAAGGGCGTTCGTGATGAAGACGGCAGCCAGCACGAAGGGGATCAGTTCGGGCAGGGTTGCGCCCGTTCCGATGGCCGCGGCGATTGCCGCCACGAACTGGGCCGCGAGCTTGTAGCGCGCGGGGAAAGGGCGGACGTCATCGAGCCATGAGACCGTGCCGAGCAAGATCATGCCGATCAGAAGCCCCGTGATGGCAGGGACGATGCGCATCGACGCGTGGGCCTCGTACAGGGCGGGAGGCAGGCAGAGGATGAAGGCGCCGACGATGCCGACCCCGCCGCCTTTGGGCGTCGGGCGCGTATGGGAACTGCGGGCGACGGGATGGTCCAGAACGCCAGCGCGGATCATGAGCAGGATCAGGAGATTGCACAGGACAACGGCGGCGATGCAGGCGAGCGTGACGCCGCTGGTCAGGTTCTGGAAAGAAAAGGGCATGGGACGACTTTATGGGAGGGAGGCTTTTGGCGCTATAAGGGGCGCGTGACATCCGTTCATCCTACAGGGCCCACATCCCAGGCCTCAATGCCCCCTTCAGGCGCGGCCCCGCGCTCTTCGATGCCGGCGCGGCGCATCGCTCTCAATGTGGTGCTGGATGGAGTCGTGTCCGCGGCTGCGGCGCCGGTGGCGCGCTGGCTGGCTGATCCGGCAGGGGGGTGGCTTCATCCGTTGTGGTTCATTGCCGGGGGCGGGATCACGCTGCTGGTGGGGGGGCTGCCGTTCCGTATCCCGCAGCAGTACTGGCGGTTTTCGGGTGTGGCGGACCTGTTCAATATCGCCTGTGCATCGGTTCTGAGTGCGCTGCTGTTTGCAGAACTGTTGCATGTTGCGGGGTATCCGCTGCCGACGCCGACTTTCCCCATCATTCATGCGCTGGTTCTGCTCGTGTTTCTGGGCGCCATTCGCATGATGTGGCGTCTGGCGGCGCGGCGCAGAAGTCTGGCTCTGGATGGCGAGCGCATCCTGCTGCTCGGAGCGGATCATGAAGCCGATCTGTTCATCCGGGCGATGGAGCGTGACAGCGGGAATAACCGCCGTGTGGTGGGACTGCTGACCGGGGGGGCGCAGCAGGCAGGGCGGCGTATTCATGACTGCCCGATCCTGGGGACGATCAGTGAGACGCCTGCCATTCTGGAGCGGCTTTTCGCAGCGGGGAAACTGCCGGATGCACTCGTCATTACGGCGGGGGAAATCAAAGGCCGGGAGCTGGCCCAGATCCTTGAAGCCGCGCGGGCTTATGATATCGATGTGCAGCGCACACCGTCGCTTACGGCATTGCAGCCGGCAGACCGGGTGGAGCTTCGGCCGATCGCGATCGAGGACCTGCTGAACCGGCCGCCTGTGGCGCTCGATTCGCAGGGGATGGCGCGGCTGATCTGCGGGCGCGTCATTGCCGTGACGGGGGCCGGGGGGAGCATTGGCTCCGAACTGGCGCGGCAGATTGCGTCTTTCCAGCCGGCCATGCTGCTGCTGATCGAGAGCAGCGAATATGCGCTGTGGCAGATCAATCTGGATATTTCCGAGCGTTTTGCAGACGTAAAGCGCCAGCAGATCATTGCGGATGTGCGCGACCGGCGACGTATTGCTGAGGTGTTCGGACTGTACCGGCCGCATCTCGTTTTTCATGCAGCCGCGCTCAAGCATGTCCCGATCGTGGAAGACAATCCGGTCGAGGGTGTGCTGACGAATGTGATCGGCACGCGGATCGTCGCGGATGAGGCCGAGCGGGCCGGGGCGCAGGCGATGGTCATGATTTCCACGGACAAGGCGGTCAATCCATCCAGTCTGATGGGGGCGAGCAAACGCTGTGCCGAAGTGTACGGGCAGGCGCTCGACATGCGGGCGCGCGCCGGGCAGGGCGGTATGCGCTGCGTGACCGTGCGGTTTGGCAATGTGCTGGGCTCTACAGGGTCGGTCGTGCCACTGTTTCGACGGCAGCTTGAGCATGGTGGGCCACTGACGGTCACGCATCCGGACATGACGCGCTATTTCATGACGGTGCCCGAGGCCGTGGGGCTGGTGTTGCAGGCGGCGGTGCGTGGCACGCATGAGCGTGCGCAGAACGATGCGACGGACCAGCGTCTCAGGCAGGGCGGTATTTTCGTGCTCGATATGGGTGATCCGGTGCGGATCATGGATCTGGCGTTCCAGATGATCCGTCTGGCCGGACTGCGGCCGGAGACCGATATCGAGATCCGCTTTACCGGGCTGCGGCCAGGCGAAAAGCTGTTCGAAGAGCTGTTTCACGGCCGTGAGGCGCCGGTTCCGACCGATGCGCCGGGCCTGCGAATGGCGTCTCCACGCACGGTCGATTTCAAGGTGGCGCGTGCTGCGATGGATGAGCTGGAGGCGGCCTGTCACGCGAGTGATCTGGGCGCGGTCATGGCCATCCTGTATCGGCTGGTGCCAGAATTTCTTCATAACCGTGACGGCAATACGCCGCTTGCGATGTCCCATCCCGATCCGGAGATGATAGCGCCATGACAAGGCAGATTGCTTTTCTCGACCTTCCCGCCCAGCAGGCGCGGCTGAAGGGCAGCATCCAGAAACGTGTGGACGCCGTCATGGCGCATTGCCGTTTCGTGCTTGGTCCCGAAGTGCAGGAACTGGAGCAGCGTCTGGCAGAGTTCGGCGGTGCGAAACATGCAATCGGCGTGTCGTCCGGGACGGATGCGCTGCTGATGGTGCTGATGGGTGAGGAGATCGGGCCGGGAGACGCAGTGTTCCTGCCGGCCTTCACCTATACGGCGACGGCGGAAGTCGTGCTGCTTCTGGGCGGCACGCCGGTTTTCGTGGATGTGGATCCGCAGACCTTTCAGATCAGTCTTGAGTCCCTGAAGGAGCGGCTTGAGGCCGTGCGTCAGGCCGGGGAGCTGGAGCCCCGGGTCGTGATCGGGGTGGATCTGTTTGGTCAGCCCGCGCCCTGGGACGAACTGAAGGCCTGGACGGCGCAGGAAGGTCTGACGCTGGTGGCCGATTGCGCGCAGTCATTTGGTGCGATGTATCATGGGCGTCGTCTGGGGCATGAGGCGAAGGCGACGACGCTGTCCTTCTTCCCGTCCAAGCCGCTGGGCGGTTACGGGGATGGTGGTGCGATCCTGACGGATGATGACGATCTGGCGGCGCTGTATCATTCCCTGCGCACGCATGGGGAAGGCCGCACGCGCTACGAAGTCGAGCGGATCGGGATCAACGGGCGTCTGGATACGCTTCAGGCCGCGGTGCTGCTGGCGAAGCTCGATGTGTTCGGGGAGGAACTGAAGCGCCGGGATGCGATTGCTTCGGCCTATGATGCTGCCATGCCGGAAGGCATTGTTCCGCCTGTGCGCGTTGCCGACAGCGAGAGTGCCTGGGCGATTTATACGATCCTGTTGCCTGATGCGGGCAAGCGGGATTCGCTTCAGGCGTTCCTGAAGGAGGCCGGTGTTCCGACGGCCATTTATTATCCCAAGCCGCTCCATCGTCAGCCGGCCTATGCGCCGCATCATGATGGTGCCTCGCTGCCGGTGGCCGAGGGGCTCGGTGCGCGGGTTCTGGCTCTTCCCATTCATCCCGAACTGACGGACGATGACGTCAGCTACATCATTGCAGCCCTTAACCGCTGGGCAGGAGAACAGGCGTGAGACGTGAACAGAAACTTCTGCTGGTTTTTGCGGCCCTTGTTCTCATTCCGGTGGGCATCATCTGGTTCGTGACCTGGCCGCTGCTGCATGCCTGGAAATTTCCGGAGGTGACGGCGGGGCAGCTGAGTGCGCCTGTCAGTCGTGAACTCACGGCGGATGAGGTTCAGAAGGTCAATCTGTGGCTGCAGTCGCATGAGACGGCGTGGGGACCGTCGGGTGAGCGTCCGCCTGCACCGGGTCAGGTCATTCTGGAAATGACCACGGCGCAGGGACAGCCGGTCATCGTGTCCATCTGGAAGCACAAGAAGCAGGACGACATTATCGGCGTTCAGCTTGAAAAGAACGGCCCGTACCGGATGAATGCCTTTCCGGATGCGCAGGTCATGGCGCTTCAGCCGGATGGTGCGCAGCAGCCTGCGAAGTAAGACGCCGAGAACGGTTCAGGCATAAAAAAGACCGGCCTCCTTTGGGAGCGCCGGTCTTTTTTTGTCCTTATGGAGGGGACTTACTTCTGCTGTTTTTCTTCCTGTTCCGTGACTTCGCCGACGGCGCGGCGGGTCTGGTTTTCGTCTTCGAGCGGTGCCGTGGCCTTGTCGCCCATGGCCAGTAATGCGGCCGTGATGGGGGACGCCAGGATCAGGCCGGGCGCGCCGAGGATGGAGCCGAAGACCGTCTGCGAGAGGATGGCGAGAGCGGGGGGCATGTGAACCGCGCGGCGCTGGATCAGCGGGGCAAGGACATTGCCTTCGAAGAACTGGATCACGCAGTACAGGATGCCGACAAACAGGGCTTCGTGGGTGCCGAGAGACAGGCCCAGCAGGACGGCGGGGACTGCGCCGAGAATGGCGCCGATATAAGGAATGAAGTTGCACAGGCCTGCCACGACGCCGAGCGCCAGAGCGAGCGGGATCCCGATCAGCGAGAGGCCGATCCCCGACAGCATTCCGACCACCAGCATGTCCAGCGCCTGTCCGGCGGTCCAGGCCCAGAGGGTGGATCCGGCGGTCAGCATCAGTTCCCGTGCAGCGGGACGGTGCTGGGTAGGGACGAGGCGCAGCATGCCATCGATATAGACGGCAGGGCTCAGTGCGAAATACAGCCCGGCGATCAGGACCACCAGAAGGGTTCCGAGGATGCCGAACACGGAGCTGAGCAGTCCCGTGACCGAACCTGCGAGGCCCGAACCCAGTGAGCCGAGGCTCGCGGTGCTCGCAGCATTGCCGCCCAGCGACGAGGGCAGGTGATCGAGGACCATCTGACCGAGCGTTGAACCGGAAAGATGGGTGCGCAGTTCGCCGGACTGGGTGATGAGGGCCTGTTTGAGGCGGATGAACTGGTCGCTGATGGCCGGGCCGCTGTACCAGCCCAGACCGAACAGGGCTACGAGGATCACGACAGTGACCAGGGCGACCGCTCCCTGATACGGGATGATGGAAACGTGACGCCGGAGCATGCGCGCAAGCCCGTGCAGGACGATCGCCACGAGGGCAGAGGCGAAGATCACGGCCAGGACGTCACCGATCAGCCAGATTGCCAGCAGGCCCAGTGTGAGGGTCAGCGCGATGCGCAGCAGACCGGCGATTCTGGACAGTTCCCGCGCGCGAGGTTCCGTCTCGCTGCGTTCTGCCGGATCGGAAAAGGAGATGGGCATGGGGAAGGTCTGTCCTTGGTCAGTCGTTGCCGACTGGCTTATGGGCAGAGGGAAGGGGGGTCAATGGCCCCCCTTCTTTTGCCGGCAGGCCCGCATGGGCGCCGCCGGCACTGCCGGGACCGGACGGAATGTCCGGAGCCCGGTCTGGCCTCAGGCGCGCCGGGCGACCGGAGCGGTGGTGTCTTCGACGGTGTAGGGGCCTGCTGCCACGATCTGCAGGGTCAGGACCGCTGCTGCCATGGTGTCGAGGCTGAGCGTGGCGTTGCCCGCCGTCCAGCGCATGGGGGCGACTTCACGGCCATGCCATCCATCGGCGTCCGTCGTGAGGTGTGTAGTGACCTGACGGGTGGAGGCGCTTTCGAACAGCGTCACGTCACCGACCAGAACGCCGAGATCGCGGCGGTCGTCGAGGAACGGTCCGACCACGTCACAGGGACGGCTGGTGCGGGACAGGATGCGGACATCGCTGACACCGTCCGGCAGGCTGAAGACGGCACGGTCATTGGCGATGCGGCTCGGGGCGAGTAGCGTTCCGCAGGGCAGCTGCAGGAGCAGTTCGGCATCCGTGGTCGTCGCTGCGGGAGCGGCGGTCACGTTGCTGCGGGCTGCGATGGCCGTCCAGACCGGCTCGACGCGGGTGCGATCGGTCACCAGTTCGGCGGCGGCATCGTGTTCCCAGCTTGCGGGGGCGCCACCGAAGGCAACGACGCGGCCGGTCTGCGTGAAGTTGCGACGGTTGCCGGTGTCGAGATACGATTCCGTTGCCAGGCCGTTGGCGAGAATGACGGAATGGCCGTCCGTCTCGACATGCAGGTAGTCGTAGGACGTGATGGCGTAATCCCAGACGATGGAAGCGCCGTTAACCAGCATGCGGGCTGGAATGAAGCCGCCATCGAGGAACAGGCAGTGTTCGCCGGTGACCAGAAGGTCGGTATGCGGAACGCCATCGGCGATCGCATTGGCGCGGATGCGGACCGGATAGCCGGCCTGGTCGTCGGGGAGACCGGCGCGGACGCGGGCATGGGCGCGGCCAACCCAGGTCAGGGTGCGGGTCTGGCCGTCCGGGGTGACGACGCTGTCGCCGATCTCGAACGTCTCGATAGCGCGTTCGCCATCGGGGGTGGCGATCAGGGTGCCCGGAAGGAAGCAGACTTCCTGAAGATGGACGAGCGTGCTGCCGTCGCTGTCGCGCGACAGGGTCACGGTCTGGCCTGCGTAGCCGCTGTAATTGTCAGCCAGCTTGAAGGAAATCTTCCCGTGGTTGCTGGTGATGACAAGATAGTCGTTGCTGATCGTGGCCGTCGTGCTGCTGTTGTAGCGCAGGAAGTTCAGGTCGAGCGTGCTGCCCGTGTAGAGCTTCGTGTTCTGGACGACGGAGCCGAAATTCACGACCAGCGTGCCACCGTTCAGAACCGAGGCGTTGCTGACGGTGCCCCAGCTCGAGACGGCAAGCGTGCCGCCGGCGCCGATGGTCGTGCCGTTTGCCTGGCCTGTCAGCACGTACTGCGTGCTGCCCTTGCCGACTGTCGTGTTGGTAGCGGTGCCGCCGAACACGACCTGATCGCCGCCGTTGAGGACGGTCTGCGTCGTGCTGCCGTTGGTGTAAACGGCTTCGATGCCGCCGCTTCCGACCGTCGTGTGGGAGGACGTGCCGCCCGAAATGATGGCCTGAAGGCTGTCACGGCTGATCGTGGCGTAGCTGGATGACCCGCCATATCCGACAACGACGGTGCCACCATTCACAATGGATGTCTTCGTGATGGAATCGCCATTGAGGACATACAGAACCCGGCCACAGCCGCTGACGGTCAGGCCGGAAGCAGACTGGGCGTGATGCGGACTGTAGGAGCAGCCGTTCGCGTCGTAGGAGGGAGAATGGAAGGGACGGCCGTAATAGCAGTCGGATGGAGCGTGATATTCGCGGGTCATGTGCTGAGTTCCTGTATAACGGCAGGTTTTTAGAGCTGGAGGTTCCTTCCATTCCGCGACCCGCATGTCGGATTGGAAAGAGTGCCTGATTGTAGTGACAGGTCAGGAACACCCTGCAGCTGTTGCCGGTCAGGACCGAAACAGGATGTTAACCCCCTGGAGACCCTATATCTCCCACAGTGGTTAACAAATAACAAATCATTTTTGTTAAGAGTTTCCTGTCAAGGAAATCTCAGGGCCTCAGCCGGTGGCATCTTCAAGCTCTGCCTGGGCCTCGAGCCAGCTTTCCTCAACGGTTTCGAGGCTGGCGTTGAGCGCGGCGAGATGGACGTTCAGGGACGTCACTTCCGTGGCATCGCCGGACTGATAGAGGGCAGGATCGGCGAGTCTGGCCTCGATTTTCGTCTTCTCGCCGGTGAGCTGGGCCATTTTGCTCTCCGCGTCGCGGATTTTGCGGCGCAGGGGCGCGAGGGCGCGGGTCTGTTCCTTGCGGTCGATCCGCTTCTGGGCTGACGAGGAGCCGCTGTTTTCTGATGTCGTGGTGACCTTGTTGCGCTCGGCCATTTCGGCGCGGGCCTTGCGGGCGCGTTCGAGGAGCCAGGCGCGGTATTCGGCCATGTCGCCCTCGAAGGGAGCGATCGTGCCGTCTTCGACCAGCCAGAAGCGGTCGGCGACCGATTCCACGAGATGGCTGTCATGGCTGATGAGGACGACCGCACCTTCGAACTCCGACAGGGCGCGGATCAGAGCGTCACGGGCGTCGAGATCGAGATGGTTGGTCGGCTCATCGAGGATCAGAAGGTGTGGGGCCTCGCGGGTGGAGAGGGCGAGAAGCAGGCGGGCCTTTTCGCCGCCGGAGAGCTCTCCGACCTTGGTTCCCGCGCGATTTTCATCGAGGCCGAACCGGGCGAGCTGGGCTCGGACAGCGGCGGGAAGCGCGTCCGGCATGGCGCGGCTCATGTGGTCGATCGGCGTGTCGGTCAGGACGAGCTCGTCGCTCTGGTGCTGGGCGAAATAGCCGATCTTCAGCTTGGGTGAATGCGTGTAGGTGCCCGACATGGGCTCCAGCCGGCCGGCCAGCAGCTTGGCGAAGGTGGATTTGCCGCGGCCGTTCTGGCCGAGCAGGGCGATGCGGTCTTCCATGTCCAGACGCTGGTTCAGGCCCTTGAGCACGACGCGCCCGTCATAGCCGAGACTGACATTGTTCAGGCTCAGCATTGGCGGGGGCAGGGGCTGCGGTTCGGGGAAGGAGAAGCGGGTGGGGGTGTCTTCCACGACGCTGTCGATCTGGGGAAGGCGTTCGAGGGCCTTCAGGCGGGCCTGCGCCTGCTTGGCTTTCGTGGCCTTGGCACGGAAGCGGTCCACGAAGGACTGCATATGGGCGCGCTGGGCAGCAATGCGTTCGGCGGCGCGGTTCTGCTGGAGGGCCTGTTCCGTGCGGATGCGGACGAAATTGTCGTATCCGCCGGGAGTGACGCTGATTTTCTGGTGATCGAGATGGGCGATGGCATCGACCGTGTTGTCGAGCAGGGAGCGGTCATGACTGACGATGATCGCGGCACCCGAGAACTTCGCGAGCCAGGATTCCAGCCAGAGCGTGGCCTCGATATCGAGATGGTTCGTCGGTTCGTCGAGCAGCAGCAGATCGGGGTTCAGGAACAGCGCCGTGGCCAGCGACACGCGCATCCGCCAGCCGCCCGAAAAGTCCGAGACGGCGCGGTTCTGGGCGTCCTGATCGAAGCCGAGGCCTGAGAGAATGGCACCGGCGCGGGCGGGGGCCGTGTAGGCGTCGATGGCGATGAGGCGTTCGTGGACGTCGGCGATGCGGACCGGGTCGGTCGCGGTTTCGGCTTCCGCAAGCAGGCGCGTGCGTTCGAGGTCGCCTTCCAGAACCGTATCGAGGATGGAGGTGTTGCCTGAGGGCGTTTCCTGTTTGACGCGGCCCATCGTAGCGCGGGCGGCAAGCGTGATGGTGCCTCCGTCCGGGGCGAAATCACCGGCGATTGCGGCCAGAAGGGTGGATTTTCCGGCGCCGTTCTTGCCGATCAGACCGATCTTGCGTCCCGGATCCACGCTGAGGGACGCATTGTCCAGCAGGGTGCGGCCCGCGATGCGGAGGGTCAGGTCGGTGATGGTGAGCAGGCTCACGGGCGCCTCGATCAGTCGGAAGAAAAGAAACAGGGGACGTTAAAATACTGCGACAGACCTATCAGGAACGATGAATTTGCTCTAGTGGAACGGCGGTATTTACCCGCTGGTCCCGGAAGGGGCCGGTCCTAACCAGGAGAAGAAAGATGGCTCTCGAGCGCACGCTTTCCATCATCAAGCCCGACGCAACCAAGCGTAACCTGACCGGCAAGATCAATGCCGTGTTCGAAGGCGCTGGCCTGCGTATCGTTGCTCAGAAGCGCATTCAGCTGACCGAGAAGCAGGCTGGCGCTTTCTATGCGGTTCACAAGGAGCGTCCGTTCTACGGCAGCCTCGTGTCCTCCATGATCGCCGAGCCGGTTGTCGTTCAGGTTCTGCAGGGCGAGAACGCCGTTGCCAAGAACCGCGAAGTCATGGGTGCAACGAACCCGGCCGACGCTGCTGAAGGCACCGTCCGCAAGCTGTTCGCCGAGAGCATCGAAGCCAACTCCGTGCATGGTTCGGACAGCCTCGAGAACGCGAAGAACGAGATCTCCTTCTTCTTCGCCGAGACCGAAATCCTGCCGTAATCTGCGGTTGGGACTTTCTGTCCTGAAGGAAAGGCGCGGGCTTCGGTCCGCGCTTTTTTTTATTGCTCCGTTTTTGCTCTCAGGGGCCGGGGCAACCTCGTGCTGCTTGCGACCGTTAGCTCCCGATCAAGGGAGAGCCCGATGCTTGTCGTCCATCATCTGAACAATTCCCGGTCCCAGCGTATTCTGTGGCTGCTTGAAGAACTCGAGCTGCCTTACGAGATCCGGTTTTATAAACGCGATCCGAAAACGATGCTGGCGCCTCCTGAGCTCAAGCGGGTGCATCCGCTGGGGAAGGCGCCTGTTCTGGTGGACGGGGATGTGGTGCTGCCGGAATCGGGAGCCATCATCGAATATGTTCTCAAACGGTACGGCAACGGGCGTCTGATGCCGGCGGAAGAGACGTCTGACTGGGTGCGGTTCGTGTTCTGGCTGCATTATGCGGAGGGCTCTGCCATGCCGCCGCTTCTGCTGAAGCTGATTTTCCAGATGCTGCCGGAGAAGGTGCCGTTCCTGCTGCGGCCTCTGGTCAGGAAAATTGCATCAGAAACCGAGAAGGGATTTGTGGATCCGCAACTGCGTCTGAACATGGATTTCTGGGAGAGCGAGCTTGCGAAAACCGGCTGGTTTGCCGGAACGGATCTGAGTGGAGCGGATATTCAAATGAGTTTTCCGCTTGAGGCCGCTGCTTCACGGGCCGGGGCGCTGCTTGGGCGGCCGAATGTGCGGGCGTTTCTGGAGCGGATCCATGCCCGTCCGGCCTATCGCCGGGCGATCGAAAAGGGTGGCCCTTACGCTTACGCGAAG
The DNA here is from genome assembly GCF_000583855.1 of Gluconobacter oxydans DSM 3504. NCBI lineage: Bacteria > Pseudomonadati > Pseudomonadota > Alphaproteobacteria > Acetobacterales > Acetobacteraceae > Gluconobacter > Gluconobacter oxydans. The sequence continues at coordinate 2,340,532 of NZ_CP004373.1, forward strand.
CCGTAAAGGGCCACCGTTTCCGAAGCTGCTTTATTTCGCGAAGACGTCGCAGATCATTTCCAGCACGTCCGGGTAAAGCAGGTGTTCCTGCTCCAGAACGCGGGCGGCGAGGGTTTCGGGCGTGTCGTTTTCCAACACGGGAACGCTGGCCTGTCCGAGGATGGGGCCTTCGTCTACGCCGGATGTAACGAGATGGACGGTGCAACCATGCTCTTTCACACCGGCCTTGATGGCGGCTTCGTGAGTGTGAAGGCCGGGGAAGGCGGGCAGGAGGCTCGGGTGGATGTTGAGCATTCTGTCTTCCCAGGCCTTGACCAGCCAGGGCGTCAGCACGCGCATATAGCCTGCGAGCACAACCAGCATGGCGCCGGAAGCCTGAAGGGCAGCGTCGATTTCGCGCTCGTGGGCCTCGCGGTCCTTGCCGAAGGGTTTGTGGTCGATGACGAGGGTTTTCAGGCCCGCGGCTTCGGCGACTTCAAGGCCCGGAGCATCCGGGCGATTACTGAGAACCAGCACGATTTCAGCCGGATAGTCCGGACGGGCGCAGGCCTCGATCAGGGCGCGCATGTTGCTGCCGCGACCGCTGATGAGGATCGCGATGGGGACTTTTTCGGTTTTTTTGGCCGGAGCTTTCGCTCTGGTTCTGGAATGCGGCTTCTTCATGCGAAGGAGACCGGTGCGGTCAGGGTGTAGGCGTCGTCGGAGCGGACGATCTGGCCCATGAGGAAGCCGGTTTCGCCTCGCGCATCCAGTTCGGCCATGACCTTTTCGGGCTCGGACGTGACGAGCACCATGCCGATGCCGCAGTTGAAGACGCGGAGCATTTCGTCAGCGGCCACGTTGCCTGTTTCGGCCAGCCAGCGGAAGACGGACGGAACGACCCATGCGGAGCCGTCGATGCGGACGCCGAGGCCTTCTGGCAGGACGCGGGGCAGGTTGCCGGGGAGGCCGCCGCCGGTGATGTGTGCGCAGCCGTGGAGCAGGCCCTTGGCGTGCAGGTCCAGAACCGTGCGAACGTAGAGCTTCGTCGGCGTCAGCAGGGCTTCGGCCAGCGTGTGACCTTCGGCGAAGGGGGCCGGGTCATTCCAGCCGAGGCCGGAGCGGCGCACGACTTCGCGGACCAGCGAGAAGCCGTTGGAATGGACGCCGGACGAGGGCAGGCCGATCAGCGTGTCGCCTTCGGCGATGTTGGCGGGGAGCAGGTTGTTTCGCTCTGCCGCGCCGACGCTGAAACCTGCGAGATCGTAATGGCCGGGGGCGTACATGCCGGGCATTTCAGCCGTTTCACCGCCGACGAGGGCACAGCCGGACTCGGCGCAGCCCTTGGCGATGCCCTTCACGACCGTGGCAGCAGCCTCGACGGAGAGCTTTCCGGTGGCGAGATAGTCCAGGAAGAACAGCGGGGTGGCACCCTGCACGACAAGGTCGTTGACGCACATGGCGACGAGGTCGATCCCGACTTCGTCATGCTTGCCGGCTTCGATGGCGACCATCAGCTTGGTGCCGACGCCGTCGGTGCAGCTGACGAGGACGGGATCGGTGAAGCCTGCGGCCTTGAGATCGAACAGGGCGCCGAAGCCGCCGAGGCCGCCCATGGTGCCGGGACGGTTCGTGGCCTTGGCTGCGGGCTTGATCGCATCGACCAGCGCATCGCCTGCGGCGATGTCCACGCCGGCCTGTGCGTAGCTTGCGCCGCAGCTCGTGCCGGGGGAGATGTCAGGCTGATCGGTCATGGTCGAAGGTTCCCGCTGGTTGACGTGACGCCGTTCTAGAGCATCCTGCGCGCTGGCGGAACGCCTGTTTGAAGGCGTAACGGCATGAAAAAGGGACCTGGGATGACGAAACGGGATGCTGGCAGGGCCACGGACGGGAATGCGGTGCCGGAATCCGGCGCTGTCGGCCGGGAGCATCATCGTGGGCGTTCGGCCGTTCAGATGGCGTTTCCGCTGCGTCGCGTGACGGCCATGACGTCCGAGCGTTTCATCAACGGGCCGTCCAATGCGGCCGCGCGGGCCTGGCTGGCGCGGAACCAGTGGCCGGACGGGCGGCTCTGGCTCTGGGGGCCTTCGGGGACGGGAAAGACGCATCTTCTGACGGCCTGGGCGCATGAGCATGATGCCACGGTGCTGGATGCGCGGCTGTTTTCCACGTCTTCGGCAGGCGGGCGCATCCGGGTGCAGGGGAACCTGGCGATCGACAATGCCGATTCGCCGGGAGATGAGGCGACCATGCTGCATTTGCTGAACGATGCGTTCTCCCAGGGGGACCGGGTTCTGATGGCGGGGCGGCTTCCGCCGTCGCGCAGTCATTTCATGCTGCCGGATCTGGCGAGCCGTCTGCGGGCGACGGCGACCACGGCCACGGGTGAGCCCGAGGATGATCTGCGGGCGACGCTTCTGCTGTCTCTGCTGGCGGACCGGCAGCTTGTGGTGTCGCAGGCGGTGACGGAATGGCTGTGGCGGCATCTGCCCCGGACGGGCAATGCGCTGGTCTCGGCGGTGGAGCGGCTGGACGAGGCCGCTCTGGCGCGCAAGCAGCCGATTACGCGGGCGCTGGCGATGGAAATGCTGCCGGATCTTCTGACGCCCGAGGGGTAGGCGTCATGGGAGTGACACAAAAACTCCGTTTGACATGCCTATCCCGCGGCATGACCTTTTATGCGATCCGTATTTCTGTGTGTTCCGGAAGACCCCATCGTGACGACTGAAGATTCCCGGCCTGCTCCGCGCCGCCGTTCCCCCCGCAAACCCCGCAATGCCGTGACCCCGGCGCAGAACCGCGGGCGCCGTCGGCAGACGGCCGCGGCACGGGCTGAAGACTACGCGCATATGCCGACATCGCCGGAGCGGTTCCTCAACCGGGAGCTGTCCTGGCTCGACTTCAACCAGCGCGTCATCGATGAGGCGGAAAACCCCCGCAATCCGCTGCTGGAGCGGGTGCGGTTTCTGTCCATCAGTTCCAGCAATCTCGACGAGTTCTATTCCGTGCGTGTGGCCGGTCTGGTGGGGCAGGTGCGCGAGGGGACGGTCGTCCGCAGTCCTGACGGGCTGACGCCGGCCCAGCAGCTTTCGCAGGTGCGGCAGAAGGCCCGGCATCTTCTGGCCGAGCAGCAGCGCGTCTGGCATGTGCTGGAAGGGGAGCTGAAGGAGGCGGGGATCGTCATCCTGCCGACCGACTCCCTGGACGAGACCGATCTGGCGCAGCTGTCCACGCTGTTTGACGAGCGGGTCTTCCCGGTGCTGACGCCGATGGCGGTCGATCCGTCCCATCCGCTGCCGTTCATTCCCAATATGGGCCTCGCGCTGCACATGCGCCTGAAGGACGCTGCGTCCTCGGCGCATGTCATGGATGGTTTGATCCTGCTTCCGGCGCAGGTCCCCCGTTTCCTGCGTCTGCCGGCGCGACTGAAGGAAGGGCAGGAGACGCCGGACCAGATCCGTTTCGTGCTGCTTGAGGATCTCATCACGCTGTTTGCCGGGCGTCTGTTCCCGGGATTGGTGATCGGGGCGGCGGGTGTGCTGCGTGTGATCCGCGATACGGATGTGGAGTTCGAGGACGAGGCCGAGGATCTGGTGCGGTCTTACGAGACGGCGCTGAAGCAGCGTCGGCGCGGCGTGTGCATTCATCTTGCGCTGGATCGCAAGCTGCCGGACACGCTGGGCCGCGAGATGGGCGAAGAGCTCGGCGTGGGCGAAGAGGACGTTGTCGTCCTGCCCTCTTTCGTGGGGGTGACGGATCTCAAACAGCTCATCGTGGATGACCGTCCGGATCTGGTGTTCCCGCCTTATACGCCGCGCTTTCCCGAGCGTGTTCTGGATTATGACGGTGACTGTTTCGCGGCGATCCGGGCGAAGGACATGCTGGTCCATCATCCGTTCGAGAGCTTTGACGTCGTGGTGCAGTTCCTGCGTCAGGCCGCGCTGGACCCGAATGTGCTGGCAATCAAGCAGACGCTGTACCGGACGTCCCGCGACAGTCCGATCGTGCATGCGCTGATCGAGGCGGCGGAAGCTGGCAAGTCGGTCACGGCGATGGTCGAGCTTCGGGCGCGGTTTGACGAGGAGGCCAATATCCGCCTGTCGCGTGCGCTGGAAGCGGCGGGCGTGCAGGTCGTGTTCGGGTTTGCGCATCTTAAGACGCATGCCAAGCTGAGTCTTGTGGTCCGTCGTGAGAACGGGTCGCTCCGGTCCTATGCGCATTTCGGGACGGGGAATTATCATCCGATCACGGCGCGGATCTATACGGATCTGTCGTTCTTTACCTGTGATCCGAAGCTGGCATCGGACTCGGCGCGTCTGTTCAACTACATGACGGGCTATGCCATTCCGGCGAAAATGGATGCGCTGGCATTTTCGCCCATCACCATCCGTTCCACTCTGGAGCAGCTGATCCAGGACGAGATCGACCATGCAAAGGCGGGGCGGCCGGGCCGGATCTGGCTGAAGATGAACAGCCTTGTGGACGCGGAACTGATCGACCGGCTGTACAAGGCGTCGCAGGCCGGGGTGAAGATCATTGGGATTATCCGGGGAATCTGCTGTCTGCGTCCTGGTGTGCCGGGACTTTCGGATAATATCGAAATCAAGTCGATTGTCGGGCGTTTTCTGGAACATGCGCGGGTTTTTGCCTTCGGAAACGGGCATCGGATGCCGTCTCACAAGGCAAAAGTTTTCATTTCTTCCGCAGACTGGATGGTGCGGAACATGGACTGGAGGGTAGAAGCCATGGTGCCCATCACGAACCCGACGGTCCATGCGCAGATTCTTGGCCAGATCATGACGATGAACATCAAGGACAACCTTCAGAGCTGGACGCTCACGAGGGACGGCTACTGGCATCGGGTTTCGCCGGGCGCACATCCTTTCTCCGCCCACGAATACTTCATGAACAATCCGTCCCTGTCCGGCCGAGGCTCGGCTGCGCGGGAGAAGGTCCTTCCGGAGGCGCATCGCCCCCGTGAGCGGCCGGACAGGATTCTGGAAGACTGATCTGCATGTCCTCATCTTCACAGCGTTCCGCCATTGTCGATCTCGGTTCAAACTCGGTCCGGCTGGTTGTTTTTGAAGGGGTGACGCGCAACCCCCTTCCGATCTTCAACGAGAAGGTCACGCTCAAGCTGGGGCGTGGTCTGGATGCGACGGGCCGTCTCAATGACGAGGGCGTGGCGCTGGCGATGGACGTGCTGGGGCGGTTCCATACCGTCGCCCGCGCCATGGGTGCCGAGCCTTTCGAGGTTCTCGCTACGGCCGCCGTCCGCGACGCGTCCAACGGTCCGGACTTCGTGGATGCGATCCGTGCCCGGATGCCGGGCGTGCCGATCCGGGTTCTGGAAGGAACCGAGGAAGCCGATTATGCGGCGCGCGGCGTGCTGTGCGGGCTGCCGGAAGCGAATGGTCTGGTTGCGGATATCGGCGGCGGGTCGCTGGAGTTGATCCATGTGGCCGATGGTCAGTATTTCGAGGCTGTGACGACCAAGCTGGGTGTGATCCGGCTGCATGACCGTGCGAAGGGCAGCATCGAGCGGGCGGCTGAAATCGCGAACGAACTCCTGGCGGCCGTGAACTGGCTTCCGGGCATGACGGGCCGGCCGCTTTATCTGGTGGGGGGGGCGTTCCGGGCTCTGGCGCGACTGCAGATCGCGCGGACGCAGTATCCGCTGAACCTCGTGCATCTGTTTACCCTTTCGGAAGGGGAAGCGCGGGAGATGGCGGACTGGGTCATTGCCTCGCCCCGCCGTACTCTGGAGAAGCTTCCCGGCGCGCCCCGTAAGCGTCTGGCGGATGCGCCGTTTGCGGCCGTCGTGCTGCGGTGCCTGATGGAGCGCGTGCGTCCGTCCAAGGTCGTGTTCAGCGTCGATGGGCTACGCGAGGGCTGGTACATGCGCCATGTCGCGTCTTCGGTCGCGGATCTTGATCCGATGACGGATCTGGCGGCGGAGATGGCCAACCGTCTGGCGCGCAGTGCGTCGCTGGCCGAGCCTCTGGTGAGCTGGACGGCGCCGCTGTTCCGCGACGAGACCCGGACCCAGAAGCGCCTGCGCGAACTGGCCTGCATGCTCTCTGACATCGGGTCCTACGATCATCCCGAATACAGGGCGGAGCAGACCTACCGGCGTGTGATGCATGGACATGGCGTGGGCTTTGACCACAGCGCGCGTGCCTTCATCGGGTTGACGCTGGCGGTGCGTTACGAAGTCTCGATGGACTCTCCCCTGATCGAACCTTCCCGGCAGCTTCTGTCGCGTTCGGAAATCGAGCGTGCGGTGCGGCTGGGTCTGGCGCTCCGGCTGGCGTATACACTCTGTGCAGGGACGAAGGTCCTGCTCGATGAGTGCAGGCTTCTTGTGGAAGACGGAACGCTCGTGCTGGTTCTGGGCGCGCGCAGCGTCCGGGCGGCAGGCAGTGCGGTCCGTCGTCGTTTCGAGAGGCTGGCAGCTGCGATGCAGCTTGAATGTCAGGTAAGGGAAGAATGAGTTTGCGGAATTACGGGACGGCGGCCAGGGTTGGTTTTCTGGCGGCAGCGGTTGTGTTCGGGCTGTCAGGGTGTGGCAAGTCCCATGACCGGGGTGCGCTGTGGAAAGTCGTGCATGGACGGTGCGCGCCGGATGCTGCTCACAAGCCCTGCACGGTCTATGACGAGAAGGATGGTTACGCCCTGCTTAAGGACAAGACCGGGCGTGGGCAGTATCTCGTGATCCCGACGCAGAAGGTTCCGGGCGTTGAAGATCCCGTTCTGCTGAAGCCCGAGACGCCGAACTATTTCGCCGAAGCCTGGGCAGAGCGCGGGCATGTGGCGCAGTCCTACGGGTTCGAAATCCCGGATGCCCATCTGTCGATGGCCATCAATTCGCGTCCGGGCCGCACGCAGGATCAGCTGCATATCCATCTGGACTGTCTGACGGCCTATGCCCGTGCCGAGCTCGACAAAAACATGATCACCGAAACCTGGTCGCTCGTGTCGCTGTATGGCCATCCGTACCGGGCGCGGATCGTGCCGTCGCTGGATCCGTCACCGTTCCGGGTGATTGCGGCCGATGACATGTCCATCCACACGCTCGTCATCACGCCGGCCAAGCATGGCGGGTTCATTCTGCTCGATGACATGGCGCATGTCTTCGATCATGGATCGGGCGAGGAGCTTCAGGATCATGAATGTCATCTCGATGATCCGCACCACAAAACCATGATCATGGATGGCATGGATATGGGCGAGCATCCCAACGGCATGATGTAAAACAACTTTTGGTTGTTCCGGCATTCCGGGTATGGCAGGGTTCGACCAATCTCGAACAATCTGCAGTCCCGGAGACCGGTCTTGAAACTGGCAGTGAAATCGCCACCAAACTGGCCCCTGCTGTCGCTCGCCGTTGGCGCCTTTGCCATCGGCACGACAGAATTTACTCCGATGGGCCTTCTGCCCGTCATTGCCCATGGTCTTCAGGTCAGCGTTCCCAAGGCCGGTGGCCTGGTGACGGCCTATGCGATGGGCGTGATGATCGGCGCGCCCGTCATTACGCTCCTGATGGCGCGGTTCCGGCGCAAGCTGGCCCTGATCCTGCTGATGGGGCTCTATGTGGCGGGGAACCTGCTCTCCGCCATTTCCAAAAGCTATGAACTTCTGTTTGCGGCCCGTGTCCTGACCAGTCTGGCACATGGTGCGTTTTTCGGACTGGGTGCGGTTGAAGCATCGCTGTCGGTGGCGCCTTCCCGGCGGGCGAGTGCGGTGGCGTCCATGTTCATGGGGCTGACGATCGCCAACATCATCGGTGTTCCGGCGGCAACCTGGCTGGGGCTGAATTTCGGCTGGCACAGCGCCTTTGGCGTGACGGCGATGCTGGGGCTCGTGACCATGCTGGCCGTGCAGTTTGCGCTTCCGGCCCGCGAGGTTGGTCCCGCGCCGGAGGTCGGGCGCGAGCTGCGGGTGCTGGTGAAGGGCAATGTGCTTCTGGCACTGCTGACGACCGCAATCGGGGCAGGGGCGATGTTCGTCCTCTATACCTATATTGCGCCGATCCTTGAGCACATCACCCATGCGAGCCCGACGGTCATTACGATTGCGCTCATGCTGACGGGTGTCGGGTTCTCCATCGGCAATGCCGTGGGTGGACGGAGTGCGGATCGATCGCTGGACGGAAGCCTGCTGGTCTTTTTCCCGATCCTTGGTGTCATCATGCTGATCTTCCCCTGGATGGCGCAGACCGTGCCGGGCGCGCTGTTTGCGTCGCTTCTGTGGGGGGCATCCACGTTTTCGCTGATGCCCGCGCTTCAGATGCGGGTGATGCAGGCCGCGCATGATGCGCCGGCTCTGGCGTCGTCCATGAATATCGGGGCGTTCAATCTCGGAAACGCCATTGGCGCGGCTTTGGGAGGGATCGCGCTGTCCATGGGGTTGGGCTACAGCGGTGTTTCCGTTATCGGAACGGCTCTGGCCCTGGTCGGGGTCGGTCTTGTTCTTCTGTCACGAAAGGTGGCTCCTCCATGATCCGTTCTCTCCTGCTCGCCACCAGCCTGTTTGTCGGTGGCGCCATGGCGCCTCTGGCTGCCATGGCCGCACAGCCCGCGAATGTGGGCGATGCCATTCTGGCCGCCAGCGCCTATCACGACAGTGGCGACTATCAGCATGATTTCGATGTCGTTGTTGCACAGGCCCGTCAGTGGATTGACGAGACTGCGCCGAAGACGCGACGCCCCGCCATCGTGCTCGATATCGATGAGACGACGCTGTCCAACTGGGACGAGATCCGGGCCAATGATTTCGGGTATATTGCGGCTGGTCCCTGCGATGCGCTGCCCAAGGGGCCGTGTGGCGCGGATGCGTGGGAGAAGAGCGGGCGGGCTCCCGCCTTTGCGTCCACGCGGGCGCTGATCGAGGACGCACAGGCCCATCATGTCGCGGTGTTTTTCGTGACGGGGCGGCATGAGGACGAGCGCGAGGCCACGGAGCGGAACCTGCATCTGGCAGGAATCCGGCACTGGGACGGGTTGTATCTGCGGCCGATGACGTCTCATGGTTATGCGGCGCTGTACAAGACGCCGACGCGCGAGCGCATTGAGCGCAAGGGCTATACGATCATTGCAAGCCTCGGGGACCAGCCGTCCGATCTGAGCGGGGGCTATGCGAAAAAGGGTTTCCTTCTGCCCAATCCGTTCTATCGTATTCCGTAACGTTATGTAATTTCCTGAAACGGAATCCGGTATGCGCTCGTACTCAGCTCTTGCACTTCTTCTTGTCGGGATCTGGGGCGGGGCGGCGTCTGCCGGTTCCACGTCTGCCGGGAAGGCCCGGGTTCTGTGGTCCGGGCCTGAAGGGCATGTAGAGGCGCGGGCCTGTCAGGTTCAGAGCGCAGAGCCACAGTCATTCTGTCTCGTCTGGATGGGCAAGGGCGCCCCGGTCTCTGAAAATATTGACGGACCGCCCGGGCTTGTCGCGACGCTCTGGCAGCGGACGGGACCGAAACCAGGGGAAGCGCCCGACCTCCTGTTTTACGCTGGCACAGGCGGGGTAGAACGGTGCGGCGACTATGTCGCGCTGCGTTTTGCACAACTGCCGCATTTCCAGAAAATCGGCGACTGCCGCCAGCCTGAATATCCGCCTCAGGCTGCGCCTGCGACCGGGCCGTTCGGTTTCTGGCTCTCGATCCCCGTGCTGAGGCCATTCGGTGCATCCGATTCCGACAGCGCGTCGACACCGGTCCCTGTGATCTGGCGTAATGGAACATTCGCGCTGGATACGGCCCGGTTGAAGCAGAATGCCCTGTCTTTTGTCTCCCTGGGCTTCGACGGAGCATCCATCGGCAATGAAACCGGGGCATTCATGTGGGAAACCTGGCATAATCGCCCGGGGCAGGGCCTGCCTACAACGACGCAGATCATGCTTGACCTGATCTTCAAGGGTCATGCCGATCAGGCGCTGTCACTGCTTCATAACAGTACCAATTCACATTTCGACAGCTCGCTCTACTGGAGCGATCTGTGTGCGATCCTGATCGCTGATCCTAACTGGAAAATCCTCATGCACGGCGTGTTGCCCGGGGCGGCTCAGATTGAGGATGCGGCCCGGACGGGGCAGAGGGGTCGTGAAAGAACTGCTTATGTCCATTAAGGACTGGATCTGAAAAAGCCCGGTGCCATGACGGCGCCGGGCTTTTTTTGTCAGAATGATTTGAGGAGCCGTTCCAGATAGTCCAGTTCGCTTTGCGGGCGGGTGCGGTCCGAGGCGCGGCGGCGGAGTTCGCGCTCGATGTCGCGGGCGCGGTCACGAGCGCTCTTGTCCGGGATGTGGGCGTCGGAATCCTTGCCCTTGTCGCCTTCACCCAGTTTGCGGCCCAGCGGATCCTGATCCTTCTGATCGTCATCATCCCCGTCTTCGTCGCCGGCCTGGGGCTGGTCGCCGTCATCGCCCTGCTGGCCTTTCGCGCCATGCTGGGGTTTGCCGGAACCACCTGCGCCACCGGACGGAATGAAGCTCAGGCTGCCGCCCTGACCCTTGCCCGATCCGCCGGATTTCTGGTTCTGGCGCATCTGCTTTCCGGCTTCGGACAGATCGGCGAGAACTTTCTGTTCGGCAGTCTGGGCCTCGGCGTCCTTGCGGTCCGCGAGGGCTTCGCGCGCGGTCTGCATGTCCGTCTTCGCCTTGTCGAAGGCTGTGGCGGGTTTGCCGGTCAGGTCTTTGACGCGGTGGCTCAGGATGTCGTTCACGCGCTGCAGTGCGCGTTGCAGGGCATGGTCTGCGCGGCGTCCGTCGGACTGTGCGGCGACCGTGGCCGGATCGACCGGAGCGGGCGGCTTGGCGTCCGTGGGTTGATCCATGCCGGGTGGGGGCTGCATGCCGAGCTGACGGAGCAGATCGGCCGTGGACATCTGGCTGACATCCGGGTGGCTGCCATCATCGGGCGGAGCCGCGGCCTTCTGCGCCGCCGAGAGACGGGACTGCGTGTGGTCGAGCAGGGTGGTCTCGCGGTGCACGAGATCATGCAGGGCCGCGCGCTGGGCACGGGCTTCGGCCTGCGCCTTCATCTGCTCGGCAAGAGCCTTCAGATCTTCGGGGCTGGCCTGACGCATGCGCTCGGCCATGTCTTCCATCTGCTGGAGGCGCTTGAGGGCTTCGTCGCCATGGCCCTGATTGGCTTCGGACTGGAGGCGGCGCATTTCGTCCGAGAACGGATCGGCCGAGCTGGTGCCGGACTGCGGCATGACGATGCCGCTCTGGGCGGCGCGCGAGAACAGGAGCTGCATCCGGCGGTTCAGGGCATCCTTGAGAGCCTGGGTGCGGCGCTGGAGTTCTTCCTGTTCGGGCAGGGTGTGGCCCTTGTCGCCAAGGTCGCGCATGTGGTCGAGCTGCTGCTGCACGCCCTGCTGGGCGGCGCGGACTTCGGCGGCGGCGTCAGCGATATCGGGACCGTCGCGCCGTAGATCGTCCAGATAAAGCGCCAGCGCCCAGAGTTCGCCGGGCACTCGGTCCGCCGAGCCATCAGGGGCGTCTTTCTGGAGCGAAGCAATCTCAAGGCCGAGGGTTGCGAGAATGGCGCGTTCGTCGGTTGTCTGCGTCAGAAGGTTCAGTTCGGCTGCAGCCTGCGAGGCGCGCTGCTGGCCGAGCATGAGGCGGCGGCGCAGGGCGACGAGGGCGCGGGCCAGCGGATCGGTGAACTTGCGGGCAGCGATCTGGAATTTGACGATATCGCTGCGGCTTTCGCGGCCTGAAGCGCTCCTGGCATGCAGGCGGCCTTCGACCTCCATTCCGGCAAACGGATCGGAGGAAAGATCCGGCGTGGCGACGCCTTTCGCGTCCTTGGGCTGTCCGTCGAGCGGGATGGGAACGCGCAGGATGCGGCCCCGGGTCAGGCCGGGAAGGTTGATCTCGGCTTCAAGCGAGGCGACGCCATAGGTCTGATGGACGTGCCAGGGCAGGCCAGTGCGCCAGTCGTCTTTCTGTGGGCCGGGCTTGCCGTCCCAGGTGACGGTGGGCGGCAGATCGGGTTCGACTTTCACGCGCCATGAGCCGAGCGTGCGGCCACGGACGATAATACTGATGGTGCCGGACTGCTGGAGCGTGCCGTGGCTGTTCCAGCTTTCGGCATCGAGCCTGTTCTGTTCAGCCGAGGCGATGCCGTGTAGGGCCGGTTTTCCATGCGCGCCGGTGATGGTTGCGTTCAGGATGGCGCCCTGCGGAACGTCAAGCGTATTGCGGCCCGTGGCGGAGAGGAAAATCGGCGCACCGGGTGCGTAGGACGGACGGTCGATCCAGGCCTGAAGGGTGGGGAGCGGAATGCTGTCATCATCTACGCCGGGGATCATCCCTGCATGAAGACGCGAGGGTGTGTGCGTACCGCCGAGAACTGCCGCGACCACAATGGCCAGCGGGACGGCAATGAGCGCGAGCCGTTCGTGCAGGCTGGTTTCGGGGTGGGGGAGGCCAACGCGGAGCGTGCCGAGCGAAGCGGTAACGCGTTCGACATGGCGGGACCAGATGGCGGATTGCTCGCCATTTCCTGCGAAGGCCGGTCGGTCGGTCAGGCTGAGGAGAGGCTGGTAGGCGAGTTTGGAATCGTGCTCGATCCGGCGGTCGGCCACGGGAATGCTGACGGGCGGCACGCGTCGCAGACCGGTGATGGTCAGCCACAGGGCCGTGCCGAGAACGCCGACTTCCAGCAGAATATGCAGCCAGTCCGGCAGGGACTGGGGGATCCGCGCAAGGCAGGCCAGAACGTAGAACGCGACCAGCAGCAGGGGCCAGCGCAGGGGCTCCCAGGCGCGTTCCCACCACAGGACGCGCTGGGCTTTCCGGCGCAGGGCTTTGAGATGGAGGGCCGGGTTTGGCTCAGCCATGGTCGTCCTTAGCTGTCAGCCATTCCGGAACGGTTTCGGCTGCAATCAGTTCCGCAACGCTCTGGCGCTGGCGGATGATCTCCCATTTTCCGTTGTCGATCAGGACCTGCGCCGCAAGCGGGCGGGTATTGTAGGTCGAGCTCATGACCGAGCCGTAAGCGCCGGTATCGAGCAGGGCGATCAGGTCGCCGCGCTTCGTCTCCGTGGGAAGGGCGCGGTCGCGGGCGAAGATGTCGCTGCTTTCGCAGACCGGCCCGACGATGTCCCAGAGTTTCGTAGGATTGGTCAGGCCGCTTGGAGCGACAGGCATGATGCCGTGCCACGATTCATAAAGGGACGGGCGGGCGAGGTCGTTCATGGCGGCGTCGAGCACGACGAAATCGGGATTGCCGGCTTTGGTTTCGATCACACGGGTCAGCAGGATGCCGGTGGGGGCGGAGAGCCAGCGGCCGGGTTCGATGCTGAGACGGACGTCAAGATCGCCCAGCGTTTCGGCGATGACGCCCGCAAGCATGTCTGGCGAGGGTGCTATTTCGTCCCGGTAGCGGATGCCGAGGCCCCCGCCACAATCCACGGCTTCGACGGTATGACCGGCGGCACGGATTTCGCGGACCATATCGGCCAGTCGGCTATAGCCTTCGCGAAAAGGGCCTGCGGTGAGCATCTGGCTGCCGAGATGGACGGCCAGGCCGACGAGGCGGACATTCTTCAGGCTGGCGGCTTCACCATACAGGGCGACGGCGCGCCGGTGTTCGATGCCGAACTTGTCTCCGGCGCGGCCGGTAGAAATCTTGTCATGGGTGTCGGCGTCCACGTCCGGATTGACGCGCAGGGCAGCGCGCGCGACGCGACCACAGGCGCGGGCGATGTCGTCCAGACGGTAAAGTTCCTCGACGCTCTCGACATTGATCTGCGCGATGTCGTGCTCGACGGCGGCGCGCAGTTCGGCATCGGATTTGCCGACGCCAGAGAAGACGATGCCCGAGGGCTGGATTCCGGCATGAAGGGCGCGCTGCATTTCGCCGCCGCTGACGATGTCCACGCCGTAGCCGCACTGGCGCAGGATGGTCAGGGTGGCCTGATGGTCCTGCGATTTCATGGCGAAATGCATGTTCACCGGCAGGTTCCGGGCCTCGAACGCGGCGCGCAGGGCCTTTGCCCGACGGCGCAGCGTTTCAGCGCCCGTGATCCAGCACGGGGTGCCGACGGCGGCTGCGATGACGTGCAGGGGCACGCCTTCGAACAGCAGGCCGTCCCGTGCGTCCATCTTCAGCGATGGACGGGTTTCCAGCATGTCGGAGAAAGACGGATCGGTGGCGGGATCGGAGGGAAGCGGTGCACTCATGATGATGCTACCGTATCGCTCTTGGAAGCATGTTCCAAGCTGAACCCGCAGGGGATAATATCGTCGGCATGATACAGGAACTGATCCGAGAGGCCCTTGAGGCCCGTTCGCGTGCTTACGCACCCTATTCGCGCTTTCAGGTTGGGGCCGCGTTGCGGTGTGAGGGCGTTGTTCATTCCGGCTGTAATGTCGAGAACGCAGCCTATCCGCTGGGGACCTGTGCCGAGGCCGGGGCGATTGCCGCCATGGTGCGGGGCGGCGGACGTCGGATCGAGGAAATCGTGATCGTGGGTGGGGATGCGCCGTGCACGCCATGCGGGGGATGCCGGCAGAAATTGCGGGAATTCGGGCTGCCGGAACTGCCGGTTCACATGATCGATCCGCAGGGGAAGCTGCTGCTGACCCGGACGCTGGCCGAGCTTCTGCCTGACGCGTTCGGTCCGGACCATCTGGGATGAAACGCGCCGGGGCGTTGCTGATGCTCTGCCTGTCTGGCGGTGGGGCGATGGCCGCTCCGGCCGTGGCGTTGCCGGGACTCGGCTCAGACAGTCATCGCAGCGTCGTGGATGTGAATACGGCACCCTGGCGGATCCTGGGGCGCGTCCAGACATCTCTTGGCGGGCGCTGTACGGGATTTGCCGTGGCGCCGACCGTGATGCTGACGGCGGCGCATTGTCTGTGGCTGCCTGCGACCCGTCATTATATCCAGCCTGAGGATGTTCATGTCCTGATGGGCTATGCGATGGGGCAGTACCGCCTTCACGCGCAGGTGACACGATTTGTTATTGCCCCCGGATATGATCCTGCGAACGAAGGCGGGACCGCATCCGAGGATCGGGCCACGCTGGTTCTGGACCGGCCGGTGGTTCTTTCGGGGGATCTGGTTCCTTATGGTTCGGCGCCGATGGGCGCTGCGGCGATGCTGGTCGGATATCCGCAGGACCGGCCTGAGGTTCCGTATGGTGATATTTCCTGTCAGATCAACGGGTTGGCGCTGAACGGACTGATCCATCATGACTGTTCGGCGACGCGGGGGGACAGTGGCGGCCCACTGTTTGTGCGCCAGCCTGACGGGCAGTGGGGAATTGTCGGGATCGATGTGCTGGCGACGTCGGGGCGTGGCGGGTTTGCCGCGCCGCTGCCGCACTGAGTTTTTCGGGTTCCCATGCATCAGGCGCACGTCAGAAAAAATTCACACATGCAAACATGAGCCCTGTCGTGACGTTGCACAGGGCAGGACGCCCGATTGGGCGTTACAGGTTTTTCAATCCCGGAAGGTGATTGCCATGTATGTCATGTCCATGAAGGAGACATCCTCGCGAGCGGCTCCGAAAGGAGGATTTCGTGGGGACTCCAAAAGGGTCAACAGAAAGCATGTTCTCGTTGTCGAGGATCAGGCGCTTCTGCGCTTTCTCGCGGCGGATATGCTGGAAGAGGCGGGCTATGAGGCCTCTCTCGCGGCTGATGCCGACGAGGCGCTTCAGGTGCTGGCCCGGAATCCGGATATTGGCACCCTCTTTTCAGACGTGAACATGCCTGGCGACATGGACGGTGTGGCGCTTGCGCGCCTGATCCGTGAGCGTCGCCCGGAAATCGGACTGGTTCTGACGTCGGGGACGCGGATTCAGGATCTGGGACAACTGCCGGGCGGCACGATGTTCCTGTCCAAGCCATACGAATGGGACGAGGTCTATCGCTGCCTGGAGCAGGTGAGGCACTGAAGCGCCGCTAAATTGTAAAGGGAAAAGGCAATGTGGTGCACCCGAAAGGACTTGAACCTCTAACCCCCAGATTCGTAGTCTGGTGCTCTATCCAGTTGAGCTACGGGTGCGGACACATTGTATAGGTCTTCATCAGGAGAAGACTGGTGCACCCGAAAGGACTTGAACCTCTAACCCCCAGATTCGTAGTCTGGTGCTCTATCCAGTTGAGCTACGGGTGCGCTGTGAGGCGGGGTTTTACAGAGGCTTAACTGACCTGACAACCCCGCTTTGGAAAAAATTTCAGTTTCGCGTCATGGTGATATGAGCTCGGCACGAAGGCGAGCCGAAAATGCCGCCAATGGCCTGTCCGACCGGGTAGCCGTTGAACACGACTGCCGTGTTGTGATGGTCCATATCCGTCATGGCGAGTTCGGCATGATAATGCTGGCTTCCGGGTGTGTAGGTGCCGTGCAGGACCTGTGCGCCGTCAGCCGGGGTAAAGAGGATTTCCTTGCCGCGGATCCGCAGGGTCGAGGGATGCTCGGTCGGGCAGGTGCCCTGATCCGTAACGAGCGCACCGACCCAGGAGCCGGTCGGATCCTTGCCGGGGTCGGGAGTACCGGCGCAGGCGGCGAGCAGGGCCGTGGCGGAGAGGGCGAAAAGTGCTGGCAGGCGCATGTTGTTCCTGTTCCGTGTTGCAGAATGGATGACGCAGACGACACAACACCTTATAGGAGAGCCTCAAAAGGCACCATGAAACCGGAACGCGAGGCCATGACATTGACCCAGCAGGACGCCAGCACCGTCGAAAAGCTCGACGAAACTCTTCACGAAGACCGTATCCTCATTCTGGATTTCGGCAGCCAGGTGACGCAGCTTATTGCGCGTCGCGTCCGCGAGAGCGGCGTCTACTGCGAGATCTGGCCGTATACGGCGACCGAGGAAAAGATCCGCGCTTTCAATCCGCGCGGCATCATCCTGTCCGGCAGCCCGGCCAGTGTGCATGACGAGAATGCACCACCGATTCCGGATGTGGTCTTCGCGCTGAACCGCCCCGTGCTGGGGATCTGCTATGGCCAGCAGGCGATGTGCCAGAAGCTGGGTGGCAAGGTCGAGCACCACGAACACCGCGAATTCGGTCGCGCTTATATTGATATTGCCGAGGACTGCTCGCTGTTCCGTGGCGTCTGGGCGCGCGGCAAGCGTGAGCAGGTCTGGATGAGCCATGGCGATCGCGTCACGCAGCTTCCGCCGGGCTTCCGTGCCGTTGCCCACTCTGAAGGCGCACCGTTCGCGATCATCGCGGATGAGGGGCGTCGTCTGTATGGCGTGCAGTTCCATCCGGAAGTCGTGCATACGCCGCATGGCGCAGCCCTGATCCGCAACTTCACGCATAATGTTGCAGGTTGCAGCGGAACCTGGACGATGGCTGGCTTCCGTGAACTGGAAATCGCGCGTATCCGCAAGCAGGTCGGTTCGGGTCGTGTGATCTGTGGTCTGTCGGGTGGTGTGGATAGCTCCGTTGCGGCCAAGCTGATCCATGATGCGATCGGCGATCAGCTGACCTGCATTTTCGTGGATCCGGGCATCATGCGTACCGGTGAGGCTGACGAAGTCGTCAAGACGTTCCGTGGCCGCTTCAATATTCGTCTCGTGCATCGTGACGCCTCCGAGCTGTTCCTGAAGGAACTGGCTGGCGTGACCGATCCGGAAACGAAGCGCAAGACGATCGGCCGTCTGTTCATCGAGGTCTTCGAAGAAGAGGCTGCGAAGCTGGGGGGCGCGCAATTCCTGGCTCAGGGCACGCTGTATCCGGACGTGATCGAGAGCGTGAGCTTCTCGGGTGGTCCGTCCGTGACCATCAAGTCCCACCACAATGTCGGCGGTCTGCCGGACCGCATGAACATGGAACTGGTCGAGCCGCTGCGTGAGCTGTTCAAGGACGAGGTCCGTATGCTTGGCCGTGAGCTGGGTATTCCGGAGAGCATCGTCGGGCGGCATCCATTCCCGGGGCCGGGACTGGCGATCCGGATTCCGGGTGATGTCACCAAGGAGAAGCTGGATCTGCTGCGCAAGGTGGACGCGATCTATCTTGAGGAAATCCGTCGTGCCGGTCTGTATGATGCGATCTGGCAGGCTTTTGCGGTTCTGCTTCCGGTGCGGACAGTCGGCGTTATGGGCGATGGCCGGACCTACGATCAGGCTTGTGCCCTGCGCGCCGTGACCAGCACGGATGGCATGACGGCAGAAGTCTATCCGTTCGACTTCGCATTCCTGAACCGGGTGGCCGGGCGTATCGTCAACGAGGTTCGCGGCATCAACCGCGTGACTTATGACATCACGTCCAAGCCACCGGGCACGATTGAGTGGGAATGATCCCGCGTCTGGCATGAGTTGATTTGTGCAGGCTGTAGCCTGTTGAAAACCCCGCAGAGATGCGGGGTTTTTTATTGTTTGCAGGGCTGGAGATGCACTCTGTGCTGAGCCGGTCAGACCTTCTTTAATCCTTGGTCGAGGGGACAGGGGATTGTCGGCGGGAAACAGGATGGCGAGATCCGTGCTTATGGTAGCGTTGGAAGGATCTTAATTAATTCTTGCTGTTTCGTTGTTGAAGCTTTGATCGTGAAATGCACCACGAAGAGGATCGCAAGTATCACAGTGCCATTTTCATCCCGGCTTCGGTGATGCAGTCCGGAAAGAATTCGCGGATATGGTCGGGGTTGGTTTTGGCCAGGGAAGGTGAAGGCATTTTCCGCTTGGTCGAGTTCTTTTCCGGGACGCCATTTCTGGTTTTGGGGATAGCGCCTTACCTGTTCAAGTTGGGACCTTTTTCTGTCGGGCTTGTCCGGTTCTTCGAGGAATGACAGTGTGACATCCTTTGAAACTTAGGGAGTCTCCCGATGTCGATCCGGTTTCCTGCTTTTTCATCGTCGCTGTTTCTTATTGGCCTAGCTCTGATGCCAACAGGTCTGGCGCCGACGGCCATGGCGGCCGGAACCGCCGAGAAGCCCTGTGAGACGGACCTCTGCCGGAGTGTGCGTCAGTCCTGGGCTGCGGTCCGTCATGGGACGTCCAATGCTGCGGACTGGACGAAAACGGAGAGCGTCAAGGGGTGGAATGCCACGAAGAGCGGTGTTTCGGACGCTGCACACTGGACTGGCAAGGAAGGCGAAAAGGGCTGGAAGGCGACCAAAAACGGCACCAAAGAGGCGGTTCATGCTACGGGCGCCTGGACGAAGAAGACGGCTCATGAGCTTGACCCGGGTAGTCCCGCCAAGGCTCCGGACAGCAAGGCGGATTCAGCGGCTCAGTAAAATCACCTGTGGCGCTACGAAAAAAGGCCTGTCCCTTGCGGGGCAGGCCTTTTTCATAGAGGAGAGGCGCTTATTCCATGTGATGTTTGTGACCCGTCAGGTCGGTCGTAAGCTGGGCACGGGCTTCGCCGTCCGGGTATTTTTCGGTGTGCAGGTTGATGTAGGTCTGTCCGGCCTGCACTTCCTTGACCTGATCGGGCGTGAGCTGGAGCGTGCCGGTCATGCGGGTCGTGTAAGGGCCGTTGATCGGGGCGAGGACGCCAGCGTCCTGACCGTCCGGGGCCGGGCCATGCAGATGGGCTGCTGTCACGGGACCAGAGAGGCCGTTATCTTCGAAACGGTAGGTCAGGGTGTTCTTGGTGGTATCCAGCATTGCGGAGGCCGAGCCCTTGATGGGGGCGGTTGCACCATGTTCGCCCTTGAACGGGCCGAAGAGATGCAGCGTTTCCGCGGAAGCGGGCAGGGCGGTTACCGACAGGCCGAGGGCCAGTGTCGTCAGCAGAAGTCCAGTACGCATGGAAGTCCATCCTTGCAGAAGTTGGACTGACTGAACGTGTGCTCAGGTTTCGAGTTCGGTATTCCAGTACAGATAATCGCGCCAGCTTTCGTGGAGGTAATGCGGCGGGAAGGTCCGGCCGTTTTCCTGAAGGAGGCGGCTGCTGGGCTGAACGGGTTTGCGGTGTGGGTGCATGCCCAGTTCGCTTGGCAGTTTTGAGCCCTTGAGCAGGTTGCAGGGGCTGCAGGCGGTGACGACGTTCTCCCAGGTTGTGCGGCCGCCCCGGGCGCGGGGGATGACGTGATCGAAGGTCAGCTCGTGCGTGGGCAATCGGTCATGGCAGTACTGACACGAAAAATTGTCCCGCAGGAAAACGTTGAAACGGGTGAAGGCCGGCTTGCGGGCTGTCGGAATATAGTCCTTGAGCGCGATGACGCTGGGCAGACGCATGCTCTGGCTGGGGGAGTGGACGACGGCGTCTTCATATTCGGAGAGGACCGAGACGCGGTCGAGGAAGACGGCTTTGACGGCTTCCTGCCAGGACCAGAGCGAGAGCGGAAAATAGGACAGCGGACGGAAATCCGCGTTCAGGACAAGAGCCGGAAAATGCTGACCGCTGACGGACACCACACGCATCCTTTCTGCAAGGACGACACATGCGGGGATTACGGCGCCGAATGAAAACGGGACAAACAGCGGGAAAACACGTGTCGTCGGCTTCTTTGAGAAAACTATTCCAGTAAACTGCGCAGACCGCAAGCAAACGCTGGTGACACATTCATGACGCCTCCTGCCACGACACGATTTGCGCCGAGTCCCACGGGATTGCTGCATCTGGGGCATGTGGTCTCGGGGCTGTATTCGCGGATCATGGCAGGTGACAGCGGAAGGTTTCTGATTCGTATCGAGGATATTGATACAACGCGCTGTACGCCGGAATTGACGCAGGCTTTGCGTGAAGATCTGGACTGGCTTGGACTGTCGTCAGATGGGCCGGTCCGGGAGCAGTCGAGACACTTGCCTGAGTATCATGCCGTGCTGGCCAATCTGCGGGAGCGGGGGCTTTTGTATCCATGTTTCTGCACGCGACGAGAGATTGCCGAGGCTGCGACGCAGGTCGCGCCGGATGGGAGCCTTGTTTATCCCGGGACGTGTGGGCACGTCGCGGCACGGGAAGGACAGGGGCGTGATCCGGTCTGGCGGCTCGATATGGGGCGGGCGCTGGATGTGTTGCAGGGCGTGCCGGGCTGGCATGAGGTCGGGCATGGGCGCGTTGCCGGGAAGGCTGATGCGTTCGGTGATATCGTTCTGGCGCGGCGGGATACGGGTGTGTCGTATCATTTGTGCGTCACGCATGACGATGCGCTTGAGGGCGTGACGACCGTGACGCGGGGACGGGATCTGTATGAGGCGACGTCAGTCCAGCGTGTGTTGCAGGACCTGATGGGCTGGCCGGAACCGGCTTATGCGCATCATGCGCTCATTCTGGATGGGGACGGACACAAGCTGTCCAAGCGGGATGGCGCGGAAGGGGTGCGGGTTCTGCGGCAGGCGGGCTGGACGGCCCGGCAGGTGCGGGAGCATCCGCTGGTGTGGCAGGCTCTGGAGGCGAGCCTGCCGACTGGGGCTTATTCCGGCGGATAAGTGCCAGGATAGGTGACGTCCTGCGACGGGCCCGGGGCGTGCGGGGCGCCTTTTTTGCCGCAGGCGGTGAGGCCGAGGGCCATGACCGCCATGCTGACGAGCAGCAGTGATCTCATGCAGTTTCTCCGAGTTTTGCGAGCCAGGCTTCGGCCTGATGTTTCACATTGGCCGGGGCGGTGCCGCCTTCGCTGGTGCGGGACGCCAGAGACGCCTCGACGGTCAGGACATCGAAAACACCAGCGTTGATCTGCGGTTCGACGGATTGCATCTCTTCCAGTGACAGATCAGCCAGATCGCAGCCTTTCTGCTCGGCCATTCCGACCAGACGGCCGGTGACGTGATGGGCAGTGCGGAAGGGGACCCGCAGTTCGCGGACCAGCCAGTCGGCGAGGTCCGTGGCGGTGGAGAAGCCCATGCCCGCCACTTCGCGCATCCGGTTCGTGTTGGCTTTCAGGTCGCGGATCATGCCGTCCATGGCGGCCAGCGAGAGCGTCATGGCCTCGGTGGCGTCGAAGACGGGTTCCTTGTCTTCCTGCGTGTCCTTGGCATAGGCGAGGGGCAGGCCCTTCATAACCGTCAGCAGGCCCACGAAATCGCCCATGATGCGGCCGATCTTGGCGCGGACGAGTTCGGCGGCGTCCGGATTGCGCTTCTGCGGCATGATGGACGAGCCGGTCGTGAAGGCGTCCGACAGCGTGATGAATCCGAAGGGGGCAGAGGCCCACATCACGATTTCTTCGGCCAGACGCGACAGGTGCATGGCCTGAAGCGACAGGGCGGAGAGGAATTCGAGCGCAAAATCACGGTCCGAGACGGCATCAAGCGAATTGGCGGTCGGGCGCTCGAAGTCCAGTGCCGAGGCCGTCATGCGGCGATCGATCGGGAAGGACGTCCCGGCAAGGGCGGCCGAGCCGAGCGGACATTCATTCAGACGCGCACGGGCGTCGCGCAGGCGGCCGCGGTCCCGCGACAGCATCTCGACATAGGCCAGAAGGTGGTGACCGAACGTGACCGGCTGGGCGACCTGAAGATGGGTGAAGCCCGGCATCGGCGTTGCGGCGTGTTCCAGCGCACGGGTGGCGAGGGAGCGCATCAGGGAGGCGGTCTGCTCCTGCAGGCCGTCGATGGCATCGCGGACCCAAAGGCGGAAATCGGTGGCGACCTGATCATTGCGCGAACGCGCCGTATGCAGGCGCTTGCCGGCCTCGCCGATCCGCTCGGACAGGCGGGCCTCGATGTTCATGTGAATGTCTTCGAGGGCCGGGGAGAACTCGAAGCGGCCTTCGCCGATTTCCTGTGCGATGTCGCCCAGGCCCTGACGGATCTCGGCCAGTTCGGTCTCGGTCAGCAGGCCGACTTTCTGGAGCATCGCGGCATGGGCGAGGGAACCGCGGATGTCCTGTCGCCACAAGATCTTGTCAAATCCGATGGAGGCGTTGATCTCGCCCATGATGGCGGCCGGACCCGAGGCAAAGCGGCCACCCCATTGCGGATTGGCGGCTGTGCCTTCAAAGGATGTAGCGGCATCTGATTGTGTGTCGACAGGAGCGTTTTTCATGGGAACCGTAAACAGATGATTCGGAAGCAGATCGACCGGCGAACCCTTCTTGGAGGAGCCGCTAGCCTAGCTGCGGCGGCTTCCCTCTGCAATTGCGGGCTGGGGAATTCTGCCCGGGCGGCAGATGGTGTGCAGCCGATGCTGCCGTCGCTCAAGCCCGGCGCGCCCAGGCTGGAGCCCGTGAACTTCCAGCTTGTGGGCCCCGGGGGGACGGCACTTTCCCTGTCTACGATGAGGGGGCGGCCTTTTGTGCTGCATCTGTGGGCGACCTGGTGCCCGCCCTGCAGACTGGAGCTGCCGGCGCTCAATACGTTCATCGAGAAAACAGGTTCGACCGTGCCTGTGATCCCGGTGGCTGTCGCCAGCCCGATGCCGAAAGTCATGGTCTTTCTGGCGCAGGGCAATCTGCCGCATATCGCGCCCTGGACGCTCGGGCAGCATGAGTTTTCCCAATGGTTTACATCCGGTGAGCCAAGCCTGCCCATGACCTGCGTGATTGATGCGCAGGGGCGGATGCGGGCCAGTGTCGAAGGGGAAATGGCGTGGGCCGCGCCGGAGAGCCAGGCGTCTCTGGAAAAGATCCTGTCGGATCTTCAGGCCTCCAAACCGGCGTGAGGGCTCGTCTGCCCGCTCGGCGGAGCATTCTTCTGGGAACGGTTGGACTGGCTGTGGCGGCAGGATACGGGGCGGCGAAACTGGCCGGAACAGTGGTGCGGCCTGGAATGCCGATTTCTGATCTGACGCCGGGAAAAGCGGTTTCCAAGCCTGTCGGGTTCGGGCTCGCCGGTCTGGGAGGTGCACGTTCTGTGCTGGCCTCGCGTCGGGGTGCGCCTTTCCTGCTGCATGTCTGGGCCACGTGGTGTTCGCCGTGCCGTCATGAACTGCCGGGGCTGGCGGCTTTCATGAAGGCATGGGGGCCGGACTGTCCGGTTGTTCCGGTGGCGGTTTCAAGCGGATCGCCGGAAGAGATCCATGCATTTCTGGAGCGCAATGATGTAGCCGGGCTGCCCGTGTGGGCGGTGGCCGGGGAGGATCTGAAGGCGTGGTGTGGGAATAGGGCGCTTGCCATCCCCGTAACATTCCTGATTGATAATGCAGGGTGCATTCGCGCAACGGCGGCGGGATCGCTGGACTGGGCGGCTCCCGGCGCGCCTGCCGCGCTGCGCCGGGTTCTTGCCGCGACGAGTGCCTGAGCCCCGATGTGACAGACCTGCTGCAATGAAAGAACGGATTTCCAACATGACTTTTCCCCTGACACGTCGTCATCTTCTGGGAGGGGCCGGTGCCCTTCTGGTTTCGGGGCGGGCCATTGCGGCAACGGCTGCAAAGGAAGAGGCTGGCAAGGGACTGCCTTTCGAGCCGAATTCCTTTGGAAGGCTCGCAACGCCGAAAGTTCTGCCGCCGCTGAGCGTGCAGAACGAGCAGGGGCAGGACGTGCCGCTGTCGCACTGGTACGGCAATCCGTTCATCCTGCATTTCTGGGCAACCTGGTGCCCGCCCTGCATCCGCGAACTGCCTTCGGTGAATGCGACGGCCAAGGCTCTGGATGCGGATGGCCCACAGATCGTGGCCGTTGCGGTGCGTGGCAGTACCATTCCGAAGGTTCGGGCGTTCTATGACAGCCACGGGATCGACACGTTGCCGGTGCTGGTTGATCCGGTGTCGGGCGTGATGATGGAGACGGCGGATCAGGCGGCTCTGGTGCAGTCCATCCGGCAGGTACGTCCCGCTGATCTGAAAGAACTGACGCCGGATGTCATGTCCCTGCATGGTGTGCCGCGTTCGCTGATCCTGAACGGCAAAGGCGAGGTCGTAGCAGAATCCATCGGGAACATGGACTGGTCTGCGGACGCCGTGAGGCATACTGTGCGGGCATTGGCTGGATAGTAAGAGTGTGAAGTCCTGATGTCTGCTCCCCTTCTCGGCGCTAGTGATCCGGCGCCTTTCCTTCTTTTTCCTGAAAAGACGCCGTCGCCGTTCGTGTTCGTCAGCGACCACGCGGGGCGGGCGGTTCCGGATGCGCTGGGGGATATGGGGGTGCAGACCGAGGACTGGCAGCGGCACATCGCCTGGGATATCGGCATCGTGGGTGTAGGGCGTGTCCTGCACGAGCTGCTGGGGTCCGCGCTGATCGAGCAGGTTTATTCCCGTCTCGTGATCGACTGTAACCGCGCGCCGGGCCATCCGACGTCCATGCCGCTTGTGAGCGACGGGACGCCGGTTCCGGCCAATCAGGCCGCGCAGGAAACGTGCCGGGCGAAGCGGGAGCGGGAAATCCTGCACCCGTATCACGATACGATTGCAGAGGTGCTGGTTGAGCGCGGACCGCGCCCGACGGCACTGATCGCGCTGCACAGTTTTACGCCGCAGATGAACGGCAAGGATCGTCCCTGGCAGATCGGCATCCTTCACAATCAGGACAGCCGCATGGCCTCGATTGCGCTGGACCTGCTGCGCGAGGACACGACGCTGTGTGTGGGCGACAATGAACCTTACGTTCTGACGGATACGTCCGACTACACGGTGCCACGGCATGCGGAAGCGGCGGGGCTGCCTTATCTTGAAATCGAGATCCGGCAGGACCTGATTGCCGAAAAGACCGGACAGCGGGACTGGGCCCGGCGTCTGGCCGCGCTGCTGCCGAAGGTCTGGGAGACGTTGGTAGAGGGGCCGGGCGCATGATTGACGGTCACACGAAACTTGCAGGCGTCATGGGATGGCCGGTGGAGCATTCGCGCTCCCCGCTGATGCATAATCACTGGTGCCGGGTGAATGGCGTGAACGGGGCTTATGTGCCGCTGCCGACCCACCCCGACGGCTTTGATCAGGCCCTGCGTGGTCTGGCAGCGGCCGGGTTTCAGGGCGTGAATGTCACCATCCCGCACAAGGAAGCGGCGATGCTGGCCTGTGATGAACTCACCCCAACGGCCAAGCGGGCCGGCGCGGTAAACACGATTTGCTTCGTGGCTGGACGGATCATCGGTGACTGCACGGATGGTACGGGGTTCTGCGATAATCTGAGTGCACATGACGTGGCGATTGCCGGTCGGGCCATGGTTCTCGGGGCGGGTGGTGCGGCGCGCGCCGTGGCGGCGGCGCTTCTGGACCGGGGCTGCGAGGTCGTGATTGCCAACCGGACCCTGGAACGGGCGGAAGCACTGGTTGAGGCGCTTGGCGGCGGTGAGGCTGTGGCCTGGTACGAATGGCCGTCGCTGCTGTCGGGCTGTTCGCTGCTGGTGAATGCCACGTCGATGGGCATGGGCGGCAAGGCTGGCCTGGACTGGGATGCGGCGCTTCGTGAGGCCGCGCCGGGCCTGTGCGTGACGGATATTGTCTATACGCCGCGTGAGACGCCGCTTCTGCTGGCGGCTCAGGCACGGGGGCTGCGGACGGTGGATGGTCTGGGGATGCTCGTTCATCAGGCGCGGGCCGGGTTTCGGGCATGGTTCGGCGTCGATCCGCAGGCGGACCGGACGACATTCGATCTGCTGGCAGCGAGCCTGCGCACTGACGCGTGAAGATCATTGGTCTGACCGGGGGCATGGCGGCCGGGAAAAGTACGGTCGCCGCCCTTTTCCGCAGGGAAGGCGTGCCGGTTTTTGATGCGGATGCGTGTGTCCGGGCGCTTCAGGGTGAATGGGGGAAAGCCCTGCCCTTGATCGGGCAGGCATTTCCCGGAACCGTGGCCGAGGGCCGTCTGGATCGTGCGGTGCTGCGTGAGGCGGTGCGGGGGCGTCCCGAGGCGCTGAAGCGTCTGGAGGCCATCATGCATCCGCTGGTCCGGGCCGAGCGCGAGCGGTTTCTGAAGCAGTGCCGGGCGCGGCATGAACCCTTCTGCGTGCTGGATATTCCGCTGCTCATGGAAATCGGCGAGGACCGGCGCTGCGATGTGGTGGTGGTGGCTGAAGCTCCGATGGGCACGCGTCTGTCCCGTATCCGGCAGCGTGGTCGCAGTGGGGGGCGTATGAGCGTGGCGGATGCCAAAGGATTGCTGGCGCGTCAGATGAGCGACCATGAGCGCAGACGCCGGGCCGACATCGTGATACGAACCGGCCTGTCGCGTGGGCAGGCCGTCAGGCAGGTCCATGCCCTATTGCACCGGCTTCGTGAGGCGTCATGAAACGATCCATCCTGTTCGATACGGAAACCACGGGCTTTGACCCGGATATGGGCGACCGCATCATCGAGATCGCGGCGCTCGAACTGATCGACGATCTGCCGACGGGTGAGGCCTATCACGTCCTGATCCATCCCGAGCGCGATATTCCGGCCGAGGCGACCAAGGTGCATGGCTTCCGGATCGAGGATCTGGAAGGCAAGCCGATTTTTGCCGAGGTGGCGGATGGGTTTCTGGAGTTCATCGGGGACAGCCCGATGATCGCGCATAATGCCCGCTTCGATTTCAAATTTGTCAATGCGGAGCTGAAGGCATGTGGGCGTGAGCCGCTCGATTATGCCAGCCGGGCCATCGATACGGTGGAAATGGCGCGGAAGAAATATCCTGGTCTGCCCGCCAGTCTCGATGCGCTGTGCCGGCGCTTTGGCATCGATTTGTCGCAGCGTGGGACCCATAACGCGCTGCTGGACTGCAAGCTTCTGGCTGAAGTCTATGTGGAATTGATGGGTGGCCGTCAGCGCGGACTGGGCTTGGCGGGGCCATCCCGCAGCCGCAGCATGACGGACGGGATCAATGCGCTCGCCAACCGCAAGCCGCGGAAGATGGCGCCCCCGACTGCGGAAGAGCTTCAGGCGCATGAGGCGTTCGTCAGCACCATCAAGGATGCGGTCTGGCTTCGCGAATGATGCGGATCCTGTTCATCACGTCCAACCGTCTGGGCGATGCGGTTATTTCAACAGGTGTGCTGGATGCGTTGCAGAAACGTTATCCGGCGGCGATGTTCACGGTGGTCTGTGGCCCTGTGGCGGCGGGGTTGTTCGAGGCTGATCCGCGTTGCGAGCGCATCATCATCATGGAAAAGCGCCGGCATGACCGGCACTGGATTGATCTGTGGCGCGCCTGCTGCCGGACGCGCTGGTTCATGGTCGTGGATCTGCGCGGTTCGCTGATCGGGCTGACGCTGCGGGCGCGGCGGCGGATCATCGTGCGTGGTGGGCGCCGTCCGGGGCGGCGGGTTGAGCAGCTTGGAGAAGCACTCGGATATCGCAGAACGCCCATGCCACGTGTCTGGATCTCGGAAAAGCAGCGGGCGGAGGCTGTTGCGGTCTTGCCCGAGGGACGCTGGCTGGCACTGGGACCAACGGCGAACTGGGACGGGAAAATCTGGCCGCCCGAGCGGTTTGTGGAACTGGCTCAGGCGCTGAGGGCGGAGAATCTGCGTCCCGTCGTGTTCTATGGCCCCGGTGAGGGGGAACGCGCACGGGCGGAGCCGGTACTGAAGGCGCTGCCGGAGGCTCTGGACCTTGGCGGAGACAAATCGCTGGGTGAGGTGGCGGCACTTCTTCAGCGTTGCGCGCTGTTCGTGGGGAATGATTCCGGGCTGATGCATCTCGCTGCCGCAGCGGGAACGCCGACGCTTGGGCTTTTCGGGCCGTCGCGGGCCTCGGAATACGCGCCAGCCGGGCGGCTTGCGCGGTTCGTGGAGGCGCCGGGGCCGGAGGGCTATGCCCCCATCGATGGGCTGGGTGTTGCTGCTGTGCTGAAGGTCGCGAAAGAAATCCTGCGTGAAAAAGACGTGTGTGTTCCGGGCAGGCGTTCGGACTGACTTGATGCCCTGTCGGTCATGGCCGATAGAAGAAAGATGAAGTCTGCATCGTCCAATGGATACCGAGGTCGTGTGGCCCATGTGATGGCTGGGGCTCCCAGGGGCGGCGCGGAGCTGTTCTTCGAGCGTCTGACAATGGCCCAGATGCGGGACGGCCGTCCCGTTCAGGCGCTGATCCGGCAGGATGAAGGCCGGGTCGCACGGCTGGAGGAAGCGGGTGTTGAGACCCAGTCTTTCCGGTTTGGCGGGCTGCTGGATCTACGGACCACGCCCGGTCTGCGGCGCAGTCTCAAAGCGTTCAGGCCGGATGTTGTCGTCGCATGGATGAGCCGGGCCGCACGGCTGGTGCCGTCAGGGCCGTGGCAGATCGCCGGGCGTCTGGGGGGGTATTATGATCTGTCGAATTATCGCCGCTGCGATCACCTGATCGGTAATACGCGCGGTCTGGCGGAGTGGATGCGGGCGCAGGGCTGGGCGGCCGACCGTGTGCATCATCTGCCCAATTTCGCGACGGATTTTTCATCCGTAACACCACAGCGGCCCGCGTTCCTGCCGCCTGATGTGCCGTTTGCCCTGGCGCTGGGGCGGCTGCATGAAAACAAGGCCTTCGATGTGCTGATCCGGGCGATGAAGCATCTGCCGGGCGTGCATCTGGTGATTGGAGGCGAGGGGCCGGAGCGTTCTGCGCTTGAGGCGCTGGCGAAGGCGGAAAATGTTGCGGATCGGGTGCATCTTCCCGGCTGGATCGCGCAGAGCGGGCCCTGGCTCCGGGCATGTGATGTTCTGGTCTGCCCGTCCCGGATCGAGCCGCTGGGTAATGTCGTGATCGAGGCGCTGTCGGCCGGAGTGCCGGTTGTGGCGAGCAATATTCAGGGACCGCAGGAAATCCTTGAAGGGACGCAGGACGGTCTGCTGGCCGAGGTCGAGAACGAGCGCGATCTTGCAGCGCAGATCGGCAGCGTTCTGGATGATGAAACTGTGGCGCAGACTCTTTCCGTAAACGGGCGGGCACGGTTCGAGCGGGAGTTTGCCCAGGACGTTGTCATGGCGCGATGGTCGGCTTTTCTGGACGGAGTGCGCGCCTGATGTGTGGAATTGCGGGTCTGTCCTGCCTGCCGGGGCATCATCCGGATCAGGACGCACTGGAGCGTATGTCACAGGCCATTTTCCATCGCGGGCCGGATGGGGAAGGGCGGCTGGATCTGGGCGGTGCGGCGTTGCGTCACCGCCGGCTATCCATCGTTGATATCGCGGGCGGTGCGCAGCCGTTCAGGCTCGGCGCGGCGGCTCTGATTGCGAACGGGGAAATCTATAACGACCCGGCCATTCGCAGGCGCTTTCCCAAAACCTGTTTTCAGACCCATAGTGACTGCGAACCGCCTTTGCATCTGTGGCTGCATGATGGGGCGGGGTACACGCATGAACTGCGGGGCATGTATGCCATTGCGATCGTTGAGAACGAGCATGGACGGCATGAGATGGTGCTGTCGCGTGATCCGTTCGGCATCAAGCCACTCTATATCGCGGCCTATGAGGGCGGCATCGCGTTTGCGTCCGAGCCGCAGGCGCTGCTGGCGGGCGGGTTTGGTAAGCGCAGTGTTCGGGATGGTGCGCGCAATGAGCTGATGCAGCTTCAGTTCACGACGGGGCAGGACATCATTTTTGACGGGATCCGTCGGCTTCTGCCCGGTGAAACGCTCCGGATCGTGGATGGGCGAATCGTGGAATCGCGTCGGCGGCATGTTCTGCATGAAGCGCGGGATACGGTTCCGGGCCGCCTGAGCGATGAGCAGGCGCTGGCACGGCTGGATACGGCGCTGCTCGACAGTGTGTCGGCGCATCTGCGGGCGGATGTGCCGCTCGGGCTGTTTCTGTCCGGCGGGATCGACAGTTCGGTTATTCTGGCGGCGGCGCATCGTCTGGGGCTGCCGCATCCGCGCACATGGACGGCGCGTTTCGATGCGGGAAAAGCGGATGAGTCTGCTGATGCCGCAGCATTGGCGGCGTCTGTCGGGGCCGAGCATCATGTGCTGACCGTGACGGAAGACATGGTCTGGCGTGATCTGCCGTCCATCGTGGCGTGTATGGATGATCCTGCCGCTGATTATGCTGTCATTCCGACATGGTTTCTGGCGCGTGAGGCGCGGAAGGACGTGACCGTCATTCTCAGCGGGGAAGGCGGGGACGAGCTTTTTGCGGGTTATGGTCGTTATCGGCGCGTCATGAAACCCTGGTGGAAGGGCGGGCGGGCGCCGTACCGGTCCGGGACGTTTGGCAAGCGCTTTGCAGAGCACGGACGGCAGTGGCGGCGCGGGATTGCCATGACGGAACTGGCTCTCGGGGTTTCGGGGCTGGAAGGCGCTCAAGCGCTGGATATCGCGGAATGGCTGCCCAACGACCTGTTGCTCAAGCTGGACCGGTGCCTGATGGCGCATTCGGTCGAGGGGCGTACGCCGCTGCTGGACCCGGTGGTCGCCAAGGCGATCTGGCCGCTGCCGGAGCACTTCAAGGTGCGGGATGGTTACGGCAAGTGGCTGCTGCGCCGCTGGCTTCAGGATGCGCTGCCGCAGGCGCGTCCATTTGCGCCGAAGCAGGGTTTTACCGTGCCGGTGGGGCTGTGGATCGAGAAGCAGGCGCATCGTCTGGGACCTCTGGTCGCACGTCAGCCCTGCATCCGGGCCATGATGCCCGCAGCCGACGTAGAGCGTCTTTTCACGCGCGCCAGCCAGCGCGGTGTGGCGCGTCAGGCCTGGACGCTGCTGTTTTACGCGCTGTGGCACCGTCATCATATCGAAGGGGTTCCCGTGGACGGGGATACGTTCGAAACTCTCTCGCGCGCTTCATGAGTGTCTTACTGATTTGCAAGGACGGAACATGCATTACGATCTGATCATCCGCGGCGGAATCTGCGTTTTTCCCTGGGGCGAGGCGGAAGCGGATATCGGTGTGCGCAACGGGAAGGTGGCGTCGCTGTCTGTCGGATCGGCGGATGAAGCGGAGCGTATGATCGATGCGCGTGGCCTGCATGTCCTGCCTGGACTGATCGACGCGCATGTTCATCTGCGTGATCCGGGCAAGCCCGAGGTCGAGACGCTTGAGACCGGGACGCGGGCTGCGGCACTGGGCGGTATTGCGACGGTTTTCGACATGCCTAACACGTCCCCCAGTGTGACGGATGTGACGATGATCGACTGGAAGCGCGATCATATCCGCAAGACGGCGCATGTGGATGTCGGCATCTATGTCGGCGCGACGCGGGAGAACACGCCGGATCTGGCGATTCTGGAGCAGCAGCCGGGTGTCTGTGCGGTGAAGGTGTTTGCCGGGTCTTCGACGGGCAATCTGATGATCGAGGACGATGCGGGGCTGGAAGCGGTCATGCGCTCGGGGCATCGTCGTGTGGCCTATCACTCGGAGGACGAATATCGTCTTCAGGCCCGCAAGCCGATGTTCCATGAAGGCCAGCCTTACGAGACACACAGCGTCTGGCGGGATGTGGAATGTGCGTTTCTCGGCACGCGCCGCATCATGGCGCTGGCGCGCAAGACCAACCGTCCGGCGCATATCCTGCATGTCTCGACGGCGGAAGAGCTGGATTATCTGGCGGATTACCGCGATATTTCCACCGTCGAGGTTCTGGTGAACCATCTCACGCAGGTGGCGCCGGAATGTTACGAGAAGCTCGGTGGCCTTGCCGTCATGAACCCGCCGCTGCGGGATCGGTCGCACTGGGAAGCAAGCTGGCGGGCTGTGCAGGATGGCCGGGTGGACGTGGTCTCGTCCGATCATGCGCCGCATCCCCTTGAGGCCAAAAAGCTGCCCTGGCCGAAATGCCCGGCGGGTCTGACGGGGACGCAGACGATCGTGCCGGTCATGCTCGATCATGTGAATGCGGGACGTCTGTCGCTGGCGCGTCTGGTGGATCTGATGGCGGCAGGACCGGCACGGGTTTACGGATTGCAGACGAAGGGGCGCATGGCTGTCGGATTCGATGCCGATTTCACGCTCGTGGACATGAAGGCCGAGCGCGAAATCACCAATGACTGGATCGTCACGCCGGCGGGCTGGACGCCGTTTGACGGAACGCGCGTGACGGGCTGGCCGATGGCGACGATCGTTCGTGGAACGGTCGTGATGCAGGACAATGAGGTTTCCGGTGGGCCGACTGGGCAGCCTGCCAAATTTGCGCCTTGATCTGGGCGTAGGGCGCGCAACGCTTCGAACAGGAAAGGGAGCTGTATGAGACGTTGCGTTGTCGCCATCCGTAAGGCGGCGCTGTTTGGTCTGGTGTTTGCAGGGATTGCCGGAACTGGGACGGCCGGTGCGGCCGAGGCGGCATGGACCGCTTCAAAATGTGGCGCCGAGCCTCAGGCGCCTGCGGTGAAGGCTGCGACGGTCGCGCAGTATAACGAGAGCGTGGATCGCGTGACGGCTTATGAAAAAGCGGCCCGCGTTTACAATGCGTGTGTCGCGGCCCAGGCCAACCGGGAAGAGACGGCCATCAGCCAGGAAGCAAGTGCGCGGATTTCCCATGTCCATGCGGGCAGCGCGGCTGTTCAGTCCCATATCGCGGCATCCTTCCAGACGTTGTCCGCCAATCTGGCCGCTGCCAGCCGCAAACTGGGCCATCACTGAGGCTCTGAAAGGCTTCCGCGATTCTTACTGCCCCATGCGTTCCTGATTCTGAGCCGGAGTCAGGGATGTGGGGCCGCCATAGGTCTGGCGGGCGACATTCGGCATGAGATCGGGGCGCGCCCAGCAGGTCGTGCCCTCGAAGCTGGTGGTGCAGTAGGGTTGCGGCGGAGGTGGCCCGGCCGGCCGGGCGCAGAAACTTTCGTCATCGTACAGATAGGCCGTGTTGCAGTCCTTCCCCGTGACGGCGGAAGCGATGCGATCCGGCGCGCAGCCTTCAAGCGCGCAGAACACCAGGGGAAGCAGCAGGAGCGGGACGGGCTTTTTCATGGCCGTCAGGATGCTTCCGGTGCGGTTAAGGAAGTCTGAATGTCGGCCGGATTTTCTGCCGTGATACCGTTTTTCACAGTCATGGACTGCTTCAGCCAGCCTTCGGATGTGTGAAGCGTTTGCCGCGACGGTGCGGCGCCTGTATGGTCGCGCAAACAGTTTGAAGACCGATCCAGCAGGGGACCAGGTGGCAGACGATTTCATCACGCAGGTGAACGAAGAAATGCAGGCGCAGCGGTTGCGGGCCATGGCACGGCGCATTGGCGCCGTGGTGGGCGTCGTGGCCGTGATTGGAGCCATCGGTGGTGGCGTGTGGGGCTGGAACAGTCACGCGCGCCATGCAGCACAGCAGGCGGCATCGGCACGGTACTTTACCGCCATGACGGCGCTGTCCGATCCCAAGCATGACGCCGCGGCCACCCAGAAGGCCACCGCGACCTTCCAGGATCTGGCGGAGCATGGTCCGGTGGGCGTGCGCTCCTATGCCGCGCTGCGTCTGGCGGATCTGCAGAGCCAGGCCCATCAGACGGACGCTGCGCTGAAGACGTGGCAGGGCGTGGCGGATGATAACGCTGCCGATCCGGCCCTGCGGGATATGGCGCGCTACATGAGCCTGAATGCCCGGACTGCGACGGCCGATCCGAAGACGCTCCGCCCGGGCTATGAAGCCCTGGTGCAGGGCGGTGGTGCCTGGGCTCCTCTGGCTCAGGAAGGTCTTGCCGCGCTTGACCTGCGCCCCGGTGCGACGGCGGACCAGCAGAAGGAAGCCCGGCGCATCCTGACGCAGATCGTTGGCAGTGAAAACGCGACCGAAGGGGTGCGTGCGCGTGCGCAGGCCCTGCTCGAGACATTTGGAGACGCCGGTTGATGCGCCGTCCTGTTCTTTCCCGCTCTTCCCTTTCCGTGAACCGCTCCATGGGGCGCCGTGGTCTTCTGCGGACGGCCTGCTCGGGCAGTGCCCTGGCCGTTCTGGGCGGGTGCAGCCTGTTCGAAGACGACAAGAAGCCGCCTCTGGCCGGACATCGCGTGGACGTCCTGTCCACGGGTGCCGGGCTGACGGTCGATCATGATGACCATACGCCGATCAGCCTCGGCCCGGTCCAGCCGGTGCGGGAATGGCTGCAGGAAGGGGGCCGTCCGTCCCATGTTGCCGTGAATGCGGCGTGGAATGGCCCGGATCTGGCCTGGAGCCATTCGGTCGGCGCGCCGACAGATCCGTCCAGCTTTCTGGCGACGATCGCGATCATGCCGACCAACCGGGGCGCGATCCAGTCACCGCCGGTCATCGGCAACGGTCATATCTACACGACGGATGCGCAGGGCGTGGTGAAGGCCTGGACCTGGCCGGAACGCCGTCATGTCTGGACGCGTCAGCCTGCCACGGCCAGAAGCCGCTCGACCAATATTGGCGGCGGCCTCGCCCTCGATGGGGACACGCTCTACATTGTGGATGGTGTGGCTCAGGCCCTGGCCGTTGAAGCCCTGACGGGCAAGGTGAAATGGCGCGTCAGCACCGGGACGCCGGGTCGCTCCGCGCCGACGATCGCGGAAGGCCTCATGGTCTTCGGGACGATCGACGAGCGTCTGATCGCGCTGAACGCCAATACCGGCCATCAGGTCTGGACGTATCAGGCTACCGCATCCGACACGGTGATTTTCGGACAGTCTGCCCCGGCTTTCGTGGATGGCGTCATTCTCGCGGGCTTTGGCAGTGGCGATCTGGTGGCCCTGCGTGCGGCGTCGGGTGAGATGGTCTGGAGTGACAGTCTCGGCGGTTCCAACGGCATGGGCGCCATGCTTGACTTCTCCTGCATCCGCGGCGCGCCGGTCATCATGGACGGGACGGCCTATGCTGTGTCCATGTCCCGCGTGCTGGTGGCGATCGACATGCGCTCGGGCCGTCGTCTGTGGGAACGTGAGGTCAGCGGGCAGAGTCCTATGGCGATCTGTGGCGACTGGATGTATGTCCTGTCCACGGATCAGCAGATCGCCTGTCTGGATCGTCTGTCCGGGCATGTGCGCTGGATCACGCAGCTGCGTCGCTTCATCCGCGTGGACGTGGAAAAGGATGCGATTGCCTGGGTGGGCCCGCTTCTCGTGAACGGCAAGCTGATCTGCTTCTCCACCTTTCCGAAAGAAGGCATGGCTGTCCTGAATGCCGTGACCGGAAAACTTGAACTGACCCGTAAGACCCCCGCCCCGTGTCAGGTTCAGCCGATCGTCTGTGACGGTCATGTGCTGACCGTGTCCCAGGACGCCGTTCTGCGGGCCTATGGCTGAACGAATGACCTCTGAGAACCTGCCCGTTGTTGTTATTGCCGGGCGCCCGAATGTCGGGAAATCCACTCTGTTCAACCGGCTTGTCGGCCGCCGTCAGGCGATCGTCTCCGACATGCCGGGCGTTACGCGCGACCGCAAGGAAGGCGAGGCCCTTCTGCGCGGCCGTCGTGTCCGGCTGATTGATACGGCCGGGCTAGAGGAAGCCGCACCGGATACGCTGTATGGGCGGATGCGGGCTTCGTCCGAGTCTGCTGTTGCAATGGCGGATCTGGTGCTGTTCTGCATCGATGCGCGTTCGGGCATTACGCCTGCGGATGCGCATTTTGCGAGCTGGCTGCGCCGTCAGAACCGTCCGGTCCTGCTGATCGCGAACAAGGCGGAAGGGCAGGCGGGAACGAATGCGGCTCTTGAGGCCTATTCGCTCGGGCTGGGAACACCGCTGGCACTGTCTGCCGAGCATGGCGAAGGCATTGCCGATCTCATGGGTGAGATTGCCGAGCGTCTGCCGCCGGCGGAGAAAAGCCGTCGTCGTGAGGCTCCGAAGGCCGAAGGCGAGGAAGACGAGCGTCCGGCCGGTCCGCTGCGTCTGGCGATCATCGGTCGTCCGAATGCGGGCAAGTCCACGCTGCTGAACTGTCTGCTGGGCGAAGAGCGGATGATCACGGGGCCGGAAGCAGGTCTGACGCGTGATTCCATTACGGTCGAACTGCATGACGAGCATGGCCCCATCCAGCTGGTCGATACGGCGGGGATGCGCAAGCGCGCCCGCGTTGAGCAGCATCTCGAAAAGATGTCCGTCTCGGCTTCCATCGAAGCCCTGAAAATGGCGGAAGTGGTCGTGCTGGTGATCGATGCGACGCTTGGCGTGCATGAACAGGATCTCCAGATCGGCCGCCTGATCGAGCGTGAGGGCCGGGCCTGCGTCATCGCGCTGAACAAGTGGGATGCGGTCGAGGACCGGAACGCGACCAAGAAGGCGATTCTGGACCGTCTGGAAATCTCGCTGGCCCAGGTGCGTGGTATTCCGGTCGTGACGTTCTCCGCGCTGACTGGAGCGGGTGTGCATCGTCTCCTTCCGGCTGTTCGGGAGGTTTACGAGATCTGGAACTCGCGCGTCTCCACGGGTGAACTGAACCGCTGGTTCGAGGATGCGCTTGAGCGTCATCAGCCGCCTCTCGTGGATGGTCGTCGTCTCAAGCTGCGTTACATGACGCAGGTGAAGGCGCGTCCGCCGACATTCCTGCTGTTCGGT
This sequence comes from Gluconobacter oxydans DSM 3504, assembly GCF_000583855.1. NCBI lineage: Bacteria > Pseudomonadati > Pseudomonadota > Alphaproteobacteria > Acetobacterales > Acetobacteraceae > Gluconobacter > Gluconobacter oxydans. Next base: position 2,377,633 of record NZ_CP004373.1, read on the forward strand.
ACGCGGGCGGAGCAGCTTCCGGATTCCTACAAGCGCTATCTCGTTAACGGACTGCGTGAAACGTTCCATATGCCGGGCGTTCCGGTGCGTCTGCAGCTGCGTGGAACGAAAAATCCTTACGCGGAAAAGTGATTTTCTGTTCGTTTGGATATAGACCACACCCCTGATCGATCATTAATACAGGACCGGCTGCTTCCGGTTTCGGAACGTTCGGTCCTGTCCCCTTGAAGAAGGGTGTGTTTCGGGGGAGGTGACTACGGATATGGTTGGGATTGCTTCGTCTTCCAGTGAGGGGGCGTCCACGCAACAGCCCCGCAGCACGGCACGGGCGACAACCCTTGGTATTCTGGCAGCTCTGGCTGGACTGATGTTCGGCCTTGATACCGGCGTCGTCGCCGGTGCGCTTCCATTCATTGCAACCGATTTCCATGCAGGCGATGCCCTTCAGGGCTGGATTGTCTCGTCGATGATGGCCGGGGCGACGGTCGGATCGCTGTTTGCAGGGCGGATCTCGGTCCGGTTCGGCCGCACGGGCGCGATGCTCGGGGCGGCGATCCTGTTCCTGCTCGGAACGCTGCTCTGCGCCCTGGCACCGGGGCCTGCGATCATGATCGTCGGACGGCTTTTCCTGGGCCTCGCGGTCGGTGTGGCCGCCTTTGCCGCCCCGCTCTATATTTCCGAAATCACGGTTGAGTCCGTCCGTGGCGCCATGATTTCGTTTTATCAGCTCATGGTGTCGCTGGGGATTTTCCTCGCATTCGTTTCTGACAGCCTGCTGGCTTCGGGCGGCCACTGGCGCTGGATGCTCGGCGTCATGGCAGTGCCGGCCAGTTTCTTTCTTGGAATCGTCCTGATCCTGCCGCACAGCCCGCGCTGGCTGATGATGCGTGGGGAAAAGGAGCGTGCGCGGCGCGTTCTGCAGAGCCTGCGCTCGGATGAGGAAGTGGCCGAAGCGGAACTGGTCGACATCCAGTCGCGCCTGCAGAAGAGCAGCGATGCCGGTCTGGGGCTTTTCAGGAGCAACCCCAATTTCCGCCGCACCGTCTTCTTGGGCATGCTGCTCCAGATCATGCAGCAGCTCTCGGGGATCAACGCGCTTCTGTACTATGCCCCGCGCGTCTTTCAGGCAGCGCATTTCGGGACGAATGCGTCCATCTGGGCGACCACGCTTGTGGGCCTGACGAACATGGCGCTGACCGGGGTGGCGATTGCCTGTGTCGACCGCTGGGGCCGGCGTCCCCTGCTGATCCTCAGTTGCGGTATCGCGGCATTTTCGCTGGCAGGGGTTGGAACATTGCTGGCCATCGGTGCGCAGAGCTTCGGGCTGCAGCTTCTGCTGTGCGGATTCGTTCTTCTGTTCGTGGCAGGTTTTGCCATTGGTGAAGGGCCACTGGTCTGGACGCTATGCTCGGAAGTTCAGCCGACGCGGGGGCGGGATTTCGGAATTGGCTGCTCCACAGTGACCAACTGGGCCGCGAACTGGGCCATTTCCAACATGTTTCCGCTGGGCATGGCGATGATGGGAGCGTCCTCGACGTTCCTGATGTTTGCCGTCTTCAATGGTCTTTTCATTCTTGTGACCGTATTGTTCGTCCCCGAAACGAAAGGCGTCTCGCTCGAGAGGCTGGAAGCCAATCTTTTTGCAGGCACGCGCCTGCGTGATCTGGGGCGGTGAGAGAATGACGGTGACGACGGAAGACGGTCCTCAAGAAGAGTACGACGCTAAACGCCATGCCGGGCTGTATGGCGCCCAGCGCCTCAAGGCGATGTCGGCCGTGCTTCTGGCGCTCCTTCTGTCGGTGCTGGATTATGCGATTGCCAATGTGGCCCTGCCGCTGATTGCGCAGGATCTGCATGCGTCGTCTTCGCGGGCCATCTGGGTCGTGAATGCCTATCAGCTGGCCAATCTGTCATGCCTTCTGCCGCTGGCGTCGCTGGGCGCGCGCGTCGGGTTTGCGCGTCTGAGCCAGCTCGGGATCTTCCTGTTCCTGATCGCGTCCGTCGCCTGTGCGCTGTCACAGAACCTACTGGAGCTGACGCTCGCGCGGGCGCTGCAGGGGGTGGGCGGTGCCTGCATCATGAGTGTGAATATCGCGCTCGTCCGTTTCATCTACCCGCATAAGGAACTGGGGCGCGGGATTGCGCTGAACGGGCTGTTCGTGGGCCTCGGCGTGGCGCTTGGGCCGTCCCTGGGGTCGCTGATCCTGTCCGTTGCGAGCTGGCCGTGGATTTTCTGGATCAACCTGCCGCTGGCCCTCGCGGCTCTGGCGCTGGCTCATGCCGCACTGCCGCAGACCCCTCGGAGCGATATTCCGACCGATATGGTCGGGTCCCTGCTGACCGTGGCTTCATTTGCGCTAACCGGTGTGGGGCTCGATGGGCTGATGCATGCCGATTTCCTGTCCGGCGCGGCTGTTACGGTTGCGGGTGTGCTGTGCTGGGCCATGCTGCTGCATTATCAGCGCGAGAGGCTGGAGCCGATCGTGCCGGTCGATCTGCTGGCGCGCAGGCCGTTCCTGCTGGCCTGTCTGGTAGGGTTTCTGGGGTTTGTGGCCTCCAATCTTTATATCGTGGCAATGCCGTTCACGCTGGCGACCGCGTTTCACCGCGGGCCCGGGACGATCGGTCTTCTGATTGCGCCCTGGGCTGTCGGGGTGGCGACGATGTCCTTTGTGGTCAGCCGTCTGGCGGACCGTTTTCCGGCGTCGGTGCTGTCCTCGATCGGTCTGCTCATTACGGCGAGCGGATTCTGTCTGCTGTGGTTTCTGCCGACGGATGCCAGCAACTGGGCCATCGCCTGGCGGACGCTGTTTGCCGGATGCGGGTTCGGGCTGTTCCAGCCGCCCAATAACCGCGCAATCATGGTGACCGCGCCTCCGGGCCGTGAGGGCGGGGCGAGCGGCATGCTCTCCGTTGCGCGGCTGGGTGGGCAGACAACGGGGGCTCTGCTCGTGGCCGGATTATTTACGGTCTTTCCCCATCCGGCCTTCATTTGCCTGGGGGCCGCGATGATGGCGGCGCTGACGGGATCCGCTCTCAGCCTGGGGCGGAAATATCTCGCAGCCTGAAGAGCGTGGTGGCGCGCTGGTCCGCGCTTTCCAGCTCCTGCGTGACGGGAACGGTCTGCCGGGTCAGCACTTCGAGCGGCATTGACGGGGCGTAGTGCCGCCCTGGATCGCAGAGCCAGACTTCGCAGGTTTTCGAACATTCCAGCAGCCATGGCACGATCCGCGCCGCCATAGCCTCGTTGTAACAGACGTCTCCGATCACCAGCAGGTCACAATCGGGAATCGTTCCGATCAGGTCTCCGGCGACGGGGGCGATGGTCACGCTGCTGAGGCGTGCATTCAGAGCCGTGGCTTCCAGCGCCATGGGGTCGATATCGTTGGCCTGTACATCGGATGCACCCGACAGGGCCGCGGCAATGGCGGCGAGACCGCATCCGCAGGCTACATCCAGAACACGGCGCCCCCGGACATGCCCGGGATTATCGAGAATGAAGCGTGCGATGAGCTGGCTGCCGGGCCATGCGAAGGCCCAGAAAGGCGGCTCAATGCCGATCTGTTCGAGATAGACTTCGCTGGCCTGCCAGATGGGGGTGATTTCGGTCGCCAGATGGAGAGAAATTTCAGGCACAAGGGTGGCCTGTGCGATGGCAGTGTTGTCGCGGATGAAACCGGCGGGATCGCTCAGGGCCGTGCTCATCCGAAAAGTCTTGCGGCGACAAACCCTGCGGCCAGTACGAATCCGATGGGCACGTTGCGGCGGAACTCCCTGAGGCAGGCCGGGGCGTCATACGGGTTCAGCACGCGGACCTGCTGGAGCAGCATTGCGGTGGCGACAGCGAGGAACGGCCAGAAAGTCCAGTGCAGATGAGCGTGGATCGCGACGAGGGCCAGTGCCAGCAGCATGAGGGTGTAGCAGGTGGCTATGAACGGGCGGGCGCTTTTTTCCATCAGGCGGGAGGTGGAGCGGACGCCGATGCGGGCGTCGTCGTCCATGTCCTGAAAGCCGTAGATCGTGTCGAATCCGAGCTGCCAGAGAATGACGGCGCCGTAGAGCAGCAGGCCGTTGCCATCCAGCGTTCCGGCGGCTGCGGCGTAGCCCATGGGGGCACCGAATCCGAAAGTGAAGCCCATGACAAGCTGCGGCCACCAGGTGACGCGCTTGGCGGCCGGATACAGGGCAACGAGCAGGAGCGCGAGCGGGGCGAGCGCCCAGCAGACGGGCGGCAGGCAGAGGAGAACGCCCAGTCCGATCAGCAAAAGGACGGCCAGCAGGAGCAGGCCCTGTTTCAGGGACAGTGCGCCGCTGGCGAGGGGGCGGCCTGCGGTGCGGGCGACCTTAGCGTCGATGTCGCGGTCCCAGATGTCGTTCACGACGCAGCCGGCCGAACGCATGACGAGCGAGCCGAAGGCGAACAGGGCCGTGTCGATCAGGCGCGTCTGAAGTGACGCATGGGGTGCGAGGAACAGGCCCCACACGCCGGGCAGGAACAGGAGCCATGTTCCGACCGGACGGTCGAGACGGGCGAGCAGGGCATAGGAGCGCCATGGCTCGGGCAGGCGCGCAATGCGGCCGGTCAGCTGGATATCGGTATGGGCGCGGGTCTGGCTCATGGGAGATGTGATGCTGTGCAGACATGCTTCCGTCAATGGGCGAGGCGCGCTATCGGAAAAGGATGAGCCGATCCGACCCCCGTCTTTACGTCCCTGCATCTGAAATCGCCTTTGCTGAAGGCCAGACCGTCCCGCTTCCTCTTGGGCAGGCGCATTATCTGGGCAATGTGATGCGTCAGGGCGTGGGCAGTGCTGTGTGCGTATTCAATGAGCGCGACGGAGAGTGGGGCGCGGAGATTGCGGCCCTGAAAAAGGATAAAGGCAGCGTTCTGCTGCATCGCTGCGAACGGCCTCCGGCGCCGACGGACGGTGTGGAACTGCTGTTTGCGCCGCTCAAGCGGGATGCGACGGAACTTGTCATCCGTATGGGAACCGAACTGGGCGTGACGCGCTTTCGGCCGGTTGTGACGGAGCGGACCAATACGCACCGGCTCAATCTGGAGCGGCTGTCGGTGATTGCGACCGAAGCGGCGGAGCAGTGCGAGCGACTGGATGTTCCGGAGATCCTGCCGCCTGAGTCGCTGCGGGTGGTGCTGGCGGAGTGGCCGGAAGATCGTCCGCTGTTTGCCGCGCTTGAGCGTCGTCCGGGTGAGGATGCGGCGGTGCAGGCCGCGGCTCTGCTGATCGGGCCGGAGGGGGGATTCTCCGAGGCGGAAGTGGAGCTTCTGCGGCGGCATGCTGCCGTTCACGCGCTCAGCCTGGGGCCGCTGGTGCTGCGGGCGGAGACGGCCGTGTGTGCGGGGCTGTCCCGTCTGGCGACCAGGGCTGAGGATGCCGCCTGAGGGTGACAGAACCGTCGGACCTGCTACAGTTCAATCATTATCGAACAACGAATTCAGACCGAGGCCAAACGCCATGTCCAATCCCGGCACGTCCAATACTGCGTCGATCGAAAGCCGGGCGCAGCTCGTCGAGGCGATCGCGCGTGGTTGCAAACCGCAATCGGAATGGAAGATCGGCACCGAACATGAAAAATTCGGTTTTGTTCTTCCTCATGCTGCTGACGGACGCGAACCGCTCTCCCCGCCGCCTTACGCGCCGCGTGGAATCGGGGCACTGCTGGAGAAGCTTCAGGGGCCGGACTGGGCGCCGATCATGGACGGTGAGAACCTGATCGGGCTGAAGGGTCAGAACGCACAGGCAGGGCGGGCGATCTCGCTTGAGCCGGCCGGACAGTTCGAGCTTTCGGGCGCGCCGGTTGTCTCGCTTCAGGATACGGAAGCGGAAATGCAGGCGCATTTCGATCAGGTCCGTGGTCCGGCTGCGGAACTCGGGCTTGGCTTCCTGCCGTTTGGCTTTCAGCCGCTCTGGACGCGCGATGCCATGCCGTGGATGCCCAAGAGCCGCTATGCGATCATGCGCAACTACATGCCGAAAGTCGGTTCGCTCGGCCTCGACATGATGACGCGGACCTGCACGGTTCAGGTCAATCTCGATTTCAGCGATGAAGCCGACATGGCGCGCAAGATGCGCGTGTCGCTGGCACTTCAGCCCGTGGCGACTGCGCTGTTTGCGAACTCGCCTTTCGTCGAGGGCAAGGCCAATGGCCTGCTGTCCAACCGTGCACGGATCTGGACGGATACGGACAACCAGCGTTCGGGACAGCCTTCGGTGTTCTTCGAGGACGGGTTCGGTTTCGAGCAGTATGTGGACTGGGCGCTGGACGTGCCGATGTATTTCGTCTCGCGGGATGGAAAGAACATCGACGTTGCCGGCTGCTCTTTCCGGCGCTGGCTGGCGGGCGATGTGCAGGAACCGCTGAAGGGCCTGACGCCGACGGTCGGGGATTTCGAAGATCATCTGACGACGGTGTTCCCCGATGTGCGTCTCAAGCAGTTCCTTGAAATGCGTGGCGCGGATGCCGGAAAGCTCGAGATGATGGTGGCGCAGTCGGCCCTGTGGGTCGGTCTGCTTTACGATCCTGCCACGCTGGAAGCCGCTGAAAAGCTGGTACGTGAGCAGCCCTGGAGCGTGTATCAGCAGCTCCGGGCTGAGGTGCCGCGTCTGGGGCTGGATGCAGCGTTCCCGGGTGGTCTGAAACCGTTTGCCAAGCGTGTGGTTGAACTGGCCGAGCAGGGCCTGCGGGCGCGTGTGCGCAACGAGGCCGGGTATCTCGATCCGCTGCATCTGATTGCTGATGGCGGTCCGAATCAGGCCCAGTATTGGCTGGATCTGTATAACGGTGCCTGGGGCCAGAGCGTGAAGCCGCTCTTTACCGAAGCCGCCATCTGATTTTACGAGACGGGATCTGCTGCCTACGTGACGAAACTTTCCGATCTGACCGAACGCGAAATCCTTGCGCTGGCCATCGCCAGCGAGGAGGAGGATGGTCATATTTACGCGGATTTCGGCCAGATGCTGGCGGAGGATTATCCCGACAGCGCCGCCATCTTCCAGGACATGGCGGAAGAGGAAAACCACCATCGCCGCGCGCTGATCGACCTGTTCGTCCGGCGGTTCGGTAATCATATCCCGCTGGTCCGCCGGCAGGATGTGCAGGGGTTTCCGTCCCGCAAATCCGCCTGGCAGATGCAGAATCGCGGGATCGAGGCGATCCGGGCGCAGGCGGCCGACATGGAGCGGCAGGCCGCGCGGTTCTATCGTCAGGCCGCCGGGCAGACCAATGATGCGGAAATCCGCAAGCTGCTGGGCGATCTGGCGACCGAGGAAGACCGGCACCAGCGTGAGGCGCGGCGGCTTGAAGACGCGCATCTGAATGACAACACCCGTGACCGCGAGGACGAGCACAGTCGCCGGGATTTTGTCCTGCGGGTTGTGCAGCCGGGGCTGGTCGGGCTCATGGATGGCTCCGTCTCGACGCTGGCACCTGTCTTTGCGGCAGCTTTCGCGACGCACAGTCCGCATGCGGCGTTTCTGGTCGGGCTTGCGGCGTCGCTGGGGGCCGGGATTTCCATGGGGCTTGCGGAGGCTCTGGCGGATGATGGCAAGCTGTCCGGTCGAGGCGCGCCGCTGCTGCGTGGTCTGATCTGTGGCGCCATGACCTTCGGGGGCGGGATCGGGCATACGCTGCCGTTCCTCGTGCCGGATTTCCATCTCGCCTTTGGTGTCGCGATTATCGCCGTGGCGATTGAGCTTCTGCTGATTTCCTGGGTGCGCTGGCGGTATCAGGACACGCCGTTCGGATCGGCCATGGTGCAGGTCTTCCTTGGCGGGGCTCTCGTTTTTGCAACCGGTGTGCTGATTGGCAGTTCCTGATACATGATGAACCGTTCTTTTTTCCGCGCTGCCGCTCTGGTGGCGCTGCTGCCCGTTGCACTGCCATCCATGGCTTTTGCGCAGGCGACTCCCGCCCAGCTTCGTCCTGCGGATCAGGGCTGGATTTCACGGATCGAGGATGCGCTGGGGCAGGTCACGACCCTTCAGGCGCGCTTCAGGCAGACGGCGGCGGATGGCAGCACGACGGTCGGCACAGCGACGCTCGACCGGCCGGGCCGCATGCGTTTCGATTACGACAAGCCGAGTCCGCTGCTGCTGGTCGCCAATGACGGGCGTGTGGTGTTTCAGGATCGCAGCGTCGATCAGGTCACGACCATTCCGCTGGACCGCACACCGCTCGGGCTTCTGCTGCGTCCGGAACTCAAGCTGTCAGGCGATGTGACGGTGACGGGCTTCGAGCACAGCAACGGACAGATCCGGGTGCAGGTGGTGCGGACGCAGAGTGCCGGGGAAGGCACCCTGACGCTGGTCCTGTCCGATACGCCGCTCGGGCTTTTAGGCTGGACGGTCGTGGATGCGCAGGGGCGCACGACCACGATTGCCCTGTCCGATGTGCGTCTGGGCGGGACCGTGCCTCAGTCCCTGTTCGTACTTCCCAAGGCAGACTGAGGCTTTAGGCCTTCAGTTCGCGTGAAAGCTCCAGCGCGCGGGCATAGACCGTGCGTTTGGGCAGCTTGACGATTCCCGCCACGAGGGCGGCGGCATCCTTGACCGAATGGGTTGTCAGGGCCTCGCGCAGATGCGTGTCCAGATCGGCGGCGCCACTGTCATCTTCGGCAGAGGGACCGATCAGGAGCGTGATTTCGCCCCGTGGTGCTGTGGTGCGGAAATGTTCCAGAACCTCTGTCAGCGTGCCGCGCACCATTTCCTCGAAACGCTTGGTGAGTTCACGGCCGACGGCGGCTTCGCGCTCCGGGCCGAAGACGTCGATCAGGTCTTCGAGTGTTTCGATCAGCCGGTGTGGGGCTTCGTACCAGATCAGTGTGGAATGCAGTCCGGCCTGTTCAGCGGCGCGCAGGGTGGCAAAGCCGGTCTTGCGGGCTTCGCTTCGGGGCGCAGGGAAGCCCAGGAACATGAAGGGCAGGGGCGGCAGGCCTGACAGCGTCAGGGCCGTGACAACGGCATTCGGGCCGGGAATGGCCGTGACATGGATGCCGGCTGCGATGGCGGCCCGGACCAGCCGGTATCCGGGATCGGAGACCAGTGGCGTGCCCGCGTCGGAGACGACCGCATAGCGTGCACCGCCCTGCAGCTTTTCGATCAGGAACGGAGTGCGGTCCTGTTCGTTATGGTCGTGCAGTGTCCGGGTCGGTGTGGCAATATTGCGCGAAAGCAGGAGCTTTGCCGTGACGCGCGTGTCCTCGCAGAGGATCGCGTCCACGGTGTTCAGCGCCTCGATCGCGCGTTCGCTGATATCGGCCAGGTTGCCGATCGGCGTTGCAACCAATATCAGACATCCACCTTCGGCCTGGCCCTGCGCTGGCAGGGGGGCGGCCGGTAACGTTTCAGCCGCATCGCTCAAGGGAGTTTCAGCGGAACATGACTTTTCGGACATCTGCATCCTCGGTGACAAACTCAGGGGGTCATTGTCGCCCGTTGAGCCGTCTGCGCAAGGGTGTAAGCACCGGCCTCGCCGCGGGAACCTTCCTGACCCTTGCCGCCTGCTCGGGTGGCGGGTCGTCTTCCGTGCCGGGTGTGGGCGGCGTTCCGGGTGTTTCGGAAGGTCCGGGCGCGCATGATGTCGGGCTGATCCTGCCGCTGACGGGGCGCAATGCCGCTTATGGTCTGCGGATGCGCGATGCGGCGAAGCTGGCCCTTTCGGCCAAGGGATCGCCTGCGCTGGACGTGCATGACACCAATGCCCCGGGCGGCGCTGAGCAGGCGGCCCGGGATGCGCTGTCGCGTGGTGATGCCATCCTGCTGGGGCCTCTGACTGCAACGGAAACGTCTGCCGCGGCACCGCTCGCCGTCAATGCGGGTAAGCCGGAACTGGCTTTCACCAGCGACTCCACGCAGGCCCGTCCGGGCGTCTGGGTCATGGGTCTGACGCCGGAGCAGCAGGTGCGCCGGATGGTGGATGCTGCCCGGGCGACGGGACGCCGGACTTTCGCGGCTTTCCTGCCGGACAATGCCTTCGGACATGCGATGGGTGACGGTTTGGTGCGGGCCTGCCGGGATGCGGGGCTGAAAGAGCCGCAGATCGTGTTCCATACGATGGACGCGCAGAATATCGATGACGGTCTGAAGACGCTCTCCGCCATCGAGACGCGCCAGCCGGCCGCTCCGGCGCCTACGCCGACAGATGTCCCGGCCGGTCCCTCCGCGATCGATCCGACGGGTGAGACTGCGGCCAACCTGGCAGGGACGGCAGAAACGGGCGCGACACCGCCTGCCACGCCGACGGAAACTCCGGCTCCGGCACCTCAGACCGTACCGGTTCCTCCGCCGCCTTTCGATGCGCTGGTGCTGGCCGATACGGGGCTGGAACTGGGACGGGTTATTACGGCGCTCCAGGCGGATCATATCGATTCGTCGCAGGTCCAGATCATGGGGCCGGCGCTGTGGAAGGCGTTTGACGGCAAGCTCGGTGCCCTGCACGGGGCTTGGTATGCCGCGCCGGACGCGCATGACCGCATGGGCTATGTCGCGCAGTACCGGGCTCTGTACCAGCAGGCCCCGTCACCCGTCACGGATTTCGCCTATGATGCCGCGGCTCTGGCCGGAAGCCTGATCCGTCAGAGTGGCGTGACGACGCAGGCCCTGACGCGGCCGGATGGTTATATGGGTGTGGACGGTCTGTTCCGCCTGCGGCCGGACGGCCATGTTACGCGGGCGCTGGCGATCTATCAGATCCAGCGCGGCGGTGGTGCCCGCATTGTTGTGCCGGCTTCGCGGGATGTGGCGATCCGTCCGAGCTGATACGGTATTTTTTCAAAAGAAAAGCGCGTCCGTTTTTTTGAACGGCGCGCTTTTTTTATGTCTGGTCGAGGAAATCCGGGCGCAGGGTCAGGCGGCGCAGGTCTCGGCGAGCGGCAGGACCGGGCGGATGATATGCAGGGCGAGCTCGAAGCTGGCATAGCTGCCGAGTTCGTGGTCACGGATCTGGTCGATCAGCACCCAGCGCATGCCCTGGGGGCGCAGCATATAGGCGGGATCGGGGTTTTCGCGGACCCAGACAAGAACATGATCGACGGGAGCCGTGCCATCCACATTGACGGTGTCATGGGCGGCCGGGGCGATTTCCGCATCAAACACGCCCATCCGCTGTCCGGCTTCCAGCCAGCGCAGCAGATACTCGCGGTGACGGGGGAGAAGGCCCTGACGCAGAGGTACGATGTTGCTCGCGTTGCGGCCATGAGAGAGGTCGTGAAGGTGAGCCACCTGCGCCATCAGGAAGTCCTCATCATAAAGCCGGGCAAGGCACCCGGGTCGTGGTGATGAGTTCAGGCTAGGGTCCGAAAGGCACGTTTCACAATCTTTAATAACGTCTGGAGACGGTTTTGCGACATAAACCATCCCTACTGTGACAAATCTGCCATGCTCTCAGTGCATAGCTTAACACTGTGTTGTCATATTCCGGTACAGGGATTTGTCCCAGCGGCGGTGCAGCCAGAGCCAGGAACCCGGAATATCGCGGATCCATGATTCGAGACGGTCATTGAACACCTGCGTCAGGACGAGAACGTCCCTGGAACGGTCGTCCGTTTTCGTCGGCATGAAGGGTGCATCCACGACCAGAACGAGTCTGGCCGGGCCATCGCGGCGGACATGTCCGGTGACGATCAGGGCGTCGTGTCTCAGGGCGAACACCGCTGCGGCGGAAGCTGTCATGGCGGGGCGGCCGAAGAGCCGGGCCTCGATCCCGTCATTCATTTTCTGATCACCCAGAACGCCCAGATTCCCGCCTTTGGACAGGTATTTCAGGGCTGCACGCGCACCTTTCGCGCCTTTGGGGAACATAGGCACGTCCTGGCCCATCGCGTCCTGCCGGAGTCTGTGGATCAGGCGGTCAACGCCGGGGTTGCTGGCCGCGCGGTAGAAGGACGCAAATGGCATGCCATAGCGCGCCACGACAGGCGGCATGAGTTCCCAGTTGCCGATATGGCCCGAAAAGAAAATGACGGGCCGGCCTGATGCTCTGGCCGCTTCAAGATGCTCCGCGCCTTCGACGCTCCATCCCGCGCCGGAGGGCGTGTTCTGTTTCAGGCGGCTGATATGGGGAAACTCACCCACCGTGCGTCCCAGATTTTCCCAGCAGTCGCGGACGATGCGTCGGCGCGCGGACGCGTCATATTCCGGCAGGGCAAGCTGAAGGTTCCGGTCTGCGACTTTCGAGACGGGCAGCAGCGGTCCGATTGTGCGGGCCACCAACCCGCCCAGACTGGAAGACGCTGCGGGCGGGAGGGTGCGGATGGCGCCCAGAAGAACACGGACCAGAAGGGTTTCCGCACGGTACAGGAAAGACGTCACGAGGCGGAAAACAGCAGATCGAGGAGACGTTCGGGGGATTTCGGGTCGGCCCAGAGCAGCTCTACGCCAATGACCTTCACCTGCGTACGGAATGGGAATGGGAGTTTCACGGCGTCCTTGGCGGTCGTGACCAGCGTGGTTCCCGATTCCCGGCTGAGGGCTTCGAGGCGCTGGATGTCACGGGGCGTATAGAAATGATGATCGGGGAAAGGGAGCGAACGGATGGGGGCGACGCCTGCGTCCCGGAGCATGTCGAAGAATTTTTCCGGGCGGCCAATGCCTGCAAACGCCACAATGCGCCGTCCCTGAAGGGTCCGGATTTCGGGGCCCGGCACCAGTCGGGCCTGCGCGGTCAGGAGATGCGGCGGGAACGTCGGGATCAGGTTGTGCCGGTCATCCCCCATGACGACGACGGCCTGGGCGCGGGCAAGGGCATCGGGCACCGGTTCGCGCAGGGGGCCGGCGGGCAGAACGCATCCATTGCCGAAGCCGGTGACGCCATCCACGACAAGAACGGAGACGTCCTGATGCAGTGTCGGGTTCTGGAAGCCATCATCCATGACAAGGCAGTCCGCACCGTGGGAGATGGCGAGGCGGGCGGTTTCGGCGCGGTCGGCCCCGATCCAGGTGGGCGCGTTCTGTGCGAGGAGGAGCGGTTCGTCGCCCACGTCGCGGGGTGTGCTGCGGCTCGGATTGACGCCGATCGGGCCGCGCTCGCGGCCGCCATGACCCCGGCTCAGGATATGGGGGTGATGGCCCCGGTCTCTGAGGCGCTGGACGAGATCAAGGGTGAGGGGGGTTTTACCGGTGCCGCCCGTGGTGATGTTGCCGCAGCACAGGACCGGAACGGAGGCATGGAAGGTCGGCTGTCTGAGGCGACGGCGGGTGAGTGTTGTGGCGATGAAGGAAAACGGCCGCAGGAGACGGGCGGCGATGCTGCGGGTGGGGCGCAGCCAGAAACGGGGTGGACGACGCGTCATCGTTCAACCGTTTTCAGGATGCGGTCCCGCAGGACGCTCACCACGGTGCGCTGCAATCCCGTTGTCCTGACGGGCGGGAGAGGGGATTCGAGCCATCGTGTCAGACACTCCACATCGTTCACGACATGGATTGTATCAGAAACGGTGGCCATTGCCTCCCGCCAGTTCTCCATTTTCGGCCCCGTAGCCGTGGGGACCCCCAGACGGAGCGGCTCGAACGGGTTGTGGCCACCGCCCTTTCCAGCAAGGGAATTGCCCAGAAAACAGCGATCCGCCAGACGGTAGAACAGACCCAGTTCGCCCAGCGTATCGGCCAGCCAGATCTGTGTCTGCGGTGTCGGATCCTGACCTGCCGCCCGTCGGGGCAGGTCAAAGCGGGCTGCCAGCTCTGCCCCGCGGGCCGGGTGGCGCGGGACGATGATGGTCAGCAGATCAGGCTGGAGCCTGCTGGCTTTTTCCGCGGCCTGCAGGACAAGTTCTTCCTCGCCCGGATGGGTGGATGCGGCGACAAAGACAGGACGGTCGCCGATCAAGCCCCTCAGCCGGGCATATTCCGCCTCGTCATAGGCCAGTGGCGGGGCGTCCTGCTTGAGGTCGCCGTCTTCATAAACCGGGAGGGCCCCCAGAGCCCGGAAGCGGGCTGCGTCTTCGGGGCCACGGGCGGCCACCCAGGACAGGCGCTTCATCATGCGGCGTGCCGGGTCTCCCAGACGGGTCCACAGACGGGCCGAACGGTCCGACAGGCGTCCGTTGACGAGCATGACCGGGATGTCGCGGCGCGAACAGGCGGCGATGATGCCGGGCCAGAGTTCGCTTTCCACGAATATGGCGCCTTCCGGCTGCCAGAGGTTCAGGAAACGCCTGAGCCAGCGTGGCACATCATGGGGAATGAAGCGGTGGATGATCCGCTGCCCGTAGAGCGGATGCCGGGCCACGATCTCGCTGCCGGTGACGGTCGCGGTCGTAAAAAGGATGCGCATCTCGGGCCGGGCCTCGAGCAGGGCTTCGGCCAGTGGCAGGGCGCAGAGGGTCTCGCCGACGCTGGCGGCGTGGATCCACAGAAGCTGCCCCGTGGGGCGGTGGTCCCTGCGCGGGCCCACGCGCTCCAGTCCCATGCGCTCACGCAGGCGGTCGGGGAGTTCACGTCCGCGATGCAGGCGGATACGCAGCATGATCGTCAGGGCCGGGGCCATGAGGGTGCCGGCCACACGCCACAGACGGTCCGCCAGATTGGACTGGCGGTGCCGCACCACGCTCTCGGCGCGCAGCGAGACGTCGTTCAGGGCGTTCTGGAGGATCGTGGCATCAGGCTGGAACAGGGGCTCGCCCATGATGAGGGCGCCGCGTCCGAACGGAAGGGGGAAAGCCAGCCCGTCCCATGACGGCAGGCGCAGACTCGTGCTGGCCATCCCGACAGGAACGACCGCGCAGGCCGCAAGGCGGGAGAGCGCGACGGCTCCGGGCTGGACCTGTTCCGCCGGGCCTCGGGGGCCGTCCGGTGTGATCCCGACCAGCGAGCCTTTTTCAAGTTCCTTCAAAGCGGTGCGCAGAACGGCCGCGCCACCCTTGTTCTTGCCCTTTTTGCTGGAAGATCCGTGGATGCCGATGATGCCCCAGGGGCGGACGACATCGGCGATCAGCATTCCGTCCGGATTGCGGGAAATCAGTACCCGCAGTTCCAGGCGGGGTTCCAGCGTCCGCGCCCAGAACCACAGGGCCGGGCTGAGTGTCAGCGAGCGGTGCCAGAAGGCGACGACCGTACCCTGCGCCGGGGTTGTCAGGGTTTCGAGGGCGCGGGGTGAGCCACTGACCTGCCAGCGCGTGGAGCGCAGGCAGGTTCCCAGCCACAGGCGCAGGAGGCGCGGAAACAGGGTCATGCCGTGTCGGGTAGCACGCGGCGTTACAGGCGGCAAAGGTTGGACAGACTTTCCCGTACGGTCCTGGCCCTCACGGTGCCGGATGACGGACTTCCAGGGACGTGAAGGTCACCTGCGCCATGTCGCCGTGACAGGGCATGTGCCATCCGGTCTGGCCGGCGACGGCTTCGAACCACATGACGGGTGCGGTCCCGGCCATGGGCATTGCGAGCACGCTGCGACTGCCGTTGACGACAACGACGAGCGTTCCGTTGGGACGCGAGGAGATGGCATAGCTGACGTTGCGGTCCGGATAGATCGTACCGGCGACGATGTTGCGGGTCGAACTGCCATCATGGACGGTGACGGTCACCTGCGAGCGATGACCGTCTGCGACCAGTTCCACAACGGCACCGTGCGGGCTCTGGATGCGGCCGATGATAACGCGCTGGTCGCTGGGCCAGGTGTCGATATGCAGGCTGGCGTTCATGTCGGCCGGGGTCTGCTGGAAATACCAGGCCGTGCCTTCACGCAGGACGGTGGCAGGGGCCGTCTGTCCCCGGATGGACGGCTCAAGCCCGTCCGTCCGCAGGGTGATGGCGCCTGTTGCCGGGTTCTGCTGATAGAACGGGCTGTGATAGCCGGTTGCGAGCCTGGTGCCCGGAACAAGGCGCAGTTTCAGCCGTGCCTGCGGCTCCTGAAGGGTGAAGCTGCCTGCCTGTGGTGGAGAGCGTGTGTCCATGGCCGATGCGGGGACCAGCGCGGTACCCGCCAGTGCGAGGGTCAGGCAGGTTGCGCAGAGGAGGCGGGACAGGGACATGACGGTTCCTTCAGATCGGCAGGCAGGCGTGAACAAGATGTTTCAGCGGCTCATGAGAACGGTGAGCTGCGCCTGTTCCAGAATGTGACGGGTGACACCGCCCAGAATCATCTGGCGCAGACGGGAGTGGGAATAGGCGCCCATGCCGAGCATGTCGGCATTGAACTCCGTGGCCGCCTTCAGGAGCCCCGCGCCGATGTCACGGTTGACGGCCTCGAACTCGCGGGCCGTGGCGGAAATGCCGTGCATCCGCAGATAGGTCACGACTTCATCCGCGCCCGGTCCGCGACGCTGGTAATCCTGACAGGTCAGGACCTGCACGGCTTCGGCCTTGTGGGCCCAGGGAAGGATGCAGCGCAGGGCCAGTGAGGCTTCGGGCGTACCGTTCCAGGCGATGGCGATGCGCTTGCCGACCGTCTTCGGCGGGGCGGGCGGAGCGATCACGAGCGGGCGTCCGCTGTCGAACAGGATGGCATGCAGCGTTTCGGAAGCGCGTGGGTCGCCGTCCTTGGCGAGGTTCGGGACCAGCGTCATGTCGGCCAGACGCGAGCGCCATGTCAGGGAATCGTGCTCGGTCCCGTTGAGGACATCAAGGCTGGCGCTGACGCCATCGCCCGCGGAGGAGCCGATCTTCGAAGGCTCGACGCGGCGGATGCCATGCTCGTGAATGAAGGCGTCAAAGGCCTTGCGGATCGCGATCGCGCGGCGCTGGGCCTCGGTCGTGGCCGTGTCGATCATTTCATTGACCATGCCGGCCGAGATGCCTTCCCCGGCCAGCGTTGCGACTTCGGACGGGTCCGAGCCGACCACGACAGCGGACAGATGGGCATCGAAACGGCGCGCGAAATCCAGCGCGACCGACATGACGGCTTCGAGGTCACCGGAGCCGTTCAGGGGGAGAAGGATATTCTTGATGTCGATAAGCATGGGTCAGGGCTCCCCGGCCAAAATCTGCAGAACGTCGTTATGATGTATTTACGGATAAAGTCGCGTGACGTTCCATCCGTTTCCGTCACGGGTCCACACGGCTCTGTCATGCAGGCGGTAGGGGCGATCCTGCCAGAATTCGATGGCTTCGGGCAGAACGCGGAAGCCCGACCAGTTGGCGGGGCGGGGGATCGGACCGTCGCCGTATTTCTCGTCCACGGCCTTCAGGCGTTCCTCGAAGGTGCTGCGGTCATCCAGCGGGCGTGACTGGTCGGAGGCGATGGCGCCAAGGCGGGACATGCGCGAGCGGCTTGCGAAATACGCATCGGCTTCGGCGGCGCTGACGGCTTCGACCGGGCCTTCGATCCGGATCTGGCGGCGAAGGGATTTCCAGTGGAACAGCAGGGCGACATGCGGGTTGGCCAGCAGTTCGCGTCCCTTGCGGCTTTCCAGATTGGTATAGAAAACGAAGCCGCGCTCATCCACGCCCTTGAGCAGGAGCATCCGGACGGAAGGTCGCCCGTCAGGGGTTGCGGTGGCCACGGCCATGGCGTTGGGATCGTTCGGCTCGGATTTCTCGGCATCCGACATCCAGGCCGCAAACAGGGCGAAGGGATCGGCCTTCAGGTCAATCAGGGGGATGTCGGACATGGGACTCTCCTTGGAACTGGATTGGCGGAACAGGCATGGCGCAGTAGGAGCAACGCAGACCGGTTCGCCAGTGTGAGGATCATAACGCGGATGGCACGTTCCAGCCATCCGGCCCGCTATGGGCACAAGTTTACGCGCTCCGCTCACACCGCGCCTTGATCTGGGACAGCATGCGTCGTCGCAGCAGGCCACTGACGGGGCGGATCACGAGCCAGTAGGGCAGGAAGCACCGCCGGACATGGGAAGTGGGGCACAGGACATGTGTCTGCGTAACAAGGCGCGTCCGTTCCCGCGTGGCTGGCACTGTCATGAAGGACAGGATCAGGGTTGCAGCGGACGCATCCCTGTCACCGAGAAACTCCATGGGTGTGTCAAAACGGCGCAGGCCGTAATCCGTCCGCCAGAAGGCCCCTTTCAGCCCGTAGACCAGACTGCGATTGGTCTGGGAAAGGAGCGTGAAGTCCTGAAGCTCCAGAGGTGGCGGAGAGGGGGCATGCAGCAGGCGGGCCGGCACTCCACGCAGGTAAAAGGCGGGGCGGAGAAGCGGATCATCCCCCAGATGGTAGCAGCGTACGGAGTTCAGAATGGTCCCGGGCCGGGCGCGGATCAGGATGGAATGGCGTTCGGAAAAATCGAACGGGTCCATGGTGGCGCGGGCGGATTTCGAACACATGGGCGGAAATTCCTCAGCGCCGGAGTGATGCCTTAATGCCCTGTCAGAGGGCAAAAAACGGCGCAATCGTCGCAAAGTCTTGTCTGTCACGGGCGCTTGTGCAACCACGGCCCTCAATACGCCAACGCGATTCAGGAAATCACCATGTCTGAAACGGAAGACAACATCCCGGCTCCAGTGACCGGCACGCTCATGAAGGGCAAGCGCGGTGTGATCATGGGTGTTGCCAACAAGCACTCCATTGCCTGGGCCATTGCCAGTGCCTGTGCGGCACAGGGCGCAGAACTTGCTTTCACCTATCAGGGCGAGGCGCTGGGCAAGCGCGTCCGTCCGCTGGCAGAGAGCGTCGGGTCTGAACTCGTCATTCCCTGTGATGTCAGCAATGACGATGCCATCAACACCACGTTCGACGAGATCGAGAAGGTCTGGGGCAAGATCGACTTCGTGCTCCATGCCATCGCTTTCGCCGACAAGCAGTATCTCCGTGGCCGCTATATCGACACGCCGCGCGATGCCTTCCTGCAGGCCATGGACATCTCCTGTTATTCCTTCGTGGCTGTTGCACGCCGTGCATCCGCAATGATGAATCCGGGCGGGGCATTCCTGAGCATGACCTATCTCGGCGCCGAGCGCGTCATGCCACATTACAATGTGATGGGTGTGGCCAAGGCGGCTCTGGAAGCCTCCGTGCGTTACATGGCTGCCGATCTGGGCCGTGACGATATCCGCGTGAACGGCATCTCTGCTGGTCCGATCATGACGCTGGCTGCCAACGGGATCAGCGATTTCCGCTACATCCTGCGCTGGAACCAGCTTAATGCGCCGATGGAGCGTAACGTGACCCTCAAGGATGTTGGCGGTTCGGGCATGTATCTGCTCTCCGACCTGTCCAGCGGTGTGACGGGCGAGATCCATCACGTGGATTGCGGCTACCACACGGTCGGCATGAAGAACCCGGACGCTCCGGACATCGCAGCGGTCGGTTCTGGGAACTGACATGTCGGACAACAGCTTCGGGAAGCTCTTTCGCGTCACCACCTGGGGTGAGAGTCACGGACCGGCCATCGGCTGCGTCATCGATGGCTGCCCACCCCGCCTGAAGCTGTCCGAAGAGGACATCCAGCCTTGGCTCGACCGTCGTCGGCCGGGGCAGTCCCGCTTTACCACGCAGCGGCGGGAGCCGGATCAGGTCCGGATCCTCTCAGGCGTGTTTGAAGGGCAGACGACCGGCACGCCCATTTCGCTGATGATCGAGAATACCGATCAGCGGTCGAAGGATTACGGCGATATCGCAACCCGCTATCGCCCCGGTCATGCCGACATTGCCTACGACATGAAATACGGCATCCGCGACTATCGTGGGGGCGGACGTTCTTCGGCGCGCGAGACGGCCATGCGGGTTGCGGCGGGTGCCGTGGCGCGTGTGCTGCTCAGAACGCTGGTGGGTGAGGGCGTGAAAATCCGTGCCGCCCTGACGGGAATCGGCGGCCAGACCATCGATCCGTCCCGCTGGGACTGGGACGAGGTCGAGCGCAATCCGCTGTGGTGTCCGGATGCGGAATCCGTGGGGCCATGGGAAGCGTTGCTCGACTCCATTCGCAAGGATGGATCATCAATTGGGGCGACCGTCGAAGTGGTGGCGGAAGGTCTGCCTGCCGGACTCGGTGCGCCGGTCTATGGCAAGCTTGATGCCGATCTGGCCGGGGCCATGATGGGCATCAATGGCGTGAAGGGCGTCGAAATCGGAGACGGTTTTGCTGTGGCTGCTTTGCGCGGTGAGCAGAATGCTGATCCGATCGCACCGGGGCCGCAGTTCGCATCCAATCATGCCGGCGGCATTCTGGGCGGTATCTCGACGGGACAGCCCATTGTGGCCCGTTTTGCAATCAAGCCGACCAGTTCGATCCTTACGCCTGTTCCGAGCATCACGCGCGATGGCGAGTCTGTCGAAGTGATGACGAAGGGGCGGCACGATCCCTGCATTGGTATCCGGGCCGTGCCGGTCGCTGAAGCGATGATGGCCTGTGTGCTGGCCGATCACCTGCTGCGCGATCATGCGCAGTGTGGCTGGGGGCGCTAGGCCCCAGCCATAGGTGCCGGGCGCCTCAGCTTTCGAATGTGGCGTCCAGGGTGATCTTGGCCTTGATGACCTGCGACAGCGGGCAGCCTTCCTTGGCTTTGTTGGCAATTTCCAGAAACTGCGCTTCCGATGCGCCGGGAACCTTGCCGCGCAGGGTCAGGTGAGACTGCGTGATGGCAAAACCTTCGCCGGACTTGTCCAGAGACACTGTGGCTTTCGTCTCCAGGGATTCGGCCTTGAAGCCCGCCTGCTCGAGCATCATGGATAACGCCATGGTGAAACAGCCGGCATGGGCCGCGCCGAGCAGCTCTTCGGGGTTCGTGCCGGGCTTGTCTTCGAAACGGGTGTTGAAGCCATAGGGCTGATTCTGCAGGGCGCCGCTCTGCGTGGAAATCGTGCCTTTTCCGTCCTTGAGGCCGCCGGTCCAGTGGGCTGAGGCTGTCTTCTTGATGGTCATGATGGGCTCTTCCATGTTGTGGGCTCGCCCGTTTAAACGTGACATGTCATGGATCGTTTCCCGCGTCGGTGTTCACGAAATTTCCCGATCCTGTGACCGCCATCACACAGTGGAAAAAGTGCCTTGGGAAAACTCGTGGGATAACAGTCTGATAGGGGCGGTTTTCTGCGATTGGTACTATATCTAGGGGCATTCACGAAATCCTTCCCTAGATATAGGAGAGGCCAAATTCACACCTCTTCCGATTTTGCAAGCGAACTTCGTGCTTGCGGTCGGGTTCGGAGTGATGGAAATGAGAGCTCAAGAATTCAAAAATAGATGCCCGGCGGAGAGAGCGATGACCCTTCATGACGTGACGATGGACGTGTCCGACAAGGCCCACCGCGCCCATGATGTACGTCCGCCTCTCGATCATCCCATCGGTGAAGCGCCGCTTCCGGGTGATGCCGATTCCGCGGGCATGTTCGACGATGTCGTGCAGCTTCCTGGCCATCATGCCGTGCGAGTGGACCGTTCGCGCGACTCCCTGCTGACGGATTTCGGCAAGGCGACGCTGAACAACCGCTATCTGCTTCCGGGCGAGGACTATCAGGCGCTTTTTGCGCGTGTGGCCTCCTATTACGGCGCGGATGCGGGACATGCACAGCGGATCTATGACTACATTTCCCGCCACTGGTTCATGCCGGCCACGCCCGTTCTGTCCAATGGTGGCACCGAGCGTGGTCTGCCGATTTCCTGCTTCCTGAACGAGGCTGAGGACAGCCTTTCGGGAATCGTGGGGCTGTGGAACGAGAACGTGTGGCTTGCGTCCAAGGGCGGTGGCATCGGGTCCTACTGGGGTAATCTGCGCTCCATCGGCGAGAATATCGGCCGTAATGGCAAGACGTCCGGCGTCATTCCGTTCATCCGCGTTATGGACAGCCTGACGCTGGCGATTTCGCAGGGCTCCCTTCGCCGTGGATCGGCTGCGGTGTATCTGCCGGTCTGGCATCCGGAAGTGGAAGAATTCGTCGAGATGCGCCGCCCGACGGGTGGTGATCCGAACCGCAAGGCACTGAACCTGCATCACGGCGTGCTCGTGACGGATGCGTTCATGCGGGCGGTTGAGAATGACGAGGAATGGGCGCTGCTGTCGCCGAAGGATCACAGCACGATCCGCAAGGTTTCGGCGCGTGGTCTGTGGATCCGGATCCTGACGGCACGGATGGAGCAGGGCGAGCCTTACATCATCTATTCCGATCATGTGAACCGCGCCCGTCCGGAGCATCACAAGCTGGCCGGGCTGGAAGTGAAGACCTCCAATCTCTGCGCCGAGATCACGCTGCCGACCGGTATCGACCATCATGGCAAGAACCGTACGGCCGTCTGCTGCCTGTCCTCGCTCAATCTCGAGACCTGGGACGAGTGGAAGGATGATCCGCAGTTCATCGAGGACGTGATGCTGTTCCTCGACAACGTGCTGCAGGACTTCATCGACCGCGCACCGGACGACATGGCGCGGGCGAAATACGCCGCTGCGCGTGAGCGTTCGGTTGGTCTGGGCGTGATGGGATTCCATTCCTTCCTGCAGGCCCGGATGATTCCGTTCGAGTCCGTGATGGCGAAGGTCTGGAACCGGAAGATTTTCGAACACATCCGCAAGCAGGCCGATGCGGCATCGAAGCATCTGGCGGAAGTGCGCGGTCCGTGCCCCGATGCTGCCGAATACGGCTTCATGGAGCGTTTCTCACACAAGCTCGCTATTGCGCCGACGGCCTCGATTTCCATCATCACGGGCAATGCCAGCCCGGGCATTGAGCCCATCAGCGCGAATGTGTTCCTGCAGAAGACGCTCTCGGGTTCCTTCTCGGTGCGCAATCGCCACCTGAAGAAAATTCTGGAAGAGCGCGGCTACGATACGGATGAAGTCTGGTCGGCGATCACGCTGAACAAGGGCTCCGTGCAGAACCTCGACTTCCTGACGCAGGATGAGAAGGACGTGTTCAAGACGGCGTTCGAACTCGATCAGCGCTGGGTTGTGGAACATGCCGCTGATCGTGCGCCGTTCATTTGTCAGGCGCAGTCGGTGAACCTGTTCCTGCCGGCCGACGTTCACAAGCGCGACCTGCATCAGATCCATTTCCAGGCGTGGAAGAAGGGCCTGAAGTCCCTGTACTACTGCCGCTCCCTGTCCGTGCAGCGCGCGGATGCCGTGTCCAACCTCGCGGTGAAGAGCGACATTCTGGAAGACGAAAAATACGAAGCCACGGCTCAGGCTGCCCCGCGCGGCGAGATGAGCAGCGGCGATTACGAAGAGTGCCTGTCCTGCCAGTAATGGCGGGATGTGAAAGGACGCGATCATGAGCGACACGACCCCGACAACCGATCATCAGGGCGAGCAGCATTTCGACCTGATGACCGCCAACCCGGTCTACAAGCCCTTCCGCTACCCCTGGGCCTATGACGCCTGGCTGACCCAGCAGCGCGTCCACTGGCTGCCTGAGGAAGTCCCGCTGGCGGATGACGTGAAGGACTGGCACCGCACGCTGACGGAAGCCGAGCGTCATCTCGTGACGCAGATCTTCCGCTTCTTCACGCAGTCGGACGTGGAAGTGAACTCCGCGTACATGAAGTATTACAGCCAGGTCTTCAAACCGACCGAAGTGCTGATGATGCTGTCCGCGTTCTCGAATATCGAGACGATTCACATCGCTGCGTATTCCCATCTTCTTGATACCATCGGGATGCCCGAGACCGAGTATTCGGCCTTCCTGAAATACAAGGAGATGAAGGACAAATACGATTTCATGCAGTCGTTCAACATCGACAACAAGCGTGAAATCGCCAAGACCATGGCGGCCTTCGGGGCATTCATGGAGGGGCTTCAGCTGTTCGCATCCTTCGCGATCCTGCTGAACTTCCCGCGCTTCAACAAGCTCAAGGGCATGGGGCAGATCGTGTCCTGGTCGGTGCGCGACGAGACGCTGCACTGCCTGTCCATGATCCGCCTGTTCCGCACCTTCGTCCGCGAAAACAGCGAAATCTGGACGCCGGATTTCCGCGAGGAACTGACGCAGATCTGCCGCACCACGGTCGAGCATGAAGATGCGTTCATCGATCTGTGCTTCGAGATGGGACCGGTCGAGGGCATGTCCTCCGAGGACGTGAAGAAGTACATTCGCTTCATTGCCGACCGTCGTCTGACGCAGTTGGGCCTGGATCCGGTTTATGGGCAGGAAAGCAATCCGCTGCCGTGGATCGACGACATGCTGAATGCGGTCGAGCACGCAAATTTCTTCGAGAACCGCTCGACCGAATACTCCCGCGCGTCCACGTCCGGAACCTGGGAAGAAGCGTTCGAAGGCAACGTCTTCAGCTAAGACCCTTCGTGCGGAGAAGCCCTAGCCTTCGGGCAGGGCTTCTCCGTCACGCAGAACGCGCTCGGCCGCGGCAGTGAAGCGGCCGTCTGCCTCGTGCAGGACCAGCCCGGCCCGCAGTCGGAAAATCCCGCGGCCACCATGGACTGCGCGGACCAGAACCAGTTTCGCTTCCCGGCCTGCTCGTGGCCAGAAGGGATAGAACTGGATCGAACCACATCCATTTTCCAGCAATGTCTGACAGGCCCGGTCCGCGACGGCGGTGGACAGGACAAAGGTCAGTGTTCCACCCGGAAGCACCCATTTCGTCAGGGCACGGATCCACTCTTCCGGCGCGGTCGTTTCTGCGCTCAGGGCCAGACGGCGCCGGCTGTCGGGCGATGGTGTCCCGGAAGGGCTGTGCCATGGCGGATTAGCCATGATGTGATGGAAGCGGCCGTTCGCCGTGGGGGTGAGGACACGCAGACTCCTGGGGATAGCCGGCAGATGGGCCTGAAGGATCCGGAGCTTCGGGATGCCGTCCGAAAGCAGGTTGTTGCGGATATTCTGTTCGGCCAGTGCCTGTGTCTCGGGATCAGATTCCAGACCGACTCCATGCACACCCGGAATACGGGCCGAGAGGCAAAGCAGGGCAGCCCCTGCGCCGCATCCTCCCTCCAGTACCGTTTCGCCAGGTCTTGCGGGGATCGAGGCCGCCATGAGGACAGGCTCAAGGCCGGTCCTGTAGCCTTTGGCGAACTGGTCGTAGCGCACACGCCCGCCCAGCAGGAAACCCTCTTCCCGGGCGGGGGCAGGAGGGGCAGATGGGGTCCCGGTAAGGGACTTCGGGGGGGGGAATGGGTTGACCGTCTTCCTGCTGCCGCTCATATGGTCTTCCCAACCTGTCGTCCGGCGTTACATGGTCCGTTCGTTCTTCCCGCGACAGGAGAGAAAGAACGGGGCTACGCCACATCATATCGTGCCCGTGCGGTCCTGGGCCAGTCTCCGGGTCCGTTGCGGGAACTGGAGTAATCACCCTTGGATTCTGCCGCACCGGACGTTTCTGCGACCGTTGAGAAAGCTGTGGTCAGGGATGCAGGGGGCGAGAGCGCCCTTTCCGCTCTGTCCGCCTACCTGGAACAGGATATGCAGGCTTGCAACCGCGCCATCATCGCGCGGATGGAGAGCCCGGTCCCGCTCATTCCGCAGCTTGGCGCCCATCTTGTCGCGGCTGGCGGCAAGCGTCTGCGACCCCTGCTGACACTCGCCTCCTCCCGTCTGTGCGGCTACCAGTCGACACCGGAAAACCAGCGCCATGTCGGCCTCGCCGCCTGTGTGGAGTTCATCCATACCGCCACGCTGCTTCACGATGATGTGGTCGATGAGAGCAACCTGCGTCGGGGTCTGGCCTCGGCCAATGCCGTGTTCGGCAACAAGGCCTCCGTCCTGGTGGGCGACTTCCTGTTTGCGCGGTCGTTCCAGCTGATGACGGCGGACGGCTCGCTCAAGGTCATGGCAATTCTGTCTGATGCTTCGGCGACCATTGCCGAAGGCGAAGTCCTGCAGATGGTGACGCAGAACGACCTGTCCACACCGGTCGATCGCTATCTTGAAGTCATCCATGGCAAGACGGCGGCTCTGTTCGCGGCGGCCTGTCGCGTGGGCGCAGTGGTCGCGGATCGTCCGGAAGTGGAAGAGCTGGCATTGGACCGTTTCGGGACCAATCTGGGCATGGCGTTCCAGCTTGTCGATGATGCTCTGGATTACGCAGCCGACCAGCAGATCCTCGGCAAGACGGTCGGTGACGACATGCGCGAAGGCAAGATCACGCTGCCGGTTCTGGCCGCCTATGAAGCCGGATCTGCGGAAGACCGGGCATTCTGGGAGCGTGTGATCGAGAAGGGTGAGCAGACGGAAGCCGATCTGCCCCACGCTCTGGCCCTGATCGAGAAGACCGGCGCCATTGCAACGACGATCGCCCGCGCGCAGGCCTATGCCGCCGAGGCTGTGGATGCGCTGTCGATTTTCCCGGACAGTGAACTGCGTCGTCTTATGACGGAGACGGTCCAGTATACCGTTGATCGCGCCCGCTGAGGCGCTCTGAAACGCCCTGTTCCTGAATGGACAGGGCGTTTTCTTTCAGGCTTCCGCCATGCTTGGTGCGGGAGCTGCGAACACATCCCATTGCGAAAAACCGAGTCTTTGCGCTGCAGCTTCCAGTCTTGCGGTGTCCTGTGGTGCGCAGGTCATCAGAAGCCTGCCGGGGCGGGATGGTGCTGAGGAGCAGGGTGCGTCCTGAAGGACAGTCCGGACCTGCCGTGCGACGGCGGGGGCGGGGTCCAGCCAGGTGATGCCGGGAGGAGACAGGCGTTCGAAAGCATCCATCAGGAATGTGTAATGCGTGCAGCCCAAGCCCACGGTGTCGATTTCGCTGCCATGGGGCTGACTGAAGAGGCAGGTCAGTTCGTATTGTACGTCTGAATCTGCGGTGACCTCACCCAGAAAGGCGCGCTCTGCCAGATCCGCCAGTCGGCGTGCACCATGGGTGATCAGACGGCAGTCGGGCGCAAAATCGCGATGAAGCTGGAGGATGTAAGGGCGTCGCGCCGTGGCCGACGTCGATAGCAGACCGATGACCCGGCTCTCGGAAACACGCCCGGCCCAGCGGATCGGTGGTACGCAGCCGACTACGGGAATGTTCAGGCGCTGCCGCAGGGCAGGCAGGGCAATCGTGCTGGCGGTATTGCAGGCAATAACCAGAACGTCGGGCTGGAGGCGCTCGCAGGCGGCAACCAGAAGACTGACGATCCGGGAGGTCAGCAGATCGTCAGGCTGTTCGCCATACGGGAACAGCGCCGTATCGGCGAGATAGTCGATATGCAGGGCGGGGAGGAGGTCGCGCAGGGCCTGCACGACACCCATCCCGCCAATGCCGGAGTCAAAAACCAGACTCCGGTCGGCTGGCACGGAGGCGCCAGTGTCCATCAGGCTTCGGCTTTGGCCTTGAGAGCCAGCGCTTCTTCCGCGCTGCTCACGCCGCCATGCTTCTTGGACCAGCCGCACGGATCTTCCAGGAAGCGGCGGACTTCGGCGCTGTCCTTTTCGGAGAAGTAGTCACCGCCTGCGCATGCTTCCAGAACGTCCCACCAGGTGCAGAGCGAATGCAGCGAGATGTCCATGTCGGCCAGGGTCTTATGAGCGCCCGGGAACACGCCATAGAAGAACACAACGAAGGTGTGGTTCACGATGGCGCCGGCATCGCGCAGGGCATTGGCGAATCGGATCTTGGACGCGCCGTCCGTCGTCAGGTCTTCGACCAGCAGGGTGCGCATGCCTTCGGGCACATCGCCTTCGATCTGCGCGTTGCGGCCAAAGCCCTTCGGCTTTTTGCGGACATAGGCCATCGGCGTCATCATCCGGTCCGCAATCCAGGCAGCGAACGGAATGCCGGCAGTCTCGCCACCCACGACGGCGTCGATGCTTTCATAGCCGATATGACGGCCGATCTTCTCGACGGCCAGTTCCATGATCTTGGTGCGGGCGCGCGGGAAGAAAATGATCTTGCGGCAGTCGATATAGACCGGGGACTTCCAGCCGGACGTCAGGGTGTAGGGCTCTTCCGGACGGAAGTTGATGGCCTTGATCTCAAGCAGGATACGGGCCGTGGTGAGGGCCGCGTCACGGTCCCACTGGGTGCGGCCCGCCATCGGGCTTTCGGCGAACTGGGTCATGCTTGTCTCCGCTGACGTCGTTTTCTCGTGGTTTACCGGGCTGTTGCCGGGAAGGGTAGGGGCAATATGTTCCGCTTCCGGGCTGTGTGAACTTTATCTGCTGCCTGTCAGTGTTACCGGTCCCATCGATCTTCGTGCTTGCATGGGAGCGTCCGGAGTTCTAGGGAGAGATATCGATATTCATTCTCATTTACGGCAGGAACAGAAGTGAGCATAGAGACCAGTCGGATCGGCCGGAAATGCGAACGCGCTGTTGTGACGGCCTATCAGGAACTGCGTGAAGTCGGCCAGCCGGACATGCAGGCCTTCGCGGCCTGCACGACGCTGTATCGCATCCACCATCCCGAATCTTCCGTGAAGGAAGCACGCCGCCTCGTGGCCGAATGGATCGACCATCACGTTGTCCGTCAGGCCCGCGGCCAGACTCCGGGATGCGACTGCTGAACGCCGCGGAGGCGCTTCAGCGCCTCTCGCTCATGGGGACGAAACTCCGTTCCGCCGCACCGATATAAAGCTGTCTTGGACGGCTGATGCGCACGGACGGTTCCTCGATCATTTCCTTCCACTGACTGACCCAGCCGACTGTCCGCGCAACGGCGAACAGCACTGTGAACATGCTCTTGGGAATCCCGAGCGCCTTGAGGATCAGTCCGGAATAGAAATCCACATTCGGATAGAGACGGCGGCTGACGAAATAATCGTCTTCGGTCGCCACGCGCTCCAGCTCCATCGCCAGATCCAGAAGCGGATCGCGCTTGAGCCCGAGTTCCTCGATGACTTCGTGGCAGGTCGCCTGAAGGATCTTCGCGCGCGGATCGAAGTTCTTGTAGACGCGATGGCCAAAGCCCATCAGGCGTACGCCGGAATTGCGGTTTTTGACCTCGTTGAGGAAGGCGGGGATGCCGTCGCGGGTGCCGATGGTTTCCAGCATGCCGAGCGCGGCCTCGTTGGCGCCACCATGCGCAGGCCCCCACAGGGCGGCAATGCCAGCCGCGATGCAGGCATAGGGGTTCGCACCGGTCGAGCCCACGAGGCGGACAGTCGTCGTGGAGGCGTTCTGCTCGTGATCGGCATGCAGCAGCAGGATGCGATCCATCGCGCGGGCCAGCACGGGATTGACCCGGTAGTGATTGCCCGGGCGGGCGAACAGCATGTGCAGGAAGTTCTCGGAGAACGACATTTCTTCATCGGGATAGATGAAGGGCTCGCCGATGGAATATTTATAGGCCCAGGCTGCGATGGTCGGGACCTTGGCGATCAGCCGGCGGGCCGAGAGATCGCGGGCTTTTGGCTCTGAAATGTCCAGCCCGTCATGATAGAAGGCCGAAAGCGCGCCGACCGTTCCGCACAGGATCGCCATGGGATGCGCATCGCGGCGGAAGCCGTTGAAGAAGTTCCGGATCTGCTCGTTCAGCAGCCGGTGGGTGTTCATGTCCGTGCGGAATGCCTGATACTGCTCGGCGGTTGGCAGTTCGCCATAAAGCAGCAGATAGGCCGTCTCGGTGAAGCTGGCGTTGAGGGCCAGGTCTTCGATCGGATAGCCACGATGCAGCAGGACGCCCTTGTCGCCGTCAATATAGCTGATGGCGCTGGTACAGGTCGCGGTGCTGCCCAGCCCCGGATCGAAGGAGAAGACGCCCGTTTTCTGGGACAGGGCGCGCATGTCCACGACGTCCGGACCGATCGTCCCTTCCAGAACTGGAAACTGACGGCTGAGGCCATCGAGACCAAAGGTTGCGGAACGGTTTTCGGACATGCAGTTGATAACCCGCCTGGAATGTAAGGATGTTGTTCTATTTTATCTCTGAAAGGTTTTTTATGTCCAGAGAAGCCCTCTGGACGCTCTTTCAGGGCTGGAGGAGCGTAATGGGCTGGATCGTGGACGGTCGGACGTCCAGCCATTGCCCCGGAACGCCCAGAACCGTCAGGCCAGCCAGCGGATAAGACCGGTAGAGCGTGGAAAACCGGGCGCTCTGAAGGGCAGGGCCGAGAAGATCGCGGGCAAAGTCGCCGATGGTCGGGTTATGGCCGACGATCAGCAGGGTCTCAACGGTTTCCGGCGTGGCGTGAATAAGGCCGTAAAGATCGTCAGCCGTAGCGGCATACAGGCTGTCTTCGATTTCAAGCGATGCGGCTGTGTCAGAAGCGGCAAGCACGCCCTGCGCGGTCTGCCGGGTGCGGATGGCAGGGCTGTACAGGATCCGGATGGGGGAAGGCAGGTCCAGCGTGGCAAGCTGTCTGCCGATGCTGGCGGCCTGCTCCTGTCCCTTCGGTGTAAGCGCACGGGCGCGGTCACCCTTCTCCGTCAGGACATGGGGGACGGCCTCGGCGTGGCGCAGAAGCAGGAGGCGGCGCATCAGCCTTCCGATGCCCGGCGGGCGTCTGCGGCGATGGCTTCGTGATGGCGGATGACCTCACGGATGACGAAGGCAAGGAACTTCTCGGCGAAATCCGGATCCAGATGGGCATCGCGGGCAAGCTGGCGCAGGCGTTCGATCTGGCGTGTCTCACGGGAAGGGTCAGCCGGCGGGAGATGGGCGCGGGCCTTGAGCTTTCCGACTTCCTGCGTGCAGCGGAAGCGTTCCGCCAGCATGTGGATCAGGGCGGCATCGATGTTGTCGATACTCGCGCGCAGGCGTTCGAGTTCGGCCAGGGCAGGGTCGGAGCCAGCCGGCTTGGAGGTGTGAGGCATGTTGGAGGGCTCAGGGCTCATTCAAATCGATCCATGCAAGATGGCCGCCTTTTCCGGCACCAAGATCGGTAAAGACGGCCGTGCCCCCCAGACGTCCCGTCCGGCGCCAGGGGCGTCCGTCGGTCGAGCGGCGGTCATGGCCGACATAGACCGTCATCCCTTCGGGGATGCGGTTGATCCAGGTCAGGCGGCGTTCGGGATAGCCATCCGGCTGCATGCGGCCGGTGGTTTCACCAAAAAGGGCGCGGGACAGCGGCGCGGACATCTCGCCCAGACCCGGCACCGGGGAATGGGAGAGCATGGCCGTATGAAATCCGCCATGCACAAACAGGGAGCGGCCGATCCGCAGCCATGTCGGCGCCTGATCGATGGCCCTGTAGGCGCGTTCGGGAAGCCCCTCATATTCCGGCAGCGAAATCTGGCGCAGCGTTTCCTCAAGCGGTGGATCGCGCCTCAGGCGCCTGCCTTCGAGGGCACGGCCCAGCTTGCGGTCATGGTTGCCGAGAATGAACAGACCGCGCTGCTGCTCCAGAAGTTCGAGCATCAACTCCATCACGCCGGCGCTGTCGGGGCCATGATCGACGAGGTCTCCGAGCTGGATGACAAAGCGGTCGGTTGCGGTGGCATGACGGAAAGCGTTGAAATCACCATGCACGTCTCCCACCACGCGGATGCCGTGTTCACGGATTCGCGTCATGATGGGGTCGGGAAGAGGTGGATCAACGAAGATGGCGCGTGCTTTCCGGTTTTCCTTCTATCAAAGGGCCAGAACGGTCCAACGTCAATTTATCTGTTTGAGAAAATTGACCTCAGCCGTCCACAAGCGCGACGGCGCGCCCCAGATCGACTGACAGGACCCGGCTTACACCACGTTCCTGCATCGTGACACCATAAAGACGATCCATGTGCGCCATTGTCAGCTGATGATGCGTCACGACCAGGAAGCGCGTGCCGGCTTCCTTCGTCATGTCGGACAGCAGGGAGCAGAAACGCTCGACATTCGCATCATCCAGCGGCGCATCAACTTCATCAAGCACGCAGATGGGCGCGGGGTTGCAGCGGAAGGTCGCAAAGATCAGCGAAAGCGCGGTCAGGGCCTGCTCGCCACCCGAAAGCAGGGACAGTGTCGAGAGCTTCTTGCCCGGTGGCTGGGCAAAGATTTCCAGTCCCGCTTCCAGCGGATCATCGCTGCCGACCATGCCCAGATGCGCCCGTCCGCCGCCGAACATGCGCGCGAACAGGGACTGGAAATGCCGGTCCACTTCCGAGAAGACCGCCAGCAGGCGCTCGCGTCCTTCGCGGTTGATCGTGCCGATCCCGCCGCGAAGCCTGTTGATGGCCGCCGTCAGTTCGGCATGCTCGCGGGCGATGGTCTCGGCCGTTTCGCGCGCTTCCTCGAATTCGGCTTCGGCCCGCAGATTGACCGCGCCAAGGTCTTCGCGCTCGCGGGTCAGGCGGGAAAGGCGGCGGCGGGTCGAGGTCTCGGCCTGTTCGGAAAGATCGGACGGATAGGCAGCGCCCTGTGCCCCGCCTTCGGGAGGTTCGCTGTCGGCCAGGAGGCGCTCACGGGCAGCGACGGCCTGCTCCGCGCGTTCGGTCAGGCGTGCGATCGCTTCCCGACCTGCTGCCAGTGCGAGGTCGGCGTTGCGGCGCTGCTCCTGCGCTTCCAGTCCCGCAGCCCCCGCCGCTTCGTCGCGGGCGCGTGCTGCGTCATAGGCGTTCTGGGCGTCCGTCAGGGTCTGATCGTGACCGGAGAGTTTCCGTTCCAGCTCGGCAGGTACTGCGCTGTGTGTCTGAAAGCTGTCCCGCAGTTCGTCCCGCCGGCTCCTCAGATGCGCAAGACTGGCTTCTTCGCCGGCGATCCGGGTGCCGAGTGCCTCAAGCCGGACGCGGACCGCAGCCAGGGCGCCGGTCAGACGGACGTCTTCAAGAGACAGGCGGGCGCTTTCGGTCCGGGCGGCATCCAACAGATGGCGTGTTTCGTGAAGGGGCGCCGTGGCGTCCAGAACCGCCTGTTCCAGCACCGCAGGATCCGGCCTTTCGGCCAGTTCGGCCGTCCGTCTGGCATGATCGTCACGCAGGCGGTTTACGAGATCGTGCAACTCCCGCTGACGCGGTTCCAGCGCGGAACGCCGGGCGAGGGCCGTTGCGGCGGACTGGTCGAGCGCCTGAAGTTCCCGCGTCAGGCGGGTGGCGTCTTCGCGGCTTTCCCGTGCCGCCTGCGATGCTGCCTCGGCAGAGGAACGTGCCTGATCGAAAACCTCCTGCGAGGCCTGAGACGCGGCTTGCAGTGCCGGGATATCGGGCCGGTTGTCCTGCTGTTGGATTGCAGCACGCTGGGCCGTCAGACGCTCGTGTTCCTGCTCCAGCCGAGTCAGTCCTTCATCCAGATCCCGCAGGCGGGTGAGCGTGCTGTCATGCCGCAGAAGGGCCTGATCCAGGGCGCGTGCTGCGGCGTCTGCGGCGCTCCGTGCATCCTGAAGCCTGCGGCTGGCGTCCCGCAGGGCATTGCGGGCGTTTTCAGCGTCCTGAGCGCTGGTCTGCGCCTTGAGCAGCAGATCATCGAGAGCGGGATGGGCTTCCAGTTCGGCTTCGGCCTGCGTGGCCGCATGCTGGGCAGATTCCAGTGCAGCCTCGGCGTCCTTCAGGCGTTCTGCGGCCTGTTCCCACTGGGTGCGGGCCAGGGCCGCTTTCTGCTCGATCCGCGATGCCACGGTCCGGGCTTCGGCAAGCTGCGGCTCCAGCGCTGTGCGGTCGCGACGTAGGGCTGCGAGTGCCGTTTCGGCCTGTTCGCGCGCCTCGATGGCTGTAGTGCAGGCCTGGCTCAGGCGGGGCTGATCGGCCTGATGGGATTGAAGCAGGGCATGGGCTTCGGTCAGACGGCGTCGCTGCTCCAGCCGGGCGGCTCCGGCATCGGGCGCATCGGCGGAGCGGGTAAATCCGTCCCAGCGCCAGAGCGCGCCGCTGCGGCAGACCAGAACCTGTCCCGGCTGAAGGGTTTTCTGCAGATCCGGTCCGGCGCTGGCATCCTCAAGCAGGAACGCGGCGTCCAGACAGCGTTGCAGCGCCGCAGGGGCCTGAACGAGATCCGAGAGCGGACGACAGCCCGCCAGTTCCGCGACGGTAAGACGATCCAGAGACCGCCAGCGCCGATCGGCTGGAACGTTGTCGGGAGCCAGGGACGCATCCAGCCCGTCCGCCAGCACTGCCGCGACGGCGGGGGCCATGTCTGCCGGGAGGTCCAGCGCGTCTTCCAGTGGATCGGGCTGGGCGGCAACGGCGTTGAGGCTCTGCTCCAGCCCCTCGCATTCGCCCTGTGCGCGCAGGATGAGCGTTTCCAGTGCGGACAGCGCCTGCCGGGCCTGTGCTTCCTGTTCGCGTGTCTCTGCCAGTGTGGCTTCGGCCTCTGTGAGGGTCTTTTGCAGACCCGTCAGACGCTCTTCGGCCTGCGTGACGGTATTGCGGGCATCCTGAACGGCCTGTTCGGGTACAAGGGCGGCCCGGGCCGTTGTCTCCGCCGTAGACGCCAACTGAACTTTCTGTCGCGCCTGATCGAGGGACTGCCGAGCCTGTTCAACGGTTCGGAGAAGCGCCTTGCGACGCTGCGTGCCTTCTTCTGCTGCAGCACGGGTTTCCAGCCAGAGAGCGCCGAGCCGCTCCTGCTCCTGTCTTGCGTGGTTTTCCCGCGTCTGGGCCTCGGTCAGGGCCTGTGCCGTGCTGTCGCAGGCCGCTTCAAGCCCGGCTCTTGCGTCCTGGGTCAGCAGTGCGGCCTGAGCCGCATTCCGTGTGGTCCGGTCCTGCGAGATTTGGGTCTGGGTCGTCTGAAGACGTCTGTCCAGATCGGCTTCCGTGGCCTGAAGTGCTTCGAGGCGGCTTCTGCCTTCAGCCAGTGCCCGCCCGTCCAGCTCGGCTTTAAGGCGCGCCTCCTGCAACGCAGTCGTGCAGTCCTGTTCCCGACGGCTGGCGAGTTGCGCCTGTTCCTGCATCGACGCGGCTTTGCAGCGCAGCGTCTCCAGTGTGGCGTTATCGGGTGTCGCCTGATCCAGTGCCGCGATTTCCGCTTCAAGAGCGTCCAGTGCGCCGATTTCCGCATCCAGACGAAGGGTCAGGGCATCCAGCCCTTCCATCACACCGTCCCTGCGGATGGCTTCGGCATCACGCAGGCGGGTCGCATTTTCCAGAGCGAGGGCCTGCTCCTTTTCGAGCGCATCGAGACGTTCGCACTCTGCTGTACAGGATGAGCGCAGACCGGGCAGTGCGGCCATCTCGGCTTCAAGGCCCGCACATTCTTCCGTAGCATTCTGCCGGGCTTCCCGGTCCGCCGTTAGGCTGGCTTCGCTGCGACGCAGGTCTCCTTCGGCCTGTTCAAGACGCAGGCGGGTTTCGGACTCGGTCTGCCGGGCGCGGTCGAGATCCTGCTTCAGGATTTCGGACTGGACCTTCAGCCGCTCCAGAGCGCTGCGTAGACGGTCCGTTTCCTCGCGGGCCTGCGGGGCGGCCTTGCGGGCCTCGAACTCGGCCGTGGCGGCGGCTTCTGCGGCCTGCTCGGCCTTTTTCAGGTCTTCGCGTGCTTTTGCCAGAGCGTCCCGGCTGCGCTGGACGGCCAGATTGGCCCGGGCATGAAGCAGGGCGTGAAGTTCGGTTTCCGTCTGGCGGATCTTCTCGGAAATCTCACGGTATTTCCGGGCCTGAACCGTCTGGCCCTCAAGGCTTTCCAACCGTTTCTCAAGCTGAAGGCGCAGGTCTTCGGCGCGGGAGAGGTTCGTCTCGGTCTGACGCAGCTTGAGTTCGGCATCGTGGCGCCGGGCGTGCAGGCCGGTGATGCCTGCCGCCTCTTCGAGCAGCAGGCGCCGTTCCTCGGGCTTGGCCGCGATGAGCTGGCCGACGCGGTTCTGGCTGATGATGGCGGAACTGCGTGCACCCGACGCCAGATCGGCGAACAGCGTCTGGACGTCACGGGCGCGCATGACGCGGCCGTTGATGCGGTATTCGCTGCCCGATCCGCGCTCGGCCCGACGGCTGATTTCCAGCTCGTCCGCGTCCTGGAACGGGGACGGGGCCAGTCCGGCGGCGTTGCTCAGATGCAGCGTGACCTGAGCGATATTGCGGGCCGAGCGCGCGCCGGTGCCCGCAAAGATCAGATCGTCGAGTTCCCCGCCACGCAGGGCGCGGGCGGAAGTTTCGCCCATGGCCCAGCGCAGGCCTTCGACGACATTGGATTTTCCGCAGCCGTTCGGCCCGATGATCCCCGTCAGGCCCGGAAGGATATCGAGACGCACCTCATCGGCGAAGCTCTTGAAACCGCCAATGCTCAGGCGGTCGATCGTCGTGGCGCGGCTCGACATCAGGGTATGGAAATACTGGTCCTACGTTAGAGGATCAGGACGCCTTGGCGACGAGATCGGCGAACTTTTCGTAGGTTTCCGGATCCTGGTCGTAATGCGTGTTGTTGAAGCGGAAATACGGCGTGCCCTGGATGTTGTAGGTGTCCGAGTCCTTCTTGACCTGATCGAACAGGGCCTCGGCGAACACGTTGTCCTTGCTGATGGCGTCGAACTGCGCAGCCGAAACGCCGGCGAGGGCGGACATCTGCTGCAGGCGCTGCATCGGATCACCACCGGCAGCGAAGGCCCACTGCATCTGGCTGGAGAACAGGGCTTCGAGGAAGGGGACGTAACGCTCTTCCGGCAGGGAGCGAGCCACCATGGCTGCCGTCAGGCCGACGCGATCGCCGCAGAAATCATGGAACTGATAGCGGATCTTGCCGGTATCGATGAGCTGTTCCTTGATCTTGGGGAACTCTTCCGTCGCGAAATGCGCGCAATGCGTGCAGGTCAGGGAGAACCATTCCTGAACCAGGACCTTGGCATTCGGGTTGCCGATGATGCGCGGGCTGAGCCGGGCGTCGGTCGAACCTGCACCGGCCGCGCGGGCCGTGCCGGCGGCAGTTCCGGCCACGACGAGAGCCGGTGCGGCGGACACGAAAAAGCGGCGGGAAAGGGAGAGACGGGTCATTCAGGAGGCCTTTGCAACTGCTTTGGCGAAATCATCATAGCTCCCGACCACGTCGGGTGCGGGAACATCATTGATACGGAAATATGGCGTGCCCTGGATCTGGAGGAAAGCACCGTCATGATCCTGTTTGTTGATAATGGACTCCCGCAGGGCATTATCGGCATTGATTTTGTCGAACTCTGCCGCGCTCACGCCGAACAGCGCCGCGCGCTTTTTCAGTTCCGCGACGGGATCGATGTTCTGTGCGAAGGCCCACTGGTCCTGATGATCAAGCAGGTCCGTCACGAAAGGCTCGTACCGGTCGGCAGGCAGGGAACGTGACACCATGGAGGCCAGCAGGGCGACCTGATCCAGCGGAAAATCATGAAAGCGGTAGCGGATCTTTCCCGTGTCGATCAGGTTTTTGCGGATCTGGGGAAAGATTTCCTGCGCGAAGTGGGCGCAGTGCGAGCAGGTGAGCGAGAACCACTCGTCCACGATCACTTTCGCATCCGGCGAGCCGATAACCCGGGGGCCCATGCGCGGATCGCTGGCGGGCAGGTCATCTGCCCGGGCGAACGGCACGGCCGCACTGGCCACAAGGGCCATCGCGGACGCGAGAAGGGTACGGCGGCCGAGAGGCTGGTCGGCAGACATGGGCGGGGCTCCGCTGGAAACGATGTGATACTCGAACGATGAACCGGGGCTTCCGTCAAGAGCTCCGGTCATCTTCCTGCGTCTTGAGAGCGGGAAGCGGCTTGTTTTCCCAGCCTTCCGGAACCCGCATGCGCAGGGAACGGATATGCCGGGCATCCGCATCCAGCACCCGGAATTCCAGGCCGCTTTCATGGGTCAGCACCTCGTCCTTGGCCGGGACATGCTCGGCCAGACGGAAGACCAGCCCACCGACCGTCTCGATCTCGGCCTCGCGTTCGGCATCCGTCAGTACGGCGCCAAGCCGTTCTTCAAGCTGCCGGACAGGGAGACGGGCATCGATATCGAACGAACCGTCCGGACGTTCCACCCACATGGTCGTGACCGGATCGTCATGCTCGTCGGAAATGTCGCCCACGATGGTCTCGATCAGATCCTCGATCGTCACGAGCCCGTCGATGCTGCCATATTCGTCGATCACGAGGGCCATGTGCATCTGGCGCTGGCGCATCTGAAGCAGCAGATCCAGCACAGGGATGGTCGGCGCGATCATCAGCGGCTGACGCAGGAGCGGGCGGATATCGAAGGCCTCCGGCTCGCCGACATAGGCGATCAGGTCCTTCACATGGATCATGCCCGCGATGTCATCGAGCTGGTCGCGATAGACCGGAAGGCGGGAATGGTTTTCCCGGCGCATCAGGTCCAGTGCCTCATTGAATGGCAGGGCCTCGGGCATGGCGACGATGTCCGCGCGCGGGATCATGACGTCATCCGCCGTGATGTCCCGCAGACGCAACACGTTCATGATGAGGGCGCGTTCCTGCCGGTCGAGTTCCGGCTCGTCGCCCGCATCCTCGGTCGGCTGTCCGGCTTCCTGAACGAGGGTGGCGATGGACTCGCGCAGGCCCTGATCGCGCCCGCGGCGGTTGAAAAGTCCGAAAAGGCCGCGGGAAGGGCGGCTCTTGCCCGACTCTTCGGTCGGGCGGTCGTGTGAATCGTCACTCATATCCGGACACTCCCAGCCTGCTGCCAGTTCCCCTGGCGCCAAGGATCCCCAAAACCGAGGGACCGCAGGGTACGGGTCTCAATTCCTTCCATTTCCCGGGCCTCGCCGGGATGATGATGATCGTAACCGGCAAGATGCAGTGCGCCATGCACCACAAGATGCGACAGATGCGCCCTCAGCGAGCGCCGGGCAGCCGCAGCTTCGCGGCGTACCGTCTCGTAACCCAGCACGATGTCTCCGCCATGCATGGGCGAGAGAGGCTCGAACGTCAGGACGTTCGTGGGCTTGTTCTTGTCCCGAAAGCGCGCATTGAGGCGCTTGACGATCCGGTCTGTCGCCAGAAGGATCGAAGGCGCCGGAGACTGCGTGAAGTCGGGTCCACCCTGACGGGCGACCGCGACGAGGGCGCGCCGGATTGCACGCTCCGTCCCCGGAACCGAGGCGCGCCAGCGCGCGTCCTCGATGATGATGTCAGTACCGGCGTGTCGACTTGGAGGTTCCATTGTTTTCCCGGCGCAGCCTGTTCCGGAACACGTCCCGGGGGGCTGGCGCTTTCTGTTCATAGGCATCGACGATACGGGCAACCAGCGGATGGCGCACCACATCTTCGGAAGAAAAGCGCGTGATGCCGATTCCCTTGATGCCTTCGAGGGTCTCGACCGCTTCACGCAGACCGGATGATACACCATTCGGCAGATCGATCTGACTCAGATCGCCCGTAATGGCCATGCGTGTGCCTTCACCCATACGGGTGAGGAACATCTTCATCTGGGCTGCGGTCGTATTCTGGGCTTCGTCCAGAATGACGTAGGAATGAGCCAGGGTACGCCCGCGCATGAAGGCAAGCGGTGCCACCTCGATCTCACCCGTCCCCATGCGGCGCACCACCTGATCGCCCGGCATCATGTCATGCAGGGCGTCGTACAGAGGACGCAGATAGGGATCGATCTTTTCGCGCATGTCGCCGGGCAGGAAGCCCAGGCGCTCACCGGCCTCGACGGCCGGGCGCGAGAGAATGATCCGGTCGACCTGTCCGGCGAGCAGCATGCCCACGGCCTGCGCCACGGCCAGATAGGTCTTGCCCGTACCAGCCGGGCCAATGCCGAACACCATGTCGGTATTGGCCAGCATTTCCATATAGGCGGCCTGACCATGCGAACGCGGTGCGATGACGCCGCGCTTGGTCTTGATGGCGGGCAGATCCCCGAATGCCGTTGCGGGCATGTTCTGCGGCTTGCCATGGCTCTTTTCCGGACGTCGGTGGCCGTTGTGGCCGCGCGGGCGTTCTTCGGGAGCGGGCCGGGCCTGTCTTGTGTCAACCGGGCGCTCCGGACGGCTCGGCAGGGCTGTCAGACGGATCACGCCATCGACCTGCGAGGCATCGATCGTTCCGCCCTGTTCGAGCTGGTTGTAAAGCGCGATGATGGCCGCCTGTGCGCGACCGACCGATTCCGTCTCTCCGGAAATGGCGATCTTGTTGCCACGACAGGACAGCTTGACGTCGAATCCTTCCTCAAGCCGGACGAGATGCCGGTCATGGTCCCCCAGCAGGCGCTGGAGCAGGATGTTGTCGTTGAAGCGAAGGGCAACGGTGCGGTTGCCTTCGGAGCCACTGCTGGTGGCGACGGGACGGGGCGGGTGCGTTGTCAGCAAGCGGAGGCTGTCTCCCGGATCAGGGTGCCGCCCAGGGAGTTGGTGCGGCGCGTGGTGATGGCGACCTTGACGGTGGACCCGATCAGATGATCCGGCCCGTCGAAATGAACGGGTTGCAGATAAGGGGAACGCCCGGCGATCTGCCCGGGCTTGCGGCCCCGGTTCGTCACCAGGATTTCCTGCACCGTTCCGACCATGTCGGCATTGAAGGCGTCCTGCTGTTCGCGCAGAAGCGCCTGCAGTTCGGCCAGACGGCGATCCTTCACGTCCTCGGGCACCTGCATCGGCTGGCCGGCAGCCGGCGTGCCGGGACGGGGGGAATATTTGAAGCTGTAGGCCATGGCGAAACCGATATCGCGCACGAGCTGCATGGTCGCTTCGAAATCCTCTTCCGTCTCGCCGGGATGGCCGACGATGAAATCGGAAGAGAGGGCCAGATCCGGACGGGCCTCACGCAGCTTGCGGACGCTCTCGCGGTATTCATCCGCCGTATGGCCGCGGTTCATGGCCTTGAGGATCCGGTCCGAGCCGCTCTGCACCGGTAGATGCA
Organism: Gluconobacter oxydans DSM 3504; assembly: GCF_000583855.1. Taxonomy (NCBI): domain Bacteria; kingdom Pseudomonadati; phylum Pseudomonadota; class Alphaproteobacteria; order Acetobacterales; family Acetobacteraceae; genus Gluconobacter; species Gluconobacter oxydans. Next base: position 2,418,018 of record NZ_CP004373.1, read on the forward strand.
GGAACGGCATGAGGGCCGGATTGTCCCGGTGCGCGTCGATCAGGCTCTGGTCCACGTCGCGCGGGTGAGACGTCATGTAGCGGATGCGGCCCAGACCGGGGATCTGCGCGAGCTGTTCGACCAGCCCGGCCAGAGTCTCACTGCCGCCCTTGCCGTCATCGCCATGATAGGCGTTGACGTTCTGCCCGAGCAGCGTGATCTCGCGTACGCCGCTTTCCGCCATCCGGCGTGCCTCGGCGAGAACCGAAGCGACCGGGCGGCTCGTTTCCGCGCCCCGGGTGTAGGGCACCACGCAGAACGAACAGAACTTGTCGCAACCTTCCTGAATGGTCAGGAACGCCGTGAGATTGCCCTGCGTCTGGGGAGCGGCATCCGTGGGCAGGAAATCGAATTTCTGCTCGACCGGGAAGTCGGTCTCAATCACGGCACCACCGGCGCGGGCGGCGCGGGCCACCATTTCGGGCAGCTTGTGATAGGTCTGCGGGCCGAGCACCAGATCCACATAAGGTGCGCGGGAGAGGATAACCTCGCCCTCAGCCTGCGCCACGCAGCCAGCGACGGCGATAATGGTCCGGTCAGCCCCATTGCTCATCCGCTCGTCGCGGATCTTGCGCAGGCGACCAAGCTCGGAAAAGACCTTTTCGGTCGCCCGTTCGCGGATATGACAGGTGTTGAGGATGACCATGTCGGCGTCTTCGGGGCGCTCGACCGGGCCATAACCCAGCGGCCGCAGGACATCGGCCATGCGCGCGCTGTCATACACGTTCATCTGGCAGCCCCATGTAATGACATGAAGGCCCCGTGGAGCAGGGCCGGGGGGCGCAGTGTCGGAAGAAGCGGGCAGGGCTGGGGAAGTCGGGGCGGTGGTCAAGGTCTCGGTCCGGGAATGGCAGAATCAGGCACACACATCGGGGCAGGCATCCGCGCGGTCAAGCCTGTTCCGTGGAACGGCGTCCCGAATGCGATGGGCCGACGGATGATCAGACGGGCCTGAATGGGTATCACCACCTCCGGACACGAAAGCCGGATTGCTGCCGTGTCGTGTTCCGAAGGTGACGCGGGGGCAGGCTTCAAGTCAAGATAAACCTGATTGTCGGCCCGGTTCTGGCGCAGATTTTCAGGACTCTGTCACTTTCGGCTGACCGCGACGCAGCTCTGCGGCACCGTTGTTGACGGCTTCGAAGGTGGCGCGGGACAGATCCTTGCGGGAGCGGAAATCGTCCGGCGTGATCGGGTCATGCAGCATGAGCGACGCGCCCATGGAGCGCCACTGGCCGAAGGACCACAGATGCGGCGCAAGATCCATGTCGCCATACCATGAGAAGACGTTCCGGCGGCTCCGGCCGACCGGCAGGCCTTCAAGGCTGTCATAGACGACGGAGACGGGCTGGATCAGAACAGGCGGAGCCTTGGGCATGCCGACCTGTTCCAGGCGGCCGGGTTTGGCGACGGCAAAGAACGAGGACAGGAACGGCAGGACGCGCGAGCCGTCCGAAGACGTGCCTTCGGGGAACAGCACAATATCGTCGCCATCCCACAGGCGCGCGGCCATGTCATGAAGCTCGCGTCCGGTTTCCTGACGGTTGCGGCTGACGAAAATGGTGCGGCCCAGTCGCGAGGCGGTCCCGATGAGGGGCCATTTGCCGACTTCGCCCTTGGCCACGAACACGACGGGCAGGGTGCTGCCGATAATGGCGATGTCCAGCCAGGAGCAGTGATTGGCCACGAACACGACCGGCCGCTTGCCTTCACGCACGTCCCGTGCCGTGCGCACGCCGCCGGCGCTGTGCCCGATGACCCTGATCCGGATGCCCAGAATCCGGCAGACGCCCTTCCAGAAAATGCGGGGCATCATGATTTTCAGGCGCCCGGGCAGACGCACGAGGATCGCCTGCATGCTGCACGCCCAGAACGCCCAGATCAGGACAAGCGACAGGCGCCCCGCACAGCGCAGGCGGCTGTACAGGGTGGTCGACGTTGTCGGCTGGGAGGCCGGAAAGTCGGGATTTCCCTCCAGGACAGGACGGTTGTGACCGCGCCGGCCGTTCGGGGTCTTGGCATCACGATGGGACATGGGTGCTGAGTGATACGGTTTTCACGGGGGCGACACAATCTTGTTTGTTGGCTTGTTTGCCTGCCTGCCTGTCGGGGTGTCTGCTGCGCGCCGTCGGTGCAGGGCAGTTTTCCGGACCGCTCCTGTCCGGGAGGACTTGACAGGGAGCGCCGTGCAAGGTTCCTCGGATGGTAGCAGCCGCCTTGTTCGGTCTGCGCTCTCGTGTTCCGGTTTTCACAAGGCCGGAAATGCCCTCAAGACGGATTTCAGGACGCACGGTGAAGTCAGGCCGCAGCCCCGTTTCTTTTTCTGTGTCAGTTGCTTCGATGTCCTGCATTCTGGGCATCGTGACGGTATTCTGCGCGCCCCTGCCGGCGGAAGCGAAGGCGTCGAAAGCGGCTGCAAACGCAAAGCCGGTGACGGATGGCACGTCCGATCCTGCCATTCCCTATGCCGTGACGCTGACGCCGACGAAACAGGCGGATCTGGACGCCGCGATCGCCGCATCCTCACAGCTCAAATCCCTTCAGACGTCCCACACCGTCGGAGCCTATGCTCTCGCCGGGCGGATCCGCAGCGATTATGATCGCGTCAACAGCGCCCTTGAATCGCAGGGATATTATGCGGGCTCGGTGAAGATCAGCGTCAAGGCGGGCGCACGGACCGTGGATGGCAAGGATCCGTCCCTGCCGGATATTCTCAAGGCGCTCGGCAAAAACCAGAAGGTCGCGATCACGATTTCGGCCACGATCGGGCCGAGGTTCAGTCTGGGAAATGTGGCGCTGACCACACCGCCACAGGAAGCCCCCGCCGCATCCGTTCCAGCACCCACGCCAACGACTCCCACGGCGACGGCGCCTGCCATGAAGGACCCGACCGCGAAGGCGCCTGTTGCGAAGACATCAGCCAAAACCCCTGCGGGGAAAGCGCCTTCTGACGGAAAAGCCGTTCCAACGCCGCCGCCCGCTGCGGCGGTGGCGGCGACCTCGGAACAGGCGATCGCACAGGCCCAGCCGGTCAGCCTTCTGCCTGAAGAGCGCAAGGCGTTCGGTCTGTCTTCGGGGCAGCCTGCCGTGGCGGCGGACGTTCTGGCCGCACAGAACAGCCTGCTCAACCAGCTTCAGGAAGAAGGCTACGCTACGGCGAGTGTCTCGACCCCTCTGGCCTATCTGAAGCCCCAGACGCATACGCTGGATATCGTGTTCCGGGTGAACCGCGGACCAAAGGTCGTGATCGGCCCGATCAGCATGACGGGGCTGGCGCATACCAAACAGCGCTATCTCATGAACCGGCTGGAACTGAAGGAAGGCGAGCTTTACCGCCCCTCCCGGATCGAAGCCGCACGGCAGGATCTGGCGAGTACGGGCGTTTTTGCGTCCGTTCAGGTCCGCAATGCCCCGCCGATCATTACCCTTCCGCCCTCGCGCACCCTCATGCCCGGCATCCTTCAGGCCATGCCGATCGAGTTCGGGTTCAAGGAAGCCAAGCGGCGGACCCTGTCTGCCGAAATCGGCTACTCGACCGATCTCGGTGGGCGTGTCGGTGTGAGCTGGACGCATCACAACCTGCTCGGCAATGCCGAGCAGCTGCGTCTGACAGCCCTGATCACGGGGCTTGGCGGCTCTGCCCAGCAGGGGCTGGGTTATGACGTCTACGCCGATTTCATGAAGCCGGATTTTCTGTCCAAGGGGCAGAACCTGAGCGTGCGTCTCGAAGGCATCCGCCAGCTTCTCTATTCCTATCATCAGACCGCCATTATCGGCCGCGCGGGGCTGAACCGGCATGTCGGAAAATACTGGAACGTCTCGGGCGGCGTGATGGGTGAGCAGGAACAGATCCAGCAGTTCGGCGATACGCGGAGCTACTTCATTATCGCCGCCCCCCTGAACGCCACATTCGACAACACCCAGCTCTCCAACCCGATCGACCCGGCGACGCATGGCGTCCGCGCCTCGCTTTCGGTCACGCCCTCGGAATCGCTTGAGAGCGGATCGTCGTTTTTCACGCTGCTGTCGGCGCAAGTCTCGACCTATTTCGATCTGAAGCATCTCGGCATTTCCCGCCCTGGACGCAGCGTGATTGCCGTGCGCGGGATCGTAGGCTCGGTGCAGGGCGCGTCCACCTACCAGATCCCGCCCGATCAGCGTCTGTATGCCGGTGGCCCGGCGACCGTGCGCGGGTTCCGTTATCAGGGTGTGGGGCCGCAATACGGCAAGACGAAATACGGCATCGGCGGCACGTCCATGGATGCAGGCAGTGTCGAGTTCCGCCAGCGCCTGCCGATGAATCTGGGTTTTGCCGGGTTCGTGGATGCCGGTCAGGTCGGTACGGGATCGCGGCCGGGGCAGGGCACGCTGCGGGTGGGTTATGGTGGTGGCGTGCGCTATTTCACGCCGATCGGGCCGATCCGCGTGGATGTGGCGCTGCCGATGAACCGTCCGGCTTACGGCGATAAATGGGAACTGTATTTCGGCCTCGGGGAGACGTTCTGATGCGTGTTCGCAGGATTCTTTTCCGTGTCGCGGCCGGTCTGGTCATTGTTCCTGTAGGGCTTGTGGCCGTGGCGGTTACGGGCGTTCTGGTCGGCATCAACATCTCGCCCGGCCAGCGCCTGATCGAGCGCAAGATCGGCCCGCTAACGGGGGGCATGGTCGAGATTTCCGGCCTTTCGGGCTTCCTGCCGCATCATCTGGCGGTGGCGAAACTGCTCATCAAGGATACGAAAGGCCCCTGGATCGAGCTGGATAATGCCGACTTGCGCTGGTCGCCGCTGTCCCTGCTGCATCTGGATGCGAAGATCACCAATCTGAGCGCCTCGAGGGTCGCCATCCTGCGCAAGATGGTCTCCGGTCCGGAAACGACGCCTGCAAAGCCCACGACGACCAGCACGGCACCCTCGAAGCTGCATCTGCGTGTCGATCTGGCATCGCTGCATGTCGGGCGGCTGGAAATCGGGCCGGATTATACCGTCACGCCGACGGCTTTCTCGCTGGACGGTCACGCCCATATCCACAGCATTGCGCCGTTTCTGGATGGCGTGACGGTGAAGACGCTGCCGGTCATGGATGTGGCGCTGGCGCTGAAGCGGCTCGATCAGCCGGGCAGTCTGACGCTGAACGTCCAGACGCCGAAGAAGCGCATTGCAGTCGGGATCCGGTTTCAGGAAGGCGATAACGGCTTTGCCACGACGCTGGGCCAGATGCCGCAACTTGACCCGCTGGATCTGCACCTGAACCTCAACGGGCCACGTACGGCGTCCGTGCTGGATTTCGGCCTGGGCGCAGGCCCCATCAAGGCTTCGGCTACTGGTACGATGAACCTGCTGACGCGTGTCGGGGACCTGCATGTGAAGGCCAACGCGCCGTCCATGACGCTGCGTCCTGGGATTGCGTGGAATGCCATCGCACTGGACACGGATCTGCATGGGCCGCTGACGGCACCGAACGGGCAGGGCGTTCTGGATATCGACGCGCTGACGGCGGCGGGTGCCGGAATCGGGCATCTGCATGCGCAGTTCGAGGGCGTCGAGAGCGATCAGCCTAATGATGCGACGGGTCATCTGACAGCGTCTCTGGACGGGCTGAGAATCCCGGGTTCACAGCCCACGCTTCTGGCCGCAGCTCCCCTGACGCTGGATGTTCTGGCACACCCGCTGGCACCGTCCGCGCCGATCGTGGCGAAGCTGGATCATCCGCTGGTCCATGCCACGGCCACCGCGGATCTGAAGCCGGCTGCGAAAGGGCATCTGGATCTTGACCTGCCGGATCTGCATCCGCTGGCGGCGATGGGCAGCACGGACCTCAAGGGAAATGCCGGGCTGCATGCCGATTTCGCCATGCCGGTCACGAAACGCGACGACCTGACGCTGAAAAGCACAGGAACGCTCGCGATCACGGGCGGTCAGGCACAGGCCGTGAACCTGATCGGCAAGACGGGCACGTTCTCGCTGGATCTGACGAAATCCCCGGCCAATGTCCTGACGCTGAAAAGCTTCGGACTGGATGGCGCGGCCCTGCACATGCTGGTGTCGTCCGTCATCGATATGGCGCATGGCAACCGGATGCAGACGAAAGCCTCCGTCCAGTTACCCGATCTCGCCAAGGCCAGTCCCGCCATTCTCGGCAATACGACGCTGACCGCCACAGCCGAGGGGCCGACGGATGATCTTGCGGTCAAGGCTGACCTGAACGGTGATTTCGGCACAAAAGAAGTCGCGAAAGGGCCGGTGGAACTGCACGCGGACTTCCAGCATCTGCCCTCCCATCCGGATGGGACGCTGACGGCCAAAGGCACCCTGGACCACGCGCCACTCGTGCTCGATACGGCGCTTCAGCAGGATGATGCGGGCGCGTATCATCTGGATCTCAACACGCTGGGCTGGAACAGCCTGACCGGGAAGGGCAAGCTGCGTCTGCCCAAGGGGGCGAAAGTCCCGCTCGGGGATCTGGACGTCTCGATCCGCAATCTGGGCGATTTCCAGCGTCTGATCGGGCAGGCGATTTCAGGTCATCTGACGCTGGGCCTGCACACGACCGAAGCTGAAAATGCGCCGCCTGTCGTGAAACTTGGACTGGACGGAATGTTGTCGATGGCGCAGGCCGCCGTCCAGTCCCTGAAGGTCAGCGGCACCATCACCAATCCGATCGACGCCCCCGAACCCGCGCTGGTGCTGGATCTGGCCGGGATGCGCTATCAGGCCATGACGGGCAAGGCCCATGCCACGATCAAGGGCCCGCAGACCGCGATGGCCATTGCGCTGAACGCGGCCTTCCAGAACGTGATGGATGCCCCGGCGAATATTGACACCGCCCTTGTCCTGAACGTGCCTGAAAAGACAGTGCGTCTCGGTCAGCTGACGGCTCTGGCCAAGGGCGAGAGCCTGCGTCTGAGCCGTCCGGCTGTGGTATCGTTTGGCAAAACGATGGGTGTGGACCATCTGCTGGCGACGGTGGCCCCGCAGGGTGTTGCACCAGCGACGATCGATGTTGCGGGTACGCTGAAACCGGCGCTCGCCCTGACGGCGCGTCTGGACCACATCACGCCTACGATCGCCAAACCTTTCGCGCCGGACCTGTCGGCCACGGGCGCGATTTCGCTCAATGCCAAGCTCGGCGGAACCCTCGCCGCGCCGACGGGCACTGTCTCGCTGACCGGGCGTGACCTGCGGATGCGGACCGGCCCTGCGGCGTCCCTTCCGGCCGCGCAGATCCTGGCCAATGTGGGGCTCGCCGGCAGCTCCGCGAAGGTTGATGCGACTCTGGGCGCCGGTCCGTCCGTCGCGCTGGCCGTGCGGGGCACAGCGCCGCTTTCCAGCACGGGCGCGATGGCGCTTGCGACCACGGGGCATGTTGATCTGTCCGTGGGCAATGCCGTTCTTGGCGCCAGCGGCATGGGAGTAGCCGGTAAGGTTGGCATCAATCTCAATGTCGCCGGAACGGCCGCGCAGCCACGGGCGACGGGACAGGTGACGCTGGAGAATGCCTCCTTCGATCACTACGCCCAGGGTGTGCATCTCAATCACATCGATGGCGCGCTTGTCGCTTCCGGGGACAGCATCGCCGTCAATCACATCGTCGCCCATGCGGGCCCGGGGACGATCGTTCTGGAAGGAACAGTCGGCGCCTTCCGGCCTGATCTTCCGGTCGATCTGCACATCACGTCCGAAAAGGCGCGGCCGGTTTCAAGCGATCTGCTGACCGCGACGGTCAATACCGATCTGCATATCCATGGGCAGGCCACGACGCGGCTGGATGTGGACGGGAAAGTCAATATTCCCAACGCCACGATCAACATTCCGGACTCCATGCCGGCCTCCGTCCCACAGCTCGATGTCATCCGTCCGGGCCAGAAGCCGCCGTCCAGTTCCAGCTCGAGCCTGATCATCGGGCTGGGCGTAGATGTGATTTCGCCGGGTGAGTTCTTCGTGCGCGGGCATGGCGTCTTTGCGGAAATGCAGGGCCGTCTGCGCGTGCGCGGGACAAGCGCGGAACCTGCGGTCAGCGGTGGCTTTGATCTCAAGCGGGGCAATTTCAATCTGGGCGGCATCAACCTCAACTTCACCAACGGGCGCGTGGCGTTCAACGGCTCGGGCGTGAACCACAAGCTTGATCCGACGCTGGATTTCCGCGCCGACCGCAACGCCAGCGGCACACTCGCCAGCCTGTTGGTGACGGGCTATGCCAGTGCGCCCAAGATCGACTTCGCGTCCACGCCAAGCCTGCCGCGCGATCAGGTCCTGTCTATCCTGCTGTTCGGCACTGATAGCCATTCGCTGTCCACGACGCAGCTGGCCGAGCTGGGTGCGGCCGTGGTGCAGCTTGCCGGTGGTTCGGCCTTCGATCCGCTGAGCAAGGTCCGCAACCTGCTGGGGCTGGACCGTCTGGCCGTGGGCGGTGGCAGCGGCGTGGATAATGGCGGCACCAGTGTCGAGGCCGGAAAATACGTGATGAAAGGCGTCTATGTCGGCGCCAAGCAGGCGACATCCGGTTCCGGCACACAGGCGCAGGTGCAGATCGACCTGACGAAGCGGCTGAAGTTCAACACCACGGTCGGCACGGGCGGTCAGGTCACGGGCTTCACGACCCCGGAAAACGATCCGGGATCGAGCATCGGCTTGTCTTACGGATACAGCTACTGAGCTCTAATGGGCGGAAACGGCGTCTTCGAGGCGCCGTTTCACGCGCTCCACGACGTCCGACCAGTCCCCGAAACGGGTCTGACGGACGATCGTCATCTGCGGATACCAGGGCGTATCCTCACGCCCGTGCAGCCAGCGCCAGCAGTTGTTGACGCGGTCCATCATGATGACGGGTTTGCCCAGCCCGCCCGCCAGATGAACGGCTGACGTATCGACCGAGACGATGATATCCAGGTTCACCATCAGCGCCGCCGTGTCGTCCATCGTGTGACATTCGGGCATGAAATTGATCAGCTCGCCCGGGAAATCGGGGATCTGTTCGGCCGGGCGATCTTTCTGCAGGGAATAGAAACTCGCGCCTTCGATACTAGCTAAGGGCGCAAGGGCGGAAAGCGGCATGGAGCGCTGGCGGTCCACCATGAGCGCCGCCGTATCCTCGGGACGTGCTGCGCCAGCCCAGACGAGACCGACCCTGAATTTGTGATCATCCTGCAGGCGCTGACGCCATATCTCGGCTTTGCGGCGGTCTGCGCTGAGATAGGGCACGGGCGCGCCCATCGCGTCAGGCGTGCCGGAAAAGGCACGGGGCAGGCTGATGAAGGGGCAGTGATAGTCGTATTCTGGCGTCTCGCCGCCAAACTGGACTTCCGCTACCCCGACGACACGTTCGCAGATCGCCGCCAGTGTCTCGGTGCCCCAGATATGGACGATGGCGCCTGTCCGGGCGAGGGGCGGGATGTAGCGCAGATACATCAGCGTATCGCCCAGACCCTCCTCCTGCGTGACGAGGACGCGTTTGCCCCTGAGATCCAGCGATGGGGAAATGTTGGGCAGGAGGCGGTCCAGTGGCATGCTGGTATGCCCTGGTAGCCCGAAACGCCATTCATGTTCTGCCCAGCCCTGCGCCATGCGCCCGCTTTTGAGCATGGTAATGGAATGGTTCAGACGCAGGCGTGGGTCTTTCGGCGCCATGGGGACCGCCTGCCGGTACAGATTGGCCGCTTCTTCCATCCGCCCGAGGCTGCTGAGGATGCAGGCCATGTTGCAGATCGGTTCCCAGTCCTGCGGATCGCTCTCGCGCAGGTCGTTCATGACCGCGAGCGCCCCCTCGAAACGGCCTGTTTCCGTCAGAAGAAGGGCAAGCAGGTTGAGCGTGCTGCGGTTGCCGGGGCGGCGGTGCAGACTCTGGCGCAGCAGGAGTTCCGCCTCGTCAAAGCGTGCGAGCTGGATCAGCACCGTCGCCTCGGCATCCATCAGCCGGGCATCATCGGGTTTGCGTTTGCGGCAGATTTCCAGAAGCGGCCGCAGATCGTCCCGCCGGCGCATGGACACGGCTTCGTCCAGCAGCAGCGCAATGGCATGGGGGCCGACATTGGCGCTGGCTTTTTCAAGCTCTTCCGCACATTCGGCGTAGCGGTGAAGGTGAAACAGTGCGCGGGCCCGGACATAATGCAGGGCCGGGATTTCAGTCGTATCGTCCGCGGAGGCGTCCACGATGGCCAGCGCTTCTTCAGGGTTCCTGCGGGCGAGGGCATCCTGTGCCCGGGCCAGGCGGCTGGCTGATGTAAGCTGCTCTTCTCCGGATGTCAGGGCCGGATCATCAGGGGCTGGTCTGTCCAGACTGGCAGACATGCGGATCTCCTAGTCCGAGGCCGCCGATGTCATTTCCAGAAGGGCCTCCAGGATGCTTGCTAGCGTATAAGGCTTCGAGATGAAACGGTCCCGCGCGGGATCGCCGGAGGTCTCGTCACGCCGCAGGTCGCCATGGCCGCTGATATAGATGACCGGAAGATCGGGCCAGCGCTCACGGGCCGGCTGGACAAGGGTCATGCCATCCCCGTCCGGGAGGGTCATATCCGCCACGAGGGCATCGAGCTTCGGCTCCGCGCCGATGATGGCGCGGGCTTCGGCACAGTTGTCCGCTTCCCTGACCGTCAGGCCGCTGTCGAGCAGGAACTCCGCCAGGCAGGTCCGGATGAGGAAATCATCCTCGATCAGCAGAACGGTAAGGGAAGGGGCCATATAAGTTTACGAGGACCAGTTGTTTTCGAAATCGCCGTAGAGCGTCAGACCACCATCGACATACAGGGTCTGACCCGTGATGTAGGTGCTGTCCTCGGCGGCGAGGAAGGTGATGGCATCCGCGATTTCGCGGCTTTCGCCCGGGCGCTTCATCGGGATGTGGCTTGAAACGGCCTTGTACTGTTCGGGATCATCGATCCACGACATGTTGATCGGCGTCACGATGGCGCCGGGCGCCACGGCGTTCACGCGGATGCCGCGGCTGGCATATTCCAGCGCCAGCGTGCGGACGATATTACCGACAGCACCCTTGGACGCGGAATAGCCCAGATAATGCGGCTTGGGGATGATCTGGTGGACGGAGGAGTTCACGATGATCGTGCCCTTGATGCCGTTTTCCAGCCAGTAGCGGATGACTTCGCGACAGGGCAGCATCACCCCCGTGACGTTGACGGCCATCACGCCTTCAAAATCTTTGAGCTTGATGTCTTCGGAGGGAGAGGGGATCTGATAGCCCGCATTGCAGACCAGAACGTCGAGACCGCCCATGGCCTTGATGCTCTCGGCAACCAGACGTTTGACGTCGTCTTCTTTGGAAATGTCACCCGTGGCGATCGGGTGCTCTCCGCCGGAAACCTTGGGCAGCTTCTCGCGAACGGCGATCAGCTTGTCTTCCTTGCGGCCGTTGAGGGCGACCTGCGCGCCTTCTTCGGCAAAACGAAGCGCGGTGGCCTCGCCAATTCCCTGGGATGCCCCGGTGACGAGGACTTTCTTGCCGGCGAAACGGTCTTTGTAAGGGGCAGGCATCTGGCCTCACCTCTCCTTGTGAATGCAGGTTTGAAACCGTGACTGAAAACGCATCACGGAAAAGATCTCTCGTGTCGCCAACGCGAGAGACCCCGTCCGGGATGCGAAGAAAACCACAGCCTGATCCATATTGGAGAAGTGCAGCCTTTTCAAACTGCGCTCCTGACTGCGATTCAGGCGGCCTTCATGGTCTTGGTCAGGTTTTCGAGAACCTGTGCGGGATCGACGTTTTCGAGAACGGCGACCTCGGCCACGAAACGCTCCTGCGCGGCTTCGAACAGCTTGCGTTCGGAGAAGCTGCCATCGAGGCTGTCGACGTTGCGACGCAGGTCACGCAGCACTTCGGCGATCTGGATCAGGTCACCGGAGTTGATCTTTTCCTGATAGGCCACGGCGCGGCGGGCCCACATGCCCTTGCTGACATGCGGCTTGCCCTTGATGACGGTCATCGCCTTGTCGACGATGTCGCGCGTCACGATCTTGCGCAGGCCGGCCTTGCGGGCCTTGGCCAGCGGGATGCGCAGCGTCATCTGGTTGCCGGGGAACGAGATCTGGATCATCTCGATGACGGTATCGGCGACTTCGACCATGCCGATCTTGTCCACGCGTCCGACGCCATGCGCGGCGTAGACAATGGAGTCACCTTCGCGGAACGGGTCCGCGTCGTGTTCCGGATCGGTCTGACGGGCAGTGTTGTTGGCTGCGACACGAGCCATTTCATCGGTCATGCCGCCCTTCTGGGGGCTTTTGAACGTGTTCATAGCCCCGGCTTATAGCAGAAAAACCCCCTGCTGTCTTGTCTGATCGCAAGGGGCAGCCGGGGGCTCCTGTGTCCGTCAGGGCTGAACGCCGTGGATGGCCTGGATGGGATCGGGCGGGAGATCCCCGATCGGTTGCAGAAGGTCGCGCTCGATCGTGCGGGCCATGGTCAGCATGGGCAGGGCGTGGACGCTCTTCGTGAACGGTTCCTGAAGGTCGCGTCCACTGCGGTCGAGCATCTGGAACAGCATGCCGATGATGCTGGAGCCCAGGGGCGTGATCCAGCCGAGAGTCTGTACGGCCGAGAGCGGCAGGATGATGCAGAACAGATGCGTCGCGATTTCGGGCAGCAGGGAATACTGCGCGGGGAGCGGCGTGTTCTTGATCCGCTCCAGGCCGCCCTGTGCGTTGGCGATGTCGGACAGGATGCGGTCCACGGTGCCATGCACCGCGCCGTCGATTCCCTTGCGTTCGACTTCGTCCCGGACCCCCAGGCCGATCTGGTAGAGCAGCATGTTGGCCGTGTTCGAGCAGGAAAAGACCTTCTCGTACATCTCAGGCGTCAGCAGTCTCCTGGTGTCCTCGTTGGGCGGATCGCCCCTCAGCGCCGCGCGCAGGACATGCGGATAGGCGGCCATGGCGCGGGCCAGATCCGGACGTCCGCCCAGAAGGGTCGCGGCTTCGCGGCCGAAGGAGCGGCAGTTGTTGGTGATCGCGCCCCACAGCGTCCGGCCTTCCCACCAGCGGTTATAGGCCGCGTTGTTGCGCATGCTCAGAAAGATCGCGAGTGCTGAGCCCATCAGCGAAATCGGAAGTGCCGGCTGCTCCATCCAGTCCTGGTGAAAGATCTGGAACAGGACGACCACGACGAAGTCCCACAGGGTCAGGATGATCAGGGGAGGAAGGGATTCCCGGAAAAGAATGGCCAGTCCATGTGGACGGTTGACGATCAAACGGCTGTCTCCTCGGATGACGGGATGTGCAGGGAAGTTGTGCGGAAGCGTAGCGGCGAAGTCAGTCCCCGGCCAACACCAAAGGGTGTCTGTCACTTTACTTTCTTTTGCAGCGGCCTCTTGCCGCCATGCCATTTAATACGACACCCTGTCCGGACCGTTTCAGAGGAGAGTGATGTTATGGACGTGACCGCCGCCATTGCGTTCGAGGCCGGCAGGCCGCTGGAAATCGACACGGTTCAGCTCGAAGGCCCGCGTGACGGAGAAGTGCTGGTCGAGATTATGGCGACCGGTCTGTGCCATACCGACAAGTACACGCTCTCCGGACAGGACCCCGAGGGTCTGTTTCCGGCCATTCTCGGGCACGAAGGCGCGGGCATCGTCCGGGAAGTCGGGGCCGGGGTGAAGCATCTCAAACCCGGCGATCACGTCATTCCGCTTTATACGCCCGAGTGCCGGGAATGTCCGTCCTGCCTGTCGCGCAAGACCAATCTGTGCACGGCCATCCGCAGCACGCAGGGCAAGGGCCTGATGCCGGACGGCACATCCCGCTTCTCTTATAAAGGTCAGCCGATCCATCACTATATGGGCTGCTCGACCTTCGCGAATTTCACGGTTCTGCCGGAAATCGCACTGGCGAAAATCCGCCCCGATGCGCCGTTCGACAAGGTCTGTTATATCGGCTGCGGCGTGACGACCGGCATTGGCGCCGTGCTGTTCACCGCCAAGGTTGAGCCTGGATCGACCGTTGCGGTGTTCGGGCTGGGTGGCATCGGGCTCAATGTCATTCAGGGCGCAAAGATGGTCGGCGCGAACCGGATCATCGGCATCGATATCAACCCGGAGCGCGAGACGATTGCCCGCAAGTTCGGCATGACGGATTTCGTGAATCCGAAGGATCTCGGACCGGATGGCGACCTTGTGGGGCATCTGATCGAGATGACCGGTGGTGGTCTGGACTACACATTTGAGTGTGTCGGCAATCCGACGCTGATGCGTCAGGCGCTGGAAAGCGCGCATCGTGGCTGGGGCGTGTCCTGCGTCATCGGTGTGGCCGGGGCAGGGCAGGAAATCAGCACGCGCCCGTTCCAGCTTGTGACGGGACGCCGCTGGATCGGCTCGGCATTCGGTGGGGCGCGCGGGCGGACCGACGTGCCGAAGATCGTGGACTGGTACATGGAAGGCCGGATCGATATCGACGATCTCATCACCCACAAGCTCAAGCTCCCTGACATCAATCTGGGCTTCGACATGATGAGCCGCGGTGAGAGCATTCGCACCGTCGTGGAGTACTGAGCATGTCCGATATCGAAGTTCTGGCGCATCACGCCTGTTTTGACGGCTCCCTGCGGTTTGTCCGGCACAATTCGCAGGCGCTCGGTGTTCCCGCGACGTTCGGAATCTTCCTGCCGAAAGAGGCGCTTGCGGGGCAGAAAGTCCCCGTCATTCATCTGCTGGCCGGACTGACCGCCACGCAGGAGACGTTCCTCATCAAGGCCAATGCCATCCGCTTTGCCGCCGAACATGGCATCGCACTTGTCGCCCCGGACACGTCCCCGCGCCATACGGGCATCAAGGGCGAGGATGACAGTTACGATCTTGGATCGGGGGCCGGCTTTTATATCGACGCCACGTCCGAACCCTGGAGCCATCACTACCGGATGGAGACCTATGTCGGCGAGGAACTACCCGCGCTGACGGAGCGGCTCTATCCGTTGGACGGCGCGCGGCGCGGCATTATGGGACATTCCATGGGCGGCATGGGCGCACTGCTTCAGGCGCTGAAATATCCCGATCGCTGGAAGACCGTCTCGGCTTTCGCGCCGATCTGCCATCCGAGCATCGTGCCCTGGGGGCAGAAAGCGTTTGATGCATATTTCGGCGGTGATCCGGCGAAATGGCAGAGCTGTGACCCCACGCTTCTGCTGCGTTCAAGGCACACGCATCCGTCCACCATTCTCGTGGATCAGGGGCTGATGGACCAGTATCTGGCAGATCTCTGCCCCGATGCGCTCGAAGCTGCGGCCAGGGAAGGCGGACAGTCCCTCGAACTGCGCCGGCATGCCGCGTATGACC
Source organism: Gluconobacter oxydans DSM 3504 (assembly GCF_000583855.1). NCBI lineage: Bacteria > Pseudomonadati > Pseudomonadota > Alphaproteobacteria > Acetobacterales > Acetobacteraceae > Gluconobacter > Gluconobacter oxydans. The sequence continues at coordinate 2,433,325 of NZ_CP004373.1, forward strand.
ATTCCTACTGGTTCGTGCAGAGTTTCATTGCGGACCATCTGACCCATCATGCCAAGGGACTATCTGCGTGAAGCGTTCTGTTCTTGCCGCTCTTTTCCTGCTGGGAGGCTGCGTTTCGCAGGCTCCAACCGGGCCTTCGATCACACCCACGGCCCATACCGATTTCCGACATGACACGCTGGCGCTGACATGGCAGCCGGGTTTCTGTGCTTCGGGTGCAGGATGTGAGTGGGACCAGACCCATCGGATTTCGATCGGTCTGCACGGGCTGTGGGCGTCCGAACCACATGCGCTGGAAGCGCAGGGGGTGCCGGTGCAGGAGTGGTGGTCCAAGGGGTGTGATCTCTACGATCACAACGACACCCCGCCGCAGCTTCTGCCGACAACGGTTGAGGCGCTCCGGGGTGTTGTGCCGCATCTGAAGAAGCCGCTTTACGTGCATGAATACACGAAGCACGCCCGCTGCTTTGGCTATGATGCGGACCGCTTCTTCATCACGTCCATGGAAATGCGGGACCGGTTCGCGGCCTCGGCTTTCGGGCTGTGGCTGGCGCAGCAGGCCGGATTTCAGGTCAACCGCGATGACATGCTGGCCACCTTCGCGCGTCTTATGAACGTCCGGGACAGCCGGGCGCTTCAGGTTCGCTGCGAACCGGCCCATAACGGCCAGATGGTGCTGACGCAGCTCTGGTTCACGCTGGATCCGAAGAAGCTCTCGCGCTTCCCCTATGAAGGCGCCTATCTGTCCTCACCGGACGACCAGAACGGCTGCCCGGCCACGTTCCTCGTGCCGGGCTGGACGGCGCCGTCTGCGGCTGATCAGCGGCCGTAAAGCTCTTCGGCGCTGATTTCGGGCTGCGAGGTGTCGCGCAGCCCGTCCGGCGTCACCCCGTGATAGAAACAGCTCCGGCGCCCGGTGTGGCAGGCCACGCCGGTCTGGTCGACGATCATGAGAACGGCATCCATATCGCAGTCGAGCCGGGCTTCGATAAGCTTCTGCTGCTGGCCCGAGGTCTCCCCCTTGCGCCACAGCTTCTGGCGGCTGCGGGACCAGTAACAGACCCGGCCCGTCAGCAGCGTCTCGCGCAGGGCGTCTGCGTTCATCCAGGCCAGCATCAGCACCACGCCATCCGGCGCCTGTGCGAGCGCGGAAATCAGACCGTTCGCGTCGAACTTCACCTGCGCGATGATGTCATCGACGATGGACGGGGCAGGGGGAACATAGGTCACGAACGCATCTCCTCGGGAAACCAGACGGGCCAGACTACAGAAAGTGGCTGTCCATTGCATGTCAGGTCCGATGCGGACCAGGCGTCACGTCGCAGCATGGCGAGCGCCCGATTGCCGCTGCGGGAGCGGATGTCGCCCACTTCACGCTCACCGGAAACGATGATGCCGCCTTCGTCGGGGAACGTGCCCTCCGACAGGACAACCGGTAGGAGGCGGCGTTTGACGAGGCCGCGGTAATGGGTGCGGGCGGTGAGTTCCTGCCCCATATAGCAGCCTTTTTTCCAGGACACGCCGTGCAGCAGGTCCATGTCGGCTTCGAGCGCCAGTGTCTGCTCGCTTTCAAAATCCATGACGTCTGGCAGGCCCAGCGTCAGACGCCGTTCCAGAAATGCAGGCGCCGTCTCACCGCCCTGGGCGGGTTCCGTCACGACCGCCCGCCATCCAGCCCCCTCGCAGCGCGGGTCGGGGGCACTCGTGAGGACGGTTTCCGGAACCGCGTGGTCTTCCGCGCCGGTGATGACCTGAAAAGGCGTGTTCTCGATCTGCACGTCCGCGCGCAGACGGAAGCGGGAGAGGCGCTTGACGAGCATCTCCGCGTGATCGGCCGGACAGTCCATCAGGATGCGGTCAGGCGTGGCATACAGGAAGAATTCGCTCAGCCAGCGTCCCTGCGGGGTGAGCAGCGCGCTCCAGACGGCTGTCGTGTCCGTCAGGTTCTGGACGTCATTGGTGATGAGTCCCTGAAGAAAGCTGGCGCGGTCCGTTCCCGTAAATGACAGGACGGCGCGGTGAGAAAGATATTCGTGCATGTGAGACACCGCTGTTCCGACGGCTTCCAGCAAAACCACCCTGCTGGAAAAGCGCCCGACCATAGCGGGCAAATCCGTCATCCGCCATCTCTGTGTCGGGCTGGAATGCGTGGAAGACCTCTGACCGGATTATGTGGAAACAGTAAACTTCGGACGTGCAGGCGTGTTTCAGTTCATGGCTGCGGGTTGCAGTCTGGTAATAGTCGGAGGATATTGGCCTATCGCGGTAGTACGGCCCTGTTCCGCGACCCCGTCTCTGTTCGGAGTGAAAGAACGTTGTCAGCCGCAGAAATCGTGGATCCCACCCAGAGCCCTGCCAGTGACCGGCGAAGGATATTCCAGATCCTGGGTCCTCTCGTGGGCGTGCTTCTGGTCATCGCCGCGATTACAGGCATCAGCCTTCACAATTACCAGACGACCCGCAAGGGCGCGATTTCGCTCTCTAACGATCTTCTGCGCAGCCAGCAGCGCTATGTGACACAGGAGGTCAGCGACTATCTCGCCCCGGCCTCCATTGGTGCCCTGATCGCGCAGGACATGTTCCGCGATCCGCTGACGAATGCCACGCCTGACACGTTCATGCTCTATGGCCGCTCCATCCTGACGCATACGCCGCAGGTGGACAGCTTCTATATCGCGAATGATCAGGGCCAGTTCTGGATGATCACGCGGCACGGTCAGGACGGGTTCGAGCAGACCCATTTCCAGACCGATGACGGCAAGCAGGTCTATCATCACGTCTATACGGACAAGGACGGCAACGTTACGGGTGAAAGCTCGGACCCGGCGGAGGGCTACAATGTCGTCACCCGCCCGTGGTTTGCCAAAGCCGTCAAGCATCAGAACGACCCGGAACGGCAGCTCCACTGGACTGATCCCTACGCCTATATTTCGACCCATCAGTTCATCATCACGGCCTCGCTCGCCTTTGACGGACATGACGGGCACAAATCGGTCTTTGCGATCAACATTTCGCTGAACCAGCTGACCTCGTTTCTCAACAAGCTTCAGGTCGGGCGCAGTGGACAGGCGGTGATCGTGGACATGCACGGCCAGATCATCGCCGGGCACAATGTCGCCGCCGGGCAGGATCCCAAGACCTTCGATCCGGGGAATGTGTTCCTCGATCCCAAGACGCAGCCCGTCTTTATTCATGCGCTTAATCGTTTCCGGATCAAGGGACCGGGTACAGGCGTGGTGCAGGCGAGGGGCAAGAATTACGTCACCATCGCTTCCGAACTGCCCTTCGTGCATCGGCACTGGGTGCTGCTGCTGAATGCGCCGGAAAGCGATTTTGCCGATTTTGCCCAGACGGCCCGGCGGCAGAATATCGGGTTCTCGCTGCTGGTCGTCGGACTGGCCTCGGTGCTGGCGCTCGCGCTGGTCGCGCAGGGGCGGCATGTGGAACGTCTGAGAAAGCGGCTCCAGCGGGGGCGGGATCAGGTCAAGGCGGAGAATGCCTCGCTGCTGGAAATTGCCAGCACGCCGGACCTGTTCGATCCCGCGCATGAAGTCCCGATCCTGACGGAGGCCCTGACAGCCCGGACCAGCGCACGGCGTGCCAGTCTGTGGCGCCTGCTGCCGGATGGCGACCGTCTGCTCTGCGAAGATGCTTTCGATCCGTCGCGCGACGTGCACAGCACGGGCGTCGAGATCAGCCGGCGGGACAATGGCAAGCTGTTCGAGGCTCTGGACGAGGGGCATACCCTGTCGATCGCGGATGCCTCGCAGGACGAGCGCACCCAGAACTTCCAGCGTGTCATCATGCGGGCCGTGGGGGCAAATACGCTGCTATTCCAGCCGGTCCGCAACGCGCACAAGACCGTTGGCGCGATCGTGCTGGAAGATCCCGGCCAGCCGGAGACGATGGAGCACATCATCGCCATCGTGGGCTCCATCGTGGCTCTGCGTTTTGCCAAACCGTTCGATGCGGCGGGGGGCGAAGGGCCCTCCGGTCTGGCGATACCGGCAGAAAAGCATGACACGCGGTTTGACGAGGGTTTTCTTCTGGAGCCGTCGGCCACGGCCGGTGAGCCGGTTGCGGCGGGTGTGTATCCGCAGGTTCCGGTCATGGTCATTTCCTTCGTGGACCCCTATGCGCCGGATCGTGACAGCATCGCGCGCGCCATGAACGTCATCCGCACGCTCAGTCTGGAAATCCAGAAAATCGCGCGTGACAGCGGACTGTTCTCCGTTCAGGTCGTAAGCAACCGGCTCGTCCTCGTGGGCGGCTGTTCGCAGACGCCGGACCCGTCCGCGGCTGTGCGGCTGGCGGATGCGGCGGTCTCGATCCGTGAGGCGTGCCTGTCCTCGCTGGCCGCGGCGGATCTGGATCCCGTTTTCCGGATCGGCATGGATGTGGGTTCGGTCATGGCATCGGAGCTCGGAGAAGGGCCTTCGGTCTTCAACATCTGGGGTGATGCGCTCAATGGTGCCGAGTTGCTGACCGGCAGTTCGCCGGATGCGGGGACGATCCAGGTGTCCGAACAGGCCTATATGATCCTGCGGGAGCATTTCCTCTTCCGTGAGAGGGGAATGTTCTACCTGCCCCATAGCGGGATTACCCGCAGCTTCATTCTGGCGGGCCGTCGATGAAAGTGCTGCGCAATCTCGACCGGATCACGATGGTCCGGAGCATGCTGGTGCATCTGGGATATTTCTCCCGCACGCAGATGCGTTTTACGCTCATGATGATCGGCGCCGGCTGGGGCATCATGCGCGAGGCGACGCGGCTGACGACCTGGCGGCGGACGGTGCGGATCGAGTTCTGGGCCTCCCTGCATCAGGCTGTGGGCGGGGGCATTCTCAGCACGCTGGTGACGGCGGCGCTGACGGGTTTCGGTATCGTGGCGCAGACTGTCTACTGGCTCGGTTTCGCAGGCATGGCACAGATGACGGGCTCCATCCTCTCCACGGTTCTGGTGCGCGAGATCGCCCCGGTTCTGGTCGGCGTGATCCTGCTGGGACGGTCGGGCATGCTGATGCTCACCGAACTCGGCACGCTCACGACGGGTGGGCAGATGCGTGCCATGACGGGGATGGGGATCGATCCGTTCATCTCGTTCCTGCTGCCACGCAGTCTCGCCATGACGATCAGCGGCTTCACGCTTGGCGTTATTTTCAGCATGACGGCCCTTCTGGTCGGCTATGCCGTCTGTCGTGTCGAGGATGCGATTACGATGCCGATCTGGGCGTTTCTGGATCAGGTCGTCAGCAGCGTGAAGCCGATCGACTATTTCGTGATCCCGGCCAAGTTCATTTTCAGCGGCTATGCCGTGGGCGTGTGTTCGTGTCTGTCCGGCATGGATGTCACCACCGAGGACGACCTGTCGAGCATGCTGCCGCGCGGATTTGCACGCGGGATGCTGTCCATCATGGTCATCAACGTCGTTTTCAGCGTGTGCTTCGATGGCTGAGACTGACGATGTCTTCCCGAATACGCTGGATGCCCGGCTTGAGCTGCTGGATGCTAGGCCGCAGTTCGATGAGAGCGGTCTGGTGTCGAGCCGCTATAACCTGCGTCTCAATGCCGGCGAATGCGCCCTGATCGAGTGCCGGGACATGGGGCAGGCTGCGCTGTTTGCCGATATGTGCGTTGGCCTTATTCCGCTCGGCGATGGTCATGTCCGCTGCATGGGGCTGGACTGGGCCGATCTTGATGAACGGCGCAGCAACGCGCTGCGGGGCCGGATCGGGCGGGTCGTGATGACGGGCGGATGGGTGGACCTGTACGGGACGCACATGAACATCCTGTGGCCACAACTGCACCATACACGCATCCCGATCGACAGGCTTCAGTCCCAGGCTGTGCATCTTGCCGTCCGGCTTGGCCTGCCTGGCCTTCCGGTGATCCCGCCGAACCGCCTGTCGGCCATGGACCGCCAGCGCGCGGCCTGTGTGCGGGCCATGATGGGTGAGCCGGCGCTTCTGCTGCTGGAGCATCCGATGGAAGGGGCCTCGGCCGGGCTGATGAATGCGTTCCTGTCTCTCGTGACCGATCTGCGGGACCGGGGATGCGCGGTTGTGTGGATGGCTCCGGATGAAAGCGGGTGGGGGGATTATGCGTCCGACGCCACCATCCGCCTGCGCCTTTATGATGACGGACTGTTTTCGATGCGAGGTTCCTGATGTTTCGCGTACGCCAGACCGAAACCGCCCGTCCGCTCTTTCAGAACCGCTATGCGGATGAATGGGTCGGGCTGCTTGTCCTTGCCGCGATCGTCATGTTCTCGGTCGCCGTCGTGGAGGCCGGTTTCCTGCGCCAGTGGCTGACGCCGGAAAAGAAACTGCATTTCGTGCTCCCCGAAAGCGGCGTGGCCGGGCTTGCGATCGGCAATGATATCGAGGTCATGGGGGTTCATGCGGGTGAAATCCGGCGACTCAAGCTCAACGAGACGGGCCGGATGTATGCGGAAGGGGATCTGGACCCGCAGTTCGCCAACTTCATCCGCCAGGACAGCACGGCCATCATCCGCCATCGCCTGATCGTGGCGGGCGCAAGTTACATTGAGCTGGGCCGTGGCAAGGGCAAGCCGCTCGACTGGGATTACGCGGTCCTTCAGGCGACGGTCGAGGCCAACCCGGCGGATGTGATTACCCAGACCGTCATGGATCTGCGCAACAAGCTCGTGCCGGCCATGAACAACGTCCAGCTCATTACGACGCAGGTCAACGACATGCTGACTGACATGCGAAAAGGGCAGGGCACGATCGGCGGACTGCTGGTCAAGGATGACGTGCTCGACAAGGCCAATGCGGCCCTGGCGCATCTCGATGCTGTCATCGCGGATCTCAGACCTATTGAAAAACAGGCAGGCGGCGTCATGACGAAGGTTGATGGAACGATGGCCAATGCCAGGGCCGCCACGGCCAGCCTGCGTCAGAGTATGCCGCAGGTGCAGCAGACCGTGGCGCATGCCAATACGGCTACGGCGCAGCTTCCGGCCCTGCTGGCGCAGGCGGAGGCCAGTGCGAGCAGTCTGCGCAAGCTGACGGATCAGCTGCGCGGGTTGTGGCTGCTGGGCGGTGGGGGCAGCAGGCAGGAGCCCTCTCGTCGTCTGCCGGCACAGGCGGTGCGGCCATGAAGCGCGTTCTTCTGGCCTGCACGGGCGTGATGGTCCTGACGCTGGGCGGCTGCTCATCTTCGACCGCGACGAAGGGGCCAAAGCCCGATCAGCCTTATGAAGATGCCATGGATACCGGCAAGAGCGTCTATGGGATCGGTCAGGCCACACAGGCCGAGGCCCAGTACCGGACCGCGATGGACCGTGCCCTGATGCGCGATGATGCGCCGTCCATTCACGAGGCCGGTTTCAATCTGGCGACAGTCCTGCTGGCGGAAGACGAGCCGCAGAAAGCCCTGCAAAGTCTTGGGGAGACCGAAGCCGCGCTCAGCCTGCGCGGTGTTTCGGATACGTCCGACCTGGCCGTGATCCGCGCGGCCGCCTTGTACAGGCTTCATGACACGGTGTTTGCGTCCCAGGCTGTGGCGCGGGCGCTTCAGTCTCCGGATATGGGAATCCGTGAACGGGCGCTTTACCTGTCAGGTCTGATCGCAGCGGATCTGAGGCAGGACACGGTTCTGGCCCAGCGCGTGAATGATCTGGCGGCCTTCCGTGAAAGCAGCGCGCAGGTTGACCAGCAGGAACTGACGGCCCGTCTGAACCTGCTGCGCGGGCAGCCTGAACTGGCCAGCAGCGAGGCCCTGTCGGTTGTGAAAAGCCGCCGTGATGCGCTGGATTATCGCGGGATGCGCCGTGCGCTCACTCTGGCGGCGGATGCGGCCGAGGCGGCGGGGCATCAGCCACAGGCTGCGGCCCTTCGCCAGCAGGAAAAAATCAGCGAGCAGGTGGCGGCAAAGCAGGCTGGAGACGATGGGGCCGCGCCCAAAGAGACTTCATCTGAAAAGGCGGAACCCGGAAAGGTTACGGTGCAGGTTCATGGAACCCCGGTCGACCAGTCAGGTCTCGGCGCATCCGACTGACCGATCACAGGCTTCAGACCCCATACCTCATGAGGTCTGAAGCCTGTTGTAACGTTGTCAGAACTGGCCGCGGGTATTGCCTGCACGCTTGGCGTCCGCTTCACACATATAGGTCCCGTGGGCCGTGGCGCCGTACCAGAAGCTGCCCTGAACGTGATAGACATGCGTGGCGGTATTGACCCAGACCTGATTGCAGGTCTCGCTGTTGGGGCGGTCTGCCGCCTGTGTAACCCGGGGCTTCTCGCCTGAAGTCGTGCTGGCGACAGCATTCTCAACCTTGGGCTCCTGCGCAAGGGCTGTGCCGCCCAGAAGTCCAAGAACGAAAAAAGAAGCAAGCATCGTTTTCATGCTGAAAGTCCCTTGGCTGTAATCCTTATGGGATTTCAGATTATGTAAATGGATGTCCTGCTCCAAATCACGAACGGGTAATTACTATGTGGTAGAATAACGTTTCTGTTAAATCACAAGTAACGGATTCGTTATCTATGACTTAATATTACAGGTTCCCGAGGACCTTGAGGCCCACCAGTGTCGCATTCGGAATAATCGAGGTCTGGCCGGGGCGCATCATGTATTCAAACTCCGGCTGCGGAACGAGACCCGGCCGGATGGGGACACCGTAATAGGCTTCCAGAATGGCGGAATGGGTCTGCGGGCCGTTGACGAACGCCCCCATGGACATGCCTGCAAGCTGTCTCAGACGCTGACCGACCGTGATGGCCGGGCTCATCTGGTAATAGGAATACATTACGCCGAACCGGTCGAACGGGCGGCGGGGGATAATGCCGAGGAGTGATGCGCCGACATAGACCTGATCCGAGAACGTCGAAACGCTGGGCGTATTGTGCACATAGCCGGCGAGGATGTATCCGCCTGCCATCTGATGCTGGCCGCCCTTGCGATACACCATCTGGTCCGCTTCGATATAGAACGTGTCGCGCGGTTTTGTGGCGTCATGGAAGACTTCCTTCGCGAACATTGCCGGAATGGTCCCGAGGCGATCCGCATAAGGCGATGTGTCATGCGCAAAGCCGAGCTTGTAATGGCCGGGAAGGTTATCTGGACCGATAAAGGGCTCCCAGGTCAGTTCGATCGGAAGCATGACACCGGTTGAGTGTTCACTGCCCCAGGCCCAGCCGCTGGGATTTTCCGTCAGCGCACCGACCCGGTAGACGCCGGTTCGCAGGGTCAGGTCCCGTGTGGGTTTGAAACGCAGCGTGCCGCCCCAGTTGGCTTTCGGATAGACGCTCCAGCCCTCGTCAGCCTTGATGGCGGGCGGCGCGGAGCACTGCACCATGAACGTGCAGAGCAGCACGGACGTCGCATAGGTATGCGTCAGCGTGATGCGGCCGATATTGATGTTGAGGCGGTTATTGAAAAACGATTTTTCAAGATAGATGTCCGCCAGATGGGCTGCTGCATGGCCCGAGAGGCTGTAGACCTCGCTCAGCAGGATATGGTGGTCCCCGACATGGTCATAGGAGACCTCGCGGCCAGCACGCTCCATCATCACGGCGTGCAGGATCCAGCCATCCAGTCCGAGCAGCTTGCCCAGATCCCATCGTGTATTGAAGGTCAGTTCATGGGCGTAGGACATGCCTTTGCTGATCCCGCCGCCGACATTCGCCATGGCTTCCCCCTTGTAGGAGAACTCGAAGCTGAAGCCGCGCTCTGCCAGCCAGTTCCGGTAGGGCGAGAGCTGGGGCGCGATATGGCCGAAGGCTTCCGCCGGTACGTAATAACCGGCGGTGAGATCGCTGCGCCGCAGAGCGTCATCATTGCGATTGAGCAGCGACGAAATACTCTCCCTATCGAAAATCGCGCCCAGATGATCGGCAGATGGTGCGGGCGGATGCGCAGGGTGAGCCGGGGCTTTCTGGACGGGTGGCAGGGCGATGGCCGAGCCTGTGGAGGGCAGTTGGCGAGGCGCCGCAGGGAGAACATGCTGGGGAGCGACGGCGGATGTATCCTGAGCATGAACGGTCAGGGGAAGGGTGCCAATAGCCGAAAGAATATTAATCTGCAGGAATATTTTTAAAAAATACTTACAAGACATCTTGGTATTCTTTCCTGCGATCATAGTAAATATGGCGCGTTATTTTAAATATAGTGGACGAGCACAGAAGGCCCAATGAACGTGCATGGTGCGTTTGTGGCGTTTCATGGAAAGATAAAGTCCTTAATGAAGAAAATTCCCAATCACATAATCTGGAATTTTCTTCACTAAATAAAAAAGTATAATTTATTGTCGTGGATTTGCTCAGCCATTCCGCAACTTGCAGGATGGCTGACGCAGCTTTTCCGAAGACCGGTTTGGTACGGATTCAGAGGGCGCTTGACTGGATCAGGACCTGTTCAGGCCTGATGGTGCTCACGTTCGATGAGGGCCAGGCCTGCGGCGACCGAGACGAATTCCGATCCGCCGTCTACACGCTCCGCCCCGAAACGACGGTCGAACAGATCGCGGACAGCAGGCACGAAGGACGTGCCCCCGGTCAGGAAGACCCGGTCGATATCGTCCGGTCCAAGCCCGGCCTGAACCATGGCGTCTTCGATGGCGTCGTCCAACCGCGCCAGATCAGGCGCAATCCAGCTTTCAAAATCCGCGCGCGTGATGGTCTCTTCGATCTTCAGATCGCGGTGAATGAAGCGCAGGACGGTGCTGTCCTGACGCGACAGGTCGCTCTTGGCCTGTCCGACCGCGCGATAGAGGTTCTGGCCTTCCTGATCCTCGATCAGTCGCAGCAGGCTGCGCAGCTTTTCCGGCTCGGACGATGTCTTGGCCACATCGGCGATGTCCCGCAGGGTCTGGGGCGTGCGCATCAGCGACAGGCGATGCCAGCGGCCGAGGCTTGCGAACCATTCGGCAGGGACGGGCAGGGGCTGACCACCCATGACGCGATAGGTCGCATCGCGTCCCAGAGCCGGGGCGACGGCATGGCTGATGATGCGGTAATCGAACTGGTCACCGGCGATGCCGACACCCGAATGGCCCAGCGTTGTGACACGCTGGCTTCCATGCGGATCAAAACGCATGACCGAGAAATCGCTGGTACCACCGCCGAAATCGCCGACGAGAACCGTGGCGGGCTTGTCGAGACGCTGCATGAAGCGCCAGCCTGCGCCTTCGGGTTCAAGGACGATATTGGGCTCGGGAAAGCCTGCTTCCAGAAAGCTCTCGCGCAGACGGGTGACACCGAGCGAATCATCGGCCAGCTCGCCCGCAAACCGCACGGGACGGCCGATCGTGGCACTTACATCGCCCGGGTTCAGTCCGGCCTTGTCCATGAGCGACGTCAGGAAGCGCGCAATCAGGGCTTCAAGCGTCATGACGCTGCTGAAAACCCGCGTCTCACGGAAAGACCCCTGCGCGAGATAGGTCTTCATGGACATGATGAGGCGGCTCTCGGCCGGATCGTCCAGATAGGCCTCGATGGCGTCCAGCCCGATCGCATCCTTCATGACGCGGCGTCGTCCCTCCTGATCCATCCACAGGCAGAGCAGCGTGCGGCAGGTTTCGCTGGTCGCATGATCCGTGAAGACGAAGCGGGCAGGGTGCGTATTGCCGTTTTCATCGGCGATCACGACCACGCTGTTGGTGGTGCCGAAGTCAATTCCGACGCGGATTTTGGTCTGGTTGTGTCCGGGCGCCGTCATTGGTTCTGCTTTCTTCCGGTTTGGGCAAAGGGCGTGGGTTTAGGGAAGAAGCGGGCAAAGGCCAAGCATAAAAAAGGGGAAGCGCCCTTTCGAACGCTTCCCCTTTCAGACGTGGACCAAGGATCAGGAGACGGCCATCTCGCAGACGGCGTCTTCCGTCACGGCCGGGCGCATCGTGCCCATCTCGGCTTCGGACTGCACCATGGGCGACATGCCAAGCGCGGAGAGGAGCTGCCGATCACGGTGTTCGGCCGGGTTCGGCGTGGTCAGGAGCTTCTCGCCGCAGAAGATCGAGTTCGCACCCGCCAGGAAGCACAGCGCATGCGCTTCGTCCGTCATGTTCTCGCGGCCTGCGGCGAGGCGGACATGGCTTTCCGGCATCATGATGCGGGCCGTGGCGATGATGCGGACGAAGGTGATCGGATCGACGGCTTCGGCCTCACCCAGCGGGGTGCCTTCGACGCGGACGAGCAGATTGATGGGCACGCTCTCGGGGTGCTTGGGCAGGTTGGCGAGCGTCATGAGCAGGCCCGCGCGATCGGACAGGTCTTCACCCATGCCCACGATTCCGCCGCAGCAGACATTGATGCCCGCGTCGCGCACGTTCGAGAGCGTATCGAGGCGCTGCTGGTAGGTGCGGGTGGAAATGATGGAGCCGTAGAACTCCTCGGACGTGTCGAGGTTGTGGTTGTAGTAGTCCAGCCCTGCGGTCTTAAGGCGCTCGGTCTGCTGGGCGTCGAGCATCCCGAGCGTCACGCAGGTTTCCAGCCCGAGGGATTTTACGCCCTCGATCATCTCGCAGACGGTGTCGAGGTCATGATCCTTCGGCGTGCGCCAGGCGGCCCCCATGCAGAATCGGCCTGCACCGGCCTTCTTGGCAGCCCGTGCTTCCTTCATGACGGACTCCACGGCCATCAGGCGCTCGGCCTTGACGCTTTTTTCGTGCAGCGCGCTTTGCGGACAATAGGCGCAGTCTTCCGGGCAGCCACCCGTCTTGATCGAAAGAAGCGTGGAAATCTGCACTTTCGTGGGGTCAAAGTACCGGCGGTGCAGGGTTTGCGCGCGGTACATCAGCTCCGGAAAAGGCAGGCTGATAAGGGCTTCGACTTCGTCGCGGGTCCAGTCGTGGCGGACGTCTGGCTTGGTCGTGGTGGTGGCCGTCACGGATCAATCTCCAAGGGTTGCTGCATCACACCTACCCAAAATTGTCCCATCGTGTCATCTCATCGTCACTCTTGATGAGCCGGAAAACGGACGAGGTCGCAGAATGAAACACTGGCATATCGATCAGATGGACTGGAACTCCTTTGATCCTTCCCGCGTCGATCCCGAGATCATCCCCCTCGTGAAGGCAGCTTCCGTGGTGGAAAAGAACGGTCTCGACTACGCCCAGTATCTCCGTCGCGTCTTCGTGGGCGATCCGGATTTCAGCAAGGCAGCCGAGAACTGGGCCGTCGAGGAAGTGCAGCACGGGGACGCGCTCGGCCGCTGGGCCATGCTCGCCGATCCGTCCTGGGATTATGAAAAGGCGTTCGACCGCTATCGCGCGTCGTACAAGATCGATGCCGATGTGGATGCTTCGATCCGCGGGTCCCGCACGGGCGAACTGATCGCGCGCTGTATGGTCGAGACCGGCACGTCGTCGTTCTACACGGCGCTGGCCGATGCGACGGATGAGCCGCTGCTCAAGGCCATCTGCAAGCAGATCGCGGCCGATGAATACCGGCATTTCAAGCTGTTCTACGATCACATGCGCCGCTACCTGAAGCGCGAGAAGCTCGGTGTCTGGGCGCGGACGCGCATTGCGCTGGGCCGTGTGACCGAGAGCGAGGACGACGAGCTGGCCTCCGCCTACCACACCACCAATGAGCCGCCTGGCATGGCTTACGATCACCAGCGCTGCATTGCGGCCTACATGTCCAAGGCCATGGGGTTCTACAAGCCCAAGCATATCGACCGGGTAACGGCGATGATCTTCAAGACCATCGGTTTCACGCCCCATTCGCGCTGGCAGAAGCTGGCCGCGAATGTTGTCTATCGTCTGATGCAGTGGCGCCGGAAGGTCTTCCAGAAGGCCGTGGAAGCCTGAGTCCGGAAACGAAACATTGGGATACTGAAAAAAGAAGACGAAACAGGGCGGTTGTGCCATGAAAGGCAGCAGTTTTCCCACCCTGCGTCCGGAGATCGAGATGACCGTTTCCGCCCTTTTCTCCCGTCGTGCCGTCTATGGGGCCACTCTGGCGCTCTGTGCCGTCGGGCTGTATCAGTTTCCGGCCGCAAAAGCGGATCCGTATTCGCTTCCAATCGCCTCATCCGGGCCGGTCAAGACCGATATGCTCAGCCCCGCCACCCTGTCCGCCCAGCAGCTTGCAAAGCAGGTCGGCTACGCACAGTTCACGGCGCCTGACTGGCATGTCGGTCCGGTCCGCCACATGGTGATGTTCCGCTACACCAAGGACTCAACGACAGCCCAGCGTGCCGAAGTCTCGGGCCGTTTCCTGCATCTGGTGCAGGACAGCCGCCGCATGGACGGAAAGCAGGTCGTCGCCAGCATTGAAACCGGCTTCCAGAGCAGCGGGGAAGGGGCGGATGCCGGCCTGCAGCAGGCGTTCCTCGTGACGTTCCGTTCGGAAGGCGACCGCAACTACTATGTCGGCAAACCCATTGTAACGGATCCTGCATTCTTTGACCCGGCCCATGAAGCCTTCAAGGAATTCGCGGCCCCGTATCTCGAGAAGGTTGTCGTGTTCGACTACACGGTTGCGGCTGAAGTCACTCCTGCCGGGACGGGCACAAAGGCGAAGAAAGCCAGGCACAACCGCTGATCGCGCGGTTTACGTTCCGTCCTTTTGACGAAATGATATTTTATACCTCATTCTAGGGGCACCACTCTGGAATGAGGTTTAATGTGAAACGATTCCTTACGTCACGACATGCTCTGAAACACGGAGCCAGCCTGTTTGCCCTGGCAGCAGGACTGATGGTCTCTGGCGCGCAGGCTGCAGGATACAACGCGGGCTGGGGCTTTGACGAAGCCGGAATGAACCGCGCTGTCCAGCCGGGCGACAATTTCTTCGAGTATGCCAACGGCACCTATCTCAAGAACCTCAAGATCCCTGGCGACATGAGCAGCTACGGCCCGTTCCGTATCCTCTACGAACTGTCCCTGTCGCGTCAGAAGACCATTCTTGACGAAGCCGCAAAGAAGTCCGTTGACCAGCCGACGGACGACATGGGTAAAATCGGCACCTATTACGCCAGCTTCCTGGACCAGAAGGCTGTGGATCGCCTGGGTGCCAAGCCGCTCGCTGCCGATCTTGAAGCCATCCGCAACGTCAATGACGGCAAGGGTCTGGCCGCGGCATTCGGTTCATCGCTCAAATCCATGGCTTTCACGACATTCCAGATCGGCGTGGAGCAGGACCAGAAGGACCCCGAGCACTATATGCTGATGCTCGATCAGGGCATGAGCATTGGTGTGGGCGGCGGGCTCGGCCTGCCGGATACGAGCTACTATACAAACCCCAAGCTGGCGGACAAGAAGAAGGCCTATCAGGCCTATATCGCCAAGATGCTGACGCTTGAAGGCTGGCCGGACGCCGAAAAGAACGCACAGGCCGTCGTCGATCTCGAGACGGCTCTGGCCAAGGTCGAGGTCCCGCGTGACCAGACCCGTGATCCGATCAAGACCTACAATCCGATGCCGGTTTCCGAACTTCAGAAGCTTGCTCCGGACTTTGACTGGGCCACGTTCCTGATCAGTGCCGGCCTGCCGGCCGAAGGGCTGGAAAACCGCAAGATCGACGTGCGTGAGCCGGCCGGGATCAAGGCCATGGCCACGGTCCTGAAGGGTGCGGATATCGGAACGCTGCGTGCCTGGCTCGCTTTCCATCTCGGCGACAATGCTGCGGCCTATCTGTCCAGCACGTTCTATGACGCGTCGTTCGAGTTCAACAGCCATACGCTGTCGGGCGTGGCGCAGCAGTCCCCCCGCTGGAAGCGCGCCGTGCGCGTGACGAACGGTGCTCTGGGCTGGGCTCTGGGCCGCGAATATGTCGCGCGTTACTTCCCGCCTTCCGCACAGGCGCAGATCACGTCGCTGGTGCAGGAAGTGAAGGCGTCCTTCCACGAGCGCCTCGAGCACAACAGCTGGATGGACGAGCCGACCCGCAAGGCAGCCCTGAACAAGCTCGATCATTTCGCCATTCAGGTCGGCTATCCGAAGAAATGGTGGGATTACAGCAAGCTCGAGATCCGCAAGGGCGACGTTTACGGCAATGCCGTGCGTGGCGTGGCGTTCAACTGGCAGCACGATCTGGACAAGCTCGACAAGCCGGTCGACCGTGACGAATGGGGCATGACGCCGCAGACGGTGAACGCCTACAACGATCCGACGATGAACGAGATCGTGTTCCCGGCCGCGATCCTTCAGCCGCCGTTCTTCGATCCGAAGGGTGATGTCGCCGTCAATTACGGTGCCATCGGCGGCGTGATCGGTCACGAAATGAGCCATGGTTTCGACGACCAGGGCCGTCATTACGACGAGCATGGCCGCCTGAGCGACTGGTGGACCAAGGCCTCCACGGATGCGTTCCAGAAGCTGGCCGACCGTCTGGGTGCGCAGTACGACGCACAGGAAGTCCTGCCGGGGGCGCATGTGAACGGCAAGATGACCATGGGCGAGAATATCGCGGATTCCGGCGGGCTGAACCTAGGTCTGCAGGCTTATCATGACTCGCTGCACGGCAAGCCCGCGCCGGTCGTGCACGGTCTGACCGGTGATCAGCGCGTGTTCCTCGGCTGGGCTCAGGTCTGGCGTGAGAAGGATCGTCCGGATGCGCTGCGTCAGCAGATGCTGTCGAACGAGCACGCCCCGGCCATCACCCGCGTCAACATCCCGGCTCACAACATCGATGCCTGGTATGACGCGTTTGGTGTGAAGCCCGGCCAGAAGCTCTATCTGGCACCGGATCAGCGCGTAAAGATCTGGTAAGGTCGTGACAAATCGGAACGTGGGGCCTAATCACGGTCTCACGTTTCACTTTTTCTACCTGACGGACCCATTCTCATGACGCAAATGACGATCGGCCATCTGTACACCTCGTTGCATGCGGGCTGTGCCAGCGCGGTCGCGCGCGTTCTTGAGGCTTACGAGGTCGAGGTCGAATATGTCGATCTGGACCCCGATGATATCGAGGACGCTCTCGAAGGGGCGGAAGTCGATCTTCTCGTCTCTGCATGGTTTCCGCGGGACGAAAAATTTGCCGGTCCGGGGCGTCGGGTTCTGGGCGATCTGTACCAGCCTGTCGTCAGTTTTGCGGCCCTGTCACCGCTGGGTGCCGTCGGGACGCTCACATCCGCGGACGTGGACCGCATCATCGTCAGCGATGACAGCCGTCAGGCGCTGGAAGATGCTCTCAAGCAGCTTCCGGCCCTCTCGGTGCTGCCGATCGAAAGCATCGGGGAAGGGGCGCTGATCGAGCGTCTGGAAAAGGCCCGCGATGCCGGAGAGAAGCCGCTGGTCGTGGCGACGCAGCCTCATGCGGTCTTCCATACGGATCTGCTGACGGTAATCGAGGATCCGGCCCATCTGCTGGGCGGGGAAATGTCGGCCCGGATGATCATGCGTGAAGACGTGGCCCGTCAGGCGGACAGCGATCTGCTCGACGAGCTTTCGGAAATGATGCTCGGCAATAGGGTCATGAGCGCCCTGGACTATGTCATTTCCGTGGAAGGGCAGGACCCGGAAGGGGCCGCCGAAGCCTGGCAGCGCGGCCGTCTCATCGGTCGCTGATAAAAAAAAGGGGCGCGGGAAACCGGCCCCCTTTTTTTTATGATCTCAGCGGAAAACGAGACCACCGTCGATCAGGACGGACTGACCCGTCATGTAATCGGCGTCGCTGCTGGACAGATAGGCGACGAAGCCCGCCACATCGTCCGCCGTCTCCACGCGGCCCAGAGCAATTCCTTCAACGTATTTCTTGTAGGTCGCGCCGATTTCCGTACCGGTGATTTCGGCCATGCGCTTGTCGATCGTAACCCACATGTCGGTTCCGACAATGCCGGGGCAGTAGGAATTGACGGTAATACCCGAGGAGGCGAGTTCTTTGGCAGCCGACTGCGTCAGGGCGCGGACGGCGAACTTGGTTGCGGAATAGGCGCCCAGAAGGGGATAGCCTTCGTGACCGGCGATCGAGCAGGCATTGATGATCTTGCCCTTGGTGCCCTTCTCCTTGAAGAGGGCCGCAGCCGCCTGCATGCCCCAGAGCACGCCCTGAACGTTGATGCTGAAGATCTTCTCGATTTCCGCAGGCTCGATGTCCAGGATCGGCTTGACCTGACAGATCCCCGCATTGTTGACCATGATGTCCAGGCCGCCGAGCGTCTTCGCAGCATCGGCCAGTGTGCTGCGGAACTGGTCGCGGTTGCTGATATCGGCCGTCAGGGCCACAGCGCGCCGGCCGAGAGCTTCAACTTCCTTTGCGGTTTCGGCAAGCGTGTCCTGCTTGACGTCGAGCAGGATGACATCCGCGCCATCCTTGGCCAGACGAAGCGCAATGGCCTTGCCAATACCCTGGGCTGCACCCGTGACTGCGGCGATTTTTCCAGAAAGGGACATTGAAAAAAGATCCTTCGATTGTCCGTCATCGGCATGTGACTGCCATGACGGCGGGAACCATCGACCCTTTGCTTTCCGTATTCCACAAAAAATCGCCTGTTCGGCAGGCCTGACACAGGATTGTGTCAAAGAGGACGGGGGCTGTCCTGGGTAAGGATAATTTTCATAAACCTGCTCTGGTCATCTGTTTCCGGGCCTGCGAGGATGCGTTAAATAAACGTTACGAAGAAGCCTCGGCAGGACTTGATGAACCACCCGGACAGCATTAGCGCCGTTTTTGAGACCTTTGGTGGCATCAGCGATGAGGAATGGCTTCAGGTTCTGGTGTCGTCCGTCCATATCCCCGAAATCCAGGGTGTGACGATGCCGTCGTTTCCGCCGGATGATCTTCAGCGGGAAATCCATGGGCATCACGGGGAAATTTCCATCCATGAGGCGCATGTCTTCTTCCGGGAAATCAAGGCGTACTGCGCCTATGCCGGGCGTCCGGTCCGCCCCGAGACGACGCTGCTGGATTTTGGCTGTGGTTGGGGACGCATCGCACGGCTGTTCATGAAGGATATCCGGCCGGCCAATCTGTACGGCGCGGAAACTACGGACCGTTTTCTTATGGCGGCGCGGCGGGCCAATCCCGCGCTCAACTTCCTGGGGAGCAGTCTGGTGCCGCCGATGCTCCTGACGTCCGAAAGCTTTGACCTGATCACGTCATGGTCCGTGTTTTCGCATCTGGACGAATTTCTGGCCGGGCACTGGGTGCGGGAGTTCCATCGCCTGCTCAAACCGGGCGGGATGCTGGTCATGACGACGCAAAGCCGCAGGTTCATCGCCTTCTGTGCCGAGCAGAGGCTCAAGCGCGCGTCCGGGATCAGGCTTGAACACCCCTGGCATGAAGTCTGCGCGGACAGTTTTATCGACGAGGCGCGGGCCAACGCAGAATTCGAAGCCGGGCGCTTCCTGCATGCGGCGTCCTCGAAACCACCACAGCCCCAGTCGCATTATGGCGAGGCGATCATTCCGCGCAATTATA
Organism: Gluconobacter oxydans DSM 3504; assembly: GCF_000583855.1. NCBI lineage: Bacteria > Pseudomonadati > Pseudomonadota > Alphaproteobacteria > Acetobacterales > Acetobacteraceae > Gluconobacter > Gluconobacter oxydans. The sequence continues at coordinate 2,452,650 of NZ_CP004373.1, forward strand.
TCATCAAGACCTGGGGCGGTCTGTTCCGTCTGATCGAATACATGGACAACCCTGTGCGGTTGCCACAGGTCCTGATCGTGATGCAGAAGATCGGGTAGTCATCATTTGTCATGAAGCGACGGGACGTGAGGAGAGGGGTTTGAGAAAAGCCGGTATCGGTGCGGTCCTGTTCGCAGCTCTCGTGCTCTTGTCTTTCTCCGCTGCACCTGCCCAGACAACGGAGACCGTCACCGTCACCGGGCAGCATGCGATGCGCGTCGGCAGCTACAAGGGCATACACTGGGTCTATGACCGGTTCGACCGTCTGCCCGAACGCGCGCGGAAGGACCTGTCGCTGCATTTTCTGGGCGATATCCTGCCGGATCATGGCGTGCCGTCCGAGGCGCATGTCGTGCTCCATGCCAAAGGCGGCGATATTCCGCTCTTCGTAGGGCAGGACCGGGACATGCATTTTCCCCGTTCCGATGCGCTTCTGGCCGAAAATCCGCCCGTTCTGCTGACCCTGTCGCCCGATCGGAAAGTCCAGCTTGAACTGGCGATCGAGGTGGCTCCTCTGCCCACGCCCTCTTTCACGAAAGAGCAGGCCGGGGTCTGGATGGGGGAGATCAACGCCGCTATCCGGGATTTCTTTGGCGTGATCCTCGCCTTTCTGGCCCCGGACGCCCATCGCCTGAAGGTCGATGTCGCCCCCGGCGCACGGTTCGAGGCTGTGGAGAACGGAACGACGCGGCTTCTGGTCGATAATCAGGGATCCGTGCCCTACACCTTCATTCTCCGGCCTCAGGACTATCAGGACGGCACGGTATTCCGCTCGGACCGGCCGTTTTCCATGATCCGCGTGAAGGTGCCGACGAACGAGTTCTTCACGCTCAAACGGAAAAAGTGACGCGGGATTTGACAGATGGCCCACAAGGACGCATCACGCGGAACCTTAAATTCACTGCCAGCAGGGGGATCCATGTCGGTTCACGCGTTCGTCTTTCCGGGACAGGGGAGCCAGTCCGTCGGGATGGGTCAGGCCCTGAATGAGGCTTTTGCATCCTCCCGCGCCGTTTTTCAGGAAGTGGACGAGGCGCTCGGCGATCATCTGTCGCGCCTGATGTTCTCCGGCGATGCGGACGAGCTGACGCGGACCGAAAACGCCCAGCCGGCGCTGTTCGCGGTTTCGCTGGCCGCCGTGCGTGCTCTGGAAAGCGAAGGTGGCTTCAAGCTGGCAGACAAGGCGGCTCTGGTGGCCGGTCATTCGCTGGGTGAGTATTCCGCCCTGGCTGCCGCTGGTACGCTGGGGATTGCGGAAGGCGCACGTCTACTGCGTCTGCGCGGACAGGCCATGCAGCGCGCGGTTCCGGCGGGTGAGGGCGGCATGGCCGCTCTTCTGGGTGTTGATGCCGCGCAGGCCCGTTCGATCTGCGATGAAGCCTCCCAGGGCGAGACGCTTGAGATCGCCAACGACAATGGGGGTGGCCAGATCGTGGTCTCCGGTGTGATGAGCGCCATTGACCGCGCCATCGTCGTCGCCAAGGAGCATGGCATCAAGCGCGCCGTGAAACTTCCGGTCTCCGCACCGTTCCATTCGTCGCTGATGGCGCCGGCTGCCCGCGAAATGGAAGAGGCGCTGGCGACCGCGACCCTCAACGCACCGTCCATTCCCGTCATCGCCAATGTCACGGCCGCCAAGGTCACTGACCCTGCCGTAATCCGCGACCTGCTGGTCAAGCAGGTGACGGGTACGGTACGCTGGCGCGAAAGTGTGCAGACGATGGTGGCCATGGGTGTGACGAACATGCACGAGCTTGGCGCAGGCAAGGTCCTGTGCGGTCTGGCCCGTCGCATTGCTCCGGAACTGGTGACCAGCAATGCCGGGACGCCCACTGAAATCGAAGCCCTGCTCAAGACCCTGTAAGGACAACCGATCATGTTCTCTCTTTCCGGCAAGACTGCTCTCGTCACGGGTGCCTCCGGCGGCATTGGCGCCGCGATTGCCCGTCAGCTTCATGCACAGGGTGCGACGGTCGTGCTCAGCGGCACGCGCGAAGCTGCTCTTCAGGAACTGGCTGACAGCCTGGGCGAGCGCGCCCATATCGCCGTCGCCAACCTGTCCGATCCGGCCGAGGCTGATGGCCTCGTTGCCAAGGCTGAAGCCGTTGCGGGTGCGCCGCTGGACATTCTGGTCAACAATGCCGGCCTGACGCGTGATACGCTCGCCATTCGCATGAAGGACAGCGACTGGTCGCAGGTCATGACTGTGGATCTGGAAAGCCCGTTCCGTCTGGCACGTGCCGCGCTCAAAGGCATGCTGCGTCGCCGTGCGGGGCGGATCATCTCCATTGCCTCCGTGGTGGGCACGACGGGCAATGCCGGTCAGGCCAACTATGCCGCTGCCAAGGCCGGTATCGTGGGCATGAGCAAGTCGCTCGCGCAGGAAGCCGGTCCGCGAGGTGTGACGGTCAACGTCGTGGCGCCCGGTTTCATCGAGACGCCGATGACGGATGTGCTGCCGGAAACCGTGCGCGAGAAGCTGGTTGGCTCCATTCCGCTTGGCCGGATGGGGAATACTGGTGACGTGGCGTCCGCAGTAGTATATCTGGCTTCCGATGAGGCGGCATGGGTCACGGGTACGACCCTGCACGTCAATGGTGGCATGGCGATGGTCTGAATGCTTGGCCTTTTTGGTTAAAGCATGCTAATCGCGCGCTGCTTTGCCCGGCCTGCTTAAGGCTGATGTCCGGTTCTTCCGGCGGCAACGCCTCCCCTGCGAAGGGGGCGGTCCTGCGCTGGAGGAACCTCCGGGCTTCCGGACTGGCAGATGGCAGTACGAGTTTTGATGTAACGCACCGGACGGGCAAAAGGGTCCCGGATGGGCAGAAGGAACGAACAGATGAGCGATATTGCTGACAAGGTAAAGAAGATCGTTGTCGAGCACCTCGGTGTGGACGAAAGCAAGGTAACGCCGGACGCGTCGTTCATCGACGACCTGGGCGCTGACAGCCTCGACACGGTCGAGCTGGTCATGGCTTTCGAAGAAGCCTTCTCCGTCGAGATCCCGGAAGATGCAGCCGAGAAGATCGCAACCGTCAAGGATGCCATCGACTACATCGAGAAGCAGAAGGCAGCCTGAGGCTGACCGGAGCCGGTTTTCCGGCTCCGGATTCCCGTCTCGTCATACGAGGCGGAAGACCAGCCGGGCCTTTTCCTGAGGCCCGGCTGCAAGACCCGGACATAACGTGAGACAAGAGGCATCGATGAGCGGGACTGCAACTAACGGGCGGCGTGTCGTCGTAACCGGTATCGGTGTTGTCAGCCCACTGGCTGTGGGCGCGGAACTGACATGGAAGCGGCTGATCGAAGGACAGTCCGGCATTGGCCGGATCACGCATTTCGATCCCTCCGAACTTCCTGCCCAGGTCGCCGGACAGGTTCCGGACGGCCCGACGGCGGAAGGCGGTCTCACGTTGTCCGACTGGGTGCCGGTCAAGGACCAGAAGAAGATGGACCGCTTCATCCATCTGGGCCTTGCCGCAGCCATCCAGGCTGTCGAGGATTCAGGCTGGAAGCCTGAGGACGAGGATGGTCGCTGCGCCACGGGCGTGATGATCGGCTCGGGTATCGGCGGTCTCCAGACGATTTATGACGGCTCCCTGACGGTTTCGAGCGGCAAGGCCCGCCGTCTGTCGCCGTTCTTCATTCCCTCGGCCCTGATCAATCTGATTTCCGGTCACCTTTCGATCCGCTACGGGTTCAAGGGACCGAACCATGCTGTCGTGACGGCCTGCGCGACCGGCGTTCATGCCATCGGTGATGCCTCGCGCCTCATCCAGTATGGTGATGCCGACGTGATGGTGGCTGGCGGTGCGGAAGCCGCGATCTGCTCGCTCGGTATTGCCGGGTTCTGCTCGGCCCGTGCACTTTCTACCGGCTCCAACGATGATCCGACCAAGGCCTCGCGCCCGTGGGACAAGGACCGTGACGGCTTTATCATGGGTGAGGGCGCGGGTGTGGTCGTGCTTGAGGAACTCGAGCATGCCAAGCGCCGCGGTGCGAAGATCTATGGTGAGATCGGCGGCTACGGCATGTCCGGTGATGCGTATCACATCACGGCTCCTGCCGAAGGTCACAACGGTGCATTCCGTGCCATGAAGGCCGCGCTGCGCAACAGCGGTGGCCTGACCACGGCCGATATCGACTACGTCAACGCCCACGGCACCTCCACCATGGCGGATGATCTTGAGCTTGATGCGGTCGAGCGCTTCTTCGGCGATGACGCCAAGCGTCTGGCCATGTCCTCCACGAAGTCGGCCATTGGCCATCTTTTGGGTGCGGCCGGTGCGGTCGAGGCCATCTTCTGCCTTCAGGCCATCCGTGACGGCATCGTGCCGCCCACGCTGAACCTGGACAACCCGGCGCGGGAAAGCGTCATCGACCGTGTGGCGCATGTGGCCCAGGAGCGCAAGATCGACGTTGCCCTGTCCAACAGCTTCGGCTTTGGCGGCACGAATGCGAGCATCATCCTCAAGCGCTTCAAGGACTGAGGAAGGGTTCGTTTTCAATGTCTGAAGGTCAGCCTGACGGCGAGGAACCGCGGAAGCTTGTTCTTCCGCCAAAGGCTGGCCGCAAGCTGGCGCTGTTCGGGGCGCCACTGCTCCTCGTCGCAGGACTGGCCGCAGGTTACGGGCACTACACCGATCCCGGACCGCTGCAGGACGAGAAGACTTTCGTCATTCCGCATGGCAACAATGCCCGTGTGACAAAGGCGCTCCAGGACGACGGGATCCTCTCCCCGACCTGGGCATCCGGCACGTTTTTCCGGATTGCCGCGTTCCTGACGCATCGTGATGGCCAGATCCACGCCGCGGAACTGCAGTTTCCGGCCCGGGTTTCGGTCGCACATACCCTCGAAATCCTGCGTCACGGAAAGCCCGTTTCCCATCAGCTTACGGTGCCCGAGGGGCTGACGGTCCTCAGGATTGCGGCCATTCTGAACAAGGCTCCGGCGCTGAGCGGTGAAGTGCCCACGCTTGCCGAGGGCAGCGTTTTTCCGCAGACGGTCTCTTACGTCTGGGGGACGTCGCGGCAGACTCTGGCCGAAAAATTGCAGAAAATGATGGCGGCCAAGCTCGCCGCGGCCTGGGACGGCCGTAATGTCGAAGCGCTGGACGGGCTGATCCAGTCTCCACAGGAATTGCTGGTTCTCGCATCGCTGATCGAGCGTGAGACGGCCGTGCCGTCCGAGCGGCCGATGGTGGCACGTGTGTTCCTGAACCGTCTGAAACTGGGCATGCGTCTTCAGACGGATCCGAGCGTGATCTACGGGCTCAGCAATGGCACAGGAACGCTGGACGCACCGTTGACCCATGAGGATCTGCAGACCCCGGGGCCTTACAACACCTATCTTCAGGCGGGACTGCCGCCCGGCCCCATCTGTTCGCCAGGACCGACCTCACTGGATGCCGCAGCGCATCCGGCTGACGGGAAGATGCTGTATTTTGTGGCGACGGGGACGGGCGGGCATAATTTCGCCGAGACGCTCGCCGATCAGGATAAAAACATCCGCGCCTATCACGCGCATCTATCAGCGACACCCCAGAACCAGAACTGAAACCCCGTCCTCCGGAGAGGACGGGCGTAATGGCCTCAGTGCTTCAGCGGGGCGAGAGTCTGGCTCTGTACGCTGGATGTCTGTGCCGAGTAGGGGCGACTGGCGTCATAGCTCGCCGGATAGGGATTGTTGCCGACGACGTCCTGCGTGGCAGTTGTACGCGCGGCGGTGGCAGCCTGTGACACGCGGGACGTCGCTGTGGCTGCGCTGCTGGTGGGCAGCTTGGCTACGGACATCAGGGCGCGGCGCAGCGGATCGGCAGACGGGTTGTTGACGCGCATCGTTACGACGATGTCTTCGGGGCCGACGGTCTGGTTGTAATAGGCCCGGTTGGCGCCACTATCGACCGTCAGCTTGGAACCACCCAGCGCTGCACCGGCATACAGGCCCTCGTTCTTCTGGGCGGCGTAGATGTCGGTATTGTGCGCACCAGCCGTGCTGTCCTCCAGACCCGAGCCGATGCTGGCGAAGGAGGCGGAGGCGGAGGCATCAAACTTGAACTGGCTGTCCAGAATGGCCTGGATGCCGCGCTGGGACATGATGAACAGGATTGTTTCCGTGCTCTGCACACCAAGCTGAAGCCCCATCGAGGCCGTACCCAGACGGTAGAATGCCGGGTCGGACCATGACCCGCGGGCATCGCGGCTCAGAAGCACGCAGCGGCCACCCGAGCCGCCGATCCCGAAGGACATGTTCAGCACGGAGGGGCAGACCATGACGGCCTTGGCTTCTGCCAGCAGTTTCTGGGAGCGGGACTGCGCTGTTGTTCCCGTGAAGAGATCCTGAACCGCCAGCGTGGCGCGATCGACAATGATCTGCTGCTGGCTGGCCGTGGTCTGGGGAGCATCGGAACAGGCTGACAGGGCGGCGCAGCCCGAAGCGACGAGCATGGTCTTACGCAGGAGACCGGACAGGGTCATGGAGGATACCTTCTGCAGTCATCGTAGGAATATTTCCCCGCACTATGCGCCAAATGCGGCCAAATCACGAGTGCGGGGCGGAAGGGATGTCAGATTTCCACGTCAACGGCGGCGGACAGGGCCTTCGCAATGCCGGGCGCGGCAGCAAGAATGGTTGCCCCGCCCGTCAGGCCGCCTGTCTGAAGGAAAGGCGAGACCGCGGCCCCGGCTTCCGAAAGGATGACCAGTGCGGCTGCCACATCCCAGAGCTGGATGACGATTTCCAGATACCCGTCGGAGCGCCCGCAGGCCACGTCGGCCAGGGCCAGCGCACCCGATCCGCCGGAGCGCGGCATTGCGCCGAGCGCCATGATGGCGGCGATCTTCTCGTTGAAGGTTTCGGTCGTCACGCGCGCGGACCAGCCCATTTCGATCATGGCTTCCTGCGTGTTCGTGATGGGGGACGCCTTGATCGGCTTGCCGTTCAGGAACGCGCCCTTGCCCTTCTGGGCCGTGAAGACTTCGCCAAGCGCCGGAGCATCGATTATGCCGGCAACGGGCTCGTCTCCGTCCAGCAGGCCGAGCGACACGCACCAGCGGTCACGGCCGCGTGCATAATTGGAGGTACCGTCGATCGGGTCCACGACCCAGCGGAAGCCGCCCTGACGCGTCGCACCATTTTCCTCGCCCTGAAAGCCATCCTCGGGGAAAAGCTCCTGGATGCGGCGGCTGACAAAGGCTTCGACGGCGCCATCCGTCTCGGTCAGGTAGTCCTGCCGGCCCTTGAGGGTCCCGGTCGGACCACCCGGAGCAGGGCGCAGGGAGAGGGCAAGCCGGGCCGCATCGCGCACAACGGAACGGGCGGCTTCGAGGCGGACGGCAATCGGATCGAAGGTCATGGAACTGTCCTAGTCTGTGCGCCGTGCAGCGCGGAGAGATGCCGTAATGGCGGGGTCTTCAAGGCTCATGAGACGGCTTGCGGCCGTTGTCGCAAACAGATGCAGCAGCGTGCGTCGTCGTGCGGGAGCCAGCTTGTGGAGCGCGGGCTCCCGAATGATCGTGCATTCTGCCAGAATATTGTCGCGCAGGGCAGCAGGGACGGCGCTGACGCTGACGACGATCAGGCCCACATCCGGCGGAATAAGATCCAGCGGAAAGCCATCATCCACCGCGAAAAACAGCCGGTCGGACCAGTCCCGGTATTCGGGCCATTTCTGATCGGTTTGGAAATCGCGCAGGCCGGATTTGATCTCGATGCAGTTCAGGGAATGATCGGGCAGGAGCGCCATGATGTCCGCGCGGCGTCCCGCGGCGGGAAGAGCGAATTCATTGATGGCGGCCCAGTTCATTGTCCGGCACAATCCGAGGACGGCGCGCCGGATGGCCAACTGCGTTTCCGGCAGGCCACAGGATGTTGCAGCGGGATTTTCGGCAAGAACCGTACTCATGGTTCCATCCTGCCCCGATCTGCGCTCTACGTCTGCCCCGGCAGGCTTTTTTTGAAGCTGTATTTTTACGGGAGAGTGCCTCATGCCATTTTTGCGAACGGATCACTGGCGATGCGCCATCGTTCATGCGCCTCTGGCTGAGGTGGTCGAAGCGGCCAGTCTGAACGGCTTTCCCATCACGACTCTGCCCGATATCGGGGATCACTGTTTTCTGGCCGATCCGTTCGGATTCTGGCGGGACGGAAAGCTGTACGTCTTTGCCGAGGCCTTCGATTACCGCAGCCCCACGGGAACGATCGAGGTCCTGATCTATGACGGAACGGGCCGTCTGCTGTCGCGTGAAACCGTTCTGCAGGAGCCCTGGCATCTGTCCTACCCGTTCGTGTTCGCGCATGAGGGCGAGGTCTATATGCTGCCCGAGGCCAGCGCTTCGGGGCGTCTTTCGCTTTATCGGGCAAAGTCGTTTCCGCGTGAGTGGGAACGGGTCGAGGCCTTCGACTTCCCCGAAGCCGCGATCGATGCCACGCCATTTCAGTATGCCGGTCGCTGGTGGATGTTCTGGACGCCTGCAGGGAGCAAGGACGAACGGCAGAGCCTTCTGAACATTTCCGTGGCCGACACCCTGATGGGGCCTTGGAAAAACCTCGGGCTTTTCCTGAACGACCGGGCAGGGGCACGTCCCGGGGGCACGCCGGTTCTCGTGGATGGAAAGATCTTCCTGCCCACGCAGGACTGCCGGGGAACCTATGGCCGCGGGATCCGGCTGCTGGAAATCGAAGGGCTGGAGCGGGGGCTGCCGAAAGTCACGCCTGGCCTGTCTATTTCCATCCCGGCGTCTTTGAGGAAGCGGTATCCGGACGGGATGCACACCCTGTCCGCAGCCGGGCAGGTGACGCTGATTGACGTCAAGAAAATCGGGATTGGCCCTAGGCGGGACCTGCTCAATCTGAAGCGCCGGATTTTCGGCGCCTGAGAAGTGCGTATCCCCGGGCGCTCAGAAGCCCGGGATACGATCCAGCACGGCATTGCCATGCCTGACGAACGCTTCAGGCCCGAAGCGTTCCAGCACCCGCTTGCGGGACCGGGCGCCCATGGCCGCGAGATCGGCCGGTCTGCCGATCAGGTCCGCCAGAGCTGCCGCAAGGGCAGGGGCATTGTCGAACGGCACGATGCGTCCCGTCTCACCGTCGAGAATGCTCGACGCCAGTTCGCCCGCAGGGGTGGAAACGACCGGAAGGGCACAGGACATGGCTTCATGCCCCGCGACACACATGCCCTCCCAGTGCGAGGACTGGACGTAAAGATGCAGCGTCTTCAGGAAATCAAACGGCTTTGACTCGTAGCCCAGCAGGTCGATCGGCAGGTTGCCGGCCGTAATGCGGGCCTGAAGCGCTGCATGTTCGGGACCATCCCCTGCAATCTGAAGACGGAATGGCGGTAGGTCCGGATGGTCTTTGAGAAGGGCTACGGCCTCGCACAGAATGTCATACGCCTTGACCGGGTTCAGACGTCCCAATGTCCCGACGCGCACAACTTCGCCTTCTTTCCACGGCGTGGCCACAGGGGCGTCCGGATCGGCACGGAAAATGGGCCAGGCGACGAAATTGTCCGTGAGGCCCAGTTCCTTCGCGGCAAAGGTGATGACGGACTGGGAGTCGGCGACCCAGAGCGTCGTGTAGGGGCGGCACAGGCGCAGCAGGAAGGCGTTGACCTTCTTCAGCCGTCCGCAATGCTGCCAGTGAACCGTCGGGGTCTTGTGACGCAGGGCAACCAGCTGCCCCAGAAGCGTGGCGCGACTCAGCGACGTCCAGATCAGGTCCGGCTGAAACGCCTCCATCTCGTCCCGCAGCCAGCGATAGGCCGCGATATGGTCCCGCGTCGTGCCTTCCCGGACGCGCACGGGGATGCCGGCGGCTTCGATCAGCGGGATGGCGAGGCCGTCCTTGCGGGCCAGGGCGAAGACGGTCACATCCCCGCCGCGCGCCTTCAGAACGGATACGATGTCCGGAATGGGAAGCTGTGCGCCACCACATTCGAGGGAATTTATGATGTAGGCGATTTTCATGGGGTCGTCTGGGCCAGGATTTTTTCAGCCAGCGTCAGGTCGGAGGGCTTGTCCACGTCCACGGCAGCGCGCCCGTCCGAGAGTGTCACCAGACGCACATTTGCGCCCGTCAGCGTCCGGATGCGGCGATACAGGGCCGTGGAATCGAGTGTACGGGTCACGGCCCGCAGCAGAGTGCCGATCCCAAGCGTCAGGGCCATCCGGAGCGGGCGCTTGCGGTTCTGCTGAAGGCGCTTCCACAGTTCGATGATATTCCGACCCTTCGGCGTATTGATCAGGAACAGGTTGCAGCCGGAAAAGCTCATGTCAGACAGGTGGATATAGGTCCGTTTCGTGCCGGGCACATCGCGTTCAACCGTCGCACGCAGCGCCACGCCCGCCGCAAGATCGCAGCCCTGCGCCTTGGCGAGGAATTCCTGAATCCATTCCGGACGCAGGAGGGCGTGATCGGCTGTCGTCACCAGACAGGGCGTGCCGATCCGGACAATGGCTTCAGCCACGCTCTCGCTGGGAGAGGGGGCAGAACGCAGGATGGTAGCGTTACCGGCAAGATCCCTGATGCAGTCCGGATTTTCGATGCTGATCGTGACGGGGCCAAGGCCGGGCGTGCGGGCAATCGTATCGAGCACGCGGGCCAGCATGGGCTGACCGCCGACGGGAAGGAGAGCCTTGTGGGAAACCTGACCGAGTTTCGCAAGCACATCGTTCTCGCCGTCCCGGGACCCGGCGAGAACCAGAACCGGAAGCGTCATGCCGCGCGGTTACGGTCTGCTGCGGCGCGGGCGGAGGCCGGACGTGCGCCATCGGGACGGTCACGCGGGGGGGAGCCTGTCAGGTCCATGACCCACGGATAACGATGGGCTTCCTCAATGTCGTAACCAAGGTTGAAGACATGCTTGCTGCGGGGCCGGTCGCGGGCTTCGCGGTAGAAACTGCTGAACAGACGGTCCGGCACGTAGTTCGTGATGCCGTAATTGCCGTCTTCATCGTGGAAATGGTGCAGGACGTGAAGCTGCTTGATGTCCGCCACCCATTTCCAGCGCGGCTTGTAGGCCAGATGCTGGATGCAGTGGAAGAATTCGTAGATGCAGGTCATGACCAGCGCGGTCGAAAGCGCACAGAACGCACCGCTCCATCCTGCGATCAGCCCGCCGATCGGCATTGTGATGATCGCCATGGTCGGCACCGTGTTCAGCGGGGAGCCGAAAAGCACGTCCAGCAGATGCGGGTCCTGATGATGGTCGAAATGGATGCGCTTCCACAGGGAAGCGGTCCAGTGGTTGCGGTACAGCCAGCGCCCGTGAAGGATGAAGCGGTGGATCGCATACCAGGCCAGCGGATAGACCACGATCACGACGGGAACGGGAATGAGCGTCGCCCACAGCGCGGTCGAGAAATGCAGGGCGGCCCAGGCGGACACTGCGATCAGCGCGAAATAGAGCAGGATCGTCGGATAGGTCAGATAGGCGAACCACAGCTGCGGGAGGTTCATCTTTCCCAGATCGAAGCTGCGACCCGTCCTGATGGCGGACATGTTGCGCCAGGGCGCCTTGAAGTTGCTCATCGTTCCTCCATCCGCAAAAGCCAGGTCAGCCCGAGAAGGGTCCCCAGGAGCGGTCCGACGCTGACGGCCAGCGGAGCTGGCAGCGTCCCCGCGTTTCCAAGTGCGGAAATCATTCCCTGCAGGATGACGAAACCCATTCCAGCGGCCAGAACATACACCGGCAGCGGATTTCGAAGTCCTGCACGGGGAGGGATATAGATCACCGGGAGCGTCAATAGAAGCATTACTGCAATTTCGACAGGTAAAATCATCCCGCTGAAGAGGGCCATACGATACGTGGCCCGGGGTAGACTTGCGGGTGCGCCCTTGTGAAGAATGGCGCTGACCTGCGCCGGCGTGACGGTCGCTCCGTTCTGCGAGAGCGTCATGATGACCGAGGGAGTGGCCGGGATGACGAAGGTGCTGTCGCCCTTTGTAACATTCACGTACGACTTGTCATCGGACAGGGAAAGATCCTGCGCCCCATCGGGATGCCACTGTCCGTCACGGTATGTCAGGACATTCGTGTGTTCGGTGCCGGTCAGCAGACCCGTGTTGTCCCGGTGATAGATCGTCACGTCCCGCAGGAACGTGCCGCCCTGGGCGATCTGCCCGATCCGGACCAGCATGGGCCCCGCGCGAAACCACAGGATATTGTCCTCGGGCTGCCCGTCCTGCCCCGCGAGCGGATCCGTGCGGTTCCACCACGTTGTGAGGGCGTTTTCGCAGGCCGGGACCAGCCAGTACTGGGCGCAGGTTCCCCCGATCCCCGCGATCAGCACCGCGGGAAGGAGAAGACGGTACAGCGCAGGGGTTGAAAGCCCGGCCGCCCGCAGGGCCGAGATTTCGCTCGACAGGGTCATCTGCGTGAGCAGGAACAGCGCGCCCACCATGAAGGCGAGCGGCAGGATGTCGATGCTCAGGGCAGGCAGGTGCAGGAAGGCGAAGGTCAGGATGCCGCGAAAGCCGAGATGTCGGTTCAGGATTGGCGTCGTCTTTTCAAGAAGCGCCAGAATTTCCAGCAGCGAGACGAGGACGGCCCCGCACAGCAAAAAGCGTCCCAGAAGGGCACGGTTGAGCGCCTTGATGAGGACATGGCGCGGCATGGCAGGTGTGGAGTCGCTCATGCCGGCGCCCTTGTAAGCTTGCGCCGTCGCCACGACCCACGGGAACGGCGCAGCAGGGCCGCCAGACAGCCGACGCAGAACAGCAGTTCCGGGACCCAGATCGCCAGCCAGATGGGAAGACGTCCGGTCGAGGCGAGGCTGTGGCCGAACATGAGTGTCTGGTCGAAGCCGATCAGGATTACGGCCACCGCAATCAGCCCCCAGACGGATTTTCTTCGCCGGGCGCTGATGGCCAGCGCGACAGCAAGCGGCGGAATGAACGGAATGGCGATGGCGCGGGCCATACGGAAATCCATTTCGGCCCGGAGTGTGCGGTATTCGATGCCAGGCAGGCCATAACGCAGGTCATGCGCCAGTTCGAACAGGGTCAGTTCACGCTCGTCGGCCCCGCGGGAGCGGAAGGAGGTTTCCTTGTTCGGCCGGTCGATAACGCGGACGACGTGTTCGAAATGCGTCACGGTCGGCTTGTGGGGTTTGGTGGCCTGGAACGGATCATCCACGATTTCCCCGTTCCACAGGTCGAGGCGGGTGCTGCGGGTCTTTTCCGAAATGGTCAGCGCGCCGGTTCGGGCCGTGATGATGTGAGCCACGCCATTGGCATTCACTTCCCGGATGAAAACCCGTCTGAGGCGGGTGCCGGCATGGCTGACACTGTCGGCCGTCATGACGGCCTTGCTGGACGTGGAGGCGAACATTCCCGCCTGAAGATGTGGGGCCCAGCCGGTATGCTCGGCGAAATAGAAGCCCGCGCGATAGTCATAGCGGGCCACGGGCTGGATATAGCCGTACAGGAACACGCTGGCCGCCCCGAGAAGCAGCCCCACGATCATGAAAGGGCGACTGATTCGCATCAGCGAGACCCGCCCGGCCTGAAGCGCGTCGATCTCGTTGTTGTCGCTCATGCCCCGGATAGTGAGGAACACCGCGATACACAGCGCCGCGGGCAGGGCGATACCGAAATAATGGGGCAGAAGATCCGTCAGGAGCGCGATACAGGTCCCGAGCGAACTTCCCGCCGAAGCCAGATAGTCGAAGAGCGACAGCAGGCGTTCCAGCAGCAGCGCGACCAGCATCGCCAGAAGCGCGATCGCAAAGGGCGGTGCCATCTGTGTCAGCAGATACCGGTCCAGAATATGGGCCCGCTGTTTCACGCCTCTGTCCTTCCCGAGCGGTTCCATGACGCCCGTTCACTGACGGAGCCATCGAGCCGGTGACGTGCCAGAGTGATTGTCCAGCCCTTCCTATATGGGTGGATGCTCAGGCGATTCCAGCAGGCCTGACGGTGCGGGCGTTCATCCGTCAGCGAGGCAGACGCCACACCGAGCAGCGGAATGTCCGTGCCGGCGATATGGGTCAGCGTTGCGTCATGGGAGTGTCCGTGCAGCACGATTTCCGCTCCGGCCCGCCTGAAAACGGCGGCGACTTCCCTGTGATCGAGCAGGGACTTCCGCCAGGGCACGAGCCCGCGCCGGGGAGGGTGATGGATCATCACGACCCGGCACAGCCCTTCCCGGCCGAGCTCTTCCAGCAGCGCCTCAAGCCGCTCACGCTGCCGGTGTCCGACGCGCCCGCAGGCCATGAACGGCGCAGTCGGAATGCCGGAATTGACGCCGACGATCGCAACCCCGTTCTGGATGCGGACATACGGATACTGCCGGGCCGACCAGCGTTCCCACTGGTGCAGACCGGCCGAGGCCGGCTGGCGGACCATGCAGTCATGATTGCCGGGAATCACGAGTGCCTGAGCAGGCAGGGCATCGAGCCAGCGTGCGGCTGCGGCAAACTCGTCGTGCGTTCCGAAATTGGTCAAATCCCCGCTGACGAGGATGGTGTCCACGTCCGAGCGCCCGATATCTTTCACCAGCGCAGCGCAGGTCTGTTCGAGATGGACGTACCGGCGGTGCTTCTTCCAAGACAGAAGGCTCAGGGCGCGCTTGTTGAGCGCCTCACGCCAGTGGACCGGGGGCGGGGGCAGGTGCGGATCCGAAATATGGGCCAGTGTGACAGTGGGGGTGACAGCGGGCGCAGGCGTGATGACAGGGGACGTTTGCCGCGACGAGATGGGATCTGCGGGCAGGTCAGGGGTCATGATCAGAAAAGGGCCTTGTCAGTATCCACGTCAGAAGCCGGCATCCGGGCGCGCCGGGATGCCATGTTCTGGCAGTTCCATCATAGCCGTGCTAGACCCGCCCGCATAGCCGAACGCCATACGAAGATTGCCTCACCTAGTGCGCATTGCCTTGATCCATAATGCCCGTAGCCGGAAAAACCGCCGGAACGGTTCCAGTTTTGCTGTCGAGGCCCAGGCCCTTCTGGGGAAGGATTTCGTGCCTTCCGATACTCGGGAGGGGACAACCGAACATGTCCGCCAGCTTTATGAGCGTGGGATCGACACCATTCTCATCGATGGCGGCGACGGGACGGTCAGCACGGCCCTGACCGCCATCGCACGCGCTTATCCTGCCGACAGGCTTCCGGATATCGTGGTCCTGGCGTCCGGCAACACGAACCTCATTGCAGGAGACGTTGGTTTCGGCCTGCGCGGAATGGAGGCAATCCAGCGTCTGCGGCAGGGCGCGCTGCGCTCCAGCGTGCGGACGCCGATCCGTCTGTCCTGGCCCGGAACCGACCGCATGCCCGTGCTTGGCCTGTTCGGGGGCTGCGCGGGATATGCACGTGCCGTCCGCATTGCCCATTCGCCGACCGTCCTGCGTTTCGCGCCCCATGATCTTGCGGTCGGCATCACGCTGCTCTCGACATTCGTCAGCCTCATGTTCCGCAAAAGCCGCGAGGAATGGCTCCGTGGCGACCCGCTGCGGATCGAAACCGGCGGCCATGTCTATGACGGGCAGAGCTTCATGTTCCTGACGACAGGGCTTTCGCGCCTGTCCCGCGGGATCTGGCCCTTCTGGGATGCCGAGCCCAATGTCGAAGGACTGCGCTATCTGGACGTGAGCGCCTGGCCGGACAGTCTGCTCCGGGCGACGGCTGCCCTTCTGTGTGGACGCGCACCGCGCTGGCTGCGTCGTCACCCGGATTATGTGAGCGGACGGACGGACGACATGACGCTGGTGACGGAAAGCGATTTCGTGCTCGATGGCGAGGTCTTCAGTGCAGCACCAGGCGGTGTGCTGCGTCTGGAGCGTGCGTCCCGCTTCCGGTTCCTGCATGCCTGACGCGCTCGAACAGCGCCTGATCGGCGAACTGACGACGCCGGTCGATCCGGGCGTCGTCGCCTTTGCCGATGCGCTGGCCCGTGCCTGTCCCGTCCTGCCGCTGGGCGTAGTGTTCTATGGCTCGCTTCTGCGCAAAGCTGATCCGGACGGTATTCTCGACTTCTATATCATTACCGAAAACGCCGCGGGTTTTGCGGGTGGACTGGTGGCCCGGACCGGTAATCTCGTCCTGCCGCCCAATGTCCGTTATTCCGAATTCCGTCATGACGGCCGGGTTCTGAGAGCAAAGATCGCAGTACTGTCACAGGCGCAGTTCGAAGCCCGAACGGGGCTCGGCGCGCTCGACACAACGATCTGGGCGCGGTTCTGTCAGCCCGTGCGGCTGGTCTGGGTGCGGGATCCGCAAAGCGCGGATGCCATCCTGTCGCTGATCGCAGGCTGCGTGACGACGGCGGCGTGCTGGGCGGCTCTGCTGGGCGATGTGTCCATGACGGCGCTGGAGTTCTGGCAGACCCTTTTCGCCCATACCTATGCGTCCGAACTGCGGGTCGAGAAGAAGGGACGAGGTAACAGCATTCTTGAAGGGCAGGAGGCGCGTTACGCTGCCCTGCTGACACTGGGATGGGCACGGGGACATCTTCAGTTCTCGGCTCATGGCGACAGGCTTGAACCCGTCATCCACGAGGAACTTCGCCGGAAAGCGGCCCGTCGCTGGGCGCTGATCCAGACATCCGGGCGGCCACGCAATGTGGCCAGACTGCTGAAGGCCGCCTTCACTTTTGAAAACGGCGCGTCCTATCTGGCATGGAAGATCCAGCGCCATACGGGTTTTGACATGCAGCTGTCGCCCTTCGAGAGCCGCCATCCGCTTGTGATGCTGCCCCGGCTTCTGTGGCGTGCGCGGCGGCTTCTGGTTCGTCCGAAAGCCTGAAGCAAAAAGGGGGATCCGGTGGATCCCCCTTTTTTATGGATTACAGTCCGAAGTGCCGGGCAACTTCGCCGAAGACGGCCACGGCGCGGTCGATTTCCTCGGGGGAATGGGCCGCCATGACCGAGCAGCGCAGCAGCGGCCGGTTGTCAGGCGTGGCCGGCGGGAGCGAGAGGTTCACATAGACCCCGTTTTCCAGCAGCGCGTTCCAGAAGCCCACGGCCTGATCCACGGTCTCCAGCGTCACGGCAACAACCGGGGAGACGTGCTCGCCTGTTTTCAGGCCGACCTTCTGGAGCCCGGAATGCAGACGGGTCGCATTTTCCTGAAGCTTCGTTCGCAGTTCCGGACGGGCCTGCATGTCTTCAAGCGCTGCCATTGTGGCTGCGATGATTTCGGGGGGCAGGGACGCCGTGAACATGTAGGGGCGCGAGCACAGACGCATCAGGTCTACGCCGTCATGGTTCGTGACGCAGTAACCGCCGACGGTCCCGAGGGACTTGGAGAAGGTGCCGACTACGAAGTCGATCCCGTCCTCGCAGCCCTGCATTTCAGCAACGCCACGGCCATGCGCGCCCAGAACGCCGAACGAATGGGCCTCGTCAGCCATCAAATACGCGCCGTAGCGCGTCTTGATGTCGACGAACTTGTCCAGCGGGGCAACATTGCCCGTCATGGAATAGATGCCCTCGGCGATGATGAGCTTGGCGCCCTGGTGGTCCTTCAGGCGTGCCAGACGCTTTTCCAGATCGACCGGATCGTTGTGGCGGAAGCGGATGACCTGCGCGCCGGACAGCTTGGCGCCGTCATAGATGCTGGCATGGCTGTCCGCATCAAGCAGCAGGACGTCGTCCTTGTTCACCAGAGCCGAGATCGTGCCCAGATTGGCCTGATACCCGGTCGAGAACACCATGCAGTACTTGCGGCGGAAGAACTCGGCGAGCTTTGCTTCCAGCTTGCGGTGCAGACCGAAGGTGCCGTTCGCAATGCGGGAGCCCGTCGTGCCGACGCCCATCGTCTCGGCCGTTTCCACGGCTGCTTCGATGGCTTTCTTCGACTGGCTGAGACCAAGATAGTTGTTGGTCCCGAAGAGCAGCGTCTCGCGCCCTTCGATGATCCCGACGCTTGCGGAGATCGGACGTTCGATCACGACCTCGAACGGGTTGCGCGGGGAAGCGGCCGTGAGGCCTTCATAGGCTTCGCGCAGCCCCTGGTGCTTGGCGAAAATATCCGTCACGCGTGGGCGACCTTCAGCGTGTGCAGGCAGCCGGCAAGGTCGTTGATGGTGCGGATATCGGCCAGCTTGTCGAGTGGGACGGAGACGTCGAGCTCGTCTTCGATTTCCATGACGAAGTTCATGACGGCCAGGCTGTCAAAGGCCAGGTCTTCGACAATCTTGCTGTTGCCATCGATGTCCCGGGGAACTTTCGGATTGGCAAGCAGTTTCTCAATGATCATTCCGGAAATACCGGCGACGCTGTCAGTCATGGACTTCAACTCTCGGTGTCTGTGCAATCTTGGGCAAGCCTTATGCTCCAAACCGGCCCCCTTCGCCACCCCTTTGCCTCTTCAGGCAGCAGGGCGGTCGGAGCCGGTCCGGGATCAGGCGACCGAAGACGTGGTTTCGGGCTGCTGCTCGAACTGACCGGAGAGCAGCATGGTCTTGGCCTTCGCGCGGGTCAGCTTGCCCGACGAGGTCTGGGGAAGCGTGCGGGGCGGTACAAGAATGACGTCGACATCCACGCCGTGCTGGCGGCGGAACAGACTCGTGACCTCGTCGCGGAGCTGGTTGCGGCTCTCATCCTCGGTCGCGCGGCACTGGACGAGTGCGACGATCTTCTCGCCTTCGTCGCCATCCACGGAGAAAACGGCCACGTCACGCGAACGCAGGCTCGGGATCTCGCTTTCGGCGGACCATTCCAGATCCTGCGGCCAGATGTTGCGGCCGTTGATGATGATCAGGTCCTTGGCGCGGCCGGTGACGACGATCTGGCCATTGAGGTGATAGCCAAGATCACCCGTGTTCAGCCAGCCATCCGCATCGAGGACGGCCTCGGTCTCGTCGGGACGGCGGAAATAGCCGCACATGAGACTCGGTCCACGGACATAGACGGTGCCGACCTGCCGGTCCGCCAGATCATGTCCTGCGGCGTCGCGGACTTCGATCTGATGATCGGGAAGGGCCTCGCCGCACAGGACGAAGGTCCGCAGCGGATGGGACGGATCGTTGGAAGGCTCGGCAATACCGTCCTTCTCAAGGCGGCGCAGATCGATCGTGTCGGTCTGGATGCCGGTGTTGAGCGGGGCGAAGCTGATGGCAAGCGTCGCCTCGGCCATGCCGTAGCTCGCGACGAAGGACGTGGCCCGGAAGCCGTTCGAGGCGAAACGCTCCGCAAAGCCTTCGAGGATATGATGGCGGATCATGTCACCGCCAATACCGGCAATGCGCCAGCACGACAGATCCAGATCGGCCTGACCGCTGCGGCGGGCGCAGAGCTCGTACCCGAAGGAGGGGCTGTAGGCGATTGTGCCGCGGTTGCGGGAAATCAGGTCCAGCCAGACATGCGGACGACGCGCGAATTCGCGGGTAGGCAGCAGATCGACGGAAAGCTGGCAGGTCAGGGGCGTCAGGAAGAAGCCGACCAGTCCCATGTCATGATAGAGCGGCAGCCAGGAGACGCAGCGGTCATCGCGCGGGTCTTCGGCTGGATAGACGTGAAGACCGTCGCGGGCGATGGCGCGGGCATTGGCCATGCCGGCCGCCTGCGTGACCGAAACGCCCATCGGAAAACGTGTGCTACCCGAGGAAAACTGGAGATAGGACAGGGCTGTCGGGGAGATTTCCGGCAGTTCGACACGGGCTTCGGCGTGGCGGTACAGATCGGCCGGCGAGCCGCCGAAGACCAGATCGAGACCATCGACGATATCCGCCGTCCAGCTTCCGATCACGTCGGGCACCACAACGGCGCGGGCCGCAGCGCTCTGGATCATGCCGCGCAGCGTCGTCACATAACCCTCGCGGCCGCCGAAGGCGACCGGCAGGGGGAGCGGCGCCGGGACCAGGCCAGCATACTGGCAGCCGAAGAAGATCCGGGCAAAGTCCCCATCGCTTTCCGCCACGATCGCAACGCGATCGCCCGGGACCAGACCAAGACCCAGCAGGCGGCAGGCCATGGAACGGGCCTGCTCGCGCAGCAGACGGTATGGCAATGCCTCGAGAAGCTGCCCCCGGCCGGAATAGATGTTGAATCCGCTCTCACCCTGGGCCGCGTAATCAAGGGCGGCCGCAAAGCTGGGGAAATCTCCGTAGCGTCTTTCCAGGCCGGAGCGGCTTGGCGTCGGAACGGGATTGGCGGTTGGGTTCTGGTTGGCCTCGGTCAAACCTGGACTAGCTCCGTTTGGATTACCTGACATCAGGCAGCCCTTTTCAGAAAATCGACAATTGCATCCGCGGCAGCGGGAGCAGTGGGCTCATCGCCCAGTGTTTCGAATGTCTCTAATACATATTGGCGCTGCGCCTCAAGAAAACGAGGATGCGTTTCGAAAGCATTCTCTATCTTGGAGCCCAGATCCGATACATTTTCCGTCACTGGCCCCAGTGTCCAGAACTGGTAGTCCGGATTTCCATGCCATTTGACATGGTGGGCGTTGAGAAAGAGACAAGGGCGCGGGCGGATCATGAACTCGGCCACCTGGCTGCTGACATCCCCCAGATAGAGGTCTGCCCCCATCGTATAGGTCATATCGATGCTCCGGTGGCTGCCCGGGTCGATCAGCATGTGCGGCAGATGCCCATACTGGCGCCTCAGGGCTTCCCCCTCTTCTCGGTGATTGTCGAAGAGACGGAAATGCGGTGCGAAAACAAGGTTGTAGCGATCCTGCGTGGCAAAGAACTGCAGGATATGATGACCCATTTCCGGCCAGGAGGACAGGCGGCGCAGGAAATGCGGATTATACAGGATCGTTGGCCGGTTGTTGTTAAAGAGTTTTGGCCGTTTCGCATCCATGCGCCGCACGAGATCAAACTTGGCGTAGGTGCCGCGATGATAGGCGCCGGGGCGGATGATACCCTTTTCCAGCATGCGCTGTTCCACCTTGCGTCCGGGAACCAGCAGGAAATCGAACTTTCCCAGATGCCGGGCAAAACCGATCGCCCGGTCCCCGGCGCCATGGCCCGTCCAGATCATTTTCGGACGCCGCACGCCCATGCGGCGGAGCTGCAGGGACGTCGCTTCCGGCACGATGATCGCATCGAAGGTCCGGAAATAATGCCGGGAGGCGAAAAGCCCGATCAGGCGGTCCACCACCCGAAGCCCGTGCAGTTCGATCCGGCGACGGAGCTTGGGGGAGATCGGGAGCAGATCGAACTGCACCCGGGCTTCCGGATAGAGCGTGGCCAGTGAGCGTGCCAGTTCGAGATGGCTCACGGTCAGGCATGAGACATGGACTGCAACGTCCGGATGGCGCGCGGAGACTTCCAGCGCGATCGGCAGGGCGTGGAGGGTCTGGTGACGCTGGCCGATAAGGGGGAAAGCCACCTTCATGCCGCAAGCCCCTGCGGGCTGCGGGCCGTGCGGATCACGAAGACAAGCTGGATCGTGATCAGAAGGGTGACGCCACATAATGTCGCCGGGCCGACGCCGCTCAGCCCGTAATGGCGAACCATCATCACCAGGGCCGGAAGGAAGAAGGTACATTCCAGAACACGGGCTCCGATCGCGGCGCCGGAGCGGTTCGTCGTGAACAGCAGCGGCTCCAGCGGCAGGCCCCAGACGGTGACCACTTCCGCGGCCAGCAGCCACAGCGTGACGGGAAGAGCCTCTGTCGCCCCCTTGTGGCCGATATAGAGCTGAAGGAGCGGGCGTCCGGCGAACAGCGTCAGCAGGAGCAGGGCCGTTCCGATTCCGCCAGCCATCAGGGCAATCTGGCCCGTCAGGCGATACAGCCGGTTCATGGCCCTGTCGCGCCACAGCCGGGCCATTTCGGGATAGACGGTCGTCTGGATCAGGGTCGCCGGTTTGGCGATTCCGGCCGCGATCTGGCTTGCGATCCGGTAGTAGCCAGCGCTCGTCGGACCGACGAAGGCGCCGACCACGAGGGTGCCGATATGGCCGAAGGCGAGGGCGAGCGTGGAATTGAGGTTCGTGTTCAGCGCGAAACGCCAGATCCCCGGATAGGTGCGGAAAAACTGTCCGCTCAGGATCTCTGGAAGGATACCGCGCATTTCATGGAAGAGGCCGCGGATCAGGTCCCGGCGATACATCTCGCGGGCCGCCATGAAAAAGATCGTGCCCCAGGCTGCCACTTCCGCTGCGATCCAGACACTGGCAAGTGCCGTCACGGACGCCCAGCCCAGAGCCATCGAGGCCGTGCCGATCACGCGGACGATGGTGGCCACGGTGCCCTGTACGGCCAGCAGGTCGTACCGGTCGAAAACCCGCAGAAGGCCCGTTGCGGTGGCGGATGCCATGAAAAGGATGGAGACGCAGTAAACCACGCCGATGACGTGAATCTCAGGTGGCCAGCCCAGAAGATTCATGGCCAGAAGGCTGATGAGGACGCCCCCGCCAAAACCCAGCAGACCGCCGACGCTGTCCAGCAGCAGACTGAAGGAGACGATTTTCTGGAAACCGCGACGGTCACCCTGCGTTAGGGGGCGCAGGCCATAATGCAGAACGGTCTGCCAGGACTGGAAATCCACGATGTCGCCCATCGTCCGTGCGAAGGCATACATCATCGCGACGAGTCCGAAGCTGTAGCTCCCCAGCAGATGGGTCGCCATCCAGATATGGATGAGGCTCAGCGGAGCATTGACTGCGCGCCCTCCCAGAAGGACGCCCAGATTGCTCATGACGCGCTGGACACCGCCGGGTCTTGCAGCCTGAGAAGACGATGAGTCGTCTGACATCAATTTATGGAAACTTTCGTGACAGTCTTGCCGTTAACTCCGTTGGGCACCAGAAATAGGCGTTTCCCCGGAAATCTGAACTCACTTTTTGTGACCGAAGATTGCATTCGCATGCAACGCATGGCGTCTTGTTGCGCAGAATTCCCGATGTGAAAAGTCCGGTGTGAAAAGAGGGGCATGACATTGCTTCATGGGACTGGAGTGCCATAAGAAAGCATTGCAGTCTTTTGGGCAGCCTCATGCAAACAGTTTTCCAGGACGCAGCATCGGCACGGGCCGGAGCCTGGCTGGGTGTCAGCCTGCGGGCCATCGCAGAAAATTACAATCTCGTTGCCGCTCTTGGCGCCGGCGCGGAATGTGCAGCCGTCGTCAAGGCCGACGCCTATGGGCTGGGCGCGGATCGTGTGGCGCCCGTTCTGGCCGCACGCGGGGCGGGAACATTCTTCGTGGCGCATCTCGACGAGGGGATCGTCTTGCGGGCCATACTGCCCGAAGTCCGCATTTTCGTGCTGCACGGTTTCATGCCGGGCTGTGAAGGCAGCATGCAGGCCCATAACCTGATTCCCGTCCTCAACGATCTTGAACAGGTTCGCAGCTGGCAGCGGCTTTGCGGGGAAAAGGGCTGTGCCTTTCCTGCAGCCCTCCAGTTCGATACCGGGATGTCCCGGTTTGGACTGAGTGATCACGACCTTCAGGACCGCTCGGTTTTCGAAGGGCTGAACCTGCAACTGGTGATGAGCCATCTGGCCTGTGCGGATACGCCGGACAATCCCGCCAACGCGATGCAGCGGAAGCGCTTTGTTGAAATGGCCGCCGGCTTTCCGGGCGTGCCGCGCTCCCTGGCGGCCTCTTCGGGGATTTTTCTTGGCCCGGACTACCATTTTGAACTGATCCGTCCAGGTGCCGCCCTTTATGGGATCGCGCCTTTCGAAGGGAGCCGCGCCCTGAAGCCTGTTGTTTCGCTCGATGCGCGGATCGTGCAGATCCGGACGGTGCAGGCTGCAGACCGCGTCGGGTACGGGCTGGGCTGGACAGCCACGAAGCCCACACGGATCGCCACGCTGGGGCTTGGTTATGCGGACGGGTTCTTCCGGGCCCAGGCGGGGCGGGGCGCTGTCTGGCACGGACAGACCCGGCTTCCGGTCATCGGACGTGTCTCGATGGACAGTATTTCCGTTGATCTGACCGATGCGCCTGCCGGTTTGAAAGCAGGGGACGTGCTGTCGGTGCTGGGGCCGGCGCAGGATGTGGATGCGCTGGCGCGCTCGGCAGGGACGATCGGCTACGAGGTCCTGACGGCGCTGGGAAGCCGTTTCCATCGTGTCTATGTGTCGGATGACTGAGCCGGGTCAGACCGATTTGCGGATGGAAAACGAGATGGTCCGTCCGAGCGGATCCAGAAAGGCCGGTTCATAGCCAGCAGGTGTGATGCCCGAGCCGTTGCGGGCCCGGATGCGGCTGTTGAACAGGTTGCTGACCGAGACCATGACCCGGAAATTCTTTGCCCAGTTCCGGTTCTGCCAGCGGGGGATTTCTCCCAGATCGGCGAAGGCCGTCATATCCACGGTCGCCAGATCGCTGAAGAACAGGCTGTTGGCGTGGGTGCTGGCGAGGGTGGAGGTCGCGGACTGCCATTTGGTGACGAGGCGGAAGCCCAGTCCGTTCTTGAACACGCCCCCCTGAAGCTCGACTTCATGGCGTGGCTGACCGCCGGTGCCGCCGATCGTCCCGCCATTGAGCAGATCGATTGGTGCCAGGCCTGACCGGAGCTGCACCGTGTCCTTAAGGCGCCAGACCTGCGTCAGAACGATGTAATACCGGCCGCCAGCGCCATGTTTACCGCCTTTTCCTTCGGGCTTTTTTCCCAGCGGTCTGGAAAACGAGAAAGTCGCATTCCATTCATTGCGCTTTTCCATGAGCGCATTGACGGGGCGGATATCGACGACATCCAGAATCCCGTCCGAATTGCGCTGGTAACGGTCCGGGAAGGCTTCCTCGATGGCCGCCGTTGCGGTTGGCAGGCTCATGACCGGGTTGTGGTTGCGGTCCCGGACATAATTGACATGCAGCCGCGCGCCTTCGAGAAAAGTGGGGGAAAGGATCGTGCCGATGCTGATCTCGTGCCGGTCCGCCGCCCGCAGGTTGCGGTTGCCGCCGGAGATGGTCGTTACCTGCACCGAGCGTCCCGTGATATAGTCATAGGTCGTGACGTTGGGGGTCTCGATCTGCGGGGCGACGAGACTGGTAGCGCTGGGCGCTTCTGTCCGGTCGGTCACGGAGAAGGGGAACTGGACCCAGGGGACAGGCTCCCACGTCACGCCTCCGCCGATCGTCCCGAGTGTGCCGAAATGGGACACCTGACTGACGGCGCCGTTGACGTTCGCATCCAGCTTTCCCAGGAACGACAGGACATGCTTGCGCGCATTGGCAATGGGAATGTCGCCGTTGATCTGAAGGGTGCCGACATCGCGGCTGATATGGGTGCGCTGCAGCTTGCCCTGGCTGATGGATGTCGCGTTCTGTTCGGTCAGGGTTCCGGTGGGGGCAATGCTGGTCGAGACATCACCGGCGGGCAGCGAGAACAGCGAGCCGGAGACGAGACCGCTGATCTTGCCGGTCGTTCCGGTGGTATGGCCCTGATTGACCAGCCGGCTGTTCAGCCAGCTTCGGTCCACTTCCGAGAACGGATCGAAGCCGACCAGACCTTCCGTCAGCGCCGTCTGGGCGGCGCTCAGATCAAGCCCGGTCTGGCTGTTGGTTGCGGTGGTGGAGCGGTCGAAACTTCCGGTGCTGTTCCACTTCCAGTTCCCCACGTCGCCATTGAAATTCACCCCGGCATGAACGGAATCCGTATGGGATCTCTGCTGAAGCGCGGAGACGTTGGTGTAGTCCCGGTACAGGAGTGTGTCCTGCGAGAACGGAGAGTAAAAGCTGCCGGCCGGGAGGGTCAGGATGCCGCGCGCCGGTCCCTGAAGGCTTTCGGAATTGCTGTGGGTGTAGCTGGCGTTGAAGGAGGCCGAGACGTCCTTGAAGATCTGGTCCGCATAGACACCGTTCAGGTTCAGTTCATGCGTTCGGGGCTGAAGGCTGTAATCCGAGGCATCTGAACTAACATGCGGTGCATTGGCATACGCCGTGAAATCCTGAAGGGTCGGGATCTGCCCGGATGCGAGCGACGGCACGCCCGCAGATGTCACGCTCTGTCCGGCAAGTGCATCAAGCGCCGGATCAAGGCTGCCGCCATCCGTGGATGTAACGTTGCCGGCATTGGAATAGAGACTGCTGGCGGAAGGGGGTGTGACGCCGCGATCGCTGTCCAGAAGCCGCGCCTGTGCCTCATAGCGCGCGCTCAGATTGATCCGCCGCTCTCCGGAGAGCTTCGTGAAGCTGGCGCCCAGAACACCATCATCGCCGCCGCCATCCGTGGATGTGCTGCCATAGGCCCGCATCCGCACGGCCCGGAAATTCTTCACGGTGATGATGTTCACCACGCGCTCGTCGGCCGGATAGCCGTAGCGCAGGGCCTCTTCCTCGGTGAAGATCTCGACCCGCGCGATGGCCTCGAAGGGAAGGTCATTGACTTCCTGCATCCCCGAAATGCGCTTGCCGTTCAGCAGGACGACCGGCGTGTTGCCGGTCGCGCCACGTCCTGAACGGGTTTCGGGCGCAATGGCCGTCAGCAGGTCCGCTGCGGTATCGACGCCATAAGAGCGGATTTCATCGGCCTGGATCTGCATGATCGGCTTGGCATCACCCAGCACGGCGCTGGCGGGTTTATGGGCTTTGACCTCGATTTTCTCGCCGCCATTGATGGACGTCGTGGACGTGGTCACGGTCGCCGCGCTGTTCTGGGTGGTGGACGGCGTGGTGGGGGTGTTCGCAGCGGTCTGCGCGAGGGCGGACGGAGCGGAGAGGAGGCTGCCGAGGCCCCAGACAAGACCGAGAGCCGGACGCAGCCCCGGCCGTGCCGGTGCTGCTGGGGTTTTCAGGTCATGATCTGGCATGCGCGCGTCTGCCGGCTCCTGTGTCTGGTGCGGGCCTGGAACGTCTGCATCCGATGCAGAATGTCACGAATCTGCAAGGATATCGTAACAGCGGAAGGCCATTTGGAGCCGTTTCTGGCGGATTTATGTTACGGTGTCGAGCATAAAGGGCCGTTCAGCCCGGAACCATGTTCCGGCTGCGCATCATGTTCCGCCGTGTTTCCTCGTCGAGAATGGCGCGGATCCGGCGCGTCAGTTCCGTGGCATCGGTATATTTGCGGCCATAGGTCAGATTGAACGTATGGTCGAAATCATCCGGATTGAGGCCGGCATTGTGCTGGCTGATGGTCTCGATCTTGTCGAAGGCCTTGGCCAGCCGGGCTTCGGGAGAGGCCGCGTTTTCATATTCGTCCCACAGCGCAAGAAACTCGGCCTGAAGCTCGTCAGGCAGCGGCGCCATGATCGTCAGCAGATCCTCACGTTCCTGCGCGGACTTGTTGGCCGAGGCGTGCAGCGAGATCGCGGGCACATCACCGTGAATGGCTTCCCCGAGATCATGCAGGATGCAGATTTTCAGCAGCTTCAGAAGGTCGATGCCCTCAAGCTGGTCGGCGAAGGTCATGACCAGCAGGCAGAGCGCCCAGGTATGCTCCGCCGTGCTCTCGGTCTGGCCGCCATGGGTGTAGGTCCGCCTCAGGATGTCCTTGAGGCGCGACGCTTCCCGGAGAAAGTCGAGACGCTTTTCAAGATCGCCTTTTGTCATGCTGGGGTCCTGTCTGTGGCGATGCGCATCGCGGCGGTCGCGAAAGCCTTATCCGACCAGCGCATGCAGGACTTCATATCCCACAAAGACCGCAGCGACCAGAAGCCCGAGCAACACAAGAAAACCGGGCCCCTCCTGAATGGACTTGAAGATTTTCACCATCAACTGAGCCATGAAACCTCTTTCCTGAAAAGAAGTGCAGTCCGGGAGCGCCAGTCAACAGGACCTCTGTTCGCGAACGGTTATAGCATTTCCACGCATCCGTCTGCCTGAATATCTGCGCAAAATCGCGTTCTGTCATTGTCCGTTACGTTCCTGTCCTTGAGAATACCACATTTCATCGGGCATCCTCGGCACCGAAACATTGCTGATGGAGCATCTTATGAAAAAGATTCTTGCTCTGGCTCTCGGAGCCGGCCTGACCCTGTCTCTGACCGCCTGTGACGGCCCTTACGATGACCGTCGCGGCGGCGGCCATCACCATCACCGTGGCGACGACCGCGGTTATGGTCAGGGTGGCATGGGCGGCCAGGGTATGGGTGGTCAGGGCATGGGTGGTGGCCAGGGGATGGGCGGCATGAATGGCGGCGGCGGCATGGGCGGCGGTCAGGGGGGGCAGGGCGGCTGGTAACAGCGCCTACCGGGACGTGCCGGGCAAAGGCACGTCCCCGAACCTGAAGGCACGGAACTGCCGGATTTGACCTTCCGGCCAGCCTGTCGCTGAATGCGGCACGCAAGCGTCTCCCCCGATCCGGAAAATCCGTGCCTCGATGAACACCCAGCCTCACCATTCCAGCCCGGATTCTCCTCAGGACGGCGGCTGGTTTCCTATTTCCATCCGTCTTTCGGGCGCACGGGTCCTGCTCGTGGGCGGCGGAGAAATTGCTGTCAACAAGGGACGGCTGCTGCTCGATCACGGAGCGCGGATCGATGTCCTGGCCGAAAAACTGCACCCGGTCGTACAGGGCTGGGTTGAGAGCGACAGGGTGCGCCATGTGGGCGAACGCGCGGATGAGGCGGTGTTGCGCCGTCTGCTTCCGGGCTGTCGGCTGGTCTATGCCGCGACCGACAACCGGGACACCAACCGTCAGGTTGCTGCCCTGGCGGATGAACTGAATATCCCCGTCTGCGCGGTGGACGATCCCGGACCTTCCAGTTTCATCACGCCCGCTCAGGTGCGCCGGGGCATGGTGCGTGTGGCCGTCTCCACGGGAGGCGCGGCCCCCGTTCTGGCGCGTCGCCTGCGCGAACAGATCGAGACACTGCTGCCCGAAGGCACAGGCCGTCTGGCGGCCTATATGCAGTCCCGCCGGGCGCTCGTTTCGGGGCGCTATCCCAATGTTCAGGATCGCAAACGCATCTGGGAGGATTTTCTGGATGGCCCTGGCGCGGAAGCCGCGCGCTCTGGTGATGAAAGCCGGGCGGATACGCGACTGGAGGCGCTGCTGGACGGGGAGCGCAAGTCGGGAGAAGTCTGGCTGGTCGGGGCCGGCCCCGGTGATCCGGATCTGCTGACCCTCAAGGCGCTGCACCTGATGCAGAATGCGGATTCCGTACTCTATGACAATCTGGTCTCGCCAGCCTTGTTGGACATGGTGCGCCGGGACGCCGAACTCGTCTTCGTTGGCAAGCAGCGGGACCGTCATGCCCTGCCGCAGGATGAGATCAACCGAGAGATGGTCCGCCGTGCACAGGCCGGCGAGCGCGTCCTGCGTCTCAAGGGTGGAGACCCGTTCATTTTTGGGCGTGGCGGTGAGGAAATCGAAGCTCTGGTCGAAGCCGGGGTCGCGTTCCGGCTGGTGCCGGGCATTTCCGCCGCCAATGGCTGCGCAGCCTATTCCGGCATTCCGCTGACGCATCGGGACTGCGCGCAGGCCTGCCTGTTCGTGACCGGACATGCAAAGGCGGACGGTGTTCTGGATCTGCCCTGGGACGACATGGCCGACCGGCGCCAGACAGTCGTGATTTATATGGGCATCTCGACCCTGCCGCAGCTTGCCGCCGGACTGCTGGGAAAGGGACTGCCGGCTGACTGGCCGGTGGCGATCGTGGAGCGGGGCACGCAGCCGCGGCAGCGGGTTTTCACCGGGACGCTGTCCACCATCGCGCAGCAGGCGGCCGAAGCGCAGGTGAAATCGCCCGCGCTGGTGATCGTCGGGCAGGTGGTCCGGCATCGGGTCGTTTCGCCCTGAGGCGACGGGGTCTGCATGGCTGGAAGACATACTCTTTCAGCCATGCTTTGAGTGCATATCGCTCCGTATGATCCTGCGGGTTGCTCACGGGCTCACCTGCCTGTGAAACTCCTGTTCTTTCAGTCACATCGCGTTTCACAGTCCGGGGCCCCATGAGCACAGTTGCGTCCATTATCGTCTCGATCGCAGAGGAGATGCGCACGGCCTCCGAACGGGGCACGGTCGCCAATTACATTCCCCCGCTCGCACGGGTGGATCTGAACCGGTTCGGCATGGCCGTGGTGGGCATGGACGGAGAGACACATACGGTCGGGGATGCGGAAGTCCCGTTCTCGGTCCAGAGTGTGTCCAAGGTTTTCAGCCTGAGCATGGCGCTCAATGCCATGGGTGACGAACTGTGGGGGCGGGTGCGTCAGGAGCCGTCGGGCAGCGCGTTCAATTCCATCGTCCAGCTTGAAAACGAACACGGCATTCCCCGCAATCCGTTCATCAATGCGGGCGCCATCGTCATCGCTGACATTCTGGTCTCGCGTTATGGCCGCGAGAATGCCCAAACGCGCCTGCTGGAGTTCCTGCGTCCGCTGGTGAGCGATCCGTCCTCAATCGACATCGATACCGATGTCGCCCGGCAGGAACGTGAGACCGGTTTTCGCAACATGGCTTTGGCCAACTACATGCGGACCTTCGGGAATATCCGCAATGTGGTCGAGGACACGCTGGATTTCTATTTCCATCAGTGCGCGCTCACCATGAGCTGCCACCAGCTGGCGCAGGTCGGGACCTGTCTGATGACAGGCGGCCGGAACCCGCTTACGGGTGAGCGCATCATGTCCGAGCGCAATGCCCAGACGATCCTCGCGCTGATGATGATGTGCGGACATTATGACGGCTCCGGGGCCTTTGCCATCCGTGTCGGTCTGCCGGGAAAATCCGGCGTCGGGGGCGGCATCCTCGCCATTGCGCCGGGCGTGGCATCCATTGCCGTCTGGTCTCCGGGCCTGAATGCTCAGGGCAACTCCCTGCTGGGGACCCGTGCGCTGGAACGGCTCGTGCAGCACACGGGATGGTCCGTCTTCAGGGCAAACCCGTGGGTCGCCAATCCGACCTGATCTTCAGCCTGCCAGCGTGTCGTAAAGCAGCTTGAAGTTCAGCAGCAGGATCAGCCCGGCAACACCCCAGGACAGGATGCGGACAGGGGCGGAAATCACGAACTCGCCCATCTTCCGGCGGTCCGAGACGAACATGACCAGCGGTATGACGGCAAAGGGCAGTTGCAGCGACAGGATGACCTGACTGGCCATCAGCAGATCGCCCACGCCCCGGTTGCCATAGATCAGCGTAACGATGGCCACGGGCACAATCGCCAGTCCGCGCGTCAGAAGCCGTCTGGCCCAGTGCGGGATGCGGAGGTGCAGGAAGCCCTCCATGATGATCTGTCCTGCCAGCGTACCGGTGATCGTCGAATTCGTGCCTGCTGCCAGAAGGGCAAGCGCGAACAGCGTGGACGCCATGCCAAGCCCGAGGATCGGGGAAAGCAGCCTGTAGGCATCCTGGATTTCCGCTACGTCCTGATGGCCGGAAGTGTGGAAGGCTGCCGCCGCCACGATCAGGATCGCTGCGTTGATGAACAGCGCCAGCGTCAGGGCAATCGTGCTGTCCCAGGTCGTCCAGCGGATCGCATCCCGCCGCCCCGCTGGTGTGCGCTCATAGGCGCGGGTCTGCACGATCGAGGAATGCAGATACAGGTTATGCGGCATGACCGTGGCACCGATGATGCCGATGGCGACATAGAGCATCCCTGGTGTCGTCACGATCTTCGGATCGGGGAGCAGACCGGCCAGAATGCTGTGTACGGGCGGGGCTGCGGCGACAAGCTGGATGCCGAAACACAGCGCGATGATGCCTAAAAGCGCGATCACGAAGGCTTCCAGATAGCGGAAACCCCGGTTCATCAGCAACAGCACGATCAGTGCGTCCAGAATGGAGAGCAGCGCGCCGCCCAGAAGCGGCAGGCCGAACAGAAGCTGAAGCGCCACGGCCGTACCGATCACTTCCGCCAGATCGCAGGCGATGATGGCCAGTTCACAGGCCAGCCACAGCACGATGTTCACGCCCGGCGAGAAATGATCTCGGCACGCCTGCGCTAGATCGCGTCCCGTTGCGATCCCGAGGCGGGCGGAAAGCGCCTGAAGCAGGATCGCCATCAGGTTCGACAGCATGATGACGCAGAGCAGCGTATAGCCGTAGCGCGACCCGCCCTGCAGGTCCGTGGCCCAGTTGCCTGGGTCCATATAGCCGACCGACACCATGAATCCCGGCCCCACAAAAGCCAGGAAGCGCCTGAACCAGGACGCATCCGCTCCCGGAACCCGGATGCTGGAAAAGGCATCAGGCAGGCTCGGGCGCATCTCCGGGGATGGTGTGTGGGGTGAGGGGGTGTCTGACATCAGGGGTGTATTCAATCCCATCGGGAATGAATATTCAACATGCTATATTGATGAGCCTCATGAAAAACCGGGATATCGGGAAAACGTGATGGATCCTACTGGCATACATGTCGGGAATGTTTTATTCCGCCGTGAATAATGTTTTCTGCATGGAGGCACAGGACGGCGCATGGAACGGAAAAGACGTCTCAAGGATATCGCGCCCAAGGAGACGCTGCCTGACGTCGAAACCCATTCCGAAGGGTTCCGCGCCAACCGCGAGGCGCGGCGCAATGTGCTGGTCGAGGACTATGTTGAGCTGATCTCGGATCTGCTGTCCGAAGGGCAGGAGGCCCGGCAGGTCGATATCGCCGGACGTCTGGGCGTCTCACAGCCGACGGTTGCGAAGATGCTCGCCCGCCTTGCGACGGAAGGCTACGTGACGCAGAAGCCCTATCGCGGTGTTTTCCTCACGCCCGCCGGGCAGGACATGGCGGACAGGGCGCGGCACCGGCACCGGATCGTGGAAGCGTTCCTGCTGGCGCTGGGCGTGAGCGAGGAAAATGCCCGCGTCGATGCCGAAGGCGTGGAGCATTATGTCGGGAGCGAAACCCTGACCCTGTTCGAAAAGGCGCTTCGCGGAAATCTGAAACAGTTCATGCAGGCGCTGCCCGACGCCTGAGAACGGGAGTCAGGTGCAGATTTCGAGCTTCACGTCCTCCTGCGCCAGGGCCTTGGCGATGGACGGCTTGAGATGGGAGTCCGTCAGAACCCGGTCGAATTCCGACAGGGACGCCAGACGGTGCAGGCCGCCTTTGCGGAACTTCGTGCTGTCCACCAGCAGGACGCACTGATCCGCGATGTCCATCATGGCCCGCTTGACCTTCACCACGTCCTGATCGTTCTGGAACGCGGTTCCGTTGTGGATGATGGATGTTGAGAGGAACATCATGTTCGCCCGCAGCGACTGCGCCGCCTGCTCGCAGACCAGACCGAAGAAGGCATTGCGCGGCGGGTTATAGTCGCCGCCAAGGCAGATCAGCTTCAGATTGGGATAGGGCGACAGTGCCTGGATCACGCCGACAGCGTTTGTGATGATCGTCAGTGGCGCCAGGGCCGGGAGCAGGGGCAGCATCGCGGCTACCGTTGTGGAGTCATCCAGGACCAGAACCTGTTCGGGCTGGATCAGCGAGATGGCCCGCTGGATGATGGCGTCCTTGAGATCCGTAGCGCGCGAGCGGCGGAAATTGACGGTTTTCTGTGTTGTAACCTTGTTGCGCAGAACGATGCTGCCATGCAGCTTGTCGATCAGACCCTGCTGGACCAGCGCATGCGCATCGCGATGGATCGTCATGCGGCTGACATCGAAACGCTCGGCCAGACCTTCGATCGTAGCACTACCGGTTTCGAGAAGAACGTCGAGGATCTGTTTCTGGCGGGCCGAATTATCCCGTCGTTTTGAACTCTGCGGCAAGGCGGTGGGGATCACGGAGCCCGGACCATCAGTCATGTCTCAAATCGATTCCTGAGCGTGAAAGCAAACAGATGAATGTAAAATCACATTCATCATATCAGGCCGGAACAGGTCTGTAACGCCTCATGAACACAATCCGGCCCCAAAAAGGTGATCATCCGGCCTCACTCGCAATGCCCAGCACCTGCGCCGTGTCCCGGCGAAGCGTTGCGCAGGCGGCTGCATCCTGCGTCAGATCCACGCCATAGGCAGGGAAAACCTGACGCAGACGGGGCAGCCAGTCGCCCTCGACAAGCCGTTTGGGGAAGCAGCCCTGCACGACCTGAAGTGCCACGGACGCCGCAATCGACGCGCCGGGAGAGGCACCCAGCACCGCGACGAGGGAGCGATCGGCGTTTTTGACGAGTTCGGTGCCGAAGCGCAGTTTCCCATGCAGGCCGCTGTCAGGCCGGATGATCTGCACCCGCTGCCCGGCCACGACCTTGCTCCAGTTCTCGGGGCGCGCGTTTGGATAAAAGTCCAGAAGGGCCTGAAAACGCGCCTCGTTGGTCTGGATGACCTGTTTCACGAGATAGTCCAGCAGGCCGAGATTGTCTTTTCCGGCCGTCAGGGCCGGGATGATGTTTTTTGGCGTGAGGGAGCGGAAATAATCCGTCCACGATCCGCTTTTGAGAAACTTCGTAGAAAAACCGGCATAGGGCCCGAATAACAGGCAGGATTTCCCGTCGATCACGCGGGTATCGAGATGCGGGACCGACATGGGTGGGGAACCGACGGGGGCCTTGCCATAAACCTTGGCGTGGTGCTGGCGGGTGATGGCCGGGTCGGTGCAGCGCAGCCAGAGCCCGCTGACCGGAAAGCCAGCGTAATGCGTCGCTTCGGGGATGCCGGATTTCTGAAGCAGCGGCAGGGCATTGCCGCCCGCGCCGATGAAGACGAAGCGCGTCAGAACCGTCGTGGCGTGGCCGCTTTCGGTGTCTGTCGCTGTAACGCGCCAGCGGCCGTCCTCGGTTCGGGTCAGATCTGTGACGCGATTGTTGTAGTGGATTGAGACGTTGCGGTCGGTCCTGAGCGATGCGGTCAGGGCATGCGTCAGGGCACCGAAATTGACGTCCGTGCCTTCTTTGATGCGCGTGGCCGCGACGGGCTGTGTCGTATCACGTCCGGCCATGGCGAGCGGGGCCCATTGCGCGATGACCGCCGGATCATCGGTATATTCCATGTCGGCAAAGCAGTGATGGGCGACCATGGCCTCATAGCGGGCCTTGAGGAACGCCACATTCTCCGCACCCCAGACCAGACTGATATGCGGGCAGGGTTGAACGAACGCGGCCGGATCTGCAATCCGGCCTTCACGGACCCAGTGGGCCCAGAGCTGCCGGGAGAGGTCGAACTCCGTATTGACCGCCAGCGCCTTGGAGATATCGACGCTGCCATCCGCGCGCTGGGGCGTGTAGTTCAGTTCGCAGTTGCCTGCATGTCCGGTCCCGGCATTGTTCCAGGCATAGGAGCTTTCCTGCCCGCAGTCGGAGAGGGTCTCGAACATCACCATCGAGAGCGACGGGTCCAGCTCGCGCAGCAGGGCGGCAAGCGTGGAGCTCATGATCCCGGCGCCGATCAGGACGATATCGGGGCAGAGGCTGGAGAGTGACGGCATGATGCTGAAATCCGGCAGGGACTGGAAAGAAAGGCGGCTGAAAGATCCCCGAAAGCTCAGCCCGTGTAAACAGGACCTGGCGGAAGAAGCTTGCCGGGGTTGAGGATATGGTGCGGATCCATCGTGTTCTTCAGAGCGCGCATCACGCTGAGGCTTCCAGGCCCATGCTCGGTTTCCAGAAACTCCAGCTTGCCCATGCCGACACCATGCTCCCCGCTGCACGACCCGTTCAGCGACAGGGCGCGGGCCACGATCTTGCGGTCCAGATCCAAGGCCTGCTGATGCCCTTCGGGAGTATCGTCCGTAATGATGAGCGTATGGAAATTGCCATCGCCCACATGGCCCAGAAGGGGCGCACGCAGGCCGGAGGCTTCAATATCGCGGTGCACGCCCTCGATCAGTTCGCCCAGACGGGAAATCGGGACGATGCAGTCCGTGGAAATGACGCGCGCCCCCGGAACGATGGCCTTGGCCGCCCAGTAGGCATCATGCCGCGCTTTCCAGAGGCGGGTGCGGTCTTCGGGGCTTTCGGCCCAGGCAAATCCCAGCCCGTTATTGCCGGACGCAATGGCTTCCGTCGTCTCGACCTGCTCGCGTACCGCTGCGGGCGAGCCTGTGAACTCGAAAAACAGCGTGGTCAGCGGCTGATATTCGTTCAGGCCGGAATACTGGATGGAAGCTGCCATCTGCACGCTGTCCATCAGTTCCACGCGGGTGATGGGGATGCCGCACTGAATGATTTCCATGGCGGTCTGGATGGCATCATGCAGGTTCTCGAACTGGCAGATCGCAGCCGAAACGCTGTCCGGACGCCCGTGCAGGCGGAGCTGGACTTCCGTGATGATCCCGAGCGTACCTTCCGAGCCAACGAACAGTGACGTCAGGTCATAGCCGGTGGACGATTTGCGAACGCGGCCGCCGGTGCGGATGACTTCGCCGGTTGCGAGAACGACGGTCAGGCCCAGCACATTCTCCTTCATCGTGCCGTAGCGCACGGCAGCCGTGCCTGAGGCACGGGTTGCGCACATACCGCCGATCGTGGCTTCTCCGCCCGGATCGACCGGAAAGAACAGGCCCGTATCGCGGATTTCCACATTCAGGGTCTGACGCGTGATGCCGGCCTGGACCCGGCAATCCAGATCCTCGGCGTTCAGGTCCACGATGGCGGTCATGCGGGACAGATCGAGGCTGATGGCCTGTTCGGGCGGCACGACATGGCCTTCCACCGAAGTGCCGGCCCCGAACGCCACGACCGGAACGCGCCATTCATGGCAGTGCTGCAGGACGGTTGCGACATCCTGCGTGCTTTCCGCAAACACCACCGCATCGGGCAGGTTGGAGGCATTCATGGCCTCGCCGTGACTGTGCTCTTCGCGAACGGACGGTGCCATGCTGATCCGCTCACCCATGACAGGCTGGAGGGCTTTGAGAACGGCCTGAAGGCGGTCCGGAGCGGAGGCGGAAGAGGCGGTCATGACTGGTTCCGGCATGAAGAAAGGATGCCCTTCATAAGCCGGATCGGAGCCCTGGGAAATATCTTCGGATCAATATGGGGGTATAAAATGGAATAATCTGTCGGCAAATGAATACACGATGCAAGATCAGATATTATCCGTGACTATCTCAGGAAAATATTGCTCGCCCGGCTGACGAAGATATAGGTCCGGTAATCGTCCTGGTTGTTTACGATGATCCCCTGTTCCAGATCCGCGCCAACCTTCATGGCCGACCCGATCACCAGGATCTTGCGGTTCAGGACCATCTTGCGGAAATCGCCGCCGAAACGGATATCGGCGTTATAGGCCACGGCGGACGTGATCTGCACGGCCACATTGGCCCGGTCCAGATAGGAGTCTTCCGAATTGAGGAAGACCATCTTGTTGAAGACATTCACGCTTTTCACGGTCATGACGAACGTGCCGGGCACGACGGTCCGGTTTGTGGTCTCACGCAGGGTATCCGCAGGGGTCAGCCGCTTCTCGAGAACCAGGTCACCGGAGCAGGCAGTCTGCGCGACCAGCGACGTGAACAGGGCAAGTGAAAGAAGGGTTTTGCGGACGGTCATCTGAATATTGCTGCCGGCTGTGAACATGCCGGGTCGAGCCTAGGAGAGAATATTCCGGGTGTCGTGCGAAATATTCATGTCCTGTCGACGAAAAGCAGGGCTCAGGGCGTGAAGACGACTGTCCTGTTGCCGTTGATGATGGTCCGGCGTTCGATGTGATACCGGACAGCACGCGCCAGAACGCGGCGTTCGATATCGCGCCCTTTGCGGATCAGGTCATCGGGCGTGTCGGCATGGGAAATGCGCTCCACGTCCTGTTCGATGATCGGGCCTTCATCCAGATCGCGCGTGACGTAATGGGCAGTCGCGCCGATCAGCTTCACACCCCGCGCGAAGGCCTGATGGTAGGGACGCGCGCCCTTGAAGCCCGGCAGGAAGGAGTGATGGATGTTGATGCAATGCCCCGACAGGCTGGCAGCCATCTCATTGGACAGGACCTGCATGTAGCGCGCGAGAATGACCAGTTCGACCCCGGTCGCGGCAAACAGGTCCAGAATTTGCGCTTCCTGCGCGGGCTTCGTGTCTTTCGTGACGGGAAGGTGGTGGAACGGGATGCCGTAGAAATCCAGATCCGTGAACACTTCCCGCGGATGGTTCGACACGATCCCGACGGGCTCGATCGGCAGTTCCCCAATCCGCCAGCGATACAGCAGATCCACCAGGCAGTGATCAAAACGCGAGACCATCAGCAGGACCTTCGGCTTTACGCTCCGGTCATGCAGCGCCCAGTCCATGCTGAACGTCTCACCCAGAATAGCCAGCGCCTCGCGAAGCTGCTCCATGCTGGTCCGGCCATCCGTGATCTCGAAGACGATCCGCATGAAGAAGACCGTGCTGTCCCGGTCATCAAACTGCTGGGCTTCGGTGATGTTGGCGTTCAGTTCCGCAAGCCTGCCGCTGATTGCCGCCACAATGCCCGGGCGGTTGGGGCAGGAAAGCGTCAGGACATAGGTGGTCTGCGGAACTGATGGGGCCGTCATGGACTGTCTTTTCTCGTCTTTTTTAAAGCCTGCCGTCCTCAGACGGTGAAGTATTTTGCCCGGGGGTTGAGCATCACGAGCGCGGATGTCGACTGTTCTGGGTGAAGCTGATAGCCGTCCGAAAGCGACACGCCGATGCGTTCGGCATCCAGCATTTTCAGGATCGGTTCCTGATCCTCAAGCCGGGGGCAGGCGGGATAGCCGAAGGAATAGCGCGAGCCGCGATAGGACTGCGACAGCAGCTTCTCCATGTCACGATCGTCTTCGCCGGCAAAACCCAGCTCAGCGCGGATGCGCTTGTGGGTATATTCCGCCATGGCTTCCGCCATTTCGACCGACAGGCCGTGCAGGTACAGATAGTCCTGGTAGCGGTTTTCCTCGAACCATACCCGCGCCAGATCGGACGCCTTCTGCCCGACGGTCACGACCTGAAGCCCGACCACATCGCGGACGTCATCGCTGATGTCACGCACGAAATCGGCGATGCACTCGCCGTCATCCTTGGGCTGGCGCGGCATGGTGAAACGCGCGGCTTCCGTCTTGCCGTCTTCCTCAAACAGTACGAGATCGTTCCCGTCGCCTGCGGCCTTCCAGTAGCCATAGATCGCCTGCGGCCGGATGATGTCCTGCTCCGCACTCAGCGCCAGCATGCGCTTCAGCACGGGGCGGAGTTCGGTCTTGGCGTATTCCATGAACTCGTCGAGCGAGCGGCCCTGTTTCCTAAAGCCCCACTGGAACTGGTACAGCGAGCGCTCATTGAGGAACGGCAGAACCGCATTGGGCGTCGCTTCGAGCACACGTCCGCCCCAGAAAGGCGGCGTAATCATAGGCTCAGAGCCTGAAATCCGCTCACGCCGGGCCTTGGCGGCTTCGCGATCCACCACGCCAAAGCCACGCGTTTCCGCGATTTCCGGTGCACGCGCCGTCTTGCGGCTTGCCTGGCTGGCACGGCGCGTCTGGATCGCGCCCAGATAGGAGTCGAGTTCCTTGTTGGCGATCTTGTCCATCAGGCCCAGACCGTCGAACGCATCGCGCGCATAGGCCACGCGCCCCGGTTCACCCGCGCCATAGGAGCGGGCACATTCTTCCTCGACGTAATTGCGTGTCAGGGCCGCGCCACCGAGAATGACCGGAACATCAAAGCCCTGACGGTGCATTTCCTCAAGGTTTTCGCGCATGATGACCGTGGACTTCACCAGAAGCCCGGACATGCCGAGCGCATCCGCCTTGTGTTCCTTCACGGCCGCGATCATGTCCGCGAGCGGCACCTTGATGCCCAGATTGATGACCTGATAGCCGTTATTGGTCAGGATGATGTCCACGAGGTTCTTGCCGATATCGTGCACGTCGCCCTTGACGGTGGCGAGCACCATCGTGCCGCGATGCTGGCCTTCCACACGCTCCATGTGAGGCTCAAGCCAGGCCACGGCGGTCTTCATCGTCTCGGCGGATTGCAGCACGAACGGAAGCTGCATCTTGCCCGAGCCGAACAGCTCGCCCACGACCTTCATGCCATCGAGCAGGACGTTATTGATGATGTCGAGCGGCGGCATTTCCGCCATCGCGTCTTCCAGATCCTGCTCGATGCCCTTGCGGTCACCATCCACGATCCGGTCTTTCAGACGCTCCGCCGGGGTCTCCGCGCGGCGCTTCTTTACGGCATCGGCAGCCTTTCGCCCGGCAAACAGCTCCAGCAGCTTCTGGAGCGGATCGTAGTCCTCGGTACGGCGGTCGAAGATCAGGTCTTCCGCGACCTTGACCTCTTCCGGGGCAATCAGATGCAGCGGACGGATCTTGGAGACGTGGACAATCGCCCCCGTCATGCCAGCCTTGACCGCATGATCGAGGAACACCGAGTTCAGCACCGCACGCGCAGCCGGGTTCAGGCCGAAGGAGATGTTCGACAGGCCGAGGATGATCTGGATATCCGGGAACTTGTCGCGGATCAGCTTGATGCCCTCAAGCGTCCACTGGCCGAGCTTGCGGTCATCTTCCACGCCTGTGGCAATGGTGAAGGTCAGCGGATCGATCATCAGGTCGGACTGCGGCAGTCCGTACTGGTTGCATGCAAAATCGACCAGACGTTCGGCAATGCGCAGCTTGTCCTGCGGCTCCTTCGCCATGCCGACTTCGTCGATCGTGAGCGCAATCATGGCCGCGCCAAATTTGCGGGCCAGCTTCATGCGGTCATGGGCCTGCTGCTCGCCATCCTCGAAGTTGATCGAGTTGATGATGGGCTTGCCGCCATGCAGCTTGAGCGCGGCCTCAATGACCGGCGTTTCGGTGGAATCGATCACCAGCGGCGCATTTACGGACGACGTAAAGCGTGTGACGACCTCGTTCATTTCGCGGACTTCATCACGTCCGACGAACGCCGTGCAGATATCGAGCGCGTTGGAGCCTTCAGCGGCCTGTTCACGTCCGATGGCAACGCAGCCATCCCAGTCGTTGGCTTCCTGAAGTTCACGCCATTTCTTGGAGCCATTGGCGTTGCAGCGCTCGCCAATGGAGAAATAGCTGTTTTCCTGACGCAGCGGCGTCTGGGTATAGAGGCTGGAGACCGACGGCATCCAGACCGTGCTGCGCTTGACCGGGGCAGGGCGGAGTTTTGTGCCACCAAGGCGACGCAACATGCCGTCCAGCGCCTGGATATGCGGCGTGGACGTACCACAGCAACCACCGATCAGGTTCAGCCCGTCTTCCTTGACAAAGCGCTCCATCCAGACGGCCATTTCCTCAGGGCTGAGCGGATAGACAGTCTTGCCGTCCACAAGCTCCGGCAGGCCGGCATTGGGCTGCATGGAAATGAGACCGGGCCAGTTCTCCGACAGCCAGCGGACATGCTCGCCCATTTCCTGCGGGCCGGTGGCGCAGTTCAGGCCGAGGGAGGGGACATCCAGCGCCTGCACGGTCGTGGCGGCGGCGGCGATATCGGGGCCGACCAGCAGCGTGCCCGTGGTCTCGACCGTGACCTGCACGAAAATCGGCGCATCGGAGCCGAGTTCGATCCGCGCAATCTTGGCGGCATTCACGGCGGCTTTGATCTGGAGCGTGTCCTGACATGTCTCGATCAGGAACCCGTCTACACCGCCGTCAATCAGGCCGCGGCACTGTTCGACCAGACCGGCTTCCAGATCGTCATAGGCAATGTTGCCCAGCGTCGGCAGCTTCGTGCCCGGACCGATGGAGCCCATGACATA
Organism: Gluconobacter oxydans DSM 3504; assembly: GCF_000583855.1. Lineage (NCBI taxonomy): Bacteria > Pseudomonadati > Pseudomonadota > Alphaproteobacteria > Acetobacterales > Acetobacteraceae > Gluconobacter > Gluconobacter oxydans. The sequence continues at coordinate 2,494,080 of NZ_CP004373.1, forward strand.
GCGGTGCCGCCCGTCGGCGAAAGTCTCGGCGGCTTCGCGGGCCAGCGTGGCGGCCGTACGATTGATTTCGCGCGTGCGGTCCTGAAGCCCGAACTCCGCCAGCGTAACGATAGAGCCGCCAAACGTGTTCGTCTCGACCATGTCCGCACCGGCTTCGAAATAGCCGCGATGGATTTCACGGACGAGCTCGGGACGGGAGAGATTCAGGATTTCGGTGCAGTTTTCCTGCCCCCAGTAATCCCGCTCGACTTCCAGATCCAGCATCTGCACGCGCGATCCCATGCCGCCGTCACACAGCAGGACCTGATCGGCGAGGGCGTCAAGCAGATGGGGACGTGAGGACATGGGCAGAACGCTCTGTAGCTGTGGATGACTGGGAATGGATATGAGGGCCGCGATCGGGCTTGCGCCTCTATACACGGTCAGGGACAGGAGGGTGTAGCAAAACGGTTCCCCTCCGGCAAAGAGGCAACACCATGAAAATGCTGCCCGCTCTGTGCAGGGCTGCTACAGAAGATCGCATGACGTCTTCCGGTACCGCACTGATCCCGCTGACCCTTCTGTCCGATCCGGCGGAATGGCCCGAAGAGCGCAGGCGCGACGCCCTGCTCATCGGTGATCCGGGGGTAGCTGGCGGGTGGGGAGATGTGGCCGATATTCCGGCAGCCTCGCCTTTTATGAACCGTCATGCGGCGGGATGTCTGTGCTGTACGCGTGACCCCGTGACCATGGTTCTGGCGCAGGTGTTTCAGGATCGGGTGGTTGGCAGGCGCCCGTTTTTCCGCGAAGTCGCAGTTCTGGCCGGGGCCGGGGATCTTGTGGCGGTCCGGCAACAGCTTGAAAATGACGTTCTGGTCCGCGCCCGTTACAGGCTCATGCCCTGAAGGGTTTTTCAGATCGGGTCTATGCTCTTTGGGGACTTCGGGATAACTGGACGGCATGACGACTGACGCAGAACAGGACGGGCCGCTCCGGCAGCGCAAGAAGGACCGCACCCACGCCGCGCTGGTGCGGGAGGCCATGCGCCTGTTCTCGACCTATGGTTACGAGGAAACATCGGTCGACGAGATCGCAGAAGCCGCGCAGATTTCGCGGCGGACGCTGTTTCGGTACTTCCCGGGCAAGGCGGACATCATCCTGGCCTGGACCGGCAGCGTGACCACGATCCTGACCGAAGCCATCCGTGACGTGCCGCTGGATGTTCCGCTACAGGATGCCGTTCTGGCCGGACTGGTGCCGGTCGTGGCGTGTTATTCGTCCGACAGGATGGACGCTTATGCCGTTGTCAGGCTCGTGGAAGGGACGCCAGCCCTGAGGGATATGGCCCTGCGCCGATATTCCGAATGGGAGGAAACGCTGGCCAATGCCCTGATCGCCCGCTTGCCCGCGACTGAAATGCCGTCTCTCGTGGCCCGTCTGCTGGCCCGGACGGCGATTGCGACGTTCCGGACCGCGCTGGACGAATGGATGAAAACCGAGGGTAAATCCGATCTGGAAGCCATCCTGCGCCGGACCTTCACGCTCCAGCCCCTGCTGTGGCAGGACGACTTCCCCCTGAGTTCAGGCTGAGAGTTCGGGCTGGACCTCCTCAGAGGTCCAGTTCGATGCTGAAGTGATAGGTGCGCGGCAGACCGGCGACAGCCGAGTTCGTGGCCGTGCTCACACCATTGATGCTCGACGGATAGACGGACGCCCAGTAGCTCTGGTTCGTCACATTGTTCACCCCGAAACGGAACACCAGCGGCTGCCCGTAAGCGTGGGTCGCATAACGCGCGCCCAGATCCAGCGTGACATAGGACGGTGCGAAGGTCGTGTTGTACACGTTGGCGGCGCGACGGCCCATGTAATGGACATTCGCGTTCACGGCAGCGCCCTTGAGGAACGGCAGGCGATAGTCCAGCAGCGCATTCGCCATCAGCGGCGGCACGCCCACGACCTGCTTGTTGGCCGTCAGCGATGATCCCGTACCCAGCATCTGCGCATCCAGCCAGGTCATGCCGCCGAGGAAGGTCAGATCGTCGGTGATGTTGCCGGAAGCCTGGAACTCGACACCGTAGTTCCGCTGCAGGCCGTAATTGGCATAGACCTTGGTAACGGGGTCCGTGAAGCCGTACGGGCGGGCCATGCGGAAGCCGGCGATGTTTACCTGCATGCGCTTGGCGATCAGGATCTTGTAGCCGACTTCATATTCTTCCGAACGCAGCGGCGCCGTTACTTCATTGACGTTGACCGATCCGGCAGGTGCGATGGTACCGGCCTGTAGCGACTTGCCCCAGGTGAAATAGATGGTCTGGTTATCGGTCGGCTTGTACAGCAGGCTCGTCATCGGGCTGAACGCGGCCGAGCGGGTGTAGCTGGACGTCTTGGTGCCCGTCTTGGCGTAGTTGTTCGTGCTCAGCCAGCTCCAGGCGAGGGAGCCCATGATCGACCAGTGCTTTCCGAGCGAAATGGTGTCGCCCGCGAGAAGCGACTGGTTCATCGTATCGGCGGATTTGTAACGGCCGGAATAGTAGGGCTGCGCGCTGGCGAAGCTCTTGGGATGACCGATCGTGGCCTCACCCAGCGTCAGGGTGCCGGTGGAGGAGGTGGGGTTGTAGTTCCCCATCACATAGCCGTTCGTGCCGAGTTCGATCTGGTGGCGCAGCGGGCCGGTGCGGAACTTGCCGTTCAGGTAGGCCATGTTGCTGCCGGCCACGAAGTCATTGGCCGTGAGGGCCGCGGAGATCGTCTGCTTGTACAGGCCGGCGGAATTGAGAAGCTGGTTGGACGTGCTGAAGACGTTACGGGCCGCGTTCTGCCACAGACCACCGAGCTTGAGGCTCCAGTTGTCGTTGAAGTTGTGGATGATCTTGGCCATGGCCGTATCGGTTTCCATGTTATAGCCCGCCTGCGGCTGACCATAACCCTTCTGGCTCAGATCCGGCGCCTGGGGCAGCTGGATCGCGGTGCTGTAGGCGAAACCTCCCGGAAATCCGCGCTCGGCATAGGTGTACTGGCTGGCGTCGAGCTGGATGACGGTCTTGGGCGAGAGATGGATGTCGAAATCGCCGCTGACGAGATCACGCCGCAGATGCGAGCCCTCGACATAGCCTTCGCCGTTCTGGTTCAGCAGGTTCAGGCGATAGCCGAACCAGCCGTTCCGGCCGACGCGTCCGGAGACATCCGCGCTTTCCAGCGGGGCGCCGATGGAGTCCGTCCCCACGACCAGTCGCTCGGTCATGCGATCCGTCGGGCGCTTGAGCGTGAAGTCGAACGTGCCAGCCGGATTCTGGGGCCCGTAAAGCGCGCCGGCCAGCCCGTTCAAAACCTGCATGCTGTCGAACTGCTCGGCCGCATAAGGCGTGGTGATGACCATGTTCAGCCCGTCCATGCGGGTGTTGGCAATCACGTCACCTTCGAAACCGCGGGACTGCGGGCGGCTGGTGTTCGGATCGCCGCGCATTTCAAGCTGCGCGGACGGGACATAGGCCACAAGATCGTTGATATTGCGCGCCTGCTGGTTCACCAGGACGTCATGTGGCACGACCATGATGGACATGGGTGTGTCGAGGACGGAGCGCGTTCCAAGTGGGCCGAGCGCCACGTCCTTGGTCCGGTAATCGGCAGCCGTACCGGTGCCGTTGCGGCTGTGAACCGTGATGTTCTCGGCCTTCGGGGCGGCAGGGGCGGCCTTGGCCGGAGCAGCGGGATGTGCTGCTTTCTGCTTGGAAGCCGGTTGTGTCTCCGCTGCAAATGCTGGCATACTGCTCAGTACAGATCCGGAGAAGAGACAAAGCAGCAGGCGTGCGGATTTCATGGGCGGTCGGTCCTGATCGGTCTATATTGTAAAGCTGGACTTTCCTCTCTACTTTATGACACCTGGTGTCAAAATAATTCGTTCGCTTCAGCGACCCATCCGGTCCGCTTTGTCCATGGCTGTTTCCTGAAAGACACAGATGTGGCCGATTTTACCGATCCCCATCAATCCGGTCCACGATCTTCAGAACATCCTGCCAGTTATCCGCGCGCGGACTCCAGGTTTCCAGTGCGTTGTGAGGGGCCGTGAAAAGCACGCCCTGACCCTGAAACCGCCTGAAGTGGCGCAGGTTGTCATCGATCATCACATCGGCGGCCAGAATGCTCTTGTCGCCGCAGAAAACGATGTTCAGCGGCGAGATGCAGGGAAAATGTTCCCTCAGCCAGGCGAATTTGGGCGCGCAGGACGCCGGATATTCCATGGCGGCCGTCGTGATGAAGACTTCGCAGGTCTCGCACAGGGCAGAAATGGCATCCTGGGCGCCGGGCATGACGGCGAGTGAAGCGAAGAAATCACCCTGGTGCAGCATGGCTTCCATGGCCGCATAGTCTTCAGGGGAGACAAGATCCCTGAAGCGGCGTCCGCGCAGTTCCGCATCGGTCCACTCATAGCCGCAGGTTTTGCGGAACCACGTGCGTTGCGCAGAGAACGCATCGGCCAGGACTTCATCCATATCGACGGCCAGACGCAGGCGGAAGGGGGTCATGGGAAGCTCCGAAGCTGAAAGAGGTGCAAACTCTCGTCCTGATGGAGGGCCAAGGCAAGGGGGTGGGTATCGTGACTGGTAAAAATATCTGAATACTTTAATGAAAGCGTTCCACTCCCTGATGATCAAGTATTTCAAATATATCATTCCGAACAGAAAACTCTTTACTTAAAGTAAACTATTCTTGTTCTGTATTTCAGCAACTGCAAGCATGGGGTTCTGTTGTCGGATGGTCCGGTTCAGAACTTCTTTTTCCAGAAGAGGACGAACCGGCACCCGTAGAAGGAAAACCATCATGTTTCGTAAATATGAAGAGAATTTCCGTATCGTTTCCGCAGCTCAGGGCACCGGAAGCGGCAGCTCCGGCAATCCGGGCAATTTTTCGCAGGATCGCGAAAGGGCCTCGGAAGCTGGCCGCAAGGGCGGCGAGCACAGTCATGGCGGTCACTCCACCAAGGAGACCTCCAAGTCGTCCTCTTCAGGGGGAGAGCACTCCACTCGTGGCTTTGCCAAGGATCCGCAGAAAGCGTCCGAAGCCGGCCGCAAAGGTGGACAGGCTTCTCACAAGTCCTGAACCGACCTGCGCGCAGACAGGAGACAATTCTCTCTGCGCGACTGCTGCAAAACCTGCCGAGGGGCTACCCCCGGCAGGTTTTGTGCATTGGAGCCTTACTCCCGGCTGAGCGATCCCGTCCCAAAGGCCAGTCCGGCCGCCGCAATCAGCGCGGCATAATAGGCATCAGAATGGCTGAGGGTCGCGTCCAGATAGCCGTTCTGGGCAATGCTGGTCTGGGTCAGGGAGCCCACGCCGCTGCGATAGGCGGCGGATGACGCCTCAAAACTGGTGCGCGCTGCCGTCTCCAGCCTGCCGGATGCGGCATAGGCGCTCAGGCTGGTGCGGAGGGCATTTTCCGCCGCAACGATCTGCTTGACCGAACTGTCCACGGTCTGCCGCAGGGTCGCATCCGCGCTGTCCGACTGGTCCTGCGCCTGTTTCAGAAGGGCGGCCCGCGTGCCGCCGTCAAAGATCGGCACGGTAATGCCGCCGAGGATCAGGCTGCTGAACGCATTGCTGGACAGGTTGAGCGTCGGCGGCGCCTCGCTCCCCACACCGGGAATGGAAGACAGCGCCAGACGTCCGGTCGTGTAGGCCACGTTGCCCGTCATGAAGATCTTGGGCAGGAACTCGCTCCGCGCCGCCTGAACCCGGCTTTTTGCGGCCTTGGCGTTGGCATAGGCGGCCAGAACATCCGGCCTGCGCGAGACAGCCTGCTGTACGAACGCATCCGTCAGACGCATATCGTCCAGAGCGAGGGGGCGGCCGGAAATATCCAGCGTGTCCAGCTTCGTAGCAGGGGAAATGCCGATGGCATTGAGCAGTTCCAGCCGGGTATTTTCCTCGTCGCCCTCAGCCTGGACGAGCCGCAGTTCCGTCTGGGCTGTCGCCTGCCGGGCCTGTGTGACATCCACAATCGTGCCCTGGCCCTGATGCAGCCGGGCTTCCGCGGCCGCTTCCACAAAGCGCGCATTGTCCCGCGCCTGACGCAGGAGCCGCACCCGGCCCGTGGCGGCGGCATGCGTGTAATAGGCTGTTGTTACGCCATAGATGATCTTCTGATGCGCGGCGGTGAACAGCACGTTGCTGGCGATTTGGGCCTGTTTCGTGGCCTCGATCACGGCTTCGCGCTTGCCGAAATCGAACAGCAGCCATTCCATGCCAAGCGTCTGGACTTCACCCGCGCCCGAATTGTTGTTGCGTACGCCGCCCAACGCATTTTCCAGCCCGCTCAGGCCGGAATTGACGATGCCTTCGGCCGCGCCCGCATTGCTGATCGTGGGGTTCGCGCCGTCATTGCGACTGTGATTATAGCCGCCCACCACGGTTGCGGTCAGGCGGGGCAGATAGGCGCTGCGGGCAATGCCGACCGCCAGAGCAGAATCTCGGGCAAGATTCCAGGCCCGGCGTGTTTCCGGATTGGCGGATTGCGCAATATCGATCAGTTCCGCCAGCGAATAGGCATGCCCGTTCTGCACCGCAATTTCCGGGGCCGGGGGACGCACGCGGATCTGCGTGTTCGACGGCAGGGTGTATCCGGCCGGCAGGTTCAGGGCATGTGGATCGTGTCTGCCGGGCAGGATTTCGCCATTGGCCGCGATATTGGGCTGCCACGGTCGGTCAGGGGCCGCGGGCGCGCTGTCCAGAGCCTGCGTGGCGCAGGACGACAGCAGAAGCGGAGCCGAATACAGCGTGACCCGGATCAGGCACGGAAAAGGACGGGCAGGGCGGGTCATCAGGCAATCTGTTCCAGTCGTGCCATGCGGTCAGAAAAATCCGGTCGGCCCGGCGTGACGAGCAGTTCTTCCGAAAGTTCTGCCGCGTCGTCGAGCGCCTTTTGTGTTGCTTCTAGGCGGGGCAGATCGGTGCGCATATGGGCGGGTTCTGACATGGCATATTCCAGTGTGCGTTCGCTTTCCAGAAGGGCGGACTGGGTGCGGGCGATGGCATCCGAGCGGGCCTGCGGTGTTGAGGCATTCGCCTGACCCTTCAGGGAGTCCGCCAGCTTGCGCAGTCCGTCTCCAATTCTATCGAAGGCGCTGGCGGGCCAGAAACTGGTGAACATGGCGTAGGTGATGAAATTGCCGAGCATGATCCCCACGATCCGGTCCCGGGCGGTCGCCATGTCGGCCGTGGGGCCGTAGCCTTTCAGATCCGTCAGGTAAAAGGCCAGCCCGATCTGGAAACCGGCATAGGCAATGCGCTCATCGCCGGTCTTGACCCAGGCCGCGATCAGGGAAACCACGAAGACCAGCACCAGAAATCCGGTGATGTCGTTCAGATGCGGCATGACGAAAACGATGGCGGCAATCCCGAGCGCGCCGCCCACGAGGGCACCTGAAATGCGCAGGGTCAGCTTGGAGACCATTTCCCCCATCGTCGGAAGGGCGACGATGAAGCAGGTGATGATGCAGGTATGAATGCCCGGCCAGTTCAGGACCTTGAACGTCAGATAGCTCAGCATGACCGCCGCCGTGCCTTTGACGGCAAAGCGGACATGATCGGGGTTGCTGAAGGCATCATCGGCCAGAAACCCGGATTTTTTCTTCTGTGAGGGCGCTTTCGCATCATCCGCAGGGGGCGTGGCAAAATCAGGCAACAGATCCGCCAGAGCGCAGGCGGTGGGGGATGCTGCGCTGACAGCGGGCCGTTCGATGGCGGCCGGATAGTCCCCATCGGCGAAAATGGCGGCCATGTCCTCAAGTGTTCGGATCAGGCAGGCGGCGTCTGCCTGCGACAGTCCGCTTCGGCTGGCCTCGTCGGCCAGGGCGAGGATGGCCACGCTGCTGCTGGCGGCCTGTCTGAGGCACGCGAGATCGCGGGTGGACCAGATTTTTTCCAGCCCGGCCATTTTCGCTGATTTCATCATGTCGGTCGTGCCGGCGCGCAGCATGTCCGTGGCCTGCTCCCGGATGCGCTCATCCGGATCTCGCAGGAGACAGCATGCCATGCGAAGACGCGCGGCAATGCTGTCAGTCAGGATCCGGCGCGGGGACGGGCAGATCAAAAGGCCAAGCACGACCATGACCGCGCCGGGAACCGCAAGAAACAGGTCCGTATAAAGCAGCGCGCGCGTCACGACTTCGCCGACCGGAACCTCATCGATCGCGATCAGCCCGTACACGGTAATCAGCCCGAGCATGTAAGCCACGGGTTTGAGCTTGCTGGCCGAGCCCAGGAAGAAAAACAGGAAGGACAGCAGGGCAATGACGATGACCAGCCCCATCGGGTGATCCAGTGTCAGGCGGATCAGGCCGTAAATGATCGTCAGCAGGATCAGGACCGCGACATTTACTCCGACACCGGCCAGAGCATTGGTCACGCGGTCCTTCTGCCACAGTGCCATCGTCACGAGGGCCGGGACGGCGAGTTCCGGAACCTGCCAGATTTCCCCGACCAGCACCGTCGTCGTACACCCCGCCGCCATGCGAAGCGCATAGCCCATGCGTCCCGGAGCGGGATTGCACACCAGACGCCAGATGCGCGAAGGACTCAGTCCGGGGCGCATCAGGTCCGGACGTGGGTCCTCCAGTGAAGGGGCGGTTTCAGGGACAGGCAGCGCCATGCCGGATCTCGACCGTCGCGGTGGCGCCAAGCCGCAGCAGAAGGGGATTTGCCTTTTCCAGCCGGATGCGGACCGGGAAGCGCTGGGCCACATGCACCCAGTCCATCTGTCGTGGCACGATCGGCAGGGAGCGCGCAATTCCAGCGGAATCCGCCGAGAGCACACCCCATCCAATGCTTTCGACATGCCCTCGGAGCGGCGTGCGTCGGTCGATCATGGAATGGACCGTCACGCAGTCTCCGATCTGCACGGCGCCGAGATTGATCTCGCGGATATTGGCTGTGGCGTACCACTCATCATCCGCAATCAGCGTGAACAGAACCTGCGACGGCGCGAGAACTTCGCCCGGTTTGACCCTCAGGCTGGTGACGTAACCGTCAACCGGAGCGATCACCGTGGTCTGCCGCAGTTCATAACGCGCATGATCGAGTGCCGCCTGACTGGCATCGCGCGCGGCGATCGAGCTTTTCAGGTCCCCGATCGCAGTGGTCGCCGCAGCGGACTGGTTGCGGGACTGGGCCAGCGAAACTTCGGCATCATGCAGGGCGACACGGGCCTGATCGTATTGCTGCCACGGGATGTACGATTTCCCCGCCAGAGGCTGAAGCCGCTGGACGGTGCGCGCTGCAAGATCACGGTTGGTCTGGGCCCGGACGACCTGATCGTCGGCGGTGGCGGCATTGGACGTTTTGATGCTCAGCAGACGCGTCTGGTTTTCAACTTCCGCGCTGGCCAGATCCAGATTGGCCTGCGCCTGCCGGACGGTCAGTTCGTAGGGCTCGGGATCCAGCCGGTACAGTACGTCGCCTTTGTGAACGTGCTGGTTGACCGAAACATCCAGTTCCTTAAGGCGTCCGCCCACGGTAGAGGCGACATGCACCATTTCCGCGTCGATGCTTCCGCTGTCGGAGGAGGGGTGGGTGCTGTCTTCGTGGGAGACGTGGACGCCGAACAGGACGGCCACTCCCACGCAGACAACCGCGATGACAATGCCGATCGGCTTTTTGCCGGAGACTGAAATGCGCTGCACGGTCAGGGTCCGAATACCAGGGTCCACACGCCCAGTGCGGCGATGACACCCAGGGCGACATAGGTGAAAAGGCGGAAACTGAGCAGGGCGTCGAGCCCCGTCAGCAGAAAGAGGACCCGCAGTCCAACGGCTGTGGCGACACCCACGAGCCCGCAGACCATCCAGTCCGGAAAATAGGCGCCCACAACGGGAAAGGACGGAGCACCACGAAGAGAACATCCCCCTGTCGCCAGAAGGGTGAGCCCGGGAAGGCAGGGGCGGAGGCGGGCAGGTCGCATGAGGGGAATGGAAACTTTCGCGCGGCCATGAAGGGACTCGGAGCCTATCACATCCTTTTCCGAAAGCCACAGTCCAGCGGAAGGGACGGCCAGTCGGAAAAGAAAACCGGAGCGTCGCGCGGAAGTTTCAGTAGACAGGAACTGTGAAGACAATGGTGTGGAGCAATGACGGACAGATTTTTCCCTGCAATGTTTCTTCTGGGTCTGCTGGCAAGTGGGCCGGCCTTCGCCGCCCGGCAGGATCTTGTCCTGTCGCCGGTCAATACTCAGGCTCTTCTGCACGCGCGTTCGGCCCTGACGGATATTGACGGAAATTTCGGAGATGTGTCCGGAGCACTGACTTACGATCTGGACCGGCAGAGCTGTCATGTGGACATGACCATGAATGTCAGTTCCCTCAAGGTCGGCAGCGCTGTCCTGAAACAGGTCATGCTTTCGGGCATCATGCTCGACAGCGACACCCATCCTGTCATGAAATATCTGGGAGACTGCCGTCCTCGGATCGTCAAAGGGCAGCTCCGGATGGAGCTTGCGGGAAAACTGACCATGCGCGGACAGACGCATCCGCTCGTTCTGACGACGGAGCTTCAGTTCCAGGGCAATACCCTGATGCGCATCGTCAGCCATGGCAGCTTTGACCAGCGGCAATGGGGCATGAGCACGCTTCTTCATTCGGTGGATCCCATGGTCCGTGTCGAGACCGTGATCCTCATGAAGTAATCTCCGTCCTGCTTGAAGGGCTGCGGGCCATCCGATAAGCAGGCTCGGAAAAATCCCTGTTTCTCCAGCTTCTGGCCCTTTGGACATGACCTTGCGGACGCCCCTGATCCTTTCCTTCGGCAGCATCAACATCGATCTGACGGCCCGCAGCCAGCGGCTTCCGCGCCCGGGTGAGACCGTTCATGCCGAGAGCTATGCGATCGGTCTGGGCGGCAAGGGCAGCAACCAGGCGGCCGCGGCCGCGAGACTGGCGCAGGCATTCGACGTGGATGTCGCACTGGCGGGGCGTGTGGGATGCGATGCGTTCGGGGCTCAGGCCCGGGCCAGTCTTGCCGGGTTCGGGGTGGATCTGTCGCCCCTGCGGGATGATGCGGACAACCCGACCGGGATTGCCCTGATCGGGATCGATGCGGCGGCCGAAAACTGCATCACCGTCGCGGGTGGGGCGAACATGGCGGTGGATGAAACGGATATCGTGGCCGCGGCCCCCTGGCTGGATCGGGCGAAAGTCCTGCTGCTTCAGCTAGAAATCCCCCAGTCTGCCGTTCTGGCTGCGGCGCGTCGGACCCGGAGCGCGGGTGGCCTTGTCGTGCTGGACCCGGCTCCCGCGCCGGAGCATGGGCTGCCTGAAGCGCTGTGGTCCGAGATCGATATTCTCACGCCCAATGAAAGCGAAACCTTCAGCCTGACCGGCATCCGTCCTGCAACAGTGAAAGAGGCGCGCAGGGCAGCGGAAATCCTGCTGGCGAAAGGTGTCCGGGCGGTTCTGGTGAAGATGGGGGCGAAGGGCGTGTTCTGGCATGACGGGACCGGATCGGGCCATCTGGCGCCATTCCGGGTTGTTCCGATCGATACCGTGGCGGCCGGAGACTGCTTCAACGCCGGACTGGCCGTGGCACTGGCCTGCGGGGAAAGCCTGCCCGATGCGGCACGGATTGCGTCCGCCTGCGGGGCCCTCGCCACGACCCGTCATGGCGCTGCCGATGCTGCTCCGGAATGGAATGAGGTCGAAGCTCTGATCCGGGTTTGAAAAAACCCTGCTTGCGCCATCAGTTTTTTGGGTTCAGGGTCCCCGGCACTAAATTGCAGAATGGGCCTGTGGGAAAATGACCAGAAAACGCATTATCTGGATGGTTCTGTCCGGCGCTCTCATGACGGCGTTTTTCCTTGTCGCCTGTATGACGACGACGATGGATGCCGCGGGGCATATTCATGCCAGTTATTTCTGGATGACCGGCTTCGTCATTTTCGCCATCGTGCATGTTTACTGTACCTGCATGTCCAAATGATCCCGGATCACTTCCGTTTTGCGCAGGCCCTTTTGCGCAGGCACGAAAAAAGGCAGGGCCCCGTGGGAGCCCTGCCTTTCCGGTCTGGAACGGAGCGTGATCAGTACGGTCCGGGGCCATATCCCGGAGCCACGGTGCCCGGCGGGGGCGGCGGGGGAGCCACGGGAACGCCCGGCTGCACCACGCCGCTGTTGGCCGTCACGACGCCGGCGATGAGGCCGGTCGCCAGAGCCGTCAGCAGGAACTGGTTGCCGTAGCGCATCCAGTAATAGCCGCGCGGCGGAGCATAGAGGCCGCGATAGTTGCGCCAGTTGTTCACGGCCCAGCGGCTGCCACGGGGACCGTCATAGCGGTCGCCACGACGCCAGATGCGGTTCTGTCCGCCGCCATGACCGCCACCGCGGAAGTCCCCGTGACCGCCGCCGGGGCCACCCGGACCACCAGGGCCGCCGCCACGCGGATCAGCAGAGGCGAGAGGAGCTGCGGCGAGGAAGCAGGCAGCCATCAGTCCTGCAAAAAGTCTTGTCTTCATAACGCACCTTCAAACCCAGTCATGACCTCCCGGCTGAAACGGCCGGGGGCATGCTCTGAACTGTCATAAAGCCCTTCAAGCGTGGCTGGAATATGGCTTTATGGACCGGGCGATGTAACGGCCCGGAAGAGCCCCGGTTTCTTTTGGTGTGATGGAAAGGGCGGGGAGGGTCTTCACCGGCTTTCCGTGTGATACAATGTGCGCTTATGTTCGTTTTCTCACATTCGCTGCCCGGACCGCACCATGCCTCATGAGACCCTTCAGACCAGCCCCCGACAGGACCAGATTGTGCGTCTGGTCCGCAGCCAGGGCTACATGGCCAATGAGGACATGGCCCAGCATTTCGGCGTTGCGGTCCAGACCATTCGCCGGGATGTGACGTATCTCGCCGGGCTGGGTCTGCTGTGCCGGCATCATGGTGGCGCGACACCGGTTTCGACGGTCGAGAACCTGGATTATGACGCGCGTCAGATTCTCAATTCCGCGTCCAAGACCGCGATCGGGCGTTATGCCGCCGCGCTGATTCCAGACCGATCTTCGCTGTTCATCAATATCGGCACCACGACGGAAGCCTTCGCCCGTGCGCTGACAAACCACAGGGATCTGCGGATTGTGACGAACAACCTGCATGTCGCGTCGCTGGTTTCGGGGCGGGCGGATTTTCATACCGTCCTTGCCGGCGGGCAGTTGCGACCACGGGACGGGGCCATTCTCGGGGCGACCGCCATTGAGACCCTGTCGTCCTTTCGCACGGAATTCGGCGTGATCGGGATCAGCGGAATCGAGGAAGACGGAACCCTGCTGGATTTCGATCTGAGCGAGATCCAGTGCGCGCGGACAATCATCCGCAATTCACGCCGCGTCCTGCTTCTGGCCGATCACACCAAGTTCACTCGCCGCCCCATGGGGCGGGTCGGCAATCTTGAGGATATTGATGATCTGATTACCGACCGGCCGGTCTCAGAGGCGTTTCAGCGCCATCTGGACGCGGCAGGCGTCACGCTCCATGTGGCTGAAAATAACGTCTGTTTCCTCACAGCTCCACACTATTGCGTTACGAATCACATAAAACGCTTTCTTTATCGCTCAACATGCTCCAAAACGAACATCGACCGCTCGTTTTGGAGCGTGATGACAGGAGAGTGTGATGTCATCGATTCACGAGGTTTCATCCCCGGCCGGCGCATCCGCGCCTTACGACCTGCTGGTTGTGGGTGGCGGGATCAACGGCTGTGGAATTGCGAGGGATGCCGCGGGCAGGGGGGCAAGCGTGCTTCTCGTCGAGCAGGATGACCTTGCCAGCCATACGTCGTCCGCAAGCACCAAGCTGATTCACGGTGGCCTGCGCTATCTCGAATATTATGAATTCCGGCTGGTCCGTGAGGCCCTGATGGAGCGCGAGCGTCTGCTGAAGATCGCACCGCACATCATCTGGCCGATGCGCTTCGTGCTGCCGCATTCCAAGATGCTGCGTCCGGCCTGGCTGCTGCGGACGGGACTGTTCCTTTACGATCATCTGTGCCCGAACATGACGCTGCCGCGAACGAAGGCTCTGAACCTGCGAACGGCTCCTGCCGGGAAGCCGCTGCGTTCGGACTACGTGCGCGGTTTCGAATATTCGGATGGCTGGGTGCAGGACAGCCGGCTCGTGGTTCTCAATGCCATGGACGCCGTGCGCGTTGGCGCGAAGATCGAAACGCGGACCCGTCTCGTCAAAGCCGTGCGGGGGCCGCAGGGCTGGACCGCCACGCTTGAAAACACCCGCACGGGTGAGCAGAGCACGGTTCAGGCCAAGGCCCTCGTCAATGCGGCAGGTCCGTGGGTTGCCGAACTGCTGAAGGATCGCCTGAACGTGCCGAGCCGCAACCGCGTGCGCCTGGTCAAGGGCAGCCACATCGTGGTGCCGCGCGTTTTCGAAGGGTCGCAGGCTTACATTTTCCAGAACCCGGACAAGCGGATCGTCTTCGCCATTCCCTACGAGCAGGATTTCACCCTGATCGGCACCACGGATGTTCCGTGGGAGCAGGATCCGGGTCATGTCGAGATCTCGCCGGACGAAATCACCTATCTGTGCGAGAGCGTGAACCGCTACTTCACGAAGACCGTCCGTCCTGAAGACGTCGTCTGGACGTATGCGGGCGTGCGTCCGCTTTATGACGACAATTCGGGCAACGCTTCGGCTGTCACGCGCGATTACGTCCTGGATGTGGATGCGACTGCCGCGCCGATCCTGTCGGTTTTCGGCGGCAAGATCACGACCTTCCGCAAGCTGGCCGAACATGCTGTCGAGAAGCTTGCGCCCCATCTTCCGGTCCTGCGCAAGCCGGGCTGGACAGACGGCACACCGCTTCCGGGTGGAGAGTTCGCGCCGAAGGATTTTGACGCCCAGCTCAGCCGTTTCCGGGCTCATGCGCCGCATCTGTCCGAGCGCACGTCCTGGCGTCTGATGCGCAATTACGGTCTGCGCGCCTATATCATCGCCACGTCCACGCCCGAGGGGATGGGCCAGATGTTCGGTGACACGCTCAGCGCCCGTGAAGTGGACTACCTCATCGACAACGAATGGGCCCGTACCGCCGAGGATATCCTGTGGCGTCGCTCGCGGCTTGGCCTGTTTGTCAGCGATGCCGATCGCGCGGCCCTTCAGACCTATGTCGAAGGCCGTCTGCAGGGCGATGTCACCCCTCTTTCCAATCCAGGCCAGGTCGCACGTCAGAACGTGGCCTGAGCCTTATCGCTTCCTTTTTCATGGCGGATGCCAGTCATGTCAGAAAACAGGCGTTACCTTGGTGAACTCCTCTCGGAGTTCTTCGCTGTCGCAATCATCATCCTCTTCGGAGATGGGGTTGCGGCCATGTACTCGCTCTACGATCCCAGTCCGTACAAATCGGCCTACTGGGGCGTGTGCATCGTCTGGGGTCTGGGCGTGACGGTGGCGATCTATGCCACCGGCGCGATCAGCGGCACTCATGCAAACCCGGCGGTCACCCTTTCACTGGCCATGTTCCGTGGCTTCTCGTGGAAGAAAGTGATTCCTTACATGAGCGCTCAAGTACTCGGTGGCTTTGCCGGTGCGGCGCTGGTGTACTCGCTTTACGTGCCGGTCATCGACCACTTCAACGTGGCGCATAACCTGACGCGTGCCGTCGATGGTGGTTCGGCTGGCGTGTTCTTCACCCATCCCGGTGATTACGTGACGGTGGCGCATGCGTTCTGGGACGAGCTGGTCCTGACGGCGGCTCTGGTCTTCGGGATCTTCGCGATCACCTGCCAGTACAATACGCAGGCCCCTCAGGCGAACTCCAGCGCGCTGATCATCGGTCTGCTGGTTGCGATCATCGGTGCGTCCTGTGGCTATCTGGATGCCTGGGCCATCAATCCGGCCCGTGATTTCGGCCCGCGCCTGTTCTGCTTCTTCGCAGGCTGGGGACAGAGCGCACTGCCGGCTCCGGGCAATTACTTCTGGGTTCCTGTCGTGGCGCCGCTCGTCGGTGGTCCGATCGGGGCGGCCCTGTACCAGTTCGGCCTGCGACCCTTCATGCCGCGTTATCTGGAACAGACCATCACCGTAGCACCGGACGGGATCAATCCCGCCGAGCCGGTTCTGGTCGTGTCCAACCCGGACGACCCTGCGTTTCCCGTCGTCAACCGGGTCTCCTGAAATCCGTCTGAAACCCTTCGAACTTCCAAGACCTTTCGCCGGAGAACACATCATGAGCAAGAAAGACTGCATCCTCGCCATTGATCAGGGCACGACCTCGACCCGCAGCATTGTCTTCGGAAAAGATGCGCAGGCTCTGGCCATTTCCCGCCGCGAGTTCCCGCAGCATTATCCCGAGCTGGGCTGGGTTGAGCACGATGTCGAGGACATCTGGCGTGATGTGCTCGCCACCGCGCGCGAGACGATCGATGAGGTGGGAGGGCCGGAGCGCATTGCGGCTCTGGGCATCACCAACCAGCGCGAAACCATCGTGATCTGGGACCGTGAGACGGGCCGTGCCATCCATCGCGCTCTCGTCTGGCAGGACCGCCGCACGGCGCATGAATGCAACCTCCTGCGCCAGCAGGGCAAGGAAGCCATGGTCCGTGAAAAGACCGGCCTGCTGCTGGACCCGTATTTCTCGGCGAGCAAGATCGCCTGGCTGCTCGATCATGTCCCCGATGCCCGTCGCCGCGCGGAAGCGGGCGAACTGGCGGCTGGTACGATCGACAGCTTCCTGCTGTGGCGTCTGACCGGCGGCAAGCGCCATGCGACGGACATCACCAATGCCTGCCGCACCTCGTTGTTCAACATCCATACGCAGGAATGGGACGAGGAGCTGCTGAAGCTCTTCAATGTGCCGCGCGCCCTTCTGCCGGAAGTCTGCGACAACAGCAGCGATTTCGGTGAGACGGAAGCCAAGCTGTTCGGCGAGAAGATCGCCATCGGCGGCATGGCGGGCGACCAGCACGCCGCTGTCATCGGGCAGGCCTGCTTCCATGAGGGGATGGCCAAGGCGACTTACGGCACGGGCTGCTTCATGCTGCTCAACACCGGCGAGAAGCCGATCATGTCCAACAACCGGCTGCTGACCACAATTGCCTATCGCATCGGTGGCAAGACCTTCTACGCGCTGGAAGGTTCCATCTTCGTGGCGGGTGCCGGCATCAAGTGGCTGCGTGACGGGCTGAAGCTGATCACGCATGCTTCCCAGACCGACGATATGGCGACCCGCATCCCGGACAGCCATGGCGTCTACATGGTGCCGGCTTTCGTTGGTCTTGGCGCCCCTCACTGGGACCCGGATTCACGTGGTCTGATCTGTGGCCTGACGCTTGGTTCCACGCAGGCGCATATCGCGCGTGCCATGCTGGAATCCGTAGCTTACCAGACCTATGACCTGATCCGCGCCATGCGTGAGGACGGGGCCATGCGGACCAGCATCCTGCGCATCGACGGGGGCATGGCCGTCAATGACTGGTTCGCCCAGTTCCTGTCCTCCATGCTCAAGGCCGAGGTCGAGCGTCCGGTCAATATTGAGACCACGGCCCTTGGCGCCGCCTTCCTTGCCGGATTGCAAGTCGGACTGTGGAAGAGCCTAGATGAAGTGGCGGCTACCTGGAAGCAGGAGCGTGTTTTCGCACCGAAGATGGACCCGGCACAGCGCCGGATCATGATCGATGGCTGGCACGATGCCGTCCGCCGCACGCTGACGCCCAGCGCGCCGGTTGCGCATTCCAGCGTGGAAACGACAGCCAGTCAGGCGGCTTGAGCGTTAAACAGAAGCGTTAACTCCATGAAAAAAACCGGCACCAGAACAGGTGCCGGTTTTTTTTATCTGTCCCGCGCCTCAGGCCGTGAAGAACTGGCTGAAACCCATTCCGCGCAGGGCCCGGCGATAGGCGATCGAGCTGCGATCCGCCATGACATGCGCTTCCAGTGTCGGATCGAGCGGCAGGTTTTCAGGCTTCTGCGCCTCGACCAGGGCGCGGTCTTCCTCAAAGACCTTCCGGTTGAAATCATAGACCGCCTGAATCGGGATATGCTTGTCGAAGTTCTTACAGATCGGCGAGAACATGCGCGTCATCCGTGCGGAAACGGGTGAGGCGGCATTCATGATGACCAGTCGCCCGTTATCCGGAAAATGGATTTCCAGCGTGGCTACGAAAGGCACATGGACGCGGAAATGCCGCAGCCATTCAAACCCCGGCTTCTCCCAATCCTCATGCCCGACCGGAAAATTGCTGACCGTGCTGCGATATTCCGCCTCGAACCCGTCTTTCGTCATTCTGGGCATGTAGGAGGGAACGACGGGGTTATCGGGATCGGCGAAGGTCTCGGTATGGACGAAAGCGAAATGCGCCACGTCGATGAAGCCTTCAACCTGCCGTCCCGCAAAACCCGCGATGTCGATCCAGGGGCAGTTGATCTGCTGATACTCCGGCTCGTCCCAGTGGGGCATTGGCGGGATCGTCACGGTCCCGTCGGAATTCAGGCATGTCCAGATCAGCCCGTATCGCTCGACGGCCGGATAGGTGCGCAGGTTCAGCTTTGAGGGAATGGCGCTGTCAGGATGGGCGGGCACACGCACGCATTTTCCGCCATTGCCGAAGCGGAAGCCATGATAGGCGCAGGCAATCGTTTCCCCATTGCCCGTGCCCATGCTGAGCGGGACGCCACGATGCGGGCAAAGATCATCCGCGATCACGATCGTCCCGCCCGCGCGATAAAGCACGAGCGGCACGTCGAGAAGCGTCACGCCCAGCGGCTTTTCTTCCAGTTCGCGCGCCAGCGCCACCGGATGCCAGCAGCGGGAGAGAAGATCCCAGTCCGCCGCTTCGAACGTGCAGTTGCGGGGCAGGGGCGCGGCGGCGGTCTGTGAGATCATGGGAAGCTCCTGAACATGAGAAGCCATCATTCATGATCCGACTGTTCGCGGATATATCAAATTATATGATAAGCCGTTCGCGAAAAGAGATCGCTTGGGTGGAATCAGGCGCTTTTTATGGAGTTCCGGCTTTGATCTTGCGGGAGGTGGCAGTATCCTGCCCGTCAGTCCGGAAAATGAACGAACGCGACTGGCGTGTTTGTCCCATCCTCTGCCGGCAAACAGGAAGTATGTCCGCATGACCGTCCCGCAGCAGTCCAGCCCTTTTTTCCAGCAGCTGCGTCAGATCAACGGCGATCGGGGATTTCTTGCAAATCTGGGCGGTTTCTTCTGCGTCAGCTGCATGATGGGACTGGGCAACCTGTTCAGCCAGTCCCTGTTTCATGAAAACATGGCATGGCTTCTCGGGCCGCTCATGGTCATGATCGCGCTGTATTTCTTCCTGCCGTATTTCATCCTGCTGCTGACGAACAAACGCTCCAGCGAAGGCTGATCCCGGAGAGTTCCACAAAAAAGGGGAGATGGACCAGGTCCGTCTCCCCTTTCTGCTGCGCGGAACGGGCAGGCGTCAGTGCTGCGTATGCTCCTTGCGGACCTGGGCGACCTGATCCGCCGTCACCTGATAGGTGCCGCTGCCGAAGGTCTTGCTGACATAGTTCACGAGGCTCGCGACTTCCTCGTCATCCAGACGCTGCACATCCGACGTGCTGCCGAAAGCCGGCATGCTGGCATGGCCATCCGCCGTCTTGCGGTTCACACCGGTCAGGATCGTCATGATCAGATTGTCCGGACGACCGGCGCCCACGACGGAGTTTTTGTACAGGGACGGCGCATACTGATCGGCCGTACCTGCACCATTCTGCCCGTGACAGGCAGCGCAGTTGGCGTCGAACAGGTTTTCCGGGTTCTTGTGAGACAGGTTATCGATCCGGGTCAGCTCGCCTGAGCGCAGATCAGGGATATCGTTCGCCTTGCCGAAAGCATCACGCGGCTGATGATCGGCCGTGTCGTCAATCGGCTTGACCTGAAGCACGAAGGCCGCAAGCGCGTGCAGATCCGCATCCGTCAGATGGCTCGTGCTGTGTTCGACAGCTTCGCCCATCGGGCCGGCCGCCTGGCTTTTGCCCTTGACCCGTCCGGTGCGTAGATACTGGACGACGTCGTCTTCGTTCCAGTCTCCGATCCCGCCGGTCTTGCTCGGGGTGATGTTCGGAGCATACCAGCCGGCAACCGGACTTCCCGCCAAGAACTCGTCGGATTTCTCCATGAGCATCACGTTGCGGGGTGTGTGGCATGTCCCGCAATGCTCAAGTGCCGTGGCAAGATACTTGCCGCGCCGCAGCTTGTCATAGGTCGCGGAATCGCCGGTTTCCTGCTTCTCGCTGCCCGCCAGCATGTTCCAGCCCGACAGGGTCAGGCGGATATTGCTGGGAAAGCTGAGCTGGGTTGCGGGCGGCGTTTCGGCAACAGGTTTGACCCCGTTCATGAACCAGACATAGAGCGCGTGAATGTCCTGATCCGTCATGCCGGCATAGGAGACATAAGGCATCACGGGATACAGGTTCTCGCCATCGCGCCGCTTGCCGCGACGCAGGGCCTGCTCGAAGTCATGCTCCGAGTATTTCCCGATGCCATGATCGGCGTCAGGCGTGATGTTCGTCGAAATGATGTCGCCCATGGGGGTTGCGATCTTCAGACCGCCTGCGAATGGCGTCCCACCCTGTTTGGTGTGGCAGGCGATGCAGTCTGCTGCCGTGGCGAGATAGGCGCCCCGGTTCATGACATCCTGATCCACATCCGCCGCCCGTGCAGCATGACCGGACAGTCCGCCCAGAACCGTTCCACCAACAAGGAAAGACCAGAAAACGGTTTTGAAATCAGGCATGGAGCAGTTCTTTTTTCAGCGTATCGGCAACACGAAGCGCAAGGGCTGCGACGGTGAGGGTGATGTTCCCGGTTCCGACCGT
This sequence comes from Gluconobacter oxydans DSM 3504, assembly GCF_000583855.1. Classification (NCBI taxonomy): domain Bacteria; kingdom Pseudomonadati; phylum Pseudomonadota; class Alphaproteobacteria; order Acetobacterales; family Acetobacteraceae; genus Gluconobacter; species Gluconobacter oxydans. Next base: position 2,514,887 of record NZ_CP004373.1, read on the forward strand.
GGAGAACACGGACGAACTCGCGATGAACAGGTTCTCGTGGTCATGCGTCCGGCAATGGCCGTCCACCACGGAATCCTTCGGGTCCACGCCCATTATGGTGCTGCCCGAGGGATGATCCTGCGGGAAATAGCCCGGTGTCCACTGCTCGTCCGTGCCGTGCATCAGGCCGATGAGGTTCTTGAACAGGCCGCGCGTGTGCTCGCAGCTGCGGACCGTATATTCCGGCAGCTTGTAATAGACATCCGGATGCGGAATCCCGAGCGCATCCTTGTGCGTCGTGCTCAGCGTCAGGCGGTTGTCCGGGTCGGGCAGGGCCTCGTTATGGCTGAACAGACGGACCGTATGGGAGGCCAGATAGCGGATCTGCTCTTCGAGGTCCCTGCCGACATAACCCTTTGAAATTGCAAGCTGCGTTGCGAAATCGACCTGGTTGTCATCGACCATGTGCACGAGATACGCCCCGCGGTCACCACGCCAGTCGCCATCACGGAAATTGTCGATCACGTTCGTCTCAAGCGGGCCACGTCCCGGCCAAAGGGCCTTGTCGCCGCTGATGAACGTCACCTGCACGCCGGTATGGTCCATCATGTTCCGGCCGACATGGCCCGAGCTGTTGGCAATACCATCGGGGCTCTGCTCGTCTGCCGAAACCAGCAGCAGCTTGGCCGTCTCGATGCAGTGGGCGGCGATCACGAAATACTTGCCGGTTACACGGTGCGAACCCTTGTCCGGGTCGTAGTAGTGAACGGCCGTCACCTTCTTGTTCGCGCTGTCCCGCTCGATCTTGTAGACGACCGCGTTTGGCACGAACTTCGCCCCGGCTGCCTCGGCGTGATAGACGGAATATCCGCCGTTATACATCGCTCCGATCGGGCAAATCGGCATGCAGTTGTTGTGCCCTTCGCAGGTCGGACGGCCGTCATAGGGCTTCGTGTTCCGGGCCTGCGGCTCATGCACGACGCGATAGGGCGTCTTTTCGCTGATGAGTTTGCGGAACTGCTGCGCCGCGTAGGAAATCGGCAGCGCTTCCATCGGGTAGGGCTGCTTGCGCGGGGAGCCCAGATCCTCGACCTTCGGGTCCGGACCGCACACGCCCATCATGACTTCGGCCTGATAATAGAACGGCTCGAGATCGTCGTATTTCAGTGCCCAGTCACGGCCCTGACCATAGCGGGTCTTGAGCTCGAAATCGGACGGAAGATAACGCCACGCACACCCGGCCCAGTGCCAGGTCGTGCCACCCATCATCCGCAGATAGACCTGCTGATAGGCTTCGGCGTTCGGACCGCTCGTATGCAGGTACTTGTTGGGAGTGATCTGGTTGGGCGGATGCTCGGCCCAGGGTGTGGACGGGAAAGGCCCCTGATAGGAGGGCTTGTTTTCCAGATTGCGGAAATTGTCCACGAAATGCTGCCGGTCCACGCGGGGGCCGGCTTCGAGGACGATGACGGAAATGCCCGCGCGCGCCAGTTCGTTCGCAATGGAACTGCCCGCAACGCCGGATCCGACGATGACGACATCGGCGGAAAGATTCTGATCTGAAGACATAGGAGATGCTGTTCCCGCTCTCAGGTAGGTTCCACGTCGAACTTCGATGGCGACAGCGCAGGCGCGCCGGTCGGCTTGTCGACTTCAGGCGGCTGCGTCGTCCAGTAGAACGGGCCGCCTGCGGCATAGGTCTTGGGGTAGATGGCGTCCTTGGTGATGTCGAACATCAGCGCCGAGCGATAGACCACGACCTTGCCGTCCGCGACGCCGCGATACCAGCCGGTCATGAGGTCGTGAATGACATCCTTGAACGCCGGGTCGGCCTGTTCGGCAGCTTTGGCGAAGGCGGAGGCGCTTTCGTAGGTTCCACCGTCCAGCAGGTCCGCCAGTTTTGAGAGCTGGGCCTTGCGCTCGGGTCCCGACTGGAGAATGCGCTCGTAAAGCGCCTTTCCGATCCGCGGGTCGAGAGAGGGGCGGTCCGTCAGGCGTGTCGAGACCTTCATGAAGCGTTCAAGTTCAGGATCGGCGCCGGTTGCAGGCTCTGCGGCCACGACATTTCCAGCCGCCAGAACACCCATGCCGGCCATGCCCGTCATCAACGTATCACGACGTGACATCCGCATCAGCCGGTTCAGGCGCATGGCATTGGGAGAGGAAACATGGAGGTCAACAAGAGGGCAGTGACGATCTTTCGTCATGTAAAATCACTCTTCGCATACACTCGAGACTGATGACAGGACCGTGATCCGCGTCACCTTCAGAGGTCCGCAGCCTACAGCGACAGCGTGATCATGCAACCGTGAACGGCCAATTATCCGGAAATAATCCCGCAAAAAGGCAAGTCAGAAAGAGATATCGGGGAAGGATAACTAACGGAAACGCCCGTTGTCTTATTGTGGTTTCCAAGGATTTCCGAAGATCTGCGGGAGGATTTATTACCTCTGTCCTTCGTGAATTAGGCAGAGTCGGCACTGGCTTCTCATCTGGGGCTTTTTCTACGTTGCGAATGTTTCGCAACTCGGCGCCTTGATGAAGAAATAGGGTACTTTTAAGGTCCTGTAAAAGAAAAGGGGCGCAGATGTGACCCTGCGCCCCTTCGATACTGCTGTCAGAAGGAGCGGGCTATGTGCCCACCCCCATGAAGACCAGCGCCGTTGTCATCAGCCCGACCAGAATGGCCAGAACGATGCTGCATTTGAGCGTGAACTGGAGCAGGGCGCCTTCCTGTCCCACCAGTCCCACTGCGGCCGAAGCCACGGCGATGGATTGCGGAGAGATCATCTTGCCCACGGCCCCTCCAACCGTATTGGCCGCGACCAGCAACTCGCCGCTGACCCCGATCTGACGGCCGGTTGCCGCCTGAAGGCCGCCAAACAGCGCATTGGAGGACGTATCGGAGCCTGTCAGGAAAACACCCAGCCAGCCGAGCAGGGGCGCGAAGAAGGTGAACGCGCCCTTGGTCATTGCCAGAACCAGGGCCAGTGTCGTGGAAAGGCCCGAATAGTTGGCCAAGAACGCGAAGGCCAGCACCATGCCGATGGCATAGATGGGCGTTTTCAGTTCCCGCAGCGTATCCGTGAAGGTCGCGACAGCGTCCTTCGGGCGCATTTTCAGGAACAGGACGGACATGACGCCTGCCAGCAGGATGGCCGTACCCACGGAAGATACGAAATCCACCTTGAAGATCGCGGCATAAGGCGTCGGGCTGGGAACGATCGGCGCCATTTTCAGGACGAGGTTGTGCAGCCCCGGGAAGCGGATGACGAGCACCGTCCAGTCCAGCGGTCCACCGGCTGCGAAGAGGGCCTTGAAGGGTTTGATGCTCCAGACCGCCACGAAAGCCGTCAGGATGATGAAGGGAGACCAGGCCCGCAGGATCTGCGGTGCCGTATAGGTTGCCTTCTCGACGATGGCGTCGGCAGGTGTCTCTCCGGTTTCGAAGCGAAAAATCCGGCTCGGCTTCCAGATCCGAAGGAAGACGGGGATCGCCACCATCGTGACGAGCGGGGCTATGATGTCGGGAAGCTCGGGACCGATCACGAGGGCCGTCAGGGTCTGCGTAATGGCGAAAGTGGCGCCTGTGACGAGAATGACGGGCCATGTCTCACGGATGCCCCGCAGCCCGTCAACCACGCCGACCAGCCAGAACGGGATGACGACGCCGATCACGATCAACTGCATCACGACCAGCCGGCCGACCATGTACGGCTCCGCTCCGATCACCTGGGCCCCCACGATTACGGGGATACCCATCGCGCCGAACGCACCCGGTGCCGCATTGGCGATCAGGCACAGTCCGGCGGCGTAGATTGGCGGAAAGCCGAGGCCGACGAGCAGGGCTGTCGTAATGGCCACTGGTGCGCCGAAACCGGCAGCGCCTTCCAGAAATGCCCCGAACGCGAAGGCGACGAGAAGAAGCTGGATGCGCTGGTCTTCCGATACCGTCGAAATCGAATGACGGATGATGTCGAACTGACCCGTCCGGACGGAGACTTTATAGAGAAAGACCGCTCCGATGATGATCCATGAAATGGGCCATAAGCCGTAGGCAAAACCGTAGAGACACGCTGCCAGGGCCATGAAAACGGGCATGCCGTAGAATGCGACAGCCAGTGCAAAGGTAATTCCGACAGTAATCGTACAGGCAATGTGCCCTTTCATATGCAGGTACAGCAGGGCGAAGAAGAAAAACAGGATCGGGATGAGAGCGACCGCACCGGAAATCCAGATATTTCCTATGGGATCGTAGACTTGTGCCCAGGGTGACATTCAGGAAGTCTCCAAAATAAAAATTAAGTGATAATTGGAAAATTGATCTCTTTTTCTCGTGTTATGTTGGGGAGCGTATTTTTTGAAAACAACAAGTGCAATAAGGACTGAATATAATCACCGGTAAACTTTATGACATACTGTTTTAATTAGTTAGTTTATTGCGTGACTTGCTTTGTAAAAATTTTATCCCTGATGTGCGCCGACTGGTAAAAACGCTTTTCTCTTGGGGTAATCTTTCTGAAAAGTTCAGGCGTTAAGCAGGAAGAAATGACAGGAAATGACGCCTGGACAGGGCCATTCCCTGAATACTTGTCGCGACAGGTGACAGGGGTTTCATGACTATTTGCCGCTGAAATGAAAAACGAAGGCAGACGGGGAAGATTTTCTGGACTGTCGGGCTTATGGGGCAGGTGGTTCTGTTTTTCGTAGCTCTGGCAAGCGGGGCGGGAGTGTTCCCGGAACACGGAAATATGTGCGGTCACGACCCCGTGGTCCGTGCCGCGGAATGCCTTGTGGTGCTCTCGAAACGGTGAGAAACTGGGGCAGCATCACTTTCAGAGTTGGACAGTCAGGTTTCCATGCATTTTCGTCTTCTTTGTGCGTCCCTGATCGGGGCCGGCTCTCTTGTCTTTTCTTCCAGCGCCTTTGCGTGGGGGCCTTACGGTCATGCGATCGTGGCGGATATCGCGCAGGAGCGTCTGACGCCGCAGGCCCAGAAGGCCGCCACGGCCCTGCTGGCCCTTGAGAACCATCAGACCCTCGATCAGGTCGCCTCCTGGCCGGATACGATCGGTCATGTTCTCAAAAAGAAGGGCGGCGCGCCGGAAACCCTGAAATGGCATTACGTCGATATCGACGTGTCCCATCCCGCTTACGATCAGGCGCGCGACTGCCCCGATCATGCCTGCGTCGTCGAGAAGCTGCCGGAGGAGATCAAAATCCTCGCCGACACGCATGCTTCGGCCCAGGACCGGCTGGTCGCCCTGAAATGGGTGGTGCATCTGGTGGGGGACATCCATCAGCCGCTGCATGCTGCCGAACGGAACAAGGATATGGGCGGAAACGCGATCCGCCTGACCTATTTCGGCGACAACGCCAACGGCCACATGAACCTGCATTCCTTGTGGGACGAAGGCGTGATCGACCATGAAGCGGATCTGCATGTCGGCCCGTTCTACAGCATCGACGCCTCCCGCGCGAAGAAGGAAGCCGACCGTCTTGGCGCCCTGATTACGCCGGATGAGACAAAGTACTGGGTGCAGGATCTGGACGGCGGAGATGTTTACAACGCGACCGTTGACTGGGCCGATGAGAGCCATTCGCTGGCTCGCAGCGTGGCCTATGGCGCGCTTCCAGCCAACAAGGGCGCGGATATCGGCAAGGACTACACCGCGCTGACCTGGCCGATCATGGAGCTGCGTCTGGAACAGGCCGGCGTGCGTCTGGCAGCCGTCCTCAACACCGCCCTGAACGGCGGCTGAGAACAGTGTCTGTGTGGATGGACGTCAGGATTTCTGCGTCCATCCACCACCCAGTGCCCGGTACAGATGGGCCACGGAAACAGATACGCCGGCGCTCGATTCAGCCAGCGCGCTCCGGCTCGCCAGAAGGGCGTTCTGCGTCGTCAGGACGTTGAGGAAGTCTCCCGCACCCTGACTGTACTGAAGCTGCGCGATATGCACGGCGGTTTCGTCTTCCGAAACCGTTTCTTCCAGCCGGTTCCGACGCTCCTGCGCGGCACTCAGATCCGCCATGGAATCATCAACTTCTTCCCAGGCTTTCAGAAGCGTGCGCTGCAAGGCAATCGCGGCTTCCTTCTGCTGTGCCCGGCGCAGATGAAGCTGTCCGGTCAGGCGTCCGCCCTCGAACAGGGGCAGCGTCATGGTCGGGCCGAACCCGTATTGCCGAGACGCCCATGAGCCCAAGCCGCTGAACTGCAATGCCTGAATATCCAGACTTCCCGAGAGCGTTACGCGCGGGAAGAAGTCTGCAACCGCCACGCCGATACTGGCTGTCGCAGCATGGAGATGATCTTCGGCAGCCCGTACATCCGGACGGCGCTCGGCTAGTTCGGAGGGCAGACCAACCGGAATGTCGGCAGGGACGGGCGGGATCGTCTGGGACGACTCAAGCCTGTCTTTCAGCGCGCCGGGCTCCCGCGCCGTCAGAAAGCTCAGCGCGTTCACGAGATGCACTTCCTGACTTTTCAGGACCGGGAGACGCGCCTCGAAGCCATGCATCTGCCCGCGGGAATAGGCGACATCGAGCTTCGTTGCCGTACCCTGTGCGAAACGCAGTTCCGTAAGCTTCACACTGTGCCGGGCGATATCGATGCTCTGCTGGGTGATGCCGATCTGCGTCTGGATATTGCGCAGGTTCAGATAATCCTGCGCGGTCTCGGCCATGAGCGAGACCAGCACATCGCGACGCAGTTCGTCCGTTTCATGCATGGCTGCCGTCGCTGCTTCGACCTGTCTGCGGACATGCCCCCAGAAATCAACTTCCCAGGATGCACTCAGCCCGTATTGCGGGAGATTGAACGACGGATTGCCTTTTGCGCCGTCTGCGGCTGCCGGGCCGAAACCCTGTTCACCGCTGGCAATTTCGCCCGGACCGGCCTGCTGCGTTGTTCCCAGAAGGCCAAGAATACCATTCGTGCTGGCGCGCTCTCGGGCATAGGACGCGGCACCTTCCATATGCGGCATCTGCGCGGCGCTTGCGATTTTCCGTTCAGCCTGACTTTCGGTGAAGTGCAGGGCTGCTTCACGCAGATCAAGGTTGTTGCGCGCCACGTCCTCTTCAAGCGCCGTCAGCGTCGGGTCGCGATAGATGCGCCACCACTGCACCTCAATGGCGGAGGTTTCCTGCGGATGGCTCGCAGCAGGGGCGAGGCTCTGGTGCCAGTGGGCCGGTGCATGCGGATCGGGACGATGATAATCCGGCCCCACCGTGCAGGCGGACAGCGCGGTCAGGGCCAGAAGAAGGCAGCGGGAAGGCTGGAACAGGGAAGGTCTCATTTCCAGAGATACCGCTCGTCATGGGAATGGATGCCCTCAGGCGTTGAGGACGTGTCAATCCGCGCTTCGACCGACATGCCGACGCGCACTTTTTCCGCCAGAGGCTGGCCGGGATCGAAGGTCAGCTTGACCGGCACGCGCTGCACGACTTTGGTAAAGTTACCCGTCGCATTGTCCGGCTGAATGGCGGCGAAGGCCACACCCGTCGCCGGAGCCAGACTGTCCACATGAGCCTTGAGCGGGTGGCCCGGGAACGTATCAACCCAGATCATCGCACTCTGGCCAGTTTGGACTTTCGTCAGCTGCGTTTCCTGAAAATTCGCCAGCACATAGGCTTTGCGGACCGGCACGACCGCCAGTAGCCCTGTGCCCGGATGGACATACGCGCCAACACGCACACCACGCTCGCCGACCACACCATCCACGGGGGCGGGGATGGTGCAGTAGGACAGGTTCAGTTCGGCCTGATGCTCCGCACTCTGGGCCTTCAGAAGCGCACCCTGAGCTTTCTCAAGCTGCGCCTTGAGCACAGCAACCTGCTGTTCGGCCGTGCTGGTTTGGGCTTTGTCACGGGCCAGGGCAGCAACGGCTTCAAGCTGCCGGGCTTCCGCACCCTGCTGCTGCTCGATCGTGCTGGCCCCACCGGCCGAGAGATTGCGATATCGCGCCGCGTTCTGCCGGGCAAAGACCAGCGCGGCCTCGTCGGACTGTACGGTATATTTCGCCGCATCGACGATGGAACCCTGACGGTCCAGCAGGGCCTGAAGGTTGTCCACATCGCCCTGCGCTGCAGCGGTATCACCATGGGCGGCACCTAAAGCCGCGCGGTAATCGTCGTCCTCGATATGGGCGAGTTCTTCGCCGGCATGGACGTACTCGTTGTCCTCCGCCAGCACACGGTCGATACGTCCGGAGACCTTTGGTGCCACAGTCGTGAAATCGGCCGTGACATAGGCGTCGTTGGTTTCCTGACGGATGCCGTCACCCACGAAGAAGCGGTCAGCCGTCCAGGCCAGACCCGTCAGGACAATGACCGCACATCCGGCCAGGAGAAGGGGTTTTCCGTAAATCATGTTCGAGGCAGGTCCGTCAGTGCGCGGTGGCGGGAATGGAGGAGGGGGTCGGTTCGGGATCCGGTTCGCGGGCCGCGGCAGGAATGGCGGGAGCAGGTCCCTTGCCGGGCGGATAGACCCGTTTCGGCAGCACGGCGGTCAGCGCGACATAGAAGATGCAGATGCACATCACGACGAAGTAGATGTCCACCAGCGCCAGCGTGATCGACTGCTCGTGCAGATAGGTGTGGAAGATCTGAAGCGTGTTGCGCGCCACATGATCGCTGTCGGGCGAGGTGTTGCTGATCGCCGCATGGATCGGATCGCCCATGCCCGAGAGCGACGTGGCGTTATTGCCCGCCCGGTCCAGAAGCATGGTGGAATGATACTGTTCCCGGCGCCGCAGCAGGATTTCGAAAATGGCGGTTGCGAACGCATTGGCCATGCCCTTGAGCATGTTCACCATGCCCGAAATGAACGGCCCGTCCGCCGGGCCAAGGGACATGGTCGCCAGCATCAGCACTGGGATCACGACCATCGGCTGGCCGAAGATCTGAAGCCCCTGCATGACGTAGAAATTGTCCCGCACCCAGTCCGGCGTCAGCCAGGTTCCGAGGAAGGCCGAGAGCGCCAGGCACGACATGCCGAAGGCCAGCACATAGCGGCAGTCCACCCGTGCGGAATTGCAGAGTGCTGCCGTCAGCGGAAGCATGATGAGCTGGGGCAGGGCCACCGTGAGCGCGACCGGGGCTGCCTGGATCGGCCGGTATCCGCGCACGGCTTCCAGATACGTCATCGGCACTTCGAGCATCAGCCCGCAGATGATGAGCACGGCCACCAGTGTGAGAAGCGCCATCGTGATGTTGCGGTTCTTCCAGTACTGAAGCCGGAAGAACGGGCTGTGATGATGCCACTCATGGAACAGGAACCCCAGGAACAGAGCGCCGCCCCAGAACGTCAGATGGGAAATGACGGGCGAGCGGAACCAGTCCAGCCGGTCCCCCTGATACAGCACCGTCACCACGCAGATGATGGACGGCACGCCAATGAAGAACCCGCGCCAGTTGAACTTTCTGAACCGTTCGAGGTGTACCGGGTCGCGCGGCAGGCCGTAGGCCATCATGGCGATGGCGATGATGCTGAGGGGAATGACTTCCCAGTACAACCAGCGCCAGCCCACATGCTCGAACCACATCGCTTCCAGCGGTCCACCCAGATTGGGTCCGAAGGTCGCGCTCATCGCATAGCCGCCGATGCCGAACACCTTGATGGGTGGCGGCAGGTATTTGAGCATGACCGTCATCAGAACGGGCGGCAGACACCCTGCGCTCAGCCCCTGCGCCGCGCGGAGGAAACACAGTGAGATCATGTCCGGCATGAAGGGCAGGGGGAGCGACAGCATGGCGAGGACAGCCGTCATGAAGATCGAAAAACGGTAGATCGAGAACGTCATGTAGAACCAGGGCGTGAACGCCATGGCCGCGATGTTGAAGGACTCATAAATCGAGGTGAACCAGGTTCCCTCGTCATGCCCGATATGCATTGCACCGCGGATATCGGCGAGGCCGATTTCCGTGATGTGTTCGTTGAAACCGGCCACATGCACGGCCAGCAGCATCCCCAGACAGCCGACAATGGTCCGCATGCCGAAAGGCGGAATATAGGAGGGTTGGGCGGGTGGTGCGGCAGATGGCGACGAGGCTGCTGGTTCCATGGATCTCTTCCGTTACCAGACAGCCCCTATCCGGAGTGTATGAGTCCGAAAACCCACGTTTGCAGCAAGTGACGTTTCCACTTTTCGCAAGGGTTGAAGAAATCCCTTCCATTTTTACACGAAGGCGTGAAAATGCGCGTGAGACCAGCGGAAAACGGAGTGTGCGATGGCGAAGCGGACCGACAGCCACAGACGCTACGATCTCGATCTTCTGCGCTATCTTCAGGTTCTCGTGGAAGAAGAGAGTGTCTCACAGGCTGCCCGACGCCTGAAGGTGAGCGACGCCGCCATGAGCCGCCATCTCGCCACGCTCCGAACCGTGTTCGGAGATCCGATCCTGGTCCTGTCGGGCCGGCGCATGGTGGCCACGACTTTCGCCAACCGGATCCGCGACCGCGTCCAGAGCATCGTACGCGACGCCGATGCGCTGGTGAATGACAGCGAAACGCTGAACCTGCGCCATCTCTCACCCCGCTTCACGATCCGGGCCAATGACCTGATCGTCGGTGCGTTCGGTCACGCGATCCTGATGGCCCTCAAGCAGGACTGCCCGGAATGCAGCATCGTGTTCTCGCCTGAAACGGAAGAACCGGCCAGCGAAGCCCTGCGCAACAGCCGGATTGACCTCTATGTGGGTGCCACAGATGATCTGCGTCCCGAAATCATGCGGCAGACCCTGTTCCTGACGTCATTCCGCGCCATGGTCCGCGAAGGGCACCCCATTTTCGCGCGGGGTATCACGCCCCAGACGCTCGTCGATTACGACCATATCAGCGTCTCCCGCAAAGGCCGGCCCTATGGCCCTATCGATGCCATTCTCAAGGAGCGTTATGGCCTGACCCGCCCTATCGCGATGGTCGTGCCGACGTACCATTCCATGATCGAGACCATGCGTGAGACGGACATGATCCTGCCGCTGCCTGATATCGTCATCGACCGCCTGCCGCTCTCCCAGATCCAGCTTGAGGCTTTCGATTTCCCGTTCGAACTGCCGCCTGTCACATCCTTTCAGGCCTGGCACCCCCGCGTGGATACGGACGGCGTTCACCGCTGGCTGCGCGATACGGTCTTTCAGGTCATCCGACGCGAACTTGTCCGCTTTCGTGGAGAAGGCGGACCCACCCTAAAGAGCCCCTGAGCATGGATCTGGGAATTGTGTTCATAGATTTTCCGCAAGCGGTCTGAGGCTGGCCTGAAGGCGCGGGACGACGAAATCCAGAAAGACCCGGATGCGCTGGGGCACCTGTTTTCCGCCCTGATAAAGCGCGTGGATCTCTTCCTCGTCCCGCGTGCCGCTTTCCGTCAGAACTTCCACCAGGCGTCCGGCTGCCAGATCCTCACGCACGTGATATTCCGCAAGCCGCGCCAGTCCTGCCCCGCGGATCGCGGCCCGGCGGACGGTCTCGCCATTATTGGCCAGCAAGGGCCCCTGGACGATCCGGTCCACGATCCTGCCCCGCTCATGCAGCGGCCAGACCGGAGCTGCCCGGCGGAAATTGAAGCCCAGACACCGATGATGCTCCAGATCGTCCACGGTTTCAGGTCGTCCGAACCGTTCCAGATAATCCGGTGCGCCGACGATCAGCCGCGGTACGCTTCCCAGATGCCGAGCCGTCAGGCTGGAATCCTGAAGTTTTCCGACCCGGAAGGCGATATCCGTTCGGTCCAGATACAGGTCCGTCATTTCATCCGACAGTGACAGATCAACCACGATATCCGGGTAGGCGTCCCAGAATGCGGGGAGCAGCGGCTCCAGCGCCAGCGTCCCGAATGCCACGGACGCATTGATCCGCACTGTCCCTGTGAGCTGGACAGTCTTCTTGGACAGGAACCCTTCCATGTCGTCCAGCTCCGCGATCAGGGCCTGTGCCCGGTCGTAATAGGCCAGACCTTCGGGCGTGACTGACAGTCTGCGGGTCGAGCGTTCCACGAGCCGGACCCCAAGGCGGTTCTCCACCCGCCCGATCAGCTTGCTGACGGTGGACGGCGTGGTCATGGAAAGGCGTGCGGCCTCGGAAAAGCTGCCGCTCTCCACGACGCGGAGAAAGATCTTCATCTCCCCGAAACGGTTATCCATCTGTCTTCCGATCTGTGAAACTGCTTCACAGGTTTTGTGGAGATCGCAACAATTATCAAGAGGGAGTTATCGGTTCATCATGGCCTCCGAACAGTCCCATCCCCGATGCCTGACAGAACGGATACGCGATCATGACGAAAATTCTTCTCCTTAACGGCGGCAAGGTCTTCGCCCATTCCCACGGACGGCTGAACGACACGCTTCAGGCGCTGGCGGCTGATATTCTGTCCAAGAACGGCCATGAGATCCGCCAGACGAAGATCGATGATGGCTATGACGTGGAACAGGAAGTCGAAAGCTTCATCTGGGCCGATCTGATCATCTATCAGTGCCCGGGCTGGTGGATGGGGCTGCCCTGGATCGTCAAGAAATACATCGACGAAGTCATGACGGCCGGTCACGGCAAGCTCTATGCCAATGACGGCCGCAGCCGGGCCCATCCGGAGCGCAAATATGGCTCGGGCGGTCTGGCGCAGGGCAAGCGCTATATGCTGTCAACGACCTGGAATGCGCCGGCAGAGGCCTTCACGGACCCGGCCCAGTTCTTTGAAGGGCGGGGTATCGACGGGGTGTATTTCCCGTTCCACAAGGCCCACGAGTTCCTGGGCATGTCCGCGCTCCCGACCTTCCTTGCGACGGACGTGATGAAGGCGCCGAATGTGGAGGCAACACTCGCAGCCTACCGCCAGCATCTGCAGGACGTCATCGGTACGGCGTCCTGACTGGAACGGGGGGTAGCCTGCGCCGCCCCCGTCTTTTTTAAAGGCTCATCTGCAGAACGCGGCGGCTGACGTCCGGTGTAATGTCGGCATGTTCACCCAGTGCGGTCATGCCGTGGGCCTCAAGCTGCCCGATCAGCGGCTCGATGGCGTCCTCGCCAATGTCGTAGGCTGACAGGCGCGTGGGGATGTCCAGACTTTCGAAAAACTCTTCGGTCCGGACGATGGCCGCTTCGATCCGCTCGTCTTCCGTGCCCTCGTGCAGGTTCCATACGCGGGCTGCGTACTGAAGCAGCTTGCCCCGCTTGGCCTCTTTCCGCGCGCGCAGCATGGAGGGCAGGACGATCGCGAGCGTCCGGGCATGGTCGATGTCATACCGGGCCGTCAGTTCATGGCCGATGCTGTGCGTGGACCAGTCTTCCGGCATGCCAACACCGATGATTCCGTTAAGCGCCAGCGTGGCGATCCACATGAAATTGGCGCGCAGGGAATAGTTTTCCGGCTCGCTCAGCACCTTCGGCCCGATCTCGATCAGGCTGAGCAGAAGCCCCTCGGCAAAGCGGTCCTGCGCCAGTCCGTCTGCGGGATAGGTGAGATACTGCTCTATGATGTGAACGAAGGAGTCCACGACACCATTGGCAACCTGTCGGACGGGCAGGGAATAGGTGCGGGTCGGGTCCAGCACCGAGAAGCGCGGGAAGACATGCGGGCTGCCGAAGGCCAGCTTTTCGTGTGTGGTCTGGCGGCTGATGACGCTGAAGCTGTTCATTTCCGAACCCGTCGCCGGCAGCGTCAGCACGGTACCCAGCGGCATCGCGGCTTTGACGTTTGCGCCGTGCGTCGTGAGGATGCTCCACGGATCGCCTTCGAAATCCACGGCTGCGGCCACGAACTTGGTCCCGTCAATGACGGACCCGCCGCCGACGGCCAGCAGGAAGTCCAGTTTTTCCTCCCGGATGAGTTCGACAGCCTTCATCAGGGTCTCGAATGTCGGGTTGGCTTCGATGCCGCCGAATTCCCGTGTGAAACGGCCTTCAAGCGCCTTGCGGACGGCCGGAAGCGTTCCGTTGCGTTCCGCGCTCGCCCCGCCGAACAGGATCAGGACGCGTGCTTCGGGGGGGATGTGATCGGCCAGTTTCGGGATCGTGTTCTCGCCGAAAATGATGCGTGTGGGATTGTAGAATTCAAAATTCTGCATGGGTCCTGCCTTCAGAGGAATCTTCTGATTGAGCCGCCATCGACGCGGGGTCTGTGCCTCACCAGATGCGGCTGTGTGGTCCTGCTTGCGGATATCCTACCGGTTTTCTGCCGTCCGGCACAGACGGGATGATGGTCTGGTTGCTGGTGGGAGCCTTGTGTGCGCTGCGTCGGGGTTCCATCTCAGGAAGGCGGGTGACCAACCCAGGCGAAACCGCAGGGGTAACCCGCCCGTTAAAATGCCCCGCAGGCCTAGGTCATGCAGGGTGAGAAAATGGGGATGCCGCGATGTATATTGCCATGAACCGCTTCAGGGTCCGGCCGGACAGCGAAGAGGCTTTTCGCAAAAAATGGCTGGATCGTGATGTTCTGCTCAGAACCGTGCCCGGATTTGTCAGCTTCCAGTTTCTTCGCGGGCCGGCGATGGAAGATTACGTCCTTTATGCCTCTCATACCATCTGGGCGTCTTACGATGCCTTCATCGGCTGGACCCGATCGGAAGAATTCCGGGCCGCGCATGCCGGTGCCGGGCACGGACCGGTGCTGACGCTGGGGCCTCCCGTATTCGAGGGCTTTCAGGTCCTGCAGGATATCCAGGCCTGAGCTTCGGTTCGTGAAGCGTTCGGACATGTCTGCTCTGGCTGCGTCATCTTGACGAACCTGTCATAACGGTTTGTGAATAGAACGAACGCGGGATCAGGCCTGAAATGCTTTTCGGTCAGCGTCATGCAGACCCGGCCGTGTCCCGCGTCCGGTATGGAAGACCCAGGACAGGAAGAACAATGACGGCATCTCTCCGTTGCGAAGTGGCAGCGCTCCTCGACAGCCTTGGCGTGTCACCTGATCTGTATACGGGGGGCAGTCTGGCGGTGAAGTCTCCGCTGACGGGAGAGGCGATTGCCGAGGTCGCGGAAGTCAGCGCGGAGCAGGCGAAGGAGACGATCGCCAGTTCGCTCGACGCGTTCAAAGTCTGGCGCAGGGTTCCGGCGCCGCGTCGCGGTGAGCTTGTCCGCCTGCTGGGTGAGGAGCTTCGGGCCAGCAAGGAGGCGCTCGGACGTCTGGTGACGCTGGAAGTGGGCAAGGTGCCGTCCGAAGGTCTCGGCGAAGTGCAGGAAATGATCGATATCTGCGACTTCGCGGTCGGTCTGTCCCGCCAGCTTTATGGCTTAACGATCCAATCCGAACGTCCGGATCATCGCCTGACGGAGCAGTGGCATCCGATCGGACCAGTGGGCATCATCTCGGCGTTCAATTTCCCGGTGGCCGTCTGGTCCTGGAATACCGCGCTGGCGCTGGTCTGCGGTGACAGCGTGATCTGGAAACCTTCGGAAAAGACCCCGCTGACGGCGCTGGCGACGCAGGCCCTGTTCCTGAAAGCCGCTGCTCGTTTCGGCAGTGATGCACCGGTCGCGCTCAGCACGCTTCTGGTCGGTGGCCGCGAGATCGGCGAACTGATGGTGGAAGACCGCCGTGTTCCCGTCATCTCGGCAACGGGTTCGACACGGATGGGTCGTGATGTCGGTGAGCGTGTGGCGCGTCGTTTCGGGCGCTCCATTCTGGAACTTGGCGGCAACAATGCGTCCATCGTCACCCCCTCCGCCGATCTGGATCTGACGCTGCGGGCCGTTGCTTTCGGTGCCATGGGAACCGCTGGCCAGCGCTGCACGACGCTGCGTCGTCTGTTCGTGCATTCCAGCGTCTATGACACGCTCGTGCCGAAGCTGGTCAATGTCTACAAGACGATTTCGGTCGGTAACCCAGTTGAGGGGGACGCGCTCGTTGGTCCGTTGATCGATGCGGCCTCCTTCAGGATGATGCAGGACAGCCTGAAGGCTGCTGCGGACGCAGGTGGCACGGTCCACGGCGGAACGCGCGTCGATGTGAATGGCGAGGCGTCGTTCTATGTTCGTCCGGCAATGGTCGAGATGCCATCGCAGACGGGCCCGGTGCTGGAAGAAACCTTCGCGCCGATCCTTTACGTCATGAAATATGACACGCTCGATGAAGCCATCGCGCTTCAGAACGACGTGGTGCAGGGCCTGTCGTCGTCCATTTTTGCGACCGATATCCGCGAGGTTGAGCAGTTTCTGTCGGTCCAGGGTTCCGACTGCGGCATTGCGAACGTCAATATGGGGCCGTCCGGCGCAGAAATCGGGGGAGCTTTCGGGGGCGAGAAGGAAACTGGCGGCGGGCGGGAGTCCGGTTCCGATGCGTGGAAAGCCTATATGCGCCGGCAGACCAACGCCATCAATTATGGCCGGACCCTGCCGCTTGCGCAGGGTGTGAAGTTTGATGTGGATGGCGGTTCGGCGGACGCTTGATCACGGATTTACGGAGGGGCGAGGCGCAGGCTTCGTCTCCTGATCCTGTGTAGGCGGGGCCTGCTTTTCCTCGCTGGCATGCGTGATGCTGAGTCGGTCATGGGTCGGCGACCAGGGGAGAGCCTTTTCCTCGACATAACCCGGCGGGGGCTTGAAATCCTCAAGCCAGAGCTTGCCCTTCATGGGATTGATCAGGACGTTAAAGTGCTTGAGGACGTCCATTCCCAAGATATTGAACTCCGCATCGGGGACGACATCCAGGGTGATGTCATGCAGCGTATGCGAGCCGAGTTGCAGCGTGCTGAAATGATGCCTGTGTCCGAGCAGGACTTCGCCGGCGCCGACGCGGATCTCGTCATCCTGCGCGAGCATGCGGCGTGAAATGCCCATTTTCCGCGCCACCCATTGCTGGATGATGGAGCGGTTGGCGCTGGTATTGATCTGCATGTCCACCTTGTGTCCGTCCAGCACGGCTGTCATCTGATTGAGCTGGGGGGACTCATCATCGAAGGAAACCAGGGGAATGAAGGGCCCCGGATCTTTCATGAGCGTTCCGATATCGGGGCAGTCCGGTGCCGTGTCGTAGGTAAAGATGGCCATTTTCTGGGAGTAACGGTCGATCAGGACATGATAGTTCCCGAGAATGTCCCACCCGATATCCACCATCAGGAGCAGCCCGTCGGGCGCTTTCGGGGGGCGTTCACCGACCAGCAGGGCGGTCATGTCCTTGAGGACGGCTTGCCCGATCTGAAGGCTGTGGACGGTGGTGGAATAGTTCCCGCCCGTTCCCGTGACGGAAATGGTCCTGATGGGATCTTCGCGGTAAAAATCAAATCCCTTGGCGTCCCAGACACTCGTGCGGGTGGTGAAGGTCGAGAAAAAGGCGCCGACGTCATGGTCATTCACCCGGACATGGATCACGGGCGCGCCGGCGGGGTTCAGGAAAGGCACGACTTCGCTTGTCATGACGCAGTCATGAATGGATCTGGCCTGGGCGGACGGGATGAGGGTGAGCAGAGCGAAAAAGGCAGAGGAAATATTCCGCCTGAAAGACAGTCTGCCCATCACTGATCCTAACTCAAGGGCGAGGTAATCCTGCCAGAACCTTGTCCCGTTTCCCCGCAAAAGCCAAATGCTTTCACGGGGATGCAGCCCCCCGCCTTATCGTGTGAAGGCCCGGGCGAAAGCGTTCTGCTGTTTGACTTCGACGGGGAGTCTTGTGTCGGTGAGGGCTTTGCCCTGCCATCCTGCGCCGAGGGCGATGTACAGCGCGACGGCGTTGCGGACACGGGCGAGGCGGCCGACGACGGCCTGGTCCTCGGCGGACAGGGCGGTCTGTTCGGTCGTCAGCACGTTCAGGTATCCGGTCAGACCGGCCGTGAACAGCTTCTGCGCGCGGTCGCGGGCCAGGCCGGCATCGACGGAGGCCTGGTTCAGCTCCTCGACCAGCTCGGCATTGTGCCGCCAGTCGCCCATCGCGTCCTCGACATCCGCAAACGCCTTGAGCACCGTCTTGCGGTAGGTCAGACGGCTGCCCTCGGCCTCGGCGCGGGCCTGCGCGATCGCGGCGGTATAGCGGCCGCCATGAATGACCGGCAGCGTCGCCATCATCATGAAGCTCCACGCCATGCCACCCGCCTGGAACGCCTGATAGGCGGCAGACGCGTTCGGATTGAACGTCAGCGGGATCATGAATTTCGGATAGAGGTTCGACACCGCAATGCCCACGCGTGCCGTATCGGCGGCATATTCGGCCTCGGCCACGCGGATGTCGGGGCGGTTGGCGAGCACGATCGAGGGCAGGCTGTCGGGGAAGCGCGGCAGATCCGGGATCGGACGGCGCTTTTCCAGCTCTTCCTCGAGCTGGCCCGGCATGTCGCCGACAAGCACGGCGATGGCGTGCATCAGCCGCTCTTCCTGCTCGTGCAGCGGGGCCAGACGGGCGCGTTCGAGATGCTCTTCCGTCTGCGCCTGTGCCACGGCCAGCGTGTTGCCCAGACCATGCGTGTAGAGCTTTTCGGTCAGTTCGCGCGAGCGCACGGCCACGTCGATGGCGCGTTCGGTGACGGTCAGACGCTCCTGCACGGAGCGCAGCGTCACGTAATCCGTGGCCATCTCGGCCAGCAGCGCGAGAAGGACCGCGCGCCGGTTCTCGATCGATTCCTCGACGATCCGCTTGCGCTCTTCCACCTGCCGGGCAATGTGGCCGAACAGATCGACTTCCCAGCTCGCCCGCGCGCCATAGGTCAGGACCGAGGCCTCGGGGCGGTTGGCTGTGTTGCCCGGACGCAGCGGCCAGTTGTCCACGTTAATGGAATAGCGGTCATCGCCACCACCCGCGGCCACATCGAGCTGCGGATACCAGGCCGACTGCGCCTGACGGCGGACGGCGCGCTCGGCGATGATGTGCTGCGAAGCGATCTGCAGGTCGTAATTGCCCTTGATCGCCTGTTCCACCAGCTCGTTGAGCATGGGATCGTGGAACTGCGCCCACCAGTCCTTCATGTCGGCCGCCGACTGCGCCAGCGCATCGGCGGTGGCCGGACGGGGCTGCTCGACGAAAGCGTCGGGCACCTTGATCCGGTCCGGCTTGAAGTTCGGCCCGACCGTGCACGCCGTCAGCGACAGGCAGGTGCTCAGGGCCAGAGCCACGCTGCGGAGGGCTACGGCCCGGGTAAAGGGCCGCGCCAGCGATCGGGAAAGGGGGGGGCGTGACATGTCAGAGGTGGTTCTGCAGCCAGGTGGTCAGACGGCCCCGCGCGCCCGGCGTCTCACGTCCGATCGTCACCGTGGCCGTCATGCCAGCCGCCAGCGTGATTTCCGGCGGGACGTTGTCGAACTCCAGACGCACCGGAATACGCTGTGCCAGACGCACCCAGGTGAAGATCGGGTTGACGTCCGGCAGGCCCAGCTTGTCGGACACGCCGTTCTGGTCGTTGATGCCGCGGCCGATGCTGACGACATGCGCCATGATGATCTGCTTGTAGCCCATCAGCTTGATCCGGGCTTCGTCACCCACATGCACGCCGTGCATCTTGGTTTCTTCGAAATAGCCGTTGATCCAGTAGCTGTGCGCATCGATCACCGCCAGGCCCGACACGCCGGCATGGGCGTAATCACCCACCCGCAGGTTGAGGTTGGTGATGTAGCCGTCCACCGGGGAATAGACCGTCGAGCGCTGCAGGTTCAGCAGGGCGGTGTTCAGCTCGGCCTTGGCCGCGTTGACCTTGGCGCGCTGGGTTTCAACATTGGAGTTGAAGTCTTCCTGCTCTTCCGCCGAGACGATGCCGCCCAGGCCCATGCGGCGCTTGGCGTCGGAGGTGCGGAGCTTGAGGTCTTCCTCGGCCCCGGCCACCCGGGCGCGGGCGGCGTCAATGTCGAGGCGGAAGCGCACCGGATCGAGCACGAAGAGCGGATCGCCCTTGTGGACGAACTGGTTGTCCACGACCGGCACGGCAACCACCGTGCCCGAGACTTCAGGGGCGGCGTCCACGACGTAAACGCGCACGCGGCCGTCACGGGTCCAGGGGGCGAGGACGTAGATGTCCCACATCGTGCGCCCCAGTCCGATGGCCAGGGCCAGGACGATGAGGGTCAGCAGGACACGGATCACGCTGCGGGTCCAGTTCATTGCCGACCCCTCCTATACGTAAAGGATGAGTAGACAGAGAACACAGACATAGAGCGCTATTTCAAAGAGGGCGACGTGCCAGAACCACCCCAGCGCACCGGTGCGCCACAGGATGCTTCGAAGCAGTAACGTCACAAAGACCGCCGCTACGGCATAAATGGAAAGCGGTGCAACGAAAACGCCAAACAGGTCAACTTCAGCCAGCATCAGGGACCGACCCCACCGTCAACCACCAGACTGCCACCCGCCAGACTGTACGCCAATTCGTCCACAACGCTCCTCGCTCAGCCACATCGACTCCCACTCAGTGAAGCAGCAGTCGGTGAGTGATATGGATCAAAAACTGAACCTCCTGACGAAAATGTCAACAGGATCTGTTTTCAATTGTGATGGTGTCATATAATCTATTGCTATGTCAACAGATGAGGTGTCAGCAGAAATGGCTGTCCAGTACGATCCGTCCATTCTTCGGGGCAGCAGTTTTCATGACATGGGGCTGACTTTTCATGTTCTGCGACTGTCGAGCCTGTGGCGGGCGCAGCTGGACCGTCTCCTGCGGCCCGAGGGCATGACGCTCGCGACCATGCGGCCCATGGCGTACCTGATGGTAATGGGAAACGGGATGAAGCAGAGCGATCTGGCGTCCGTCATGGGCGTGGACAGCTCGGCGCTCGTGCGGGTTCTTGATCATCTGGGGCGGGAAGGGCTGATCTCGCGGAAGCCCGATCCGCAGGACCGTCGCTCCAACCTTCTGGTTCTCACGCAAGCCGGGTGCGAGCGGTGCCGTCAG
Source organism: Gluconobacter oxydans DSM 3504 (assembly GCF_000583855.1). Classification (NCBI taxonomy): domain Bacteria; kingdom Pseudomonadati; phylum Pseudomonadota; class Alphaproteobacteria; order Acetobacterales; family Acetobacteraceae; genus Gluconobacter; species Gluconobacter oxydans. The sequence goes on from NZ_CP004373.1 coordinate 2,535,665, forward strand.
TTCCACCGCATCGCGGCGGATCTGGAAGCTCGTCTGACCGAGGGACTGCCTTCGGATGCCGTGGCGATGATTCGCAGCCAGCTTGGCATGATGGAAGGGAAATTTTCCCTCTCCGGTTTTTCTTCCCCCTGATTTTCCGGACCTTTCATGCGCAATCCTTTTCGCCAGCTTCTTTCTTTCGACCGCAACAGCGTGCGTTGGCGGAATTTCGTCTCCACGGCGGCTTTTACGGCCAGAGTGTTCCTGTCCATCGGCATTGCGCTCTTCCTCGCGTTCATGATCCAGCTGGAATCGCCGATGAGTACGGTGACGACCGTCCTGATCGTCGCGAACCCGACTGTAGGCGCACTGGTCTCCAAAAGCGTGTGGCGCATGACCGGAACGGTGATCGGTGCGGCCCTGAGTACGGCGGTCATGGCGATGTTCGTACAGTCCGCCGTCCTGTATTTCATGGCGCTGTCGGCGTTTGTGGGCCTGGCCTGCATGACGGCAACCTGTCTGCGTTATTTCCGGGCTTATGCGGCGGTTCTCGCTGGCTACACGATCATCATCGTGGCCGTTCCCGCGTTTGCGCATCCCGAGAATATTTTCATGTCCGCCATGATGCGCGTGTCGGACGTCGCACTTGGGATCGTGGTGACGGCGGCGGTGTTCATGGTGACGTCGCCGCGTCGGCGTCAGGGCACGATGGACGCGCTTTCGGGGGCGTTCCGCGAGACGATCCGCCATGCCCTGGTGTTTCATGAAGGACTGATGAACCGCTCCGATGCGCAGGATGCTCCGGGTTCGGAACCTGTGGGGACTGAAGGGGCTTTTCGGAGCCTTCCGCAGACAATCTATGACGGGCGGCAGCGTCTTCTGGGACAGCTGGCGCGGCTCGGGCCTGCCATAGAATACGCCGCGACGGACAACCCAGATATCCATGCCGGGGTGCGGGGATACCGGCTCGCCGTCAGTCGCATGACGGGGCTTGTCGCCTCCTATCACCCATACTGGCGCAATCTGGGAGTGGCAAATCCGCTCTCGGCGCCTGTTCATCGAGAAATCCGTGACACGCTGACTCAACTCCTCGCGCTGACGGAAAGCGCCGGATGGATCGAGTGGCCGCAGGGCGTGCTGGCCTGTCTGGAAGAATCGCTCGGGCGGCTTGAGGTTCTGGAAGGGGCGGCGACATCGCCTGCGGTTCAGGCTTCTGTCGATAATGTCCGCGACATTCTCCTCCAGCTTCGCGAGACGGTCCTGGACCTGTCCAGCCCGCGCGGCCCGCATGTTCGCGTCCGGGTGATGCCTTATCTGGAATGGATGTCGGCGATCTATAACGGGCTGCGCGGGATGCTGATCGCCTTTCTGGCCTGCATGATCTGGTACATCACCTATTTCCCGACCGGGCCGATGATGATCATGTATGTCGTGGCGGCATCGAGCCTGCTGTCCACGGCGCCCTCGGCGGCACGGGCCAGTCTGCCGATGGCGATCGGGACGGCGCTGTCGGTTCCGGCCTGCTGGCTGTGCCATATCGCCGCAATTCCACGCGTGGACGGTTATCCGATGCTCTGGCTGTCGGTCTGTGCCTGCATGCTGCCGGGCGTGTGGCTCCAGTTCCATCCGCGCTACGGCGTGGGGGCATTCGGTTACACGGTCTTTCTGGCGATGCAGCTGATGATAACGAACAGCATGGTTCCCGATGACATCACGCTCATCAACACCTGGCTCGCCATCCTGATGGGCTGCGCGCTGCTGGTTCTGGTGTTCCGGGTGATCATGCCGGCCGATCAGCGGCTTTATGCCTCACGGCTCGTCATTTCCCTTGGCCGCTCGCTTCAGAGCCTTTCGGCCCGGCCTGCGGCAAAAGTGCCGTCCTGGATGGTGTGGGAAGGGACGCAGATCCAGAAGGTTTCCATCCTGCTGATGCGGCTGTCTCTGGTGGCGTCTCCCATCGACCGTCAGGGATATGTCGATGGCGCGTTTGCTGCTCTGTCCTTGGGGCGTCTGCTGATCCGCCTGCGGCAGGCCGTGGAACCGGCGGGATTGAGTGCTCACGAGAGAGAGGCTCTGGATGTGGCGCTGGCGTCCTTCAGAACCCTGCGGCGGGATCCTGTCGGGACGGCTGCGGCTCTCATGTCAGCCGCGGGGTTGATAGGGGCGGGCGAGGCTTCCGGAATGGAGGGGCTGTACCGTATCCGTCTGGTGTCGTGTCTGGAGCAGAGTGCCCATATCATCGACAATATTCCGGGCTTCTTCCATGCGGATGGCCCGTTGCATCTCTGGTATGACGAGCGGGGACCTGCGACGCTGGTTGCGGTCAATCCGGCGCGGTGAGGATCAGGGCGCTGTCCGCTCGCGGATGACGTCCAGCGAGAGGGAAGCGGCTTCAAGAATATGCTGCTTCGTCAGGCGGCCGAGTTCCTCGCCGTCGCGAGCGCGGCAGGCCTGAAGGATCTGGAAATGTTCGGCGTCGGTGGCGGCTTTCCGACCCGGCAGTTCCAGATGGGCGCGGATGTAACGGTCGAGCCGGGAATGCAGGTCGTGGATCATGCCGTACAGCCGAGGGCGCTGCGCTGCGGCATAGATGGCACCGTGAAATTCCCAGTTCAGACGGCCGGACTGCTCCATGCCCTGTGCGCCGCCTGTTCCGCTGACAAAGGCCTCATAGGCGTCCTCGATCCGCGCCAGATCGACACGGGTGAGGGATGTCATGGCCAGTCCGGCCGCCATGCTTTCCAGCGAGGCGCGGATGTCCGAATATTCCAGAATGTCCGCCTCGCTCAGCCCCGTGACCACGGCGCCACGATGGGGCAGAAAAGCGATCAGGCCTTCCGCCTCAAGCTGTTTGAGGGCTTCGCGGACCGGGATGGTGGAGACGCCAAAATTGCGGGCAAGCTCCGACTGTCGCATCGGCTGACCATCGGTCAGGATACCGTCTGTGATGGCACGGCGCAGGGCGTCCGCGATTTCGAGCGAGGCCGAGCCGCTTTTCGTATCAACAGGGGTAAAGTTTGGCTCGGCAGCGCGCATGGGGTCGTCCGTCAGTTGGGGGGCAGTCCTCTTAGCATGGCCGGCGCGAACGGCCATGCCGAACAGGACCGTTATCCGATGGTCATCAGGCTGGCATTACCGCCCGCGGCCGTCGTATTCGTGCTGACGACCTTTTCCTGAAGCACCCATTCAGGCCGGATCGGGCTTTTCGCGTCAAGCATGTAAAGCTGCACGACCATGCCCGAACGCGACAGGGCGGCACGGGCCTGTTCCGCCATCTGTTTTTCTTCCAGAGAGGCAAGGATCGTCCGACATCCCGCAACACGTCCGCCCTGCGTGCGACGGATATGCAGCGCAAGCGCATCGGGAAGGTCGGAGACCCAGTCCGAAGCCACATTCGGTCCCTGAACGAAGACCGTGTTTCCACCGCTGAGGGCAAGGCCCACGGCGCGGAGCATGGTCTCGCGGTCGCTGGCGATGCACAGGACGGCGCCACGCGGCAAAAGCTGGTACAGGTTGGTTTCGCCGACCGGGCCGGGCAGTTCGCGGGTGGTGCCGCACATGCCATGCTGCATGGCGTCCACGATTGTCTGATAGAGCGGGAAGCTTGTCCGCATCAGCCAGGACAGGAACAGTCGTGCGGGCTCTGGCAGTTCCTGGTTTTCCCAGTCCGTATGGGCCGGGGCGGTGCTCATCAGGCGACGCAGGATCAGCGGACCACCGGCTTTCGGTCCCGTGCCCGACAGCTTTTCGCCGCCAAAAGGCTGGCTGCCCACAACCGCGCCGACCATGTTGCGGTTGACGTAGAGGTTCCCGGCCTCGATGCGCGAGGTGACATGCGTCATGCGGCTTTCGATCCTTGTGTGCAGACCGAAAGTCAGGCCGTAGCCGGACTGGTTGATCGCGTTGATCAGGGCTTCGAAGCCGCTGACTTCAAAGCGCAGGACATGCAGGACCGGTCCGAAGACTTCGCCTTTGAGATCCGCCAGACTGTCGATCTCGATGATCGTCGGGGCGATGAATGTGCCGTTCGATGCCGTGTCCGGAAGGGGAAGGGACCAGACGGCACGGTTCTGTGCGCGGGAGGCGTTGATATAGGTCTGGATGCCCGACTGGGCTTCAGCGGAAATGACCGGGCCGACATCCGTGTGCAGTTCGGCCGGATTGCCCACGTGCAGTTCTTCGACTGCACCACGGAGCATGGTCAGAACGCGATCGGCACAGTCTTCCTGCACGCACAGGACGCGCAGGGCGGAGCAGCGCTGGCCGGCACTGTCGAAGGCCGAGACCAGAACATCCGCGACCACCTGTTCGGTCAGGGCCGAGCTGTCCACGAGCATGGCGTTCTGGCCGCCGGTTTCGGCCACGAACGGAACGGGCTGCCCGTCCGCGCCAGTCCGTCCGGCCAGAGTGCTGGCGATCAGGCCGGCGACAGCGGTGGAACCGGTGAACATCACGCCAGCAATCCGCGGATCGGCCACGAGGGCCGCGCCGGTTTCGCCAGCACCCGGCACCAGCCGGAGGGCGTTTTCCGGCACGCCCGCTTCGCGCAGAAGGGCAATGGCGCGCAGGGCAATGAACGGTGTTTCCTCAGCGGGTTTTGCGACGACCGTATTGCCAGCCGCCAGTGCGACCGAAATCTGTCCCAGGAAAATGGCGAGGGGGAAGTTCCACGGGCTGATACAGGCAACAACGCCGAGCGGCGCGCTGCTGCCTGCCTGGGCCGTTTCGCGGGCCTGAACGGCGTAATACCGCAGGAAATCAACGGCCTCGCGAACTTCGGAGAGCGCATTGGCATAGGACTTGCCCGCTTCGCGGACCAGAAGGGCCATCAGTTCGCTCTGATGCTCTTCCAGCAGATCCGCTGCGCGATCGAGTTTTGTGCTGCGTGCGTCGGCGGACAGAGCCGCCCATGCTGCGCCTGCACTTTCGGCGGCATCAATAGCCTTGCGGACATCCTCTTTGGTTCCGAAACGGACACTGCCGATCCTGTCCGAATGGTTGGACGGATTGCGGATCTCCTGCGTCTCACTCGAGCAGGACAGGTCTTCCAGCGTCTGTTTTTCGGAGGCGCAGACGGCTTTGGCCAGGGCCGTGACGGTATGCTCGTCGGTCAGATCCAGACCGCGGGAATTGGTGCGTTCGGGTGCGAACAGGTCTTTCGGCAGGGCAATGGCCGGATGCGAGGCGCCCGGCGGCTGGACGGCTTTTGCGAGCGCGACCGGATCGGCGATCAGGGTCTCAATGGGCAGGCTCTCGTCGCCGATCTGGTTGACGAAGGACGAGTTGGCGCCGTTTTCCAGCAGGCGGCGCACCAGATAGGCCAGCAGCGTCTCATGCGAGCCGACCGGGGCATAGACCCGGCACGGGCGGTTGAGTTTCTGCGGGCCGACGACTTCGTTATAAAGCGTCTCGCCCATACCGTGCAGGCACTGGAACTCGTAGTCGCCGATCTGGAAGTTCAGGCCGGCCAGCGTGTAGATCGTAGCCAGTGTGCGGGCATTATGGGTCGCGAACTGCGGGAAAACCACATCGCGCGCCGCCAGAAGCTTTTTCGCGCAGGCGATATAGCTGACATCCGTGTAGCATTTGCGCGTATAGACCGGGAAATCCGTCTGGCCTTCGACCTGCGCTTTCTTGATTTCGCTGTCCCAGTACGCGCCCTTCACCAGGCGGATCATGAGGCGATGTCCGCTGCGACGGCCGAGGTCGATCAGATAGTCCAGAACCTTGGGCGCGCGGCGGCCATAGGCCTGTACGACAATGCCAATGCCGTTCCAGCCGTCCAGTTCCGGGCAGTGGCACAAATCTTCGATCAGGTCGAGCGAGAGGTCCAGACGTTCGCTTTCTTCGGCGTCGATATTGATGCCGATGTCATAGCGGCGGGCCTGGATGACGAGGTCTTTCAGCGTCTGGCCGAGTTCCTTCAGGACGCGCTCGCGCTGGGCGAAGGCATAGCGTGGGTGCAGGGCCGAGAGCTTGATGGAAATCCCGGCTTTTTCATAGACATTCGCACCGCGTGCGGTCTGGCCGATCACGTCGATCGCGCGCTCATAGTCGCGGCGGTAGCGCAGGGCGTCGGCTTCCGTCATCGCCGCTTCGCCGAGCATGTCGTAGGAATATTTGAAGCCGCGGTCTTCGGGTTCGGTACTGACCTTACGGGCTTCCTCGATGGTTTCGCCGATGACGAACTGTTCGCCCATCATGCGCATGGCGATGTCGAGCGCACGGCGCACCAGCGGCTGCCCGCCACGTCCGACGAGGCGGAACAGCGCGGCGGCGAGACCTTCATCCGTGTCGTTGGTCAGCTTGCCCGTCAGCATCAGCCCCCAGGAGGCCGCATTCACGAAAACGGATTTCTTGCCGCCGACATGGGACAGCCAGTCGCCTGTGCCGATCCGGTCGCGGATCAGGGCGTCGCGGGTTGCAGCATCCGGAATGCGCAGGAGGGCCTCGGCCAGACACATCAGGGAGACGCCCTCCGCGGAGGACAGCGAGAATTCCTGCACGAGTGCTTCGACGCCGCCCGGGCGACGCTGCGTCCGCAGCGTACGGGTCAGATGGCGGGCGACGTCAAACGTGTTCTGCTGTTCCGTTTCGGTCAGCGTGGCCTGTTCGATCAGGGGAAGGATGCATTCCGCTTCAGGCCTGCGCATGTCTGCGGCTATGGCCTGACGAAGGGAGGAGCGGACAGGATAGGACGGCACAAAAGTTGACATGGACTCAGCCTCGGACACGACACTCGGTCTGAGTCCTATAATCATATACGATCCTGAGTAAAATATATGAAATGAGGGTCAGATCATTTTTGTGGCGTATCTTTGGATCCGAAACGTTCATGCCATGTCGGGAGGGCGGCGCCACCGGGAAGAGGGGACGCCTCGTACACGCCGCGGGCGATGGCGCGGGCCGTGACCTGCGTGGCGGCATGGAGGATTTGGGTCCATTCCTGACCAAGGGGAGCTGGCTTCTCGCAGGTCGCGACCCCGATCATGGCGTCCCCGTCCAGCGGCAGGTGGGCTGGAAACACGCCGCGTGCCACGCCGTCCTGCGCCAGAATGGCCAGACGTTTCGCCTGTGTCTTGGTGAGGGTGGCGTCCGTGGCGATAAGGCCGATCGTGGTGCCGGCGACGGAAGCCCATTTGGAGCGCAGACGTAAATCCTCTGCGCTCAGATGCGCCGGCATGCCCAGGCCGCCGAATTCGTCACCCTGCTCGAAAGGCGCGCTCCAGAAATGCGGCCCGTCGCCGATTGTGGCCGTTCCGACGGCATTGACGGCGACCAGTGTGGCCACGCGGTGCCCGGCGGGTGTGATCGCGCTCGCCGAGCCCAGCCCTCCGCGCAGAGTGGCGGTCGTCGCGCCGGTGCCTGCACCAGCAGTGCCCAGTGTGAAAGCTCCGCTTCGGGCGCTGGTTGCGGCCTGATGGCCCATTTCGGCGTAGGGCGAATAGCGGCCCCATGTCGTCTGTCCGCCCGGCGGCAGATCGTAAAGACTGGCTTGCACCACGATGGGCACGCGGATGGTGCCCGGCGGCAGGGGCGCATTGTCGAACTGCTCGCGCAGCCAGGCCTGAACGCCGGTTGTCGCGTCCAGCCCATAGGTCGAGCCGCCTGACAGGACGACCGCATGGATATGCCCAACCATGTTTTCCGGCTCCAGCAGCGCGGTTTCCCGCAGGGCCGGTGCGCCGCCCGGGAAACTGCCGGAAGCAATGACGGGGTGATCGAACAGGACCGCCGTCACGCCCGTGCGAAGGGTCAGGTCCTGACTATGGCCGACGCGGATGCCGGGAATGTCGGTGAGGAGGTTCAGGCTGGTCATGATGCCTCGCGGGTCAGTAGGTGTTTTCAAGAAGCGCCTTCGTGGCGGGCTGGGTGGGCGTGTTCAGAATATCGGACGCCGGGCCGGATTCCACGATCCGACCCTGATCCAGAACGGCGATATGGTGCGACAGATGGCGGATGACAGCCAGATCGTGACTGACGAAAACATACGACAGTCCATGCCGCTTCTGAAGATCGAGCAGCAGGTTCAGGACGATGGCCTGTGTGGAGACATCCAGCGCCGAGACGGCTTCATCGGCGATGATGACGGAAGGGCGTGTAATCAGGGCGCGGGCGATGGCGATCCGCTGCTTCTGGCCGCCGGAAAAGGCTCTCGGGTAGCGGCTGGTGATATCGGCGGAAAGTCCGACGTCCTGGAGAGCTGTGCGGATGCGTGCGTCCCGATCCGGGACGGGACCCAGCGCTTCCCCCACGATATCACCGACCGTCTGACGTGGATCGAGCGCGCCAGCCGGGTCCTGAAAGATCATCTGGATCGCGGGGCGGATTTTCTTCCGCACTGCTTCTGATGCGGTCGCGAAATCCTGCCCCTGATACAGGATCTGCCCTTCATCGGGCGCGATCAGGCCGCTGAGGATACGGCACAGGGTGGATTTTCCGCTTCCCGAGGCCCCGACGATCCCGAGCGTCTGGCCTGCCTGCAGCTCAAGGCTGATATTTTTCAGAATGGGTGGGCGTGCAGATCGCGTGAAGGAGAAACCCTGCCGGCCTGTCCTTCCATACGTCACATTCCGGGCCTGAAGGATCGGGGTCATGATGGTGCTGTAAAGACGGGCAGGGGCGTCAGTGGCGTGCGGGCCGCGCCGTGCAGGGACATGGCAAGGAGCACCTGCGTATAGGGATGGCGTGGGGCGTCAAACACGGATGTGGTTGCGCCCTGTTCCACGCAGGCGCCGTCTTTCATGATCAGAACATGATCGGCATAACGACGCACCAGCCCGAGGTCATGGGAGATCATGAGAACGGCCATGCCCTGCGTCTCGCAACGGCGGGTCACAAGCGCCATCATGGCTGCCTGGGTCCGGGCATCGAGTGCAGTGGTGAATTCATCCGCGATCAGGAGTTCGGGCTGGCAGGCCAGCGCTATTGCCAGAAGGACACGCTGTCTCTGGCCACCGGAAAGCTGATGCGGATAGGCGCGTTCGTTTACGCCAGCTTCAGACAGGCCGACCTGTTCCATAAGTGTGCGTGTTTCCGTGCCGATCTCGCGACGGGAGAGCGTCGTATGAAGGCGGAATGTATCCCCGATCTGGGTCCCGATACGGCGCGTGGGGTTCAAGGCCGTCATGGGTTCCTGAAAGACCATGCCTAGTCTTTTGCCCCTGATCTGGCACCAGTCCTGTTCGGAGAGCGTGGAAAGCTCCGTCTCTTCAAGCCGGATGCTGCCGTGAGCCTGAAAGCCGGGGTGCAGCAGCCCCATCAGGCTCAGTGCGAGCGTGGATTTCCCGGAACCGGATTCCCCGGTGACAGCGAGGATCTGGCCCGGTTCAAGCGTGAAGGATACCTCATGCAGGATCGGCCGGTCCGGGCTCTGGACGCTCCAATTCCGGACATGGAGCAGGGAACTCATGGGGTGTGCTCCTCATGGGCTGCGTCCAGGGCATCCCGCAGGCCGTCCCCGAACATATTAAAGCCCAGCACGAGCAGCATGATCGTTATTCCCGGTATGGCGACCAGCAGGGGATGATCGAAGATATGGATCTGATACGACGCCAGGGCGCGTCCCAGATCGGGATGGGGCGGAGGGGCGCCCAGACCGAGATAGGACAGCCCGGCATCGGACAGGATCGCGAGGGCCAGCGAGGAGGTCGCCTGGACCGTCAGAAGTGGCAAGATGTTGGGCAGGACGTGCCGGCGCGTGATGTAAACCGGACCACGTCCGGCCAGTCGGGATGCGGCGATATAGTCCTGAATGAGGATGGAGCGGGCAGCCTGCCGGGTGATGCGGATCTGGGCCGGGAGGCCGAACAGGGCAATGGCGAGGATTTCACCCGTGGCCGAGGCTCCAAGAGCGGTGACGAGCAGCGCTGCGATCAGGACAGGCGGGAAGGCCAGGCCCAGATCGGCCAGTCCCATGATGGCTCTGGCGGGTCGGGCCGCCGCGATCAGGCCGAGTGCCGTTCCCACAATCGTGGCGAGACAGACGGAGATCGCGGCGATCGTCACGCTGTTGAAGGCTCCGGTCAGGACATGGACCATGAGGTCGCGACCGAAAGGATCGGTTCCTAGCGGATGCAGCAGGGAGGGCGGCGCATAACGGTGCAGGACGTCGATGGGCGGCGCGTGACCGTCATCGAGCAGGGTCATGACGGTCGCGGGGAGGAGGACAATTCCGAGCAGAATGCTCCCTGCCCGAAGCGTCCGGTTGGAACGCGTCTTCATGACGGGTCTGTCCCAATGCGCGGATCAAGCCAGCGTACAAGGACCGCCATCAGGACATTGAGGACCATCACAGACGCGACGATCAGCATGACGAGGTTCTGCACGACGGGAATGTCGCGCTGGTTGACGGCCTCCAGCAGGAGCTTTCCACAGCCTGGCAGGCTGAAGACGCTCTCGACGATGATCGTTCCGGTCACGAGGACCGGAAGCTGGATCCCGGCCAAGGTCAGGACGGGGATCAGTGCGTTGGGCAATGCGATGCGCCACAGAGCGCCGCGTGTGCTGTAGCCCTGTGCCCGGGCCGTGCGGATGAAATCCTGCGACAGGGTCTCGATCAGGGACGAGCGCATGAAACGCGCCGTGATGGCGGCCTGCGGGATGGCCAGAGCGATGGCGGGAAGGGTGAGGGCCCTGAGCGCCGGGAGAGCACCATCATGCCAGCCCGGAAAGCCGCTGGAAGGCAGCCAGTGCAGGGTCAGGGAAAACAGGAACGTCATCATCATCGCCAGCCAGAAATCCGGGATGGATTTGAAAAGCTGGAGGAAGCCCATCAGGCCCGTATCAAGCAGTGTTCCGCGCTTTGCGCCCGCCATCACGCCGAGTGGAATGCCTGCGCCCAGAGACAGTAGCATGGCCAGAAAAATCAGGGGCAGACTGCTTTGCAGGCGCTCGCCGATCAGGCTGCGGACGGGAACGTCATAGATGTAACTCCGGCCCAGATCACCGCGAATGAATGCGCTGATCCAGTGCGCGTATCGCGTGGGCAGGGATGATTCCAGCCCGAGTTTCTGATGCAGGGCCGCAAGACTTTCGGGGCTTGCATCCAGCCCGAGCATGACCGCTGCGGGGTCGCCGGGCAGCAGGTTCATGGCCGCGAAAATAACGAGGCTCGCGACAACAAGAAGAACCAGCCGTTCCAGTGGGATGCGGAAGATATCCATGCCCGTCATGGCGCCCAGGAAACACCGGCAACCGGGCACCCTGCGATGGGCTGGTTGGTCCATAGTCCCTTAAGGCGTCGGTTCATGACGGTTTCGCGGGGGATCGCGAACAGGAAAACATTGGGCTCGTCCTGTGCGAGCTGTTCCTGCATCTGCACGGAAAGCTGGTGCCGCCGGGTCGTATCCGCCGTCGCTTCGTACTGTTCTACGAGCCCGTGAAAGGCCGGGCTGTGATAGTGGAAATAGACGGGCGTGCGGTCATAGATCGTGATGTCATGGGGTTCGGTATGGGCGATGACGGTCATGTCGAACTGGCCCTGTCCGTAAACCTGACCCAGCCATGTCGGCCATTCCACGGGCTGAAGCGTCACGTTCAGCCCGACCTGTTCCAGATAGGCGGCAATGAGCTCGCTGCTGTCGCGTGCATAGCCGATGGGCGGGAAGGTCAGGGTCAGATGCGTGCCGGGTGCCACGCCCGCCTCTTTCAGCAGGGCGCGGGCATGGTCCGGATCATAGGGATAGCGGTCGGGCAGGGCGACGTAATCGGGATCGTCCGGTGCCATGTGAGATTGCAGGAGCGTCCCGTCTCCGTCGGCCACGGCCTGGATCAGGGCTTTGCGGTCAATGGCCTGTGCGATGGCCTGCCGGACACGGAAATCGCTGAACGGGCGGCGGGCGTTGTTGAGGGCGAGAATGGCCTTGAAGGGAAAGCTGCCCCGGATGACCTGCAACTGCGTATTTCCGGCAAAGCGGCTGAGGATTTCCCGGGACGGGAAAGACGGATAGGCATCCAGCTCCCCGGCCAGCAGCGCGTTACTGGCGGACAGCGGATCGGGCATGAAGCGGAACGTCACCGATTTCAGGGCCGGCTGGGCACCCCAGTAATCCGGATTGCGGGTCAGGGTCAGGTGGTCCCCGCGCCGCCATTCACCGAACACGAACGGCCCTGTGCCGACGGGGTGGCTGATGTTCTGCGCTGCGGACGCCGGCGAGAGAATGGCGGCGTCGTTCCAGGCGAGCTGATAGAGGAAACTGCCGTAAGGATGCTGAAGCCGGATGCTGACATGCAGGCTGTCCGGGCATGAGATGTCGGCGATCTGGCTGAAGATGGCCCTGTGCGGGTTGGTGCTGTCCGCTGCACCTGCCCGGAGCAGGGAAAACTTTACGCTGTCGCAGGTCAGGGGCGTACCATCATGGAAGCGCACGCCGTCATGAAGCATGAAATCATAGGCCAGGCCGTCCGGCGAGATATGCCAGTCCTGTGCCAGAAGGGGTTTGAGAGCGCCCTGTTCGTCCAGCCGCATCAGCCCTTCATAGATGTTGCCATACGTCACCATCCCGATGGCTTCGCTGGAGCCGCGCGTCGGGTCCAGACCCGGCGGTTCGATGGCCAGACCGATCGAAAGCGTATCGCGCGTATCGGCTGCCTGCGCCGTCCCGGAGAGGTGAGACGCCGGAAAGCCGACCGCCAGAACGGTCAGGAGAATGGGCACGGTTTTCAATCAGGCGCTCCGCGAACTTGCAGCCTCAGGGCGCAGGATCACGGAAAATAGGGCCTTCGTCGCCTGAGCGAAAGGGGCTGGTGTTCAGGGGCGCGGGGTCGTGCTGGCGATCCGGGCAGCGAGCTGTTCGACGAGGGTCCGGGTTAGGGCGACCTTGCCGCTGTCGGTCGTCACCGTGCCCTGTGCGGTGAAGGAACCACGGCTGCGCTGGACGGGCTGGTGCTCGTCCGAGGGGATCAGCGCCCAGTCGGCAGTCAGGGTGCCCTGACCGCTGCTGTCGAGATCCAGCCGGCTGATATTGACCGCAAGACGCAGGGCAGGAGTTTCGGCCAAAGGCTGCGTGGTTACGACATAACCTTGCCAGTCCTGTCCCAGATGGGCAGCAAGAAGGTCGGTCACGCCCTGGGACAGACGGCTTCCCCATCGCCCGTTGAGGCTGCGGTCAAGCTGGTCGCCGTGGCGTATGAGGATATCCTGACTGTCGAGATAATCCGGGAGTGTGACATGCGACACGTTCAGGACCGGGGCCGATGCGGGCAGGGTTCCGCTGTTCTGTGCAATGGCGGGGGCGCCAAGCGTATAGAACTGCATGGGGGGCGCGGCACAGCCTGACATCAGGGCGAAGGCCAGAAGGGCTGCGGATCGGGTTATGAGCCGTGTCACGGGTTTGGTCTCCGGAAGAAACAAAGGGCGGCGGAACTGTCTGCTCATGGCCGGCGTCCCGTGAGGAGGAGCTGCGGATTACGCTCCACGTCCGTTGCAAAACCGCGCAGGGCAGACGCGGCGGCGGCAATATCCCGCAGGCTTGCTTCGAGATTGGCGCGGTCGGTAGAGCGTGGGGACGTCATGCTCTCCAGATTGGCCAGGCTCTTCGAGGCCTGCTGGACGGCATCGTTGCTGTTCTGCAGGACGGCATGGAGTTCATGTCCGCGCGCATTGAGCTGGGTCGTGCCCTCATTGGCCAGCCTGTCCACACTGAGCAGCGTCCGCGTCAGGACGGGTTCAAGGTCCGTCACCGTCTTGCGGGCGGCATCGACCATGTCCCGGCTGTGATCGGAGGTATCACGGATGCTCTGCACAAGCGCTGGCAGTTCCCTGTCGAGCTGGTCCGAAAGCTGCCGGACTGAGGCCAGGGTCGCATCGGCATTCTCGCCGATCTGCTTCAGGGGCAGATCCTGAAGGCTCTGTGTCATGGCCGCGATGGTGGACTGTTTGGTCGGGATTTCGGTGATGCGGGCGATATCGGGATGCAGCACGGCCGGGGTCGAGGGGGCGAAATCCAGATCGATTTCAGACGTACCGGTGACGAAGCTCTTGAGATTCATCTCGCCGCGCAGACCCTGCTGGACGAGTTCTTCCATGCCGGGGCGGTGATGACTGCTGCTCGTCAGGACGATGTTGTCGGGGCGTATGGTGACGAAGACCGGGATATAGGCGTCCTTCGTGGCCGGATTGTATTCGATGACGACACGGTCCACCGCGCCGACCTGAACACCACGGAACGTGACGGGAGATCCGACAGACAGGCCGGACGAGGCGCCATGAAACACGAGAACGGCTTTTTCCGTCCGGGTGAAGGGATGGAAATTGCCGAACAGGACGAACGCCGCGACAATCAGGCCCGTCCCCCCAAGGACGAAAGCACCGACAAGAGCCTGCCTGTTCATCACGTTTTTCCTTCTTCGTCGCGTTCACGGTGCATGAAGGCATGCACCTGTGGATCGGTACAGTTGTCCCGCAGGTCCCGGGGGGAGCCATGGGCGATCGGGGTTTTTGTCCTGGCGTCCAGGAAGATGCCGTCATCGGCGATATGAAACAGGCTTGGCAGTTCGTGGCTGACGATGACGATCGTCGCGCCAAGCCCGTCCCGCAGGTTCAGGATCAGGTCATCGAGCCGGGCGGAGGTGATCGGATCGAGGCCCGCAGAAGGCTCGTCGAAAAACAGGATGTCCGGATCCAGGGCGAGGGCGCGCGCCAGACCCGCGCGTTTGCACATGCCACCACTGATTTCCGACGGGTAGAGATCAATCGCCTGCAACATGCCGACGAAACCCAGCTTCAGTTCCACAAGCCTGCGGATCACGGAGGGTTTGAGATCCGTGAACATCTGGAGCGGCAGGGCGATGTTCTCGCCGACAGTCATGGAACTCCAGAGCGCGCCGCTCTGGAACAGGACCCCGAAGCGGTGGTTCAGATCCGTGCGATGGGCTTCGTCTCCGGCCCAGTAGTTCTCGTCCCCGACATGATATTCGCCCGCCGAGGGACGCAGCAGGCCGATCATGCTCTTGAGAAGCGTGCTCTTGCCGCAGCCCGAGCCACCCATGACAGCGAAGATGCTTCCCTTGCGCACGTCGAGCGAGATGTTTTTCTGGATGATCTTGGGGCCGAAGGAGAGCGTGATATCGCGTAGGGACAGGACGGTCTGGTCAGGCATGTCTCAGATCCCCAGCACATCGGCGATGACGGCGAAGATCGCGTCGATCGCAATAACGCCCACGATCCCCACGACGACGGCGCGCGTGGCGGCAATGCCGACATCCGCGGCCGAGCGTCCGGCCTTCAGGCCGATCCGGCAGCTCGTCAGGCCGATGAAGGCCCCGAAGACGAGGCTCTTGGTAAAGCCGAAAATGAACTGGCCGATTCCAAACGCCGTGACCGTCTGATGGAAATATCCCGCCGCCGTGATGTCCAGCATCGAGATGGCTACGACGAAGCCGCCCAGCATGCCAATCAGGCACCCATACAGGTAGAGGAACGGCATCGTGATGATGAGGGAGAGGACGGCCGGCAGGATCAGATAGGTTGAGGTCGGGATGCCGAAGACGTTCAGGGCATCGATTTCCTCATTGCCCTGCATGGTGGAAATCCGTGCGGCATACGCGCCACCCGTCCGACCGGCCATGATGATGGCGGTCATGACGGCGGCCATCTCACGCACCATGGCGATGCCGACCAGACTGGCCACATAGATGCCAGCGGCGAATTTCTGAAGCTCGACGGCACCCACGAATGCCAGGATCGCGCCGATCAGGAAGTTGACGATCCCCACGATGAGCAGGGCGTACGGACCGGCATCGGCCGTATTGGCCAGCAGATCGACCATGCGCATCCGGCTGCGGCCGAGGAGCGTGAGGACGGCCCCCTTTGCCGTCAGCGCGCCCAGTTCGGAGACCACGCCGACTTCCGTCATCGATGCGATGGCGTGATTGCCGACTGTTTCCAGAAAAGGGGTGCGGGCCGTCTTGTGATGGACGGGTTCGTCGGGGACTTCGGGCAGCAGTTCGAGAAGCTGGCGCATCGGGCCGGGCAGCGTCTGCATGTCCAGACTGATGCCGGCGTCATGGGCAACGCGTTTGAGATCCCACAGGAACGCCACAAGCCCGGTATCCCAGGCCTGGAGATCGGATGTCTGGAAAGACAGATGAGCGCCGGGCGCTTTTTTCAGTCCGTCTTTCGGGAAAACGGGAATATTGCCGGCCCGCGCCTGCCAGGTACCGCTCAGAACCATGACCGGCGCGGTCTGCTCGCCCTGCAGATGCCACTGCGGCGTTCTGTCTGCCGGCTGTGCGGGTGATGGCCCTGTCGTGGTCTGGTCTGTCATGGACTTTGCATTTCCGGTCCTGACATCCCCTGATGCTGCAAAAGAGCGGAAAGGCTGGCGGGAAGTGACACTTGAAGAAACAACTGGCTGGCGGTTACGGGCGAGACGGGGTGGAAATCCGATCGCCGTCCTGACGTGGCACCTTATCGGCTGCAGGCAAAAGATCAATGCTCATGAAAGGTTCTGACACGGATCGACTGTACCCGAAGAACGCTGTTCTTTTCCTGACGGGAGGGCTGACTGTTACGCGGATATTTCTGTTATGATCATTCTGTCACGATTTGGAACCTGAAAACCCTCTATGGCCAGCCAG
Organism: Gluconobacter oxydans DSM 3504; assembly: GCF_000583855.1. NCBI lineage: Bacteria > Pseudomonadati > Pseudomonadota > Alphaproteobacteria > Acetobacterales > Acetobacteraceae > Gluconobacter > Gluconobacter oxydans. The sequence continues at coordinate 2,552,225 of NZ_CP004373.1, forward strand.
CTTTCCCTGATTGTCCCGTTCTGGAACGAAGAAGCCGCCATCAGCCATTTCGTGCGGAGTATCCTGCCTGTCCTTGACGGGATTGCGGATACGGACTGGGAAATCGTCTGCGTCGATGACGGCAGCAGTGACGGCACGTTGCGGGAGCTGATCGGATTTTGCGAAACCGACCGGCGGTTCAGGGTGCTCGAACTGTCGCGCAATTTCGGCAAGGAAGCCGCGCTGACCGCTGGCCTCGATGCGGCGACGGGAGATGCGGTCATCATTATTGACGCCGATCTTCAGGACCCGCCCGAGATCATCCCGAAAATGGTGCAGGCCTGGCGCGATGGGGCAGAGGTCGTGCTGGGCAAACGGATCGACCGGTCCAGCGACAGTCTGCTCAAGCGCAAGACGGCGTCCTGGTTCTATGCGCTGCATAACCGGCTTGCCCATATCCGGATTCCGGAAAATGTGGGGGATTTCCGCCTGATGGACCGATGCGTGGTCGAGGCGCTCAAAAGGCTGCCCGAGCGTCAGCGGTTCATGAAAGGTTTGTTCGCCTGGGTCGGTTTCCGGACGGTCAGCATCGATTACGTCCGTGCTCCCCGGGCGGCGGGCATGACGAAGTTTTCCGGCTATTCCCTGTGGAATTTCGCCCTGGAAGGCTTCACCAGTTTTTCCTCCGCGCCAATCCGGCTGTGGACCTATCTGGGAACAGCGGGCGCGCTGCTTTCCATGTTTTATGCGCTTTTCATCATGTTGCGGACGATCGTCTGGGGCAATCCCGTGCCGGGTTATACATCCCTGTTCGTGGCGATCATTTTTTTCAGCAGTGTGCAGATCATCAGTATCGGCATGCTGGGGGAATATATCGGCCGTATCTACATGGAGACAAAGCAGCGCCCGATTTACGTGTTGCGCCGCACGTACTGACGGATCGAATGCGGTCAGGCATTCTGTTGCGTGATCGTAAAAAACCGCTACTCTTTTCCTTAAAGGATCAGGGCAGAGGAGAGATACGGAACATGGCGGAGAGGCTCGCCACAAAAAGGCACGGTTTTCTGAAGCGGCGCCATGTCCTGCTCGGAGGGGCTGCGGCCTGTGTCAGTCAGATGGCCGCCTGCGCGCGTCCGGGTTCTTCGTTTGGCTCAGTGGACGTTCTCGTCCGGGATGCTATCAGAAGAGGCGAAGCTCCGGGTGCCGTGGTCGCGATCGGTCATGATGAAAAGATCGTGCACCGGTTCGTCTATGGAAAACGGGCGCTTGCTCCGGTGTCCGAACCTCTGGACTGGGAGACGCGCTTTGACATGGCGTCCCTCACCAAGCCGACCATGACGGCGCTGGCGGTCATGCAACTGGTCGAGCAGCAGAAGCTGCATCTGGACGACCGCGTCAGCCAGTATTTTCCGGAATTTGCATCCAATGGAAAGGGCCACATTTCCGTTCGCCTGCTCATGACCCATTATTCCGGCCTGCCGCCGGACATTCCCCTGAACGATCCCTGGACCGGCAAGGCCGAGGGCATCAGGCGGGCCATGATGTCTCCGCTCGCCAATCCACCGGGCGAGAAGTTCGTTTATAGTGACATCAATTACATCATGCTGGGGCTTCTGGTCGAAAAGCTGGGCGGTCTGCCGCTCGACCAGTATGCGCGGATCAATATTCTTGAACCGCTGGGCATGACGGAATCCGGCTATCTTCCGGCGGCCGGTCTGCGTCCCCTCATCGCCCCGACACAGTATGACGAGCAGGGCAACATGCTGCGTGGCGTGGTGCATGATCCGACGGCGCGGAGAATGGGGGGCGTGGCCGGTCATGCCGGGCTGTTTTCGGATGCGCGGGACATGACGCTCTATGCGCAGGCTCTGCTGGATCGTCTGAAAGGACGTCCGAGCCGCTTCCCCCTGCGCCAAGAGACGCTCATCCTCATGACCACGCCGCAGCAGCCGGCAGGAAAAACGGAGCTTCGGGGACTGGGCTGGGATATCGACACCCATTATTCGTCCCCGAGGGGAGACGTGTTTTCCCACCGCTCCTTCGGACATACCGGCTTTACCGGCACATCTCTCTGGATTGACCCGGACAGCGACAGCTATGTGCTGATCCTGACCAACCGCGTCCATCCTTCAGGGGGCCACAGTGTCGTGCGGCTGAGGCATGATATCGCCACGGCAGCGGGAAGGGCGCTCGGCCTTTCCGCGCCGGTCTAGGAGTTTTTCGCAGCTGCGTTTCAGGGAATATGCCGGACACCGACGAAGGGGTGAACCGGATCCTTCGGACAGGATCCGGGATACAGGGCGATCAGCTCCAGAACATGCCGCGTCAGGGCATCGCGGCTGGTTCTGATCCTTTCCCCTTCGGCCTGACGCACGGTATCACTCTGCGACAGGAGATCGCCGGCATAGCCGACTTCCCGAGCCATTTCTGCATCCGGCAGTGCGGAGAGCGGGACGAACTGGACCGGAAGATCAAGTGTTTGGGTTTTCGTACGGTTCGCGTCCGCCTGAAGGCCGAAAACGGGCAGCGTGCCGGAGCTGCTGACCGAAAAGCTGCCTGAGGACGTAAAGCTCCCCGATAGTGACAGCGTAACCGGCCCGGACATCATGGCGACAACCGGGTCGGCACCATGCTGGCTGCATTGCAGGGCGCGGACGTTCCGGTCGAACCCTGCCTTCTGCTCCACTGTCCAGTCCTGCACATGCGAGGTGCTGACCACGCCCGTTTTCGTCAGATCCATCTGGATGCCGGAAATGGCCTCACTGATCGTGACAGGGGACGTAGACCCCGCCGAACAGCCGCCGAGAAGGGCAACTGCCAGCAGCGCCAGAGCAGGACGAGCGAAGGAAATCCTGCTGCTCATACGCCTCTCACTTCCGCCAGAAGGGCTTCGAAGGCTTCCCCGTTGGGCGAGGTGCCGGGAATACCGATCCAGTTCTGGCGTGACAGCAGGCCATAGGCTTCATCGGCAATCTTCGTGAAGGTGTCCCACGGCATGAATGTCCGCGTGCCCCAGGTATTGAAGAAAAGCCCTTCAGGATTATAGCCCACGAGGGCGATGGCATGACCGCCCACCGGTGTGCGGTCGGAAATGGCGTTCCAGTCCCAGATCGCGCCCAGTGGAAGATCCATGAAGCCCTGAGGCACCTGAACCCCTGCGAGAACGCCCCCAAGATAACAGATGCCGCGGCGGATTCCGTCGCAGTCCTGCGGATCGATCGTGCCGTAAGCCGTCAGGTAATCCAGGGTCTGTCCCGGACGGTGCAGACCCTGACGCAGCCAGAAGTTCAGCTCGTCCAGCAGGACCGTTCCGTTGTCCCGGGCCCCCGTCTGCGGATCAAACCCGGTCACGGCCCCGTAATTGTTCAGCACCATGTCCGTAGACAGCACGACCAGCCCCTGCGCGGCATGTGTCCATGTCGCCGTCAGAGCCGCATGGGCCGCAAAGGCGCAGCAGCCATACCGGTCGTTGCCCCACATCTGATAGGGCACCCCTTCGGACCAGTCCTTCTGTACGGGAACGGAAGGAAGGTGTACGGCCAGCATGGGCGCCAGACGGTAGGTTCGCAGATCATGCTTGGGCGCACGTTTGCCAAGGCATCGGGACATGGACAACTCCGGCAGGAACATAAAAAGGGAGCGGTTCAGGCGAACCGCTCCTGTCTTCGGGGTGAGGAAGCGGACGGAGCGTCAGACGCCCTGATAGATCCGGGCACGGATCAGTTCCGGCGACTGCGTCGTGGCTGTGAAAGGGGCGGCCGTAACGCCTGCGAGGGCTTCGACCAGCGGGATCATCGCGGATACCGTGCTCATGTAGGTGGCGGCGGAGGGCGAGTAGACCTTCACGATCGGCGTTGCGATGGCCAGCAGGGTCTGCAGATCGGTGCCGAGGCTCTTGGCCCAGTCCTTGCCGGTCGTAACCGTGATGGAACCGCTGGAGTTGGCCGCAACCTGTGCGGTCACGCTCTTGATCTGGGCGATCAGGTTGTCGAACGTCGCCTTGTCCGTGGCGGACAGATGACTTTCCAGATCCGGAATGCTCTCAATGGCCTGAACCGCATAGGCGATGGCGGCGGCGTCACTGCTCAGGGCCTGGGTGTTGAAAGTGGTTGTGCTGCCGGTCGTGGTGCAGGCGCTCGTGGAGGCGAGAAGAACAGCTCCAAGGCTCAGGGCGATCAGACGGTTACGCATCAGCAAAAGCTCCAGAAATGAAAAAAGCCGCCTCAGGGGGCGGCTATGGATCGGAAAAATGAAAATTGTCCCGGGCAGGCGTTCAGCCCGGCTGTGAAATGACCAATGTTGAAATCAGTTGACGCGACGGGGCGGCTCACCGGCCTTCGGATGTGTCGAGACCATATCCAGCCCCAGCTTTTCGGCGTCTTTCGCACGCGAGGAGCCAACCGGCACCATGATGGCTTTCGCCCCCGGCTGATAGGCGCTGGTATTCCAGCCTTTCGCCTGCGCGATCATGCTCACGATCCGGAACAGCGGCAGCAGCTTCGACGTGCTGGCCGGCGGCTTCCAGAAGCGCAGGGCCAGCGCGGCCGCGGCAATGAGAAATGTGATGATTGAAACAATATCGCCAGCGTATTTGGCGGGCAGATAGGGCAGGATTGTCTGGAACAGCGATGTCCAGTCCATTGTCATCTCCGGCTATGAAAAACCGCCCCGAAAAGGCGGGCGTGTCAACACACACTGCCGGTCTAGGGAGGAGTTTTCGCACGCACCAAGGAGAAAATGCCGTCAAGCGGCAATTGGCCGTTTCCGCACGCTTTCGGTAGCGCGATCAGCCGTTTGACGATCCCTCCTGAACACCATACGGTTCGGCATCATCACGAGTATTACAGGCGATTTCATGGCTTTCAATTTCAGGCTTGCCGCAGTTCTTGCGGTTTCGGCATTTTCCCTTTCCGCTGAAGCGCATGCCGCTTCCACGAACCCGTTCTTTTCGGCGAGCACGCTGCCCTATCAGGCCCCCCGTTTCGATCAGATCACAGACAGCGACTACGCCCCGGCCTTCGAGCGCGGAATGGCTGAGCATCTGCGCGAAATCAAGGCGATCGCCAACAACCGCGCAGCGCCAACCTTCGACAACACCATTGCCGCCATGGAACGCGCGGGCCAGACGCTCAACCGCGTGCAAATGACGTTCTATGGTGTCTACCAGGCCAACACCGACGATACGCTGGACAAGGTGCAGAGCCAGGAAGCGCCCCGCCTGACCGCCCATGAAGATGAGGTCTATCTGAACGCGAAGCTCTTCGCCCGCGTGAAGTCCCTCTATGACCGGCGAGAAAAGCTCAACCTGACACCCGAACAGGCGCAGCTTCTCGACATCTATTACCAGCAGTTCGTCCATGCCGGTGCCCAGCTCTCAGCAGCAGACAAGACGAAGCTGCGCGCGATCAACACGCGCCTTTCCAACCTTGAAACGCAGTACGAGCAGAAGCTGATTGCCAGCGCCAAGAATGGCGCCCTGATCGTGGACAGCAAAAAAGCGCTGGCCGGTCTGGATGACAACACGATCGCCTCGGCCGCCAAGGCCGCGCAGGAGCGGGGCCTGACCGGCAAATGGGTCATCCCCCTTCAGAACACGACGCAGCAGCCGGCCCTGTCTTCCCTGACGGACCGCGAAACCCGTCAGGCCCTGTTCGAGCAGAGCTGGACCCGTGCCGAGAAGGGCGACGAGAACGACACCCGCGCCACGATCGCCGAACTGGCAGAACTCCGTGCGCAGAAAGCCGCACTCTTCGGCTATCCGAATTTCGCCGCCTATACGCTGTACGATCAGATGGCCAAGACGCCGGAAGCTGCGGAAAACTTCATGCAGCAGCTCGTCCCGGCCACGGTTGCCGAACAGAAGCGCGAAGCCGAGGTTCTTCAGAAGGCCATCCGCAAGGACGGCGCTAAGTTTGATCTGAAACCCTGGGACTGGGAGCATTATTCCGATCAGGTGCGCCGCGCGAAGTACAATCTCGATCAGGATGAAATCAAGCCGTATTTCGAGCTCAAAACGGTCCTGACGGATGGCGTATTCTTTGCCGCCAACCAGCTTTACGGGATCACGTTTCAGCAGCGGACGGATATCCCCGTCTATCAGCCTGACGTCATGGTCTTTGAAGTTCATGACAAAGACGGCTCTCCGCTGGGCCTGATGTATTTCGATTACTTCAAGCGGGACAACAAGTCCGGCGGCGCGTGGATGTCCAACTTCGTCGGGCAGTCCAAGCTGCTTGGGACGAAGCCCGTCATCTACAACGTCGCCAACTTTACCAAGGCAGCCCCCGGCCAGCCGCAGCTCATCACGTCCGACGACGTGACGACGATGTTCCACGAATTTGGTCATGCCCTGCATGGTCTGTTCGCGGACCAGACCTATCCGTCGCTGTCTGGCACGAGCGTGGCGCGCGACTTTGTGGAATTCCCGTCGCAGTTCAACGAGAACTGGGCGCTGGATCCGAAGGTCCTGTCGCATTACGCCCGGCACTACAAGACCGGCGCTCCGATGCCCAAGGCCCTGGTCGAGAAGATCCGCAAGGCAGCACATTTCAATCAGGGCTATGCGCTGGGTGAGATCGTGGCTGCAGCCGAGCTGGACATGAAATGGCACAGCCTGCCCGCGACGGCACCGCGTCAGGACGTGGACAAGTTCGAAAGCGACGCGCTGAACAGCACGGGGCTGGACGTCGCAGCCGTTCCGCCGCGTTATCGTTCAAGCTACTTCCTGCATATCTGGTCCAACGGATATTCCGCCGGCTATTACGCCTATCTGTGGACGGAAATGCTGGATCAGGACGTGTTCTCCTGGTTCCAGGATCATGGTGGCCTGACGCGTGAGAATGGTCAGCGCTTTCGCGACATGATCCTCTCGAAGGGGCACACCATGGATTACGGCCCGATGTTCCGCGCCTTCTACGGCCGCGACCCGGATATCACCCCGATGCTGGTGCATCGTGGGCTTGTTTCCGAACAGGGCAAGTAATCACCAGCCGGGAGGAAAGACCTGATCTTTCCTCCCGGTCTTTTCTTTCTGGACAAAAACATGCCGACACCCATGCGCAGAATGAGCTTCCTTCCTTTTTGCGGCCCATTCCTTGCGATGCTTGCCGTGCTGTATTTCGGCCTGAAGACCTTCTTCGGCCTCGGAGCCCCACCTTTTGGCGATGAATCCGGCCATATTCTCGGCGGACTGGCCATCGTCAGGGGCGATATCCTGTATCGCGATTATATCGACGCGCACGGCCCGCTAATTTTTGCCCTGTCCTGGCTCGTCGGCCTGGTGACCGATTTCCGCCACGCCTATCTCATGCGGCTCATCCCGGTTGTCTGCACGATGGCCAGCGCCGTGGCCGTTTTCCTGTCCCCCGCGCTCAGAAAACCGTCTGCTCGGTGCCTTGCGACTGCGGCATGGCTTGTCGCAATGGGCGCGCAGTGGACGATCCAGGCGTTCAACATGGACAGTTACTGGACCATTGGTGGTGATCTGCTTGCTGCCGCCATGGCATTGCTGGTTCTTCCGGTTCTGCTGGGAGACGAGGTCGGTTGCTGGCAGGCGCGATGTGGTGGGGCCTGCATCGCTCTTCTGCCGCTTACGGCGTATTCCTTCGGTCCGACAGCCGTCCTGCTGGGGCTGGTCGTCATTGCCGTAAGACGCCCGGGCTACTGGAGCGGGATTCTGCAGGTTCTGCTCGGCGCTGGTGCGGCACTCGCCCTCAGCGGGCTCTGGATGGCGGTTTACGGCGATCTGGGCGGTATGATCGCCTATCACTTCGTCGCCAACCAGTTCTATTATGCCCCTTATATCGACGTGGGCCTTGGCACCCTGTTCCTCAGCCTTGTTCCATCCTTCCGGCCCGATACCACGATCCAGTCCCTGGCCGTGATCTGCTTCGTGATCGGCAGTCTTCTCGTTCTCGCAACATCCCGGCACAGATTGTCAGCCCTGCTGCTCATCGGCGCGGTTCTGATGATGCAGGTGCGCGGCGCGTTCGGGTTTCAGGACGGAACATTCATCATGGGCGCGCTCACCCTCTGCGTTCTGATGATGATGCGCGTGTTGCAGTCCCATGACCGTGCGGCACCCTGCATCGCGCTCGCCTTCTGTGCCCTCTATGTCATCGGGGTCCGGCACGCCGTTTCCTCACCGCATGGCATGACACGGCAGCAGTTGCGTCAGGCCGGCTTTCATCCGATCCGCGAAAACAGGGATGTCGGTTTCGTCAAAGCCATTCAGGCCCATTCCCGCCCGGACGAACGCATTCTGGTCATTCCCTATAACCCGGATGTCTATATTTACGCGGGCCGCCTCTCCATGAAGAAATATCATGAATACCTGCCATGGGAGGCGGATTACGCGCGTCACCCCTGGGGCGGCTATGAGCGTGACCTGTGCCATGACCTTCCGCAGGATCTTCCGCCCGTCATCTATTTCGATGATTACCATGTGTGGGGCAGGTGGGCGCCTGCGGATTTCATGCCCTGCGTCCTGAAAGTACTCGCACAGGATTATCAGCGCGATCCGGTTGAAAAGAGCGTCTATATCCGCCGTGATCGTGTGGACCCGGCGGCACTGAAAGACGCCGGTCCGATTTCTTCTTCCCAGAACCGTAACTGAAGATATGGTCTTGCCATGACACAGAAGACATTCCCCCGACGCAGCCTGTTTCTCGCCACTGCCCTGACAGCGGTTCTTCTCGCTCCGGTCACCGGTCATGCCGACCCGACTGCCGAGATCAGCCCGTCGCGTATGTCGGAGACGATGAAAATCCTGGCCTCCGACCGGTTCGAGGGCCGTGCTCCCGGAACGGAAGGGGAGAAGGTCACGGTTCCCTGGCTGATCGCGCAATACAAGGCTCTGGGGCTTGAGCCGGCTGGCGAAAATGGCGGATGGACGCAGACTGTTCCCATGATCCGCACCAGAACCGCCGCGAACGGTTCCATCAGTGCCCGGACCGGCGGCAGGACGCTCCCCCTGATCCAGCTTCAGGATATTTATCTCTCGACGTTGCTGCCGGAAGACCGGCTTCAGGTCAAAAATGCTCCGATGGTTTTCGTGGGCTATGGCGTGCACGCGCCGGAGCGTCACTGGGATGATTTCAAGGGCGTTGATCTGAAGGACAAGGTCGCGGTTTTCCTCGTCAACGATCCCGATTTCGATGCGGCTCCCGGTGAACCCGTCGCCGGTCGCTTCGGCGGCAAGACCATGACGTATTACGGCCGCTGGACCTACAAATACGAGGAAGCCGCCCGCCGTGGTGCCGTCGCTGCCCTGATCGTGCACGACACGGCAGGCGCGTCCTATCCTTGGAGCACGGTCGTGGCCCCGGGCGGTGAGGCCTATGACGTGGAACATGCCGACACCGAAAGTCGCCCCGTTCCCGTGCAGGGCTGGCTTGAGGGCAAAGCGGCCGCCGCACTGTTCCAACAGGCCGGGTTGGATCTTGAGGCCCTGCGCATCAAGGCCCGTTCCGAGAGCTTCCGTCCCGTCACGCTGAAGCACACGACATTCTCAGCCGACCTGCCGGTCACGGTCGATCGTCTGCAAAGCCAGAACGTGCTCGCCAAGATCACGGGCGCGAAATATCCGGACGAGACCGTCATGTTCGGTGCCCACTGGGACGCTTACGGCAAGAGCACCGACGCACAGGGGAACACTGTCATCCGTCGTGGCGCGATCGACGACGGCTCGGGAATTGCAGCCCTGTTCGAAATCGCCCGCGCCTTCAAGGCCGGACCGAAGCCCGACCGGACCATACGTTTCGCCGCCTGGACAGGCGAGGAGCGCGGTCTGCTGGGATCAGGCTGGTACGTCGCCCATCCGCTGGCGCCGCTGGACAAGACGGCAGCCAATCTGACGATGGACGTGCTCCAGATGGCAGGACCTGCGCATAACGCCTTTATCATCGGGGCAGGGCAGGACACGCTTCAGGAGCAGTTCGCTGCCGCCGTGGCTCTTCAGGGCCGCACCGCACAGCCGGAAGCCATGCCCGAGCGTGGCGCATTCTATCGCGCGGATCATCTCCCCTTCGCGCGTGCCGGCGTCCCGGTTCTTGCTGTCATGGACATGGCGGGCAAGTTCGATCTTCTGAAGGGCGGAACGGAAGCGGGTGGCAAATGGCTGACGGCCTACATGGCCTGCTACCATCAGGCCTGCGATGCCTGGAGCCCGGACTGGGATGTGCGGGGTGCCGCGCAGGACGTCTGGGCCGTGTGGAAAGTCGGACATGACGTGGCCTTCTCGCATGACTGGCCACAATGGAAGGCTGGTTCGGAATTCGCCGCCATCCGCCAGAAAAACGCTCCGGCTACGGTTCAGTAAGGAACGCCTTTCCGGTTCCGTCAGATCGTCCAGGGCGGAACCGGCCCATAGCGTTCAACTAGAAAATCGATCATCGCCCGGATCTTGAGCGGGACATGAGGCGTCGGAGCATAGACAGCATGCAGTTCCGGCCCCGTCATGACGGGCACATCAAGCGGTAGCGGAACCAGCCGACCTGATTTCAGCTCATCCGAAACGATGAATGTCGGCTGATAGATGATGCCCTGTCCGGCTACGGCAGCCTCGCGCAGGATATCGCCGTTATTGGCATGCATGGGGCCGCTGACCGGAACCGTGCGCTCGCCGTTCGGACCAAAGCTCCAGCGCGCGCTGCTGATTTCGTCACCGAGCGTGTAACCCAGACAGCGGTGGTTAGGCAGGTCGGCAACGCTGCGGGGCGTGCCATACTCTTCCAGATAGGATGGCGCCGCGCAGACCACGAAATCGACCTGCGCCAGCCGACGCGACCGCAACGCGCTCGATGGCATCCGCCCGATGCGCAGCGTCAGATCCCATCCTTCGGTAATCGGATCAATCCTCCGGTCATCCAGCCCCAGTTCGACCGTGACAAGGGGATGGCGTCGGCTGAACTCCGGCAGGATCGGTCCGACATGGCGGATGGCGAACGAGACCGGCGCATTCAGGCGCAGAAGCCCGCGCGGCTCCTGGTTTTCCGCCGAGACTTCCTGTTCCATCTCTTCCAGATCCGTCAGGATTCTCTGACTGCGGATGAAAAAGAGACGCCCCGGTTCCGTCAGCGACAGCCTGCGCGTGCTGCGATGGAACAGCGAAATCCCCAGCCGGCTTTCCAGAGCGGCAATATGTTTCGTGACCATCGTCTGCGACAGACCCAGTGAGCGTGCGGCTCCTGAAAAGCTGCCCTGAGCCACGACCTTTGCAAAAACCTGCATGCCCGTGAAGCGATCAAGCATTCACTTCACACTCCTGGTGTCAGATCCTATCCCGGATCAGGGAATTATTCTTTTCGGGTGAGGGTGGCAAGATCAGTCCCATCGCACGGAACGGAGGCACTCACCATGACCCTGAAAGATCAGGACACTATGCGGCAACCCGTTCTTTTCCTGCCGCATGGAGGTGGCCCGTGCTTCTTCATGGAGTGGGGGACGACATGGGATCGCATGGCAGCCTATCTCCGTTCTGTAGGGCCCTCCCTGGCACGTCGTCCGGACGCCATTGTGGTCATGTCCGGTCATTGGGAAACGTCGGATATGGTCGTCGGATCAGCGGCCCATCCGTCGCTGATCTACGATTATTACGGCTTTCCCCCGCACACCTATCAGCTTGAATATCCCGTACCCGGATCGCCGATCGTGGCAGGGAAAATCCGCGATCTCCTGCGTCACAGGGGTATGGCCTGTACGGAAAATGCCACGCGAGGGCTGGATCACGGGGTGTTCATTCCCTTCATGCTCGCATTTCCCGATGCGGATATCCCGGTTGTAGAGATTTCCCTGCCCGGGTCGCTGGATGCTGCTGACGTCCTGAAACTCGGGAAGATGCTGGCGCCTCTGCGGGACGAAAACATCCTGATCGTGGGCACGGGCATGACTTACCACAACATGCGCCATCTGATGCGCCCCGATGCCGTGTCCGACGCCAGATCCGTCGCATTCGACACCTGGCTTCAGCAGGCGGTCGAGGCTCCGCCCGCTCGTCGCACACAGAGCCTGCTGGACTGGGAGCACGCCCCGTTTGCGCGGGAGTGCCACCCTCAGCCGGAACATCTCCTGCCGTTGATGTTCGCCGCCGGAGCCGCGGGAACCGACGCGGGCCATCGCGATTACAACGATATCGTCATGGGGAAGGCCCTGTCCGGTTTCCGGTTCGGCTGATCTCCTCGATTCACTTCATCAAGAAAGATCATGACATCATGAAAACACGTTTCCTCAAGGGCGCAGGCGCTGCGTTCGCTCTCGTCCTCCTGTCTTCCACGGCTTATGCCGCCAACCCTGCCGATGTGCAGTCCGGCGCCTATACGGTCGAGACCAGCCATACGCAGATCGGCTTCTCCGTGCTGCATTTTGGCTTCACCTATTATTCCGGCCAGCTTTCCGGCGTCACCGGCGCGCTTCAGCTTGATACGGCCCATCCGGAGGCCTCGCATCTGAACGTGACCATCCCGGTTTCGAGCATCTCGACCACCAGCACGGTTCTGACGGGCGAACTCAAGAACAGTGAATGGTTCGATGTCGCAAAATATCCGGATGCGACCTTCGTCTCGACGCAGGTCCGCCGCACGGGCACGGATGAGGCCCTGGTGACCGGCAACCTGACGCTGCACGGCGTCACGCACCCGGAAGTCCTGCACGTCCATTTCGTGGGCGCAGGCGTCAACCCGATGGACAAGGCTTATACGGTCGGCTTTCAGGCTGAAGCGACGATCCATCGTAGCGATTTCGGCGTGAAGAAATATGTCCCCTATGTCGGCGATGACGTGACGCTGACGATTGCCGGGGCGTTTGAGAAGACTGCCACGAAATAACGCGCATAAAAAAACGGCCCACTTTCGTGGGCCGTTTTCTTTTTCAGACTGTCCGGAAAAATCAGGACGTCTTGCGGACTTTCCATCCGGTTTCCTTGAGCAGGAAGCCGAGCACAATGGCAATTCCGATACCGACGACCAGCGGCAGGAAAGCCGTATGGAACTGTTCCATCGTCTCCGGCGCATCCTTGCCCATGAGGGCGGAAACGAGCGGCGACATGATGCCGGTCGTGCCGAACACGAGGAAATTCATGACGCCAGCGGCTGTTCCCTTGACCTCGGGCGGATTGACTTCCTTCATCGAGGAGAACGGGATCATGGCAGCACCGGACGCAATACCCATGATCAGCGCCACGGAGTAGTGCGGCATAACGCCGACCGGCACGTAAAGTGCGCAGAGCGACGCTGCCAGCAGCACCAGTGCGCCGCCGATCATGACAGGCTTGCGACGGCCGATCTTGTCGGAAATCCAGCCCAGAAGCGGGCAGCCGATCACCCAGCCGATGGGGACCATCGACACGTCCGTCGCCGCAAAGCCCATCGTCGTGTGCTCGCCTTTGCTCAGCATCAGTGCACCCCAGCCCAGAGCACCGATCGTGGTCGGCACGAACAGCAGGCCACCGGCAAGACCGGCAATCCAGCTCTGCGGGTTGGAGAAGATGATCTTGAACGGACGCAGCAGGTTGGCCATGGAAAAATCGCCATGGTGCTGGGCGCTGTCACCCGTATCGCGCGGCATGACGAAAAAGACCGCCACAGCCAGCAGGAGCCCGATGACACCAAAGCCCAGCCAGACCGACTGCCAGGGGATGTGGAACGACCCATGCGGATCGATCAGGATGCGCGTCGGCTTGGAGCCGAAGGCGGCCCCCGCCATACCCATGCACTGCGTCAGACCGACGAAAAGCGCCAGCGTCCGGGCCGGAAGATAGCGCGCGGCAACATAGGATGCACCGACGAACGCGCAGATCGCACCAATACCCTGGATGATGTAGCCGCCAATACCCGCAACCAGGCTGCCCTGGCCGAAGATCAGACAGCCCACGCCCGTGATGGCAATGAACATCGGCATGATGGCATGGGCGCCATAGCGGTCCAGCAGCACGCCCACGGCGAGGGCCATCAGCGCGTAGACGATGTAATAGGACGCAATCATCAGGCCGAGATGACTGTTGCCCCAGGCCTGAGTCAGCTCATCCTGCATGATGCCGGGGGCGGAACGGATGGCATACTGATAGAAGTAGAACAGCGCGCACAGGAACCACGACAGCACATAAAGCGGCTGAAGTTTCTGCGGTTGCGTCGGGGACGGATTCAGGGGCTTGGGCGGCGCCTGAGTTGTTGTGCCAGACATGAAATTCTCCAGAGTGTCATGGCTGGCCTGTCAGACCGGAAACCATGACTGTGAGGGCGCGAAAGTCTTGAAAAAAGCGTGTTTGCCGGTTGGAATTATTTGTCAGGTAATGTGAATATTTCACCAGATGTTATTGCTGGAAGGGGTAATAACGGAAGGTCACATACACCGTATGTCCATAAGTCGTGGGATCGACGGCATGATCCGCGCCGTCATTCCCTTTGAAGGCGAACTTCCGGATATAGGTGTACTGAAGCCCGCCCATGACACTGCCGTAATGGCCGTCCAGGAAGTGCCACCAGCCGCCCGTCGTCAGGGAGGCCAGCGTTCTTGTCTGGGCAGAGCACGTTCCGAATTCGTATTCACAGCCGGAGAGGTTCAGGTCCGTCGCGCCATACCCATGCTGGATGCCGTCGGCGCCCAGATAGGTGCGGCGTCCCGCGCTCTCCACACCGCCATAGGTGTAAAGCAGCACGGACCGCGCCGGATGTCCGACCAGCCCGAGCGATCCCATGATTTCCGGGATCGGAGTAGGATTGCCGTTGCTGTCGAAGGTCGTATCGGGAATGAGACTGGGCCCGTAACGTCCGACACCCTGACCGGCGAGCACGTTTCCGGTCAGTTGAAGCTTGTCCGTCCCGAGCGGCACGGTCATGCCAGCGCCCACGCCACCGCCGAACTGCGTGCTTTTGTGGGTATGGTTCTCGCCAGCCGGCTGAACCAGTCCACGGAACCAGCGGGCAAGGCCAAAGACCTCATAATGCCCGAAGGACGTATCAATCGCTGTCTTGAGGACGATGTCAGGTGCCGGATTGTAGCTGTACTGCGTGTTCGGGTTCAGCAGGACGCCACCGCTGTTGGCGTAATAGACCCGCGGCCCGGCCAGACGGCCGTAGCTGGCCGGGAGGGTCCCGCCGGAGCTGAGCGTATCGGAGAAACCGACCGTCGCCTGGGGATCCTCGATCGACAGCGCGATCCAGTATTTCTTGTCCCAGTCCTTGGCGATGCGGATCTGCGGGACACGGGTAAAGGTAATGCCCGGGATCTGGTTGTTATCCGTCACGGCCGGGAGCTGTTCCTGACGGGGAATGACGCCCTTGGCATAGTTGGTCGTCAGGCTCCAGGCCTGGCCCATCAGGACGTGCAGCCCCCAGTCCTTCTGTGTGAACGTGAAATATCCCTGCCGCAGACGGGGGGTATAACCGTTGATCTGCACACTGTTGGTCGTCCCGCCAGACCCGCCGAAATCGCTCTCAACATAAGCCTGAAGACGGACGGACTTGGTCGGATTGGCTTCCAGAAGCGTGGAGAAACGCGAAAGCTGTGCGGAGAACCGTTCCTCGCTCAGCCCGTGATTGGGACTGTTGGCATACGGGAAATTGTTCCACGCCGTCGCAGGTCCACTGGTCATGTTCGAACTTCTCCAGATGTTGGAGAAATCGATGAACCCGCCCAGCCTGACCGTCAGATTGCCAATCTGGAAGACCGGCGGAAGATGATCCACTTCCGTCTGGGTAATGGCGAGCGGACTGGACGATGTCAGGTCGATGGATGTCCGGTGTGCTTCGTTGTGCTGGTTGCCCAGCCACTGGAACAGCGGCGGGGGTGTTTGGTGGGCCGGTGTAACGATCGGGGTTGAGGGGACCGTTGCGGATCCTGCCGTGACGCTGTCCGGAGCGAAACCTGATGTTGAAACCGGCATGATCCCGCTGCTGCGGCGGGGAATGCTGCTGGCCGGAGAGGATGGCGATGTTGCTGCGCGGGCGGTTTCGATTTTTGGGGTCTCGCCCTTTATCGGCACCCTGCGCGCGACGGAGGTCTTCGGGGCATTTGGACGGGCCGCATGGGAAGCCGAGCCTGCATGGCGGCGTTGCTCGATGGCCTGAAGACGGCCTTCGAGCATGCGCATCTCCGCCTTGATTGCGGCCAGTTCCTGGTCATCGGCGCTCTGGGCAAAGGCAGGAAGGGGGGAGCCAATGAAGAAGACAGCACCCAGAAGCAGTCTGTACCGTCTGGGCAGGTAATTTCCCGTGATCTTCAGGCCACCGAGAGGAGACACACTTTTCCCTTCCTAAAATCCGTCCAAGGAATTCCATCAGTTACCCGACCGCCATGTCGGGCATGTCGATGGGCACTACCCGTCAGGAGAGACTTACGCGTTCACGGAAGTTTGAAAATTGATATATCTCAAAAATAACGAAAATTACACATTATTTATGGATCAGAATAACAACTTACCACGCTTCATGGAAGTATATTTACTATCCTGTCGTGGGTATTTAACGATTTTCATATTGGAGACAGGATACCGAGGAGGGGTTATTCAAATACAGCCCTCCTCAATAATGATTCCTGTATTTTCTTATTTGGTCTTCTTTTTCTTGCCCTTGGAGCGCTTTTCCTTTGCCGCGCTCTGGGACGGGGCGGATGTTCCACCCTTTGCCCGCTCGATGACGAACCTGGCGTAATCATCCATGTCGCCATCGAAGGGGACGATCTGGTTGTCTGCCGCGAGCCAGAGCCGGTCCGCGACCAGTTCCATGAGCGAGCGGTCATGGGTGATGAGGATGACCGCGCCTTCGTAACTGTTCAGGGCGTCCAGCAGGGCGCGGCGGCTGTCGATGTCCAGATGGTTGGTCGGTTCATCGAGGATCAGCAGATGCGGGGCGGCCATGGCGACCATGTTCAGGAGCAGGCGCGCACGCTCACCACCGGACAGGGCCTCGACCTTGGTGCCCTGCTTTTCGAAATGAATGCCGAACTGCGCCAGACGGGAGCGATGGGACTGATCGCTGTCCGTTGGTCGAGCCTCCCGCATGATGTCGAGCGGGGTCTGTTCGGGGTCGAGCGCCTCGATCTGGTGCTGATGGAACCAGCCGACCTCGATACGGGGGGAGCGGGAGACTTCTCCGGAGCGGACTTCGAGAGCGCCGGCGATCATTTTCGCAAAAGTGGACTTGCCGGCACCGTTGACACCAAGCAGGCCAATACGGTCATCCACGTCCAGCCTGAGGTTCAGATCCCGCAGGATGGCGGGATCGTCACCATAGCCGACTTCCACATTCTCCAGCCGGATCAAAGGGGGTGCGAGCGGACGGGCGGGCGAGGGCAGCAGGAACGGCGAGACCGAAGCCTCGATTGTGGTTTCGATCGGCGTCAGTTTGGCAAGACGCTTGACGCGGCTCTGGGCCTGGGCGGCTTTGGCGGCCGAGGCCTTGAAGCGGTCCACGAAAGACTGGAGATGGGCGCGCTCTGCTTCCTGCTTGGCGCGGGTGGCGCTTTGCAGGCGAATCTTCTCGGCGCGCTGGCGCTCGAAATCGTCATAGCCGCCGGTATAGAGTTCCAGCTTTCCTTCCGTGACGTGCAGCGTGAAATCGACGGAGTTGTTCAGCAGTTCGCGGTCATGGCTGATGATGAGCGCGGAATGCGGATAGCGGGCCAGGCGCGCTTCCAGCCACAGGGCGCCTTCGAGATCGAGATAGTTCGTTGGTTCATCGAGCAGCAGCAGGTCAGGCTCGGCAAACAGCGCGGCAGCGAGTGCCACACGCATTCGCCAGCCGCCGGAGAACTCGGCCATTGGGCGATCAAGGTCAGCGGTGGAAAAGCCCAGACCGTTGAGAATTTCCGCGGCGCGGGAGGGTGCGCTGTCGGCGTCGATTTCGATCAGGCGCATCCAGATATCGCCCATCCGCTCCGGATCGGCCGTTTCCAGCTCGGCCATGAGGGCCGCGCGTTCCGTGTCGGCCGCGAGGATCGTGTCGATCAGGCTGATGGGGGTGGCGGGGTGTTCCTGATCCACGGTCGCCACGCGGGCGGCGCGGGGGATGACGATTTCACCGGAATCCGGCTGAAGCTCGCCCTTGATCAGTTTGAAAAGTGTGGATTTCCCGACGCCGTTCCGGCCGACCAGAGACACCTTGGACGGGTTGGGCAGGTTGGCGCTTGCACGATTGAAGAACTGTCGTCCCCAGGCGTTGAAGACAAGGTTTTCGATCTGAAGCATGGGGCAGGATGGTCCGGTGGCGGTAAAACGGGAGCGCCATCCCTATAACAGTTTGACCGCCCCGGACAGGGACGAGGCGGATCTTTTCCGCCTCGCCTGGGTGTTGTGTCAGTGGGGGCGAGCGGCAAGCCAGTCGTGGATCTGGCTCTGGGTCGCCTGAACCGCTTCCTGACGGGCGGCAACGGTGTTGAGGGCATGGGCCGTGGCAATCTTGGCTCCGGTCGTCTTGCTGGAAGACGGATCCTTCTGAAGCTCGGCCAGAATGTCAGGATTGTTGGAATGTCCTGCGATGGCGGGCAGGAATCCGTCCTGTGACCAGGGGGCCAGATGCGTGCGGATCTCGGCCTCATGCTGGCGGACCAGCTTCCAGACGAGGTCCGGATTTTCGCTGGCAGAAGCGATGGACGACAGTGCCATGGAAATACGGCCGTTCGGAATGGCGCCGCTATAGGCCAGTTCTACATTGCGACGGATCAGGTCCGGGTCCGTGGCATTGGCGAGGGCCTGGAACAGGCGGAGCTTGAGTTCGGTTGCCTGTGTGTCACGGACCTTCTTTGTCATGATCTCGTAGGTTGCGGCGTCGGTATGCTTCATCGCAAGGGCCGAGACCGTACCGACCAGATCGGGACGCAGGGAGGCCGGGTTCTTCAGCCAGAGTGCGAAACGGCGCTTGGCTTCGGCCAGCACGGCCGGATCATTGAAGGTGCCGAGCGCCGAGATGACGGACGGGCGCAGCATTGTGTCCAGCACGCTTTCATGCGGCTTCTGGTCCCAGCCGAGACGCTTCAGGACTGGTGCAAGGCGGCTGCGGGCATAGGCCTGGAATGCAGGGCGGTCCGGGCTGCCGATTTCATAGAAATCGAGCGTTTCCAGCTTGCCGATGATTTCCTCAAGCGTGGCGATATCGGTCTCATGCGCGGCGGTCAGCCGGTCCACGAGGTCGAAATAGGAGGACAGCGCGCCATGCCCGGCCCGGAACTGCGCGAACTGGTCGCCAAGGATGTTGGCGCGGTCCACGGGAGCAAATTTGGAAATCGATGCGGCGATCGGGGCGAAGGCCACGTCGTCGTAATGCACGCGGTAATACCCGCTCTCGCCCAGATCGAGCTTGAGAGGCGCATTGCAGCGGGGCAGGGTAAAGGTGGCGGGTTCCGCACCAAGCACCAGCTTGCGGGTCTCAAGGCCGGGGCCGCCTGCGACAACCGGAATGTTCCAGGTCAGGGCCTTCGCATTCGGGTCGTGGATCGTGAAGCGGCTTTGCGTCAGGGTGTAGGTTGTCTGGCCGTTCTTGCAGATTGCCGCGACATTGACCTGCGGGATACCGGGCTGTTCGGTGAAGCTGCGGGCGACCTTGCCGACATCCTGTCCCGACGTGCCGGAGAGTGCGTTCCACAGATCCTGACTGGTCGCGTTGCCGAAGGCATGGGCCTTCATATAGGCGCGCATTCCGTCGCGGAAATGATCTTCGCCAAGCCAGCCTTCCATCATGCGGATGACCAGTTCGCCCTTGCCGTAGCTGATGCCGTCAAATGCGGAATTAGCTTCGCTGACGTTGTGGATGACCTGCTGGATCGGATGGGTCGTGGACAGGGCGTCCGTGGCCATCGTGGCTTCGCGGGTTTCGTGCTGGCGCGGCCAGATGTCCCAGTCCGGGTTCATCTTGTCCGTCGCCTTGATTTCCATCCACGAAGCAAAACCTTCGTTAAGCCAGATATTGTCCCACCAGCCCATGGTCACCAGATCGCCGGACCACTGATGCGCCATTTCATGCGCAACGACTTCATAGATCAGCTCGCGGGTGCGCGGCGTGCTGTTCTTCGGATCAAACAGCAGGACGTTGTCGATATAGGTCAGCGCGCCCCAGTTCTCCATCGCGCCGGCCTGATAGTTGCCGGGGATGGCGAGCATGTCCATCTTCGGCAGCGGATACTTGATGCCGAAATAGTCGTTGTAATAGGGCAGGATCTTCTCGGCAGCACCCAGTGCGTAAGTGCCCTGACTTTCAAGGCCGCTCGGCGCGAAGACGCGGATGGGCGTGCCGTCTGCCTTGCCATCCACGGAAGCCATGTCACCGGCCACCAGTGCGAGCAGGTAGCTCGACATGCGGGGCGTCGGGCTGAAGGAGACGCGCTTCGTCTTGGCGTCCTGCTGCGTCGTGCCGATGATCGGCATGTTGCTGACAGCCGCGTATTCGAAGGGCAGCGTGACGTTCAGCTGATAGGTTGCCTTGAAGGCGGGTTCGTCCCAGCCCGGGAACATCCGGCGTGCGTCCGCGACCTCGAACTGCGTGACCAGCATCCGCTTCGGCTTGCCGGCCGGGTCGGTGTAGTCGTCGATATAAATGCCGTTCGGCGTTTTCAGGATCGGGCCGGAATACTTGATCGCCAGCGTGTGGACGCCGGCCGGAACGGGGGCTGGGAAGTGCAGCGTGACGGTCTCGGCGGCATCATCCTGACGGATTTCGGCCTTCTGCGAGTTGTCCAGAAGGGCGCTGGCCAGTTTGAGACCTGCCTGATTGAGCGTGACGTCGGCGGTCGGGCTTTGCACTTCAACCCGGATGATCTCGTCGCCCTGAAGCGTCAGATGCTCCATGTCGGTTGTCAGATCGATGATGTAGTCCGTCGGTACGACGGTCTTGGGAAGCTGACCCGGTGTTGTGGCGAAGGAAAACGTGCCTTCAGCATGGGCGGGGAACGCGAGGGGCAGGCCTGCAAGCAGCGTTGTGAGAACCAGAAGACGGCGCATGAAACGCAGTTCCTTGAAACGGTTGAATGATGGGAAACGGAACGGACCGTTCGTTTTTGTTACGCAGACGGTGGCATAGCGTCGTCATGCCGAAAAGTGTCTCTCCCTAAAAACCTTGTCATCTCTTGACAGGTTGGGGGCTTCACGGCTTTTCATGAGGCAGAAGGCAATGGATTCTGCCTGACCGTTCCCGGTCGAACCGCTTCACCCGGAAGCTGATGATTCCTGTCCCTCGTCCCCCTTCGGACAAGACAGGAGAACTGCGTCCGTTATGAGTGAACTTCAGAATCAGCCCCGTTTTCCTGGTATTTTCAGCCTTGTGCGCCTGAGCGCGGTGCTTGTTGTGCTGTCGGTCTGTATCGGCAGTGCCTGTGCCCTGTTCCTGTGGCTTCTGGAACGCGCCACTTCGCTGCGGATCGAGCATCCGGTTCTGCTGTTTGGCCTTCCGTTGGCGGGTGTGGCGGTCGGTCTGTGTTACTTCTGGTTCGGCCGCGACGTTGAGGCCGGGGCGAACCTGATCGTGGATGAAATCCATGAACCGGGCGCGGGCGTTCAGCTACGGATGGCGCCGTTCGTGCTGATTGCCACGGTAGTGAGCCATCTGTTCGGCGCTTCCGTGGGACGGGAAGGGACCGCGATCCAGGTCGGAGGAAGTCTGGCGAGTGCCACGGCCAGACTGTTCAGGCTGCGGGCGCCGGAAACCTGTGTTCTGCTGACATGCGGCATTGCGGCGGGATTTGGTGCCGTTTTCGGGACACCCATCGCTGGCGCCGTGTTCGCCCTTGAGGTTCTGACGCTTGGGCGGCTGGACTACCGTTTTCTTCTTCCCGCCGCGATGTCATCGATCATTGCGGACTGGGCCTGCCGCGCCTGGGGCATCCATCATGCGTCCTATCCGCTGGAGTTTCAGGGAACGCTGAATTCTGATGGCTCCGTCTCGCATGTGGACATCATGCTTGTGGTGCGCGTTGCCATCGCCGCGCTGGCGTTCGGGCTGCTGAGCCGGGTGTTTGCCGAGAGCGTGCACCGTCTGGCGGCGTTCATGAAAAAGCTCTGCAAGACGCCGTGGCTGCGTCCGGCGATTGGCGGCATTCTGACCATTCTTCTGGTGATGATCGTAGGAAACCGGGATTATCTGGGGCTGGGTGTTCTGCCGGCCGAGCCGGGGGGAGCGTCGATCGTCAGTTTCTTCGGGCCGACGATCTATCCGTGGTCCTGGTTCTGGAAGCTGGTTTTCACAGTCACGGTTCTGGCGACGGGCTTCAAGGGCGGTGAAGTCACGCCGCTGTTCTTTCTGGGGGCCGCGTCGGGGAACATTCTTGCGTTCCTACTGCATGTTCCGGTGGATCTGCTGGCGGCCGTCGGGTTTGTGTCGGTCTTTGCAGGGGCGGCGAACACGCCTCTGGCCTGTACGCTGATGGGTGTGGAACTCTTCGGGGCCGGGGATATCGTCTATTTCGCGACCGGATGTTTCGTGGCCTATGCCTGCTCGGGCCATACGGGGATCTATCTGTCCCAGCGGATCGGGACGCCCAAAAGCGCGGCATGGAACCGGGTCTGCGGCATGACATTGCGCGAGGCGCGGGTGCCGCAGATCCCTGCCAGGGACTGACGAACCTTACCGTGTCCGGGTGGGTTCGTTGAGCGCCATGATCAGCGCCGCAACCCACCCGATGATGGTCCAGCCCAGAAGCACGGTTATCATCGCGATCCGGTGCTGACGGATCGTATTGCGGCGGTAGGCGATCAGGACCGGAACAAGATAGAGCGCCAGTCCCAGCGCGCCGAGAACCGCGAACAGTCCCCTGGACTTCGCGGGAACAGCCGAAGCGGAGAGGGGCTGATCCCTTTCGGGTGGTTGGGCTGCGGCGGATGAGGGCGGGTTCGGGGCCTCGTGCGGCGTGGCCGTGGGGGGAACGGGCGGGGGCACCGAAGCAGGTTCATGATTGTCCGTCACGGAGGCTATCTGCTCTGGCGTGATGTATCCCGCGCGGACGAGGAAAAGGGACAGGGCCTGCGGGAAGGGGAGCAGTTCCTTTTCCTTGGCGGAACAGGCATGGCCGTTCTGCTTTTCAGCGGGCGGTTTGAGATCGCAGGCCGAGAGGCCGAAGCCGGACTCTTTCGTGGACTGTGCATGGGCCAGCATGTCGCGCCAGCCTTCCTCGAACCGGCCCATATTGGCCATGGTCGCGACTTCATAGGCCAGAAAGCCATTGGGCTCGAAATGTCCGGACTTGATCCAGTTGTGCCGTCTGTCCGCCAGATCCTTCGCAAGATAGTCCCGATAGGCCGGATCGCGCGTGACGTTTTCAAGGACGCCATCGTGGTAGCGGGCGATGACGACAGGGGCTTCGGATCCGGCATGCGATGCAAAGGCATAGAGGAATGACTGATCGGATGTCAGGATTTCCTGTTGCCCGTTTCCGGCGATATCCACGACGTCCGGTTCTCCATCGCCGTCCATCGCTCCGAGTTCGAGATGCTGCCAACTTCTGCCGGAGCTTCCATCGGGGCGCAGATCGAATATGGATGTGAGCGAGCAGCAATGGGCACCGCCGGTATAGGCGGAGACCATGACCTGCGGGAAAGGCGATGACGCGTCCAGATGCCGTAACGACATCTTCATCTGCGCCATGCCGTCATCCTCGGTGCCGTAAGGCGTCAGGGGGAATGAGGCAGGGCGGGAGTGTGTGTTGCCGGGCTGACTGAGTGTCAGGAAGGCCATGCTGCACGGAGAGGCCGGGCTGGCATCGGCATCGGCCCAGACGACGGGCACGTTGCAGCGCGTGGTCCGACGGATGTCCAGGGTGGCAACAACACCCTGTGCGGACAGGGCGGCGTGGGTGCTGGTTCCCATTTCCGCCTGGGCAATCGGTGCGAGCGGATGGAGTGTGGCAGACCGGGCCGGAACGCCTGTGGCAAGGAGTGCCGGAAGCATGACGCCGATCAGGGTTTTCATCTTGAGGATGGTCTGTCTCCGCTTTCCTGTCATGCGGGCTCCGTGCTCCGCAGCATCAGGCATATCCCGACTTTCCTATGTAACGCCAATGGAGGATGCGGAGTTTTCATCTTCTGTAAGGAGAAGCATCCCGGAAAGGGGGATGGCTTCTGAAGAAAGAAATTGGAAAATCAGTCGGTTGTGCGGGGTTCCCTGATCCACTAACACCGGGGCAGTCCCGGAATGGATACTGCGGAACCGGGTATGCGAGGTATTATTGAATTTCCTGTCGTATCTTCCGATCTGTGCTCTTCTTGTCGTGCTTCCGGCGCAGGCTGCATCCTGTCCGGATATGTTCGCTGATGGTGCTGCACCCCAGGTGCTGAATGAAACGCTCCGGATCGGGACGATTCAGCTGTGTAATGCGGATTATGCGGTGCTTGCTTCGGAAAGCACGAAGGGACCGCTGTGGTCGGCCGAGGATCTGACGGAAGAAAATCTGGAAATCGCGGACCGCACACGGCGGCAGGGGAGTTTTTACCCTGATGAGCGTCTTCCTGTGAGGATGCGGGCGGCGCTCGAGGATTACAGGTCTTCGGGTTATGACCGCGGGCACATGACACCCAGCGGGGACGAGCCCGGTGTGCAGGCACAGCAGCAGTCCTTCCTGCTGTCGAACATCGTCCCGCAGACTGCGGAGCTGAACCGGGGGCCTTGGGAAGGGGTGGAGAGTGCTGTCCGGGGTTGGGCGCGGCAGGAAGGGGAAATCTTTGTCGTGACCGGGCCGGTTTATGACCCGGATCAGACCCGGACGATCGGGGTGGGGCGTATTCCGGTGCCTGCCGTGACCTGGAAAGCGATCTATGATCCGGCGGCTAACGGGATGGGGGCGTATGTGTGTCTGAACACGCGCCGTCCGACCTGCCGGATTACGAGTGTGGCGCTTCTGACCGAGCTTGTGGGGATTGATCCGTTTCCCGCACTTCCGGCATCGCTGAAGGATCACGTCAGTGCCATGCCGCCGATCCGGGAAACGCCGGAAGCCCTTTCGAGACAGCCGCGCTCGCGGGAACTGCTGCAGGAATGGGGATCGAAAGCGGCCCAGAAGGCTCTCAAGGCCCTTCTGAAAGCGCTCGTGCAGTAGACGCTGTGTGCGGGAGTGCAGACAGGGCGCGGCATGTTCGTATACTTTTGTTTCTCAAGTCACGAGTATGAATGTTTTATGAAAACCGAAAACGTCATAACTAAAAATTCCTGAAATGGACTAAGGCAGGGTTCTAAATAACGGAATCCGGACTTCATGCTTCATTTTGATCCATCCTCGGCGACGTCGCTTGTCGCACTTTGCCTCTGCTTTGTTCTGGTCTGCGTCTTTGAATTTGCCAATGGCTTTCATGACACGGCCAATGCTGTTGCAACTGTCATCTATACCAATTCGCTCAAGCCGACCGTGGCCGTCGTCTGGTCGGGACTGATGAACCTTCTGGGCGTGATCCTGGGCGGCATTTCCGTCGCCTACGCGCTCGTGGAGCTTCTGCCGCCGGATGTTCTCTCGCCGCCAAGCGGAAATCCGGCCGTTCCGATGCTGGTCGCGCTGTTCGGGACCGCCCTGGCCTGGAACCTGATGACCTGGTGGTTCGGAATTCCGAACTCGTCCTCGCACTGTGTCATCGGATCGCTGGTCGGCATTGCGATTGGTGACTCCTTCGTTCACGCCCGCGAACTCGGTCACAGTGTGGACTGGAGCCAGATATGGAAGGTGCTGCGTGCGCTTGCCGTGTCTCCGCTGCTGGGGTTTGTTGGCGCGCTTTTGCTCTATTTCCTCATCAAATCCCTCGTGAAGATGCCGGAAATGTACAAGGCGCCTACGCCGGAGCAGAAGCCGAACCCGATCGTGCGGGCCGTGCTGGTTCTGACCTGCACGCTGGTCAGCTTTTCGCATGGCAGCAATGACGGTCAGAAGAGCATCGGCCTCATCATGCTGACGATCATCGGCATCATGCCCGCTGCCTTCGCGCTCAATCCGGCTTCTCCGGTCAGCATCGAGCAGATCCGCCAGGACGCGCAGCAGGCCCTGCCGCTGGTCACGCAGTATGACCGTTATTCCTTCAAGGGGGATGCCGTCGCGTCGATCAACCGTCTTTCGCAGACGGAAGGTCCTGCTGAAGCGCCGTCCGAACTGCGTGGTGATGTGTATCAGGTTCTGTCCGGCCTGCGGTCGGTTGCGGCCAACCCGGCAGCTTCTGACGCGGACAGGAAGCTCGCATCCCATCTCGCATCCGAACTGCGTCCGACTGTTGAATATGCACCGGGCTGGGTGCGTCTGCTGAGTGCGCTGTGCCTCGGGATCGGGACCATGGTGGGCTACAAGCGGATTGTGCGGACGCTGGGCGAAGGTATCGGTACGACCCATCTGACGCCGGCGCAGGGTGCTGCGTCCGAGGTTGTGGGTGCAGGCTTGATCATGACGGCGGGCTATACCGGTCTGCCGGTTTCCACGACGCATATCATCACGTCTGGCGTTGCCGGAACGATGGTAGCGGCCGGGTCCGGCATTAACAAAAAGATGCTGACGAAGATCGTGATGGCGTGGCTGCTGACACTGCCGGTGACGGTCTGTGTTGCGGCGGCAGTCTTCTACGTTCTGGCCTGATAGGCCGAACGCTTTGACCGGAGCATGACTGCTCCGGTCCTGATCGGGAAAGGGACGCGATATTGCTATCGCGTCCCTTTTTTATTTCAGACCCCGGCGATCTGCAGAGCCAGCTGTGCCATACGGATGGCGCCTTCGCGGCTGCCTGCTCCGCAGATGAATCGGGCCGGATGAGCAAACACGGCGTCGGACACGCCGGAGACAGCAGCCAGCTTTTCACGCTCCAGCCCGCCCCAGGCTTCGGGAAGGGAGACGCGCTGTCCGAAATCCCCGCGCACGGGCGGGACGGCCTTGACGTTCCACTGCTCCGGACCGGCGGGAGAGACCACGTACACGACGGGCAGGTCATGCTCGAAAATGACCTTTTCGGTCGGCATGCCGGTGCCCATGACAAGGATGCGCTTGTCTTCGGCATTTTCATAAGCCGCCAGAACGCGGTCTGTTGCCTTGAGGCTGGCGCGGACGCGGTCCACGACATTTGTCAGGTGGGATGCAACAGCTGTGGCGGCATTGGCAAAACCGAGGGATTCCCGGGCGCGGGCTTCCTGGCGTCCGTAGAGTTCAGCCGTGTCCCAGGGCGGGCTGCAGGCAGAGACGATATCCGCCAGCGACAGCTTGCCCATCTTGACCACACCATTGTCATCCTGATCGATCGGCAGGATCAGGGACTTGTCGAGGCTCTGCCAGATCAGATCCACCGTAGCGTCATCAATCGGGGTCTTGAGGATGTTACGGATGGCGGCGTGGCCGTAATCCTTCCACAGCAGACCGGCGGCGCTGTAAGGCGTGCCGTCTTCGCGAAGAGGCTTGTCCTTCATGTGGTGGTCGTAGCGGCCATGGGGGGGGTCATAGAGGCCGCCGACGTCGAAGACGATATCGGCCGACTTGATGACATCCGGATTGCGGGTGCGGATGAAGGTCAGGCGGTCGGCAGACTTTTCGTTAAGAACGCGTGCGCGCAGATCACCCTGCGGGGCGAGGGCGTAATGCAGGATGACATAGCCCATGGTCTCGTCGACATGGAAATTGCCCGAATGGGTCAGTGCCGTGACGGGCGCTGCGCCATTTTCGAGACCAATGGGAGTATGTTCGGACATCTTGAGAACCTGCGGCAGGGGAAAGGGGATGAAGTGGCCCCTTCATGCCGCAGGGCAGCCCGGCAGACAACCTTGTCGCCGGGATTGGTTGGTCAGGCGCCGTTTCAGGAAACCTTGTACAGGGCGCAGAGCTTGTTGCCGTCCGGATCGCGCAGATAGGCAAGATAAAGGTCGCCCATCGGGGTGTGACGGATGCCGGGCGGGTTTTCGATCGCCTCGCCACCGTTCTCCACGCCCGCTTTATGCCAAGCATCGACCTGCTCGGGGCTGCTCATGGCAAAACCGATCGTCCCGCCATTGGCAGGAGTTGCGGGCTCGCCGTTCAGGGGCTTCGTGATGACCAGGCGACCGCCGGAATGGGCATAGGTCAGGCGGCCCTTGGCATTGGGTTCGGCCGGTTCGCAGCCGATGACGCCCATTGTCGCATCATAGAATGTCTTGGAACGGGCAATGTCGTTGCTGCCGAGCATGATATGGCTGAACATGAAACTCATTCCTCTATAATACTGGGGAAGGACGGGCGTGCCGTCCCGAAAATTCAGTCGATATTGATATTGCGGATACCACCCGGAATGCGGGTTTTGGAATCACGCGCGACGAAGGACTGCCGGTTGGTATTGTAATCCGGATTTTCCGCCATTGCCTGAAGGGTCATGTCATCGCGTACATCCAGCGCCCGGTCATGGCCGCCATTGTCCTTGCGCGCCGTGGCTGCACAGATGCCGGCAGCGGTGGCGAAGGCATGCGGATTGCCGCCGGCGCCGCTCAGCATCTGCTCACGAATACATTTGCTGTCGGTGTGACCGGTAACCCAGGGCGCTGCGGAGCATGAGGCAAGCAAAAGCAGGCTGGGGAGAAGGACGTAACGCATGACAGAAACCTACTCGTGACGGAGAATGGAGTAAAGCGCGGGATCAGGTTGATCCTGACAGTCTATTGGATCGCGACTTCACGAAAGGTCAATGTCTTTGATGGATCTTCAGGGGAAGGGCTTTTGCCAGCGATCTGGTATCCTTCGCATCATTTGAATGATGGAGAGCAGCCATGACGTCATCCGGGTTTCCGCTTCTGAACGATCCTGACATCCTTCGGGAGATCACGGCCCTGTCCGACCGTTACGAACGGGCCCTGGGCGAGAATGAGCTGCAGGAACTGGACAGGCTGTTTTATGACGGGCCGGAGACGGTGCGTTACGGCGTAGGGGAAAATCTCTATGGCTTCGACGAAATCAAGGCGTTCCGCCGCAACAGGACGGGCGGCTCGCCCCCGCGGGAGGTCCTGCGCCGCGTCATTACCGTCATTGGCAGGGATGTGGCGACGGTGGATCTGGAATTCCGGCGGATCGGAGCGGAGCGTATCGGACGTCAGAGCCAGACCTGGTTCCGGACGCCCGAAGGATGGAAGATCATCGCCGCGCATGTCTCGCTGATGGGCACGGGATCCTGAGTGCCGGGCCTCAGCTTCCGCTGGAGACATATCCTGTGACGGCCCGGTTCCAGGCGAGGATCATGATGCCGAGGAAGGCGAACCCCGCCGCGGGCGAGAGTGCGCCGATCCATGTCGGCATGCCAAGCGGGTCCGGGTGGGCGAGGCTGAACAGCGTCGGATAATAGCAGACGGCCGCGAGGGGCAGGACAAAGGTGATGAAGCGCCGGAGCCAGCGTCCGAACATGGTCAGCGGGTACTGTCCGGCCTCCACGCCGCCATAAGTCAGGACGTTGACGACCTCCAGTCCTTCAACGGTGATGAAGCACAGGGCGGCCTGTCCGATCAGGACGCCGAGGAACATGGCTGCACCGCCCGCGATGGCCCAGGGTAGGACCAGAACGGCGCTCCACTGGACATGCGGGGCGAGCCACAGACCCGCCGCGAGCACGAACAGCCCTTGAAGGAAGCGTCCGATCGGGCGCAGGCGCAGTTCGTGCCCCAGAAGCAGCAGCAGCGTCGAACGCGGGCGCAGGAGGAGGCGGTCAAAACTTCCGGTCCGGACATATTCGCCACCAAAGACCTCAAAGCCTCGCCCCAGGGTTTCGGCGACGGCAAAAGCCACGTTCACAAGACCGTACAGGACGGCGACGGTTCCGATATCCCATCCCGCGATACTGCCGAAGCGATGGAACAGGCTCCAGATGCCGAAGAAGCTGAGGAGTGTCGTGACGAAATTGCCAATGGCCTGAATGACAAAGGTGCCGGGATAGCGGAGCTGCGCCACGATCGAAGCCCCCGCCATGCGGCGATACAGGCCCGGACCGCTGAGCGTGCGGGAAGGAGATTGCGTCATGTCAGGCACCCTGCACCTCCAGCCGGTTTACGGTCTGGCGCATCCACAGACGTCCGAGAAGTGTCAGGGCCGTCAGCCAGAAGATCTGAAGCCCCAGCCCCGTTGTAATACCGCCGGGGATGGGCGTTCCGAGATAGATGCGGATGGGGATGTCGGTAATGCCGGCGAATGGCTGTGCGAGCAGGAACGGCCGGATCCAGTCGGGATAGAGCGGTAGAGGCAGCAGCATCCCCGACAGCAGGACGGCGAGCGGCGTTCCGACGGCATAGCTCCCCAGAGGCGAAAGGGTACGGGCCGTGAGGATATTCCACCACATGACGATGGTCGCGGAGAGCAGGGCGCCGAGTGCGATGGAGACAAGGGCCAGAGCCGCGGAGATCAGGCTGGTGGGGCCGGCCAGGCTCCACGCGCCGAGCCCGACAAGCATCGCGAGAGGACCGGCCACGCAGGCCAGCAGGACAGCACGGGGGACGGCATTGCCCAGCAGTCTCGCCAGGCTGGCAGAGAGCCACCAGTTCCACATATCGACCGGCCGCAGGAGGTCATAGACGATGGCGCCTGTCCGGGCGGCGTCGCCGATGGCGGGCAGGCAGCCGAGCGGCAGAAGCGTGAAGAGTGACTGCTGGATCCAGGTATAGGTCATGGCCTGCCGCAGTGAGAGCGGGGCCTGCACATCCGGAGCGGCATGGTACACTGACGCATAGGCCATCAGGGTCACGGCGCCGAACCACATCTGCGCTACCAGTCCGGCGACGACCGCGATGCGGTATCGCAGACCGATCTTCCATTGCAGACCGAAGGCCGTGAGATAGGGGCGCAGATTCATGCGGCGTGATCCGCATAGAAACGCGTGATGATCTCGTCGATTGAAGGACGGCTGATCCGCAGGTCGTCGAGGCCGGGCAAATGGCCGACATGCGCGACGAGGGCCGGGGCCGGGATCTGGCTCGGGTCGAAAGTGATGGTGAGGCTGTGGGGCTCGCGCGCGGTTTCGTGGGCGCCGGCGGGAAGCGTCAGTTCAGGGGGCGTGTCATGGAAATCGAGCTCCAGAATACGCTCGGACAGCGTCGTGGTGCGAAGATCCTCGAACGGGCTGTCCGCGAGGATGCGACCGTGACCGATGACAATCACACGTTCGGCGAGCGCCTCGATGTCATGCATGTCATGGGTCGTCAGCAGCACAGTCGTGCCCCGGTCCCGGCAGAGTTCGTGTACGAAGGCCCGGACGGCAAGCTTGGAGGGAGCGTCCAGACCAATCGTGGGCTCATCGAGAATGAGGATGTCCGGGTCGTGGATGAGAGAGGCCGCGATTTCGGCGCGCATCCTCTGTCCGAGCGAAAGCTGGCGGACGGACTGGTCCATGATCCCGCCCAGATCGAGCGCATCGGCCAGACGGGCGCGGTTGCGGGCAAAACGCTCCGGTTCCACGCCGTAGATGTCGCGCAGCAAGGCGAGGCCTTCGGCGACCGAAAGATCCCACCAGAGCTGGGTCCGCTGCCCGAACACGACGCCGATCCGCGCAACATGGGCGATGCGGTTTGTCCAGGGCACCAGCCCATTGACCTGCACCTCTCCCGACGTGGGGCGCAAGATGCCGGAGAGGATCTTGATCGCCGTCGATTTTCCCGCGCCGTTCGGGCCGATGAAGCCTGCGATCTGACCTTTCGGGACCGAAAAGGAAATCCCGTCCAGTGCGACGATATCACGCGTTTTTCCCCGCCAGCTGCCTCCTTCGCGGATCCGGTAGGTTTTGCGGAGATTGCTGACCGTAATGGCGTCGGAAGGGGAAGGGGGCGTCTGCATCAGGGCTCCGTCATGAGCGGTAAACATCTGTTTTGTGGAGAGTGGACAGCGGTCAATATTGAAAGCAAGCCGTTTCTGAAGGGGGGCGATGTGTCAGTCGGCTGGCTCAGTGCCCTTTGCGAAAGCGCGTCGAGAGGATGATGGCGGAGACGGTCCGCTCCACGCCTTCCATCTGCCCGATATCGTCAATGGCGCGGTTGATGTTTTCGGTCGTGGCGGCTCCCAGCAGGGCAATCAGGTCCGAGGCACCGCTGACCGCATGCAGTTCCCGCAGTTCGGGCAGCGTTTTCAGATCCCGCTCCACTTTCTGCCGGTGGCGGGGTGTGAGCACGATAGAGACATGGGCGCGCACCAGATCCTCGTCCGGATTTTCGAGAAGCGTATAGCCCCGGATCCGTCCCTGCCGCTCCAGACGTTCCATGCGCCCCTGCAGAGTCGTGCGGGAGATCCCCAGCCTGCGGGCCAGCGCGGCTGTGGGGGTGCGCGCATTGCGGCGCAGGATATCGAGAAGAGCCTGATCGATCGGATCCGTCATTCTGACTGTTATAGACGGCAATCTGCCGTTGGGAATGGCTTTTTGCCGTCATGCTGCCGCTTGAGATCCGTCGTCCCAGCCCCCGATCCTGTCCGTAACACTTCCGGAACAGGATATGATCATGAAGCAGGTTACGGTTGCAGGTGCGGGCAAGATCGGTTCAGCCATTGCGGAGCTTCTTCATCACGGCGGCTATGGTGTGACGCTTCTTGACTGTCATGCGGAGTACCTCAACAGCCTCAAACTGCCTGAAGGGATTGCCCGCAAAACAGCCGATATCGCGCACGGGCTTGATCCGGATCTGCTCAAAGGGCAGTTCGCCGTCCTCTCCGCGCTTCCCTTCCATCTGACGCGGGCTGTCGCCCGCGCCGCCGCCGCGGCTGGCGTTCATTATCTGGACCTGACCGAGGATGTGGCATCCACCCGGGATGTAAAGGCGCTGGCCGAGGGCGCATCACATGCGTTCATTCCCCAATGTGGTCTGGCGCCAGGCTTTGTTTCGATAGCCGCGCATGATCTGGCCGGACATTTCGACGAGATCGATACGATCCGGCTGCGTGTCGGGGCACTGCCGCGTTTTCCGTCCAATGCGCTGGGATATAACCTGACCTGGAGCACGGAAGGCCTCATCAACGAATATATCGAACCCTGTGAGGCGATCGTGGATGGCAAGCGCATCCTCGTTCCCGCGCTTGAGGGCATGGAAAGCCTGGGCGTCGATGGCGTTCTTTATGAGGCTTTCAACACGTCCGGCGGTCTTGGCTCGTTGTGTGAAACCTATGACGGCCGGGTCCGGGAACTCAATTATCGCACCATGCGATATCCGGGCCATCGCGATATCATGAAGGTTCTCCTATCCGATCTTCGCTTGTCGGAACGGCGGCATATCCTTCAGGATATTCTGACCCATGCCATTCCCGGCACGGCTCAGGATCTGGTGGTGCTGTCGGTTATCGTGACGGGGCTACGGGATGGTCGGCAGCAGCAGGAAACGCTGGCCCGGACCATTCATGCGCAGGAGTTCATGGGCGGATACCGGACTGCGATTCAGCTCACGACAGCCGGATCCATCTGCGCGGTTCTGGACCTGCTCGCAGAAGGGAAAATTCCGTCGGCAGGCTTTGTCCGTCAGGAGGATATTCCGCTGTCCGCCTATCTGTCTAACCGCTACGGGCAGGTCTATCAGCCGCAGGGCTGAACTGCCTCATGCGCAGGTCAGGATCCGGACCAGCAGGATGCTGGCACCCAGAAGACCAGCCAGGGACATTGCGACCGTCAGGACCAGCGGTCGTCCCGCCCGGAAGACGGAGCGGATATCGATCCCCAGACCCAGTGCGGCCATGGCCAGAATGGTCAGGAATGTGGCGGTCTGGCTGAGGGGAGTGATGCAGGCTTCGGGAATGATGCCAAGGGACCGGACGATGATCATCGCCATGAAGCCCGCAATATACCATGGAACGAGGCGGAACAGCCTTTGAGCTTTGCCCGTTCCGGAAGGTTTCAGCGGCTGCGTCCGGTCGTTTTTGTGATGAACCGTCAGTGACAGAACGGCGCAGACCGGGCCCAGCATGAGAACGCGCATCAGTTTGACGAGCGTTCCGACATGCAGGGCCGCGGGGCCGAACGGTGCGGCCGCCGCCATGACCTGTGGAACCGCATAGACCGTTAGCCCGGCGACGGCACCATTGGCGATCCCGGACATGTTCAGGAAGGGCAGCAGGACAGGCAGCCCCAGAACGACCGCCAGACCACCTGCTGCGGTGAAGGCGATTGTCGCGCCGACATCCTCGTCTGAGGCCTGAATGGCGGGGGCAGCGGCCATGATTGCGGAATTGCCGCAGATGGAATCGCCACAGGCCACGAGCAGGGTCTGGTTGCGCGACAGGCCATTCATCCGTCCGGCCCAGCAGGTGAAGATCATGCTGAAGATTACCATCCCCAGCACGGCGAGCAGGATTTCAGGTCCAGCAGACCAGACGGCCTGAAGGCTGAAAGTCGTGCCCAGAAAGACGATCGCAATGTTGAGGAGTGTTTTCGAGCAGAACCTGATCCCGCAATTGAAGGTGTCTGCGGGTTTGCGGACGGACCGCAGGATGACGCCCAGGATGAGCGCGATATTCAGGGTCTCCAGAAAGGCTTTACCAGCCAGGATCCGTTCCACGTGCTCGAGACCAAAAGCCGCAAGCGCAATACCGATGCACAGGGCCGTTCCCGGAAAGCGGGACACGAGGCCTCCCGCAGGCGCTAGGGTCTTCACGATATGCTCTCCTTGATCGTGAAGATTTAGGGAGAGAACAATCAATTAATCCAACGCATAAATTTCATGATTCCAATTAGAAAAATCGATTGATTGTGTTATCCATCGTGCATGACCCTAGATCAGCTCCGTCTCTTCATCGCTGTTGCCGAACGCGAACACGTCACTGCTGCGAGCCGGGCGATGAACGTCACCCAGTCCGCGGTTTCGGCGGCTATTGCCGCTCTGGAAGAGCGTTACGGGGTCAGGCTTTTTGATCGGGTGGGACGGGGCATCCGTCTGAGCGAGGCGGGACATCTATTTCTGCCGGAGGCCCGTGCGGTCGTCGCTCAGGCGGCTGCGGCTGAAAATGTTCTGGATGAGATCAGCGGGCTGAAGCGGGGAACGCTTCGTGCTGTGGCGAGCCAGACCATCGCCGCGTACTGGATTCCGTCCATTCTGGTCGCGTTCCGCAGAAAATATCCGCAGATCACGGTCGAACTGGCCGTCAGCAATACCGAAGAAGCCGCGAAGAAGGTCCGGGAAGGGGAGGCTGAACTGGGGATCGTGGAAGCGATTGTCGATGATCCAGCGCTCGCGCAGTGGCCGCTGGGGAAAGACCATCTGACCATTGTGCAGGCGGACGCCGGGGTTCCTGAACATGCTGACAGGGAATGGCTGCGCAGACAGGTCTGGGTGATGCGGGAGCCGGGATCGGGGACGCGGGCCACGCTGGAACACTATCTCCTGCGTCTAGGGATCGCGCCGGATGAGTTGAATGTCAGTCTGGTTCTGCCATCGAACGAGAGTGTACGCACCGCTGTCGAGGCAGGGGCGGGGATTGCTGCACTCTCATCGCTGGTGGTTGCCCCGTCGCTGGTGGCGGGGACGCTTCATGCGGCGTCAGAGGTGCCGGAAAGTCGCTTTTTCTATGGACTGAGGCATAAGGAGCGTTACAGAAGCCCTGCCGCCGATGCGTTTGTGGAGATGATCGATCTCGCGAACAGGGGGCACGGGCCGCAGCCGCAAAGCGGACGCCAGACATGAAAAAAGCCGCCCTTGCGGGCGGCTTCCTGCACATCGGAATGTACATCAGGGTAATCAGATTGCCTTGATGCTCACTGCCGACGTTTTGCCGTTGCGGCCAGACTCGAGCTCGTAAGAGACATGCTGACCTTCGTTGAGGGTGTGCATTCCAGCGCGCTCGAGTTCAGAGATGTGAACGAACGCATCCTGGCCACCGTTGTCAGGCTGGATGAAACCAAAGCCCTTGGTGGAGTTAAACCATTTTACGGTGCCTGTTGCCATAACGAGGCTCCTTTTTAACAATAGCAGTCGTGCACAAGATACGCACGAAATCATAACTCTTAAGGGGAACGAATGACGCAACATGCGTCGAAAACCCACTTAGGAGCACCTGCCGACATCAGATAGACGTTAACTCGCCCCCGGATGCAAGAGAAAAATCTCAGGCAGGGCATTATAATTGTAACCGGAATTCAATATTTTCCTGAACCGGACCATAAATTGGCCCTGAATTCAGGGGTGTGAGACTGTATGTTTGTAAGAAAAACTACGCCTTAATTCTTGCAGACCAGGCGGCATATCGTTTCGATATTAAAGGCAATTCTTTCTTCAAGCGCCTCGGGAGCTGTAAAATCCCGCTCGAAGATTACCGATCCCGTGAAGCGGTTTGTGAAATAATA
This sequence comes from Gluconobacter oxydans DSM 3504, assembly GCF_000583855.1. Taxonomy (NCBI): domain Bacteria; kingdom Pseudomonadati; phylum Pseudomonadota; class Alphaproteobacteria; order Acetobacterales; family Acetobacteraceae; genus Gluconobacter; species Gluconobacter oxydans. The sequence goes on from NZ_CP004373.1 coordinate 2,588,376, forward strand.
ATAATTGATCGAGGCGATCGTGATGTTCAGCTGGGCTGCGTCAATGCCATCGCGGAAGACGTTTTCCCGAACGCCCCGATCCAGAAGGGACTGGATGCGGCGGACGAATTTCTGACTGATCGTCTTCAGTGTGGGCGAGTTCCGGATATGGGCGGCCTGACAGAGGTTCTCGCTATTCACGAGGGTGATGAACTCGGGATTGGCGATATAGTATTCCCATGTGAAACGGACGAGCGTTTCGAGGGCTGTCCTGGGGGGCAGGTTCTCCAGATCCAGTCTGGTCTCTTCCTCCCGGATGTTGAGGTATTCCCGCTCCAGGACGGTGCGGAAGAGGCCGTCCTTACTTTTGAAATAGTGGTAGAGCATCCTCTTGTTGGCCTTGGCATCGAGGGCGATCGTATCGACGCGCGCGCCTTCAAGCCCGTTTCGGGCAAACTCCTTCTTCGCCGCTTCGAGAATGCGTAATTTCGTGGCCTCAGCGTCCCTGACACGCTTTTTCGTAGAGGAGGACGCTCTGCTTTTCTCAAGGGGCATCAGGGGTTTGTTCCGCTCTCAGTAGGGGCGCTCTTTCTGGGGGAAACCGCCCCAAAAGAAAAGCGGATCATAAAATCACACTTAAAGTACGAAAAAATATCAACGTAACGTGATTTCATGCTGGCGTACCCCTGCGATATGTGTAAGTAACTACACGGTGCGTTACGCGTTAGGAAGTTGGAACCCGAGCGTCTGTGGTCAAATGCAGGTGAGGGTCGTCCGTGATTAAGAATTGCATGTTGTAATATCTCTCGGGGTTTCCAGTTCATAAGAGTAAAACCGGGCTGTTCATCGGAAAAGGGATGGCAGCACCATAGTCAGCAGGAATATTTCTCATGAATGTTGTCTCAAAGACTATATCTTTACCGTTAAAGCCGCGTGAGTTCGGATTCTTTATTGATGGAGAATGGCGCGCAGGTAAGGATTTCTTCGATCGTTCCTCGCCGGCTCATGATGTTCCCGTCACCCGTATTCCACGCTGCACCCGTGAAGACCTTGATGAGGCAGTCGCTGCTGCACGTCGTGCTTTCGAGAACGGAAGCTGGGCGGGTCTGGCAGCCGCGGATCGTGCGGCGGTTCTTCTGAAAGCCGCGGGCCTTCTGCGCGAGCGTCGTGATGACATCGCTTACTGGGAAGTTCTCGAAAACGGGAAGCCCATCAGCCAGGCGAAAGGTGAGATCGATCACTGTATCGCCTGTTTCGAGATGGCGGCCGGCGCTGCGCGGATGCTGCATGGTGATACGTTCAACAATCTGGGCGAGGGGCTGTTCGGCATGGTCCTGCGGGAGCCCATCGGGGTCGTCGGTCTGATTACGCCGTGGAACTTCCCGTTCATGATCCTGTGTGAGCGCGCGCCTTTCATTCTCGCATCCGGCTGCACGCTGGTCGTCAAGCCTGCCGAAGTCACGAGTGCCACAACGCTTCTTCTGGCGGAAGTTCTTGCCGATGCCGGGCTGCCGAAGGGTGTCTTCAATGTCGTGACGGGCACGGGGCGCACGGTTGGTCAGGCCATGACCGAGCACCAGGATATCGACATGCTGTCCTTCACGGGCTCCACGGGCGTCGGCAAGTCCTGTATCCACGCGGCGGCTGACAGCAACCTGAAGAAGCTGGGCCTCGAGCTTGGTGGCAAGAACCCGATCGTCGTGTTCGCTGACAGCAACCTTGAGGATGCGGCCGATGCGGTAGCCTTCGGAATCAGCTTTAACACCGGGCAGTGCTGTGTGTCGTCGAGCCGCCTGATCGTAGAGCGGTCCGTGGCCGAGAAGTTCGAACGTCTCGTCGTGGCAAAAATGGAGAAGATCCGCGTTGGTGATCCGTTTGACCCGGAGACGCAGATTGGCGCCATCACGACGGAAGCGCAGAACAAGACCATTCTGGACTACATCGCCAAGGGCAAGGCCGAGGGCGCCAGGCTGCTCTGTGGTGGCGGGATCGTCGATTTCGGCAAGGGGCAGTATATCCAGCCCACGCTTTTCACGGATGTGAAGCCCTCGATGGGCATCGCGCGTGACGAGATTTTTGGGCCGGTTCTGGCGTCCTTCCACTTCGATACCGTCGATGAGGCGATCGCGATTGCCAATGACACGGTTTACGGCCTGGCCGCATCGGTCTGGAGCAAGGATATCGACAAGGCGCTTGCCGTAACCCGTCGTGTTCGCGCCGGCCGCTTCTGGGTGAACACCATCATGAGTGGTGGTCCCGAGACGCCGCTGGGTGGTTTCAAGCAGTCGGGCTGGGGCCGTGAGGCAGGTCTGTACGGCGTTGAGGAATATACGCAGATCAAATCTGTCCATATCGAAACTGGCAAACGTTCGCACTGGATTTCGTAATGACGAGCGGTTTTGATTACATCGTTGTCGGTGGCGGTTCGGCTGGCTGTGTTCTCGCAGCCCGCCTTTCCGAAAATCCTTCCGTCCGTGTCTGCCTCATCGAGGCGGGCCGGCGGGACACGCATCCCCTGATCCACATGCCGGTCGGCTTCGCGAAGATGACCACGGGGCCGCATACCTGGGATCTTCTGACGGAGCCGCAGAAACATGCGAACAACCGCCAGATCCCCTATGTGCAGGGCCGGATTCTGGGCGGCGGATCGTCCATCAACGCGGAAGTCTTCACGCGGGGACACCCTTCCGATTTCGACCGCTGGGCGGCGGAAGGTGCGGATGGCTGGAGCTTCCGGGATGTCCAGAAGTACTTCATCCGTTCCGAAGGCAATGCCGTGTTTTCGGGCACCTGGCATGGCACGAACGGGCCGCTCGGGGTGTCCAACCTTGCAGATCCAAACCCAACCAGCCGTGCGTTCGTGCAGAGCTGTCAGGAAATGGGGCTGCCCTACAACCCGGACTTCAATGGCGCATCGCAGGAAGGCGCTGGCATCTACCAGATGACGATCCGGAACAACCGGCGTTGCTCGACGGCTGTGGGGTATCTGCGTCCGGCCCTGGGGCGGAAGAATCTGACGGTTGTGACGCGGGCGCTGGTCCTGAAGATCGTCTTCAACGGGACGCGGGCGACGGGTGTGCAGTATATTGCCAACGGCACCCTGAATACCGCCGAAGCGAGCCAGGAAATCGTTGTGACGGCCGGAGCAATCGGAACGCCGAAGCTGATGATGTTGTCGGGCGTCGGGCCTGCTGCGCATCTTCGCGAAAATGGTATCCCGGTCGTGCAGGATCTGCCGGGCGTGGGCGAGAACCTGCAGGACCATTTCGGTGTGGATATCGTGGCTGAACTCAAGACGGATGAGAGCTTCGACAAGTACCGGAAACTGCACTGGATGCTGTGGGCAGGTCTTGAATACACCATGTTCAGATCCGGTCCCGTCGCGTCCAACGTGGTTGAGGGCGGCGCGTTCTGGTACTCGGATCCGTCATCGGGTGTTCCTGATCTCCAGTTCCATTTTCTTGCGGGCGCAGGGGCTGAGGCAGGGGTGACGTCCGTTCCCAAGGGAGCGTCCGGGATTACGCTGAACAGCTATGTGCTACGGCCGAAGTCCCGCGGAACCGTCCGGCTGCGTTCGGCGGATCCGAGGGTCAATCCGATGGTCGATCCCAATTTCCTTGGAGACCCGGCCGACCTTGAAACGTCTGCGGAAGGTGTGCGGCTGAGCTACGAGATGTTCTCCCAGCCGTCCTTGCAGAAGCACATCCGGAAAACCTGTTTCTTTAGCGGTAAACAGCCGACGATGCAGATGTATCGGGACTATGCGCGGGAACATGGCCGGACGTCTTATCATCCGACATGCACCTGCAAGATGGGTCGCGATGACATGTCCGTCGTCGATCCGCGTCTGAAGGTTCATGGGCTTGAGGGCATCAGGATCTGTGACAGTTCGGTCATGCCGTCTCTGCTCGGTTCCAACACCAATGCTGCGACGATCATGATCAGTGAGCGGGCAGCGGATTTCATTCAGGGGAACGCCTGATCCGGGATTTCCCCGTACCACCTGAAAACACGCAATAGCGGAAAAGTCTTGCTGCCATGCCGGGCTTTTTCATTCGGAATTACAGTAACTAACCAGTTATATACAAAGGCATTGGAAGATGACGAAAGTCAGGACAGCGACCGAGGCTGTGAGCCTCATCAGGGACGGAGCCATGGTTGCCGTCAATTCGTCCTCGGGGCTTCTGTGTCCCGACGCGGTTCTTGAGGCACTGGGGCAGCGTTTCGAGGCTACGAAATCTCCGTCTAAACTGACGACCATCCATCCGATTGCCGCCGGTGACATGTTCGGGACCAAAGGCGTGGACCATCTCGCCCGTCCTGGCATGATCACGAAGATCATCGGCGGGTCCTATCCCTCAGGGCCCAGCAATGCCGAGCCGCCGCTGATCTGGCAGCGCATCCAGGCAGAAGATCTGGCCGCCTATAACGTTCCGTCCGGCGTAATTTTCGACATGCTGCGGGAAGGGGCTGCAAAGCGTCCCGGCGTTCTGACCAAGGTCGGGCTTGATACATTCGTAGACCCGAAGCGTGACGGCTGCGCGATGAATGAGACGGCACGGCTGAACCCGCTCGTCCGTCACATGGATTTCGAGGGCGAGGACTGGCTGTACTTCCCGGCGCTGCGTCCGGATGTGGCCATCATCCGTGGCTCAACGGCGGATGAGAACGGTAACCTGACCTTTGAGCAGGAAGGGGCAACGCTCGGTGCCATGGAAATGGCTCTGGCGGCCCATAACAATGGTGGTCTGGTGATTGCGCAGGTTCGTCGTGTCGCGGCGCAGGGCACCCTCAAGCCGCATGACGTCAAGGTGCCGGGTATTCTGGTGGATGTGATCGTCGAAGCGCCGGAGCAACTCCAGACAACCGCAACGGCTTACGATCCCGCCATTTCCGGTGAGATTTTCCGCCCGCTCTCCACGTTCGACATTCCGGACTTTGGCCCGTCCAAAGTCATGGCCCGTCGCGTGGCGCAGGAGTTGAAAGAGGGCTGGGCGGTGAATATCGGCTTCGGTATTTCCGCAAACGTCCCACGCATCCTGCTGGAGGAAGGGCGCCACGGCGCTGTGACCTGGGTGATCGAACAGGGGGCCGTGGGTGGCATCCCGCTGCTGGACTTCAAGTTCGGCTGCGCCAGTAACGCCGAGGCCTTTGTCGCATCGCCACATCAGTTTTCCTATTTCCAAGCAGGTGGCTTCGACTGCTCCCTGCTGTCCTTCCTTGAGATCGGACAGAACGGTTCGGTAAATGTCAGCCGTCTGGCCGCCACACCGCATCGCACGGCGGGGGCCGGTGGGTTCGTCGATATTACAGCGCGGGCCAGGCGCATCATCTTCTCGGGCAATTTCAATGCCGGGGCGAAGATGCATATCGAGGACGGCCGCCTCGTGATCGACAGGGAAGGCAAGATTGCGAAGATCGTGCCTGAAGTGTCTCAGGTCAGCTTTTCCGGCGCCCGTGCTACCGAAACCGGACAGGAGATCACTTATGTGACGGAGCGTTGCGTTCTGAGGCTGCTGGATGGCAAGTTGACGGTCACTGAAATCGCGCCGGGGATCGACTTGCAGCGTGACATTCTGGATCAGGCGACGGCTCATCTCGAGGTGTCGCCCGATCTGAAGGAAATGGACGCGGCCCTGTTCCGTGATGAACCCATGGGACTGACCCTGTGATTTTCGACCCTTGCGCCAGACGGACAGACAGGAACTGACCATGATGCTTCAGGACCGCATGTTTCTGACAGGACTCTTCGACGCTGCCGTTGGTGCGGCGGAACCGGAGCAGATCCTGGCGGCGCATCTGCCCGAGCCCCCGAAGGGTCGGACGGTTGTGGTTGGTGCCGGCAAAGGAGTGGCGCAACTGGCCGCGGCTTTCGAGCGGGTCTGGAGAGGGCCGCTCAGCGGTGTGGTGGTCACGCGTTACGGAAATGTCTGTCCGACGCAGTTCATCCGTGTGATGGAGGCTTCGCATCCGGTGCCGGATGAAGCGGGTCTGAAGGCTACGGAGGCGCTTTTCGAGACGGTAAAAGGGCTGGGACCGGACGATCTTGTTGTGGCGCTCATCTGTGGAGGCGGGTCGGCTCTGCTGCCATCTCCGCCGCCGGGTATGACGCTTGAGGATGAGGCCGAACTGAACCGCGTCCTGCTCGCGTCCGGCGCGCCGATTTCCGTCATGAACAGCATCCGCAAGCAGGTGTCGGGCATCAAGGGTGGGCGTCTGGCGGCCGCGGCGGCTCCGGCGAAGGTCGTGTCTCTGGTGGTTTCGGATGTTCCTTTTGACGATCCTGCGCAGGTGGCCTCCGGGCCCACGGTGCCGGATCTGGGAACGCGCGAGGATGCCCGTCGTCTGGCGAAGACGTGGAAACTGCGCCTGCCCGAAAAGGTCCAGTCATGGCTGGATGGGGAAGAGGGACGTGCACCGCTGGCGACCGATCCGGTCTTCAGCAGGAACGAAGTGCGGGTGATCGCCTCGGCGCATCTTTCGCTGGAAGCGGCGGCCGAGAAGGTTCGGCAGGCGGGGATCTATCCCGTGATCCTGTCGGATGCGATCGAAGGGGAGTCCCGGGACGTCGCGAAGGTTCATGCCGCTCTGGTGCGGGAAGTCATCCTGCGGGGTCGGCCTTTCCGACGCCCGGTCGTCATCCTGTCAGGGGGCGAGACTACTGTAACCATACGCGGGCAGGGCGGCCGGGGTGGACGCAATACCGAGTTCCTTCTGGCTTTTGCGCTGGCGGCGGAAGGTCTGCCGTTTTCGGCTCTGGCGGCAGATACCGACGGGATTGACGGCTCGGAAGACAATGCCGGGGCCTTTGCCGACGGTGTCAGCATGGAGCGCCTGAGGGAGAAGGGATTCAATCCCACAGATCTTCTGATGGAGAACGACGCCTATACCGCGTTCGAGGCGCTGGGAGACCTGTTTGTTCCGGGCCCAACCGGGACAAATGTCAATGATTTCAGAGCCGTACTGGTTCGCTAGGAGCGGCTCGGAAAGCTTCAATAATGATTGATCGGTGAGTGTGGCGAAAGCCGTAGTTTTTAACAGATTTTTCAGTAACCATCTAGTTAGTTACTTATGTGGAGTCGGCTATGTTTCTGAACGAAATGCAGGAAGAAGTCCGCGAAACGACACGGTCTTTCGTGGATAATGTCATCCGTCCCGCCGCAGAAGCGCTGGACCGCGAAGAGCGTTTCCCGGCAGAAATCTACGAGGAAATGGGCAAGCTGGGCCTGTTCGGCATTGCTGTGCCCGAAGAACTGGGCGGCCCGGGCTTCGATACGCTGACCTATGCGGTCGTGATGGAAGAACTGTCCCGCGGCTATGCCAGCGTGGCCGACCAGTGCGGTCTGGTGGAGCTGATCTCCACGCTTCTGGTGCGTCACGGAACGTCGGAACAGCAGAAGATGCTGCCCGACATTCTCTCCATGAAGCGCAAGGTCGCCTACTGTATCACGGAGCCCGAGGCTGGCACCGACGTCTCCGGCATTCGCACGACCGCCGTGCGTGACGGGGACGGCTGGGTCCTCAACGGCGGCAAGATCTGGATCCATAACGCGCCGGTCGCGGATACGGGTTTTGTCTTGGCGCGTACCGACAAGGAAGCGGGCAATCGCGGCATGTCCATCTTCATCGTGGATCTGCATGCCAAGGGCGTCGAACGTGGCCCCAAGGAACACAAGATGGGCCAGCGGGCGAGCCAGGTCGGCGCGCTTGATTTCTCGGATGTCCGCCTGGGGAGCGATGCGCTGCTGGGCGAGATGAACCGTGGCTTCCACATGATGATGAGCGTGCTCGACAAGGGCCGCGTCGGCATTGCGGCACTGGCCGTCGGGATCGCTCAGGCCGGGCTTGAAGCGGCCGTGGATTACGCTGGAACACGCAAGCAGTTCGGCAAGCACATCTCCGAGTTCCAGGGCGTGCAGTGGCTTCTGGCTGACATGGCAAAGGACATCGAGGCTGCACGGCTTCTGGTCCATTCGGCCGCCACGAAGATCGACCGCGGACAGGACGCTACGCGCTCATGCTCCATGGCCAAGTGCTTTGCCGGTGACATGGCGGTGGCCCGGACCGCTGATGCCGTGCAGGTCTTTGGTGGTTCGGGCTATATCCGCGGCTTCGAGGTCGAGCGTCTGTACCGCGATGCCAAGATCACCCAGATCTACGAGGGCACGAACCAGATCCAGCGTATGATCATCGCGCGTGAGCTGCTCCGTAAAGGCGCACGGGCATGAGACAGGTCGCTCTCGTCACTGGTTCCTCTCGAGGCATCGGTTTCGCGACGGCGCAGACTCTGGCGAAACGGGGCTTCGCTTTAGCGGTCAACGGACCGTTTGATGACGAAGAACTGCGCTCGGCCGTCAGCCGTCTGTCCGAGACTGGAGCGTCCGTCATGGCGCTCCCGTTCGACATCACGGATCTGTCCGTTCATGCGGAGCGACTAGCACAGGTCGAGGCCAAGCTCGGGCCGCTGACGACGCTCGTGAACAATGCCGGCGTTGGCGTCCTTCAGCGCGGCGATCTGCTGGATGTGAGCGAAGCAAGCTGGGACCGCTGCCTGACAGTGAACACCAAGGCGCTGTTTTTCCTCTCGCAGGCTTTCGCAAAGCTGCTCCTGTCCCGTCCGCGGCCCGAGGGCGTGTTTCATTCCATCGTGAATGTGACGTCGTCCAACGCCACGGCTGTGGCGGTTCAGCGCTCTGAATACTGCGCCTCCAAGGCGGCTGCGGCGATGGTCTCCAAGGCCTTGGCCGTACGGCTCGGGCCGGAAAACATCGCGGTCTATGACGTCCAGCCCGGTCTGATCGCCACCGATATGACGGCGGCCGTGATCGAGCAGTATCGCCAGCGCGCCGTGGACGGTCTGACCCTGCTGCCACGCGTCGGTGAGCCTGAGGATATGGGCGGCATTATCGCAACCCTCGCTTCGGGCGGACTTCCCTATACCACAGGCCAGGTGATTTCGGCGGATGCCGGAATGCTTGTGCCGCGTTTCTGAGAACGGTCATGAAAATCATTCTTCCCGATGAAACCGGCCGGAAGACGGACTATCACCTGATCGGAACACCAACACCGACAGGGACACTGGGCCGCAATCCGGCGCGGATCGTCTATTCCGCTGCCCATGTCGTCGCCAATCCCTATACGGCGAATGCCCCGTCCGGACCCGGCGCCATCGACTGGGACCGGACGATGGAATTCCGCCGTTATCTCGCGGGTCTGGGGCTGGGCATTGCCGAAGCCATGGACACGGCCCAGCGCGGTATGGGGCTGGACTGGCCGATGGCGCTGGAACTGATCCGCCGCACGAAAGCCGAACTGCCGGATGCCGATGTCGTCAACGGCTGCGGAACCGACCATCTGGACCCGGCAAGCGCGCGAGACGTGGACACAGTCATACGCGCCTATCTGGAACAGGTCGAAGCCATTCAGGCCGTCGGTGGCCGTATCATCCTGATGGCAAGTCGGGCTCTAGTCCGGGTTGCGAAAGGCCCGGCGGATTATCTGCGCGTCTACCGTGAAGTTCTCTCGGCCTGCGACGAACCGGTCGTCCTGCACTGGCTGGGTGAGTCGTTTGATCCTGCGCTTGCCGGGTACTGGGGTACCAACAGCTTCGATCAGGCGCTGGAAACCGTGCTGGAAATGATCGGGCAGAACGTCTCCAAGGTCGACGGCATCAAGATTTCCCTTCTGGACAAGGACAAGGAAATCCGGATGCGCCGTCTGCTTCCGGCTGGCGTGAAGATGTATACCGGGGATGACTTCAACTACCCGGAACTGATCGAAGGCGACGCGCAGGGCTTCAGCCACGCGCTTCTGGGCGTTTTCGATCCGCTGGCGCCGCTGGCCGCCTATGCGGTGAGCAAACTCGGAGAAGGCGACAAGGCTGCCTTCCGCGCGGCGCTGGACCCCACGGTTCCGCTGGCCCGGGTGATCTTCAAGGCGCCGACCCAGTATTACAAAACGGGTGTCGTGTTTCTGGCCTGGCTGAATGGTTTTCAGGATCACTTCATCATGCTGGGTGGTGCGCAGTCCATGCGACCTCTCCCGTATTTTACGGAGATCTTCCGGCTGGCGGATGGCTGCGGCCTGCTCCGGAACCCGGAACTGGCCGTGCGGCGCATGAAGTCGCTTCTGTCGGTCTATGGAGCCGATTGATGCGCGACTTCACCCACGATCATTCCGCGTTGGCGCTGAATACCGCGACCCTCGGCCACAATATGCCGGGGGCAGGAGCCGGATGGTCCGCTGAACGGACGATTGACGCCTGCGCCGAGCGTGGCATCGGCGGCATCGTCTTCTGGCGTCCGGAACTTCAGGGCCGGGCTTCTGCCATCGGGCAGTACGCCCGGCAGGCCGGAGTGGACGTCGTGGGGCTGTGCCGATCGCCGTTTCTTGTGGGGCCTCTGGCGCCACACGGACGGCAGGCGGTCGTGGATGATTTCCGTCGTTCCATCGACGAGACCGCCGATCTGGGAAGCAAGATCCTGACCATCGTGGTGGGGGGCGTCGAGCCCGGCACCAAGGGGGTGAGGGAGAGCCTCGATATTGTCACGGACCGTCTGTCGGCAGTGCTGGACTACGCATCCGAACGGGGCGTCAAGCTGGCTCTGGAGCCGCTGCATCCGATGTATGGCGGGGACCGCTCCTGCCTGCCGACACTGCGTGATGCCCTGGATATCTGCGACGTCCTCAATTCCGACACGCTGGGTGTGGCGGTCGATGTCTATCACGTGTGGTGGGACACCGATCTTCCGCGCCAGCTTGAACGGGCAGGGATGCGCATCATGGGGTTCCATCTGTGTGACTGGCTGGTTCCCACGACGGATTTTCTTCTGGATCGCGGGATGATGGGGGACGGCGTGGCAGACCTGAGGGGCCTGCGCGCGGGGGTAGAGCGCGCGGGATATGACGGGTTCTGCGAAGTCGAGATTTTTTCTGCAAACAACTGGTGGAAGCGCGATCCGGCCGAAGTGCTGGATGTGATGATACAGCGCTTCCGCGATATCTGCTGAGAACGGAGAGTATCATGAAGATCCTCGTCCCTGTGAAACGGGTCGTCGACTACAACGTCCGCATCCGCGTCCGTCCGGACGGGTCGGGCGTCGATCTGGCGAACGTCAAGATGTCCATGAACCCCTTTGACGAAATCGCGGTCGAAGAGGCCATTCGTCTCAAGGAAAAGGGTGTGGCAACCGAGGTGGTTGTCGTCTCCATTGGCGTCGCGCAGGCGAAGGATACACTGCGGACTGCTCTTGCGATGGGCGCGGACAGGGCCATTCTCGTAACAGCAACCGACGATGTGAATGTCGATCTGGAGCCACTTTCGGTGGCGCAGATCCTGAGCAAGGTCGTCGCGAACGAACAGCCCGGCCTCGTGATCGCGGGCAAGCAGGCGATCGACAACGACATGAACGCGACCGGCCAGATGCTCGCTGCCCTGTTGGGCTGGGGGCAGGGCACGTTCGCCTCTTCTGTTACGGTCGAGGACGGGTCGGCACTGGTCACACGTGAAGTCGATGGTGGTCTTCAGACCATCAAACTAAAGCTTCCAGCGGTGGTGACGACAGACCTGCGCCTCAACGAGCCCCGCTATGTGGCGCTACCCAACATTATGAAGGCCAAGAAGAAGCCGCTTGAAGAAGTGGCGCTTGCGCAGCTTGGCATCGATGTCCGCCCGCGTCTCACGGTTCTCAAGACGGTCGAGCCCCCGCAGCGCCATGCCGGCGTGAAGGTTGGGTCCGTCGATGAACTGGTCTCGAAACTGAAGAATGAAGCAGGAGTCCTCTGATGTCTGTTCTGCTACTTGCCGAAGTCAATGACGGTCGTCTCGGGACGGATACTGTCGCCAAGGCCCTGACAGCGGTTGCCACGCTTGGTGACGTGCATGTTCTCATTACAGGTGAGAACTGCGCGGCTGCGGCCGACGAGGCGGCAAAGCTGGCGGGCGTGTCGAAGGTTCTTCTGGCGGATGATGCATCTCTGGCACACGGGCTTGCCGAGCCTGTCAGCGCACTGATCGTCTCGATGGCCAGGGACTATAGCCACATCGCCGCTGGTGCGACCGCGTTTTCCAAGAACGTTCTGCCGCGCGTTGCTGCGCTGCTGGATGTGATGGTCCTGTCCGAGGTCACGGCCGTTCAGGACGCGGATACGTTCGAACGACCGATTTACGCGGGCAATGCGATCCAGACGATCCGCTCTTCCGATCCGGTGAAGGTCTTCACGGTCCGCACGGCAGCCTTCACGGCAGCACAGGCTGGCGGAAGTGCCGCTATCGAAGCCGTCACTGTCCCGGCCGATCCTGGTCTGTCGCAGTGGGTCGAGGACAAGACGGTCGCCTCCGAGCGTCCGGACCTGACATCGGCAAAGATCATCGTCTCCGGTGGCCGCGGTATCGGATCGAAAGAGAACTTCGATACCATCACGACCCTTGCGGACAAGCTCGGCGGGGCGGTTGGTGCCAGCCGCGCGGCTGTTGATGCCGGATATGCGCCTAATGACTGGCAGGTCGGGCAGACCGGCAAAGTCGTGGCTCCGGATCTTTACCTTGCGGTCGGCATCTCGGGCGCCATCCAGCATCTCGCGGGCATGAAAGACTCCCGCATCATCGTGGCGATCAACAAGGACGAGGATGCTCCGATCTTCCAGGTCGCCGATTACGGTCTGGTCGGGGATCTGTTCACCATCCTGCCCGAACTGACAGCAAAGATCTGACCATGCGCAGCCTCGGGATCACGTTCGGACAAGGAGAAAAGTCATGACGGCCATTGAACGCGAAAGCATGAACTATGACGTCGTCATCGTCGGTGCCGGGCCGGCAGGCCTGTCCGCTGCCATCCGTCTCAAACAGCTTGACCCGGACCTATCCGTCGTCGTGCTGGACAAGGGATCCGAGGTGGGCGCGCACATCCTTTCTGGCGCGATCATTGATCCCTGCGCGCTCAATGTCCTGCTGCCGAATTGGCGGGAGATGAACGCGCCGATCACCGTGCCGGTGGAGACGGACAGTTTCTATGTCCTGGGTGAGAAGGGACAGACACGTCTGCCCAACTGGCTCATGCCGCCCTTCATGAACAATCACGGCAATTACATCGTCTCGCTGGGGAATGTCTGCCGCTGGCTGGCCGAGACGGCAGAAGGGCTGGGCGTCGAGATCTTCCCCGGCATGGCGGCCAGTGAGCTTGTCTATGGCGAAAAGGGTGAGATCCGGGGCGTGGTTGCCGGTGAGTTCGGACGGAATGCAGATGGCACGCCGGGTGAGAATTACGAACCGGGTATGATCCTGGCAGGAAAGTACGTGCTGATCGCCGAGGGGGCACGGGGATCTTTAGCGCTCCAGATCATGCGGCATTATGGTCTTTCGGATGGCAGGGACCCGCAGAAATTCGGGATTGGCCTGAAGGAAATCTGGGAAGTGAATCCGGCCCGGCACAAACCCGGCACGGTCGTTCACACGATGGGATGGCCTTTGGGGCGCAATGCGGGTGGTGGTGCGTTCATCTATCATCTCGACAACAATCAGGTCTGTGTCGGGTTCGTCGTGCATCTGAGCTACGAAAATCCCTATCTCGACCCGTATCGGGAGTTCCAGCGTTTTAAGCATCATCCGCTGATGGCGGGTCTGCTGGAAGGCGGAAAGCGGATCGCCTATGGCGCCCGTGCCATTTCGGAAGGGGGGTGGCAGTCCATTCCGAAAGCCGTTTTCCCCGGTGGTGCGCTGCTCGGCTGTTCTGCGGGGCTGGTGAATGTTCCGCGCATCAAGGGCAGCCATAACGCTATCTATTCGGGGATGCATGCGGCAGAGGCCGCTCATGCAGCGATCCGGGATGGTCGGAGCGGTGATGAACTCACGGCCTATGACACCGCACTGAGAGACGGGCCTGTGGGCCGGGATCTCAAGCTTGTCCGCAACGTCAAACCGCTCTGGGAAAAATACGGCCTCGCGGGCGGGATCGTGCTGGGTGGTCTTGATATGTGGACAGCGTCGCTGACTGGGGCGCCTTTGTTCGGGACAATGCATCATCACAAGACGGATGCGGCAGCGACGGGGAAGGCGGCGGATTTTTCGCCGATTGCCTATCCCAAGCCGGACGGAAAGCTGAGTTTCGACCGGACGACCAATGTGGCGTTTTCATTCACCAATCATCACGAGAGCCAGCCCTGCCATCTGAAGCTCAGGAACGCTGAGATTCCGATCACGGTAAATTTGCCGGTCTACGCCGAGCCCGCGCAGCGTTACTGCCCGGCCGGGGTTTACGAGATTGTCGAGGATGCGGGGAAGCCACGCTTTCAGATCAATTTCCAGAACTGCGTGCACTGCAAGACCTGCGACATCAAGGACCCGTCCCAGAACATCGTCTGGACGCCGCCGCAGGGCGGGGACGGACCGAATTACCCGAATATGTGAGTTCTAAAGGTCAGATCAAAGTAACGGCATCCATGCAGAACTCGGAATCCATGGCTGCCGAAGTGTTTCTTCCGATCACAGAAGAAGACCAAGAAAAGGAACACGGTTATGAGTGACGTTGGCGTCGTAGAGAGCGTTCCGCGCGTTTCACTCAACGGCAGAAGTGCCCTGGTAGCCACACTGGCTGCGGTGGCAGGTCTGATGTTCGGGCTGGATCTGGGTGTCATATCCGGAGCGCTGGAATTCATCGGTATCGAGTTTCAGGTCAATGATTTCGGCAAGGAGTGCATTGTCTCCGGCATGATGGTCGGAGCAGCGCTCGGGGCCCTGTTTGGTGGACGGCTGTCATACATTCTGGGCCGCAAAAAGCTGCTGATCATCTCGGCACTGCTCTTCATTTCCGGGTCGGCACTCTGCGCGCTGGCGCCTTCCGTTCCGGTCCTGATCGCGGGGCGCGTGGTCCTTGGATTGGCGATCGGCGTCGCGAGCTTTACCGCTCCACTCTATATTTCGGAAATTGCGCACCAGCAGCACCGCGGGGCCCTGATTTCCGTCTATCAGCTCATGATCACGGTGGGCATTCTGGTCGCGTTCATCTCCGATGCGCTTCTGGCCTATTCGGGGTCCTGGCGCTGGATGCTCGGGATCGTGGGCGTCCCGGGCGTGCTGTTCCTGATCGGTGTCCTGTTCCTGCCGGACAGCCCGCGCTGGCTGGTTCTGCGCGGGCGGCATGATGAGGCGTTCGATGTCCTGCATGGTCTGCGCGGCAATGACGCGCATGCGCGGGATGAGATCGTCGAAATCCGCGATCAGCTTGCACAGGCCGATGGCGGATATACGCTTTTCAAGAAAAACCCGAATTTCCGCCGCGCGGTCTATCTGGGCGTGGCGCTTCAGGCGATCCAGCAGTTCACCGGCATCAACGTGGTCATGTACTACGCGCCGCACATCTTCGAGATGGCCGGTTTCGGCACCAGTGCCGCCCTGTGGGGCACGGTGATCGTGGGGCTGGTCAATGTGCTCTCCACGTTCATTGCCATCGGATATGTTGATCGCTGGGGCCGCCGGCCCATGCTGATCGCGGGCTTCATCATGATGGCGCTCGGCATGTTTACGGTCGGCATGCTGCTGTATTTCGGGACGGGCAACAGCGATCTGGCGCGTTACGCGGCAGTTGCGATGCTGCTGTGCTTCATCGTCGGGTTTGCATTTTCCGCCGGGCCGCTGGTGTGGATCCTGTGCTCCGAAGTGCAGCCCATGAAGGGGCGCGACTTCGGCATCGGATGCTCCACCTTCACCAACTGGGGCACCAACATGATTGTTGGTCTGACCTTCCTCTCGCTTCTGACGACACTGGGAAGTGCCCAGACCTTCTGGCTCTACGCCCTGCTCAATCTCATCTTCATTTTCGTGACGATGAAGTTCGTGCCGGAAACCCGTGGCGTGTCGCTTGAGCAGATCGAGCGGAATCTCATGGCCGGCAAACCCCTCAATCGTATCGGCCTGTAAGCGCAGGCCTTCCCCTCATTCACAAAAGGACAGGCCCTGACATCGGGGCATCAAACGGAGACGGTATCGTGGCAGTCAAGATCGGGATCAATGGATTTGGACGTATCGGGCGTCTGACCTTGAGAAGTATTATCGAGAGCGGACGGACTGACATTGTTCCCGTTGTCATCAATGGTCCAGGGAGCATCGAGGACAAGGTTCACATGCTGGTCTATGACAGCATTCACGGACGGTTTTCAGGGAAGGTCCATCTTGAAGGCGATCAGCTGACGATCGAAGCGCATGGCCGGAGTTACGGACCGATCCGCATTTCCTCGGAGCGTGAGCCGGGGGCGGTCGCGCTCGATGGCGTGGATGTCGTCATGGAGTGCTCCGGGCTCTTTACGTCAAAGCAGGCTGTGCAGCCGCTGCTGCAGGCGGGAGCGCGAAAGGTGCTCGTCTCTGCTCCGGCAAGTGATGCGGACGCTACGATCGTATATGGCGTCAATAATGATGCGCTCAAACCGGATATGACGGTTGTCTCGAATGGGTCGTGCACGACCAACTGTCTCGCGCCGCTGGTCAAGGTTGCGGACGAGGCGTTCGGCGTCGAATGCGGTTACATGCTGACGGTTCATTCCTATACGGGCGATCAGCAGATCGTGGATCGCCGGCATCGCGACCTGAGGCGTGCACGGGCGGCCGGTCAGAACATGGTCCCGACGTCCACGGGTGCCGCCAAGGCGATCGGTCTTGTCCTGCCGCATCTCAAGGGACGGCTGGCCGGATCGTCGCTTCGGGTGCCGACACCGAATGTTTCGATGGTGTCGCTCGATTTCGTGCCGTCACGTGCTCCGTCATCGGTGGATGAGATCAACGCGGCCTTCCATGAGGCGTCCGTGGGCGCTCTTGCAGGCGTTCTGGACTACAGCGATGGCATGCTCGTCAGCAGCGATTTCAATCACAGCGCGGCATCTTCCAGTTTCGATGCGACGCAGACGGCGCTCATCCGGGATGGCGAGATGATCCATATCTGCAGCTGGTATGACAATGAATGGGGCTTCTCGAACAGGATGATCGATACTGCGGTTCTCATGGGGAGCCTGTAAGGGCGGCATGGTGGTCGATCTCGTCGTCTGAGTTGCTTTGACGGGCATTATGGAAGACGGTTCTTCCGGTGCCTGAGAGGCAGGGATGAGAGGTCGGACCATGACGCAGCAGGATGTTCCAGTCCATTTTGCGACTGCCATATCGTCGGAGCTTCAGGAGAAAGTCCTGAACGCTCCGCAGTTTTCAGGCTGGATCGCAAAGACCCGGTCCAGTTTTGATCTCCGCTCGGTTCTTGTCCGTGATGTGCTAATGTTTGGCTCGCGCGTCGGTTTCGTTGTTGTTGAGGCCGATGCGTGGAACGACGGGGCGAAAATGCCCTGCTTTGCCGTGCTTCGGGACCCGACGGTTTGCATCATGCCGGTCGTGACCGTGAAGGAGGCTCCGGACGAGCGTTATGTTGTCCTGGTGCGTGAGGCGCGGCTTCCGGTCGGGCAGATGGTGACGGCTTTGCCGGCCGGCGTGATTGACGGGGAGGCTGCTGACGTGGCCGCTCTGCGCGAACTGCGGGAGGAGACGGGGCTGAACCTCACAGCAGGCAGGCCTTACAGACTGTGTGAGACGCCGGTGTTTCTGTCGCCCGGTGGGAGCAGCGAAGAGATGATGCTCTATGCCGTGGACATTGTTCTTACACGGGCGGAAATGGACGGGCTGCTTGACCGGAAGGGTGGGTTGGCTAACGAGCATGAGCACACGACAGTCTGTGTCGTCCCGCTGAAGGACATGCCCCGGCATACGCCGAATGCCCATTGTCTGCTGAGCTGGCATCTGTACCAGCAGCATTGTGCGGATCTGAAATCCGCACAATGCTCCAGTGGCTGATCAGAAAATCTGACGGAACAGGACGTACAGGATCCCTGCAATCGCCATGGCGGCGGGCAGGGTCGTGACCCAGGCCAGCGCCATGGAGCGCAGGGTCCCGAGCTGAACCCCCGAGCCGTTGGCGGCCATGGTTCCGGCAACACCGCTGGACAGGATATGCGTGGTGGAGACGGGCAGGCCATAGCCTTCGGCAAGGCCAATGGTCGTCATGGCCACGATTTCGGCCGATGCGCCCTCGGCGTAGGTCATGTGGGTCTTGCCGATCTTTTCACCGACCGTCACGACGATGCGTTTCCATCCGACCATCGTGCCAAGACCTAGGGCAATGGCGACGGAGACCTTGACCCAGAGCGGGATGAAGCGGGTGCCGTCATACAATTCGGACTGGAAGGATTTGAGGGACTTCTTTTCCGCAGGCGTAAAGTCCTGAGCTTCTCCCATGACGCGGATGGCGTCAGCGACCAGATACATGTCCGTACGGACGTTCGGGACAGCGGCGGCAGGGACGGCCTTCATGGAGCCGTAGGTCTTGACTGACGTGGAAATGTCGTCGCTGAGGACGGCCAGGGCGTCATAGGTTTCGGGAGACGCGATGGATTTGGCGCGCAGACCTGCACCGACGATCTCGCGGGCATTTTCGGCCGTCAGCTCCACGGAGTGGTTCGGGACGTGGGTGAGGAAGATCTTTTCGGCTTCGGCGGAAGACTGGATGAAGGCCGGCATGGCGCTTTCGGGCATTGCCCGGTTCAGGGCGTAGGCCGTGGGAGCCGCACCGATCAGGATCAGCATGATGAGGCCCATGCCTTTCTGTCCGTCATTGCCGCCATGCGAGAACGAAACGCCCGTGCAGGTGAAGATCAGCAGCGCGCGGATCCACAGCGGCGGCGGAGTGTCGCCTTCAGGAGCCTGATAGAGCGCCTTGTTACGGACCAGAAGCTTCATGACAAGGAGCAGCAGCCCGGCCATGACGAAGCCGCAGATGGGGCTGAACAGCAGGGAGGAGAAGACTTTCTCGACCTGGCCCCAGTCCACGCCCTGCGTTGCGGCCCCGGCGGGGGACATCAGTTGGTTGGCCAGACCGACGCCCATGATCGAGCCCACGAGAGCGTGGGATGAGCTGTTGGGGATGCCGAAGGCCCAGGTGACGAGGTTCCAGACGATGGCCGCGATCAGCAGGGCGAAGATCATGGCATAACCTGCGCTGCTTCCGGCCTGTAGGATCAGTTCCACTGGCAGGAGCGTCACGATGCTGTAGGCCACGGCGCCGGTGGAGAGTGCGACGCCAAGGAAGTTCCAGAAACCGGACCAGATGACGGCCACGAGCGGTGGCAGGCTGCGGGTATAGATGACGGTTGCGACCGCGTTGGCCGTGTCGTGGAAGCCGTTAACGAACTCAAAGGCCAGCGCGATGATCAGGGCAATGCCGAGCATCACGAATGTCCCCGTCGCCAGTGCGCCTTCACCGACCGAATGCATGTCCTGAAGGATGCTGAAGGCGGCAAATCCCAGTGCGCCGATCAGCACGATAAAGAAAAGTGCGACATGAAGGGGCTTGTTGCCTCCATTCATATCGGGGCGCGACGGGGCCGGGATCTCCGCGCGGGAGCCTATGGTCGTTTCAGACATCACTGATCCATGGTTTGTTTACCTTTCCTTGATTTATTGGAGCGGCCAGGCGGATGCGACTGCTGAAACATGATCGTTTTGCGACAGACGATTTGATTTCAGCCTCGTGCGGGCGTGGTCTTGCCTGACCGGCGCAGGGCGTTCAGTATATACGGACATGAATGGCGGTACTGTGGATGGGGGGATCTATTATCATTTTATGAATCCGCTCACTTTCCCGGCGCAAATATCGACGGCTCGGGGACGCGGGTTTATTAAGGCGTGGCAAGAGAGTTGCCCTCCGATACGGTGCGCTCAAAAGGAGACTAAATGAACCTGCCAGCGGTTACTCCGGCGAAATCCGACACGCTTTCTCCTCTGGGAGAGATCATTGCCGTGCGCGAAGCTGTGGTGGATGTGCGGTTCGCGGCGGGTCATCTTCCTGAAATCAATTCGGCGCTCGAAGTCGCATGGGACGGTGGGGCTCCGCTGATCCTTGAGGTTCACAGCCATCTCGATCCCCGGACGGTCAGGGCTGTTGCCCTCATGTCCACGTCCGGACTGGCGCGGCATGTAATGGTTCGCGCG
The DNA here is from genome assembly GCF_000583855.1 of Gluconobacter oxydans DSM 3504. Taxonomy (NCBI): domain Bacteria; kingdom Pseudomonadati; phylum Pseudomonadota; class Alphaproteobacteria; order Acetobacterales; family Acetobacteraceae; genus Gluconobacter; species Gluconobacter oxydans. The sequence goes on from NZ_CP004373.1 coordinate 2,608,369, forward strand.
ACGGGAGAGGCGCTTCGTGTGCCTGTTGGCGAGGCTGTTGTCGGCCGGATGCTGGATGTTACGGGTATCCCACGTGATAACGGTCCGGCTTTGCCGGCGGATGTTCCGCGGCGCGCGATCCACAGTGACCCTCCTGCCATGCAGACCGAGAATGCCAGTACGGACATCTTCGAGACCGGGGTGAAGGTTCTGGACCTGCTGACACCGCTTGCGCATGGCGGCAAGGCGGCGATGTTTGGCGGGGCGGGCGTTGGCAAGACGGTTCTGACCATGGAACTGATCCACGCCATGGCCGCGAAATACCAGGGGCTGTCGATCTTTACGGGGGTTGGCGAACGCAGCCGCGAAGGGCATGAAATGCTCTCCGACATGAACGGATCGGGCGTAATCAGGCATGCCGTTCTCGTCTACGGGCAGATGAACGAGCCGCCGGGCGCGCGCTGGCGGGTTCCGCTCACGGCTCTGGCGATTGCTGAATATTTCCGGGACGAGCAGCACAAAAACGTCCTGCTGCTCATGGACAACATCTACCGTTTTGTTCAGGCCGGAAGCGAACTCTCCAGCCTGCTGGGCCGTCTGCCGTCGCGGGTGGGCTATCAGTCCACGCTTGCGACGGAAGTCGGGGCGGTGGAAGAGCGCATTACCTCCGTGGCCGGTGCCGCCGTCACTGCCATTCAGACCGTTTACGTCCCCGCCGATGACTTCACGGATCCGGCCGTGACAGCCATCGCAACGCACATGGACAGCCAGATTGTGCTTTCCCGGGATCTCGCGGCACAGGGGTTCTATCCCGCGGTCGATCCGCTGGCGTCTTCTTCGGTGCTCCTCGATCCGCTGGTTGTGGGGGAGGCGCATTGTGAGATCGCCGAACAGGTCCGTGAGGCTCTGGCCAGACTGAAATCCCTTCAGGATGTGATTGCGCTGCTGGGTGTTGAGGAACTGGGTTCCGACGATCGTCGTACTGTCACACGGGCCCGGCGGCTTCAACGCTTTCTCAGCCAGCCTTTCACAGTGACCGAGAAGTTTACCGGGCAGCCGGGGCGCAGTGTGAGCCTGGGCGACACGCTGGCGGGCTGCCGGGCCATTCTGGATGGCGAGACGGATGACTGGGCCGAGAGCTCGCTCTACATGGTCGGCACACTGGACGAGGCACGGCAGAAAGAGCAGGCGGCGCGGAAGGCTGCAGCCGGGGCAACCGTATGAAGCTGCGGATCATCACGCCCCTGACTGTGGTTCTGGATGAGCCGGATGTCATGTCGGTCCGGGCCGAGGACGAAAGCGGGAGTTTCGGCATTTTGCAGGGACATGCAGATCTGGTGTCCAGCGTTCTTCCGTCCGTCGTGATCTGGAAGCGTCGCGATGGGACGCCGCATTACTGTGCCGTGCGGCAGGGTGTCCTGACCGTGACGGAGAAGGGGAGCATGGTTGAAATTGCCACCCGTGAAGCCGTCTGCGGAGACGATCTCGAAACGCTGAAAACCCTCGTGCGTCAGCATTATGCGGCCCTCGATGATGCGCGCAGGAACGCAAATGTCGCGTCCGTCCGTCTTCAGTTGGACGCGGTGCGGCGGATCGGAGAAGGCCTGTGGTCTGAAGCGGGGAGCCTCTTGCAGTGAAAGATGACAGTCCCCAGGCTGACGAGATGGAAGCCGCCATCCGCCAGCGCATGAACCGCCAGCGCACCGGCGAGACGGATGGAGACGTCAACGTCACGCAGCATCTCGCCCGGATTGGTGTCCTTGGCTGGACGATCATCATGCCGCCGCTTGGCGGGCTCCTGCTGGGACGATGGCTGGATCATCGCTGGGGAACGGGAGTTGCCTTCTCGGCCGGCCTGCTCATGGCCGGATTTGCGGCGGGTGGCTGGAGTGCTTGGAAATGGATGAGTCATCCCCATGCCTGAAAAAGAAATCCTGACGTCCCTTGGCTGGCTTCTGGTCGGGCTGCTCGCCGGGAGTGTTCATGTGGCCGCCCTGTGGGTCAATGTGCAGTTCCTGATGACGCCCTCAAGGCGCCCTGTGGCCATAGCGATGCTGCTGGGGCGCTTTCTGCTGCTGGGTGGGCTGCTTTATCTTGCCGCGCGGAGTGGAACCGCCGCGTTCCTCTGGGCGACCTGCGGTGTGCTTGTCGCGCGGCCGCTCGTTCTGCGGATCATGAAGGCCCGCATCGGTCCCGGCGTCAGGATTGGTGAAGAGGGACCGCTGCGATGATGTCGCCGCTTTCAAGCCATGTCCTGTTCCATATCGGCCCGGTCCCGGTGACGCAGCCTGTGGTGACGACATGGGGGATCATGGCCGTCCTTACGCTCGGGGGCGCCTGGATTTCCCGCACTCTGACCTCCGGCCGGCCCGGTCGGCTTCAGACGCTGCTCGAACTGGGTGTCACGGCGCTTGACCAGCAGATCCGTGAGACCATGCGGACCGAGCCTGCGCCGTACCGGTCTTTCGTGGGCACGCTTTTCCTTTTCATCCTTGTGGCAAACTGGTCCTCGCTCGTGCCTGGTGTTGAGCCGCCTACCGCCATTCTGGCAACGGATGCGGCACTGGCGATCATTGTCTTTCTGGCCATCATCATTTTCGGCGTCCGCTCCGGTGGCGTCACGGGCTATCTGCGGAGCTTCCTGTGGCCCAGTGTCGTCATGGTTCCTCTCAACCTGATCGGGACGGTCACGCGTACCTTTTCGCTCATGGTCCGGCTGTTCGGGAATGTCATGGCCGGTGTTTTCATCATCGGGATCGTCCTCTCCCTTGCCGGACTGCTCGTTCCCATCCCTCTCATGGCGCTCGATCTCCTGACGGGGGCCGTGCAGGCGTATATTTTCGCCATTCTCGCCATGGTCTTTATCGCGGGCGCGCTGACCAGGCCCGCTGCGCCCCAATCCATTAAAAATACAGGATCCCGCTCATGAACTGGCTCGCTCTGGCAAGTATCGTCTCCGCCGCGATGGCGGTGTCATTCGGCTCCATAGGACCGGCGCTCGCCGAAGGGCGGGCTGTCGCCGCCGCCATGGATGCCATTGCGCGCCAGCCTGAATCCGCAGGCACCATTTCCCGGACGCTGTTTGTGGGGCTCGCCATGATCGAGACCATGGCCATTTACTGCCTGGTCATTGCCCTGCTTCTGCTCTTTGCCAACCCTTTGCTGAAGTAGTCCGGTGACAGTCGACTGGTGGACAATCGGGCTGCAGGTCATCAACGTCAGCGTTCTGATCTGGCTGCTTTCCAGGTTTTTCTGGCGCCCGATCTGCGCCGTTATTTCCCGCCGTCAGCAGGAGATCGCAGCCCAGCTTGCGCAGGTCACGGACGGGCAGAAGCAGCTCGAAGCGGACCGTGCCACCGTCAAAGAGGCACGTAGCGGCTTCGAGCAGGAAAGGGCCCGTATCGTGCAGCAGACCCAGCAGGAAGCGCAGGGCGAAAGACAGGCCATTCTGGCAAAGGCCCAGCAGGATGCAGCGGCTCTGGAGGCCGGGGCAAGGCAGAGCATCGCCCAGGAAGAGGCGGAAAATCAGGCCCGCTGGCGGTCGGATGCGGCTTCCCTGTCGTGCGATATTGCAGGGCAGCTTCTGGCGCAGACAGGCTGCTGTCGTCCGGCGCGCGAAACGCTCTTCGACAGACTTCTCAAGGCGATTGCGACACTTCCCGACCGGGAGCGGCTCAGTCTGCGCGACGGCTTCACCTTTGCCACGGCAACAGCACCCAGCCCTGATGAGCGTCAGGCCTATGAGAGTGCCCTCATGACTGCGGTGGGTGAGCATCCCGTTATTACATGGGCCGTCGATCCTGCTCTCGTGGAAGGGTTTGCCGTGAAAACGCCTTATCTGACCGTGGCGTCGAACTGGCAAGCTGATCTGGTTCGTATCAGGGAGGGGCTGTCTCATGCCGGACACTGATCAGGCCGCCAGCTGGCTGGCCTCGGCCCGGTCCAGCCTGACGGATATTTCGGTTGGGCCTCAGACGGATCGGACGGGGCGGGTCGAAGATATTGGTGACGGGATCGCCCTGATTTCCGGTCTTCCCGATGCGAAGCTGGACGAACTGCTGTCTTTTGGCAACGGCCGCTACGGCTTTGTGCACGGTCTGGAAGAAGACAGCATTGGCTGTATCCTGCTCAATAATGAGGGCATGATCGAAGCCGGCGATGCCGTTCAGGGGACGTCCGGTGTTGTGAGTGTGCCGGTCGGGCCGGGGCTTCTGGGACGGGTGGTGGATCCGCTGGGACGGCCACTCGATGGCAAAGGGCCGGTTGAGGCGGAGACCTGGTTTCCGGTCGAGCGGCCCGCTCCGGCCATTATCGACCGTGAACTCGTGACGGAGCCCGTTCAGACGGGGACGCTGGCGATCGACACGCTTTTCCCCATTGGGCGCGGACAGCGGGAACTCATCGTCGGCGACAGGGCGACCGGCAAGACCACCATCGCGGTCGATGCCATTCTGGCCCAGAAATCCAACGACATGATCTGCGTCTATGTCGCCATCGGGCAGAAGACCTCCAGCGTCCAGCGTGTGATTGAGACGATCCGGACGCGGGGCAATCCGGATCGGTGCATCATCGTGGTGGCACGTCCGGCGGAAGCACCCGGCCTGTGCTGGATCGCGCCTTTCGCGGCCATGAGCATGGCGGAATATTTCCGGGACCGGGGACAGCATGCTCTCCTCGTCATCGACGATCTGTCCAAACATGCCGCAACCCATCGCGAGGTTTCCCTGCTTACCGGAAGGCCCCCCGGTCGCGAGGCTTATCCGGGGGATATCTTTTACGTTCACGCGCGTCTGCTGGAACGTGCTGCGAAGCTTTCGGCGGCGAAAGGGGGCGGCTCCCTGACGGCGCTGCCGGTGGCGGAGACGGAAGCGGGGAACCTCAGCGCCTATATTCCGACCAATCTCATTTCCATAACCGATGGTCAGATCGTCCTGAACCGTACGTTGTTCGATCAGGGCCAGAAACCGGCCGTTGATGTGGGGGTGAGCGTCAGCCGTGTGGGCGGAGCCGCGCAGTCGCCTATCCTGCGGTCATCGGTCGGGACGCTGCGTCTGGACTATGCGCAGTTCATTGAACTCGAAGCATTCACGCGTTTCGGGGGGCTGCCGGATACGCATGTCCGGCAGCAACTGGCGCGGGGTGCGTGTATCCGTGCGATCCTGCGTCAGGGGCCGCATGCGCCACTGGATCTTCTGCAGGAAGTGGCGCTCGTCACGGCTTCGCAGAATGGTCTTCTGGATGGCGTGACAGCAAAAAATATCCGCACCATCCAGAGCGGTCTGGGCGATTATCTGCGGAGCAACGCATCTGAGATATCGACGGCGATAGAAAGTGGTGGCGTTCTCTCCGCGGAGCAGAAAGAGCGTTTTGTGGCCTGTCTGCGGCAGTATGTTGAGCCCCGGGCTTCAGCCGCCTCATGACGGAGCGGCTGCAGGAGGTCACGGCCCGGATTGGTAACGTCAAGGAACTGGGCAGTATTGTGGACTCAATGCGCAGCCTCGCAGCCGTGCGGGTGCAGCAGGCCCATCGGGCTGCCCTTGCGGTCGAGACGTATGCGGGGACCATTCAGGATGCTCTGGTCTGTATCGCTCCGCTGCTGCCCGTGGATCGGAACGGGCAGTCATCACAGGAGCCGGGAAAGACAGGCGTGATTGCCTTCTGTGCCGAGCAGGGGTTCGCGGGCCTGTTCAGCGAGCATGTCCTCGATGCCCTGCAGGAGGACGAGAAGGAGCATCTCTTCCTGATCGGCACTCGCGGCAATGCCATTGCCCGCTCCAGGGGGATCAAAGCGGAATGGACGGCGCCTGCAGTTCAGAACCCGGGGGCGGTTCCTGCACTGGCTGACAGCATCACGAAGGAAATCGGACGGCAGGTTGTCGCCGGGGCGCTGACGCATGTCAGCCTCATTGTCTGCCAGTCTTCGGAGCAGGAAAAGGCGAGCGTGATCCGGCAGTCGCTTTTCCCGCTGGACCCGGCTCTGCTGCGTAAAACAGTGATGCCAGGGCCGCTCCCCCTGCTGAATGTTGCGCCGCAAAAGCTCATGACCGATCTGGTGGCGGACTATATCTTCTCCCAGCTTTGTCTTGCGGCACTGAAATCCTTCGGGGCGGAAAACCAGGCCCGGAGCGAGCGGATGACGGCCGCGCATCATGAAATCGCGCGCCAGCTCAGATCCCTGGAGCAGCTTCAGAGAACCGTCCGTCAGGAAGAAATCACGTCCGAGATCATAGAACTCGTCTCCGGCCCGACGCTGGCGAAACTCAAACGGTTCAACCGCCATTCCCGGACCTGAAATCATAAGAAGGAACTGAATGCGGGGAGTGCCGTTCTATGGAGCCTGACATTCTTCCAAGGACAGTCCGTATGCGTAAATCAATCCTGCTTCTGCTGGCTCTTTCGGTCTCCTGCGTGACCCTGACCGCGTGTGAGCATCACCGGACATTCGGGGAAAAGGTCCGTGATACCGTCGATCCGCCGAAGGGCCCGGTTGAACGCGCCGGCCGCTCTGTCGATCGCTCACTGGGCAACTAAGGACTTCCGCGCACCGGTTTCCGTGCGTTTTGAGAAAATGATTAACGAACGGGCGTATGGTCGGCAAAGCGACCTGCGCCCGTTCGCCGTTTCAGGCCAGGTGACGTTTTCATGAAGTTTCGGGATCGCGGGATGAATTAGGGACGGGAGACGACTATTCATCCGGGGCTATTTCTCTAGTCTGTCGCAATACGCGGCTTCAGGTCCCAGGCAACGGTTGATATGTCCACTCGCAGAACCTTCCTCAAATATGCCCTGTTCGGTGGTGCCGCAGCCGCAACGGAAGGGCTTCCGGCCGCCATCCGTCGCGCTTATGCCATCGCGCCCGAGCCGGGTACGACATATCTGAATGCCGAGCATGTCGTTATCCTCATGCAGGAAAACCGCTCTTTCGATCACATGTTCGGAACGCTCGCCGGCGTTCGCGGCTTTAACGACAGGCGCGCGATCCGTCAGAAGAACGGCAGCTCCGTTTTCGTGCAGTCCGGCGAGAGCGGGGAGACTTATGCACCGTGGCGTCTGAACATTCACGATACGAAGGTCACGTGGATGGGCTCGATCCCGCATTCCCGCGACAGTCAGGTCGACGCCTGGAACGGGGGGCATCACGACCGGTGGATTGACGTCAAGCGCCCTCACAAGAAGGAATACAGGCAGTATCCGCTGACGATGGGATATTATACCCGTGAGGATCTGCCGTTCTATTACGCTCTGGCCGATGCGTTTACGGTCTGTGACCAGAACTACTGCGGTGTCATGTCCAGCACGACACCCAACCGTCTCGTTTTCTGGACCGGAACCGTGCGGGACCAGCAGAATACCGCGTCAAACGTCTACATGCGGAACCCGGAAATCCTTGAAGGCGGCATGACGTGGACGACCTTTCCGGAGCGGCTGGAGAAGGTCGGGGTGTCGTGGAAGTTCTATCAGAACGAACTGAGCCAGACGGGCGGTATGTCTCCGGCGGAGCGTTCCTGGCTGTCCAATTTCGGCTGTAACGTGCTGGAGTGTTTCGACAGCTTCAATGTCAGCTCCAATCTGGGCTTCGGGGAATGGATCGAAGAGCGGATCCGGGAATGTTCGGAACATATCAATCGGCTTGAAAACCTTGAAATGCTGGTCTCCGGGGAGAGGAGCGAGCAGCTTGTCGAGGCGAAGGCCCTGATGGAGGTTCTGAAGAAGCGTCAGAAATCCGCGAAGGGATTTGAGAAGCTGACGCCCGAGGAGCGCGCGCTTTTCACGAAGGCCTTCGTGATCAACAGCGGCGATCCCGATTATCGCAGCCTTGAGGAACTGGCCTTCGTGGACGATCCGGATGCGAAGGGGATGAAGGCGCCGAAGGGAGACGTGCTGTACCAGTTTCGCAAGGATGTACGGACAGGCCAGCTTCCGGCAGTTTCCTGGATGGCGGCGCCGGAGCATTTCTCGGATCATCCGACATCGGCCTGGTACGGGGCCTGGTATGTGTCGGAAGTCATGAACATCCTGACCGAAAATCCCGAGGTCTGGAAGAAGACCATTTTCATTCTGACCTATGATGAAAATGACGGGTATTTCGATCACGGCTGTTCCTATGCGGCTCCCGATCCGCAGCGCCCGGAAACGGGCCGTTCTTCCGCTTCGATCGGGGCGGACGGGCTGGAATACACGACTGCCGAGGACGAGGTTCGCCGGGGCGTTCCCGAGCGGCTCGCACGCAGTGGCCCGATCGGGCTCGGCTTCCGGGTGCCGATGGTTGTGGCCTCTCCGTGGAGCCGGGGAGGGCTGGTCAATTCGCAGCTTTTCGATCACAGCTCGACACTGCGGTTCCTGGAGCACTTTGTTGAGAAGAAGTTCGGCACGCCTGTCCGGGAAACCAATATTTCCCCTTGGCGCCGGGCCATCTGCGGCGATCTGACATCCTGTTTCCATCCTCATGACGAGGTTGCGCCGTCCCTGAACTATCTGGATCGCAACACGCATCTGAAGGCTATCGAGGATGCGCGGAACCGTCCCATGCCGGGTGGCTTCCGCTCGCTGTCTGCGGATGAGATCGCCGCATTGAAAGATCAGCCGGATCTACTGCGGCAAACCGTGCGACAGGAAAGCGGAACACGTCCGGCCTGTGCGCTGCCTTATGAGCTTTACTGTGACGGCGGTATTAATGTGGAGCACGGGCAGGTCAGCCTGACGCTGGGAGCCGGGCAGAGCGTTCATGGAGAGCGGGCGGCCGGCGCGCCATTCAATGTCTACGATTACCGCAATGGCGGTCGCGATATGCAGGCGGGAACCTATGCCGTGGCGGCGGGAGACCGGATGGATGTGACGCTGCCGGCTGCGGATGGTCTGTATGATGTCGCAGTGCATGCGCCCAACGGGTTTTACCGGGCTTACCGGGGGCATGCTGATCGGGTCGCGCTTCGCTCGGCCTGTCATTATGAGGTTGGCGGCAAGGGGAAAGCGCCGGGGATTGTCCTTTCCCTGACCAATGCTGGCAAGACACCGCTGACGGTTCAGTACCGTATCGGAGAGGCTGGACCCCTGCGGACGGTGGTTCTCAAAGCCCGGGGGCATCAGGAAATCCGGCTGGATCTGTCAGCCAGCCATCAGTGGTATGACGTGACGCTGACGTCCCCGGAAGATCCGGATTTCAGGCATGTTCTGGGCGGACGGATGGAAACGGGGAAGATCACTCTTACCGATCCGGCGATGGCCGGGTAAGCGTCTTCCGGCTCATGGTCGGGCGAGGCGTTCCCGGAGGGAGCAAGCGAGTGTCGCGACCATGATTTCGGGGCCGGCAAGCAGGATCCATTCAATCATGTTCAGGATGACGGTCCCGTCGCTGAGAGTCTGAAGGGCGAGGCTGAAGAGCAGAACCACGGCGGCGCATGATTTCAGGACGCGCTGCCGTGCTGCTGTCAGGCGTCCATGCCAGAAGACCCGGTTTCCGCGATGAGAGGCCGCGACGAACATCAACATGGCGGACTGTCCGCACAGAACGGAAATCCAGTTCATGCCAAGAGCCCGGTTTTTCGTATCCTGTGATACGTCGCAAAAGCGAAAGATGCTGAGAGGATAAGCGCTGTCAGCCCGACACCCGTGATGGTGCTGCCGTGCCAGGGCAGACTGAGCGCTGCGATCAGAAAGCATGCTGCGGCATTGCCGCCCAGCAGTTCTGCCCATGTCCGCTCCGGGTTACGGAATAGCGTGTAGGCCAGCGTGATCCCCCAGACGATGAAGACGGTTGTCACTTCCCATCCGGCTCGGTGGGGCATCGTGACGGGGAGAAGGCGGTTGGCGATGAAAAAGGAGGCGAAGGCGAGGGGCGTACCCATCAGAACGCCCACATTGAGACGGGCGACGATCCTGTGTCCCAGATGATGCGGGCGGCGCAGGCGCTTGAGCGTCCACAGATGCATGCCGCTGCCGATCAGCGCCGCGAGCGCCAGTCCGGACAGGAAATAGAGCCAGCGCGTGAGCCAGGGCGCAAAACGCGCGACATGCAGTCCGTACAGGAACGTATAGGCCCGGATGACAGGGCGTTTTTCGATATGTTCCTGGAGGATGTGACCTGATGGACCATCGAAGGTGATGATCTGCGACGAGGTGCTGACGGTACGGCTGTTACCCGCGATTACCGTGACGAGGGACGCCTGATCGGACGGATTGAAAACATAGATCTGTTCCAGACCCGTGCCACCGAAACGCCTGTCAGCCTCCTGCAGCATGGGCAGGATTGGGGCGAGATGACCCGCATGGCCGCTGGCAGGGCGGGAATAGAGCGCAGGATTGAGCTCCATGTAGGAGGCGGTGACATCGTTCCGGTAGAGGGCCTGCGTGCTCCAGGGAAGGAGCAGTGTTCCAAGGGTGACGGCGCCCGTGAGGGAAATCATCAGATGGAAAGGCAGCGCCGCGACACCGAGGAGGTTGTGCATGTCCAGCCAGCTTCTCTGTCCGCGTGAGGGACGGAAGGTGAAGAAGTCCGCGAAAATGCGGCGATGGATGATAATCCCGGTGACCAGTCCGACGACGAGGGCGAGGGCTGAGAGGGCCGCGATCAGGCGCCCCCAGGGATAGGGAAGCTGCAGCTCGAAATGGAAGCGGTAGAAGAACTCGCCGCCCAGCGTGTCCCGGATGCCATCGGGGCTGCCTGTTGTGGGGTCAAGGGCGCGCTGGATGTAGCTGCCTTTTGTGTCCGGCCATAGGGCTGTTGCAAAGGAGCACAGATCGGTGGCGCTTCCGACATACCAGGCGCTGGCGTTGGATGCGTTGCGGCTCAGCCAGTCCAGGGCATGGGCATCTGTCAGGAGAGGATCGGAGACAGAGCCGGAAAGTTCGGGTCTGGCCCAGAGGCTGATTTCCTGCCGGAAGACACTCAGAGCGCCGGACAGGGCTATGGCGAACAACACCCAGCCCGTGACGAGACCCAGCGTCGTGTGCACCACGGCCATTGAGGCGCGGAACGTGCCTTTCATGGGCGCCAGCCGCCGAGAAGGGCTAGAGCGCTCAGGAGGCAGGTCGCAGGGAGCAGAAGGGCCAGCAGCCGCCCGATACGGGCGATTGCGAAGGATGCCATGAAAATGACGGGCCAGAGGATCAGGCCGAGAAGGATCCCGGCCATGGCGTTGTCCGCTCTGGACAGGGGAAGCCAGAACGCAAGGCAGACACCGCCCAGCGCGGAGAGGGCGTAACCGAACGGCAACGCCACGACGAGGCGCAGGGCGATGTCGTAGCGCCGGGGTCTTGTGGGTTGTGGTTTACCAGCTGAAGCCAATATTGGCCTGCGCGTTGCGGCGCTCTCCGTAATAGCAGAATTCCTGACCGTAAGAGGCATAGCTCAGGCAGTTGGCGATGAAGTTCTTGTCAAAGAGGTTGCGGACGCTCGCGCCCACATTCCAGCCATGCAGACTGCGGGAAAGGTTGGACAGGTCGTAGCGGACCGACGCATCGAACACGGCATATTGTGGCACCCAGACACTCCCGTAAGACGCTTCACCACCATAGGATTTATTGGAATAGCGCATGCCGCCGCCGAAGCCGAGGCCCTTCGCGGGACCGGACGGCATCGTATAGAACGCAAACAGCGAGGCATTGCCTTTGCCGGACTGGATGAGCGGCTTTCCGGTTGAGTCGTCATGCACCTTCTGGATGCTGACGGCGGCTGTCAGGACGAGGTTGTGGAACGGCTCGGCATGGGCTTCGAACTCGAAGCCGTCCGAATGGACCAGTCCGCTTTCGGCGCTGTAGCCGGTGTTGCCGACAGCAACGAGAACGTTGGTCTGCTCGATATGGAAGCCTGCAGCCGTCAGGAGCAGTGAAGTGCCCGGAAGCTGGTATTTCAGGCCGCCCTCAAGCTGCTTGCCGAGCGACGGATTGGCCTGACGCACGGTCTTTCCGCCATCCATCGAGACGCTGCCGGACTGCGGCTGGAAGGAGGTCGAGTAGCTGATATACGGCGCAAGACCGAAATCGAAATGGTACAGGCCCGAGGCACGCCAGGTAATCTGGCTCGGGCTCTGGTTGGTCGTCGTGTTGTACATGTTGTCGGTCTGATGGGACCGGTACCAGTCGTTACGGATGCTGCCTGTCAGGATCAGGTGACGCCAGTGGATTTCGTCCTGTCCGTAGATGCCGGCCTGATGGGAATCTGTGTTGTAGTTCACCCACGGCGACGGAGTGGGAATGGCCATCTGGGAGTTCGGATGAAAGACGTTCAGGTCAGGTGCTGAACCGTAGTAGCCGACTTCCGAGGCGCTCTGCTGCATGTAGTCGAAGCCGAACATCATGGTGTGACGTAGCGGTCCGGTCCGGACATGACCCTTGAACTGGCTGTCGAAGGTCAGGTTGTGCGTATGTTCGTTGGTGGCGATGGCCGAACGGGCGAGCGTATCGTCCGAGACGTAATAGCCGCTGTCATAGACGCTGCGGTACTGGGTCTTGATGTCGTCGTAGCGCCCGCGCGTGCTGAAGCTCCAGTCGCTGTTGAAGCGATGGTTGAGGATGTAGGTGACGGAGCCGTGACGACGGTTGTATTTTTCGAACGATGAATCGCCGTCGTAGAAATTGCGTGGCAGATAGCCGAATGAGGCCGGTTTGAGCGATCCGACGAGCGGGACGCCACCATAAGTGCCGTTTTCCGGATCGTACTGGTAGTTGCCGAGGATCGTCAGCGTCGTGGGGCCGTCGCCACCGAAGGTGAAGGACGGGCTGATGGAAAAGCGGCGGCTTCCGGTGCGGGCGAGCTGGCTGTGCTGGCCGTTGATGGTGCCATTGACGCGGTAGCGGACGAAGCCGTTATCCGTCACGTAGCCGCCGACATCGGCATCCACACGGTACAGGTCGAACATGCCGCCGGTCGCGTTGACGCTGCCATAGGAGCGCTGATCCGTGGCGATCTTGCTGGACAGCGCGACGAGGCCGCCAGGGCTGGACTGGCCGTAAAGGGCAGACGCCGGGCCCTTGAGAATTTCGATACGATCCAGACGCGAGGTGTCGGTCTGCGCAACGGCATAGCCGGTCGGGCTGTCCTGAAGCTTCAGGCCGTCGAGGAATGTGGGAACGGTAAATCCGCGCAGGGCGAACTGGTCATAACGTGTTCCCACACCGCCGCCACGGAGATCGGCAGTAATGCCCGCGGTATAGCGCACGGCCTGATTGAGGTTCAGGACGTTGCGGATGTCCATTTCGTTACGCGTGATGACCGTGACCGACTGGGCGGTTTCGATCAGGGGCGTGTCGGACTTGGTTGCGGAAGAGGCGAGGGTCGAGGCCCTGCGTGCGTGGACTTCAAGCTTTTCGACCGTTTTGGCCTGTGTCCCGGCTGTGCTGGTTTTTTTCGTCCCCGAGCGCGGCGGCTGTTCGGGAGGAACGTTCTGGTCGGCTGCGAAGACTTCTCCACTCATGACGAGGGAGAGGGGTATCGCGTAAAGAATCCTGCTGCGGTGCATACCCGACCTCAATGACTGTGCGTGCTGGCGCGTGATCAGAGGCTGGTATCGATATTGCGAGTTAGTTGCAAGTAGCGTCAGAAGAAAATGAAACTTTGAAAGATTTCCTCAATAAGTGACTGATTGTTACGGTCTTTTGCTGAAAAGGCATCCGGGCGCTGTGATGGCGCCCGGATCGTCCTTGCTCACCAGACGGTGAAGCCCGCATCCACATTCACGATGGCGCCGGTCATCAGGCTGGCTGCGTCGGACGCCAGGAACTGCACGACGGAAGCGACTTCATCGGGCTGGCCCACGCGGCCCATCGGGGTTCCGGCGATCCAGGCGTCGTAGAGTTCCGGCTTTTCCATGCCGAAGCGGGTGAGCGTCGTTTCGATATAGGTGGGGGCAACGGCGTTGGCACGAATGCCATGGGGAGCCCATTCTGCGGCGAGCGAGCGGATATACTGGTGAACGCCGGCTTTCGACGCATTATAGGCCGCCTGCTGCTGCGGGCGGTTGACGATCAGGCCGGACATGGAGCCGATTGCGACAATGACGCCCTGTTTCTGTTCGAGCATGATGCGCCCGACGGCCTGACAGGAGCGGAACATGCCGTTCAGGTTGATATCGACCTGCTTGAGCCACTGGCCATCCGTCATGTCCTCGGCCTTGACTTCGGAAATGCAGATGCCGGCGCAGGCGACCAGGATATCCACGCGGCCTTCCTGCTCGTGAACGCTGCGGACAGCGTTCTGCACACTTTCCGTGTTCGTGACGTCCATGACGACGCTGCTGACATCATGGCCTTCCATGCGCAGATCTTCCACGGCTTTTGCGGCCATGGCTTCATCGAGATCGGCGATGATGACGCGGGCGCCAGCCTCGGCCAGTGCGGTGACGCAGGCCAGGCCGATGTTCTGTGCGCCGCCGGTGACGATGGCGACGCGGTTATCGAGGCGGAGTTTTTCCATGTACATGGGATGTGGTTCCTAAGATCAGGCAGCGAGCGGGTGGCGGTGGCAGGCTTCGAACGCCAGGCCGTCAGGGGCAAAAAGGTGGCAGTTCTTTGGGGGAAGGGTCAGGCTGACGCGGGTTTCGACTTCCGTCAGGACTGCGCCATCCGTCTGGACGACGATTATTTCCCCGTCCGGCATGCGGACATGGACGAGCGTGATGGCACCGAGGCGTTCGATGACTTCCACGACGCCGCTGTTGGGGCCGGAAGAGGCCAGTTCGACATGTTCGGGACGGATGCCGACCGTCACCTTTGTTCCGGGCAGAAGGCCAGGGGATGTGACGGGCACGTAAAGGGTCGAGCCGTCGCGGAGCTGCACGCTGGAGCCTGCGGAATCTCCGCCCTGGAAAATGGCCGGGAAGAAGTTCATGGGCGGCGAGCCGATGAAGCGGGCCACGAACAGGTTGCGGGGGTGGTGGTACAGTTCGAGTGGGGAGCCGATCTGTTCGACCACGCCTTTCTGCAGGACGACGATCTTGTCCGCCATGGTCATGGCCTCGACCTGATCATGCGTCACATAGATCGTGGTGGCACCGAGCTTGCGGTGCAGGGCGGAGAGTTCCACGCGCATCTGGCCGCGCAGGGCGGCATCGAGGTTCGAGAGCGGCTCGTCGAACAGAAAGACTTTCGGGTTGCGGACGATGGCGCGACCGATGGCGACACGCTGGCGCTGGCCGCCGGAGAGCTGTCCGGGCTTGTGGTGCAGATAGGGCTCGAGCTGAAGCGTGCGGGCGACGTGCTCGATCTTCTCGCGGCGCTCGGCTTCCGGCATTCCGGCCAGTTTGAGGCCGAACTCCATGTTTTTGTAGACGTCCATGTGCGGGTAGAGCGCGTAGGACTGAAAGACCATCGCCAGACCGCGCTTGCCGGGTTCCACGTCGTTCACGCGCTGCCCGTCGATCAGGAGATCGCCGGATGTGATGTCCTCAAGGCCCGCGATCATGCGCAGGAGCGTGGATTTTCCGCAGCCTGACGGGCCGACGAAGACCACAAATTCGCGCTCTTCGATCGAGAGGGAAATCCCCTTGATGATTTCTTCCGTAAGGTAGGTCTTGCGGAGGTTCTTGAGTTCGACAGTCGCCATGGGTCAGGCCCCGTTTATGCAGGAATGTTGAATGGAGTGAGCCGGGATCCGCATCACTTGACGGCTCCGAAAGTCAGGCCGCGAACCAGCTGCTTCTGGCTGATCCAGCCAAAAACGAGGATCGGTGCGACGGCAAGGGTGGATGCCGCAGAGAGCTTGCCGAAAAACAGTCCTTCAGGAGAGGAGAAGGAGGCGATGAAGGCTGTCAAGGGGGCTGCGTGCGAGGATGTCAGGTTCAGGGACCAGAAGGCCTCGTTCCAGCACAGGATGAGCGACAGCAGGGCCGTGGACGCGATGCCGGGCAGGGCGAGCGGCAGCAGGACCATCGTCATTTCCTGCCAGCGCGTGGCGCCGTCCATCCGGCCTGCTTCGAGAATGGGGGCAGGGACTTCTCGGAAGAACGTGTAGAGCATCCAGACGATGATCGGCAGGTTCGTCAGCATGTCCACGACGGCCAGGCCGGTGCAGGTGTCGAGCAGATGCGTATTGCGCGCCAGCAGGTAGATCGGGACCAGCACACCGACGGGAGGCAGCATGCGGGTCGAGAGCATCCACAGCAGGGTGCCGCGTGTGCGCTTCGAGGGCAGGAACGCCATCGAATAGGCCGCCGGGACGGCCAGGGCGACGGCAATTGCTGTCGCGCCGACCGAGACGATCACCGTATTGAGCGCGAAATGCCAGTAACTGGCCCGCTCGAACACTTCGCCGTAACTGCTCAGCGTTGGCATGAAGAACAGCTTCGGCGGGGTGGAAATGGCCTGAACCTCGCTCTTGAAGCTCGTCAGGATCATCCAGAAGATCGGGAAAAACAGCCAGAGCGCGATGCCCCAGCCGAGAATGGTGACGCCGATCCGGGTGCTGGTTTTGGTCTTGAGCGCCATGTCAGGCCTCCAGATTGCGGGCTACGGCGCGCACCAGAAAGATCGCGACGATATTGGCGATGATGATTGCAATCACACCACCAGCCGAGGCGCCACCCACGTCGAACTGGAGCAGGGCGCGTGAATAGATCAGATAGGCCAGATTGGTGGAGGCTACGCCGGGACCGCCGGCAGTCGTGACGGAGATTTCGGCGAAAATCGTCAGCAGGTAGATCGTCTCGATCATGACGACGACGCTGATGGCGCGGCCCAGATGCGGCAGAATGATGTAGCGGAAACGGGCGATCGGGCCTGCGCCGTCCATCCGGGCGGCTTCGCGCTGTTCACCGTCGAGCGACTGTACGGCCGTCAGCAGGATGAGGACTGCGAAAGGCAGCCATTCCCAGGCGACGATCATCATGACGGTCAGAAGCGGAAACCGCGCCAGCCAGTCGATCGGCGTGAGACCCACAGCCCGCATCATGGCGGAATAGACGCCATAGATCGGGTGCAGCATCAGGTTCTTCCACAGCAGCGCCGAGACCGTAGGCATGATGAAGAAGGGCGAGATGACCATGATGCGGGCAATGCCGCGGCCGAAGAACTCCTGATCGTACAGGACGGCCAGCAGCGTTCCGCCGCCGACGCTGATGATCAGGACGCCCGCAACCAGTACGAACGTGTTCAGCAGCGAATGCAGGAAATCGGGGTCGGTCAGCAGGTACCAGTAATTGTCGATCCCCGCGAAGCCGTGCAGCGTGGGGTCAACGAGGTTGTAGTTCTGCACCGAGTACCACAGCGTCATGACGAGTGGGACGATCGACCACACCAGAAGAAGCAGGACGGACGGGGAAAGGAGCAGGAGACCTGTCCTTTTCCCGCGTGCCTTCGTCTGGTTCAGGACGGTCGCTCCGGCGGGCGGGCTGTGTTCGAGTACGGCCTGCATGGTATTGTTAACCTTGATCGGGCGGCGTTATCGCGCGCGGCCGGACTGGCGGAGCGCGCGGGTGATCGAAGCCTGGGCGGAGGTCAGGGCCTGATCGACGGTCATCTGATCGGACAGGGTCGCAGCAACGGTCTGGCCGACCTGGGTGCCGATGGCCTGGAATTCCGGGATACCGACGAACTGCGCACCGGTATAGGGACGCGGCTGGGCGGTCGGGCCGTTCGGATCAGCCGTCTTGATGGCGTTCAGCACGAAGGACGCGAAGGGGGCCGCCTTGACGTATTCCGGCGCGGCATAGGTGGAGGCGCGGGTTCCGGCCGGAACGGCGACCCAGCCTTTCTGTGCGGCGACCAGTTTCACGTAGTCCTTGGACGTTGCCCACGTAATGAAGGTCTGGGCATCTGCGCTCTGATGGGAGCTGACGGGGACGGCGAGGCTCCAGCTCCACAGCCAGGTCGGGCCTTTGCCATAAGGGCCTTTGGGGGAAGGTGCGAAACCGACCTTGTCGGCGACCTGGGACTGTTTGGGATCGAACAGCAGGCCGCCTGCGACGGTGGAATCAATCCAGATGCCGCAATGGCCGCTGGCGAACAGGGCCAGATTCTCGTTGAAGCCGTTGGAGGTGGCGCCCGGAGGACCGTCTGCCTTCAGAGCCGAGACGTACCAGTTCAGGGTCGCTTTCCACGCATCGGACGTCATGGTCGGCTTCCAGGACATGTCGAACCACTGCGCACCGAACGTGTTGGCGAGCGACGAGATATACGCCATGTTCTCGCCCCAGCCCGGCTTGCCGCGCAGGCAGATACCGTAGACCTGATTGCCCTTGTCCGTGATCTTGTCGGCGAACTGGCGGATCTGGTCGTAGGTGGGCGCGTCGGGCATCGTCAGACCGGCCTTCTGGAACAGGTCCTTGCGGTAATAGGTCATGACGCTTTCGGCGTAGAACGGCAGGGCATAGAGCTTGCCATCCGTCGTCAGGCTGTCGCGGACGGAGGGCAGGATGTCGTTCACGTCATAGGTGGCGTCCGGCTTGAGTTCGGTAAGCCAGCCCTGTTTGGCCCAGATCGGCACTTCGTAGTTGCCGATGGTGACGACATCGAACTGACCGGTTTTCATGGCGATATCGGTCGTGACGCGCTGACGCAGGACGTTTTCTTCCAGCGTGACCCAGTTCAGGTGAATGTCCGGATGGGCCTTCTCAAACTCCTGGGAAAGCTGCCGCATGACGATCATGTCACCATTGTTGACGGTGGCGATCGTCAGCGTTCCGGCGGCTTCGGCGCTGGACAGGGCGGAGCCCGTGAGCAGAAGGGCGAGAGTGCAGATGGCTGTGCGTGTGGCTTTGAGACGGGACATGGAAATCGGCCTCTGGAAAGGGATGGTGATGCGTTTCGGTAGGGCGGGAATGGCAGAACGGGTCGGACGGTTGTGCCGTCAGGCGGTGTTCTCCTTTTCCAGAACGTCACGCATCTGCTGACGCCAGGTGAGCTGCTGCGAGAGCATGTTGTGCGTGATGCTGCACTTGGCGGCGTGATAGGCAGCGAGGCGCGGGTCGGGGACGATCTCGTCTCCCGCGTGGCTCATCTGTGCCATGGCCTGTCGCAGATCGGTGTATGTTCCGCTTGCGACCGCGCCTAGGATGGCGGCGCCCAGCAGGACGGAATCCGGCTCCGCAGGGAGCAGGATGCGGCAGCCGGTAGCGTTGGCATGTTCGCGCAGGAAGACCGGGTTTTTGGTACTGCCGCCGGTCGCGAGGATGGTGTCGATCCGGTAGCCCTGCGCGTTGAGAGCCTTGATGATGTCTTTCGTGCCGTAGGCGAGGCCCTGCAAGGTGGCGAGGTACAGCCGGGCCAGATCATCGACCGTGTCTGACAATCTCAGACCACTGATCATGCCGGTCAGGTCAGGATCGGCATGGGGGGAGCGGTTGCCGTGGAAGTCTGGCAGCACGTGCAGGTCGGCTGTGATCGTCCCCGGCAGGCTGTTGCGTTCCAGAGCCTCGATCCGTGCGTTCAGCAGGGCGTAGACGCTGGTTCCCGCGTCTTTGGCTTCCTGCCTGAGCGCAGACCCAAAGGTATGGCTGGAAATGACGAAGTCGATCAGCGCGCCCGTCGCAGACTGCCCCGCTTCGTTCAGCCACATTTCAGGAACCATGGCGTTCCAGTAGGGGCCCCACACACCGGGCACGAAACGCGCCTCTTTCGACACGGCCATGTGACAGCTCGACGTCCCGCAGATCAGCGATATTGAGCGCTCAAGTTGATCGTCCGAGAGGGAGTCTTCGGTATTCAACCCGAACAGACCGATGCCACCGGCATGGGCGTCAATGGCGGAAACGCCGACGGGGATACCGGCTGGCATTCCCATTTCCGCAGCTGCTTGAGCGTTCAAGCAACCATCGACAAGACCGCCGAGGGGACGAATGTCGTTCCCGATGCGGCTGAAGCCGTCGCGTGCGAGGTCTTCAAGTCCAATGGACTGGAAATATCCTTCGTTCCAGCGGTTTTCGTGGGCGAGATAGGTCCATTTGCAGGCTGTCGAACAGGCCGAACGTGATAGCGAACCTGTAGCGCGCCATGTCAGGAAATCGGGAAGATCGAAGAAATGGGCCGCCTGTTCATAGACCTGAGGAAGATAGCGCTTCAGCCAGAGCAGCTTCGGCGTTTCCATTTCAGGGGAAATCGTACCGCCAACATAGCGCAGCACGTCCTGGCCACTGCTGTTGATTTCGCGCGTTTCTTCAAGGGCGCGATGGTCTGCCCAGAGAATGATATCCTGTCCCGGTGCGCCATCGGGATCTACCGAGAGACCCTGATCGTCGTCGCCAACGACGACGAGGGAGCAGGTTGCATCGAAACCGATGCCAATGACCTGTCCAGGTTCGTCAAGCATTTCCAGAGCGCTGCGGGTCGCTTCGCAGACGGCGGCCCAGATATCCTGCGAGGATTGCTGGGCATAACCGGGGCGCGGTGTCCATGTCTGGATTGGCCGGACGGAGGAGGCTTTCTTAAGTCCTTCAAGCGTGAAGAGACCCGCCCGGGCACTGCCTGTTCCAACATCAATTCCCAGAACCAGATCCATAGAATCACACCCAGATCTTAAAAAGCACAGACGGGACACGAGAAAAGATATACCCGAAGTCCGCCTAACGTTTGTTCGCGATGAAATATCACATTTCAACAACACAAACTATCGTTATCGATGTTACATATAACCTTCATGCTGTCCAGAAGCGGGCGGGAAGTTTTTCTGACAAAACTTGATTGCCCGTCTGAGAGCACGCGATGCGCACGCGGACTTGTGGATCCATGGCGGGTTCAGGCTGCTAGGAAGAACAGAACCGTGATTTTGAAGGCTGACAGATATGTCCCATCCCGATCTTTTTTCTCTCTCCGGTGCGCGCGCCCTTGTGACCGGGGCGTCACGGGGAATTGGCCTGACGCTGGCAAAGGGGCTTGCCCGCTACGGGGCTGAGGTTGTCCTGAATGGCCGGAATTCTGAAAGTCTGGACTCTGCGCAGTCCGGGTTCGAGGCGGAAGGATTGAAAGCCAGTACGGCGGTTTTCGATGTGACGGATCAGGATGCGGTGATTGACGGCGTCGCGGCGATTGAGCGGGACATGGGACCGATCGATATTCTGATCAATAATGCCGGGATACAGCGCCGAGCGCCTCTGGAGGAATTTTCGCGCAAGGACTGGGATGATCTGATGTCAACCAATGTCAACGCGGTTTTCTTCGTCGGCCAGGCGGTGGCGCGGCACATGATTCCCCGCGGACGGGGCAAGATCGTCAATATCTGTTCCGTCCAGAGTGAACTCGCCCGTCCGGGAATTGCGCCCTATACGGCCACCAAGGGAGCGGTCAAAAACCTGACAAAAGGTATGGCGACGGACTGGGGCAGGCACGGACTTCAGATCAACGGGCTGGCACCGGGGTATTTTGCGACGGAAATGACCGAAAGGCTCGTGGCGGACGAAGAATTCACGGACTGGCTGTGCAAACGGACGCCGGCAGGACGCTGGGGTCAGGTTGAGGAACTGGTCGGAGCAGCAGTATTTCTCTCTTCTCAGGCTTCAAGCTTCGTCAACGGGCAGGTGCTGATGGTTGATGGCGGGATTACCGTATCACTGTAGCCTTTCTGCGGGTGACTCTGTTTCAATTTATCAGAACTGTGTTAGGGGGCATTGTCTGTCGGGTTTGTGATGGAATGGTTTTCGATAAGATGGCTTCTTATGTCGGGATGCCACAGGAAAGTTGACATTTGATGAGCTCCATCTTTGCCATCTCGCTTGCGACCGCGGCCATTGCGGCGGTTGTCATTCTTATCGCCCGGTTCCGGATCAACCCGTTCATCGTCCTTTTTTCCGTCTCGATCCTGCTGGCCCTCGTTGCGGGTATGCCGGCTGACAAGGTCGTGGGGTCGTTCGAGGCGGGGGCAGGGCATGTGCTGGGGCATGTCGGAACCGTCATCGCCCTTGGCACCATGCTTGGGAAAATGCTGGCGGAGTCCGGTGGCGCCGATCGTATCGTCCTTACGATCTCGACCCTGTCGGGTCGTCGGCATGTCGACTGGGCCATGATGCTGATCGGTCTTCTGGTCGGCCTACCCGTATTTTTCGAAGTCGGCTTTGTGCTTCTGATTCCGCTAGCGTTTGTTCTGGCGGATCGGACGCAGACGCCTTTACTGCGTGTCGCTCTTCCCATGGGGGCTGCGCTGTCCATCACGCATGCTCTCATTCCACCGCACCCGGCCGCGCTTCTGGCGCTGAGCGCCTATCATGCAGATATCGGAAAGACCATTCTGCTTGGCATTGCGATCGGAACGCCGATTGCGGTGATTGCCGGGCCAGTCTTTGGGCGGTTCGCTTCCGCAAGAGTGATCCCCGAGGGGCCCAATCCGCTCGCAAAGCAGTTCGTGAACAGTAAGCCGCCAGGAAATCTTCCGGGGTTTGGCATCACGGTTTTCACAGTGCTCTCTCCCGTGATCCTGATGCTGGCCGGTTCGATGGCGGACCGCGTTGCCGCGCCTCATACGACCTTCAATAATATTCTGCATTTCATTGGCAATACGGATATCGCTCTGCTGCTGGCGACGGTCCTGTCATTTTATGTTTTGGGTCACGCACGGGGTTTTTCGCGAGAGACTGTTCTGCGATTTACAAATGAGTGCCTGGGGCCGACCGCCCTGATCATGCTCCTCGTTGGTGCAGGGGGTGGCTTCGGGCGTGTCCTCGTTGATAGCGGAGTTTCACGATCCATCACGGATACGGCACTGGGCGCTCACGTCCCTCTGCTGGTTCTGGCCTGGATGCTCGCTGCCATTGTGCGTGTTGCGTGCGGCTCCTCGACCGTTGCGATGGCCACAGCATCAGGGATCGTGGCCCCCATTCTTGCACGCTCAACAGGTGTGTCGGCCGAGTTGATGGTTCTGGTGACGGGTGCAGGCTCGGTTGCTTTCGGGCCCATGAACGACGCGGGATTCTGGCAGTTAAAAGAATATCTGGGCCTGACGGTTCCGCAGACCCTAAAGACGTGGTCGGTTCTCGAAACACTGATCGCCGTCTGCGGCCTGGTGTTCTGTATGATCGCTTCGATATTCGTTCATTAAGCTTTCCCAGCCCGTTCTGGCGGCAGACAATGCGCTGCGTATTTGACGCATGCTTGCGTGGTTGACGGGATGGGACGGGGCGAGAACCCGTTCAGGCGCTAGGGTATAATGAGGCCACTGCTTGTTGGGAAAAGCTTAATTTTCAAGGGGTTTCTTACCGGACCGAGTGGTGGGCGCAACAGGGATTGAACCTGTGACCCCTACCATGTCAAGGGAGGTGGAAATCTCTCAAAATGGCAGTTTTCTGCGGTAAAATAGATAGAAAGCTACGAGACTGCACGGGTTTTGCACTTCACGTCAGCATCCTGCCCAGATTTTCAACATAAAACTGAGCAGGAAGATTCTAGCGACAGGCCTGGAGATGCACTGAAGAGGGGCCGGCGTTTAAGGATGCATCAGGACATCTTCGGGACTCTCGAGATATCTCCTGACGTGCCTGAAGGCGTCCTGAGCCCCCTGGATACACCGCGCAGGGTCCAGTTCCGGCGCATGATCAATGGCTTCACGAAACCTGTTCCATGACAGTCCCCGGCCTTCTGGATCGGGGGCGAGGTGTCGGGCACCGAAGCTTGGTGTAAAGCCGATTTTCTGCGCAAGTTTTATGAGAAAACCGGCGCCGAGCTTGGATCCTTCCCCGACATACAACCATCCGGCTGCCACGGAGGCGTCCTCCACCGGCAAAAAGGTTTGGCGTGCCGGAAGAGGCTCGCCAAGATCGTTCAGATCTTCCTGAAGCATCGAAAAGCGGTTTCTGGCTGTAAGATCCGGGATGATGCCGGCGAGCACCTCATGACGATACAGAGGGTCAAGATGCTGGTGAAACCGATACTGCAGGAGCACAAAGTCGCGATAGCCCTTGGTCGTGGCAAACATGTTCCGCGACATGATGCTCTGATCCAACGTCTCATGCGTTGACGTTGTCGCTTCCTTGAGGCGGCGCGACAGGGGGAGTGTGTTCGTTTCGTTCATCAGGCTACGGGCCTTTCGATAAGATGCCGCTCTCTGAATGGGAGGCCGCAATTTAAATGCCGATCGGTCCGATGTGATCAGGAAAATACACTCGTATTGTTGCGAACGATAATCATAAGCAACAACGGTGAATTCCGGTTGACGGACGCTTTTTAAGGACCTTACATGCGATCGATTCTCATTTGCAATGCCTGAGGTTTCCCGCAATGCCAAGGTTCTGTCCACGACCACGTCGCGTCTTTTTTTCCTATATGCTGGCGACCACGGCACTGGCCTGCGCCTGCGCCTGCGTAGCACCTGCCGTTGCAGCGTCGGTTAATACCGATCCGAAGACGTCCAAATCTGCTGTTTCAACAACCACGTCCAAAAGCAGCGCGAGTACACCAACGTCTCCACAGGTCTCGATTGCCCTGCCGGCCGTGAAGGTGAAGGGGGCTCAGGACATCATTGATTCGATGAAATTCGATCCCGATGCAGATCACAGTTCGGTCGGCATGGCTGGTGTTCTCACGACAACGACCACTTACAAGACTTTTCGTGACCGGCAGATCGACAGCCTGGAAGATTATTCCCGTCGCGTGGATGCGTCCGTGAATTACAGTGCCGGGAATTCCAGCATCAACATCCGCGGCCTTGATCAGAACCGCATCCAGACAACCATTGATGGCGTTCGCATGCCCTGGGCGAATGATGGTGCCTATGCCGGGTCGTTCAGCACCGCGCAGGGTGGTGTCAGCGCTTTTGATTTCAATTCCCTCGGCGCCATTGATGTGGTCAAAAGCGCAGATTCCAGCTTTTTCGGCACAGGTGCCCTCGGAGGCGTTATTGCACTCCGGACACTGGATCCGGAAGATATCCTCAAACCGGGAAAGACCTTTGGCGGCATCACGAAGCTGACTTATAACGGCTCCGCTGAAGCGGCTCTCCTCGATCAGGCTTTTGCAGCCCGATACAAGAACACGGTTTTCCTGCTCCAGGGGGGCTATCAGAACGGCAGCGAGACAGGGAACGAAGGAAACATCTACGGTTACGGGCGCACCCGAACCGCTAAAGATCCTGCCAGTTATAGTCAGGGCAGCTTCCTAGGCAAAATCCGTCACTATTTTGAGGGCGGTCACCGGATCGGTCTGACTGGCGAATGGTTTGATCGCAATTACAATGAACGAACACGGACGTCTGAATCCACGGCCACGGACCACTACACAACCAAAAGCGAAAATCAGCGCTCGCGCGTCTCAGGCAATTACGATTACCAGGGCGAAACACCGACTTCGCTTTTCAGCGAGGCTCATCTTCTGGCGTACTGGCAGCAGATCAAGACCGATACCGATATTCTCAACAACGATACTGCCAAGGCTTCGACCTATAGCCATGAGCATCTGACGCTGCCGGTGCAGTCCTATGGAGTGAAAGGTTCAGCCACCAACAATGTCTTCACCGGTCCACTCCATCACGCCATTACCTATGGTGGTGAAGTTTTCCTGACCGATACCTACCAAACCCAGACCGGCCAGCAGGCGACATCCAGTCCTTATCTGCATGATAATTTCTCGGACATGCCGAAAGTTCATGGCACTGACCTTGGGGCACTGGTTCAGGATCGTATCGGCATGGGGGCAAAGGAATGGTTCCATATCACCCCCGGATTCCGTTTTGACTACTTCCAGCGCGATCCTCACAATACCGCCTCCTATCAGGCGAATTCGGGCTACACCGGTCTGCCGCATGGAGCTCATGGCTCCCACTTTTCTCCCAAAGTCCTCATCGAAGGAAAAGTCTCGAAGGATCTGACACTGTATGCTCTGTATTCACAGGCCTATCGTGCACCGTCCGCTACAGAAGAATATCTGAATTACAGTACGGCACCTTACTACCAGGTTGTCGGCAATCCCAATCTCAAGCCTGAAAGCAGCAAAGGTTGGGAAGTTGGCTTGAAGTATGGTGATTCCGAGCGTGGCGTCAACGTATCCTTCTACGACAATTATTATAAGAACTATATAGACATGGACGGAATTACCGGTTGCTCAGGTTATTACCTCTGCTACGGCTATACCAATCTTTCCCATGTTCGAATCTACGGTACGGAAGCCAATATCCACTGGGCCTTTGACAAGCACTGGCACACATGGGGGTCCTTTTCCTACACGGATGGACGCGATACCGACATGAACTTCCACCTTGCGTCGGTCGCACCTTTCCGCGGAATTATTGGCTTCGGGTACAAGACTGACCGTTGGGGCAGCGATCTGTCAGCCACATTCGCCACGCATCGAAACGACGCTAAATATCTGACCTCTACCGGAACACTGACCAGTCAGTGGAAGACACCCGGTTATGTCCTCTTTGACCTTACCGGCTGGTACAGCCCTTCTTTCTATCACGCCCTGCGCATTCAGGCCGGAATGTACAACATCTTCAACAAAGCCTATTACAACGCCGCATCACTCCCGTACGGAGCGTCGTCTTCATCTCTCTCCGAACGCTACTACACTCAGCCTGGTCGCTCCTTCAAAGTCACTGCAAGGATCGACTTCTGAAGCAGATCAGAAGCTCCAGAAGACAGATAGAGCTCCTCTGGAGCTAGCTGACTGCTGGTCGATGTTTTTAGAGTTATTGAGGGTATGGGAGTACTTTTCGTAAGTTTCTCATACCCCCTAACTGGAACCCTTCAATTCGATTCCGCGCTCGTCCATCGAATTCACAGGATTGCGGGTCATTCCCCCCGCAGATCCCGCGCCGCGCCGATCATGGCGAGTGTGATTCCCGAGAGTAAGGGAACGAGGATGATGACGGCGGCGAGGAGATCACGCAGCACGGACTTCTGCCAGCAATGCATCGAAATCCTCACCGGTCGGTGCTGTGCCGGGAACGCCCAGCCAGTTTTGCCGCGACAGCAGGCCATAAGCCTCATCGGCGATTGCCGAGAAGGTCGCCCAGGGCATGAAGGTGCGGGCGCCCCAGGTGTTGAAGAACACGCCGTCCGGATTGTAGCCCACAAGAGCGATCGCATGGCCGCCAGCAGGCTTGAGCGCATCGCCGGCAAGCGTATCCAGATCCCACGTCTCACCCAGGCCGAGCGACAGGAAGCCCTGTGGCACCTGCACCCCCGCCAGCACCCCACCAAGGAACGCGATACCGCGCTTGATGCTCATCTCGTCGCTCGGCTGGATGGAGCCGAACGCGGTCAGATAGTCGAGCGTCTGACCCGGCCGCTGGAAGCCCGTCCTTCGCCATGCGTTCAGTTCATCCAGCAGCACAGTACCGTCGTCGTTTGTGCCTGTGGCGGGATCGAAGCCGGTGACGGCGGCATAGTTTGCCAGCACCTGGTCGGTCGAAAGGACGACCAGCCCCTGCGCTGCTTTCGTCCAGGTCGCCACCAGCGCGGCGTGGGCAGCGAACGCGCAACAGCCATATCTGTCATTGCCCCACATCTGATAGGGCACAGACGCGGACCAGTCGCGGGCGTAGGGTACGGTAGGCAATGCGGCTTCCAGAACAGGCGCAAGGCGATAAGTGCGATAGTCGTGTTTGGGGTCTTTTTTCCCGAGGCAGCGGGTCATGCGTTCACCTTTGGGGCGGGGACGTAAATAGGGGCGGCCTGGCCTAGAAGGCGCGCGCGCATTCGCAAGGGCAGGGCGCTTCCAAGCGCCATATTCTCGACCCGCCCGGCCTGATACAGGTCGTTGAGAAGCTGCTCGCCCGTGACCAGCCGCCGGGATGTCGAAAACACGTCGGCAGCTGCGAGCGCGTCGTAAACGTATTCGAAGCAGTAGGCATGGCCGGGCCGTTGCAGGGACTGGATCCGGAAGGCCCAGGCCGCCATCGCCAGAACGTCGTATGACGTGCCCAGCATGGACTTGCAGTAAGTCTGGGCTCGTGCCGCTTCATCGTCCGTCAGGCGGATCGTGAAGGCATGCCCGTTCCGGGGTGGCATCCCGAAGTCTGGATCGGTAGGACCGCCCCCCACAATCCGCGGGTAGGTGGCCGAATAGATCGTCCCGTCCAGCTCGATCGTGGCGTGGCTGTAGTCGCTTTCGAGCCGCCAGCAGATCAGGCGGCCGAATACGTCCGCCGGGTAGTAGAATCGAACCGTCGCGGTCATGCGAACCGCTCCAGCCAGACGCACTCGGAGCGCCGGTTATAATTCACCATATCGCGCCGCTGGCGATGCAGCCGATACGAACGGGCTACGTCACTTTCTGCCCAGATTTCCATCAGCAGGGCCGCAATGCCCTTGCTCGATGTCGGATCTGCAAAGGCATAGTCCCCGAGCCACGGGAATTCGCTTGATGCGACAACCGGTACGGAAGATGCCATGGCGTCGGCCGCCACGATATTGAATGTCTCGGTGAAGGAGACCTGCATGCAGATGTCCATCGTGGCCATCAAGCGCAGGAAATCCGCGTGTTCCTGCCAGCCATGCTCGACCAGTTCATGCCGCGACGCACCGAACACTTCCCGCAGGTTCTTGAGGACCGGACTGCCGTTCCCTTCAACCCGCGTGGCATTGACGTGGAAGCGCAGGGACAGGCCTGCCGCATCAGCAAAAGCCATGGCGGCAATCGCCTGAACCATGTGGTTCTTGAGCGGACGGATAGCACCGAAACAGCCGATATCGATCACATCCGACGGCATGGGCTTGGCGCTGATTTCGCCTCCCGAAGGCGTCGGGTAATAGTTCGGCCCATACGTGACAAGCGTCTCCGGATGAGCGCATGCCGATGCGACAACCTGCATGTCACCGACTGCTCGGGGCGCATTGCACATGACCTCTACGCCACGGGCCAGATACGCCGCCGTCCAGCCAAACGCGATGCCCTCATTGGCGAGGAAAGGCGTTTCGGAATGGTCGCGCACAATCCAGCGGACGCGCGGATGAAGGGCTTTCAGAACGTCGAATTTCTCTGGCACGACCCAGAAGGCCTCGACAATGACATGTGTCGGACGATAGGCCGTCACTTCCCGGTCGATGCAGTTGTTGTCCTGCACTTCGACGGCCTTGGCCTCGATCCCATGGCTGGTGAGCATGTCCACGACAAAGCGCACCGAATTGGCTAGGCCGGAGGAACCGGAGGTATAGCCCCAGTTTCCCTCGCGGCTTTTCAGGATGAAGAGCAGGCGCATCAGGCCGCCACCTTCAGGATGCGGAGAGCCTGAGCTTCCGTCATGGCCGGTTCAGACATGGAGACGACGCCGAGGATGCCTTCGAAGACGGATACGATGGTCTTGAGAGCAGACAGGGCCGTATTCGCATCGGACAGGACGGAACTGGATACCGTGCTGCTCGCGCCTGTGATGGCCGAAGACAGATCGGCAGCGACCGTCTGAAGATCTGCCAGGACCGAGTTGATCGCGCTCTTCATGGTCGTGTCGTCGTAGTTGACCGTCACGCTTGATCCCGCAGCGGTTGAGAAAGCGCTCAGGGCAGCCGAAAGGGCTACCGATGCCGTCTCGATCACAGCGACAGCCGGTGCACCGATCGCCGAAGCTACCGCAGCGATGGACAGGACCGTCGAGACCGCGTTGATGCCGGCCTGACCGTAAGCCTTCACTTTGGCGACGTTGACCGTGATGGTCGTGACGTTTCCGGACTTCGTGACAGTGCAGGCGCCAAGCATGCCGATTGCGGAGCCGGCAAGAATTGTCCCGAGGAAACCGCGGCGCGTCTGGCGCGCAGTGAGGGAATTCAGATCAGTCACAGAGGCCTCCAATAAAAAAACCGCCCCGGAGGGCGGTTGGAACAGGTCATTCATTGGCATCCCCGATCAGGGGAGCATGCTTCTAGAAAAAGAAAATCGCGCGCACCTAAGAGAAAGCCGCGTCAACCAGATACTTTGGGCGGTTCACCCGATTTCGGGTGTGTGGAAGCCGGATCGAGGCCCAGCCTAGCGGCTTCAACGGCGCGGCTGGCATCGGCCGGGATCATCAGGGCCTTGGCATCGGGCTGATAGGCGTTGGTGTTCCAGCCCCTGGACTGTGCCAGGGCGGAGATGGTCTTGTAGAGCAGCGCCATCCTGCTGCCGGCAGCAGGCGGCTTCCAGAACCGCATGGCCAGAGCGGCGGCCGCGATCAGGAAGGTAAGGATCGAGACCAGATCCCCCGCATACTGCGCCGGCAGATACGGCAGGATCGTCTGGAACAGGGAGGTCCAGTCCATTTCAGTTCTCCAGATATGAAAAAACCGCCCGAAGGCGGCGTACTCAGGCGCTGGTCGCTCCGTTCAGCGGATCCGTCGACCCACTGGCGTTCACCCTGGTCAGGATGGCAGCGTAGACCTCGGCCTGGGTCGCGGCCGTGATGTCGCTTACTCCCAGATCTGCGGCTGTGAAGGCGAAGAACCGCGTTTGCAGCGGAGCGGATCCGGCAGCCTGGGCTGCCGATGACACATATCCGCCGAGATATGCGTTGCAGGTCCCGCTACCGATGACAGCCTGCATTGAGATCAGGGACCAGTAAGCCGCCACGGCTCCGGTCGACATCGTCACGTTTTTGGAAAGCGCCATGATCAAAATCCTTTGGCGGTGTATTCCAGCCCCAGCGTGGCTGAACTGGCATTGGCGAACTGGATCACAAACCCGGTGGACGTGATGTTATAGAGGTAAGCCGCACCGGCGGTCGTATCCTGGCCCAGGACGTTCCATTCCAGATGCGGCGCGCCTCCGATGAAAATCGGGTGTGTCGTACCGGCCCGGGTCGGAAACGTGACCGCGACCCGGTTTGAGCTATCCATGGTGACATTCTGGGCAGTCTGCAGGAGTTCGTAGCGTCCGGTCGCCGAGACCTCACCGTAATAGATGCCGCCAGTCGGATAGTGAACGGCCTCCTGGTTGATCTGGTT
The DNA here is from genome assembly GCF_000583855.1 of Gluconobacter oxydans DSM 3504. Taxonomy (NCBI): domain Bacteria; kingdom Pseudomonadati; phylum Pseudomonadota; class Alphaproteobacteria; order Acetobacterales; family Acetobacteraceae; genus Gluconobacter; species Gluconobacter oxydans. The sequence continues at coordinate 2,639,109 of NZ_CP004373.1, forward strand.
GGCGCCATGGTCCAGCACGCAGGTACCAGCCGTGCCGCCCCATTCGCCCCAGTAGGTGTCCAGCGCACCGCAGACATTGTTGCTGTTGCCGGACGCGTATTCGAAGCCGCCCGCGATGGTCTCGGGAACGATGATCGTCGCCCGCCGGGAGCGGAAATAGGACACATCGGAATGCACGTAGACCAGCGTAGACGTGCTATCGAGGTTGTTCCCGCTCTCGATATTCATCCCGTCCAGAACCACGTCCCCGCATTGCCGGAAGGACAGCATCGAGCGGTATGTCCGGACTGTTCCGTCGGGTGCAGCCGGGATGGCCATTCCGGACGGAAGCGTATTGGGCACGAAATAGCTTTTCTGCACCCGGACCATGCGGCATCCATAAAGGTCCAGTCCGAAGCCGTAGCCCTGCGTGTCGCAGCCGTCGAAAATCCAGATGGGCGCCTGGTAATTCGTGCCACCGAGAGCCGCAGGATTCAGCCAGGCCCGGACAAACCCCCAGCCATTATAGGCGGTGCAGCCATAGAAGCGCTGCCCTTCCCACGGGACCATGGAATGGAAATCCCAGCCGAAGAGGTAATTATCCACCCGACAGGCCACGAACACGCTGGTGAAATTACCGAAAGTATTGGCCGTGGTTCCGTTGAACCGGAAACCCGCCACCGTCTGCATCGTCCCGTCCGGCCCGTTTGCCACGACGTTGTGCCAGACGGTGTCGCGGGGACAGTTCGTGAAGTTTCCGGCCTGGGTGAAATACCGGAATCCCACATTGCTCCAGGACATGCAGCCGAACAGGCTGAGCGACGCCGCGAACACAGCCGAAACAGCAGGTGCGCCGGAGCCCGACGTATTGGCGTCAACGAAGGTCATGTCCCGGATCTGGAGCGTCCCCACAGCGGGCGTTTCCGTCGTACCGTGCTGTATGACACCGGCACCCCCTGACTTCATCAGGATCGTGGTGTTGTCCTTGCCGCCACCCGAAATCGACAGAGAAACCGTTCCGGTAGAAAGAGGGGTACCGATGAACAGGACGACGCCTGCGGGAAGCTGCAGCGCGACCGAAGGTGCGGGCAGCCCAGATGAGACCGTGCTGCCGATTGTGGCGATCAGGGTATTGATGGCCGGCCCGTCATCCGTCATCCCATCCAGCTGGCAGCCCGCACGCCGGAGTGCATGAGCGTCCAGCAGGACCGTGTCGATCGAAAGGTTGTTTCCGTTCGCAGCGAACAGCGCGGTCGTCGGGCCAATCTGACCATCTGCAGCATCGACCTTGCCGGCAAACTGGGCCGCAACCGTCGGAGACGCCACAATATCTGACGGGTTTCCTGTGGCCATATAGGACCGCCAGGATGGCTGGGAATTCGTAACTGTCGTCACAGTCATTTCTCTCTGTCAGGGAGACGCCAGACGAGTACCCGCAGGCGCAGAAGATGACGGCGCCACAGCGCCCAGAGGAGCAGGCTCACGCCGCAATGGCCGCCTGGAAATCAGGGATATTCGCCAGAGCGCAGGCCGAACCGAGCGGGGAATTGTACCAGCGCTTGTGGTACTGGGCCTGACCGGCCGCATCATCGGCTGCGGGGATCGGCTCAGGGGCCAGAAGGACTTTCGTGGCGCACATGGCCGCGCCGTAGAGCGGCAAGGTGATCATCAGACCGGCTGCGTGCGGCTGACCATAGAGCAGTCGGTTCAGGCCCGATGCGATCCTTGAGCGGGACGGAGCCGGAAGGGAATTCTTCCAGATGTCGTCATGGGTGGCCGGCTCCATCTGCCAGAAGCCCTTGGCCGGCCCACCGTTGAGCTGCTCCAGCCACACATAGCCGCTTTCGACCAGACCGATACCGGTGACGATGTTGAGATGTGCCGGATCATCCAGACCAATCGCCTGGAGTGCCGGCCGGATCCACAGACGCTTGATCTGTGAGAGGTTCAGGCCGGCCATTACAGATGCCACAGCAGGCGTGCCAGGGAGTAAAGTCCCACGGCAACACCGCCTCCGACCCCGGATCCGCCTGCAATGACCATGGCGCGCCGGCTGTTAAGGGAGTCCATCTTGGCACTCAGAGAGGCAAACCCGTTTTTCACGGTATCCTCGAGCGTGGCGACACGATCCGAGAGGGATCCCGTCGTATCTTCCAGATGTTCCTGCTTGGTTTCGATCCTGACAACACGCTCGAGGAGCTCAGTATTGCCAACGGCTTCATCGGGCATGCGGCCCTCCAATAAAAAAGCCGCCTCAAAGGGCGGCTATGTCAGTCAGATCGTGAATGGAGTCAGTTGCACGCCGTTGCGCTGTTCAGAGCTGCAGGGGGCCAGGAGAGCAAGAGCGGCGCGTTGATCCCGCGAACCCGGAATGCGGGTGGCACGTCCGCACGCACGATGCGCCGGCAGGATGTGTGCATCAGGAATATTCCCAGATCCGGATCAGGCCCGAAGCACCCGTCCCCCCGGTCGTGGCGCCGAGCTGACTGCCAGATGCCCCTGAGCCAGAACCATACCCACGGGGCGCATCGGTGGTGATCGCTGTGCTCGTCGTATTGACGGAGTTATTGCCACCCGTCCCGAAAGGACTGTTTGCACCCAGGGCCGGGAGAGGCAGCCCGGGATTGGAGCCGTTTGGAACGAGCAGCCCGTTCATGCCGTTCGCACCTTGGACGGCGTCCAGTACAGTGAGGCCCGTGGCTTCTGCGACCACTGCGGCACCGCCCCCGGACTGGGATGTCCACCCACCGGCGCCCGGAGCAGTTGACGTTCCGGCAATTCCACCTGACCCGCCTCCCGCAGTAAGCCATCCGCCGAACAGGGTGTTGCCACCGGTGCCACCGTTCGCCCCTTCGGCTCCGACGCCTCCCGCGCCGATCGCCAGGGGAACCGCTGAAAGAGTGATCTTGGACAGATCAAACAGGGCACGGATAAACGCCCCGGCTGCTCCCGCTGTGCTGACGGAGGCATAATTCGTCCCTGCAGCAGCCGGGCATCCCCCCGCCGCGCCACCAGCGCCCACCATCTCTACGAGAATTTTCGTGGCCGAAGCAGAAGGTGTGTAGGTGGTGTTTGCGGTATAATTGGTGACCGAAAGAAGCCGGCCACTCTGAACTCCGGAGAAGAAATCCACCCATGACGCCCCGGATGCTCCAGGGACAGTCAGGTTGGCATCTGTTGTCGAACGCCAGTATTTTCCCGCTGTCGTCGCATCCTGAATGACACACCCGATGGGGTAGCCCTCTACAGCAGTCTGAAAGGCTGCATCAAACCGAGGGACCATGCCAGCACAATACTGCTGCAGCAAAGCCGTGGTCATGAAGAGGATGCCGTTCATGTCCCGGCCGTCAGGTGGTGTGCCACCTGCGTCCGTTGGGATCATGGTGTTGGGCGGGAAGCCAAGATTGAAGGACGCTGAAACTGCGTCGGAAGCTGTGACTGGAATCGTTCGGATATTGGCGGATGTTGCGGACGCACCAAATGGAACCGCAATTTTCGTGGGGAAGTTTGCAGACTGCATCAGAGGAGATCCCCGCCAAAATCAGTGTCTTTGATGACAGGTGGAGTGAAAATATAGTTCATCTTCACGCCGCATGGTCGTGGAAGAATGCCGCTTGCAATGATGGAAATATCCACGGGCGAGGGGACGAACTCGAACACGAGGACGCCTTCGTTCCCAAAGAGGGACATCAGGATGGCGTTCAGGGCGGAGATCGTTCCGTCCCAGATGTTTGCAGCTGCCTTGGCAAAGATCAGACGTCGGAAAGCGTCGTCAGACAGGATATAGTTCGAAGTGACGGCCCCACCGTTGTAAAAGGCGCCGCTCCCGAACGTCTCTGCCCCCGGCATTCCTTGCGAAAAGCCGAAATAATCAGTTGTTGAGATCTGCAGAACCCGACTGACGCCGACGATCCGGCCCCAGACATCCAGGCCCCATCCTGTCGCCGTCTGGGGATTCCAGACATTCTCATACCAGTCATCAATCAGGGCTGAGGGGTCTATCGCCTGGTTGAAGCCCTCGATGATCGTGCCCAGGGAAGGGCTGTTGGCGAACTGGGCCTGGATGGTTGCTTCGACATTCAGCATATCACACCAGAGTCACGGAGATATTCGCCGCAGCCAGAGAGGGAGACTGGTTGATATTCAGCGCAACCTTCAACTCGCCCGCTGCTGCTGTCGTGCCAATGGTGATGTCTTCCACCGCTGCCCAGGAGCCGAGGTCGCCAACCGCGCAGTAATACCGTCCCGCAAGAATGGTGCTGCCGATACGGGGCGTGACATTGGCTTCACCGGACGTGAAAGCCGCGATCAGAGCGCTCTGTACCTGCGAAACGGCATCAGAGGGGACTGCAGAAGAATTCGTGATCTGCACAGAGAAATAGATCGGGGTATCGATCGCCACGTCATATTTGACGGTATAGGTCGGTCCGTTTCCCCCATAGGCGGACGCTGGATCCTGAACCGTTACGGATGTGGACCCGGCATAGCTGCAGCCGGGCGACTTTTTCTGAAAGATCGCATAACCGATGGCTGCTGCCGTCGCGCTTCCGGCAACGCAGCAATAGAGCGAATTGGCGGGCAGGGTAACGCCGCCAACGACTGTTTCGGCATTGGTCGGGTTGTCCACCACATACGCATCGGTCACTCCCGAAACGAGTAGCAGATTGCCAAGGACCGAGGCGTTCATGCCCGTGCTGTTGGCCCCGACGCTGTTCTGGCGTCGATACTCGAATGCCGCCCGGTCTTCTCCGGTCAGGCGCTCCATGAAATAGATATAGCCGATGGCGTCCTGCATCCGGCCAGACGCGTTCCGGGGATCAATGCCATTGAAGACGGCCAGGAGCTGGTCGTTGCAATCGCCTATGATGGCGGTTTCGCTGGTGGCGAGCTGTCCCTGAGGCGTATTGAGGGCCGGATTTACGTTCCCGCCAAGTGCCGCTCCGATATCGGCCTGCACACCCGCCAGAATGTCTGTCTCGGCCGGGGCAACATATCCTGCATCCGTCAGGGAAGGAGCGGGGACAGAGGTTGTGGCGTCAGAACTGGACACTCTGCGTCTCTCCTGTCGTGAGGGTGATGGCTATGGCGCCCCCGATAGAGCGGTCTTCACGCGGTCCGATCAGGGCGCATTGCGCGGCCGCAACCCCCGGAACGCTCATTGCTGCGCTTTCAGCCTGAGCGCGAAGAAGGGGAAGGGACGAAGAGCCATCGAAGATCCCGCTATCGAATGGCAGGCCGAGGCTGGTGTCGTACCAGCATTCTCCGAGCCATGTCCGGACGGCAGTGGCTACGTCCTGAAGAACGGAATAGGGCTCGGTACAGACGGCGAGATCACGGTTCGCATCAAGGGACAGATCCCATGTCGTCCGGTCGAGCAATAGCGATTTCATGGAGTATCCCGCGCAACGCGCTCGTGTGGGGATTTATCTGGACAGTAGTTCGTTCTGGGGACAAGTACAAGGCTATTCCGGGGCGCCCGTCTTGCTTCCGCCGCTCTGTACACCGCCGTGAACGTGGCTTTCGAGAGAAACAGACCCCGCCTGCACATCGCCGGTTGCGGTGATGGCGCCCAAGACCTTCAGGTTGCAGTTCACATCCATCTCTGACGCCTGCACCGTGACCTTGCCCGTCGTGACGATCCGGACGCCATCCGTGGTGATCTGGACATAATGCGCAGGAGCGTCGTTCAGGAAACCGCCCACATAGACGCAATCGGCCATGGAGTGCTGACGGAAGCTACCAGGAAGGGCGGGCGCGCGGGTTGCCACCACGTTCGACTGGTCCCGACCTGAGATGATGATGTAGCCAATGTCGCCTGCCACCGGGTCAACGATGACTGCGCAGGCCCCACCCTGAATGCGAAGGTATGGGACGCCATAGATCGTACCGTGCGGAACGGCCGTACCGTCGCTCGTCTGCTGATGGACCATGGGCGTGACGTCCACGGTGCCAACAATGCCATTACCGGCATGCACGGCAGACACTTGGACCAGAACGTCCGTCCCGAGGTCTGACAGATTGCGCCGGACGGCTGCGTCAATGGCACTGCTGTTCGTGTTGCCCTGCGTGATGCCGACGAAAGAAGAGCTTGATCCGGACATCAGTATGCTTTCGCTTGAGGGACGTCCGCCCGGATGGCGGTTATCTGGGTGAACCACGGGCCATTCGGGAGTTCAGAGGCCAGATCATGCGTGATGAGCGTCGGCTTCCACAGGCCTGAAGACGGCATCTGCGGAATGCTCTGCCCCATCTGATTGTTGGTCCATCCCTCGGGGAGATACTCGCTCACGAGCTGGAACGGGATCATGTATTGAAGGGCCGGATTGAAGAAGGACGTCACATTGATGCCGTTCTGATTATAGGCCGCATATCCGACCAGCCCCGTGGATTTGCTGAGCTTGACTGTGGTCTTTTCCTGCGTCCCGTCGCTGGAGCGGCCCCATGCATGCAGGGTCTTGGTTACGGTATCGACCCGGTAAACGGCGTGAATGCTGCGTGCGAGCTTGTCGATCTGTTTCATAAGATCACCAGCTTCATAGAAGGAGTTGATCGTCTGACTGACGCCATGATTGGCAAAGGTCAGTCCTGCCTTGGCAGCCAATTCACTGAAGATCGTCGCGGCAGGGGTTGGCGTGCCATATGACGTTGGAATGGCCGTTGTGACCTTGAGCGGCAAGGTGTCATAGGCCAGAACCTGAAATGCGACAGAAGGTGCGCCGGAGAAGTCCACGAAGGCTTCCGCGATATCTCCGAGGAAGATGGTCGAGAGCGTTCCGCCTGCATCACCAGCCTGGACCTCAACAAGAGCCCCGGAAAATCGCGTGTTTGTCTGATTGCTGACGTTCGTCATGGCCATGACGACAGAAAGCCGGTTCATCATGGCAAGGGTCATCCCCTCGACCCGCAGCGATAGCTGAGAGCCTGTGAGCATCCCCGCATTGGTCACGGTCGCACGCACACGAAGCCCGGAGAGTGTCACCTTGTCCGCCGTGCTGCCCGGTCCAATCGCCCCCGTCGGGACCGTAAACGAGACATCGATCTGTTTTTTGGCGAAGCTGCGAGGGAGGCGTGAGGCGGTGACGGTTGTGGTGCTGCTCACGGGCGGTCCTTTTGGGTAAGAAAAAAGCCGCTTCGAAGAGCGGCTGGTATTAGAGCAGGGTGCAGGGACGGGAAACACGCCGTTGCCATTCCTTACTGGCAATTCTCGGGTGCGCGTCTCAAGGGTAGGAGACCTACCTTGGGAAGATATTTATGAGCCCCAGAACTACAGCTCTGATCATTTTTGCTGCCGGTCTCATGCCTTTGCCGCTCCGGGCTCAGGGCACCACCGTTTATAACGGGCAGACCTATACAACTCTCAGCACAGCTGCTCCGTCGTACAACGACACCGAGCAAGGTGAGCGGGGTGGGGATGCAAAATCACATCACAGATGCGGGCCACCTCCTGGCGGATTTGATCACAGACCACCGCCGGGAATGGATAATGACGGCAATCGACCGCCACCTCCGCCTATGGACAGTAATGGCAGACCACCACCGCCGCCAGACGGCTGCCGCCCGCCGCCACCGCCTGAAGGTTCACCCGGTAAGTTCGAGGGATCGAACCAGTATCCTGACTGATTGCTTCATCGAAAACTGGCCGGTCAGGGGTAACTTCGTGGCCAGACCTCGAGTTTCTGGCTCCGGAAGTGCCTGAAGCAGGAAGGAAAGGGCGCGCTATGAATATCCCATCAAATCGTATTTACAATTAGATTGAGGTTATTAATTTTTCTGTATATACAATAAGCCATGAGATACGATTGGGACGAGGCCAAACGCCTGAGCAACATCGAGAAGCACGATGTTGATTTTCTGAGCGCTGAAGGTTTCGAGTGGGATGTGGCTTTCATCCGGGCAAGCCAGTCTTCGAACGAGCCGCGTCTTGTTGCGCTAGGCCCGATTGGTGACCGTCTTCATGTGCTGGTGTTCAGCATCGAAACCCGGACCGTTCGTATCATCAGCCTGCGGAAGGCCAACAAACGGGAGGTATCGCTCTATGTCTCGCAAGACTAACATCATCATGCCGACTGACGAGGAAGATGCCCGGATCAATCAGGGCATTGCACTCGATAGCGACAATCCGGAGCTTACTGAGGCTGACTTTCAGGCCATGAAGGTGGCAGCAGTGGTCGTCCCGACTTTGGCGAAGGCCAAGCGTGTTCGTGGCCCGCAAAAGGCCGCCACGAAGCGCTCAGTCTCCCTTCGTCTCGATCAGGATGTGCTTGAGAAGTTTAAGAGCACCGGACCAGGTTGGCAGACCAGGATCAATGAGGCGTTGCGTCGAGCCTAAACACTTGCTGCCTCCCCGTCTGGGGCAGCCGTGCTGGATGTGGTCGGCAGCTAACTGGTCGTCACAAAAGTCAGCACATACCGGTCGCCAAGCCCGTCATAGGTCGGGTCGGCGCTGCCTTGGGTGTCCACGAACACGAAGTCCCCACCCAGACCCAGGTAGTCCGCATGCACCACAGGGTTCAGGTTCTGGCAGATGGCGCCCGCCACGATCTGGGTGTCATTCAGCCAGACGTCCATATAGAGCCCGGTCGAGCGCTGGTAGACGTCCAGTCGGACAAGCTGCTGGTTCAGGATCACATTCAGCGTCTGGCTCGCTGTCGCATTGAGCGGGATCTGAACGGCGGTCACAACGTGACTCCCAGAAGAGAAGTCTGCACGGGCAGGGAAGGGGTTGTGGTCTGGACCGTTCCGTTCTGGACAGTCTGAGCCCCCTGCGGCTGCGAGGTGTTGGTATAGGCTGCCGTACCTGTGCTGCGGATCTGTCGGATCATGATTTCCGCCATCAGCATTGTGACGCCCTGGCTGCTTTCCCGGCGCCAGCGATAGCCAATGATATTGGCATTCGTGGCCGTGAACTCGGGCGTGACCCCCGAATAGAGGTTCGTGTCTGCGACCAGGGCCTCAAGGGTTGAGATGAAGGAAGAGCGGACGTGGTTTCCTGTCGTTCCCGTCAGATTGGGAATCAGGGTCGTGATCGCCGAGATGATCCCGTCCGATCCGGTCTCTGTTCCATCGCAGACCATGATGACCCGTGCCGAGTAAGACATCTTCACCTTGTTGTACGAGGCAAAGGCGCCCCCTTCGAGCGGGGCATCCGACACGGTGTAGCTGTTCTCGTACTCGATCCCCATCACTCGTCCGGACGTGAGAAGCTGCGTGTTCCCGCTTCCGAATATGCCCCATTGCTTCGCGGCCTGTGCGGTGAGGTAATTCTGAGCGATCCCGGCGAGGGCCGTGGACGCCGTGGCATCCACCCCGGTCGCGATAGACTGCCCCAGAAGAGCCGGCACACCGACAGCAGCAGGGATATCCCAGACGGACGGCAGGGTGACATCTGCAAAAGCCATCAGGTCTGTCCTTGCGCGTTGATGAGGGGGAGCGTGCGGCGCAGTTCGTTGTGGATGTCCTGCGCGAGTTGCTGAGGGTTGTTTGTGTCCGTGTGAATGTGGATGTCGCCCACATGGACCTGCGTTGAGTTGCCGCCCGGGCCTGCACCCTGCCCGGACAGCGCGGAGGCTGCTGCGTTTGAATAGCGGGTTCCGGCCGTGCCGAAGCCGTCATATCCCGTCTGACCTTTCGATCCTGACCAACGACAAGGGGAGTGGCTTCAGCTGCTCCCCTCTTTTTTTGTTTCCGGAGACTTCATGCAGGACAGAAAGCTGGGCAAGCGCGCCCCGAAACACGATCCGCGGACATACCGCCTCGGCCGGGTGCTGGCCGAACGCCTGCCGGCCGTGCCGGCTGAACGCGACTGGTCGCAGCACGTGCCCTATCAGATGTGGGGCAATGACCGCTTTGGCTGCTGCGCTTTCGCAGCGCATGCCGCCCTGGTGGCGACCTGGACAAAGGCTGCGCAGGGTCTGGTCATGCTCTCGACCGAGATCGTGCTGCAGAACTATGCCCTGGTCACGGGCTTCGTGCCGGCTACAGGGGCGAACGATGATGGCACCATCCTGCTGGATGAACTGAACGCCTGGCGACGGGATGGCCTGCATCGACCGGGGCAGACGCTCGACTATCTGACTGCCTATGGCTCGATAGCACCGACGGACGTCGTCGGGATCCGCCGCGCCATCGCCTATCTCGGCGGGGTGCTGGCGGGCGTGCAGGTGCCGCAAGGCTTCCTCGATCTGGGGCTCGGCGAGACCTGGGACTGGGATGCCATCAGCGACCATACCCCGGCAGGCGGCCATGCCATTGCGCTCGTGGGCTATAACGCGGCAGGCGTCTTCTTCAATACCGGGGGCGCTCGCACTTTCATGCCCTGGGCAACCTTCACGCGGATCGCAGACGAGGCTTACGGCCTGCTGTCGCGTCAGAACTGGCTGGGCGTTCCTGGCACGGCACCGACCGGTGAGGGCTTCGACGCCCTGCTGGCGGAAGTGAGGGCGGCATGAGGGCGCTGGCACTCTCCGGGCTTCTGGCTCTCTCGGCCTGCTCGGCCGGATCCGTTGCACCCGTCACGATCAGTCAGGCTATCGCCGGCGTTCAGGCCGACCTGACGAAGGCCGGCGTGGTCAGCGTGTCCGGCGTGCAGAACTGGACCGCCGATCAGGCTGCCCGGTTCGATGCCAACGTGCGGGCGCTCCAGTGTGCCCAGCATACCCCTGACCCGGTCGTGGCTATGATTGCCGGTCCGGTCACGATGGAACTGTCCGGGACGTTCAGTCAGTCGGGGTCGTTCTCCGTCTCGGAAGCGTCCGCCATGCCAGTCTTCGGATTGCAGGCTGATGCCAGTCGGACGAGGGGGCAGACACTAAACGTCCCGGTGCAGTTCGTGCCCCTGTCAGCACTGCCAAGTGCAGAGGCCGGGCGGCAGGTTGGTTATGCCGGGACGCTTCTGGGGCAGAACGACGCGGTGCGGCAAGATGTGGCAGGACGAATTGAGGCAGACCAAGCAGCACTGGCTGCACATATAGCATTGCTAACTCCAAATTATTCACCAACTTGCTCGACCGAGCCAGAACAGACATTTGTGGGGAGAAAATACATCCCACAATCTCGTGATTGAAAATCAAAATTGGGCGCCAATATAGGAAATTTAAAAGTGATGAAGGGCACTTATATTTTTCTATCTGCGCGCAATTTTTTTATGCAAAAAGGTATGCTCTGAACATGGAAATTTCTAAACCTTGAGTAATGCAGCCCTCAAATGATAGTTATATGATGATGTAGGAATCGGAAATCTAGAGCTGAAAAAATGATCATAAGCTGGAGTAATATAGGAAAGTTATCCGTTAGTATTTTTGCTGTTGGGGCAAGTATTGCAACTATATTCCAAGGTTATTCGGCTGTTGGTGCAGGAAAAGATGCTAAGAAATCTGCAGATACCGCGCAGACACAAGCAAAAGCAACAAAAGATTTAGCTGAAACTCTTAAAGAGTCGCTCACACTAACGGCTCGAGCATACGAAATTATAGAATTTCCTCATAAAGAGGAGATATTGATCAGTGACATTGGTAATATAGATTTATATTACAAAAATATTGGCGTTACTCCTGCTCGCAATATTCATTTTGTGGGCGGACACAAAATAGTAAGTGCAAGCGAGGCAGTAAATATATCAACCAGTGATTTGGTGGCTCTCGATGGAGGAAAAATTCGTACGAGCCAGATAACAGGAGCGGGTTCGGAAAAAACTTATATTAATTTTACTCCCACCAAAAGCGACATTCGACGATTAACTGAGGGGGATGCACTAATTGTATTCGCTCAGGTGGATTACGACGATGTATTCAATTCACATCATAAAACCCAAATATGTACGGAATATTTTTTTAATGTAGCGGGCAATGGTTCTACATTAAAAACATTAGAAAAAGATTGCCATAATTGGAGTGAGTCCACATAATGGATTTTGTAATAAGAAATAAATCCTATATAATATTATTTTTTTGTATCGAAGCGCTATTTCTTTATTCTGCCTTTTCTCAAGATAGCATTTCGCATATAAACCCACCACTTTCTAACCAAGCTACACAACCTGCATCAGGTCCAGGAGAAGGCACACAAAAAGTTCCAGCATTTTGTGAGGGTTTTAGAAAAAATCCTGATGGAAGTTGGACCGTAATTCATGAAATGACCATATCAACAAATAATGGAAAGATAGCTATCGGGCCTGGGCTAACAATTTCGGAGGGAGTTTCTTTTTTTGGAGTAGATATTATTGGTGTATTAAACAGGAGCTGCAGTAATATTGGATCTTGACTCTGGTCACTCTTCCGCTACTACCAAGTTTTAGCTTTCACAATTTCTTCTAGCCGCGTCGTGTAGCGTGCTGATAGCAAGGACTGTCGAGGTGACCAGCTGCGCCTCAGTCCAGTTGATCCTGGTCGAAGCGCACCACTTCCAAAGCGAGCATTCACTGCATCTAGTGCAGCCATGACGCATGCAGACTGCTCCGGATTACGGGATGCGAACATACGCCTCTGGCTGCCGGCAGGGCGCAGATCCGACAGAATTACTCCTGCCTTGAAATAGCGATATCCCGGAAGCCAGATGGAGGGATCGAAGAACTGTTGATTGGCGCGGCTGGCTCCTGATTTCAGGGTTGTGGCGTGCTGATTGACGGTTTCCGGGATGACTTTCGCTCTGCGTTTTGAGCGGATCGCGAGCTATCGCCATTGGGATGGCTACGCGCTCGCGTTCAACCTCTCGAGGAAGAGGAAGCGGCGCATATTGTAGACAATATTGGCCAGGCCGATCCGCATGGTGGCCCGGGTAATACCCACGGTTCGGACGAACAGCCCCATCTGCGATTTCTGATCGGCAAAGACATGCTCGACGCGCGATCGGATCACCGACTTCCCTGCATTGCACCGCTGGATATGGCGGGGCATGGGTTTGAGATGCGGCTTTTTCCTGTGAACTTTCGAGACGAAACCCTCTTTGTCCATGAAGTCCTCATTGGCTTTCGAGCGATACGCGGTGTCTGCCCAAACGGTTGAGGCCGTATTGGTTTTGTCCAGCAGCCCCTCGCGCAGTCTGGCACCATCACTGGCAGCGGCATCCGTTGTCTTCCATTTTCGGATCAGTCGGAACTTCCGGTCGATGGAAACATGCGATTTATAGCCAAAGAACGGAATGGCGAGGTCCGTAGCCGGGAGCGTCCCGTCCTCCTGCCGCTTTGCCTTCGTGAACTTCAGCGTCCAGCGGGCGTGCCTGTCCTTGTGGGACAGCTTTACCGGCTTGTCTTCCCAGCCTTCGGGAATTCGTCCTGCCCGAAGATCGGCTTTCTCTCCGTTGGTATTGCGCTGCTTTGGCGCTGCCACCAGTGTTGCATCCAGGATCTGGCCGGACATCGGCAGATACCCGGCGTTACGCAGGGTGGCGTCAAAGCGCTCGAACAGCTTCTGAACGGCACCAGCCTCGGTCAGACGTTCGCGAAACAGCCAGACCGTTTTGGCATCGGGTACCCGGTCCGACAGTCCCAGACCGAGGAAACGCATGAAGGACAGGCGGTCGTTGATCAGATATTCCGTTCGCTCGTCGGAGAGATTGTTCAGCGTCTGGATGACCAGGATCTTGAACATCATCACCGGATCGAACGGGGGGCGGCCGCCTTTGCTCCTGTCTGAATAGGCCAGAGCCTTCTCCAGATCAGGGCGGAACGCCTCAAAATCCACAGTCCGGGAAAACGCCTCGAGCTGATCGCCAAGCCCGCTTAACCGGGCAAGCCGCTCGTCAACATCAAAGAAACCCGGCTGCTTCATGAGCCATCCCTCCAATCATTACACAAGATAGGGAATTACAGCCAACAATTCAGAGCCAAGGGGTTTTTCGAACCCTCCAGGTTGGTTCAATAGTGATGGCCGCATGCTTCGCGTACCAGGGATCGCCATTGTGCGGATTGGTCTGCATCAGGACGGAGAGGTGCGCGGCCTCGAGGCCTTCCTCTCGCAGCTTTTCTGAAGCCCGGTTCGCATAGTGCGCAATAGCCTCACGGATCTCGTCCCATTTCAGCAGCAGGCGGCCGAACGTCCGGGTCGAGGCGATGCTTTTTCGCGTGGCGGCAATGTCGGACAGGGGAAGGCACGATTGACCACGCAACTCGGCCTGGACCCGGGCGCCCACAACAGTCAGGGTCTGACGGACCGTCTTTGCGTCAAGAGCCACGAAATCGGCAATCGTCTCGATGCCCATGGCCTTCAGCTTCTGCGTCGTCTGCCGGCCGATGCCCCAGACTTCATCGATGTCCGTGCGATAGTACCAATCCTGGCGGATACCTGGATCCGTGAGGTCACAGAGCCCCTCCAGTTCCGCGTGATCCTTCGCCAAGCCGTTGGCCAACTTGGCGATTGTCTTGGTCGGCCCCCAACCCACGCAAGTCGGGATTTTCGCATGATCGAGCACGTCCTGGCGGAGCTGCTGGCAGCGTTCATGCAGATTCCCTGGAAGATTGCTCAGATCGAGGAACATCTCATCGATCGAATAGGGCTCCACGCCAGGCACGCGCTCTGCCAGGACCTGATACATCCGGCGCGACATATCGGCATAGAGAGCATAGTTCGAGGAGTACCAGACGACCGGCCGGCTCTCGGGCCGTTTACGGGCAAGGTGCCAGGCATCTCCCATCTTGATGCCGAGTGCCTTGGCTTCCCGTGTGCGGGCGATCGCACAGCCGTCGTTGTTGCTCAGGACCACGACCGGCTTGCGCTTCAGGCGCGGCTCAAAAGCGCGCTGGCAGGAGCAATAGAAAGAGTTGCCGTCGATCAGGCCGAAAATACGCATCACACGTCCGTTCGGACCAGGCCGGTAGCCACGGCCCAGATCGCGACGTCCGTGTCATCATCGACCTGGACGGATGCGGCCTGAGGTGAGGAAGAGCGTAACCACCACTCACCGGCGCGCTGGGTCAACTCACAGACCCGCAGCTCGTCGCCCACGCTGGCGACCACCACGACACCCGCCCGGGGCGCTACGGCAGAATCCACGACCAGAATATCGCCATGCCGGATGGAACGGCCGAGCAGGGCATCGCCTTCCACGCGAACCGGATACCGACTGGGCTGGCGCAGATCGAGGGCAGCCGACATCAGGTCAATCGTGCCCTCGATGTTGTCGCCTGCAGGGGATGCGAAGCCGGTCGTGCGGTCGCCTTGGTAGTTCATGTTTCTGGCCTCCATAATGAGAACAGAAAGAGAACAACGGCGTGCGCGTCAATGCTCCTGTGAGAACGATTTTGGGAAGCTGTTTGTTTGCAAGGGGATAGACGACGCCACTGAGGGGACGATCATTGTTCCGATGTACCAGGCGCTAATTTTTGCTGTGTCGGGCCGAACAAAATTTGCGGCAGGGCAGCGCAGGCGCTGCCGATTACCGACTCGGCACACCGCCAGGGAAGCGATTCGGGTAGCATATCGGGCTCTCTGGATTGAAGTGCACCAGTTTTGCACACATTCAAGCGCCTATAAGCGCACCAATCTGCACAAACGTGAACGCTCGGAAGAGAGAATGCGATCTAGGTTACTTGGTCTAAGTCGCTGATTTTGTGGGATTTTTTACCGGACCGAGTGGTGGGCGCAACAGGGATTGAACCTGTGACCCCTACCATGTCAAGGTAGTGCTCTACCGCTGAGCTATGCGCCCCCGGTCCGGTGAGGCGGTTTCTAGCTGTGTCCGGAAAACCTTGCAACCCCCTGTGGGACGAAATATGAAAAAAATATGCAAATTCCTGTGCCACTGACGTCCTTCAGGGTGAATCGACCGCGGAATACTGCGATTCCTCTGCTTGTCTCGTCTCCACATTCCGGAAGGAATTATCCGTCGGATTTTCTCGACAGGGCCTCGCTCTCCTTTCATGAACTGCAGCAGAGCGAAGACCGGTTTGTGGACCGGCTGTTTGAAAACGCGCCGGATTTTGGCGCCACGCTGATCTGTGCCGAGTTTCCGCGTGTGTGGTGCGATGTGAATCGCGACTGGCGCGAAGTGGATGCGGAAATGTTTGATCCGCCACCGCCTGATGACGAGGTCCTGCTTACGGCGAAGGTGAAGGCGGGTTTCGGGGTCATTCCGCGCTATGTGTCACAGGGACGGCAGGTTTACGGCCAGCCTCTTCATCTCTCGGAAATAAAGGACCGGATTGCCGCGGCATGGCTGCCCTATCATGAGGCTCTTGCGGCGCTCCTGAGCGAAATGAAGGCGCGGTTTGGCTATGCCGTTCTTCTGGAAGCCCATTCCATGCCCAGGCTGCCTTATGCGCGATCGTGCGATATCGTTCTGGGGGACGTTCATGGCCGAAGCTGCGCCTCCGGCTTGCCGGACATGATTGAAAACATGCTCGGAAGCCTGGGCTATTCCGTTCGTCGGAATGTTCCTTATGCCGGCGGGTATATTACCCAGTATTACGGCCGTCCCGAGCAGAACATCCATGCCGTCCAGCTGGAAATCTGCCGCTCCCTTTACCTGAATGCCGCGACGCTTAAACCCGGGGCCGGGTTTGAGCAGACGCAGCGGAACATGCAGTCTCTCCTTGCCGGGCTGGCGGCGTGGATTGGGAGCGGAGCTCTGTCGCAGTCATCTGCATCGGAAGCAGCGCTTGCGGTTGAGGCATCGTCTTCTTAGCGCGGATATGCTCCTGTCCTTCTTTCCTGTGAGTTACAGAAGACAAGCCGGCCTTTGATCTATAGTTCTGAGAGCCAGGTTCTATGCTTGCAGGCGGGATTTTGCAGTGATTTTTCAGGACAAGGCAGGCTATTCGTTTCTCAGGCGGTCGGAGAGCGGCCACGTTGAGGTTACGACCGAAGAACTGTTCTTCGATCTGATTTATGTTTTCCTTGTCACCCAGATCAGTCACGGACTGCTGCATCATCTGGGCGGGATGGGCTTTCTCCAGACGTTTGTCCTGTGGTTCGCAGCCTGGCTGGGATGGCAGTATACGGGCTGGGTTACCAACTGGTTCGATCCGCGCTCTGCCTCGCTGCGCTGTGTCCTGTTTGCCTCCATGGCGCTTGCCCTCCTGTGTGGCGCAGCGGCTCCGGAAGCCTTTGGAGCAAGAGGGCTGAGTTTTGCGATCTGCTACACGGTCATGCAGACTGGTCGATCGGCCTTTGTGGTGTGCAGATTGCCTCGCAACCACGCGCTTCTTCCAAATTACAAGCGCATTCTGGGGTGGAACCTGATCAGCGCTGCGTTCTGGATCGCTGGCGCATTTTATCCTTCCGACCTGCGTCTCGTATTCTGGAGCACCGCCGTTCTGTGCGAATATGTTTCTCCCATGTTCGGTTTCTGGCTCCCCTTTCTTGGACGCTCCCATACGTCCGACTGGACAATTTCGGGCAGCCATCTCGTGGAGCGGTGTCAGCTTTTCGTTATGGTGGCCCTGGGCGAAACCATCATGGCTTCCGGATTGTCCATGGCGCGGGCGGAGCAGTGGACAGCACCGGTTTTACTCGGGTTCTGTGTAAGTTTCCTGTGCACGGTCGCCATGTGGTGGCTTTATTTCGGTACCTCGATCAGGCAGGCCGAACATGCCATCACGCATTCTTCCGATCCCGGGCGCCTGGGGGCGTATTTTCATTATATTCATGCCATCCTCATCGCTGGCATTATCGTGACAGCTGTTGGCATGGATATCCTTCTGGAAAATCCCCTTGAGGCCGTGTCAGGACCCGCTCTGTCCGTCATGATTGCGGGGCCAGTCCTTTATCTTTTCGGAAGCTGTATTTACGGAAGGATTGTGACGTCCACCTGGTCTGTCTGCCACCTGGTGGGACTGGGTGGATTTGTGATCCTGTTTTTTGCAGGTGCGGCATTATCACCCCTGGTCCTCTGTTCGATTGGCACCCTCATGCTTCTGGCGGTGGCTTGGTGCGTCGAGCAGGGGAAAAGGCAGGCCGCCTGAGAACCGAAAGGATATTGGCGGGCATGACAGAAGTCAGTTTGCCGGATCATTCATTCCATGAGGCTTGCGACGAATTTCTTCTGAATAATCCGGATCAGGCGAGGCATTGGCGGGGCG
The DNA here is from genome assembly GCF_000583855.1 of Gluconobacter oxydans DSM 3504. NCBI lineage: Bacteria > Pseudomonadati > Pseudomonadota > Alphaproteobacteria > Acetobacterales > Acetobacteraceae > Gluconobacter > Gluconobacter oxydans. The sequence continues at coordinate 2,657,098 of NZ_CP004373.1, forward strand.
CTGGATACGGCTCTGGGCTTTCAGTTCGGGAAACGGAATGCTGCTATCGAGAAGCCCGAGATCATAGGCCAGAGAGGCGGTGTATCCGCTGAGCAGGACACGCCAGTCCAGCCGGTAGCGCAGTCTGGCCTGTGCCCGCGTCAGGATGCCCGTCGTACAGTTGTCGGTCAGGGTATTATACCATGCCGGGTGTTGGACCAGTGTGTGGATTTCCCGCAGATAACTCTCGAACAGTCTTCTGCGTTCTTCAGGCGATAGCGTAAGACGATAGAGATAGACGCGCTCATGCCGGACATCCGTCCGCACACCAATAAGGTCCCGTTCGTCGGCTGTGACGTAGAAAATCTCGTAATGGTGGAAGAAGCCGGCAATTGTCGAATACTGGAATTTCTTCTGGCGGCGGGTCTCGATGGACATGGCGACATGCCGCCCATCACGGAAGCCGAAGCTCAGAAAGACATGCGCAATGGCATTGCCGGCCCAGTAGGACGTAACGAGATCCACGGATGAAAGGTCGTCCAGGTTGTATGTCGCGTCGTAATAACGGGGGGTGTAGTCCTGCGTGGTCCGGTAGATGAAGTTCCGGATATTCCGGATATGGGCGACGCTTCCATCCATCGTGACATCAGCGGGGACGGCATATTCCCCCTGCCATTCCCGGTCATTGCGCGGTGGGTCGGTGACATACCAGATGCCAAGTGCGCCACACAGCGTGCCAATACCGGCCCGGGAGGCCAGCCTGTTCGGCAGACGGGACGCGCCGGCGACAAGGAGCGGGAAAAGAACCGTCAGGGCGATGCGAAGTCCATCGGGCTCAAGGGTCGAATAATAAAGCGCGGCCGTTCCAAAGAGAACGAACAGGACAAGTCCCACCCGCCCTGCGATCTTTCGGACCCGTTGCCAGCGGGGTGGCGTCTGCGGGTTCACTGGGCGTACGCCTGTTCAAGGGGAGTATAGGTGCCACCCAGAGAGGTAACCGTTCCTTTTCCGCCCTTGTCGGTTTCGGGTGGAACTGTTCCGTCTTCTTCGAGCTGCCTGATCAGGATGCGGCGGACTTCTGCGGTTGTGACCGGGTTGGACTGGGTCGAATGGCCGGAATGACGTACCACAAGTTCCGACTGCACATCCGAAATATGGGCGCTTTCGTACATGACTACGCCGTCATCGGCGGTTTTCAGGGGGCCATCTCCCAGAACCGGGATAATGGAATGGCTTTCGACGTCCGGAGCGACGGGAATAGCCGCCAGAGACCGGATGAACGAGCTGCGTGGAGACATGCCGTATACGCTGCCGACGCGCCAGGGGCGCATGTTCAGCTTGCGGATTTCCGGCGAGCTTGCGAACACGGCGCGTACAGTCTCCTGAACCGAGACAGGGAACGTCACGAGCCGGCCGACCAGCTGCGCCACGGACAGTCCGGCGACATAGCTTCCATGCTGGGGCGTGGAAATGAAGACGACGCTGCGGGCCTCGGGAAGCGGGGTCGGAAACAGGGCATCACGCAGCAGGGTCTCATCGCGCGGGCGCAGTTTCAGGCGGTCCAGCGGAACGGAGACCATGCCGTTCCAGAGCCTGTCCCCCGTATTCACAACCAGCATCTTGGCCAGCAGGCCGCCCTGACTGTGGCCGATCAGGGTCATTTTTCCCAGAGCGGGATCCGTCTTCGCGCCACCAAGCTGGGCCACGGCTTTTTCGAGCGCCTGACGAAGCTGGAGGGCGGAATAGGGAATGGGGTTTCCCGTCGCGTAGGAAAAGAACCAGAATTCATAATGATTTCTGATGGTTGTGTCTTCCATCAGATCATTGACCATGCTTGCCCATCGCGCCGCGCTGGACGCCGTGCCATGCACGAGCACAACCGGCCGGTGCCCATACTGATGAGGCTCGATGGTCAGCAGTTGCGGGTGATCGCCTTTATTGAACAGGCGCCCGTCGAGGAAACCGCGATATTCGACGGACCAGTCCATCGCGTCATTCAGGCTTTCGGCACGGGCGGTTGTCTGGTCGAACTGGAGCGGCGCTGTCTGGCCGGCGATGGTCTGGTCGATCGGGGTCAGCCGAAGACTGGCGGAAATATGGTCCGAGAGGATCTGCTGCCGGGGCGCGCTCATGATCAGCATCAGGTTCATCGGCACGCGCAGCGAATTGGCGATCTGGAAGGATTTGTTTTCCTGCGCGGTCAGACGGGGCAGGGCTCCTACGGGTTCGCCCAGGCCTTTCTGGCGATAGGTGTTTTCAATCCCACTAACCGCAAGGCGGGAGACGGGACGGATATCGGTGACATCATGTCCATGCCATCGGAGCTGTCCGGGGTCGACGTAAAGGGTCACGGGCCCGGAGGAGAGGCGCCATTCCTGTGAGACCAGATTGACCGGTGTTCCCAGAGCCTCGGTCAGGCCGAACATGTACAGGTCGCAGGCCTGCCGCAGGTGGGGATCGTAAGGGCTGGGGCGCTCGTCTGCAGGGGCATCCGGGTTGATATAGGCGTAGGCATAAAGCGCGGCAGCCATATAGGCCGCACGGTCCTGATGGCGCCGTCCCTGCAGGTAGTTCAGCTCCGCCAGGGCGAAAAGCTGATCGTCCAGTGTGCTGGTATAGAAATGTTTCCGGGTCCGGTCCTGCAGGGCAAGCAGCGCCTGTGCAGGATGGGCGTTCCACAGGGGCAGCAGGTTCTCGCGCTGCAGGACCGTGCGCGTCAGGTTGGTGAGGCGATCTCCGGCGAGGGCGCTCTGGTTCCGGTCCTGATAGGCGGATGTCAGGGAAAGCTGCCGGACGGAGATGGGAGAGGCACAGCCTTCCAGACAGAGGAGCGCGACAAGAGAAAACAGGGCCTTTTTCATGGGTGGACAGCTGCCTTCTGGGCGGGAACATGAAATCCGCCGCCGGTCGCCTTGTAGAGATCGACCGAGGCGTTCAGCCGCTGGAGCCTTGCCGAGACCTGTGCGAGCTGTGCCTGCTGGACGATGGCCTGTGCGGTCAGGAGGTCGATCCGGCTGGCGTAGCCATTTTCAAGCCGCAGCGTCGTGAGGTGCAGACGGTGCTCGTCCGACGCTACCCGGGAGGTGGTGTCGCCTTCGCGGTCTGCGGCGGTCTTCTGCGCCAGAATGGCGTCCCGCACTTCCTTGAAGGCGGAGCGGATGGACTGCTGGTAGAGGATCACCTGCTCGTTCTTCCCGGCTTTTGCGAGCCGGACGCCACTTTCCGTGCGTCCGAAATCAAGAACCGGCGCCGCCATGGCCGCTCCCAGTGTCCATGCGCGACCCGTGGCCCGGTACAGGTTATCGATATCGACGTTGTTTACGCCCGCAAGGGAGGCGAGGGAGATCGACGGGAAATAGGCCGCCCGCGCGAAGCCGACATTGAAATTGCTGGCCATCAGCATCTGTTCGTGCATGGCGATATCGGGCCGGCGCTCAAGCAGCTCCGCCGGCAGAAGAGACGGGGTCGCTTCCGGGACGGTCATGTCCCCGATATTCCGGCCGCGGGGAAGTTCGTTCTGGATGATGCTCTGCGGGGTTTGGCCGATCAGGACCGCGAGAGCGCTTTCAGCCCGGTCGCGCTGATCTTCCATGTCCGGCAGGAGTTCGTGAACGGTATCGCGCCGTTCCCTCACGCTCTCAAGGGTGAGGGCATCCGTGGCACCGACGTCGTATTGCCGCTGGACCAGCGCGAGGAGATCGTCCTGTGTCTGGGCCGTCTGTTTCATAAGAGCGACGTCCTCATCCAGCGCGCGTAGGCTGAAATAGAGTTTCGCAACACCCGCGACGACAGAGAGCCGTGCTGCATCCATCGCATAGACACCAGCGTGAACCCCGGCTTTCGCCGCGTTGCTGAGACTGGCGTTCTTGCCCCACAGATCGAGTTCATAAGTGAGCATTCCGCCGACAAACCCGAGATTGCTGGTCTTGTTCGGAAAATGGAGGCTCTGGTTCAGGGCGCTGACCCGTCCGTTCGCGAACTGTCCGTAGGCATCGGCTCCCGCAATCGACAGCATGGGGAGCTGGTTGGCGAAGGCATAGCCGTACTGGGCTCTGGCCTGCATCAGGCGGTTGCCGGCCAGGGCTATATCGTCACTGTCACTCAGGGCAGTCTGGACGAGCTGGTCGAGAACCGGATCGCCATAGCTGTGCCACCATGTGCGGTCATCGCGCGCCACGGCGGCGGCTCCCGGCCATGTTGCGGGAAGGGGCATCGCGGGGCGTTTGTAATCCGGTGCCAGCCAGGAACATCCCGCCAGAAGCAGCGGGGCAAAGAGAAGCCATCTGCGCATCATGCGGCTCCTTCTGCCGGATCAGGGGTAGGTTCGCGGACACGGAACCAGATGACGTAAAGCGACGGCAGGAAGATCAGGGTCAGGACTGTCGCAACGGCCAGGCCACCCATGATGACATCGGCCATAGGCCCCCAGAAGACGCTCGATGCGATCGGGAGCATGCCGAGAATGGCGGCCACGGCCGTCAGCATGATGGGTCGGAACCGGATCATGGCGGCATCGACCACCGCGTCCCATTCCGACTTGCCGGCCTGCTGCTCGATCTCGATCTGGTGGACGAGAATGACCGAGTTGCGGATGATCATCCCGACCAGCGCCACAAGACCCAGCATGGCGATGAAGCCCATCGGATGCTGCGAGATCAGGAGGGAGGCGACAACACCGATCAGGCCGAACGGCGCAACACTCAGGACCAGCGCGAGGCGCTTGAAACTCTGAAGCTGGATCATCAGCACCGCCATCATGATCAGGAGCATGACCGGCATGACCGCGACCACGGACCCCTGGGACTTCGCGCTTTCCTCAACCGTTCCGCCGACTGCAAGATGATAGCCAGGCGGCAGGCTGGCGTTGAATGCGGCCATTCTGGAGGCCAGTGCGGAGACCGCGGCATCGGGCTGTATGTTGTTCTGGAGCTGCGCCTGAACCGTCATGGTCGGCAGGCGGTCACGACGCCAGATCAGGGGATAGTCTTCCACATAGGAAACAGTCGCTACGGAAGACAGGGGAACGGTCAGGTCGTTCGGAAGGCGGATATCGAGATTGCGCAGCTGTTCGATCGACAGGCGTTCGTCCTTGTTGGCCCGTAGGACGACATCGACGAGATAGATGCTGTCACGCAATTGAGTGACAGTCATGCCGGTGACCGTGGAATTGATGGCCAGAGCAATGGCGGACGAGGAGAGGCCCAGTCGCCGGGCGTCTTCCTGACGGACATCGATCCTCAGTTTCCGCGCGGGATCGCCCCAGTCGAAGTTGATCAGGCGCAGATTATGGCTCTCGTCCATGATCCGCGCGACCTGCTGTGCATAGTCGCGGACTCGGTCCGGGTCGCGGCCGCTGATGCGATACTGCACGGGCCAGCCCACGGGCGGTCCGAGTTCCAGGGCGAACAGGCCATGCACAATGTCCGGGAACTGTCGGCTCAGGGCCTCGTCGAGACGATGGCGGACACGTTCGCGCGCCGCGGCGTCCTTGGCAACGATTACGGTCTGGGTGAAGAAATCGTTGGGAAGCTGTTCGTCGATCGACAGGTAGAAGCGGATGGCGCCGCGCCCGACATAGGAACTCCAGTGGTCGATATCGGGATCGTTGCGCAGCAGGGCGTCCAGCTTGCGGGAGACATCCGCTGTTGCCGTGATTGAGGAGCCCTGTCGCAGCGACAGATTGACGAGCAGCTCTGGACGGTCCGAGGCAGGGAAGAACTGCTTTGGCACAAGCGGTAGCAGGAGCAGGGCCACAGCGAGCGCGCCGAGGCTGGCAAAAACCGTTACCCGCGGATGGTGCATCGACAGAAGCAGGAAACGCCGGAACGTGGTCAGGATCCGTCCGGGTGGACGGGGCGTTGCGGTTCCGGTCGTCGCTTCGGGATGTTCGCGCAGGATCGTGATCCCGATCAGCGGCGCGACCAGAACGGCCACAAACCACGAGACGATCAGGGCGATGCCCACCACGGCGAACAGCGAGAACGTGTATTCGCCCGCGATGCTGTGCGCGAAACCAACCGGCACGAAGCCTGCAATCGTCACCAGTGTGCCCGTCAGCATGGGGAAGGCCGTGGACGTATAGGCGAAGGTCGCGGCCCGTGCGCGGGTCCAGCCTTCCTCCAGCTTGCTGACCATGCTCTCGACGGTGATCATGGCATCATCCACGAGCAGGCCGAGCGCGATGATCAGCGCGCCCAGGGAGACACGCTGAAGGTCGATCCCGAAGATTTCCATGCAGGTGAAGACGACGGCGAGGACGAAGGGAATACAGAAAGCCACCACCGTTCCCGCGCGGCCGCCAAGGCTGAGAAAGCTGATGCCCAGCACGATGGCAATGGCCTCGAAAAGGGCTTCCGTGAAGTCACCGACAGCGTCTTTTACGACCTTGGGCTGGTTGGCGACGAGATGGGCCTCGATCCCGACAGGCATCCGCGCATGCAGCTTCGCCATCGTGGCGGAAATGTTCTTTTCCATCGCAAGGACGTTGCCACCCGAACTCATGGAAATCGCCAGACCGATGGCGTCCTGTCCGTTCACGCGGAACATTGTCTGCGGAGGATCGGAATAGGAGCGGGTAACGGTGGCGATGTCTCCCAGCCGGATCTTGCGGCTTCCCGCATAGACCGTGACGTTCTCGATGTCCTGCACTGAATTGAACTGCCCGGTGGGCTGGATCCGGATCTGCTCCGTTCCGGTGTCGAGCGTGCCGGAAGGCATGAGGACGTTCTGCGCCAGAAGCGACGATGCAATCATCGCGCTGTTGATCCCCAGCCGGGCCAGATGGTGGCTGGACAGATCGACATAGATTTTCTCGTCCTGCGCGCCCAGCGTCTCGATTTTGGCGACATCGGGGACGTGCAGCAGTTCGTCGCGGACCGTTTCGACGTAATCCCTCAGGTCACGATGGGAAAAACCCTGTGCCGTGAAGGCGTAGATGATGCCGAATGTGTCGCCAAACTCGTCATTGAAGAACGGACCCGCGGTTGTAGAGGGCAGGAAGACCTTGAGGTCGCCTACCTTCTTGCGGACCTGGTACCAGATATCCGGAACCTTCGCCTTGGGTGTTCCCGACTGCAGATTGAGCAGGATCGTGGTTTTTCCCGCGACCGTGTAGCTTTTGACGTAGTCGAAGTAGGGCGTCTCCTGCAGCTTCTTTTCGATGGGATCTGTCAGGAGATGGGCCGTTTCCTCGACGGAGGCACCGGGAAGCATGGCCTGTACGACCATGGTCTTGACGGTGAACGGAGGGTCCTCGTTACGCCCCAGGGCGAAATAGGACCTGAAGCCCGCCACACCGATCAGGATCATGAAGAAAAGAACGAGCGCGCGATGGTTGATCGACCAGCGCGACAGGTTCACACCACCGGGGGCCGGAGACTCAGGGGCGGACATCGGCGTCATTCAGCAGCGTGACCTTCTGGTTCGGATAGAGCGCCTGCACACCTGCTGTGACGACGCGGTCCCCGGCGTTCAGTCCGGATGAGACGAGCACATCCGTGGCGGTGTAGCTGGCAATTTCGATCTGTCTCAGGGCAACGGTCGATGTGTCGGCAGCGACGACCCAGACAGCGGGCTTGCCGTCCTGTGCCGTAAGGGCCGAAGGCGGCAGGCGGATTTCCCGACGGTCTGTCAGCGTCATGCGACCGACCACGACCGACCCTAAAGTCATGTCCGCAGGCGGGGACTGCAGAAGTGCCTTGGCCCGGTAGGTCCGGGTCAGCGGATCGGCATCGGGTGCAAGTTCATAAAGATTTGCTGTTGTGCAGAGCTGGGGCTCGGCGTCCAGGCAGACTGAAAATGTCCGTCCCATCAGGCCGGTAGCGCGCACGAGGGAGGCCGGGATGTCGAACTGGATGTCACGCTCGCCACTCTGCGCCATGCGCAGGACCGGCTGGCCCGCAGCAACGACTTCCCCGACTTCAGCCAGGCGGTCCGTGATGATTCCATCGGAATCCGCTGTCAGCTGCGTGTGCTCCACACCTTCCTGTGCAATCCGCATGCGGGCCTGAGCGGACTGAAGGGTGCTCTGCGCCGTATGGTAGCGGCGGATTACGTCGTCATACTCGTTGCGGGAAATGGCCTGCACCGGGAGAAGGGCGACAGCGCGTTTACGGAGCGCTTCCATCTGGATGAGGTCGGCCTTTGCGGCTTCCACGTCTGCGGTCGCGGCGTGCAGGGTCTGCGTCGCGGCCACTTCGTCCAGGCGGGCTACGACCTGTCCGGCATGAACGGCACTGCCGACGCTGACGCTGCGTTCAACGATCTTGCCGGGCAGGCGGAACGACAGGGTCACGGTGCGGTGCGGGGCAACCTGACCCGTCAGGGGCTCGCCGGCTGTGCTGTCAACGGGCTGCACCACCATGGAGCGAACGGGACGGATGTCCGGAGCCGGTGCTTTCTTGTGACAACCTGCCAGAACAAGCAGAAGGCTGCTGCCCAGCATGACGGGCAATCTGCCGGCAGAAGCTCTCATCGGGACGTCTCCGCCGTGCTGGCCTGGGGTGGGACGAGGATTCCGCTCATGACGGCGTTCCAGGTCTGCTCAAGATACTGGTCGCGCTCCTGGGGCGTTGCGAGAACCATTCGCCCGAAGAGCCTCTGCTGGTGGGGCCAGCTCAGAAGAAGGGCGGAGAGCATCCGGGATGTCTCCTCGCACTCACAGGTCCTGTTCAGCAGACCGGCCTTTTCGACCTCACCCAGAAGCTTAAACGTGAGCTTTTCCAGCGGCTCGAAGACATGGGCCCCCGCATGTTCGACCAGATCGGGAAAACGCCATCCTTCAGCGATGAAGGTGCGGCTCAGCGCGATGGTGTCGGGTTGCAGCACGAGATCGATCAGCATGCGCATGGTCTGCCGCAGGGCCAGAAGGGGGTCTGCGGAGACCATGTCCTCTGGAGGAGCCGCGGCTCCGAGAAGGCTCTGCCCGAGTTCGGTGATGACCGTCTTGAACAGGATCTCCTTGGAGGCATGACGCCGGTAGATGGTCTGTTTGCCCACCTGCGCGACGGCGGCGATCTGCTCCATGGAGGTCGCGGCATATCCTTTTTCGCCGAACAGATGCACGGCCGTCTGGAGGATCAGGGCATCAAGTTCTTCGGACATCCTGGTATCAGGCCGTCCTCCATAACGTTTCGTAGCCATGCCATGTCTCCTTGCGGGTGTCTGAGTGGCGTCAGGATGGTCTGCCGTCAGTAGACGAGACGGTTCAGTCTCGCAAGAGTGCGTTCCTTGAATGTCTGTGGAATTTTTATGTCAGCCCGATCGAAAGAACTGCTGCAGTATCGTGGCGACCTGTTTCTTCGACGTTAAAACCGGGCGGCTTTTGTCAGTCTCTACCGTAGGGAGAGCAGACCTGAAGCCTATGCGGTCTGGTCGTTTCCGGGGTTCAGTTTCTTGCGCGCCATCAGTCCCACGATCAGCATAAAGGCGAGGAACATGAAGCTGCTGCTGACGGTCAGGCTCGCGCTGATTGACGTCTTGTAGGCGGCCTTCACCTGATCATGCAGGGCGGGAGAGAGCGTCTGGATGGCTGCCATGCCGTTTTCCAGAAATGTGGGCACATCGATCTTTTCGGGGAGGGCATTCAGGCTGTTTCGCAGCATCAGGGCCATCACGCCCCCTGAAAGCGCCACGCCAAGCGATCCGCCCAGAGAGCGGATGAATGCCATCATGGCTGTGGCGATCCCCAGCATGTTTCCGGGGACGGAGTTCTGGATGATGACCGTCGCATTGGGCATGCCAATGCCCATTCCGACTCCCAGGCATCCAAGGCTCAGAAGGAACGAAAGCGCGGGCGCACCATGACGGGCACACAGCGCAATCAGGGCCAGGGCCAGAAACTCGATACCGACACCGATCACGAGCAGAAGTTCGTAGCGCTGCGTCCTCGATGAGACATAACCGCCCAGGATCGAACTGATCATCATGGTGCCGACCTGTGGCAGCATCATCAGGCCTGAAGTCGCGGGCGTTTCCCCCAGGACGAGCTGATAATAGAGCGGCAGGAAAATCATCGACCCCATCATGGCAAACGACATGATCCCTGTCGCCGCTACGCAGACGGAAAAATCCGCAATCCGCAGAAGGCCCAGACTGACGAGAGGTTCAGGTGCGCGCCGTTCCTGCCAGAGAAACAGCAGGAAAACCGCCGTGCTTCCTGTCAGCAGCAGCAGGGTGAGGGGGGATGTCCAGGACAGGGCGGTTCCGAGGGAATTGAACAGAAGCAGAAAGCCAGCTGTCGCAATCGCCAGAAGCCCGGCCCCCAGATAATCAATACGTGGCCTTTTTTCAGCGCCGCCAGAGGGCAGGCTCAGCATGATCAGCGTAAAGGCCAGAAGTCCGACAGGCAGGTTGACCAGAAAGACCCATCGCCATGAAAGGGCACTGGTCAGCACGCCGCCGAGAAATGGCCCGGTGACGCTGCTGACGGCGAAAGCGCCGGTAAAGAGACCCTGATACCGGCCGCGCTGCTGCGGTGTGACCATGTCGCCGATTACGGTCTGGGACAGGGTCATCAACCCACCGGCTCCGATCCCCTGAAATCCCCGGAACAGGATCAGCTGCCACATGCTCTGGGCCACCCCGCACAGAAGCGAGGCCAGCAGGAAAGCCCCGATGCTGAACCCGAGCAGGGGGCGCCTCCCGAACATGTCGGAAAGCTTGCCGTATAGGGGGGTGGCAATCGTGGAGGTCAGCATGAAAGCCGTCACCACCCACGACATGTGGGCCAGACCGCCCAGATCGCTGACGACCGTAGGAAGTGCCGTGGAGACGATGCTCTGATCGAGCGCCGCCATAATCATGGTCAGGATCAGACCGGCAAAAACGCGGATGCGCGTCGAAGGCGTATAGCGGGATGGGAGATCTGCGGAGACGGATTGCACGAAAAATTCCATAATTTCAAAACGTCAGCAGCGTTTTTCCATAAGGATCACGACTGTCCGGACGCATTACCTGCCATTGGGCTGCAACCTGTCATCCGCGTCGGCCAGCCCGGATCAGCGCTAACGGACCACACCCGTCATGATTGATCAACCGTCAGTCCGGCCTGCTACCGAGGCAAAGAGGACGATCTTTCAGTTCGTCGGGATGAGCCTCCTGCAGATATCGGCTCTGGTTCCTTGTTCGGGCATCACAAAACAGACACTCACAATCGATTGATGGTGCTCATTTATTGTTTGCCATTAAGTGAAGTCACGCCCTTTGACGATGGAGTATATTTTTAAAAACGACTTACTTTAATTCAATAAATAATATGGAAACTCTCATTTTTATTTAACTTTAATGAAGAATGTTATTTTCCGTATTCTGTGGGATGCAGAGGAGTGAGGGCTTCTGCACGTTCGCAACTTCTTTATGGAAATCATCTCAGACGTTTTGTCAGACAGCATGAACATTCACGGACGGCGTCATTGTGGCAGCAGCCATGGAGTAAATACCAAACAAATAATGAAAATCCTGTTTCTGCATCTGAAATACAAACGTTCACATTGGAGGTAAAATGTCGAACGATATTCATATAGGATCAAGGCCCTGGGCCATCAGTGGCTTGATCTTCATTGTGAGCCTGACGCTCATCATCGGTGGAATAGAACTTATTGCTCTCGGTGGAACATTCTATTACCTGATCGCCGGTTTTGCCCTGGCGGCAAGTGCCGCGCTGGCCTGGACACGTCGCAGTCTTGCGCTCTGGGTCGTGGCCGTCACGATTTTCGGAACGCTGGTCTGGTCTCTGGCGGAAGTCCATCTGACGTTCTGGGAACTTGAACCGCGCCTTGTCGCATTCATCGTTCTTGGACTTCTTGTCCTTCTGCCGTGGTTCCGGGGCAGGCTGTTTCCGGTTTCCCGTGCTGCGACACTCACTGTCGGTGGTGTTACCGCGGTAACGTTCCTGACCCTGATTGTCGCAGCATTGCAGCCCAACGGTATCTCCGGGGCCGCACATCTGGCGTCCGGTTCTGACGGCGGATCTGATACATCCGTTCCGGATCAGGACTGGCAGTATTATGGCCGCACTCAGGGTCAGGATCGTTTCTCTCCGCTCAAGCAGATCAACGCCGGGAACGTGAAGAACCTGAAGCTCGCCTGGAGTATGCACACGGGCGACACCATGCGCGCTGGTGAAGATCAGGGTGGCACTGATGGTGGACATGAGTTCAACTTCGAGAATACGCCCATCAAGGTCAACGATACGCTCTATGTCTGCACCGGTCACAGTTGGGTTGAAGCCATTGATGCTGCCACGGGCAAGATCAAATGGAAGTATGACCCCAAGGCCAATACCGGCCCGGACGTCTATCTCGCCTGCCGTGGCGTCGCCTATTACAAGGCTGCCGAAGGGGCGAGCGCAGAGTGCCCGGAGCGTATCATTGCCCCGGTTCTCGATGCCCGGATGATGGCTCTGAATGCCAGAACGGGAAAGCCCTGCGAGGATTTCGGGGAACACGGTTTCATATCGCTGACGCAGTATCTGGGCCATGTCCCCGACGGTTTCCACTTCGTCACCTCCCCACCCATGATCATCAGCGATCGTGTCATCACTGGTGGCTGGATCTTCGACAATCAGGCGACATTCGAGCCTTCAGGTGCTGTGCGTGCGTTTGATCCCATTACGGGCAAGATCGTCTGGGCCTGGGATGTGGGCCACAATCCGCAGACCTGGACGCCAGGGCCCAATGACGAACTGACCCGCGACACGCCGAATGCCTGGGGCGTCTATACGGCCGATCCCAAATTGGGCCTTGTCTATCTGCCGACCGGCAATGCGCCGCCGGATTACTTCGGTGGCCATCGTCGTCCGTTCGATGACAAGTTCAGCAGTTCAATCATCGCGCTGGATGCGAAGACCGGCGAACTGCGCTGGCATTTCCAGACCGTCCATCATGACGTGTGGGATATGGACGTTCCGGTGGGGCCGTCGCTGATCGATCTGCCCGGGCCGGATGGTTCAACAATTCCGGCTCTGGTCCAGACAACCAAGCGCGGCGAATTCTTCATGCTCAACCGCGAGACGGGGGAGCCCGTTGCCGAGGTTGCGGAAAAGAAGACCCCCCAGGGCGCCGTTCCCGGAGACTGGACAACGCCGACGCAGCCTTATTCGGTCGGTCTTCCTTCTGTTTCGCCGAAGGACCTGACAGAGAAGCATCTGTGGGGCGCAACGCCGATCGACCAGATGATGTGCCGCATCCAGTTCCGCAAGGCCGCCTATCAGGGGCAGTTCACGCCCCCGCAGCTGAAGGAAACCATCGTTTACCCTGCGTTTGACGGTGTCGTGGATTGGAATGGCGCGTCTGTCGATCCGGTGAACAAGCTGGTCATTTCCACGGCCAACTATATCCCCTTCATGCTCCGTATGGCGCCGCGTGATGCCGTCGAGAAGGCGGGTTTTGTTCCCCCCTGGGATGGCAGCGGCAACGAACCGCATGTGAAGGGCGGTGTCTACGGTCCTCAGTACGGAACGCCGTATGTCGGCTACGTCCATCCCTGGCTGAACCCTCTTATGGTTCCCTGTGATGCGCCGCCGTGGGGCACGCTGACCGCGATCGATCTCGTCAGCCGGAAAATCGTCTGGCAGCATCCGATCGGCACAACACGGGATACCGGCCCGTTTGGCACGCACAACAATCTGCCGCTGCCAACCGGCATGTTCAACATTGGTGGCACGATGGTGACCGGAGGCGGTCTCGTCTTCCTGGGCGCAACGGCAGACGACTATCTGCGCGCTGTGGATGAAAGCACAGGCAAAGTGGTCTGGAGAGCACGTCTTCCGGCGGGCGGTCAGGCCAATCCGATGTCCTACATGATCAACGGCAAGCAGTATATCGTGATTGCCGCTGGCGGACATGCAGGCATGGGAACGCGTACGGGCGATTATATTCTCGCCTATGCCCTGGATGACGGGCAGACAGCTCAGGCCAACTGAGCCATTCTGGCGACAGGGTTTTCCAAGGCGGAAACCCTGTCGCTCCATTTCATATAGGGCATGTATTCAGACCCACAGGTTCCAAAGCTTTACAGCAGGCTGAACAGTGCCTTGCTCTGTCCCGGCATCGTCTCCCATCCCAACACGAAAATCAGTGCTTACATGCGCGGAAAACAGGCGTTTGATCCGTTTTCTACACGGACAAGTGAGGGACGGCTTTCTGCCCGTTTTATGGGCGTTCAGATGATAAATAATCCCATTTAAAACAATAGATTAGGTGTCCATTGGGACTAAAGTCCATCCCTAATGGATTTCAGTCCGGTTTTTGTCATCAGGGGAGCTATTTTTTTTGGTTCGGTTTTTTGATTTCTAGGCTCTGCGACTTCTTTTCTGAAGAAGGGGAGGCGCGCAGGGAGCCTTTAAATATATGTTGAACCACTCTAACGATCCTGGTCGTAAAAAAGGGGTCCTTTATGTAAGTACCTTAATACTTCTATGGATTCCCTGTGGACTGAAAGCGCAGGAGATTTCGAAAGTACCTGTCACACAGGCGGGCAATGTTCATGACCGTGTGAACTCGTATGTCTCTCCTGCAACAAGCAGTCCTACCAAGACGGTGAATCCGCGCCCGTTACTTGTGAAGCCTGCGCCGGTGGCGGATGGCAGCACAGGGATGGCCCGGACCTCGGATACGACGGAGAACAGCTTTTTTCCGGACAGTTTTCACGACTGGCTGACGCAAAGCACCATGACGGGAGACTGGGGCGGATGGCGCACATGGCTGACGAAAAAGGGCGTCAATATCGGGGGGCACTATTTTCAGGATAGTGCAGGGAACCCCATGGGCGGCGCTTCGAAAAATGTCCGTTATGCGCATGAGGTCGGGGTCAATGTGGATTTCGATCTCAAGAAGCTGACGGGACTTTCGATCGGACTGTTTCACCTCACCGTGACATCACGAGCCGGTCTCGGGCTTGGGGCAAAACTGCCGGCGCTGGATAGCCCGCAGGAAATCTACGGTTCTCCGACCGTACGCCTGTCGCTGCTGTCCTGGGAAATGCCCTGGAACCGGTATGTGACTACGGATGTCGGTGAAATGAACGCCGAAACGGATTTTGAATCCTGGTCCATGTACTGGGGGATGAACAATTATTGCCAGTTCGAAAGCAATGCGATCTGCGGCATGCCCCAGTCAATCGCTTTCAATTCCGGATACAGTTACTACCCGACCGCCCATCCAGGCGCATGGGTCAAATTCTATCCGGCGGGAAATGACCATTATTCCATCCAGTTCGGGGCCTATTCGGTCGATCCCACGATCGGCAATACGCATAACGGCTGGAAAATGAACCTGCATGGCGCGACAGGAACGTTTCTTCCGTTCCAGCTTGTCTGGCATCAGGGTGGGAAAGACGATTACAGCGGGCCGCTTCAGACCAATGTGAAAATTGGCGGATACTGGGATTCTTCCGAGGTGAAGAACGTCTATTCCCAGCTTGGGACTTTCGGAATTCCGGCGCAGTACCTAGTTTCCGCACCTGTTTCCAAAGTGCGGGGACGCTTTGGCGGCTGGTTCCAGTTCGACCGGATGCTGGAGCGTGATGAAAACGATCCGAACCGTGGAACATCGTTTTTCGCGTCCTTCACGTGGGGCGACCCTCGGACGTCTGTTGCGCCCTATTTCGTTGACTGGGGTCTGACACGCAAAGGGACGTTCCCAACGCGGCCGAACGATACGGTCAGCCTTGGGATGAAGATGCTCTGGGTCAGTCCAAAACTCACGAGCTGGGTTCGCGAACTGCAGGGGACGGGGGCTACGGGCATTTACAAACCTTCCGGTGAGCACGCGATCGAGCTCAATTACGGCTGGCGTCCCACCCCCTGGCTGCTGATCCGCCCGGGTGCCCAGTACATCTGGAGTACGGGCGGAACCAATAAATACAAAAATCCATTGATACTGGACTTTGAAACGGGAATCACACTTTGAGTTAATATCCAAAGTAACTATTATAAGAATACCAAGTTATATCACGCCGCCGTGAGGTATCTCGGAATATCTTATTTAAATCTGACTTTATGTAATCACTAGTTCCCATCCGGGAAAGGAAAGGTTCATGGTTAATTCATCCGGGAACGTAATGTTCCGGTGCCTTCATAATGCGACTTTTGTGGAGTGGCTTGTGCTGCTTCTTGGCGTGGTCATCACGCTCGTCGGGGTGGCATTCGTCATCGGCGGAGTAGATCTCGCCATGCTCGGGGGCTCTTTTTATTACGCGATCTGCGGCCTTGTTCTTCTGGCCGGGGGTGTCTTCATCATTCTGGGGCGCACAATGGGCGCGTTCCTGTATCTCGGCGCACTGGCCTACACCTGGGTGTGGTCCCTATGGGAAGTCGGTTTCAGCCCGATTGATCTGCTTCCCCGCGCTTTCGGGCCGACTCTTCTAGGCATTCTGGTCGCCCTGTCCATTCCGGTCCTGCGCCGTCAGGAAGTGCGTTTTTCCAGCAAGGGAGCCGTCTGATGCGCCGGCCATATCTTCTCGCCACAGTGGCTTCTCTGGCACTGACAACCCTGCCATTTGTGGCCCATGCGCAGTTTGCTCCTGCGGGAGCAGGTGGTCCGCCGTCTGCCTCCATTCCGGGGCCGGGCAAAGCCGACGAACCGGCACGGGATGCGCCGCCTGACCCGAGTTATTTCGCTGGACCTTCACCCTATGCCCCTCAGGCTCCGGGCGTGAATGCCGCCAATCTGCCGGATATGGATTCCATCGATGCGTCGGCACTGCCGGCTATGGTGCCACAGCAGAGCGCCAGTCCGGCGCATGACGACTGGGCGACCTACGGACACGACGACAACCAGACGCGCTATTCGCCTCTGGACCAGATCACGCCGGAGAATGTCTCCAAACTGGAAGTCGCTTTCACCTATCACACGGGCAGCTATCCGCGTCCGGGACAGACCAACAAATGGGCGGCCGAGACGACACCGATCAAGGTTGGCGACGGTCTCTACATGTGTTCGGCACAGAACGACATCATCAAGCTTGACCCGACAACGGGCAAGCAGATCTGGCGACACAATCTCAATGTGAAATATGAGTCCATTCCCTACACGGCCGCGTGCAAGGGCGTGACGTATTTCACATCGTCGCAGGTGCCTGAAGGCGAGCCGTGTCACAACCGTATCATCGAAGGCACGCTGGATATGCGGCTGGTCGAAGTGGACGCGGCGACGGGTGAATTCTGCCCCACTTTCGGTCATGGCGGGCAGGTCAACCTGATGCAGGGGCTGGGTGAGTCCGTTCCGGGCTTTGTGGCCATGACGGTTCCGCCAATGGTCGTGAATGGTGTGGTTGTCGTCAATCACGAGGTTCTGGACGGCCAGCGTCGCTGGGCGCCATCCGGGGTCGTGCGCGGCTATGATGTGGAGAGCGGGAAGTTCGTCTGGGCCTGGGACGTCAAGCGCCCTGATGACCATTCGCAGCCGACCGGCAACAACCATTACAGCCGCGGCACGCCCAATTCCTGGGCCGCGCTGACGGGCGATAATGCTCTGGGACTGGTGTATGTTCCGACCGGAAACTCGGCCGGTGACTATTTCAGCGGTTATCGCAGTCCGGAGGAAAATGCCGTTTCCACGTCAATCGTAGCCCTTGACGTCAAGACCGGATCTCCGCGCTGGGTTTACCAGACAACGCGCAAGGACGTCTGGGACTACGACATGGGCTCGCAGGTTACGATGATGGACATGCCGACGCCTGACGGGCAGACGGTTCCGGCCATTATCGTGCCAACCAAGCGGGGGCAGACCTTTGTTCTGGACCGCAGGACGGGCAAGTCCATCCTTCCCGTGGAGGAGCGTCCGGCTCCTGCAGGGAATGTTCCGGGCGATACGCGCGCGCCGACGCAGCCCTGGTCCGTCGGGATGCCGGCCCTGCGCATGCCGGAGCTTCAGGAAAAGGACATGTGGGGCATGTCCCCCCTGGATCAGCTCTACTGCCGTATCAAGTTCCGCAGCGCGCATTATGTGGGTGAGTTCACGCCGCCCAGTCTGGACAAGCCGTGGATTATGTATCCGGGCAACAATGGCGGCAGCGACTGGGGTTCCATGGCCTATGATCCGGAAACGGGCATCCTGATCGCCAACTGGAATGCGTCTCCGATGTATGCCCAGCTCATTACCCGTCGCAAGGCGGACACCCTGAAGCTGATGCCGATCGACGCCGTACATTACAAGCCGGGTGCCGGGGCTTCGGCGGAAGGGAATGGTCCGATGGAAGGGACACCT
Organism: Gluconobacter oxydans DSM 3504; assembly: GCF_000583855.1. Classification (NCBI taxonomy): domain Bacteria; kingdom Pseudomonadati; phylum Pseudomonadota; class Alphaproteobacteria; order Acetobacterales; family Acetobacteraceae; genus Gluconobacter; species Gluconobacter oxydans. Next base: position 2,675,283 of record NZ_CP004373.1, read on the forward strand.
TATGCGATCACAATCGCGCCGTTCTGGGACCCGTTCACCCGCATGCTGTGCCACAAGCCGCCTTACGGGATGATCACCGCCATCGACATGAAGCATGGGCAGAAGGTTCTGTGGCAGCATCCGCTTGGAACGGCTCGTGCCAACGGTCCGTGGGGCCTGCCGACAGGGCTCCCCTGGGAAATCGGAACACCCAACAATGGCGGTTCCGTTATTACCAAGGGGGGACTGGTCTTCATCGGAGCGGCGACCGACAACCTGATCCGGGCCATCGACGAGCGGACGGGCAAGGTCCTGTGGTCGCATGTCCTCCCGGGTGGAGGTCAGGCCAATCCGATGACGTATGAAGCCAATGGACGGCAGTATGTTGCGATCATGGCCGGCGGTCATCACTTCATGATGACGCCGATCTCTGACCAGATGGTTGTTTTCGCTCTTCCCAAGGGAACGAACTGAAAAAACCGGAGGCCGCATGAGGTGCGGTCTCCGGGAAACGTCGAGGCGCGCCACCTGCCTTGTATGGGACATGAAAAAGGCCGTTTTGCCTGCGAGCAAAGCGGCCACATGTTTTCCCGATCCGTCGGAGAAAGCATTTCGTCTAAACAGGGCGTTCAGGCTGCGTTTCGATCATTTCGGCCATTCACGAGAAAAGGTTCTATGTCGAAAACTCCCAAACTGATTCAATCCATCGAACGCGCCGTGGCTCTGCTTGAAATCATTGCGCAGCAGGGCGGGGCCGCGCGACTGCGGGATCTGGCCGTCATCTCCGGTCTGGGCAAGACGACGGCCCACAACATCCTTCAGACGCTGGAGCAGCTTGGCTATGTCCACCGCCGTCTGGGGGACATGAATTATTATCTTGGAGGACGTATCCTTAATCTCTCCCGCATCGTGGGGAATGACTACGTTTTCCGCGACAAGATGCGCCCTGTTCTGGAGCAGATCGCCCGCGAAAGTGGCGCTACGGTCTATTTCGCGGTTCCCAGCGGGGACAAGGCTGCTTACGTCGATATCGTGGATCTGAAGGATCCGCTCTTCGCTGCATCCCGCCTGCATGACCGCGAAAAGCTCGAGGGCTCCTCGGTCGGGCTGGTGTTCTTGGCGTTTGTGCCGGGACTGGGGAAACGTGTGCTGGCCACGCGCGCAAATGCCCTGAGCAAGAACATTCTGCTGGAAATCGAGAATGTCCGGGTCAAGGGATATGCGCTGGATCTTGAATCCTATCGGCCCGGAATCAATGCCGTTGCCATTCCCTGGCGGGAAAGCAGCGGCGAAGTCCGTTCAAGCATCGCCCTGTCGGGGCCGGCCACGGAACTGCCACGGCAACGCCTGATCCAGCTCGCCTGGATGATGATGAAACATGTCGCAAGTGCCAATCTGGAAGGCTCCAGAAGCGTGTTTGGGAAAACGATCTGACAGCGCTTCCAAGAATTAAAGGGAAACCCGTTTCCTGATTAACAGGGGGGTGATGGCATTGAGTCGCATTGTCTCTGAACTGCTGGATCCGGTGGCGACCCGCGATGTGACCGCCACCCTCAAAAACGGGAGAAGAGCCTGATCCTCTCGTTCTGTAGCCTCAGAAATTAGCCAGTAGCGTTACCTTGAAGCTGCGACCCGGCTGGGTGTAGTACGCTTTCGGGACTGTAATGTTGTCGGGGATGTCCAGCGCGCTGTAATATTTCTTGTCAAAGATATTATACATACCTGCTTGAAGCCGCATGTTGCGATAGAACTTCGGGGAGTACCAGCCCGTCAGGTCGAATATTGCATAACCGGGCGTCTTGTTGACGTTCGATGACATGTCCTCAACCTTGTTGCGGGCTGCGGCAAAGGTTGTGGAAAGGTTGGTTCCCCAGCGATCTGTGACGTAACCGAAGCCGACGATCCCCCGGAAAGGAGCGACGGAGTTGAGGTGGACATGTTCCTGTCTGTCCTGTCCATCTGAATAGGCGAGGGACGTCCAGACTTCCCAGTGATCGGCGAAAGTCCAGTTGGCGCGGGCTTCGACGCCGTAAATACGGACACTCTGGCGATTGATGTACTTGTAGACGCCATAGGGGAAGTTGCCGAGGATTCCGGCTTCTTCCGCCGTTCCCGTCACGCTGTCGATGAAGTTGTGATAATAATTGTCGTAGAAGGAAATGCTCGCACCCTTTTTGGAATTTCCATAACGGGCGCCGATTTCCCAGCCCCTGCTGGTTTCGGGCTTCAGGTTCTGGTTTCCGATGGACGCATAGGTTCCCGTCCCACCATAGGCAAGATACATTTCATTGGCCGAAGGGGCACGGAATGCCTCGGCATATTGTGCGTAGACCGTGAAGTCCTTCAGAAGGCGCGCCTCGACGAGGATCTTCGGGGAATAATGCGATCCGCTCGCCCCGCGCGGTGTACCGCTGTAAATCGCATTGGCGACATAGCTCGGCGTATATTTCGGGCTACGTTTATACCAGTCGAACCGGAAGCCTGGTGTAATATGCAGCCATTCATGCTCGCCATAGCCGATGCGGTCCTGAACGATGGCACCAAGGTCCGTTCCGTGCACATCCGGCATGTCCGACTGGTTGTTATGCAGGAAGTAGCACGCATAGGTCGTGGCCGTGCAGTTATCCTTGCCCGCGGCATATTCGCTTGAATCGGTCAGATAGGCCTCGCCTCCCAGCGTGATCGCGTGGTGCAGGGGGCCGGTGAAGACGTTGGATGTGACGGAGCCAACAGCGCCATAGGACTGGGTGGAGAGGATATCATTGCGGTCATACTCCCCGATCGGAGCTGTCAGGCGATTGGCGGCCGTATCGTTGATCGTGTCCACGTTCTGCCAGTAGGCGGTCAAATGCGCTTCGCTGATGAAGGCCAGGGGATTGGCGGCCTTGTAGTCGTATCCGGCCGAGACGCGGGAGCGTTTTGTCTCTTCCAGCGTGTGATAGCGGCTGTAGGTACTGTTGACGCTGGAAAGGGTGTTTTCGTTATAGTTACGGTCGAAGACTTCCCCTGTCAGCGTCACGCGATGGCCGCCTGCGAAGTAATGATGGATTTTCCCAAGGAAATTGCCCTGCGTATAGGAAGCAGGGTCTTTTCTGGAACGTGTCGTCCCTGTTCCGCCAATATCACCGTGGTTTCCCGTTTCGCTGCCATTCTGGTAGCCGCCCTGGACGAGGATCATGGTGTTGCCGTAACGCGCGGCCAGAGCCTGGTTGAGATAGGCACTTTCGCTTGAGCCATCGTAAGTGGCTTTCGACAACCCGCCGAATGTCCGGTTCTCTTTCAGAATGTCCTCGGGGTTCAGGGTGCGCAGAGCAAGAACGCCGCCCAGGGCCCCCGTTCCGAAGAAGCTGGAATTGGCGTTCTTGACGACATCGATGCCGCCGAGGGCGTTGAAATCATAGGCGGAAACGCCCCCATCCAGACCACGGGCACCGTTATCGGTCCAGGTCGTTCGGATGCCGTCGATGGTGGTGAGAATGCGGTTCTGGTCGAGGCCGCGCATGTTGATGCTGAAATTGTTGGAATTGAAATTGACAGCCGCATCCACGCGCCGGCTGTAGTCCGAAATATTGTCGATCATGCGGGTCTGAAGGGTTTTGAGGGTCGTCGTCTGGGTGAAGACACGCGCCTTGCCGACATTGCTGTAGTCGGCATCTGGATCGATTTTCATGGACTCGAGGACATCTCCCTTTCCGGTCTGCCCCTGTACGCGGACTGGGGCCAGAGCGATGGGAGCGTTCTGCGGGGCAGACGACGTTCGGGCCGTGACGGCAGCAGATTTCTTTTCTTGTGTGTCGGGGAGCACGGACTGGGGCGTCGTATCCTGCGCATATAAGCGCCCGGGACCTCCAGAGCCCATCAGGACAAGAGCAGAGGTGAGGAGAAGCTGGCGTCGGCAGGAAATTCTGCGATGGCGGGAAGGCATGTGACCACGTCCTTGTTGAGAATCTGTCGCAACAAGATGCCAAGGCAAAACGCTTGTCAATAAGATGCGATTGATTCTCATTTTCACTTGTGGCAGCGTTGTCACATCGGATGGGACCATTCCTCTGTTCCTGCCGAAAAACTGCGGAATTCCGGAAGCGAGGAGAGCCAGATGTTCGTTGTTGTGAACCGTTTCAAAGTGCGGCTGGACCGGGAAGCCGACTTCCGGCGCCGCTGGCTGGATCGGGAGGTGCTTCTCAACACTGTCCCGGGTTTCCTCATGATCCAGTTCCTGAAAGGCGGCACCTATTCCGACCATGTGGCCTACGCTTCGCATGCGTCCTGGACGTCGCGCGAGGCCTTTGAGGCATGGCGGGGATCGGACCTGTTCCAGACGGCGCACAAGGATGCCGGCAAGAGCGAACCCCTGACAATCGGGCGGCGGGAGTTCAGTGCCTATGAGGTGCTCCGGACGGTCGAAGGGATGGAGCAGGCCGCGTGATGATGCAGAATTCTGCTCTTTCCCGCCGGCGTCTGGGCCTGTCCCTTGTCGCCATGAGCGTGACAGCCGGTCTCCTGCCAAAAACAGGGGAGGCAGCCACCGGGCGGACGATAACGGACTGCCGTGGCCGTCATGTTGTGATCCCGGGGGCACAGCGCATTGCCTGCATCGGCGGTACGATTACGGAAACGCTTTATGCGTTTGGGCGCTCGCAAAGCATCATCGGCGTTGATCTGACCTCTACATGGCCGGAACAGGCACAGCGGGAAAAGAAAAACCTGGGCTATATGCGGGCGATTTCCGCCGAAGGCGTTCTGTCTCTCAGGCCGGACCTGATCCTGGCCATGAATGATTCAGGCCCGGCCGCTGCGATGGATCAGCTTGCGGCTTCGGGCATTCCGGTCGTGTTCGTGGATGCAACGCACTCGCCGGAAGCGATCGAGGGACGTACCCGTTTTCTAGCCGAAATCGTTGATGCGAAGGCTGAAGGGGAACGCCTGTGCGCCACGATTTCGGACCAGTTCCGAAAGCTGGCCTTATGGCGTGAGGCCCATCCGCAGATGCGGCGTGTGCTGTTCGTGATGCGTATGACAAACAACCGTCCCATGGCCGCAGGGGCAGGAACGGCTGCAGATGCCGTGATCGGTCTTGCTGGGGCGATCAATGCCGGGGCGGGCATGCAGGGCTACAAGATCGTGGATCAGGAAAACCTTGTCGCACTCCGCCCGGATGTAATCCTGACGATGCAACAGGGTGGGGATGCAATCCGGGATGAACTTCTGGCCGATCCAGGGTTCCAGTTAACCCCTGCAGGCAAGAGCCGGGCGATCATTGCCATGGAAGGGGAGCGCTTACTTGGATTTGGGCCCCGCACGCCCCAGGCTGCGCTTGATCTGGCGCGCCTGATTGAAACGGCGGGTCATCCCGTATGACATTATCCCGGCGTCAGGCCCTGATCTTTCTGATCGCTCTCCTGCCATTACTTCTGCTGACCATAATCGCCGCGCTGAATATCGGAGCCACCGGCGTGCATCTGTCGGCTCTATGGCATGGAGTGACGGATCCTGACATCCGGGCAGACCGGATCGTGCTGCTTCGCATCCGCGGACCACGGGTGGTGATGTCGGGCCTGACCGGGGCGGCGCTGGCAGTTGCTGGAGCGGTCATGCAAGGGCTTTTCCGCAATCCCCTGGCCGATCCGGGGCTGATCGGCGTGTCATCGGGGGCGGCACTGGCGACGGCCTGCATGATCGTGCTGGGAGGTCCCTGGCTTGTTTCGGGTGCATGGGGTGTCTGGGCCATTCCTGCTGCGGGAATGGTTGGCAGCTTTGCCGCGGCCTATCTGCTGTATCTGTTTGCGACGCGCGGGGGTGTGACCTCCGTCAGCACGATCCTTCTGGCGGGTGTGGCGCTCGGGGCGTTTTCCGGTGCGCTGACGGGCATTCTCATTTTCCGTGCCAATGATACGGCCTTGCGTGACCTGACATTCTGGACCATGGGCAGCTTCGCCGGCGCGACATGGTCCCGCATCGGGCTGTTATGTCCGTTCCTGTGTGTTGCGGCTGCCGTGACGGCACGTCTGGCCACGCCGCTCAATGCCCTGCTGCTAGGCGAAAGCGATGCCCGCCTGATCGGCTATCCGGTCGAGCGGATCAAGCGTCTGGCCATGGTGGCGGTGGCCTGCGCTGTCGGCCCGACTGTTTCTTTCGTGGGGGCGATCGGGTTCGTGGGCGTCATCGTGCCGCATCTTGTCCGGCTGGTGACGGGCCCGGATCATCGCCTCGTTCTGCCGGGAAGTGCGCTTTTAGGGGCAAGCCTCATGATCGTGGCCGATACGCTGGCGCGCGTGATTGCCATCCCCGCTGACGTGCCGGTGGGGATCGTGACGGCTGTTCTGGGAACGCCGGTCTTCGTCTGGCTTCTGTCCGGCGCCCACGGACGCGAGGTGGTCTCATGAGCCTGGCTCTTCAGGATGTCGTCTGGTGCACGGGCGGAAAAACGATCCTGCACGGGACGTCGCTTCGCTTCGAAGCGGGACAGGTGACGGCCATTGTCGGGCCGAACGGTGCCGGGAAAAGCACGCTGCTCCGGATTGCCAGCGGATTGCTGTCGCCAACGAGCGGAACGGTGACGTTGCAGGGGACGGATTTGAACCACCTTGCTCCGGTACGCCTTGCGGCGATGCGGGCCATGCTGACACAGGAGACTGTTCTGCGGGCACGTTTTACATTGCGGGATCTCGTTGTGATGGGGGCCGGTGTCTCGGCGCCACGTCTGACCTCTCAGGAGCGCACAGTGCTGGCGGAAGACCTGCTCGGTCGTGCCGGGCTTGAGCACTTTGCGGATCGCGATGTCATGGATCTTTCCGGCGGCGAGCGCCAGCGCGCCCATCTGGCGCGGGTCCTGATGCAGCTTGAGGCCGCGATGTCGGACAAGGGGGATGCGCCGGGCTTTCTGCTGCTCGACGAGCCGATTTCCGCGCAGGATCCGGCCCGTCAGCGTCTGGTCCTTGATCTTGCCCGCGCGCATGCCCGTAAGGGAGGCGGGGTCGTGCTGGTCCTGCATGACCTCAACTGGGCCGTAGCCTGTGCTGACAGGATCGTGGTCGTGCATCAGGGCACCATTCATGCGCAGGGACCGCCACAGGACGTTCTGACAGACACTCTGGCCCGGACGGTATTCGGGCTGGAAGAGGGGCGCGTCCGAACCCATGAACGAACGGGCAAGCCCTACATCCTGCCACACGATATCATTCTCAGCTGATGAAAGAGCAAACAAATGCACCAGTATATTGCGATGAACCGCTTCAAGGTAGCGCAGGACAATGCCGAAGCTTTTGAAAAACGCTGGCTGGACCGGGAAGTCCTTCTGAAGACGGTGCCCGGTTTCGTCAGTTTCCAGTTCCTGAAAGGCCCGACGCAGGATGGTCTGACGCTTTATGCATCCCACACAGTCTGGGACTCCCATGATGCCTTCGTGGGATGGACCCAGTCCGAACAGTTCCGGCAGGCGCATACGGGCGCTGGGCAGGGACGAACGCTGATGGTGGGGTCCCCTGTTTTCGAAGGCTTTCTGGTCCTTCAGAACATCCCGGCCTGAAAGGCCCCATTCCCGCCCAGGTTCTTCAAAAAAATGGACGCGGAATGTCCGCCAGTGTTCTATGACGCATCATTCTGATGTGTTGGTGCAGACAAACGGAACATTGGACATAATCATTTTGCTGGGTCTCTTTTGAAGAAACATGAATGGGGTCATCGCACCATGAAGCGGACGGCCGATCTGCCGGACCGTCCGCCCCCGGTCGTGGGGTTTGCAGACCGTTATCTGGGCGGTTTCGTCGACGGGTATCACACGCATGACCGCTCCCAGCTCTCGCTGTTTCTGGGCGGAACGGTGACCATCAGTACGTTGGGGCGCAGTTTCGTACTCGGGTCAGGGCAGGGGATGTGGATCCCCGCCAACACGCTTCATCAGGCAAATTGCCGGACCGATCTGGCATTTCAGGTCATTTACGTTGATCCGACACTGCCGGAAGCCAAAGACCTTCCGTGCAAGATGTTCGACGCCTCATCCCTCATGCGGGGGCTCGTGGATGAGATTATCGCGATGCGATACGAGTTCTCCATGGATGAGCGCATGACGTCCATTGCGCGGCTTCTTGTCGGTGAAATCAGGCGCGCCCCCCCGATTGCGGACCGCTTGCTGTTTCCTGCCGATCCGCGTCTGCTTCGTGTCTGTGAGGCGATTGCTGCCCAGCCCGGAGACTGCCACGACATCGACCACTGGGCGCGGGAAGCGGGCATGGCCCGGCGAACCTTTACCCGACTTTTCCAGCAGGAAATGGGCATGGGGTTCGCCGCCTGGCGCCGGCGTGTCCGGGTGGTCGAGGCGGCTTCCCGCATTGCCGCAGGGCAGTCGATTTCCGAAGTCGCATTCGACCTCGGTTACGAGAACGCCAGCAGTTTCAGCACGATGTTCCATCGAACCTTCGGCGTCTCGCCCCGCATGGTGCGTTCAGGCACGCTGACACCGCCGCTGTAACCGGCGGTTTTCTTCGCCCCAATCTCCCCTCCAGACGGCAACGCAGAGAATTCCATTCTCGGCGATCAGGCAGACTTTGTTCGCGTTCGGGCCAATGGCCGTCGCGTCGGTTGATGCGCTCTGCGAATGTGGTTAGGAGCGCAACTAAGAGTCATTCTCAATACAAAGGCAGACCGCCGACCCTCTGGGTGCAGAAGCCGGTAACGACACATGGGTGGGGTATGCAGCGTAACAGGATCATCTACACGGCGCTTTTTTCGATCGTTCTGAGCGATACGGCGTTTGCTGCCGATCAGGACAGAAAAACCGACACGGACCGGCACTCCGGGAAAACAGCAGTTGGCCACGTCGCACGCAAATCCGTGGAAACACATGCAAAAGACGTCGAACAGATCAGGGTTCGCGGACACCTGGCTTCGACCGTTGCGTCATCCGCAACCAAGTCGAACACGCCCCTGATCGAGACGGCCCAGTCGGTAACGGTCATCACCCGTGACGAAATGGATGCGCGCGGTGTGCTGACCCTCAATCAGGCTGTCCGGTATGCCGCGGGCGTAACTGCGGACACACGCGGCGGAGAAGGGACGCGCTATGATCTTTTCGATCTGCGCGGCTTCACGGTTCCGACTTTTCTGGATGGCCTGAAATTTCAGGACAGTCCAACAGGTTTCGCGGTTGCTCAGACTGATACGTTCCGCCTGGATCGCGTCGAGCTTCTGAAGGGGCCGGCATCCGCGCTTTACGGTCAGTCCAGCCCTGGCGGCCTTACCGCAATGTCCAGCAAGCTGCCGACGGACCAGCGGTTCTACGGCGGTGTGAATGCGACGGGCGGTATGTTCGATCTTTATCGTGTCGATGCGGATGTGGGGGGCTTTGCGACGGATGACGGAATGGTCCGCTATCGTGTGTACGGCACCATCAACGGGCAGCACACGCAGTTGAGCAGGACCGGAAGTCGGCGTTTCAGCATCAGTCCGTCCTTCACCTTCGGCGGGGATGGTCCGACAACCCTGACGCTGCTCGGGAACTACCAGTATGATCCGGAGAATGGTTCCTATGGTGGTGTCCCGCTGATCGGTTCCCTCAAGCGCGCGTCCTACGGTTATTTGCCACGCAATTTCTATGATGGGGATGTCTCTGCGGAAAAGTTCAACCGCAGGCAGGGGGCTATCACCTATATCCTGAACCACCGCTTCAACGATGACTGGAGCTTCAGCACGCGTGGCCGTTATGACGACATCAGAACGGTATATCGCAGTGTCTATGATAACGGGTATTACGACAGCGATGACGGCACCAGCGGCCAGATGCTGTCGCGTTCCGCCTATGGGACGCAGGAGCATACCTATAATCTGGCGTTTGACAGCCAGTTCAAGGGAAAGGTCCGCACGGGGGCGCTGCGTCATGCGCTGATGTTCGGTTTTGATTACATGCAGCAGAAAGCGAACGATACGGAAGCCTATGGCGATGCGCCGGATCTGGATGTGCTGCATCCCGACTATCACATGGCCATTGCTGACCTGACGCCTTATCTGCGTTACGTCACAAAGTCCCATCAGATCGGCGCTTATGGACAGGACGAGATCCGCTGGAAGCGACTGATCCTGACGGGCAGCATCCGCAATGACTGGTATCGCTCCAATCAGACCGAATATTTCGAGCAGTCCAATGACCGGCAGAGTGCGAGCCAGATCACCTGGCGCGCGTCAGGACTTTATCATTTCGACTTCGGTCTTTCGCCCTATATCAGCTACTCAACGTCCTTTCAGCCGCAGTCGGGCACGGTCTCGAATGACGGCGGTGCGACGCTGCGACAGGCCCATCCGTCCATCGGCAAGCAGCTTGAAGGCGGCCTGAAATACCAGATCCCGGGGACGTCGGTCCTTTTTACGGCCGCGGGCTTTCATATCGAGCAGAGCAATGTCCTCGTTTCCGTTGCTAATACAGGATACAGCCTGCAAAGCGGTCTGGTTCATTCCGATGGTTTCGAGTTCGAAGCCCATGCCCAGCCATTCCACAACCTGATGGTCACGGCAGCGGTCAGTTTCCAGAAGGTCAGGGATGACTCGACCGGTAAGCCGCTGATCCAGTCCGGCAAGGGAAACGCGTCCCTGTTCGCCTTCTACACAATGCCGTCCGGCCCGCTCAAAGGGTTCGGTTTTGGCGGGGGTATGCGGTATTCCAACAAAACCTATGGTGGCGAAGCGACCTATGGCAGCGTCTGGCTCCCGCAATATGCCCTGTTTGACGCCTCAATCGCTTATGATCTCAACAACATGTCTCATTCCCTGCATGGCTGGAAGGTCGCTGCCAGTGTTAGGAACCTGTTTGACAGGAACTATATTGCAAACTGCTTCGCCTATGGCGCAGATGGGCAGTACTGTTACTACGGAGAGCGGCGGAACGCTCAGGCCAGCATAGGATACAGCTGGTAATGTTCATGCCTTTCTGACGGAAGGCGGGAACAGGCCGTGCGGTTCATGTGTGAGCCGCACGGTCATATCCTTGTCTTCTGGCAAAGCGCCATGTCACCCATGAGTAAAATTCATACTTAAATGAAATAAAATCATTTTTATTCAACGAACCTCTCAGGCATAAGATTCTGCATCGCTCTGAAACGCAAACTGAAGAAACATTCCTGAATAAAAAAGGGAATAATTCGGGATCTTCAGTAATCTAGGCAGTATCTATCATGTCGGTTGAATTTACATTCAATATCAAGAAAATCCCATTCAATGAAGATTACACGCCCTCAGACAGCACACGTCTGACAACCAATTTTGCCAATCTGGCGCGCGGGGAACACCGGCAGGAAAACCTGCGGAATGTTCTGCGCATGATTGATAACCGTTTCAATTCCCTGGCGCATTGGGACAATCCCAACGGAGACCGCTATTCCGTGGGGGTTGATATTATTTCTGCTGAAATGACGATCAAATCCGAGGGGAAAAATGAGTGTTTTCCTCTGATAGAGGTGCTGAACACCTCTATCTTTGACAGAAAAGACGACAAACGCATCCCGGGAATTGTCGGGAATAACTTTTCATCCTACGTCCGCGACTATGATTTCAGTGTCCTGCTGTTAAATCACAATAAAGATCTGTCAGAATTCAGAACGCCTGAGCGTTTCGGTGATCTGCATGGCAATCTGTTCAAGTGCTTTATCAATTCAGAGTGCTACAAGGCCCATTTCAGGAAAATGCCGGTAATCTGCCTGAGCGTTTCAAGCAACAGGACTTATTATAGGACCAGGAATCATCATCCGGTGCTGGGCGTTGAGTACGAGCAGCGGGAATTTTCGCTGACCGACCAGTATTTCGGGAAGATGGGCATGAAGGTCCGGTATTTCATGCCTGAGAATGCGTCCGCGCCTCTGGCCTTTTATTTCTTTGGCGATCTGCTCTCTGATTATTCCAATATGGAGCTCATTAGCACCATCAGCACGATGGAATCTTTTCAGAAGATTTACCGTCCTGAAATCTACAATTCGAATTCTCCGGCGGCTGACTGCTATCAGCCGAGCCTGAAGCACCAGGATCATTCGGTGACCCGGATTGTCTACGACCGCGAGGAGCGCAGCCAGCTGGCGATCGCGCAGGGCAGGTTTACGGAAGAGAGCTTCATCAAGCCGTATCAGGACGTTCTTGAGCAGTGGTCTGCCCAGTACTCCGTTTGAACACACCAGAACACAAGGTCATCTGTCATGAAAACACTGCTCCCCACCTCAACGGCCGGCAGCCTTCCCAAACCGTCCTGGCTGGCAAAGCCCGAAACACTCTGGTCCCCCTGGAAATTGCAGGGGGAAGAACTGGTCGAAGGCAAACAGGATGCGTTGCGTCTGACGCTGGACGATCAGGATCGTGCCGGCATTGATATCGTCAGCGATGGCGAACAGACACGTCAGCACTTCGTCACCACATTCATTGAACATCTGGGCGGCGTTGACTTCGAGAACCGTCAGACGGTCAAGATCCGCAATCGTTATGATGCGAGTGTGCCGTCAGTCGTGGGTGCCGTGACCCGTGAAAAGCCCGTCTTTGTTGAAGATGCAAAATATCTGCGGGCGCTGACGAAAAAACCGATTAAATGGGCGCTTCCGGGCCCCATGACGATGATCGATACGCTCTACGACGGTCATTACAAAAGCCGTGAAAAGCTGGCTTGGGAATTCGCGAAGATCCTCAATCAGGAGGCCAGGGAACTGGAGGCTGCCGGCGTCGATATCATCCAGTTTGATGAACCGGCCTTTAACGTCTTCTTTGATGAGGTCAATGACTGGGGCATTGCCACTTTGGAGAAAGCCGTTGAAGGGCTGAAATGCGAAACGGCTGTCCATATCTGCTACGGGTATGGCATCAAAGCCAATATCGACTGGAAAAATGCACTGGGAGCAGAGTGGCGACAGTATGAGGAAATCTTCCCGAAGCTGCAGAAATCCAGCATCGATCTGATCTCACTGGAATGCCAGAATTCCCGCGTTCCGATGGATCTCATTGAGCTTGTGCGCGGCAAAAAGGTGATGGTGGGGGCCATTGATGTGGCGACCAATACCATTGAGACGCCGGAAGAGGTTGCCAGCACGCTCCGAAAGGCCTTGCAGTTCGTGGACGCTGACAAGCTTTATCCTTCGACCAACTGCGGTATGGCGCCTCTGTCGCGTCGGGTCGCACGCGGAAAGCTGAATGCTCTGGGTGCAGGCGCAGAAATCGTGCGCAAAGAGCTCTCAGCCTGAGCGGCCGATCCCCTGGTTCAGCGGAACCAGGGGATCACGCAGCATGGACATCCAGGTTCGTCTTCCCCTTCAGAATCAGCGATCTCCGGGGCGTTGCATGTCAGGGATGACATTCCCTGTTCATGCCCGGCTTTGTCTGCCGAGGGCAGGGCACCTGTCCCGGTACTGACAGGGGACCATCCGTCCTGCGTTTCATCAAACATCATCACCCCTTCCGTGATTTCCGATTTTGCTTCTTCATGAATCCGTCTCGCTGGCTGGTCGCACACCCAGAAGATGTGCAATCGCGCAGGTCAGATCAGGACGGTTCAGCGTAGAGAAATGGAACTCGTTGATTCCGTGGGACTGCAGAGTGCGAACCTGCTCTGCCGCTACGATACAGGCCGCGATACGGCAGAGTTCCGGGTTCTTTGCCGTTCCTTCAAACAGGTGCGTCATCCAGGCCGGTACCGTAACCCCACAGAGTGCCGAGAAACGTGTAATCTGGTCATAGTTCGACACTGGCATGATGCCGGGAACGATCGGGGCAGTAATACCGGCCGCCAGACAGCGATCAAGAAAGCGCAGACAGGTCGAAGCCTCAAAGAAATACTGGGTGATGGCCCGGCTTGCACCGGCATCGAACTTGCGTTTGAGATTGTCGATATCGGCTTGGGAGCTCAGAGCCGTAGGGTGTGTTTCGGGGTAGGCAGCAACCGAGATTTCAAAGTCAGCAATGCGATGCAGGCCAGCGACAAGATCGCTGGCATAGGCATAACCACCCGGATGCGGCGTATAATCGGTGCCCGCAGGCGCATCGCCCCGCAGAGCCACGAGATGCCTGACACCGGCCTGCCAGTAGGTGCGGGCAATGTCGTCGATTTCTTCGCGGGTGGCGCCAATACACGTCAGATGGGCGGCCGGCACGAGCGTCGTCTCCTGCTTCAGGCGCAGGACTGTCGCCTGTGTCCGCGCCTGCATCGTGCCACCCGCCCCATAGGTCACCGAGACAAAGCGGGGAGAAAGAGGCGCCAGACGGCGTACGCACTGCCACAAACGCCGCTCCATCGCGTCTGTCCTCGGGGGAACGACTTCGAAAGAGAGGACAGGAACGGGCATGTCAGAATGACAGAGCGACGGATGGTCCGCCAGTGTCCCGGAAAGAAGGCGTTTCAAATTCGTATTCATATCAACTGCATCAGATCGGTGAGGCGGGATGACCGACGTTCAGATGATTTCAACTAGAACTTTATAATGATGAATATAAATGATATGTTTTCATGAATGTATTAATTTAATGCATATAGGCGGTAAGAGATGAGTGTTCTGCAACGCAATCATCTGATGATTATTCAGGAAGTTGCCCGGGAAGGTTCACTAACAGCGGCTGGCGCACGGCTGAATCTGACCCAGCCTGCTCTCAGCCATGCCGTCCGCAAGATCGAGATGCAGCTCGGCGTGAAAATCTGGCGACGCGAAGGTCGGTCCCTGATCCTGACTCAGGCTGGCCAGTGGCTGTTGTCTCTTGCCAACCGGCTGTTACCGCAGTTTTCGCTGGCTGAAGAGCGGCTGGAGCAGTTTGCGAATGGCGAGCGTGGCACATTGAGGATCGGGATGGAATGCCATCCCTGCTACCAGTGGCTTCTCAACGTTGTCTCGCCCTATCTCGAACGCTGGCCGAAAGTGGATGTTGATGTCCGGCAGAAATTTCAGTTCGGCGGCATCGGGGCGATCTTGAGCAACGAGATCGATATTCTCGTAACGCCTGACCCGCTTTACAAGCCAGGCCTGAACTTCACGCCGGTCTTTGATTATGAACTGGTCCTCGTCGTGGGAAGCGGTCACAGACTGTATGGTGTTGATCGCGTCACGCCTGAGCAGCTTGCCGAAGAAACTCTCATCACCTATCCCGTCCCCTCGGAACGGCTGGATATCTATACCCAGTTTCTTCAACCCGCCGGCATCGCCCCCCGTCAGCAGAAACAGATCGAGACGACGGATATCATGCTGGTCATGGTGGCACATGGCCGGGGAGTTGCAGCGCTTCCCCGATGGCTGGTGGATGAATATGCGTCACGCTTCGACCTTCATTCCGTCAGACTGGGTGAAAACGGAATTGCGAAGCAGATCTTTCTGGGGCGTCGGGAAACTGATGCGGATGTTCAGTATCTCACCGATTTCATCGGATTTGCAGCCGATCCGAAAGATTAGAAAGTATTTTTTCTGAGGAGGGAGGACTGCCTTTTCAACAGCACATATATCCCTGATCCCGCTATACTGGCCGCTACTGAGGCCTGCCAGGTTGCTCTCAGAATCATTTCATAGCGATGCCAAAACCCGTGTTCGGGAAACCCATCCAAAGCCATTCCGGGAAGAGAGGCTGCGAATAGTGGGGCAAGACCCACACTAAAAACAAAAGCCAAGGCAAATGGAAACCAAGGTTTCTTTGTTACGCTTGGGCCTGAAAAGGCTTTTGCCACACCGCACAGCAGACCAATTCCAATAATAGAAAAAATAGAAACCAGAACCCAAAGCAATAAATATAATTCTATATTTTTATTGGAAAAACCGGCTTTCGCGTTGCGCATAATGATGAAAACGAGCGCCGAAAGACATATCGATATTACGTATGATGCTTTAGGACTTAAGCGGCCCGACATCCTTTACATCTCTCTCCCGTATTTCAGGATGGGGCCGCAGATTCGATTTTTCGCTACACGCGATTAAATCTTTCTGAATCCCATCCTGCCATCAGGCCAGAGCTATGCTCTGCCCTGATCCAGAAGCCAGTGCCGTGCGGCGGCAATATGGAAGAATTTCCGTGCGGATCCCATGTGATCCACGCCTTGAAATGTCAGGAAGGTGATGTTGCCGCCTTCTGCAAGATAGCCGTTGATCTGTTTGGTCAAGGCATCTTGCCGATCGACTGGAAAGATCAGCGCAGGGTCCAGATTATGGTCGGGGCGCGTGATTTTCGCTCCTGCCTGTTTCCAGATGGGGAGACATTTCTCATTCCAGGGTGTGGCTTTGTTGTCTTCCGAACCGGTTATGATCAGAAGTTTCTGATTGGCCAGCGTGACAACATCGGATGGACGCTGCTGCCCGGCAATGATCAGTCCGGCCGCGAAAGTCTGGGGATGTTTTGCCATCAGCCAGAGCGAGGTCATGGCCCCCATGGACCAGCCCGTGCAATAGACCCTCCTGGGATCAATTTTCAGAACCTTGTCAGACCGGTCCGGCAGATTGGGGTTGCCGTAGTTCCACGTATTGCTCAGAAGCGATTCAACGAGCCTGTATGTGTTTTCGACGTCAGAAGTGTGCTCCCAGTAATCATTCATGGTCGTACGCTCATAACGCGGCGTGATGACCACACATTCATGCTCGTCCTGCACTTCAGGCAGGCTCCAGATACTGGCGATGCACTGTTCAGTCAGCGTCTGCGCGCAGGTTCCATCAGGGCTGGTTCCCGAATGGGTCACGGCCAAAATCAGCGGGTAGGAGCGGTTTTCGCCGCCCTTTTCCAGGAAGGATTTCGGCAGATAAATGCTGTATTCCAGCCAGGCCGAACGCGTATCGTCCCACCACCAGTGGTTCTGTTCCCACGCATCCACACCCCGGATTGCGACGTTGTTGCCGTGTCGGCCGCTATTGCTCCAGACGGTCTGGCTTGCGGCGTAGGTCACCCCGCCGACTGTGCGGACACCATGTTTCTGGACCAGACTTACCCGGTCACTGTCCGTGGTGGGGAGGCTGAGGTCCGGGTCGTGGTGGAATTCGGTAATGACAAACCGACCTTCCACGCTCTTGCCGTCGGGACGCAGCGCTGCTTCGCTGTTGGTATAGATCGCCGAAACGGGGCGAGGGCGGGCAACCGCCGACGTGTCGTTCTTGTCGGGTTCCTGCGGCATTCCGGCGAAAAAGCCTTTGGCTGCAGGAAAGACAGCAGCGGCATAGGTGTCTGTCGTCAGGCTGGCCGGATCAATGGCGACATCATATTCCGCAGCAATACCGTAGACTTTTTCACCGCCGCCAGTGACTTCGCATAATGCGCAGATCCCCTGAAGTCCCGGCGTTTTCTTGCGATGCGGTCCCGGGCCGTCAAAACCGTCTGGTCCAGCGGATGACGCTGCCATGAAACCATGTCCTCCACCGGCCGCGTGGGCCCGCGATGCTCCCAGTCCGATGGTCGAAGCGGTACTGGCAAGAGCGGCGCCGGCGGTCACGAACTTGCGTCTTGAAACAGCGGTCATGGTTTCTCCTGAGCTCGGTTTGGCCCTTGATCTGCGCCCAGCATTAATACTGAGATCTTTTGAAGACAAAACTCCTGAAATATTTTCTTACTCAGCCCGCTAAAGACCTTCGATTAGGCCCATTGCGGGAAGGGATCCGCAAGATGGTCGTAATGCCATGGCATAAAAACGGCATCCTGTGAGGGTGGGACAAGACAGCTCTCCAGTGCCGCCCGGATCGCGGTTTCATCCATGCCGGCGCCGATAAAGACGAGTTCCTGCCTGCGATCGCCATAAACATCGTCCCAATATCCCGCGAGCGTCGCTTTCCAAGCCTCATCGTCCGGCCAGTTCTGATGCGGCACACTGGCCCACCAGCGTCCGGCAGCCTGATGGCGGGCCAGTGCACCGGCAATACTCAGATCCCCGACCCAGTCCGGCCGGGTTGCGAGCCAGAAATAGCCTTTGACCCGCACAACGCCATGCCAGGATTGCGCGATGAAGTCCGCAAAGGCCTCCGGATTGAAGGGGCGGCGGGCACGATAGACAAAACTGCCGATGCCATATTCTTCGGTTTCAGGGCGGTGTTCTGCATGTCCGTACAGTTCCTGGAACCAGGTGGGATGCTGATGCGCGCGATCAAAATCAAAACGTCCCGTATTCAGGATCTGATCCAGCGCCACCCGGCTCTGGCTCGTTTCGATCAGAACCGCATCAGCGTTCAGAGACCGGATGATCAGCCGTGCAGCTTCAGCCTGCTCGGGCGTGGCCGTATCAATTTTGTTGAGAATGATGACATCCGCAAATTCGATCTGGTCGACGAACAGATCCACGAGCGCCCGTTCGTCGTCCTCTCCCGCAACTTCACCCCGGTCCCGCAGAAAATCGGTCGAACCATAGTCCCCCAGCAGATTCACGGCATCCACCACCGTGACCATCGTATCGAGGCGCGCGATATCGCTCAGACTGCGGCCTTCCTCATCGCGAAATTCAAAGGTGGCTGCGACCGGGAGAGGCTCGGCGATGCCGGTTGATTCAATCAGCAGGTAATCAAACCGGCCTTCTGCCGCCAGCCGCGCAACTTCCGTCAGCAGATCATCCCGCAGCGTGCAGCAGATGCAGCCATTGGTCATCTCCACCAGTTTTTCCTCCGTCCGCGAGAGGTTGCTCCCCCCGTTACGGATGAGCTGGGCGTCGATGTTCACATCGCTCATGTCATTGACGATGACGGCCACTCTCAGCCCTTCGCGATTGTGCAGGACGTGATTGAGAAGCGTTGTCTTGCCAGCCCCCAAGAAGCCAGAAAGGACAGTCACGGGCAATCGGGTATCCGACATGAAGGGAAGATCCTTGCAGAAAGAAAGAGGTTGATGCGCCTCTGTTGGTCATTATGTTATAACATAACAATATTAGGGAAAGCCATCCTTCATGCCTGTATGCCCAACACGCGGCCGTCTGGATCACCTGATGTCCTTCAGGGGCATCCTGTCTCCCCATCGCAGTCTTCAGAGTCACGAGATGGATATCCCGCCATCCCTGCAAGAAGCGGCTGAGGCCTATCTTCAGAGAGAGCCACGCCTGCTCATGGCGAAGGGCACGCTCCCCGAAATCGCGGCCCAGCTTCAAGTCCGAGTGCCTGAACAGGCGCGGCTTCTGATGCAAGACATGCTGGATCTTGCTGAACTTTACAGCACTGTTTCCGGACATCGGAACCTGCGTGTCCGGTTGGAACAGATCACCACAGACAGCTGCCGCAAATTCCACGTGGACTGTGTGGATCTGCGTCTGCTGCGAACCTATGTGGGGCCGGGCGTTCAGTGGACAGCCGATCAGGGGCATTCAGTCTGTGAAGCCCCGACAGGTGCTGTCGTTTTCATGAAGGGAAAACATTTCCCGGGATGGGAGGGGGCCGAAAAGATCCTTCACCGCTCCCCACCTCTGTCATCCCGTCCGGCCGCGGAGCGGATCAGGCTTCTTCTCACGATCGACGAGGCAAGTGCCTGCGCTGATGCGAATTTCGACATGGTCGCCTGACACGGCCAGCCTCCCCCTCCGGAACAGCGGGCTTTCCAAACGCATCACATTATATGTCACATATATTCGTGTTATATCACAGATAAATGTGTTCTAAATATCATCTATGATGTTATGAGGGCTCATCGTTCTTATCGCTCGATGAGCTGCCACGCTGTCTGGAGGGTGTTCAATGCGTCAGGATTTCACCATCGGAATCGACAGTGGTTCCACGACGACCAAAGCGGTGGTGTTTTCGCCGACCGGTGCAATCACAGGGACGGGGCGCCGTCGTGTTCCACAGCATATGGACCGGCCGCACCATGTTGAGCGGGATATGCATGAGGCCTGGGAGGCCGTCATCGGTTCGGTTCAGGACGCACTGGCGGATGCAGGGATCGATGGTTCGGCGGTTGCTGCCGTCGGAGTGACCGCACATGGGGACGGTGTTTTTCTACTTGACCGCTCAAGTAGCCCATTGGGGCGAGGGATCATGTCGCTCGACAGCCGTGCTACGGCGCTCCATGAACGCTGGCAGCGTGACGGCCTGTCTGATCTGGTTCTCCCGGTGGCGGGTCAGCGTCCTTATGCCTATTCGGCCAACACACTTCTGGCCTGGATACGGGAAAACGAACCGGAGCGTTATGCGGCGATCGGGTCCGTCATCTTCGCCAAGGACTGGATCCGGTACTGCCTGACGGGCGAGATTGCGACGGATCTGACGGAAGCCAGCACGTCTTTCACGGATCTGCATACACAGAATTACAGCGATGAACTGCTGGAAATCCTGGGATTGCAGGGCATCCGAAAGGCGCTGCCGGAGATGCGTCTGTCCTGTGAAAGCGGCGGCGTCCTGACGCCTGAGGCTGCTTCCCGGACCGGCCTGAGGGCTGGAACGCCTGTTTCGGTCGGGCTGCATGACGTCACGGCCGCGTCGGTCGGTGTGGGTCATACGCAGGCCGGGGATCTTTCGATTACGGCGGGTACGTTCTCGATCAATGAAGTGTTCCGGGACCGGCCGGTCGTCGGGGAGGGCTGGGCCTGTCGCGCCGGATATCGGCGCGGTCTGTGGAACTGCATGGCCATTTCGCCAGCGTCTTCCAGCAACCTTGACTGGCTGGCCCGGCTTCTGAAACCCGACGAACAGGACGCGGCCCGGCAGCTCTCGGCGGAAATGGAAAGCCGCCTGTCAAAACCGGGCGGACGTCATCAGGTTCCGCTGTACCATCCCTTCCTGTTCGGCTCGCCCTATGAAGCGCCGGCCAGTGCTTCGCTATTCGGGGTCCAGTCCTGGCACGACCGGGCGGACCTGTTCCAGGCCATGGTGGAAGGGACGATCTTCAATCATCGCGAGCATGTCGATGCCCTGCGTCAGACAGGCCCGGTCCGCAGGATCGGCGTATCGGGCGGCGGGAGCGGTCAGCCGGTGATTGCACAGATGTTCGCCGATATTCTGGGGGCAGACGTGGAAATACCCGAAGTGCGTGAAGCAGGCGCGCTGGGGGCTGCCCTGACAGCCAGCGTCTCCATCGGACGATACGCCGATCTGGAAGAAGCCGTATTCTCCCAGATCATTCCGATGCAGACATACAGACCCCAGACGGAACGGCGTCGCGTCTATGAAGGGATTTACCGGCGTTATGTCGCTCTGACCCAGGCCATGCGGCCTTTCTGGTCGGATCTTTATGATGGTGGCCCGGCTCCGGCAGAGCCCGTTGCAGAGCCGGCCGGCATGGAGACAGGCGCTGTCCTGAATTATGCCGCAATGGGCTTCATGCCGCAGGAGGCCAGACCATGAAGGGGCTCGCCGCCATACCGGACAACGCCACGTTCGACGTTGCGATCATCGGGGCCGGCATCAATGGGGCTGGCCTGTTCCGGGAACTGTCCCTGCAGGGCCTGCGTGTCCTTCTGGTGGACCGGAGTGACTTCTGCTCCGGTGCATCATGCGCACCCTCACGCCTGATCCACGGGGGCATCAAATATCTCGAGACCGGCGAATTCCGGCTCGTGGCGCAGTCCACGCTGGAGCGCAACCTGCTGCTGCGTAACGCGCCACATGTGGTCAAGCCTCTGCCGACCGTCCTGCCGATCCGTTCCTGGTTTGGCGGCATCGTGCCGTCGTTCCGGAAGTTTCTGAGGCTGGGCGGCAAAATGACGGATCGCGGTGCGCTCGTTCTGGAAGCCGGGCTGCAGATTTACGATTTCCTCGGGCGCCGTGCCCGGGTGATGCCGCGTCACAGCCTGTTCCTCAAGCGCCAGACACGGCAGGAATGGCCGCATATAGCGGCAGATGTCATGGCGACGGCCCAATATTATGACGCCGCCATCACCCAGCCGGAACGTCTCGGTTATGAATGCGTGCGCGACGGCCTGGATGTCGGGACGGACTGCGCGGTTTCGACCTACACGGTGCCGGTGTCTTTTGCGGATGGGGTTCTGGAGCTGCGGGACGAAAAAAGCGGCGAGACGCGCCATGTCCGTCCGCGCCTCATCGTCAATGCGGGTGGAGCGTGGATCGACCGGATCAATGCTGATCTGGGTCAGAAAACCCGTTATATCGGCGGAACGAAAGGCAGCCATCTGCTCCTGCGACATGAGGGGCTTTTGCAGGAACTACGTGGCCGCATGATGTATTTCGGAACGCCGGACGGGCGCATCTGCCTGGCTTATCCGTTCTATGGCCATGTGCTCGTCGGTTCGACCGATCTGCGGATTGATGATCCTGACAGCGCCGTCTGCACCGATGAAGAACAGGATTACATGCTGCGTATGCTCGGCAGCCTGTTCCCGGGCTTCCGGTTTGGCGCGGAGGATGTGATTTACCGCTACAGCGGTGTGCGCCCGCTGCCTGCGACCAATGCAGCCGATCCGGGAGCCATCAGCCGCGATCACATCATCCATGAAGACGTTCTGGACGGCATACCGCTCCTGTCGCTGGTTGGCGGGAAATGGACGACGTTTCGTGGGCTGGCGGAAGAAACGGCAGACAGGGTGCTGGAAATGCTGGGAGCGGAACGGCGCCTGTCCACCCGGGACTTCCCGATCGGTGGTGGCCGCGACTATCCCCCGCCGGAACGGTATTCCGCCTATCTGGACGAGTTCTTCGTTACGCACGGCCTGCCGAGAGCACGGGCGGCCCTGCTTCTGGAGCGTTATGGATCGCGGGCCCGGGCGTTCGCCGTGTTCTGTCAGGAAAAGCCGGATGCGCCGCTGCGCAGTCTGCCGTCCTACACGCGGCGTGAACTGGCCTTCATCGCCACTGATGAACTGGTGCGCACGCTGTCAGATGTCCTGTTCCGTCGCACGCCGATTGCGCTGAGCGGCCTTCTGACGCCGGACGTCGTCCGCGAAGCCGGGGCTATCGTGGGAGAAGCCCTTGAGTGGAGCGCTCAGGAAACAGAGCAGCAGTGTCTGCTGACCTGGCGGGAAGGGCAGGAGCGCCATCAGTTGAAAGGTGAGCTTCCTGCCGCATCGTTTTCACATACAGCCCTGAGGGCATGAACCATGAACCGTTACGAAGAAAAGATTGCCCGCATGGTAGCGGGTCAGGACAGCCGGACCGATTTCATCCTCGCGGATGCCAAGGATTCCGATATGGCGGCCGGGATCAGCGCCACGGGCCTGCATCGCCATCCGGTCTCCATGCAGGGAAAGCGCTCGCGCTTCCGCACCCGGCGCGACTATGTCGACGTGATCAGGACGATCCTCGATCAGGACGTCGTGGACATCATGCTGACTTCGGCTTCGATCCTGGAGACACTGCTGCAGGAAGATGCCTTCGCCGGGACGCGCATCCAGTCGGCCATCCGCGCCAATGACACCACAGATCTGTGGCGGGGCCGGGGAAGCAGCTATCAGAGCCAGAAATCGGTTCCGTTCCGTTCGGCATCGCTGATGAAGGCGCAGACCAATCTCGGTCTGTATTCCATGACCTTCAATGGCGATGCCGAGCAGGACAGTCTGGCGCTGGAGGAATTCGCCCGGTTTCGGGAAGAAGCGGCGGAGCGGCGTTTTTCGTATTTCCTGGAAGTGTTTAATCCCAATGAAGGGCGCATTTCCCGGGCGGATCACGGTTTCTTCCTCAATGACATGATTGTCCGCTCTCTGGCCGGTCTGCGGCGCGAAGAACGGCCGGTTTTCCTCAAGGTGCCGTTCAATGGCGCAGAGGCGCTGACGGAACTCTGCGAATTCGATCCATCAGTGATCGTCGGCATAATGGGCGGCGGAAGCGGCACGACCCGCGACTGTCTGGAACTCCTGCATCAGGCCCAGTGCTGCGGCGCCCGTGCTGCCCTGTTCGGTCGCAAGATCGTGGACGCAGACGATCCCGTCCTGCTGATCGAAGCCATGCGCAGTGTCACGGATGGCGCGCTGTCGCCCATGGAAGCAACCCATCTCTATCATGAGAAAATGGGCAAACGCGGACTGGTCGCCGGGCGCGATCTGGAGATCGACAGTGTGGTGACGGAAACTGTCCTGCTGGAACGGGCTGCGTGACGTTTGCGTGAAGGGTGGGGAACCTTTCGGATGTATCGTTATTTTTGATGATAATAACGTTTTTAGTGTTATTGTTTAGCGATAAAGTGGTTTAGATATCATTGGGGCTGGGAGAATCGTCATGAGCATTCAGCCAGTTGGTCAGTCTTTCGGGAGGTTGGTTGTGGATCAGAAGAGCGTCTGGATCGGGACGAGTTGGAAGATGAACAAAGGGCCGGCC
Organism: Gluconobacter oxydans DSM 3504; assembly: GCF_000583855.1. Classification (NCBI taxonomy): domain Bacteria; kingdom Pseudomonadati; phylum Pseudomonadota; class Alphaproteobacteria; order Acetobacterales; family Acetobacteraceae; genus Gluconobacter; species Gluconobacter oxydans. Next base: position 2,699,402 of record NZ_CP004373.1, read on the forward strand.
GAAGCGATTGCGGCGGCGCGGGCGCTTGAATCCTTCCAGCCGCCGGAAGGGATCCGGTCGTTCGTGATCCCGCCTTTCACGTCGCTGCGGGATGTGTGCTCGGTGCTGGAAGACAGCGCACTGCTGGTTGGTGCACAGAACATGCACTGGGAGGACCGCGGCGCCTGGACCGGGGAGGTTTCCGCGCCGATGATTGCCGAGTGCGGGGCGTCCATCGTCGAAATCGGCCATTCAGAGCGTCGACAGCATTTCGGCGAGACGGACTGGACGGTGAACCTCAAGGTGAGGGCCGCGCTGCGGCACGGTCTGCGGCCGCTGATCTGCATTGGCGATACAGCGGATGAATTCGAGTTCGGGGTCTCGCAGGAGACGCTGGCACGACAGGTGAAAATTGCGCTGCATGGGGTGTCCAGAAAGGATCTGGGACAGGTCATGATCGCGTATGAGCCGGTCTGGGCCATCGGATCAGCGGGACGTCCGGCCGAGGCCTCGTTCGTGTCCGGGATCCATACCAGGTTGCGTGCTGTCGTGCGTGAACTGGCGGGGGACATTGGCGTGCGCATCCCGCTGCTTTATGGCGGCAGCGTCTCGCAGGCCAATATCCGCGATTACGTTGCATTGCCGGATGTGGACGGTGTGTTTGTCGGGCGTGCGGCGTGGGAGCCTGCAGATTTCATGACGCTGGTGGAAAGTGTGAGCGGGGTTGTGTCCCGCAAAATTGCCGCGTGATGACGGTCATCACGGGATCACGTCCTGTTTCCGGCAGCGGAACAGTCTGACTGAACGTCAAAGAAACGGAGAACAGTCATGCGTATTGCGATTGGTGGAGACAGTGCAGGCGAAGGCCTGGCACGGCTTCTGGTGGAACACCTCTCGACACTGGGGCGGCATGTCGTTGTTGACATGTCCCATCCCGAAGACGAGCGGGCTGAACTGTATTCGGAACTGAGCGAGCGCGTGGCGCTGGCCGTTCTGCAGGGAGAATACGACCGGGGTATCCTGTGCTGCGGGACGGGGATCGGGGTGTGCATTTCCGCCAACAAGATCCCGGGGATCCGGGCCGCGCTGACCCACGACACGTATTCCGCGGAGCGTGCAGCGCTGTCGAACAACGCGCATATCATCACGATGGGATCGCGCGTCATCGGGCCGGAAGTGGCGAAATCCATTGCCGAAGCCTGGCTGGCCTGCACGTTTGATCCGCGCAGTGCCTCGGCACGGAATGTGGCTGGCATTGATGCGCTCGGAAATAAATACCGCCAGCAGGCTCCTGTCGGCGCAAGTTGCTGAAGTAAAACTCCCGGTCTGGAACTGATCCGGCTGGTTCTTTGAAAGAATACACTTATGAAAACGGCATTTGCTTTTGCCGCAATGCTGACGGCTGCGCCATTTCTGGCGCCGCTTGCAGCAGGTCAGGCCCATGCAGCGGATAACAGCGCCCCCCTGCGCTTCGTGCTGATCCCCAAGACCGTGCATCCCTGGTTCGACAAAGCGAATAACGGGGCACAGGCGGCTGCGACGATGATCTCGCAGGCGACGGGGCGGAAGGTCGAGATCGAATACCGCGCGCCGCAGACGGCGGATGTGTCATCCCAGAACGACATTATCGAGCGTGCCATCGCGACCCATCCGGACGGGCTGATCCTCGATCTGCTGGACGAGAAGGGCAACCGCGCGACCATGGACGAGGCCGTGGACGAGAAGATCCCCATGACGGTGTTTGATTCCCTGCCGCCTGAAGGCATGGACATCACGGCCGTGGGCGCGGATTTCTGCGAGCAGGGCACGATGGCGGCCGAGCGGCTGGCGAACCTGGTCGGCAAGAAAGGCGAAGTGGCGATCATGATGGGGGTGCCGACGGCACCGAACCACACGCTGCGGGCCGAGTGTGAAAAGAAGGTCTTTGCCAAATACCCGGACATGAAGGTCGTCGCGACCGGCGTGGACAATGACAGTATCGAGACCGCGCAGAAGCAGGCATCCGCCATCATGCAGGCGCATCCGGATCTGGTCGGATGGGTTGAGTGCGATGCCTCGGGACCGGTGGGCGTCGGCCAGGCCATCCGCGAGAGCGGCAAGACGGGCAAGGTCAAGGAAGTAGGGCTCGATAACCTCAATGACATGATCCAGCTCATCAAGGATGGCGTTGCTGAGTCCTCTGCGTCGAGCCGGCCGGAAATGCAGGGTTACTGGGCCGTCGTGTCTGCCTGGCAGCGGGCCATGGGGCAGAAGACGCCCAAATACATCGATACCGGCATCGATCTTCTGACGAGCAAGAACCTCTGACGCAGCAGAACAGGAAGGGGAGTGACGGTCATGACAGTTCTTCAGATTGAAGGCGTCCGGAAGACCTATCCCGGTGTGGTGGCGCTCGATCATGTCGATCTGACGCTGGAGCCGGGGAAGATCCATATTCTCGCCGGGGAAAATGGTGCTGGAAAGTCCACGCTCATCAAGACGCTGACCGGGCTGGTCGTGCCGGATGAGGGAACCATCCTGATCGAAGGACAGGATGCGCTGCATGACCGGACACTGTTTGAGAAGGTCGCCTATGTTCCGCAGGAGCTGAACCTGTTCGGGCCGATGACGGTTGCCGAGAACATGTTCATGCCGTTTAACCGTTCCGGGTTCGGGCATCTGACGGTGTCGCGCGGGGCAATGGAGAAGGCGGCGGCGGAACTGATCGAGCGGTTCGGCATTCATGCGAAGCCGGGGCAGCTCGTGAACCGGATCAGCGTACCGGACCAGCAGCTCCTTCAGATTGCGCGCGCGGCATGCCGTGAAGAATTCAAGGTTCTGATTCTAGATGAGCCGACCTCGTCACTGACAGCCAATGAAACGGAGCATCTGTTCCGCATCATTCATCGGCTGCGCGACGAGGGCTGCGCGATCGTGTTCGTGTCGCACAAGATGGAAGAAATCTTTGCGCTCGGGGACACGGTGACGGTGCTGCGCAATGGCCGCAGTGTGGGCACCTATCCGATGGCGGAAATGACGGAGGGGCACCTGATCCGGCTGATGTCGGGCAGTTCGGTCTCGCTTGAGGAGAAGTTCCAGCCGCGTATGGCTGCGTCTGAAACTGACGTCATCTTGAGCGTTAAAGATATGTCCGGGCCCGGGTTTTCGGATGCGTCCTTTGTTCTGCGGCGTGGAGAAATCCTGGGCTTTGCTGGACTTGTGGGCGCGGGACGCTCGGAGCTGATGCAGACGATCTTCGGATATCTGCGGGCAACCGGGGGGCATGCCTTCCTCGAAAGGGAGGAAATCCCGAAGGGCCGTACTGATCGGGCCGTGGCTCTGGGCATGGTTTACCTGTCCGAGGAGCGCAAGCATCACGGCATTTTCCCGCTGCTGAGTGTGCGGGAAAATATCAGCCTCTCGGTTCTGGATCGCATGAAGCGCGGCGGAATCATTTCCCCGGCGCGTGAGAACGAGGTCGTGGCCGAAACGATCCGCCAGTTCGACGTGCGGACGTCCTCGGCTGGCAAGAAGATCGCACATCTGTCTGGCGGAAACCAGCAGAAGGCAATCATCGGCCGGGCGATGGCGCGGCGGCCGCGGGTGCTGATTTTCGACGAGCCGACCAAGGGCATCGATATCGGCACAAAATTCCAGATCTACCGCATCATGCAGCAGCTCGCCGAAGAGGGCGTAGGGATCATCCTCGTCTCATCCGAAATGACCGAGCTCCAGCGCTGCGCTTCGCGGATCATCACCATGTATTCCGGCCGGATCACGGGGTCGTTCGATCAGGCCACTACTGACGTCAACACACTTGTCGGCGCGATCATCGGCGCCCCGGAGAACCGTCATGTCGCTTGAAACCACTGTTCCGGCAGCGCCCTCACAGCAGCCGCCGAAGCTCCCCCCACTCAAGGCGCTCGTCTCCCGTCTGGCCGGAAATCCGCTGGGGGGCGTCATTGCGGCGCTGGTCATCATATTCGGGGCGTCCTGTGCGCTTTCGCCGCATTTTCTGACGACCTTCAACATGGTCATCATCGCCCGGGCGCTGGCCTTTATCGGGCTGGTTACCATCGGGCAGTCCATCCTGATGATCCTCGGCGAGCTTGATCTGTCCGTCGGTGCGATTGGCGGGCTTGCGGGTGTGGTGGGTGGCATCCTGATGGTGCAGCTCGGACTCAATCCCTGGCTGTCGCTGGGGCTGTGCCTGCTGATGGGAGGGGCGTGCGGATTGCTGAACGGCGCGCTGATCACGCAGCTCCGCCTGCATTCCCTGGTGCTGACGATCGGTATGGCCGGCGTATATGGCGGTGCCAACCTCGTTGCGACCAAGGGTGTTGCGATCACGGGTGTGCCGCGGGACATCACGTTCCTTGGCCGTGGGCTTGTGATGGGCGTGCCGGTGCCGTTCCTGGTGCTGCTGGTCTGTCTGGCGATCGTGGCATTCGTCATGCTGCGCACACCGGTCGGGCGTTATATTTACGCCATCGGCAGCAATCCTGATGCGGCGCGGATGCTGGGCATCCGGGTCAATGCGATCCGCATGGGCGCGTTCGCGCTGGCCGGGTTCCTTTCGGCGCTGGCGGGCATCCTGATGGTGGCGCGTCTGGGCACGGCCCAGCCTTCCATCGGTGACACCTGGGTGCTGGGGCCGATTGCCGCGGCCGTCATTGGTGGCGTGGCAACGACGGGTGGCATTGGTAGCCCGATCGGGGCGGTTCTGGGCGCCGTCATCATCGGCATCATCGAAGACATCATCGTTCTGTTTGGCATCTCGCCGTACTGGCAGTCGGTCGTCAGTGGAGGGATCGTCGTGCTGGCGATTTCCTTCGATGCGCTGGCCCGCCGCTACCTCAACCGCGATGCCGTCTGAAATCTGACAGGGAGACGTTCCATGACCAAGATCTGCGGTGACGCATCGACTTTCGCAGCGTCCGCCCTTCGGGGGTTCAGCCTTCTCCATCCCGATCTCGTGCGATATGTGCGCGGTGGTGTACTTCGGGCCACCCCGGCCCGTCGCGGGAAGGTAGCCGTCGTCCTGGGCGGGGGCTCGGGTCATTATCCGGCCTTTGCGGGCTATGTCGGTCCGGGCTTCGGGGATGCGGCGGTGGCAGGGGATATTTTCGCCTCGCCCTCCACGCAGGCCATCAAAAGCATTGCGCGCCAGGCAGATCTGGGCGGCGGGATCATTCTCGGTTACGGCAACTATGCCGGGGACGTGCTCAATTTCGGGATCGCAGCGGACCGTCTGCGCGAAGAGGGCTATGACGTCCGCGTTCTGGCGACAGCGGATGATGTGGCAAGCTCGGATGCATCCACACGTGAGAAGCGGCGCGGAATTGCCGGCGATCTGGTGATTTTCCGGATTGTAGGCGCTGCGGCCGAGGCGGGGCTGACACTCGATGAAGTCGAGGAAGTCGCGCAGCGGGTGAACCGTCAGACCTGCACATTCGGCGTGGCTTTTGATGGCTGCACGCTGCCGGGCGAGAAAGAAAAGCTGTTCGAAGTTCCGAAGAACCGCATAGCGCTCGGACTGGGCGTGCATGGGGAGCCAGGTATTGATGAGCAGGATGTTCCGGACCCGGAGCATCTGGCGCATATCCTGTTCGACCGCCTGCTGGCAGAGCTTCCGGAAGGGGCGTCGCGCCGGGTGGCCGTCCTGCTGAACGGTCTGGGCAGCACCAAGCAGGAAGAGCTGTTCGTCCTGTGGGAACGGCTGGTGCCAATGTTCGAAAAGGCAGGTCTGACGCTCGTGGCGCCGCTGGTGGGTGAGTACGTTACGAGCCTTGATATGGCGGGCTGCTCGCTGACGCTGACCTGGCTCGATGAGGATTTGGAACGGTACTGGCGATCCCCTGTAGAATCTGCCGCGTTGAGCCATGGTCAGTTGAGCGGGGACGGGATCACGCGGCTTGAAGTTCCTGAGGAAACCGAGATCCTGTACATGCGCTCCGGAACGGCGCAGGGGCGTCGTGGTGGGGCCTGTGTGGCCGCTGTCATGGATCATCTGGCCCGGACACTGGCGGAAGCGGAGTCCGACCTGGGGCATATCGACGCTGTGGCTGGGGACGGGGACCATGGTCAGGGCATGGCGCGTGGTTCTGCGGCGGCAGCGAAAGTAGCGCGGGCGGCGGCGGATGCCGGCGCTGGTCCAGCGACGGTTCTGGCCTCGGCGGCGGACGCCTGGGCGGACAGGGCCGGGGGAACATCCGGGGCACTTTGGGGCGAAGGGCTGCGGGCCTTCAGTCTGGCATTCGATGACAACAGCCTGCCCGATGCGCAGCAGCTTTCAGGCGGTGCGCGGAACAGCATGGAACGCATCATGGAGCTTGGCCGGGCGAAACCCGGCGACAAGACACTGGTAGATGCCCTGGTGCCGTTTGTTGAAACGCTGGAGAAGGCTCTGGCCACGGGGCATGGGCTTGTGGAAGCCTGGCAGATGGGTGCGCAGGCGTCTCATGAAGCTGCGCAAGCCACGCGTGATCTGCTACCCCGCATGGGGCGCGCGAAAATGCATGGTGAGCGTAGCAAGGGCCACCCGGATGCAGGTGCGCTCTCGCTGGCCCTCTGTGCACGGATCGTAGGGGAGGATCTGGGCAGGGGTCTGGCCTCTCCGGGCGGAGAAGGCGACCAGATAGAGGCGGTTCGTCTGGTGAAAGCCGGCCGGTAATCTATAGCCCGTCCTGAGAAAGGACGGGTCTTACAGATCCATATTGGACACTAAAAAAGGCAGCTCCTTCGAGCTGCCTTTTCTTTTGGTCTGACCGGTAAATGGTCTCAGAAGTTCACGCCAGCCTGCAGGAAGACGTAACGTCCCATGTAGAGGTTGCCATACAGCGCAGAGGCACTGTTATCCGTTGCGCTGGCAACGAAAGGTGGCTTCTTGTCGAGGAGATTGTTCACACCACCCTGGAAGTTCCAGCGGTTCCAGCGATACGTTACCGTCACATCGTGGGAGAAGATCCCCGGGGTACTGGTACGACCGTAGCCATTGGCGCGTGTCAGATCCTCGGTTCCGTCGTTCCAGCGCATGCCACCGATATAGTTCATCATGTAGGTGAAGCCGATGGCCCCGTGCTGCCAGCCAACCGTGGCATAGTCACGAACACGCGGCATACCGTAACCGGATTGATAAAGCATGCGGCCGGCATAGTTGTACCAGGAACCACCGGGCTCATACTGCTGGAGATAGCTGACGAGCTGCTGGAAATTGTTGGACAGCGTCAGCACGTCATGAGGCGTGATGCGGATACGGTAATCGAGGTCGAAGTCGATACCGCTTGTCTTCAGGCCGCCGATATTCTGGTACAGCGCCGAGACGGAGTTGAGCTGACCCGTGCTCGAATTGCGCGTGATATCACTGCAATACGATGTATCAGCTCCCGTGTAGCACTCATCCATGATGTACTGCGTCGGCAGGTATGAGATCATGTTCTTGAGCGTGTAGTGCCAGTATTCGACGGATGCCGAAAGACCTGGAATCCAGCGCGGGGTGATCACCGTACCAAAGGTATAAGTCCGGCCAGTCTCAGGCTTGAGGGCGCTGTTACCACCATAAATGGTCGGGGTCTGACCGGAATATGTGGAGCTGAACGTGGACGTGTTGATACCCTGCTTGGCACAGTTTGCAGCCACGGTTGCAGCCTTGGCGCCATAGGTGGCCGCCTGCACGGAGTCACAGGGATCCGTCGCGGATGCATAGCCGAGAGACTGCCCGCCATACAGTTCATACACATTCGGCTGACGGTAGGATGTGCCAAGTGTCGCACGGAAGCGGATATCCTGGATCGGCGCCCAGTTGATGGAGACCTTCCAGTTCTTCGTGCCGCCGAACGTGTTGTAGGACGAATACCGGCCCTGACCGTCAATCGTCAGATCTTTCGCGAGGAACGCGTTATGCAGCAGCGTCGCCTTGCCTTCGAGATACCCTTCCGTGACGTTGAACCCGCCACCCGTGTAGGAGGCGGAGTTTGTCAGCGTCTCACCGGCTTCGACCAGAGGATCCGGATGATAGGCGAGTTGTTCGCCACGATGTTCCATACCCAGCGCGATACCGAGATCGCCACCATTCGCCCACGGCATGTGAACAACATGGTTGTTGTTGATACGCAGGTTCAGGTCACGCATCTGGTAGTAGTAGTTCTCATGCGTGGTGTAGTTGGAATAGGCTGCAGCTGCCGAAGAAAGCTTCTCATACGGATTGGACAGCACACATCCTGCGGATGCATTGCAGACAGACGGATCGTAAACAAGCGCACTGCTGGAATCACCTGGCGTAACCTGACGCAGGCCGTATGTTTCCAGAAGCTTGGTGTAATTTCCTACGCCCTCGACCTGGTTTGAAACCTGGTTCCAGCCATAGGTGTAGGACAGGTCATAGTTCCAGCCGTGGGTGATTTCACCCTTGAGGCCGGCAATGCCCGTATAGGTGTCAGAGGCGGTTTCGGTGCGGCGGTTACCCCACTCGCCCATGCGCTTGTACATGTACTGGTCTTCACCAGACGTATTGTACGGATCATTTGCCGGAATATAAAGCGTTGTAGGCAATGTGGACGGATAGATACTTCCCGACACTGGTTCCGGCGCCATTGTGGTCGACGAATTACGGTGACTGTAGTTGAAGTTCAGGTACGGCGTAAAATGACTGTTGATGTCATAATGCGCATCGAATGACAGCGTCGCGTCCTGAAGGGAGTTCGTCAGGGACTGGTCATTTCCGTAGTTGTAGCGATCCGCGCTCGTGAATGAACTCAGCGTCCCGTTGCTGTTCGCGATCATGTCGTTGCCGCTGGTCGCACCGATGAAACGGCCTGCCGTCGGATAACCTGAGCCATAGGTCAGGGCAGAGACATCGGATGAGTCATTCTGCTGCACCGGGGTCGCCCAGGAGCGGTTTTTCTGCTTGATGCCGCTCTGCGTCATGTAAGAGCCGGAAACCGTGACATTGCCCTTGCCATGATCGAAATTCCAGCCCTTGTAGCCGGAGATCATGCCGGTCTGGCCGTCCCCCACATCCGTGATGCCACCACGGACCGTAATGTTACCGTCGCTCAGGTTATGCTTCAGCTTGATGTTGATGACGCCGGAAACAGCATCGGCACCATACAGTTCAGAGCCACCATCCTTCAGGATTTCAACACTGGCCACCTGATGGATATTGATGGTGTTCATGTCGAAACAGCTGGACTCACCGTTAATGGCAGCACGCTTGCCATCAACCAGCACCAGAACGCGCTGCTGACCCAGATTACGAATATCCGTGCAACTGACACCATCCGTACCGTTGGTCTGACTGTTCGTCGTTCCTTGCGAGCCGATCGAAGGCAGACGTTGCAGATAGTCACCAAGCGTGGTGGCGCCTGTCTGTTCGATCTGCTTGCTGCTGATGATCTGCACCGGATTGGCGTTCTGGTTGTTGGAGGTGCTCAGCGCAGATCCCGTAACAACCACCGTTTCCGCACGCCCGGTTTCAATGGAGTCAAGAGCGCGATTATGACGGGTCTGAGCTGTAAAGGTGGGGGCCGATGTGCCCGCTGCCACGGCCGAAGGAGCTGTCGTAGCCTGCGTTGCAGACGGTCCAGCTGCAGCTTTGCTGGCAGTTTTCACCGCACTCTTTTTATGAACAGACGCACCGTGTGAGGACGCACGATGATGCGTACTGGTCGCAGTCTGGGCTTCTGCTTTCGCAGAGATTCCCAGCCCGGTTGCGAGGATGGAAGCGCACAGAAGCAGCTCCCTGCGTCGATAAGGAATCATGTGGGCTCACTGTCAGACGATTTTTTTAAGCTCCCCAGAAGTAGTTTTTCATGCGGAACTTTGTCTATCCGGAAACAAGCGTCCTCTGGTGGATCAAAAGGGGCTGTTGCATAAGTGCCATACAATGGTTACATTTATACACATTGAATTTCTTCTTTGTTATTGATGATAATTAAAGACACAAATTCATTTTATCCGGAAACAATGTAGGGAAAATGATATCTATATTTTTGGTTTTTTCAAAACACTTCTATTGAATTCTGGATGTATCGTAGAATCACCAGTGTGACACCCTCGTGACAGAACACAATTATCCAGCACGATCAGATGATAAATGTGATGTGCATATGCTTCCGCGTACCGGGGGAGGTACCCCCACCGGGCCGGAAAGATATCTCCGGCAGGCATTTTCTACTTTTCGGTTCATCATGTCAGTTCAAGCAGAAACTTGCTTCGTGACGCACTAAGCTTCCAGTAGAAACAGCCATCCGTGATGGACATTGCTGAGCATGTCGGGGCCGCTCGAGAGGTCAATCCCGGCCTTGACCAAGCGACTTGTTAAGCCACCCCTCGTTTCTCAAAGGTCTGGCGAATTGTTTTTCCGGAGCTTTTGCCCAGTACTCAAATCCCATGTCGTTCAGGAAACATCTCGGTCCTGCAAGGCTTGCAGTGCGACTTGCGTTGCATGCGTCAATCGTCTCGGGAGCTGTTCAAGAGGAAACCACTTCACGTCTCCCAGGGCTTCAGGTTCCATAACTGCGGCGTTCCCGGTGAAGTCTTCGGCGATATAGACGGGAGCGATCCAGTGTTCATTCCGATCCGGCGCAATCTGATCCACGATACAGAGCAGGCTCATCCGTTCGATCTGAAGACCCGTTTCTTCGAGAATCTCCCGTCTGACGGCCTGCTGCAGGGTTTCAAAGGGGTCAACCTTCCCACCTGGAAGCCCCCAGTGATCACGCTCCGGATCACGCTTCCGATAAACCAGCAGCAAAGAATTTTCCCTGAGAAGAACTGCGCCACAGCCTACACGGGGCATGATTTCAGGATTCATAAACGAAGAACTCCTAGCGGAAAGTTTTTGAAATGCTTTTCATAATGCACTCGCCAAAACGAGCGATACCGACTGTTATCGTCAATAAACTTGAAAGACTTACCTTGCTTCGGGCTCTGCCAAGAGACTGAAGATGAGCGACCTGTATTGGCTGACGGACGAGCAGATGGACCGTTTGCGCCCCTTTCCCCCAAAAGCCACGGCAAATCCGACGTTGATGACCGCCGCGTGCTGAACTGCATCATTTTTATAAATCGGAACGGCTTGGACTGACACGATGAGTCCCAGGAATATGGATCGCACAAGACGCTCTGCAACCGCTGGAAGCACTGGGGTGGAATGGGTGTCTTTATGAAGAGGATGGGTAGCCTTTCTGCCGACAAGGCAGAACTCCGGACGGTTATGATCGATACGACGTCCCTCAGGGCATAACCCACGGCTTCGAGCCTGCGGTTTAAAAGGGTATCCTGGACATCTGACCGGCCGCATCAAAGGGAGCATGAACAGAAGCTGCATGCGGTCACCGACCAGAACGGACGACCGCTGAGCTTCTTCCTGCCAGCGGGACAGATGCCCAACCGTATCCTTCTCCGCCATGTGCTAGGCTACAATCTTCATGTCCTGGCTATGAGACATGGGTTTCAGTTGTCATGAAACTATCAAATGACTGGCCGTCCCCAGTCGCTACAAGCGGACGCATTCACCGTGACGTGGGATGCGCAGTTGGAAGACGAACCCGATAACGTCCTCAGCCAGAATGAGAAAATCATATGGCTCTCACGTCACATCATCCCCCATGAACGCGCCCTGCGCGGCTGGCTCCGCCAGTTCCGGGACATCGAAGTCGATGACGTCGTGCAGGAGTGCTACGCGACTTTTCTGGACGTCCATGTCGAGCTCATCAAAGCCCCGCAGGCTTATCTTTTCCGCATGGCCCGCAATATCGTCCTCCAGCATTATCGCCGCGCCCGCATTATTTCCATTACCGCACTGGCGGATTTTGACGCCCAGAACATCATGGATGAGTCGCCTTCACCCCAGCAGGTGGTCGAAGTGCGGCAGGAGCTTGAATGTCTCCACCAGATGGTTGAACAACTCCCCGAACGCTGCCGGCAGGTTCTCCTGCTGCGCAGGCTTGAAGGGTTATCGCAGAGGCAGGTTTCGGAACGGCTGGGCATTTCGGAGAACATCGTCGAAAAGCAGGTGGCGCGCGGGATCAGAGCCCTGAGCCGCTTCTTTTCCGAGGAACGCCATATCCCCGCAAAAGCCGGCCCGAAACGACACGGAGAGGTTAAGTCAGTCGTTGAAAAGCGATGATCTGAGCGAAAATCCCATCGACGCCATCGCTTTTGAGTGGGTTGCGCGACTGGACAGAGCGCCTTTGTCCAGCCGGGAAGACGCAACGCTGAAGGCATGGCTGGCGCAGGACATCCGCCATCGCGGCGCCTTTACGCGCGCCCGGACCATCTGGCTGTCGGCCGGACGTGTGGCGGCGTTCCAGGGAACGGCCCTGCCGGCCGAACCGCCGGCATCCGCTCCCCTGTCACGCCGCGCCTTCAGCCGGTTCGCGCTTGCCGCAGGCCTTGCCGCCGCGGCCGTCATTCCGGGAAAACCCGCAGAAGCCTCCCGGATCTACCAGGCCCGCTCCGGCCTCCTGCATGTGCAGGAGCCACTCTGCGGCGATCTGATTCTCGATCAGGAAACGGTACTCAGGGTCCGTCGCGGCCCGGGCGCCCCCTGTCTCGATCTGCTGCGCGGACAGGCGCATCTGACCGCGCGAAAAGCCCCTGTACGGCTGAACATGGACGGACTGTCCATCGATCTTCCCGACGGCGCGAGCCTGATCGCCCATGCCTGCGGGGCGGAGAGTGACGCCCTCGTTCTGGGCGGCCATATCCTGACCCGCTGCGCAGGGGAGAAGGAGCGGCGCGTGCTGCACAGGCGCGACTGGATCCGTTACGAGCACAACCGGATTTCCCTGAGCGTCCTGTCTGACGATGATCTGGAACGCGTCACGGCCTGGAGCCGGGGGCTGCTTGAATTCCAGTCCGTGAACGTGACCGACGCCATCCGGCAGATCAACCGCTACAACACCCAGAAAATCGTCCTGAAAAATCCCGCCTGCGCCAACCGCCGGATCAGCGGGATTTTCTCCCTTAGCGACCCCGTCATCTTCGCCCGCATCCTGAGCGAGATTTTCGGGACGAAAACCCTGATCGCCCCCACGGAAATCAGTCTTCTCTGATCCGTCAGACGTCACGGGAAGTAAGAAAAGCTTCACACTCCCGAAGCGGCGGATTTTTCAGCCCTTAACATCTTTTAAGCGAACGTATCCAAACGGGGATTCAATCTGCTGTGTTTCGCTTAAACAGTCGTGCGCAAATTTTTCCTGGCCTCGCCCTGTCCACTACCTGCCTCGCCGGTGTCCTGACCACGCAGGCCGCTTACGCCCAGACCTCCTCGTTCAGCATCAGCCGTATGCCGATTGCCCAGGCGATCATCGCCTATGGACGGGCGGCGAATGTCCAGATCGTCCTCGCCGATCCCGTACGCGGAACCATCATGGGCAACGCAGTTCATGGCACGATGGGAAGTGACAGGGCCCTGGAGCAGCTTCTGGCCGGAACAGGCCTGACCGTCATCTCCCGCCACAGCCATGTCGTCGTGATCGGCCTGCATCAGCCAACGCCGACAAAACCGGGCATCCGCCCGACTTCGGCCCGTAAATCCACGCTCGATGCATCCAGAACCGAAAATGTCAGCGTGCACGCCAACCGCGATTCCACATCCTCCAAGCGCTACTCGGCGCAGATGATCGATACGCTGAGCGCCGAACAGATCCGTACCGTCCCCGATCTGAGCGTGGTGGAAGCGGCACGGCGCATCGTCGGCATTTCCGTGATGCCCAGCACGGATGACAACCGTTCGGACAACAATATCGAAAACATCACCATCCGCGGACTGGACAACTCCTACAACCTCATCACGATCGACGGCGCCCAGCTCGCCAGCGCCAACAACACCTATCGCGGCGCACGGCTCGATCTCATTCCTTCTTCGATGCTGGGGGAGCTTCAGGTCCTCAAAACCGTGGACGCCTATAATGACCCGCAGGGTATCGGCGGGCAGGTGAACATGGTCACCAAGAACGCCTTCGATTACGGCAATACCTTCGACACACAGCTTCTGGGAGGCTGGAACAACCTTGCCGGCAGCGTGGTCCAGCCCATGCACGAGAACTGGCGCGTGGACGGCGCCCTGACCCGGGTTTTCGGCAAGAACAAGGAGTTCGGCTTCGTCCTGTCAGGCAATTATCAGGAACTGCACTCGGCAACCCATGCGATCCTTCCCGGTGACTCCAGCGGTGACGGCTGGAATTATTACACGGCCTCAGGGACGTCCGTCGGATCACCCACCAATACCGATGCCGTGGCCGCAACCGGTCACGCCGTTCCGGTCCGCTCGCAGGACTACGCATTCGATGATGCATACCGCCGTTACAGCCTGACCGGAAAGTTCCAGTACCGCCCCTCACACCGTTTCGACCTGTCCGTCTTCGGCGGATATTTCCACACACTCGATCAGGAAACCCGGAACGAAGCGCTCTCGATGCCGTCCGGAACATGGACCCAGGGCGCCACACCCGACACAGGATCGGTCAGCACCGGCCAGTATCAGTTCGGGATCACCCAGCAGCCCGAAACGCAGCGGACATGGTTCGTGAACGGCAAGATCCACTACGACATCAACGATCGGATGCACCTGAATTTCCTGGCGTCGGACTCCATAGCCTGGGACGACAGCTACAGGACCATGATCAAATACAACACCGGAATGAACGAAAACACGAACAAGACGACATACCAGAGCAATTACGGATACAGCTACACCCTCGATAATGGTGCACCATCCATTTATCTGAACGATCTGACTGCCGCGAATAACGCCGATAATTACAATCCGCGGTACTGGAGATTTTACGGCTTCCACGTCAAGAACGACGTCCGCTTCCTGCGCGGAGACTGGCGCTGGGATGTCGGGCATGGCTTCTGGATGAACGCCGGCGTCACCCAGACGATGACACATGTCACGAACAGCGAAACCTATACCCAGTGGATTCCAAAGGATGCCGCCGCCGCTGCCGAGATCGGCAACATGGATCAGGTCCTCGCAGCCAAAACCCTGACGATGGAATCCGCGCCGGGTCTGAAATATCTGACGCTGAATTATCAGGAAGCCCTGGACAAGCTGCTCAACAACAAGTCCCTGTTCAAGACGACGAACACGATCTCAACGACAAAGCCTGCCTATTACCACATGCAGGAATCCATTACGGCCGCGTATTTCCAGACGGGCTGGCACAACCGTTTCGTGTCCCTGCAGGGCGGTTTCCGGTGGGATCATACCCGTGCGGATATCGGCAATTTCAATGGCATCACACAGAATGGCGTCACGGATTACCTGTATGAGACCCGCGGCGCCGGTTACGATTACCTGCTGCCCTCCTTTCTGGCGACATTCAACCTGAACCCGACCATGAAAGTCCGCGCAGCCTTTACCGAAACCGTGGGACGCCCGAATTACGGCGATTACGGCGCCGCCACCAGCACGACCTTCGACGGCGCCACGGTCAATATTTCCCAGGGTAATCCGAACCTGAAGCCCCGCCATTCCTGGAACTACGACCTGTCCTACGAATGGTACCCGCAGAAGGACACGATCCTCACGGTCGGGCTCTTCTACAAGGACATCCACGACCAGATCTATACCCGCACATCCTACGGCAACATCATGATGGACGGCGCATCCTACGCCGCAGTCATTTCCGAACCCCTGAACGCCTCGGGGGCAGGGATGCGCGGCGTGGAAATGCAGCTCATGCGCCAGCGCTTCGGCTTCCTGCCCGGTATCCTCAAGAATTTCGGCCTGTCGTTCAACGCCACTTTCCTTCAGGGTTTCTACGAAGAAACCATGGATGACGGGACCCAGCGCCGGGTCAACGGCCTGTCGAACCAGCCCTCCCATATCTACAACGCGTCCCTGTTCTATGCCGACAAGAACCTTGAGGCTCGCGTCGCCTATAACCGCATCGGGAAGTCCCTGTATTCAACGTCCGGCACCGCGAAATGGCAGGACATGTGGCTTCAGGAGCGCGGCCAGCTCGACCTTCAGGCCAGTTACCGCTTTTACAAATGGCTTTCCGCCACCGGGCAGGTCCAGAACCTGACGGGAGAAGGCTACGTGACCCGGATGGGACCGCGTGAAAACCTGATCCAGGATCGCCATCCTGCCGGTCGCACCGTCTGGTTCGGCCTGCGCTTTCAGCCGGACTTCTGATTCATGAAACATCTTCTTTCCGCACTCGCCGCGCTTGTATTCGCCCCCCTGTGCCACGCAGCCGACCTGCCTCCGGCAGGTGCGGCCACCGTCATCCGCACCCTTCCGGCAAAGGAGGCCACGCAGGGCGTCGCGAACGACCGGCAGTTCCTCTACGCGATCCAGAACAGCACAATCGGAAAATATGACCGACAGACCGGCAAAAGGGTGGGGGGCTGGTCCGGTGACCCGGCCATCTTCATCCATATCAACAGCTGCGAGGTGCAGGGCACGGAACTTGTCTGCGCCATGTCGGATTACCCGCATCTGCCGATGTGGAGCTCCGTCGAGTGGTTCGACACCAGAACGATGCAGCACACCCGCACCCACAGCTTCGGTCCCGGTCGCGGTTCCCTGACCTGGATCGACTGGCATGACGGCAGCTGGTGGGCCTGTTTCGCCAATTACGATGGCGATGGCGGCGAAGCCCCCCGCGATCACCGCTCGACGCTCCTCGTCAGGATGGATCCCCGGTTCTCCACGCAGGAACAGTGGCTCTTCCCCGAGGATGTTCTCGAACGCTTCGGCCATCACAGTGCCTCAGGCGGCCACTGGGGGCAG
The DNA here is from genome assembly GCF_000583855.1 of Gluconobacter oxydans DSM 3504. NCBI lineage: Bacteria > Pseudomonadati > Pseudomonadota > Alphaproteobacteria > Acetobacterales > Acetobacteraceae > Gluconobacter > Gluconobacter oxydans. The sequence continues at coordinate 2,716,110 of NZ_CP004373.1, forward strand.
GACGGCCTCCTCTACGTCACGGGCCACGACGCGCAGGAACTTTACGCCCTGCAACTTCCCCAGGCAGGCAGCCGCCTGCGCCATGTTGCAACCTACCAGCTCCCCACCCACGGCCAGGCCTTCGACTGGGACGCCCTGGCAGCCAACCGTCTCTGGACGATCGACCGGCAGACCCAGACTCTGGTCAACAGCCAGCTCTCAAGACCACCGACCCAGTAGTTACAGAATGCACTTTAACACAGAGAAAAGGGTATCAACGCGATTGCGTTGACAAAAGCTCTGCCGAGCCGGATTTAGGTTTAGGACTCATAGCCAGAACATGACGGTTGCGGGGAGGCAGATGGCAAAGAAGAAAACGGTCGCGCATCTGTCGTAGCGGGTTGCGACCCGCCGCCAGTCCTTGAGCCTTCCGAACATGATCTCGATGCAACCATCATCTTCTGGCTATGAGTCCTGAGCCGAGGACCATAGGGGATACATCCTCAATGACCTGATCGCGAAGGAAGCCAATGAGGTTCTCAGGCGGCTCTGCAAGCCCCTGCACATCGGCCAGATAGCGGCTGAAGTGATTTAGCGTAGCGCGAGCCAGAGATATGGCGGCTTGAGATGCATAGGTTTCACGCTCCTTCATCCACCTATCGAGCACGATAGCAAAAGGGGTCTACTCGCCTAGCGCGGTTTCCCGGAAGCGCCTCACATAGCCTGAAGGGTCCTTTCCAGCCTTCTCAAGCTGTTCGGATCGATCCTCCAGAAAGTAGTCCATGCCCTCAATCAGGCGGTGTTTGGGGTCAGTTCCACCCATCTGTTTATCGCCACTATCCGTCCTATCTGAGGGGGCCGCGATCTCCCGCTGGGCTTCCAGTGCCTCGGATAAGGGCCGCTCCTCACTCATCCAGTCCGGCTTCCAATCACCGTGGAGAGGCAGGAAGCCTTTCGCGGTCAGACGCTCATCCACTTCAGCCCGAAGAACTGCAAGGGCCTTGTCGTGCCTTCTAAGGGCTTCCTGCTTCTCCCGCGTCCCGAGTGATCGGATAAGTTCGTGTTTGATACCGGATTTGGTTCCGTAGGCTTGCCCTGCATCGGCCCAGCGATCCCGAGGAATGGAAAGCCTTGCCGACCACGTGTTGCCGCCTGTTTTTTCTGGGCCAACATATCCTCACCGTTCTTCACCATGGAAGGACTACCGATGAGGCACTACCGATGAGGCACTACCGAACGAGTAGTAGGCTACTACCGACAGGTGGTCGTAAGTGGCTGATTTTATTGGGGTTCTCGATCTCTGGCGGAGAGAGTGGGATTCGAACCCACGGTACGCTATTAACGTACACACGCTTTCCAAGCGTGCGCCTTAAGCCGCTCGGCCATCTCTCCTGTCGAGCGAGGCGGTGTTTACGAGAGCTTCGGCCTGAGATCAAGTGCCTTTCGGCTGTTCTGGACAAATTTTTCAATAAGTTCAGCGGATTTACAGCCAGGAGCGGCTTCCACCCCCGAAGAAACGTCAACTGCCGGTGCCTGGCTTTCCAGGATTGCGCGTTGGACATTGCCGGGATTCAGACCGCCTGCGAGCATCCAGAATGACGGTGGTGTCCAGTTCCGGGTCAGGGACCAGTCAAAAGTCCGGCCGAGGCCACCTGGACGGTGATCCTGTTCCTGCTTGGGGGCTTCGATGACATATCCTGCCATGTCTGGGTTTGTCGGCAGATCCGAATGTCTGGCGATGCCGCAAGCCTGCCAGACGGGACGTCCGAAGCGGGACTGGATTTCGATTGCCCGTTCCGGGGTGTCATAGATCTGAAGAATATCCAGCGGGACAGTCCGCAGAACCTGTGCGATGAAGTCGTCATCGGATTTCACGAACAGACCGACCCGTAAAGGGCCACCTTCCTGACCGGATGGTGCGCTCTCATGCAGGCGCAGGGCGTCATCAGCAGTTACAAACCGTGGCGAAGCGTCGCAGAATACGAACCCGACCCAGTCAACCTTCAGACGCGCACAAAGCGCCATCGTCTGGGTGTCACGAATTCCGCAGATCTTGACGCCGGTCATGCGCTGGCCAGTTCCTCCATGATGGCTCTGGCGGCCAGAACCGGATCTTCGGCTTTCGTGATGGGGCGCCCCACGACAATCCAGTCGGCGCCGGCTTGGGCAGCCTGTGCAGGCGTCATGATGCGCTTCTGGTCATCGGACGCGCTGCCAGCAGGCCGAATGCCCGGCACGACCAGAACGGGCTCGTCACCCAGAGCATCGCGTAGAGGCGCAATCTCATGCGCCGAACAGACCAGCCCGTCTGCCCCAGCGCTGATGGCCAGTTTTCCAAGTCTGAGCACCTGTTCCTGGGGCGTGGCGTTGACGCCGATGTCCAACAGACCCTCAGCGTTCATGCTCGTCAGAACCGTAACGGCAAGCAGTTTCGGGCGTTTTGTGCCAGCGGGAAAAGCGCTCTCAAGAGCTTCCCGGGACCGGGCGATCATTTCGGAACCGCCACTGGCATGGATGGTCGTCAGGGCGGGTCTGAGCGGGGCGAGGGCAGTCAGACCTGATGCGACGGTATGGGGAATGTCGTGCAGCTTCAGGTCCAGAAACAGTTCGTGCCCGGCCGATACGGTTTTTACCGCATCCAGACCGCAGGCATAGGTAAACTCGAGACCCAGCTTGATGGCGTCGACGTTATTTTTCAGGCTGTCGGCCCAGTGCTGGGCCGTGGAACGGGATGCGGTATCGAGGGCTGCGATCAGTCGTGTGCGCCTGGACATGGTGGAGATCAGACCTTCTGTTCAGGCTGGATGGGAGTGGTGGCGGGAAGGGGGGAACCTGCTGGGTTCTGAAGACGGTCGAGACGCTGATGGAGTTCAACCAGCTGACTTTCCAGGGTCCGGACATGCTGCTCGGCGCGACGTGCGCGCGAACGCTGCTGCATGTCACCGATCAGACCGATCAGGAAACCAAACAGGAGAGCGACCACGCCGACGCCCAGGACGAGGGTGCCAATGGACAGATGCCAGCCGAAGGAAACCAGCCAGATGGGTTCCAGATCCGTATTGCTCAGGGCAAAAACGATCAGGACCGCAAGAAGAATGACGAGAATGAGCAGTCTGAGCATGAACATGGTCCTATCGTGCTACCTGCAGCGCAACAAGACGTGCGGGCAGGAAGATTGATCCCTGTCAGCAGTCATGATGCCCAGTGCAGGCAGTATCATGCGCCAGTGCTGACATTGCGCCAGATGGCGATATCACCCCCAACGTATCACCGAAAGGGATGGCGGTGTCTGAAATCATCCCGTTCCGGTGACCGCCTCCGGAAAATGCTGTCTTCCGGGCTGTTTTGGCAGGCTGAAAACCGGAAGGGTGGGGCCTGTCGGGCTGATGGGGAAAAACACTCCATCCCCTCCAAGGAACCGGACCCGATTGCCAGCGTCTGGACCTTCAGACTGAAAGATCACCGGATTTCGCCCCGCTGGTCAAAACGTAAACATCATGACAGAGTATGGGGCGCCACATTTCCTTGCATTTCAGTGCAATATGAAATGTAGGGAATGATGATGACCGCATGAGGATGCAAACATAATGAGTCAAACATACGCCGACACCGTGACAGGCACTCCTGCCAGCCTGGATGTCTCGGATTCCCTGCCGTCTTCCTCATCTCTCATCATCGGTTCGCAGTATCTCCGGACGTTGTCGATTGACGTACAGAATACCCCGGACGTGTACCGGGAACTGCCGTCGCAGCCTCATATCGGCATGATGGTCGATGTGACAGGACGTCAGCTCGGGGAGCAGCCGACATTCGAGGTCAGTCTGGTCATCCGTGCCCAGGGTTTTGAGCGCGCGCCCACACAGGACGCGCCCAATCCGAAGGTGCTGTATGAACTCAGCGTGGCGTATGCAGGCCTGTTCGGTCTGACGGGGCGTATCCCGCAGGACGCCATCGAGCCCCTGCTGCTGGTTGAGGCACCGCGCTTCCTGTTTCCGCCCGCGCGCAGTGTCATGCTGAACACGGTTCGTGAAGCTGGATTCCCGTCTCCCAACATCCAGCCCATTGACTTCCATGAACTCTGGCAGAGCCGGCGCGCGCAGCAGCGTTAAACCTGGCACGACAGCTTTACCGTTCCGTGTGCGCTCCCAGAGGATCCAGCGTCAATGAAAGATCACATCCTTGCATCTCCGGCTTTCGCGGGCGACCGGCCGCCTCTGTGGGCTGCGTTTGACGCTGAATGGTACCGCACACGCTATGGGCTGCGTCTGCGGGAGGAAGCCAAGGAAAGCGGAGAGGCTGGCGAGCTTGATCTGAGTGACGAAGGGCTGGAGCAGCACTGGAAACGCAAGGGCGCCAGGGCGGGGCTCTCTCCCAACCGTTTTTTTGATGAAGAATGGTATCTGCGCCAGAATCCGGATGTCCGCGAAGGCATCAGTCTGGGGATTTTCGACAGCGGTTTCCTTCATTACTGCGAAAGTGGCTTCCGGAGCCGCTCGCCGCACTGGCTTTTCTCCGAAGAAAACTATTTCAGCTGCAATCCCGACCTGAGCCCCCATGTGCTGGCGTCACAGGGCTTCTGCAACGGATACGACCACTATCTTGCAATCGGCGATCAGGAACATCGCAAGTCGCATGTGTTTTTCGATCCCGAAGTCTTTCGTGCCGCCAGCATGGCGGAACGGCAGCATTATGATTTCGCGATTGGTGATTTTGCCCAGTTCATCAGGTTTTCAGTAGCCGGTCGGCGGCGCAGTTCCTGGTATTTCGATCCGCAATGGTATCTTGAGCGCTATCCGGATGTTGTGGACGCGCTGGAGAGCGGCAGATTCCAAAGCCCGCTTCATCATTACCTGACCAATGGCAATCCAACAGCGTACGATCCCAATCCGTGGTTCAGCGAAACCTTTTATGCTGCGCAGTATCCCGATGTCGGCAATATCGTGGCCAATGGAGGCTTTCGGAACGGCTATGAGCATTTCATCCGTTTCGGCATAGCCGAGAAACGACAGCCACAGGCCGGCGTCGATCTCGCCGCCTTCCTGAGCCAGAGCGGAACACAGCGTCTGCTGCGCAGGCCGGATATCACCGACATCTTCACGCTCTGGGTCCAGTCCCAGGGCAACCCGGTGAACGAGGTCGTTGCTGACATCCCTGCAGAGCAGTGCCAGCTTCTGGATCTTCAGCGGGCGCAGACCCTCATTCCCTCCCTGATCCGCGGCCCCCTGGATTTCCGCCCGGTCACCATACCGGACGTAACGGTCATCCTGCCTGTTTCGAACCAGTTTCTGGAAACCCTTGCGACGCTTGCCGCCCTTCATGCGAACAGTGAGCGCAACCTTCAGATCATTCTGGTGGATGCCGGCTCCACGGATGAGACGGCCCAGATCGAGAGGTTTGTTCGCGGCATTCACATCCTCCGTCCCCCTTACCGAACTACGCATGCCGAACAGGTCGCGCTCGGGCTTGAGCTTGCAAGGGCAGAGGTCATTCTGCTGCTGTCCGCTGGTGTTCAGCCTTTCCCCGGAAGCCTGAATATTGCCCTTGAAGCCTTCGCGAACCCGGAAGTCTACGCCGTAGGCGGACAATCGCTGGGACTTAATGGACGGGTCCGGGAAGCCGGCAGCATCGTCTGGCGCAATGCAGCCTTTACGCCGTTTGGGGAGGGATTGCGGGCGAATGAACCTGAAATCGCCTTCCGGAGATGGGTGGACGCCTTTACCGGCGGCCTTCTGTTCTGTCGCCGGCTTCCATTCCATGATCACAACCGGCTCAATCCCGACTGCATCGGCCCCGAAGCCGAAATGCTGGCGATCTGCCTGTCCCTGCGACAGGCCGGGGGCAAGATCCTCTATGATCCGGATGTGCTCGACCGCTCGGCTTCGGAGCCGGAAATTGCACCAGAACTGCGCGCCCGCAATGAGGCCTGGCTGAAACGCCGCTTTGCAGGACTGCTCTCGAGACAACCCTTTCCGGGAACCAGCCTCATGCGGGCCCGCTCCGCATCCGGAGCGCCAGCCATCCTGTTCCTGTGTGAACGGCTGCCCCATGTCGTTCTGGGCACACCTTTTCTGCGCCACCGCGACATGATGATCGGGCTGAGCCGGCTGGGATATCAGGTGACCGTCTTTCCGCTTGATGGCAGCCTTCATGACTGTGTCTCAACGGCGCTGGATTTTCCGGCAGACATCGAACTGATGGATGATTGTGACCTGTCCGAACTTGCAGATTTCCTGCGCGAGCGGGCCGGATGCTTCGATTATGTCTGGATCGGCGGCATGAAAACGCTCCAGCGAGCCGCGCCGATCCTGCAGCAGCATCCGCAGTCGCTGCCCAGACTGGGAATGGTCGCGGATATTCACGCAAGCCATGCCCGCGAGACCCATAACCGCCGGCTTGTCGGAGCGGTCAATGACCGCGAGCTGCTTTTTGATGATCTGGAGCTCGATATTGACCAGGTCTGGATGACGCAGGCGGTGGTCGCCGGAACGGAAGCCGAGAAGGCCGATCTGGAGGTTCTTGGTCTCACCAATGTGCGGGTCCTGGGTGCGCCGCCCGTGCCGACGACGCTCTCGCCCGGCTTTGGCGAACGCTCGGGCATTCTGCTTGTTCTTCCGGTTTTTGCCAGTGGCGATGCGGTTCATGACGGTCTGCACTGGTTCATCCACGAAGTCCTTTCAAAGCTGGATCGCGGTCTGCCGCCGGACGCAACCGTCCTCCTTGCGGGCCATAAGGCCGCCGGGGTCGATCTCTCCGCTTTCGCGCGATATCGGCGACTGGAAGCCTTCCCGGAGGACGCTGATCTTGCCGCTCTCTACAGGTCACGCCGTATTCTCGTGGAGCCCACCCGCGTTCTGCCAGCCATCCCGCGGGAAGTTCTGGATGCGGCCGCGGCAGGGCTGCCTGCCGTCCTTTCCGAAACAGTCTGCAAGACACTGGGATGGGAAAACGGAAAAGACTGCCTGTCGGGAGGCTTCTGTAATCCGGAGCAGTTCGCCCAGGCCGTGATCGGGCTGTATACGGACATGGATCTGTGGAATACGATAAGCCGTGGAGCACAGGCCCGAATGGAAGAGGAGGCGTCCCGTTCGAATTTTCATGATGGCCTCCGCGAGATCCTCTCCATCGCGGCAGGCACCACGCCTCTTGCAGCCTCGACCGTAACGCCCCGTGCGCACAGGCTGTCCGAGACCGCTCCCGGTTTTGCTCCCGCGCCGATCCGTCTCCAGCCGCGCCGACTTACGACCGAAGGCGATTGAAAGACCGGCTCTCCGGTCTGATTTTGGGTGACTGACACCCCGAACATGGAACACAAGATGACTGCCAATTCCGAGACACTTGATACCGTTCTCCAGACCGTCGATACCCATCTGGATGCTTCGGTCTCACGCCTGTTCGAGCTTCTCCGCATTCCGAGCATTTCCACGCAGCCCGCCCACGCCGCCGATTGCCGGAAAGCTGCGGACTGGATGCGGAAGGAACTTGAACAGCTGGGGATGAAGGCAGAGATCCGCGACGTTCACTGGGCGGCTCCGGGGCACCCGATGGTCGTGGGTCATGACCAGGCTGTCGGCAGCAGCGATGGTCGGCCGCATGTCCTGTTCTATGGTCATTACGATGTGCAGCCGACAGACCCGGAAGCGCTCTGGAATGCACCGCCCTTCGATCCGCGGCTGATCGAGGACGCCTCAGGACGCAAGGTCATCGTTGCCCGTGGCGCGAGCGACGACAAGGGACAGGTAATGACCTTCCTTGAAGCCTGCCGCGCCTGGAAAGAGGTCACGGGGTCGCTTCCGGTCAAAGTGAGTGTTCTTCTGGAAGGCGAAGAGGAATGTGGCGGGGCGAACCTGTTCCCGTTCCTCAAGGAAAATGCTGCCGAACTCAAGGCGGATGTGGCGCTCGTCTGTGATACAGGCATGGCGGATCGCAGGACGCCGGGCATTACGACGTCCCTGCGCGGCATGATGGCCGAAGAAGTGGTCATCCAGTGCGCCAGCCACGATCTGCATTCCGGTCTGTACGGCAACGCTGCCGCCAATCCGATTGCCGTTCTCTGTCAGGCTCTGGCGACACTTCGGAACGCCGAGGGTGGCGTCACGCTGCCGGGTTTCTATGACGGCATCCAGGATCCGTCTCCGGCCACGCGGGCGCAGTGGAGCAGGCTTTTCCCTGATGACCGCTCCCTGCTGGAAGAGGCAGGACTATCGGTTGCGGCAGGCGAAAAGGCCTATAGCGCGATCGAACAGACGTGGTGCCGCCCGAGCTGTGAAATCAACGGCATTTCCGGCGGATATGAGGGTGAGGGGTTCAAGACCGTTCTTCCCGCCAAAGCCATGGCCAAGGTCTCGTTCCGTCTGGTCCCCGGTCAGGACCCTGACCGCATCCGCGAGGCCTTCCGAGCCCATATCCGCGCAGCCCTGCCTTCCGACGCCCACGTCACATTTACGGCCCATGGCGGTTCTCCGGGCTTTGAAGTTTCCCGTGACAGCCGTTTTCTGGCACCGGCCCTGAAGGCCCTGAGTGATGAATGGGGCGTGCCTGCCGCGACTGTCGGCTCGGGCGGTTCCATTCCCGTGGCCGGCGAAGTCCGCGATGCGCTGGGGCTGGATGCCCTCATGATCGGGTTTGCCCAGAATGACGACCGGATCCATTCCCCGAACGAGCAGTACGGGCTGGATTCCTTCCACAAGGGTATCCGTTCCTGGGTGCGCGTCCTCGCGGCGCTGGCAGACGCGGGCTGACGATGAAACACCCGCTGCCGCTTGCACTGACGCTCGGAGATCCGGCGGGGATCGGCCCACAGCTTGCGGCAGAAGCCTGGCGGAGGCTGCGGCATTCAGGGGAAGGGACGTTCTTCTGGCTCGGTGATCCGCGGCTGGTTGAACGCGCCGTGCCCGTGACCTGCATCGCAATGCCGGAAGAGGCGGCAGCTGTCTTTGCTGACAGCCTGCCCGTTCTGCCGGTGCCATGTGAAGTGGAGGTCATTCCGGGCCAGCCTGACTCCCGGAATGCCGCAGCGACGATTACCAGTATCCGTCAGGCCGTTGAGTATGCTCTTGCGGGGCGTGCCGGCGGGGTCGTGACGAACCCGATTGCCAAACATGTTCTGGCCGCAGCCGGTTTTCCCTATCCGGGTCATACGGAATTTCTGGCGGCCCTGTGTGACATGCCGGGAGAAGAGATCATGATGCTGGCCTCGCCCCAGCTCAGGGTCGTCCCGGTGACGGTTCATGTCTCGCTCCGCAGGGCTCTGGAGACACTGACAACCGAACGCATCGTACAGGTGGCGGAGATCGCCAATGCCGCACTCAGGCGTGATTTCGGGATTATGTCTCCGCGTCTGGCAATCGCGGGGCTGAACCCTCACGCCGGTGAACACGGCATGATGGGCGGTGAAGAAATCACAATCGTCCAGCCCGCGCTTGACAGGCTCCGGGCGCAGGGGATCGACTGTCGAGGACCAATGCCGCCGGACACGATGTTCAGCGCCAAGGCCCGGCCGCATTACGATGTGGCGATCTGCATGTATCATGATCAGGCGCTCATTCCCCTGAAGACGCTTGATATGGAAGAAGGCGTGAACGTGACGCTCGGGCTGCCGATTATCCGCACCTCGCCTGATCATGGGACGGCTTTTGATATCGCAGGTCCTGTGACGGAAACCTGCCGGGCGGATGTGTCCAGTCTTCTGGCGGCGATCCGGCTGGCTGGCGAAATGAGCGCTTATCGGGAAGGAAGAGGATCATGATCCGTCTTGGAGTGAACATTGATCACGTCGCCACGCTGCGCAATGCCAGAGGGGGCACGTTCCCCGACCCGGTGGCGGCGGCCGAACTGGCCATCGCATCCGGCGCGGACGGGATTACGGCGCATCTGCGGGAAGACCGGCGCCATATCCGCGATGCCGACATGCCGCGTCTCAGGGCACTTTCCGCACCTTTGAACTTCGAGATGGCCGCGACGGACGAGATGGTCCGGATTGCCTGTGATCTTCGGCCGCATGCCTGCTGCCTGGTCCCTGAAAAACGCCAGGAAGTCACAACCGAAGGCGGCCTGGATGTCGTGGGGCAGAGTGAGGCACTCAAGCCGAAAATCGCGCGGCTGCGGGAGGCTGGCATCCGGGTTTCACTGTTCATCGATCCAGAGGCGCGACAGATCGAAACCGCCGCAGCTCTGGGAGCGCCCGTTGTGGAGCTTCATACCGGAGCTTACGCTCTGGGCGGCAGTGAGGAACTGGAGCGCCTGCGGTCAGCGGCGGAGACGGTCGCAGCCTGTGGGCTGGAACTCCATGCCGGACACGGACTGACTTACGACAATGTGGGCGCGATTGCGGGCCTGACAGGGCTTGCCGAACTGAATATCGGCCATTTTCTGATCGGACAGGCCATTTTTGACGGGCTGGGACCGGTGGTCCGGAAAATGAAAAGCCTCATCAATTCATAAAAGAAAAGAGGAGCGGGACATCTGTCGTCCCGTTCCCCTTTTTGGGGTTCACTTGACCGGCTGGATAACCGGCTGGGTGTCGTCGTTCGTGAACTTGGGAACGTATTTCCCGGACTGGTCCGAATAGGTTGCTGTCGCACTCTGCGCCGGTGTACGGGGCGGGTGGAAGCCAGACACGGGGCCAAAGGGGCCACCATTCACGCGGCGCATCGTGGATTCACGCTGGCGGGCACAGCCACGGGTAATGATGGAGCAGATACCGTCCGTTCCGATATATTCGTCGTCATTGCCCGTGTAATGCACTTCGGAAACCCGGTCGTGATCCATGCGGACCAGCATGCGGCAAGCCGTACCACCGCCACCAAATGCGGACTGATAGATGCTGATGGCAGACTGGACAGGAATGAAACCGGAATCCGAAGGCATCGTCGGAAGCGCCTTGCTGCCGTCATACTGCCAGATCTCGGTTGTATCGTTCAGCTTCTTCGTGGAAGCCGGAATACCGGCACAGGCCTGCAGATCGTAGCTTGTCATGCCAACCATTTCGTACTGCGCCTTATGGGCGCTGCGGGAATCGAAATAGCCACACCCCGAAAGGGCCGCAGTTGCCGTCAGGGCAACGAGAAGGCGTGTGTAAACCGGGCGCATCATGTCTCCTTTGCGCGTAAGGGAAGCAGACTGCAGACCCGGAACGATTCATGACGAACAGGTCACAATCAGATGTGAAGTGTCCTGTTTCTACAACAGCATCCCTGACGGGGATAGAGGAAGCGGGTTCCTTTGTTCCGGATGATGGGTTAGAGGGCAGTTCCCTTGCATCACAGGAATGCCACCAATGGCCGATATGACCCCATCCGAGGTGACACGCCTCCAGACCACGCTCCAGCGCCTGCTGGGCTCCCCAAAGCTCACGGTCAACAAGCCCAGCCGCAAGGGCATGAGCGTTGAACTGGCCGTTGCCGGAGAAGTCATCGGAACGGTTCACCGTGATGAGGACGAAGGCGAGGTCTCTTACGCCATCCACATCACGGTTCTAGAGGAAGACCTGCCGGCTGCCTGAAATCCCAGGCAGCGTTAAGACTCAGGCAGCGTGAGCCGGGGCAGGCATTTCGAATCGCGTGATCTTCCAGCCCCAGTGCTCGAACTTCATGTGAAGGACGAACGGTGTCTGTCCCGGCTGATCCAGACTGGCCTCGAATTTTCCGGGGCTCACGAAATGGGCATGCATGGAATGCCACATTCCAAGCCAGTCTGACGCGGCAGGGCCATGTGGCATCACCTGATGCGCTGTAGTCATCAGGGTCGCAGGTGTCAGATGCGTATCGATGGCATTGGACACGACCTGTCCTGCAAATGAACTCCCGAATCCCGGCAGATCGTCATCGGCAGGAGCAGCGGGCGTAAACTGTTCCTTGAGACAGTGCGTCAGCGCTGACCAGTCCACATGAGGCGCCAAGCGCGACGGATTGTTGCCGTTCATGGCCCGGTCGATATCCCACAGGGCGAGATAGGGCGACACCGCGTAGGCTGCCAGAACAGCGCCTGCACTGACACCAAGTCCCTGCCATGCGCGCGGCATGACTCTGCGAAAACCGTTTTTCATGATGACTTCTCTGCTCGGGTCCTGCGAGACACCAGGACAGTGTTGAACGACACTGAGGCTAACGTCTTTCAAGAGTGAAAGTCAGCAATTATCATCATTTCATGGACATGAATTTTTCCGACCACGAGCTGGAACGGTATTCCCGCCACATTCTCCTGCCTCAGGTCGGAGCGATCGGGCAGGCGCGGCTTAGCGGGGCCTCTGTTCTGGTAGTCGGCGCGGGAGGGCTGGGAGCTCCATTGCTTCAGCAGCTCGCTGCATCGGGAATCGGACGTATCGGAATCATGGACGATGACCGCGTCGATCTCAGCAATTTGCAGCGGCAGGTTCTCTATGGCACTGACGACATCGGAGCGTTCAAGGTCGAGGCCGCGACGAAGCGTCTGAAGGCGCTGAACCCGTTGGTTACGGTCAGTCCGCATCCGCTTCGCGCGACGGGTACGACGCTGGACGCGCTTGTGCCGCAATATGATCTGGTCTGTGACGGGACCGACAACGTCGCCACACGGTTGGCCGTCTCCGATGCCTGCGTGCGTCAGGGCCGTTCGCTGGTGTCCGGGGCGGTGCAGGGATTTTCGGGACAGCTGGCCGTATTCAGGCCGCAGAAGGGAGGCCCCTGCTATCGCTGCCTGTTTCCCGAGGCCGCACAGACAGAAGCGCCGAACTGCGGCATGTCCGGCGTGCTTGGCGCGGCGACGGGCGTCATGGGGAGCCTGATGGCCGTGGAGGTCATGCGGGAAGTCATCGGACTGGAAGGAACGGACCAGACGCGGGTGAGCCTGTGGGACGCGCTGTCGGGGACGATGGAGAGTTTCGTGTTGAAGCGGGATCCGGCCTGCCAGATCCATCATGATGAGCGGGTACCCGGATGACACAGCCCATGTTCCTGACGCTGGCCGACGATTCCTGGCAGCGGGCCCATTACGCACTTGTTGTTGCAGCGGGCGGCCTGTCGCTCGGACGCGATGTGACGATTTTTGCCGGCGGACGCAGCGTTCTGGCGCTGACGCCGGACTGGAAGGGACTTGAAGGCGTCATTGCGGACAGTGAGCTCGAGGCCCGTGGGATCGCGGGGTTCGGGGAACTCCGGGAGGCGGTGCTGGATCTCGGCGCGACGGTCATGGCCTGTGAGGCCGGCCTCAGAATGGCCGGTCTGTCTGAAAAGGATCTGCTGGACGGGGTCACGGTGCGGGGAATTGTCAGCTTTCTCGAACTGGCGGGAGACAATCCCGTCCTTGCGCTGTAAGTTTCTGCCCAAGACACGATTTTCGGACGTCTTTCCCGTTTTGATGACTTGCCCAAACCTTCGGCCCTTGGCAGGGATGCGCTCATGAGAATGTCAGTCTTCCCTCTGCGTCCCGCCAAAGGCCATTCCGCTCTTCTTCGCGCGCTGCTGGCAGGTACGGTCCTGCTTGCTGCTCCGGGCTTCGTGAGTTCCGATGCCTGGGCTGCCCATCATCACAAGAAGCATGGGGAGACGGCCGCGAAGGCTGCGGACAAGCATGCGTCGGCCAAAAAGCATCACAAGGCCGATGCGGTAAAACCCGCGTCACCGACTGCGAAGCACAAGGCAGCGCATCACGCCGCTCTGAAGCATGCCGCTCCGGCCGTTGCCGCGGGCGCTGCTGTAACGGCGGCGGGTGCAGCAGCAGCGGACCAGCCTGCAACTCCGCCCGTTCCGCCAGTGCCTGAAAATACGGACAAAGGCAGCAACACCGGACTGCCGCTGCCGCGCTATGCCGCGCTCCGGGCCGACAAGGTCTATATGCGTCGCGGGCCGGGAGACCGGTATCCGATCGACTGGGTCTATCACCGCCGCGGACTGCCCGTGGAAATCGAGCGCGAATTCGATGTGTGGCGCCTTGTCGAGGATTCCGATGGTCAGAAGGGCTGGGTACATCAAGCGACGCTCTATGGCAGCCGGACCTTTGTCATTCCGGGGCTGCCTCCTGAAGGCGTGAAGGCCCAGAACGGCGAGGCCAGCGCGCAGGAAGGCGACCATATCGGCAAGGCCGATGCCCGTATTCTCGCCCGTGTCGCCACTCAGGACGAGGCGCGGGCACATAAAAATGATGTGCTCCTCATGAGCCATCCGGAAGAAGATAGCACCGTCATCGCGGTGCTGCAGCAGGGAACGGTGGGCAACATCAAGCTGTGCCCCCAGAACTCCCAGTGGTGCCGTGTGAGTGTGAAGGGCTACGAGGGCTGGCTGCCCCGCCGTCTTTTCTGGGGGCTGCTCCCGGGCGAGACGATTCAACCAAACTGATTTTTTCGATCGAGGACGCCGTATATGACATCGAGTTCCCATTACCGCCGCACGCGGATCGTCGCGACTCTTGGGCCGGCCTCATCCTCACCCGAGATGATCCTTTCCCTGGCGCAGGCGGGCGTGAATGTCTTCCGGCTCAATTTCTCCCACGGCGCACATGAGGATCACGGAGAGCGTCATGCCGCCATCCGGGCCGCCGAGGAGAAGGTCGGACATCCGCTGGCCATTCTGGCAGATCTTCAGGGACCGAAACTGCGTGTCGGCGTGTTCGAGAACGGTCCGGTCATCCTCGAGGAAGGTAAGCCGTTCCGCCTGGATCTGGACCGGACACCCGGTACGGTTTCGCGCGTCTGCCTGCCGCATCCGGAAATCATTTCCGCCGCCAAGCCGGGCAGTCATCTCCTGCTGGATGACGGCAAGCTCAAGCTGCGTGTCGTAAAGACGGGCGAAGGGTTCCTTGAGACGGTTGTGGTCGTGGGCGGAAAGCTCTCGGAGCGCAAGGGCGTCAATGTGCCTGACGTGACGCTGCCCATTCCGGCACTGACCGAAAAGGATCGCCGCGACTTCGACTTCGCGCTGTCGCTGGGTGTGGATTTTGTGGCGCTTTCGTTCGTGCAGCGCCCCGAGGACGTGCAGGAAGCCCGCGAGATCGCGGCAGGTCGTGCAGCCATCGTGACCAAGCTTGAAAAGCCACAGGCGATGGATGATCTGGCAGCCATCGTGCACCTGTCGGACGCGATCATGGTGGCGCGCGGTGATCTGGGCGTGGAACTGCCGCCCGAGGAAGTTCCTGTCGCGCAGAAGCGCGCTATTGCCGAAGCCCGCAAGCAGTGCCGCCCGGTCATCGTGGCGACACAGATGCTTGAGAGCATGATCGAAAGCCCGACGCCGACGCGCGCCGAAGTGTCCGACGTATCCAATGCCGTTTACGATGGCGCGGATGCCGTCATGCTGTCAGCGGAAAGTGCGGCAGGCAAATATCCTGTCGAAGCTGTCTCGATGATGGTGCGGATTGCCGAACGTGTGGAGCAGGACACCGAGTGGCGTCTCCGTATGGACCGTCTGCGCCCGGCACCGGATGAAACCGTCCAGAGCGCGATCGTTCAGGCCGCCTGGCAGGTCAGCCGCACGCTTCATGCCGGCGCCATCGCATGCCGGACCCGGAGTGGAGCAGGGGCCATGCGCCTGTCTCGTGAGCGGCCGCATTGTCCGATCATCGCCCTGACGCCCGAACTGTGGGTTGCACGCCGGCTGTGCGTTGTATGGGGCGTCTTTCCGCATCTGATCAACAGCGAACAGAGCACTCAGGGCATCGAGCCTCTGGCCGGTCCTGTTGCCGAACTCGCACGCAACATGGGTTTCTGCAAAACCGGGGATCGGGTTCTGATCCTGGCCGGCCTGCCTTCAGGTCATTCCGGCAGCACGAACACCCTGCGCGTCATTACAGCCTGAACATGGCAGCGACTGCCGGACTCCGGTCCGGCAGTAAGTTCATTCCGAGCTGTTCAGGTGAGCAGGTTTCAGGCCTGACGGTTTTCAATCAGGGTCCGGCGAATAGCGCGGCCGCGTTCGATTTTGCTTGTGATGGCTGCTTCGTCGCCAGTGCGGATTGCATCGGCCATTGCCTGCGTGTCCGCCACAAACTTGTCGAGCGTCCCCAGCAGCGCTTCCTTGTTGGCCAGGAAAATATCCCGCCACATGACCGGGTCCGATGCCGCAATCCGTGTAAAATCACGAAAGCCCGACGCGGCATAATCCAGGACGGCCGCACGGATTTCATCGGACAGGTTGTCTGCGGTATCGCAGATCGTAAAGGCGAGGAGATGCGGCAGGTGGCTGACCATGGCGCAGATCCTGTCGTGCTTTTCATCAGACAGGATTTTCGTGCGCGCTCCGCACAACGTCCAGAGCTGTTCGATCGTATTCACAGCCTTCGTATCCGCGCCTTCAGGCGGAACGAGCAGGGCCCAGCGATCCTCGAACAGCGTCGAAAACCCTGCATCCGGCCCTGAATGTTCGGTTCCAGCCATCGGATGGCCGGGAACATACGCCACGTTTTCAGGCAGGATCGCCGCCAGTGTCGGGCCAAGCTGTCCACGAACGGAGGCCACATCCGTCAGAATGCTGCCGGGCTTCATAAAGGGGAGCACCTGACGGGCGACCTGTTCCACCGCACCAACAGGAACGCAGATCATGACGCAGTCTGCCTGCGCCGCGACGGCAGGATCGGACGTCGTGATATCCGCGATGCCCAGTTCCCGGACCCGTTCGAGAACGGCGGGGTTTGAGTCGGCTGCGATCAGGGTTTCGGCAATTGCCCCCGTTTCACGGGCGCGGCGCAGAACGGACGAGCCGATCAGCCCCGGGCCGATGACCGAGAGAGACCTGAAAAGAGGTGTCATAGAACTCTGGGAGCCGTCGCGAAGGGGGTGTCCTCGGTTTTCTTGCCGTCCCGGGACGTGGCCTCTTTCTTGATGTTACCGGCAAGGGCCGTCACTGCGGGGGGAATAACGGTCTTGCGGGCGGAAGCCGGAGACGGGGCCGACGTGCTTTTGCTTGCTTCCGCAGGAGGCGCATGACGCAGCCGACGCATTTCCACAATCTGCCAGACCAGCAGCACCGGAATACCGATCAGGATGTCCCGTCCGCGGCGCAGCAGGGAAAGGCTGAGCGAGATTTCGGCATCGATGCCAAAAATCATGCCCAGCGCGACATAGGCGGCTTCCTGTACACCAAGAGCGCCCGGAACGAGGAAACCGGCCGACATGATGCCACAGACCACGCCCTCGATTGCGACCGAGGAGAAAAATCCGACATGCGCGCCGAGCAGCTGGAGGGCCAGCCACGTCATGGCTGCACTGCCCATCCAGCATAGCAGATGGCAGAATGCGCCGAGGGAAATCCTGTCCGGCCGGCTCCAGAGGCTTTCGAGTCGTAACTGGAAGGTCTCCGTATTGCCGATCAGGGAATCGCGCCATTCCGCCGCAATGTGCTTCCCGAGAAACGCCGCAGCCTTGCGGACCATCACACCGCCACGCTGCTGGGTCCAGATAAAGCCGGCAATTCCAAGGCTCAGCAAGACCATGCCGCCGATGAGCGGCCAGACAAATCGTGAGGCCCCATGATGGCCGATCAGGCAGAGAAGGGCGATCAGGACGAAGGCGATCTGCCCCAGAACCTCGGTCGTGATGTCCACCAGATTTGCGGCGACACCTTCGGGCCAGTGCAGCTCTTCTCCCTTGACGGTGCGGGGATCCACACCGGCCAGCGTGGCGCGGACACCAATGACCATGCCACCAAGCTGGGAGAACGGAAGACATGCTCCCGCGCTGTCACGAACCAGACGCGCTCCCATGAGACGCCGCACGCTCAGCAGCGGCACTGCCGCATGCCACGCAACGCCGAGCCCCATGTCGATCAGAAGCTGGCAGGCCGCGAGAAGCAGGAAGCCACCAACACCGACTTTTGAAAGTGCTTCCATGACGGGATGAATACCCGCCTTGGCCGCAATGAAGGTGAAAAGGGCCACCCCGAGAAGGGAAAGCAGAACAGGGAGAGTTTTTTTCAACGTCTTCGTCACATACCGTTTGGACACGCTCTATCGCACACAGGGTGAATATTCCACCCTTTCAGACGCTTTCCCCGAAAAGCCGGGGGGATTATGCTGTCATAAATTGCAACCATCTGCTGATGACCCAAGGAGACTCTGCCACCATGAACGATGTCACACTCGTTACGGGGGCTACGGGGTTTGTCGGCTCTGCCGTCGCCCGCGTCCTTGAAGAACGCGGCCACCGCCTGAGGCTTCTCGTCCGGCCGACATCCGACCGTTCAAATATTGCTGAGCTGAACGCGGAACTTGCCGTCGGTGACCTCTCCGATCCCGACACGCTCGCTCCGGCGCTGAAGGGCGTCAAAATCCTTTTCCACGTTGCTGCCGATTACCGACTCTGGGTTCCGGATCCGGAAACCATGATGAAGGCCAATGTGGAAGGCACCCGCAACCTGATGCTGGCCGCCCTTGAGGCCGGCGTGGAAAAAATCATTTACTGTTCGTCGGTTGCGGCCCTGGGGCTGCGAAGCGACGGCGTGCCGGCAGACGAAACCACGCCGGTTTCCGAAAGCCAGGTCATCGGGATCTACAAACTTTCGAAATACCGCGCGGAACAGGAAGTCCTTCGCCTGGTCCGGGAGAAGAACCTGCCGGCGATCATCGTGAACCCCTCGACGCCGGTCGGGCCACGAGACATCAAGCCGACACCCACCGGACAGATGATCCTCGATTGTGCCAGTGGGAACATGCCGGCCTATGTCGAGACCGGGCTGAACATCGTTCATGTCGATGACGTCGCCGAAGGTCATGCCCTTGCGCTGGAGCGGGGAAAGATCGGCGAGAAATACATTCTCGGCGGTGAGAACATCATGCTGGGCGACCTGTTCCGCATGGTCAGCCAGATTGCCGGAGTGAAGCCACCTGCCGTCAAGCTCAAGCAGTCCTGGCTCTATCCCGTGGCGCTTGTGTCCGAATGGCTGGCCCGCGGGTTCGGCATCGAGCCGCGCGTCACGCGTGAGACGCTGGCCATGTCCAAGAAGCTGATGTTCTTCTCGTCCGACAAGGCGAAGAAAGAACTCGGATATGCCCCACGCCCGGCCCGCGATGCCGTGACAGACGCCATCGCCTGGTTCCGTCAGCACGGACGGATGAAATAATGCTGTTCGGAACTGCACTGACCAGTCTGGGAGCCTGGATCTATCTTTCGCTGTTCCATGGGAAGTTCTGGCAGAAAGGCCCCATTCTCGCCCAGAAACCCACGCCGGTCTGCGCACCGGACGTGGCGGTGGTCGTCCCCGCCCGGGACGAAGCGGACTCCATTTGTGAGTGCCTGACATCCCTTCTGGAACAGGATTATGACGGGAAACTGTCCGTCATCCTGGTCGATGACGAGAGCACGGACGGGACCGGCGACATTGCACGCGCGCTGCCTGATCCGCATCACCGCCTGACCGTCATTTCAGGCCAGAAGCGCCCTGCCGGATGGAGCGGCAAGCTGTGGGCGGTCCATCAGGGAGAACAGGAAGCCCTGACGCGGATCGGCCCTTATGGCTACATCCTGCTGACAGACGCGGACATCATGCATGCCCCGGGCCATCTTGCCTCTCTGGTCGCCAAGGCCCGGGAAGATGATCTGGATCTTGTCTCGGAAATGGTGGCGCTGAACTGCGAGAGCACTGCAGAGCGTTTTCTGGTTCCGGCGTTCGTCTATTTCTTTGCGATGCTCTATCCGTTTTCGCGAATTGCGAGCGAACATTCGCGGATCGCGGGTGCGGCAGGCGGGACCATCCTTCTGCGGCGTCGGGCGCTGGAGCGGATCGGGGGTATCAGTGCCCTGCGCGGCGCCCTGATCGACGACTGCACACTGGCCGCACATGTAAAGCGTTCGGGTGGCCGGCTCTATCTGGGGCACAGTGCCCTGGCGTGGTCCGTACGGCCGTATCGCGGCATGAAGGACGTGTGGCACATGATAGCGCGGACGGCTTATGTGCAGCTGCGCTATTCGCCGGTCCTGCTGCTTGCAACGATCGTCGGGATGGCCACGATCTGGCTTCTGCCTGTGGCTCTGGCCCTGTTCGGCAAGGGACGGGAACGACGGGTCGGGCTTCTGACCTATCTGCTGTCCTGCCTGACTTTCGTACCGACGCTCCGCCGCTTTGGCCTGCCACTATGGCGTGCCATTCCCCTCCCGCTCGTTGCGGCCTTCTATATGGCGGCAACCATCGGCTCGGCCCTCGATCACCACCGTGGGGTCGGCGTGCGCTGGAAAAATCGTTCCTACACGGATGAAACATCGTGACAGACAGCATCTGGGGGACGAAAGACGTCACCTCTGCCAAAGGCAAATCCGACGAGAACTTTCCCGTCGGTTCCTTCCTGATCGCCCCACGGCTGCGGCCTTACGTCCATACCTATTATAATTTCGCGCGTGTCGCGGATGACATGGTGGACACAACGGAGCTGACGCCTGCCGAAAAAATTGCACGGCTCAGGGGTATGGCCGCGGTCATCCGGGGTGAAATCACCGCACCTCCGCGCGCTGACGCACAGACTGCCGTCAAACTGCGCGAAGTGCTTCTTCAGACGGGCGTTCCGCTGGAAACGGCGACGGATCTTCTCGAAGCGTTCTGCATGGATGCGGAAAAGACCCGCTATGAAAGTTGGGACGAGCTGCTGCATTACTGCAAATACTCAGCAAACCCCGTCGGCCGCTTCCTGCTTCTGTTGCATGGTGAGGCCGAAGAGACGCTCGCGCCTTCCGATGCTCTGTGTTCCGCGCTTCAGGTCGTCAATCATCTTCAGGACGTTGCGGACGATCTGAAGGTCCTCGACCGGTGCTATGTGCCGTTGCCGTGGCTGGAAGAAGAGGGCGTCTGTCTGGATGACCTGCGTCTGGTGCGCAGCAAGCCGGGAGTTCGCCGCGTGTTCGACCGGATGCTGGATGGGGTGGACGTGCTCAACAGAAACGCCCGGATCCTGCCGCACCTGATCCGGGATCGCCGGATGCGGCTGGAAGCGGCCGTCATTGTGGAACTGTGCCATATCCTGACGGCCCGCCTGCGGCGTCAGGACCCGTTGCTGGAACGTGTGGCCCTGACGAAGACGGATGGGGCGAAGGCCCTGTTCCGGGCTCTGCGTTATTTCCCTGCCGCCAGCTGAGCCGGAACGGCAGGGAGACTGGATCGGATCAGGCGATGATCCGGTCCAGTGCCGTACAGAAGATCTTCATTTCATCCATGGAACCCACAGTAATCCGCGAGGCATTCGGCCAGACGGGCCAGGAGCGTCCGATCACGACTTTCTGCTGCAAGAACGCATCCTTGATCGGCTCTGCCGGTTTCTTCCAGTCAATGACGAACATGTTCGCGTCCGACGGAATGAAATGGATGCCACGCTTGCGCAGATGCTGGAATGTCATGTTCCGGGCTGCAATCATTTCCTGACGGCGGGCAGCGATGGCTGATTTCATGGTCAGGCTCATCGTGCCGCAGGCCATGGCCGGGACCGGCAGCATCGCGGTCGCGCTCTTGCCGTCATAACGCATCATGGCTTCATGCAGATCGGGTCTGGCGAATGTCAGTCCAAGACGCATGCCCGCCATGGCGAACATCTTGGAGAAGGTGCGCAGAACGACCACGTCCTTGTTTTTCGCGACCAGTTCCACGGCGCTCGGCGCTTCCGAAAAGTGGATATAGGCTTCATCGACCAGAACGACAGAGCCCTTCGGCTTGTGCTCGACCAGCCATGCGATGTCACGCAGGGGCGTGAGCGTCCCGGTCGGATTGTTCGGGGAGCAGATGTAGTAGACGCCGGCATTGGGATCGGCCGCCAGCATGGCGCGGACGTCGGTACGATAACCACCCTTGGCGGACAGTGGCACGCGGGCGAGGGGGATTTTCAGCCAGTCAGCAGCCACCCAACCAGCTTCATAGCTTGGATCTGCCGTAACAAGCCCGCGGGTGGGCGAGCAGAACGTGACAATCGCGCGGGCGAGAGGATCGGACGAGCCGCACCATGTCATGACATGGCTTTCGGGAAGTCCTTCCACGTCAGAAGCAGCCTTGATCAGATCATCGCGCATGTGCCCGGTCGGGTCGTAGCGGTTGCTTTGGAAAACGGAAGAAGCACCGGCCTGAGCGGCTTCCGGGAAGGGGCCCGTCCAGCATTCATTGCTGCCCAGACGGGTCATGCCTTCAAAGTTGATTCCTGACGGGAGGATGGCGGCATGCGCGGACTTCGTCAGGGCATGGACGGTCGCGCCGGCTGCCAGAAGCGTGGCAATCCGTCCGAAACTGCGGCGGGAGTATCCCCGGGCCAGAAGATCGCTGCGGGCGGCGGAAGAGAGGGGACTGGTCATTGTGGGCCATACTCCAGACTAGGGCCGGAACATGTTAGTTCCGAAACGTTTTCCCTGTCAAAGCAGGCCCGGAGGATATTTTCAGTATTCTTTCTGCTGGCCGGGCAGGGGGATGGATGTCGGCTTTCCAGGGGAACCGGCATAGGTCAGCAGGAGAACCATCTGCCCGTCACCGGTCACGCCGCGATGGACGTCATTGACCGACTCCGCGAAGGCTTCGCCCTGATGGAAGGTGCGCTTCTTGCCGCTTTCGCGGTCCTCGATCGTAAGGGTGCCTTCAAGCACATAGCCCGCATTGGGGTAGGGATGCACATGCCAGGGCAGGGCGGAATGCGCCGGGATCGTCAGCCGGATCATGCTGAGCATCGGGCGGGTCGTCGGGTAATGATCGTAAGGAGTGCCGTTCCACGAGTGATCGTCCGCGAGGAGATGCTCGGCGTGACCGCTGGCTGTCGCGGGGGATGTCGTCTGCGCGATGGCAAGCGGTGCCGAGAGGGTCGCGATTGCCACTACCCCTGCAAGAAGGGCGGGGTTCATCTGGGGAAGGAAACGCATGGCGCAAAGACTCCTCTTCAGGTGTTGCGTTTTGGCATCACCCTAACGCATGGCACGCCTTTCCGTTCAGGTCATCTTTGTCTCGGGGGGATTTGGGTCTAGAACCCTGATCTTCTGAAACGAGACAGGGGACAGACATGGTTTTCAGCAGGATGCGCGCTTCTTCCGGTCTTCCCTGCGCGCAGGCCGATCTGGACCATGTCGAGAGGATCGTCACCGCTTCGGGGACGTCCTTTGCCCGCGGGATGAGTATTCTTCCGCCGGACCGGCGTCAGGCGATGTTCGCGGTCTACGCTTTCTGCCGCCAGGTGGACGATATTGCGGATGGGGATGCCGGCGTTGCGGACCCGATGGCAGCCCTTCAGGAATGGCACCGCCGGATTGACCAGCTCTATGAAGGCGTGGCGACGGATGCACTTGATCGTATCCTGATCGTTGCCATCCATCGCTATCAGCTTCAGGCCAAGGATTTCCATGACGTCATCGACGGCATGGCCATGGATTGCGGCGCACCTATCGTTGCCCCCGACGAGGCGACGCTTGATCTGTACTGTGACCGCGTGGCCTCTGCGGTCGGACGGCTTTCGGTCTGCGTCTTCGGTGATTCGTCCGACAATGCGCGGCGCGTGGCCTATCATCTGGGGCGCGCCCTTCAGCTGACCAATATCCTGCGTGACATTGCCGAAGATGCGGGGCGGGGCAGACTGTATCTTCCCGCCGAGCTTCTGACGCGGTTCGATGTTCCCAAGGACCCGCAGGAAGCGCTGTACGCCCATGGCCTGGATCAGGTCGCCCGTATTCTTGCACAACGGGCAAAGGACCATTTCCGCGAAGCCCGCAATGCCATGCAGCTGTGTGACAGCGCCGCGATGCGGCCGGCCCGCATGATGGCGGCATCCTATGCGCCGATCCTCTCAGCGCTGGAAAAGCGCGGCTGGAAAACGCCGGATATCGCTCCGAAAGTCTGCAAACCCTGGAGACAGCTGCGCACTCTCGCAGCGTATGTGAAGTAAGACCCATGAGCCATGTCCACATCATCGGCGGTGGTCTGGCAGGCCTCTCCGCCGCAATCGAGCTGGCAGCACAGGCCCGGGTCACGGTCTACGAGGCAGGACCGGCCTGCGGCGGGAGGGCCCGCTCCTTTCACGACCGCTCCCTCGATGCCCGGATCGATAACGGCAATCACCTGATCCTGTCAGCGAACGATCTGACGTTCCGTTATCTGGACATCATCGGCGCGCGCCATACCCTGACTGGCCCGGGACTGCCGATCTTTCCGTATTACGATCTCGAGGACAGTCTGGCCTGGACGCTGCGCCTGTCGAAAGGAAAGCTTCCGTTCTGGGCGCTTCCAGGTGGCCGGCGTGTCCCGGGCATGAAGCTGTCGGAACTGGCTTCCCTGGGGCGCTTCCTGCGTGCTGGCGAGAATACGACCGTGGATGCCTGCCTGAGTTCCGGGCAGCTGAGCCGCAGGCTGCTCGTGCCTTTTGCGATTTCCGTTCTCAATACGGATATCCATACCGGCAGCGCGAAACTGCTTGGAAACGTGATCCGCAAATCCCTCGCCAAGGGCGGCATGGCCTGCTGCCCCTGGTTCCCGGAAGTTGGACTGTCCGAAACACTGATTGATCCGGCTGTGGCGTATCTGAAGCGCTTTCACGGCGATGTCCGCACGGGTGTCCGCGTCAGTGCCATCGAACAGCAGAATGGCCGCGCAACCGCGCTCGAAACCGCTGAAGGGCGGATCGAGCTCGGCCCTGAAGACCAGGTTATCATGGCCGTCCCGGGGCCTGTCGCGCAGTCCCTGCTTCCAGGACTGAAAGCGCCGGACGCTTTCGAGAGCATCGCGAACGCGCATTTCCGTCTCCCGGCCGTGGTTCATGCCCGAGGCGTCGTGGCTCAGGCCGGGTTTGTGGGGCTGGTTGGCGGCATTTCGGAATGGATCTTCCTCAAGGGCGATATCCTGTCCGTCACCGTCAGTGCGGCCAACCGCTACGCCGATCGCGAGAACAGTGAACTGCTGGCCACGATCTGGTCCGAGATCCGGCGCGCGCTTGATCCCGTCCTGTCGCAGTCGCTTCCGGTGGCCATGCCGCCCGCGCGTCTGATCTGGGAAAAGCGGGCAACATTCGCCGCGACACCCGAGCAGAACCGGCTGCGCCCCGGACCCCGAACGGATCTGGTGAATCTGGCTCTGGCCGGGGACTGGACCGACACCGGACTGCCCTCCACGATCGAGGGCTCCATCCAGTCCGGTCTTCAGGCCGTAGCGGCGCTGGGTTTCCGCTCCGCCGTTGAAAACACGGGATCGTGATGAGCGCTCTCACAGTCATGATTGTAACACAGCTCCCGCCTTTCAGGACCGCCTGTGTCGGGAGAACCGAACAATGCTGATCTATTCTGATATTCTGGAAAAGGAGGACCGCGTGAGCGAGACCTTGTCCCGCCAATCCGTCGAACCCGATGAGATCAATCATGCCATCGAGGGAGCGCAGGCCGCGCTGGGTGGGAAGCAGAAATCAGACGGACACTGGGTTTACGAGCTCGAAGCGGACGCGACGATCCCTGCGGAATATGTACTGCTCGAACATTATCTCGACCGGATCGACCCGGAAAAACAGGCCAAGATCGGTGTCTATCTGCGTCGCATCCAGGGCGATCACGGGGGATGGCCGCTTTATCATGACGGCGGCTTCGATCTTTCGGCGACCGTAAAGGCGTATTTCGCGCTCAAGGCCATCGGGGACGACATCAATGCGCCTCACATGCGCATTGCGCGTGAAGCCATTCTCGATCACGGCGGCGCGGCACGGACGAACGTGTTCACGCGGATCCAGCTCGCCCTGTTCGGGGAAGTGCCGTGGGACGCAACGCCCGTAATGCCGGTCGAGCTCATGCTCCTGCCACGCAAGGCGTTTTTCTCCGTCTGGAACATGTCCTACTGGTCCCGGGCCGTCATTGCGCCGCTTCTGGTGCTCAACGCGCTGCGTCCCAAGGCCATCAATCCGCGCGGCATCCATGTCCAGGAGCTGTTCGTCAAGCCACCTTCCGAGGTCAAAGACTGGATCCGCGGGCCGTACCGCTCGGTCTGGGGGCGGTTTTTCAAACACCTGGATTCCGCGCTGCGGCCGGTCCTGCCGCTCATTCCGCGCAGCGTGCACAAGAAGGCCCTCAAGGCTGCCAGCGATTTCATTGAGCCGCGTCTGAGCCGGGGTGGCCTTGGAGCCATCTATCCGGCCATGGCGAATGTCGTGATGATGTACCGCGCCCAGGGCGTGCCGGACAGCGATCCGCGGGCCAAAACGGCATGGGACGCAATCCAGGATCTGCTCGTGGATCATGGTGACGAGATCTACTGCCAGCCCTGCGTCTCGCCGGTCTGGGATACGGGTCTGTCGGGCCTTGCGATGATCGAAGCGGCGTCCGGACCGGCCGGCACGAAAACCAAGGAAACACTCGTCGCCCTGAAAAAGAGCGCCGAGTGGCTGCGGGAGCATCAGATCCTGGACGTCAAGGGCGACTGGGCCATCAATGCGCCTGACCTTCGGCCCGGTGGCTGGGCGTTCCAGTACGAGAACGATTACTATCCGGACGTCGATGACACCGCCGTCGTGGCCATGCTGCTGCATCGTGTCGATCCCGAAAACAGCCGCGAGGCCATCTCCCGCGCCCGGGAATGGATCATCGGCATGCAGAGCACCAATGGCGGCTGGGGTGCGTTCGATATCGACAACGACCACGAACTGCTCAACCACATCCCCTTCTCGGATCATGGCGCACTTCTGGATCCGCCGACCGCGGATGTCTCGGCGCGCTGCATCTCTTTCCTGGCGCAGCTTGGAGACCCGGATGACCGGCCGGTCATCCTCAAGGCGATCGAATATCTGCGCTCGGAACAGGAGCCCGAGGGCTGCTGGTTCGGCCGGTGGGGCACGAATTACATCTACGGGACATGGTCGGTCCTGTGCGCCCTGAACATCGCAGGCGTGCCGCATGATGATCCGATGGTCCTGCGGGCCGTAAACTGGCTTGAGAGCGTCCAGCGTCCGGATGGCGGCTGGGGCGAGGACTGCGCCACTTACGAGGGCGGCACCGCCGGTACGTACAAGAAGAGCCTGCCGTCCCAGACTGCCTGGGCCGTCCTCGCTCTCATGGCAGTCGGTCGCCGCGAGAGTGAGGCCGTCAAGCGCGGTGTGGCCTATCTCGTGTCCCAGCAGAACGAGAAGGGCGAATGGCAGGAAGAAGCCTATAATGCCGTTGGCTTCCCGAAGGTCTTCTACCTGCGCTATCATGGCTACAAGCAGTTCTTCCCGCTGACTGCCCTGGCCCGTTATCGCAATCTCGGTGTGAGCAACAGCGGCAAGGTGGAGTACGGGTTCTGATGCTTGGTATTCTCGCAGGTCTGAAACAGGAAGCCCGTCTGATCCGGCGCTTCCTGCCGAATGCTCCCGTGGCATTGAGCAATGCCACGCCGGAAGGCGCGCGCAGGGGGGTGGAACGTCTGCTCAAGGCAGGCGCAACGGAACTCCTGTCTTTCGGATGTGCGGGAAGCCTCTCAACAGACGTCGCACCTGGAACAGTCATCGTGGCGGACCATGTCCGCTACCAGGACAGGGATATTTCCTGCGATCCGCATCTGAGCGAAATGTTCGGCTCGGCCTATGCGCGACGCGGGGGCATCCTGCACAGCGATGTGCTGGTCGAACTGGGTCTGGAAAAAGCTTGGTATTTTTCGCAGACGAAATGCCTGGCCGTGGACATGGAAAGCGGCGTTGTTGCCGATGCAGGCGTGCCCTTTGCCGTTCTGCGGGTGGTCTGTGACGATGCGACGCGGGACCTTCCGCCGGCGGTCAAGACCAGTGTCAGAGACGGGGCCGTGTATGTACCGGGCCTGCTGGGTTCCCTGCTGCGACATCCACTGCAGATCGGCGGCCTGATCCGTCTGGGCCGGGAAGCGGCCATAGCACAGCGTTCCATGGCTTCATTCCTGCAGGCCAATCCGCCTCAGGCCTGAGAAGGTCCCGGCACCGGCAAACGTGGCTGCGACACCGATCGGAACGAGCCACGGGAAGGCAATGGGATGCCCCTCGATCCGGACGAGGGAGACGAGCGCCAGCACGATCACGGCGGATATGAAACCGGCAATGGCAGACCGTTCATCCCGGGAATGGCCGATCATGGCCAGCAGGAACACGCCAAGCGTAGCGCCATAGCTGTAGGACGCGATGGAGAGGCCGAAGACGACAGCCGAACCGCTCGGGCGCGAAAACAGCAGCGCGGTCAGAACGAGAAGAAAAGCCCAGAGCCCCGTCAGACTCCTTAGGGAGAACGGTCCGTGCGGCATAAAGTCTGCCCGGGTTGCGGCCGCCATGGCATTCATGGCGCTGGACAGGGACCCCATGGTCGCGGCGAGAATGCCTGCGATCATGAGGCCGCTTAACACGGGCGGCAAAGTTAGGATGAAATGCGGGAACAGTGCGTCGGGCCGGGCACCCTGAGCCGGCATCAGATCCCGCAGTGCCACACCGATGCAGGAAAGCAGGGCAAAAAGCCCTCCCACGACGAAAACACTGCCGATCATTGCCGCGCGCGCACCATTGAGTGTCTTTGCCGCGAGACAACGTTGCAGCATCAACTGATCGGTCCCGTGCGACGCCAGCGCCAAGATGGCCCCGCCGATGACTGCGCCGGCGATGGAAAACGGATCTGTAAAGACGGGCAGGCCGTGACTGAAGACAGGGGCCCAGTGAAAGGGAGCTGCCCCCGCGCGGCACCAGATCACGACCAGACAGGCAATACTTCCGCCCAGATACAATCCAAGCTGGAGACTGTCAGACCAGACAACGGCTTTCAGGCCGCCCGCGATCGTATAAGCCAGTGTCAGCAGAACGATCAGAAATAAAAGAAGCAGGTCCGAGACAGGATAGCCCATGCTGGCAAACAGCATCGAGACGGGAAGCATTCCGGCATAAAGGCGAACGCCCTCGGCGACGAGGCGGGTGATCAGAAAGGTGCCGGAGAGGAGCTTCTGCAGTTTTGTGCCAAATCTCTGGCCGATATAGCGATAGATGGATGTCGCGCCGCGTTCATGCAGCGGCAGAAACCAGATTGCGACCGCCGTGCGGCCAATCAGGTATCCAATGGCCAGCCCGACAAAAACATAACCCTTGAGGTACGCCACGCCCGGGACACTGACGATGGTCAGGGTCGACGTTTCGGTCGCGACCAGCGAGAGGCAGATCGCCCAGGGCGGGAGATCCTTGTGAGGCTGCCGGGCCAGCACAAGAGAGATAACGGGCAGAAAGCAGAGATACAGAAGAATAACGAGCAGGCTGGCAAGCATCGAGACGGGTTATTCTTCCGAAAAAATCTATGCGGGATGGCGGTATCTGCTGCCCTCAGGCACCCTTGCTGCTTTCGAGCAGACGCTCCGGGCGAAAACCCGTTGCAATGACATAAAGCTCGCTGGATTCCTTACGCGATGCCGGGGGTTTGACGTGCTTGACGCTGGAAAACGCCGTTTTCATCAATGCCAGCATGTCCTTTTCCGAGCCGCCCTGGAACACCTTGGCGATGAAGCTTCCCCCTTCAGCCAAGACCTGGAAGGCGAAATCAAGCGCACCTTCCGCGAGACCCATGATCCGCATGTGGTCGGTTGCGGCATGACCCGTCGTATTGGGCGCCATATCGGACATGACGAGATCGGCCGGACCACCCAGCATATCCTTCAGGCGATCCGGCATCTCGGGATCCGTGAAGTCCCCTTCGATGATTTCCGCACCGGCAACAGGATCGACCGGAAGCAGATCCAGCCCCACGACATGCTTCGCGCCCCGCTTGACCGCAACCTGGGTCCATCCGCCGGGAGCAGCGCCCAGATCGATGATCCGCGTGCCTTCCCCGATCAGTTTGAATCGGTCGTCGATTTCAATCAGCTTGAAGGCAGCACGCGAACGCCAGCCCTGCTTGCGAGCGGCCGCGACGTAGGGATCGTTCAGCTGGCGATTGAGCCAGCGCTGCTGGGCCGTGGTGCGTCCACGGGCCGTGCGGAGCGATACGGTCTTGTTGCGGGCCGTGCGGGCAGTTGCGGAATCAAGTGTTGCGTCGTTTTCACCGGGGTTGGAGGCGCTTTTCAGGGCCTTGCCCGGAATACGCTTCGGTCCCGTGTCCTTGCTGGAACCGGAGCGGGATCTTGGCGGCTTCATATCGTAGCGTATGTCCCGAATGGGCCCCGTGACCGGGGCGTGGCATGGCGACTGGTCGTGCTGCGCCCCTTGCCGGAACGCTGACCGTGATCGCGGGCCATACGCAGCAACATCCCGTCGCGCAACCCCCGGTCCGCAATCGTTACGTCCTCAACCGGCCACAGACGGTGGATCGCTTCGAAGATTGCACAGCCCGGCAGAACGAATTTCATACGTTCCGCCCCCACGCAGGGATGCTCCGCCAGTTCGTCACGATCCAGACGGCGCAGGCTGCCGATGGCATCCACCATGCTTGGACCAGGCAGTGTCAGTCCATCAATCGCCGCGCGGTTGTAGCGGGGCAGGGAGAGCGCCACCCCGGCAAGTGTCGTCACGGTTCCGGAGGTGCCGATCAGCCGTGTTTTGCCGAGCGTTACCTCACGCCGGATACGGTGCACGGTCTCAAAACCCTTCAGATAGTCCTGAACGTGACTGACCATCGTCTCATAAGAGGGGCCATGTCCTTCACCGAACATTTCCTGAAGGGTAATCACTCCGACGGGGACACTTGTCGTGCCGATCAGGGTCTGGGTCTGACGCTCCGGATCGATCCGGACCCAGGCGACCTCGGTAGAGCCACCGCCGATATCAAAAAGGACGCCACGATCCGCCTGGACGGGCTTGTGCTCCGGCTGCCGGAAGAGGGGGGAGCAGCTTTCAAGCGCCAGCTCCGCTTCTTCACGGGCCGTGATGATGTCGATGGTCAGACCTGTCTCATGCTGTACGCGCGCCAGGAACTCGCGACCGTTGGCGGCCTGACGGCACGCTTCGGTCGCGACGGCGCGGACATGAACGAGGGGCCACTGTTTCATGCGTTCCGCACAAATGCGGAGGGCATCGAGCGCACGCTTCATGGACTCTTCGGCAAGACGGCCACTGGCGCGCAGGCCTTCACCCAGACGGACTGAGCGGTTGAAGCTGTCCACCACACGAAAACCGTTGGGCGTGCCTGCTGCAATCATGAGGCGGCAGTTGTTGGTACCGAGGTCGATGGCACCAAAGAACGGACCCGTGCGTCTGGCAGACGCATGCACAGGCGCGGGGCCTGACAGGTTGTGATCCGTTCCATACCTCATCATGTGTTTCGGCTCCCGCTTGCCCGTGATCTGGGACCTTGGAAAAGCAGCATGGGGTGCGCGGGACCCTAGTCGCAAGAAAAATATCAGTTTTTCTGAAAAAAATGTCTATCGCCCCCTTGCGCCGTCCCGGAGCGATTGATAAACACCCTCTCACCGCTTGGGAGATAGTTTAGCGGTAGAACTACCGGCTCTGACCCGGTCAGCCCTGGTTCGAATCCAGGTCTCCCAGCCAAGAAATCCTCAGAAAATACCGCAAAAAAGAGACTTCCCCTCAGGGGGTAAAGTGCTCTATGAGGACCCGCCAACGGCCGGACGGCCTCTTGGTCTCCGGTTCACACACATCGCGTCGTCACGACGCATGACGTAACGGGGGCAAGCGGGCATGACATCATCTTCCGGCACAACCAATCTTAATGAGCGCATCCGCGATGCTTTGGCTTTTGACGACGTTCTCGTCGAGCCGGCTGAATCGTCGGTCCTGCCGGCACAGACCTCCACACGGACCCGCCTGACGCGCTCCATCGAACTGAACATCCCGCTGATGTCGTCCGCCATGGACACCGTGACCGAAGACGGCATGGCCATCGCGATGGCGCAGCAGGGCGGCATGGGCGTCATTCACAAGAACCTGTCCATCGAGGAGCAGGCCGAGCAGGTCCGTCGCGTCAAGCGCTTCGAATCAGGCATGGTCGTCAATCCTGTCACAGTTGGCCCGGACCAGACGCTGGCTGAGGTTCAGGCCATCATGGCGCGGCATGGCGTCTCCGGTCTTCCTGTCATTGAAGATGGCAGCGGCGTTCTCGTCGGCATTCTCACCAACCGTGACATGCGCTTCACGACCGATCCAAACACGCGCGTTCGCGACCTGATGACCCATGAGAACCTCGTGACGGTCCTCAACGGCGCAGCGCCGGATGAGGCGCGCACGCTCCTGCACCGTCACCGGATCGAAAAGCTCCTGGTGGTGGACGAGGCGAAGCGCTGCATCGGACTGATCACCGTCAAGGACATGGACAAGGCCATCGCGCATCCACTGGCCATCAAGGACTCCCAGGGCCGTCTGCGCTGCGCTGCGGCTGTAGGTGTCGGGGAAGACGGCTTCCGTCGCGCTGCTGCTCTTGCAGAAGCCGGGGTCGACGTCATTGTCGTGGATACGGCCCACGGACACTCCCGAGGTGTTCTGACCGCAGTTGAAACGCTCAAGAGCCGTCACGGGGACCTGCAGGTCATCGCAGGCAACGTCGCAACGCCGCAGGCTGCACGTGCGCTGATTGCGGCCGGTGCCGACTGCGTGAAGATCGGCATCGGACCGGGATCCATCTGCACGACGCGCGTCGTAGCGGGCGTGGGCGTGCCGCAGTTCTCCGCCGTCATGGAAACGGCTGCCGCCTGTCATGAGCTGGACATCCCGGCCATTGCGGATGGTGGCGTCCGGACATCGGGCGATATCGTTAAGGCAATTGGCGCGGGTGCTGACGTGGTGATGGTCGGCTCGCTGCTGGCCGGCACGGATGAGAGCCCGGGCGAGACGTTCCTGTATCAGGGTCGCTCCTACAAGGCCTATCGCGGCATGGGCTCGCTCGGGGCCATGGCCCGCGGCTCCGCAGACCGTTATTTCCAGGCGGAAGTCCGCGACACGCTCAAGCTGGTTCCGGAAGGCATCGAGGGCCAGGTTCCTTACAAGGGCGGCATGGCTCCGGTCATTCATCAGCTCGTCGGCGGCCTGAAAGCGGGCATGGGCTACACGGGATCGGCCACGGTGGCTGATCTTCAGGTCCGGACCATGTTCCGTCGCATCACGAATGCAGGCCTGCGTGAGAGCCACGTTCATGACGTGACGATCACCCGCGAAGCCCCGAACTACCGCCGGGACTGAACGTCCCCGCATCAAAGCCTCTCGCAATGAGAGGCCAAACGGGCTACGGGGGCGCTATGACCCCCGCAGCCCGTCTTTCAGGCGCCATCGATCTGCTCTGTGCGATCCAGAACGCGCCCCGCCGTCCAGCCGACGCCACAGCCAACGCCTTTTTCCGCGAGCGCCGTTATATCGGTGGCGGTGACCGGCGAGCCATTTCCACAATCGTCTGGGATGTCCTGCGGGGCTGGAGACGGCTGCAATGGCATCTCAAGGATATTTCCGGCGACATTTCCCCACGCCTGCTGTGCTCGGCATCGCTCCTCCTTGGTGGGGAAACGATGGAAAACGTCCGCAAGCTGTTCAGTGGCGAGCGCTATGCGCAGAAGCCTCTGACGTCACGTGAAGATATGGCGCTTAAGGGACTGGAAGGAAAAGAACTTTCCACCCAGAAGCAGCCTATCGCAGTGCGGCTTGAATATCCGGACTGGCTGGACAGTGCGCTGCGCGAGACGTTCGGCAACCGGCTTCCGGACGAGATGGAAGCCATGCTCGGAACGCCGACGCTCGATCTGCGCGTCAATCTGCTGAAGGGAAGCCGTGAGGCGGCCATCCGCGAGCTTCGCCGCGAATCGCTTCAGGCAGAACCGACAAAGCTCTCGCCCTGGGGACTGCGGCTTGACGGGCGCCAGCCGGTCACGGCGACGCAGGCGTTCAAGGATGGGCTGGTCGAAATCCAGGACGAGGGCAGTCAGCTTGTGGTTGCGGCCGCAGATGCGCGCGGCGAGCACCGGGTTCTGGATTACTGCGCGGGTGCGGGCGGCAAGACGCTGGCACTCGCGATGACCATGGAGAACCGCGGACATATCGTAGCCTGTGACGTGCATGAGAAACGTCTGGACGGAGCGGTCAAGAGGCTGCGTCGGGCTGGCGTTCATAACGTCGAGCGGCATCTTCTGGTGTCGGGGGACAAATGGGCCAAGCGTCGGGCAGGCAGCTTCGACCGGGTGCTGGTCGATGCGCCGTGCTCGGGAACAGGAACCTGGCGACGGAACCCGGATGCACGGTTGCGCCTGACGCCTGAAGACATTCAGGAGCTTATCATCAAACAGGCGCAGATCCTTGATCGTGCAGCATCTTTGGTGAAGCCGGGTGGACGGATGATCTATGCGACCTGCTCTCTTCTGGCGTGCGAGAACGGGCAGCAGATCGATGCCTTCCTTAAGCGTCGCACGGATTTTGTGCGTCTGTCGAAAGAACAGACGTCTGAACTTCTACCAGCCGAACTGCGGAATAAGGCACAGTTTTCCCTGACTCCCCTGCGGGATGGAACGGACGGGTTCTTTGCCTGCGTGCTGGAGCGGGTCGTGGCGGATGTGAAGCCTGAAGAGACGACCGAAGCGACTGAATCCGCTGTTACGACGCCGCAGGCAGAAGGTCCTTCCACATAACCAGCGCGTCCACATAGCCTTGGGAGGGGTGGTCGAATGCGCCGGGGAGCGTGCCGATCACCCGGAAGCCCAATGATTTCCACAGGGCTATGGCCCGCAGGTTGGTGCTGACGACGAAATTGAACTGCATGGCGCGGAAGCCGAGTTTCGTGGCTTCCGCCAGAGCATGTTCGGCCATGAGGCGGCCCGCGCCAAAGCCGGACCGGGCGACGAAACCGGCATTGGCAATATGCGCGCCACCGCCTTTCTGATTGGCCTGAAGATAGAATGTCCCGACGATCTCATGGTCACGGGTCTGCGCGACATAGACGCGATGCTCCACATCCATCCAGTACGCCAGCGCCTGCCGCCGTCCCCAGTGACGGGGCAACGCGTAGGTTTCTGCCTTGCGCAGGACAGGGGACAGGAGACGCCAGATTCCTTCACGGTCCAGCGACTGGGCGGGACGGATCAGGAGGTCCGTGTCGGGCTGGGATGGCGGGAGCGTCATAACGGAACATTATTCCATATTTTAGGTGCATTGGCTGATCCGGGATATGATACCGCTTCGTATCCATAACGCGGAGCCCGTCCCGAACATCCATGCAATATGACATTCTTATCGGCATTGCCTCGACTTTCGGAGCGGGGATGCTGGCCCAGTGGGTCGCCTGGCGATTCCGGCTTCCGGCTATTGTCCTTCTGTTTTCGCTTGGTCTGATCTTCGGGCCCGGGCTGGGTATTCTTCATCCATCGGAGACGATGGGTTGGATGTTCCGGCCTCTCGTGTCGCTGCTCGTGGCGCTCGTGGTGTTCGAAGGCGGCATGGCGCTGGATTTCCGCCAGTTGCGCGAGGCCGGGGAAGGCGTTGCACGCCTGACGATGCTTGCACTGCCGATCAACTGGGTTCTGGGCTCCCTGGCGGCACATTATGTGGCGCATCTGGAGTGGGGCACCTCCATGCTGTTCGGGGCGATCGTCGTCGTGACGGGGCCAACGGTGGTTCTGCCGCTACTGCGCAGTGCCAAGCTTCAGCCGCGCGTGGCGGCGTTCCTGCGCTGGGAAGCCATCGTCAACGATCCTCTGGGCGCGATTTTGGCGGCTGTCGTGCTTCAGCTCATGATGCTGCATGTGGACGTTCATGCGGATGTGTTCTTCACGCATACGCTGCCGGATCTGCTGGGTGCAATTGCCGTTTCGCTGTCAGCAGGCATCCTGCCGGCCTATCTGATCCGCTATCTCTTCACGCGCGATCTGATGCCGGAAATCCTCAAAACCCCAATGCTGATCTCGATGGCGCTGGTGATCTTTTCGCTGTGCAATCTGGAGATGGGCGGCGCGGGGCTGATGGCGGTCACGATCTTCGGCATGGCTCTGGCGAATCTTCAGATCCCTGGCGTCACGGAACTGCGACGCATGAAGGAATCACTCGTGGTTCTGGTCGTGTCCGTACTGTTCATCATGCTGACGGCCGATCTGCACCGCGATGTTCTGGCCCGACTTTCCATTCCGATTTTTGCGCTGACGGTCGTGGTCCTGTTCGTCGTGAGGCCACTGGGCATTTTCCTGTCCACGCTGGGGACGAGCATGCCCTGGAAGGAAAAGCTGTTTGTCGGCTGGATCGCGCCACGCGGTATCGTGGCGGCGGCTGTGGCCGGTGAGGCGGGGATCAGCCTCAAGGAAGCGGGCTATCAGTCCGCCGATCTCATCATGCCGGCGGTGTTCGCCGTGATTGCGGTCACGATGATCCTGCATGGATTTTCGCTCGGGCCGATCGCTCGGATGCTGAAACTTACGCTGTCCAACGATCCGGCGATTGCGATTTTGGGGGCAAGCCCGTGGTCCATCAATTTTGCGTCCTGCCTGCGCAGGGCTGGAGTGCCTGTGCTTCTGGTAGACAACCGCTCCAGTGCGCTTATGCCGGCGACACGGCAGGATATTCCCGTCCTGCGGGCGGAACTCCTGTCCCAGCACGGACAGGAATCCTTTGAGGAACGCCCTGCGGACTATCTGATCGCGACGACGGGTGACGGCATCTATAACGGGATGGTGTGTGGACATCTGGCCCCGACCATGGGGCGGCAGCGCGTCTATCAGATCAGCCCTGGCGTGGCGCGGCTGGATTTCTATCACGGCCTCTCACGCGATGCGCGGGGCAAGGTTCTGGGTGAACCCGCCTGGAATTACACCCTGTTCGATACGCTGTTCGAACAGGGGTGGCGCTTCGTGGCAGTGGAAGCCACGGAAGAAAGCGCGCCGACTTTCGGGACGGATGAGAACAGGCTCGACATTCTTGTCGTGCGGCGTGACGGAAACATCCTGATCCGGTCGGCCGAAGACAATGACAAAGCCGTGCCACAGCCGGGGGATTACATGGTCTCCATGGTCCCGCCGGCGGCAGAATAAGAGCAGTTCAGGACGGTTTTTCCACGGTGATGTGGGAGAGGCCGTCCCGCAGGAGCGCGCGAAGCTCCTTTTCCTCCACGGCGATGCAGCCTTCCGTGTAACCGCTGGCGGGCGGAAGGTGCAGGAAAATGGCCGAGCCGCGTCCCGACTCGGCTGGCGCGTCGTTCCAGCCCATCACAATACAGAGATCGTAAACATGGTCCTGGCGCCAGAGAGTCTCGCAGGAAGCGAGGTGGGGCAGGGAGACGGCACGGTTGTAGTCGGGATGAGCCGGATCATCGCACCAGCCGTCATTGGGAGCGATCGGTTCAACCGGCAGTTCCGCACCGCAGACGGGGCGCGATGTCCGGTCTGCGCGGTAGAGGACACGCCGGATCGGTAGTTCCCCCACGGGGGTGCACAGATCGCCCTCGACCTTGTCAAGAGACAGACCGCGCCTCCCCGTCAAAGCCGGAATGATTTTGCCCTGGAAGTGAAGAAAAGCGCGGTCTCCAGCGGTTTTCAAAATAGCTTTAGCCATAATGCTGTTTCCTTTTGCGGCTGTACTTGCCATAGTCTGCCCCGAGAGCATGCTGCTTTCTTCCCCCGTAGCGGGAATGGTAAGTCCGGATGCGCGAGTTACGAACGCCGATCTCTGCGGATGTGACTTTTCTTCCGTCGCGATAGAACGAGACAGGTTATTATGGCAGGTCCACGCCCCATTCTGGTTGTTGACGATGATGATACGCTGCGTCGTCTTCTGGCGGAGCAGCTTCAGCACGGTGGCGAACTGGAAGCCGTTGAGGCGACGTCCGTTGCCGCGGCGCGCGAACTTCTCGCCAAGCCTGGCGCCCGTTATGACGCCATGCTGCTGGATATCACTCTCCCCGATGGTGACGGGCGCGATTTCTGCGCCGAACTGCGACGCGAAGGCGTCCGCATGCCGATCATCATCCTGACCGGCTCCGATGACGAGCACGACGTTGTGCGCGGTCTGGATGCGGGTGCCAACGATTACGTTGCCAAGCCTTTCCGGATCGGTGAGCTTCTCGCCCGTCTGCGCGCCCAGCTGCGGATTTTCGAGAACAGCGAGGACGCCGTTTTCGAGATCGGTCCGTATGCCTTCCGTCCGTCCGCCAAGCTGCTGGTTGAAACCGCCCGCAACCGCCGGATCCGTCTGACGGAGAAGGAAGCGGCGATCCTGAAATATCTTTACCGCGCAGGTCAGCGCCCGGTGGCCCGTCAGGTTCTCCTGAACGAGGTGTGGGGCTACAACGCCGCCGTCACCACCCACACGCTTGAGACGCATATCTACCGTCTGCGCCAGAAGATCGAACCCGATCCGGCTCGTACCTCGCTGCTGATTACGGAAGGGGGCGGCTATCGTCTCGATCCGGAAGGCCGTGGTGTCATCGGCTCCGACAGCCTGTCAGCCTGAAGGCTGACAGGGCGGGTGACGGGTCAGGCCGGATCAAAATCCAGCACGACCGGAACGTGATCGGAGGGACTGGCCCAGTCCCGCACGTCCTGCAGGACCCGGACATTACGCAGACCCGGCATAAGATCGGGCGTCATCCAGACATGATCCAGCCGCCGTCCACGGTTGGACTTCTTCCAGTCCCTGTTGCGGTATGACCACCACGTATAGAGCTTTTCCGGCTCCGGCGTGATCGTCCGCATGGCATCCTGAAATCCCGTTGCCATCCACGCCTTGAGACGTTCGATCTCGGGGGGCGTATGGCTGACGATCTTCAGGAGCTGTTTGTGGCTCCAGACGTCATGTTCCAGCGGCGCGATGTTGAGATCGCCAACCAAAATGCTGCGGGCAGGCGGTGTGCTGGTGAACCAGCTGGTTGCCTCGTCCACAAAGGCCAGCTTGTGGGCGAATTTCTCGTTTTCTTCGGGATCCGGGATGTCCCCGCCAGCTGGCACATAGAAATCGTGCAGCAGGATCGGGCCAGCCGGTGTCGCAATGCTGGCAGCGACATGCCGGCAGTCGGATCGGGTACACCAGTCCGGTGTGCCGTCTACGCTCTGCAGTTCGTATCGCGACAGGATCGCCACACCGTTATAGCCCTTCATGCCTTTATAGATCTGATGGGGCAGTCCCATTTCGGCCAAGGCCTGAGCGGGGAAGAGGGGATCCGGGACTTTCGTTTCCTGTAGACAGACGATGTCCGGGTTTTCCTGTTCGACGATCTGCTTCAGCAGAGGCAGTCTGAGTCGAAGGGAATTGATGTTCCAGGTGATGAGACGCATGCAAACTGGATCGACCGGATCGGGCGTTTTGACAAGCACCCTCTTGCACACAAGGCGTTCCCGTCCGATCTAGAACGAACCATGACTGATCTGCACGACACGCTCCTGACGCTTGATTCCCATATCGATATTCCCTGGCCGGACCGGCAGGATGCCTGGGCGGAAGAAACGCCCCGGCAGGTGAATGTCCCCAAGACTCGCAAGGGCGGTCTGCGGGCCGTGTGCCTGGCTGCGTATATTCCACAGGGCCCCCGTGACGAAGCAGGACACGCTGAAGGTTGGGAGCGGGTCCAGGGCATGCTGGACGTGATTGCCGGACTTGAAGGACGGCAGGGCGGTCAGGGCGCACATGTCTGCCGCACAGCTGCGGATGTGCGGGCCGCCTACAAGGCAGGCGACCTCGCCATCATTCCGGCGATCGAGAACGGGCATGGTCTGGGAGGCCGTCCGGAGCGTATTGCGGAACTCGCCCGCCGGTATGGCGTGCGCTACATGACACTGACCCATAACGGGCATAATGCGCTCGCGGATGCGGCCATTCCGCGCAAGGATCTTGCCGATAACGAGACGCTTCATGGCGGACTGTCGGATCTGGGACGTGAGACGATCGCGCAGATGAACCGCTCGGGTGTTCTGGTCGATGTGTCGCATGCAGCGAAGTCGACCATGATGCAGGCCACCGAAGTCTCGAGCACGCCGGTTTTCGCCAGCCATTCCTGTGCCCGCGCCCTGTGCGATCATCCGCGCAATCTGGATGACGAGCAGCTTGACCGCCTGAAAGAGACAGGCGGGCTGATCCAGGTGACGGCCATGGGATCGTTCCTGAAAAAAGGCGGGGGCGGTACGGTCGAGGATCTGGTGCGGCATGTCTCGTACATCGCGGATCGGATCGGGGTAGAGCACGTAGGCATCTCGTCCGATTTCGATGGCGGGGGTGGGATTCCGGGCTGGAAGGACGCAACCGAGACCGCGAACGTGACCCGCGCGCTTCAGGCGGCAGGATTCAGCGACGCGGATATTTCTGCCATCTGGGGTGGTAACATGCTGCGTCTTCTGGAGACGGCCGAGCGGGCTGCAGAGAAGGCCTGAGAGCGGGGTCTTCACACGCTTTCGGGACCGACCGATAGAACAGAACATGATCATGGGCGGCGAAAAGGGAGCCAGTTCGTCCACCATGGTCGGAAGAGATGTTCTTCGGGAGCTTCCCGCTCCTTTCCGTCCCGCAGATCGAAGCTGACGGGAAAGATCGGAAAGCAAGATGCAAGTGTTTTCAATGACTTGCAAAACATGATTAAAAATTGGGCAATCTGATGGCAGGTCTGGCAAACCGGGGCTTTCATGATTCTGTCACGGAGCAGCCCACAGACTTTTCCACAGGTTCAGTGGATGACTGAAGAAGCTGAATGACCGACCTTCCTCCGCACAGTTCCGACCATCCTGCCGATCAGGGTGAACCCCTTGTTCCTGCGGAAAAAAAGCAGGGCGTGGAGGCCATCCGTGAGGCCCTGAAGACCATTCCCTACAGCCCTGGCGTGTATCGCATGCTGAGCGAGAAGGGAGAGGTTCTGTATGTCGGCAAGGCGCTGAGTCTGAAGAAGCGCGTGTCGTCCTATACCCGCATCAACCAGTTGCCGGAGCGGCTGCGGCGGATGGTGTCGATGACGGTATCGATGGAA
The DNA here is from genome assembly GCF_000583855.1 of Gluconobacter oxydans DSM 3504. NCBI lineage: Bacteria > Pseudomonadati > Pseudomonadota > Alphaproteobacteria > Acetobacterales > Acetobacteraceae > Gluconobacter > Gluconobacter oxydans. The sequence goes on from NZ_CP004373.1 coordinate 2,756,794, forward strand.
ATCGTCATCACACGAACGGAAGCGGACGCCCTGCTTCTGGAAGCCAACTACATCAAGCGGATGAAGCCCCGCTTCAACATCCTGCTGCGCGACGACAAGAGCTATCCGTGGCTTATGCTGACCGAGAGCCATGAGTTTCCCCAGATCACCAAGCAGCGTGGCAAACCGGTCAAGGGTGCGACCTACTGGGGACCGTTCGCGAATGCCTGGGCGGTCAATCAGACGCTGAATCTGGTGCAGCGCAGCTTTCTGCTCCGGTCCTGCTCGGATGCGGTCCTGAACAGCAGGACGCGCCCCTGCCTGCTGTACCAGATCAAGCGCTGCTCGGCGCCTTGTGTGGACCGGATTTCCAAAGAGGATTACGCCGAGCTGGTCAGCGAGGCGCGGCAGTTCCTTTCCGGGCATAGCACGGAACTGCAGCAGCGTCTGGTGGCCGAAATGGAGCAGGCCTCGCAGGAAATGAACTACGAGCGGGCCGCGTCGATCCGGGACAGGATCCGGGGTTTTGCCAGCATTCAGGGCTCGAGCACGATCAACCCGACCTCGATCAACGATGCGGACATCATGACCATCTGGCAGGAAGCCGGTCAGAGCTGCATCCAGGTCTTCTTCATCCGTGGCAGCCGCAATAACGGCAACCGGGCATTCTACCCGGCCCATGCGGAAGAAGAGACCGCGGCAGACGTGCTGTCGGCGTTCATGATCCAGTTCTATGACAACAAGCCGCCGCCGCCTTCCATTCTTGTGAACTGCGAACTGCCCGAACTGAAGCTCGTCGAGGAAGCACTCAGCATCCGCCGGGGGCAGAAGGTCGAGATCCTGAGGCCCCAGCGGGGCGAGAAGAAAGACGTTGTCGAGCATGCCGCACTGAATGCGCGTGAGGCGCTGGAGCGGAAGCTGGCCGAGAATACCGGGCAGCGCAAACTGCTCGAGGGTGTGGCGGAAGTCTTTGGCCTGCCGGAAATCCCCCAGCGGATTGAGACCTATGACAACTCGCACATCATGGGGCAGGCCCCTTATGGCGTGATGGTCGTGGGCGGCCCGGAAGGGTTCAACAAGCGCGCCTATCGCAAATACGCCATCAAGGGGCCTGTCACGCCAGGCGATGATTTCGGCATGATGCGGGAAGTCATGGAACGGCGGTTCGGACACCGCCCTGAAAACGGGGAGCGACCGGAAGACTGGCCGGATCTGCTGCTGATCGATGGCGGCCTCGGGCAGTTCAACGCGGTACGGGCCGTTCTGGCGGATCTGGGCGTGACAGGAATCCCGATTGTCGCCATCGCCAAGGGACCGGATCGTGACGCAGGGCGGGAGTGGTTCTTCACGGAAACGAAGCCGCCATTCCAGCTCCCGCCGCGGGATCCGGTTCTGTATTACCTGCAGCGGTTACGTGACGAGGCGCACAGATTCGCCATCACAACCCATCGGGCAGGGCGCTCCAAGGGACTGCGCAGTTCGGAGCTGGATCACGTTCCGGGAATCGGGGCGGCGCGGAAAAAAGCCCTGCTCAACCATTTCGGCTCGGCGAAATCCGTCAGGCAGGCGAGCCTTGAGGAACTTGAGAACGCGCCGGGGATCAGCTCGAGTACGGCAACCGCCATCTACGGGCATTTTCATCCGGAATGGGTCCAGAAGACATCGGCCGATAATCGCAGCCATTAAGCCACACGTCGGAATTTACACGAAAAATACATCTTTTACGGGCATATTGGCGCATACCGGAGAGACGGAAACTGTTCTAGACTGACTGCGATGCTGACAGATCTGCCAAACATCCTGACACTGCTGCGTATCGCGTCCATTCCTGTACTGGTCGTGCTGCTCTCCGTGCATTCGCCGACTGCAAACGTGATTGCGTGCGCGGTCTACACTGCCGCGTGCATCACGGACTATCTGGACGGGGCGCTTGCACGCCGCTGGCACCAGCTTTCGGAGCTGGGCCGGATGATGGATCCGATTGCGGACAAGCTGCTGGTAGGGTCGCTTCTACTGGCTCTGGCGGGGCTGACGCACCTCCCGGTTTTCTCACTTTATGCCGGGATCATCATCATGGTCCGGGAAATCCTGGTCAGTGGCCTTCGGGAATACATGGCCTCGCAGCGGGAAACGCTGCCCTCCACCCGCCTGGCGAAATGGAAAACCGGAATCCAGATGGTGGCGATCGGGTTTCTGATCGGTGGGGACGGGGCGGCAGGAATGCTGGGTCTCTCTTTCCTGCCTGCCACCCTGATCGGCGGAATTCTTCTCTGGTTCTCGGTCATTCCGACCGTCATCAGCGGCTGGGGTTATCTGACTGCCGGGCTCACCCGCATCATGGCGGGACAATCCCGCAAGTCATCCAAGATCAGCTTCTGACACCAGTCTCTGGTAGAATTATGGATGTCTTTGACTGTCTTCATCTGGCGCTCCGTTACAAGGACCGCTAAAGGTCATTTATTGACCTTGTGGGAGTAAGAAATGCGGAAGGCCGCTCTGCTGGCACTACCTCTCGCTCTGAGCGGCTGTTCAGGCATGGGCAAGTATATCCGTGACACCATGGTGTGGACGGCGCTCGACAACCCCAATGGTCCACACGGCGACAGTGAGAATATTCACCGTGCCCGTGGCGAGAAATACGCTGAAACCCCGATTTTCCCTGAAGGCGGCAATATCTGGCCTGGTGCCCCACAGCCCCTTCCGACCCTCAAGGACGTCGAAAACCCCGACAGCACGTTCAGTCATGCCCTCGGAGACCCGGCAACCTATTTCGGCGGCGCAGCTCTCGACGAGAATTTCATGGGTGGCATTGGCAGCAAGGGCGCTCTGGGCGCTTCCGGCCAGCAGCTCATGCAGGGGCAGAGCATGTCGGTCGGCGAAAGCGCCGATACCCATCAGGGTGTGAGCCGGGACCGCAGCCATGTCATTCCGACATTGCCATCCTCGGTCCCCGATAGCGCTACCCGTTTCCTGAACAAGAATCCAAGCAAGACCATCGTCATTCCGAATGGTGACGGCACGAGCACGCTGATTGCGCCAGATGGCAGCGTGAAAGTCGTACGCGGCACCCCCGCTGCGCCGCAATAACAGGGTTTCTGACGGCTCCTGAAGCCGTCAGCAGTAACCCTGGTTTCAGTACTGCCGGAAAAGCGCGACCAGACGGCCCTGAATATGGACGCGCTCCGCCGGGAAGATGCGGGTTTCGTAGTCCCTGTTGGCCGCTTCCAGCGCAATCATCGATCCGCGACGACGCAGCTTCTTGAGCGTCACTTCCTGCTCGTCGATCAGGGCGACGATGATCTGTCCGTTTTCCGCAGTTTCGCGTCGCCGGATGATGGCGATGTCACCATCCAGAATGCCCGCTTCGATCATCGAATCACCCGCAACCGTCAGGGCATAATGCTCGCCGGTACCCAGAAGCGAGACCGGCACGTCAATCCGGTCGCTGTCATCCTGCATGGCCTCGATCGGGAGGCCGGCTGCAATACGTCCATAGAGCGGGATGCTGACAGTCTGGCGGTCGTTGGCGACGCTGGCTTCTGAGAACGCACCCTCAAGACCCGTCTGTCCCTGGTTGAGAACAGCCGGGACGAACGCGGTCCCCGTGCCGGTAGCGGCCGGTGCCTCGGTTCCCATGTGTGGCAGACGCAGCACTTCGAGCGCACGGGCACGATGATGGTGACGACGCAGAAAGCCGCGTTCTTCCAGAGCGGAAATCAGCCGATGGATGCCAGACTTTGAGCGAAGCTCAAGAGCATCCTTCATTTCATCGAAAGAAGGGGAATAGCCCGTCCGGCGAAGATGGTCGTCGATATATAGCAAAAGCTGGTGCTGCTTGCGGGTCAGCATACAGGCGCTCCCATGCGCCTCGGCGGAGGCAGGTCGGAAAACAAGGTGCAGAATGAAAGCCATCCCGCATTTGTTCCTTATAGGTTCCTGTCTGTTGCCTCACAAGCGAAAGAGAGGGGCTCACACGATGGCCTGATAAGATTCCTTCAGGCTGAAAGTCCCTGAAAGCGCAGGAAAACCCCGAAATTATACGTCAGGGCCTTGACCTGCGGACCACAAATCAGCATGGTGCGCCCAATCTAGAGATCAACATGCTGCATCGACACCTTCGAGCGGCATCAGTATGGCGAAAGCCCGAGGGTATCATGGGAAAGAGCAACGTTATTCAGATCCGGCTCGTTTCGTCCGCCGAAACCGGCTACTTCTACGTCACGAAGAAGAATGCCCGTTCCGCTACGGGAAAGATGGAAGTGCGCAAGTACGACCCGGTTGCACGCAAGCACGTCGTGTTCCGCGAAGCCAAGATCAAGTAAGACTGTTTCGACAGTCTTCATGAAAAAAGCGGCCTTCTGGCCGCTTTTTTTGTATCTGCAGAACCGGATTTCCTAGCCGCTGCTCAGAACAGCTTGTCGTGAGGACCGTAAGGGACAACCAGATCACCGCTGCGCGTCAGGTTCATCGTGGCACGGGCCCGCTCATCCAGCATATCGGCGTCCAGCGCCTTTTCCTTGAGAGCAACGACACGCCGACGCCAGACATTCTGCTCGTCGTCGGCATCCTGCCGAGCCTGAAGGGCATCCTTCTGAAGCTGCATCTGTTCCTGATAGGCGTGAATACCGTGAGCGCCGTGAAGGGCGTTCCATCCGAAATAAGCCGTCAGGGACAGGAAGAAAGCTGGGGGAGCAACGGCGCGGACACCACGCTTGATGAGCCGGATCAGTGTCACGTCGTGAGAACTCCGTTCTGAGGGACTACTTCAGTTTATATCAGTCAATCGTGACCAGACAATGAAGGATGCGAGGATCTTTCACGTCCGGACCTGAAAAAACGGCCCCGTTCCCGAAGGACATGAGGCCGTTGTGCAATCTCAGGAGTTCTTGAGAATGCTGCGGCCGGCATAGCGCGCGGCGCTGCCGAGCTGCTGCTCGATCCGGATGAGCTGATTGTACTTCGCCGTGCGGTCCGAGCGGGAAAGGGAGCCCGTCTTGATCTGTCCACAGTTCGTGGCGACGGCGAGGTCGGCAATCACGGAATCTTCCGTCTCGCCCGAGCGATGGCTCATGACGCAGGCGTAACCGGCCTTATGTGCGGTTTCGACAGCTTCGAGCGTCTCGGTCAGCGTGCCGATCTGGTTAACCTTGACGAGCAGGGCGTTACCCGTGCCGGCCTTGATGCCACGGCGCAGGCGCTCGGGGTTGGTTACGAACAGATCGTCGCCAACAAGCTGAAGCTTCTTGCCCAGACGGGTCGTAAGCTCTGCCCAGCCTTCCCAGTCGTCTTCCGCCAGACCGTCCTCGATGGAGACGATCGGGTAACGGTTGGCCAGATCCTCAAGGTAGGAAATCATGCCCGAAGCATCGAATTCCTTGCCTTCACCCTTCAGGTTGTACCGGCCATCCGCATAGAACTCCGTGGCAGCACAGTCGAGCGCGAAGGTCACATCCTCACCAAGCTTGTAGCCCGCAGCCTCAACGGATTTTGCAATAAATCCAAGAGCTTCGTCAGCAGACTTCAGGTTCGGTGCGAAGCCGCCTTCATCGCCGACATTGGTGTTGTACCCGGCTTCGGACAGACCTTTCTTCAGGCGCGCAAAGATTTCCGAGCCCATACGGATGGCATCCGCGACCGTCGGAGCACCGACTGGCTGGATCATGAATTCCTGGATGTCGATCGGATTGTCGGCATGCTCGCCGCCATTGACGATGTTCATCATCGGCACCGGCAGGAGATGGGCATAGGCGCCACCGACATAGCGGTACAGCGGCAGCTCCAGTTCCTCGGCCGTGGCCTTGGCGACTGCAAGGGAAACGCCCAGGATGGCATTTGCACCCAGACGGGATTTGTTAGGGGTCCCGTCCAGATCGATCATCGCGTTGTCGATGGCGATCTGATCTTCCGATTCGGCGCCCTGGAGCACTTCGAGGATGTCGTTTTCAACGTGGCTGCAGGCCTTCAGGACGCCCTTGCCTCCGTAGCGGGACTTGTCACCATCGCGCAGCTCCACGGCTTCATGGGCGCCTGTAGAGGCACCGGACGGGACAGCAGCGCGGCCGCGGGCACCCGAGGACAGCTCGACCTCGACCTCGACGGTGGGATTGCCGCGGCTGTCCAGGATTTCGCGGGAGGTGATATCAACGATGGCGCTCAATGGAAGCTCTCCTGGAGATGCGTGAACCGGGGTGGCTCGTGACCGTTCGGAATGAAACAGCTATTTCAAGTCTCAAAATCACGCCGTGAGGTCAACGACGACATGCGTCTTCCTTTTCCCGTTTTCGTGCTCGGCATTGCCGGACTGATCCCCTTCATGACGCTTGGCGGGTGGATCTTTCTGGCCGGACTGTTCGCGCCGCTGCCACATCTGAAGATCATTCTGCTGGCGTACGGGGCCTGCATCCTGTCATTTCTGGGAGCCGTGCACTGGGGGCTGGCCATGGAACGGCCGGACATCATCACCGTTGGCGGCACATCGCAGCGGGACCGTCAGCGTCTCGTGCTGGGCGTCTGCCCTGCGCTGTGGGCATGGCTGTCGCTATGCGTGGGTGTACTGGGGCATGTCCGTGCCGGTTTCGGGCTGGAAATCATCGGTTTTGTCGGGACGTTCCTCGTGGAACGGGAAGCCTGGAGGAAAGGCGCTCTTCCCCCAGGTTATCTGCCGCTTCGCACAGGGCTGACGGCTATTGCGGTGCTGAGCCTGTTTCTGGCGGCTCTGGCCCCGTCGGGCACTTAGACCAGAAAGGACTTCGCCAAAGCGTCAAAGGCTTTCAGACGCGTCAGGAGACCATGCATTTCACTGAGCGGAACCATGGTCGGGCCATCGCTCGGAGCGTGGTCCGGGTCCTGATGCGTCTCGATGAAAACGGCAGCCACGCCAATGGACAGGGCAGCGCGGGCCAGTGGTTCAACGAATTCACGCTGCCCACCCGTTGACGCACCAAGCCCCCCCGGCTGCTGAACCGAGTGTGTGGCGTCGAACACGACCGGATAACCGGTCTGCGCCATGACCGGCAGGCCACGCATGTCGCTCACAAGCGTGTTGTAACCGAAGCTCGTACCGCGGTCGCAGAGCATGATGCGCTCATTGCCTGTGGATGCGATCTTCGCCGCAACATTCGCCATGTCCCACGGTGCGAGGAACTGGCCCTTCTTGATGTTGATGGCGCGACCGGTTTTTCCCGCAGCCAGTAGCAGATCCGTCTGGCGGCACAGGAAGGCTGGGATCTGAAGAACATCCACCGCCTGGGCAGCAGGCGCGCACTGCTCTGCAGTATGGACGTCCGTCAGGACAGGAACGCCGAATCGTTCCCGGATGCTGGCGAGAATATCCAGACCGGCATCCATGCCCACACCACGCGCAGCGTTGACCGAACTGCGGTTCGCCTTGTCGAAGCTGCTTTTGTAGATCAGACCAATTCCCAGCTCACGGCACAGGCTGGAAATGGCGTCGGCCATTTCCGTTGCGTGCTCGCGGGATTCGATCTGGCAGGGACCAGCGATCAGCGTGAAGGGCTGATCCTGGCCGACCGTAAGGTCTCCGATCCGGAAGCTCACTTGCGGTGAGCCTCCTTGACGGCCGCGGCGATGAAGCCCGCGAACAGCGGATGCGGGTCGAAAGGCTTGGAGAGCAGTTCCGGATGGTACTGCACGGCCACGAACCATGCGTGATCCGGGTATTCGACCACTTCCGGCAGCACGCCGTCAGGAGACAGGCCGGAGAAGCGCAGGCCCGTCTTTTCGAGACGGTCCTTGTAGTGCGCATTGACCTCCCAGCGGTGACGATGGCGCTCGCGGATTTCCGTGCGGCCGTAGATTTCCGCCACGCGGGAGCCCGGAACCAGTTTGGCCGGGTAGGCACCCAGACGCATCGTACCGCCCAGATCGCCACCTTCGCGACGACGGAGCATTTCGCTGCCACGGGCCCATTCGGTCATCAGGCCAACCAGCGGCTCGTCCGTAGGACCAAACTCGGTGGACGAGGCCTTGGGCAGACCCGCCAGCGAACGGGCACATTCGATCACGGCCATCTGCATGCCGAAGCAGATACCCAGGAACGGGATATTGTGCTCACGGGCATAGCGGACAGCCTGGATCTTGCCTTCCGCACCGCGCTCACCGAAGCCGCCTGGGACGAGGATGGCGTCCGCATCCTTCAGACGCTCGGCGATGTTGCCGTTCTTCTCGAACTCTTCCGATTCGATCCAGTCGAGCTTCACCTTCACATGGTTGGCGATGCCACCATGCAGCAGGGCTTCGGCCAGCGACTTGTAGCTGTCGAGCAGAGCCGTGTACTTGCCGACGATGGCCACGCGGACTTCGCCTTCGGGTTCGCGAATCGCATGGACGATCTTTTCCCAGCGCGAGAGGTCCGGCTTGCTGTCATAGGGCAGGTCAAAATAGCGCAAGACTTCCTGATCCATTCCCTCATTGTGATAGGAAATGGGGCAGGCATAGATCGTGTCCACGTCGAGCGCCGCGATGACGGCTTCCGGACGGACGTTGCAGAAGTTGGCGATCTTCCGGCGCTCGTTATCCGGAATGGGACGGTCCGAGCGGCACAGCAGCATCTGCGGCTGGATACCAACGTTCTGCAGTTCCTTGACGGAATGCTGCGTCGGCTTCGTCTTGAGTTCGCCGGCTGCCGGGATATAGGGCAGGAGGGTCAGGTGCACGCACATGGTCTGGGCGTGGCCGAGATCATTGCGCAGCTGACGGATGGCTTCGAGGAAGGGCAGGCTCTCGATGTCGCCGACCGTACCGCCGATTTCCACGAGGACGAAATCATAGTCGTCGGTACCCGTGACCACGACGTCCTTGATAGCATCCGTGATGTGCGGGATGACCTGTACGGTCCCGCCCAGATAGTCGCCGCGGCGTTCGCGGGCGATCACATCCGAATAGATCCGTCCCGTCGTGGTGTTGTCCGCACGTGACGCATGGACGCCCGTGAAGCGTTCATAGTGCCCGAGATCGAGGTCGGTTTCGGCCCCGTCATCGGTAATGAACACCTCACCGTGCTGGTACGGGCTCATGGTGCCCGGATCCACGTTGAGATAGGGGTCCAGTTTGCGCATGCGGACCTTGTATCCGCGCGCCTGGAGGAGAGCAGCGAGGGCCGCTGAAGCGATGCCCTTGCCGAGAGAAGATACCACACCGCCGGTGATGAATACGAAACGCGTCATGGGCGGTCTTCATACACTGCCGACATGGGGCAGGGGAAGCGAAGAGACGCGTCTGTTGAAAAGATCCCCGTTAAAAAGTTTGAACGGGGATTTTCAGCCCCGATCAGTGAGCAGGTGCGGGAGCCGGAGCGGCAGGTGCAGCCGGGGTTGTGGTGGTGGTCGTCTGGGTGGCGGCAGGCGGTTCGGCCAGAATGTCATGCGAGCCGACGCCGGAAGAGGCGCCACGGTTCATGACGGCCAGCACCAGACACAGCAGCATGAAGATGCCGGCGAGAACGGACGTGGCACGCGTCAGCAGCGTTGCCGTTCCACGGCCGCTCATGAAGGAGCCCATGCCCTGGCCGCTGCCAATGCCGAGGCCGCCGCCTTCGCTGCGCTGGATCAGGATCACCCCGATCAGCGCCAGTGTGACCAGCAGGTTGAGAGCAAGCAGAAGAGTGGTCATGAACGATAGGGTCCGGACAATGGTTGGGACGTCAGGCGGAAAGATGCCGCTTCAGCGATGCGCAGGAAGCTCTCTGCTTCCAGACTGGCACTGCCGACCAGCACCCCGCCAAGCGACCCGATGGAAAAAATGGTCGGCGCCTGAGCCGGTGTGACGGAGCCGCCATACAGGATTGGCACACGAATGTCATCCGTCTTGAGACGGGACTGCAACAGTCCATGCAGGAGAGAGAGGGTTCTCTCGAGCTCGTCGATGGGCGGGATCGTGCCGCTTCCGATGGCCCAGACGGGCTCGTAAGCCAGGATACCGGTAAAGTCGTCGGTCAACGATCCCTCGACCTGCGTGGCCAGAACGGTGGTCGTCCGGCCTTCGAGACGCTCCTGCATCGTCTCGCCGATACAGACGATGGGAATGAGGCCCGCAGCTTCGGCAGCTTCGACCTTCTGGCGAATCAGGACATCGGTTTCGCCATGGGCCTGACGCCGTTCGGAATGACCGAGGATGACATAGCGGACGCCAAGGTCGGCCAGCATTTCAGCCGAGATGTCCCCGGTGTGGGGCCCCGAAGATGTCGTATGACAGTCCTGCGCGCCAAGACGCAGCGGCGTCGCCGGACCTTCGGCATTGATGATGCCATGCACGCTGGCGAGCTGGGTGAAGGGTGGGCACAGGACGAGCCGCACGTCATCGGGGAGGGACTGCGCGCCCTCGGCGACGGCACGGGCCAGACGGCCGGACTGCTCCCGCAATCCGTGCATCTTCCAGTTTCCAACGACAAGCCTGGGTGATGGGGGCACTCTTCCTCCTTGATGATGACGCCCTGAAGAATGGCGGCGTTACCGGTGTATGCTCAGTGTCTGCGACCGGCTGAATGCCGCAAGGTCGCACTCGTTCCGGTCTGCTTCTGGTCAAGCCGTTCTCACGACATTATGGTGCGGCAAGTCTAGCGGGCCTTTTGTGTCCGCACCATCCCGTCATCCGGATCTGCCCTGACCCTATGATTACCACGCTCCGCCACCTCTTTGTTGACTCCTGGGCCGGCCGTGCCGCCGCGCTGCTGATCTTTCTGGCCTTCATCGGCTGGGGCGTGGGAGATGTGTATTCCAACATGGGCACGGCAAGCTCCAACGAAGTCGTGCGCGTCGGCGATCGCAGCATAACGCCGGATGATTTCAGCCGCGCGCTCTCGGCGCAGCTTCCCGAAGTCGCCAGGCGGATCGGGCTTGCCGACCCGTCCAAACTCCCCAAGGGCGAGGTCGAGCAGATCGCACGGCAGACGCTTCAAAACCTTGTGATCCAGAACGAGACCCAGCTTGCCGCCGCCCGTGCAGGCATGATGGTTCCTGATGATCTGGTGCGGCAGGAAGTCTTTGCCATTCCGGCGTTTCACAATGCCGCCGGACAGTTCGACCGGAGCGTCTTCAATGACCGTCTGACCCGGATCGGACTGTCCGAGGGCAAGCTGCTCCAGGCCATCCGCGAGGACATCGCTTCACGCGGGCTTCTGCAGGGCATGGGGCAGTCCGTTATCGCGCCGCCCTCCCTGACGGACCGGATGCTGTCCTTCGATGCAAGCCAGCGCGTCTTCGATCTGGTTCAGATCCCGTTTGCAAGCGGTGTCGTTGCCGCTGCGCCGACGGATGACCAGCTTCACCGTTTCTATGACAACCACCCGCAGATGTTCCGCACGACGGAATACCGCCATGCGAAAATGGTCGTCATGACGCCGGACAGCGTGGCGAAGACGATCGAGGTTCCCGACGACGTCCTGCACCGCCTCTATGATTTTCAGGCCCGCACCTTCGACATGCCCGAGACGCGGACGCTTCAGGTCCTGACCTTCACCGATCAGGCAAAGGCCGATGCGGCTGCAACGGCCTGGAAGAGCGGAACGTCCTGGGACGATATCCAGAAGAAGTTCCCCGAAGCTGCTGCGGTGTCCCTGCCGTCCGTGCGTCAGAGCGACATTCCGAACCCCGAGCTCGCCAAGGCGGCATTCGCAGCACCGTCCGACCGCATCTCCGGACCGGAAAAGACCGGCATGGGCTGGGTCGTCTTCAACATCACGGCCATCACCGCGCCCCACAAAACGACCTTCGAACAGGCTAAGGACGGTCTGAAGACGCAAGTCCAGACCCAGGAAGCCGGGGAGGCGCTTCAGGCCCGCCAGAAGCAGTTTCAGGATGCGGTTGCCGGATCTTCGACACTGGAGCAGATCCCGAGCGATCTCGGGGCCGTTCCCGCATCCGGCACGCTGGATTCAAACGGCCTGACACAGGACGGTCTGCCTGCCCCCATCCCGGGCGACGCGGCCCTGCGCCAGGCGATCATCCACCAGATCTTCACCCAGTCCAAAGGTGCCCAGCCGACCGTCATCAATGGTCCGAACGGCACGGCGTTCTCCCTACTCGTCGATGAAGTACATCCGGGTACGCTCAAGCCGTTCGACAGCGTGCGCGATCAGGTCGTGCAGGCCTGGACAGCTGATCAGAAGCGCCACGCTGCGGATCTGCGGGCAACCGCGCTGTTCAATGCCGCCAAGGCGGGAACGCTGCGCAAGGCTGTTGAGGGGCAGGCCGAAGCCTCGGCCCTGCGTCAGGACGTTGCCGTGTCGCGGGTTCATCCGGACCAGAGCCTGCCGCAGAATGTCCTGCGCGGTGTCTTCGGTCTCAAGCCGGGAACGAGCGGCATGTTCGAATCCCCCGATGCATTCTGGCTGGTCAACGTGACGGCAGACAAGCCGGCCTCGGCAGAGGACATGAAAAGCCTGGGCAACCAGCTTTCGGACGAATACCTGCAGTCCATGCGTTCCGACATCCCGGTGGCCCTGAATGCGGCCATAGAAAAGGCGGTTCCGCCGTCGCACATCAACATGGCGCTCTATAATCAGGTCGTGACTGCGGCCGCGCCGGCAGCAGGAAACGGGGCGCAGTAATGGGCATTGTCTACAGCATCGAGGCCGCCGATCTTCTGACGCCTGTCTCGGCCTTTCTGCGTCTCTCGAAACTGTCGGACGATCCGTACCGGCTGCTGTTTGAAAGCGTCGAAGGCGGTGCGGCCCGCGGGCGTTATTCCGTAATCGCGCTTCTGCCGGATCTGGTCTGGAAGTGCCGGGACGGGAAGGTGACGCTGGACGGCAAGCCCGTTGGCGGCGTACCGCTCGAGACCCTGAAGACCATCGTGGATGAGAGCCAGATGGAGCTTCCGGCCGGAATGCCGCCGATGATCGGCGGCGTGTTCGGCGTGCTGGGTTACGACATGGTGCGCCAGATGGAGCGCCTGCCGAACGCCCCGGTCAACGATCTGGGACTGCCGGAAGGGATCATGATCCGTCCGCGCCTGTTCGCGGTCTTCGATTCCGTGCGGGACGAGCTTACGCTGGCCGTGCCGGTGCGCGGCGAGACGACGGATGCGGAGGCGCATGCGCTTCTCGATCAGGCACGGGCCGCTCTGGCCGCCCCGCTGGGAGATGCGCGCGAAACGCTGCCGGCTGGCACGGAACTGGCGCCCCCGACATCGAACATGACGCAGCAGCAGTTCGAGGATCACATCCGCAAGGCGCAGGACTATATCGCTGCGGGCGATGCATTCCAGATCGTGCCGAGCCAGCGCTTCACGACACCATTCCCGCTGTCACCGCTCTCGCTCTATCGCAGCCTGCGCCGCGTCAATCCGGCGCCGTTCCTGTTCGTGATGGAGCTTGAGGATTACGCTCTGGTCGGATCGTCTCCGGAAATCCTCGTGCGTCTGCGCAACGGCGAGGTCACGGTACGTCCGCTGGCGGGCACACGCCCGCGCGGAGCGGACCGCGAAGAGGATCTGGCTCTGGAAAAGGAGCTTCTGGCCGACCGCAAGGAACTGGCCGAGCATCTGATGCTGATCGATCTGGGGCGCAACGATGTGGGGCGTGTTTCACAGCTCGGAACCGTCGAGGTTCCGGAGAAATTCGTCATCGAGCGCTACAGCCACGTCATGCATATTTCCTCGACCGTGACCGGCCGCATCAAGGGCGGCAAAACCGCGATGGATGCACTTGTTGCAGCTTTCCCGGCCGGGACCCTGACGGGCGCCCCCAAGATCCGTGCAATGGAAATCATCGACGAACTGGAACCGACACGCCGCGGGCCGTATTCCGGCTGCGTCGGGTATTTCGGGGCGGACGGGGAAATGGATACCTGCATCGGGCTGCGCATGGCCGTTCTCAAGGGCGGGAACATGTATGTGCAGGCCGGCTGCGGCGTCGTGGCGGACAGCGATCCGAACGCCGAGTTCCGTGAGACGCAGGCGAAGGCCCGCGCCTTGTTCCGGGCGGCGGAAATCGCCGTCGCAACGGCCGCGAAAGCCTGACAGAGCCTCGAAGCGCGATGTATTTGACGAAAACAGACACGGGGGTCATTCTGTTGCCATGATCCTTCTCATCGACAATTACGACAGCTTCACATTCAACATCGTCCACCATCTGGGTGCGCTTGGGGTTGAGTGTGATGTGCGGCGCAATGACGCGCTGAGTGTCGACGAGGCCCTGGCGCTCAATCCGTCCGCAATTGTGATCTCGCCAGGCCCTGGTGCCCCGGCCGAGGCCGGGATCTGCTGTGATCTGATCCGGGCGGCTGCGGGGAAGGTGCCGGTTTTTGGCGTATGCCTTGGCCATCAGGCGATCGGGCAGGTCTTCGGAGCAGAAGTCGTGCGGGCACCTGTGCCGATGCATGGCAAGATCAGCGCGGTGCATCATGACGGAACGGGCGTCTTTGCCGGGCTGCCGGAGCCGGTGGATGTGGTGCGCTATCACAGCCTGACGCTTGCCCCCGACAGCATTCCCGAAACGCTTGTGGTCAATGCCCGGACGGAAGACGGCGTCATCATGGGCGTGCGTCACCGCGACTATCCCGTGCATGGCGTCCAGTTCCATCCCGAAAGCATCGCATCTGTTGCAGGACGCGAGTTGCTGGCCAATTTCCTGAAAATTGCCGGTATTCCGGTCCTCGCCGCACAGGCCGCATGACTGTGAGCGCGGATTTCACGTCCCTTCTGCACAAGGCGGCCCTGGGACGGCAACTCGACAGTCATGAGGCGGAAACGGCTTTTCACGCCATCATGGCCGGCGAGGTCGATCCCGTTCAGCTTGCCGCTTTCCTGACCGCGCTGAAACTGCGTGGCGAAACCTTTGCCGAACTGACCGGAGCCGTTCAGGCGGTCCGTCATCACATGACGGTTCTGCCGGATGTGCCAGCCGGGGCGATTGATGTGTGCGGAACAGGCGGCGACGGCCTGAAGACACTGAATGTCTCCACAGCCGTAGCCTTCGTGCTGGCGGGACTTGGCGTTCCCGTGGCCAAGCATGGCAACCGCGCACTCTCATCTGCCACGGGTGCCACGGATGTTCTCGAAGTTCTGGGTATTCCGCCGACTGATGATCTGGAGCTTCAGGGGCGTCGGCTGCGCGAAGACGGCCTGGTCTTTCTGGCAGCCCCCCAGCATCATCCTGCGATGCGGCATGCGGCTCCCGTCCGAAAGGCACTGGGTTTCCGCACGCTGTTCAACCTGCTCGGGCCGCTGTGCAACCCCGCTCAGGTCCGCCATCAGCTGATCGGCGTGTTTGACGGAAACTGGTGCGAGCCAGTGGCGCG
This sequence comes from Gluconobacter oxydans DSM 3504, assembly GCF_000583855.1. NCBI lineage: Bacteria > Pseudomonadati > Pseudomonadota > Alphaproteobacteria > Acetobacterales > Acetobacteraceae > Gluconobacter > Gluconobacter oxydans. The sequence goes on from NZ_CP004373.1 coordinate 2,772,030, forward strand.
GGCGCTTGGCGCACTGGGCAGTTTATCGGTCTGGGTCGTGCATGGCTCGACCGAAGAAGGGGGAAGCGACGAGCTTACGCTTGCTGGCCCCTCCCAGGTTTCGGCGTGGCAGGATGACACCCTTTTTTCATTCGGGATCGAACCGGACATGGCCGGACTGGCTGCCGCACCGATTTCAGCCATCCGGGGCGGGGATGCGCAGGCCAATGCGGCTGCGCTTGTTGCCCTGCTGGATGGCGCGGGTGGCGCCTACCGGGATACGGTTCTTCTCAACGCCGCTGCGGCCCTGCATGTGGCAGGGCGCGGCGATATCGTGAAGGCCGGAGCGATTGACGTTCCGGCTTTCCGTCGCAATGTAGGAATGGCGGCAGACTCCATTGACCGGGGTCTTGCCCGTGCCGCGCTCGAGGCTGCGCGCATGTCAGCTCATTCCATTGCCCCCAAAGACGCAGGACGATCATGACATTCATGTACCATCGACCGGCGATGACATATTCGCCTGAGGGAACGGAACAGTTCCCGGACCCGGAAATTCCGGAAACGACGACCCCGCCCATCAAGGATCCCGAAGCGGAAACCGCGGCTGACCGCAGTGACGTTCTGGCCCGGATCTGTGCCCGCACCCGCGTGGACATCGAGCAGCGCTCCCAGATCATGTCCCTCAAGGAGATCACGGCACGCGCCCGGGAAGTCACGGTCCCGACACGGGGCTTCGGTCAGGCGCTCCAGCATCTCACAGCCGATCGTCAGGTCGGACTGATTGCCGAGATCAAGAAGGCGTCTCCGTCTGCCGGTATCCTGCGTCCGGACTACAATCCGGTCGAGATCGCGCAGGAATACCAGGCTGCCGGCGCCACCTGTCTTTCGGTACTGACGGAAGGCTCGTGCTTTCACGGCAGCACGGACGATATCCGGGCCGTGCGCGAAGCATGCAGCCTGCCGATCCTGCGCAAGGACTTCATTCTGGACCCGTGGCAGGTTCATGAAAGCCGCCTGATCGGGGCGGACTGCATCCTGCTGATCATGGCGATCCTGACGGAAACCCAGGCTGCCGAGCTAATCGCGATCGCCCGCGGGCTGGACATGGATGTCCTTCTGGAAGTCCATGACGAGGCCGAACTGAACCGGGCGCTGGCACTCGATACGTTCCTGATCGGGATCAACAACCGTAACCTGCGGACACTGAAGACCGACATCCAGACGACAATCGATCTTGCGCCGCTGGTGCCGCCGGATCGTCTGGTCGTCTCCGAAAGCGGCATCCGGACGCAGGACGACATGATGAAGGTCGGGGCGGTCGGAGCGAGCGCGGTTCTGGTGGGCGAGAGCCTGCTGCGTGAGCCCGACCCCGGCGTGGCCGCACGCCGTCTGCTCGGTTTCGTATGATCCCAGGCCGCCCTTCGGGGCGGTCTGATCCGTTTTTCCACGGCACATCCAGCAGGCCGGGACTTCCTCGAAAGCGGGGGCGTGGTCTGGCTTTTGGCGGGTTCTGCCGCTAAGAGCATGCAGGATTTTGTGCATTTCCATCAGGAGACCGTCATGGACGAGACACCGTCCGCTTCAGGCCGGAGCAACGGTCCGGCCCTTTCGCCGGAGACCATGAAGCGCGCTTACAGGGACATGCTTCTTGTCCGGCGCTTTGAGGAAAAGGCTGGCCAGCTTTACGGCATGGGTCTGATCGGCGGCTTCTGCCATCTGTATATCGGCCAGGAAGCCGTTGTGGTCGGGATCGGCCTCAACATGAAGCAGGGCGACAAGTCCATTACGTCCTATCGCGACCATGGGCAGATGCTCGTCGCGGGCATGACGCCGCGTGGTGTTATGGCGGAACTGACGGGCCGCTCCGGTGGATATTCGCACGGCAAGGGCGGTTCCATGCACATGTTCTCCCGTGAAAAGGAGTTCTATGGCGGCCATGGTATCGTCGGTGCACAGGTCGCACTCGGTACGGGTCTGGCCTTTGCGAACAAGTATCGCGGCACGGACGAGGTCTCGATCGTGTATTTCGGCGAGGGTGCGTCGGCACAGGGCCAGGTCTATGAGAGCTTCAATCTCGCGGCCCTGCACAAGCTGCCCTGCATCTATGTGATCGAGAACAACCGCTACGGCATGGGCACGTCCATCGAGCGCGCCTCGGCCTCCAAGGATCTGTCCCGCAATGGCGAGCCCTGGGGGATTGCCAGCCGCAAGGTGGACGGCATGGATATTTTTGCCGTGCATGAAGCCGCGCAGGAAGCCATGGAATACTGCCGCTCGGGCAAGGGACCGTTCCTGCTTGAGATGGAAACCTATCGCTATCGCGGGCACTCCATGTCCGATCCGGCGAAGTACCGCCAGCGTGCGGAAGTCGAGGAGATGCGTCGCACGCGCGATCCGATTGAGACGCTGAAGGCCGAAATGCTGCGCAGCGGCATTGAGGAGAGTGTCTTCAAGGACATTGAGACGGACGTGAAGGCCATCGTGGCGGACGCGACCGAATTTGCACAGACAAGCCCGGAGCCGGACGTGTCCGAACTCTGGACCGATATTCTGGTGGAGGCCTGATCCATGGCATCTCTGATTCTGATGCCGGCTCTCTCGCCGACCATGACCGAAGGGACGCTGGCCCGCTGGGTCAAGAAGGCCGGTGATACCGTTGCAGCCGGTGACGTGATTGCCGAGATCGAGACCGACAAGGCGACGATGGAAGTCGAAGCCGTGGACGAAGGTGTGATCGGTAAAACGCTGGTGGAAGAGGGCACACAGAACATCGCGGTCAACACGCCGATCGCCGTGCTTCTGGCAGAAGGCGAGGATGCTTCTGCGGCCGATAGTGTCGTGCGGTCTTCCGATCCGGCAGTCGGCGCGCCTGTCGCCATTGAAACACCGTCCGATCCGGCCATTACCGAAGCGCCGGAAGTGGCGCAGGCCGAGGATGATCGCGACTGGGGCGAAACCAGCGAGATCACCGTGCGTCAGGCGCTGCGTGATGCCATGGCGGCTGAACTGCGTCGTGATGAAGACGTATTCCTGATCGGCGAGGAAGTGGCGCAGTATCAGGGCGCGTACAAGATCAGCCAGGGTCTGCTGGAAGAGTTTGGCGAAAAGCGCGTCATCGACACGCCGATCACCGAGCATGGCTTCACGGGTATGGCCGTTGGTGCGGCGCTGACGGGGCTGAAGCCGATCGTCGAGTTCATGACCATGAACTTCTCGCTTCAGGCCATTGATCATATTATTAATTCCGCCGCCAAGACGCTGTATATGTCCGGTGGTCAGATGGGCTGCCCCATCGTATTCCGTGGACCGAACGGTGCAGCGGCCCGCGTGGGTGCCCAGCATTCGCAGTGTTTCGCAAGCTGGTACGCGCATATTCCGGGCCTGAAGGTGGTCGCTCCCTGGTCCGCCGCGGATGCGAAGGGGCTGCTCCGGGCGGCCATTCGTGATCCGAACCCGGTCATCGTGCTGGAAAACGAGATCCTTTACGGCCAGAAATTCCCGTGCCCGGTGGATGAAGATTTCATCCTGCCGATCGGTCGCGCGAAGATCGAGCGGGAAGGGACGGATGTGACGCTGGTGGCGTTCTCCATCATGGTTGGCGTGGCTCTGGAAGCCGCGGCAATCTTGGCGGATGAAGGCATCTCGGCCGAAGTCATCAACCTGCGTTCGATCCGTCCTCTGGACACTGAGACGATCGTGCGCAGCGTGAAGAAGACGAACCGGATCGTCTCCGTTGAGGAAGGCTGGCCGGTGGCGGGTATTGGTGCGGAAATCTGCACCGTGGCCGTCGAGCAGGCCTTTGACTGGCTCGATGCTCCGCCGGCACGTGTCTGCGGGCTCGACCTGCCGATGCCCTATGCGGCCAATCTCGAAAAACTGGCGCTTCCGAAACCTGAATGGGTTGTGGATGCCGTTCGCAAGCAGCTGCGGGACTGACAACGATGGCTACCGATATTCTGATGCCGGCGCTGTCGCCGACCATGACCGAGGGCAAACTGGCCCGCTGGCTTAAAGCCGAGGGCGATACCGTCTCCGCTGGCGACGTGATTGCCGAGATCGAGACCGACAAGGCGACCATGGAAGTAGAAGCCGTGGACGAGGGCATTCTTGGCCGCATCCTGATCCAGGAAGGCGTCGAAGGCATTCCCGTCAACACGCCGATCGCGGTTCTTGTGGAAGAGGGGGAGGCTGTGCCGGAAGCCTCTTCCACGCAGGCGCCAGCGGCCCCGAAAGCCGAGGCCGCTCCGGCCGTATCGACGGGGACTGCGCCTGCAAAAGCTGCGCCAGAAGAGAAAGGCGAACGAATTTTCGTCTCTCCGCTGGCCCGCCGCATGGCGCGTGAGCGAGGCATTGCCCTCGATGCACTGACGGGAAGCGGCCCGAACGGCCGTATTCTCAAGCGCGATGTGGAAAAGGGCGTGACGGCTCCGAAGACTGCGCCGAAAGCAGTTCCGTCAGCGACACCCGTTGCTGCTTCGGAAGAGACGGTGCGTCGCGTTCCGAACTCCACGATGCGCAAGGTCATTGCGCGGCGTCTGACGGAGTCCAAAACGCAGGTGCCGCATTTCTATGTCTCGGTCGATATCGAGTTGGATGCACTGCTGGAACTGCGTTCGAAGCTGAATGCCACTGCACAGGAAAACAGCTTCAAGATTTCCGTCAATGACATGATGATCAAGGCCGTTGCGCTAGCGCTGAAGAAGGTGCCGGGTGTGAACGTGCAGTTCACGGATGCCGAGACGCTGCATTTCGAAAATGTGGACATATCGATGGCTGTGTCGGTGCCGGACGGCCTGATCACGCCGATCATCCGCAACGCCGATCGCAAGTCCCTGCGCCAGATCAGCGTCGAAGCCAAGGATCTGGCCAAGCGCGCCCGTGCCGGAAAGCTCAAGCCCGAGGAATTCCAAGGCGGCACGTTCTCCATTTCCAACATGGGCATGTTCGGCGTGCGCGAGTTCGCGGCGATCATCAATCCGCCGCAGGCCGGTATTCTGGCGATTGCCTCGGGTGAGAAGCGGGCCGTGGTGCGTGGATCAGAAATTGCGGTTGCGACCGTGATGACGGCGACGCTTTCGGTCGATCACCGTGCCGTCGATGGCGCGCTTGGTGCCGAATGGCTTAATGCACTGCGCGATATCGTGCAGAACCCTTACACTCTGGTGGTCTGAACCATGTCCGATACGTTCGATCTGATTGTTGTTGGTGGCGGCCCCGGCGGCTATGTGGCGGCCCTTCGCGCCAGCCAGCTCGGCATGAGCGTGGCGATCGTGGAAAGCACGCATTTCGGCGGCGTATGCCTCAACTGGGGCTGCATTCCGACCAAGGCGCTTCTGCGGTCTTCGGAAATCCACCATCTGCTGCAGGAACTGGGGACGTTCGGGCTTTCCGCCGACAACATCTCGTTCGACCTGTCCAAGATCGTTGGCCGTTCACGCAGCATCGCACGCCGGATGGGCGGCGGTATTGCGCATCTGTTGAAGAAGGCCAAGGTCACGACCTTTGACGGTCGTGCAAAGCTGTCCGGCCGTTCGGGTGAGGCGCATCAGGTTGCCATCACCAAGGATGGCGCGGCGGTTGCCACCATCAAGGCGCCGCATGTCATCCTTGCAACGGGTGCGCGCGGTCGTCAGCTTCCGGGTCTTGAGACAGACGGCACCCTGATCTGGGGCGCACGCGAGGCCATGACGCCGAAGGAACTGCCCAAGCGGCTCCTCGTCATCGGTTCGGGCGCTATTGGAATCGAGTTTGCGTCCTTCTACCGGAACATGGGCAGCGAGGTCACGATTGCCGAAGTCGCGGACCGGATCCTGATTGCCGAAGACCCGGAAATCAGTGACGCTGCCCGCAAGGCTTTCGAGAAGCAGGGGATGAAGATCATCACCAGCGCGAAGGTCGGGCCGCTGAACAAGGGTGAAAACGAGGTCTCCACGACGATTGAGAGCCCGACGGGCAAGATCGATCTGACGGTGGATCGGGTTATCTGCGCGGTCGGTATCGTCGGCAATGTCGAGGATCTGGGGCTTGAGGGCACCAAGGTCCAGGTCGAGCGGACCCATATCGTCACGGACGGCTTCTGCCGCACCGGCGAACCGGGCATCTATGCGATCGGCGACGTTGCGGGTGCTCCGTGGCTGGCCCACAAGGCGAGCCATGAAGGCATCCTGTGCGTCGAGAAGATTGCGGGCCGTTCGCCGCAGCCGCTCCATCCGCTGAATATCCCGGGCTGTACCTATTCGCGTCCGCAGATCGCCTCTGTCGGGCTTAGCGAAGAGAAAGCCATTGCCGCCGGCCACAAGGTCAAGGTTGGGCGCTTCCCGTTCATTGCCAACGGCAAGGCCGTCGCGATGGGTGAGACGGACGGCATGGTCAAGACCGTGTTCGATGCCACGAGCGGCGAGCTTCTTGGCGCCCACATGATCGGCGCGGAAGTCACGGAAATGATCCAGGGCTACGTCATCACCCGCACAGGCGAACTGACGGAAGCGGAGCTGGTGGAGACGGTCTTCCCGCATCCGACCATTTCCGAAACCATGCATGAGGCAACTCTGGCGGCCTTCGACGGCCCGCTGCATATCTGAGCATTATGTCCCAGCGCATCACCATCGATCACCGTTCGGCGCCTGCCCTCCGTCATCCGGAGAAGGCGCACCGGCCTGATAACCCGATCCAGCGCAAGCCGTCCTGGATCCGGGTCAAGGCGCCGAACCATCCCGTCTATCACGAGACCCGTGCGCTCATGCGGGATGCCGGGCTGGTGACGGTCTGCGAGGAAGCGGCATGCCCCAATATCGGGGAATGCTGGTCGCAGCGTCATGCCACGATGATGATCATGGGCGAGATCTGCACCCGGGCCTGCGCATTCTGCAATGTCACGACCGGACTGCCGAAGCATCTCGATGAGGACGAGCCACGGCGGGTCGGAGAAGCGGTGGCGAAGCTTGGGCTCAAGCATGTCGTCATCACTTCGGTGGATCGTGACGATCTGGAAGACGGGGGAGCGATGCACTTCGCGCGGGTCATTCATGCGATCCGCGAGACCTCTCCACAGACCACGATCGAGATTCTGACCCCTGATTTCCTGCGCAAGGATGGCGCGCTGGAGGTCGTGGTGGCGGCCCGGCCGGACGTTTTCAATCACAATATCGAGACCGTACCCCGCCTTTACCCCACCATCAGACCGGGTGCGCGTTACTATCAGTCCGTCCGTCTCCTGGACGGAGTAAAGAAACTCGATCCTTCCATTTTTACCAAGTCCGGCCTGATGCTTGGGCTTGGCGAGGAGCGGATGGAAGTAGCCCAGGTGATGGATGATTTCCGGATCGCGGACGTCGATTTCCTGACGCTTGGACAGTATCTCCAGCCGTCCGCGAAACATGCGGCGGTGGAAAAGTTTGTTACCCCCGACGAGTTTGACGGCTATGCTGCTGCTGCCCGTTCAAAAGGATTTCTTCAGGTCAGTGCCAGTCCGCTGACCCGGTCCTCCTACCATGCGGACAGTGATTTCGCGAAGCTTCAGGCTGCGCGGAACAGCCGTCTGAAAGAAAGTCTCTGATGCCGACACATGCCGAGCAACGGTTGATCGCCTACACGCCGGACCAGCTTTTCGATCTTGTGGCAGATGTGGAGAAATATCCGCAGTTCCTTCCCTGGTGTGTGAAGGCAAGCATCCGGACCCAGACGGAACAGGAGCTTGTGGCGGATCTGACGATCGGGTTCGGCCCGTTCCGCGAGACCTTCACCAGCCGCGTGACGCTGGAGCGGCCTTCACGTATCCGGGTGCGCTACGAGAAAGGGCCTTTCCGTTACCTGAACAATGTCTGGACATTCACGCCGGACCCACGAGGCTGTCTGGTCGATTTCTTCGTGGATTTCGAGTTCCGTTCACGCCTTCTGCAGAATGCGATGGGCGTCGTGTTCAACGAGGGCGTGCGCCTGATGGTCTCCGCCTTCATCAAGCGGGCACGGGACATTTACGGCACTCAGGCGACGAAAACGGTCCCGCCGACACCGGGCCTTTCCCAAAGGACATAAAATTTCGTAGTATTTCCAGAACCATTCGGTGCGTGGGCCGTTACAGGTCTCAAGCACCGTCATGGTGACATGAAAAGGATTACGTAATGAAAAAGATTTCCTTTGGCGCATTTGCCCTGACCGCTCTGGTCGCTGCAGCTTCGCCCGCAATGGCCGAGCATCACCATCATCACGGCAAGCACCACGACAAGACTGCGCAGACGCAGAAGACTGACAGCGAGTCTGCTACGGATGCCCTGAACGCCCGCTCGCTGCAGCAGGCTCAGACGCCGGTTGCCCCGACGGCCCCGACCGCTGCAGTCCCGCCGGCAGCTCCGACCGCCGTTCCGACGGCTCCGAGCCTTCAGGCTCCGGCAGCAGCCTCCACGCTTCCGGCCCCGACGCAGGGTAACTGAGGCTCCGGGCGGACCTCAGGTCCGCTCCGACTTCAGGCAAAGGCGGCTTCCGTTTATTCGGGAGCCGCTTTTTTCGTGTCAGGCCCCCAGAACCATCTGCAGGGCATGGTGTACGGACTGGGCACGGATGGCAGCGCGATCCCCCATGAAATGACATTGCACGCTTGTGGTTGGTCCCGTTCGAATGGCCCGCCCGAAGCAGACGGTTCCGACCGGTTTGAGGGCGCTGCCACCACCTGGTCCGGCGATCCCTGTCACGGAGATGGCAACGTCCGCATCCCTGGCATTGAGAAGACCACCATTGGCCATCGCCTCGGCTGTCTGGATGCTAACGGCGCCGTATTGAGCCAGAATGGCTTCGGGAACACCGACAGCGCTCACTTTCAGGGCGTTGGAATACGTAACAAAGCCGCCTTCCAGCACGTCTGACGATCCGGGAATATCACTGAGCGCGGCCGCAATCAGACCACCCGTACAGCTTTCCACTGTGACCAGTCTCTGGCCGGTCTTGCCGAGATACTCAAGCACCTGTTCGGCCAGCGTGCGGAGTTCGTTATCCGGCATGGGTGTTCCTGACACGGTAGATCATCATGCTGGCCTCGATGTTTTCGATATAGAGGCGTGTCTCGCGATAGGGCAGGCGTTCGATCCAATCCAGCACGCCGTCTTCGGAGAGTGGTTCGGAAGGGGGATCTGCCTTCAGCCAGAGATCAACCCGGTGCGGGCCGGCATTATAGGCCGCCAGCGCATAGGGAATCACATTCCCGAAACGCTCCAGAAGCTGTGAGACATAGGCGTTGCCGATCCGGAGATTTGTCTGGGGATCGGTCAGGGCGGCGGGTGAGACATTAACGGGGCCCAGATGCCCCTTGCGCACCACGTCCTTTGCCGCGGCGGGAAGAAGCTGCAACAGGCCGACCGCATGGGCGCCACTGATGGCGTCGGGGTCGAAGCCGCTCTCCTGTCGGATGATGGCGGGCAGCAGCCCGTCGGGGACAGTCGAGGCTGACGGATAGGGATCGGGAAAGCCCTGCGGATAAAGAGCAATCCCCTTACGCGCCAGGGCATAGGACGCGAAGACTTCCGGTGCGGCCAGGCCCAGCCGGGACGCGGCGTCCGCGACGGCTTTCTGCCCCTCGGGCGATGGATTGACCACGCCCAGCATCATGAGGAATTCCCGTGCATGATCGGGATCGCCCGCCTGCACGAGATCCGTTGCAGCTTCGAGCAGGTCCGTACGGCTGAGAGTTCCGGCAGTCGGGGTGGGAAGGGTCTGGAGCGCCTGAAGCAGGGCGCTGTCAAAAGCCTCTGACGATTTTCCGGAGACCAGAATATTTTCGTCCCGGGTCAGGGCCGCGAGCGCGAGCTGACCCGGAAAAGTCGTGGGATACGACGCAGCCTTGCGGAAGGCGGCTTCGGCATCCTGCTGCCGGTCTGCAGCCTGTAGGGCGCGGCCTGTCCAGTAATAGCCACGGGCCTGCATCTGAAGCGAAGTGGCGTTCTGAAGTGGCCTGAAGAATTTTTCCGCGCGGGCAGGAGCCTGAAGCTCCCTCAGCGCGATGATACCGCTCAACAGTTCGGCTTCCTGACGGTCCGTCGTGTCGGGCGCCATGGTCGTGTCGTCTGCGAGATCCGCGGCCTCTTTCGGACGGCCAGCCAGCAGCAGGGCGCGGGCGAGACTGATGCGCTCGGACGACCAGTCATGCGAGGGGCTGGCCTGCTGGAGCGCGGCGCCCTGCGCGTTCCACAGCGAGAGCGCTTCGTCCAGCCTGTCTCCACGGCGCAGCGCTCTGAGACGATAGCGGATCAGGGTAGGATCGGATTGCAGGTCAGCAGGGAGCGATGCGAACAGGGAATCGGCATCAGGCGACGCCAGACGTTCGGCCAGCCGGGCACGTGCCAGCGGCTGTTGGTCCGGAGCAAGACGCTCGATCTGGCGCGACGCGGCGGAGAACTGGCCCCGCAGTTCCAGGGCCTCGTAACGGGCCCACTGATCGGCGGCTGTGAAGCTCTGGCCGAAACGCTGGAACAGCGTCTGTTCTTCGCTGACGGTCAGGGCATTGCCTGACAGCCAGAGGCGACGGACCGTTGAAGCCGCGTCAGGAAGATGAGGAGCGCAGGCCTCGAACGCCGCCGGGAGCGTGAGGGGATAGCGCGGGCAAAGGGCATTCAGGATCTGCGGATCGGTGGTCTGGGACAGGGCATTCTGATAACGCCAGAGGATCCGGACCCGCTGCGGCCACTGGGGCGTCTGTGCCAGGAAATCAGCGTAGCGCTGTGCCGGAAAAGCGGTTCCGCCCGGTCCGACGAGAATAAGCCATTCCGCGAGCCGCTCCCGAACGGGAGGAGACGGGGGCGCGGCGAGGGCCGATGACGCGGCGTAAAGCGCCATAAGCCCCGCAAGGAGTGTTCGGCTATTTCGGAAGAACATGCGTCCAGACCTCTCCGCCACCCCGGATGACGAGTTCGATTGCGACACCCAGCACCACCAGCAGACCGATCCAGGCGATCCAGCGGTAACGGGCCAGAAGATTGGCGACGACCGATGCGGCAAGTCCCATCAGTAAAACCGAGAGCACAAGCCCCGATACAAGAATCCACGGATGCCCGACGGCGGCACCAGCCACAGCCAGAACATTATCGAGACTCATGGACAGATCGGCCACCACGATCCTCAGGACGGCCGGGCCGAGGCGCGGTGGGGCAGCTTCGACGTCCTCGTGATGCTCGCCACCACGAAGCTCACGATACATCTTCCAGCAGACCCACAGAAGCAGAAAACCACCCGCCAGCGTCAGGCCGACCACGGCAAGGAGCGTTGTCGCCAGCAGGGCCAGGCCGACCCGCAGAATGGCCGCAAAACCCGTTCCGAACAGGATGGCCAGACGGCGCTGCCGCCCTTCGAGATTGCGGACGGCCATCCCGATCACGACGGCATTGTCACCGGCAAGCGTGATGTCGATCAGGGTGATCTGGCCGAGGGCGATCAGGGCGTGAAGCAGAGAGTCAGGGGCCAAGGTGTCATTCTTCCGAAAAGGGGTCCGTGCAATATCTTCGTATTTGGTCTAAGGAGCCTCCGTAAAGCCCCACCCCGCATCCGGAGTTCCCATGGTACCCCGTTACAGCCGTCCGCAGATGACTGCCATCTGGTCTCCCGCCAACCGTTTTCGCATCTGGTTCGAGATCGAAGCCCTTGCCTGCGAAGCCATGGCGAAACGGGGTGACATTCCCACCGAATCAGCAAAGACCATCCGCGAGAAGGGCGACGCCGCCATGGCTGCGTTCTCCGATGCGGATTTGGCCCGCATCGACGAGATCGAAGCCGAAACGCGCCATGACGTCATCGCGTTCCTGACCTGGCTTGCGGAAAAGGTCGGCCCCGACAGTCGTTTCGTCCATCTGGGCATGACGTCTTCGGACGTGCTGGATACCTGCCTGTCCGTTCAGATGACGCAGGCCGCCGATCTGCTGCTGAAAGATCTGGATCGCGTTCTCGCCGCGCTGAAGGCCCGCGCTTACGAGCACCGCAACACGGTCACGATCGGCCGCAGCCATGCCATCCATGCCGAGCCGACCAGCTTCGGCCTGAAGATCGCCGGCCACTACGCCGAATTCGCCCGCAACCGCGCCCGTCTGATCCAGGCACGCAAGGAAATCGCGGTCTGCGCCATCTCCGGCGCTGTTGGCACCTATGCCCATATTGATCCGGAAATTGAAGAATATGTGGCCGACAAGCTGGGTCTGGCTGTCGAGAGCGTGTCCACGCAGGTCATTCCGCGTGACCGTCATGCCGCGTTCTTCTGCACGCTCGGCGTGATCGCCAGCGGCATCGAGCGTCTGGCCGTCGAGGTCCGTCATCTGCAGCGTTCGGAAGTCCGGGAAGCGGAAGAGTTCTTCCACAAGGGGCAGAAGGGCAGTTCGGCGATGCCGCACAAGCGCAACCCTGTCCTGTCGGAGAACCTGACGGGTCTGGCGCGCCTGATCCGCTCGCATGTCATCCCGGCGCTGGAAAACGTCGCGCTGTGGCATGAGCGGGACATCAGCCACTCCGCCGTCGAGCGCAACATCTGCCCCGATGCGACGATCGGTCTGGATTTCGCGCTGATCCGTCTGGCCGGGATGATGGAAAAGCTGGTCGTCTATCCCGAGCAGATGATTGCGAACATGGAGAGCCTCGGTGGCGTCGTCCATTCCGGCGAAGTGCTGCTGACGCTGGCCCGTGCCGGTATTTCGCGCGAGGACGCCTATCGTATCGTGCAGCGCAACGCCATGGAAACATGGACGAAGCTGGGCAAGCCGGGCTTCAAAACCTTCCGCGAAAACCTTGAGGCCGATCCGGAAGTCTCCGGTCGTGTCAGCAAGGAGATTCTCGATCAGGCGTTCGATCCGGCACAGCATCTGCGCGCCGTGGATCGCATCTTCGCCCGTATCTTTGACTGAGAGGTCTGCGGGGCGTGGATTTCCTGCGCCCCGCACACTCGCAGTTCCGGTTCCGCAATGCTATGGAACCACAATTCGTCGCTGCTCCAGCCGTCCGCATTTCCTGTCAGGACGGCGCAACGCTAAGGATTGCTCATGGCTCGCCGCCGCCAGCTCTATGAGGGCAAAGCCAAGGTTCTTTTTGAAGGCCCAGAACCCGGCACACTCGTTCAGTACTTCAAGGATGACGCCACCGCCGGAAACGGCGCGAAGAGCGGCATCATCACCGGGAAGGGCGTGCTGAACAACCGCATCAGCGAGTACCTGATGCTGAAGCTGCACGAGATCAACATCCCGACCCACTTCATCCGCCGGCTGAACATGCGCGAGCAGCTCATCCGCGAAGTGGAGATCATCCCGCTTGAAGTCGTGGTGCGCAACGTGGCGGCGGGCTCCCTGTCCAAGCGGCTCGGCATCCCCGAGGGGACGCGCCTGCCGCGCACGATCATCGAGTACTATTACAAGAACGATGCACTCGGCGATCCGATGGTCTCCGAAGAGCACATTGCCGCCTTTAACTGGGCCGCGCCGCAGGACATGGACGACATGAACCAGCTGGCGCTCCGGACGAACGATTTCCTGATGGGCATGTTTACGGCCGTCGGCATCACGCTTGTCGATTTCAAGCTGGAATTCGGTCGGATCTGGGAAGGCGAGGAGATGCGCATTCTTCTGGCGGACGAGATTTCGCCGGATAACTGTCGTCTGTGGGATTCCAAGACGAACGAGAAAATGGACAAGGATCGTTTCCGCCGTGACATGGGTCGCGTCGAGGAAGCATATCAGGAAGTGGCAAAGCGTCTCGGGATCCTGCCCGAGTCCGGGAATGGTGACCTCAAGGGTCCGGAGGCAGTTCAGTGAAAATCCGTGTTTTTGTTTCCCTGAAAGACGGCGTTCTCGATCCGCAGGGCAAGGCCGTGGGCCATGCTCTCGAAACCCTTGGTTTCAAGGGGCTGGGCGAAGTCCGCATCAACCGCGTCGTCGAGCTTGAAGTTCCAGCCGACAATGCCGCCGATGCGCTGGCGCAGGGTGAAGCCATGGCGCGTGCTCTGCTGGCCAATGAAGTCATCGAAGATTTCAGCGTCGAGGTGGCAGAATGACCCGGCTTTCCGCGATGTTCCTGCTGGCCGGCCTTGTGGCCGCGCCGGCTCTCGTTGCAGCCCCGGCCCACGCACAGCGCGTGTCCAAGGTTTCGGGCAAGGCTCTGGGCCAGATGTGCTCCAGCAAGTCGTCCATCGGCATATGCGACGCCTATCTGTCCGGCCTGATGGACGGCGAGGCCTGGGCCAAGAAATACGACAGCTTTGCGCATGATGAGTCCGCTCCGGTGGCATTCTGCGTGCCAGCCCAGCAGACCGCACCGCAGGTCCGCGGTCTGGTTGTTGCCTGGCTGCATGCACATAACGACGCGCTGACGGAACCGGCAGGCAAAGCCGTCTATCGCGCCCTGCACGACACCTATCCGTGTCATGCGGCTTCCGCTCCGGCGGAGGGCCAGAAATGAAGGCAGGTATCGTCGTATTTCCCGGCACGAACCGGGAGCGCGACATGGTCCATGCCCTGAAGCTGGTCACGGGGCAGGCGCCGCGTCTGATCTGGCACGGGGAGATCTCGCTGGGTGATCTGGACCTCGTGGTGCTGCCGGGTGGGTTCAGTTTCGGGGACTATCTGCGTAGTGGCGCCATGGCCGCCCATTCGCCGATCATGCGTGACGTCAAGGCGTTCGCGGGCAAGGGCGGTCACGTTCTGGGCGTCTGCAACGGCTTCCAGATCCTGACGGAATCCCATCTGCTGCCGGGTGCGCTGCTGCGCAATGCGGGTCTGCGCTTCCTGTCGCAGGACTGTCACCTGAAGGTCGAGAACGCGTCTGCGCCCTATACGCGGGGCTGGGCGCGCGGCGATGTGTTCCGCGCGCCGCTCGCCCATGGTGACGGCAACTACACGGCTTCGCCCGAGACGCTGAAGCGCCTTGAAGGCGAAGGCCGCGTGGCGTTCCGTTATTGCGGCGCGGATGGTGTGGTTTCGGAAGATGACCGCACGACCAACCCCAACGGGAGCACGCGCTCCATCGCCGGGATCCTGAGCGAGAACGGCCGTGTCTGTGGCCTGATGCCGCACCCGGAGAACCTGACTGACCCCGAAATCGGCGCAACCGACGGCGTGCCGCTTTTCAAAGGCCTTGTGGAGGCTCTTGTCGGATGAGTGTGACGATTGATGCCCAGCTTGCCCAGTCTTTCGGACTGACCGGCGAGGAATACGACAAACTTGTCACGATCATGGGACGGACGCCGAGCTTTACGGAGCTCGGGATTTTCTCCGTCATGTGGTCCGAGCACTGCTCCTACAAATCGTCCCGCATCCATCTCAAGACGCTGCCGACCAAGGCGCCGTGGGTTATCCATGGGCCGGGCGAGAACGCAGGTGTCGTGGATATCGGCGAGGGTCTGGCCGCCGTCTTCAAGATGGAAAGCCACAACCACCCGTCCTTTATCGAGCCTTATCAGGGTGCGGCGACGGGCGTTGGCGGCATCCTGCGTGACGTGTTCACGATGGGCGCGCGCCCGGTTGCAAACCTCAACGCTCTGCGTTTCGGTGATCCGAAACATGCGGGAACGCGTCGCATCGTCGATGGCGTTGTCCGTGGCGTTGGCGGCTACGGCAACTGCGTCGGTGTTCCGACCGTGGGGGGCGAGGTCAACTTCCACAAGGCGTATGACGGCAATCCGCTCGTCAACGCCATGACGGTGGGTGTGGCCAAGCAGGACAAGATCTTCCTGTCGGCTGCGGCTGGCGTGGGCAATCCGGTCGTGTATGTCGGCTCCAAGACGGGGCGTGACGGCATTCATGGTGCGACCATGTCCTCGGCGGAGTTCGACGAGGAAGCTGCGTCCAAGCGTCCGACCGTTCAGGTTGGCGATCCGTTCATCGAGAAGCTGCTGATCGAGGCCTGCCTGGAACTGATGGCGACGGATGCGATCGTGGCCATTCAGGACATGGGTGCCGCAGGGCTGACATCTTCTGCCGTTGAAATGGCCGGCAAGGGTGGCGTGGGTATCGAGCTTAACCTTGATGCCGTTCCACAGCGTGAGCCGAACATGTCGGCTTACGAGATGATGCTGTCCGAGAGCCAGGAGCGCATGCTCATGGTCCTCAAGCCCGAGCGGACCGAGGTTGCCCGTGCGATCTTCGCAAAGTGGGAGCTGGATTTCGCCGTCATCGGTGAACTGACCGATACGGGCCGCATTACGATCCGCCATAAGGGCGAGGTCGAGGCCGATATTCCGCTGGCCCCGCTGGCAGATGAAGCGCCGGTCTATAACCGCCCGACCGTGCCTCTGACGGCACCGGCGCGGATCGAGACACCGGCTGACCCGGAAGGGATCGAGAAAGCGCTTCTGACGCTGATCGGTTGCCCGGATCTGGCGTCCCGCGCCTGGGTCTGGAACCAGTATGACGGCTCTGTTGGTGGCAACACGGCCCGTCGTCCGGGTGCGGCCGATGCGGCTGTTGTGCGCGTCGAAGGCACGCGTTTGGGTCTTGCCCTGACGACGGACTGCACGCCGCGCTACTGCCAGGCTGATCCGAAGACGGGCGGTGCACAGGCTGTTGCCGAAGCATGGCGCAACATCACGGCAACGGGCGCAACCCCGCTGGCCGTGACGGACAACCTGAACTTCGGCAATCCGGAACGTCCGGAAATTATGGCGCAGTTCGCCGATGCCATCAAAGGCATGGGTGATGCCTGCCGTGCGCTCAACTTCCCGGTCGTGAGCGGCAACGTCTCGCTTTACAACGAAACGCGCTCTCCGTCCGGTGAAGCTCAGGCGATCCTGCCGACGCCGGCGATCGGCGCGCTTGGTGTGCTGGCCGATGCATCGAAGTCCATCGGACTTGCGATGCCGGATGCCCATGATCTGGTGCTGGTTGGTGGCATTCGCGGCGAGCTCGGGCAGTCCCTGTGGCTACGCGAGATCTGCCAGCGTGAAGACGGTGCGCCGCCAGTGGTCGATCTTGCGGTGGAGCGTCGCAATGGTGACTTCGTACGCACCCAGATTGGCGCAGGTGCAGTGACGGCCTGTCACGACATTGCCGATGGTGGTCTGCTGGTGACGGTGGCGGAAATGGTCATGGCGAGCGGCGTTGGCTGCACGCTGGAAGCTGCTCCGACGGACGTTGCAGCGCATGCTTTCTGGTTCGGTGAGGACCAGGGCTGCTATGTTATTGCAACTTCCGATGGCGCAGCCCTTGTCGCAGCGGCGGAGAAGGCCAACGTTCCGGCAATGCGCCTGGGACGTTCGGGCGGCACCGATCTAGAGCTTCCGGGCACTGTCCGCGTCAGTGCCGAACGTCTCCGGGAGATCAATGCCGCATTCTTCCCGCGGTTCATGGGTGAGGGGGCCTGATTTTCATGCCGATGGCAGCTTCTGAAATCGAACGCACGATCCTTGCCGCCATTCCCGATGCCCGGATCGAGATCGAAGATCTCGCCGGGGACGGGGATCACTATGCCTGCACGGTCACGAGTGAGGCCTTCCGTGGTCTTTCGCGTGTGCGGCAGCACAAACTGGTCTATGATGCTTTCGGAACCCGCATGGGCACTGAACTGCATGCGATGGCCCTCAAGACGCTCACCCCTTAAGAGCCGGGGCTGACGTCCTTTTTTCCAGACGAGCACTGAGACAGCAGGCGCGGGCCCATCGTCCGCCCTGCCGAAACAAGGAAAATCCAATGTCCGAAACCGTGTTCCAGCATATCCAGAACCTGATCGACGCCAATCCGGTCATGCTGTTCATGAAGGGTGACAAGCTCTTCCCGCAGTGCGGCTTCTCCGCCCGCGTGGTGCAGATCCTCACGCATCTCGGCGTTCCGTTCGAGACCTGCAACATCCTTGAAAGCGCCGAACTGCGTCAGGGCATCAAGGATTTCTCCCAGTGGCCGACCGTGCCGCAGCTCTACATCAAGGGCGAGTTCGTCGGTGGCTGCGATATCGTGACCGACATGTACCAGAGCGGCGAGCTCGAGACTCTGCTGACCGAAAAAGGTATCACGACCGCCAACGCCTGATTCGGGCACGGTCATCACGAAAAGCGCCGAATTCAGCGTTTTTTAAGCATTGCTCCTGCCACATTTCAGCCATGAAGCGGCGAAAAGTGGCAGGACCTTGATTTTTTCGGAAACTTTCCCAACAGGGGTTGTCGAACCCCGAGTTCAGCGCATAGGCTGGTTCCATCAGAACGGGATGGGATAAACGTCAATGGCGCGGAACTGGGTCGGCAGAATTGCTCTGGGTATCATGGGCGTCGGTATCTGCATGGGGGCAGGCAAGGCCTATGCCCGTCCGGCAATCACCGATTACGAAGCCAGCAAGCTGACCTTCGATGCACTGACCGCCACGCCGGTCTATCACCACGTCGTTTTCCATCATGCCCTTGCACGTCGCACGACGTCGCATAATACGGCCGTTGCCTGGAACAGCTCCCACGCGGTTGTCCGTAACGTGGCCTATCGTCCGCATGCAATCGCTCACGCACGTGTCGCAGTTGCCTCGGCACACCGCCACGCACGCGTTCGCCGGACCTGATCCTTCAGAACTGGCGCAGCGCATCCTGGATGCGTCGCGCCTGACCTGACGGATCAACAACGATCAGATCAAACCGGGTGCTGGGCCTGTTCCAGTCCGGTTTTGTCAGCAGAATATAGTTGAAGGCTTCCATCAGCCTTTGAGACTGCCTAGCTGTCAGGCATAACGCACTTTCCTGCAGGCTGCGTCTCTGCTTGACCTCAACGGCAATCAGCCATTCCGAATCTGCCGCCAGTATATCGAGTTCGCCGTAAGGCGTTCGCAGTCTCTGTGCGAGAATTGTCAGCCCGCGCTCCTCAAGGAGGCGGGCTGCAATGTTTTCGGCATTCAGCCCCGTATAATAGGACTGAACGCCGCGTATCTGCCGGTTTTTCAGCGTTCGTCCCGCAGGAGACGTGCTGCATCCAGCGCGAAATAGGTGAGGATGCCGTTACAGCCAGCGCGCTTGAAGGCGATCAGGCTTTCCATGATCGTGCGGTCCCGATCAAGCCAGCCATTCTGGATGGCCCCCATCAGCATCGCGTACTCGCCAGACACCTGATAGGCGAAGGTCGGCACTTCAAAGCGCTCACGGACGCGACGGATGATATCGAGATACGGCATGCCTGGCTTGACCATGATCATGTCCGCACCTTCACGCAGATCCTGCTCGACTTCGCGCATGGCTTCGTCGGAATTGGCCGGATCCATCTGATAGGTCTTCTTGTCTCCGTGCAGCAGGCTACCGGAACCCAGGGCATCACGGAACGGGCCATAGAAGGCGGAGGCATACTTGGCCGTGTAGGCCATGATACGCGTCGTGTCGTAGCCGTTGCCGTCGAGCGTTTCGCGGATGGCCTTGACGCGGCCGTCCATCATGTCGGACGGGGCGATGATGTCATTGCCGGCGCGGGCCTGATTGAGGGCCTGCTGACGCAGGATCTCGACAGAGGCGTCGTTGAGGATACGGCCGTTCTCGATCACGCCGTCATGGCCATGATCGGTGTACGGATCGAGCGCCACGTCGCCGATGATACCCAGATCAGGAAAGGCTTCCTTAATGGTGCGCGAGGCGCGGCACATCAGGTTGTCCGGATTGAGGGCCTCGGTACCGGTGGCGTCGCGGACGCTCATAGGTGTCACGGGGAAAATGACGATGGCCGGGACGCCGAGGTCCACGGCCTGCCGGACGTGTTCGACGACATTGTCCACGCTGACGCGCTCGGCGCCCGGCATGGAGTCGACCTTCTGGCGCTGGTTTTCGCCCTCGCAGACGAAGATTGGCCAGATCAGGTTGTCGACATGCAGGCGATGTTCCTGCACCAGACGGCGGGTGAAATCATCGTGGCGATTACGCCGCGGGCGGGAGAGGGGGTATGCTGCATTGCTCATACCCCCGATCATGCTCCTAACTTTCGCTTCTGCAAAGTCGACTGTTGCGGATGCCGTACGCAAAATAGACGGCAAGTCCAATAGCAAGCCAGACAACAAGTCTGATCCAGGTCAACCTGTCGAGCGATACCATCACCGCACCGCAGGACAGGATGCCGAGCACGGGAACGAGCAGGCCACCCGGAACCCGGAACTGTCGCGGGGCATCGGGATATCTGGCTCGCAGCACAGGGACGCCGATGCAGACGATAATGAAGGCAAGCAGGGTGCCGATGGACGTCATATTGCCGAGCTGACCAATCGGAAGCACCGCAGCAAGCCCGCTGGTCAGCGCTGCGAACATCAGATGTGAGGTCCAGGGCGTATGGGTGCGGGCATTGAGACGCGAGAAGACGGGCGGCAGCAGACCATCATGGGACATGATAAGGAAGACGCGGGCCTGCCCCATCAGCAGCCCGAACAGGACCGAAATATAGCCGGCTGTGATGCCGAGTTTCACGAGACTGGCCAGCCAGGGCATGCGGGCGACATCGATGGCTGTCGCAACGGGGCTCGGATCATTGGCCATTGCGCGGTAATCGACCACGCCCGTCAGGACCATCGAGAACACGGCATAGACCACGGAGCAGACGAGCAGGCTTCCCAGAATGCCAATGGGGATGTCGCGCGCCGGATTGCGGCTGTCCTGTGCCGTAGTGGAGACGATGTCGAAGCCCAGATACGCGAAGAACGCCATGCCGGCGGCCCGCATGACGCCGGACATGCCGAACTGTCCGAATGTACCGGTATTCTGCGGGATGAACGGATGGTAGTGCTCAAAACTGATATGTGGTGCGCAGGCCGCGATCACGGCGACGATGACGGCGAGTTTGATGCAGACGACGATCGTATTGATGGTCGTGGATTCACTCACACCTCGCATCAGCAGAGCCGTGACGCCCCAGAGCGCACAGACGGCCGGAAGGTTGAACCAGGCCGAGGCCATGCTTCCATCCGGCATCGTGACGGGCGTCATTGGCGTTGCCAGCAGGCGCGGATCAATATGGATGCCCCAGCCCCCCAGCAACGACGCAAGATAGCCTGACCAGCTGGACGCAACGGCTGCGGCGCCCACGGTATATTCCAGCACGAGGTCCCAGCCGATGATCCAGGCGATCAGCTCACCCATCGAGGCATAGGCGTAGGAATAGGCTGAGCCGCCAGAAGGGATCATGCTGGCGAGCTCACCGTAACACAGGCCCGCAAAGCCGCAGGCCACCGCTGCGATGACGAAAGAGAGGGTCACGGCCGGGCCGGCATTCTGGCCGGCGGCGACGCCCGTAAGGGAAAAAAGGCCAGCACCGATCGTCACACCGACGCCCAGAGCAACGAGCTGCCACGGGCCGAGGACACGCTTGAGGCCAGTCTGGCTGTCAGCTGCGGAAGATACGGGTTTGGTCCGCCAGAGCGGAGTGGTCATGAAGGATCCTCGTTTGATAGGCGGATTGTTTTTGCCGAGGCAGGCAATCTGGGCTAGTCACATGCCGAACTCACCCTGGAGAATGGACCACGATGTCGGAACACGCCAGCCAGTCCACGCTGAATCGTTTCTTTCATGCCCCCCTCAAGGAGGTTGATGCCGAAGTTGCCACCATCCTGAACGAGGAGCTGACGCGCCAGCAGGATGGCATCGAGCTCATCGCTTCGGAGAACATGGCCTCCTTTGCCGTCATGGAAGCACAGGGTTCAGTGCTGACGAACAAGTATGCGGAAGGCCTTCCGGGCAAGCGCTATTATGGCGGTTGCGTGGATGTGGACCGCGTTGAGAACCTTGCCATCGATCGTCTGAAAAAGATTTTCGGTGCCGAGTTTGCAAACGTGCAGCCGCATTCCGGCGCCAATGCCAACCAGGCCGCCTTCATGGCGCTGGCCAAGCCCGGCGACACGGTTCTGGGCCTGAGCCTTGCTGCGGGTGGACATCTGACGCATGGCGCGGCCCCGAACTATTCGGGCAAGTGGTTCAACTCCGTGCAGTATGGTGTGCGCGCCGAAGACGGTCTGATCGACTACGACCAGATGGAAGCGCTGGCCCGCGAGCACAAGCCGAAGATCATCGTGGCTGGCAGCTCTGCCTATCCGCGCGTCATCGACTTCGCGCGTTTCCGCAAGATCGCCGATGAAGTCGGTGCGTATCTGATGGTGGATATGGCGCATTTTGCCGGTCTGGTTGCTGCTGGTCTGTATCCGAACCCGGTTCCGATTGCCGACATCACCACGTCCACGACGCACAAGACGCTGCGTGGCCCGCGCGGTGGCATCATCCTGACGAACAATCCGGATCTGGCGAAGAAGGTGAACTCCGCCGTGTTCCCAGGGCTGCAGGGCGGTCCGCTCATGCACGTCATCGCCGGCAAGGCCGTCGCTTTCGGCGAAGCCCTGTCGGATGAGTTCAAGGCCTATCAGAAGCGCGTTCTGGCCAATGCCCGTGCGCTGGCCGACGAGCTTCAGAACCGTGGCTTCGACATCGTCACGGGTGGTACGGACAGCCATCTGATCCTCGTGGATCTGCGTCCGAAGAAGGTGACGGGCAAGCTGGCCGAAGCTATTCTCGAGCGCGCTGGCATCACGGCGAACAAGAACGCCATTCCGTTCGATCCGGAAAAGCCGTTCGTAACCTCCGGCATCCGTCTGGGTAGCCCGGCAGCGACGGCACGTGGTTTCGGGGAAGCCGAGTTCCGCGAAGTCGGTCGTATGATCGACGAAGTGTTGACGGCGGCTCTTGAGGAAGACAATGCCGAGGCCGTGACGGCCCGTGTGCATGAGGAAGTAAAGGCCCTGTGCCACCGCTTCCCGATCTATGACCGCGCTTCTGCCTAAGACCTGAACAGTGCTGCGGTCCGTCTGGCCAGGCGGACCGCAAGCTGCCCCCGACGGGGGCGAAGATTGGGCATGATCAGCAGACACTCGTCATAGGGTGTGTAGATCAGGTCATGCCCGTCATGGGCGAGAGGCGTTCCCGCCTTGGGGATTGTAACCCCGCCCTCCCATGGCCTGATGAAACTGAAATCCGCATTCCTGGCGATGATATTGTCCGTCACCACCGCCATTTCCGGCGGGCACGACTCCTCTGTCGCCTGTCCACGAAGATGGATGGTCTCGGCCTCCGCCAGCAGGCGTGCGATCGCGCTTTCCATGACCGTGACAGTGGCAGGCTCCCAGTGAGGACCAGCTTCCAGCAGGCAACTGCGCCCCGTGCCGCCCGGCGACATGAAATGCGCATGCTCGATCAGCCGTGATCCGCCGTGATGCCCGAGATCCGTCAGGACGGTCTGCGGCAGTTCCTTGCCCCCGGCCAGAGCGCAGGCGAATTCGGCAGAACGCTGGCGGGGCGGGGCAATGAACAAAGGCTCGGATGGCCAGAGCGTGGAATGCAGATCCAGCAGCAGGTCGGCCCGGGCGATATAGGGCTGAAGCTTACGGGCGCGCTCAAGTTCGCTGGAATGCTCGCGACTGTTCAGTCGTGTGTTGTGCCACAGACGGTTGAGGTCCTCGTCCACATGACGGGACATGACCGGATTGGCGGCATCGAAGCGATCAAACGCCTCCAGATTGGCCAGGATCAGCGTCAGGCGTCCCGAGGACAGGGCAGGACCACGCCTGCGGAGATTTTCAAGCGCCCATCCCCCGGCATATTCGTTTCCATGCACCATGGCCGTGATGACCATCTCCGGGCCGGAGCGTCCCGAATCGAAAACCCAGACGCCCGGCACGCCCGAAGGAGGTGCGCGCCACGATGAAAGATCGGGGGGCGGAAGGGCCACGTTGAAGACCAGAGGCGGGCGGCCGAGCCCGGGCAGCGTTTCCGACAGGCGGGGCTGACGGATCCGGAGCGGATGGTGCCGCTGTCCCGCCTTGCAGCTCATGGTCCCCGGAAATCCGACGGAACAGGACAGGACCGACTGCTCCCCGTCCGGTCGCCCGGCGGAGCCATACCTGCACCGGGGAGCATAGGACATGGATCGGTCATGGGTTGTAGTGTAAGCACGTTGGAGACGGCTCGCCAGAGAGGGAATGTTGCCTTTTTCCTCGGCCGGGCCTGAGGAGAGTCACATTTCGCCGAGGTTGATCTGGCGCGTCCCTTTTCCGTACTTCGCCCGGTTTTTAGCGGATTACGGCCCGTGTCCATGGTCACGACCCAGGTACAGACGACACATGAACGGACGATGAAACAGTCTCTCTCCCTTTTTCACAAATTGTGGCAGCGGCTTCCTGCCGGATCCCGAAGGCGGTTTTTCGCGTGGGTCACGGCGCTCGCCGCCCCTGCGCTCAGGCCGCACAGAATTGTGCCGGCACACGGGATGATCGTGGCGGGAGAGTTCAGCCGCAGTTCGGGACTGGGCGAGGGAGCGCGCCTGATGGTCCGGGCACTGCGGGAGATGAACATTCCCTGCGCAACATGGGACATCGACAGGCGCGTTCTTGAAGGTGACGCGACGGGACCGGGAGCACCACTGGTAATTCACGTCAATGCGCCGATGCTGCCTTATGTGCAGCTTTTCATGCCTCGCTGGCTGAGAACCGGACGGCGGGTCATCGGATACTGGGCCTGGGAACTGCCGGTCGTGCCGCAGACATGGCGTCATGCCCGCCGTCATGTCCATGAAATCTGGGCTCCGTCGCATTTTACCGCTCAGGCTTTTCGTACGCTGGGGCGCCCTGTGCGGGTCGTCGAGCATCCGGTGGGCCTTGCGGAACAGAAACCCTCAGACCGTGACCGGGCATCTTTCGGGTTACCGGAAGACTGCGTAATTATTCTGGTTTCGTTCAGTCTGTCTTCCAGCATGGTGCGCAAAAGCCCGATTGAGACGATCGAGGCGTTTCGCGCTGCCTTCGGGGATCGTTCAGACCGGCTCCTGCTCATGAAGATCGGCCATACCGAACATTATCCTGACGACCTGGCGCAGATCCGGGCAGCCACCGGTGGAGCGCCCAATATCCGGATCGAGACCGGGCAGCTCAGCGGCGGCGACCGGCTTGGCCTGACAGTCTGTGCAGATATCGTGCTGTCCCTGCACCGTAGTGAAGGGTTCGGACTGGTCGTGGCGGAGGCCATGGCGCTGGGGCGGTGCGTGATTGCAACGGACTGGTCGGCGACGACAGAGTTTCTGGACGCGACGTGCGGCCTGCCGGTCCCGTACACGCTGGTTCCGGCACGGGATCCACGCGGGATCTGGGACATGCCGGACACGAAATGGGCGCTTCCCGACAGGGATGCTGCCGTGGCGGCCCTGCGGGCTGCAGCCGCAGAGCCGGACTTGCGGTCCCGCCTTGGTACGAATGCCAGACAGAGGATCGCCACGCGTCTGAATGGCGCGACACTACGGGAAGCGGCTCTGACGGTTGGGGGCCGGCCGTGACGAAATCTGCCGAACGCATTCTTGTGTGGCAATGGGGACGGCGAGGAGCCGGGCCGCGGATTGCCGTGGATCTGGCGGGTGGGCTGAGACGACTCCCCGGTACGGATGTTCTGCTCTGCCTGTCAGACCGGGCGGAAATCCTTCAGAGCCGGAATGCTCCGGACGCGGTCGTGAAAGTTGCGACCTACAGTTCCATCCAGGGGCTGGTGGGGCGCCTGCTGACGGCGCCGGGATTCATGCACCTGTTGGGACGGATTGTGAGGGACTTCTGTCCGGACGTAGCGATCTGTGCGATGCCGGGACCTCTGGATCTGCTGATGACGCATGTGCTGCGCCGGGCTGGCGTGCGGATCGTAGTCATTGTCCACGACGCACAGCCTCATCCGGGCGATGGCTATCCTTTGCAGGCAATCCTGCAACGCCGGCTGATCCGTCAGGCTGACCAGATCGTCACGTTCAGCCGTCATGTCGCCGATGGACTGACCACCGGGCCGGAGGCCGTAGGCTGTCCCGTCGTCGCCTTGGCTCACCCACCGTTCATTGGGGGGGCAGCCGCGCCACCATTCGCCCATGAAGGAGCCCCGCGCATCCTGATGTTTGGCCGTCTGCTGCCCTACAAAGGGCTGGACCTGCTGGCAGAGGCTTTGCCGTATGTCAGGCGTGATTTCGAATGTCGGGTTGTGGGACAGGGACCTGAAAGCCCGGAACTGGGGCGACTGGCGGCACTGGCGCAGGTCAGGGTCGAGAACCGCTGGGTCGCGGAAGACGAACTTCCCCGCCTCATCGCATGGGCCGACATTGTGGTGCTGCCTTATCGTGAAGCTTCCCAGAGCGGCGTCGGGGCCATGGCGATTGCCAGCGGGCGCTATGTCGTGGCGACCAGGGTCGGGGGGCTGGTAGAGCAGTTTTCGGGCGATACACAGGCCATTCTATGCGAGCCGGAACCGGTGGCGATTGCGACAGCGCTGGAGAATATCCTTGAGGCGCCTCCACCCGTTCGCCCGCAGGTTGATAGCGGGCAGGAATGGGAAAATCTGGCGAGGGATATTCTCGCCAGCCGTGAGATGTCCTAGCGGTCCAGCGAGTCTTCCGTCGCGATCCGGACGCGATAGCCGATATGTTTTTCGACATCGCGCAGGAACGTGCGCTCGTCGATATTGATCAGCGAGAACGCCACGCCCTTGCGTCCGGCACGGGCGGTCCGGCCGATACGATGGACATAGGCTTCCGGCGTTTCGGGCATGTCCATGTTGATGACGAGATCCACATCCGGAATGTCGAGACCACGCGAGGCGATATCGGTCGTGACCAGTACGGGAACACGCCCCTGACGGAACAGATCCAGTGCCTTGTTGCGGGCACCCTGCGTCCGGTCGCCATGCAGGGTTTCAACCCGAAGGTCATGTCGGCGCAGGGTTTTGGCGAGCGCGTCCACCGTGTTTTTCGTCCGGGCAAAAACGATGCTACGGCCTTCGAAATGCTTCAGGAGACGGGCAACGGTCTCGGGCTTGTCGTCCTTCTCCACGAAAATCGCCCGCTGACGGATATTCTTGGGCGTGAAGGATTCCGCCGCGATTTCCACGCGGACGGGATTGCGCGTCACACGCTTGGCCAGATCCATGACTGGTTCGGGCAGTGTAGCCGAGCAGAAAACAGTCTGGGGCGGCTGGTCCGGGAAATAGGGTGTCAGCGCCGTCATGCTGGCGGAGAAATCCTCATCCAGCAGACGATCTGCCTCATCCAGAACCAGATAGGTCAGATGCTCCAGAACAAGATCGGCCTGCATGACCAGATCCAGAAGACGGCCATGGGTCGCAACGATGATATCCACGCCATCGCTGACGGACTGGACCTGCTGCTCGCGGGACGTCCCACCACAGATAACGCGCGTTTTCAGGGAGAGCCGACGCCCGAGCTGGCGACAGACGGCCGCGGTCTGGGCAGCAAGCTCGCGCGTAGGTTCCAGAATAAGCGCACGGGGGCCGGGAGCGGGACCGGCTTCCGTAAGCTTCTGGAGCATGGGTAGCACGAAAGCGGCGGTCTTGCCGCTGCCTGTCTGGGAGCCGACCAGAACGTCCTTGCCCTCCAGCAGAGGGGGGATAGCCTGTGCCTGGATCAGGCTTGGACGTTTGTGT
Organism: Gluconobacter oxydans DSM 3504; assembly: GCF_000583855.1. Lineage (NCBI taxonomy): Bacteria > Pseudomonadati > Pseudomonadota > Alphaproteobacteria > Acetobacterales > Acetobacteraceae > Gluconobacter > Gluconobacter oxydans. The sequence continues at coordinate 2,799,400 of NZ_CP004373.1, forward strand.
CCGGCCTGGGCAAGAGTTGCCAGCAGGGGCGCAATCAGCCCAAGCTCCTCAAACCCGGGAGCAGGAGTGGCGGACGTTGCGGTCGGCGAGGCAGGGCGCGGCTGGGACGTTGTCATGTGCGCTTCTTGCCAAATTTCTCGCAGTTCGGGAAATACCTTCTTTTTTGCGGAGTTCCCTCATGAAGGCCATCATCATCGCAGAGGACTTCGCCGGCATGCGGGCGCAGGGGGCGGGACTGGCTGAAAAGGCCGGTCTGGAGTGGGATTTCCGGCCTGTGCGCATCCATCCTTTTTGGTCGCGTTTTCCGGCGCGTTACTGGCCCTCTCCACTGCGCCGGGTCGATCCCATCAGGATTCCCGAAGACATAGGCCTCATTATCTGTATCGGCGGGACAGGGGGCGTCATCGGCAGGGCTGTGGCCCGGCGCGAGGGACTGCCGGTCGTGCAGATCCAGAACCCGCGCATGCCGGTCAGCAAGTTCGACCTCGTGATTGCCAACACGCATGATGGCATCAGCGGACCGAATGTCCTGATTTCGCGCAATGCACTGCATCCCGTCACACCACAGAAGCTCGCTGCGGCACGGGCCGAATGGGAAGAGCGCCTGAAACAGGACGCACGGCCGCTGCTGTCCATTCTGGTTGGCGGCGCCAATGGTCGTTTCTCGCTGGAGCCGGGTGAAGCGGAGCGGATGGCGGACGGGATCATCACTTTCACGAAGCGCAACGCCATGCAGGCCGTCCTTACCCCCTCCCGCCGGACCGATCCCGCTGCCGTGGCCGTTTTTCGCGAACGGCTGGAGCCTTATGGCATTGCCGTCCTGACAGGCAGCGGGGACGACAACCCTTACATGGGCATGCTGGCCTGCGCGGACATGATTGCCGTCACAACGGACAGTGTCTCAATGATTTCCGAAGCCGTGGCGACCTCTGCCCCGGTCCTGGTTTTCCCGCTTCCAGGCCGTTCCAGCCGGATTTCACGCTTTGTAAAAACGCTTGAAGACGCCGGGCGGGTTAAGTGGTTCGATCCGGCACAGGTTCCGTGGGATGTCATGCCGCTTGACGATACCCCCCTCGTGGCGAGAGAAATGCGCCGACGTCTGAAGCTCTGAAAGGGCCCCTGTATGCTCGATATCCGCACCTTTGGTCCGCAGGGTGGCAATGTTCTGTACAAGGCGCTGGCGCATCCGCTGGCCGCGGAAGCGCTCGTCCGGATGGAAGCCGAATTCGCAGGGCGGACGCTGGCTGTCTACGATCCGGATGACGCTGCCCGCACGCTGGCCGCGCTCTATCCGGGGCTGAAACCGGCCTGCGTCTATGTTCATGATACGGAGCGGGTGGGACAGCCGGACGGTTTTGGCGGAACGCTTCATGCGCTCGTGGATCTTCCCGCGACCGAAGCGGATGCCATCCTTGCCCTGTCTTTTGAAGACGCCAAGATGCGGACCCGGCTGAAGGGGCTTCAGAACGGCCGGGATCTTTACACGCTCGCCCCGGCGCGTCTGCCGGACGAGATGCTGGTTGCAGGCCGCCCCTATCTGGACAAGCTGAACTTCGCGACCAACTTCGCCTTCTTCCGCGAGACAGAGCAGTTTTCCTGCCGGATCGTGACGGCCAATTACTGGTCCAGCTATGCGGCGGAGAACCTGCGTTACTGGATGCGGCTCTATGACGGAGCAGGCAAGGTACTGGCCCAGTGGGAACAGCCGGTGACTGAAGCCGGGGCAGGGATCACGATCGACAGCGCCGATATCCGCCGCCGCTTTGATCTGCCGGAATTTACGGGACAGCTTTTCATCCATGTTCTGGGCGCGCGCGGACATGACGTCGTCAAATATGCTCTCGACAGCTGGGGTAAAAACGGCGACCCGAGCCTCTCCGTCACGCATGATGCCAATGCCTGGCCTTCCGTGCGTTACGCAACGCTTCCGGCCCCTGAGCCCGACGAAGCGCTGATCGTCTGGGTACAGAACAGCCACGCGACCACCATTCCGGCAGGAGGCATTACCTTCAACCGGATGGGAGAAGACACATCGCATGCGCTCGACCGTGCTGTCGGGCCGTTCGAGACGGTGGCGGTTGATGTTGGCGCGCTTTTTCCCGGATTACACTGGCCCGCACAGCTTGAACTGCGTTCGGGCCGGCATCTCGTGCGCCCACGCTATGAAATCACGCAGCGCGGCCGCACCCGCATCGCCCATCTGAACGTGGAGCGGGACGATCTGCGCTCCGAGCCTGCCATCCGTCAGTTTGCGCCATCGCTGGGCCGTGGGTTCCTGCTGCCGTTTCCGATCCTGGATCCGAAGCAGTTCGAGACGTTCCTGCAGCCCAACCCCATGTCCGAAGCGCTCCAGTCGCTTCCCGTAAGGCTCGATCTGTTTGATGAAGCAGGCGGGAAAGTCGGATCGCATTTCCTGGGCAATCTGCCCCGGAACCATGACACGGCCGTTGCACTGCATACCCTGATGGATCGCCCAGGTCATGCCGATCTGGTCTATGATTTCCGCGATGGCGGAGAAGCCGATGGCTGGCTGCACGCCCTGATGCGCTATCGGAACCGCGAGAGCGATCACGCCGCTGAAACCAGCTTTGGCGCCCATATCTTCAATACGCTCATGACCTGGCGCTCGGAGCCGCAATCGTACTCAGGCCCACCGCCGGGCCTGACAACGCGGCTTTTTCTGAAGCTGGGACAGAAGGCAGGGCAGGAGACGCTGCGAAGCTTCTGCTGCCTGATCCATCCCGCTTCCGTCGAGGGGACCGATAGCTCGGAAACCGTTCTTCTACTCCATGGCGCAAATGGGGCCCTGATTGCCCAGACGACCATCACGATCGCGCCCAACGGATCATTCATGGTCCGCCCGCACGAGCTGTTTGAAGGCTCGCACCTCGATCGTGCCGGGGAAGGGGGGTACGTCCTGATCCGGGACCTGACCTGCCGCCTCTTCGGCTATCATGGCTTGGAAAACGGAAAAGGGGCATTCTCGCTGGACCACATGTTCGGCTTCTGAACCACTGAAACGCAGGGACCGCAGCGGATAATGCGGTTCCTCCCGAAAAAGATCTTGTCAGGAAAACAACACCTTGCTAGAAGCCCGTCCCACGGATGGGCGCGTAGCTCAGCGGTAGAGCACTGCCTTCACACGGCAGGGGTCACAGGTTCAATCCCTGTCGCGCCCACCATCCTAACCCCCCTGAAATATTTATATTTTTTTGTGATTTTGGAGCAAAAAAGTTCCACAACTCGAAGTGATTTGGATTATTTTCGTCCAGTGCAAAGCTAGCTGATCCGTACAAATTCTGGACAGCACTAATAGCATATCTATCGATTCTCACTCAAAGAAACGGGGATGGGGAGGCTGCCTCAACAGGATAAAATTCTGTTAGCTTTTTCTCTCACTTTAGGCTTCAGCTTAAAGGCTAACTAGAATTTTCATAAATTACACAATTGACATGAGCAGTTACAAAATCCACCTTCTTGCAATCGCAAGAGGTGGAAGATTTTATGATTATTTGTTCGATTGGATCAAAGAACTTTAGAACCTTAGTTGATTTTGAGCTACAAGTTCCAAGCGACTATTGCGCTATATCTGGAAAAAATAATGCAGGAAAATCTGCAATATTAAGAATAATACAACACTTTCTTCTTGATAAAGAAAGCGATAGTTTTTTTAATTCTTATGGATCAGATATATCATACACAAAAGACTTTACTCAATGGAAATCATCAGAGGATATGGAAATATCAATAAAAATAAGAATAAATTCCGAATATGACTCAGAAGTTTTCTTCGTTGTGAAAACTTTTTCTTCCATTGATGACTCTGCAGACAATATTGAAATTACATTATCCCAAACATATAAGAGCGACGGCACCAATATATTGAAATGTATGGTAGAAGATATTGACCTGGAAGGACATAAAGCAAGCGAAATTCTAAAAAAGTTAAGGTCTGCCTCTAATATAGTTGTACACAACTCAACAAATCCGGAAAGAAATATTTTTTATGCTGGAGGAGGATCGTTTACTGAAATTATAGAAGCTCACTTCTCTCCAGAAGATCAGAAAAAAATATCAGAGGCCCAGAAGGGATTACAAACCAGAGTTAAAAAAGCCGCGAAGCAACATAAAGAAGACCTCGAAGGCCTCTTAGGTAAACTAAAAGATAAGTTTCAAGTTGAATTAAGCACTATTGATAGACAAAGAAACTCGAGATTTCCACTAGAAGTTAAGCTTACAGACAAAAGCGTTGAGGTTCCATTAAATGATTGGGGAGCAGGGACACAAAATAGGACACGTGTAATGATGTCCGTTTTGGAAGCAGCGCGGATAAGGTCCTCGTCGACCCCGGAAGATCGGTCTACGCCTGTTTTCCTTGTAGAAGAACCAGAAAGTTTTCTGCACCCCTCAGCTCAGGCAGAATTTGGGCAAGTACTAAATAGCCTCTCAAAAGAATTAAACATACAGATAATAGCAACAACACATAGTCCTTATATGTTAAATCAAACATCACCATCATCCAACATTCTTTTAGAAAGAAAAATTCATAGAAATCTCTTGAAAGAAACATATATTCAAGATACCAGCGGCGATGATTGGATGATGCCATTTTCTGAAATACTGGGAATTGTTCCAAAAGAATTTTCAAGTTGGGAAAATATTTTTTCTTCGGTAAATAATAGGGTCATTTTAGTAGAGGGTGAGATTGATAAAGAATATTTTCTAACTATAAAAGAAAAATATCCAAACATTTACCAAATGGATGGAGACGTAGAAATAATACCTTACGGCGGGAAGGATGCTTTAAAAAATACACCAATACTTCAATTTATGATTAATAAATTTGGAAGTGTATTTATAACATATGATCAAGACGCGCAAAACGAGGTAAAGCCATCTCTTGAAAGAATTGGATTAGTAGAAAATGAAAATTTCATAAGCATTGGGTTAGATACTCCCGGAAATGGATGCATAGAAGGCCTACTACCGCCCACAATAAAGAGAAAAGTTTATTCAGAAGAAATAGAGTTAGTTACCCAACTAACCGGCGACACTAAATCAAGGAACTCAGCAAAATCATCTCTGAAACGAAAAATGCTAGACGAATTCAAAAAATCCAACTTTGAAGACAGAGAATTATCTGCTTTCAAAAAGATATTTACATTAATTAATAAGAATATGAAGAAATAAACTATTTCCTATAGAAATTCAGATATCTCATTGATGTAACTATCCGACATCTGCTTTGCATATCGCGTCACCATATTGATCGTACTCCAACCTCCTTCGTCTTTCAGGCGAAGGAGGTCTTTGTGTAGGCAGTAGTGCCAGGTTGCCCAGGTATGGCGGAGATCATGAGGCGTGATGTCTGGGACGAAGATGCGGCGCTCTGTGGTTTCGTCTCCGGGGATCCAGACACGGAATTTGCCTGGCAGTTTGGCTTTGTGAAATGCGGCAGCCCATCCTGATTTGATCTGACCGCCGCTGGTGCGGCCGTTGTTGTGGTAGCGGTCGCCTGTGATCCTTTCCCCAGCGGTGTGCCGACCGAGGCCCTGCTGGCGACGGAGGCCACCCGTGCGGCTTGGCCGGCGCGGTATTATACGTCCTATGACCGGACAGCTCCGCAACCCACGTCTGTCACGGGATGGTGGGATGTCTGGGACATGTCCGATGTCAGCAACGTGCCGCCTGCGGCCGATACGGTGGCGCTGACGGGCGCGCAATGGTCGGCCCGTCAGCCGTTTGGTGCTGGTGTGCAGGACGGGCAGGTCGTAGCCTATGTGCCGCCCTCTGCTCCATTGTCTGTCCAGGTACAGGCCGAAACCGAAATGGGCTGGATCCACCAGCAGGCCAGCCTCGCGGCGGCCATGGGCCAGAGCTTCACGCAGGCCATGCGTGACTATGTGACGGCCGTGTCTGCAATCGCTGCGGGCTCTGACACCACGACGGCGGCGCTGCCGACGCGGCCGGCCGATATCATGGCCTGAGCCAGGCCGCCGCTTTTGCTTCTCGACGCTTTCTCTGACAGCCGCCTCCGGGCGGCTTTTTTTATGGAAAACCAATGCCTGACACACAGACGGCCGCTCCGGCCGCAAGCCTTCCTGAAGCTCTCACGCCGGCAGAGCGGATCCGGGTCCTCGAAGACCGATGCCTGACGCTGGAAACCCAGCTCTCCAGCGTCGGGAACAGTCAGTCCGATCTAAAGGCGGAAATGCGCCAGGAAATCGCGTCGCTGCGCAGTGAGATCGAGGCCCTGGCGAAGTCCATGGAAAGCAGCAACCGCCAGATCAATGGCAAGCTTGATCGCCTGTTCGGTGCGCGGGCCGTGGTAACGGCCGCCATTACATTGCTGACCTCGATCCTCGGATCCGGGGTTGTGCATCTGGCGGTCTCGATCGGGAAGTGATCCGCCATGCATGAAACCGCTGTCGTGCTGGCCGTAACACTCCTGAAGCGTCCTGGCTTCGAGGGCTTCAGATCGAAGCCCTATGTCTGTCCGGCCGGATGCTGGACGATTGGATATGGCAGCCGCTGGCTGAAGGATGGCCGGCCTGTTACGGCCTGGACAACTGCCATCAGCGAGGCCGACGCCGCTAGCCTGCTGCTCCAGTCTGTCACGGTCTGCGACGGCGTCCTGTCGCGTATGGTCAAGGTGTCGCTCTCGGACGTCCAGCGGGCTGCCCTGCTGTCCTGGCAGTACAATGTCGGCGCGCCAGCCGTGGAAAGTTCCACGCTGCTGCGGAAGCTGAACGCAGGCGATTATGCCGGCGCGGCCGATGAGCTGCTGCGCTGGGACAAGGCGACCGTCAACGGCCATCTGGTCGAGCTGGCGGGGCTCGCCAGACGCCGCGCCTGTGAGCGGGACGTGTTCCTGGGCAGGCAATCGGTGCTCAAGGCCGATCCGCTGTCTGCCTGACCCCCTCAATGCCGCCTGTGAGGCGGTTTTCTCATCTCTGGAGAACTGAAATGGACTGGACGTCCCTGTTCCAGACAATCCTGCCATATCTGCCTGCGCAGTATGCGGGAGACCTCGTCTCGATCCTGACCTTCCTGATCGCGGCGGCCGCTCTGGCCATGCGGTTCTGGAAGCCGCCTGCTGCCGGCAGCAGGCTGGCGCTGCTCTACAAGGCCGTCTCCGCCCTAGCACAGTCCAGGGGCTGGAACACAAACGCTTACCAGCCCGACGCCAAGGCCCTGATGATCCCGGCCGGGGCCGATCGAGCGGCAGCAGCCGCAATGCTGGGGCTTGATCCGACATCTTCGCACCCGAAGGCTGGAGAACCGCCTCGGGCTGCCGGTCTGAACTAAGGATAAGGGATTGAATCAATGGCAAGAGTATCGGCGCTGGATCTGGCAGCGCAGTTAGCGGCGGCGTCTCCGTTAGCCCGTCGGCCGGGTCGCCGCCCTGGGTGGCCGAGAAAAGAGCGGGCTGCTCTCATGCGGCGCGATATTCCCGAAATTTCTGCTGTTCGTGTTGAGTCCGGGGAAGAGGCGCTGCGTCGCGGGCATCCCATCAGCTGGCGCGCTATCTGGTCCGACGAGGCCCCGCCGTATCCCATGGAGGGACTGTCCAATGTCTGATGCTGGGAAAGTGCGCCATCCCTCGATCGCGGTCCGGCTGCATACGGTGCAGTCTCTGTATGATGCGCAGGATATCGGCGATGAAGAAATCGATGCCGCAAACCGATGGTATCGGGAATACGTTTTCGCCATGACTGGCGTCGTCGAGCACCGCCGTGATGGCCGCGAAAGAGAGAAGGGCGACGTCCATACCTGGATGCTCGGCCGGGGACGTTGTTCCGCCAGAATATCGCAGATCAGGGACCGGCTCGGCCTCTGTGCCCATCTCCGTCTGGAAATGATGCTGGCGCGCGAAATGTCCTTTTCGGCGATCGCGCGCATGATTTACCCGGATGTTTCAGAAGGTCGAGCAAGGATGAAGGTTTCTGCACAATGTGCCCTCGTGCTGGAGCAGCTTGTGCATGCATACGCAACCTTTCCCAGCCATGTTTCACGCTGATAGGCTGCTGTTGGCAGGATAGTGGCAGTCAGTCTTTAGGTGTATGCATCGAAAAAGCGTACATGATCCGGCTCATAGGGAGGGGTAAACGGCATGTCCGCTTTGCATTGGAAAGGCACAAAAGCGGACGCTTCTGGCGATCTAATAATGAATGGTTCCGCCTCAGAATGGAAGGTCGTCATCGAGGTCAGAAGCTGCCTTCGGTAGCGCTTCCGCCGGTAGAGGTACATTCCGCACTACATACAGGTTGAGGATGTCCTCTCGGTCCATGAAAATTATTTGGCTCCTTTTGCTCGCATCGAGCTTACCGGCGAGCCACTGCTGCGCCGCCTTGGTAATCTCCCCACCGGCTACGATGAAGGCATGGTCTACTAACACTTTCCGGTTTGTCTCAGGGTCGAAAATCTCGTGGCCTAACATCATCAATGCTTGGTTGTGGATCTCGGCCATATTGGCATTGCTGCCCCTGGTAACACCCGAAGCATCCAGCTTCCCCTTCTTCGCTTGGATACCAAAGTAGATGTAATGCTGAGTAGGTAGCTGGTACCGCATCCAGATGTCCTTACCGAACTCATTGGACTTGTCCTTGTGACCGGCAATGGTGATGCGGTGGAAACCAGCGTGCTTGAAAAGCGGCATCAGCACCTCGCCTATCAGGTCATCCTCCGAGCACTTGTCGAGATAGGCTGCGAGCTGCAAGCGCCTAACTGCCTCTAGGGTTGAGAGCGGGCGATGCGGGTTGGTGGATATGCCGGCAATCCTCTGGGTACCGACATGGCGGATGTAGCACTGCTTGTCTTCGGCATAGAACGCTTCGAAACCCTCCCGCCCAAGCGCCACGTTGAGTGCCTTGAGAGCAGCCGGTCGCTCCTCTGGCTCGTCTTGTGCCTCGGCCTGATCCATGAGGCGAGCAATAACGCGGCAGAATGCATCCGGCGGCGTCAGGTCATCGGTGTGAGGCTCCTCAAGGATTTTGCGGAGTGTGTCGGCTGTCCAGTCGCCACGGGTGGTCCCGTCATGGACGTGGTCGGTACCCGCTTCTTCGAAGAAGCGGGTAAGGCGTGAGCTGCTGCGATAGACAAAGTGTGAAGCGGGGTGATTGGGGTGAATTGCGATCATCTCGGCTATGGCTTTGATCGTCCTGTCCTTCCAAATCATACATCGCTCTCCGAACCTAACTTACAGTGTAGTAACCCTATCGTACTCAGTGTATTCTGTCGCCAAGATCCAATGCTTGGTTGCCTTCAGTCTCGAAAGCAATGTGAGAATCTTTCATGGCTTTGCGCGCCGTTGCCTAACAGTCTGGTCAAGCAATTCTGGTTGTACCTGTTCACATTCTCCTAAGCGGCAGGCGCCGCTTCGCGTGATTTGTGAGGCTTATCCCCCCTGTTGCTTCATATTACTTGAGCCGACAGGCGCTACTGGGGGGAAGCAGAATGTCCGCTAGCAGCTTACTGAATTAGCTCCAGATATATCTTTTGGGCTTTGCAATAAATTGTTAACAAAATCCTGTGTTAGGATTCTATTATAGGCTGATATTGCATCAATATTATCTTCTATTTCAAGAATATTAGCATACTTAGAAATTATCTTTTTTGCGTCGGATGCCAATAAGAAAACTACTTTTAACTCATTTTCACTTATAAACTGACCCTCAATCGACTTAATCCCGAGATTTTTCGACTTATTTCTATGCGCTATGAAATTATTTCTTATTGAGAAAAAATGTTCCAAATATTTATATTTCTTACTTTTATTATTCCTATAATCTACCATCAGATCTTCTATTTCGATAATATCGAAATGATCGGTTATTTTTTTTCGTGAGGCTATTATATAGGATTTGATTTCACGGAAGACTTTATCACAATTTATAAGGCTTGCCGTGGATTTGTTCGTATCCCAAATCTTACATACAGATAGTATTAAGCTGCTTTGAAAAACCAAAGCGGTGCTTTGAACAATATATTTTGCTTCAATACTACTGCCTTCCATTTTCTTATCAATGGATGTAATATTCTTAAAAATACATTCGATTGCATAGAACTGTATTAACTCACTACGGCATATCTCAATCATGCTGGATAGAGATTTTTTTTTCGATTCTTGGCTGCTTGTTTTGTTCATGACACCTTTCTCTCTTAACATAATTAATGGATGATTAAGAATTGGTCCGAAAGCCCTTCTCTTTCGATTTTTGCAATAACGCCATTAAATCGCTAAATTGCTCTACGTCCCCTTTGTAGGCGATTGCCGCCTGTCTGCTTGATTTTTGAAGCCGACAGGCAGATTTGGGGGGGGAGGCGGAATGTCCGGTGTAGCAAAAAATAATAAAAAACAGAACATTCCGTATGAATAGTCATTTTAGAAATTAATTGTACTTGCACTAATTAAACTCAGTCTAATTTCAACTTCCAGATTCTATTATTTCTGTCATCAGCCAGCTCTGCACCCATTGATAGAAAAAAACTATTATATGGCCAATTATCAAAATCTCTATGGCTTTCTTCAAAGAAAAATGTAGTCAAATTATACTCTCTCGATATGTTATTGATGGCAGTGCTTATTGCATGAGTTGCCAAACCTCTTCTTAAATAACTTTTTTCTATACCAATATGCCTAATGGTTGCCCGATCATCGTAAACAACAATACCTTCTATCCATCCAACCGCTTTGGGGCCGAATTTTATATAAATATCATCCAAACATTTAGTGTTGCCTAAGCTAGATATATATTTTCTAAAATCATAATTTATTCCAGAATAATCAAAAAAGAAATTTTGAGGACTTTTCTTAAAATTATCAATATACTCTTGCTCTGTTATATTTTTACTAGAATTTGAAAAAAATTTATGCCAGAATTTTTTAAGCATTATACCATTTCCTTTTCATGCTAGAATAAGAAATTTATCAGTAAGGTTTTATAGTGACCCAATTTTTTTTCTTAAAGCGCTTACTTTTACAAATAATGTATTTTTAATTAGAATCACCATACCCTATTTCTTTTAAAAGTTTTTTATAATATTCATCTATTTTTTTAAATATTGGATCGATGTTTGCGCCAGGAGGTAGGGGGAGTAGCTGATCCTAATACTTTCCAGCTCTTCGATTTTCTCTTGTATAATTTTCACAGCCTTTGAGTTTACCATTTTCTACCTCTAGTATAATTTTACTATGAATTTTTATTTGTAAGGAGGCCTACAACAATTGCAAGTTTAAATGATTGGGATCAGACCTCATAGCCAAAACATGACGGTTTCTTCGAGACATATAACTTAGAAAAAGGTCATTTAAAATCCGTTAGTAACGGTCACAACCCTACTAATTGTCACCCAGAAAAAAACACCATGAAGGGATATGCAGATTGTCAGCACGATGATCTGCAACAAAGACGCGACAGAACGTCCGCTTGAGGGGCCGCCGCGGCTGTCCTACTCGGTCCGACATGAGAGCGTAAACGGAAGGTCGGCTTTGTGTAGGGCTATCGGTAAAACCGGATCTTCACATGAATGATCCTCACGAAAGCTTTCACCATATACCGGTCATTCAAATAACCCATGAGCTTTTCTGGAAGCTGGCATTTGCTCATGAAGCAGTAAATTTATTCAGTGCATGACCACGTGTCAGAGCGACGGCAGGCAGCCCGAACCCCCACCGAAGAGGGTAAAACTGGCCTATAGCGGGTCGCTCAGGCCTTTTTCAGTTCAGCCAGAGACTGCAAACCGTAATCGAGTCCTATGCTGCTTGTCTCAGGAACCGCATAATGAAATCATGGGGACATGGAAGCGATCATGTTCGTCGCAGAACAGCGCGGCCGATTAGGCACGTATATTTTTCGGGATGATTATATCAGATGCGTATTTTTAAAGGTTTGTTTTTGCTGACATTACAACTCGCATTTGGGGTCACAGCAGCTGTAGCCTCAGATACGACGACCTTCGTACCCTCGACGTCATGTGCGACTTATCTGGACTACGCGAATAGAGACAAAGCATCTGTTAACGCGCCGGAAGCGCGAAACAGAGTGATCTCGGCAATGAAAATCATGCAACCGTATACGACGGAGTTTGCCTCGCTTCATCTGGACCAAAAGGTCATGGGTCAGATTATGTGGAGCTTCTTTCTCAGGATGGAGCTTGAATGCCACAGTCATCCTGATCAACTCTTGTCCCAAGTCATCCCAAAGGTTGGCAATGGTCTTGTTGATAACCTGAATAACGCTTTGGCCCATGCAGGAGTTAAGACGCATCTTTCCTATCCAGCCTTCTGAGCAGCATCAGCGAATCATTAGACGTCTCTGATGAGGGCTTACCCCGCCGTCTGCTTTATATTCTTTGAGCGGACAGGCAGTACAGGGGGGAAAGCAGAATGTCATTAATGGCCAGCTATGGACGCAATGGCTACAAACCACTCGACTTTGAAATCGATGCAATTTCGGATGCCGCTTCATGATTGAATCTCCCTATACTCCCGAACGCATCCGCAGCTTGCACCGGAAAAGCGCGACAATCATTCTCTCTCCAAAGTATATTGCGATTGAGTCGGATGAAATCTGGCGCGGGACCTACTTTTCGCGGACGGGTTGGTGTGCGCACGCGCCCTGCGACGCCTCCGCTCAGTGGATAGGCGAAAATTTTCGTAAGGCTCTGGAAAGCAGCGAATATTTTAACAAGCCTGGCGTCCCTTCGCTTGATCGTGACGAAATCAGGGCGATGAAAGAGGTTTCCAATACGCGGAGGCTGGCGTTCTGGGGCGAAATTGCACAGACCTATGGTTACAAGGACATTGATCAGGCCGGGCGAAGATGTGATCTCGTGTTCACGTCCTGGCATGATCTGATCGAGGACTTCGTGACCCTGATGGCGACACTCCGTCTTCCGGGGAGCCATCGGGCCTGGGGCCCTATGGAAAAGAAGAAATACGCGGAGAAGCGGATTGCCGTTCCCTTGTCCGTATCAGACGAAGCGTTAGGGCTTGCCATCCGTGATGCCCTCTCACGATGTGAAGCCTCGGGACGGCAGAAAATCAATACTCCGTCAGAGTAGTTTTATTGCTGGGACAAAAGCGAAGAAACAGGGTTTTTCATGCGGCGTTCGACACTAGATCGCGTTGACAAAAGACCCAGTCCAGAGCCTTGTCGCGGCGAGGTTGAGGAAACTCAAGAAGGACAAGGCGGTCCTGTCGTAGTAGATCCTGCTGAACATCCGCTGTGCAAAAAACGGGCAAGCTTATCCGGTCGTGTCCGATAAAATATCTATTTATCAATTATTTAACTCTAAGTTTAATCTACCTTCACACGGCAGGGGTCACAGGTGGAGGGATCGAAGAACTGTTGATTGGCGCGGCTGGCTCCTGATTTCAGGGTTGTGGCGTGCTGATTGACGGTTTCCGGGATGACTTTCGCTCTGCGTTTTGAGCGGATCGCGAGCTATCGCCATTGGGATGGCTACGCGCTCGCGTTCAACCTCTCGAGGAAGAGGAAGCGGCGCATATTGTAGACAATATTGGCCAGGCCGATCCGCATGGTGGCCCGGGTAATACCCACGGTTCGGACGAACAGCCCCATCTGCGATTTCTGATCGGCAAAGACATGCTCGACGCGCGATCGGATCACCGACTTCCCTGCATTGCACCGCTGGATATGGCGGGGCATGGGTTTGAGATGCGGCTTTTTCCTGTGAACTTTCGAGACGAAACCCTCTTTGTCCATGAAGTCCTCATTGGCTTTCGAGCGATACGCGGTGTCTGCCCAAACGGTTGAGGCCGTATTGGTTTTGTCCAGCAGCCCCTCGCGCAGTCTGGCACCATCACTGGCAGCGGCATCCGTTGTCTTCCATTTTCGGATCAGTCGGAACTTCCGGTCGATGGAAACATGCGATTTATAGCCAAAGAACGGAATGGCGAGGTCCGTAGCCGGGAGCGTCCCGTCCTCCTGCCGCTTTGCCTTCGTGAACTTCAGCGTCCAGCGGGCGTGCCTGTCCTTGTGGGACAGCTTTACCGGCTTGTCTTCCCAGCCTTCGGGAATTCGTCCTGCCCGAAGATCGGCTTTCTCTCCGTTGGTATTGCGCTGCTTTGGCGCTGCCACCAGTGTTGCATCCAGGATCTGGCCGGACATCGGCAGATACCCGGCGTTACGCAGGGTGGCGTCAAAGCGCTCGAACAGCTTCTGAACGGCACCAGCCTCGGTCAGACGTTCGCGAAACAGCCAGACCGTTTTGGCATCGGGTACCCGGTCCGACAGTCCCAGACCGAGGAAACGCATGAAGGACAGGCGGTCGTTGATCAGATATTCCGTTCGCTCGTCGGAGAGATTGTTCAGCGTCTGGATGACCAGGATCTTGAACATCATCACCGGATCGAACGGGGGGCGGCCGCCTTTGCTCCTGTCTGAATAGGCCAGAGCCTTCTCCAGATCAGGGCGGAACGCCTCAAAATCCACAGTCCGGGAAAACGCCTCGAGCTGATCGCCAAGCCCGCTTAACCGGGCAAGCCGCTCGTCAACATCAAAGAAACCCGGCTGCTTCATGAGCCATCCCTCCAATCATTACACAAGATAGGGAATTACAGCCAACAATTCAGAGCCAAGGGGTTTTTCGAACCCTCCAAGTCGTAATGTTCCCATCTGTGGCAGAGCCATGCCGTCTTCTGAGTTGGGTTAGGCGTATCGAGCTGATGCTGGCGGATAAGGATGTGCGGCAATCTTAGCTGCTTCACCTCGTTCTTTGGAAAGCTTGTGTTGAAGCCTATCCCGTTCGACAACAGCGAATGACCGCACCTTTTGTTCCGGCCACTGTCCATGTCCATGTCAGACGCTTCCTGAAATCTTCCGCCGGTGGAGCATCCTTTCTCCTGCTTGCGTCTCTTGCAGGGTTTGTTCTGGCCAATTCGCCATGGGCGGCGGGTTATAGAACTCTGACGGCACTCCCGCTGAAATTTTCCTTTCTTGGAAAGCGGGGCCCCGACAACGTCGCCGCATGGGTTTCTGACGGGCTAATGACCCTGTTCTTTCTGGTGGTCATTCTCGAAATCAAAAAGGAAATCGTCTCCGGACATCTCTCATCGCTCCGACGTGTCGGTCTGCCGCTGATTGGAGCCGTGGGCGGGATGGTGGTGCCGGCACTGACATATCTGCTGGTGACCGGAGGACACCCGGAAGCAACGTCTGGCTGGGCCATTCCTGTTGCAACGGATGCGGCTTTCACCCTGCCGATCATCCTTGCGCTTGGACGGCGTGTCTCGCCCGGAGCACGAGCCTGGCTGATGGCACTTGCCATTTTCGATGACGTACTGGGGATTGTGGTGATCGCCCTGTTTTATGGCAGCGTTCTGTACTGGCCCGCGCTGCTCGCGGTTGTACTTGTCACGGCCGCATTGATTGGAGCGAATAGGGCAGGGATCAGAACACTCTGGGTTTATGGCGCGGGGGGCATTCTGCTCTGGACTGCGCTTCTAGATTCCGGGCTACACCCGACGCTTGCGGGGGTCATCACGGGTCTGTGCCTGCCGGCAAGGGACGCGAAGAGGGCTACCCCTCTCGATCGGGTCTCATCTGCGGTAACGCCCTTCGTCACCTGGATCGTCCTGCCGCTTTTTGGCTTCATGAATGTAGGCATTTCAGTGGTCGGCATGAAACCGGACATGATGCTAGAAGCTGTGCCGCTCGGGATCATGCTGGGACTGATGATTGGCAAACCTGTCGGGGTCTTTGGCGCAACATTGCTCTCGATCCGGCTGAAAGTCGCCATGCTTCCAGCCGGCACCTCAACCGGAATGCTGTTCGGTCTTTCGCTGCTGTGCGGCATTGGCTTCACGATCAGCCTGTTTGTAGCAAATCTGGCATTTTCGGGATCAGATCTTATGACCCCGGCGAAGATGGGTATCTTCGCCGGTTCAACCTTGTCGGCTCTGATCGGGTGGTTCTGGTTGCGTTTTATGCCGCAGAACGTAACCCGGGCATCCGAAGAGGGCGGCTTCCCGCGTTAAGCGATGGCGTCAAGGCGCGCGCGAGCATCGTCGGGCAGTTCCAGCTCTGCTGCTGCCAGGTTTTCCGACAGGTGACGAAGATTCGAAGTTCCCGGAATGAGGAGCAGATTGGGGGAGCTGGCCAACAGCCATGCCAGAGCGACCTGTAACGGTGTAGCTCCGATATCTGCTGCAACTCGGGACAGGGCTTCGGACTGGATGGGGCTGAACCCACCCAAGGGAAAGAACGGCACATAGGCTACGCCCTGTGAAGCCAGCGCGTCGATCAGCGCATCATCCTTTCTGTGGACGAGATTGTAATGGTTCTGCACGCAGACCACTGGTGCGATCGTCTGCGCTTCAGCCACCTGGGCAGCCGTTGCATTGCTGAGACCGAGATGACGGATGAGCCCCTGTTCCCGCAGCGCAGCGAGTGCCGAAAATGGCTCGGCCAGCGATCCTTCTTTGGGTGCAAAGATTTCCCCCATCAGTCGCAGATTGACCACCTCAAGCCGGTCCAGCCCCAGATTGCGCAGATTGTCATGCACGGCTCTGGTCAGCTCTTCCGCGCTCTGGGCGGGCTGCCATGATGCATCCTCACCACGCACCGCGCCGACCTTGGTTATGATCACGAGGTCATCGCCATAAGGGTGCAGGGCCTCCCGGATGATCTGGTTCGTGACATGCGGGCCGTAAAAATCGCTGGTATCGATATGATTGACGCCGGCTTCGACCGCCGCTCGCAGTACAGCAATAGCGGCTTCACGGTCCCGCGGCGGCCCGAAGACACCAGGGCCGGCAAGCTGCATCGCCCCGTATCCCATGCGGTTCACGACGCGGTCGCCGAGTATAAAGGTTCCGGCATTGGCCTGACTGCTCATTGGTATCTCCTTGATAAGGGGTGCACACCAAACATGGACGGCGCTCGAATGATCGATAAGCTGTTCAATCCTGAACGGCCCGTACGGAAAATCGCACAATGTCTTTCGAGCTTGATGATCTTTCAGCCTTCGTTGCAGTTGCGCGGGCAGGCGGTTTCCGGGAAGCAGCGCGTGTTTCGGGTCTTTCAGCATCCGGTCTGAGCGAAGCTCTGCGGCGGCTGGAAACCCGCCTTGGTACGCGCCTGCTTCACCGCAGCACACGCAGCATTTCGCTTACTGAAACGGGCGCCCGACTGTTCGAACGGCTTTCGCCAGCTCTGGCCGAGATCAGCGCCGCACTCGATACGATCCATGCACAAACCAACCAGCCTGCGGGTACAATCCGCCTCAACGTGCCGGCCAATGTCGCCCGGACTGTGCTGCCGGGTATTCTGTCGCCTTTCCTGATCGCTCATCCACAAATCCGCGTGGACGTGACGGTAGAGGACAGTTTTGTCGATATTCTTGCTTCTGGCGCGGACGCAGGCATCCGTTATGAGGAACGTCTGGAACAGGACATGATCGCGATCCCCATCGGGCCAGCCACTCAGCGCGTTCTTACTGCGGCCGCACCATCTTATCTGTCTGCGAAGGGACGTCCTCAACACCCGAGCGAGTTACTGGAACACGCCTGTCTGCGTCTTCGCTTCGCCGGTGGAGCGCCAGCCATGTGGGAGTTCGAAAAGGACGGAGAGGTTATTCGCCTCGATCCTCCAGGGCCCTTACTGGTCCAACCCGGATCGGCCTGCGATCTTCTGGTTGAAACTGCTCTGTCAGGTCTTGGTATCGTCTGTCTGTTTGAAGACTGGCTGGCTCCTCACATCCGCAGCGGTGCGCTTGAGGTGGTGCTGGACGACTGGGCCACACCTTTTTCGGGACCCATGCTTTATTATTCCGGCCGCCGCCAACTCCCACCGCCGCTGCGCGCGTTCATCGATTTCATTTGTTCGCATCAGTCGTCGGTACAATAACTACCTACCCGATACCGAGGGGAAGCAATCGAAGCGCTGTGAATGAAGCTGGAATTCCTTATCGAACCAGTGAAGCCAGTCCATCAATCTTGTCGGCCAGCGCCGCAACCATGTGCTTGATCTCATCCGGTGCGCCTGATTTTTCGGTCGCAGTGCTCAGACGTTCTGCATCATTCTGCAGCTCGGACATCAGTTCCTGGATTTCTGAGTCGATGCCGTTTTCATCATCGTCATGATCGTGTCGCATGTTGCGCTCTCCTTTGCGTGAAGAGAGTGGAATCTGGAAAACAGGATATCCAGCTTTCCTGCGACACTTTACCACTGCTCAAGGTGTCAGTGACTGGGGAATGATCGTAGAGTGCTTCCATTCAAATTTTAAATCAGGGCCGGAAAAACGTCCTGATTTTACTCTCTGTTCATATCCCTCCGGTATCCGGGAAGAATTCTCGGGAGACGTTTCCACTCATGATGCCGGTCTATCCATTTTCCGCCGCTACACAGCCCTATCCGCGCCAGCAGTGGTACATTGCCGGCTGGAGTTCGGAGATCACCACTACCCCTCTGAGACGACGGTTGCTTGGGCAGGATATTCTGTTGCTGCGGACTTCAGGCGGGGACGTACGAGCATTGAAAGCCCTGTGCCCACACCGTCAGATGCCACTATGCGCAGAGCATCAGGACGGGGAACACCTGATCTGCCCCTATCATGGGGCGGTTTTTGAGACATCAGGCCAGTGCGTCAGTCTCCCCTTTCAGAAGCATATTCCCAAAGCCATGGATCTGAAATCTTTCCCTGTCGTCGAACAGAAACCGTTCGTCTGGATCTGGGCGGATCTGGAAACACCCGCAGACATGAACCGCCTGCCGGACACGGCTTCCCTTTTTTCGCATGGCACAGAGAAACTCCTGTTCGGAACAGGCACCTGCCATGTTGAGGCGCGGTCCCAGATCGTGCTGGAGAACCTGTTCGACCAGTCACATATCAGCTTCACGCACCCTGCAAGCCTGGGCATTCGGAGCTGTGAGGATGGCCCGGCAAAGGCCTGTTCAATACTCGAAGAGCCAACGCGTCTCTGTTTTCACCACCCCCTGAAAGCTTTTCCCACGCCAGATGCCATGACCGCCTTCTTTCCCAAGCTTGGAAGCACCATGGGGATCAGGAGCCGGGCCGAACTGTTTGGAGTTTCACTGGTCGTAGCAGCCGGGTCGGAAATCGTTTCCTGTGACGAAGAGGGGCATGTGCAGGACAGCATGGGTCAACTGGCGTTCCTTCACGGAATTACCCCCGAAACGGATACGACCACGCATTATCATTTCGCCATCCTGCGTGATTTTGCCACGGGTTCCGAAGACATTTCGGAGCAGTATGCCAGCCGGAACAGGGATGTGATTGCCGAGGACGTGCGTGTTCTCAATGCTATTGAACCCTGCCTCGATCAGACACGAGCCTGCGATGAGCCCAACTTCGTGACGGATGCAGAAGCTGTTCATGTGCGCAGAAGGATCGAAAGACTGATCCTTGAAGAGGAACATCTTCGTACCAGTTCGGCGGGCTGACAGCCCGACTCTGATTGGGTTTCTTTTTGTGTATATCGAACCAGCCCCTGGGTAGGGATTTGAATCGTCGGACAACAGGAGGCGACCATGTTCGCTCAATCCGGCAACACACCCATCAATCCGACAAAAGCTCCCGGTTCTCCAGGTGAAAGGGAGCCTTTCGATCCCTATCCCGACAAGAGCCCGATCATAGACGAGCCTCCGGAAGAAGATGAGGAGGTTGAAAAGGACTATGATCCCGCGAAAGAGACTTCATCATCCAAAACCGGGCAGTCGGGCAGCTTTCTTTTTGCTGCGAGCAAACCGCCGTTCCAAAACAGCTTTGAAGCATTGTCACCCCTGCAATGGAGATGATGATGCTCTACCCACAAAGTGCCAGTGAGCTGCCGAATCCCCCGCCACCAATGCCACCCGACCCGCCAAAGCCCAATCCATATCCCCCACCGGGTGAAGATCCTCCCCCCATGCAGGAACCTCCCAATCGGATAAACTGAAAGAAGCCCGGTGCAAGCCGGGTTTCTTTTTGTCTCAGATGAACCCCGGGCTTGCAGAGCGCTTGAATCGTTTTGCAGGAGGGCAGAGCATGTCCATTCCAGTTGATGAGCGCAGCACGAAGCCCATTCCGCCTTCAGAGGTTCACGATCCAGAACCATACGACGCGAATAATCACAAGAATGACGAAAATCGGCCGCTGAATTCGCCTCCTCGGCGAGGAAAGGTCCACCAATATCGCATCCGGCCTCTGGGTAGGTTTCTTCCGCCATGGACGCGCCACTGAGACAGGATGACGTCTACTCAAGTCAGGAAATTGTAACCATAGCTATCACAAACGATGGAAATGTATCATCCTGAATAAAGAACGATGCGCAGGAGGCGAATTTGAAGCATTTTCTATTGTTGATAGCTGTATTGGCAGCGCCAGGTATAGACTGCGGCCAGGAAACGAAGTCCAATCCCCCGCAGGTTATGAAAAACGGACCTGTGTATCCGGAAAAACTGGTCAGGGAAAATGCCACAGGCCAGGTCAAGATGATGTTTGATATTGATAAAACCGGGCATACGGTGAACTGTCAGGTGGTTTCCAGTACAAACCCTGAATTCAACGCAAGTGCGCTCAATCACTGCCGGCAACAGCGATATGCCCCAGCGACCATAAAAGGCGTTCCCGTGGTTGAGCATCATCACCAGACAACGGTAAATTTTAGTCTGGATAATTAATTCACACACTTCAAAGCATGGCGGCGACATGGGCCAGATCAACCCAAGGGCCGCCTTACCGTGCCACCGCAATCAGGGATCGCTCATATTTCATAGAGTTCGAGCGGAAGATCATCCGGATCAGCGAAAAACGTGAACCGGCGGCCTGTATAGGGGTCTGTGCGAATTGGCTCCGAAACAATTCCGTGCCCCTTTAAACGCTGTACCACCTGGGCAATATCCTGAACACGGAATGCGAGATGGCGCAGTCCACAGGCTTCTGGTCGCGAAACCCGAGGGGGAGCATGCGGAAAGGAAAAGAGCTCAATCTGGGCATCACCGACCTGAAGATCACACTTCCATGAATTACGCTCGGCCCGAAAATTTTCAGCGATGACCTTGAAGCCCAGTACATCAACATAAAACGCTCGGGAGCGCTGATAATCCGATGCGATGATGGCGACGTGATGCAACCCAGTAATATCGCCAGCATCCTGCTTCATCTTATCTGCGTCCCTTAACCTCAATTCCAACGACGATAGCGTCAGCAACTACCGAGATCCACCATGCTGATAGTGCTGGCAGAAATTCGCGTTTTTTATCGTAAAAGCAGATTTGTAATGACATCGGTGAGCCTGTCGTAAGGTGGCTGAAGCAACGTCGCACCACTGAAGCGCCCCTGCCGGTAAATGCCCCGGGGATGAGTCAGCGCGATAAAGCCTTCCTTCCCGTGATACGCCCCGATCCCACTGTCTCCTACGCCTCCGAAGGGCAGGTCGTCCTGCGCGATATGCAGCAGGGCACCATTGATGGTGACATTTCCGGAAACTGTGCGCCTGAGAACCCTGTCACGTTCAGCGCGGTTATCGCCGAAATAATACAAAGCTAGAGGACGCGGCCGCTCGTTGATAAAAGCAATTGCTTCATCCAGTGTGCGATAAGTGAGGACTGGCAGGACGGGTCCGAAAATTTCCTCCTGCATAACGGTCATCTGCGGTGTCACATCCAGCAGCAGGACGGGAGCCAGAACATGGCTTTCGTCTGAATTGCTCCCCAGACGGATCACCTGCGCGCCCTGGTGCTCGGCATTGTCGATCAGGCCTTGCAGCCGTTCATAATGATGCTGATTGAGAATGGCGGTGTAGTCAGAGGAACCCGCGTATCCACCGGGGTGCTGCTTTTTCACGCCTGCCTGGTAGGCCGCCGCAAAGGCGTCCCGGTCATTTTCGTGAACCAGCACATAATCCGGCGCGATGCAGGTTTGCCCGCCATTGGTCAGCTTGCCGAATACCAGGCGATCCGCCACCCATTCCCTGCAAAAGCCGGGCTCGATCACCACGGGCGACTTGCCGCCCAGTTCAAGCGTAACGGGTGTCAGATTGCGGGCCGCTGCCTCAGCAACCTTCCTTCCAACCGAAGTGCTACCGGTGAAGAAGAGATGGTCGAAAGGCAAGGCAGAGAATGCCGCGCCCACTTCGCCATCTCCCGTGACGACCGAAACCTGCTCCGACGGAAAAACGGCCCGCACGATTTCGCCGATCACTGCCGATGTCACCGGTGTGAATTCCGATGGTTTGAGCATGGCCCGGTTTCCGGCTGCAATTGCCGTTGCCAGCGGCACGAGAGCAAGGGAAACCGGATAATTCCAGGGTGCGATAATGCCTACGACACCAACCGGCTGGCGAATTATCCAGGCGCGACCGAACTGGAAATAGGCTGAAACATGCCGACGCTCTGGTCTCATCCAGCATGCGAGATGTCGGATCATGTAATTGATCGACTGGATCAGCGGGATCAGTTCAACAATGGCACTTTCCCGCTCTGACCGCTGGCCGAAATCCGCCTTCAGGGCCCGGACGATATCAATCCGCCGCTTGAGAACTTCAGCTTTTAGGCGACGCAGATCGGCCCGACGCTGTTTCAGGACAGGGGGCCCATCCCGCAGAAACGCAGCGCGCTGGCGGTCGAGAAAACGAGACAGATCGGCCGGGGAAACAGTATCGGACATGACGTCCTCCATGTTTACAGAAGAAACTTTCACGGGCAGGGTATGGAGCACAATGCTTCAGCGTCAATTAAAGTTTCTTCTGTAAACATGAGCCTCACGAATGAGTGAAACCAAGAACCGCCCCTATCATCACGGGGACCTGCGCCGCGCCCTGATCGATACGGCGCTTGCCATGCTGGCTACAGACCAGAACTGGACGTTCACGCTCCGGGAAGTGGCGCGCCGCACAGGGGTCAGTCATGCAGCCCCTTACAAGCATTTCCAGGATCGCGAGATGCTGCTGCGGGAACTGGCACGGATCGGTTTCGTCCGGCTGGGGGAGTGCATGGCAGAGGCCATGTCCCAGGATTTCTCTTCCACGCGCGCGCAATTCGTCGCCACAGCCCAGGCCTGTATTGATTTTGCCCGCTGCAATCCTGGCCTTTACCGGCTGATGTTCAGTGCCGATGCGGACAAGACGATAGACCCGCAGTTGCATGATGCCGCCATGGACACATTCGCAATTCCTCTACGCCTTCTGGAAGACGGGCAGGAGGACGGCAGTTTCCGGAAGGTCGCCATTACGGCACAGGCAGCTGCAAGCTGGGCACAGGTGCATGGTCTGGCCATGCTGACGATCAGCGGCCAGCTCCTTGAGGAAAAAGTAGGGCCAGAGCCGGTACGAGCCGCGCTGGACGTATTGCTGGATGGTCTGTGCCGCAGTGACTGACTGGAGATCATAGGCTCACATCTTTCTATGCGCCCCCGCCCAGTGCTGTAATTACAGCCCCTGTACAGGCAGCTCTCTCCAGATCCGGGCGCCAGAAAACCATAGGACGCAAAGTGTTATCGCGTTATGAAGATGCAACCGTCTTTTTCAGAAAGTTGATCATGCATTTCCTGACGCCCCCAACTCTGACCTGCTCGCACATTACATGAATCCCTTTTCCTTCAGAAAAAGGATAACGGTGCCGTCATTTGCCGTCATGACTGGCGGAACGGGTGGAATTGGGTGTGAAATCGCGGGGCTCCTGCTGGAGCAGGGGTGGGATGTCCTTTTGCTGACACGCCAGCCCCGCAAGGCGGAAGAACAGATCTCAGGCAGCAAAGGCCGATTTGAGGCTGTTTTCTGTGATCTGACAGAGCCATCGGATCTTCAGGCTGTCAGTACCGCAATCCGGGACAGAAATCGGCCCATCGGGCTTCTGATTCATTGCGCAGGGAAAATACAGCCTGAAGCAACCAAGGATATTACCCAGCATAGCCTTGAAGAGCAGATGGCAATCAATCTGACATCGCCCATCCTCATGACCAGTCAACTGCTCCCCGCCTTGTCTCCCAATGGGCATGTCATGTTCGTCAATTCCATTGCCGGGGTGATGCCCTTGCAGGGAAGTTCTGTATACAGCGCAACGAAATTCGGCCTCAGAGGCTTTGCGCGTTCCCTTGCGCTTGAATTCAGCCCCGGGACACTGAGGGTTTCGTCCATATTTCTTGCCGCTGTTGATACCCGGATGCTCGAGCAGGAAACGCGGGACGGGGGGTCTGTCCTGAATTTCGTCAATCAGCCCCTGTCAGCCCGATATGTAGCCAGAATGATTATCCGGACCAGCGAAGGGGCGGGGCGTGAAATCTTCCTGCCCAGGATAGACGGCATTTTTGCCCATGCCTGTCTGGTCATGCCGTGGCTGCTGCACATCACGACGCCACTTCTCGAAAAAGTCGGGCAGATCGGGCTGCGGCGCTTCCTGAAACACAAAGCCGCCGCTTCTGTCGTCGCCCATAAAGAATAAACCGTCACTGATTCGGTCATAAGCGGAGATGTAGACTTCGCTCAGCCACCATCATCATTTTGAGATAAGTGTTACCCTTAGATAAATACCGAAACCCAATGATGGAGTTGTTAACCAATAAAAAACACTAGAGATTTTATCAAACAAAAGCATTTTATGATTTATTGACGCAAAAACAGAAGTCTTTTACACATCCATTTCTGTTTTACACTTTCGGAAGGCTGTAACGTGCCTAGTGTGACGTTGACTGATTTTCTGCAAGTGACCCAATGGTCTCCCGACCAGCTTGCACAGCAGATTGGGCGTACAACCGATGACATCCTGTGGTGGACTCACCACCACGAGGAACTGCCGCAGCAGCTTCAGAACTGGATGACGCGGGTCGTAACGGCATTCCAGACAAAACCTCCAGCGATGGGGTATGCTCTGGAACGTCCGTCAAGCTGTTCCTTTAACGACGACCCTTCCATGACCGTCGTCTGCAATGTCTGTGGTCTGGCGCCACGCTGCCGTCAGGGCATCTACGCGAAAAATTAATAAAGCCGCCTAAACCCTTGCCTGCAACCGCAAGGAAAGGCGCTCAGCCGCCTTCCGAAAGGCCTGAAAGAAATCCCGGTGGATGGAAACCTGACCACCGGCCATGCCAATAAAGCCTTCCACCATTCCATTCTGAAGCAGACCTTCGGAATGGACCAGCATGCCGTCAGGATCTTCCATGCTGCCTGAGGAAGGCGCATCACTCTCCTCCCGCTTGCGTAGATCCTGTTTCAGAACATCCCGCCAGTACGCCTCGACCTTTTCGGAATAAAGACGCCCGTCCACGGTGTAGGCTTCCATCGGCTTGCCCAGGCCCATCATATAGCCGATTTCCACAGCTGTTCCCGGATCCATCTCCGGAGAACGGCGGAACGGATCAATACAGAACAGACCCGCAGCACAGCGGTCCATCAGATCACGATCCGCACGGACAAACGCAAGAATGGTTTCGCGACCAGGCGGCAGAAGGCGCGCCTCGGCCTGACCGTCAAAAGGCGCCACACCATCCAGGCCATACTCGGCACAGATCGATTTCAGTTTTACGAAAAGAGCGAGGGCTTTCGGACGGAACACCAGATCGCCCGCCAGATAAACTGGAATAAGATTTTCTGACATAGATCCAAGCCTCTACACGGTCTCCGACCCTGAAGAAAGCCCGATAAGGCAGACCCATTCAATGGGTGTCGGACAACTGCCCGAGAGCCTGAATTTCATATTTTCTTGGGATCGCGCTGGCGGAGGGGATGGGATTCGAACCCACGATACGACTTGAAATCGTATAACGGATTAGCAATCCGCCGCCTTCAGCCTCTCGGCCACCCCTCCGCTTTTTTACGCGGTTCGCACGGCGTATGCAGGAGTGTTCTTAGGGGGTAACCGCGTCGTGGTCAAACCCCCCGAGAACATTTTTTTCGCCTTACTCCGAAAGAAGTTTCTTCAGGGTTTCGTTGACGAGGGCAGGGTTGCCCTTGCCCTTCATGGCCTTCATCGTCTGACCGACAAAGAAGCCGAAAAGCTTGTCCTTGCCACCCTTGTATTCCGCGACCTTGTCGCTGTTTGCGGCCAGGATTTCACGGATGGCGCTCTCGATTGCTCCGGTGTCAGTCACCTGACGCAGGCCCTTGCGCTCGACGATGGCAGAGGCGGAATCACCCGTCTCGACCATGTCTTCGAGAACTTCCTTGGCGATCTTTCCGTTGATTGTTGAGTCGGAAATCAGACCCAGCAGCTCCCGCAGACCTTCCGCACTGACCGGGCTGTCCTCGATCGAACGCCCCGTACGATTCAGCGCGGCGAAAAAATCCCCCAGCATCCAGTTGGCTGCCAGACGGGCATCTGCACCACGTGCCACTGTCTCGTAGAAATCCGCGATCGCCTGCTCGACGCAGAGCACGGAAGATTCGTAACGGCTGACACCGTATTCCTGCTCCAGACGCGCACGCTTGGCTTCCGGCAGTTCTGGCAGAGCTGCCTTGAGTTCATCCACCCAGGACTGCTCGATCACCAGCGGCAGCAGGTCCGGGTCCGGGAAGTAGCGATAGTCATGCGCATCTTCCTTGCTCCGCAGGGAGCGGGTTTCGCCACGCACATGGTCGAACAGGCGCGTTTCCTGATCGACGGTTCCGCCAGCTTCCCAGACCTCGATCTGACGCTGTGCCTCGACCTCGATCGCCATCATCACGAAACGGATGGAATTGACATTCTTGATCTCGCAGCGCGTGCGATACTCGGTTTCACCCGGCTTGCGGACCGACACGTTCACGTCGGCACGCATGGAGCCTTCTTCCATGTTGCCATCGCAGGTGCCAATATAACGCAGGATCTGGCGCAGCTTGCGCAGATATGCACCGGCTTCTTCAGGCGAACGGATATCCGGCTCACTGACGATTTCCATCAGCGCGACGCCAGCACGGTTCAGGTCGATGAAAGAGCGTGTCGGATCCTGATCATGGATTGACTTGCCCGCATCCTGCTCCAGATGCAGACGCGTCACGCCGATTTCGCGCGTGCTGCCATCTGCCAGATCAACCAGGACCTTGCCCTTGCCGATGATCGGATGGGCGAACTGGCTGATCTGATATCCGGTGGGCAGATCAGCATAAAAGTAGTTCTTGCGGTCAAACCGGCTGAACAGGTTGATTTCGGCTTCAAGCCCCAGACCCGTCCGGACGGCCTGCGCCACGCATTTCCGGTTCAGAACCGGAAGCATGCCTGGAAAACCGGCATCAACAAGGCTGACATGCGTGTTCGGTTCGCCGCCATATTCCGCCGAAGCGCCGGAAAAGAGCTTGGCCTCGCTGACGACCTGGGCATGAACCTCAAGACCGACAACGATTTCCCATTCGCCGGTGCTGCCGGTGATACGATAGCTCATGCCGACACTCCTGCATGAATGGTGGGTCTGTGATGGAATGCCGCAGCCTGCTCGATGGCATGACCGGCCGCAATCAGCGTCTCTTCATCGAAGAACTTGCCGATAAGCTGTAATCCAAGCGGCACGCCACGCGCATCCAGACCAGCCGGGACGGACAGGGCAGGGACGCCCGCCATGCTGGCCGGAACCGTAAAGACGTCATTGAGATACATCTGCACCGGATCACTCGGCTTTTCGTCCTGTGCAAAAGCGCCGGAAGGAGCGGTCGGCGTCAGAAGCACGTCAACGTTCTCGAATGCCTTGAGGAAGTCCTGCTGGATCAGCGTCCGGACCTTTTGTGCGCGCAGGTAATAGGCATCGTAATAGCCTGACGACAGCACATGCGTCCCGATCAGGATGCGGCGCTTGACCTCGTCACCGAAACCGGCGGCACGGCTGGCTTCATACAGACCATCCAGCGTCGAGGCACTGACACGCTCACCAAAACGGACGCCATCATAACGGGCCAGATTGGAAGACGCCTCGGCCAGAGCCGCAATATAATAGGTCGGCAGGCCGTACTTCGTATGCGGCAGGGAAACCTCGACGATTTCTGCGCCGGCATCGCGCAGCCAGGTCATGCCCTGCTGCCAGAGCGCCTCGATTTCAGCTGGCATGCCCTCGACGTGATATTCCTTGGGAATACCAACGCGCAGCCCCTTCACACCGCGCTTGAGCGCTGCCTCGTAATGCGGAACGGGGGTATCAACGCTCGTTGAATCGCGCGGATCAAACCCGGCCATCGACTCAAGCAGAATGGCACAGTCCTGAAGATTGCGCGCCATCGGACCGGCCTGATCCAGCGAGCTTGCGAAGGCGATTGTTCCAAAGCGCGAGCAGCGACCATAGGTCGGCTTGATCCCGGCAATACCCGTAAACGCCGCCGGCTGACGGATGGAGCCACCGGTATCCGTACCTGTCGCACCCAGAACAAGCCCGGCCGCCACAGCCGCCGCGGACCCGCCCGAAGAACCTCCCGGAACCAGCTTTGCGTCAGAATCCTTGCGCTTCCAGGGGTTTTCCACCGGCCCGAACGCAGAGGTCAGGTTCGCAGACCCCATGGCGAATTCGTCAAGGTTCAGCTTACCCAGAAAGACCGCGCCATCCTTGAGCAGATTGGCCGTTACCGTGCTTTCGTAAGGTGGCACGAAATTGCCGAGGATCTTGCTAGCAGCCGTCGTGCGGACGCCATTCGTGCAGAACAGATCCTTGATGCCCAGCGGAATACCGCAAAGGCTGCCGCCTTCACCCTTGGCCAGAGCCTCGTCGGAAGCCTTGGCAGCCTCACGGGCCTGATCGGGGGTGCGGGTGATGAAGCTGTTGAGCTGGCCGTCCAGATGCTCGATCGCGTCAATATGGGCGTTCGTCAGTTCGACTGCGGAAATTTTGCGCGCCTTGAGCGCGTCCCGGGCCGAAGCCAGCGTAAAATCGTGAATGCCGGACATTATTCGACCACCTTCGGAACCGTATAGAACGGGCCTTCCCGCTCGGGAGCGTTGGAAAGAACCTTGTCACGGCAGTTGCCATCCGTAACGCGGTCTTCGCGCAGACGGGGCTTTGCGAGCCCTGTGCCGATCATGGGGTCGACGCCCGTGACGTCGACTTCCTTGAGCTGCTCCACCCAGTCGATGATGGAGCCCATGTCCTTCCCGAGAGTTTCAACCTCTTCGGGCTGGAGACCAATCCTCGCCAGTCTGGCGATGCGCGTAACCGTTTTCGCGTCGAGCGACATGAATATTCCTGAACAAGAGGAAATTTTATGGTGGCTTTTCAGCCGTCAGGGGGATCATAACGCCGTGCTATGCCCCTGTTCAATCCACATGATCTCCGTAATCTTCTTCAGTCCGGTCAGCGCGTCCTCGGTCTCGACCCCGGATCGAAGACTATCGGCGTCGCCCTGACAGATGTCTCACTCATGCTGGCATCTCCCCTGATCGGCCTCAAACGGCGGAAACTGGGCGAAAATGCGCAGGAACTGGCCAGGATCGTCCGCACGCAGGACGTAGGGGCCCTGGTCGTCGGATTGCCGCTTTCGCTGGATGGATCTTTTGGCCCGGCGGCACGCGCCGCATCGGACTGGACACAGGCCCTGTCGGAAAAGCTCGGGATTCCCGCGGGCTTGTGGGACGAGCGCCTGTCCTCAAGCGCCGTCAACCGTTTCCTGATCAAGGATGCCGACATGACGCGTGGGCGGAGAGCGGAGGTCGTCGACAAGATGGCCGCAGCTTATATGCTGCAGGGCTGGCTCGACGCATCACGTCCGGAAGCGCCTGAAATTTTCTGATCCGGCAGAAATATTTGCCCGGATCAGACGCTTTTGTTTCCAATCAGGGCGGAGCGTGACGATGTATTGGCCAGGACGCGGAACCATATTCGGGCCGTCATAGCGCCCATAAGCAGACAGAACAGGAACTTCATGATCTTTCTCCAGTCATGAAGTCAAAACGAACCATATTGGTCCGGGTTTTCCGTCGGACAATTTCAAATTGTAAAGAGGGCTGTGACGTGATGTTTCGTGTGTTGATCGTGACGCTTTTTCTGGGACTGTCAGCCTGCGCCCACGACCCCGAGGACGGGAGTGCCCCCGTCAGCCGGCACCATCCCTCATCTCACGGGGCCTATGCGGGCGCTGGTGGCGGCTGGTCCGGATACTGATCAGCGCTGCCGCCAGGCCAGCCGGACCGGCATGGCGCGATAGGACGCAAGATCCCGCCCACCCCTTACAGGCAAAGCACTCCCCGCCTGGCCGACTGCATGGTGAATGATACGGGGCGGAGGCGCATAGGACACCATGTGAACGGATGGCATCGTTTCCATACGCGGTGCGGGACGCTCGGAAAATCCGGCCTGTCTGTTCAGAGCGAAATAAGGGGCGGGCCTGGCACTTGGAAGCATGGCCTGCAACCCTGACGCGGTCATGACCACCTGTGGAAGGAAATCAGGCGGCCGGTAGCTGTCGGGCTGCCCGTTCCAGATGGCCAGAACATGACGGGCATAATCGGCGCCCAGAGCCGGGGTGAGGGAATGATAGGCAGCCGTCGCGGCGGGCCAGCCCTGAAGCTGGTTGTGCAGTCCGGACAGGAAACGGGCCCCGTAACGGGCATTGCTGTAGGGATCAAAAGCGTCTTCGAGCGAGAAAAATGCATCGGGATGATGGTGCAGATTGATCTGCATGCAGCCCACATCGATCGAGACGATCCCGTGCGCCTGAAAATCCCGGACTGCCGCGATGGCTTCATCCCTGCTTTCGTAGAAATAGCCTTTTCCGGCCGCATTGACGGTCCAAGGCCACGCCACGGTTGCCGTACCATTCGGATCCCGCCGCCCGCTCTCCACGCGACTGATGGCATCCAGAAGGCGGGGTGGAATTCTGGCCTGCTGCTCGGCAGCCTGCACTGCCACCTTACAGACAGAAGACGCATCATAAGCACGCGCAACCGGTACGCCAGAAAGCGTCAGGGCAGCGGCAAGAAGGAGGATTTTCCCGATCATTGTCCTGTATATGATCGGGAAAGGTAAAAAAACGGTTATGCCTGCCACTTTACCGAACGAGCGGTTTGCAGACCTCCGACAGCCACGCGGCTACATCCGGCTCGACATGCGGTGAGACCCGCGCCTGAACTTCGGCATGATAGGCGTTCAGCCAGTTCAGCTCCGCATCGTTGAGAAGGGCGACATCGATCAGTCTGTAATCAATGGGCGTGTAGCTCAGGATCTCGAACTCCAGGAACGTGCCCTTGCTCCCCTTGAAAGAAGAAGGCCGCACCAGCATCAGGTTCTCGATCCGGATTCCATACTGTCCCGGTTCATAATAGCCAGGCTCGTTGGACACGATCATGCCGGCTTCGAGGGCCACGGGACGCGGGGCAGGGGAAATGTTCTGCGGACCTTCATGGACCGACAGATAGCTCCCGATGCCATGTCCGGTACCATGATCGTAGTCCATGCCGACCTGCCACAGGGCCGCACGCGCCAGCACGTCCAGCCGATGACCGGTCGTGCCGGGCGGGAAGCGGATGCGGGAGAGGGCAATATTGCCCTTCAGAACACGCGTGAACGCTTCACGGACATGAGCAGGCGGTTCCTGATCGCCCACCCAGAGCGTGCGGGTAATGTCGGTCGTACCGAACGGATACTGCCCGCCGCTGTCGATCAGATACACACTTCCGGCTTCAAGAACCCGATCGTGACCAACCTGTGCCCGGTAATGGGGAAAGGCACCGTTCGGGCCGACGGCGGAAATGGCGTCGAAGCTCTGTTCCCGGTAATCGCCGGACCGGGCACGCAGACCATCCAGCCGGGTGACGAGATCCGTCTCGTGCTGGCCGATCCCCGACACCGTCAGGGAATACAGGAAACGGGCCATCGCCACGCCATCAAGGGCATGAGCTTTTCGTGCACCGTCCTGTTCCGTGCTGTTCTTGATAGCTTTGGGCAGCGTGCAGGGATCGGTTCCATCCACAACCGTCGCACCGGCAGCGGCAAGCGTCGTGTCGAACCACACAGCCGTTGTCACCGGATCCACACGCACCGTCCGGCCCTTGAGGACCTCAAGCCGCTTCGCCAGATCCGCTGGCGAACAGACTGTCACGCCAGGGCCGCAGACCTCCAGCACACCCTCCGACAGACGATCGGATGAGACGAACCATTCTGCCGTCCCGTCCGCGTGCAGGATCGCATAGCCATGCGCGACGGGGGTGAGGGGGACGTCACTTCCACGAATGTTCAGAAGCCAGGCCAGGGAGGTACAATCCGCAATGACAGCCGCATCCTGTCCCGCCTTGCGCAGAGCATCGCCAAGACGCCTGCGCTTGTCCGCGCTGCTTTCTCCCGAAAATTCCAGCTTCTGCGACAGAACCGGATTAGCCGGTGCGGCCGGACGATCCGTCCAGGTCTGATCAATGGGATTGTGCGGCAGCGGGACAAGTTCGACATCCGGCGCCTGCCATGACGCCAGCATGGATCGACTGACCAGACGCGGATCATAGCCGATTTTCAGTCCCTTGGCGTGTTCCGCCAGCCAGTCGGAAAGCGGTTCCAGCGCGACATGGCGACGCTCCCACAGGTCATGGGGAACCTGCTCTTCCATCTGCACCGTATAACGCCCGTCGGAGAACACGGCTGCTGCTTCCGGCAGGATCGCCGCCAGACCCGCACTTCCCGTAAAGCCCGTCAGCCAGGCCAGACGCTCGGCGCAGGGAGCGACATATTCGCCGAGATATTCATCACCGCGCGGGATAATGAAACCGTCAACGCCCAGCGCCTTGAAGGCTTTGCGGACGAGGGCAGGGCGCTCGTTGAGCGGGATGGAGGACAGGGTCATGAAAAGTCCTTTTCCACAGTATGAATATCATCAAGGCAGAGTGTCATGAACAGCAGATCCAACCAGCGGCCGTGTTTGCGACCGACCTGAGGAAGCGTGCCACAGTTCCGGAAACCAAACTCATGGTGCATCGCGACGGAAGCAGCGTTGTCCGCCGTAATCCCGGCCACCATGACATGAAAGCCCGCGTCCCTGGCGTGATTGATCAGGGCATGCAGAAGTCTGCGCCCGACGCCCCGACGCTGTTGTGAGGGGGCGACATAAACCGAATGCTCAACAGTCCGTGCATAGCCTTCATAGGCCCGGAAAGAGCCATAGGAGCCATACCCCGCAACCTCACCAGCCGTATCAACGGCGACAAGTACCGGGTAGCCCTGCGCCACCCTGTCCTCGAACCACTGACGCCGCTGCTCCAGCGTAAAAGGCGTCGTGATCCACAGCGCATCCGTGTTCTCGATGGCATCATTGGTGATCCGCAGGATAGCCGGCAGATCGTCAGGTCCGGCCTCCCGGATCAACGGCAATGATCCCAGCACACCCATCAGCCGCGACGGCGCAGAATCAGCGTGGCCCAGTCGCCTTCACGCAGGATACGCTCCAGCACGAGACCCTGACGCTGGTGTGCTGCCAGCACCATCCGCGCCTGACTGTAAAGCAGGCCGGCTAAAATAGCCGTCCCGTTCGGTGCAAGATTCAGCGCCAGAGACTGCGCCATCCGGCACAGCGGACGGGCAAGAATGTTGGCGAAGACCAGATCATACGGCGCCTTGGCACGCACGGCCTCGGTCTGCCAGCCATTGCCAAAGCGGCAATCCAGCAGATTGCCCTGACCGTTCAGGCGCGCATTGAGCTTCGCCGTCCGCACGGACCAGGGTTCGATATCGACGGCCAAAACCGGACGGTGCAGCAGCTTTGCCGCAGCCATCGCCAGAATACCGGACCCGCACCCCATATCCAGAATACGCTGCGGCTTGCGATACGCGACCATTTCCAGCGCCCGAAGACAGCCACGCGTCGAGCCATGCTCGCCCGAGCCGAAGGCGATTCCGGCATCCAGCGTGATCGTCAGACGCGACTGATCTGGCGCACCATGCAGATGGGTGCCGCGGATGGCAAAGCGCTTGCCCACATTCTGCTGCGGGAAGGATTCATAGGTCCGGGCCAGCCAGCCCTCGGACTCGGTCGGGGTCCGCTCGAGTTCCGCTTCACAGCCGGTCAGCATCCTCGCCACAGCCAGAGCGCTTTCGAGCTCGTCTTCCTTGAAGCCCGTATCCTTCACACCTTCGACGCGCCAGTATTTCTGCGCGTCATCGGCTTCGAAAATACCAACAGTTTCGCAGGCACACATCAGGGCCTGCTCAAACAGGGGAACAAAGGGCTCTTCCACCGTGATGGACAGGGTTTCGAGCGCACTGGCATGGCGACGGCCAATGCTGCGGGGTGCCATCACGATCTTATCTCCACGAAATTTGCCATGACGCGTTTAACGCCACCATTTTCAAAATTGATATGCAACTGCGGCCCGTCAGCGCCGATGACGGTGCCTTCGCCGAACCTGTGATGAAAGACCGTCGCCCCGATCGCGACGGTCGGCTCCGGCTTTACATCATGGATTCTCGGACGCGGAGCGCGGAAACCTGACGGGCGCGTACTCGTCAGCGGACCAGACGCGAACATGGACGGCGCCGCCGCAGCCTGCCGGCGCGTCTCGAACGCCTGTCCCGTCAGCTGCACATATTCAGACGGGATTTCCTCAATGAAGCGGCTCGGCATCGAGGACTGCCAGTTCGCATAGATCCGCCGGCTCGCCGCATGCAGCACGATCGCCCGACGCCGCGCGCGCGTCAGCCCCACATAGGCCAGCCGCCGCTCTTCCTCGAGTGCCCGGTTCCCGCCCTCGTCGAGCGACCGCTGGGACGGGAAAACACCTTCTTCCCAGCCCGGCAGGAACACAGTGTCGAACTCCAGTCCCTTGGCGCCATGCAGCGTCATCAGACTGACCTTGTCATCGGACGTCTCACTCTCGGTATCCATGACGAGCGCCACATGCTCCAGAAAGCCCTGAAGCGTCCCGAACTCCCCAAGAGCCCGCAGAAGCTCCCGGATATTGTCCAGACGCCCCGGCGCCTCAACGGAGCGGTCATCCCGCCACATCTGAAGATAGCCACTGTCCTCGAGAAGCTGCTCGGCGGCCACCACATGGCCTTCGCTCTCAAGCGTCGCCTTGGCGCGCTGGAACGCCGCCATCAGCCCATCCAACGCGTCCTTCGACTTGCCCTTGAGCAGCCCTTCCTGAAGCTGCCACATCACCGCCGCCGTCAGCGGGCCGGGCAGGGCACGCGCCTGCGCATGCAGCTTCTGCACCGCAACGGCACCAACGCCACGCTTGGGAACATTAATGATCCGCTCAAACGCCAGATCATCCGCAGGCTGCGACAGTACCCGCAGATACGCCAGACAGTCCCGGATTTCAGAGCGTTCGTAGAATCGCAGTCCACCCACGACGCGATACGGAATGCCGATCATCATCAGCCGCTCTTCGAACGGCCGCGTCTGGAAGCCAGCGCGCATGAGGATAGCGATTTCCGACAGCGGATGCCCGTCACCGCGCAGACGCTCGATCGCGCCGCTCACAATCCGCGCTTCCTCATCCGAATCGCGCACTCCGATGATCTGAACCTTCTCACCCTGCGCATCATCGCGTCCGGGCCGTAGCGTCTTGCCCAGCCGCCCTTCGTTATGAGCGATCAGCCCGGCCGCAGCGGCGAGGATCTGTGCCGTCGAGCGGTAATTCCGCTCCAGACGAACGACTTCCGCTCCCGGAAAATCCTTCTCGAAGCGCAGGATGTTCTCAACTTCCGCCCCGCGCCAGGAATAGATGGACTGATCGTCATCACCCACACAGGCAATATTGGATGGTCCGTGCTCGCGCTTGGCCAGCAGACGCAGCCACAGATACTGAACCGTATTCGTGTCCTGGTACTCGTCCACGAGAATGTAGCGGAAAATCCGGTGATACTGCGCCAGAACATTGGGCTGGTTGCGCAGGATCTCCGTCATGTGCAGCATCAGATCGCCGAAATCGCATGTATTAAGCGCAATCAGACGCTCCTGATACGCCCGGTAAATCGCCAGAGCATGACCGTTCGCAAAATCGGAATCCTCGGCTGGCGTCACCCGGTCAGGCGTCAGCCCGCGATCCTTCCAGCGCTGGATGATCCCCATGAGCTGGTTCGGCGGCCAGCGTTTGGTGTCGATCTTCCACGGCTCCATGACCTGCTTGAGCAGCCGGATCTGGTCATCCGTATCGAGGATGTTGAAGCTGCTCGTCAGCCCGACATATTCCGCATGGCGCCGCAACATCCGCGCGCAGATCGAATGGAACGTTCCCAGCCACAGACCTTCGGCCGGCTCGCCCAGAATCGCACTGACACGCTCGCGCATTTCGCGGGCGGCCTTGTTGGTGAACGTCACGGCCAGAATCTGGCTCGGATAGGCGCGGCCCGTCAGAAGGATATGCGCAAAGCGCGTCGTCAGGACGCGCGTCTTGCCCGTTCCCGCACCTGCCAGAATGAGGAGCGGCCCTTCGGTTGTCTCGATGGCACGTCTCTGCTCCGGATTGAGGCGGGAGAGATACTCGGGGGTAGGGGAAGGTAGGTCTTGCGGCACCCTCCCGATATAGAGTGAGATACCGTCATGGCCAACACCTATCCCCGGATCGATCTGACACGCGGCACAGGACCTCAGGGACACCGCGCCAGAATGCGCGCACGCGTGCTGGTCAATGGCGCTCACACACTCGCCGATTATGAAATCCTCGAAATGCTGCTCTTCGCAGGTGTTCCGCGCAAGGACACGAAACCACTCGCCAAGGGACTGATCGGCCATTTCGGCAGTCTGGTGGATGTTTTCCGCGCACCTACACAAGCCCTGCGCGCCGCAGGACTGAAAGACGATGCCATCCGTGTTCTGCGTCTTCCAGGCGTAGCCGCTGAACGTCTGGCCTCTTCGGAACAGCGTGAACGTCCGACACTGAGTAACTGGGAACAGCTCATGGCGTATCTCGAACAGGCGCTTGAAGGCGGCGTCCCGGGACAGTTCCGGCTGCTCTATCTTGATAACCGTAACCGGCTTCTGGCGGACGAAGCCGCGCTCGAGGCCGACAGTCTTGCCGAACGCAACCGCGCCATCGCCATCAGGGCCCTCTCACTGCATGCCACGGCCCTGATCGGTTTCCATATCACCCCCACACAGCGCCCGGCGGATCTGTCGCAATCGGCCCGGCAACTGGACTTTGCGATGCGCCCCCTGTCCATCACGCTTCACGACGTACTTGTCACAGGTGAGGGGCGCCCTTCCAGCTTACGTCAGGAAGGGCTGCTGTAAGATGAACGACAGGGATGCCGGAACACCCGGATTTTCGGATGGCATGACAGGCCTCTCGTCAGCCGATCTGCGACAGATCACCGCGCTGACGGATGCTCTTCCCGAAATGGAGCCGCCGCTTGCCCTGCTGACAGGACGGGGACGGCATCTGGACGATGCGACCTTGCTGCATCTTCTGACCGTGCTGTTCACCGGGCGTGAAACAGGCAGTACTGAACTGTCGCGCAACCTCTTCACGCGTTTCGGCTCTCTGGCCGCAGTTTTGTCCGCCACAGACCAGGAACTTGAAAGCATCTCGAATATGGGCACGCATATGCTCCCAATGATCCGTGTGCTTCAGGAAGCAGCACTTCGCTACAACCGCGCACGCCTGCCGCCGGAAGACGTGCTCGACAACGAACAGAAACTGCTCGACTACCTCACGGCCCGTCTGGCGCGGGAGAACATCGAGCAGTTCCGCATCCTGTTTCTCAACGAAAAAAACAGCCTGATCGCCGACGAGGCGCAGGCCAGAGGCACAGTCAATCACACGCCTGTTTATCCGCGGGAAGTCGCCAGACGTGCAGTGGAAATCGGTGCCACCGCGCTTGTTCTGGTCCACAACCACCCCAGCGGCGACCCTACGCCCTCGGAAGCCGATCTTCAGATGACCATGCAGGTTCAGGCGGCACTCGAAGTGGTCGGCGTCACGATCGCGGACCACTTCATCATCGGCAATGGTCGCCACACCAGCTTTCGCCGCAGCAACCTGCTCTGAGACTTCAGCCGCGCGGCGGCAGAAGCCCTTCAAGCGCCAGTTCTCCAGGGAGGGCACCGCGCGGGAAGATGGTGTTTACATGCCCCATCTTGCGTCCCGGACGCGCTTCGGCCTTGCCATAAAGGTGAAGCGATGCCCCATCCATTGCAAGAATGGCCGGAACACGCGCCATATCCTCAGGACCAATCAGATTGTGCATGACGGCATCAGAGTGCCGACGTGCTGGCGGCAGCGGCAGACCTGCCACCGCCCGCACATGCATCTCGAACTGATCCACCAGACACGCATCCATAGTCCAGTGCCCAGAATTATGCGGGCGAGGGGCGATCTCGTTCACCATGAGGTTACCATCAGCGGCGTGAAACATCTCCACGCCCATGATCCCGACCAGACCCAGCGCCTCGGCAATGCAGGCCGCCATATCCTGCGCCTGACGCGCAAGGTCCGGCATAATGCGGGCCGGGGCCAGCGTCACATCCAGGATACCGTTGCGGTGCCGGTTTTCGACCGTATCGAAACACCGCACGGTCCCGTCCAGACCACGGACCACCATCACGCTGAGCTCACGCTCGAAATCGATCATCTTCTCCGCAACCAGCGGATAGGGAAGATCCTGCAGGGCTGCGAGGGCCTCGGCATCGGCCACACGGAACTGCCCCTTGCCGTCGTAACCAAAACGGGTCGTCTTGAGAATGAGCGGAAAACCGAGCGTCTCAAGCCCTGCCAGATCCTCGGGAGCATTGACGGCCTGCCAGGGGGCAAGACTGACGCCGATTTCGGACAGGCGTGTCTTTTCCGCAATCCGGTCCTGACTGATCCGCAGGATCTCGCCCGCAGGTCGCACCGGCCGGTGCTTCTCCAACAGGGCCAGTCCTTCGGCACTGATGTTCTCGAACTCGAACGTCACGACATCACAGCGCGAGGCAAAATCCTCAAGCGCCGCCGGATCATCATAGGCCCCGACCGTCACAGACGCCGCAACTTCCGTAGCCGGGCTCGGCGCCTCAGTGCTCAGCACATGAACATGAAAGCCAAGCTTCGAGGCCGCAACGGCTGACATGCGGCCAAGTTGCCCGCCCCCGATGATCCCGATCGTGCTGCCGGGAGCAAAAATCTGCGCCTTCATTCGACCGGAACATCCGCAACAGCCGCCGTCTGCGTCGCCCGCCAGGCATCCAGACGCGCCATGACTTGTTTGTCGGTCACCGACAGGATCGACGCGGCGAGCAGACCGGCATTGATCGCACCTGCCTTGCCGATCGCCAGGGTCCCGACCGGCACGCCACCCGGCATCTGCACGATGGAGAGCAGACTGTCCTGCCCGTTCAGGGCTCGGCTCTGCACGGGGACGCCGAGGACGGGAATGCTTGTCCAGGCGGAACACATACCCGGAAGATGCGCTGCACCACCCGCACCGGCGATAATCACATGAAGGCCACGCTGACGGGCTGTCTTTGCGTATTCCACCAGACGGTCAGGCGTGCGGTGAGCCGAGACAATCCGCTTTTCATGGGCAATCCCAAGATCGTCGAGGATCTCGCAGGCGTGGCGCATGGTGTCCCAGTCGGACTGGCTTCCCATGATCACACCGACACGGATCGGCATGTCGTCCTGGATGGTTTCGGCGGCGGAGAGGATCTGGCTCATTCAGGCAATATTATCCGGGATCAGACGGGTCTCGATCCACGAAATCTCATCTTTGAGCTGGAGCTTGCGCTTCTTGAGGCGCTGAAGCTGGAGCTGGTTGAGGGGATGATGGACGAGACGCTCGATGACGGTATCAAGGTCGCGATGCTCGCTGCGCAGTTCGTGCAGACGTTTCAGCATGGCATTGTCGTCAGTCATCATGGCATCCGGTCCCGGAGAACGTTCAGGCGTCGTGGAGAGACTGATTCTTTCCACTCTTTTCATTGCAGTATCATGCCTGACGGGTACCGGGCCAGTGCCCGTCAGGCATTCATCCGAACCAGCTCCTTACAGGCCGGTCCGGACGCCGCAATCAGGCATGACTATCGCTGTCGGGAACATAGGCTTCCACAACCGGAAGCGCATGGCCTTCGCGGGCCAGACGGTCATTGGCAGCCGTGACGGCGGCATTCAGATCAGTCTGGGTGCACAGGCCAAGAATCACGGGATCACGCGGCTTGATGTTGGCGCTGTTCCAGTGCTGCCGGTCACGGACCTTGGTGATGGTGTCCTTGGTCGTACCGAGCAGCTTGACGATCTGCGCTTCGGAAAGCTGGGGGAACTGGCGCAGGACGAATGCGATGGCATCCGGACGGTCATTGCGCTTGGCCACCGGGGTATAACGGGCGCCCTTGGCGCGACGCTTCACCGGGCTGGACGTCGGCATGATCTTCAGGCGGGCATTCGTATCCGCTTCGCAGCGCTTGATTTCCGCTTCGGCGAGCTGATGATTCTTGATCGGGTCATAGCCGTTGATCCCGGCGGCAACTTCACCATCCGCAATCGCCTGGACCTCAAGCGGGTGCATGCCACAGAATTCTGCGATCTGGGTGAAGGTAAGACCGGTTTTCTCGATCAGCCAGACGGCCGTGGCCTTGGGCATCAAAGGCAGGGTCATGTCGGTGCGTTCCTTGCTGGGACACGGATGGAGCCGGCTTCCGCAGGCACCGATCGGGCGTATCCGGCGAGGAACCAATCCCGCCCGGGATATGATCGCGGCACCTGCTGGATGCTCTGCGATAATGGAAACGGGTATGCGGCACCGAAGCCGCGGCGGTCAAGCACCAAAACGGAGCGGGGGTGCTTTTAGGACACTCCCGCTCCAAATGCTCAGGCCGCCTGAACGGTTTCAGCCGGGGCTGCGTGCACGGCTTCAGTCCGCACCGGAATACGGCGCGGCCTAGCCGCTTCCGGGACGAGCTGACGGATGGCAATGGACAGCAGGCCATTCACCAGATCCGCCCGGTCGATTTCCGTATGATCGGCCAGAACAAAGCGGCGCTCGAACGCCCGGGTGGCAATACCGCGATGCAGCCACTCCCGGTCACGGCTGTTTTCGGGAACGCTACCGCGCACGACAAGCGTGTTGTCTTCCTGAACAACGTCCACGTCTTCAGGTCGGAAACCCGCAAGGGCCATCGTCAGGACGTAGTTCGTCTCGCCGGTTTTTTCGATATTGTAAGGGGGATAGCTTGGAAGGGCCTGGGCGTTGGCAACATTGCCAGCCATCGTGGCCAGTCGGTCGAAACCGATCGCGCTGCGGAACAGCGGTGTAAAATCGTAGGTCACTGAAACCTCCTTCAGGCAGGAATCATCTGGCGCATTTCCCGATATGGCAAAATGCTATGGTCAAACCAGCCGCGACCCGAACGGCATCGCGGCTGGTTTTCCAGATGGGTTCCGACCCCACCGTCTTCAAGAGGAGACAGCGAGGAGGGGCGCCGAATTACTTCGTGCGCGTACCAATGCCAGCAAAGCGCTTGTTGAACTTTGCAACCTGGCCTCCGGTATCCATCATGCGCTGGACGCCCGTCCAGGCCGGATGGGACTTCGGATCAACGTCAAGACGCAGCGTCGCGCCCGGTTCGCCATAGCACGAACGGGTCTTGTATTCGGTTCCGTCGGTCATGATGACGGTGATCTCGTGGTAGTCGGGATGGATGCCGGATTTCATGAATTTCTACTCCATAAAGAAAGCCCCGATGCCGACCGGGGCGAATCATCAGGCGCATATAACGGAAAGCGCTTCCGGATGAAAGTGGCCTTTACTGGATCGTATGAGTCCGTTTATCCCTTGCAATGAATGCGGGCTCGACTGTCAGGCCTGCGACCGTGCCTGCACGGATACCAAGAAAAGGTTTGATATGAGCGAAACCAAGCACACCCTGCACACCCCGGGCTGGGTCAGCGATTTCCAGAAGTTCATCATGCGCGGCAACGTGCTCGACCTCGCAGTCGGTGTCGTGATCGGTGCTGCATTCAGCGCGATCGTCGGCAGCGCCGTCAAGGACATCCTGACCCCGTTCATCGGCCTGATCACGGGCGGTGTGGATTTCTCGAACCTGTTCATCACGCTCAAGGGCCCGGTCAAGGATACGCTTGCCGAAGCCCAGAAGGCCGGAGCGGTAACCGTCAATATCGGCGTCTTCCTCAACGCCGTGATCCAGTTCCTGATCATTGCCTTCTTCATCTTCTGGCTGACGCGCATCCTCAGCAAGCTGAGCCGCAAGCAGGAAGCTGCTCCTGCCGCCCCGCCGGCCCCGACGAAGGAAGAGGTTCTCCTCACGGAAATCCGCGACCTTCTGGCGCAGAAAAACTCCTGATGACAGAAACGAAAGCCTCCCGTCGCGCAGTCTGGCGCCCTGCCGTCACACTGTTTGTGATGGGAAGCTTTCTGGCCGGATGCGCGGCACGCCCTGCAATGACAGGGCTGCCGCCATCTCCCAATTCGCGGCTTTATGCCTATCTGATCGCCCATGGCATGGCCCGGGGCGCGGTCATGACAGGACAGATCGGCCCTGAAGGACTGTCCCAGCTGGTGGCGCTGGACAGGGCGGCCCAGCAGGCAACGGTAAATGCCCTGAAGCTGCAAAGCTCTTCAGCCAATCGACAGGCTGACCAGGCACTTTCCAGCCTTCTGGCGGACCTGCCTCAGAAAACACCGCCCACACCCGCCAATCCATCAGAGCAGACACAAAAAAACCGGCTCCCCTGAGGGACGCCGGTTTTTTTGTGTCTGTGGCAGACCCGATCAGTCTGCCGCAGCCTCCTTGCGCAGCCGCTTCTCGCCCATAAGAAGCAGAAGGGGTGCTGCGATGAAAATGGATGAGGACGTTCCAACCACGATGCCGAACAGCATGACCGTCGCAAATCCGGTCAGCGTGCTGCCCCCGAACAGGGCCAGTGGCAGAGCCGCCAGAAAGACCGTCATGGACGTGCCGAGTGTGCGGTTCAGGGTCTCGTTGATGGATAGATCCAGCAGTTCCCGCAGCGGCATCGTGCGATACTTCCGCAGGTTCTCGCGGATCCGGTCATAGACCACCACCTTGTCGTTGGTGGAATAGCCCAAGATCGTGAGCAGGGCTGCGACCATCACAAGATCGAACTCGAAGCGCGTGATGGCCAGAAAGCCGACCGTCTTCGTCAGATCAAGAATGAGCGTCACCACCGCACTGATGGCAAACTCGCGTTCAAAGCGGACCCAGATATAGATCAGGATCATCGCAAGGCTGAATCCAAGCGCCAGCAGACCATCGCGGAACAGTTCGGACGAGACCGAGGCACCCACGGCATCGGCCCGAAGGACCTGGGTGCCGGGTTCGGCAACCGAAATGGCGCTCTTGACGCCATCGACCAGCTTCTGGGTCTGTGCCTCGCGATCCGCACCTTCCGGAGCATTGATCGAGATGCGGACATCCCGCGGCGACCCGAAGGCCTGCACGGCATCGGGAT
Organism: Gluconobacter oxydans DSM 3504; assembly: GCF_000583855.1. Lineage (NCBI taxonomy): Bacteria > Pseudomonadati > Pseudomonadota > Alphaproteobacteria > Acetobacterales > Acetobacteraceae > Gluconobacter > Gluconobacter oxydans. The sequence continues at coordinate 2,842,641 of NZ_CP004373.1, forward strand.
GAATCCCGGCATGATCCAGAGCCGCGCGCAGCTTGCCGAAATCGGCAGGGCCGGGGGTCTGGGCTTCAACGATGATGCCACCGCGGAAATCCAGCCCGAGCTTCAGGCCGGGCTGGAAGAACAGGATAACGGAAGCAATGGAGAGGACCGCCGAAACGATCAGCCCCATGTGACGGCCGCGCATGAAGTTGATGCGCCGATCGTCACGGACAAAACGGAAAAGGGGACGTGACAGCATGACGATCAGACCGGAAGTTCTTTGGGACGGGCGAGGGCGTACCACCGCACGACCAGAAGGCGTGACAGCAGGAGGGTCGTGAAGAGGGTCGTGACGATACCGATGGTGATCGTCAGGGCGAAGTTGCGGACAGGACCCGTTCCGAACACGAACAGCATGACATGCGCCAGGAACGCCGTGGCGTTACTGTCGATGATGGTACCGGTCGCGCGATCGAAGCCGGCCTGCAGGGCCTGAAGCGGACCACGACCACGCTTTACTTCCTCACGGATACGCTCGTTGATCAGGATGTTGGCATCGACAGCCATACCCAGGGTCAGCAGCATACCCGCCATGCCCGGCAGGGTCAGCGTCGCCTGGAATAGCGAGAGGATCGCCACCATCAAGATCAGGTTCGCAAACAGGGCGATATCCGCATACAGGCCGAACCGGCCGTAAAATAGCACCATGAATGCAATGACCAGAAGAAGGCCGGTCAGCAGGCTGATGACACCCGCATGAATGGACGCGGCACCAAGGCTCGGACCGATCGTCCGCTGCTCAACAACCGAAAGCGGAGCAGGCAGGGCACCGGCCCGCAGCAGAAGCGCCAGATCGGACGCACTGCGGGCATCGAAACCACCCGTGATCTGGCCGTTTCCAGCCGTGATCGGGTTGATGATGTTCGGAGCCTCGATGACCTTGTTGTCCAGCACGATCGCAAAGCGCTTGCCGACATTGGCCCGCGTGACGTTCGCAAAGGCCGTTGCACCAGCGCTGTTGAGCTGGAACGTCACAGCCCAGCCACCGCTCTGCTGATCAATCACGGCACCCGCATTGGTCAGGTCCGTGCCATCCACATCGACATGATCCTGAACCGCGACCTGCGTATGCACGCTCTCGTCCTCGAGCATTGTCGAGCCGGGGCTTGCGACGCTCGGGTTCGGGGCCAGCAGACGGAAGGTCAGACGCGCTGTCGTTCCCAGCAGGCTCTTGATCCGCTCCGGATCGCTGACACCGGGAAGCTCGACGACAATCCGGTCGTCACCTTCACGTGCGATGCTCGGATCGATCGCACCCGTTGCGTCGATACGGCGACGGACGATCTCGATCGACTGTGCCACAGCTTCGCGCGCACGGGCCAGCATTGCATCGTGCTGAAGCGTCAGGACGATACGGCCGTCCTTTTCAGACGTCGTGAACTCGTTCGGCACCACCGGCGGTAGGGACTGCATGGCCTTGAGCGCGGCATCACGTTCGGCATCCGAACGGGGCATGAAGCTCAGGCTGGCCGCTGCATCGTCACGGGCAAAATCACGATAGCCCAGAGACCGGTCCAGAAGTGTCTGGCGCGCCTGATCCTGAAGGGACTGAAGGCGGTCATGCTCAAGGGATTTCAGATCGAGTTGAAGGAGCAGGTAGGACCCGCCCCGCAGATCGAGCCCCAGATGGATCTGCCGCCAGGGCAGGGACGGTGAGGGAGAACGCAGAAAATTGGGCAGACACAGGAGCACGCCAATCAGGCAGATGCCCGCGACGCCCAGCAGTCTGAGCCGGCTGTAATACATCATATCAGGTCGAGACGTCCTCGGCGGATTTGGACAGATCGTTTTTCAGATCATTTTCAGGCCGGGACCATGCCGTTTCCGCCATGCCGATGCAACCTTTTGCCTGTTTGAGGCCCCACTGTCTTTCCGGGAAACACCACGCCTGATAAGCGTATCAACATGAATACAGCGCAACAGCTTCGGGTCGGCATCGTCGGGGCCGGCCATTTCGGACGGTTTCATGCCCTCAAGTCCGCCGCAAACCCGGCCGAACAGCTTGTCGCGCTTTACGATCCCGATCCGGCCCGCGCGGCGGTCGTGGCACGGGAAGTTCGTTGCGGAATTGCCACAAGCTATGAAAATCTTCTGGAGCAGGTGGATGCCGTCATCATCGCCGCACCCGCCGAGTATCACTTTGCCCTGACAAGCCAGGCCCTGATGGCCGGGCGACATGTTCTGGTCGAAAAGCCCATCGCGGCCACGCTGGACGAAGCCCACGCCCTAGCGGACCTTGCCATGAAGACCGGCAAGGTCCTGCAGGTCGGCCATCTGCTGCGCTACTCGGCGGAACATCAGGCCATTACCGAACGAATCAAGGCCCCCCTTTACATCGAAGCCACCCGCATTGCGCCTTACAAGCCGCGGGGAACGGACGTATCGGTCATTCTGGATCTCATGATCCATGACCTCGATCTCGTTCTGGCAATCGTAGACAGCCCGATTGCAGAAATCGATGCCCTGGGAGCCGCTGTTTCAAGCGCGCATGAAGACATCGCCAACGCCCGGGTACGGTTTGAAAACGGCTGCGTGGCCACAATCACCGCCAGCCGGATTTCCCTGAAAACTGAACGGCGTATGCGTCTTTTCTCACAGGATGGATATCTTTCCGCCGATTTCATGGAGCGCAAGCTGAGCTTCATTGGGCGTGAGCGCGGCATGCCACTTCCTGGCACGGGAGGCTTCCGGCGTGAGGCCATAAGCTGGAAAGACCACGACAATCTGGCCGTAGAACATGAAGCCTTTGCTGCTTCGTGCCTTCACGGCGCACCGGTTCTGGTCGATGCGCAGGCCGGGATCAGAGCGCTGGATGCCGCCATCCGCGTGACGGACAGCATCCGGAAATCACGACAGATCATGGAACTTTCCGGCCTGATCCCCACCTCAGGTCAGAACTGAGAGAATTCCTTCAAGTTACTGGTTTTCAAGAAGTTCTTTCTTCATTTCCAGCTCAAGCCATTGCTCTTCCGACTGGGTCAGATCCCGCTCGGCAGCTTCCAGAAGCTGGGTCGTCTTCTCGAATTTGGCAGCATCCCGGCCATACAGACCCGGATCGACCAGAACATCCCGATAACTCTGGATCTTCTTTTCCAGCTCAGCCATCTTCTGCGGAAGAAGATCCAAAGCCCGCTTGTCATTATAGCTGAGCTTTTTCGGCTTCTTATCTGTTTTCAAAGCAGATTTTGGGGCGATATCTTCCAATTCAGGAGAGGACGTCTCACGCCCTGCCGGTACATCCCCGCGCTGGATCAACATGTCCGAGTAGCCCCCGGCATATTCGATCCAGTCTCCGCCGCCATCCGATACCAGAACCGAACTTGCAACCCGGTCGAGGAAATCACGGTCATGGCTGACCAGCAGAACCGTGCCCGCATAATCGGCCAGCATGTCCTGAAGAAGATCCAGCGTCTCAAGATCGAGATCGTTGGTCGGCTCGTCCAGCACCATGAGGCTGGATGGCTTGGCCAGAGCACAGGCCAGCGCCAGCCGTCCGCGCTCGCCGCCCGAAAGTTTTCCTACGGGAGTGCGGGCCTGTTCCGGGCGGAACAGGAAGTCTTTCATATAGCCGATCACGTGACGTTTCTCGTCCCCGACCTGCACCATATCCCCGCTGCCTCCCGCCAGGGTTTCGGCAAGGGTCTTGGCCGGATCGAGACTTTCCCGCTGCTGGTCCAGTGTAACCATGGCCACGGACGGCCCCATTTTTACGGTCCCGGACTGCGGCTCCATTTTGCCGGTCAGCAGACGCAGAAGTGTGGTCTTACCCGCACCATTGGCACCCACCAGGCCGAGCCGGTCACCGCGCAGGATCCGTAGATCGAGGTCCCGGACGATGGCGCGATCGTCATAGGCCCAGTTCACACCTTCCGCAGCGATCGTGATCTTGCCCGCACTTTCGGCGTCAGTGGCTGCCATGCGGAGCGTACCCTTGCCCCGTGAAGCAAGTTCCTTTCGCTGTGCCCGCAGTGCCGCCAATTCCCCCACACGCCGCACGTTGCGCTTACGCCGCGCTGTGACGCCGTAGATCATCCAGTCTTCTTCACGCGCGATCTGGCGATCCAGCTTGTGTGCATCACGCTCCTGCTGTTCCAGCACCTCGTCACGCCAGGTCTCATAGCGTGCAAATCCCTGATCAAGCCGACGCGTCACGCCATTTTCCAGCCAGACAACGCTCCGGGACAAAGTCTCAAGCAGGCGTCGGTCATGGCTGATGACGATCATCGCACAGCGACAGGCGGAGAGCTCTTTCTCCAGCCATGTGATGGACGGCAGATCCAGATGGTTGGTCGGTTCATCCAGCAGCAGAAGATCCGGCTCGGCCGCAAGAGCACGGGCGAGGGCGCAGCGGCGCACTTCGCCACCTGAAAGGTTCTGGCAGCTTTCCTCACCCGTCATCCCGAGTTCTGCCAGCATGGAGCGCGCCCGGTAGGTCTCGGTCTCATCAAGCCCTTCGGACGCATAATCGAAGGTGGTGGCGTAACGGGAAAGATCCGGCTCCTGAGCCAGATAATGGACCTTGATTCCCGGCTGAACGAACCGCGTTCCGGAATCCGCCACGATATCGCCCGAGGCGATCTTCAGCAGCGTGGATTTTCCGGAACCGTTGCGGCCGACCAGACAGATCCGCTCACCGGGCAAAACGCCCAGTTCTGCGCCATCCAGCAGGGGACGTCCGCCGAGAGTGTAGGTAATGTTCTGCAGGGAGAGAATGGGTGCCGACATGGCTCCCTATGTGTCGCAGCAGGACGGCCGCCGCAAGTCACCCCTGCACCGAATCATACTCTCAGACGGGCGTGACACCACCTGTAACAGCCTGATAGGTGGCCACAGCCAGTGTCATCGGCTCGAAGGGTTTGGTGATGACGAAGGACGGTTCCTGCGTCTCACCCGTCAGCAGACGCTCCGGATAGGCGGTTACGAAAATGACCGGCGCCTCATGGGTCCGAAGGATGCGTCCGACGGCCTGCATGCCGTCACCGCCGCCGCCGAGATTGATGTCCGCAAGAATGAGTCCGGGCTTCGTTTTCGCAGCCAGGGCAACGGCATCGGCCTCTGTGTGGGCAACTCCGGCGATCCTGTGTCCACAGCGCTCAACCAGATCCTGAATGTCCATGGCGATGATGGGCTCATCTTCGATGATCAGGACACTTGTCTGCGCAATGCCCTGAAGGCCTTCGCGTGCCTTGTTCAGTTCGGCCGCCGCCTCTTCATCCGTAATGCCCAGCGCCTGCGCACTGGACGAAAGGGACTGCTCTTCCAGAGAAGTCAGCAGCAGAAGCGCACGTTGCCGAAGCGGCATGCCCACGGTGGCATCCTTGCCGTGGCGCTGCATGAAAGCGCTCACAAGCAGACCATACAAAGCCTGCCGTGCGGAGAGATCGTTCCTGGCGGGACTTTCCATCAGCTCCTTCAGGGCCACGGCCACAAGCTGATCGCCCGTTTTCTGGTCACCAACCAGGGCACGGGCAAAGCGGCGGGCATAGGGAAGCGCCTTGACGAGTTCCTGACGTGTCAGATCAGTCATGTGCCCATGGCCTCCTGAAAAGATATCTGCTGACGCACCCCGAATGGGATGCATCTCGTTATGAAGGTTGAATAGTCATGACACGATGCCCAATCTCCGTATAGTCTTCGTGGCCGCCCCGGTCGCCTGCGATGTCGCGTGAAGGATCTTCTTCTGAGCACACCCTTGCCCGCGGGCCAGCAGCGCGACCCGTCTCCCCAGAAAGGCAGCTTTCACCGCGGCCTGCTCCAGACCCTTCCGGATCTGCGGGGTTTCGCGCGTTTTCTGACTCGTGATCCTGCGGCCGCGGATGATCTGGTGCAGGACACGATTGTCCGCGCCTTGGCCTCCCAAGAGCAGTTCCAGCAGGGAACGGTCCTCAAAGCCTGGCTGTTCACAATCCAGAGAAATGCCTTCTACGAGCAGACGCGCCGCCGCAGCCGCGAGCAGGAGATCATGCTCGACATCGAGCAGGACATGCAGCCTTCCACTGCCGCGCCGTCACGCCAGAATGCCCGCGATGCCGTTCAGGATCTGGGCGAACTGCTGTGGAAGCTGCCCGATCTGCTGCGGGAAGCCCTGATTCTCGTGGGGGCACAGGAACTGTCCTATGAAGATGCCGCCCGCGTCTGCGATGTGCCTGCTGGAACGATGAGGGCCCGTGTTTCCCGTGCCAGAGCCCAGCTTGCCGAGCTTGCGACGGAAAATACCGAACCTCCGGAAACGGATTCCGAAAAAAATATCACCTGATTTTTGCCGGTTTTCTGCGCCTCACAGGCTGTCTTTTCCTTTTTTCGGGAAATTTCCTCCGCCCCGATGCAACATTTTCGCCTGACCGTTCATTGATCCCATGAAAACAGAACGAAATCAGGAGTCAGTTCCATGACGTTCCACGATCAGGTCATTGCCATTCTTCCGAAACTGCGCGTTCAGGCTCTTTCGCTGACCCGCAACCGCGCCGCCGCCGAAGACCTCGTACAGGACGCCGTGTGCAACGCTCTGGCAGCCCAGAACAGCTTCATCCCGGGAACGAATTTTTCGGCCTGGATGCATCGTATCCTCCGCAACCGCTTCATTTCCGACCTTCGCAAGCGTCGCGAGACGACCGATATCGATGATGTACCCGCATCGTCCTTCGCCAGCCCGGCCACCCATGAGGACAATCTGGCTCTCAAGGATCTGTCGATGGCACTGTCCCGCCTTCCGGCCGATCAGCGCGAAGCTCTCGTTATGGTCGTGATCCAGGGCATGAGCTACGAAGCGCTGGCTGAAGCCACGGATTGCGCTGTCGGAACGGCCAAGAGCCGTGTCTTCCGCGCCCGTCGTCAGCTCGAAGCCTAGATGAGCGGAGACCTGCCGGCCAACGACAAACTGCGCATTAAGGTCAAGGCTCTGCGCGATGCCATGGATGCCCGTCGCCGTGCCGGTCAGTCCTCCGACGATCTCATGCTTTCATGATCTCAGGATCCGCAATGGAAAGAATTTGTATCCATTGCGGATTGGCAGTGATTGCAGAAAACGTGTTGTTTTCGTAAGACTGGATCGGCAGTTCATCCCGCAGCGGCTTCTCAGGAGAGACCCGGAGTTCGCGCCACAGTCAGTATCAGGGGTGCAGGATCTGCATCTTCTGACGTCACAGGAAGGTTCAGGACCAGCCAATGACCGCAGGAGACAAGCGGAAGTCCTCAGCCAAGGAAACCACTGGCGAGGATCAGGATTCGCCTTTCGGAATCTGGCTGAGCCGGGGCCTGCATCAGCTTTTTGATGATGTTGCAAACGAGCCGATCCCCGATGAACTTCTCCGATTGATCGAGGAAGACCGAAACAAGTGACTGTTAGCCGGTCTGGTTCTCCAGACCTGAATCCGCGGCGCTGGCGTCGTCTGTGGCACAGACGTGACGCCCTGCGCAGCATCCGGATGTTTGACACCGTCGGCGCGCGGGTGATGACCCTGATTGTCGCGACGACTCTGCCCCTCGCGATCATCGCCTCTCTGCTGGCGTGGCACAGCTACCAGCAGAATGTCGGCAACAGTGCCATGCGCACCGAACGCGACACGCAGCTTGCCATTTCGGAAATCACGACGGATCTCGACCAGACCCACACGCTGCTGGACATGCTTGCCGATGGAGACATTTCTTCAGGAAATGCCCTGAGGGAGTTTGCGCTGGTCCAGACCGTCTCACAGCATCACTACTGCATGCTGATGCTGACGGACGTATCGGGCCGGCCATCGGTCGTTCTGCCGCCGCCTTCAACGCAGGATGCTGCAATCTGCTCGTCTCCCGAACTCACCGCGCCTGCGATGAGCTCTCCGACGGTCAGAACTCCGGTTGTCGGAGTCGATGTGCTGAAGGGCGACCGTGGTCCGCTCCTGAAATTCGTTGTCCCCATTCTCAGCAACAACTCCGTCTCCGGTTACATCATTGCCGTCCGGACCCTGGGCTGGCAGCGCAGCCATCTTCCAAAAGGGGACAGTCGCCTCCTGCTCGGCACGGATAACAATTCACGGCATTTTCTGGCGATGCCGGATGGAACCCTTTATTCGCTTTTCCCTGATCGGCCGGTAACCGCGGAATTGCCGAGAAGGGCATTTGCGCGCCTGAAGAGAGACATTGCGTCCCTCAGTCTGCATGACGTCTTCACGAGCCAAGGCATCACCTACGCTTTTCAGAATGCCTATGGTCCGGTCAGCCTGATTGTCGCAACGGAGCGCACGGCCGAAGAAAGCCACGCCCTCAATATCTTTCTGATCCGGGTCAGCCTGATTGTGGGTCTGCTGGTGCTTGAACTGATGGCCGTCGCCTTGGGGGCGCGCCTGTTCCTGGTCGATCCGCTGGAGAAACTGGCCCTGGCGGTCGCAGACTGGCGCAAGGGCGCTGCCTTCGCGCCCCGGATCAGCCATTCGATCCCGCTTGAAATCAGGCATCTGGAAAAGGCGTTCCTCCGCGCGACACGCCGTCTCAGCAAGCATGAACAGGACCTGGAACAATCGGCCCGCAATCAGGATATGCTGATCCGGGAAATTCATCACCGGGTAAAGAACAACCTGCAGGTCGTGGCCTCACTGCTCAACCTGCAGGCAAGCCGCATCCGCTCCCATGAGGCCCGCGAGGAATTTCGTCTCGTCCGGGACCGGGTGAGGGCACTCGCGACCCTGCACCGCTACCTGTATTCCGAAAGCGGCCTCTCGGCGCTGGATGTCCAGAGTTTTCTGGAAGAACTCTGCAGCATCCTGCTGTCCGCGAACGGCATGAACGCCCAGACCCGCATCCGGCTGCAACTCGATATCGAGCATGTCCTGATCTCTCCCGATCAGGCCGTCCCGATCGCGCTGATCGTGACCGAAGTCGTCAGCAATGCCCTGCGATATGCGTTCCCGGAGAACAGGGCGGGTCATATCGTGATCAACCTGCACAAGGTTGTTCCGACAGATCCGGAAAAGGAAGGTCTGGTAGAACTCAAGCTGGGTGACGATGGAATCGGCATCAATGCCGGTCAGGCCACCGAGTCCCGCACGCGTCGGGAAGGAATCGGGATGCAGCTCATCCGCGGGTTCGCGCGTCAGATCAATGCCGATATGACGGTCAGCAATGAAAACGGAACCTGGTATACCCTGCGTTTCATTCCCGAACGCCCCTCCCTGACGGCGCTGGCGATGGCGCGCAAGGCCATCAGTCACGGAGAAGACTCGAGTCTGTAACGGCAAAGCGGCGTCAGGTTCCGCCTGCAAATCCACAAAAAAACCTAAATAAGCGGCAAGAATTGCCTGAAGCACTGTCTTGTCGGGCTTTTGCGACCTATATGCAGGGGTCATGAAGGCCGACAAGACAATCGCAAAAGCGTGGGTAAAGGCACAGGGACGCGCCAGTCGCTCCCGGACCTCTGTCGTAGTAGTTTTAGGGTTGCTCTCGACCCTGCTGGGGCTCCTGCAGGCCTGGGCGCTGGCTCGAACGCTCGCTTCCGTCCTGACCCGCGACACAGACAGCACCGGACCAGTTATCGGCGTCTTTCTTCTGGCCTGCGTCCTGAGAGTGCTCCTGTCCACCATACAGGACATGACCGCCGCTTCAGCCGGGATCCATGCCCGACGCCGCCTGCGCCGCGAAGTGCTGGACCGGATCATCGGCGAGGGGCCAGCGCTCCTGCGCCGCCATCACAGCGCCGCCATTGCAGCCACACTGGTTGACCGGATCGAAGCGCTGGACGGTTACTTCGCGCGCTGGCTGCCGGCCGCATCGCTCTGGCTGGTGTCACAGTGGCTGGTCGTGATCGCACTGTATGTAGAGAACCATCAGGCGGGTCTGATCCTTGCGGCCTGCTGCGCCATGCTTCCCATCTTTCAGGCTGTCTTCGGCATTGCCACGGCCGTTGCGTCCCGCAAGCAGTTCCTGGCCATGAACCGCCTTCAGACGCGCTTTCTGGACCGTGTGAAGGGCATTGCGACCATCGTCCTATCCGGTGGGACCGATCGTGAAACGCAGGCTCTGGCAAAGAGCGCCGATGACCTGCGCCAGCGTACCATGAAGGTCCTGCGGATTGCCTTTCTGGCCTCGGCGACCACGGATGTCGCCATGGTCGCAGCCCTTGTGCTGATCGTCGTGACGCAGGCCCACACCCTGATGGGCCATCCTTCTGATGCCGTCCTGACGCGTGCGCTTTATGCCGTCCTGCTGGTCCCCGAGGCATTTGCATCCTTCCGTGCCCTGTCGGCGGCCTATCAGGACCGCGCCCATGCCACCGCGGCAGCAGAAGCCATGCATGAACTGGCACCGCTGACCGAGCGGACGGCAGCGGGTCCTGACGTTGTACAGGCTAAAGGCGGCATTTCCGTAACAGCGGAACACGTCTCGTTTGCATGGGATGAGCAGCGCGGCACGGTCATTCATGACGTGAGCTTCGCTCTGCCTGCGGGTGCGACACTGATCCTCGAAGGCGCATCGGGGGCTGGCAAATCCACGCTTCTGGAACTGCTGCTCGGGTTCGTCTCTCCCTCGCAGGGACGCATCCTGTTCGAGGGCCAGGACATGCAGAGCCTTTCGCCCCGCCAGATTTCCTCGCTGATCAGCTGGATCGGGCAGAAGCCCGTCCTGTTCGCCGGAACCATCCGTGAGAACATCCTTTTCGCGCGGCCCGATGCTTCGGCTGAAGATCTGAACCGCGCCGTCTCCGCAGCGGCTGTCGATCAGTATCTGTCGTCGCTCCCGGACGGACTGGAAACGCGGATCGGCGAGGGTGGGTTTGGCCTCTCCGGTGGTCAGGCGCAGCGTATCGCCATTGCCCGCGCCTATCTGAAGGACGCGCCGCTTCTGCTGCTGGATGAGCCCACATCCCATCTGGACCCGAAGACCGAGGCTGAAATCCTTGTCAGCCTGAAAGACCTCGCCAAAGGCCGGACCGTCATCCTGTGCAGTCATTCCGCGCAGGCCCGCCAGTTTCAGGGACGGCACCTCGTGCTTGATGCCGGTCGCGCCATTGCCTTTACGGGAGAAGCCGCATGAGCGCCCCGCTGCCTACAAATCCGGTTGCAGAAACGGGAAGCGAAACAGCGCTGTCCCGCATCCTTCAGGTCTGGCGTCCCCAATATACGCGCCTGATAACCGGTATGGTCATCGCCGAACTGGCTGTCTGTGCGGGGCTGGCCCTGATGGGGCAGGCCGGTGGACGGATTGCCGGCGCTGCTGTCGGAGCAGGGGCCGCCTATCTTCTTCTTCGACTGTCGGGCGTGGCGCAGATCGTCCTGCGTTATTTCGAGCGTCTTTATACGCATGACGCCATGTTCCGCGCGCTGGCGGATCTGCGGGTGTGGTTCTATCGCAAGCTGGCTGGCGGAGCCGCGGCAGGCCTGGGTTTCCAGCGTTCGGGAGATCTGCTGACGCGTCTGGTTTCAGACGTGCAGACACTGGACAACCTGTATCTGCGCATCCTTGTCCCGCTGGTATCCGCTCTCCTGACACTCCCGATCGCCACGCTTGTCTGGATGCGGGCGGGAACGGAAGCAGGCCTGCTGACCGGCGCCTTGTTTGCCGTCCTCGCGTTCATTCTGCCCCTGATGGGCGCACGCCTGTCCCGTCGCTTTGGTCCGGATATCCTGCGTGCGGAATCGGAACTGCGGATCGCGGCACTCGATCTCACATCGGGTCTGCGCGAAGCCCGGGCCTTTGGGGCGGAAGACGTCCTTGCCGCAGCAGTCACGGACCGTCAGGAAACCCTTTTCAAGGCCCAGCGCCGCCAGCAGACGCGCATGGCCCTCATGCAGGGCTTTGCAGGCCTGATCGCCAAGGCCGGAATCGCCGTCATCCTGTGTGCCGTTGCAGGTCTTCTCTTCCCGCAGGCTCCCGCCATCGCCGGTATTACGGCGCTGTTCGTGGCCATCACAGCGCTTGAAGGCGTAACAGGTCTGGCACGGGCGGGTCTGTTGAGCGGGCAGGTCAGCCACGCGGCACAGCGGATTGTCGAAATTGCCGATCGGGCTCCCCCTGCACCCGAAGGCAATGCACCGCTTCCGGCAGGTCGCGATCTGCGTCTTGAGAACGTGACGTTCCGCTGGACACCGGACCGGGCTCCCATTTTCCGTGACCTGAACCTGACCCTTCGTCAGGGGGAGCGCGCAGCCCTGATCGGACCGTCCGGTGCTGGAAAATCCAGCCTGGCCGCCCTGATCCTCAAAGCCGCATCTCCCGAACAGGGCCGGATCCTGCTAGGTGGCACAGACATCACCACCCTGCGCGACAGTGACTTGCGCTCGCAGATCGCCTGGCTGTCGCAGGCCAGCCATCTGTTTGATGATACCGTGCGTGGCAACCTGCTTCTGGGCCGGACGGACATTCCGGATACGGCACTGTGGGCTGCGCTCGATCAGGCCAGGATTGCAGACGTCGTGCGCAACCTGCCTGACGGACTGGACACTTGGATCGGGGAAGGCGGCTCGAAACTTTCGGGCGGGCAGGGACGCCGTATCGCGCTGGCGCGCGTTCTGCTGTCCGATGCTCCCATTCTTGTTCTCGACGAACCGGCAACCGGACTGGACGCGGAGACCGAGCGGGCTTTCCTTGAGACGCTGAACAATGCGACCGAGGAACGGACCGTCCTGCTGATCGCGCATCGACTGACCGGTGTGGAAAAACTTGACCGCATCTGGCGCCTTGAGGACGGACAGGTTATTTCCAGTGCGTGCTGACCGGCCCGCGCCGATCCAGCTTCACACCTCTTTATCCTGACAGGACGCTACGCCATGGCACGTTTCCTTTCCTTCGTCCGCATCGCGGCCCCGGTTTTCGTTCTGTCAGCTGCGCTGGCAGGCTGCGCCGAGCAGCCGTCGCGTGACAGCTACGTCGTTTTCTTCGACCGTGAATCCGTAACGCTCAGCCCTGTCGCCCAGGCTGTCGTGACCAAGGCTGCCACGGCTGCCCGCGCTGAACACGCTTCCGTCGTCCGCGTCTCGGGCTCTGCCGGTGCAAACGGTGATGCTGCAGTTCTGAAGGAACTGGCGACGAGCCGGGCCCAGACCGTAGCAACGCAGCTCAGCAATGACGGACTGAATGGTGCACGGATCGAAATGACGCCGTATGTCCCGAGCGAGCTTGAAGACTCCCACGTCGCCCTGCGTCGCGTTTCCATCACCATCGTTCCGGGTCACTGATCCGGCGCCCGGGATGCCGCAGGCGCAGAACAGCCCTCCCGTCGCCCCGGGATCGAATGAGCCTCCGACACCTGAAGGCGTGCTGGCGGAAGTTTTTGGCTTTCCTGGCTTCCGCGGCCTTCAGCAGGACGCCGTCGAAACGGTCATGCGGGGGGAGGACGTGCTCGTCCTTATGCCGACCGGCGGTGGCAAGAGCCTGTGCTATCAGGTTCCCGCACTCTGCCGGGACGGCATGGGTCTGGTCATCTCTCCCCTGATCGCCCTGATGGACGATCAGGTTGCGGGCCTGAGACAGCTCGGCGTCCGCGCGGCCGCGCTGCATTCCGGGCTGGAGCCGGATGAGCGCGACGAACTTCAGAGCGATCTGCGCAATGGCCGGATCGACATTCTCTATATTTCGCCAGAGCGCCTGCTTCAGCCTGCAACAGCGAATTTCCTGTCAAAACGCCAGATCTCGCTGATCGCGATTGACGAAGCACACTGCATTTCGGCCTGGGGCCATGAATTCCGCCCTGAATACCGGGCACTCGCCAGCCTGCCGGAAATGTTCCCGGGCGTCCCGCGCATTGCCCTGACGGCTACGGCCGATCCCCGGACGCGGGATGATATCCTGAACGCGCTCGGTATGCCCGATGCGCGGGTCCTGATGGCGAGCTTCCATCGCCCCAACCTGATCGTGGAAGCCCGCGCCAAGGCCAGCGAAAGCCGACAACTCCTCGAAACGCTTCAGAGCCATCGCGAAGGCGCCTCCATCGTTTATTGCGGCAGTCGCAACAAGACGGAACGCGTCGCCACCATGCTGCGGGACAAGGGCCTGACCGCACTGCCATTCCATGCCGGCCTCTCTTCGGTCGAGAAGCGGGCCACGCTGATGCGTTTCCGCTCGGGGGAGGAAATGGTGATCGTCGCGACGATTGCATTCGGCATGGGGATCGACCGCCCGGACGTCCGCTGCGTCGTCCATCTGGACATGCCGTCCTCGCCGGAAGCGTATTACCAGCAGATCGGACGGGCAGGGCGCGATGGCGAGCCCTCGGACACGCTTCTGCTCTATGGCGGCGAGGACATGGCCCGGGCGCGGTACTGGCTGGAACAGTCCAGCGCCCCCGACCACGAAAAGCGCGTCATGCAGGCCCGTCTGGAAAGCATGATCGCCCTCACGGAGACCACAGGCTGCCGCACACAGGCACTCCTCGCGTGTTTCGGAGAAAACCTCGCGCAGCCCTGCGGTCACTGCGACAACTGCATCAGCCCCGTATCGACATTCGATGGCACCCAGGCTGCCCAGAAAGTCCTCTCAGCCATTTATCGCACCGGCCAGCGTCTCGGAGCAGTCCAGCTTTCCAATGTGCTGCGTGGAAAGCTCAACGAAACCATCGAACGCAATGCCTATCAGCATCTTTCGGTTTTCGGGATCGGCAAGGAACACAGCGAGCAGTGGTGGCGCGCCGTCATCCGGCAGCTGATCGCGCGCGGGGCCATCCGGATGCATGGCGAATATGGAAGTCTCGCGCTTCAGAGCGAAATCGCGCGTCCGATCCTGCGCGGCGAGGAGCGCGTGGCACTCAGGTTGGAAGCCAAGGCCGCCCTGACCGCCAGCGCGGGCTCGGACGGCAATACGGAAAATGACCGCCTGTCAGCAGACGAAAAACCGTATTTCGACGCCCTGCGCCAGTGGCGCCTCTCCGAAGCACGGGAACAGGAAATCCCACCCTACGTCATTTTCCACGATTCGGTGCTGCGGGACATCGCCCGCGAACAGCCTGCCAGCCGCGCTGAACTGGGAAGCATCAAGGGCGTCGGCGCCTCGAAACTGGACCGCTACGGAGCTGCGGTCCTGACCGTCCTGCGCGAAATCCGCGAACCCGCCTCAGCCCAGTAAAGAGCGTCAGTCGTGCGTCAGTTCGTCAGGCGCCGTGACAGTAAAACTGACGGTAATGCTGCCGCCATTGAGGATCTCGAACGTGAACGGCACCTTGCTGCCAGCGGCAGGCATCTGACGGATTCCCATGCACATCATGTGGTAACCCGAACGCGGGAAAATCATCGTGGAGTCGTGCGGCAGCGCCAGATGCGTGAAGAGATCGTTTGCCCCGTCCGTCTGCTGCTGGTTCGTGTGATGCGCAACGACATTCTGACACAGCGGGGATGAAATCCCCTTCAGCAGGTGGTCAACGCTGTCGTCATTGCGAATCGTGAAATAACCGGCCCCACGGTTGGGAAAATAGGCTGACGGGCGGAATGTCCCGTCCATAACCACGACCCGCTGCGCATCATGATCGGCATCCGGCGCCACCACTGTTCCCGGAAGAGCCTGCTGGGCCATGGCCTGGGCAGTGGAAAGGGCAAAGAGGGCGGTCAGGACAGATACCCGTTTCAACGACAGTCTCCCGGTGTTGTGCGCGAACTCACGAAGCCCGTTTGGGCCGGAACGCATCATCCGGTAAAGTGCTCCCATTTCCCCGGCCACGACAAGGCCCGAACACTTCAGGATCGCGAATGCGTTGCCCTTTTTGCGGACATGACGACACCCAGGTCAAGGACAGCCGCTCCACGGAAGACGGCGTTGCGATCCGTCGCCGGCGCGTCTGCTCGGCCTGTACGCAGCGTTTCACGACCGTGGAGCGGGTCCAGCTCCGTGAACTGTCGGTAACCAAGGCGGACGGGCGTCGCGTGCCTTTCGACCGGGACAAGCTCGCACGCTCCATCCGCGTCGCCCTGCGCAAGCGCCCGGTTCCCGAAGAACGTCAGGAGCGTCTGGTCAACGGGCTGGTCCGGCAGCTTGAAGCCTCGGGGGAACACGAGATTTCTTCCCATCGCATCGGCCAGCTTGCGATGGACGCATTGCGCGAAGTGGACGGTGTGGCCTATGTCCGCTTCACCAGCGTCTACCGCGACTTCCGCGAGGTCGAGGCGTTCTCGAAAATCCTCGCCGACATGAAACCCATTCCCGGGGAAACGGACACACCGTCCCCCGACGACTCCCAGGAGACACCATGACCGTCACCGACGCCCCCGCCGCAAATCCGACGCGCCGCAGCCGGACCATTGCCCGCGTTGCAGCCGTTCAGGCGCTGTTCCAGTGCGAACAGTCCGGCGACACGGCGGAAACCGTCATCAGCCAGTTCATCCGTCACCGCCGCATCAGCTCCACGGCGTCCTTCGACGATGGCCACATTCCCGACGCTGACCTGAAGCTGTTTCAGGAAATCGTCCTTGGTGTCACGCGACGTCAGGACGATATCGATGCGAAGCTGAGCGACGTTCTGCCCGAACAGTGGCCGCTGCCGCGTCTGGACCCGGTCCTGCGTGCCCTGCTGCGCGCTGCCGTGTTCGAGATCGGCACCGACACACCGGACCGCATCATCATCAACGAATATCTGGATGTGGCTCACGGCTTCTTCTCGGGTGACGAACCCAAGATGGTCAACGGGATCCTCGATACCCTCAGCCGCCGCGCCAACGACGGCAACGTCTGATTCATGACGGGCGCGTCAGGGGCCGAAGCAGCTGGGGCAGGCGAGTTCGGCTTTATCGCCCGTCACTTCCGGCCTCTCGCAGGGGCGGAAAGCCTCGACCTGCGGGATGACTGCGCCCTGATGCGCTGCCCTGAAGGCGAGGAATTCGCCATTTCGACCGACACGATGGTCGAGAACGTCCATTTCCTTCCGGATGATCCGCCGGAAACCCTCGGCCGCAAACTGTTGCGCTGCAACCTGTCCGATCTGGCGGCCATGGGTGCAAGGCCCCATGCCTATACGCTGAACGTGACCGTTCCGCGTGGCGGACGGCACGACGAAAACTGGTTTGCCGCATTTTCCCACGGACTGGCGGAAGACCAGAAACGCTACGGCGTGCATCTGATCGGTGGCGATACCACCTCCATTTCAGGCCCCCTGGTCCTCTCCGCCACCATATTCGGACTACTCCGGCACAATACGGCGCTCCGCCGCAGCACAGCCAGACCCGGGGACGATATCTGGGTCACTGGCACGATTGGCGACGCGGCTCTGGGACTCCTTGTCCTGCAGGGCAGCCTGCAAGACCCGTCGGGCTTTCTGGCAGAACGATATCATCTGCCACGCCCCCGGACAGGACTTCATCTGCACGGCATCGTCAGCGCTGCGATGGATATTTCAGACGGGCTGATCCAGGACTGCGGCCATATCGCCGAGGAATCCGGTGTCCAGCTTGTTGTGAATGCAGAGGCCGTACCGGTCTCGTCTGCAGCGGCCTCACTGGGGCATGAGTGGCTCATGCGACGCCTGTGTGGCGGCGACGATTACGAACTGCTGCTCACCTGTGCGCCTGAACGCTCAGCAGCGCTGCAGGCCGCCTGTCAGGCTGCCGAAGTTCCGGTCCATCGCATCGGAACGGTACGCACCGGTTCGGGGGTCCGGATTTTGGATGGGAAGGGAGATGAAGTCGCCCCGGAACAGGGCGGCTGGCAGCATTTCTGACAGACGCCCTGTGAAGGTGCGGCTTCAGGCCGGATCGTCGATCGGACGTTCGTAAAGGCGATACCGCTTGTACGGTTCGGGCACGATGCTCTCGGCCAGATTGCGCATGTTGGAATCGGAGGCCTGGATCCAGCCCAGTTCCACCCAGGAATAGGGCAGGGACTTCCGCCGACGCATCAATTCGGCAATTGCCAGCGAAGGCAGCAGGGCACCCAGAACCGTTCCGCGCAGACGCTGTGTTACGCCCAGAAGGATGACACGGGCCGAATGGAAGCGATGCGTCGTCAGGCGTGCAACCAGCTTCACCCAGCCCAGAGGCGAGGGTGCCCCACCGAGATCGCCGGCAATATCGTAAATATTGGGCACAACCAGCGCCATGGCGACAGGCTCACCATTCTGATCGATCTGGACATAGTGTTCAGGACGAAGGACCGGACCAAGCTGCTTGATCATGGCCTTCATTTCGTAGTCCTGCAACGGCACGAAGTTGAACTTGTCGCTCCAGGCATCATTGTAAAGCTGACGCAGGATCTCGCCCTGCTGGGCAATCTGCTTCTTTGACAGGCGCCTGATGGCAATGGCCCCAAGACGCCCTTCGCCGATCTTCAGATCACCCGGAACCTTGAAACGCGACTCCGTCTGATCGTCCAGATCGAGCTTATAGCTGAGAAGATCCTCAACAGGCTTGTAACCCGCATCCTCGACCAGCTTGCCCAGCAGACGCGGATGCCAGGGCATCGCAACCATCAGGGGCTGGTCCTGTCCTTCGACCATCAGACCGGATTCGCCATTGCCACTCAGGGTGACCGGGCCGCGCATCGTCTGCATCCCCTGCAGACGCAGCCAGCTCCGTGCCGTTTCCAGAAGAGCGCTGACAACGCTCCCTTCCGGAACGGCATCCAGCGCACCGAAACAGCCGATCTTCATGCCCCAGTGCTCGATGGCACGATGATCCACGATCGCGGCAATACGCCCTACGGCCGTGTTACCGCGCCAGGCCAGAAAGTACCGGATGCTCGCATGGCGGAAAATCGGTGCTTTCTTCGGATTGAGCAGATCATCCTGTTCCATGTCGAAAGCCGGGACAAAACCCGCCATTCCGGCATAGATGCGACGCGGGAGCGTCATGAACAGTTTGAGGTCAGCCCGCGTCGTCACTGGCCGAACCACAAGATCATCATGCGGCGCAGGGATGTCAGTCCTGTCGGGCAGTGTCATAATGGCAGGTGTACCTCTGATCGAAAAAAACATCCCGTCCGACGGGGTGATGTGCCAGTACGGCACGGGGTCGCATCTTGTTGCATGGGAGGGCTATACCCTTCCAGCCCCGATCCGACCACGAATAAAGCGGTTTTCCATGCCAGATGCTTCTGTTTCCCCTTCGAATGCTCCATTTCACGTCCTTATTACCGGAGGATCAAGCGGCATTGGCGCCGCGCTGGCCCTTCAGTATGCGCGCCCTGGAACGCATCTGACGCTGTGGGGACGCAACGCCGCACGCCTTGAGGATGTTGCCGCGCAAGTCATCCGCAGAGGCGCTTCGGCCGAGATCCTGTCGCTCGATCTGTGCCGGACCGATGACGCCCTGACGACGCTGCGCAAGGCGGATGACGCGCGCCAGATCGATATCCTGATCCTGGGAGCCGGACTTGGCGATATCCGCCCGGAAGGCGCGTTGACCGAAACAGCAGAACAGGTCCGCGATATTTCCCTCGTCAATTTCACGACGCCCGCGACCCTCGCAACCGAAATGGCCTCGCGTATGGCAGCCCGCAAAGCAGGCCGTATTGCGCTCATAGGCTCGGTAGCGGCCTTTCACGACCTTCCGGTCGCCACGGCCTATAGCGGTTCAAAAGCCGGTCTGGCGCGCTTCAGCACGGCACTTCATGCTGCCATGACGCCGCATCATGTCTCCGTAACCCTCATTTCTCCGGGTTATGTCGACACGCCCATGAGCCAGCGTCTCGAAGGAGCCCGGCCGTTCCTCGTCTCGACGCGCCGCGCCGCGCGCATGATCACGCGCGCGATCGGGCAGGGCAGGGCACATCTTCTCTTTCCGTGGCCTTTCGCCATCGCCCGCTTTCTTGAAATGATCGTGCCGCGCGCCATCGTTCACCGACTGCTGAGAACGGCCGAAGTCAAGCAACGTCCGGTCAGCTGAGGAACGCTGTCAGAACAATCCGGAACTTGACGCAGCAGAACCGGTAGGCAACTGCTGCGCATTGGAAAAAGCGCAGGCCACCGGCCAGCATCGCCAGAGGATTTGAGGTGCCATGAGGGAAATCGTAGCCGTCGATATCGGTGGAACGCACGCACGGTTTGCAATCGCGACCATCGAGGATGGCAAGGTCGTCTCACTAGGTGAGGCCACGACGCTGAAATGCGCGGAACATGGCAGTCTGGCACTGGCCTGGGAAACATTCGGCCGTTCCCTGAACCGGACGCTTCCACGCGAAGCCGGCATTGCGGTGGCCTGTCCGGTAAGCGGCGAGATCCTCAAGCTGACCAACAATCCCTGGATCATCCAGCCGAGCCAGCTCGGCGCGCGCCTGCATCTCGACAATTTCGTGCTCGTCAACGATTTCGGAGCCGTGGCTCACGCCGTGGCCCAGGTCGATTCCTCGCACATGAAACATCTCTGCGGGCCGGACATCGACCTTCCGACGGAAGGCGCCATCACGATCGTCGGCCCGGGCACAGGACTGGGCGCAGCCTGTCTGCTTCGCCGCAGCGACCGCTATTTTGTCATGGAAACCGAAGGCGGCCATCTGGACTATCCGCCGCTCGACGAACTCGAAGACAAGATCCTCAGCGCCCTGCGCCTGCGGTTCCGCCGTGTCTCGGCCGAGCGGATCGTCTCCGGCCCCGGCCTGACCAATCTGTACGAAGTCATTGCCGAGATGCAGGGCTGGCCCATCACCCTGCGTGATAACCGCACCTTGTGGAAAAACGCCCTTGATGGCTCCGATACGGTCGCGGTGGCCGCCCTGGAACGCTTCTGCCTCAGCCTGGGCGCCATTTCCGGCGATCTGGCGCTGGCACATGGCGCACGTGGCGTCGTCATCGGTGGTGGTCTAGGACTACGTCTCGCCGACAGCCTCGGCCATTCCGGATTCGCCGAACGCTTCGTCGCAAAGGGCCGCTTCGAGGCGATGATGACCGAAATGCCGGTCAAGATCATCACGCACCCTCAGCCCGGCCTTTTCGGCGCGGCTGCAGCATACGCAGAAGCGCATCCGTAAAAACGGAAAACAAGTCTGGATTTCCGGGGAGAAATCTCTGGAGGTCCGGGCGGGAATCGAACCCACATACGCGGATTTGCAGTCCGCTACATCGCCATTCTGCCACCGGACCTCGGCGGAGACAGGCGCTATATCTCTCTTAGCGCCCGAAGGGTCAAGACCGATAATTGATCTGCGGAAGGATTTTTCTTCTGCCTTCCAACAGGCTATTAAGGACTGATTCACATAATGCTGTGATATGATGCATACTTAAAGAGCAGGAAATCTCATGACTTCAGGATGCAACGGCGCGATGAAATTCAAAGCCCCCCTCGGGCTTGGTCTTCTGTCGCTTCTCCTGAGCGGAACTGCTCTTGCCCAGAAATATGACGGCAGCGGTTCACCGAATTTCGTCCCGCACACGCTTCAGGAAGCGCTCTCGACGGCATACCTGACCAATCCGACGCTGCGCGAAGAACGGGCTCATCTTCGCGCCACGGACGAGCAGCTTCCCACAGCTCTCGCAGGCTGGCGCCCCACTGTTCAGGGCGGCATGAACCTCACCTATTACGACGGCAGCACCAATTACGCCTCCAAAGGTGGCTATCTCGGAAGTGCACGCCGTTATCAGACACCTGGATATATGGGCAGCATCGCCATCACCCAGCCACTCTATCAGGGTGGCAAGACGGTTGCTGGCGTGCATGCAGCCACGAACCAGATCATGGCTGAACGCGCCCATCTGATCCAGACAGAACAGGACGTCTTCACCAATGTCGTCAGTGCTTACGTGGGCATTGTTGAAGACGAGCAACTCCTGCAGATCGCCATAAACAACGAACACGTCCTGCAGCAGCAGGTTGAAGCAACTCAGGAACGTTTCCACGTTGGCGAAATCACCCGGACGGACGTGGCGCAGGCACAAGCAGCTCTTGCCAGCGCCACGGCAGAGCGGCAGCAGGCTGAGGGCACACTCCAGAGCGCCCAGGCGACCTATCTCCAGATCGTCGGCATCGCAGCAGCTCCAAATCTGCTGCCTCCGCAGCCTCTGAACCTTCCCGTACACAGTGAGCAGGAAGCGGTGGCCATTGCTGTTCAGAACAACCCTCAGGTCGTCAACGCACTCTTCACCGAAGCGCAGAGTAAGGACAATATTTCCGTCCAGATTGCTCAGATCATGCCCAAGGTTTCGGCGAGCCTGAACTATCAGCATTCCGTCAATCAGGCTTATGGCGACTCACTTCAGGACAATAAATTCGGTGAGATCGAGTTCACTGTCCCTCTTTATCAGGGCGGCTCAGAATATGCCTCGATCCGAGGTGCCCGTCAGGACGCTCAAGCCGCTCACCGTGAAGTCGATGTCCAGCGCAGAATGGCCCTTCAGAAGGCCGCTTCAAGCTGGCAGCAGATGGTTTCCTTCAAGCAGTCGATTTCCAGCGACCGCATGGCCATTTCGGCAAATGTGATCGCTCTGGACGGTGTCGAACGGCAGGCTCTCGTGGGAACGAGCACGACGCTCGCGGTCCTTCAGCAGCAGCAGACCCTGCTGCAGTCCCAGCGGACCCTGGTGCAGCATCTTTCAAACCTCGTGACCTCTTCCTACGCCGTCGCGGCCGCGATCGGACGGCTTACAGCCGTCGATCTCAAACTGGGCGTCCCGCTTTATGACGAAAAAGCCTATTACAATGCGGTCAAGAACAGGCTGTGGGGTCTGAGCGACTATGCGATCAACCAGCCCGGTCGATAAAATTTTTCAATACAACGGAATATTAACAATCCATGACTTCTTCTGACTCGATCCAGCAAGATCACCACACCAACGACGCAATGACAGACGTCCTGAGTTCGATCCGGCGTGCTCTTCATGAAGATCCAAAATCGCCTGAATCGACCGAGGAGAAGCCCAGCATGCCGTCCCAAGAAGAAGAACTGACCCTCGATAACTCCATGATGGTCGCACCGCCCGTGACAGCGGCTCAGGTCGAGACTGCCGCCGCTTCCGCCTCTGAAGTCACCCCGACAGCTCAGCCTGCCCAGAGCTCACCGGCCAAGGATGACCTCATGAACGCCCAGACAGTGGCCGCAGCGGAGCGTTCTCTGGATGAACTGCACGCCGCATTCAGCGGAGCCACCCCCCTTGCATCCGATACTGTCATCAGCCGGAGCAGCGGCCTGACGATTGAGGACATGGTGCGAGGCGAAGTCCGGAGCATGGTGCGTACATGGCTGGATGCCCATCTTCCGTCACTGGTTGAAATTCTTGTCCGTGCGGAAATTGCCCGTCTGCGTCCGCGAGAGTAAGAAGGGCGGTGGAAGCACGTCCTTCCACCTGCTGTACTGACTTTCCTGGATAACCATGCTCGAAAAAAGCTTCGTCCCCGCCGATCACGAAAATGCCCTCTACGACGCGTGGGAGAAAAGCGGCGCTTTCCGGGCTCACCCCGACCAGCCGGGTGAGCCTTTTTCGATCATGTTTCCGCCGCCGAACGTCACGGGCACGCTGCATCTCGGCCATTCCCTGAATTTTGTCCTTCAGGACATGCTGATTCGCTGGAAACGTCAGGAAGGATTCAATGTCCTCTGGCAACCCGGAACGGACCACGCGGGCATCGCCACGCAGATGGTCGTCGAGCGTGCTCTCGATAAAGAAGGCACTAGCAGAACCGCTCTGGGGCGCGAAGGTTTTCTCGAACGCGTCTGGGACTGGAAGCAGGAATACGGCGGCACGATCGTCAAGCAGCTCCGCAAGCTCGGCGCATCGGCGGACTGGGAGCGTGAGCGCTTTACGATGGACGACGGATTGTCTCGTGCTGTCCGGAAGGTTTTCGTTACCCTTTATAATGAAGGTCTGATCTATCGCGACCGGCGTCTGGTGAACTGGGACCCGAAGTTCCGTTCGGCCATTTCGGACCTAGAAGTGGAAAACCACGAGACCAAGGGGTCCATGTGGTACATCCGCTATCCGCTGGAAGATGGTCGGACCATCACGGTGGCTACAACACGTCCGGAAACCATGCTGGGCGATGTCGCGGTGGCCGTTCATCCCGAGGATGAGCGTTATGCCGACATGATCGGCAAGACCGTAATCCTGCCGCTTACGGGACGTCGAATTCCTGTTGTCGCCGATCTGCATTCCGATCCGGAAAAGGGCACAGGCGCCGTCAAAATCACGCCGGCACATGACTTCAACGACTTTGAAGTCGGCAAGCGTCACAATCTGCCGGCTCCGACGGTTCTTGATGAAACAGCCTGTCTGTGGATTGAGGAAATCCGCCCTGAGCTGCGCGACGTCGAAGGACTGGCTTCGGTTGCGTTCGTCGAATCCCTGAATGGGCTGAGCCGCGAAGAAGGCCGCAAGCAGGTTGTTGCCGAGCTTGAGCGTCTGAAATGGCTGGAGAAGATCGAGCCGCACAAGCTTCAGGTGCCGCATGCGGAGCGTGGCGGTGCAATTGTTGAGCCGCGCCTGACGCTTCAGTGGTACTGCGATGCCAAGACCCTGTCCGGCCCTGCTGTGGAAGCGGTCGAAAGCGGAAAGATCGCTTTTGAGCCGCGGCAGTGGGAAAACACGTTCCATGCCTGGATGCGCGATATCCAGCCTTGGTGCATCAGTCGGCAGCTCTGGTGGGGACACCGGATCCCGGCTTGGTATGGGGCGGATGGCAAAGTCTATGTCGCTGAAAATGAACAGGATGCGCGAGCCCAGGCCGGCGAGGGCGTAAGCCTTACGCAGGACGAGGACGTTCTGGACACCTGGTTCAGCTCGGCCCTGTGGCCCTTTACGACGCTTGGCTGGCCTGACAAAACGGAAGAGCTGGCCCGTTATTATCCGACCAGCGTGCTGGTTACGGGTTTTGACATCATTTTCTTCTGGGTTGCCCGGATGATGATGATGGGTCTGCACTTCATGGATGATGTTCCGTTCCGGACTGTCCTGATCCATGGACTGGTCCGGGACGAGAAGGGCCAGAAGATGTCCAAGTCCAAGGGCAACGGTCTTGATCCGCTGGATCTTGTGGCCGAGTTCGGGGCGGATGCGACGCGTCTGGCGATCTGTGCGGGCACGGGGCCGGGACGGGATATCAAGCTCGGGCGCAAACGCGTTGAAGAACACCGCGCCTTTGTCACGAAGCTGTGGAATGCCGCGCGTTTCCTTGAAATGAACGGTGCCAAGCCGACGGAAGGCTTCGATCCGGCAAGCGTCAAGAGCGCGCTTGGGCGGTGGATCCTGACGGAAGCGAACGATGCCATTACCGAAGCGGGGCGGGCCCTCTCGGTCTATCGTTTCGATGAATATGCCAACTGCTGCTACCGGTTCGTCTGGAGCCGTTTCTGTGACTGGTTCGTGGAGTTCTCGAAGCCCGTCTTTGCGGCGGAAAACGAGGAAACCGCCGAGTTGCGGGCTGTCAGCGCGCATGTTCTGGGGCTGATCCTGCGTCTGATGCAGCCGGTCATTCCGTTCGTGACAGCGACGCTGTGGCAGGAGCTTGGCTATCCGGGCAAATTCGAGGAGATCCGCTGGCCGGAGATCATGACGGTGACCCGGGCCGACGAAGCCCGCGCCGAACTGGACTGGGTGATCCGGCTGATCGGGGATGTCCGGACGGTGCGTTCGGAAATGAACATTCCGCCGTCACAGAAGGCACCGCTGCTGCTGCGTGATGCCGCGCCGGAAAATCTGGAGCGTGCAAAGACCTGGGCTGAGGCCATTGGCCGTATGGCCCGTGTTTCGGACGTGGGTGTTGTTGGCGAAGATGCGCCGCGCAATGCGGCCCAGCTCGTTCTGGATGAAGCGACTGTCTTCATTCCGCTGGAAGGTCTGATCGACCTTGATGCGGAACGGGCGCGACTTGCCAAGGAAATAACCCGGATTGAAGGCGAGATCCTCAAGGTAACGCGCAAGCTGGACAACGCGGACTTCGTGGCCCGCGCCAAGCCGGAAGTCGTGGAAGAAAACCGCGACCGTCTGGCGACTTTCCAGAGCGATCTGGAGCGGCTGAAGGCGGCTCTGGGGCGTCTTGCCTGAGTTGAAAACGGCCGCCTGCCTTGCAGGAGCCATTCTTGCCGTCATGGCAGGCGTGGCCGAGGCCCAGGCTTTACCGGCGGGGCGAAGCCTTGAGACTGCGACCCTCGCGGGGGAGCGTTTCGAGGTTTCGGTCTTCCGCCCGGCGTCGTGTCAGATCCGGGCCATCCTGTTCGTGCTTGCGGGAAAGAACCGGAACAGCGCCACCTATCGCGATGACACGATCCCGCTCGCCAGACATGAGTGCAGTCTGGTGTTTGCGCCCGACTTTCCGGTGGCGCGGTTCTCCGTTCAGCAATATCAGCGCGGTGGTTTTCCGGCGTTACAGCGGACGCCCCCTGCGGCGACCTACATGAAGCTGCTGGAGCAGTGGGCGCGGGCGGTTTCGGGCGAGCCGCGCGTGCCGATCATTCTGATGGGGCACTCCGCCGGAGCGCAGTATCTGGAACGGGTCGAAGCCTATGCTCCGGGCGAAGAGGTCATGACGGTCATCATGAACCCCGCGACCTATGTGGAGCCTGAAACGGAGACAGCGGTTCCTTACGGGTTCCGCAACTGGCCGGAATCCGGCAGTCTTCCGGACCTCAAGCGCTATCTTTCACGAAATATCGCCGTCATTCTGGGAGCTGAAGACACCGAAACGTCCTCAGCCACAGAACATATTCCCGCAGCGACAGAACAGGGCCGCAACCGCCTTGAACGTGGGCAGTGGGCCTATGCCCAGGGCCGGGAACAGGCTGAAAAGCTCAATGTTCCCTTTGGCTGGACGATTACGCTCGTCCCGGCGACCGGCCATGTCGCCTCGAAGATGCTGGCGTCCGCCGAATTGCAGGACGCCGTGGAAAGCGCGATCAGATCCGCGTCTTCACGATGATCTGCGACAGATCGCGAACGGCGCCATGGGCCGCGCTCGTGGTCATTGCGGCATAGGCCTGAAGGGCTTTCGAGACCACGCGCTCACGGTTCGGCTTCCAGGCATTTGCACCACGCGCATTCATGCGCTCACGGCGGTCGGCAATATCAGAGTCCGAAACGGCGAGGTGCAGGGTGCGGTTCGGGATGTCGATCTCGATGCGATCGCCGTCCTCGACCAGACCGATCAGGCCACCTTCGGCGGCTTCGGGGGACATGTGGCCGATGGACAGGCCCGAGCTTCCGCCTGAGAAGCGGCCATCCGTGATCAGGGCGCAGACCTTGCCCAGACCCTTCGATTTCAGATAGCTCGTCGGATACAGCATTTCCTGCATGCCAGGGCCGCCCTTGGGGCCTTCGTAGCGGATGACCACGACGTCACCGGCCACGATGCGGTTACCCAGGATAGCCGCCACGGCATCGTCCTGGCTCTCGAAGACCCGCGCCGTTCCCGTGAAGGTCAGGATGCTGGCTTCGACACCGGCCGTTTTGACGATGGCGCCGTCTTCAGCAAGGTTGCCGTAGAGCACGGCCAGACCGCCATCCTGCGAGAAGGCATGCGCCTTGTCGCGCAGGACGCCGCCTTCGCGGTCCTGATCCAGTTCGTGGTAGCGGCTGGACTGCGAAAAGGCATGAACGGTCCGGACATTACCAGGCGCGGCCTTGAACAAATGGGCTGCTTCTTCGTCGCCGTTCAGGATGTCCCACTTCTTCAGTGCGTCCCCGAGTGTCGGTGCGTGGACGGTCGGAACATCCTTGTGGATCAGGCCCGCGCGGTCCAGCTCACCCAGGATGGCGGGGATGCCGCCGGCACGATGGACGTCTTCCATGTGCACGTCATTCTTGGCCGGTGCGACCTTGCACAGATTGGGCACACGGCGCGACAGGCGGTCGATGTCGTGCATGTGGAAATCGACTTCGCCTTCGCGGGCTGCGGCCAGAAGATGCAGAACCGTGTTGGTCGAGCCGCCCATGGCGATATCGAGCGTCATGGCGTTCTCGAAGGCTGCGCGCGTGGCAATGCTGCGGGGCAGGACGGAAGCATCGTCCTGTTCGTACCAGCGGCGGGCGAGTTCCACGATCCGACGGCCTGCGCTCAGGAACAGTTCGCGGCGGTCGCTGTGGGTAGCGAGCAAGGAGCCGTTTCCGGGCAGGGACAGGCCCAGCGCCTCGGTCAGGCAGTTCATGGAATTGGCCGTGAACATGCCCGAGCAGGAGCCGCAGGTGGGGCAGGCGGAGCGTTCGATCTGTTCGGACTCGCTGTCGGACACGTCCGGATTGGCGGCCGCGACCATGGAATCAATCAGATCCAGCTTGCGCGTCACACCCGGGCCGTTGATCTTGCCGGCTTCCATCGGGCCACCGGAGACGAACACGACAGGGATGTTCAGCCGCATGGAGGCCATCAGCATGCCCGGCGTGATCTTGTCGCAGTTGCTGATGCAGACGATCGCATCGGCGCAGTGCGCATTGACCATGTACTCCACGGAATCCGCGATCAGTTCACGCGAGGGCAGGGAATACAGCATTCCGCCGTGGCCCATGGCGATGCCGTCATCCACTGCGATCGTGTTGAATTCCTTGGCAATTCCGCCGACTTCCTCGATCGCGGAGGCCACCAGACTGCCCATGTCCTTCAGATGGACATGGCCAGGCACGAACTGCGTGAAGGAATTGGCGATCGCGATAATGGGCTTGCCGAAATCGCCGTCCTTCATGCCCGTCGCCCGCCAGAGCGCACGTGCGCCAGCCATGTTGCGGCCATGTGTGGTGGTGCGGGAGCGATAGGCGGGCATGGAAGATACTTTCATGACAGGAGAAGGCCCTGATCCATAGCGAATCAGGCGCACAGAAGCCAGTGCAGGAAAGATATGAAAAGCCAGGCCGGCTCCCCTTGCCCGAAAGACTCTGTCCGGTCCAAACTCGCAACAAAGATCAGGAGCCTTTCGTGAGACGTCATTTTCTGAGCCTCGGCACCGCTCTGGCCGCGACATTCCTGTGTGCGGCACAGGCCGCCGAACCCGCCACATCCACCCCTGCGGTCACGCCTGACATGATCCAGACGGGCAGCGACATTCCCGCCCATGTCAGCATGCCGATCGACCAGCGCGATTACATCAAGCGCGACGTGATGATCCCCATGCGTGATGGCATCAAGCTGCATACGGTCATCGTGATCCCCAAGGGCGCAAAGAACGCCCCGATCCTGCTGACCCGCACGCCCTATCATGCCAGCGAACGCGCCAACCGCGTTCCCGATGCCTCGACCATGCGCGCCATTCTGCCGCAGGGTGACGGCGTGTTCGTGGATGAAGGCTATATCCGCGTCTTTCAGGACGTTCGTGGCAAGTATGGCTCACAGGGCGACTATGTCATGACGCGGCCGCCGATCGGCCCGCTGAACCCGACCAAAACAGACGATACGACCGACGCCTGGGACACGATCGACTGGCTGGTGAAGAACCTGCCCGAGAGCAACGGCAAGGTCGGCATGACCGGATCGTCCTATGAGGGCTGGACCGTCGTCATGGCGCTCCTCGATCCGCATCCGGCCCTGAAGGTGGCGGCACCGGAGAGCCCGATGGTCGATGGCTGGATGGGCGATGACTGGTTCCATTATGGCGCGTTCCGCCAGCCGGGACTGGACTATTTCACGGCGCAGATGACGGAAGCCGGATCCGGTCCGTCCATTCCCCGCCCGGATGCGGACGACTACACGACGTTCCTCGCCGATGTCTCGACCGGCAATTTCGCGACGAAGGCCGGGCTGGACCAGTTCCCCTGGTGGCGCCGCATGAAGGCCCATCCCGCCTATGACGCCTTCTGGCAGGATCAGGCGCTGGACCAGCTGATTGTGAAGAAGCCGCTCAAGGTTCCGACGATCTGGGAGCAGGGTCTGTGGGATCAGGAAGACATGTGGGGTGCGATCCATTCGTGGATGAACCTGAAGGCGCATCACACGCAGGTTCCGAACATCCTCGTCATGGGGCCGTGGCGTCATAGCGGCGTGAACTATGATGGCTCCACGCTTGGCCCGCTACATTTCAACGGTGACACCGCCCTGTGGTACCGCGCCAATGTCATGCGTCCGTTCTTCGATCATTATCTGAAGAACGCGCCTGATCCGCATCTGGATGAAGCCATCATTTACAATACCGGTGAGAACCACTGGGATCACTTCCGCAACTGGCTGAGCGACTGCACCACGACCTGCATGCAGAAGGGTGAGCGCCTGTATCTGCAGCCGGATCATGGTCTGGCTTTCAAGCGCACGCTGCCTGGCACGGACAGTTATGTCTCCGACCCGGCCCATCCGGTGCCTTTCGTCCAGCGTCCGTACATGATGGGCGAGGATCCGCGCTGGAAGGCCTGGCTCGTGACCGACCAGCGGTTCGCCGAAAGCCGCCCGGACGTCCTGACCTACGAAACACCCGTGCTTGATGCTCCGGTCACGGTATCGGGTGTGCCGACGGCCGATATTTTCGCCAGCACCACGGGAACGGATGCGGATTTTGTGGTGAAGATCATCGATGTCCAGCCCGGTCTGACGCCGGATAATCCACAGATGGGTGGCTATGAGCTGCCGATGTCGATGGATATTTTCCGCGGACGTTACCGGCAGAGCTTTACGCATCCGTCCGCCATTCCGGCGGGGCAGGTGCAGGAATACCGCTTTACGCTTCCGGCCATGAACCATGTGTTCCAGAAGGGGCACCGGATCATGGTCCAGATCCAGTCGAGCTGGTTCCCGCTCTATGACCGCAATCCGCAGACCTTCGTGCCGAACATTTTCGACGCCAAGGCTTCGGACTATCACGTCGCGACCCAGACCATCCATCGCGGTGGCGATCATGCCAGCGCCATCTGGCTCCCGACCGTCGCACCCGCGCAGTAATCCCACGCTTCACTCCATCCGGTAACTCGTCAGACAGGATCAGCCTTCCCATATAGGAGGGCTGATCCTTTTAGCGGAGCATCATCATGACGACCCAACAGTCTTCCATCCTTCTTGGCGCAGGCTGCTTCTGGTGCGTCGAGGCCGTCTTTACCGGTCTGCGCGGCATCATTTCGGCCGAACCGGGCTATGCCGGCGGCTCCGTCGACAATCCAAGCTATGAAGCCGTCTGCACTGGACGGACGGGCCATGCCGAAGTCGTGAAGGTCGTGTTCGATCCGGCCGAAATCGGTCTGGAAGACGTCTTGCGCGTGTTTTTCACGACGCATGATCCCACACAGCTCAACCGGCAGGGCAACGATGTCGGCACGCAGTACCGCTCCGTCATTTTCGGGGATGCCGCCCAGCAGGAAACAGCCTGCAAGGTACGGGACGAAATTGCATCCGAAGGCATCTGGCCTGATCCGATCGTGACCTCCATCGAAGGGCCCGCCCATTTTTGGCCCGCCGAGGAAAAGCATCACGATTATTTCGCCCGCAACCCGCAGACGGCGTATTGTGCAGCCGTGGTGGCTCCCAAGGTCGCCAAGGCCCGCAAGCTTTACCGCGACCGCCTCAAGCAGCCTGACTGAGGCGGAGGACGGGTGCTTTGTTGCGGAGCGTTTTTCGGATATCGTGACAAACCATGACAAAGACACCTTCTTTCCCGCCGCTCCGTACCCGTCAGGCCCGCTATGAAGCCGGCGTGGCCCTGCGCAAGACCGTCAAGCGCAGCAGCCACGCCCTGTGGGTTCCGCCCGCAAAGCGCCCTGATCCGATCGGGATACTGCTGGAGCAGGGGAAGAGCCGGATCGCGGATCTACTGCCGATCCGCCATCAGCGCATGAAGGCCTCGCCCTTCGCGTTCCTGCGCGGGGCAGCGGCTGTCATGGCGTCTGACCTGTCCTTCACACCAAAGACCGGGTTGCGGGTGCAGTCCTGCGGGGACTGCCATCTGGACAATTTCGGATGCTATCCGTCTCCGGAAGGGCTTCCGGTCTTTGATATCAACGATTTCGATGAAACCGCTCCCGCGACGTTCGAGTGGGACCTCAAGCGTCTGGCGACGAGCCTTGTGCTGGCGGGGCGCGAGGCTGCGCTGTCCGAAAAGCACTGCCGTCGTCTGGCTGTCTCGGCCGTTCAGCATTACGTCGATGAAATTGCCCGTCTGTCGAAGCTTCCGCCGCTTCAGGCCTGGAACGAACGGATCGATGTGCGGGCAGTCATTGACGGGATCGTGGACGACAGGATCCGCACGGGCATGATGGAGAAGATCCAGTCGGAACTCGGGGCCATTTCCGGCCATTTCGGCATGATCGATCCCAAATCCGCGGGGCGCCTGAAGGAACATCCGCCTTTCGTCACACGCCTGCCGCAGCACAATGATATCGTCCGTGGTGCCTTCGCACGCTATGTCAGTGACCTGCCGCCAGAACGCAGGATCGTTCTGGAGCGCTATGCCCTGCAGGACGTGCTGTTCAAGGTCGTCGGCATTGGCAGTGTCGGGACGTTCTGTGCGCTCGGACTGTTCACGACCGCCGATAACGAGCCCCTGATCCTTCAGATCAAGGAAGCCCAGACCTCCGTTCTCGAACCTTTCCAGGGCGCTGTGGACCTGCCCAATCATGGGGAACGGGTCGTCACCGGGCAGCGCATCATGCAGGCCAGTTCGGATACGTTTCTGGGCTGGACGCACACCACTGGAAAACGCACCACCGACCAGACCGGACGCAAGGCCGGCGGCGGTCGGGACTTCTATGTGCGCCAGACCAAGGATGTCCGTCTGGCCATGATCGGCGAGAAAATCGAGGACGCGCTGCTGCCGGAATATGCCGCACTCTGCGGGCGGACCCTGGGCCGTTCACATGGCCGCTCCGCCGATCTGCCCCTGCTGGCCGGCTATCTGGGGAAGGGACATTCCTTTGCCCGCGCCATTGCCGATTTTGCAGTGCTCTATGCCGATCAGAGCGAGAAGGACTGGAAAGCCTTCACGCAGGCCATCGCGGACAAGCGCGTCTGCTGCGCCTGAGGCGCGAGCTTATTCTTCGTTTTCCAGATGGAAGCGGTCGGATTCCTCATCATAGTCGAACAGCTCGGCATAGCGGGCCCAGCCGATGGCCGTGGTGAGGGTCTGCCGCGCATAATCGGGTGACATGCTCTCTTCCATGGCCTTGCGGAACCGGGCCGCATCCACGGTGTGGCTCGAACGCTCGTCCAGCGTGCTGCGGATGGAGCGAAGCAGGGGCAGGTGGTGCAGAAGCGCTTTACGCATCAGGTCCTTGCGGGTGTCGGAATCGCCTTCGACAAAGGCCTGACCATCGGGCGTCAGCAGAATGTCGCCATCCTCAAGCTCCGCCAGATCCAGAAGCTGAAGTGACTCACCCAGCGGCAGGAGGTCATCCAGCGTCATCTGGAGGCGCTGTGCCAGTTCGGGCAGATCGGCCCGTCCTGAGAGTGGCTCACTTTCCAGCACTTCCATCAGTCCGACCAGAACCTCGACCGCCAGATCCGGCAGCACGATGGAGAAGGGTGGAAGCGCTGTGGCCGAGGCAACGGGTGGCTGGACGGGATCCGCCTCGGAAACGATGGGCGCACGGCGTGTCATGAGCGCGTAGATCTGGTCCACGAAGCGGCGGAAATCCTCGTCGTCGCGATTGCGCGGATGGGGGAAGGGGACGGCGATCTCGTGTGTTACGCGGCCGGGGCTGGAGGAGAAAATAAGGATGCGGTCACACATCAGAACCGCCTCCTCGATCCCGTGTGTTGCAAGCAGCATGGCCTTGAGCGGCAGGCGCTTTTCATCCCATAGTTCGATCAGATCAGTTCGCAGGTTTTCAGCA
Source organism: Gluconobacter oxydans DSM 3504 (assembly GCF_000583855.1). Classification (NCBI taxonomy): domain Bacteria; kingdom Pseudomonadati; phylum Pseudomonadota; class Alphaproteobacteria; order Acetobacterales; family Acetobacteraceae; genus Gluconobacter; species Gluconobacter oxydans. The sequence continues at coordinate 2,876,215 of NZ_CP004373.1, forward strand.
CTCAGGACATCCAGCGCCGAGAACGGCTCGTCCAGCAGGAGCAGGGACGGCTGAAGCGCTAGTGCGCGAGCAAAGGAGACCCGCTGGCTAAGCGCTTCGGACAGTTCCTTGGGGTATGCATTCTCGTAGCCTTCAAGCCCCATGACCTCAATGGCGGCATCGGTCATGGCTTCGCGCTCGGCACGGGGCAGGCGGCGCATTTCCAGGCCCAGCGCAACATTCTGCCGCAGGGTCAGCCAGGGAAAGAGCGCGCCAGACTGAAAGACCGTCGCCACACCATCCAAAGGGCCTGTTACGGGCGCCCCCTGCCAGAACACCTGTCCTGACATCGGCGGCGTCAGCCCGGCCATGATCCGCAGCAGGGAGGATTTCCCGGAGCCGGAACGCCCGAGAAGCCCCAGGATTTCACCCGTCCGCACATCGAAGCTGACATGATCGAGCACGACCAGATCCGTGCTGCTCTCCTTGAGATAGGTCTGGCGACATTCGCGAAGGGACAGGAGAGATTTCATGGGTCTGTGGATTTCAGCCTGAGGTTCAAATCGTATATTTCTGGGCCGCATTCACGGCGAGAGGTTGCAGGACCAGTCGATCCAGCAGCATGGAAAGAAGCGTCAGCAGCATCAGCGCGAGGATCTGTGCTGCTACGGCCCCGCTCAGGGCCTCTGAGAGCAGGGCAGCACCAAGGCCACTATCGGACGGCACAAAAGCCTCCGCCACCATCACCGCATTCCAGACCGGCACCACCGCCGTCAGCAGGCCGCCGCACAGTTCCGGCGCGATGGCCGGCAGGAGAAGGCGCCGCCACAACAGGACACCCCGCAGCCGCAGACCCGCTGCGACCTGTCTCAGACCTGAGGGAATAGCTTTCGCCGCGTCGAGCATGACGATCCCGACCAGCCAGTGCGCGCCCAGAAAGAGAAGAATGACCGGTGAATCGAGCCCCAGCTCCCGACAGAGCGGATAGAGGAGCACGGCCGGAAAAAGACCACAGGCCATCACGGCCATCCGGCAGACATTGCGCAGGGAAGATCCGTGCTCGCTGATAAGCAGACCCAGCGGAACCCAGACCAGTACACACAGGAGCAGCGTCCCACACACATGCGAAAGCGTGAGCACGCTCTCGGCCAGATCCGCGGGAACCTGCCGCAGGAGGCCGGCGTGATAGACCGCATAAACCAGAAGAAACAGGGAAACGACAGGCAGGAGCGCCTCTGGAAGTTCCCGGACTGTCCTGTGGCGCTCGGGCAGGATGCTGCGCGGACGACCCAGGCGCCAGTTCCCGATCCAGACGAGGGCATCACTCACGTTCCCGCTGAGCCAGAGCATGAGCTTTGTGCGCCGCCAGATCGTCAGCAGCCAGGATTGCGGGCGTGCGCGTTCCTCGAACGGGCCTTCGGGCCGATAACGCTGCGCCCAGCCCACCATGGGACGCATGAGAGCCTGATCGATCACGAGAATCAGCAGAAGAATGATCCCGGAAACTTCGACGATCCGGAGCGGATGATGGTCCAGCATGGCCTGCAGGGCGGCTGCACCACATCCGCCTGTTGCCTGATGGCTCATCAGCATCATCAGACCTTCGGCGGACAGTAGCCGGACCCAGAAGGCCGGCATAGCCTGCATGGCCCTGAAGGTCGTCAGGGGTACGGCGATTGGCATCTGAAGGCGCCAGAAACGCTGCCAACCGGTCATGCGCAGGCCGGTCGCGACTTCATCAAGCGCGGGGGGAAGCGTGTCTTCCGCGTCGAGCACAGCCGTCACGATCCGCCAGATCATGCTGGACGCGGCAACCAGCATGATGGTCAGGGCCGGAGGAAAGAGCGCAGCCAGGATCCCGATCAGCCCGAGGCCCGGAACGGCACGGGCAACAGAGAGGGCGGGGATGAGAAATGCCCTGAAACGGGGCCACTGGCACGCCGCACCTGACAGAAGCAGCGATGCTGCCACCACAATCAGCAGGGACAGGATCACATGCAGGACGGTCAGCCCCGCCATGTCCCACAACGGCAGGGGAGCACCCGGTGGCATGGCGGACAGGACAGGCGCGACAGAAGCGCGGGGCAGCACCAGAAGTGCAAAAGCGGTCGCGCAGAACAGGATCGAAAGTTCGATGCCGCTCATGCGCTGGCGCCAGCGATGCATGATCCGCATGGGCATGGCCATCGGGCTGCCCGTCATGATGCGCGCGATCCTTCCTCTTGATGGAAACCAGAGGTTAGAAAGAGACGTCTGGAAGGCTCAAGTGTTTTCTGCATATCACCGGCCGGATCAGTGGCCGGTGCTGCCAAAGCCACCCTCGCCACGCGCCGTCTCGTCCAGCGTCTCGACTTCCGTCCAGCGCAGGCGGGAGACCGGGGCCAGCACGCCCTGCGCGATCCGGGTGCCACGCTCGACAGTGAAGGGTTCGGTGCCCGCATTCATGACGATGATGCGGAGTTCGCCGCGATAATCTTCGTCGATGGTGCCGGGTGAGTTCGGCAGCGTGATCCCATGCTTGAGGGCCAGACCCGAGCGCGGACGGACCTGAAGCTCGTAGGCGGGGGGCAGGGCAATGCACAGCCCGGTCGGCACCAGAACGCGCTCGCCCGGAGCGATCGTCATGGGAGCATCTACCGCGGCCAGAAAATCGAATCCTGCGGCACCGGCAGTGGCATAAGCGGGAAGGGGAAGGCCTTCGGAATGAGGCAGGCGCGTGATGCGCACATCAATCAGGTCTGTCGTCATGCCTCTGTCTTATCCCGGATCGCGATGCCTATGAAGACGGATCGGCAAAGAAGGCCGCAATCCTCTGCGCAAGCTGTTCCGCGACGTCGGTTTTATCCATTTCCGGCCAGCTCTGAACGCCATTATCGTCGATCAGGCTGACGGTATTGCGCATGGCACCGAACACGCCCTGACGCACATCATTGGCCACCAGCCAGTCGCACCCCTTGCGCAGACGCTTGGCCTGGGCGTTGTCCAGAACATCATCCGTCTCGGCAGCAAACCCCACGACAAGGCTAGGCCGTTGGGTGGCACGGCAGAGCGTCGCCAGAATGTCGGGGTTTTCCACGAGTTCGAGTCTGGGCGGTCCGTCACCCGTCTTCTTGATCTTTCCCGGCGCCAGTTTCTTTGCACGCCAGTCGCTGACGGCGGCGGTGCAGACGGCAGCATCGACCGGCAGGGCAGCTTCACAGGCTGCCAGCATCTCACGGGCGGTCTGAACGGAGATGCGATGGACGCCGTCAGGCACTGGGATCGACACCGGTCCGCTGACCAGCGTGACGTCCGCGCCCCGCGCCACCAGAGCCGCTGCAATGGCGTAGCCCTGTCGGCCGGAAGAATGGTTGGACAGGAAGCGCACGGGATCGAGCGGCTCGACGGTCGGGCCAGCCGTTACGAGAATGCGGCGTCCGGCCAGGGAGCGGTCCGGCGTCAGGATGCGCAGGATGGCATCGCGGATTGCGGGCGGCTCGCTCAGACGGCCGGCGCCGACTTCTCCGCAGGCCATGCTTCCCACATCCGGCCCGACGATGGAAACGCCGCGTGCTTCGAGAACTTTCAGATTGGCCTGCGTCGCGGGGTGTTCCCACATCCGCACATTCATGGCCGGGGCCAGCAGAATGGGGGATGTGGTCGCGAGCAGAAGTGTGGTCGCCAGATCATCGGCAAAACCATGGGCCATGCGCGCCATGAGGTTGGCGGTGGCGGGACAGACGACCACGAGATCCGCGCTTCGGGCGAGGGCGATATGTCCGATCTCGCTTTCCTGCGTCGGCTCGAACAGCGCGTCATGCACGCGCTCGCCTGCCAGTGTCTCAAGGCTGAGCGGGGTGACGAAAGCCTTGGCAGCCTCGGTCATGACGGGCGTGACGGCAATGCCCTCAGCCCGCAGCAGCCGCACCAGCTCAAGCGCCCGAAAGGCCGCAATGCCACCCGAGACGATCAGCAGGACGCGGCGCATGGTTTTACAGACGCCAGCCGGAATGGATGGCGGCAATGCCACCCGACAGATTACGGTACTGGACCTGCTCGAGCCCGGCATCGCGCATCATCTGCGCCAGCGTTTCCTGATCGGGGAACATGCGGATGCTTTCTGCGAGATACTGGTAGCTCTCGGAATCCTTGGCAATGATCTGGCCCATCTTGGGCAGAACCTGGAAGGACCACATGTCATAGATCGGCGCGAGGGCTGCGACCTCGACCTGCGAGAACTCCAGGCAGAAGAAGCGGCCGCCCGGCTTGAGGACACGACGCGCCTCACGCAGCACTGCGTCCTTGTCCGTGCAGTTGCGCAGGCCAAAAGCGATGGTCACGCGATCGACGGAGCAGTCGGGCAGGGGGATGGCTTCCGCGTCCACGACGCAGACTTCGATCTTGCCGATCAGTCCGGCCTTGATGGCACGGTCCCGTCCCACGGAAAGCATGGCGGCATTGATGTCGGACAGGATGGCAGGGCCACCGCCGGCACGAAGCCAGCCAAAGGTGATGTCACCTGTACCACCCGCCAGATCCAGCAGCTTCATGTTCGGGCGCGGATTGAGCATGCCCACGAAAATGCGCTTCCAGACGCGGTGGATACCCAGCGACATCACGTCATTCATGATGTCGTATTTCCCGGCGACGCTCTCGAACACCTCCCGGACCATCGTTTTCTTCTGGCCGCGCGGAACACTCCGGTAGCCGAAATCGGTGGTGTCCTCGGCGTGTGCGGAGGACTGGAAGGGCGAGGCGTTGTGTTCTGCGCTATCGGTCATGGGGCAATCGATATATCGTTGAGGCCAGCCATGCCAGAGCTTCCAGAAGTCGAAACCGTCATGCGCGGATTTCGTGATGCCTTTGAAGGGCACCGAATCAGCCATGTTTCCGTTAATCGCCTCGACCTTCGTTGGCCGTTTCCCGCTGATCTGCGGGAAAAGCTGGAAGGCCATCACGTTCTCTCGTTCCGCAGGCGCGCGAAGTATATTCTCATGCGTCTTGAAGGCGGATGGAGCATGCTGCTGCATCTGGGCATGTCGGGCCGACTCACGATTGGCCGGGCGAGAACAAACGCGACTCCGCCGGCACACGAGCATCTGGTCCTTGAAACGGATAGTGGCGCAAGGGCAGGGCTGGTCGATCCCCGGCGCTTTGGCATGGTCGATCTGGTTCGGACATCTGAAGAGGACAGTCACCGCCTTTTGGCCCATCTGGGAATGGAGCCTCTCTCGGACGCCATGACCGGTCCGGCACTGGCGGACCTGTTCCGGGGCAGGCGCTCGCCGATCAAATCCGCACTACTGGATCAGAAACTGATCGCAGGTCTGGGCAATATCTATGTGTGCGAGGCGCTGTTCCGCTGCGGCATTCATCCCGCACGGCAGGCCTGTACCCTGACGGGAGAAGAGACCGCCGCTCTTGCGGAGGCCATTCCGCAGATCTTGGAACAAGCCATCGCGTCCGGAGGATCGTCCCTGCGCGACTATGTGCAGGCTGACGGCACGAAAGGCGGGTTTCAGGACCTGCACCTCGTCTATGGACGCGAAGGGGCTCCATGCCCGAACTGTGGAGCAGACCATCCGGTCCAGCGCATCACACAGTCAGGCCGTTCGACGTTCTTTTGTCCGACCTGCCAGAAATAGACAGCGTGACAGGAAGATGCCCCCATCCTGTGTAAAATGTGCAAAACGCTTGACGTGACCCGTCCGGACAGAGTAGACGGCGCCAACCATTTACGCGACCAAAACGCAAACTGAACCGAAAGATCCATGGCAAACACAGCTTCTGCCCGCAAGCGTATCCGTCAGAACGAACGTCGCCGTGAGCGCAACGTTGCCCGCATGTCCCGCATGCGTACGTTCATCAAGAAGGTTGAACTCGCCATCCAGGCCGGTGACAAGTCCGCTGCTGCCGAGGCCTTCAAGGTTGCACAGCCGGAAATGCAGCGCGCAGCAGGCAAGGGCGTGATTGCCAAGAACACGATCAGCCGCAAGCTGTCCCGTCTGTCCGCCCGCGTGAAGGCTCTGGCAACCGCCTGAGCTTCACCTTCGGGTCGGAACTGAAGAACGCGCTCCCCTCCAGGAGCGCGTTCTTTTTTGACTGCAGCTCCTGACATCTTTTTCCCAAGCATCTGACCCCGGGTTGCCGATGGGGAACACCCTCATGACATCCCGCTGAACCCTTCGTGTTCCAGCTTGCTTCGGGCTGAGCGGACGCCTATTCTGGGGGTTCGACAAAAAGGTATCGGATGCTCTGGCTTCTC